>NZ_JAMQCO010000003.1:0-258386 GCF_023702225.1 Aureimonas altamirensis | reverse complement strand
TAACCCGCCCCGACGATCGGATGTTCAGTCGCCTTCCGGCGTGAACTCCATGGCATAGCCGTTCATGCAATAGCGAAGCCCGGTCGGTCGGGGGCCATCGTCGAAGACATGGCCCAGATGCGCGTCGCAATCGGCGCAACGCACCTCCGTGCGCACCATCCCGTGGGAGCGGTCGACCACCTCGAGGACGGCCTCCTCGTCGACGGGTTCATAGAAGCTGGGCCAACCGGTGCCGGATTCGAACTTCGTATCGGCATCGAACAACGGCCGATGGCAGCATACGCAGGAATAGGTGCCATCAGCCTTCTGGTCCCAGTTCGGGCCGGTGAAGGGCCGTTCGGTACCGTGTCCGCGCGCGACGGCATATTGTTCGGGCGTCAGGATCGCGCGCCATTCCGCGTCCGTCTTGTCGACTTTCAGCTGGCGATGCGCTTCGTTTTCCATCATCTTTCTCCGTGAAAGGCGTCGTCGACGGTCAAGTAGTCCCGGATGGGCATCCCCACAAGCGCGACGCCGTGCGGCCCGGTGGCAATCGTTGCCGGGAGCGTTTGCGCGGCAGCATGAAGCCTTCGTGAAAATGACTTGAACGGGTTGAAGAATCACCGCTGAAATCTAACATGGTGAAAGAACTCGGCCGTCGAGCGAGAGCGTCGATCCGGCCGGTTAGCCGACACGAAATCCACAGAGGGGAACAGGTGCATGGAAGGACAGACTGGGCAGCTTTTTTACTTGGCTGTCGTCCTTCCTTTTCTTGCAGCGATTGTTGCTCCGTCAGTTCACAAGCTTCTCGGACGGTTTTCTGCTTACGCGCTGGCACTTTTTCCCGCTCTCGCATTTACATTGATATTTGCCGTATCGGAGCAGATCCAGGGACGGGAGATTTTCCTGTTCGGCTTCGATTGGATTCCGACTTTCGATGTGCGGCTATCGTTCCGGCTCGACGGATTATCCTACGCTTTCGCGCTGCTGATCCTGGGAATCGGGGCGCTTATCGTCCTCTATTCCGGCGGCTATCTATCGAAAAGCGACAAGCTCGGTAGATTTTACTCCTATATTTTCCTGTTCATGGGCGCGATGCTGGGCCTCGTGCTTGCCGACGACCTGATGACGCTGTTCATCTTCTGGGAGCTGACATCGATCACGTCGTTCCTGCTGATCGGTTTCCAGCACGAGCGCGAAGCGGCGCGCCGCGGGGCGATCCAGGCGCTGGTGGTAACCGGGGCGGGTGCCCTTGCGCTGCTGGCCGGCTTCATCCTGATCCGCGCGACGACTGGGCTGACATCGGTCAGCGAGCTGATCGACCAGCCGCAGGCCATCTACGAGAGCGGAGCCTACGGCCCGATCCTGGTTCTTCTGCTGGCCGGCGCGTTCACCAAGTCCGCGCAGATGCCGTTCCATGTCTGGCTGCCGAACGCCATGGAGGCGCCGACGCCGGTTTCGGCCTACCTGCATTCCGCCACCATGGTGAAGGCGGGCATCTATCTTCTGATGCGCTTCTTCCCCGTGATGGGCGAGACGGTGATGTGGGAGGTGGCGCTCGTCACCGCGGGCAGCATCACCATGGTGATCGGAGCGATCCTGGCGCTGCGGCAGGCCGACGTGAAACTGATGCTCGCCTATACGACGGTGGCGTCGCTGGGCCTCCTGGTGCTCCTGATCGGTATCGGCTCGGAACTGGCCCTCGAGGCCGCCGTGCTCTACGTGATCGCGCATTCGCTGGCCAAGGCCTGCCTATTCATGGTCGCCGGTTCGGTAGACCACGGCGCCGGAACGCGCGACATCCGCGCCCTCGGCGGACTTGCGCGCACCATGCCCTACACGTTTTCCGCCGCCCTTCTGGGCGCCGCGGCCATGGGCGGCCTGCCGCCGCTCTTCGGCTTCCTGGCCAAGGAAGAGGTCTATGCCGCCGCGTTCGAGGCCGGGCCCTTACCCTATGCCGGTGCCATGACCCTCGTCACGCTCGTCGGCAATTGCTTCATGTTCGCGACCGTTCTGGTCGTGGCGTGGAAGCCGTTCGTCGGTGCGCTGCCCAGCGGCTTGCGCCGTGCCCACGAGACGTCGTTCCTCGTCTGGGCGCCGCCTCTGCTGCTCGGCGTCATCGGGCTTCTGGCCGGCCTGTTCTCGCAGGTGACGCACCAGTTCATATCCAATCCGATGGCTCCGCCCTCACTGGACGAGGCGGTCGCCATCACCATCGCGGTCGGGTTTCATTTCGGCGCGCCGCTCGTCCTGTCGGTCGTGACCGTGGTCGCCGGCATCCTGCTCTACCTGAAGTCCAAGGAGGCCCGTGCGCGCATCGCCTCGGTGCTGACGGCCATCGGCTGGGGGCCGGACCGCGGCTTCGACCAGTTCATCCGCGGCCTGATCGTGGCATCTGCCGCCATCACCAATTTCCTGCAGCCGGGCCGGCTCGACTATTACATGCGCATGACGTTCATCGTCATCATCGGCCTGCTCTGGGTCACCATGATTTCCACCGGCGGCCTGCCCAGCATGCCCGAATGGCCCATGCTGTATTTCTACGAGTGGATGCTGCTCGGCATCCTCGTTCTCGGCGTGGTCGTCGTGGCCGTCGCGCCGAACCGCCTGGCGGCCATGCTGTCCCTCGGTATTCAGGGCCTTGCCGTCGCGCTGCTGTTCCTGCTGCTGGGCGCACCCGACCTGTCGTTCACGCAGTTCATGGTGGAGATTCTGTCGGTCGCCATCCTCGCCCTCGTCATGACGCGGCTGCGCCTGCAGCCGGCCGACCGGCGGCCCTGGCGGGAGGTGGCGCCCGAGCTGGTACTGGCGGCGCTCGGCGGGGCAGGGCTTGCGCTCTTCCTCATTTCCGTCACGCAGACGACCATGGATACGACGCTGTCGGACTTCTACACCCGCTATTCCTACGTCATCGCGCATGGCCGCAATATCGTGAATGTCATCCTGGTGGATTTCCGCGCCGTGGATACGTTCGGCGAGATCGCGGTGGTGCTGACGACGGGTGCCGCCATCCTGGCGCTGGTGCGGATCCGCGTCTCCAAAAAGGACAGGCAGGGCATCAGGAAGAAAAAGCGCCCGGCGGCGGAGGCACAGCCATGAGAACAGTCATCTTCCGGGTCATGGCGCCCTACCTCACCAGCCTCATGTTCCTGTTCTCGCTGTTCGTGCTGCTGCGCGGCCACAACGAGCCCGGCGGCGGTTTCATCGGGGGCCTCATCGCGGCGTCGGCCATCGCCGTCTACGGTATGGCGGTGGGGGTGGAATCGGTTCGTCGCGCCTTGCATTTCCACCCCATCGCCTATGCCGGCTTCGGGCTGATCATGGCAACGCTGGCCGGCTTCGCCTCGATCTTCCTCGGCTATCCGTTCATGACCGGGCTCTGGTGGTTTCCGCAGTTCCTGGGCGAGCCGCCCATCTCGACGGCGCTGTTCTTCGACATCGGGGTCTACCTCGTCATCGTCGGTTCCATCTCGTCGATCGCCCTTTCGCTCGAAGAAAGGTATGTCGACTGATGGAGATCGCGCTCGCCGTGGTGATCGGCATCATGTTCACCTTCACGATCTACCTGCTCCTGTCGCGCTACATCATCCGGATGCTGCTGGGCGTCGTGCTTCTGGGCAACAGCGTGAACCTGTCCATCTTCGTGTCGGGTCGCATCGGCCCGATCGCCCCGCCGCTGATCCCGGGCGGACTGGACATGCCGCCGATGGCCATCGCCAACGCCGTGCCGCAGGCGCTGGTGCTGACGGCCATCGTGATTTCCTTTTCTTTCTTCGTCTTCCTGCTGGTGCTGACCTACCGCGCCTACCAGGATCTGGAAACCGACGACACGCAGGACATGCGGGTCGCAGAACCTGAGGACGAGGGGCTGCCCCCGCTTGGATACTGACTGAGATGACCGCGACGCAGAGCATGGAAGAGATGATCCGCCAGGCCATGGTGCTGGACCAGTCCAGCCTGGCGGGCTGGTTGCTCATTATGCCGATCCTGATCTGCTTCCTGTTCGGGGCGGGTCTCCTGATGCTGCGCCGGCAGATGCACTGGCATCCGCCGGTGGCGGTGGCCGGACTCGTCCTCCTGCTGGTCGCGGACGTCGCGCTGTTCGTCGAGGTCTATCGCGAAGGAACCCTGGCCATGGCGATGGGGGGGTGGCGTCCGCCCTACGGCATCTCCTTCGTCGCCGACATGACCAGCGTCCTGTTCCTGACGGTGGCCGGTTTCGTCGGCCTCGCCTGCGGCATCTACGCCATCGCCTCAATCGACGAGGAAGAGCGCCGATACGGCTTCTATCCATTCCTGTTCATGGTGATGGCCGGCGTCTCGGGGGCGTTCCTGACCGGCGACATCTTCAACCTCTATGTCTGGTTCGAGGTGATGCTGATCGGCTCCTTCGGCCTGCTTATCCTGGGGTCGGAGCGCGAGCAGCTCGACGGCGCCACCAAATACTGCTTCCTGAACCTCATCGGGGCCACCGTCTTCCTGCTGACGACCGGTTATCTCTATGGCGTGTTCGGAACGCTCAACATGGCCGAGATCGCCGTCAAGGCGGCCGCCTTCGAGGGCAACGGGACGCTGCTCACCATCGGCGCCCTCTATTTGGTCGCCTTTTCCATGAAAGCCGCCGCCTTTCCGCTGAATTTCTGGTTGCCGGCGTCCTACCATACCCCGCGCTTCGTCGTGTCGGCGCTGTTCGCCGGCCTGCTGACCAAGGTCGGCATCTATGCGCTGATGCGTGTCCAACTCATGCTGTTTCCGCCGGAGCGCGTCGGCCTGGGCATCCTGATCGCCTGGGTGGCGGGTCTGACGATGATGGCGGGTGCGCTCGGCGCTCTTGCGCAAAGCGACCTCCGGCGCATGCTGAACTATGTGGTGATCGCCGGCATCGGCACCATCATGGCCGGCATGGCGATCCCCCCCTTCCTGGAAAGCACGACGACGACGGTCACGACCGGGGCGGCCAGCGTGCTGCGCGACGGCAGCCTGAACGGCAGCGGCGAGGTTCTGTCGACGCTCGTCACCGGCGTTTCGGGCGCGATCTACTACGCGATCCACTCCATCGTGGTGATGACGGCGCTTTACCTTGCCGCCGGCGTCGCGGCCTTCCGAAACGGGTCGTCGTCGCTGCACGAGATGGGCGGGCTGTGGCGCCGCAACCCGGTCTTCTCGGTGATGTTCCTGGTTCTCTTCCTGGCCGTGGCCGGCCTTCCGCCCTTCTCGGGCTTCTGGCCCAAGATGCTGCTGGTGCGCGCCACCATTGCCGCCGACATGCCATGGCTGACCGCCGCCATCCTGGTTTCGGGGCTGCTGATCACCATCGCCTGCATGCGCGCCTTCGCATTGGCCTTCTGGCGTCCTTTGCCCGCCATGGCGGCGGCGCAGGATGTCGGCGAGGCGAAGCAGATCGCCGAAGAGACCTTCCGCGCCCCGCCGCCGGGCACGCCGCTGGCGCTGGTGCCGCTGGTGGCGCTGTGCATCTTCGTGGTGGTTGCCGGCATCTGGCCCGAATGGCTGGCGGAGTTCAGCTTCCAGGCGGCGGCCGACCTTCTGGAGCCGCAGGGCTATCTGTCGTCCGTGCTGGGTGAGGTGGCGCCATGACGCTGTTCGTCGTCAACATCGTTCTCGCCCTCGTCTGGGTCATCGTCACGGCCACGTTCAGCCTGGCGAACCTTCTGTTCGGCTTCTTCCTGTCGGCTTTCACCCTTGGCCTGATCCGCGAGCAGATCGGCACGGGCGGCTATCTGCGCCGCGGGCAACGGGTGGCCTCGCTTTTCCTGTACCTCGTGTCGGAGATATTCCTCTCGGCGTGGCGGGTTGCCGTTTCGGCGCTCAAGCCCAAGCTCGATCTTAAGCCCGGCGTGTTCGTCTACCGCATGATGGTGGACCGCGATTACGAGATCGCCATCCTGTCCGGTCTCGTGGGGCTGACGCCGGGATCGCTGGTGCTGGACGTTTCCGAGGACCATTCGACCCTCTACATCCACGCGCTCGACTGCACCGATCCGGATGCCGAGCGGCGCCGGATCGCCCGCGGCTTCGAACGCAAGCTTCTGGAGGCGCTGAGATGACCTTTCTCGAATTTTCGGAAATCGTCCTCGACTGGGCGTTGTCCATCGCCCTCCTGTTCATCGGCGTGGCCTTCGTGCTGACCATCTTCCGCATCTTCAAGGGTCCGACCCTGCCGGATCGCGTGCTGGGTCTCGACGTTCTCACGGCGGGTTCCATCGGCTTCATCGCCATCATCGGCATCGACACCGGCTTCACCCTGTATGTGGACGTGGCGATCGCACTCGGCCTCGTCGGCTTCCTCGCGACGATCTCCTTCGCGCGGTTCATCATGGTGCGCGGCGATACGGAGCGCTCTCCGGTGCAGCAGGAAAAGACGCAGGAGGAAGACGAGCCGGATCACAAGCATGTCCGCCAGCCCATCGGGCGGACGGAGGTCCTGCGATGAGCGGGCTCGGCAACATCATCGCGGCACTGTTCGTCATCGCGGGCGCCGGCTTCACCATGGTCGCCGCCATCGGGATCGTCCGGTTTCCCGATTTCTACACGCGGATCCATGCGGCGGCCAAGGCCGGCACGGTCGGATCCGTGCTGATGCTGGTGGCGCTGGCGATCGTATCCAACGAGACGGCAGAGGTTCTGCGGGCCATAGCGGCCATCATCTTCTTCCTGATGACGGCGCCGATCTCTGCCCATCTCCTGGGCAAGGCGGCGCAATCGGCCGGCTATCGCATGGGGTCGGAATCGATCCGCGACGAGCGAAGCCAGATGCAACCGCGCGACATCGACGAAACCGACACGTTCTCAGGCTGAGCGGCCGGCGCCGCAGGCGATGAAGGGTGGGTTGGCGAAGCCGTCCCGTCCGCTCTCGGCGTGCTTGCCATAGCGAAGCGGCGTTCCGTCCAGTGTCTCGACCAGGCCCCCGGCAGCGGTCAGCACCGCTTCGGCGGCAGCCGTATCCCATTCCATGGTCGTGCCGAGGCAGGGATAGAGGTCTGCTGCGCCCTCCGCGATGCGGCAGAATTTGAGCGAGGATCCCATGGGCACGATCTCGGCAGGCTTCAGCCGGGCAAGATAGGTATCCGTCTCCGGCGTGCGATGCGAACGGCTGACGAGCGCGGTCGCGCCCACGGCAGGCGGGCGGCGGACGGCGATCCGTTCGGGCGAGGGGGCGCCCGTGCGCCATCGAAAGGCACCGCCCCGCAGGCCGCCGAAGCTCTCACCCGTGGCGGGCACATGGACCATGCCCACGACCGGCCGTCCCCCGATGACGAACGCAATGTTGACGGTGAACTCGTCACGCGCGGCGACGAATTCGCGCGTGCCGTCGAGAGGGTCGATCAGAAAGAACCCGTCATGCGTGTCGCAACCGGAAAGCCCTGCGCTGCAGGCTTCCTCGGCAATATACGGTATCGCGGGAAAGGCCGCCGCGAGGCGTTCGACGATGATGCGTTCCGCTTCGCGGTCGGCGGCGGTGACGGGCGATGCGTCGGGCTTGGTCTCGGCGGCGCAACCTGCCGCGCGGATGCGCAGTATGGCATGCCCGGCCGTCTCGGCTACTGCCTTGAAGATCTCCATCATGTGAAGATCGTCTGCCTGCCCGCTCATGCTGTACACCCGCCTTGTCCTTCGATACTTCCTGCGGGAGTTGGTAGGACAAAGTCAATGAAACACTCTCAACCCGATGCGGCCGGCGCGACGCTTCTGGTCTTCGCCGGCCTGTTCGGCGCGGCGGGCACCGCAGGCGCCGCCTATGCCGCCCATGCGACGGCGTCGCCGCTGGCGGCGGTCGCGGCGGCGATCGCCTTCGTTCATGCGCCGGCACTGCTGGCGCTTGCCCTGGCGCAGCCGTCCATGATCGCGGCGCGTGCCATACCCGGCGCCATGCTGATCGCCGGCGTGCTCTTGTTTTCAGGCGACCTCGCCATGCGCATCGCGACGGGTGCGAGGCTCTTCGCCAATGCCGCGCCGAGTGGCGGCATGATGCTGATGGCCGGGTGGCTGGCCATCGCCGTTTGCGCCGTCATTGCATTCCTGCGTCGGCCTCGGTGAATCGGCGGTCCGAGAGCAGCGATATGAGGCGCGGGTTTATGTAGAGCCGTTCACGTCCGGCTATGCGCTCTTCCAGAATGCCGGCTTCGGACAAGGCCTTCAGATAGGTCGATGCGGTCTGTCGCTTGGCGATGCCGGCCTCCACGAGGTCTGTTATCCGGCAGTAGGGATTGACGAAAATCAGCTCCGCCAAATCACGTGAGTAGATTTTCGGGGTATCGGCCCGCATCCGCGCGGCCGTCTCTTCCAGCAGTTTGCGTATGTCCATGATCTTGCGCGTCGACCAGCGCGCAGTCGTTTCAATCGCCTCGACCATGAACAGGACGAAGGCCTGCCAATCTCCCTCGGTCGTGACGTTGAGAAGAAGGTCGTAATAGCGTCGTTTGTTCTGGATGATACGACCGCTTAGATAGAGCACCGGTATATCCAGCAGGCCTTTTTCCACCAGGTACAGCAAATTGAGGATGCGGCCGGTGCGTCCGTTTCCGTCTATGAACGGATGGATCGCCTCGAACTGATAATGCATGACGGCCATGCGAATCAGCGGATCGAGCGTTCCGTCCGCGTGCAGGAAACGTTCCCAGTCCGCCAACTTGTCGCGTATGGTCGCTTCGCCCTCGGGCGGCGTATAGATGACCTGTCCGGTGTTGTCGTTCACAAGCCGGGTGCCCGGCGTAACGCGAAGGTCGATATCGCTGGCCTTTATGATGCGACAGATCTGCACTGCGGTGCGTGTCGTCAGCGGGTGTTCGGCAAGGGAGCGATAGCCCATGTACAGCGCGGAGCGATATCGCAGCGTTTCCTTTGTCGCCGCATCGGTATCGCCTCCATCGTCCTTCGCAAAGCGGAACAATTTATCGGTGGTGGTGACGATGTTCTCGATCTCCGAACTTGCCTGAGCTTCCAGCAAGGGGATCGAATTGATGAGTACGGTCTGGTTCGGGATGAGCAGGCCCGCCATGCGCAACTCCGCCAACGCCGCTCTCGCTTCTATACAGGCGCGGAGGATTAACGGCGTCTCCAGTTCCGTTGACGGCGGGAGACCGGGGAGTTCGTTGTAGGGACGGTTCGGGTTAAAGCTCATGTCGAAGAAATCCGGTTTTGTCGACATATCCGTCGAATATGTCGATGGCATCGACATATCGCAAAAACGTGTCGAAGAAATCGCATTTTATCGACATGAGGAAACGCTCTAATCCTGGCCCTCGTCTGGAATTTTCAACAAATGGCCGCAGGCCTTGCAATGGACGGCATCCGGATCGTGTCGGGACAGGCCGCATTGCGGGCAGGGGAAGGTTACCTTGTGCGGCCGGAACAGCGCCTGCGCCAGCCGCACGAACAGCGAGATGCCGATCAACATCGTCACGATGGACGTCAGCTTGCCGGCGGGGCCGGGCAGGATGATGTCGCCGTATCCGGTGGTCGTGACGCTGGTGACGGTGAAGTACAGCGCGTCCACATAGCCGATGAGGCCCGACCCGTCGCGGAAGAAGAAGGTGTAGATGAAGCCTGTGGCGACGAACAGGAAGGTGACGAGGTTCACCACCGCGCGCCCGGCATCCTCCCAGTCTTCCAGCCTGTGCCGATGCAGCGGACGCCACAGCACGCCGCTGCGCGAGACCGTCCAGAGCCGCAGGATGCGCAGGAAACCCAGATTGATGAAGGTATAGGGGAAGAGCAGCGTCACGAAGATGAATATGTCGACGATCACCGTCGGCTGCCGCAGCCACCGGCCGATGTCGGTCGAGGCAAGGCCGCGGGCCGCCAGATCGGCAAGCAGGATCGCCGCAACCGCATAATCGAACCAGAGGAAGGCTTCCTGATCCCGCAGGACGGGCGTGGCGATGAAGAAGGCGATGATCACGAAATCGACGATGATCATTGCCGTCTGGAAGCGCTGTGCGCCCCGCGAGCGCCCATGATAGAGCAGCCTCAGCCAGTCCCGAAGGTTCTGAAAGCCGCTTGTCTGCTCGCCGACCGACTCGGTACCCACGGTCTCGCCTCCCTGCCGTCATCCATACCATCATAAGGCGGCAAGGGACCGGCGTCGAAATATCCGTGTAATGATCATAAAATGGGCATTTCGTGTTGCGGTGCGATAATTCGCCATTTTTTGATCGAATGGTCAAAATCATTGTTGACGCGATCTCTAAACTGGACCCATTCTAGGTTGGAACAGTTCAAGGGAGACCGACCCGCATGAACGAGCTTCCCCCATATCGCCCCGATATCTCGGCCGGTCGCCTTGCGCCGGACGCATTGACGGTGAACTTCTCGGACATCCATCCGCCGCTGGAGCGTCATGAGGCCGCGGTCGAATCCGACCGCTGCTACTTCTGCTACGATGCGCCCTGCATGCAGGCCTGCCCCACCGGCATAGACATCCCGCTCTTCATCCGGCAAATCCAGTCCGGAAATCCGCTCGGCGCCGCCCGCACCATCCTGTCCGAGAATGTTCTGGGCGGCATGTGCGCCCGCGTCTGCCCCACCGAGACCCTTTGCGAGGAAGCCTGCGTGCGCGAGGCGGCGGAGGGCAAGCCGGTGAAGATCGGTCTGCTGCAGCGCTATGCCACCGATGCGATGATGGATACCGGCCGGCAGCCTTTCCGGCGGGCAGCGCCGACCGGTCGGCGCGTCGCGGTGGTGGGGGCGGGTCCGGCCGGCCTGTCCTGTGCGCACCGCCTTGCCATGCTTGGCCATGACGTGACCATCTACGACGCGCGGCCGAAGCCCGGGGGGCTCAACGAATACGGAATCGCCGCCTACAAGGCGACGGAGGACTTCGCCGCCATCGAAGCCGAATTCGTCCTGTCGATCGGCGGCATAAGCCTTCAGACGGGCAAGGCGCTGGGGCGGGACATCCACCTGGACGAGCTGCGACGCAGCCATGACGCGGTTTTCCTGGGGCTCGGGCTTTCGGGTGTGCGCGCATTGGAGGCCGAGGGGGCCGGCGCCAGCGGCGATGCCGATGCCGTCTCCTGGATCGCCGAGCTGCGCCAGACGGCGAATCTGGGCGATATTCCCGTCGGGCGACGCATCGTGGTCATCGGGGGCGGCATGACCGCCATCGACGTCGCCGTGCAGGCCAAGGCGCTGGGTGCGGACGAGGTGACCCTGGCCTATCGTCGGGGCCGCGATGCAATGAACGCCAGCCGCTACGAACAGGAGATCGCGGCCAACCGTGGCGTGCGCATCCTGTGCGACGTGATGCCGAAACGGCTTCTGGTCCAGGGCGAGGCGGTCTGCGGCATCGAACTGGAGCGCACCCATACCGTGGATGGCCAATTCGGCGGCACCGGCGAGACGCTCGTGCTGGAGGCGGACCAGGTCTTCAAGGCCATCGGACAGACATTCCATCTGGAAGGCGTCGCGGCGGAGGCCCTGCCGCCCATGCGCGGCGGGCGCATCGCCGTCGACGAAGACCGGCGCACCGGCCTCGACGGCGTCTGGGCCGGCGGCGACTGCATCTTCGGGGGGCAGGATCTGACGGTGGCCGCCGTGGAAGACGGCAAGCTGGCGGCCCTGTCCATTCACCACGCCCTCGCGGCCAAGGCTTGAGGAGAAACCGGACGATGGCCGATCTCGCTACGGAATTCCTGGGCATCCGCTCTCCCAACCCGTTCTGGCTGGCGTCCGCGCCGCCCACCGACAAGGAGTACAATGTCCAGCGCGCCTTCGAGGCCGGGTGGGGCGGTGTCGTGTGGAAGACGCTGGGAGAGGGGCGGCCCGTCGTCAACGTGAACGGGCCGCGCTACGGTGCGATCCACGGACCCGACCGCCGGTTGCTTGGCCTCAACAATATCGAGCTGATCACGGACCGAGAACTCGATCTCAACCTGGAGGAGATCGCCCGGGTCAAGCGCAACTGGCCGGACCGCGCCTTGATCGTGTCGCTGATGGTGCCGTGCGAGGAAGAGAGCTGGAAATCCATCCTCGCGCGCGTGGCCGATACGGGCTGCGACGGGGTGGAACTGAACTTCGGATGCCCGCATGGCATGAGCGAGCGTGGCATGGGCTCGGCCGTGGGGCAGGTGCCCGAGTATATCGAGATGGTCGCACGCTGGTGCAAGCAGCACTCGAAGCTGCCCGTCATCGTGAAGCTGACGCCCAATATCACCGACATCCGCTATCCGGCGCGCGCCGCAAGGCGCGGAGGCGCCGATGCCGTATCCCTGATCAACACCATCTCGTCCATCGTCAGCGTCGACCTGGACAATTTCGCGCCCACGCCCACCATCGACGGGAAGGGCAGCCACGGCGGCTATTGCGGCCCGGCGGTCAAGCCGATCGCCCTCAACATGGTGGCCGAAATCGCCCGCGACCGCGAGACATGGGGCATGCCGATCTCGGGTATCGGCGGCGTGACCACGTGGCGGGACGCCGCGGAGTTCATCGCGCTCGGTTGCGGCACCGTCCAGGTCTGCACGGCTGCGATGACCTACGGTTTCAAGGTCGTGCAGGAAATGGCGACCGGCCTTTCGGAGTGGATGGACGAGAAGGGCTATCGCGGCATTGAGGACTTCCGCGGGCGGGCGGTCGGCAACGTCGTCGACTGGCAGTATCTCAACCTCAACTACGTCACGAAGGCGCATATCGACCAGACGCTCTGCATCAAATGCGGACGCTGCCACATTGCGTGCGAGGACACGTCCCACCAAGCCATCACATCGATGGTGGACGGCGCACGCCATTTCGAGGTGATCGACGCGGAATGCGTCGGCTGCAATCTCTGCGTGAATGTCTGCCCGGTCGAGGACTGCATCATTATGGAGCGCGCGCACGGGGTCGATCCACGAACGGGCAAGCCGATACCGGACGCCTATTCCAACTGGACGGTGCATCCGAACAATCCGATGGCGCGGGAGGCGATGCAGTTCGCGCCGGAACCCGTGGTGCTGCCGGACGCCGCCGAGTGACCGGCGCTTCAGCCGGCGCGGGGCCGCAGCCCGTTCATCACCAAAGCAAGCACGTTGCGCGCCGTCGCCTCGCGGAAGGCGGGTTCTTCGGCGTCGGGGCCGACGATCGCCCGGACCTGAACCGCGAAGTCGGCATAATGCTGCGTGATCGCCCAGATCATGAAGACCAGGTGCACCGGGTCCATCCGTGCCAGCCGCCCTTCGTCCATCCACCCCGCGATGATGGCAGCCTTGGCGCGCACCAGTCGGCGCAGCCGCCCGGAGAGAAAGTCGCCGATCACCGGCGCGCCATGCAGGATTTCGTTGGCGAACAGGCGGGAGGCGTCGGGCGCATCGGCCGACATCTGCAGCTTCACCCCGATGTAGCGGGAAAGTTCCGCCTCCGGGTCGCCGTCTGCATCGAGCCGCTCCAGCGGATCGAGCCAGATTTCCAGCGTACGCTCCAGGACGGCCGAATAGATGTCTTCCTTTCGCCGGAAATAATAAAGGAGGTTTGGCTTCGACATTCCGGCCGCCGCGGCGATGGCGTCCACGGTCGCGGCCTTGAAGCCGTGGGCCGAAAACACCGGCAAGGCCGCGGCTACGATCATCTCGCGGTTTGCCTGCTGGATGCGCGTCCGTCGATGCTTGCGCACGCTTTCCATTCCCCGGCCTCGCCTCCTGGTGCCTCAAGATTTTGCAACGAAAATTACTGCCGCATAAGTCGGCAGGTACGCTTGACCGGCCATAGGCGACCTTTTAGCCTCGCTTTTGACCGGGCGGTCAAGAAAATGCGCCCCGACCGGGCCGGACACGACAGTGCAAGGGGTTATTCCGCATGAGCAGCGCATCCAACCTGCAGGTTGACGGAGATCGCCTGTGGAACGCCCTGATGGATATGGCCGAGATTGGGCCGGGCGTCGCGGGGGGCAATAACCGCCAGACCCTGACCGACGAGGATGCCGAAGGCCGCCGCCTGTTCCAGCGCTGGTGCGAGGATGCCGGGATGCATGTCGCGGTGGACTCGATGGGCAACATGTTCGCCGAGCGGCCGGGACAGGAGGCCGACGCGGCGCCCGTCTACCTCGGCAGCCATCTCGACACGCAGCCGACGGGCGGTCGCTATGACGGGGTGCTCGGCGTTCTCGGCGCACTGGAAGTGGTGCGCAGCCTGAATGACATGAATATCCGGACGCGCCGCCCGATCGTGGTGACGAACTGGACCAACGAGGAGGGGACCCGCTTTGCGCCGGCCATGCTGGCTTCCGGCGTTTTCGCCGGAATCCACGAGGAGGAATGGGCCAAGGACAGGGTGGACGCCAAGGGCAAGCGCTTCGGCGACGAGCTTCGGCGCATCGGCTTCGAGGGCGACGAGAAGGTCGGCGCACGCAAGATCGGCGCCTTCTTCGAACTGCATATCGAACAGGGGCCGATCCTCGAGGACGAAGGCGTCGACATCGGGGTCGTGACGCACGGGCAGGGCCTGTACTGGCTGCAGGTGACATTGACCGGCCGGTCGGCGCATACCGGCTCCACACCAATGCCCAAACGGCGCAATGCCGGGCTGGGAATGGCCCGCGTGACGGAACTGGTGCACGAGGTGGCCATGGACCACCAGCCGGATGCGGTGGGTGCGATCGGCCATGTGGAGGTCTATCCCAACTCCCGCAACATCATCGTCGGCAAGGCGGTGTTCACGATCGACATCCGCTCGCCCGACAGGGATACGCTGGAGGCGATGCGCGCTCGCATCGAGGAGGGTATCGACCGGATCGCCGAGGCGATGGATATCGGCGCCGAGACCGAGATCGTCGGACATTTCGACCCGGTGACCTTCGACGAAGGCTGCGTCGCGGCGATCCGCAGCGCAGCCGAGAAGCTCGGCCTCAGCCACCGCGATATCGTGTCGGGTGCGGGGCACGATGCCTGCTGGATCAACCGCGTGGCGCCGACCGCCATGGTCATGTGCCCCTGCGTGGACGGACTGTCGCACAACGAGGCCGAGGAGATCACCCGGGACTGGGCGCGCAACGGCGCCAACGTGTTGCTCAACGCCGTCGTCGAAACGGCCGGCATCGCCGAACAGGCGGGGGGAGAAGACCGATGACCATCGCGATCAAGGGCGGCACCGTGGTGACTGCCGACCGCACGTTCCGGGCGGACGTGCTGATCGACGGCGAGCGGATCGCCGCCGTCGGCGAGGGGCTGGAGGGCGACGAGGTGGTCGACGCCTCCGGCGCCTACGTGATGCCCGGCGGCATCGACCCGCATACGCACATGGAGATGCCCTTCATGGGTACCCATTCGAGCGACGATTTCGACACCGGGACGGCGGCGGGCCTTGCCGGCGGCACCACGATGACGGTGGATTTCTGCCTGCCCGCGCCGGGCCAAAGCCTGATCGACGCGCTGCAGGCGTGGCGTCAGAAGGCCGGCAAGGCGCGTGCCGATTATTCCTTCCACATGGCCATCACCTGGTGGGACCGGCAGGTCTTCGAGGAAATGCCGCGTATCGTGGAAGAGGGCATCAACTCGTTCAAGCATTTCATGGCCTACAAGGGCGCGCTGATGGTGAACGACGACGAGATGTTCGCCTCGTTCCAGCGCTGTGCGGAGCTTGGTGCGCTGCCGCTCGTCCACGCCGAGAACGGCGACGTCGTCGCCTCGCTGCAACAGAAGCTTCTGGCGGCCGGCAATGACGGACCCGAGGCGCATGCCTATTCGCGCCCGCCGGAAGTGGAGGGAGAGGCGACGAACCGCGCCATCATGATCGCCGACCAGGCCGGCGTGCCGCTCTATGTCGTCCACGTCTCCTGCGAGGAGAGCCATGAGGCGATCCGCCGTGCCCGGCAAAAGGGCATGCGCGTCTTCGGCGAGCCGCTGATCCAGCATCTCGTGCTCGACGAAAGCGAGTATCAGAACCCCGACTGGGATTACGCGGCGCGGCGTGTGATGTCGCCGCCCTTCCGCGACAGGCGCAACCAGGACTCCCTCTGGGCCGGGCTTGCCAGCGGCTCGCTGCAGGTGGTGGCGACCGACCATTGCGCCTTCACCACCGAGCAGAAGCGGTTCGGCGTCGGTGACTTCACCCGCATCCCCAACGGTACGGGCGGGCTGGAGGACCGGCTGCCCCTCCTGTGGACGCGCGGCGTCAACACCGGCCGGCTGACGATGAACGAGTTCGTCGCCGCCACTTCCACCAATATCGCCAAGATCCTCAACATCTACCCACGCAAGGGCGCGATCCTGCCCGGAGCCGATGCGGACCTGATCGTGTGGGATCCGGAAGCGACCAAGGTCATCTCCGCCGATACGCAGAAATCCGCCATCGACTACAATGTCTTCGAGGGCATCTCGGTAAAGGGCCTGCCGGCATTGACCTTTTCCCGTGGGGCGCTCGCCTTCCGACAGGGCGAGATCCTGGCCGGCACCGGTGACGGGCGCTTCGTCAGGCGGCCCGCCAACGCGCCGGTCAACCGGGCGCTTTCCGCATGGAAAGAGCTGGTCGCGCCCCGCAAGGTGGAGCGCGCCGGCATTCCGGCCGGGGTCTGATCGCCGATGGACGGGGGCTCGGGGCGTGACATGATGGACAGTGTCGTCGGGGCCCGGGGCCTCTCCCTGACATTCCGGACGAATGACGGGCCCGTCCACGCGCTGTCCGATATAGACCTGAACATCCATAAGGGCGAGTTCGTCTCGCTCATAGGTCCGTCCGGCTGCGGCAAGACGACGTTGCTGCGCGTCATCGCCGATCTGGAGCAGCCGACGGCCGGTTCCATCACGGTGAATGGCATGTCCCCCGGCGAGGCGCGGCTGGCGCGCGCCTATGGCTATGTATTTCAGGCCGCCGCGCTGTATCCCTGGCGCACCATCGAGCGCAATATCGCCCTGCCGCTGGAGGTGATGGGCGTGCCGAAGCCCGAGCGCGCCGAGCGGATCCGCCGCAACCTGGCCCTTGTCGGGCTGGACGGCTTCGCCCGCAAATTCCCATGGCAATTATCCGGCGGGATGCAGCAGCGCGCCTCCATCGCGCGGGCGCTTTCCTTCGACCCCGCGCTACTGCTGATGGACGAACCCTTCGGCGCGCTGGACGAGATCGTCCGCGACCGCCTGAACGAGGAACTGCTGCGCCTTTGGGCAACGACGCGCAAGACGGTCGTCTTCGTGACGCATTCCATTCCGGAGGCGGTGTTCCTGTCCACGCGCATCGTGGTGATGAGCCCGCGCCCGGGCCGCATACAGGATATCGTGGACTGCGACCTCGGGCCGGATCGGCCGCTGGACATCCGCGAGACGCCGCAATTCCTGGCCATCGCCCACCGTGTCCGCGAGGGGCTTCGCGCCGGGCACTCCTATGACTAGAGCGTTTCCATATGAGTAGGAAACGCTCTGGAGCGGAGCGCTCCGACGCCGCAACCGCCCCGCGCGCCTCCGCGGCGCCGATGCTGAGCGTGCTGATCGCCTTCATGGCGGTCTGGTACGTCGCAGCCGTCGCGCTGAACTGGCAGACGACATCGGATCGGCTCGCCCGCGAGGATCCGGCCCATGGCGCGGCGGCGCTGATGGCGGCGACCCTTTCGGCCGAAAGGCCGATCCTGCCCGCCCCGCACCAGATCGTAGCCGAGATGGCCAACACGATCTTCGGCGTGCGCCCGTCCTCGCCGCGTTCGCTCCTGTTCCATGCCGGGGTGACGCTATCCTCCACGCTGTTGGGCTTCGTCCTGGGCACGCTGCTGGGCATCGCTCTGGCCCTAGGCATCCTCAACTCGCGGACGCTCGACAAGAGCCTGATGCCCTGGATCATCGCCAGCCAGACCATACCGATCCTCGCCATCGCGCCGATGCTGATCGTGGTGCTGAACTCCATCGGCGTTACCGGGCTGGTGCCGAAGGCGCTCATATCCACCTATCTCTCCTTCTTTCCCGTTACGGTCGGGATGGTGAAGGGGCTGCGCTCGCCGGACCGGATGCATCTGGACCTCATGCGCACCTATGCGGCCAGCACGACGCAACTTCTGTTCAAGTTGAGGCTGCCTGCCTCGCTGCCCTTTCTCTTCGCGTCGATGAAGGTGGCCGTCGCCGCCGCGCTGGTGGGGGCCATCGTGGGCGAACTGCCCACCGGCGCGCGCGCCGGGCTGGGCGCGCGCCTGCTTGCCGGCTCCTATTACGGGCAGACGATCCAGATATGGTCGGCCCTGGTCATGGCCGCGTTGATGGCGGGCCTTCTGGTGGCGGCGATCTCGCTTGCGGAGCGGGTCGCCCTGGCCCGCACGGGGCAGGGGCGATGAGCGGCGTACTGGCCTTGGCCGCCGCCATCGCGGCAGGCGCCGCCTTCCTGTTGCGGCGGCTGTCCCTCATCGCGGCCGGCGGGGGCAGCCGATGGCTGGACCTCGCCATCCCCCTGATCTTCGGCGCAACGCTGCTGCTGCTGTGGGAACTCCTCACGCGCGGACTCGGCGTTCCGGCCGTGCTGCTGCCGCCACCCAGCCAGATCGGGGCCCGCATTGCCGCTTCCTCCGGCCTGCTTTGGGCCGATTTCGTCCAGACCTTCATGAAGGCGGTGCTGGTGGGTTACGCTATCGGTTGCGGCCTGGGCTTCCTGATGGCGCTGGCTGTCGACCGCTATCCCTTCCTGAAGCGCGGGCTGCTGCCGCTGGGCAACTTCGCCTCGGCGCTGCCCATCATCGGCGTCGCGCCCATCATGGTGATGTGGTTCGGCTTCGACTGGCCGTCCAAGGCCGCGGTCGTCGTGCTGATGACGTTCTTCCCCATGCTGGTGAATACGGTTGCCGGCCTGGGGTCGGCCGGGCCGATGGAGCGCGACCTCATGCGCACCTATGCCGCCGGCTATTGGCAGACGCTGTGGCGGCTGCGGCTGCCGGCGGCCATGCCCTTCATCTTCAACGCCTTGAAGATCAACTCGACGCTGGCGCTGATCGGAGCCATCGTGGCCGAGTTCTTCGGCACGCCCATCGTCGGCATGGGGTTTCGTATCTCGGCCGAGATCGGTCGGCTCAACACCGACATGGTCTGGGCCGAAATCGCCGTGGCAGCGCTGGCCGGCTCGGCATCCTACGCACTTCTGGCCCTGGCCGAACGCCGGGTCACGTTCTGGCATCCCTCGCAACGCATCTGACCTGAGTGCCGCCGGCAGGCGGCGGCCCACCCCAAAAGGAGAAATGGCATGAAGGCAATTCGGTCGGGCGGTGTCGCCCTTGCGGTTCTCCTCTCCGCGACGGCGGGGGCGCAGGCCGCGGACTCGCTGACGCTGCAGCTCAAATGGGTCACGCAGGGCCAGTTCGCCGGCTACTACGTCGCCCACGACAAGGGCTTCTACGACGAGGCCGGGCTGGACGTCGATATCCTGCCGGGCGGGCCCGACGTCGCACCGACGCAGGTGATCGCCGGCGGCGGCGCCGATGTGATCGTGGAATGGATGCCCGCAGCCCTCGCCGCGCGCGAACGCGGCGTGCCGCTTGTCAACATCGCCCAGCCGTTCAAGGCATCGGGCATGGAACTGACCTGCCGCAAGGATACCGACATCGCATCGCCCGCGGACTTCAAGGGCAAGACGCTGGGTGTCTGGTTTTCGGGCAACGAATACCCGTTCCTGTCCTGGATGTCGAAGCTGGGCCTCTCCACCGAGGGCGGGGCGGAAGGCGTCACGGTGATCCGTCAGGGCTTCAACGTCGATCCGCTGATCCAGAAGCAGGCGGACTGCATTTCCACGATGAGCTACAATGAATACTGGCAGGTTCTGGATGCCGGCATTCCGGCCGACGAGCTGACGGTCTTCAAGTATCAGGACCAGGGTGTGGCGACGCTGGAGGACGGCCTCTATGCAACCGAGGAGACGCTGGCCGATCCGGAGATGGTCGATGCGCTGGCGCGCTTCGTCAAGGCGACGATGCGCGGCTGGGCCTATGCCGCCGAAAACCCCGACGAGGCCGCGCAGATCGTGCTCGACAACGACATGACGGGTGCGCAGACCGAAGAGCATCAGAAGCGCATGGTCGGCGAGGTCATCAAGCTGGTCGGTGACAGCGATGGAACGCTGGACGTGGCCGCGGCGGAGAACACGGTCGCCGTGCTGCTCGGCGGCGGCTCGGACCCGGTCATCACCAAGGCGCCCGAGGGCGCCTGGACGTCGGCCGTGACGGACAAGATGAAGACCATGCCCTGAACGCTCGGCAACTCCAGCGTAGCGCAAGGCTCGCGCCGCGGGGAGGGGGCCGCTCAAGCCCGTGGCAAGGTAGATGCCGCATCCTGATCGGCGAATGGTAGAGGGCGGGGTGCCTGTCACCTCGCTCTTTTCATATCTGCGGACGTCTCCGGACGGGCGCAAGACAGGGGATGCAGCCTTCCATGGGTTATCACGCCATGCCGGACCTGAGCGAGAGCAACCCGAACCACGATCGGGAACGCCTGCTGGCCGTGGCGCTTCGCCCGGTCGTCGCCGAACTGCGCCTCGTCGAACCGGCGGATTATATCGCCTTCCTGCGCATGGATGTCCCGGGAAACATCCAGGACATCGTTGAGTCGTCGAGCCAGTTGCATATGAAGGCGGGAGCATTGAGCTTTTCGTCTTCCGGCGAGGCGCGGGTCACGTGGTCGACGCCGCCGGCCATCGATCTCGATCTTTTGTTTCGAGAGGCCGAGACGACGGTGCATTTCAGGCTGACGCTGAAGAGCGGCGGCTCGGTCATCCAGATCGACCATTTTCCCCAACTGGCCGAAGACGAGACGCCAAGCGCGCAAACCGGGCGGCTCAAGCGTGCGCTGGATGCGGCGCGCCTCTAGAGTGTCTCCCGATGAGCAGGAGACGCCTCATGTCTGTTGCGGAAAAGACTCAATTTCTCCGTCCGGGCCGGAAAAGTGAAAACCGGACGAAATTTTTCGGAACCGCGTTAACCGGCCGCTAACCCTTTTCCAGCAATGGTTTGGCTCACATTATGGAATCGATGTCTGAGTCGCCTAGTGAAATTTGGGGATAGGCGAGATTCCACCTCACCGCGTATCAATAGATCAGGTTCAAGCAAGCTGATTCGGTGAGGTCACATGATCGTTGTCGTAGACAATCGTGAATTAGTCACGAGCGGTTACAAGTCTCTCCTGAATGGAGAGGGCGTCTCGTCTGCCGGTTTCCATGTATCCGAATTCCAGGATTGGGTCGAAAGCGCATCGGATACTGATGTATCCGCTGTCGAAGCTTTCCTTCTGGGAGATTTCCCCGACCGTGGCGCGGTCACGCGTCTGGTTCGCGCGCGGACCAACGCCCCGCTGATCGCACTGGCGGAGACCAAGGCCCTCAACTCGACTCTGGATCTGTTCGCGGCCGGCATCGACGACGTCGTCGCCAAGCCGGTGCACATCAAGGAGATCCTGGCGCGCGTCGGAGCCATCCGCCGCCGCGACGTGATCGACCGCAACCGGCTCGAGGCGGACGAGATCTGCGTCTTCAACGATGGGCGCGATGCCGAAGTGGCGGGCGAAGCGCTCGTGCTGCCCCGCCGCGAGCGCCGCATCCTCGAATATCTGGTCGCCAACAAGGGTCGCCGCGTATCCAAGCAGCAGCTCTTCTCGGCGATCTACGGGATTTTCGATGAGAACGTCGAGGAGAACGTCATCGAGAGTCACATCTCAAAGCTGCGCAAGAAGCTGAAGATGCGTCTGGGATACGACCCGGTGTCGTCCAAGCGGTATCTTGGATACGGCATCGGCGTTTGATCCAAGCGCCAATGCCGCAGGCCTTCACGGCTTGTGTTCCAGAAGGATGGTTCCTTCCTTCCTGATCTTGCCGGTGAGCTTCTCGGCAAGCGCGGCCAGAAACCCCGGAAGATCGATCTCGATGTGGACGTGATCGTCCATCACGTCGAGACGGCCGATAACGGACTGGCCCATGGCGCGGGCCCTGAAATCCAGGCGGTCGCCGGTCCAGACATCCTCGAACTTCACCATGCCGCCGGTCGCGTCGGAGCGGATGCGGTCGAAGCCGCTGGCGATGCGCTGGCGCGCCTGTTCCCGTGTCAGCTTGTGCGGGATGTCCACCCTGACGGTCTCGGCCATTGTTCTGTCTCCGATCGGCTGTAACGCCGCTCCCCGTTGCGCAGCGCCGTTGGGCCTAGGGCATCGGCGACCCTCAACTGCCTGAAGGTAGGCAAGGTTGCCGCTGCGTTCAAGCCGAGGGCTTGCATCGATCGATGGAGGATTGCAACCGCGTGTTGCTAGTTCCCATATAGGGAATTATCCTAAACGACGGTCTATGCAGATCCTGTCGAAACGAACCTTGAAGCTATTCTGGCAAGCGCATCCAAGAGCGGAGCCCGTTCTGCGAACCTGGTATGCGTTGGCCATGCGCAGCGATTGGCGAACGCCGGCAGACGTAAAGCGGCAGTTTGGAACGACAGTGGATTTCGTCGCCGACAACAGGATTGTATTTGACCTTGGTGGCAACAAGTATCGATTGATCGTTCACGTGTCTTACAAGTTCGGGCGGATCCTTATCAAATTCGTCGGAACGCATGCTGAGTACGATCGCATCAATCCGGAGACTGTGTGATGGATGTCAGGCCGATCCACACCGAAACTGATTATGAATGGGCTCTAGAAGAGGTTCGGCAATATTTTGAGGCTGAGCCGGCGCAGGGAACTCCGGAAGCGGACCGTTTCGATGTTCTTTCTACCCTAATCGACGCCTATGAGGCAGCGCATTGGGCGATTGATCCGCCGGATGCGGTGGAGGCCGTCAAGGCCGTCATGGAAGAGCGGCAACTGACGCGTGAGGGGCTTGTACCGCTGTTCGGCTCGAAGTCCCGCGTGTCCGAGTTTCTCAATCGCAAGCGCGGATTGAGTATGGCGGTTGCCAGCCGGCTGCACGAGCAACTGCGGATTCCGGCCGCGGTGCTTCTGCGTTCTTACGAGCTTGATGCGGGCGACACCGGCAGTCGGAAATGCTCGAAACAAAACGGCCGGGGCAATGCCCCGGCCGCGTCGTCATAATCAGGCCATGGCCGCCTGCGGGCGGCCGCGCTGGCCATTGCCGCGCCGTCGCTTGTTTCGGTTGGCGCCGTCGCGCTTGGCCTCGCCGGCGGCATTGGCCGGACGCCGATCGCCGCCCTGCTTCTGCTGGCCGCGGGCGTTGTGGCGCTCGCCGGGCTGGCCGGAGCGCGCCGGGCGGCCCTGCCGATTGCCGTTGTTGCCACGCCGGGGAGCTTCCTCGCTGGCCGACGCCGCAAGCGCCTCATCCGTGGCGAAGTCGCTTTTCTGGACGTCGAAGCGAAGGCCCGTCAGCTTCTCCACGCCGCGCAGCTTGGCGCGCTCGGACGGATCGCAAAGGGTGATCGCGATGCCGGACTTGCCGGCGCGCGCCGTGCGGCCGATCCGGTGCACGTAGCTTTCCGCCTCTTCGGGCAGGTCGAAATTCACCACATGGCTGACATCGTCGACATGGATGCCGCGCGCCACGATATCGGTGGCGATCAGCACCTTGAGACGGCCGGAATGGAACTCGCCGAGGGCGCGCTGCCGCGCCGACTGGCTCTTGTTACCATGGATGGCCAGCGCCTCGATGCCGGCCTTCTCGAGGTCGGTCGTCAGCCGGTTGGCGCCGTGCTTGGTGCGGGTGAAGACGACCGTCTTGTCGAAGCGTTCCAGATTCTGGATCAGCCAGTGCTTCTTGGCCTTTTGCGGCACGAGGAAGACGCTCTGGTCGATCTTCTCGACGGTGACGACTTCCGGCGTCACCTCGACCCGAACGGGCTCCGAAAGGATGCGTCCGGCAAGCTGCTCGACCGAGGCCGGCATGGTTGCAGAGAACAGAAGCGACTGGCGCTCCGTCGGCAGCATCTTCACGATGCGCATGACGTCGCGCACGAAGCCCATGTCCAGCATGCGGTCTGCCTCGTCCAGCACGACATGGCGTACGTCGGACAGGGTCAGCGCCTTCTGGTCGATCATGTCGAGCAGCCGACCGGGCGTTGCGATGACGATATCCACGCCGCGGCTGGCGGTCTCGATCTGCGGGCGTATGGAGACGCCGCCGAAGATCGTCATGTGGCGGATCGGCGTGCCGGCGGAATAGGCCTTCACGTTCTCGGCGATCTGCACGGCGAGTTCGCGCGTCGGAGCAAGGAACAGCGCCTTGCAGCTGCGCGGCTGCGGCCGGCCGCCCTTGCGCAGGATGGAATCGAGGACGGGAAGGGCAAAGGCGGCGGTCTTGCCGGTGCCGGTCTGGGCGATGCCGAGGACGTCGCGGCCCTTGAGCACGGCGGGCATGGCCTTTGCCTGAATCGGGGTAGGGGTAACGAGGCCCATCTTGGTGATGGCATTAAGCAGCGCTTCGGACAGGCCGAGCGTGTCGAACTGGGATTGGGTCAAGGAGTACCTGTGACTGGAGCAGGCAAACCGCCTGCGAGATGGCCGAACGTCTTCGCGCGGAAGCGACAGAACGGCACGGAACCGTGGCCAACCCCTTTGATAAGCGGCTGGCGGGCGCACGATCGCCAAAGAATGGGGCGTGCGCAGCGCGATCACGGCGTGACGGCCCGGATATCGCGTTTTTTGACGCCGACGTCAAGATGCCGCGGTTGGGTTTAGCCTTCCAGCTCCGCCTTCAGCATCTCCAGCTCCAGCCACTGGTCTTCCGCCGAGGCCAAGGCGGCACGCTTTTCGCCGATGATCGCGGCGAGCTTGTTGAAGCGATCGGGCGCGCGGTTGAAGAGGTTCGGATCGGCCATTTCGCTCTCCGCGTCGGCGATGGCCTTTTCCAGTGCGGCCATTTCCTTCGGAAGGTTTTCCAGCGCGAATTTCTGCTTGAACGACAGTTTGGCCGGGACGGAAGAGGCCTTCGCCTCCGGTCTGGCTTCGCGGCCCTCGCGCGTCTTCTCCAGCCTTGCGGCGTCCTTTGCCGCGCCGCGCTTTTGCGCCAGCATGTCCGAATAGCCGCCCGCATATTCCAGCCAGCGCCCGTCCGCTTCCGGCGAGATCACGCTGGTCACCGTCCGGTCGAGGAAGTCGCGGTCGTGGCTGACCAGGAGCACCGTGCCCGGATAGTTGGCGATCAGCTCCTGCAGGAGGTCCAGCGTCTCCATGTCGAGATCGTTGGTCGGCTCGTCCAGCACCAGGAAATTGGCCGGCGTGGCCAGGACCTTGGCCAGCAGCAGCCTTGCCCGTTCGCCGCCGGACAGGTTGCCGACCGGGGTGCGGATCTGCTCGGGCTGGAACAGGAAGTCCTTGAGGTAGCCGGCGACATGCCGCGCCTCTCCGTTGACGACGATCTGGTCGCCGCGTCCGTCGGTCAGCGCGTCCACCACGGCCACGTCGTCGCGCAGGCGCGTGCGCTTCTGGTCCAGGAAGGCGATGTCGAGGCGGGTACCCTGGCGCACGTCGCCCGAATCCGGCAGCGTTTCGCCGATGAGCATCTTGAGAAGGGTGGTCTTGCCGGCGCCGTTCGGGCCGACGAGACCCAGCCGGTCGCCGCGCAGGATGCGGGCCGAGAAATCGCGCACCAGAACCCGGTCGCCATACGCCTTGGAGATGTTGCGCGCCTCGATGACGAGCTTGCCGCTTTCGCGTGTTTCGCCGGCACTCATTTCCACGGTGCCGACGGCCCGCCGCGCATCGCGCCTGTCGGCGCGCATCTGGTGCAGGGCTGCAAGCCGACGCTCGTTGCGGGTGCGGCGCGCCGTGACGCCGTAGCGCAGCCAATGCTCTTCCCGCTCGATCTTGCGATCCATCTTCTGCAGCTGGACCTCTTCCTCCTCCAGCGTCTTGTCGCGCCACGCCTCGAAAGCGGCGAAACCCTCGTTCAGGCGGCGCGCCGTTCCGCGATCGATCCAGACGGTGGCATTGGTTGTGCGTTCCAGGAAACGCCGGTCGTGGCTGATGATGACGACGGCGCTGCGAAGACCGCGCACCTCTTCTTCCAGCCATTCGATGGTGGGCAGGTCGAGGTGGTTCGTCGGCTCGTCCAGAAGGATGATGTCGGGTTCGGGCGCCAGCACCCGGGCCAGCGCGGCGCGGCGCGCCTCGCCGCCGGACAGGTCCTGGGGGCGGGCATCGGCCTTCAACCCCAAGCCGTCCATCAGCCGCGTCACTCGCCAGGGGTCGTCGGCGGGCCCGAGCCCTGCGGCGATATAGGCCTCGACGCTGGGGGCATCGCCGAAATCGGGCTCCTGCGCCAGATAGCGCACCGTCGCGCCCGGTTGCCGGAAGACCTCGCCCTTGTCCGCCTCCACCGATCCGGCGGCGATCTTCAGGAGGGTGGACTTGCCGGAGCCGTTGCGCCCCACGAGGGCGATGCGATCCTGCGGCAGCACGTTGAGTTCCACGCCCGCAAGAAGCGGCGTGCCGCCGAAGGTCAGTCGGATGCCGTCGAGGCGGAGAAGCGGAGGAGGAGCCATGGCGGCGTCATATCGCAAGGGCAGGCGGCTGTGAAGCTCAGGCGATTCCCTTCGCTTCACCCTCGTCGAGGTCGCGCTCCAGCGCCGCTTCGGTTTCCCCGGTGGGACGCGAGAAGCGCGCCAGCGCAAGATAGGCGATCGGCGTCAGGAACAGCGTCGCCAGCGTGGACAGCCCCAGCCCGCCGACGATGACGTAGCCGAGCGACATCCGGGCTTCGGCGCCCGCGCCGGACGAGACGATCAGCGGCACGCCGCCGACGATGGTTGCGATCATCGTCATCATCACCGGCCGCAGCCGGATCAGCGCGGCCTCCTCGACGGCCTCGCGCACGCTGCGTCCCTGCTCGCGGAGCTGGTTGGCGAACTCGACGACGAGGATGCCGTTCTTGGCCATGATGCCGACCAGAAGGACAAGGCCGATCTGGCTGTAGAGGTTGAGGCTCTCGCCGAAGAGAAGCAGCGCGTAGACCGCACAGGCAAGCCCGAAGGGTACGGTGACGAGGATGATGAGCGCCGACACGAAACTTTCGAACTGCGCGGCCAGAACCAGGAAGACGACGATGATGGCGAAGGCGAAGACGAGGGCGAGGCCGCTGGACGTCTGTTGCAGCGTCGCAGCTTCGGCAAGCGGAACGATCTGTACCCCTGCCGGCAGCAGGGGCCGGGCAAATTCCACGACATCCTGCCAGCCGTCGCCGATCGCATAGCCCGGCGTCAGGTCGGCCGACAGGCCGACGGCGCGGCTCTGGTTCTCGCGCGAAAGATTGGGCGCGATGGCCTCTTCCGTAACGGTCGCGATTGTCGACAGCGGCACGAAGCGGCTGTCGCCGGTGCGCAGATAGACGTTGCCGAGGTCTGCCGGGTCATTGACAGGTACGGCGGAGGAGATCAGGCGGATGGGAACGGAGCGGTCGTCCACGAAGGTCGTGCCGATCTCGCGCCCGTCCAGCAGCGCCTGGACAGCCGTCGCCAGCCCGTCGATGTCGATGCCGAGATCGGACGCGCGCTCGCGGTCGATGGAGACCGAGAGTTGCGGTTGCGTCGTGTCGTAGGCCAGTTGCACGCGGCCCCAGCGGCCATCCTCCGCCATGGCGTCGCGCAGGCGCTCGGCCGTGTCGGACAGGACGTCGTAGCTGATGCCCGTCAGCGCGAACTGCAGGCCGCGCCCGCCGCCCCGGATGCCGAGGGAGTTGGGCTGGATCACCCGCGCCTGGACGCCAGGAATGTCGGCAAAGGCCGCGTTCAGTTCTGCTGCGATATCCTGCTGGCTGCGCTCCCGCTGGTTCCAGCCCGTCAGCGGCATGACCATGAAGGCGGAGTTGCCGGTGAAGATGCCGATGCGGGCGTAGACGCTGGTCGCTTCGCCATGCTCGACATAGGGCAGGACGACGGCTTCGACCCGTCGCATCTGCGCATCGAGATAATCCAGGCTGGCGCTTTGCGGCGCCGAGATCATCATCAGGACCGTCCCACGGTCTTCGGCGGGAGTCAGTTGCTGGGGGATGTCGCGATAGGCGAAGGCGGCTGCCCCGGCGAAGAGCACCGAGACGGCCACCACGACCAGCGGAAAGCGCAGCGACAGGCGCAGCAGCCGGGCATAGAGGCTCGCCAGTCGGTTGCCGAGCGCCACCGTACCGCGCTTGAAGCGGCCCGGGGCCGCATCCTGCCTGCGCGCGCCGATGATGCGGGAGGCCAGCATCGGGCATAGGGTCAGGGCGATGAAACTGGACAGCGTGACGGCCAGGGCCAGCACGAATCCGAATTCGCGGAACAGTCCGCCCGCCACGCCGGGCAGGAAGGAGATCGGAACGAAGACAGCGGCCAGTGTCGCCGTAGTGGAGATGACGGCAAAGAACACCTCCCGCGTGCCGACGACGGCTGCGGCCTGCGGCGTCAGCCCCATATCGCGGCGGCGCACGATGTTTTCCAGGACGATGATGGCGTCGTCCACGACGAGCCCGGTGGCCAGCACCAGCGCCAGCAAAGTGATGATGTTGATAGAGAATCCGGCCAGATAGATGCATGCGACGACGCCGATCAGCGCAATCGGAATGGTCACGGTGGGGATCAGTGTGGCGCGCATCGACAGAAGGAAGAGATAGATGACGGCGACGACGATCAGCACCGCAAGCGCCAGCGTCAGTTCCACCTCGTGGATCGAACCATTGATAAAGACGGCCTCGTCGCTGATGACGACGACGCGCGTACCGTCGCGGAAGCCGGCGTTCAACTCTTCGGCGGCGGCGCGAACGCCTTCCGAGATCGCGATCGTGGATGCGCCGGCCTGCCGTACGATGTCGAGGCCGATGCCGGTCTGGCCATTGACCCGCAGTTTCGACGAGGCCTCGTCCGGGCCGAAGCGGATGTTGGCGACGTCGGACAGACGCGTCGTCCTGTCCAGCATGACGTTGGCGAAGGACGCCGGATCGGCAAGGCTGGCGTCTGCGCGCACGACGAGTTTCTGCGTAGCCGATTCCAGCGCGCCCGCCGGCACGTCCAGCGAGGCGTTGGCCAGCGCATTGGACAGGTCGCCCAGCGTCAGGCCGCGCGTTGCCAGCTCGTCGGGTCGGATGTCGATATAGACCTGCCGCTCGCGCTCCCCGGTCAGGGTGACTTCCGCCACGCCCTCGACCGCTGCGATGCGATTGGCGATCTGGTCGTCGACGAGATCGGTCATGTCCTCGATGCGCATGTCGGGGGAAAGGACGGCAAGGCGCATCATGGCGTCGGCATCGGCATCCGCCTTGACGATGCGCGGCTCGTCGGCATCGTCGGGCAGGCGGTTGGCGATGGCGGCGACGGCATTGGTGACGTCGCTCGCGGCGACATTGAGGTCCGTCGCGCTGGAAAACTCGATGACGACGCGGCTGCTGCCGAGGCGCGAGGTCGATGAAATGGATACGATGCCGGGCACGCGCGCGACGGCGCTTTCCACCTCGCTCGTCACCTGCCTGTCGACCGCCTCCGGCGAGGCGCTTTCGAAGGTGGTGGAAACCGTGATGACCGGTCGGTCGACATTGGGCAGCTCGCGGATTTCCACGGCCTGCAGCGCCGCCAGCCCGGCGACGATGATCAGGAGGTTGAGAACCAGCGTCAGGACGGGACGGCGGATGAACAGCGAGGTGAACTTGGTAACCCCGTCGCGGACGCGCCCGCCGCTCATCGGGTTGCGGCCCGGCTGTCGGCGAGCCGCCCGGCCGGAGCAAGTCCAGCGCGGTTTCGTTCCGCGCCGCCATCCCGGTCGACTGTCGGAACGTCTTCCGGTGCCTGCGGTACGTCCGGAAGCGCCTCCGGGTTCTCCACGCGCACGGGAGCGCCTTCGCGCAGCTGCTGCACGCCTTCGGTGACCACGGGCTGGCCGGCCCGAAGACTTTCCGAGGCAACGAGGACGCGGTCGACATTACGTTCGATGATGTCAATCCGCGCCTTGCGCGCCTGGCCGCCGGCGACGGTCCAGACGAAGGCGCCGGCGCGCTCCCATTGGATCGCGAGCGCGTCGACCGACAGATATTCCTGGCCGTTGAAGCCGATATCGACGGTGAAGGACATTCCCGGACGCAGGATGTCGGAACTGTTGTCGATCGTCGCTTCGGCGCGCAGCGTGCGGCTGGTCTCGTCGATACGATTGTCCAGCGCGGTAATCTCGCCATCGTAGGTGCGGCCGGTCCGCGTCGTGGGCGTCGCGGTGACCGCATGGCCGATGCCGATTTCCGGAACGAACGCCTCGGGCACCTCGATCACGACCTTGAGTTTCGAGCGGTCGTCCACCGTCGCGACAAGCGTATCGCTGGACACGTAGCTGCCCGGCTCGATGGTCACGAGGCCGACGATCCCGCCGATCGGAGCCACGATTCGCCTGTCGTCCAGGTTGATTTCGGCGGTGCGCAGATCGAGCGCCGCAGCTTCCGCGGCGCGGCGGACCTCGTCGAACTGTACCGATGTGATGGAGTTGGAGTTGAGCAGTGCGCGATAGCGCCGCACCTGGTCCTGCGCGGCTTCCAGCGCGATGCGGGCCCGCTCGACAGCGACCGTCTCGGCATCGCTCTGCAAGACCGCCAGCACCTGCCCCTGCTGAACCCGGTCGCCGGAGCGGAAACGGACCTCGGTGATGAGGCCGGACGCGTCGGGATGGATCGCGACGGTGGACAGGGCCTGCCCGGTGCCGATGACGCGCAACCTGTCGCGCGTGCGGTCGGGTGTTGCCGGGTCGGTGACGACGAGCGTGCGCGACAGGGCGTCGTCGGTGGATAGGGGGGTGGCCCCTATCTTGTCGCCGCCGCCGCGGGAGACGGCTTCCACGACACGCACCAGCGGGGCCGGCAGCGCTTCGCGATGCGACAGCAAAAAGCGACCGGGGGCCTCGAACGCCCATACGGCGACGACGGCAATAACGGCCAGAACGGCGATGCTTGCCAGGATTTGACGAAGAAGTGCCATCGGCGCCTTTCGTGCTGGAGTGTCGGGTTCCGCCGACGTTCTGAGGGTACAATACCGCCGAATCTGGGTGCAAACGTTACGATTTGTTGCCGCAATGCAGAAAGCCCGGCGCTGGGCCGGGCTTTCTCGTTTTCGTGACCGTCTTTACTGCGCCGTTGCGCCGCTTTCGATCCGCATCGTGTCGCGGTTGTCCGCGTAGGTATCGCGGTTGTACTCGGGCGCCGCTTCCAGCTCGTCCTGGGTGAAGTCGGTCGTCAGGTACATCGAGCCACCGGAGTCACGCATGAACTGCAGGTTGTCCATGGCCACGGCAACCGGCTTGGCGCCGATGCCGAGGAAGCCGCCGACATCCACGATCACCGCGTCGACCTGGCCTTCCGGCGTCAGGGCGATATCGCCGATGCTGCCGATGGAGCTGTCGTCCGGACCGTAGACCGTGGTGCCCATCAGGTTGTCGGCGGTCAGTTCGGCGCCGGCAACGGGCGTCAGGTCTGCCGGACGGCTGGTGCCGCCGGTCGAAGCCGTGGTGGTCGCGTCCGTTTCAGCCGGGGCCGCCGCCATTCCAGTGCCTGCCGCGGTTCCGGCGGCCATGCCGGTCCCTGCCGCCATGGTGCCGCCTGTGGTTCCGGCCGGGCTCGTCTCGGTGGCGGCCGGCGCGGCCGCCATGTCGGACGAGGCATCCTCGTCGAAGGCAGGCGCCGCGTCGAGATCCTCACGGGTCACGACAAGGCTCGCATGCTGCTCGCCTTCCTCGTTGTTGGTCAGCGAAACGGCGTCGAACGGTACGCCGACATTCTTCTCGCCGATCCCGAGGAAGCCGCCGACGCCGACGATCAGCCCGGCAATGGTGCCATCGTCATTGATGACGAGGTTGTTGATGTTGCCGATATTGTCGGCATCGGTGGTCGGGCCGGTATAGACGCTATCGCCGACAAGGTCGTCAGCAAGGTACTGGTCGGCGGCAAGCGTCGCCAGGTATTCGCCGCCCATGCCGGTCTGTGCCGTCGTGGTGGCGGGCGTCTCCATGGTGCTTTCCGGGGCCGGCGATGCGGCCATTTCGCCTGCAGGGGCCGGCGTCGTCGCGGTGCCGCCGGCCGGCGCCATGGTGCCGGTAGTGGCGGCTGCGGTGTCTTCCTCGCTGGTGAAGGTCGGCGCGGCGGACACCTCATCCGCCGTTGCGGTCAACGTGGCCACGGGCTCGTTGTTCTCGTTCATCGACCACTCGATCTTGTCGAACGGCACCGCGACATCGCGGGATTCGTCGCCCAGCGCATCGCCGGTCCGCAGCACTGCCGCAAGGACCGTTCCATCGGCGCCGACCACGAGGTTCTGGATCTCGCCGGCCTGCTGGTCTGCCGCACCCTGCATCATGACATTGGCGCCGACCATGTCGTCGGACAGGTGCTGGCCTGCTGACAGGGCGGTGATGTAGTCGAAGGTTGCTGCGGAGTGACCTGCGGGGGCCGTGGCGGGCTCGGCCGCCATCGTGCCGCTTTCCGTGGCAGCGGGGGCGGGTTCCGTGGTCGTCGGCGCGTTGGCTTCCTGCGCGATGGCGCCGGTCGCGAGCAGCGTTGCCATGGCGGAAGTTGCAAGAAGTTTACGTAGCATAAGGTAAGTCTCCCGTATCCGGTTGATGCGGATGTGCGCATCCTGCGGTTTCGTGGTTAAAACCGCGATCGCCGCGGATCGGTTCCGCCATCACGCGGAAGTCAGGCGAAGACGATGACGCCGAACAGAAGCAGCAGAAGAATGCCGGCCAGGACGATGAAGATGAGGATCTTGGCCAGTCCGGCCGAAGCTCCGGCAACGCCGCGGAATCCGAGAAGGCTTGCAATTGCGGCGACGATGAGAAGTATCACGATCCATTCGAGCATGGCATTTTCCCTTTCCTGCCGCGGTGATCCAATCCATGAAACGAAAGGGCCTTGCGCGCGTTCCGCCGCAGGCCACATGCCTGGGACTGAAGGGGGTGCCTGACGCATGGACATACACGTCATACTGAACCGCACGGGCGGAACGTTGAGGACGACCGACCTCGACCTGCTCACCGCGCTCATTCGCGACGAGTTCACCCTCCACGGTCATCGGGTCGAGATCGAGGTCGTGCAGGGCCAGGATATAGGCCGTGCGATCGGACAGGCCGCGGCGCGCACCGACATCGATGTCCTGATGGTGGGCGGCGGCGACGGCACGGTCAGCTGCGCGGCCGGCGCGGTTGCCGGCACCGACATCGCGCTCGCGGTCCTGCCGGCCGGCACGATGAACCTCTACGCCCGTACCCTTCAGATTCCGCTGGAACTGTCCGCGGCTGTGAACGCACTGGCGTCGGGCATCGTGGCCGAAGTCGATATCGCCATGGTGAACGACAAGCCGTTCGTACATCAGTTCGCCGTCGGCATTCATGCGCGGATGGTGCGGATGCGGGAAAAGCTCGACTACGCCTCGCGCGTCGGCAAGATGTGGGCATCGACCAAGGCAGTCCTGATGACGCTGCAGAGCTTGCCGCTCGTGCGCCTAGACGTCGAGATCGACGGCAAGCTCGAGAAGATCGAGACCCCCGCCGTCGCCGTGTCGAACAACATGTATGGAGACGGGCATCTTCCGTTTGCCGACAATCCGCGGGGCGGCGCACTCGGGGTCTATATCTGCCGCACCCGGGACAGGGCCGAAGTCGCCAGGCTGGCATTCGACGTCTGGCGCGGGCGCTGGAAGGAAAACCCGTCGCTGACGGTGCTGAGGGCGCAGCAGGTTGAATTGTATTATCCCGGGATCACGCGGGATAAGCGCGCGGTGCGCGACGGGGAGCTGGAAACGCTCGAACCGAAGTCGCTCGTCAGCATCCGGCCCGGCGGCCTGAAGGTCCTGGTGCCCGACGAGGTCTCCTATCTGTAACGCCTGACATGCGAACGGGCGCAAATCGCGCCCGTTCTCCTTTGCACGCCCATCCGACTTTCAGAGTGCTTCGTCATCCGTGTCGTCCGGCGCGCGTGCGTCGGACCTGTAATCGGGGTCGAGCCCTACGGATTCCGGCGTGCCGTATGTGTGCCCGCCATCCGCAAGCAGGCCCAGCGCCTCGTTGATCTGCTCGATCAAGGGATCGAATTCGCCTCCGCGATCCATCTCTTCACGGGCGCCCAACGTTTCGGCCATGCTATGAAGGCGCTCGACACGCTCCTCGATCGGCATCGTCGTGTCGTTGACCAGATCCTCGATCTCCGACCGGGTAAAAGGCTGGCTGATGCCTGGCGTGTCCGCGTCATCTCCGACTGCCGTATCGACCGGCATGACGGGACTGTCGCCGCTGGTGGTGATTCTGGACATGGTCTCTCGCCTCGAATGGTTACTGCGCCGGTTGCGTCGACGTCTGCCCCGGGGTCACGACGCCGCCTTCCGATTCACCGGCCGCCGGCGGCGGTGCGGAGGTTTCGACCCCGCTGGATTGAGGACCGTCGATATTCTGGTCTGGCAGGATCTTGCCGTAGATGCCGAGCCCCGCGAAAACGACGAGACACAAGGCGAGGGCGACCAGAAGTATCGTGAGAGTGCGGTTGCCCTTCACTCCCTGCTTGGCTTCGGTCGAGCGGATTTCTTCGGCCATGATTCTTTTCCTCTTGTCCGGTCGGCATGAGACCGAATGATCCTGACGAAACGAAATTCATGCGCTTTCGATCCGTCACGAACGCTTCATCGCGCAAAAAGAAAGCCGACCGCGCAATGGCAGCCGGCTTTCCAAAATCGAGGTTCGGCCGTGCCGACCTCTACCTGAGATTGCGTCTCGACGAAAACGCCCGAAGCCCTGCCCAGAGCGCGGCTCCGACGACCGGGATGATCAGCAGCCCTTTGCGACGCTTCACCGAATGTAGGATCAGAGGAAGGTTGCTGACGGCCGCTACGCTGGCGAAGGATGCGACATCCCGTTGCAGGCGATCGCTCGCCCGTTCCTTGGGCGTGCGGCCGACGACCAGCAGCACGACATAAAGAACGACCAGCAGCAACGCCAGCCCACCGCAGAAGTAGAGTGCCGCCGGCAATGCGCCGACGCCTTGCGCCAACCAGAGGAAGGCAGCAATCAGCAGGAAAAGCAGCAGGAAAAGCGCCACAATGGCCATCAGCACATAGATGACGGCCATCTGTCTCAGGCGGGCAATGAAGATGCCGGCCTCACCCGTGACGACTTTGGCAAGAAACTGCCCCAGCATGGATCAGTTTTTGAAGATGCGAGCGTAGAAATACCCGATCGCCGCAGCGATCAGGACGGCTTTCAACGGCTCCGAGCGAACCCGCTCGCTCAATTGTTCTTCAAGCTCGCCGACCGTTTCCTGAGCCTGCCGGAAATACTGCTCGCCGGTTTCCTTGATGTCGTTCTTCAAGGCGAAAGCCTGGTCGCGCGCATTGTTTGCGCGGCTTCCGGCCAGACCCTTCAGCGTTTCGGCGACATCCGCGAGATCCTCGCGCAACCGCTTCACCTGCGCTTCCAGATCGCCCTCGGCCGGGTCGGTATTCGTGGATTCGCTGGGGTTGATGCTCGACATGAAATAATTTCCCTTCCGAATGAGCGGTCGATATGCAGCTTGCGCTTCCCCGGATAATGCGGAGTTGCCGGTTCCGTTCCGAGGTTCAGGCAGCCGGCGCAACGCCGATGATCTGCGATGAGATCGAGTCCGGACCGTATTCTCCGTCGCCTTCGATGCCAAGCGTCTCGGCAAGCCGCATGCGGGCCCGCGATACCCGGCTCTTGATCGTCCCGACGGCACATTTACAGATTTCCGCTGCCTCCTCGTAGGAGAAGCCGGACGCCCCGATCAGCACGAGCGCCTCGCGCTGATCGTCCGGCAGGAGGTCGAGCGCCTTGCGGAAATCCTGCAGGTCCAGATGGCCCTGTTGTTCCGGATGTCCCGCAAGCTGCATGGCGTGGATGCCGTCCACATCCTGCACTTCGCGGCCCTTCTTGCGCATCTGGGTATAGAACTCGTTCCGCAGGATGGTGAACAGCCATGCCTTGAGATTGGTGCCCGGCTGGAAGGTGTGCTGCTTGTCCCATGCCTTGACCAGCGTTTCCTGAACGAGGTCGTCCGCCCTGTCGAAATTCCCGGCGAGCGACGCCGCAAAGGCACGCAGGCTCGGGATTATGGAGATGAGTTCTTTTCTGAAGTCCGGGTTTTCGCTCATGGGCCGTCAGTCTCCCATACCGGATTTCGGGCCACCCTTTTCCGCGGCGTCCAGGGCATCGAGAAGCGAAAGGAACCGATCCGGCACCGGCTCGCTCGCGACATCTTCGTAATAGGCCTTGAGCCGCCGTCCGATGGCGCTGCTTGCGCCCAGGGCGGTATCGTCCTTGCGCTCAGCGCCCTTGGGCGATTCCGCCGGCTTTCTCTGGTCGTCCATCAAACCTCGCATGGGCTGCTTCCTGTTCCGCTGGCCGCAGGTTGCGTCGCGGTGCAAAGCCAGGCTGCCGATAAAATGTGCCGCCGGCCTCGATCAGCAAGACCATGCCGGGCAGTTTTGTTTCGTCATTCGTGACGGCGCGCGGGCACACATTCACGATTTCAAAAATCTAGTCTGGAAATCATGTAGGAACCGTTGGCATTTTTTTCGACAGCCCCATATCCGCGGCTGCAATCATGTCCTATTCCGGTCTGGTTGATCGGCACGAGGGGAGTTTCCATGTCGATGTCGTCGCGCATTGCGCCGCACATTCCTTACCTGCGCAGGTACGCCCGCGCGCTTACCGGTTCGCAGGCCAGCGGCGACGCCTATGTGGCGGCCGTCCTGGAAGCCCTGATCGCCGAGCCGGGCCTGTTCGACACGCAGGAAAGCCCGCGCATTTCGCTTTACCGCCTCTTCTCGTCGCTCTGGCAGTCGCTGGACGTGAATATCCGCGAGGATGCGCCCGTATCCGCCTGGGAAGAGAAGGCATCGCGCAACCTGCGCGCCATCTCGCCCCTGCCGCGCCAGGCTTTCCTGCTCGTCGCGGTGGAAGGGTTCACCACCGACGAGGCGGCGCTGATTCTCAACACCTCCGAAACGGAGTTTTCCCGCCTGATCGACCAGGCCAGCGCGGATATCGGCCGGCAGGTGTCCACCAACATCATGATCATCGAGGACGAACCTCTGATCGCGATGGACATCGAGCAGATGGTCGAAAGCCTCGGCCACGGCGTAACGGGCATCGCCCGCACGCATCAGGAGGCGATCACCCTGTTCGAGGAGCAGAAGCCCGGCATGGTGCTGGCCGATATCCAGCTTGCCGACGGCAGCTCCGGCATCGACGCCGTCAACGATATCCTCTCGCGGGTCTCCGTCCCGGTGATATTCATCACGGCCTTCCCGGAACGGCTCCTGACCGGCGAGCGCCCGGAACCGACCTTCCTCGTCACCAAGCCCTTCAACCCGGACATGGTGAAGGCGCTGATCAGCCAGGCGCTGTTCTTCGAGGCCGACAAAAAAGCGGCCGCCTGACGTGGAACACTCCCGGAACTGTGCCGGCGTCGCTGCACGTTCGGTGACCCGTCGCAGTTTCGAACGGGGCTAGGATGGTCGCTTACAAGGCCCTTCGCGCGTTGACCAACACCGAGATGGCGCTTTTCGCGCAGGATCTCGACATGCGCTATCTGTGGCTGTTCAACGCCGACAATTCCTGGCTTGCCTCCGCCGCGAACGGGCTTCGCGATTCCGATTTCCTGCCGGCGTCGGCGGCCGAGCGCTGCGATGCCATCAAGCGGACGGTTCTGGACAGCGGCAAGCCGGCTCGGTTCGAGTTGCAGATCGCCGATGCGGAGCAGCATCGTTGGTTCGACGTGCGGGTCGATGTGGATCGCGACGATACGGGAGCAGTCATCGGTCTCGTCGGAACATCGCTCGAGATCACCGAGCAGAAGCGCCGCGAAGATACGCTGAAGTCCCTGCTGCGCGAGCTATCGCACCGCTCCAAGAACCTCCTGGCGATCATTCAGAGCCTGGCAAGCCAGACGGCGCGCCACTCGATCACCGTGCCGGAGTTCCTGGTGCGCTTCCGGGGCCGTATCCAGTCACTGTCCGCCTCGCAGGATATCGTGACGGATGCGGACTGGCGTGGCGCCGGCCTTTCCATGCTGGTGGCCAGCCAGGTGGAGCGCTATGCGCCGGAAGGCATGCGGCAGGTTCACATGGCCGGGCCGGAGATATATTTGTCGCCGACGGCCGCTCTGCATGTGGGGCTTGCCCTGCACGAGCTTGCCGTGAATGCGGCATCCTACGGCTCCCTGTCCGTTCATGGCGGGATCGTCGACATCCGGGTGGATGTCGCGCAGGAGCAGGATGCACGCCACCTGACCCTGCACTGGCAGGAGATGAACGGCCCGCATGTGGGCGAGCGGAGCGACACGCGATTCGGCACTTCGACGCTGGAGCGAATCGTGCCCAATTCCGTCGGAGGGGAAGCCGAGTTGAGCTACCAGCCGGAAGGGCTTCGATACCGCCTGCGCATTCCCGACGCTCATTTTGAAGTAATCGAGCAGCGCAAAGCCGTGTAAGCATGTGCGCAGGCACTTTCATCCTGCCACAAACTCGTGAGAGAAAACCCCTAGGGACGAAGCTGAAGAGGCAAATCACCATGAAGAAATTCGTTGTACTGGGCGTTTTCGCTGCACTTCTGGCGCTGGCCGGCTGCCAGACGCCGAATCAGGATATCGTCGCACCCGCGGCAGTCGGCGGTCTCGGTGGGGCGGCCATCGGCGCTGCCGTCGGCGGTGACGTGCAGGGCGCGCTGATCGGCGGTGCGGTCGGCGCGGCTGGCGGCGCCCTCGTCGGCGCGGCAACCAGCCGCCCCGGCGAATGCGTCTACCGCGACGGGCGCGGCCAACGCTATGTGGCAAGCTGCCCGGCCGGCTATCGCTGATCCGGCCCGGGATATTTCGGAAACATCATGCGGCGCCTTCGGGCGCCGCATCGCTTTTGGCCCGGCGCGCCAAATCCACGAAGGCCATGTGATAGTCGCTGCCGGCGTCGATCATCCGGTCGAATTCGATTCGCCATACATCGTCTCCGCGTACGCAATCGAAGCCGTGTCGGTCTATGGTGCCGATGAGCCAGCCCGTGCCTGCGCCGCCGGCCTGACGCACCATACGCTCCGTCGCGTCGGCATGATCCTCGTTCATATGCCCGGAGACACGCGGCTCCGCGTCCACGATCTCGGCATGGACCGCCTCCGTAAGGTCGTCGCGTGACAATTCATGCGCGCGGCCGAATCCGCCGTTCAGGGAAGCGCTCGACAAAACGATTCGCCAGAAGGCGAAATCCGGAAAATCCACATACAGCTTCGCCTTCGGCTGCCGCGCCAGAAACCGGCGCCGGATACGCTCGTAGTCGGGATGGCGGGCATCGATTTTCTCGGCGCTGCCCCGCGCCGACAGGCGGGCATGCGCCAGAGGATCGCCCTTTCCGGCTGCGCCGAACAGCAGGCAGGCGCGCGGATCGGCGACGAGCGCTCCCGCATGGGCCGCCAGCGTCGAAACCAGGATGACCGGATCTCCGGTGATGTCGGGTGCAACCAGGACCCGGCTTGCCAGTGGCCAGCCATCATCGGGGTCCAGGCTGGCCATCGCGGCATGACGCGCCGTCCTGATGAGGTGGCGGGCCTGGCGGCGCGTCTCATCGGTCACCGGTTGCAGCACGCCTTGTGTCTCGGCCATCTCGATCTCCATAAGTTGATCCGCGCTGTCATATATCATTTTTTGGGGAAGTCCCCCTGAACTTCGCATTCCCGGATCATAAGTTGGAAAACGCGTACCAAAGGCTCTACAGCCTGAGGAATGCGTTTTGAGACAGATTGGAGAGCCGCCTCGTGAATGCCGCCTTGAAAGACATGATCCTGGATATGCTCCGCCGTTTGCCGGCCCCTGATGGTGGCGCCGACATCGTTTCGCGCGGGATGGTGTCCGATATCTTCGTGGCGGACGGCAAGGCGTTCTTCTCGCTCACCGTGCCGGCCAGCGAGGCCGAGCGGTTCGAGCCGATGCGCCAGGAGATCGAGCGACGGGTGACCGCCCTCGAGGGTATCTCCTCGGCCATGGTGGCCCTGACGGCGGAGCGGACCGGCGGGGGCTCGCAGCAGCCCGCGCCGCCGCGCCCGTCGGCGCAACCGCCGGCTCATGGCCATGGCCACTCCCACGCCGGCGCACCCCGCGGCGGCGGCAGCAAACCGGGTGTGCCGGGGATAGGGCAGATCATCGCCGTCGCCTCCGGCAAGGGCGGCGTCGGCAAATCCACCACCGCCGTCAACCTGGCCCTCGGGCTTTCCGCCGCCGGCAAGCGCGTGGGCCTGCTGGATGCGGATATCTACGGACCGTCGGTGCCACGGCTGATGGGGCTGAAGGGCAAGCCGCAGACGGTCGGCGGCCGGGCGTTGCTTCCGATGGAAGCGTACGGCCTCAAGACCATGTCCATGGGCTTCCTGGTGGAAGAGGACACGCCGATGATCTGGCGCGGGCCGATGGTCATGTCGGCGCTGACTCAATTGCTGCGGGAGGTGGAATGGGCGCCCCTCGACATTCTGGTGGTCGACATGCCGCCGGGCACCGGCGACGCCCAGCTGACGATGGCTCAGCAGGTTCCGCTGGCCGGAGCCGTGATCGTATCCACGCCCCAGGATCTCGCCTTGATCGATGCGCGCAAGGGGTTGGCGATGTTCCGCAAGGTAGAGGTGCCGTTGCTCGGCATCGTGGAGAACATGAGCTACTTCATCGCCCCGGATACCGGCCGCCGCTACGATTTATTCGGCCACGGCGGGGCAAAGGCGGAAGCCGCGCGGCTGGGCGTGCCCTTCCTTGGCGAAGTGCCGCTTGAGATGGGTATCCGAGAGAGTTCCGATGCCGGCCGGCCCGTCGTGGCCACGCAGCCCGATAGCGTAACCGCCGCTACCTACCGCGACATCGCGACCAAGGTGCTGGCCCGGCTGGAGGGACATGCGGCGCCTGCCGCGCCCACGATCCTGTTCGAATAGGGGTCCTGGGTCAGAACCGGTATGTCAGGCCGAGCGCAGGCCCTTGCAGCGTCGTGTCGAAGACATGGCCGTCCGCCTCGTATTCGACGTCCAGCACCTTGTATCCGGCCGATACGGACAGATGCCGGTTGAGTTCGTAGTTGAGCGTGCCGAGCGCCTGCCATGTGCGCTCGGAGCCCGCGCCGAAGCCGCCGATGTCGGCCTGGACCTGAAGGGACAACCGATCGGCAAGGACGACGAAGGCCCGGGCGCCGACGATCGGGTCGACCCACGAGAAGCTCTCGTCGTAGGATGCGGTGCCGACAGGGGTAGCCACTGTCAGGACGTTGCTGATGTCCCACGCCCGAATACCGGCCAACAGCGCAAAGTTGAAATGCGGCGTGGCATATAGCTGATAGCCGCCCATGAGGGTGCCGGAAACCTGGCGGGAATCCACGGAGACGTCGATCGACGGGATCTGGCCGATCACCGGCAGGGCGCCCACCTGCCGTGCATCCGTGGTGTCGACATACAGCAGGTCTCCCACCGCCACGAAGCGACCGGAACGTCCGTAGACGTGCAGGAAGGCTGCGACGTTCAGATCCTCGAGCACGTCGGAGAAGGATTTTTCGACGCCGATGGTCGGCGCGCGCCTGAATGGCGAGATGTCGCCCTTCAGGCCGGCGGCCCAGACATACGGGGTCACCTGCAGCGCCCAGCCCGGCCGCCCTTCCTCTGCCGAAGCCGTGCCGGCTGCGACCGCGCCGACTGCAAATGCCGCCAATGATGCGGTCAACCGCATCCCACGCATCGTCACCCCATACCCGTTTCCACCCAGCCTGTGGGGAGCTTAGAGCATAATCGCGCTGCCGGTCAGTAGCCGGCCGTGCGATCGACGATGCCGACGAGGGATTCTCCGGCTCTGTGGCGCAAAATCTGCCGGGCGATGAGCACCGAAAGCGCCGTCGGGTCCGAGGAGGCAGCGACATGCGGTGTCACGAACACTCGGGGATGAGCCCACAAGGCGCTGGCGGTGGGCAGGGGCTCTTCCTCGAACACGTCCAGCGACGCTTCCATCAGGCGTCCGTCGTTCAGGGCACGCAGGATCGCCTCGTCGCTCTGCAACCCGCCGCGGCCGGCATTGATCAATACCGGGCCGCCCAGGGGCGTTTGTGCCTTCAGCGCCGACAGGAAGCCGTCGTCGATCAGGCCGCGTGTTTCGTCGGTCAGCGGCAGCAGGACGACGACGATGTCCGAGGCGGCGAGGCACGCCGCAAGGCCGTCCGGGCCGCTATGGGTCTCGATGCCGTCGAGGGTGCGTTGCGTGCGGCTCCAGCCCCGCACGGAAAAGCCGAGTGCCTGCAGCTTGCGGCCGGCGTCGCGCCCGAGTTCTCCGAGGCCGAGGATGCCGACCGAGACCGAGGCTGCGGCTGGCTGCGACCGCTCGCGCCATAAGGTGGCCTCCTGCTGCTCGCGGTAGAGCCGGCCCTGTCGCATGTGATCGAGCACGCGCCAGACGACATACTCGCTCATGCGGTTGGTAAGATCCTCGGCGACGATCCGAACCACCGGCACATCCGGCAGGGTCGGGTCGGACAGGACGTGATCCACGCCCGCGCCCAGCGAGAATATCGCCTTCAGCGCCGGCAGGCGCGACAGAACGCCCTGCGGCTGTCGCCATACCACGGCGTAGTCGATGCCGGAGGCCTCGCCCTCGTCCGGCGACAGGGCGAAAGTATCGTCCGGCAGCTGCGCCGCGAGGGCATCGCGCCAGCGCTCAGGGGATTCCCCGGTGGATGAGATCAGGATGGTCATGGCGTGTCCCCTCGAACGGCCCGGTCAGGCCGGAGCATCGATACTGTCGGCAAGCATGCGGGCAACGGGCCGGCCCTTCCTGTCGAACCAGTTGAGAGCCGTGACGAGCAGGTTGTTGGCGATGAAGCCTTCGTCCATCGCAGCGATGAGCGCCTCCGCCGGCGCCGCGATGGGGATGATATCCTCGTGCTCGTCGGCCAGACCGGCCGTTTGCGGCAGGCGTCGCGTATCGACGATGCACATGAAGTAGTGGGCAACCTCGTCGCACAGGCCGGGAGAGGTCAGGACGGAGAAGAGCGGGGCTGTTGCCAGCGCCTCGAGCCCTGTTTCTTCGCGCAGTTCCCGTATGGCCGCGACGGCCGGCTTCTCGTCGTCGTCGATGAGGCCGGCCGGCAGCTCCAGTGCCGCGGCGTTGGGCGTCTTCAGTGCCGCGCCGATGCGGAACTGGCGGATGATGACGATCTCGTCGGTATCGGGATCGTATGGAAGGACGATTGCCGCTTCGCGCGCACGCAGGACTTCGCGTCGCACGCCCTCGAAGCGCCGGGCCCCATCCAGGCTGGCGTGCGATACGAATAGGCGGTCGAGCGGACGAAAGCCGTCTGCCAATCGCTCCTCGGACGTCAGGGTAAAGTCGAGCGGCTGGTCTGCCAGCCGCCGGCGATCGGATGTGCTCATTGCGATACTCCACCGGCCGCAACGGCCTTGACGTCGAAGGCCGCCGCCATCAGCGCCTTCGTGTAATCGGTGCGGGGCCGGTCGAACACGTCCTCTGCGGGGCCGGACTCCACCACCTTGCCATTGCGCATGACGATGATGTGGTTTGCCAGCGCGCGCACGACCTTGAGGTCGTGGCTGATGAACAGGTAGGCGAGGTCGTGCTTCCTCTGCAGGTCGCGCAAAAGGTCGACTACCTGTGCCTGCACGCTCATGTCGAGCGCGGATGTCGGCTCGTCGAGCATGACGAATCTGGGATTCAGCACCATCGCGCGCGCGATGGCGACGCGCTGGCGTTGCCCGCCGGAGAATTCATGCGGATAGCGGAAGCGCGTTTCCGGATCGAGGCCCACTTCGCGCAGGGCCGAGACCACGCGGGCCTCCCGCGCCTCGGTGGAGAGCTCCGACGCATGGATGGACAGGCCTTCCGCCACGATATCGGCCACCGGCATGCGCGGCGACAAAGAGCCGTAGGGATCCTGGAATACGATCTGGATGCGCTTGCGCAGGCTGCGCATTTCGGCAAAGGACCGCTGGTCGATGCGCTCGCCCTCGAACAGGATCTCGCCCTTCGATGCGATCATGCGCGTCAGCGCCAGGCCAAGCGTCGTCTTGCCGGAGCCGGACTCCCCGACAACCCCCACCGTCTGCCCGGCGCGTACCGCGACGTCGACGCCGTCCACCGCCTTCACATGGTCGCTCACCCGGCGCATGAGGCCGGTGCGGACGGGAAACCAGACCCGTATGTCGCGCCCCTCCATGACCAGGGCGGCGTTTTCGTTCGCGGCGGGCGGGCGGCCCTTGGGCTCGGCCGCCAGGAGATGCTTGGTGTAGGAATGACGCGGATGGGCGAAGATGTCCTCCGTCCGGCCTTCCTCGACCAGCTTGCCCTTGAACATCACGCAGACGCGGTCGGCGATGCGGCGCACGATGCCCAGATCGTGGGTGATGAACAGCATGGCCATGCCGCGCTCGGCCTGGAGTTTCTTCAGGAGCTCCAGGATCTGCGCCTGCACCGTCACGTCGAGCGCGGTGGTAGGCTCGTCCGCGATGAGCAGGTCGGGCTCGTTGGCCAGCGCCATCGCGATCATGACGCGCTGGCGCTGGCCGCCCGATAATTGATGCGGATAGGCGTTCAGCCGTTTTTCGGGGTCGCGGATGCCGACCTGATGCAGAAGCTCGAGCGTGCGTTCGCGCGCCTGCCGGTCGGACAATCCGCGATGTACTTTCATGATCTCGCCGACCTGCTTCTCGATCGTATGAAGCGGGTTGAGGGAGCTCATCGGCTCCTGGAAGATCATCGAGATGCGATTGCCGCGAATGCCGCGCAACGACGTGTCGTCGGCGCGCAGCAGATCGTGTCCGTCATATAGTATCGCGCCGCCGGGGTGGCTGGCGGCAGGATAGGGCAGGAGCTTAAGGACCGACAGCGCCGAAACCGATTTGCCTGAGCCCGATTCGCCCACCAGCGCCAGCGTCTCGCCCGGCGCGATGGAAAAGGACACGTCGTCGACGGCGAGCGTCCGTCCGAAGGCGACGGAAAGGTTGCGCACATCCAGCAGCGGCCGGTCTGCGGTCTCTGTCATGGGGACGCCGGCTTTCATTGGAAGCTCTTTCGCGGGTCGAAGGCGTCCCGCACGGCCTCGCCCACGAAGACGAGCAGCGAGAGCATCAGCGACAGGACGACGAAGCCGGAAATGCCGAGCCACGGCGCCTGCAGGTTGTTGCGGCCCTGTGCCAGCAACTCGCCCAGCGACGGCGAGCCGGGCGGCAGGCCGAAGCCGAGGAAATCCAGCGATGTCAGCGTGGTGATGGAGCCGTTGAGAATGAAGGGCAGGAAGGTCAGCGTCGCCACCATGGCGTTCGGCAGAAGGTGGCGCATGATGATGGTGCCGTCCTTGACGCCCAGTGCCCGCGCCGCATTCACATATTCGAAGTTGCGGGCGCGCAGGAATTCGGCGCGCACCACGCCCACGAAGGCCACCCACGAGAACAGCAGCATGATGCCGAGCAATATCCAGAAGCCGGGCGGCAGGATCGCGGCCACGATGAGCAGCAGGTAAAGGACCGGAATGGACGACCAGATCTCGATGAAGCGCTGGAAGATCAGGTCCACCCAGCCGCCGAAATAGCCTTGCACCGCACCGGCGGAAACGCCGATGACGGCGGAGGCGATCGTGAGCACCAGCCCGAACAGTACGGAGATGCGGAACCCGTATATAAGGCGTGCCAGCACGTCGCGCGCCTGGTCGTCGGTGCCGAGCCAGTTCATGTTGCCGAAATTGCAGTTGATGTCGGCAACGCCTTCGGGATAGCGCTGGCAGCGCTCCTCCTTGGTCATCGTCCAGGAGGGCGGCGAGGGGGCGGGTGTCGGCACCTCGTTGTTGACCGTACGGTAGGAATAGCGGATCGGCGGCCAGACCGCCCACCCGTTCTCTGCGATCTCATTCTGGATGAAAGGGTCGCGGTAATTGGTGACGGGCAGGAAGCCGCCGAAGACCTCCTCCGGATAGTCGACGAAGATCGGCGCGTAATATTCGCCCCGATACTGGATGAGGATCGGCTTGTCGTTGGCCACGAACTCGGCGAACAGCGTGACCACGAACAGCACGAGGAAGATCCAGAGAGACCATGTGCCTCGCCGGTTCGCCTTGAAGTTCTGCCAGCGACGGCGGTTTAGCGGCGACAGGCGGGGGCGCCGCGCGGCCGCCGACGGGGCAACCTGCGCGATCCCGGCGGCATCGGCGCTGGCGCGGCTGGCCGCGGGTTCCAGGGAATCCACGCTCATACGTCCCGCCTTTCGAAGTCGATCCTCGGGTCGATCCATGTGTAGCAGAGGTCGGAGACCAGGGTCGCGACCAGGCCGATCAGCGAGAAGATGTAGAGCGTCGCGAAGACCACGGGATAATCGCGCCGATAGATGCTCTCGAAGCCGAGCAGGCCCAGCCCGTCGAGAGAGAAGATCGTTTCGATCAGCAGCGAACCGGTGAAGAAGGCCGAGATGAAGGCGCCTGGAAAGCCGGCGACGATGATCAGCATCGCGTTCCGGAAGACGTGGCCGTACAGCACCTTGCGGTCGGTCAGCCCCTTGGCCCGTGCCGTCGTCACGTATTGCTTGCGGATTTCGTCCAGGAAGGAGTTCTTCGTCAGCAGCGTCGTGGTGGCGAAGGCCGACAGCGAAAGAGCGATCAGCGGCAGGGTCAGGTGCCAGAAATAGTCGACGATCCGCTCCGGCCAGGACAATTGATGCCAGTTGTCGGAGACGAGGCCGCGCAGGGGAAACCAGTCCAGGAACGATCCGCCGGCGAACAGCACGATCAGAAGCACGGCGAACAGGAAGCCCGGTATCGCATAGGCGACGATGACGATGGCCGATGTCCAGACGTCGAAGCTCGTTCCGTCCTTCAGCGCCTTGCGGATGCCCAGCGGAATGGAAATGCCATAGGAGATCAGGGTGATCCACAGCCCGAGCGAAATGGAAACGGGCATCTTTTCCTTGATGAGGTCGATGACGCTCACCGAGCGGAAATAGCTTTCGCCGAAATCGAAGCGGACGAAATTCCAGATCATCAGGCCGAAGCGTTCCAGCGGCGGCTTGTCGAAGCCGAATTGCTGCTCCAGCTTTGCGATGAAGGCGGGGTCCAGCCCCTGCGCGCCGCGATAGCCGGAGCTGTCCGTACTGGGCTGGTATTGCGTCTCGCCTGCGCCGCCGCCCGACAGGCGGTCGCCCGCCTGGCCCTGCAGGGTGGCGATGACCTGCTCTACCGGCCCGCCCGGCGCGAACTGGATGACGATGAAGGAAATGGCCATGATGCCGAACAGCGTCGGGATCATCAGCAGCAAGCGGCGTAGGATGTAGGCGCCCATATCGGCTGGTTCTCAACTCCGGTTCGGGTGGGCGGCGACGACGGCCGGGCCTGTCATGGCGGGTCAGGCCCGGCCGATGGCGCGGGCCCTATCTTCTTCGTACCACCAGAGGGATTCCACCGGGAAGCCGTAATCGGGCTTTTCGTCCTTCATTCCGAACATATCCCAGTAAGCCATGTGATTGACGTCGGAGGTGATGTTGGGAACCCAGTCCAGCCGCGCCCGCAGCGCGCGGTCGATGCAGCGCATGATGGCTACGAGCTCGTCGCGGCTCTTGGCCGTGCCGGTGCGCTCGATCAGTGCGTCCACCGCAGGGCTGGCCATGCCGGGGAAATTGTAGCCTCCTTGCGCGTCCTTCATGCCGCTGCCGAAGAAGATACGCAGGCTTTCCGGCGTCGGCGTCGCGCCCAGCGAGAAGGCCGAAAGCATCATGTCGAACTCGAAGCGGTTCTGCCGCGCCTGATACTGGGCGGCGTCCACCAGCCGGAAATCGGCCCGGATGCCGACGCGGCGCATGTTCTCGATCATCTTGCCGTAGACACGGGTCTGTTCCGGATCGTTGATCATGTACTCCACGGACAGCACGACGCCCTGCGCATTGACGAGGCGGTCACCGTCTCGCCGAAAGCCGGCATCGGCGATCAGCGTGCTGGCCTCGCGCAGCATGGCGCGGTCGAAGCCGCTGCCATCCGATACGGGCTGCACCCAAACCTCGCCGAACACTTCCGGCGGCAGGTCGGCGCGCAGCGGCTCCAGAAAGGCCAGCTCGTCGGCGCCCGGCGCACCCGTGGCCACGAACTCGGACCCCTGGAAGCAGGAATTGGAATGGGTGCGCAGCCCGAACATCAGGTTGGCATTCGTCCATTCGAAGTCGAAGCACAGGTTGATGGCCCGGCGCACGCGCGGATCGGCAAACTGGGCGCGGCGCTGGTTGAAGGCCCAGCACTGGAATTTGGGCCGCTTGTCGGCGGGAAACTCGCGCTTGACGATCCGCCCCTCGGCGACGGCCGGAATGTCGTATTCGCTCGCCCAGGCCTTGGTGGTGAACTCCTGGCGGCAGGTGATGTCGCCCTTCTTGAAGGCCTGCAGGGCCGCCTGCCTGTCGCGAAAAAACTCGATGCGCAGCGTCTGGAAGTTGTCCAGCCCCCGCGCGAAGGGCTGCGCCCAGCCCCAGTAATCGTCGCGCCGCTCATATTCGATGAAGCGCCCCGGCTCGAACCGGCCGACGCGATAATTGCCGCTGCCGGGAAGTTCCTGCATCCCGGTGCGGGTGAAGTCCTTCCCGTCCAGGAAGGCGGCGCTGAGGATCGGAATGCCGGACATGGCGCCCAGCGCCGCCGGCACCGTCTGCTGGCCCGAAAAGCGCATGATGACGGTTTGCGGGTCGGTGGCCTCGACGCTGTCGACCTCGGACAGGAGGATCATCAGGCTCGGATGGCCCTCGCGCTTCATCAGCTCGTAGGTAAAGGCGACATCCTGCGCAGTGACCGGCTCTCCGGTCGAAAAGCGCGCTTCCGGCCGCAGCCGGAAGGTGAAGCTGTTGGTGTCGGCAGACATGGCGACCGATTCCGCCAGGGCGCAATAGATCGAGTCTGGCTCGTCCAGAGCCAAAACCATCAGCGTGTCGTACAGCTTTTCCATGCGGGGCGGGGCATTGCCCTGCAGCACGAAGGTGTTGAGCGTATCGAACGTATCGGGCGCCTGGTTGAACAGCCAGGACGGCACGCTCAGGACCATGCGCCCGCCCACCGGCGCATCCACATTGGCGTAGTCGAAGCTTTCGAAGCCTTCTGCATACTTCAACTCGCCGAAGGCGGACAGGCCGTGCAATGGCCGGTCTGTAGGGTTGTCCGCCAGGGACAGGCGCGGAAACGCCGCCGCGCCTGCGGCCCCGGCCAGGATCTGCCCGAAACGGCGGCGATGGAGCCAGAGCCCCGTCATTGCGGCTGCCCTTCGGCAGCGGCCGGCTGCGGAGCGGCCGCACCAGCGCGCACCCACCAGGAGAACGGGTCCAGGCCGATATAGGCCGGCTGTTTCTCGGGCATCTGGAGCTTGTCCCAATAGGCCAGCCAGATGTCGGGATTATGCCATTGCGGGACCATGTAATAGTTCCACAACAGCACGCGATCGAGCGCGCGGCTGGCGGCCACCAGGCTCTCGCGATCCGGTGCGAAGACGATCTTGTCGATGATCGCGTCCACGGCCTCGTTGCGGATGCCGGCCAGGTTGCGGCTGCCGCGCTGCGACGCGGCGGCCGAGCTCCAGAAGTCGCGCTGTTCGTTGCCTGGGGACAGAGACTGCTGGAACTGCCCGGTCACCACGTCGAAATCGAATTCGTCCACCAGCGCCTGATACTGCGAGGCATCGACGATCCGCACGGTGGCGCGGACGCCCAGCCGGCGCAACTGGTTGGCATACGGCTCCAGGATGCGGCTGTCGTTGGGGTCGTCCCCCAGGAACTCGATGCTCAGCACTTCGCCCGTATCGCCCTTGACGAGGTCGCTTCCGCGCCGCTCGTACCCCGCCTCGCGCAGCAGGTCGAAGGCCTCGCGAAGGTAGGTGCGCTCGGCATTGGGGGCGGAATAATCGGGCAGCGCATATTCCTGCGTGAAGACCTCCGGCGGCAGCTTGTCGCGCAGGGGCTCGAGAACGGCCAGTTCGTCTTGCCCGGGAAGGCCGCTGGCGGCCAGTTCGGTATTCTGGAAGTAGCTGCCCGTCCGCTTGTACTGACCGTGGAACAGCGTGCGGTTCATCTCCTCGAAATTGAAGGCCAGCAGAAGGGCATGGCGCACGCGCGGATCGGCAAATTTCTCGCGCCGCGTGTTCAGCACATAAGCCTGCATCGGCTGCGCGCCCTCCGTCGGCAGCGCCTCCTTCTTCACCTGGCCGGATTTGAAGGCCGGGAAATCGTAGCCCGTCGCCCAGCGCCCGGCGCTGTTTTCGGCGCGATAATCGGCGAAGCCGCCGCGCTTGAACGCTTCCCAGGCTGAGTTCAGATCGCGGAAATAGGTGTAGTGAATGCGATCGTAATTATACCGGCCAAGGCGCGTCGGATGGTCCTTGGCCCAATAATCGGGCACCCGCTCCCAGGTGATCGTGTTTCCGGTGTCGAAGCTGGCGACGCGGTAGGGGCCCGAGCCGAGAGGCGGCTCCAGCGTCGGCTCCTCGATATTGCGCCTGTTGCCCCGCGCGTCCGTGCCTTCCCAGTAGTGCTGGGGCAATACGACGAGATCCCCCATGATGTTGGGCAGTTCACGGTTGCCGGTCTGGTCGAAGCGGAAGGTGACTTCGCGCTCGCCGGTTTCCTCGACGGAGGTGACGTTGTGATAGTAGTTGGCATAGAGCGGGTAGAGGCGCGTAACCGTCTGGAAACTCCATATCACGTCGTCGACGGTGATCGGCTCGCCATCGTGCCAGCGGGCATCGGGATCCAGCCGGAAACTGACGGATGAATAATCGGCAGGATAGCGGATCGCCTCGGCGATCAGCCCGTGGCTGACGCCCGGCTCGTCCAGCGCCTGGTCCATCAGCGTATCGTAGGCAAGGCCGCCGCCGAATGCCGCGAAACCCGCCGCGGCCGTGCCGCGCAGCACGAACGGGTTGAAACTGTCGAAGCTGCCCGAGCCGGCAAGGTTCAGCGTGCCGCCCTTCGGGGCATCGGGGTTGACGTAGTCGTAGTGGGCAAAATCGTCACCGTATTTGGACGGCTCGATGATGCTGGACCATTCGCGCCATTCGCCGACGGCGGGCTCCTGCGCCCGAACGGGCGCGGCGAAGGAGAAGGCGGCGACCATCAGGGCGAGGGTCGGGGCAACGGCGCGTCCGGTCAAATCTGTCTCCGCATATCGTTTCCAGGGTCGCACCCAAGCTGCGGCCAGCTTTGTGGCACGGTTTGGACAAACCCTCATCATGACGAAAGTTTAATCGCCGGTCCCGGAGGCGCAAGAATACGCCAACAAAAAAGGCCGGCGGTCGGCCGGCCTTTTCCGAAATATATCTATGCACAAACCTACTGCGCGCCGGCCGGGGCACCTTCAGCGGGTGCGGGAGGTGCTTCCTGCTCGCCCGTGGAAGGGTCGGTCGTCGCCGGAGCCTGCTGCGCGCCATCCGTCGTGGTGGTGGTGGAGGGTTCCGTCACCTGCGGCGCGGCCCCGGCGGGTGCGGCGGCATCACCGCCTTCGGCGGGCGCGGCTTCCCCTTCGGCGGGTGCGGATGCATCGCCGCCTTCTGCCGGCGCGGCTTCCACTTCAGGCAAGGGGGCAGGGTTGTCCGACAGCGTCCGCAGATAGGCGATCAGGTCGGCGCGGTCTCCGTCATTGTTGATGCCAGCGAAGCTCATCGCCGTACCGCTGACATACTGGCGCGGATTGTGCAGGAAGCCGTTCAGATGCTCGTAGTCCCAGTGGACCGCATGATCCTCGCTGAAGGCGTTCATGGCTGCCGAATAGGAAAAGCCCTCATGCACGGCTATCGGCCGGTTGACGATGTCCCACAGATCGGGGCCGACGAGGTTCGGACCATCCTTTTCGCCGCTGTGGCAGGCCTGGCAGCGCTTGAAGACGGCGGCGCCGGCCTCCGCATCGGCATCCTGCATCAGGACCGCGATGGGCACGGCTGCGGGCGCCTCGGCGGCGGCCCCGGTATCCTCGGGCACCTCGATCGCAAAGCCCGGACGCTCCGGCGCCTCGGAATGGAAGATGACTTCGGCAAGAAGGCTGCCGCCAAACAGAACGAACACAGTACCGAGCACGGCACCGAAGATCTTGTTGGCCTCGAAAGAATTCATGGACAGGGCGGCTCCCTCATCAGCCGGCGGCGGCACCGACGAACGGTTCTAAAAATCGCGCGGAAGCTATGTCTTTTGCCCTTTCAAGGCAACACCTGTAGACCGCTCCCTGGGCTTGCGAATCGCCGGTCTCGGTGCATTTGCGCGAAACCGCCGGGCCGCAAGCTTGGAAGTCTTCTTACATTGCCCGCCGCGCCGATCAAGCAATTGCTGCGGCGATGCGGACGCAAAAACAACCGGACGGTCCTCGTCCACAGGGTCCTGAAGCGATGCGCCCAGTTATTCTGATACCCGCCCGTCTTGCCTCGACGCGCCTGCCCGGCAAACCGCTCGCCGATATCGCCGGCAAGCCCATGATCGTCCGGGTGGCCGAGCGCGCCGCCGCCGCCAATGTCGGCCCCGTCGTGGTCGCGACCGATTCCGACGATGTCGCGCTTGCCGTAAGGGCCGCCGGATTCGAAGCGGTGATGACCGGGGCCGGCCATCAATCGGGTTCGGACCGCATCTTCGAGGCACTGACGCTGCTCGACCCGGACGGCGGTTTCGACACGATCGTGAACCTCCAGGGCGACCTTCCGACCATCGAGCCGGAAACGATTCGCGCCGTATTGTCGCCGCTGCTGGAGCCTGCCTGCGATATCGCCACTGTGGCGGTGCCCTTCGAGGGGGGCGCGGACGCGCAGGATCCGAGCGTCGTCAAGCTTGTCGGCAGCTCCGTCGCCGAGGACAGGCTGCGCGCCCTTTACTTCACTCGCGCGACGGCTCCTTCGGGGCAGGGGCCCCTGTTCCACCATGTCGGCATCTATGCCTATCGACGCGCCGCGCTCGAGCGTTTCGTGGCCCTGGGGCCGTCGGCGCTCGAGCGGCGCGAAAGCCTCGAGCAGCTGCGCGCGCTGGAGGCGGGTCTGCGGATCGACGCCGCCATCGTGAAGGCCGTGCCCCTGGGGGTGGATACGGCGCCCCAACTCGAGGACGCGCGCGCCTTCTACGTATCCGCCGCCCGCACCAACCGGATCTCGTTCCAGGGAGAGCCGGGCGCCAATTCCGACACGGCATGCCGCAACATGTATCCCGGCATGGAGCCCTTGCCCTGCGATACGTTCGAGGAGGCCTTCACCGCGGTGACGCGCGGCGAAGCCGACCTTGCCATGATCCCGATCGAGAATACCATCGCCGGCCGTGTCGCCGATATCCATCATCTGCTTCCCGTATCGGGTCTGAGGATCGTGGGCGAGTACTTCCTGCCCATCCGTTTTCAGCTTATGGCCAAGCCGGGCACGCAGGCGCAGGACATCCGCGAGGTCTACAGCCACATCCACGCCCTCGGCCAATGCCGCGGCATCCTGCGGCGCAACGGCTGGCGCGGCATCGTCGCGGCCGATACCGCCGGCGCGGCGCGCATGGTCTCCCAGATGCAGGAAATGCACGTCGCCGCGCTGGCGCCGAAGCTGGCGGCAGAGCTCTACGGCCTGGAGATCCTGGCCGAGAACGTCGAGGATGCAGAGCATAATACCACGCGTTTCGTGGTCCTGTCCCGAAAGGGTGACGGCGACCGCGCACTGTGGGCGTCGCGCGGGGACCGGATCGTAACGACCTTCCTGTTCGAGGTGCGGAACCTGCCCGCCGCCCTCTACAAGGCGCTCGGCGGCTTCGCGACCAATGGCGTCAACATGACCAAGCTCGAAAGCTACCAGATCGGCGGGGCCTTCACGGCCACGCAGTTCTATGCCGACATCGAGGGCCATCCCGACGAGACGGGCGTCGCCCATGCGCTGGAGGAACTCGCCTTCTTCACCAAGCGGCTGACGATCCTCGGCGTCTATCGCGCTTCGGACGACAGGCCGGTAACGCCGCCGACCGTGCCGGGAGAGTGATCAGCCGGGCACCCTTCCGTCGGCGAAGGCCCGGATGAGGATGTTGGCGATTGCAAACGGCTTCGGAACGCCGAGGCCCTGGGGATGCGCGCCGGCCAGCATGGCGCGGACCTCTGCCCGGTCGAACCAGCGGCAATCCTCCAGCTCGTCGGCGTCGTAGCGCACCGTATCGCCGAGGGCGCGGCCGAAGCAGCCGATCATCAGCGACCCGGGAAACGGCCATGGCTGCGAGGCGTGATAGGCGACCGCGCCGACCTCCAGCCCCGATTCTTCCAGCACTTCGCGCCGCACGGCGTCTTCCAGCGTCTCGCCCGGCTCCACGAAGCCGGCGAGGGCCGAGTACATGCCGGGCAGGAACTGCTTCTGGCGGCCCAGGAGGCAACGGTCCGCGCCGTCATGCACCAGCATGATGACGACGGGGTCGGTGCGTGGAAAGAACATCTCGCCGCACGCGGAACACCGCCGGCGCAAGCCTCCGGCCTCGGACAGGGTCACCCCGCCGCAGACACCGCAATGCCGCGTCCGCCCGTTCCAGTATAGAAGATGCTGCGCCTGTCCTAGCGTACCTTCGACATCGCCGCCGAGGGCGCCGGACATGGCAAGGCCGCGAAGATCCATGGCGCGGACGGCGGACGCGCCTTCGGGCGGCGTCGGCGCCATGGCCGCAACGACCGGAGCGCCATCGTCCGGATGATGGCCCAGCAGCACCGCTTCGGCCAGCGCGGCATCCAGCGCCTGTGCCCCGGCAAGATCGAAGAAGGCATCGGGCGCATCGTCCGCGCCGGTCACCAGGAAGGCCCGTCCGGCCAGGAGGCAGATGCGCAGGCGCGGATCGGCCAGGGCGTTCGGCAGGCTGTCCGGGCCCCGCTTCTCGCTGTCGCGGAACAGCCGATTGCCGGTAAATCCGAGCGGACGCGTCACGATGCCAGATCCGCCGCCGCCAGCCGGGCGATCATGGCATCGGCCTGGTCCGGTTCGTAGGGCTCGCGCCCCGGATGGCCGAAGGGGGCGCCCGGCCAGGCCGGATCGCGGCCGTCGCGCGCGATGACGTGCATGTGGAACTGCTCGACGATATTGCCGAGGCTGCCGAAATTGATCTTCTGCGAGGCGAACTCGCGCGCCAGCATCCGGGCCGTCGCGTTTGTTTCCTCCATGAGCGTCGCCCGGTCCCGATCGGACAGATCGAAGATCTCGACGATCCCCGGCCGTTCCGGAACCAGCAGCAGCCAGGGCCAGCGCCGGTCGTTGAGCAGCAGCATCCGGCACAGGGCAAGCCGGCGTACGAAGAATGCATCGCCGTCGAGCCGGCGGTCGAGAAGGAAGGTCGGATGGGTCAATCGTGATCCTCGGATTTCAGTCCATCGCTGTCTTTGAGGTTGCATTTACACCAAGAGCGAACGATATACACGGCGGGAGGTTGGTGGTGGACGAGCCACTCGCCAACCGGGTCAGGTCCGGAAGGAAGCAGCCCCAACGAGTTCCGGCACGGGTCGCCGTGCCAGCCTCCCACCTTCGGCATTGCATCCGCGTGCTGGCGCGGTATCACTGCATATGAACGGACCGGTTTTCGTTCCGGCAGGAATCGCCACCCGGAGAATCGCTCTTTTGGCCAGTGCTGAAGACATGGCGGATCGTGGCGGCCAGCGCGCCTACCGTGTGCTGGCGCGCAAGTACCGCCCCCAAAGTTTCGACGACCTGATCGGCCAGGAGCCGATGGTGAGAACGCTCACCAACGCTTTCGAGGCGGGGCGGATCGCCCAGGCCTGGATGCTGACGGGCGTGCGCGGCGTCGGCAAGACGACGACGGCGCGCATCCTGGCGCGGGCGCTGAACTACGAAACGGAAACGGTGCACAGGCCGTCCATCCGCATGGACCAGCCCGGCGTGCACGACCAGGCCATCATGGAAGGCCGGCATGTCGATGTGGTGGAGATGGACGCCGCCTCGCACACGGGCATCGACGATATCCGCGAGATCATCGAGCAGGTGCGATACCGCCCCGTTTCGGCCCGCTACAAGGTCTATATCATCGACGAGGTTCACATGCTGTCCACGCAGGCCTTCAACGGCCTGCTGAAGACGCTCGAGGAACCGCCGGAGCACGTCAAGTTCGTCTTCGCGACCACCGAAATCCGCAAGGTTCCGATCACCGTCCTGTCGCGATGCCAGCGTTTCGACCTGCGGCGCGTCGATGCCGGCCGCATGATGGAACATCTCGGCAAGGTGCTCGGCGCCGAGGGCGTCGCCGTCGACGAAGAGGCGCTGCGATTGATCGCCAGGGCTTCCGAGGGCTCCGTCCGTGACGCGCTGTCGCTTGCCGACCAGGCGATAGCGCACGGGGCCGGGCATGTCGGCGCAGACGCCGTGCGCGACATGCTGGGCCTTGCCGACCGTGCACGCGTGATCGACCTGTTCGAGATGCTGATGGCGGGCGACGCCGCCGCCGCCATCAAGGAACTGCGGGCGCAATACGCCGCCGGGGCCGATCCGCTGGTGGTTCTCGGCGATCTCGCCGACTTTACCCATCTGGTCACGTGGCTGCGTTTCGTGCCGGAGGCCGGGGCGGACGCATCGCTGGCGCCGGCAGAGGCCGAGCGTGGGGCGAGGTTGGCGCAGAGCCTGTCGGTGCGCACGCTCTCGCAGGTCTGGCAGATGCTGCTGAAGGCCATCGAGGAGGCGCGGCTGGCCGCTTCACCGCGCCAGGCTGCAGAAATGGCTCTGATCCGGATCGCGTACGCCTCGACCCTCCCCGGGCCGGAGGAACTGTTGAGGCTGGTGGAATCCGCAGGCGCGGTCCCTGCCGCACCGGCTGCCGCCGCATCCGCCACGCCCACACCGCCCCGCTCGCCGGGGCCGGCCGGGCCGACCGGCGGCATGGATGCGGCCGTCGGCGCTCCCGTCGCGGCGCCGGTTGCCGCCGAGCGCGGTGGCGTCAGGGCCCTGGCCGGACGCGGGGCGCTCAGCCTTCATTCCTTCGCGCCCGAGCCGCAGCCGCAACCGGTGCAGGCCCCGGAATCGGAGCCTGCTATCGCGATCGGCTCGCTCGAGGATATCGACGCGCTGGCGCTGGAAAAGCGTGATTCTCTGGCGCGGTTGCGGATTCGCCGTTACTTGAGGCCGGTCCGGGTAGAGGCCGGCCGGCTGGAAGTCGGCCTTGCCGATGACGCCCCGGCGACCTTCCCCGGCGAATTGATGCGCAAGCTGCACGACTGGACGGGTCGGCGCTGGATCGTGACCGTCGCGACGGGCCCGGTCGAAGCTCCGACACTGGAAGAGATCGCGCAGGAGAAGCGGGAAAGGCTTCTGCGCGACGTGGCGCAGGATCCGGACGTGTCCGCCTTGATGGCTGCCTTTCCCGGCGCGCGCATAGCCGATGTGCGCCTGCGGGCCGAGGCGCTGGGCGCGGTGGCACCGGGCGAGGCGCTGGACGCCGTTGCACCGGTGGACGACGCCGGGTTTGACGAGGCCGTCCTGCTGGACGATATCGACCCGGAGGGCGCATTGCCCGAAGAGGCCTTCGCGGCCGCCGACGACGAAGACGACGAGAGCGAGGATTGATTCCGTGAAAGACCTGATGGGCATGATGAAGCAGGCGAAAGCCATGCAGGAGAAGATGCAGGACCTTCAGCAGGAGTTGGCCGAGGTCGAGGCGACCGGGCAATCCGGCGGCGGCCTCGTGTCGGTGACGCTGAAGGGGCAGGGCGAGCTGACGGCGCTTGCCATCGACCCCTCGCTCGTCAATCCCGACGAGAAGGACATGCTGGAAGACCTGATCGTGGCCGCCCATGCGGACGCCCGTCGCAAGCTCGATCAGCAGATTCAGGAAAAGACCCAAAGCCTGACGGCGGGGCTGCAACTGCCTGCCGGGCTGAAACTGCCCTTCTAGTAAGGCCGGCGCACCAGAACCCATGTCCAGAAGCATCGCCGGGCCGGAAATAGAGCGGCTGATCCAATTGCTGGCCAAGCTGCCGGGCCTCGGCCCGCGCTCGGCCCGACGCGCTGCGCTGCATCTGGTGAAACGGCGCGAGCAGCTTCTGTCGCCGCTGGCCGGCGCCATGGCGGAGGCGGCCGACAGGGTCGTCTCCTGCTCGTGCTGCGGCAACATCGATACGCAGGACCCTTGCACCATCTGCCGCGATGCGGCGCGCGACGGCTCCATCATCGTCGTGGTGGAAGACGTCTCCGACCTGTGGGCGCTGGAACGCGCCAAGGCGCTGAATGCCGCCTACCATGTCCTGGGCGGTGTGCTTTCGCCGCTGGAAGGCATCGGACCGGAAGAATTGACCATCGGCAGGCTCGTCGAGCGCGTGGGCGAGGGCGGCGTCCGGGAAGTGATCATCGCCGTCAATGCGACGGTGGAGGGGCAGACGACCGCCCACTACATCATGGACCAACTTGAGGGGATGGACGTGCGCGTCACGCGGCTTGCCCACGGCGTGCCGGTAGGCGGCGAACTGGATTACCTGGACGAGGGAACCCTGTCGGCAGCCATGCGGTCTCGCACGGCTTTCTAGAGTGTTTTCACAAGAACAGGAAACGCTCTGACCGCCTACTGGCCGAAGCGGGCGGGGTCCGGCTCTCCGTCGAATCCGAAGGACGCGGCGTGCTGCGGCACGGGAATGGACCCGAAGCTCTGGCTGCGCGCCGCCAGCTTGGGCGCATCGGCTACGGGGCGCGCCGCGTGGCCCGGCACCGGAACCTTCATTGCCGTCTCGACGGCCATCGCCGCCGGCGTGGCCGTGGCAGCCTTTGCCGGAGCCATCGCGGCGGCGGCATCCGCACCGGCAACCTTGCGCACCGCCGGAGCGGGGGCGTTGGAGGCCAGTTGCACCGGCGCGGAAGCCGCCGGAGGCGATTTCACGGCCGGTTTTGCCGAGGGGGCGCTGGCTGCGACCTGCGTGGTCGCCTGCCTGGGTGCAGGCTTGGCGGAAGGTTGCAGGCGCGCCATGTCCGAGTTTCCCATGGGATGGCCGGAAATGGACGCCATATGCTGCTTGACGCTCGAGCAGTAGGCGCGCGCCGACTGGGTCATGGTGGTGGCGCGGTGGCCGCCCTTGTACTTCATCGAGGTGGCGCATACATCGCGATCGCCCTTGTGCCAGGCGCCCGAAAGATACTTCATGCCGTATTTCAGGTTGGTCTCGGGGTCGAGCAGGTCCTGCGCGGAACCGCTGAATCCAAGGCTGCGCGCCGTGGCGGGCTTGATCTGCGACAGTCCGTAGACGCCGCCGGGGCCGACGGCCTTGGGGTTGTAGCGGCTTTCGACACGCACCACGGCATAGGCGAGCTCGCGCGGGACATCGTTGGCGTCGGCAGCCTTGGCGATCATCTCGTCCAGCTCGCGGCTGCCGGAGATGGTGCCGTTGCGGGCCGGGCCGGACGCGACCCGCTGGCCCTTCGCGCTCGATTCCGCGGGCTTGGCCGCCTCCGCCGTCTCGGCTGCCGGCTTGTCCGCGCCGATCTCGGCGACACCCAGAAGGCCGCCTTCGCTCGAGACGCAACCACCGAGCGCCAGGGGAGATATCAATGCCGCGAAGACCATGGCGTCGGCGCACATGCGAAATCGCTCGCGACGAGCTTCCCCCGGCTTAAGCTCCATCCAACCAGTCCCCACGCTGTTTCCCTCGGAATCCGCTTTTGGGTCAGAACCCGGCCAAAAGATGGCAGAGACCCGGCATAGGGCAAAATGACGCCCGAACGTCTTCCGTGCGATCATCCTTAACGGCTTTCGCCATGGATTGTCAGCCCCCATGACCGGGGCTAAGGAATGCCGCATGACACATTCCGCGACAGACCCTTCCGCCAACCTTGCCGCGCTGATCCGTTGCCCCTCCGTCACACCGGAAGAAGGCGGGGCGCTGACGTTGCTGGAGGCGCTTCTCCGGCCGCTCGGTTTCGACGTGGAGCGCACGGTCTTCTCCGACGCTGGGACGCCGGATGTGGAAAACCTGCTGGCGACGCGTGGCCGGGGCGGACGGCATCTCGTCTTCGCCGGGCATACCGACGTCGTGCCGCCGGGGCGGCTGTCCGACTGGCGTCACCCTCCGTTCGGGGCGGTCGTCGAGAACGGACAGATGTACGGGCGCGGCGCGGTGGACATGAAAGGCGGCATCGCCTGTTTCCTGGCGGCGGTGGCGCGCCTGTCGGAAAAGGGCGACGTGCCGGAAGGCCGCATCTCCTTCCTGATCACGGGAGACGAGGAAGGGCCCGCCGTCAACGGCACGGACAAGCTTCTTGCCCATGCGCGGCAGCGCGGCCTGGAGTTCGACGCCTGTATCGTCGGCGAGCCGACCAATCCGGAACGGATCGGCGACATGATCAAGATCGGCCGGCGTGGCTCGGTGTCCGGCTGGATCACGCTGACGGGCCGCCAGGGGCACGTCGCCTATCCGCATCTGGCCGACAACCCGATGCGTGCGCTGCCTTCCGTGCTGGATGCGCTGATGCGCATGCCGCTCGACGAGGGAACCGAAAGCTTCCAGCCGAGCAACCTGGAAGTCACCGGCGTCGATACGGAAAACCCGTCCACCAACGTCATACCGTCGCGGACGCGGATCGCCTTCAACGTGCGCCACAACGACCTGTGGTCACCCGAGAGCCTGCATGCGGAGATCATCGCGCGCGTGCGGTCGGGCCTGGCGGAAGGGGCGCTCCGGCCCGGTCGCGACGGCCCGGTCGCGTTCGAGGTCGAGTGGCGGGAGAATCCCGCCCAGGTGTTCCTGACGCGCGACGAGCGCTTGACGCAGGCGCTTTCTGCGGCTGTCGTGGAGGTCACCGGGCGCGCACCGGGCCTGTCGACCTCCGGCGGCACTTCGGACGCCCGTTTCATAAAGAACTATTGCCCGGTGGTTGAATTCGGGCTCGTTGGACAAACAATGCATATGAGCGACGAGCGTGTCGCCCTATCCGACCTCGAAACGTTGACGGCCATCTATGAAACCTTCATTTCCCGCTGGTTCTCCGCCGACACCTGATTTCGTACCGAGCCTCGCCGAGCTGCTGCGATACTTCACGGGCATCCTTCGCCTGATGCAGGGCAAGCGCGATGGCCTGCAGCGCCTGAACCTGTCCGCGGACGGCTTCTGGGCGTCGTTCGGCGCCATCATCGTATCCATGCCGCCCATGGCCCTGTCCTGGGTCGAGTTCGAGACCGTGGAGCGTCAGTGGCCGTATCTCGGCGGCGGCGTCGGCGCCTATGCCGCACACGCGCTGGCGGATGTGACGGCCTGGCTTCTGCCGCTGCTGATCCTCATCATGGCGGCGCCGCATATCGGGCTCAGGCGCAAGATCGGGCCGATCGTCATCGCGCTCAACTGGTCCGGTGCGCTGCTGGCCTGGGCGCTCGTGCCCCTGTGGCTGCTGATGCTGCTGACGGGGGGCAGCACCGCCGTCGCCTTTTTGCTGCTTCTCGCCGGGGTCGCCACGCTGGTTCTGACGACGCGGGTGGTGGTTTTTGCGGGCGACTGCGATTACCTCGTCGCAAGCGCGATCACGGCGCTCCTGGTCGTCAGCTCGATCCTGACCTACGCGGCCGTCATGGACATGACCGGCATCAAGCTGATGTAGTCAGTAATCGACCCGGGACAGATAAAGCCCATCCGGCGGCGCGACCGGCCCGCATCTCTTGCGGTCGCGGGCTTCCAGCGCGTCCGCGAGGTCCGCCTCCGTCCAGCGATGCTCTCCGACCAGCTTGAGCGACCCGGCGAACGACCGGATCTGGTTGTGCAGGAAGGACTGGGCCGAGGCGTGGATATGGACCTCCTCGCCGGGGCCGCGCACCACATCCAGCCGCTCCATCGTGCGCACCGGGTTCTTCGCCTGGCAGTGCGCGGAGCGGAAGGTGTTGAAGTCGTGCGTGCCGAGAAGCCGCTTCGCGGCCCGGTCCATCGCTTCGATATCCAGCGGCTTCCATACCCACCACACCTGGCCTTTCAGGACGGTCGGGGGCGGGCGCCGGTTCAGGATGCGGTAGAGATAATGGCGCTTGCGCGCCGAAAAGCGTGCGTCGAACGTATCCGGTACCCGTTCCGCCGCCAGGATGGCGACGCCGCCTTCCTCCCGCAGATAGGCGTTGAGCGCATCGCGCACCGTGTCCGGCTTCCAGTCGCGCGTCAGGTCCACATGCGCCACCTGTCCGGTCGCGTGGACGCCGGCGTCGGTGCGCCCTGCGCCGAACAGGGTGACGTCCTCGCCGCAGAAGGTGCGCAGGGCCACCTCCACGGCTTCCTGTACGGAAAACCCGTTCTTCTGGCGTTGCCAGCCGACATAGGGACGTCCGTTATACTCGATGGTCAGCCGAAAGCGCGGCATCAGGAAAACCGCGCACCGGCCGGCAGCGTCTGGCCGCGCAGGAAGTCGGCCGCCTTCATCGGCTTGCCGCCCTGCTTCTGCAACTCCAGTATGCGTACGGCGCCGTCGCCGCAGGCGACCAGCAGCCGGTCGTCCAGCAGCGTCCCCGGCTCGCCATCGCCTTCGGCGATGGCGGCGCGCAACAGCTTGACGCGTTCCGCACCGTCTTCCAGTCGGGTCCAGGCGCCGGGGAATGGCGAGAAGGCGTTGATCTTGCGCGCCACATCGCGGGCCGGCAGCGCGAAGTCGAGCCGTGCTTCCGCCTTGTCGATCTTGCGGGCATAGATCGGCGCGCGCCCTGTCGCGGCCGCGATCGCCTGCTGGTCTTCGAAAGTCAGCGTTCCGCCCTCCAACCGCTCCAGTGCATTGACCATCAGCCGGGCCGATGCGGCGGCCAGCCTGTCGTGCAGTTCGACGGCGGTTTCCGTATCCCCGATGGGAAGGGTCTGCGTCAGGGCGACCGGGCCCGTATCCAGACCGGCTTCCATGCGCATCACCATCATGCCCGTCTCGAGGTCGCCGGCCTCGATGGCGCGCTGGATCGGCGCTGCGCCGCGCCAACGCGGTAGCAGCGAGCCATGGCCGTTGAGCGCGCCGTATCGCGGCGCATCCAGTATGGGCTGCGGCAGCAGCAACCCATAGGCCACGACGACGGCGACATCCGCGCCGAGGCCGGCGAAGATGGCCTGCTCTTCCGGCGACTTCAGGCTTGTCGGGCAGCGGACGTCAAGGCCGAGGTCCAGCGCAGCGCGGTGGACGGCGGAGGGCCTGTCGGCCATGCCGCGGCCGGCGGGGCGCGGCGGCTGCGTGTAGACGGCCGCCAGGCGATGGCCGGCCGCATGGATGGCCTCGAGAGTCGGCACGCTGAAATCCGGCGTGCCCATGAAGACGATCGTCAGCGCCATGGCGTCAGGCGACGGCTCGCTTGGCCGCCTTGGTGAACTTTCGGATGACCATGTCGCGTTTCAGCTTGGAGATGTGGTCGATGAAGAGAATGCCGTTCAGATGGTCGATCTCGTGCTGAAGGCAGGTGGCAAGCAGGCCATCGGCTTCAAGCTCCTGCGTTTTTCCGTCCAGATCCTGATACCGTACCGTCAGCGATGCGGGGCGCTCCACCTCCGCATAGTATTCGGGGATCGACAGGCAACCTTCCTCGTACAAGGACGGCTCGTCGGATGTGGCGAGGATCTGCGGGTTGACGAACACCAGCGGGTTCTTCGGCTCGTCTTCCTTGGCCAGGTCGATCACCAGCATGCGGCGCGGTACGCCGACCTGGATCGCGGCCAGGCCGATACCCGGGGCATCGTACATGGTTTCGAGCATGTCGTCGGCAAAGGCGCGCAGCGCGTCGTCTATGCACTCGACAGGGTCCGAGACCTGGCGCAGGATCGGGTCGGGCAGGATGATGAGTGGCTTGATCGTCATGCGCGTCACCTAATCAAGCTTGCGAATTCGGTCAATGTGGCAACGCGGGCCGCGATGCCGTGGTTAAGAAGCATCTCTTGCAATTGCTAAAATTGGATGGATCGAATCCCGGTAACCTGCGTTTCCCTGTCGAACGGCTTTTGTCAAGGCTATTATTCGAGAGGGGGCAGAGGGATGCGGCGCACGCTTCGAGCAGTTTTTGCCGGTCTTCTCCTATTTTCATCGCCTGCCGCATTGCAGGCCGCCCCCACGCAGGGGCAGGTCAGCGCGGCCTACGAGCAGAATACAGACCAGGATTTCCGCGTCGGCATGCAGATGCGCCTTGCCTGGACGGGCGATTATTCCGGCCCGTTCGATGGCCGCATCGGACCCAAGAGCATTTCCGCCATCAAGTCCTTCCAGGCCCGCATGGGACAGCCTGCTACCGGTGTGATGGATGCGCCGTTTCTGGACGCCCTGATCGGCCAGAGCGACGATGCCCTGCGCAGCGTCGGCTTCGGCTGGCAGGATGACGGCCAGACCGGCGTTCGTATCGGCCTGCCGTTCGAACTGGTGCAGGAAGTGGGCGCCACGGAAGTCGGCACCATGTGGCGCTCGCCGGACGAGGCGCTGGAAATCGAGACGGTACGGTTCGTCAAGGAGGGGTATTCCCTCCAGGATGTCTTCGACATCCTGCGCACTCCGACCGATGGCAAGGTAGTCGAATCCTCGGAAATCAAGGGTGATGGCTTTCGCATATCCGGGCGCGAGGGCGACAAGGATTATGTCATCCGCTTTCAGGCGCGGGGCGGGGATCTTCGCGGATTCTCCGTTGCCTACCCGGAAGCCATGGAAGCCGGCCTGAAGCCTTATCTTGCCGTCGCGGAAGGTGGCTTCGATCCGTTTGCGGGCGAGCCGGCATCGCAGGCGCCCGATACCGGACCGATGGCCGAACTGTCGCGCGATCCGCGTTATGCACTGGCATTCACCAACAACGGCATCATGCGTGAAAGCGCAACCGGCGGCGAGCGCAGCAGCGATGCGCCGTCGGGGCTTGGTGGTTACGATGTCGGCGGCGACCTCGATGCATCCGGAAGCGGCTTCGTCGTATCGCAGGACGGTTGGGTGCTGACCAACGCGCATGTCGCCAGATCGTGCCGCAGCGTGGCCGTCGGAAGCTTCGGCACGGCGTCCAGGGTGGTGATCGATGACGACAACGACCTGGCCCTGCTGAAGGTCGATGCGGACCTCGGCCGTCCCTTGCCCCTCGTGACCGGCAAGCCCCGCCTTGGCGAAGACGTCCTGGCGCTCGGCTATCCGCTGCGGTCCATCCTGGCCGACAGCCTCAACGTGACGCGAGGCAACATCTCTTCGCTTCTGGGGCTGATGAACGATCCCAACTACCTGCAGATATCCGCGGCGGTGCAGCCGGGGAATTCCGGTGGCCCGGTCATCGATCTCGCGGGGCGCGTCGTGGGCATCGTGACGGCCAAGCTGAACGCCGTGGCAGTCGCAGACATCACGGGCGATATTCCGCAATCGATCAATTTCGCGATCCGCCCGGATGTGGCCGTCCGCTTCCTGGACGCAAACGACGTCGCCTTCGTCGCTGCCGAAAAGGATGCCCCGCTGGAGAGCGTTCCGGACGCCACCGAAAAGACCGCCGACAGCGTCGTGCCGGTGCTCTGCCTCGGCACCAAGTAGAATAGGGCCCCGGACGATCCGGGGCCCTCTGTGTCAGTGTGCGCCGATCTTGTCGAGCGCGCCGGGCTTGTCGTGCAGTGCCAGCCGGTCGACGATGGTTTCGCTTGCCGCATTCAGCCCGACCACGTCCACCACGGCTCCACCTTGCCGGAATTTCAGGATGGCCTGGTCGAGAGCGGCGACGCTGGAGATATCCCAGATGTGGGCGCGTGACACGTCGATGGTGACGCGGGCCAGCTTTTCCCGGAAATCGAACGCCTTGAGGAAATCCTCCACCGAGGCGAAGAACAACTGGCCTTCGATCCTGTAGGTCCGATGCGTTCCATCCGCGTTGACGACGGAGGAGACGCCGAAGAGCTGCGAGATCTTCCAGGCAAAGAAGATCCCGGACAGGAGAACTCCCAGAAGCACGCCGATGGCGAGGTTGTGCGTGTAGAGCACGCCGGCCACCGTAGCCAGCATCACGATGGACGAGGAGCGCGGGTGATGGCGCAGGTTGGCGATCGAGCCCCAGTTGAAGGTGCCGATCGACACCATGATCATCACGGCAACCAGTGCCGGCATCGGGATGCGGCTCACCAGGTCTCCGAGGACGAGGATCATGAACAGGAGGAGGACGCCCGCCGCGAAGGTCGACAGGCGGCCCCTGCCGCCCGAACGCACATTGATGACGGATTGGCCGATCATGGCACAGCCGGCCATGCCGCCGATGAAGCCGGTGGCTGTGTTGGCGATGCCCTGGCCGATGCACTCCTGGTTGCGGTTGGAGGGCGTGTCCGTCATGTCGTCCACGATCTGCGCCGTCATCAGGGATTCGAGAAGCCCGACGATGGCGACTGCGGCGGAATAGGGCAGGATGATCCAGAACGTCTCCATCAACAGCGGGATCGCCGGGATCAGGAAGACGGGCAGGGTGGACGGAAGTTCGCCCATGTCGCCGACCGTGCGCACGTCGACCCCCAGCGCGATCGCGATGGCGGTCAGGGCTACGATGCAGACCAGCGGCGACGGAATCGCGCGGGTAATGTACGGGAACAGGTAGATTATCCCCAGGCCGGCAGCGACGAGCAGATAGGTGATCGGCGTCACGCCGACGAGTTCCGGTATCTGAGCCATGAAGATAAGGATGGCCAAGGCGTTCACGAAGCCGGTGATGACCGACCGCGACACGAAGCGCATGACGTAGCCGAGCTTCATGAGACCGCAGGCGATCTGGAGCAGGCCGGCCAGTACGGTGGCGGCAAGCAGATATTGCAGCCCGTGGTCGCGCACCAGCGTAACCATGAGCACCGCCGTCGCGGCCGTGGCGGCCGAGATCATGCCCGGCCGACCGCCGGTGAAGGCGATGAGGACGGCGATCGAGAAGGAGGCGTAGAGGCCCACCTTCGGGTCGACCCCCGCGATGATGGAAAAGGCTATGGCCTCGGGAATGAGGGCCAGAGCGACGACGAGGCCGGAAAGCAGGTCGCCACGCACATTGGAGAACCATTGTGCGCGATAGGCGGACAGGGAATTCATGGATATCTCGGATCTTTGACAGGTCAAGCCGCGGCGGGACGCGATGGTCGGCCGCATGGAAAAGAATGGCTTTTGAACTGTTGTCCGGCGGATCGGCGGCCGGAAGAGCCACCCGGAGTTTCACCGGGTCCTGATGAATGCCTCTTCCTATAGGACATCGCCTGCTGCGGCGCAACACGACACGAGGCGTTGCCGGCTCAATCCGCCCATCGCGCGTCGCCGGTGAAGGTGACGGTCAGCCAGCGGTTCCGGTCCGGCCCGCCGAGCGCCGTGCTGATCTGGTCCCTTATGAGGTCCAGGTCGCCGGCCGTGCCCAGCCCCATATCGGGCGGGACGATGAAGTGGATTTCCACCATGCGCGAGCGTCCGGCGCGGGCGACGTAGGTGCGGCTGTCCAGAAAGCCCTTCTCGGCCACGATGCGATCGGTGAGGGAGCGCACCTCGGAATCGAGGTCGCGCGGGGCGAGAAGGAAGATGTCGGACACGGCTTTCAGGAACACGCGCAGCGGCACCGGCAGGATGAAGACGACCAGCACCGCAAGCACGAGCGGATCGACGTAGGGCGTCCAGCGTTCGTAGGCGGAACCCTGCAGCAGCCAGCCGCCGGCAAAGGCGATGAACAGGGCCGAGGTGATGAGCCCGGACATGAGCCATCCCTTGACGTCGAGCGCAAGGAAGTCGGAGCCGATGCTCCTGTTGGCGTGCCGTTCCCAGGCATACATCCCGAAACAGGCCGCCATGACGACGGCGGCATAGAGAACGGCCCAGTCGAAGGCGAGGACGCGGCCGCCGGCCAGGATGACCGTTATGGCGTTGACGAAGGCATAGGCCGTCAGAACCATGATGAGCCCCGAATTCAGCGCCAGCACCATGGGCTCGATATGCCAGAACCCCATCTGGAACCGCTCGCTGTTCTGCCGCGCGATCAGCCGCGCGACGAACAGGGCCAGCAGCGTCATCGACGCGTCCACGCCCGAGAAGAGGCCGTCGAAGATGATCGACTGCGAGCCGGAGAGGATGCCGAAGCCGATGCCTGTCGCGCCCACGGCCAGCGTCACCAGCATGGAACGGACGAGAATACGTTGTTCTGCCTTGTCCCGATTCATTGCGGCTCTCAGTTCAGGTGCTTCTTCAACTCGGCCGTCGGCCAGCAATCGACCCGCAATCCATTCGCGGCTTCGAAGGCGCCGATGCTGCGGCGCGTCTTGAAGCCGGGCAGGCCATCGGCGCCGCCGACATCCCGCCCCATCGCCTCGAGCCTCTGCTGCATGCGGGCGACGTCGCCGCGCGATACGCCTTCTACCTTCACCCAGCCGCCACGGAACGCGCCCCCGCCCTGCATCCGGTCGGCGACGTGCCCGATGAACAGGGCATAGAGATCGGAGTTGTTGTACTCCTTGATGACGTAGAAATTCGGCGTTGCGATGAAGGCCGGGCCCATGCGTCCGGCCGGCATCATCAGGTAGCCGGTGGCTGACGCTTCGTGCGGGGGGAAGGGGCGGCCGGAAACACGCGTCACGCCACCCGAAACGAAGTCGCGGATCGGCCGCCCCTGATCCGGACCCTCGAGCGTACAGGAGACGGCGTCGGGCACGTTCGCCTCGAAACCCCAGTCGCGGCCCGCGACCCAGCCGGATTGCTGCAGGTAGTGGGCGATCGAGGCGAGGGTATCGGGCACGGAATTCCAGATATCGCGCCGTCCGTCGCCGTCGAAATCCACCGCCAGTTCGCGGAATTTCGTCGGCATGAATTGCGGCTGTCCGAGTGCGCCCGCCCAGGAAGACTTCATGTCCCGGACCGAAAGGTCGCCATCCTCGACGATCTGCAGGGCGGCGATCAGCTCGGCGCGGAACATGTCCTTGCGCCGGGCCAGGTAGGCTTTCGTGGCCAGCACCTCGAAGGCGTCGTGCGGGATGCTGGCGGAGCCGAAACCGGATTCGCGGCCCCATATCGCGACGACGATCGGACCGGGGACGCCATAGCGCTGCTCGATGCGCTTCAGCGTCGCGGCATGTTGCTGCAGCAGGCTGCGGCCACGCGCGGCGACGGAGGCGACATTGCTTTCGTTGAAATAGGCTGCGGGGCTCTGGAATTCGGCCTGGTGCTGCTTCTCGGCAACTTCGCCCGACTGGCCGGGAAGGACGAGGTCGGGCAGCTTCAGGTTGGGCTTCACCCCGCCGAGGGCGGCGTCGAACGTGTTGCGGGATACGCCCCTGGCCTGTGCCTGCGGCCAGATCTCCCGCTCCAGGAAGGTGCGGAAACCCGCCTCTACCGTCTGGGCAGAGGCGGGCGATGTCAGGATGGCGAGCAGCGTGACGAGCAGGATCGCGATGCGGGAAATCATGGTCGTCCGCCTTTCGGATCAGCTTCGCAGAAGTTCGTTGATGGATGTCTTGGAGCGTGTCCTCTCGTCGACGCGCTTGACGATCACGGCGCAGTAGAGGCTCGGTCCCGGCTCGTTGCCGATGGGCTTGCCGGGCATGGTGCCCGCCACGACCACGGAATAGGGCGGCACTTCCCCGTAGAAGACCTCGCCCGTGGCGCGATCGACGATCTTGGTGGACTGGCCGATATAGACGCCCATGCCGAGGACGGAGCCCTCGCGTACGATGCAGCCCTCGACCACTTCCGACCGCGCGCCGATGAAACACCCGTCCTCGATGATGGTCGGCCCGGCCTGCAGGGGCTCGAGAACGCCGCCGATGCCGACGCCGCCCGAAAGATGCACATGCGCCCCGATCTGCGCGCAGGATCCGACGGTCGCCCAGGTATCCACCATGGTGCCTTCGCCGACATAGGCGCCGAGATTGACGAAGGACGGCATCAGCACGACGTTCTTGGCCACGTGGGCCGAGCGGCGCACGATGGCTCCCGGCACGGCGCGGAAGCCGGCGCTGCGGAACTCCTGCGCGCCCCAGCCTTCGAATTTGGAGGGCACCTTGTCCCACCAGGTCGCCTCTCCCGGGCCGCCGGCTATGACCGACATGTCGTTGAGACGGAATGACAGCAGAACCGCCTTCTTCAGCCACTGGTTGACGGTCCAGGCGCCATCCGCGCCGCGCTCGGCGACGCGCCGCTCGCCGCTGTCCAAAAGCGCCAGCGCGGCGTCGACCGCATCGCGCACCTGCCCCTGGGTCGTGGCGTCGATACCCTCGCGCGCCTCGAAAGCGGCATCGATGGTCTTTTCCAGTGCGGCGTGATCCGTCATCGCTTTGCAGTATCCCCTGTTTGAAAGCTTATCGACCTCCTAGAGCGTTTCCCGCTCATATGGAACCACCCTGTTTCTCCGAGGGCCGGATGGCCCGTCAGGAAGGCGGCGCAGGGCGTACCGGCGGTACGACCAAGTCCGGCTGACGCCGCGGACACTGGCCCTCGGGAAACCCGAAGGGCCGGGGCCATTCGGGCCGCCTTCTTCGGCGTGCGTCTCGGCCATACACCAGTATGGCCTTCGACACCCACCTTGATTGCGACCCGAAGCGCCTCCGGCAGAGTGTTTCCATATGAGCGGGAAACGCTCTAGAAGAAGGCCTTCCTATGGTCAATCGAGTGCATGGATGCGAGGGAAGTTGGGCATGAGAGAGCGGCGCAATGAAGATGGCAGGACCTGGGACCCGTTTCCGGCCTCGGCGGCGGACGACAGCGAGGCCGTCGAGCGGACGCCGGATACGCCGCAGACCCGATCGCCCACCTACAGGCTCGCCTATGCAGACAGCGAATTCCTGACCTCAGAGCCGTTGCGCGCGGTGCGCCTGCAACTGGAGATGCTGAAGCCGGAAATGGCCCTGCTGGAGGCTGGAATCCTCTCGACGGTGGTTCTGTTCGGCGGAGCGCGGATACCGGAGCCGGGCACCGAAGCATGGGCGGCGCGCAACGCCGGCCAGAAGGAGCGGCTGGAAGCCAACTCCCGCTATTACGATGTCGCCCGCCGCTTCGCCGCGCTGGCGTCGACGCACTCCGCCAATTCGTCCGGCGGCAAGGAGTTCGTCATCGTCACGGGCGGCGGCCCCGGTGTCATGGAGGCCGGCAACCGTGGCGCGGCCGATGTCGGCGCGATGTCGATCGCGCTCAACATAACGCTGCCGCACGAGCAGGCGCCGAACCTCTACGTGACGCCGGATCTGTGCTTCAACTTTCACTATTTCGCGATCCGCAAGATGCATTTTCTGCTGCGCGCCCGGGCGATGGCCATCTTTCCCGGGGGGTTCGGCACGCTCGACGAACTGATGGAGGCCCTGACGCTGATCCAGACCGGGCGCATGGAGCGCATGCCGGTGATCCTGTTCGGAAAGGCGTTCTGGGACAGGTTGATCGATTTCGGCTTCCTGGCGCAGGAAGGTACGATCGCGCCGGAGGATCTCAACCTCATATCCTATGCCGAGACGGCCGAGGAGGGGTGGGACATCATCCGCGCCTTCTACGACCTGCCATAAGGGGAACTTCCGCCCCTGGCCATCCGTTGCACGGCAAGGCGGCTTATCTCATGCCGTGGCAACACCAAGAACAGTCACGGCTTCCGCCGTGCGGAGCTGGAGCGATGGGCGAATTCGATACCGACAACGACATGATGGCCGATCAGCAGGCGCGCGATACGCGCGGCCATTCGCGGCAACCGGGCGATGTCGCACACGACATCGACGCGCGCAGCGGTGAGGATCGCCGGGCAGCCCACAAGGCCCCCATGCGCGAAGGCAGGTCCGACGACGCCGTGCTGGAAGAAAACCGCGCCCATCTCGGGCCTTCGGAAGCCGCTCAAAAGCGCCGGTCCAGAGTCATTCCGCCCCTTGCCGGGCGGGGTCGGTCACTTCTGGGCGACTGACGGGGCTACCCCGCCATCGATGCGGCGCAGGAACACTTTCAGGTCGTCGGTCACGAAGTCTATATGCGCGCCGTCGCGGCCCTCGTGCTCCCAGATGTCGCCGAGCGTCGCTTCGAAGTTGCGCGGAACCACGAGCACCGTTTTCATGCCGAGCGCCTTCGGCACTTCGAGATTGCGCGACAGATCTTCGAACATCACCGCGTTTGCCGTGTCTATGCGGTGGAGCCCCATGAACTTGTCGTAGGTCTCCGCGGCCGGCTTCGGTACGAGGCCGGCCGCGACGATGTCGAAGATATCCTCGAATGCGTCGAGTATGCCGAGCTGCCGTGCGGTGCGTTCCGCGTGGCCCCTGTCGCCATTGGTGAAGATGAACTTGCGTCCCGGCAGAGCGCGGATGAACCCACCCAGTTCCGGATCGGGATCCAGCCACGAATAGTCGATGTCGTGAACGTAGTTCAGAAAGGCGTCCGCCTCTATCCCGTGCTCCGTCATCAGGCCACGCAGGGTGGTGCCGTGGCTGCGATAGAAGTCTTTCTGCAGTATGCGCGCCTCGTCGCGCGGCAGTTGCAGAAGGTCTGCGACGAAGGATGTCATGCGCTGGTCGATCTGCGAAAACAGATCGACATGCCGGGGATAGAGGGTGTTGTCGAGATCGAACACCCAGTCGCGGACGCCCCTGAAATCTTCGGGGCAGGCATCCCGCGTGCGGGCGACGGTATCGTTTGCGGACATGCTCGCGCCTCCAGGGGTGGAGCCGCGCCCTCCCGCGAGGGCGCGGCGATCCTTTACTTCAGCTCGATGCGATCATGGCCTTGGGCTTGGCCGGGATGGCGAACAGCGCCAGCGCCGTCAGCAAGCCCGCGATCGAGAGGTAGTAGCCCACCGACGCGATGCCGTACGACGTTGCCAGCGACGTCGCGATGTAGGGCGCCAGCGACGCGCCGACGATGCCGCCCAGATTGAACGTCATCGACGAGCCGGTATAGCGTACCGCCGTCGGGAACAATTCGGCGAGGGCCGTGCCCAGCGGGCCGTAGGTCATGCCCATCAGCGCGAAGCCGATCACCGAGAAGGCAACGACGCCGGCCAGCGAGCCGCCGCCGAACAGCGCCGGCATGAAGAAGCCGAAGACGCAGATGCCCAGCGCCGTGCCGAGCAGCACGTTGCGCCGCCCGAAACGGTCGGCCAGAACGGCGGAGACCGGGATGAGCAGGCCGAAGAAGACGACCCCCAGCATCTGGATGGGCAGGAATTCTCCGCGCGTATAGCCAAGGCCGATCTGCGACGTGCCCCAGGACAGCGAGAACACCGTCATGATGTAGAACAGGGTGAACGTGGCCAGCGCCGCGATGGTGCCGAGCACCAGCTCGGTCTTGTATTTCGAGAAGATCTCGGCCAGCGGAACGGAAACGCGCTCCTGGCTGTCGAGCGTCTTCCGGAAGGCCGGCGTCTCGTGGATCTTCAGGCGCACCCACAGGCCGATGAACACCAGAAGCGCGCTGGCCAGGAAGGGCACGCGCCAGCCCCAGGAGAAGAACTGGTCTTCAGTCAGGAAATCGCTGAGCAGAAGGAAGCTGCCCGTGGCGCAGATGAAGCCGATGGGCGCACCGAGCTGCGGGAACATGCCGTACCAGGCTTCCTTGCCCTTGGGCGCGTTCTCCGTCGCCAGCAGGACCGCGCCGCCCCACTCTCCGCCGAGGCCGAGGCCCTGCCCGAGGCGGCAAAGCGCCAGCAGCAGCGGCGCGACTACGCCGACCTGCGCATAGGTCGGCAATGCCCCGATGATGACGGTGGACAGGCCCATGGTCATCAGCGCCGCCACCAGGGTCGCCTTGCGGCCGATACGGTCGCCGTAATGGCCGAAGATCGCCGCGCCGATGGGCCGCGCGAAGAAAGCGATGGCAAAGGTGGCCAGGGATTGCAGCGTCGCCGACGTGGGATCCGCCGAGGGGAAGAAGAGGTGCGGAAATACGATCACCGCAGCCGTTGCGTAGATATAGAAATCGAAGAATTCGATGGTGGTGCCGATAAGGCTTGCGAACAGGACACGGCCCTTGGAGTTGACCGGCTTTGCTTCGGTGGTTGCGGCTTGCACGTCTTGCGCTTTCAATGGTTTGCTGCGTTTTGTGCATCGCAGTAACGCAAGTTACGCTTGGCCGCAACCCTTCCGCAAAGGTTCATCCCGGCACGATGAGCGTCCCGGCGCCGTGCTCTGTCAGAAGTTCCAGCAGCACGGCGTGGAGCACCTTGCCGTTCAGGATGACCACACCTTCGACGCCCCTGTCGATGGCCTCTATGCAGGTTTCAACTTTCGGGATCATGCCGCCGCTGATGGTGCCGTCGGCGATCAGCTGCCGCGCCTGCGAGACGGAGAGCTCCTTGATGAGGGTCTTGTCCTTGTCGAGAACGCCCGGCACGTCCGTCAGGAACAAGAGGCGCGAGGCCCGCACCGCCCCGGCGATCGCCCCGGCGAACGTATCGGCATTGATATTGTAGGTATGGCCGTCGCGGCCGGGCGCGACCGGCGCGATCACCGGTATCATTTCCGAGCGGGCAAGCAGGTCCAGCAGCGTACGATCCACCTCGACCGGCTCGCCGACGAAACCGAGATCCAGCACGCGCTCAATGTTGGAATCGGGGTCCCGCATGGTCTTGCGCGCCTTCTCGGCGAAGACCATGTTGCCGTCCTTGCCGCACAGGCCGATCGCCCACTCGCCTTCGGCGTTGATGAGGGCGACGATCTCCTTGTTGATGGAGCCGGCAAGAACCATCTCGACGATCTCGACGGTGCGCTGGTCGGTGACGCGCAAGCCGCCCTCGAACCGGCTTTCGATGCCCATCTTGTCGAGCATCCGGCCGATCTGCGGTCCGCCGCCATGCACGACGATGGGGTTGATGCCGGACTGCTTGAGAAGCGCGATGTCGCGGGCGAAGGCGCGTCCAAGGTCGGCATTGCCCATGGCATGGCCGCCATATTTCACCACGACCGTCTTGTTCTCGTAGGCCTGCATGAAGGGCAGGGCTTCCGCCAGCAGGCTCGCCTGCTTCTCGCGGTCGTCGGTCATCTGGCTCACGCGCTGTCTCCTCGAAGTCGCGCGGGGTTGTAGAGCGTTTCAACGACGGTTTGAAGCGCCAATTCCGTCATTCGTCGATGAGGATAGCGCGCAGGTCGTTGACGTTGGTCAGGGTAGGACCCGTGACGACGAGGTCTCCGATTCCCGCAAACAGGCTGTAGCTGTCATGGCCGGCAAGCACGGATGCGGGCTCGAAGCCGGCGGCCGCCGCACGCGCCAGAGTGTCGGGCGCGATGATGGCTCCGGCCGCGTCTTCGGTGCCGTCGATCCCGTCGGTATCGCCCGACACGGCGTAGATGCCGGCCTCACCCTTCAGAGCCAGCGCCAGCGCCAAAAGGCACTCGGTATTGCGGCCGCCACGTCCGGGCCGGGCGGAGCCGATCGTCACCGTCGTTTCGCCGCCCGAAAGGAGGACGGCCGGCGCCTTCACCGGGTGGCCGTGCCGCCGTGCCGACAAGGCGATGCCTGCCATCACGCGCCCGAGCTCGCTTGCCTCGCCCTCCAGCGCGTCGCCCAGTATCAAGGGCTTGTAGCCGAGCGCGCGGGCCTTGTCCGCCGCGGCTTCCAGCGCCATGGCCGGTGTTGCGATCAGCCGGAAATCCGGCGTGCCGCCGGGCGCGGCGGGCCGGTCCGCCTTCAGCAGGCGCACGACGCGCTCGGGCAGCCTGTCTTCGAGCCGCATGACGAGGGCTGCAAGCGCGGCGTCGTCGCCGACATCCGGCACCGTGGGGCCGGAGGCGATGGCGCGGGGGTCGTCGCCCGGCACGTCCGATATGGCCAGCGTCACCAGGCGGGCCGGACGGGCTGCAGCCGCAAGCCGCCCGCCCTTGACCGCCGACAGCCGGCGGCGAACCATGTTCATCTCGTTGATGCCGGCGCCGGATGCCAGAAGCAGCCGGTTGACGGCCTTCTTGTCCTCGAGTGTCAGCCCCTCGGCAGGCACCGTCATCAGCGCCGAGCCGCCACCGGACATGAGGGCAAGCACGAGGTCGTCTTCGGTCAGGCCCCGGACCGCCTGAAGGATCCGCCGTCCGGCCGCCTCGCTGGCGTCGTCGGGGACGGGATGGGACGCCTGGAGAACCTCGATCCGTTCGGTCGGCACGGCGTGGCCGTATCGCGTGACGACGACGCCGGTCAGCGGGACGTCGGGCCAGGCGATCTCGACAGCCCGGGCCATGTTGGCGGCCGACTTGCCTGCGCCCACGACGACCACGCGCCCGTTTGCCGGCGGTCTCGGCAGGTGCGCGGCCAGGACCGCCAGCGGGTCGGCGCTGGCGACGCCCGCCATGAAGATATCCCGCAGCGCCGCGCGCGCCCGCTCCGCTTGCATGGACATCGCCTGAACCCCTCCCGGCCGAATCGATCATCCCGCATAGTCATAAACGCGGATGGACACAGGCGCACTTTCACAAATTTTCACACAATAATGTGGATATTTGTTAATAGGCTCTGGACGGATGGAGCTCGGGTGGCTTAACTGATGCCGGTGGGGGAGGACTATCGATCATGAGCGATCACAAGCCGGCCGTCTGCGTCATCGGCCTGGGCTCCATGGGCATGGGCGCGGCGCGATCCTGCATCGCGGCGGGCCTGCCGACCTTCGGCATCGATATCAGCGCGGCGGCCTGCACGGCGCTTTGCGCCGCCGGGGCGGTGGATGCCGGTCCGGACGGACGGGCTTTCGCGAGCCGGCTGGATGTCGTGCTTGTGCTGGTGGTCAATGCCGCGCAGGTGGAGTCTGTCCTCTTCGGCGAAACGGGGATCGCCTCCGCGCTGAGGCCCGGGACGGCTGTCATGGTATCGGCCACCATCGCGCCGCAGGATGCCCGCCGCTTCGGCGCGATGCTGGCCGAGCGCGGGCTGCTCATGCTCGATGCGCCGGTATCCGGCGGTGCGGCCAAGGCGGCCGTCGGGGCCATGACGGTCATGGCGTCGGGCTCCGGCGAGGCCTTCCAGGCGTTGCGCCCCGTTCTGTCCGCCGTAGCCGAGAAGGTTTACGAGGTTGGGTCCGAGATCGGGCAGGGGGCGACCGTCAAGGTCGTGCATCAACTTTTGGCCGGTGTGCACATCGCGGCCGGGGCGGAAGCCATGGCTCTTGCGGCCCGCGCGGGCATACCGCTGGACCTGATGTACGATGTCGTCACCCATGCCGCCGGCAATAGCTGGATGTTCGAGGACAGGATGAAAGCCGTGGTGACGGGCGACTATACGCCGACATCGGCCGTCGACATCTTCGTCAAGGATATGGGCATCGTCACGGAAACGGGCCGCGCGCTGAAGTTCCCGCTGCCGCTCGCCTCCACCGCATTCGCCATGTACCAGAACGCCAGCAATGCCGGCTTCGGCGCCGAGGCGGACAGCGCCGTCATCAAGACCTTCGCAGGGATAGACCTGCCGGGAAAGGCAGGCTCCTGATGCGCCTCGGCATCATCGCGGACGATTTCACCGGCGCCACCGACATCGCCGGCTTCCTCGTCGCCAACGGCCTCGGCACGATCCAGCTGAACGGCGTGCCCGACGCAACCCGGACGGTGACCGCCGATGCCGTCGTCATCAGCCTCAAGTCCCGCTCCGCGCCGGTGGAGCAGGCGGTGGCCGAAAGCCTCGCCGCCCTCGAATGGCTGATGGCGCGCGATTGCGCGCAAGTGTTCTTCAAATATTGCTCGACATTCGATTCGACGCCGCAGGGCAATATCGGCCCGGTCACGGACGCGCTCATGGCGGCGATGGGCGAGACGCTCACCGTGATCTGCCCGGCGCTTCCGGTAAACGGGCGCACGATCTATCAGGGCTATCTCTTCGTCGGTGACGTACCGCTGGACGAATCGGGCATGCGGCACCATCCGGTGAACCCGATGACGGACGCCAACCTGATGCGGCTGATGGAGGCGCAATCGGAGGGCAAGGCCGGCAACGTGCCTTACGCCGTCGTGGAGCGCGGGCCCGAGGCCGTCCGCGCGGCGCTGGAGGGATTGAAGACAGCGGGGGTGCGGTATGCGGTGCTGGACGCACTGAACGCCGACCATCTGGCAACGCTCGGCGCAGCCGTGTCCGGCATGCGGCTCGTAACGGGCGGCGCCGGCCTTGCCGACGGCATCTGCATGGCCGGCATGGAGGGCTGCGGCGATCCGGCCGATGCGGAGGCGGCCGGCCGCCCCGGCACGGGACGCACGATCCTCCTGTCCGGCTCTTGCTCGCAGATGACGAACCGGCAGGTGGCCGCCTATGCCGCGGCGGCGCCGGTGGTCCGCGTATCCGTGGACGAGGCGATGGCCGACAGCGACGCCTACGCAAGCCGGCTGCTGGATGCGGTGAAGGCGGCGGAAGGCGGCGACTATGCGCCTCTCGTCAGCGCCACAGTCGGGCCGGAGGCGCTGGCCGATATCCAGGAGCGGCTCGGCGCGCAGGCGGCAAGCGCAGCGGTGGAGCGTCTGTTCCACGCGCTTGCGCGCCGACTGGAAGCCGAGGGCTTCCAGACCTTCATCGTGGCCGGCGGCGAGACCTCCGGTACCGTCAGCCAGGCGCTGGAGATCGGCGGCTTCCACATCGGGCCCCGTATCGCGCCGGGCGTGCCCTTCGTACGCGCCGTCGACAAGCCGATATCGCTGGCGCTGAAAAGCGGCAATTTCGGTCAGGAGCGCTTCTTCTTCGAAGCGCAGGACCTTGCGCGCGCAGCAGCATCGCAGGAGGGGGTGTGACCATGCCGCGTCTGGCAGCCAATCTGACGTTGATGTTCACCGAGGTGCCCTTCCTGGACAGGTTCGAGGCGGCTGCGGAAAACGGCTTTTCGGCCGTCGAATTCCTGTTCCCCTACGAGCACAGGCCGGAAGAGATCGCCGAGCGGATCCGGCGCCTTGGGCTGGAAGTCGCCCTGTTCAACATGCCACCGGGAGATTGGGCCGCCGGCGAGCGCGGGATGGCCGCCATCCCGGGCCGGGAGGCCGAATTTGCCCGCAATGCCGGCATCGCGCTGGCCTATGCCCGCGCCCTCGGTGTGCGCCGGGTCCACGCCATGTCCGGTATAACCCAAGGCCTCGATGCGGAGGCCTGCCGCAGCACCTTCATCGCCAGTATGCGGATGGCTTGCGATATGTTCGCTTCCGACGGGATCACCATTCTGGTCGAGGCGCTGAACACCCGGGACGTTCCCGGCTATTTCGTCGCCCATCAGGAGGCGGCCGCCGATCTGTGCGCGGCCGTGGAACGGCCCAACATCGCAGTGCAGTTCGACCTTTATCATGCCCAGATCATGGACGGGGACCTGACCCGGCTTGCCGAGCGGCTGAACGGCCGCTTCGCCCATGTGCAGATCGCATCCGTGCCGGAGCGGCACGAGCCCGACACGGGCGAGGTTGATTACGGCCACATGCTGAACGTCCTGAATCGGCTCGGATATGAGGGCTTCGTGGGTTGCGAATACAATCCGCGCAACGGAACCGTCGCCGGCCTCGGCTGGACGCGGCCCTGGCTCGGAGGCTGACATGGCCCTCATTCCGGCAGAGCGGCAAAGCCGGATCCTAGACCTCGTCAGCCAACGGCCCGCGGTCGGCATCGCCGAACTGACGCGGCTTCTGAGGGTGTCCCACATGACGGTGCGGCGGGACATCCGCGCGCTGGAAGAGGCGGGCCGCGTCATCGCCGTTGCCGGAGGGGTGCGTCTGGCCGATCCTACCGTCTCGCGCGAGGCGCCGCATGCGGCGAAGGCGGCGTTGAACCGCACGTCAAAGGCCGCCATCGGCGGGGCGGCGGCGCGCCTGGTCCCGCAGGGGGCGGCCATCTACCTCGATGCAGGCACCACCATCCTGGCGCTCGCGGGGCGGCTGGCACAGCGCGACGACCTGACCATCGTCACGAACGATTTCGCGGTCATGGAGCTTCTGTCGAGCCATGGCGGCTCCGTGCTGCACCATACGGGCGGGCTGGTCGACCGGGAGAATCGGTCCGCCATCGGTGAAGGTGCCGCGCGCGCCATACGATCCTTCCGGTTCGACATCGCGTTCATATCGTCCTCGTCCTTTTCGGAAGCCGGCCTGTCGGTGACGGATCCGGGCAAGGGCGCGGTCAAGGAGGCCGCCGTGGCCAGCGCGGCATCATCCATCCTTCTGGCCGACAGCTCGAAGTTCGGCCGGCGCGCGCCCTATGCCTCGGTGCCGATGCAGGCGTTCGACACCCTGGTCACGGACGCGGACTTCTTGCCGGAGTGCGTCGAAACGATCGAGGGTCTGGGGCTGACCGTCATTCGCGGCAGGGGAGAAACGGCATGAACGAGGCGAAGGCGCGCGACTGCCTGTGCCGCATGGGCGAGCGTCTCTATCATCGTGGCCTGGTCCACGGCACGGCGGGCAATCTCAGCCTGCGGATCGACGATGGCTGGCTCATGACGCCCACCAATACCAGCCTCGGCGATCTCGACCCGGAGCGCCTGTCGCGACTGGATGCACAGGGGCGTCTGGTCGGCGGCGACAAGCCTTCCAAGGAAGCCTTCCTGCACACCTCCGTCTATGCCGTGCGCAGCGATGCGGAAGCCATCATCCATACCCATTCCACCCATTCGGTGGCGGTTTCCTGCCTCGACCATCCCGAAGGCTGCCCGGTGCTGCCGCCGCTGACGGCCTATTACGTGATGCGGGTGGGCGAGCTTGCGCTCGTGCCCTATTACCGGCCGGGAGACGTCAGGCTGGCCGATGCGGTGCGCGAGGCGGCCGTCAGCCACGCCTGCGTGCTTCTGGCCAATCATGGCCCCGTCATCGCCGGCAAGGGGCTGAACGAGGCGCTCTACGCGCTCGAGGAACTGGAAGAGACGGCCAAACTGCACCTGCTTCTGCAGGGCCGGAAGACAAAGCCGCTGACCCGGGAGGACGTCCGCGAGCTGTTGGGCTGAGCGATGGTCCTCACGGTCTCGCCGAACCTGCAAGCCCCAGGAAAACAAGGATCGCCTGGTTCAGGCGCACGAGGTCTTCGTCCTGCAGGCGACCGATTCTTTCTCCGAGTTTCGATTTCGATACCGTGGTCAGTTTATCGACCATCAGACGGCACACCTGACGCAATCCGTTCTGATCCGTCGGCTCGACCTCGAGACGAAATATCGGCGCGTGCGTGTCGTGCGTCGTGAATACGCAGACGGTTATGGAGTCCGTTCCATCGAAGGCGTCGTCCTGTACGACGACCACAGGCTGCGGCTTTCCTGTGAACGCGGAGCCGCCAGAGGCAGTCCAGATTTCCCCGCGCCTCACTCGACGCTCCAGTCGGAGATCGCATCGACAAATGCCTGATCCTCAGCCTCGCTACTGCTTTGCGCAACCGCCAGGGACTGCCTCGATGCCTCCTTCCTGAAAGTGGAGGACCGAACGTCAGGTACCCAAATCTGAATAGGGCGCATGCCGCGCGCCCGCTGGCGGGCGCGATACTCGGCGACTTTCACGCGCGATGACTTCCGAGCCACTGCCATTGGAACCTCCGATATCGGTTACATGTAACCTAATATCGTTCTCGGGTCGGATCAATCACGCGTAGGTGGAAACCGTCAGCTGGTCAGCAGCTTGTCGTCGTCCAGTTCGCCGCCGCCGCGGACCTTGCGGAACATCTCGATCAGGTCTTCCACGGTCAGGTCGTGCCGGCTGTCGCCGGCGACGTCCAGCACCACGCGGCCGCCATGCAGCATCACCGTACGCGTGCCGAAATCCAGCGCCTGCCGCATCGAATGGGTGACCATGAGCGTCGTCAACCGGTGCTCGGAGACCAGCCGGTTGGTCAGTTCCATCACGAACTCGGCCATGCCGGGGTCCAGCGCGGCGGTATGCTCGTCCAGAAGCAGGACCTCGCTGCCGGCAAGCGTCGCCATGACGAGCGACAGGGCCTGACGCTGCCCGCCGGACAGGAGGTCCATGCGATCGCCCATCCGGTCTTCAAGGCCGAGGCGCAACGCCGATACCCGTTCGCGGAACATGTCGCGACGGCGCGACGACAGCGCGGAGCCGAGGCCCCGCCGCTTGCCGCGCGCTGCCGCCAGCGCCAGGTTTTCCTCGATCGTCAACGCGCCGCAACTGCCGGTCAGCGGGTCCTGGAAGACGCGCGCGACCAGCCGGGCCCGGTCGGCGGTATCGCGACGGGTCACGTCCTGCCCGCCGATGGTGACGCGCCCCTCGGTGGGCAGCACGTCGCCCGCGAGGACGCCGAGCATGGTGGACTTGCCTGCGCCGTTGGAGCCGATGACGGTGACGAAGGCGCCGTTGTCGATGGTGAGGTCGAGGCCGGCGAGGGCCTTCTTCTCCAGCGGGGTACCCCGCCCGAAGGTAACCCCGATCTGGCTGAGTTCGATCATGCGGATGCTCCTCCGCGACGCAGGCGCGGCAGGATCAGGGCGATGGCCACGAGAACGGCGGTGACGAGGTTCAGGTCCGATGCCTTGAGACCGAGCACGTCGGTGGACAATGCCGTCTGGATGGCAATGCGATAGAGGATGGACCCGGCCACGCAGCCGATCAGCGCGATGACGAGGAGGCGGGAACGGAACAGGGTTTCGCCCACGATCACCGCGGCGAGGCCGACGACGATGGTTCCGACGCCGGAGGTGACGTCGGCGAAGCCGTTGGTTTGCGCGAAGAGCGAGCCGCCCAGGGCCACGAGCGCGTTGGAGATGGCCATGCCCAGATAGATGAGCCGGTTGGTCTTGACGCCCTGCGCCCGCGCCATGCGCGGGTTGGCGCCGGTGGCGCGCATGGCGAGGCCGATATCGCTTTCCAGGAAGCGCCAGAGCGCGACGAGCGCGATGACGACGAGAACGAAAACGAACAGCGGGCGGACGTAGTAATCCGGCAGGCCATGCCCGTAGAAGGGCGTCAGCATCGTATCCTGGTTGATCAGCGCGATGTTGGGCCGGCCCATGATGCGCAGGTTGACCGAGAACAGCGCGATCATCGTCAGGATCGACGCCAGAAGGTTCAAAATGCGGAACTGCACGTTCAGCGCCGCGGTGACCAGGCCCGCGCAGGCGCCGGCCAGCATGGCGACGCCCGTCGCCGCCCAGGGATTCCAACCGGCGAGGATCAGCACGGCCGCAACGGCGGCGCCGAGCGGAAACGAACCGTCCACCGTCAGGTCGGGGAAGTCGAGTATGCGAAAGGCAAGGTACACGCCCATCGCCACGAAGGCGAAGACGAGGCCGAGTTCGACCGCCCCGAAGAAAGCGAATTGGCTCATTCGACGACCTGGTTGGCGCGCTCGAGAACGGCCGCCGGAAGCGTTACGCCCATCTTCTCGGCCGCGGCCTTGTTGACGACGAGGTTGGAGCCGGAGGCCACCGCGACGGGGATGTCGCCGGCCGTCTCGCCGTTCAGGATGCGCACGACCACCGCGCCGGTCTCCTTGCCGACCTCGTGATAGTTGAAGCCCAGGGCCGCCAGCGCGCCGCGGCTGACCGAATCGGTATCGGCGGTCACCAGCGGCACGTCGCTTTCCTCGGCGACGCCGACGGCGGATTCCAGCGCCGAGACGATGGTGTTGTCGGTCGGCACGTACATCACGTCGGCACGGCCGACGAGCGCGCGGGCCGCGTTCTGGACCTCGGACGAGCGCGAGGCCGTGGATTCGACCACGGACAGCCCGGCCGCTTCCGCCGCCGTCTTCAATGCGGCGAGCGAGGAGACCGAATTGGTCTCGCCCGGATTGTAGAGAAACCCGATCGTCTTCGCCTGCGGCAGGATCTCCTGGATCAGGGCCACATGCTCGGCCACGGGCGACATGTCGGAAATGCCGGTGACGTTTGCGCCGGGCGCTTCCATCGACTGGACGAGCTGGGCGCCGACCGGGTCGGTGACTGCGGTGAAGACCACCGGAATGTCGCGCGTGGCCGATACGACGGCCTGCGCCGAGGGCGTCGAGATGGCGACGATGACGTCCGGCCCCTCGCCGATGAACTGGCGGGCGATCTGCGCCGCCGTGCCTGGGTTGCCCTGGGCGGACTCGTAGCTGAAGGTCAGGTTTTCACCATCCTTGAAGCCGGCTTCCTCGAGCGCTTCCTTGACGCCGTCGCGCACGGCGTCGAGCGCGGGGTGCTCCACGATGGCCGTCACCGCCACGCTGGCGTCGGCGGCGAAGGCCGCCGTCGCGATGGCCGACGCGGACAGGGAAAGGGCGGTGACGAGGGCGAGGGCCGTCTTGCGCATGTCTTGGAATCCGTCGAATGATCTTCGTCTTCGACGGCAAAAGCCAGCCGCGCGCCCGAAAGTCAACGCCCAAAGCGCGGTGATGACACCATTCGCCTGCCGGTCAGGCGCGGGTGGATTCAGCCGGTTCCAGCTCGAGCACCTCTGCCGGCGATTCCGACTCCCGCGTCAGGACGGTCGTGGTGATGGTGCTGGGTGCGTAGGACACTTCGGCCTCGTCCATCCGCTTCTTGAGCCTGCGGTTGAACTCCCGGCCGACACCCCACTGCATCAACGGCTTGGTGCGGATCGCGCCCTTGATGATGATGCCGTCCGGCGCGAACTGGTCGACGCCCCAAAGCTCGAACGGGATGATGATGTTGCGCTGGAATTGCGGGTCCACCGCGATCTCCGCGCCCACCTCGCGCATGATGGCGATGACCTGGTCGAGGTCGGAGTGATAGGCGACCTTGAACTCGACGATGTAGACGCCGTAGCCGCGCGACGAATTCTTGATCGCCTTGACGCTGGAGAAGGGGATCGAGTGCAGCGCGCCCTGTCCGTCGCGCAGGCGGAGGGTGCGGATGGTGAGCTGCTCCACCGTGCCGGCGCGGTCGCCGGTATCCACCCAGTCACCGATGGCGATCGTATCCTCGAACAGGATGAACATGCCGGTGATCACGTCCTGCACCAATTGCTGCGACCCGAAACCGACCGCCAGGCCGATGACGCCGGCGCCGGCAAGCAGCGGCGCCACGTTGACGCCGATATTGGCCAGCACCGCTATGACGGTGATGACCGTCAGCGCGATGAACAGGAAATTGCGCACCAGCGGCAGAAGGGTCTTGGTGCGGCTCGACTGATGCTTGGCGCGGCCCTTCTTGTCGGTCGGCGCAAGGGCGCCGGCGATCCAGCCGTCGAGCGTTATCCAGAGGAACCAGCTGAACAGCAGCGCGAAGGCGATGGACAGGATGGGCCGCGTGATGGTCCATCCCGCGTCCGTCAACAGCCAGCCCTTGAGATCGAGATGCCAGACATCGAGGCAGGCGAAGGCGACGGCCGCCAGGATGACGACCTGTATGATGATGCGCAGAAGCTCGATGTAGCGGCCCATGATGACGTCACGCGTGCCGGACCGGCCGGCCCGGTTGGCGGCGATGCGCGCCAGCGCGTTGTCCAGCCATGTGGCCAGCAGGAGGCCGCCAGCCACGATGAGAAGCGCGATGGACGCGTCCATCAGGAAGCTGCCGCCGCCGCCCGCCAGCCGCGCCACCACGTTGATGACGATGAAGATGATGGCGAGCAGGTGCCAGAATCGCCCGAAGGCGTTGATCGCGCCGTCCATGATGCTGGTCGCGCGGCTGTCGTCATGGGCGACCCGTCCCTTGAGGATCAGCCGCTGCACCGTGATGCGATGGCGGATGACGAAGACGAGGGCCGTGACCGCCAGAAGGATATCGACGACGAGGCGGGCGACGTCCGTCGCGTCCCAGCCTGCCACGATGCGCAAGGGCGGGTCGGCGAGGACGGTGGAGATGCTGCCCAGGGCCGCCACCGCGGCCACCCATTTGAGAATTCGCCGCTGGCTGTAGCTGACGAGATGCCAGCCGCGGGACAGGCCCAGCAGCATCAGCAGGCAATAGCCGATCTGCCAGACGGCGACGGCAACGAAGACGGGAATCGTCATGCCGGCCAGGATCTGGCGTTGACGTGCGGGCATGTCGATGAAGTTGGAATAGAGTACGAGGACGCAGAAGCCGGCGACCAGCGGCAAGAGGCCGAGAACGAGGCGCTTGCCCGCCATCATCAGCAATTGCCGCCGGTGAGTCGGCCGGTGATCGAGCCGCCGGGCGCGTCGCAGCGGCGGAAGATAGAAAAGCGCCAGGATGGTGGCGGCGACCACGCCCCAGCCGATCAGGGCCCGCGTGAAGAAGGCGATGAGGCTGCCATCGCCATAGCCGGCAAGCACACGGTCGCGGACCTGGGCGCCGGCATTGGCGAGCTTTTCGTCGAGCGGGCCGCCGAGGGCGGCGTTGGGCAGGTTCTGCCCGATATCGGCAAGACTGCCGGTCACGGCCGACAAAAGCCCGTCTTCCGAAAGGATCGGCGCGGTCGCCGGGTCCTGCGGGGCTTCCGCCTCGGCCGCCGGCGCCACCGCGGGCTCTGCCGGCGCACCGGCCGCCGCGGGCGTCGTTCCGTCGGCAGCCGGCTGGGCCGGCTGGCCGCCGGCCACGGTGGCGCGCAGGGCCGTCAGGTTTTGCAGGAGCGCGTCACGGCTGGCCGGATCGTTCAGAAGGCCGATGACACGGTCTAGCGCCTGAAGGTCGGACTGCACGCCGGCTGCCGGCTGCTCCGCCGTCGCGGCTGGGGGCGCCTCCGTCTGGGCGAGGGCCGGTGCGGCGATGGCGATGGCGATGGCTGCCAGGAGAGTTGAGAGAAACTTCACGATCTGGACCGGTCTCGTCGCTGAAAAGGCGGGATGGTTCGGGTGGGCGTTGAAGCCACGGAAATACGGAGATTGGAAGGCAATGCGCCAGTGGCAGCCGATGCGCAAGCCTTTGCGCACGGCCTATCCGGCATACAGGCAGGTTGCGGATGTCACCATCCTGTCTTCCTTTTGCCTTTTCTTGTCGTCAGAAGTCCGCCGCCGCATCCACGGCGGCGATTCAGGGGCGGGCGGACGAGCGCCAAGTATGGACGAAAGTCATTCGTGGCATATCTGTTCACCACCGATACGAAAACGTTTGCCGATAACAACGCCCGGTATCATAGTTGAAACCGCTACCTCCCATCAGCACCAATGTCTGGAGCAATCTCCCGATGCATAAAGTCCGCAAGGCAGTCTTCCCTGTAGCCGGTCTCGGAACGCGCTTCCTGCCGGCCACGAAAGCGATCCCGAAGGAAATGCTCACCGTGGTGGACCGCCCCGTCATCCAGTATGTCGTGGACGAGGCGCGGCAGGCCGGCATCGAGCACCTGATCTTCGTGACCGGGCGCAACAAGGGCGTCATCGAGGACTATTTCGACATCCAGGTCGAGTTGGTGAACACCCTGACCGAGCGGGGCAAGAAGACCGAGCTTTCGCTGCTCGACGATCTCCAGCCGCAGCCCGGCACCGCCAGCTTCACCCGCCAGCAGGCGCCGCTCGGCCTTGGCCATGCCGTCTGGTGCGCGCGCGACCTCGTGGGGCCGGAGCCCTTCGCGCTTCTGCTGCCGGACATGATCATGCAGTCCGAGCGCGGTTGCCTCGCAAGCATGGTCGAACTGTACGAGAAGACCGGGGGCAACATCCTGTCGGTCGAGCAGTGCGACCCGCAGGAAACCAACAAATACGGTATCGTCGGACATGGGGAGACCGTCGGCTCGGGCTTCCGCATCGACGGCATGGTCGAAAAGCCCAATCCCGAGGATGCGCCGTCCAATTACTTCATCACCGGGCGCTACATCCTCCAGCCGGAAATCTTCGATATCCTGGCCACGCAGGAGAAGGGCGCAGGCAACGAGATCCAGTTGACGGACGGCATGCTGAAGCTTGCCGAGAAGCAGGATTTCTACGCCTATCCGTTCACCGGCCGCACGTTCGACTGCGGCTCCAAGGAAGGGTTCATCCGCGCCAACGTCGCCTTTGCGCTATGGCGCAACGACATCCGCCACAAGGTCTACGACGAGATCCAGGAACTGATCGACAACGTCGAACCGTCCGGCAGCCGCAAGGCAGCCGAATAATCGGCGATCAGCCATCGCGCTCCGCTTCGACGGAGAGCAACGAGCCATTTGCCGACAGGATGATGACCGGGGCTCCGGCAGGCATGTCGGGGCCCTCGACGCTCCACCAGCCGTCATCGATCTGCACCCGGCCACGGCCGTTGACGATCGCCTCCGACAGCACGGCGCGGCGGCCGATCAGCCGCGCGGTGCGGGTGTTGAGCGGGTTTTTGTCGTTGCTGGGCCGGCTTCCGTACCAGCGATAGCCGATCAGCGTGGCGGCGGCCGATACGACCGCGAAGCCGATCAATTGGCTGACGACGGAAAGGCCGGGGAGGAACAGGAGGTTCACCCCGATGGCAACGGCCCCGATGCCCAGAAAAAGCAGGTAGACGCCGGGCAGGAACATCTCCGCCGCCAGAAGGGCGAAGCCGGTGACGAGCCATCCCGTGGCGCCGAACAGGGCGGGCACGGTCAGCCCCCCGGCCTGACGGAGGGCGGTTTCGGCTTGTCGAAGACTTCGCGGGCGATTTCCGATATGCCGCCGAGCGCGCCGATCAGCGAGGCGCTTTCCAGCGGCATGAGAATCACGCGCTGGTTGTCCGCCGACGCGAGCTTGCCGATCGCTTCGGTGTACTTCTGCGCGACGAAGTAGTTGATTGCCCTGACATCGCCGCCGGCAATGGCCTGCGAGACGAGTTGCGTGGCCTTCGCCTCGGCCTCGGCGAGACGCTCGCGCGCTTCCGCCTCGCGGAAGGCGGCTTCGCGCTTCCCCTCCGCTTCGAGGATCAGAGCCTGCTTCTCGCCCTCGGCCCTCAGGATCTTCGCGTTCCTTTGCCCCTCTGCTTCCAGGATTTCGGCGCGCTTCTCGCGCTCGGCCATCATCTGGCGGCCCATGGATTCGACGAGGTTGGCGGGCGGCGCGATATCCTTCAGTTCGATACGGGTAATCTTTACGCCCCAATTGTGGGCCGCCTGGTCGACGACGCGCAGGATGCGTTCGGAGATCGCATCGCGGTTGGACAGGAGGTCGTCCAGATCCATCGACCCCATGACCGAGCGCAGATTGGTCATCACCAGGTTCAGGACCGCGTTGCGCAGGCCGGAAACCTCATAGGCCGCCGCAGCGGCGTCGAGGATCTGGAAGAAGGCGACGCCATCGGCCGCGACGGACGCGTTGTCGCGGGTGATGACTTCCTGGGTCGGGACGTCGAGAACCTGCTCCATCATGTTCATCTTGTGCCCGACGCGTTCGACGAAGGGCATGATGATGTTGAGCCCTGGCTTCAGCGTCCGGGTATAGCGACCGAAACTTTCGACCGTGTAGTGATAGCCCTGCGGCACGATCTTGATGGTCGCGAACAGCAGCAGCACGACCAGTACGACGCCGACGCCGACGATCACCAACGGTTCCATGCGTATCCTCCCCGATGCGGTCGCGTCAGGCCTGCCGGGTCAGGTCGAAGCGGGTGCCGGACGAGTTGACGCAGGAAAGCTGGTTTGCCGAGACCTGGTCGCAATTGACGGCGATGCGATCGCCGTTCGACAGCCGCGTATACTCGATGGCGATGCGCGTCTGCGACAGGTTGCGGTAGGTGCCGCGCGCCAGTACCGAGCCGGTGTCGTTTGCCGTGGAGGTGAAGGTGCCGCCCTGAAGGCTGGAGACGGCGACGCCGGACGTGTCGCCCCAGCGCCCGTCGAAGCCCATGCGGGCGGGGCCGGCCGTCGGGCCGCCGCTCGGGCCCGTCATGCAGCCGGACAAGGCGAGGCTCAACGTGGCAAGACCGGCAAACAAAGCTTTACGGCGCATCGCGGCGACTCCCGTGAACAAGATCTCAGTCTGCCTATTATGGGATTCCGCATGCGGCAGGAAAGGGCGGGCCGGCCCTTTTGGGACGCGACCCGCCTCGATCCGGGCTTTGCGTGGTCCTAATGAACCAGGATGTTGCGGAACTGCCAGGGGTCTTTCTCGTCGAGGTCTTCCGGGAACAGGCCGGGCCTGTCCTTCAGCGGCGTCCAGTCGGTGTAGTAGCCCTTCACCGGTCCGAGATACTGGCGCTGGACGTCGAGGCAGCGCCGGTAATCCATCTCGTCGGCTTCCACGATGCCGGCTTCCGGATTCTCGAGCGCCCAGACCATCCCCGCAAGCACCGCGGAGGTGACCTGCAGGCCGGTGGCGTTCTGGTAGGGGGCGATGTCGCGGGTTTCCTCCAGCGATAGCTGGGACCCATACCAGTAGGCGTTCTTCTCGTGGCCGAACAGCAGGACGCCCAGTTCGTCGATGCCGTCGACGAGTTCGTCCTCGTCCAGTACGTGATGCACCGGCTGGATATGCCCGGCCGCGCCGAACAGCTCGTGCAGCGAAAGGACGGCGTCGTTGCAGGGGTGGTAGGCGTAGTGGACAGTCGGCCGGTAGCTGACCTCATCATGCTTGTCGACGACGGTGAAGTAATCGGCGATCGAGATGGACTCGTTATGCGTGACCAGGAAGCCATATTGCGCACCCGGCGTGGGGCACCATGTGCGAACGCGCGTGTTGGCGCCCGGCTGGTCGAGGTAGATCGCGCATTTCGGACCCTTCTTGTGGTCCTTGGCGTTCTTCGGGCGCCACTTCTCGTGCGTGCCCCAGCCGAGTTCCGATGGCTGCATGCCCTCGGAGATGAAGCCCTCGACCGACCATGTGTTCCAGAAGACGTTCATCGGCTTGGGGTTGCGCGTGCGCTGCGTGTCGCGCTCCGCGATGTGGATGCCCTTGACGCCCACCTTCTTCATGAGCTTGGCCCAGCCCTCGCGGTCGTCGGCGGTGGGCTCCTCGTATTTCAGGCCGGTATCGTTGGCGATGTCCACCAACGCCTGCTTGACGAACCAGGAGACCATGCCCGGATTGGCCCCGCAGCACGAGACCGCAGTGGTTCCGCCGGGGTTCTTGCGCTTTTCCTTGCGCACCGTTTCACGCAGCGCGTAATTGGTGCGGTCCGCATTGGTGAGGCTGTCGTCGAAGTAGAAGCCCAGCCAGGGCTCCACCACCGTGTCGATATACAGCACGCCCAGTTCGCGGCACATGCGGATCAGGTCCAGCGAACCGGTATCGACCGACAGGTTGACGCAGAAGCCCCTGCCATCGCCCTCGGTCAGAAGGGGAGTGAGCAGGCTTTCGTAGTTCTTGCGGGTGACGGCTTCCTGGATGAAACGGAAACCGCGCTCTTCCACGATGGCACGGTTGGCGTCACTGGGGTCGATGACCACCACGCGCGACCTGTCGAAGTTGAAGTGCCGCTCGATCAGGGGAAGCGTTCCGCGGCCGATCGACCCGAAGCCGATCATCACGATGGGGCCGGTAATCTCACCATAAACCTGATACTGGTCGTTCGCCATTCTGGCAGGTCCTTTCGCACTGTCGCATCGCAGGATATGTCGCCTTCGGCTAACCGAGATTGCTGTCAAATAAAAGAGGGCGCACGCGACCTTCGACGGCAACCCCGAAATCAGGGAAGACGAAATGGAACTCCCCGCGTCCCTCCGTGCGGCTCTGGACACCCTGCTCGACGGCCACGCCGTCGCCGGCATCGCCGTGGCTGGAAGCCGCCTGTCCGCACGCTACCGCGCCGAGGTTCTGGACGGTCGGCTGCATCTCGACAGCGACGACGCGGCGAGAGCCTATGTGGCAACCAGGTTGCCCGCAACCTATGCTGCGATACGGCGCGCCATGGACCTTGTCGGCGAAGCGATGAACCCGCAGACGCCGGCGCCCGTATCCCTGCTCGATGTGGGGGCCGGGCCGGGAACGGCGCTCTGGGCGGCAGCCGATATGTGGCCGGGGCTCGGCACCGCGACGATGGTGGAGGCCAGCGGCCCGATCCGCCGGATGGGCGAGAGGCTGGCGGCGGCGAGCGACGTTCCGCAACGGCGCTGGCTGGACGGCCGGGCAGGCGACCTGGTGGAGGCGGCGGAGCCCGCCGACCTCGTCACGCTGGCCTATGTGCTGGACGAGTTGCAGGAGGCCGAACGCGACAGGCTGGTCGATGCCCTGTGGCGGAAGGCGCGGCACATCCTCCTGATCGTGGAGCCCGGCACGCCGGCCGGCTGGCGGCGGATCCTGGCCGCGCGCGGCCGGCTTCTTGCCGAAGGGGCGAACATCGTTGCGCCGTGCCCGCATTCGGCAACCTGTCCGCTGGTTGGGCCGGATTGGTGCCATTTCGCCATCCGCCTTCCGCGAAGCCGCATCCACCGGCTGGCCAAGGGTGCGGATGCGCCCTTCGAGGACGAGAAGTTCATCTTCCTCGCTGCGGCGCGCCGGCCCGCCCCGTTTTCGAGGTCGCGGATACTGGCGCCGCCGCAGCAGGGAAGCGGGAAGGTCCGGCTGAAACTGTGCCGGCCGGACGGGCGGGCGGACGATGTCATGCTGACGCGGCGCGACGGCGACGCCTTCAAGGCGGCGCGTCGCGCATCTTGGGGCGATGGCGTGCCCTTGTGATCAGGCTTCGAGCGCCTCCAGTTCGTCGATCAGGCCGGATATGACGGAAAGCCCCCGGTGCCAGAAGCCGGGGTCCGTCGCGTCGAGGCCGAAGGGCGCCAGAAGCTCGGAATGGTGCCTGGTGCCGCCGGCTTCGAGCATTTCGAGATAGCGTTCGGCGAAACCTGCGTCGGACTGGACGTAGACGGCATAGAGAGAGTTCACCAGACAGTCGCCGAAGGCATAGGCATACACATAGAACGGCGAATGGATGAAGTGCGGGATATAGGCCCAGAAAGTCTCGTATCCCGGCTGCAGCCGCACGGAGGGCCCCAGGCTCTCGCCTTGTGTTTCCACCCAAAGCTGCCCGATGCGTTCGGACGTCAACTCGCCTTGGCGGCGCTCGGTGTGGAGCGCCCGTTCGAAATTGTAGAAGGCGATCTGCCGGATCACCGTATTGATCATGTCTTCGACCTTGGACGCGATCAGGAAGCGGCGCTGCTGCGGATCGGGGGTCTTTTCCAGAAGAGAGCGGAAGGTCAGCATCTCGCCGAAGACGGATGCCGTCTCGGCCAGCGTCAGCGGCGTCGGCGCCATCAGCGGACCCTGCCGTGCGGCGAGCACCTGGTGGACGCCGTGCCCGAGTTCATGCGCCAGGGTCATGACGTCGCGCGGCTTGCCGAGATAGTTGAGCAGGACGTATGGGTGCGCCGAGGGCACGGTCGGATGGGCGAAGGCACCGGGCGACTTGCCGGGGCGCACGCCGGCGTCGATCCAGCTTTTGTCGAAGAAGCGCCCGGCGATCTCCGCCATGCGCGGCGAGAAGCCGGCATAGGCCGACATCACCGTCTCGCGGGCCTCGTCCCAGCCGATGGGGCGCCGCTCCATGCCGGGCAGGGGCGCATTCCTGTCCCAGTGGTCCAGGGCTTCCTGCCCGAGCCAGCCCGCCTTGAGCCGGTAATATCTGTGCGAGATGGAGGGATAGGCCTCGCGGACGGCGGCGGCCAGCGCGTCGACGACCTCGCGCTCGACGCGATTGGCAAGGTGCCGGCTGTCGGCGATATCGGTGAAGCCCCGCCAGCGGTCGGAGATTTCCTTGTCCTTGGCCAGCGTATTCGTGATCAGGCTGAACAGGCGAAGATTTGCGCCAAAGACCGCCGCGAGCGCTTCCGCAGCCTCCTGCCGCAGGGCCTTGTCGTCTTCCTGAAGCAGGTTCAGCGTTTCCTCGATCGACAGCTCCTCGCCGCGCACCGCGAAGCGGAGCCCCGTCATCGTCTCGTCGAAGAGGCGGTTCCAGCTTGCCGGCCCGGTGACGGCCTTTTCGAGGAACAGTTCCTCGATCCGGTCCTCGAGCTGGAACGGGCGCTCCAGCCGCAGATCCGCCAGCCATGGACGGTAGTGGGCAAGCTGCGGATTGCCGGCCAGGGCCGCTTCGATGGCAGCGTCCTCTATCCGGTTCAACTCCAGCCCGAAGAACAGGAGGCGCGCCGAAATGTCGGTGACGCGCGCCTGGATGTCCCCGTAGAACTTGGCGTTTGCGGGGCTCGACGTATCGCCTGCATAGACGAGGCCGGCATATGAGATCAGCCGGCCGAGCCGATCCTCGAGCCCTTCGTAGGCGCGGATCGCATCAACCAGGCCGCCGCCGCCGGGCAGGGCGGCTTCCTGTGCCAGCCGCCCGCGCCAGCGCTGCTGGAAGGCCGTCGCTTCGCTCTCGGCCACCTCCAGATCGCCCTTCAGGACCGGACTGTCCATGGCGGGGTAAAGGTCGCCGAGGTTCCATGTGGGAAGCACCCCCAGATTGGGCTTGGCGGATGCGTCGACTGCTGCGGCGGACAGGTTGCTCATGGAGGGATGTCGTTCCTTCGCGAATCTCGTTCATTGCGCCTTAACCATTTTCCTTTGTAATAAGGAAAGAAATAGGCACATGTCATTTTCATGCCGCAGTTCGGTCAGACGTTTTTGGCACGACTGTGACTTGAGGAAGTTCGGGGTTGGTGCCGGGGACATGGTGGCACCGCCCTCGCCAGCGAGGGGAAGAGACCGAATGCTCGGAAACAAAGCCAGCGCCGCGCGCCGCGTGGCGCGTGCCGCCACGATCCTTGCGACGGGCTTCCTGCTGCTAGCCGGCACCGCACTTGCGGCCAAGGCCGAAACCCGGACGCTCAAGCTGTATCATGTCCATCTTCGCGAGAAGACCGAAGTCACCTACAAGCGCAATGGCCGTTTTCTGCCCGAAGGCCTGAAAAAGGCAAACTGGGCCTTGCGCGACTGGCGCGAGAACAAGCCCACCAACATGGATCCGGCGCTTCTCGACATCATGTGGGAAGCGCAGCGCCAGTCCGGCACGCGTGGCTATATCCAGATCCTGGGTGGTTTCCGCTCGCCCAAGACAAACAACATGCTGCGCTCCCGCTCCTCGGGGGTCGCCGGCGGCAGTCTGCATATGTCGGGCAAGGCGATCGACTTCTACATGGAAGACGTCCCCTTGCGGAAGCTGCGTGAAATCGGGCTGCGCATGCAGGTCGGCGGCGTCGGCTACTATCCGCGGTCCGGCTCGCCCTTCGTCCATTTCGACAGCGGCAAGGGCCGGTACTGGCCGCGCATGAGCCGTTCCGAACTGGCGCAGATCTTCCCGCGCGGCAATACGATCTACCTTCCGGCCGACGGCAAGCCGCTGCCGGGATACGATCAGGCGGTCGCTTCCTACAACCAGCGCAAGGGCGCGTCGGGCAACATCCAGATGGCCAGCGCCTCGGAAACGCGCCGGGGTGGCAAATCGCTCATCGCACGGCTGTTCGGCGGTGGCGCCGACGAGGCCGAGGACAACGCCGAGATGGAGGCCGCGCCCGCGCCGGCCCGCCGCGCGCCGGAAGCGCCGCGCCGCGCCCCCGCTCCGCAGGCGCCGGCCGCACCGGCGGCCCCCGCGGAAGAAACGCTCATCGCCGCGGTGCAGCCGACACCGGCGCCGCGCCGTGCCGCCCCTGCAGCGCCCGTCCTGTCGGCCGGGGTCGCCATGCCCGACAGGCCGCAATTCGACACGAGTTCCAACGCTCCGCGGCCCGCAGCCGGTGTGCCGGGCGCCGCGGCGGCCAGTGCGCCCGCCCCGGCGGAAACGCCGAGCCGCGCCGATCCGCCCAGCATCGCCGTCGCCAGCATTCCGATGCCGCAGGCCGCGCCGGCGCGCGCCACGGCCTCGGCTGCAGAGGCGCCGACCCCGGCCCCGACCGTTGTAGCCGCCGCGGTTGCGCGTGAGCCTGCGTCCGCCGCCGGCGAACTGGCCTACGCCGTCCCCACGCCGAGCCGCAGGCCTTTCGAGGCGGTGCTGCAGGCGGCGGCTGCCACCGACGCCCAGGCGCGGACCGCTTCCGCCGAGGCTCCGACGCCTTCGGACGCCATCGCCGACACGATTCTCAAATCCGCTTCCAAAGAGGCTTCCGACGGCCAGGATGCGCTGTCCGTGGCCGTTGCCTTCCCGACGCATCGGCCGGATGCCGGGCCCGTGCTCGAGGCTGCTGCCGACGCCGCCGTCGCGGAGGCGGGCGACGAGGCAACCGACCTTGCCGGGCTCGACATGGCAGATGCCGAGATTCCGGCGGGCGATGCCATCGCCGACATCCTCAACGACGATCGGCCGGCGCCGTCCACCGTGATGGCCTCTCTGGAAACCGGCGTGACGCCGTCCCGCAGTTTCGAAGACATCATGGCAAGAATTGCGCCGTTGCAGGCGGATGTCGAGACGGGCGGCAAGGGCGGCCGGGTCGGCTCCGGCGCGATGCCGAGGGTTGCGGACCAGAGCGTCATCGCATCCCGCATCGCCGGCGCCGCCGAGGTGACAAGGCCGCTTCAGGTTGCAGACGCCGATCCGGACGCCGCCGCCCGCACCGAGCGCCTGTCCAATTCGTCGCTAGTCGTCAACGTGCCCCTGCACGCGGCTCCGGAGCGCTTCGGCAACTGATCTGCCCGCGCCGGTCGCGCCTGGGCGCACTCTACTTTAAATCACTTCCAGAAGGCCGCCCATCGGGCGGCCTTTTCGTTTTCGTGTCTGGCACGGCCGGCGCTATGCCTTTCCAACGACGCGATGGGCTATTATTACGTCTGAGTCTCACAGGACGATGCTGTGCGAATCTCAGTTACAATGTAAAAAAATTACCGGACAACATCAGCCACATTGCCGAAACTTAATTTTCTGCGATGAGACTTGACATTGAATAGCATACAATAAATACACGATCATTAATTGGCGTCGCGGCCATCGGTCATCGTTGAAACGGACCGTTGTTCGCAGCATCACCATAATCGTTCACTTTTAAGGCACGCGGACGGCGTGGGTATTGAGGTATAAGATGGAACGGAGCGAAAGCGTCGAAAACAACGAGATGCTGATGGAGCTGACGGCCGAAGTGGTCGCTGCTTATGTCAGCAACAATTCCCTGCCGGTTTCCGATCTGCCTGCTTTGATTTCCGACGTCTATGGTGCGCTCGGCCGTACGACGGCCGCTCCGGCTGCTGCGCCGGCTGAAAAGCCGAAGCCTGCTGTCCCGGTCAAGAAATCGGTGACGGACGATTACATCGTGTGCCTCGAAGACGGCAAGAAGTTCAAGTCGCTGAAGCGTCACCTGATGACGCATTACAACCTGACGCCCGAAGAGTACCGCGAAAAGTGGGACCTGCCGACCGATTATCCCATGGTCGCCCCCAACTATGCCGCGGCCCGCTCCCGCCTCGCCAAGCAGATGGGCCTCGGCCACAAGCGCCGCCGCGGCCGCTGATACGGTTGCAGGGCGCCTCAGACGTTCCATGATTTCCAGACGCCGGCTTTCGAGTCGGCGTTTTCTTTTGAGCGCCTTGCCTTGCAACCGCCGCAATGCGCGCGCCATGCGGCGTCGAACACGGCTTTGTCATTCGGGTGGGTCCGATGTCTCCTGTCTCCCTGCGGCCTGCCATTCGCAATTCGATTGCGCTCATCGCCGGCCTCGGCATTACGGCACTCGCCTTCTACACCTTGTCGCGCCTCTTGTCGGAAACGCCACTCGACGCGGTTGCCGCCGCCATCAGGGCGATGCCCTGGCCAACGTTGGGCGCCGCCCTGGCCTTCACCATCCTCAGCTTCATGGCCATGGCGGCCTATGACGTGATCGCAGTGGAGAATACCGCTCCGGGTCGCATTTCGCCTGCGATCTCGGCGCTGGTGGGGGCAAGTGGCTATGCGATCTCCAATGCACTCGGCTTTCCGTTCCTGACGGGGGGCGCCGTCCGCTATCGCGTCTATCGCCGCTTCGGATTCGAGCCGGTGGACGTCGCCCGGATCGTGGGCATTTCGTGGTTCGCCCTCTGGTTCGCCCTCGCGCTGATGGTCGGCGTGGCGCTGGTTGCCGATCCCGGCGACGTCCCGCTGCTGGGCGACCTGCCGCCGGCCGTCGATGTCGCGCTGGGCGTCGTTCTGATCGCCTGTGTCGCGATACTGGTGACGTGGCTGTCCACCGGGCGCCGGCAGGTGAGGATCCGCTCCTGGACGCTTCTCCTTCCCAATGGATGGGCAGCGCTGGCCCAGGTCGCTGCCGGGGTCGTGGACGTCGCGGCGGCTGCGGCTGTGCTGTATGTGCTCATGCCGGCCGACGCGGTGGGCAGCTTCACGCTGTTCGCCATCGTCTTCGCCATGGCCACGGTCGCGGGTGTCGTTTCCAATGCTCCGGCCGGGCTGGGCGCATTCGAGGCGACGATCATCGGCACGCTCGGCCTCGGCGCCAATCCGGATGCGCTGGCGGCTGTCGTCGTCTATCGCCTCGTCTATACGGTGCTGCCGCTGATCGTGACGATGTTCGGCCTTGCGCTGTCGGAGATAGCCCTGCAACGCCATGTCGTGCAGGGTCGGCTGGCTGCAGCCGCAAAGCTGGTGGAGCCGATGGCCCCGCCGCTCACGGCCAGCCTGTCCTTTCTCGGCGGGGTCGTCCTTCTGGTATCGGGTGCGACACCCGGGCTGGAAGGCCGCATCGGCGTTCTGGCGGACATCCTGCCGCTGCCGTTCATCGAGCTGTCGCATCTGGCCGCCAGCCTGGTCGGCGTCGGCCTGCTGATCATTGCGCGCGGGCTCGCCCGCCGGCTTTGGCGCGCCTATGTGTTGGCGCTGGTGCTGATGCTGGCCGGTGCGGTCCTGTCGATCGCCAAGGGCCTGGATTGGGAAGAGGCGTCTGCCCTCCTGTCTTTCGCGGCGTTCCTGGTCGTCTTTCGCCGCGCCTTCTATCGCCGGGCGGACGATGCGCCGCTGGCCTTGAACTGGCGTTGGCTCGCCACGGTGGCGGCGGCGCTGATCGGCTGCGGATGGCTCGGCATGTTCGCCTATTCGCATGTCGAATACGCCAACGCCATGTGGTGGGATTTCGCGCTGGACGGCGATGCTCCGCGATTTCTCCGCGCCAGCCTCGTCGTCTTCCTCGTCATTGCGGCGGCCGGGCTGGAATTGTGGATCCACCAGCGCCATGCGCCGAGAAGCGGCCAGCCGATTCCGGATGCCGTCCGCGCGGTCGTGGCAACATCCTCTTCCACCACGGCCAATCTCGCGCTTCTGGGCGACAAGCAGTTCCTGGTGGCCGACGACGGTTCCGGCTTCGTCATGTACGGGCAATCGGGCGGCAGCCTCGTCGCCCTAGGCGAGCCCGTGGCTCCTGCCGGAAAGGTCGACGAGCTGGCGTGGGCGTTTCGCGACCTGGCCGATCGCAAGGCATTGCGGCCCGTATTCTACGAAGTCGGCGCCGAGCGTCTGCCGCTTTTCCTCGACATGGGGCTTACGGCCCTGAAACTGGGCGAGGTCGCCCGCGTCGACCTGGCCAACTTCACGCTCGGCGGGCCCAAGCGCCAGGACATGCGCACGGCAATGCGCAAGGCGGAACGCGAAGGGCTGGAATTCGCGATCCTGCCGGCCTGGGAGGTGCCAGCCGCCATCGAGGAACTCCGCCTGGTGTCCGACGCCTGGCTGGAGATGAAGTCCGGCGCGGAAAAGAGTTTTTCGCTCGGCTATTTCGATAAGGACTACCTCGCGAATTTCGATCACGCCGTGATGCGCAAGGAAGGGCACATCGTGGCCTTCGCCAATCTGTGGCGCAGCGGCGACAGGAGCGAAATCTCCATCGATCTGATGCGCCATTTGCCCGATGTCTCTCGCGGGGTCATGGACGCCTTGTTCGGGCATGTGCTGATGGCGGCCAAGGACGAAGGGTACCTGTGGTTCGACCTCGGTGCGGCGCCCCTTTCGGGCCTCGTCGACAGGCGCGGCGCCTCGCGTTGGAACCGGTTCGGCTCGATGGTCTACCGCCGCGGGGGGGACCTCTACAGCTTCGACGGCCTGCGCGCTTTCAAACAGAAATTCCAGCCGGTCTGGACCCCGCATTACCTGATCTGCCCGCGCGGTCTCGACACCGCCAAGGCACTGATCGACGTTACGGCGCTGATTTCCCGCAGGCCGGCTGAAAGGAACAACGCATGAAACGCTGGATTGCAGGTGTGGCTGCCATCGGCCTGGTCGCCGCGGCCGGCGCATGGTGGACGGGTTGGCTCCGACTGCCCGGCCTCGGCGGGGCGACGTCCGTCTCTTACGAAAATATCGCCGATGTTCATATGCGTGTCCCGGATGGCGATCCTTCGGGTGTCGCGATCCTGATTTCCGATGCCGGCAAGGCTCCCGATGCGTCGCTGGCGGATGCGCTGGTCCAGCGTGGGCTGGTGGTTCTGCCGGTTCGCCTGGACGATTGGCTGAAGCGGCTGCAGATCGACGCAGAAGATTGTCTCTACGCCGGATCGGATATCGAGGGCATTGCCAAGGAGGCGCAACGGACGTTGCAATTGCAGGATTATTTCCACCCCGTCGTCGTGGGGGAAGGGGCCGGAGGGCTGCTCGCCTACGCCGCCGTCGCCGATTCTCCCAGCGCCACCATGGCGGGCGGCGTCGCGATCGCGCCCGCAGTCGCCCTGGCCACCACATTGCCCATTTGCGACGGCGCGAAGTCCACCAGGGCGGGCGATGGCTACGCGTACGACCTGGCGGCCGAGCTGCCGGAACCCTTTCGCATCGTCGCGGCCGACAGGCCGGCGGGCATGAGCGACGAGCATCACCGCGCGCATTTCGTGCAGGCGGCAGACCTGCCGGCTCAGCTGGAGGCGGCGGTCGATGCAAGCACCGAGCTCGCCGGCAGGGATGCGACCGCGATGCCGGTGGTGGTTGCCAAGGCGCAAGGCACCCCGAAGGCCGTCGCCGTGTTCTTTTCGGGCGATGGCGGCTGGCGCGATCTCGACAAGTCCATCGGCGACTGGCTCGCGCAGAATGGCGTCGAGGTGCTTGGTGTCGATTCTCTGCGTTACTTCTGGTCGGAAAAGACGCCGCAACAGATGGGCGACGATATCGGGGCCATACTCGACAATGCCATGGTGCCGGACGGTATCCCCGTTGCCATGATGGGCTATTCGTTCGGAGCGGACACGCTGCCCTTCGCGTGGAACAGCATTCCGGCGAGCTGGCGCGACCGGACAAGCATCATCGCCCTGCTGGCGCCAAGCCTGGAAACGGGGTTCGAGATCTCCATCGGTGGCTGGTTCGGCATGTCGACGGGCGAAAAGCCGGTCGTGCCACAAATCGCCAGCTTGCCGGCGGATAAGGTCCTGTGCGTATTCGGAGAGGAAGAGGGGCCGGATTCGGCCTGCACGCAGCCCGAGCTTGGCAAGCTGCGCAAGATCCAGACGACGGGCGGCCATCATTTCGACGGCGATTACGATGCGCTTGCCGCGCGCCTGCTGGCGGCGATGACGGGCGCCGGCACCTGATGACAGGTGAAAAAGAGGAGGCAGGTAGACCGGCCTCCTCCTCAGCATGATCAGAAGCGGAAATTCACGCCGGCCTTGAAGGTATGGAAGGTGAGGTCTTCGTTGGCAACGGTGGCCGTGGCGCGGCCAGCGGGGGAATAATTGCCGCTGTAGACTTCTTCCTTGCCCAGGTCGACATAGCCATACTCGGCACCGACGGAGATGTTCTGCGTCAGCGAATATTCGGCGCCCGCGCCGGCGGTCCAGCCGGTATGATCGGCCTTGTCGAGCTTGGTGCTATCGAATGCTGCCGATGACGTCTTCTGTTCGGTCTGTCCGAAGGCGACGCCGGCGTGGGCATAGGGCAGCAGCTTATTGACCGCGACGCCGGCTCGCACTCCCGCCGTGCCCAGATACTTCAGCTTGGACGATAAAACAGCATCCCCATTGTCGATGTTCGTAGCGGCGACGGATGCGCGAGCACCAACGACGACAGAGCCGAACTGCTGATCGTAGCCGACCTGAACGCCGCCCAACAGGCCGTCGAAGTCGTTCTTCTCACCGGCGAGGGCGGCGCTGTCAGTCAATTCCGCATCGCCCGTGGCGCCGCCACCGAACACACCGACCGAGAAGCCGGTCCAGTCATGGGCGATCGGGGCGATGGCAGCAACCGGGGCGGCCGGCTCTTCGAAGACAACGTCGGCGGCAAGCGCCGGGGCAGCCAGGGCGAAGGTGAGGGCGGCGGAAGCCAGGATACGATGGTTGAGGCGCATGGCACTCTCCTGTTGGAAGTAATGCCCTGCATTTGCACCGCAGCCCTTAAGATTCAATCTATATCATGTATATGATAAGTTGAATTTTACGGATTTTGCACGCGGTGGGTGCGTCTCCTATGCACGCGAGCGCGCGCGTTGCGGCAATGCAACACAGCCTGCGGGCCGCTATGCTGAAACTTGGAGAATGATGATGGGGAAGTGGTACGCCCAGGGGGAATCGAACCCCCGTTTGCGCCGTGAGAGGGCGCCGTCCTGACCGCTAGACGATGGGCGCCCTTCGGTGTGGGGCTGGATATAGTTGGATCGCTCGCGAATGGCAAGCCGTTTTCGGTGTCTTCCGTGCGGTGCCGCGCTTGAAAATTCCGTCATCGCCGTGCAATCAGCGCGCATGAGGGTAGAGACGATCGACGATGCGGACGATCCAAGGATCGCCGCCTTCCGCGACATCCGCGAGCGCGACCTCGTCCGCTCGGGCGATTTCATCGCCGAGGGGGCGGTCGTGCTGGATCATCTCCTGACAACTTCCCTGTTCGAGCCCTTATCCGTCCTGGTTTCCGAACACCGGATCGGCGGTCTCCTGCCAAGGCTGCAATCGCTCGGCGGCCAGGTGCCCATCCATGTGTGTCCGCAGATCGTCATGGACCGGCTCGCCGGCTTTTCGGTCCATCGCGGTATTCTTGCCCATGGGCGGCGCAGGGCAGGGCAGGCATCGGACGATTGGCTCGACAAGGGGGAGGGACCGGTTCTCGCTGCCTTCGGCATATCCAATCACGACAACATGGGATCTTTGTTCCGCAATGCCGCGGCCTTCGGCTGCGCCGGCATCGTACTGGATGGCGAAAGCTGCGATCCGCTTTATCGCAAGGCCATCCGGGTATCGGTGGGCACTGTTCTGAAAGTTCCCTTCACCCGGTTCGACAGCACCGACGCCGCCCTGGACCGCCTGGACGCCGCGGGCTATGGCATCGTGGCCCTGACGCCTTCGGCCGATGTGGATCTGGCCGGTTGGACCCCACCGGATAAGGTCGCTCTCGTCGTCGGAGCCGAGGGCGGCGGCTTGCCGCCGGCGGTAATCGCCCGATGCCGGGGGCTGCGGATCGAGATGGCGCCGGGGCTCGACAGCCTGAACGTGGCGACCTCGGCCGCCATCGCCTTACATACGGCCTTTACGCGGCGGGTGGTTCGCTGACGAGGCGGCGGGCGAGTTTGCCGGTCACGGCGTCCGGATCGGAACGGGCTTCGTCCGCCAGTCGTGACAGGCTGGAGCCTTCCGTTGCCGCTGCCAGGCTGATCCTGGCAACGGTCGTCGCGATCTCGTCCAGTCTTTCGCGGATCGCCGCACGGCGGAGCGCTGGGTCTGCTTCTGCGGCCCGCGCAAGAATGTCCGCACGCAGGCCGCCGCCGATGCCGTCCCTGCGCAGCCTATCGGCATCCGGGGCCTTTTCATCGTTCGGTCCTTCCGTCGCCTGGCCCTTCCGGCGCGCGGCCAGAAGATCCAGCTCCAGTTGTTCGATGCGCATCAGGGCCGCGGCGAGAATCAATCGGTTTTCGCCGGAGTCCTCATCCATCTCCTGCAGGCGGGCGTTCAACGCCTCCAGCTCGCCCGTCGAGGCGGGGGGCGCCTGGCGCAACGCCTCGAGCGTATCTTCCGGGCTGCGGCGCCCTTGTGCCTCTCCCGCCGCATCGGCGCCCGCCAGAACGGCCCTTGCCGTCAGCCGGCCGGCTTCGGCACGTGCCATGGCTGCCTCTTCGCGGGCCGACGCCGCCTGCAATTCGGCCCGGCGTATGGCCATGGCCGCCTCGGCGCGCACCTTGTCGGTTTCCGCCCTAATTTCTGGAAGGCTCATCGGCATCGTGGCCTCGGCCTCGCGCCACGCAAGCGATTGCGCCTTGCGCCAGACCAGAGGGACCAGCAGCAAGGCGCCAAGAACGGCCACCAGGGCGCCAAGCAGGAAAAACAGTGCGGCAGCAAGCATGGCCGGTGTCCGTACTCAGGATCAGAACGGGTTCCAGGTCGGTGTCGGCGTGATCTTCAGGTAGCCGACATTGATGCCCAGCCGTGCGCCGACGCCGGTCTTCACCGGAACGATCACCACCTGCTCACGCTGCAGCACCGTCATGCCCAGGCCGCCGACGAGATAGGCGCTGCCAGTCACGCCCCCGAACCGGCCGTAGATGCTCTGCACCGCGGGCAGGTTGTAGACGAGCATCATCATGCGCGCACCGTCGCCGCCGGCGTCGAAGCCGATGGAGGGGCCCTGCCAGTAGAGATGATGCTCACCGGCGTTCTTGGTGAAGAGGGTGCCCTCTCCGTAGCGCACGCCGCCGATGAAGGCGCCCCCGGCTTCTTCGCCGAGGATATAGCCGTTGGGCACGCCATACTGCTGGAAGGCGTGTTCGATGACGGAGGCGAGGCCGCCTGCCGTCGTGCCGAAGAAGTTGTGACCTTGCGAGATCACTTCCTCGAATGAATAACCGCTGCTCTGCTGCGCGGAGGCTGGAGCCGCGAACGCCAGCATGACAGTCGTGACAAGCATCGCGCCGAACAGGCGGACCTGCCTCGAAAACGAGACCATCGGGCGCATCCTTTTCCATCGTTCAAGCTGGGGAAATTGGAACATGATAGAGTTTTCAATTTGCTAACGGCCGATCATCCATTTGAGGTATCCGCCATGCCCGCCGCCGCTTCCGGTCCCTCGCCGCAGGCTGTAGGCTCCCGGCAGGGCGATTCGCCGACCCAGGCAAACCGCATGAACACAGCCAAGGGCCTCTCCCACCGATGACAGACCTTCCTTCCATGTCCGCGCCGGATCTCGCCGCCTTGCTCGCCAGCCGCCTGTGCCACGACGTCATCTCTCCCGTCGGGGCCATCCAGAGCGGGCTGGAACTGCTCGACGAGATGCCGGACGACGCGGAATCGATGGAACTCGTGCGCAAATCCACCCGCAGCGCGGTGGCCAAGCTGCAATTCGCCCGTATCGCCTATGGCGCGTCGGGGTCGACGGCGGCGGAAATCGACCTGGGCGATGCCGAAAGCGTTGCCAGGGGCCTGATGGAATTCGAGCGCGCCAACCTGACCTGGAACGGCGCGAGGGCCTATGTGCCGAAGAACCTGGCCAAGCTGGTGCTGAATATGTTGGTGGTCGCCAACGCGTCCGTCCCGCGCGGCCATACGGTCACGGTGAGCCTCAACAGCGTGGGACCGGAGGTCGACATCGTCATCCGGGCCGAGGGCACGCCGCTGCGCGTGCCGGCGCGCTTCGTTGCGCTGATGAACGGGCAGAACGGCGAAGAGCCGATCGACGCCCATGGCGTCCAGCCCTATTACGCCTTGCTTCTGGCCCGCGAAACCGGCCTCGACGTCACCATGAACCAGGAGGCGGAAGCCGTCACCTTCACCATTGCCGGCACGCTGCGCACGTCCTCCGCCGCCTGAGGATCGCAGGCCGGATCATGCAGTAAAAAGAGCGGCGGCACCGGGATCGTCCCGGTGCCGCCGCTCTCGTTCGTCTCTGGTGTCGCGGGAGACGACAGGGCCTCAGGCGGCCTGCGTCTCGCCTTCTTCGTCGCGCAGGACGTAGCCGCGGCCCCATACCGTTTCGATGTAGTTCTTGCCTTCGGTGGCCGTTGCCAGCTTCTTGCGCAGCTTGCAGATGAAGACGTCGATGATCTTCAACTCGGGCTCGTCCATGCCGCCATAGAGGTGGTTGAGGAACATTTCCTTCGTCAGCGTGGTGCCCTTGCGGAGCGACAGGAGCTCCAGCATGGCGTATTCCTTGCCGGTCAGGTGGACGCGCTGGCCGTTGACCTCGACGGTCTTGGCGTCGAGGTTGACCGTCAGGTCGCCCGTTACGATCACCGACTGGGCATGGCCCTTGGAGCGGCGCACGATGGCATGGATGCGCGCTACCAGCTCGTCCTTGTGGAACGGCTTGGTCATGTAGTCGTCGGCGCCGAAGCCGAGGCCGCGCACCTTGTCCTCGATGCCGGCCATGCCGGACAGGATCAGGATGGGCGTCTTGACCTTGGCGAGGCGCAGCGTGCGCAGCACCTCGTAGCCGGACATGTCCGGAAGGTTCAGGTCCAGAAGGATGATGTCGTAGTCATAGAGCTTGCCGAGATCGACGCCCTCTTCGCCGAGGTCGGTGGTGTACACGTTGAAACTCTCGGACTTCAACATCAGTTCGATGCTCTGCGCGATGGCGCTGTCATCCTCGATCAAAAGAACGCGCATCCAGTTCCCCTCTCCGTCAACTCGGCGGGGAGGGCCCCTGCCGAATTAATGTCTGATTCACCCACTTTTCCAAACCGTGACACCGATTGGTTAACAATCGGCTTAAATTCGCAGTCGGGACGGCGAACATGCGGTTTACCCGGCCTTAAAGACTTCCGGCCATGATTAACGGTGCGCGTAAACAGACCGTCAGAGTATCTCATTCCTACGGGCCGAGGCTTGTCCGAGGCAGGTGGCGCAAACGGAAAATGTCATGCGGCGTTGCAATGCGCCGCCTCGGAACCGGGACGAATCGAATGGCCAAGCGTGAAAATCTTGTGCGGCTCGCGCGCTTCAAGGTCGGCGAGAAGCGGCGTCAGGTCGAGCAGCTCGACATGATGATGGCCGAGTTCGAGCGGATGGCGGCCGAGTTGGATGCCCAGATCGCCAGCGAGGAGCGGCGTTCCGGGCTGACCGATATCAACCATTTCGCCTACCCCACCTTCGCGAAGGCGGCGCGGGTGCGACGGGACAACCTGATGAACTCCGTGCGGGATCTGAGGTCCCAGCTGGCCGCGGCGCGCCTGGCGCTGGAGGAGGCCGAGGCCGAATACGTCAACGCCGAAAAGCTCGAACTGCGCGATCTCGGCCAGGAAGACCGCCGCGCGACGGCCTGAAAGCGATATCTGCGAGGGAGGAACGGACATGTCGGTCGACCCCACGGTCATCGAGACGCTGAAGGGCGTATCCACCGCGACGTTGACGACGGTGCTCCTGAAGAAGGGGCTGCGCAATGTCTGGATGCGCGGTACCAAGCCGTTGAAACCCGGTCAGCCCCGGGTGGTCGGCCCGGCCTTCACATTGCGATTCGTACCGGCCCGCGAAGATTTGGCCACGCCGGCCAGCTGGGCCTCGCCGATCTCCACGAGAGCCGCGATCGAAGCCATGCCGGAGGGTGTGGTGGCGGTCGCCGATGCCATGGGCGTTCCGGATGCCGGCATTTTCGGCGATATCCTCTGCTCCCGCATGGCGAAGCGCGGCGTCGCCGCGCTGGTCACGGATGGCGTCATGCGTGATGCCGAAGGCGTTCTGCAATCGGGTCTCGACGTATGGTGCGACGGCATCGCCGCGCCGCCTTCTGTTGCCGGGCTGACATTCGTGGGTTGGCAGGAGCCCATCGGTTGCGGCGGCGTTGCCGTCTTCCCCGGCGATATCGTCGTGGTGGACCAGGATGGCGCGGTGCTGATACCGGCAGCCTATCTGGACCAGTTGATGGCCGAAGCTCCCGAGCAGGAGCGGATGGAAGGCTGGATCATGACCGAGGTGGACCGTGGCGTGCCCCTGCCGGGCCTCTATCCGATGAACGACGAGACCCGGCAGCGCTATGCCGCCTGGAAGGCCGCCAACGCCTGACGATCAGGCGGGCCCGAGCCTGTCGACGATCATGCGGCCGATCGGCATGGCCGAGGTCGCGGCAGGTGAGGGGGCGTTGCAGACATGCAGCATCCGCTCACTCTGCAGGAACAGGAAATCGTGAACCAGCGTGCCGTCGGCAAGGACTGCCTGCGCACGGATGCCCGCGCCGGGCTCGCCGAGATCATCCAGGGTCAGGGACGGGCAGTATTTCCGGCACTGCTCGAGGTACCGGGCGCGTGAAAGGGAGTTGAGAAATTCCGTCGAGCCCGAGCGCCAGTTCTTTCGCGCCATTGCCCAGAAGCCTTTGAAGCCGGCCATCGCGGCGACGTCCGATGGGCGGACGCTGCCCTTCGCATAACCTTCCCGCGCAAAGCCCAGCACCGCGTTCGGGCCTACGGTGACGCGACCGTCGATCATGCGGGTGAGGTGAATGCCGAGGAAGGGCAGGTCCGGGTCCGGGATCGGGTAGATCAGATGCGAGACGATGTCCGATCTGGATTTCGGCAGCGTGTAGTACTCGCCGCGGAACGGGACGATCCGGTGTGTCACCGGAAGGCCGGCCAGCCGCGCGATCCTGTCGGACTGGAGGCCCGCGCAGGCGATGAGCCGGCCGGCCCGAAGGCGCGTTCCATCGTCCATGCCGACGACGACTCCCGTCTCTTCCTCGGCGATCAGCTCCGCGCGGGTGGACAGCCGAAGTTCGGCGCCGCGCTCGGCAAGCTCGGACGCCATGGCAAGGCATATCCGGCGATAATCGACGATTCCCGTCGCCATGATCTTCAGCGCGCCAAGCCCGGCGATGCCCGGCTCGATCTCCCGCAGCCTTGAAGCGGACACCGGCTCATAGGCGATATCGTTGTCGTGCGCGCGCTGCTCCAGCGCCGCCATGCGCTCCATCTCGACATCGTTCGTCGCGACGAGAAGCTTGCCGCATGTCTCGAAGGGAATCGACTTGCGGGCGCAGAAATCCTTCGTGGCCTGTGCGCCCTCGCGGCACAGCCGTGCCTTCAGCGAGCCGGGCTGGTAATAGATGCCGCCATGGATGACCCCGCTGTTGTGGCCCGTCTGGTGCAGGCCGAACTGCGCCTCCTTTTCCAGAAGGACGATCCGCGCCGTGGCATTGCGGTCGATCAGGCTCAGGGCGGTGGCCAGGCCGACGATGCCGCCGCCGATGACGCAGTAATCGTATCGTACTTCGGACATCGGCCCGCTTTCGCTTGTGACGAGGTGCGCCTCAGCTCATTCCCAGCGCCTGCAGATACAGGTCCAGGATGGCTTCCTGCTCCTGCCGCTCATTGGCGTCCTGCTTGCGCAATGAGACGATCTTGCGCAGCACCTTGACGTCGTAGCCGCGGCCCTTGGCCTCGCCGTAGACATCCTTGATGTCGTCGGAGATCGTCTTCTTCTCTTCCTCGAGCCGCTCGATGCGCTCGACGAAGGAACGCAACTCCTCGCCGGCGACATTGGTATCTGCGGGAGAGTCCATCATGAAGTCCTCATTCAATCTTGCGAGGGGCGGGCCGATCTCGGCGCGCCGGATTTTCGTCTGCGGGCGATAGCAGAAAAGCCGCGCCGGGAGAACGCCGTCGATGACGGCGAATGGTTACGAATTTCCTTATGCCCGGGCGTCAGCCTTTCGGATGCGAGGCTGCGAAGCCGGCGACCGCTTCCGGCGTCGCCTCGGTCTGATGCTGCCTGCGCCACTCGTCGTAGGGCATACCGTAAAACTCTTCGCGAGCATCCTCCTTCGTCATCGGAACGCCCGATTCTTCCGCTGCCTGCCGATACCAGTCCGACAAGCAATTCCGGCAGAAGCCGGCAAGGTTCATGAGATCGATGTTCTGTACGTCGCTGCGTTCTCGCAAATGGTCCCGCAGCCTGCGGAAGGCGGCGGCCTCCCATTCGATTCGCGATTTCGTGCTTTCGTCCATGTCGCTCTTTCCTTTCCCGGCTCGTGCCGATATCTGCATTTTCCGACGCCGGTTCAACACGCGGCGGTGGGCTTTCGGCTCCTGTCCGTCCGGTACCGATACCGTGGGGGTTTATCCATGTCTTTCCGGGTGACAGAAGCATGGCGGCGCATCATGCGCACCGGCATGCCGCTTATCGGGGTCGCATTCCTGTCGACGATGGCTCTGCCCGGCGAGGCCCGGGCCGATTTCCGCGTCTGCAACGGTACGCAGGCGCTTCTGGGGGTGGCGATCGGCTATCGCGATGCCGACGGCTGGGTCAGCGAAGGCTGGTGGCGCATCCCGGCCACCACCTGCCGGTCCGTCGTCGAAGGCGATCTCAAATCACGCTTCTACTACCTCTATGCAGAGGACGAGCAGGGCCGCAGCCGCTGGGCCGGCGACATCCAGATGTGCATCGCCGAGAACGAATTCCGGGTGGTGGGAGTGAAAGATTGTTTCGCCCGCGGGTTTCAGGAAATGGGATTCCGGGAGTATGACACCGGGCAACAGGGCAGCTGGATGGTTCAGCTGACCGAAACCCCGAGCGGGAGCAACGACGAGCAATGAAGCGCAACCGCCGTGTAAAGATCCTGGCGACCCTGGGGCCGGCCTCCTCCGAGGAGACCGTGATCCGCAAGCTTTTCGAAGCCGGGGCGGACGTCTTCCGCATCAACATGAGCCATACCAGCCACGACATGATGCGCGAGCTGGTCGTCCGGCTGCGCAACGTCGAGAAGGCGGTGGGCCGCCCCATCGGCATCCTCGCGGACCTGCAGGGCCCGAAGCTGCGCGTCGGTACCTTCGTCGGGGACAAGGCCGAGCTGGCCGTCGGCCAGACCTTTACCCTCGATGACGATCCGTCCCCCGGCGATACCAGCCGCGTCTATCTCCCGCACCCGGAAATCCTGCAAGCGGTGCAGGTGGGCCATCGGTTGCTGATCGACGACGGACGTCTGCAACTGCGCGCCGTGAAGACCGATGGCCGGCATATCGAATGCGTGGTCGTTGCGGGCAACCGCATCTCCAACCGCAAGGGCGTCAGCCTGCCGGACACGACGCTGGCCACCGGCGCGCTGACCGACAAGGACAGGGCCGATCTCGACGCCGTGCTGGCCGAGGGCGTGGACTGGGTGGCGCTGTCCTTCATCCAGCGTCCGGAAGACCTTGCCGAGGCACGCAAGGTGGCGCGGGGCCGCGCAAGCCTTTTGTCGAAGATCGAGAAGCCGCAGGCCGTCGAACGCCTCGACGAGATCATCGAGCTTTCCGACGCCATCATGGTGGCGCGCGGCGATCTGGGCGTCGAACTGCCGCTCGAAGCCGTGCCCGGCATCCAGAAACGCATCACGCGTGCGGCGCGCAAGGCCGGCAAGCCGGTTGTCGTCGCGACGCAGATGCTTGAATCCATGATCTCGGCTCCGGTACCGACCCGTGCCGAAGTGTCGGACGTGTCCATCGCCGTCTACGAAGGCGCCGATGCCGTGATGCTGTCGGCCGAATCCGCCGCCGGCGACTATCCGGTCGAGGCGGTCGAGACGATGGACCGGATCGCCGTTCAGGTGGAGCGGGACCCGCTTTACGCCAGCATCATATCCGCCCAGCGCTCCACGCCGGAGGCGACCGGCGCCGATGCGGTTTCGCTGGCGGCACGCCAGATGGCGGAGACGCTCAGCGTGGCGGCCATCGTCACCTATACATCCACCGGCAATACCGGCCTGCGTACAGCCCGCGAGCGCCCGCTGCTGCCGATCATCGCCCTGTCCCCCAAAGTGGCGACGGCACGCCGGCTCAGCATCGCCTGGGGCCTGCATTGCGTGGTGACGGAAGATGCCACGGATCTGGAAGGCATGGTCGACAAGGCATGCCGCGTGGCGGTGGAGCAGGAACTGGCCCGGCCCGGCGAGCGGGTCATCGTTACGGCCGGCGTGCCGCTGGGCACGCCCGGCGCCACAAACATGCTGCGCATCGCCTATATCGGCTCGGACGGCCTGTCGGCCGTCTGATCATTCGTCAGACTGGAGCATTTCAGTACGAGCCGGAAACGCTCTAGGCCCGCTGGCCGGCCATCTGGTCGGCCAGCCGCGCCATCGCGTCCTGCGCGTCCTTGAGCGTCGGGTACACGTCGAGCGCGCGCTGATAGGCTTCCATCGCCTGTTCGTTGCGCCCGGTCTCCTCCAGCATCGCGCCCAGCCCCATCAGCGCCGGATAGTGCCTCGGCTCACGCGTCAGCACCTGCGTCACGTCCACGATGGCGCGTCCGAAATTGCCGCTGCGATAATTCAGCATCGCGCGCCGGTTCCATATTTCGGGGTTGTCGGGCTGCAACTCAGCACCCTGCTCGACGAGGTCGAAGGCGACGGGCAGCTTGTTGTCCGAGATGGCCTGCTCGGACCATGTCAGCAGCAAATTCACCGTCGCGCTGCCGCTGTCGTTCCAGACGGATTGGATTTGCCGGGCGATGCGCTCGGCGCGGGCGCGATTTCCCTCCCGTCGCAGATCGTGGAACAGCGCGTCCAACCTTTCGTCGCGGCTGAGAGTCCGCTGGTCGGTCCGGCTGACACCCGGCACGGAAGCCGGTGGCGGCAGCAGCGCATCCGGCGCGATCGCCTCGATCTCAGGGGAGGGGGCAACCGTCTGCGCAGACGCCGGAGCGGCGAGAAGCACGATCGGGAGAAGGGCAAAGAAAAAGCGCATCGGCAGAGTTTAGACCGCCGATGCGCTTCGTCAATGCAATTACCTGCCTGGAACGGCAATCCGGCTCGACCGGGCGCCGAAGCGCCCGCGCCGGCAAGCTTCAGCCCTGGCGCGCCTTGAAGCGCGGAGCCTGCTTGTTGATGATGTAGATGCGCCCCTTGCGGCGAACCATGCGGTTGGCCCGGTGGCGGCCCTTGAGCGACTTCAAGGAATTCTTGATCTTCATGACACTCGACCGTCGGTATGTTGGACAGGCGACGATCAATGCAAAATCATGCCGTCGCGTTAAAATGGCGCCCCATTGCTAGAGCGCCCTTCGATGGGCACGGCATAGACGCCGCCGGGACCGATGTCAATCACACGGCGGCGCCAACCCGCGTAAAATGACCCATTTTCCGGCCAGGCCGGGCTTCCGCCTTGCCATAGAGCGTCAACAGCAGCGATGGCTCGGCCATCAGCGCCGGTGCCTTCTCGACATCGTCGCCGATCAGGTTTTCCATGACGCAGTTCGCATGCCGGGCCGGGTCTCCCAGAGGCATGGCGCAGACGGCGCGCACATGCTGCTCGAACTGAGAGATCAGGCAGGCCGCTTCCGTCCAGTGGCCGGAATTGTGCACGCGCGGCGCGATCTCGTTGACCAGCAGCGCACCGTCGGCCGCGACGAAAAACTCCACGCCGATCACGCCGACATAGGACAGGCGATCCAGAATCAGGCCTGCGATGCGCATCGCCTCTTCGGCCTGCTGCGGCGAAACGCGCGCCGGCAGGGTGCTCGTCCGCAGGATGCCCATCCTGTGCACGTTCTCGGCCGGATCATAGGCACGCAGCGCGCCGTCGGCGCCGCGCGCCGCAATCACTGAAATCTCGCGCTCGAAGGGGACCTTCTTCTCAAGGATGGCGGGGACGCATCCGATATCTGCGAAGGCATCGCCGGCCGCCGCGTCCTGCGTCAGGACGGCCTGTCCCTTGCCGTCGTAGCCGAGCCGCCGCGTCTTCAAAATGCAGTCGCCGCCGAGTTCGACGAGGGCGTGCTCGAGCTCTTCCGCGTCGTCCACGGCACGCCACGGCGCGGTTGCGATGCCGACCCCGTTGAGGAATGCCTTTTCCGTCACGCGGTCCTGCGACACTTCCAGCGCCTCGACGGGCGGATGCACCGGACGGATGGCCGCCAGACGCCGCAGCGGGCCCACGGGCACGTTCTCGAATTCATAGGTGACGACGTCGCTGATCCGGGCCAGCTCCGCCAGGGCGGCAGGGTCGTCGTAGGCGCCCTGCACCATCACGTTCGTCACCTGTGCCGCCGGGCAATCCTGGTCCGGGTCCACGACGGCGGTACGCAGGCCCAGGCGTGCGGCCGCACAGGCCAGCATGCGGCCGAGCTGGCCGCCGCCGATGATGCCGACGGTCGAGCCCCGGGGCAGGGGGCGCGGCATCGCGGTCAAGGTGCCGGCTCCCCGTCGGAGGGGTGGGTGGCCACGGCCTCCGTCTGCCGCGCGCGCCAGGCGTCCAGCCTTTCGGCCAGCGCCGCGTCGGACAGCGCCAGCACCGACGCCGCCATGAGCGCCGCGTTCACGGCGCCGGCGCGGCCGATGGCCAGCGTCCCCACCGGAATGCCGGCCGGCATCTGCACGATGGACAGGAGGCTGTCCTGCCCGGACAGGGCCTTGCTTTCGACGGGCACGCCGAACACCGGAAGCGGCGTCATGGCTGCGGCCATGCCTGGCAGGTGCGCGGCGCCGCCGGCGCCTGCGATGACCACCTTGAAGCCCTTGTCGCGGGCGCCCGAAGCGAATTCGTAAAGGCGCGCCGGCGTGCGATGAGCGGAGACGATGAGCGATTCGTGGGCGATTCCCAGCGCATCCAGCGTCACGCTGGCATGGCGCATGGTGGCCCAGTCGGACTGGCTGCCCATGATGATGGCGACGGGGACGCTCATGCGATGATGTCCGGCAGGATCTGGTCTTCGAGATCCTGGAGGCGGTCCTTGATGGACAGCTTCTTCTTTTTCATGCGCTGGATGCGCAACCGGTCGCAGCCGGTTGCTTCCATCGCCTCGATCGCCGCGTCGAAATCGGCGTGGTCTTGCCTGAGCCTTGCGACCTGCAGCCGCAACGCCGCCTGTTCCTGATCCGACATCTGCCCCCCGGGGTCTGACGAATGCGTGACGCATACCCGCCGGGTACGCGCTCTTCCGGCTGCAAATACCAGCCGTCACAAAATTCTCAAAGAATGATCTTGCACCCCTTCCGTAACGACCCAAGCTTATGGGAAGCTTCCCGGCTGCGACTACGGCTTTTGCCGGAAGGCGGGACCGGAAGCTCGAGGAAACAAACAGAGGAGTCTGGAATGTCCCTTGATACCCATCTCGAGACGCTGGAACAGCGTCACAGCGCCTTGGACAGCGAGATCGCTTCGCTTCGCACCAAGCCGGCCACCCCGGACGGGGAGATCGCGGAGCTGAAGCGCAGGAAGCTGCTGCTGAAGGATGAGATCGAGAGATTGAGGACCAACCGGGCGAATTGATAACGATCCGACAAGATGCAAAAATGCGGCGCCGAAAGGCGCCGTATCCATTTCAAGACGACAGATGTGAATTCGATGACTGCTGATTTCGTGCGCCCCCGCCTGATGCTGGCGACAACCCTACTTGCCGACGGCGCTCCGGGCCGTGAGGCATTGTCGCGGGCACTCGCCGGCGGCGATGTCGCAAGCGTGATCCTGGATCCGGCCGGCCGGAGCGAGACCGCCTACCAGGCGTTTGCCGAAACGCTGGTGCCGATGATCCAGGAGGCGGGCGCGGCCGCCATCGTCGTCGACGACACCCGCTGCGCCGGCCGCGTACGTGCCGACGGGATTCATGTCACCGGGGGGGATATCGAGGCGTTGTCGGAAGCGATCGCGCGCTTCGCGCCGAAAGCCATCGTCGGAGCCTCGGGCTTCGATACGCGGCACGAGGCGCTGGAGGCGGGCGAGCGGATGCCCGACTATCTCCTGTTCGGCGCCATCGGCGGCGAGGACGACGCGGCGCGCCCGGCCGACATCGATCTGGCATCCTGGTGGGCCGCCATCGTGGAGGTGCCGGCCATCCTGTCGGGTGGCGGCGCGCTGGAGGCTCTGCCGGCGGCGGCCGCGAGCGGAGCCGAATTCATTCTTCTGTCGCGGGCGATCTTCGGCACCGAGGGCCGGGAGGGTGAGGCCGTGGCCGAAGCGAACGCCCTGTTCGACGCGCTCGAGCGGAGTGCCGCCGCATGAAACGCCTTGCGCTCCTGGCGCTGGCGGCGCTGCTGGCAGCCGGCCCCGCGAAGGCCCAGGAAAGGCTGTTGCCCGATCCAACGACGGGCGAGGCGCCGGCCGGCGGCGATATCGCCGCCGCCTTCAGCGCCTATCAGCGCGGCTTCTACCTGACGTCGTTCCGGATCGCCGAGCCGCTGGCCCATATGGGCGACGCGGCGGCCCAGTCGCTGGTGGCCGAACTGCTTCTGCGGGGGCAGGGCGTCCAGCTCGACGTGCCGGGCGCGGCGCGCTGGTATCGCCTCAGTGCGGAAGCGGGGCGTCCGGAAGCGGAATTCCGTTATGCCCTGATGTTGCTGGAAGGCGAGGGGGTGGAGCGTGACCCCGCCCGTGCGCGCGACTTGATGCGCGCCGCCGCCAATGCCGGGCAGCCGTTGGCGGCCTTCAACTACGGCCAGATGCTGATCCAGTCTTCGCCCACCGGCGGCTTCGAAGAGGCGCTGCGCTATTTCGAGGTGGCCGGCAACGCGGGGGTCTCCGACGCGCAATATGCGATGGCGCAGCTTTACGCCAACGGGCGCGGCGTTTCGGCCCGCGACGACGTCACCGCGCGCTGGTGGTTGCGGCAGGCGGCAATGCAGGGGCACGACACGGCGCAGATAGAACTGGGCATCTGGCTGATCAACGGACGCGGCGGGCCTGCCGAGGCGCGCGAGGGCTTCCGCTGGCTGAAGGGCGCAGCCGAGCGCGGCAACCCGATCGCCGTCAACCGCGTCGCCCATCTCTATAAGGATGGCATAGGCACCGCCCGCGATATGGCGGAGGCCGCCAAATGGACGGTTCTGGCGCGCCGCGCGCGCAACACCGATCCGCAACTGGACAGCTTCTTCCGCGGCCTTTCGCCGGACGACCAGAAGGCCGCCCTGGACGCGGCCAATCGCTTCCGCTCCAGCTGAACGTCTTGTAACAGGCCGGTTTTTGTGGTCTTGAGCGGGCAAAAGGGGCGCACTGGCGCCACCTTCGTTCTTTCAAATGTCGAGCGACCTTCATGAAGATCAATGGAAACGAAATCCGTCCTGGCAATGTGATCGAGCATGATGGCGGCCTGTGGGCCGCGGTCAAGACGGCCCATGTGAAGCCCGGCAAGGGCGGCGCCTTCAACCAGGTCGAACTGAAGAACCTCATCGACGGCACCAAGCTGAACGAGCGTTTCCGTGCCTCCGAAACGGTCGAACGCGTCCGACTGGAGCAGAAGGACTATCAGTTCCTCTACGCCGAAGGCGAGATGCTGGTATTCATGGACAACGAAACCTACGAGCAGCTCGAGCTGCAGAAGGATTTCGTCGGCGACCGCGCCGCCTTTCTGCAGGACGGCATGACCGTGACGGTCGAAAGCCACGAGGAGCGGCCGATCGGCATTTCGCTTCCCGACCAGGTCGTCCTGACGATCGTGGAGGCCGATCCGGTCGTCAAGGGCCAGACGGCAGCCTCTTCCTACAAGCCCGCCATGATGGAAAACGGCATTCGCGTCATGGTGCCGCCCTTCATCGAAAGCGGCGAGAGGATCCTCGTCGATACCAACGAGATCACCTACATCCGCCGCGCCGACTGACGCCATCGCCGCGCCGGACACGAAATCGCGCCGCCGGGCCCCGCAGACGGGCTCCGGCGGCCACATCATTCAAGGACTGCTAAGACATGGCCCGTTCAGCCCTGCTCAACGTGATGACCCAGGCCGCGATGAAGGCGGGGCGCTCGCTCATCCGCGACTTCGGCGAGGTGCAGAACCTGCAGGTCTCCATGAAGGGGCCGGCCGATTTCGTTTCCAACGCCGACCGCAAGGCGGAGGAAATTGTGTTTCAGGAGCTGTCGCGCGCCCGGCCCGACTGGGGTTTCCTGATGGAGGAACGGGGCGAGCTGGAGGGCAAGGACAGCCAGCATCGCTGGATCGTCGACCCGCTCGACGGCACAACGAACTTCCTGCACGGCATTCCCATCTTCGCCGTGTCGATCGCCTTGGAGCGCGACGGCCAGATCGTCGCGGGGGTGGTCTTCAACCCCATCCAGGACGAGCTGTATACCGCTGAGCGGGGCGGCGGCGCCTTCCTGAACGACAGGCGCATCCGCGTCGCCAACCGCCAGCGCATGCCGGAGGCGCTGTTCGCGACGGGCATTCCCTTCCTGGGCAAGGGCGGGCACGGCCGGTTCCTCTACGAGATGCGGCAGATCATGGGCGAAAGCTCGGGCGTACGCCGCCTCGGCGCAGCCTCGCTGGACCTGTGTTATGTCGCCGCGGGGCGCTTCGACGGTTTCTGGGAGCGCGGCGTGCTGCCCTGGGATATCGCCGCCGGCTCCATCGTCGTGCGTGAGGCCGGCGGCTTCGTCAGCAGCGTCGATGGAGACAAGTTCGATCATCTGCAAGGCGATATCGCCTGCGGCAACGAGCTGATCCTGCGGGCGATGGCGGCGGAACTGAAAAAGGCGAACGACGCCTACCGCGCGGCCAGCCAGCGCTCGGCCTGATCCTCGCCTGAAACCGAAAAGCGTGGATAGAGCTTCGCGACGGGGGTTGGAGCTTGCCGCAAAGGCCGGTTACAAGGAAGATGAGATAAGCCACCCAACGTGGCGCAACACCGGATGACGTGCCGATGCAGGTGATGAGTACGCCGCGTGAGGACAAGCGACCGGCCCATGTCATGCCGGAACGCCTTTCCAGCCCCATGGTCTATTTCTGGACCATGGCGGTCTTTCTGGCGCTTGCCGGTTTCGTCGGCCTGATCCTGGGGCGGCAGGTCGTTGCCGCTTTCCAGTCCAATCCGGGTCTGAACGGGCTGATCGGCGGGGTTCTTGCCGTCGGTATCATCCTGGCGCTGGCGCAGATCCTGCGGTTGTCCAGCGAGGTTCGGTGGATCAACCTCTATCGCGACGGCTCGGACGAGGCGGACGACGTTCGCGCGCCGGTCCTGCTTGCGCCGATGCAATCCCTTCTGGCCGGCCGGCGCATCGGCCAGCCGCTGCCGACGCAGCTCGTCCGGTCCATCCTCGATTCGCTGGCCACGCGGCTGGACGAAACGCGCGATATCTCCCGTTACCTTGTCGGTCTTCTGGTCTTCCTGGGCCTGCTCGGCACGTTCTGGGGCTTGTTGACGACGATCGGCTCGATCTCGTCCACCATCCAGTCGCTCGATCCGACGGCAACCGACGCGGCGACCGTCCTGAACTCGGTCCAGCAGGGCCTTTCCGCTCCGCTCGCCGGCATGGGAACGGCTTTCTCGTCCTCTCTCTTCGGCCTGTCTGGCTCCCTGATCCTCGGTTTTCTCGACCTGCAGATCGGCCGCGCGCAAAACCGTTTCTACACCGAGGTGGAGAACTGGCTGGCGACGGTGACCGACGCGGGCGGCGAGGCCGTCGCGGTAGCGGGGCCCATGCCGATGACCCCGGCCGCGGCGTCATCCGGCGCCGACATGGAGATTCTGGCGGACCGGATAACGCGCCTCATGCAGGATCAAGGCGCCGCGCCGCGCTCCGGCGCAGCGATGGCCAGCCTTGCCGAAAGCATCCAGGGTCTGGTGCAGCACATGCGTTCCGAGCAGCAGATGATGCGCGACTTCGTCGAAACGCAGGCGCGCGAGCAGCAGGAGCTGCGCCGTACGCTCGACCGTCTTGCCGGACATCTCGGCCAGCGGCAGGACAGGTACTGAGGCGATGGGGCTGTCGCGCAGAAGCGGATCGCGCCGGCCGGTGGATTATTGGCCCGGCTTCGTCGACGCCCTGTCGACGCTTCTGCTCGCCATCATGTTCTTGCTGTCGGTGTTCGTGATCGCCCAGTTTCTTCTGAGCCGCGAATTGTCCGGGCAGGATACCGTGCTTCAACAGTTGAACTCGCAGATCGCCGAACTGAACCAGCTACTGGCGCTGGAGCGATCCAGCAGCTCGGATTTCCAGGACGAAATCGCCGCCTTGCAGGCTTCCCTCCAATCGGCCGAGAACGAGCGCTCGCGGCTGCAGTCGGCGCTCGACTCCGGCGCGGGCGGCGCCGCCGCGGCGGATGCGCGCATCGGCGATCTTCAGGGACAGCTGGAAAGCGAGCAGCAGATATCGGAAGCGGCGCGTAGCCAGGTTGCGCTTCTCAACCAGCAGCTATCGGCGCTTCGCCAGCAGATCGCGGCGCTGGAGGAGGCGCTCGACGCTTCGGAAGCGCGCGACCAGGAGAGCCAGACGCAGATCGCCGATCTCGGCCGTCGCCTCAACGTCGCACTGGCGCAGAGGGTACAGGAGCTGAACCGATACCGGTCCGACTTCTTCGGCCGCCTGCGCGAAATACTGTCGGACCGCGACAATATCCGCATCGTGGGCGATCGCTTCGTCTTCCAGTCGGAGGTGCTGTTTCCGTCCGGGTCGGATGTCCTCCAGCCGATCGGTGAGGAAGAGCTTGCCAAGCTTGCCCAGGCCATCGTGGAGTTGAACCGCGAAATCCCCTCGGATATCGACTGGATCATTCGCGTCGACGGCCATACCGACAACGTGCCGATTTCCGGGGGGCGGTTCAGCGATAACTGGCAACTCTCCACCGAGCGTGCCGGCGCGGTGGTGAAGTACCTCATCACGCAGGGCGTTCCCGCCAATCGGCTGGCCGCCACGGGCTTCGGGGAGTACCAGCCCCTCGAGGAAGGCGACAGCCCTGACGCCCGTGCCCGCAACCGCCGTATTGAATTCAAGCTGACCGAGCGCTGAGGCGACAATCGGCAATTCAGGCCGCGACGGCCTGGGTCGTCCACAGGGCCTCCTGCGCGGGTCTTACCCGATCGGCCCAGAGGTCGCCGTCTGCCACGTTCAGTGCGCCCATCATGCCGTCATCCCGATCGAAGAAGACATTCATCTCGAATATGAGGGCTTGCAGCGGAGCGCCAGTCAGCACGGCCCAGCCGTCCGCGCATCTGGCGACCAGGGCCACATCGGCATAGCTGTCCTCTCCGCTTCCGAAGTCGTCGATCAGAACGCAGGCTTCTCCCTCGACGTCCGCAAGCGGATCGGCAATGCCCGGCGTAAGGATACGCCCGATTTCCAGGCCGCCTCCGGCCACGGTCCTCAGGTAGAGGTTGCGATAATCCGCATCCATGAAAAGCAGTATATCGCCGTTCTGCTGGCTGCGGCTGGCCCCGGGTTCCACGTAGAGCGCATCGGCACCGAACATTCCCTCGAAAACGAACGTATCGCCGCCGGCGCCGCCGTAGAGGAGGTCCTTCCCGGAGCCGCCCAGAAGAACGTCGTGCCCCTGGCCTCCCAGAAGCACGTCCGTTCCGCGACCGCCGTAAAGGAGGTCGTCACCCGCCATCCCGGCAAGCGTATCGTCGCCTTCGCGGCCGATCAGGACATTGGCGCCCGCATCCCCTGTCAGTATGTCGCGGCCGATCGTGCCTTCCAGATTTTCGATTCCCAGCAGGCGAATTCCGAAAAGGGCATCCATGCCCGATGGCGTACTGCGCGAAAGCAGGCGAGCGCTTGGTGCCGTGAAGGCATTGCCGGCCGCATCCCTTCCGACGCTGAGCGAGGCTGCTATGCCGGGTGTGGCCGTCGTCTCGCCTTCCGTCGGTACGTAGGCGAAGCGAAAACTCGCCAGATCGTCGCCATCCTCACCATCAGCGATGGTCCCCTGGCTCAGCGAGCCGCTCGTGATCGACGCTGCGCCGAGTACGATGATGTCGTCGCCATCACCGCCTTTCAGGATCGAGCGCCCGGACTGGTCGTAGAGGCAGTCGTCGCCCGCTTCACCGTACAGGACATCGTTTCCGGCTCCGCCTATCAAAGTGTCGCCGCCGTCGCCGCCGAACAAGGCGTCGTCTCCTTCGTCGCCGCTGAGGACGTCGTTCCCGGCGCCGCCGTACAGTCGGTCGCTTCCCGACTGGCCGTAGAGCCGGTCGGCGCCCTCACCGCCGAGGAGGGTGTCGTCACCCGCCCCGCCATACCCGGCATCGTGGCCGTCATCCAGTTTCAGGATATCGTCTCCGTCTCCACCCCAGGCGACATCGTCGCCCGTGCCGGCGTCGATCGTATCGCGTCCGCCATCGCCGGACAGCCGATCGCTACCCGCGCCGCCGTCCAGAATGTCATCGTCGTCGTTGCCCACCAGCAGATCGTTTCCCGCGCCGCCACCGAGCGTATCCGAACCGAACCCGCCCGAAAGGGTATCGTTGCCGTCGCCGCCATCGATCCTGTCCGCATAGGCGATTGCCGCAACCGCGATCGTTGCGTCGGAAAAGTCGCCGAAGAGGATATCGTCGCCGACGCCGCCGAAAAGCGTGTCCCGGCCCGCTCCGCCGACGACAGAATCGTTTCCCCACCGAAGGGTGATCCTGTCGTTGCCTTCTCCCCCATCCACATAGGAACCGTGCGGGGCGGGGGCGCCGGCCCGCAGGGCCGATATGGCCTCGACCATGTCGCTGCCCTCGCCGGCCATGATGGTGTCGTTGTTGATTTCCGCGAAGGTGTCGTCTCCTTGCAGGCCTAGCAGAATGTTTCCCATTCCGCCGGAGAACGTATCGGCGTTTGCGGTCCCGGCCACGCCTTCGACGTTGACGAGACTGTCGGTATTTCCATTCAGGTCGTAGGTTCGCAGTTCCGTGACGGCGGTGTATCGCTTGGGCTTGTTCTTGCCCTGCGACTCTTCCTTGACGTAGCGGTAGCTGATCTCGACGACCCCTCGCTTGACGACGTCCAGGCGCCCACGCCCCGTTGCCGCAACGGCAACCGTCGCACCGGACCGCGCGTAACCGGAATAGTCGATGATATCCGTTTCGGATGCCGAGAAGCCCGATCCACCGTCGACGAGCATGGCTCGTGCCGCTGCGATTACCCTGTCGCTTCCTCCTCCCATCGAGAGTTCTATCCCGCCTTCGGAGCCGTACATCCGATCGACGTTCTCGATCGAGTAACTCACGGTCTTCGGCCTTCCATCCACTTGCACGACCTGCGTCCGGGTGACCGTACGGACCTCCGGGGCGAGGTTGCGCGCATCGAATGTCGTGCTGGCAGCGCCGTCACTGAACTTCAGCGTCTTCGGAAGCACAGGTCTGTTCGAGGCTTTCTTGCCTGAGCCGACATCCTCCCGAACCTCCTGTTCCACCCCGGTGAAGGGCGTGGCGAAGGTGACGTACTGCGTCGTATCCGACGTGTCGCCCGGCTTGCCCAGGTCGTAGTCGGTTGTCTTGCGTGCGAAAGGATCCCATTCGGCCGATGCGCCTCCAGCGCCATCCGAAAACAGGAAAGTCCGGCCGCTCCTCATGTTCTGCCGGATCGTGCCTTCCGACGCCCAACCCATCATCTCCGCGTCCGCATCCAACTGGCGAGTGACGTAGACACGCACCCGATCGGCTCTCGACGTTTTCTTCAACTCGGCGGTACGGCTGGCGAATTCCTGGCGCTCCGTCGCGGAGAAGCGGCTGTCGAAACCGTCGTCCCAGAACGCCGTCGCGGCTGCCGCCAACTTTCCCTCACGGGTATCGTAGGCATAGCGCGGATTGTTCCGGTAGGCCGGGTCGTTGTCGATGCGGTTCGCATAGTCCGTAAGGATCAATCGCGACGTTACCGACATATCGATGCCATCGTCGCCCGTCGCCATCGACATGACGCTGGAAAGAATATTGAGCGCGGGCATGCCGTTGACGATGGCGGCCCCGCCGCACTGGCGGTAGTAGATGCCGATCGCCTTGTCGCCCAGCCAGCCGCTGCGGCCGTATCGGGCATCGGCCTCCTCTGCCATGTCGAAATACATGTCCGCGACTGCGAACTGGGAGAAATTTGCAGTCGCAAGAAGCGCCAGGCCGAGTACGCCCACGCCCGACGCGGCCAGGGCCGTGACCGCGTAGGCCATTCCGATCTGGAAGGCCAGGTCGACGCTGGCGGCGGCGATGATCCTCGAGTCCGTACCGCGCTGCTCCATGTCGGCGAGGGTCATGGCGGAGGCGGCCGTCGAGAGAATCTGGGCAGTTCCGGCAACGAGGGTGCCGGCGCCCTTGAACGCGGCGCTGGTGGCGAGCGCCGGTTCGACGATGGGCCCGATCGTGAAGAGGGAACGCGAAATCTTCAGCGCGTCGGACGCATAGCCGATATTGTCGATATGAGTCTGCAGCGCGTTCCTGGGGCTGTCGTCCAAGGACCGCCCGATGATGGAGGCAATGTAAACCGCCGCCGAAAGGACACTGCCGACAACGGCGCCGGCGCCGTCCGGCGTCGCGTCGGCATAGGTTTCATCGGCCTGGAAGCTGCGGTCGAACCGGGCGGACGCGGCTGCGAAGTTGGCGGATTCGGACAGGAACCGCAGCCAGTACCTGGCCTGCACCACCTTGTTCTCGGCCGTCGAAGACGATGACAGCGTCTTGTTCAAAGCCTCCAGCAGGACGATCCCGACGGTCGCGCCGCGCAGCGCGAGCTGGCCCTCGCTCCGCTCGGTGAAATTCCTGTCGTCGGCCAGACGAATCTTGCCGCCATCGTACTTGTAGTACTGGTTCGCCTGAGGGAAGGGCGCGGCAGCCCGCGTATCCGGATCGCTCATCAGCGTGCGGTACTGCGCGACCGCCTCCTTCATCGAAAGGTAGGCGTCGTTCTGCTGTCCCACCGACAGGAGAGAGGGCAGCCTCAGCATCCTGCCGGCATCCCAGACCGTCAGATACCAACTCTTGAAACAGTTGTCCGGCGCAGCCTGCTGGTCCGGCGTGAGCTTCGTCCAGAAGGCATCGAAATCGCCGAAGGCACCCGTCTCCCGATAGGTTTGCATCTGCCACAACATCTCGATCCGCAAGATGCGACGGCCTTCCGCTTCGACGATCTCACGCGTATCGCCGACGGACGCATTCTCCGCTTCCGACGGCTCGCCTGTCTGCAACTCTTTTGCGAGGTCGCCGAAAGACCGTTCGATGCGCGTCGAATAGGAGTTGAAAAGCCTGATACGCTTCAGGGAGTCGGAGAGGGCCAACTGGATGCGTAATACGTCTTCGGCCGAATATGGATTCTGGTTCTTGGCGGGCACCGTGCTGTCCGTCTCTTGCGTGCGGTTTTGCTACGGCACGAGCGGATACAGGCCCCAGGATTCAGTTTTATGATATAACTTTAAGTATATGCATCGATGTTTTACATCTTGATCGGATGCAAAAACGGCCCGCCCTGATGGGCGGGCCGGGTTCAGCTACCGGCTTGCTGCTTCATGAGGCTCAGCGAATGCGCCGGCGCTCCGATGCGGGCTGGAAGGCAATGCGCGCATGATACTGGCAATAGGGGCTGCCCTCGCCGGAATGATTGCCGCAGAAGCGGAAATCCGGAGACAACGGATCGCCGATCGGCCACTTGCACGTCCGCTCCGACAATTGCACCAGCGTCAGGTTGCGCGAGATGGGCACCACCTCGGCGCTGACCCGCTGCTGCGGCATCGGCTCCAGTTCCGGCTCCATCTTCAGCGCCGTCGCGCCCATGGTGCGCGCCATGGGCTGCTGCGCGGAGGAGATGGACGCTGCGGGCTGCAGCACGCGCGGCGCGGAAGCCGCGGCCGGCTCGCGTTGCGGAGCGGCCGCTACGGGGGCGGGCGCGCTGCGGATGGAAGTGGGCGCGGGCTGGCTTGCCTGGGCGACCACCGCGGGGGCAACCGCCGCAGGCGCGGGAGCCGCAGAGGCAGGGGCAGTGGCAGCCGGCGCGGAGGGCGCCTTGATGCGGCTTTCCAGTTTCAGGCGGTGAACCTTGCCGATGACGGCATTTCGGCTGACGCCACCGAGCTCCCCTGCGATCTGGCTGGCGCTGTGCCCCTCCGACCAAAGCCGCTTGAGAGTTTCGATCCGTTCATCCGTCCAGCTCATCGCGGGTCCTTTCAATTCTGTCGGCGGCGGAATCCATCGGTGACCGGCGGCGGTTCAAGCCGGGTCATACCACATCTATTAAGCTGATGGGCTGGCCGCACGAAATCTGGTGTTGACCGGGAAACTAGCAAAACGGTCGAGGCGCTGACAAGCCATGCAGGGTTGCGAGCGAATCGAAAGTTAAGATATCCCCAGTCTTTCGCGTGCGCCTGCACGCCTGCGCGCGGCTATTCCCTTGCGCGCACCTCATGTCGTTCATTCGTTGACAATGCGCAACCCCCGCATGGTATAGCCACACCGTTCTTTGCAGCGGAAAGATCAAAAAGGTCGCCGGACGGTCGCCGGCCCGTTTCTTTCGGCTCAAACCCCACCATTCTCGGAACCTCGTCGCCATGGCACCCGATACCGACACGCACTCCCCGTTGTACGCGACCTATGCGCGCGCGGACATTCGCGTGGAGCGAGGCGAGGGCGTGTGGCTTCACACGGAAGACGGCCGCCGCTTCCTGGACTTTTCCGGCGGCATTGCCGTCAACGTGCTGGGCCATGCCCATCCCCATCTTGTTTCGGCTTTGACGGACCAGGCGCGGAAGCTGTGGCATGTGTCCAACCTGTTCCAGATCCCCGGCCAGGAAAGGCTTGGCCGGCGGCTGACGGAAGCCAGCTTCGCCGACCGCGCCTTCTTCACCAATTCCGGCGCGGAGGCCCTGGAGTGCGCCATCAAGACGGCGCGGCGCTACCATTACGTGAACGGCCGGCCGGAGCGCTTCCGTATCGTGACCTTCGAGGGCGCGTTCCACGGTCGCACCTTGGCCACCATCGCCGCCGGCGGCCAGAAGAAATACCTGGAGGGCTTCGGACCCAAGGTCGAAGGTTTCGACCAGGTTCCCTTCGACGATATCGCGGCGCTGAAAGCGGCGATCACCGACGAAACCGCCGCGCTGCTGATCGAGCCGATCCAGGGCGAGGGTGGTATCCGCCGCGCTTCCGGGGAATTCCTGAGGGCGTTGCGTCAAGTGGCCGACGCACATGGCCTGCTGCTGATCTACGACGAGGTCCAGACGGGCGTCGGCCGCACCGGCGCCTTCTACGCCTACGAGCATAGCGGTGTCGCGCCGGATATCCTGGCCTCGGCCAAGGGCATCGGCGGCGGCTTCCCCCTGGGCGTCTGCCTGGCCACCGAAGCCGCGTCCGCTGGCATGACGGCCGGCACCCATGGCACCACCTACGGCGGCAACCCCCTGGCGATGGCGGTCGGCAACGCGGTGCTGGATGTCGTCCTCGAGGACGGATTTCTGACGCAGGTGCGCGACCGCGCCCTGCAGTTCAAGCAAGGGCTCGCCGGGATCCTGGACAGGTTCCCGGACCTCGTCGAGGAGGTGCGTGGCGAAGGGCTGCTGCTCGGCCTGAAGATGCGCGTGCCGAACGTCGATTTCATCGCGGCGCTGCGTGACCGGCTCATGCTTGCCGTTCCGGCCGGCGACAACGTCGTCCGCATATTGCCACCCCTGAACGTGACCTCGGACGAGGTCCGCGAGGGCCTGGAGCGTATCGAGGCTGCGGCGCAGGCGCTGTCCGCAACCCGTAAGGAGAGTGCAGCATGACACGCGGAACGGCCGGACGGCACTTTCTGGATATTTCGGCGATGCGGCCGGACGAGCTTCGCTCCATCCTGGACGACGCCGCACGCCGCAAGGCGGAGGGGCGGGCTTCCCCGCGCCCGCTCGAGGGGCGCATGCTGGCCATGATCTTCGAGAAGCCGTCGACCCGCACCCGCGTTTCCTTCGATGTCGCCATGCGGCAACTGGGTGGCGAGACACTGTTCCTGTCCGGCACGGAAATGCAGCTCGGCCGGGCCGAGACGATCGCCGACACGGCACGCGTCCTGTCTCGCTACGTCGACGCCATCATGATCCGCACCACGGGGCACGAGCGCCTTCTGGAAATGGCGGAAGCTGCGACCGTCCCGGTGATCAACGCGCTGACCGACGATACGCATCCCTGCCAGATCATGGCCGACCTTCTGACCTTCGAGGAGAAGCGAGGCCCGGTCAGGGGCCGGACCTTCGCCTGGAGCGGCGATGGCAACAACGTGCTGAATTCCTTCATCGAGGCATCGGCACGCTTCGGTTTCTCCCTCCGGATCGCGACCCCGGAGGGGTCGGAGGCCGATGCCGGCTTCGTCGAGCGCGCCCGCGCCGAAGGGGCCGATATCCTGACGACCCTCGATCCGGTGGAGGCCGTCACGGGGGCCGACTGCGTCGTGACGGACACGTGGGTGTCGATGGGCCGCGAAGACGTTGCGCGCGGGCACAACGTCTTCCTCCCCTATCAGGTCAACGACGCCTTGATGGCTCATGCCAGGCCCGACGCGCTCTTCATGCATTGCCTGCCGGCGCATCGCGGCGAGGAAGTGAGCGACAGCGTGATCGACGGCCCGCAATCCGTCGTCTTCGACGAGGCGGAGAACCGCCTGCATGCGCAGAAGTCGGTGCTGGCCTGGTGCTTCGGCGAAGTCGAAGCCCGTGGTTGAGGATGTTCGCCAACTCGGCGAGTTCGGCTTCGCCGGCGACGACGCCGTCGTACCGTTCGAGGTTGCGGCGCTGGATGCGCGCGGCCGCGCCGTGCAACTGGGGGACATGATCGACAGCCTGCTCGGGCGCCACGATTATCCTGAGCCCGTCTCGCGCCTGCTGGCGGAGATGATCGTGCTGACGGTGCTGCTCGGCACGTCGCTCAAGTTCGAGGGCAAGTTTACCGCCCAGACGCAGACGGATGGCCCCGTGGACCTGCTGGTGGTCGACTTCTCGACCCCTTCCAGCGTTCGCGCCTATGCCCGCTTCGACGAGGAGCGCCTGCGCGAGGCCGCCGCGGCCGGCAAGACGAGCCCGGAAGACCTGCTCGGGCAGGGCATCATGGCGCTGACGGTCGATCAGGGGCCGCAGATGCAGCGCTATCAGGGCATCGTCGAACTGGCCGGTGCATCCCTGGAAGACGTGGCGGAAGGGTATTTCCGCCAGTCGGAGCAGATTCCCACCACGGTACGCCTTGCCGTCGCAAGGATCGCGCGCCGGCAGGACGGCGGCGGTTTCAAGGAAGGCTGGCGGGCCGGCGGCCTGGTGGCCCAGTTCCTTCCGCAGGCGCCCGAGCGCATGCGCATGCCGGATCTGCCGGGCGGCGATGCGCCCGAAGGTGCCGAGGAGCTCGAATTCGAGGCGGACGACGCCTGGACCGAGGTGCTGGCGCTTGTCGACACGATCGACGATGCCGAGCTTGCCGACCCGGATGTCGGCGTCGAGCGGCTTCTGTTCCGTCTGTTCCACGAACGCGGTGTCCGGGTATTTCCACCGACGCCGGTCAGGGACGATTGCTCCTGCTCGCGGGAGCGGATCCGCGACGTTCTCGCCAATTTCACGCCGGAGGAACTGGCCGAGAGCGTCGAGGACGACGGCAAGATTCGCGTTACCTGCGAATTCTGCGGCGAGGCCTATGAGTTCAGGGCCGAGGAAGTTACCGGGCTGTAAGGCCCGGCGATTGACGGCGCGTCAGTTCAGAATGCGTCGTACATCCGGCGCGTCCAGCGAGAAGGATGGGATACCCACCTGGAACATGGAGCCGTCCGCCCGCTCGAAGATATAATGGCCGCGCATGAAGCCGGACGGTGTCGGCAGCGGGCACCCGGACGTGTAGGTGAAGCTGTCGCCGGGCGACAGCAGCGGCTCTTCCCCGACGACGCCCGGGCCGCGCACTTCCTGAACGCGGCCCATGGCATCCGTGATATGCCAGTAGCGGGAGCGCAGCCGCACGGCCTCGCCCGAACCGTTCGAGATTTCGACCCGGTAGGCGAATGCCCATCGGCCGGACTCCGGCTCCGACTGGCCTTCGAGGTAGCTCGGCGTCACCGTTACGGTGATCCGGCAGGTGGTGCAGGTGAACATGGCCGGCGCAGACTTCGATCAGGCGGCGTCGAGCGCCGCCTGGAAATCCTCGACCAGGTCGTCGATATCCTCAAGCCCTGCCGAAAACCGCAGAAGGCCCTGGCCGATGCCGGCCGCGGCCTGCGCTTCTGCCGACAGGCTCTTGTGCGTGGTGGTGGACGGATGGGTGATCAGGCTCTTGGAGTCGCCGAGATTGTTGGAGATGCTGACGATGCGCAAGGCGTTGCACAGCCGGAATGCCGCATCCTTGCCGCCCTTCATCTCGAAGCCGACGAGCGTCGAGCCGCCGGTCATCTGCCGCTTGATGATCTCGGCGTCGGGATGGTCGGCCCGGCCCGGGTAGATGACCCGCGAGACCTTGCCGCTGCCTGCCAGGAATTCGGCGATCCGGGCGGCGTTGTCCGTCTGCTGGCGGACGCGCAGGGGCAGCGTTTCCAGCCCCTTCAGCAGAACCCATGCGTTGAACGGCGAAAGTGACGGCCCGGTGTGCCGGAAATAATCGTGCAGGTTCTCCTTGATCCATTCCGCCGAGGACAGGATCACGCCGCCGAGGCACCGGCCCTGGCCGTCGATATGCTTGGTGGCGGAATAGATGACCACGTCGGCGCCCAGTTCCAGGGGTTTCTGCAGCATCGGCGTCGCGAATACGTTGTCGACCACCAGGATCGCGCCCGCCGCGTGGGCGATCTCCGCGACCGCGGCGATGTCGATGACTTCCAGTGTCGGGTTGGTCGGGCTTTCCAGGAAGAAGAGCTTCGTTTCCGGCCGGACGGCCGCGCGCCACTCTTCCAGGTTGCGGCCATCGACGAATGTGGATTCGACGCCCGCGCGTCCGAGGACGGTCTGGATGATGTAGGTACAGGAGCCGAACAGAGCCCGCGCCGCGACGACATGGTCGCCGGCTTTCAGCGAGCATTGCAGGGCGGCGGCCACGGCGGCCATGCCGGAGGCGGTGGCGCGGGCGTCGCCTGCGCCTTCCAGTTCCATCATCCGCTCTTCGAACATGCGGGTCGTGGGGTTGGCATAGCGCGAATAGATGAAGCCGGGGTCCTCGCCGTTGAAACGCGCTTCCGCGGCCTCGGCGGACGGATAGACGAAGCCCTGGGTCAGGAAGATCGCCTCGGACGTCTCGCCGAAGCCGGAGCGCACCGTTCCGGCGTGGATCATGGCTGTTGCTGGACGGAACGGCTTTTTCGCGCTGTCGGACATGGAAACCTCGGGGCGGCCGACTTCGGGCGACGCGTCCATGACCGGTCCTTGCAAGGAGATCGGCCCTTTAGCGACTTGTTTAACGTGGCTGCAAGCCGGCCGGCAAAATCACCACGGCACGTTCCTTAAGCCCGCGCGCGGGGCGGCGTCAACTGGCCAAACGGCGCGCCTTCGTTTATGCGCGATACGCAACGTATCGCACAGGGTTGACGCAATGACTGAAGGCATCCTGCCGGACCGGGAAATCCAGGCCCTCCACGAGGCGGGGCGGATCGTTTCCGACCGTCCGCTGGATGACGACCAGGTGCAGCCGGCCAGCCTCGACCTGCGGCTCGGCGCAAGGGCGTACCGCGTGCGCGCCAGCTTCCTGCCGGGCCGCCAGCGCAGCGTGGAAGAGGCGCTGAACCGCTTTTCGCTGCATGTCGTCGACCTGTCCGAGGGCGCGGTGCTGGAAACGGGCTGCGTCTACATCGTGCCGCTGATGGAGCGGCTGTCGCTGCCGCCCGAGGTGCGCGCCGCCGCCAACCCGAAATCCTCCACCGGGCGGCTCGACATCTTCACCCGCGTCATCACCGACCGCGCGCAGGAATTCGACAAGGTGCCCGCCGGGTACGACGGCCAGCTCTACCTGGAAATATCGCCGCGCACCTTCCCGGTGCTCGTGCGGCAGGGGTCGCGCCTCAGCCAGATCCGCTTCCGGCGCGGCCGCGCCACGCTGACGAGCGACGAAATCTCGACCCTGCACGAGGGGGAGGGGCTCACCAGCGCGTCGGATGCCAACATTTCGGGCGGCGGGATCGCCCTGTCGGTGGACCTGACGGGCGACGACGAAGGCATGATCGGCTATCGCGGCAAGCGTCATACCGGCGTCGTGGACGTGGACAGGCGGGGGGCACATCGCACCCTCGATTTCTGGGAGCCCCTTCGCCGCAGCGAAGGCGGCGTTCTGGTGCTGGATCCGAACGAGTTCTACATCCTCGTCTCGGAAGAGGCGGTGCACGTTCCGCCGGACTTCGCCGCCGAGATGACGCCCTTCGACCCGCTCGTCGGGGAGTTCCGGGTGCATTATGCCGGCTTCTTCGACCCGGGTTTCGGCCATTCCGAAGCGGGGGGCAGCGGCAGCAGGGCCGTCCTGGAAGTGCGCAGCCACGAAGTGCCGTTCATTCTGGAGCATGGCCAGATCGTCGGCCGGCTCATCTACGAGCGCATGGCCGCCCGCCCGGAGCGGCTCTACGGCTCGGACCTGAAATCGAACTACCAGGCGCAGCGGCTCAAGCTGTCCAAGCACTTTTCCTGATGGCGAATGGCGGCAACTTCCCCTTGCGCGCCATCCGCCATTCCTATAGTGCTTTCAGCCAAGGATGCGGGTGTAGTTCAGTGGTAGAACGCAAGCTTCCCAAGCTTGATGTCGTGGGTTCGATCCCCATCGCCCGCTCCAGTTTCCTTCACCGCTTCATCAGGCATTGTGGCTCCCGGATTCCGCGCGTCGCCGCCAGAAGACGATCCGCCGCTCGACGAACGAGACCAGCCAGAACAGCGTCAGGCCGACGAGGCTGAGAAACAGGATCAGCGAGAAGATGCGCGGCGTATTCAGCTGCGCCGCCGCCACGCGGATCAGCTCCCCGAAACCCTTGCCGCCGCCCAGGAACTCGCCCGTGATGGCGCCCGCCATCACGCCCACCGAGGCGATCTTGAGGCCGGTGAAGATCTGCGGCAGCCCAAGCGGCAGTTTCATGCGCCACAATGTCTGCCAGCGGGTGGCGCCCATGGTCTTGAACAGCATCCGCGCGTTCTCGTCGGAGGCATGAAGCCCGGCAGCCGTGGCCACGACGATCGGGAAGGTGGCGATGAAGGCGGCCAGCGCGACCTTGGACGATATGCCGAAACCGAACCAGGCCAGAAACAGCGGCGCGAAGGCGACCTTGGGCATCGTATCGATGGCGACCAGATAGGGCAGCACGACCCGTTCGCCGAAACTGCTTTCTCCGACGATGATGCCGAGCGTGAAGCCGATGGCGATGGCGATCGCGAATCCCAGAACGACTTCCTGAAGCGTGATCCACAATGCGGCCAGCATGTAGCCGCCGGTGGCGAGATTGGTTCCCACCAGGATGATGTCGCGGAACACGGCGGCCGGCGGCGGCAAGATGATGGGCGAGAACAGGCCGATGACATGGACGCCCTGCCATAGCGCGATGAAGGCCGCGGCCAGCAGCGCCATGCCGACCGGGCGCGGTATCCGGTCGATCAGCGGCACCTCTTCCTGCCACAGCGTCTCGGGCGGCGCCTCGCTTCTTTCCAGTTGCACGTGGGTCAATGGAGGCCTCCCTCGTCCAGAAGAGCGCGGATATGGCGGACATAGTCGCCGAGTTCGGGCGAGGTGAGCATGTCCAGCGTGCGCGGACGGTCGAGCTCGATATGGATCGTCTCGACAAAGCGGCCGGGCCGCTTCGACATGACGTAGACGACGTCCGACAGGATGACGGCCTCGGGAATGGAATGGGTGATCAGGAAGGCCGTCGCCTGCTTCTCCATGCAGATGCGCTGCAGTTCCATGTTCATGAAATCGCGCGACAACTCGTCCAACGCGCTGAACGGCTCGTCCAGCAGAAGAACGGACGGCTCCGTCACCAGCATCCGGCAGATCGCGGCACGCTGCGCCATGCCGCCCGACAGCTTGTCGGGATAGACTTCGGCAAATCCCTTGAGACCCACGAGGTCGAGCAGCGCGCGGGCCGCAGGTTCCTTCGCCTTCGCAGCCGACGCCCCATCGCGGATCGCAATGGGAAGCAGGATGTTCTCGATGGTCGTGCGCCAGGGGAACAGTGTCGCCTGCTGGAACATCATGCCGATGTCGCGCCGCGGCCCCGTTACCGGCCGCCCCTCCAGCATGACGCTGCCGGACGAGGGCGGCGTCAGCCCGGCCATGATCTTCAGCAGCGTGGATTTGCCGCAGCCGGATGGACCGATGATGGAGCTGAAAGTGCCACGCTCCAGCGTCAGATCCACATGGTCGAGGGCGCGGATGGCGCCCCGGCCATAGGTCTTCGAGACGTTGCGCAGCGCGTAGACGGCATCGCCACTCCGGGACAGGGCGGCCGGCTGCGTGGAAACCGCGTGTCGAAGCGCCGTCATTGGGCGTTCCAGCGTTCGACGAAATCGTTGGTGTAGGCGGCGGACAGGTCCGGCAGCGGCGCCGAAAGAGCCTGCGTCTCCACCTGGGCGTCCTGCCACAGTTTCCAATGCTCGGGCGGCTGATAGCCGAAACCGTTGCCGGAATCGATCGGAGTGACGCGATCCCGCATCGTTTCCAGCATGGCGGCGGCAAGGCGGGCATCCTCGCCTTCCTGCGGGTTGGCCGCGGCGGCATGCGCCAGCACGGCCTCGGTGTTCGCAGGGTCCAGCCCGAAGCGCGTGCCTTTCACCATGGCCCGGCCGAACCCTTCGATCACATCCGGATTGGCGTCGATATAGCTGCGGGTCGCCGCCCAGCCATTGCCGAAATAGGCCAGGAACTCGTCGGGCGTGATCTCGGTCAAGGGAATGCCCCGCGCCTCGATGATGGCGGCGTCGGCCACTGCGGCCGCATAGGCGTCGATCTCGTCGCTCATGAAGGCGGCGACCGCCGTGCCTCCGTCGCCGACGGTCAGGAACTCGTAGTCCCGCCCTTCCTCGAGCCCGGCCTTGGACAGGATCGCCCGGGTAAAGCCCACTTCCGCACCATCGGCAGTGCCGACACCGATGGTCTTGCCCTTCAGGTCGGACGGGGAGGCGACCTCGGAACCTTCCTTGACGACAAGACCGAACACCGATTTCGGCCAGTAATTGTACAGGATGACGATATCTTCCCCGCGTTCGCGGGCGGCCAGAAGCGGTCCGGGGCCAGGCTGCCCGATCTGCGCCTGGCCCGCCACCAGCGTTTGCAGAACGGAGGCCGATCCGTTGACGACCTCTACCGTCACGTCCAACCCTTCCTCGGCGAAATAGCCCTCCGCATCGGCGACATGCAACGGAAAGATGTTGAGCGCCGACGGGTTGGGAACGACGACCGTCAGCGGCGTCAGGTCCTGCGCTTGTGCGGCGCCCGACAGGGTCATGGCCGCAAGAAGACATGCACCGGCCAGCGGCCGGATGCCGATTGAGAACGATTTCATGATCTTGACCTCCCTGGCCCGTTTATGTCCGGGCTCTCGGGAAAACGTACCACAGATAATATGCATGAAAACCCGCATTATGGGTCGGATCGCACATTTTTCTTGCGCGCAGGCCATGGCAGCCTCTTACTGGTGGGCGGAACGGGAGGACATCATGAAGATCGCGATAGTATCCGGTGCATCGGCGGGGCTCGGGCTGGCCCTGGCGCGAGCGCTGGCGGAAGCGGGCTACGACATCCTGGGCATCGCCCGATCGCCGAGGCCCGAGGGTCTGCAGGCCGCATGGCGCCAGGTCGATCTGCGCGATGCATCCGGCGCTGCGGCTGCCCTGGATTGGCTCGATGGTATGGATGGCGCGAACGTGACCGAGGCGTTGCTCGTGCTGAATGCCGGAACCGAAGAGCCGATCGGGCCGGTGGGCAAGCTCGCGCCCGGGGACATCGCCGCGCATGTGGCGCTGAATCTGACCGCGCCGATGGCGATGACCGCGGCGTTCCTGTCGAAGACGGAAGCGTGGCCGGCGGAGCGCCGCATCCTGGCCGTTTCATCGGGTGCGTCGCGGCGCGCGACCGCCTACTGGAGCGCCTACACTGCCAGCAAAAGTGGCTTGGACGGCTTCGTACGCGCGGTGAACGCCGAATATTCCGATAGTGCCGGGGGGGCCGGCGCGCCGCGCACCGCCGCCGTTGCGCTGGCGCCCGGCATCATCGATACCGCCATGCAGCAAAGGGTCCGCGAGACCGATTTCCCGACCGTGTCACGCTATCGCGGACTCAAGGACAAGGGCGAGTTGACGAGCCCCGAGCAGGCCGCGGCACGGGTGATGGCCTACCTGGCAAGGCCCGGCTTCGGCTCGGTGGAACTGGACGACGTCCGCAACTACGATTGAGCCCGCAGGGCAGATTCACGCGGCAGACCGGGCGGGTACCCTTTCGTTCGCCATAAAAATCGTTAGAAAGCCGGAAACGCCGCAATTCAAGCGATGGCCGCCATGCGGCCTCGCACCGCTACGGACGACGCGCCCATGAGCAACGACACTTTCATTCGCGAAGTGAACGAGGAAATCCGCCAGGAGCGGGTCCGCGCGATCTGGAAGCGTTACGGCATCATCATCATCGCCCTCGTGTCGCTGATCGTCCTCGGTACGATCGGCTACGTCGTCTGGGAGCGGATCGCCGCCGGCCGCTCCGCCGCCGACGGGGATCGGCTGATCGCCGCACAGGAGCTGGTGTCGAACGGGGATTTCGCCGGCGCCGAAACGGCCCTGGCCGCGCTGGCCGACGACGGGACCGCGCATTACCCGGTCATCGCCCGCATGCACCTTGCGGGCGTGCAGTTGCAGGCCGGCGACCCGACTGCCGCCGTCGCCGCCTACGATACCGTCGCATCCGACGCTTCGGCCCCGCGCCCCTTGCGCGACATCGCCTCGATTCGCGCGGCCTACATTCTGGTGGACCACGGTACCGCCGAAGATGTGCGCCAGCGCGCCGAGGCGCTGACCGGCGAGGGGGAGCCCCTTCGCCATCCGGCGCTGGAGGCGATCGGCCTGGCGCTCTGGAAGGCGGGCGACTATGCCGGCGCCGCGCCCCTGTTCGGCCAGCTCGTGGACGATTTCTCGACCCCGGCCGGCATGGCCGAGCGGGCGCGCATGATGCAGGAGCTGATCGCAGGCGAAACCGGACCCGCCCCCACGCAGGAGGCGCCCGAAGCGCCGGATGCGGCGGGCGAGCCCGACCCGTCCTGATCGGCCGGAGGCGCGCCCCATGGTTTCCATCGCCATCATCGGACGGCCGAATGTCGGCAAGTCCACCTTGTTCAACCGCCTAGTCGGTAAGCGCCTTGCGCTCGTCGACGACAGGCCGGGCGTGACGCGCGACCGGCGCGAGGGCGAGGCGCACCTGTTCGACATCGAATTCCAGGTTCTCGATACGGCAGGCCTGGAGGAAGCCGGCGCCGACACGCTGGAAGGCCGCATGCGCGCGCAGACGGAGGCGGCCATCGCAACGGCGGACCTGTCGCTCTTCGTGGTGGACGCCAAGACGGGCATGACCCCGCAGGATTCCTATTTCGGAGAGTTGCTGCGCCGCGCCGGCCGGCCGGTCGTGCTGGTAGCCAACAAGGCCGAGGCGCGGGGCTCGGATGTGGGCTTCTACGACGCCTTCTCGCTTGGCCTCGGCGAGCCCGTCGCCATTTCGGCGGAGCACGGCGAGGGCATGGGGGACCTCCGCGATGCCATCGTTGCGGCCCTGGGGGAAGAGGCGTTCTCGGTCGACGTGCCGGAGGCCGAGGCCGACGTCGACGTCGAGCTCGACGAAAACGGCGAGCCGGTCGATACATATGACGCCACCAAGCCGCTGAACATCGCCATCGTGGGACGGCCGAATGCCGGCAAGTCCACGCTGGTCAACAGGTTTCTCGGCGAGGACCGGCTTCTGACCGGCCCGGAGGCCGGCATCACGCGCGATTCCATATCCGTGTCATGGGCCTGGCGCGGCCGGCAGATCAAGATGTTCGACACGGCGGGCCTGCGGCGCAAGGCGAAGGTGCAGGAGAAGCTGGAAAAGCTGTCCGTCGCGGACGCCATCCGCGCCATCAAGTTCGCCGAGGTGGTCGTCGTCGTGCTGGACGCCACCGTGCCCTTCGAGAGGCAGGACCTGCAGATCGCGGACCTGATCGAGCGCGAGGGCCGCGCCCCGGTGATTGCCTTCAACAAATGGGACATGATCGAAGACCGGCAGGAAGCCCTGGAAGACCTTCTGGAGAAGACCGAACGGCTCCTGCCGCAGATGCGGGGCGTCAAGGCCATCCCGATCTCGGGCGAGACGGGCGAGGGTCTGGATCGCCTCATGCGCGCCATCGTCGAGACGCACGAGACATGGAACAGGCGCATCTCCACTTCCAAGCTCAACCAGTGGCTGGAGCGCATGGTCGCGCATCACCCGCCGCCCGCCGTGGCCGGCCGCCGCATCAACGTGAAATACATGACGCAGATCAAGACGCGTCCGCCGACCTTCATCGTCTCCACTTCGCGGCCGGAGGCATTGGGCGCCTCGTATACGCGCTATCTCGTCAACGGCCTGCGCGAGACGTTCGGCCTGCGCGGCGTGCCGATACGGCTGCACCTGCGCAAGCCCGACAACCCTTATGCGTCGCGCCGCAAACGCCAGTAAAGGCGTGGCGTTAACCAAGCGCTAAGGTTAATGAAACATGATCGACATCCATCGAAATGACATGGATGCCGATCATGAGCGTCACCAGAAGAGCTGCACGACAGCCCGTTCCCAGACGCTCCGGCGGTCTTGCACGGCGTGCCGGCAGCCTCGTCGCATCGCTGCTCCTGGCCACGGGCGCCGTGCTTTGCCAGAACTCCTCCACCGCCGTCTCGGAACGCCCCGAACTCGAGCTGGAAATCGCCGCCGGCCTCCTGCAGGGCGCGATCGAACTGGAGCGGGAAGAGCTCGCATCGTTGCGGCCCGTTTCCGAACCGGCGGAACGTGGTGGCCGGGTGGTCAGCCAGTATACGCTGCTGAAGCGTTTCTCAACGGGGCGAATCGCCCGCGACGGTCCGCGCCTGGCCACCGAGATCGCCGGCGGGGACGCGGTCATGCTGACGGCGCTGTCCGGATTGCCGGCCAGTTTCGAGGCCAGCGCCGACCGGCTCGCGCGCTTCGAACGCGCCAGCCCCTTCAAGGACACCGTCGAGGAAACCATGGCCGTGGCCGACGCGCAGGCGTCGGAGAAGCCGCTGCTGCGCGAGGCGAAAGCCGATGCCGGCACGATGGAACTCGGCTATGCCCCTGCCGCGGGGCCGGCCGCATCCAGCCGCTTCGACACGCTGCTGGGCGGCGAGGGGCCATCCTTCGTGCCGCCGATCGGCGAGAAGGACCATGCCTGGGCGGCGACGCCCCTTCCGGCGGAAGCCTTCGGCGAAGCCGAGCAGACATGCCTGGCGACCGGCATCTACTTCGAGGCACGCGGAGAATCGGAGCGCGGCCAGGAGGCCGTGGCGCAAGTGATTCTGAACCGGGTCCGCAATCCGGCCTATCCCGACACGATCTGCGGCGTCGTGTACCAGAACCGCAACTGGCGCAATCGCTGCCAGTTTTCCTTTGCCTGCGACGGGCGCGCCGACCGCATCACGAACAAGCGCGCCTACGAGCGCGCCGAACGCATCGCCATGGACGTCACGACCGGCCGGACATGGCTGCCGGACGTGGGGTCCGCCACGCATTATCACGCCACCTATGTACGTCCGCGCTGGGCGCGGACCATGGAAAAGGTGGACAAGATCGGCCTCCATGTCTTCTATCGCACCTATAATGGCGGGTGGAACTGACGGAAGGCCGCGCTCATGGCTGTGAACGGACAGGAGCCGGAAGGCCCTTCGCACGACCCGGAATTCCTGGCTCGGCGCGCCCGCCTGGACGAGCGGCTCGACGCGGCGCGCGCACGCCAGGCGCCGCAACCTTCGGCATTGCAGCCGAAGGGGGGGCTGTCGGGAATGGCCGCCGGCCTGAAGATCGCATCGGAGTTCATCGCCGGCGTCGTCGTCGGTGCGCTCATCGGCTACGGAATCGATCTCGCCTTCGATACGCGGCCCTTCGGATTGATCGTATTTCTGCTGTTCGGCTTCGCCGCCGGCGTGACGAATGTCGTCAGATCGGTCTCGAAGGACAAAAAGTCGCCGGATTCCAGCCAACAAGACCGTCTTGATCGGCCTTAGGGAGTTGCGAAGCCGTCCTTGTGACGCTATGGCAGTGTCGCCCGCACGGAGCTTCATGCGAATGACGACGGAGACTGCCTGTCTTCGTATCGCCGGATCCGTGCTCAGATCGAAGGATTGGGGTCGACCGGCGTGCATTGCCGGCCACCCATGCGACAGAGGACCAGACGCTTGGCGAACGATCCGCTTCATCAATTCGTGATTTCTCGGCTCGTGCCGATCGAAATCGGCGGCCTCGATCTTTCCTTCACCAATTCGTCGCTGTTCATGGCGGTCACGGTGGTTGCCGCTTCCGGTTTCCTCTGGGTCGCCACCAGCGGCCGGGGCCAGATACCGACGCGGACCCAGTCGGTCGCCGAGATGGCCTATGAGTTCATCGCCAATATGTTGCGGGATTCGGCTGGTGCCAAGGGCATGGTCTTCTTCCCGTTGGTGTTCTCTCTCTTCATGTTCGTGCTGGTGGCCAACCTGCTCGGAATGTTCCCCTATTTCTTCACAGTCACCAGCCACCTCATCGTAACCTTCGGGCTGGCGATGCTGGTGATCGGTACCGTGGTCGCCTACGGCATCGCCAAGCACGGCCTGTCCTGGTTCAAGGTCTTCGTTCCGTCGGGCGTGCCCGCGGCGGTCGTGCCCTTCGTGGTGGTCATCGAGGTCATCTCCTTCCTGTCCCGGCCGATCTCGCTGTCGATTCGTCTTTTCGCGAACCTGCTTTCGGGCCACATCGCGCTCAAGGTCTTCGCCGGCTTCGTCGTCTCGCTCGGCTCGCTCGGCGCGATCGGCATTGCAGGCGCCATCCTGCCGCTCCTGATGACGATGGGCCTGACGGCCTTCGAATTCCTGGTCGCCTTCCTGCAGGCCTATGTGTTCGCGGTGCTGACCTGCATGTATCTCAACGACGCGGTGCATCCGCATCACTGAGGTTGATCGTCTTCACATGATCGCGATGATCAGGTTGAGGAAACTTTGAGAATACGGACCATCCGGCGGTTCACCTGGAGCTTCGGATGGTCTAGAACCCCTTCGACTTTCGCGGCCTTGGCCGCGGATTCTTCCCGCACGATCCAAAACAGGAGTTTCACATGGACGCGGAAGCCGCTCGCTACATCGGTGCTGGTCTCGCTTGCTTCGGCATGGCCGGAACGGCGCTTGCACTCGGCAACATCTTCTCGAGCTTCCTTTCGGGCGCTCTTCGCAACCCGTCGGCTGCCGACGGCCAGTTCGGCCGCCTCGTGTTCGGCTTTGCCGTGACGGAAGCGCTGGGCATCTTCTCGCTCCTCGTCGCTCTTCTCCTCCTCTTCGTCTAAGTTCAGTCTGAACGAGGATTGTGCTTCCGGCCGCCTTGTACAATCGAGGCGGCCGGCCTTGTATAGACCGGGGTGAGAGATGTTCATCAGCCAAGCCCATGCGCAGGTCCAGGACCATTCGACGGGCAACGCTCCGCTAGAGCCTGGAGCCGTTCCGCCGACGCCGGAAGCCGAGTTCCTGGAAGGCCACGAGGTGCATGAAAGCGCCGGCTTTCCGCCGCTCGAGACAGAGTTCTTCGCCTCGCAGATCCTGTGGCTGGCGATCTCCTTCGGCATTCTTTATCTCATCCTGTCGCGCACCATCGTGCCGCGCCTTGCCGGCATCATCGAAGGCCGCCGCGATCGGATCGCCGCCGACCTCGAGGCCGCGGAGCGCATGCGCACCGACGCCGACGAGGCGCAGGCCGCCTACGAGCAGGAACTGGCGGAGGCGCGCGAACGTGCCCATGCCATCGGCCATACGGCCCGTGACGAAGCGCGCCAGAGCGCCGAGAGCGAGCGCCGCCGCAACGAGGCGGAGCTGGAGGCGAAGCTGGATGCCGCCCAGGCGCGGATCGCCGATATCAAGGCCAGGGCGCTCGCCGATGTCGGCGCCATCGCCGAGGACGCCGCAGAGGCTATCCTGACCGAACTGACGGGCAAGGACGTCTCGCGCGAGGATGTCGCGAACGCCGTCCGTGAATCGCGCTAAGGAGGGCTGACCAATGGCATTCGACGCAAGTTTCTTCGCACTCGTCGCCCTTATCCTGTTCTTCGTGCTGTTGTGGTACGTGAACACGCATCGCACCATCGCCAAGTCGCTGGATGATCGCGCGGCCCGGATCCAGGCCGAGATCGACGAAGCCCGCGAACTCAAGGAAGAGGCCAAGCAGCAGCTTGCCGAGTATCAGCGCCGCCGCCGCGAGGCGGAAGCCGAGGCCAAGGACATCGTCGCCGCCGCAAAGCGCGAAGCCGATGCGATCGTGGCCGAGGCGCGCACCAAGACGGAAGAGTATGTGACGCGCCGTACGGCGGCTGCGGAGCAGAAGATCTCTCAGGCAGAGGCCGATGCCATCGCCGAGGTTCGCGCTTCGGCCGTCAACATCGCAGTGTCCGCGGCAGAGCGGATCATCCGCGACAACGATCTCGGCTCCGATACGCGCCTGACGGAAAGCTCCATCGAGGAAGTGCGCCGCCGTCTCAACTAGAGCGTTTTCCGGCACCGCCGGACAGGGATCGGAAAGGGCGGGGCTTCGGCTCCGCCCTTTTTCGTGCGCTCCAGGCTGAATGTCGATTCAGCCTAGAACAGGACGGGCTCGTCCTGCCGGATCGGCCGGAAGCTCATGCGGTGGTAGAGGCACGGACCGTGATCGCGCAGGGCGCCGAGATGGGTGGGGGTCGCGTAACCCATGTGGCGGCTGAAGCCATAGGCCGGAAACGCCGCACATAGCCGCTTCATCATGCTGTCCCTCGTGACCTTGGCGACGATGGACGCCGCTGCGATCGACAGGGAGCGCGCGTCGCCGCCTATCACGGCCGTGCCGCGCAGGGCAAAGCTCGGCGGTACGTCCCGTCCGTCGACCAGCACGTGGCAGGCGGGCGCCGGCAGCCCGTCGAAGGCGCGGCGCATGGCAAGCAGCGTCGCCTGCCGGATGTTTATGCGGTCTATCTCGGCCGCGCTGGACGATGCGACGCAGACGGTGGCGAAGCGCACGATCTCGGTAAAGAGGCGCTCGCGCTCGGCCATGTCGAGCTGCTTGGAATCGTTGAGACCGTCAGGGATGTTGGCCGGATCCAGTATGACGGCCGCGGCCACGACGGGCCCCGCAAGGGGGCCGCGCCCGGCCTCGTCCACGCCGGCCACGCAGCGCGCCCCGCGCGCCAGGCGCTCTTCCTCGATCGTGAAATCCGGACGTGCGGCAACGGCCTTGGATTGGAGCGGAGAATCGGTCTTGCGATATGCCATCGGGGTAGCAATCCCGCAAAAGCCGATCCTCCGCAAGCCTCCCTCGGGGGAGGGGAGGCAACCGTGATCAGAGAAGCGAAAGCTGCACTCCGTTGCCGCGCGGCGGCACGAACAGGTCGGTGCGCAGCACCGTGCGGCTTTCGTTCAGGTCCAGGCGACGTGCGGCCAACTCGAAGCGGCGGCGGATCTGCATGGCATAGGGGCCGGTGCCCCGCATGCGCTTTCCCCACTCCGCGTCGTAGTCCTTGCCGTCGCGCATCGAACGCATCAGCGACAGGACATGGCGGTAGCGATCCGGATAATGGCGCAGCAGCCAGTCCTTGAAGAGAGGGGATACCTCCAGCGGCAGTCGTAGCAGTACGTAGCCGGCCTCGCGCGCGCCGGCCGCATGAGCCGCGTCCAGCAGGCGCTCGATCTCGGAATCGGTCAGGCCCGGCACGATGGGCGCCGTCATGACCATGGCGGGGATGCCGGCCTCGCTCAGTTGCCGGACCGCGTCCAGCCGCCGCGCCGGAGTGGCGGCGCGGGGCTCCATCGTGCGGGCGAGTGTCCTGTCCAGGGTCGTGACCGACAAAGCCACCTTGGCGAGGCCCTTGGCGGCCATGCGCGACAGGATGTCGATATCGCGCGTGACCAAAGCCGACTTGGTGACGATGCCGACCGGATGGTTGGCGGCCTCCAGCACCTCCAGGATCTCGCGCATGATGCCCATCTTCTTTTCGATGGGCTGGTAGGGATCCGTGTTCGTTCCGATGGCGATGGACCGGACCTCGTAGCCGGGCTTCGACAACTCGGCCTCCAGCAGGGAGGCGGCATTGGGCTTGGCGAACAGGCGCGACTCGAAGTCGAGGCCGGGGGACATGCCCATATAGGCGTGCGTCGGCCGCGCGAAGCAGTAGATGCAGCCATGCTCGCAGCCACGATAGGGATTGATGGAGCGGTCGAAGGAAATGTCGGGAGACGCGTTGCGGGTGATGATCGTCTTCGGACGCTCGACCTGGACTTCCGTCTTGAAGGGCGGCAGCTCTTCCAGCGAGTTCCAGCCATCGTCGAAGCTTGCGCGCGAGAAGGGCTCGAACCGGCCCGTCGGATTGACGCCCGCGCCCCGGCCGCGTCGACGCTCGACACCGACGCGCACGCCGGATTGCTGGACGAGATGCTCCGCCATGTCCACGCCGCCAGGGCCGAAAGCCGCCTTGTCTGCCACCCCGATCTGCTGCATGGCCGTTCTCCGTTTCCGTCATCCAGAGATAGGCCTCCGGAGAGAACAAATCAAGAACAGGATGCGAGGACGGTCGGCATGCCGAAGCCCGCAACGCGGTGATTTCCCTTCCGTCGCGGAATGTTCTATCGGTGTGACATGTTGTCCGTGCTGATTGAAGCTCGTGAAGAGCCCGTCCTGATCGCGTCCACGCTCGCCTCCCTCGTCCCCGGTGCGGTCGAAGGGCTGGTCGGCGACGTGGTGCTGATCGACGAAGGCATGGGCCCGGAGGCCCGCCGCGTAGCGGACCATGCCGGTTGCCGTATCCGGCAAGAGCCGCTTCTGGCCTGTATCGCCGCCGCCAAGGGAGACTGGATCCTGTTCATCGAGGCGGGGGCGCGTCCGACCCCCGGCTGGGTGGACGAGATATCGGGTTTTCTTGCGGATGCTGCCGAAGGCCGCGCGCGAGCCCGGGCGGCGCGTTTTCGCGTGGCACGTCAGGACAGGCCGTTTCTATGGGCGGGGCTGACGTTTCGACGGTCCCTGATGGCTGGGGGGCTTGTCGCCCGCAAATCCGATGCGATGGCCGCCGTGACGCCGGATCGCGGAATGGCCGGGCTGGTTCGCACTCTCCGCCCGATGGTGCTTTCCGCCGACATGCGGCCGAGGCCGCCGGATGGCGAGCCGCAACGCCGTAGGTAGCCGGCGCTTAGGCCGAGCGCCCACCCCGGCGCAGGTGCTCGTCCAGCCGAGGCATGATCTCCACGAAATTGCATGGCCTGTGCCGGTAGTCGAGTTGCGCCGCCAGGATACCGTCCCATGCGTCCCGGCAGGCTCCGGGAGAGCCGGGAAGCGCGAACAGGAAGGTGGTTCCGGCCAGTCCCGCAACGGCGCGCGACTGGATGGTGGAGACACCGATCTTCTGCATCGAGATCTGGTGGAAGACGACGGAGAACCCGTCCATCCGCTTGTCGAAGAGCGGCTCGACCGCTTCGGGCGTGACGTCGCGCCCGGTAAATCCGGTGCCGCCCGTCGTGATCACCACGTCGACGGCGGGGTCGCCCACCAATTCCCGGACGCGGGTGCGGATGGCCTCGATGTCGTCCGGTACGACGCCGCGGGCGGCAAGGCGATGGCCGGCGGCTTCCAGCCGCTCCTGCAGCGTATCGCCCGAGCGGTCGTCGGCAAGCGTGCGGGTGTCCGAGATCGTCAACACGGCGATGGACAGCGGGATGAACGGGCGCTCGGGCGTTGTCATGCGGCCTTCCTGTCGTGCGTCGGGCTTGTATTGGTGGCGCACACCCACCAGCCGGGATGGGCGGCGGCCATGGCGCCGGCGGCACGTTGCGCCTGCGATGCATCCTCGAACAGGCCGTAGCACGTGGCGCCGGAGCCGGACATGGCCGAATGCGCCGCGCCCGCCGCCTGCAAGGCGTGAAGGCAGGTGGCGATGACCGGCTCCAGGCGCATGGCCGGCGCCGCCAGGTCGTTGCGGCACAGAGCAAGGTAAGCGACGACGCTTTCGACGGTCTCGAAACCCTGTCCCGGACGATCGGGCAGGGGGCCATTTTCCGCTTTCGGCAGCGCCCTGAAGATGGCGGGGGTGGAGACCGCTATGCCGGGATTGGCCAGCACCATCGGCAAGGCGGGAAATTGCGGCAGGGGCGACAATGCCTCGCCGATGCCGCGCGCGACGAGCGCCCGTCCGTCGAGGCACATGGGCACGTCGGCACCGAGGTCGAGCGCCGCGCGGGCAAGGTCTTGCCGCGCCGCCTGGGGCATGCCCGGCGACAGTGCCCTTAGAACCGCCGCCGCGTCGGCGGAACCGCCGCCGATGCCGGAGGCGATCGGCAGGTTCTTTTCGAGCTGGATGGAGAGAGGGCCGATCGCGTGACCGTGCGCTTCGCCCACCTGGCGCGCCAGTGCCAGCGCGCGAGCGACCATGTTGTCGTGCCCCTTCAGACCGTGACCGAACGGCCCCGACAGATGGAGGGCATCGTCGTCGGCGGGTGTGAGGGTGAGGCGGTCGCCAGCGTCGGCGAAGGCAACGAGACTGTCCAGAAGGTGATAGCCGTCGGCGCGCCTGCCGACGACGTGGAGCGCAAGGTTTATCTTGGCATGGGCCGTTGCAGTCTTGGCCGCACCCGCTGCCATGGCGTCAGTTCGGCTTGGCGTCTTCGGCGGCTTCCGGCGTCCCAGGCGTATCGACGGAGGCGCGGTCGCCGGGGTTGGAGCGCGGAGCATGGTTCAATTCCGGATCGTCCGCGACACTGGGAAGGCCGTTTTCGAGCTTCTGTTCGATCTTGGCCACGAGGTCTTCCTCCGGGGCCGGATTGCCGTCCAGCGCGCGCTGCCACTGGAAACGGGCCTCGCGCTCGCGGCCGACGCGCCAGTAGGCGTCGCCGAGATGGTCGTTGATGGTCGGGTCGGCGGGCGTGATCAGGACGGCGCGTTCCAGTTGCTCGACCGCATCATCGAACCGCTCGAGACGATAATAGGCCCAGCCGAGCGAATCGATGATGTACCCGTCGTTCGGACGCAGTTCGACGGCCTTGCGGATGAGATCCAGCCCTTCGTCCAGATTGCGATTCATGTCGACCCAGGAATAGCCGAGATAGTTCAGCACCTGTGGCTGGTCGGGCGAAAGCTCCAGCGCCTTGCGGAAGTTAGGCTCCGCCTTGTCCCATTCCTGGAGGCGCTCATAGGCGATGCCGCGCTGGTAGTAGATGTTCCAGTTCTGCGGTCCGTTTTCCGGGGCAAGCTCCACGGCCTTCTCCAGAACCTCGGCGGCGCGGCCGTAGTTCTTGCCGGCGGTCAGGACGTCGGCGAAGGCCAGATGCGCCTGCAGGTCGTCCGGATAAGTGTCGATTGCCGATTCCAGGACGGTGGTCGCCTCGTCCTTCCGGTCGGCGAACCAGAGGTCCAGCCCCTTCTGCAACGTGGCGGTGCGCCGATAGGGCGAATCGTCCGGAATGCGGTCGTAATAGGCGATGGCCTGGTCCACGCGCTCGCCCTGCTCGGCGACGCCGGCCAGCGCGGTGACGAGCTTGTCCGGGGCGGCTTCGCTGACCGCATCCGCCAGCTGGAAATAAAGCAGGGCGACATCGCGCCCGTCGCCCCGGTTGATCGCCTGCCCGAGCGTGTAGAGCACCTCGGCCGCGCCCTGCTGGGGCGTCTGGACGGCAGGGGCCACGGTTTCCCCTGCGTCGAGCTGGCGCTCGAGAAACAGGATCGGATCGTAGGTCGGCGCGACCTGAAGCCCGTAGGCAAGGGCCTCTTCGGCGGCATCCTTGTTGCCGGCCTGCATTTCAAGCCGCGCCAGCGTTTCGACCGCGGCCAGATAGGCATCGGGCGATGTCTGCACGGAGGCCCTGTCGTCCAGCAGCACCTTCAGGACGCGGCGGGCCTCGTCGGGCTGGCCGGCCTGCATGAAGATCAGGCCCTTCTGGTACAGGTTGAAGATGGCGAACCAGGGTGGCCCGGAAATCTCGTCCAGCCGCTGGATGGCGGCGGCGGGATCGCCCTTGCCGGCATCCGCCCAGGCCGAAAGCTGGCCGAGCAGCAGCGTGTCGAGCTCGCTCGAATCGGGCAGATCCAGATTCTCCACCGCCGCGTCGAAGGCCCCCGTGCGCAGCGCATCCATGCCCAGCGCGATCCGTGCGACCTTTCCGGCATCGTCGTCGTCGCGCAGCTTGGCGGCCAGCTCGACGCCGCGATCGAAGCGGCCGTCGGCGAGGAAGGTGAACATGGCCTCGCGCTGAAGGGGCAGCGACGAGGGATCGATGGTAAGCGCCTTTTCATAATAGTCGCTGGCGACCCCGAGCGCGCCCGCGGCCTGCGCGGACTTCGCGGCGAGGTAGGCGCCCGAAAGCGACTGGACGTTGACCTCGGGCAGGCTGCGGACCAGCCTCATGTCGTCCTGCGTCGAGGCGGCGAAGGCCGGATGGAGAAACATGGTAAAACTCGCGAGTGCCGTGGCGAGTGCGAATTTCCGGGTACCGTATTTCTGCACGTGTCACGCCCCCTGGAGCATCGATCCGAAAGAATGAGAATTGGTCCGGTGCAATGTCCGGAACCAGCATGACGTTTTTGGGGCCGAGATCAATTGATCCTGTCGATGCAGAAATCGACCACGTCGGCCAGGGCGCCGCGCACCGGCGACGCCGGCAGGCCCGACAGCGCGTCCAGCGCTTCGGCGCCATAGCGCCGGGCCCGCTCTTTCGTTTCCTCGAGCGCGCCATGCTTCTGCATCAGGGCCATGGCCTGCGCCAGCGCCTCGTCGTCGTTGCGGCCGTCTTCCATGGCGGCGCGCCAGAATGCGCGCTCGGCCTCGTCGGCGCGGGCATGGGCGAAGATGACGGGCAGGGTTATCTTGCCCTCGCGGAAATCGTCCCCGACATTCTTGCCCAGCGCATCCGCGGACCCGCCATAGTCGAGCACGTCGTCGACGAGCTGGAAGGCGAGGCCCAGCGCCATGCCGTAGCGGCGCATGGCGGCGATGTCGGCCTCGGACGCTTGCGCGATGACCGGGCCGACCTCAGCCGCCGCGGCAAACAGAGCCGCCGTCTTGGCCTCGATCACGGCAAGGTAGTCGGCCTCGCCGGTGGACATCTTCTTGGCGGCGGACAGTTGCCAGACCTCGCCCTCGGCGATCACGGCGGAGGCGTTCGACAGGATGGCGAGCGCGCGCATGGAGCCCACTTCGACCATCATCTTGAACGCCTGACCCAGCAGGAAATCCCCCACCAGCACGCTGGCCTGGTTGCCCCAGATCATTCGCGCGGTGCGACGCCCGCGCCGCATGTCGCTTTCATCCACCACATCGTCATGCAGCAGCGTCGCCGTGTGCAGGAACTCGACGCTGGCCGCCAGCCTGACATGTCCGTCGCCGCGATAGCCGAAGGCCTGCGCCGCTGCCAGCGTCAGCATGGGGCGCAGGCGCTTGCCGCCCGACGAGATCAGGTGGTCGGCGATCTCGGGGATCAGCTCGACGTTGGAACCGGCCATGGAAAGGATCAGCGCATTCACGCGGTCCATATCGGACCTCGTCAGGTCCAGTATGGCCTCGATGGATGGCCGCGGCGAAAGCGCGCTGACGGAATTTGCAAGGCTCACGATGTCACTCCGTTCGACACGCCGGGAATAAACTTCGGCGCGGCCAGCGGCAAGGTGTTAGATGACGCTCGCGCGGCCAAATGAAAGCGTTTTGCCCGATTACCATGCTCCGCCTTGCGACAGGCGCCCGATTCGTGCCGAGATGCCATCATGCTGGAACTCATCCGATCCAACGACGCCGTCCTCATATCCTTTGTGGAATCCCTTCTCAAGGAAGCCGGCATCGGCCACTTCATCGCGGACTCGCACATGAGCATCCTCGATGGTTCGATCGGTGCGCTGCCGCGCCGGATGATGGTGGATGCCGACGCGGTGGAATCCGCGCGCACGCTGCTCCGGGAGGCCGGGCTCGGCCATGAGCTGTCCTGAGCCATCGCTGTCGCACGACGCCTTCTGGCGCGGCGCCTTCCACCTGGTGCAGCCGCGCAAGGGAGCGTACCGCTCGGGGCTGGATGCGCTTCTGGTGGCGTCCGGCGTCGCCGCGGGCGCCACTGGCCGCGCTCTGGACATGGGCGCCGGGTCGGGCGCCATCGGCCTTGCAGCGGCGAGCCGCGCCCCGGCGCTGCGCGTCGTGCTGGCGGAGAAGACCGCCGAGATGGCGTCCTGCGCGCGGGCGGGGCTGGCGCTGGACGGAAACTCCGGGCTGGCGGCCCGCGTTTCCATCGTCGAGGCGGACCTTTTGGCGCCGCGCGCCGCGCGCGAGGCGGCAGGGCTGGGCGACGGCAGCTTCGACCATGTGCTGACCAATCCGCCCTTTTATCCGCATGGGCATCGCGCCTCGCCATCGCCGCTGCGCCGCGAGGCGCTGTCCATGCCGGACGGCGCGTTCCTGGCGCGGTGGCTTCACGTCGCGGCGGCCCTGTCGCGCCACGGCGCCTGCTTTCTGTGCATCGCGCCGCCCGCCTGCCTGCCGGCCTTGTTGTCCGCGATGGACGGGCGCTTCGGTGCAACGGGGCTCCTGCCGGTGCATGCGCGGGCGGGCCGACCGGCGACGCGGCTGCTGGTCGCTGCCCGCCGCGGCTCCCGCGCGCCGCTGCGGCTGCTGCCGGCGCTGAATCTCGCCGATGCCGACGGCACGGCCACGGCCGAGGCGGAGTCCCTGGCGCACGGAACGCTTCACCTTGACTTGTAGGCTCTTGGCGGACCGGGGGGCGCGCGCCTATCTGTGTTCGCGACACGATCCTGACGAGAAGAGTGATTCCGGGTGGCCAAGGGCTTGCAGCGTTTCCTTCCCAAGCGTTTCCGCAAACAGCGCACCGTCGTGCCGGTTGTCCGGCTGATGGGCACGATCGCCGCCGAAAACGGCGGCATCGGGCGCAAGGCCCTGTCGATGGCCAATGTGGAGCCGCTGCTGGACAAGGCATTCGAGATCAAGGATGCGCCGGTCGTCGCTATCGAGGTCAATTCGCCCGGCGGCTCTCCCGTGCAGTCGCGGCTCATCTGCCGCCGCATCCGCGAACTGGCCGGGAAGCACGATCGCAAGGTGCTGGTGTTCTGCGAGGATGTCGCGGCCTCCGGCGGCTACATGATCGCCTGCGCCGGCGACGAGATCTTCGCCGATCCTTCGAGCATCGTGGGCTCCATCGGCGTTGTCTCGGGCGGCTTCGGCTTCGTCGACCTGATCCGTCGCATCGGCGTGGAGCGGCGCCTCTATACGGCCGGCCGCAACAAGGCGACGCTGGACCCGTTCTCGCCGGAAAAGCCGGAAGACGTGAAGCATCTGAAATCCCTGCAGCTCGACGTCCACGAGACCTTCATCGAACTCGTCCGCGAGCGGCGCGCCGGCCGCCTGAAGGAAGACGAGCCGGAGCTGTTCTCGGGCCAGTTCTGGTCGGCCCGGCGCGGGATCGAGCTGGGGCTCGTCGACAGGTTCGGCACCTTGCACGAGGTGCTGGCCGAACGCTTCGGCCCCGATGTCGAGCTGGAGCGCATCCAGCCCAGGCGCGGCCTCCTGGGAGGGCGTATCGGCTTCGGTGCGGAAGCGGCCGGTGCGGCCGTCGAACGGCTGGCAGCCGTGGCGGAAGAGCGTGCGCTGTGGGCGCGCTACGGCCTGTAGGCGGTAAATCGCGGCGCCGCCTTGCTTTCGCTCCGGTTGCGCGCAAGATACCTCGAGAAAGGGCCCTTCAAGATATGGAAAGCCTTATGCCGCCGCTCATACTACTCGGTCTTCTCGGTGCAGCCGCCTATCTGGGCGTGCAGCAGATGAAGAAGGAAGCGACGCGCGTCACCGCGCGCAACCGCCGCGCCGAGATGGAGGCGCGCAACAAGGCGCAGGGCACGCTGGTGCGCGGCGACGACGGGGTCTACCGGCTGGAGCGGGATTGACCGGGCACGTTCGCCCATGGCAACTGACGCAGCCGTGGCGGGGCCTGCCCGCCGGTCGTGTCCGAGAGCCTGTAGCATCATGTCCGAACTTGCCCCGCATATGCGCCCCGAGCGGTCCTTTCAGGGCCTGATCCTCGCGCTTCATCGCTATTGGGCCGATTACGGCTGCGTCGTGCTGCAGCCCTACGACATGGAAGTCGGCGCCGGCACCTTCCACCCGGCCACGACGCTGAGGGCGCTTGGGCCGAAAAGCTGGAACGCCGCCTATGTCCAGCCCTCGCGCCGCCCCAAGGACGGGCGCTACGGGGAAAACCCCAATCGCCTGCAGCATTATTACCAGTACCAGGTGCTGCTGAAGCCCAACCCGTCCAATCTGCAGGAATTGTATCTCGGATCGCTGCGCGCCATCGGCCTCGACCCGCTGACGCACGATATCCGCTTCGTGGAGGACGACTGGGAAAGCCCGACGCTGGGTGCCTGGGGCCTCGGCTGGGAATGCTGGTGCGACGGCATGGAGGTATCGCAGTTCACCTATTTCCAGCAGGTCTGCGGCATCGAATGCGCCCCGGTGGCGGGCGAGCTGACCTACGGGCTGGAGCGGCTGGCCATGTATGTCCAGAACGTGGACAATGTCTACGACCTGAACTTCAATGGCCGCGAGGGCGCGGAAAAGGTCACCTATGGCGACGTCTTCCTGCAGGCCGAGCAGGAATATTCCCGCTACAATTTCGAGTTCGCCAACACGGCTATGCTGTTGAAGCATTTCGAGGATGCCGAGGCCGAGTGCGCCGCGCTGCTGGCGGCCGGCGCCCCGGATGCACCCGGTATGCTGCATCGCTGCGTGCTGCCGGCCTACGACCAGGCGATCAAGGCCAGCCACGTCTTCAACCTTCTCGACGCGCGCGGCGTCATCTCGGTCACCGAGCGGCAGAGTTACATCCTGCGGGTACGCACGCTGGCCAAGGCCTGCGGCGAAGCCTTCCTGCTGACGGATGCCGGCGGCGCTGTCGCGACCGCCTGACAAGGCGCATAAACAACTGGTGATTATTTCGCGATCTGCCCTATCCTGCATTGCGTGAAGCGGTGGAGGGTTCCCATGCAGTGGAAGGGTCGCAGGCAGAGCACCAACGTGTCGGACCAGCGCGGGTCGGGGGGCGGCTTCGGCGGCGGCGGTCCCATGCGGATTCCGGTTCGCGCGGGCGGCGGCGGCGGGATCGGCCTTCTCATCATCATAGCCATCCTGTGGCTGGGCTTCGGTATCAACCCCCTTGCGCTGCTGGGCATGGACCAGGGCGGCGGAAGCGGGCAGAGCCAGGTGGCACGCGGGCCCGGGCCGCAGGGCACCGCGGACGAGACGGACGACTTCGTCGCAACGGTGCTGGCCGATACCGAAGACGTCTGGAACCGCCGTTTCGCCGATTCGGGCGAAACCTACCCGGAGCCGACGCTGGTGATGTTTTCCGGCAGCGTCTCCTCCGCCTGCGGCCAGGCGGCCGCGGCTATGGGCCCCTTCTACTGTCCGCTCGACCAGAAGGTGTATATCGACCTGTCCTTCTTCCGGCAGCTCGCCGGCCAGCTCAACTCTCCCGGCGATTTCGCACAGGCCTACGTGATCGCGCACGAAGTCGGCCATCACGTGCAGAACGTGACGGGCATCCTGCCGCGCACCACGGAAATGCGTCGGCAGATGTCGCAGGCCGACGCCAATTCGGTGTCGGTGCTGGTGGAGTTGCAGGCCGATTGCTACGCCGGCATCTGGGCGCACGATACCTATCAGGCGGGATATCTCGAGCCCGGAGACATCGACGAGGCGCTCAATGCCGCCTCGCAGATCGGCGACGATACGCTGCAGCGTCGCAGCCAAGCCACGGTCGTGCCGGACAGCTTCACCCACGGCACGTCGGCGCAGCGGCAGCAATGGTTCAAGCGCGGCTACGAAAGCGGCGACATGGCCACCTGCGATACCTTCCAGGGACGGCTGTAGCGGCCTTGACAGGCCGGGCATGGTGTCGGAAGGAGCCGGGCGAAGTCCCAACGCCGGAACCAGACCATGCCAGACCTGCTTCTAGAACTCCGTTCGGAGGAGATCCCCGCCCGCATGCAGCGCAAGGCGGCGGGCGACCTGAAGAAGCTCGTCACGGAGGCGCTCGTCGCCGCCGGCCTGACCTATGAGGGCGCCCGCGAATACTGGACGCCGCGGCGCCTGACACTGGACATCCGGGGGGTGGACGCGCGTTCGCGCGACGTGCGTGAAGAGCGCAAGGGGCCGCGCACCGATGCGCCGGAAAAGGCGATTGAGGGGTTCCTGCGCGGGGCGGGCCTCGTTTCCATCGGCGAGGCCGAGGTGCGTTCCGACGGCAAGAAGGGCGAATTCTACGTCGCCGTCATCCAGAAGCCGGGCCGCCCGGCGGAGGAGATCCTGGCCGAAGTGATGCCTGGCATCATCCGCGATTTCCCATGGCCGAAATCCATGCGCTGGGGCGCCGCCTCGCGGGAGCCGGGCAGCCTGCGCTGGGTGCGGCCGCTGCAATCCATCATCTGCCTGTTCGGGCCGGAGCAGGGCGAGACGGTGGTGGTGCCCTTCGAGGTATCGGGCATCCGGTCCGGCAACGAGACGGTCGGCCATCGCTTCCATGCGCCCGAGCCATTTGCCGTCCGCCGTTTCGAGGATTATGCCCACAAGCTCGAGAAGGCGCATGTGGTGCTGGACGCCGAACGGCGGAAGGACATCATCCGCACCGATGCCGAGACGCTCGCCTTCGCGCAGGGGCTGGATGTCGTCGCGGACGATGGGCTGCTGGAAGAGGTCAGCGGCCTCGTGGAATGGCCCGTCGTGCTGATGGGCGAATTCGACGAGGCCTTTCTCGCCATTCCGGCCGAGATGATCCAGCTTACCATCCGAACCAACCAGAAATGCTTCGTCACCCGCCGCCGCGGACAGGATGGCCTGGCCAACCGCTTCCTGCTCGTCGCCAATATCGAGGCCGCCGATGGCGGACGCGAGATCATGCGCGGCAACGGCAAGGTGGTGCGCGCCCGTCTTTCCGACGCCCTCTACTTCTGGCGCACCGACCAGGGCGATCTGCCGGATGTCGCATCCTATGCCGGTATCGCCGACGATTTCGGGCTGGACCTCGCCCGCCCGCTGGACCAGCGTATGGCCAAGCTGGAAGCGCTCGGCGTTACCTTCCACGCCAGGCTGGGCACGCAAGGCCAGCGCGTCCGCCGCATCGCCGATCTTGCGGCGGTGCTGGCGCCGATCGTCGGCGCCGACCCGGCGCAGGCGCGCCGCGCCGCCGTTCTGGCCAAGGCGGATCTGACGACGGAAGCCGTCGGCGAGTTTCCCGAGTTGCAGGGCCTGATGGGCCGTAAATATGCGGGGCTGCAAGGCGAAACAGCTTCCGTGCAGGCCGCCCTGGAGGATCATTACAAGCCGCTCGGCCCGACGGACCGCGTTCCGGCCGATGCGGTGGCGATCGCCGTCGCGCTGGCCGACAAGCTGGATACGCTGGCGGGCTTCTGGTCCATCGACGAAAAGCCGACCGGCTCGAAGGATCCCTATGCGCTGCGGCGTGCGGCGCTCGGGGTGATCCGCATCCTCATCGACAACGCGATCCGCCTGCCGCTCGGCCAGTTCGTGCCGGCGGGCGACCTGATCACCTTCTTCCACGACAGGCTCAAGGTGCAGCTGCGCGACAGCGGGGCCCGGCACGACCTCGTCGATGCCGTGCTGTCGAGCGAGGGCGAAGGCGGACGCAACGACGATATCGTGGATATCGCGGCCCGTGTCGCCGCGCTCGGACAGCTTCTCGATACGGAAGACGGCCGCAACCTGCTGGCCGCCTATCGCCGCGCGGCCAATATCCTTGCGGCGGAAGAAAAGAAGGGCACTGCGGTGGCCGCGGCCGTCGATCCCGCCCGTTTCGAACAGGCGGAAGAGCAGGCGTTGCTGATGGCGATCGGCGATGCGGAAGGCCGGCTGTCCGATGCGCTGGGCGCAGAGGATTACGGTGCGGCGGCGGCGGCGCTGGCGACCCTTCGCGCACCGGCCGACGCCTTCTTCGACAAGGTGCTGGTGAATGCCGACGATGCCGCCATCCGCGCCAATCGCCTGGCGCTCCTGGCCCGCATCCGGCAGGCCACGACGCGCGTTGCCGACTTCTCGCGCATCGCGGGATGACGCATCCGTTACAATGCGGCCGTCCGCAGCAAGGATTCATTAAGGAAAAAAATACGTTTGTGCCCGTATCCTGCCGCCAACTTGCCTGATTGCACTGGTACAAGGGCTTGAAATAGCGGCAGAAAGTGCCGCGAAAGGCAATGTTGCGGATATCGATGCGGTCGCCTGGCTGCGCGCCTGGCGACGATTGAGGGGGCATACCGAATGCGAAAGCCGGCTGCGGCGCTCAAGGCCGCAATGCACTGGACTGCCGCCCTGGCGGCGAGCCTCGTGGTCATTGCCGCGACGCCGGCTTCCGCCGCATGGAACCAGCCCTGGAAGAACGAGGATCGCGCCCTCGTCATCGACGCCTACGAATTCAACCCCATCGATTGGGTCGAGCTGACCTCAGACGAGCGCATCGCCGGCTTCATCAACAAGGCGTCGGACGGGCTACCGCCATCCTGGTCGTGCCGTGGCCTGTCGGGCGACGACGAAAAGCTGTGCAAGAACCGCTGGTGGAAGTACTCCGTCACGCGCGAATTGTACCAGACCCGCCGCGCCATGGCGAAGCAGCTTGGCCTCAAATGGGGCGCCTACCATCTGGCGCGGCCGGGCAACCCGCGCGAGCAGGCCGATCATTTCCTCGATTTCGCCGAGCCGGCGGAGGACGATCTGATCGCCCTCGACATCGAGGATATTTCGCCGGAATGGATGTCGCTTGCCGACGCGGAGATCTTCGCGGACCAGATCAAGCTGCGCACCGGCCGCTACCCCGTCCTGTATACGAACGGCAATACCGCAGCCTATATCGACAAGAACCAGAAGGCCTATCCGCTGCTGTCGCGGCTGCCGCTCTGGTATGCGCGCTACCGCGACGACATCACCGGCCTGTTCCCCGAAAATACCTGGCCCGATTACGCGTTGTGGCAATTCTCGTCCATGCATAACTGCTCGGAGCGCTCCTGCCCCTACCGTGTTCAGGGCGCGCAGACGGATATCGACGTCAACGTCTCGCCGCTGTCGGTCGCCGACCTCAAGAAGGCCTGGCCATTCCCCGATCTCGTCCGCGATCTTCCGGCGGACGAGGGAACCCTGATGGCGGAGGCGGCTGGCCCGTCGCCGATGCTCAACGCCTTCGGGCCTTCGGGCGACGTCGCGCGGCGCGATCCGCTGGCCCTCCTGACGGAAGTCGCCCGGCGCGAGCATGCCGGACAGGACCGCCAGCCGATCCTGTCTTCCCTGACCGGTTCGCCCCGAACCGACCCGGATATGCCGGGCGACAGGCATGGCGGCCCGGTCGACGCCATGGCCCAGTCGTTCCAGAAGCTCGGGGCCAAGATGCAACGTGTGTGGGCCGTCCTGGCCGACGACGATGCGGATGCCGTGCCCATGCGCGGGCAGTACCGCCATCCGGTCGCGACGCCCGTCGGCGACGTTGCCCCGCGCATTCCGGCCGAGGCCCGCTCCTTCATCATAGAGCAGATGCGGAAGGTGCAGGACGCGCCGGAAAAGAAGGCCGGTATCGTCGATGGCGCCGCCGCCGTCGCGGCGCTGGTCGATGGCGACACCGAGCGTGGCGGCCGCCTGACCGGGGCCGCGGTGGCCGTTCAGGCCCTTGCCACGGCGGGCGGGCGCGTGGCCGACGCCTTCGACCTGACGCGCTGAGCGCGCGCTGCATCTTTCCTTTGCCCGCCGCTTCGCGATAGATGCTCGCGGTGAAACCGGCAGGGGCACATGACGGGCCGCATCCTCGACAGTTCGGAAGACAGCATGGCGCAGGCGGTTGCCTGCCTGGCCGATGGCGGGCTCGTGGCCCTTCCGACGGAAACCGTATACGGCCTTGCGGCCGACGCGACGTCGGGCCGGGCCGTCGCCCGTATCTACGAGGCCAAGGGCCGCCCTTCCTTCAACCCGCTGATCGGGCATGTCTCGAGCATGGAGATGGCGCGGCGCTTCGCACGGTTCGAGCCGCTGGCGCTGGCGCTTGCCGAACGCTTCTGGCCGGGGCCGCTGACCCTGGTGCTGCCGCTCGCCGAAGGGTCGCCCGTGCATCCCCTGGTGACTGCCGGACTGCCGACGCTTGCTCTGCGCATGCCGCGCGGCCCCATGGCCGAGATCGTGCACAGGCTGGGGCGCCCCCTTGCAGCGCCCAGCGCCAACCGCTCGGGCAAGGTTTCGCCGACGACCGCCAGGCATGTCGCGCGCAGCCTCGCCGGCCGCGTCGACTTGATCCTCGATGCCGGCCCGGCCGCGGTCGGGCTCGAATCGACGATCCTCAAACCCGATAACGGGGCCCTGTATCTGCTGCGCCCCGGCGGCTTGACCGTCGAGGCGGTGACGGAGGCCCTCGGCGTGCCGGTCGTATCGGGGCAAGGCGAAGGCATCGAGGCGCCGGGCCAGATGCAATCGCACTACGCGCCCTCCGGAGCGGTGCGCCTCAACGCGTCCCATGTGGACCCCGGCGAGCACCTGATCGCCTTCGGCGACGAGGCTATCGCAGGGGCGGCCGCCGCCGCGAGCGTCTTCAATCTCAGCCGGGGCGGCGATCTCGCCGAGGCCGCCAGCAACCTTTTCGCTGCATTGGCGGCGCTCGACCGTCCGGACATCACGCGGATCGCCGTCGCTCCGATACCGGAGCGTGGACTTGGGCTTGCCATCAACGACAGGCTTCGTCGCGCTGCTGCCCCGCGATAAGGAGGAACAGACATGGATACGCCCATCTCCACCGAGGCAGTGCCCGACACGCTGATCGAACGCTTCTCCGCCATCGTCGGCACGGCCAACGCGCTGACCGAGGCCGACAGGATCGCTCCCTACATCCGGGAGGAGCGCGATCTCTTCGCCGGTCGCACGCGGCTGGTGCTGCGCCCCGGCACGGTGGACGAGGTCTCGGCCATCATGGCGCTGGCCCAGGAAACCGGAACGCCCATCGTGCCGCAGGGCGGCAATACCGGCCTGGTCGGCGCGCAATCGCCGCGCTCCGAGGCGGAGGTCCTTTTGTCCCTGTCGCGGCTGGACCGCATCCGCGACGTGGACCCGGCCGGGCGCACGATGGTGGTGGAAGCCGGCGTGGTGCTGCAGAGGGCGCAGGAGGCGGCCGCCGAGGCCGGGCTTCTCTTCCCGCTGTCGCTGGGGTCGGAAGGCTCGTGCGAGATCGGCGGCAATCTCGCCTCGAATGCCGGGGGCACGAACGTGCTGGCCTATGGCAACGCGCGGGAATTGTGCCTCGGCATCGAGGCGGTGCTGCCGGGGGGCGAGGTATTTCATGGCCTGCGGCGCCTCAAGAAGGATAATCGCGGCTACGACCTGAAAGACCTTCTGATCGGCTCGGAAGGCACGCTCGCGGTCATCACCGCGGCCGTGCTGAAGTTGTTCCCACGGCCTGCCGGCCGCGAGGTGGCCTATGTCGGCTTGCCTTCGCCGGAGGCGGCGCTGGCGCTTCTGAAGCTGGCGGAGGGCCGCGCCGGCGGACAGCTGACGGCGTTCGAGCTGATGCCGCGCATCGGCATGGAATTCACCATCCGGCACACGCAGGGGGCGCGTGATCCCCTGGCGGGGCAGCACGCATGGTATGTCCTGATCGAGATATCGTCGGGCCGTTCCGCGCAGGATGCCCGCGAGACGATGGAGCATATACTCGAGGCGGCCTTCGAAGAGGGCGCCGTGGAAGACGCGGCCATCGCGCAATCCCTGTCGGATGCCGCCGACTTCTGGCGCATGCGCGAGGAGATGAGCTGGGCGCAGAAGCCGGAGGGCGGCTCCATCAAGCACGACGTTTCCGTGCCGGTCGCCCTGGTGCCGCGGTTCCTGGCCGAAGCGGGCGCGGCGGTCGAAGTGGCGATGCCGGGTGCGCGGATCGTCTCTTTCGGCCATATGGGCGACGGCAACATCCACTACAACATTTCCCAACCCGTCGGCGCGGACCGGGCAGCCTTCCTTGCCCGCTGGGGCGAAATGAACGCCATCGTCCACGGCATCGTCGCCAGCCTCGGCGGCAGCTTCTCGGCCGAGCATGGGATCGGCCAGCTCAAGCGTGCCGAACTCGCCCGCACCAAGGCGGGGCTGGAAATGCGCCTGATGCACGGGCTCAAGCAGGTGTTCGACCCCAAGGGGATCATGAATCCCGGAAAGCTTCTCTAGAGCGCGGTCCGATGCGCCAGGCGTCACCGGCCTGTCATCGCGCTCCGATAACACCGCCGCCGATCGAGGATGCGTTGGGGAACTGGACCGATGGTGACGAGGCGCGACGTGATGGTGGCAGGCGGCACGCTTCTGGCAACGGGACCGGCGATGGCTGCATCCGACGGCTCGCCGGGACGGCGGGCGGGGCAGCACGGCCCCTTGCGCTTCGGGATCGTCGCCGATCCGCAATATGCGCCGGTCGTGCCCAACCTGAAGTCGGGCCGCTACTACGCCAATTCGCTGTGGAAGCTGCAAGAGGCCGTCGAGGCGTTCAACGCCGAGGACCTGTCGTTCGTCGCCACGCTGGGCGATATCATCGACCGGCATTGGGAAAGCTTCGGTCACATCATGCCGGTCTATGACGGGCTGCGGCATGAGGCCCGTTTCGTCCTCGGCAACCACGACTTCGATGTGGCTGACGACTATCTCGGCTCCGTCGCCAAGGCGGCGCGCATGGAGGCTCCCTGGTACGACTTCGCGAAGGGGGACGTGCGCTTCATCGTGCTGGACGGCAACGATGTCAGCCTTTTCTCGACGCCGGGCGACAGCGAGCGCCGGGCGCTGGCCGCGGAGCGGCTGGCGCGGTTGCGGGAAACCGGCGCATCGAACGCCCAGACCTGGAATGGCTCCGTGGGCGAGGCGCAGATGCGCTGGCTGGACGAACGCCTCGGCGCTGCGGATGCAGCGGGCGAGCGCGCCATCGTCCTGTGCCACTATCCCGTCTTTCCGCAGAACGAACATAATCTTTGGAATTCCGGCGAGCTGGTCGATCTCGCTTTGTCGCATCGCAGCTTTGCCGTGTGGATGAACGGGCATAACCACGCCGGCAATTACGGCGAACTGGACGGCCGGCACTTCGTCAATTTTCGCGGCATGGTCGATACGCCGGATACGAGCGCCTACGCCATCGTTACGCTGCAAGACGACCGGATGGAGATCGAAGGTTTCGGCCGCGAGGAAAACCGGACTTTGCCGCTTGCGCCTGTTACATGACTGTCATCGATCTGTGGTTGTTGCCAGCCACGTGAAACCGCACTGGATGTCCGACATGACCCGCACTCTTGCCGCCCTGGCGCTCTGCCTTCTGAGTGGCGCGGCCTCCGCCGCCGACCTCGTTCTGTACACCAGCCAGCCCAATGAAGACGCGCAGGCCACCGCCGACGGCTTCAAGGAAGCTACCGGGCTGGAAGTCGAGTGGGTGCGCGACGGCACGCCGAAGGTGATGGCGCGGCTGATGGCCGAGATCGAAGCCGGAAACCCGGCGCCGGACGTGCTTCTGATCGCCGACAGCGTGACGCTCGAGCGGATGAAGCAGGCGGGCCAGCTTCTTGCCTACCGTTCGCCGGAGGCCGAGGGCTACGCGGAAGGCCTGCACGACCCGGATGGCGCCTACCACTCCACCAAGCTGATCACCACGGGCATCGTCTACAATACGGCGGCCGAGATGACCCCGCAGAGCTGGGCCGATCTGGCCAGGCCCGAAGCGAAAGGGCTTGTGGCGATGCCGAGCCCGGCCACGTCCGGCGCGGCGCTGATCCATGCACAGACGCTCACCGGCGTTCCCGCGCTCGGCTGGGACTATTATCGCAGCCTCAAGGATAATGGTGCGGTTGCGGCCGGCGGCAACGGCGCGGTGCTGAAGTCCGTCGCTTCCGGAGAAAAGGCCTACGGAATGGTTGTCGACTACCTGCCGATTCGCGAAGCCGCCAAGGGCGCGCCCGTCGCCTTCGTCTTCCCCGAGGAGGGCGTTTCCGCCGTGACCGAACCGGTGGCGATCCTGTCGACGGCGCGCAATGTGGACGCGGCCAAGAAGTTCGTCGATTATCTTCTCTCGGAGGAGGGGCAGTCGCTGCAGGCCAGGCTCGGCTACATCCCGGCGCGGGACGGCATCGCGCTGCCGGAAGGGTTCCCGCCGCGTGAGGACATCAGGCTCCTGCCGTTCGACCCGGCGGCCGCACTGGCTGCATCCGACGAGGATCTGAAGGAATTCAACGCCATATTCGGCGCAACGCAGTAAGGCGCTCATGCCCGCATTACCCGCCAACCGGCTGCAGCCGCGTTGGCTGACAGGCTTCGTCACCGGGGCCATCCTGTTCCTCTGCGCCCTGCCGTTGCTGCGGCTGGGCGCGACGGGCATGCGTTCGGCCGGTGCCGGAGGGCTGGCGTTGCTGGCGGCGGACCCGGCGCTATGGCCCGCCTTCCGCAACACGCTGACCACATCCGCCGGGGGGATGGCGATCTCCGTGCTGCTGGGCGGGGTCTTCGCCCTGGCGCTGAGCTTGTGCGACCTGCGTTTCAAACGCACCCTGGGCATCCTCTTCATGTTGCCGATGATGATTCCGCCGCAAGTGACGGCATTGGCCTGGATCGGCATGAGCGGGCCATCCAGTGCGTTGCTGAAGGCCATCGGCATGGCCCCGCCGCTCGGCAGCCCGCAGCCGCTTTACTCGGTCGGCGGTATCGCGCTGCTCTACGGGGTGCAGCACGCGCCGCTCGTATACCTGACCCTGCGCGCCAGCCTGCTTGCCCTGCCGCGCGACGCCATCGAGGCGGCGCGCCTGTCCGGAGCCTCGACGGGCCGCGTGCTCAAGGACATCGTCCTGCCCCTGGCGACGCCGGGCCTCGTGGCCGGCGCGGCCATCGCCTTCGTCTCTGGTATCGGCAATTTCGGCATCCCCGCCATTCTGGGCCTGCCAGCCGGGATCGTCACCTTGCCGACCCTGATCTACAGCCGGCTGACGGCCTTCGACGCCGGCACCTTCGGCGATATCGCGATGATCGCTGGGTTGATCGCCGTGATCGCCTTTGCCGGCCTGTGGGTGCAGGAGCGGGCGCTTGCCGGGCGCGATTACCGCACCATCGGGCACTCCGGCGCCAACGCCGCCTTCCGGCTCGGCGTCTGGGCGCTTCCGCTGCAGGCGCTCCTGTGGCTTCTGGTGGCCCTGATGCTGTTCGCGCCCTTCGCCTCGCTCGTGGCCGGCTCGCTGGCGCCGGCCTACGGGGTCAGGCTGACGCCGGATACGGCGAGCCTGGACGCCTATCGCGAGGTGCTGTTTCGCCAGTCCGCGACACGGCAGGCCTTCGCCAACTCGTTCCTCCTGGCAGCCGGCGCGGCATGCGCGCTCGGCATCGTCGCGCTGCTGACGGCCTATATGCTGACGCGCCGGCGCGGACCGCTGGCGCGCATCCTCGCCCTGTTGACGGAGGTTCCCTACGCGCTGCCCGGCATCGTCATCTCCGTCGCCTTCGTGCTGCTGTTCGCCGCGCCCGTTCCGTTTCTCGGCGTGTCGCTGTACGGCACCTTGTGGATCATACTTCTCGCCTATCTGTCGTCTTTCCTTGCCGTGGCCCTGAAACCCGTGGACAGCGCGTTCCGCCAGATGGACCCGGTGCTGGAGGAGGCCGCCCGCATTTCCGGCGCAGGTTTCGGCCGGCGGATGCGGGACATTCTCCTGCCTCTCGTCGCACCATCGGCAGCGGCGGGCGCGGTGCTGGTCTTCCTGTTCGCCTGCAACGAGTTGACCGTGTCGGCGCTGCTTTGGTCGGCGGGCACGCAGACGATCGGCGTCGTCATCTACAATCTCGACGACAGCGGCAGTTTCAACCTTGCCGCCGCTCTGTCGGTGCTCGTCGTCCTCGTCGTGACCGCACTGATGCTGCTGCTCGACCTTTGCGGCCGCTGGCTGCCGCGCGGAACCGTTCCATGGCAAAACTGATCCTCAACGGCGTCACCAAGCGATTTTCTCCCGAGGCGCAGCCCGCCGTCGACGGCGTATCGCTGGAACTCAAGCCGGGCGCATTTCTGGCGTTGCTCGGTCCGTCCGGGTGCGGCAAGACGACCGTCCTGCGCATGATCGCCGGTTTCGAGCAGCCGACCGGTGGCGAGATCCTGCTGGGAGAGCGCCGTCTGGCCGATGCCGGCGGCATGGTCCCGCCCGAGCGGCGCGGCATGGCGATGGTGTTCCAATCCTATGCGCTGTGGCCGCATATGAGCGTCGCCGACAATGCGGGATATCCGCTGAAAGTGCGTGGCATCGGGCGCGCCGAATACGATCGCAAGGTCGGCGCGGCGCTGGCGGCGGTGCGCCTGGAGAAGCTGGCGGACCGCCGCCCGGCAGACCTTTCGGGCGGTCAGCGCCAGCGCGTCGCCCTGGCCCGCTGCCTCGTCACGGACCCGGCCGTTGTGCTTCTGGACGAGCCGCTGGCCAATCTGGACAGGCATCTGCGCAACGAGATGGAAGAGAATTTCCGCATTTTCCACGAGCGGTCGGGAGCCGCCATGATCTACGTGACGCACGATCAGGCGGAAGCGATGGCGCTGGCCTCCGAAATCGCCGTCATGTCCGAAGGGCGGCTTCTGCAGATGGCGGCGCCCGCCACCCTCTATGCGCGGCCCGAGGGGCGTATGGTGGGCAGCCTCGTGGGTCGGGGCGCCATACTGGATCTTCCTGCACCGCTGGATGGTCCGCGCCAGCTCGGCTGGCCGCAACTGGCCGCGATGCTGTCGAAGGGCGATGGCGAGCCGAAGGCCCCCTTCCTCGTGCGGCCGGAACATGTCCGGGAGGATGCGGGCGGCGTCGCCGCTCATGTCGAGGCGGCGATCTTCCAGGGCGAGCGCTATTGCGTGACGCTGCGTCTGCCGGATGGGCAGGCGCTGTTGGCCTACAGCGAGACGCGCCGGCCAGCCGGCCAGCCGATGACCGTATCGATCTCCAGCGCCTGGCGGCTCTGACCGTCCGCCAATAACCGAATCCTGACCGCCGAACCTTTAAAATGCCGGGCCTCGGCCACCATTCGATAACCCTGATTTCGGCTACCAACGCTTAACCCCGTTTCTTCAGAGGCTCGCAACGCGGCGCCCCTAAAAGTCGACGCAACAAGGGGCCGGATCGAAGCCGGCCCGGGCGACGACTGAAGAAGGTGACATCAGGATGAGCATCGTTTCCGGCAAGGTTCCCGTGCATCCCGCCTGGACGCGGACGCCGATCCGCCTGGATCCCGCCGTGGCCGACCGTCGGGTCAGCTTCGACGTCAAGGACGGCGAGGAGACGGTCTCCTACCGCGTCGATCGCCGGGGCGCCGTCGTGCGGCGCTGCTACGAGGGCAGCATGGTGCCCGTGTCCATTCCGCTGGCGCCCGCCGCCTTCCGAGGCGTCGCCGCCCGGGCGATGGAGGAGCAGGGAGGGCGCGTCACCGTCACCCTGGAGTTGATGCACGACGACCCGCGCCTCAGCGTGCCGCTGCTGGTGGCTTCCGACCTCTTCGACGTCGCCGCCGACTGGCGCAGCTGGTCCAACCTGTTCGGCATTCCCATGCTGATGGTCGAGGCCGACGGCACCGTCACCGCGCTGGAAGAGACGCTCGGCAAGCTCAAGGCCGCATCGCCGGCCGACCGCCGACGCAACTACCACAAGGGCCGCCGCCCGCGCTTTCTCGTCCGTCGCAAACCCGGCGGCATCGGGATGCGGATGGTCATATCCGGGAACGAGATCATCGCCCGCCGATAAGCCGTCTTGCCCTTGTCGTCCGGGCAACCCATGATTGCATGCGTCGGAGCGAGGCAGGGGAGCGGACCATGGCAGGCAGGATGAAGGCGGCGATCTTCGTCGAGAACGGACGGATCGTCCTGGACGAGAAACCGATACCGGATGTCGGGCCGCTGGATGCGTTGATGCGCATAACTACAACCACGATCTGCGGCACGGACGTTCATATCCTGAAGGGCGAGTATCCCGTCGCGAGGGGCCTGACCGTCGGCCACGAGCCCGTCGGCGTCATCGAGAAGCTCGGCAGCGAGGTGAAGGGATATCGGGAGGGCCAGCGGGTCATCGCCGGCGCCATCACGCCCTCCGGCCATTCCTATGCGTGCCTCTGCGGCTGCGGCTCGCAGGACGGCCCGGCGGAGCGCCACGGCTTCAAGGTGGCCGGCGGCTGGAAATTCGGCAACACGATCGATGGCTGCCAGGCCGAATATGTGCTGGTCAAGGACGCGCTGGCCAATCTCAGCCCGATTCCCGACCATCTGTCCGACGACGAAGTCCTGATGTGCCCGGATATCATGTCGACGGGCTTTTCCGGCGCCGAGCGCGGCAATGTGCGGATCGGCGACACGGTCGCCGTGTTCGCGCTGGGGCCCATCGGCCTGTGCGCCGTGGCCGGCGCCAAACTCATGGGCGCCACCACGATCATCGGCGTGGATACGGTGCCCGCGCGCATGGACGTCGCGCGCAAGCTGGGCGCCGACCATGTGGTGGACTTCAAGGCCGGCGATCCGGTCGAGCAGATCCTGGCCTTGACCGACGGGCGCGGCGTCGACGTGGCCATCGAGGCGCTGGGGACGCAATCCACATTCGGCTCGGCGCTCAAGGTCCTGCGCCCCGGCGGCACGCTGTCGAGCCTCGGCGTCTATTCCGGCGACCTGTCGATCCCCTTGTCGGCCTTCGGCGCCGGCCTCGGCGATTACTCCATCGTGTCCACCCTGTGCCCCGGCGGCAAGGAAAGGATGCGCCGCCTGATGGAGGTTTGTGGGTCCGGCCGCATCGACCTGAAGCCACTGGTGACGCATCGCTACAAGCTGGACGACATCGAGGCGGCCTACGACCTGTTCGCAAACCAGCGCGACGGCGTTCTCAAAGTCGCCATCACGCCTTAGAGCCGGAAACGCTCCTGCAAAATCAGTCGCCGAAGGGGAAGGACAGCGTCCAGAGGGCGGATGCGAGAAGGCCCAGGAAAAGGATCCAGCCGAAGACGTTGTTGGAGCGGAACAGCCGCAGGCATTCGTCTCCATCGTCGATGTCGAGCCGCAGGATCTGCCACAGCATCTGCGCCGCGCCGATGGCCAGCGCCGCATAGGCCGGCCAGCTCGGACCGGTGGTGGCCGCGCCCGTCATGGCGAAGGCGGCAAGGAACAGCACCATCGCGCCACCATAGAGCACGATCAGCGCGGGCCGGGTCTTCGTGCCGAAGAGCCGCGCGGTGGATCGTACGCCCACCAGTGCGTCATCCTCCCTGTCCTGATGGGCGTAGATCGTATCGTAACCGATGGTCCACAGCACCGAGCCTGCGTAAAGCAGCACCGGCGCCAGCGCCAGCGACCCCCAATAGCCGGCCCAGCCCATCAACGCTCCCCAGGAAAAGGCGAGGCCGAGGCCGAGCTGCGGCCAGTCGGTCACGCGCTTGAGGAAGGGATAGATCGCCACGACGGCGAGGGAGGCGATGCCGAGTAGAATGGAAAAACCGTTGAACTGGATCAGCACCAGGAACCCGGCCAGAAGCTGCGCAGCCAGGAACAGCTTGGCCTGGCGGCGGGATACCCGGCCCGATGGCAGCGGGCGCGAGCGTGTGCGCGCCACCTGATTGTCGATCTCGTGGTCGACAAGGTCGTTGTAGGTGCAGCCTGCACCACGCATCGCGATGGCGCCGATCAGAAACAGCACGAGATGCAGGAAGCTCGGCAGGCCGGTATGCACCGCCGACGGCGCGGCCCATTGCGGGGCCAGCGTCGCGCTCCAGAAGCAGGGCCACATCAAGAGCTGCCACCCGATCGGGCGGTCCCAGCGGGCCAGCTGCGCATAGGGCCACAGCGCGGCCGGCAGCACCCGGTAGACGAAGTTTTCCGACGGGGCGTCGGCGACGCGGCCCTGAACCATCCCCGTATCTTTCCTGTCGTTCTGCATCGGCGGGAGGAAGGCCCCGAAACCATGCCGCGTCAAGCGCTTTTGGGTTAATATGAACCGTTTCGGCCTTGACCCCTTCCATGCGGCCACCCTAGACGGTTGCGCATTGTCCGGATTCTTGCGGAAGACCTGTCCCCCATGAGCATCGACATCCTCCTGATCGGTTCCGGCGGCCGCGAACATGCGCTGGCCGCCAAGATCGCGACATCGCCGCGTGTCGGACGGCTCTACGCCGCGCCCGGCAACCCCGGCATCGCCACGGTGGCGGAGTGTGTGGACCTGGATCCGGCCGACCATGCCGCCGTCCTGTCCTTCGTCAGGGAAAAGTCCGTCGGGCTCGTCGTCGTCGGCCCTGAAGTGCCTTTGGTCGAAGGCATTGCGGATGCCCTGGAGCCTCATGGCATCGCCGTTTTCGGCCCCAGCCGCGCCGCCGCGCAACTGGAAGGCTCGAAGGGCTTCACCAAGGATCTGTGCGCCCGGATGGGCATCCCGACGGCGCGTTTCAGGCGGTTCGACGCCGCCGAGCCGGCGCGCGCCTATATAGAGTCAGAGGGCGCGCCGATCGTCGTCAAGGCCGACGGGCTGGCTGCCGGCAAGGGCGTGACCGTCGCCGCAACCCTTTCGGAAGCGCTGGACGCCGTCGATGCCTGCTTCGCGATGCCCGGTGCGAGCGTGGTGATCGAGGAATGCATGACCGGGCCGGAGGCAAGTTTCTTCTGCCTGTGCGACGGCGTGCGTGCGGTTCCCTTCGGCACGGCGGAGGACCACAAGCGTGCCTTCGATGGCGACATGGGGCCGAACACCGGCGGCATGGGCGCGTATTCGCCGTCGCTGCTGATGACGCCCGAACTCGTCGAGCGCACCATGCGGGAGATCGTGAATCCGACCTTGAAGGGCATGGCCGATGCGGGAATGCCCTTCAAGGGCGTGCTCTATGCCGGCCTGATGCTGACGAGCGAGGGCCCCAAGCTCATCGAATACAATGTCCGCTTCGGCGACCCCGAAGCGCAGGTCCTGATGATGCGGCTGGAAAGCGACATCGTGCCGCTGCTCGAGGCGGCCGCACGCGGCGACCTGTCGACCGCCGATCCGGCATGGAGCGGGGCGGCCGCCGTTACGGTGGTCATGGCCAGCAAGGGCTATCCCGGCGCCTTCGAGAAGGGAACGCCCATAAGCGCCCTGCCGCAGCCGGGCGAGGGGGAAGCGATCTTCCACGCAGGGACCAGCCAAAGCGCCGGGCAATTGATCGCCACGGGCGGACGCGTCCTCACCGTGACGGCCACCGGCAACGGCGTGAGCGAGGCCGCCGACCGGGCCTACCGGCTGGTTGCGAAGGTGGAATGGCCCAACGGCTTCTACCGCACCGACATCGCCCACCGGGCCCGCGGCTGACGGCGAATTGACACAAAAAACCATTCTTGCCGGGTAGCATGACTTCTGCTGCCTCTTACGTTAGCGTAAAAGCATTCCTTGCTTGAGCTCTGCTAACGGGAGGCTGCGACATGGCACAAGGTTCATTTCGGCGCGAGAAGCTGACACGCCCGATCTTCCGCTGGGCACAAAAGGCTATGCCCTCGATCTCCGAAACGGAATCCAAGGCCATCGACGCCGGCACGGTCTGGTGGGACGGCGAGCTTTTCGGCGGGTCGCCCGACTGGGAGAAGCTCGTCGCCATGCCGCCGGCGGAACTGTCCGCCGAAGAGCGGGCGTTCATGGGCGGGCCGGTCGAGCAGCTATGCGCCATGGTCGACGACTGGAAGATCACCTCCGTCGACCACGACCTGCCGCCCGAAGTATGGGACTTCCTGCGCCGGGAAAAGTTCTTCGGCATGATCATCCCGAAAGAGTATGGCGGGCTCGGTTTCTCCAATACCGCCCATTCCGAGGTCGTGCGCAAGGTGTCCTCGGTCAGCGTCGTCGCCGGCGTGACGGTGATGGTGCCCAATTCGCTCGGCCCGGGCGAGCTGATGCTCCATTTCGGCACGGAGGAGCAGAAGAACCACTGGCTGCCCCGCCTTGCCGACGGCCGGGAAATCCCGTGCTTCGGCCTGACCTCTCCGGATGCGGGCTCCGACGCCGCCTCGATGCGCGATACGGGCATCGTCGAATATGGCGAGCACGAGGGGCGCGAGGTGCTGGGCATCCGGCTGAACTTCGACAAGCGCTACATAACGCTCGGCCCGGTCGCGACGGTCATGGGCCTCGCCTTCAAGATGAAGGATCCGCAAAACCATCTGGGTCGTGGCGAGAACCTCGGCATCACGGTGGCGTTGCTGCCGACGGCCACCGCGGGCGTCACCTGCGGAGAGCGGCACGTGCCGCTGGCGACGCATTTCCAGAACGGCCCGCTGCATGGCCGCGACGTCTTCATTCCGATGGACTGGATCCTGGGGGGCGAAGCCCAGATCGGCGAAGGCTGGACCATGCTGATGACGGCGCTGGCCGCCGGGCGCAGCATCTCGCTGCCATCGCAGTCCGCCGCCGCCTGCGCCATGTCGGCGCGTGCGTCGGGCGCCTATGCGCGGGTGCGACACCAGTTCGGCCTGCCCATCGGCAAGTTCGAGGGCATTCAGGAGCCGCTGGCCGAAATCGCCGCCAACGCCTACCAGGTGGATGCGGCGCGCCGGCTGACGCTGGCCGCGCTGGACCAGGGGCATCGCCCGTCCGTGATCTCCGCCATCATGAAGGCGAACGCGACCGAGAGGATGCGCCAGTCCATCAACCTCGCCATGGATATCCATGGCGGCAAGGGCATCGTCGAGGGCCCGCGCAACTACATGGCCCCGCAATATCGCTCCATCCCCATCGGCATCACGGTGGAGGGAGCAAACATCCTGACGCGCAGCCTGATGATCTTCGGGCAGGGCGCCATCCGCGCGCACCCCTATATGCTGAAGGAGATGAAGGCCCTGTCCGATCCGGACGGGGAAGCCGGGCTGGATGCCTTCGACAAGCATTTCTGGGCGCATGTGGCCCATGCTTTCCGCAATGCCGGACGCGCTTTCCTGCGCGGCTGGACCGGCGGCATCGCCGCGCCCGCCCCCGATAACGCGGAGTTGACCGGCCATTGGCGGCAATTGTCGCGCCTGTCCTCCGCGTTCGCGCTGACGGCCGACATGGCTCTGCTCAGCCTCGGCGGAGCGCTCAAGCGCAAGGAGATGCTGTCGGGCCGGCTGGGCGACATATTGAGCGAATTGTATCTGCTTGCCGCCAGCCTGAAGCGCTTCGAAACCGAAGGACGGCCGGAGGCCGACAAGCCCCTCATCGAATATGTCATGCGCCGTGGCATCAACCGCATCGGCGAAGCCTTCGACGGCATCATCGCCAATCTTCCGTCACGTTCGGCGGCCTTTGTGATCCGCGCCATCGCCTTTCCGGCGGGGGCGCCTCGCGCGGCGATGCGCGACGATCTGGTCAGCGAGGTGGCCGAATTGCTGATGCGCCCCACATCCCAGCGGGACAGGCTGACCGCCGACCTCTATCTCGGCGCCGGGCGCGATTCCTACGCCATCGCGGAGCTGGAAGTGGCGCTCGACCTGGTCACGAAGGCGGAGCCCGCCATGCGGAAGATGAAGGAGGCCAGGGTGAAGGATGCCGACAAGGCGCTTGAACAAGCGGTCATCACCAGCCAGGAGCATGCGCTGCTGATGCAGGCGCGCGCGGCGAGCGACAAGGTCGTCGCCGTGGATGCCTTCCCGGCCGAAGAGGTGTCGCACTTCGCAAGGCGGCGCACGGAAGCGGCGCGCGCCGAGGCGGCCGAATGAGCCGTCCCGTCTATCTGGTGGATGGGGCGCGCACGCCCTTCCTGAAGGCGCGCGGCAAGCCCGGCCCGTTCACGCCCGTCGATCTTGCCGTTCAGTGCGGACGCCCGCTGCTGTTGCGGCAGAATTTCGACAAGGCGCTGATCGATCTCGTCATCCTCGGTTGCGTCAACGTGGTCGCCGACGAGATGAACCCCGCGCGGGTCGCCGGATTGCGGCTCGGCCTTCCCGAGGCGACACCCGCCTTCACCGTGCAGATCAATTGCGGTTCCGGGATGCAATCCATGGACACCGCCTACCGCACCATCGAGGGCGGCCATGCGGAGATCGTGCTGGCCGGCGGCGCGGAGTCGCTCAGTCATTCGCCGCTGGTGCTGCGCCGCGAGGCGGTGGACTGGTTCGCGCGGCTCAACGGCGCGCGCAGCACCGCCGACAGGCTCAAGGCGCTCGCCGGCCTCAAGCCCGGCTTCCTCAAGCCGGAGATCGGGCTGGAGCGCGGCCTGACCGATCCCATCACCGATCTCGGCATGGGGCAGACGGCCGAGAAGATCGGCCACATATTCGGCGTCACACGCCGCGATGCCGATGCCTACGCGGCGGAAAGCCACCACCGTCTTGCCGCGGCACAGGCCGAAGGGCGGCTGGCCGGCGAATTGCTTCCCGCAGTCGCGCGGGACGGGCAGGTCTTCGACCATGACGACGGCGTGCGGCCGGACAGTTCCGTGAAGAGCCTGGCGGGCCTGAAGCCCGTCTTCGAGAAGCCCTACGGCAACGTCACGGCCGGCAATTCGTCGCAGATCACGGACGGCGCCGCCTGGACCATCCTCGCCAGCGAGGAGGCCGTGCGCAAGCACGATCTGAGGCCTTTGGCACGGATCGTGGACTCGCACTGGGGCGCGCTCGATCCTTCCATCATGGGCTTGGGGCCGGTCATGGCGACGGCGCCCATCCTGAAGCGGCGTAACCTGTCCGTCGGCGATATCGACCTATGGGAGCTGAACGAGGCGTTTGCAGCCCAGGTGCTGGCATGCCTTGCGGCATTCGAGGACGAACAGGTCTGCCGCGACGTGCTGGGCTTCGACGGCGCTGCCGGCACGATCGACCGCGAGCGGCTGAACGTCGATGGCGGGGCGATCTCCCTCGGGCACCCGGTGGGCACCAGCGGTACGCGCATCACGCTTCACCTGGCCAATGCCATGCGCCAGCGCGGCCTCAGGCAGGGCATCGCAACGGAATGCATCGGCGGCGGACAAGGCGGCGCCATGCTGCTCGAAGCGGCATGACGGGAGGTATGACGGGTCATATGGACAAGATGCTCGAAGCGTTGACGCCCCGCATCATCGAACTGGGCGCGGCGCGCGATGCCCAGCCGCAGGGCAACTGGCGCTACGCGATGGATGCGGACAGGGTCTTCTGGCTGGTGCTGGACAGGCCGGGCAAGTCGGTCAACGTGGTGGATCGGGATGTGCTCGAAGAGCTCAATTCCGTCGTCGACCGGATCGAGGAAGAGCGGCCGGCCGCCGTCGTCCTGCGTTCGGCCAAACCGGCAGGTTTTGCGGCCGGCGCCGATATCAACCAGTTCGTCGGGGCATCCACCCAGGACATCCGGTCCATGCTGGGGCAGGGCCATATCGTGCTGGACCGCCTCGCGGCCCTGCCGATGCCCACCATCGCGGTCATACACGGCCATTGCCTGGGCGCCGGCCTCGAGATCGCACTCGCCTGCCGCTTCCGCCTTGCCGTCAAGGGTGCTTCGCTCGGCTTCCCCGAGGTCATGCTGGGCCTGCATCCGGGGCTTGGCGGCACCTTCCGCTCGCTGGAGGTGGCGGACCCGATCGAGGCTATGACGATGATGCTGACCGGCAAGCCGGTCGACGCCCGACGGGCCCGCAGCATCGGGCTTGTCGATGCCGCGCTGGAGGAGCGCCACGTCGCCAATGCCGTGACGGCCATCCGCTCGGGAGAGATGCGGCAACGCGACGCCGGTTTGCGGCGGCGCGCCTTCGCGCTGCGTCCGGCCCGCAGTTTGATTGCCAAGCAGATGCGCAGGAAGGCGGCGGAAACCGCTCCGAAGGCGCATTATCCGGCGCCCTACAAGCTTATCGACATATGGGAAGCCAATGGCGGTAGCGCCGACGCCATGCGCAAGGCCGAGCTGGACAGCTTTGCCGAACTGATCGAGACGCCGACGGCGCAGAATCTGGTCCGCGTCTTTTTCCTGCGGGAGAAGATGCGCGGCCTGAAGTCCGGCAAGTCCGCGATATCGCATGTCCATGTGATCGGCGCGGGCGCGATGGGCGGCGACATCGCCGCCTGGGCTGCACGCCAGGGCTTTACCGTGACCTTGCAGGATATCGACCTGAAGCCGATCGGGCGGGCCGTCAAGGCCGGTGCCGGGATGATGGCCGCAACGCTGAAGAACGATTTGAAGACGCGCGATGCGCTGGACAGGCTGATCCCCGATCCGGATGGCATCGGCGTAACGCATGCCGACCTCGTCATCGAGGCGGCGCCCGAGCGTCTCGAGGTGAAGCGTTCGATCTACCAGAGTGTGGAGCCGCGCCTGAAGGAAGGCGCGCTTCTGGCCACCAATACCTCGGCCCTGCCGCTGGAACAGCTTTCCGAAGGGCTTGCCGACCGCGGCCGGTTCGTCGGCCTGCATTTCTTCAATCCGGTCTCCCGCATGCAACTCGTCGAGATCGTCTCGCATCCCGACGCCGGGGCGGAAACGTTGCGCCGCGCCACCGCCTTTGCGGTGGAACTGTCGCGCCTTCCGGCGCCGGTCCGTTCGGCACCGGGCTTCCTCGTCAACCGGGCCTTGACGCCATACATGGCCGAAGCGCTGCTGATGGTGGGCGAGGGTCTGCCGAAGGAACGCATAGACGCCCGTGCCGAAGCATTCGGCATGCCGATGGGTCCGGTCGAGCTGGCGGACCGGGTTGGGCTCGATATCGCGCTCGACGTCTCGACCTCGCTCCGCGAGGGGCTTGGAGGCGATTTTCCGGAAACGCCGGCCTGGCTGGTCCAGATGGTCAGGGAAGGCCGGCTCGGCGCGAAGACGAATGGCGGCCTCTACGAGTACGAAGGCGGCAAGCCGAAAAAAGTCCATGTCGACGCCATACCGGATGGCGCGAAGGACGATCCGGATCTGGAGGACCGCCTGATCCTGCCCATGCTCAACGCCGTGGTCGCCGCTCTGCGCGAGGGAGTGGTGTCCGACCCGGACCTGGCGGACGGCGCCATGGTGTTCGGAACCGGCTTCGCGCCCTTCCGCGGCGGGCCGATGAAATACGCACGCGATCGCGGGATAGAGTCCGTCGTGCGGCGCATGGACGAGCTTGCGGAAAAGCATGGTGCCCGGTTTCGGCCGGATCCGGGTTGGAGCACGATCGCAGATCGAGCCTGACCGGCAACGTTGCCGGTCACACCGATTCCGTTGTCAATCGGGACGGCATCTGCGGCACCCGGCAGCATCGCCTTCAAGGTGCAATTATGAGGCCCGTCACGATGCGGTGACGCGCCGTAGAAAATCGGCCACCGTATCGACGGCGGGCGAGCGGTAGGCATCGCGCCGATAGAGCAGGCCGAAACTGCGATCATGGGTGGTTTCGGGGCAGGCGATCTCGATCAGGTTCGTTCCGCCGAGCTTTTGACTGGAGGCGAAGCTTATCAAATCGGTATTGCCGATCAGTCGGGGCATAAGGACGAGGGAGTTGACCTCTACCTGAACACGCGGATGCGGAAGCCCCGCGCGTTCGAATGAGTGGTCCAGCCAACGCCGCAAGGCGACGGTGGATGGCGGCAGAATCCACTCGTATCGCAACATTTCGGGCATTGGCGCCAGGGCGTCGGCAAGCGGGTGGCCCTGTCTGGCAACGACGACGACCTTGTCCGAGATCAGGGGCTCGCTTTCGAATTCCTCTCCGCCGTCAACCGTTGGGCTAACCAGGAGATCGAGCCGGTTTTCCCGTAGTGCCTCGCGCAGGACGTCGTTCATCCCGGTGGTCAGCTCGATCGTGATGCCTGGTGTCTCCCGCATGATCTTGTCGATGACGCCAGGCAAAAGCGCCTCCGTCATGGTGGCAGCGGCCCCCAGGCGAACATGCCCGCTCAGACCCGATGCGTGGCTGGACAGTTCCTGCATGGCGTCTTCCATGCGCAGGAGGATCGCCTTTGCGCGCCGGTGGAACAGCATTCCGGCCGGCGTCAATTCGACGTAGCGCCCCTTTCTTGCAAGAAGGGGCGTGCGCAACAGATCCTCGAGCCGGTCGACGCACTTGGTCACTGCAGGCTGCGTGACGCCCAGGCGGTCCGCTGCCGCGCCGACGCCCCGACAGTCGACGATTGCCAGGAAATACCTCAGGTCGCGCTCGTTCATATTATTCCCGAAAGTTATAGAAGAGTGAATTTTATATATTGGACAGAATGAATCAAGGGTGGTTCGATAGCGTCATTCCGGGGAGGGAATAGCCTCATGCAACGCATCGTCCTCATAACCGCGCCCGCACTGGCGCCTGCCGGCGAGGCCATTCTGGCAAGCGGCGGCTGCACGCCGCGCTACGTTTCTGATTACGCCGACACCGAAGGCTTGCGACACATCCTCGATACGGAGCCGGTAGAGGGGATCATCTCCCGGACGATGCATTTGTCCGCCGACCTCCTGAGTGCCTGTCCATCGCTGAAAGTCATCTCGAAGCACGGTACCGGCACCAGCAATATCGACGTGGCTGCGGCCAGCCGACAGGGCATCAGCGTGTTTTCGACGCCTGGCGCGAATGCGAGGGCGGTTGCGGAGTTTTCGGTGGGATTGATGCTGGCTGCGGCGCGCAGGATCGCACGCTTCGACCGAAGCGTGCGCCTGGGCGAGTGGAGCCGCGCCGGGGACGGCATGCAACTGGCGGGCAAGACGCTTGGTCTTGTCGGTTACGGACGCATTGCCCGTCAGGTCGGCGATATCGCGTGCGCCATGGGAATGCGGATCGTGGCGCTGGATCCTGTCCGGCCGCCGACGGAGACGGCCGGGCCTACCTTTTGCGAAAGCCTTACGGATCTGCTGGAGCGGAGCGATGTCGTAAGCCTGCATTGCCCGGCCGTGCGCGGGGCCGCGCCGTTGATCGACGAAAGGGCTCTCTCGCGGATGAAGCATGGCTCGATCCTGGTAAACACGGCCAGGGGTGAACTGATCGACGAGGCCGCGCTCGTCTCTATGCTGGATAGCGGTCGCCTTGCCGCGGCCGCGCTGGATACCTTCGCGAATGAGCCGCTGGCCGATGGGCCGCTGCGTCGGCATCCGAACGTCATCCTGACACCGCATGTCGGCGGCTCCACGCCCGAAGCGCTGGATGAGATGGCTGCGCAGGCCGCCCGCAACGTCGTCGCCTATCTCGACGCCGCGGCCACGGGAAACGCGCTTCCGAAAGAAATCGCGGATCTTTGTCTGAACCCTGCAGCCGCGCTGCATGCCGAACGAGGACGATACGGCGCTGTTGCCTGATCGCAGGTAAAGGGCGCCGGGGAGGGCGCCCGCAACGAACCGAAATCTGGGAGGATCATAATGAGACATTCAAGACTAGCCGCCTCTGCCATTGCCCTCGTCATGGGCCTTGTCGGCGTCGTGGGCGCCGCTCGCGCGGACGAAATCCGCATCGCCGCGGGCACAGGCATCCTGTTCGCGCCGTTTCACGTGATGAAGGAGGCCGGGCTGATCGAAAAGCATGCCGAGGCCGCCGGCCTCGACCTGACGCCCCAGTATCTGAGTTTCCCGTCAGGCTCTGCCGTCACGGACGCGCTGATTTCAGGCAATGTCGATGTGATCGGGGTGGGCCTGTCCAACGCTCTGCTGCTCTGGTCGCGCACGCGGGGGGACATCAAGGCGGTCGCTGCCGTCAGTGGCACGGAGAGCATTCTCGTGACCAAGGATCCGACCGTCAGGAGCCTGGCGGACTTCAAGCCCGAGAACCGCATCTCTGTTACATCGCTACGCGTCTCCAACCAGGCCATCTACCTTCAGATGGCCCTGGACAAGGAGTTCGGGGAGCCCAACCGCTTCGATCCGATGATGGTTCAGCTTGGCTTCACGGATGCCGTCCAGGCGATGGTCACGCCCAATGGTGCGATCGACACGATGTTCGCCGGCCCGCCCTATTATCAGCAGCTCCTCGACATGGAGGGCATGCACCCGGTGCTGAGTACGCTCGACGTAGCCGGCCCGACCACCAACCTGATGGCCGTCGCACGAACGCAATGGCACGACGACAACCCTCAGGATGTGGGCGTCTTCCTGGAGGCTCTCGAAGAAGCTCAGCAGATCATCAACGATGACCCTACGCGGGCCGCAGAGCTTTACCTTGCCTCGACCGGTGAGCGGTTCGAAAAGGCCGCCTTCGCACAGATGCTCGCGGATGACGGCAACGTCTTCCAGTCGCTGCCGATGGGAACCTTCCAGACGGCGGAATTCATGGCCAGGATCGGCCTGATCGGCGAAGCGCCGCAGGATTGGCGCGATTATTTCTTCGACGATCTGAAGTCGCGGCCACAGGCAGCGAACGCCGATTGATCGGCCCGGGGAAACCCGAAACGAGGAGGAACCCATGAACATGATGAGCAGATCGGCAACGCTGCAGGACGTCGCCATGCCGGCAGACCCTGTCCTGCGCATAGACGGCGTCACCTTGCAGTATGTCGCGGCCGGCCATTCGGTCATGGCCACCTACAAGGTGAGCGCCGACGTCTGCAAGGGCGACCGCTTCGTGCTGCTGGGCCCATCCGGCTGCGGCAAGTCCACGCTCCTGAAGGCGATCGGCGGTTTCCATCGTCCCGCCGAAGGACAGATCAGCCTGAACGGCCGGCCGGTGACCGAGCCGGGACCGGACAGGATGATGGTCTTCCAGGAGTTCGACCAGCTCCTGCCGTGGAAGACCGTGCTGCAGAACGTCATGTTCCCGCTCGTCGCGACCGGCCGTTGCTCCGGGTGGAAGGAAGCGTCTGATCGAGCCCGGCGATATCTCGATAAGGTCAACCTCGGCGCTTTCGCCGACAAGTATCCTCACATGCTGTCCGGCGGCATGAAGCAGCGTGTGGCCATCGCCAGGGGAATGGCGATGGAACCGGACATTCTCCTGATGGACGAGCCCTTTGCCGCTCTCGACGCGCTGACGCGCGCCAAGATGCAGGACGAGCTGCTGGAGCTCTGGGACGATACCCGGTTCACCGTCCTGTTCGTGACCCACTCGATCGCGGAGGCCATCAAGATCGGCAATCGGATCCTGCTCCTGTCGCCGCATCCCGGCCAGGTGAAGGCGGAGTTGAACGGGCTGGATCGCTCCGACCAGTCCCCAGCAAAGGCCGCCGAGCTCGAAGCGGAAATCCACGATCTGCTGTTCTCTCAACCTGTCGAGACAACGGGAGCCACACGATGAGCGATCTTTCGATCCGCCCCGGATACACTGTACAGGGCGCGCGCCCCGAAATCCGGCGGGAGCCGCGTCCGGCAAGCGAGTTCGGTCTGGTGGAGCGTCGCCTGACCCTATGGGAAAAGGCGTGGGGCTCTTCAGCGGTCCGCAAAGCTCTTATCCTCGCGGTACTCGCCCTAATCTGGCAGGTCTACGGCCTTTATGTGGGCAACGACCTCCTTTTCCCCACCTTCGGCCAGACGCTCGACGCCGTCGTTGCTGGCTTTGCCACGGGCGAACTGCCCCTGCGCATATGGGGGTCGCTGCAGGTACTCCTGATCGGATACGGCATCGGCATAGCGCTTGCAGGGCTTTTGACGGTATTGGCGATCGGTACGCGCATCGGCGAAGACCTGATGGTTCTTCTATCGTCGATGTTCAGCCCACTGCCGGCGATCGCGCTCCTGCCGCTGGCGCTGATCTGGTTCGGCCTCGGAACGGCCAGCCTCGTATTCGTGCTCGTCCATTCGGTACTGTGGGCCGTAGCTCTCAATACCTTCTCCGGCTTCCGGTCGACATCGACCACCCTGCGCATGGTCGGCCGCAATTACGGGCTCAGGGGCTGGGGGTTCGTCTCGCAGATCCTGGTGCCTGCGGCCCTGCCTTCCATCGTCACGGGCCTGAAGATCGGCTGGGCCTTCGCATGGCGTACTCTGATCGCTGCCGAAATGGTCTTCGGCGTTTCCTCGGGATCCGGCGGCCTCGGCTGGTTCATCTTCCAGTCCAAGAACATGCTGGACATCCCGGCTGTCTTCGCAGGCCTTCTGGCCGTCATCGTCATCGGTCTCTTCGTCGAAGGGGTCCTGTTCAAAACCCTCGAAGACCGCACGATCCGCCGATGGGCCATGGCTTCCTGACGAGCGACGGCAACCTCATCCATGACAACAGGGAATACACCGATGAACATAGCAACTACCCCGGACGCCGCAGCGAGCACGCCGGATGTCGTTGGGCCCCTCGCCGCCTATTTTCGTTCCCCGCACTGGAACGAGGTGATGAGAGCGCTGCAGATCGACCACGAGCCGGTCTACCATCTCCATGCCTATATCGAGACCCAGATTCACCCGATGAGCCTGGAGCAGATCGTCAAAGGCTACTTCAAGAAGATCGGCCGCCCGGTCCATCGCAAGATCGAAATCTTCACGTCCGGCCAGGTCGCCGACTCCGGTTCGATCCACGGGATCGAACCCCAGGGCATGCCGCATTTCGATCTGTTGTGGAAATACTCTTCCGACGCCCTCATCAAGCCCGCCGACCGTAGCGAGAACGTGGAATGGTGGGGCGCATCCTACATGAAGGACTTCTACGCCCGTTACCCGTTCGTGACCGAGATGACGCCGGAAGCACGCCGCGATGTGGACGCCTATTTCAACGGCCCCGCCTGGGCCAGATACTGCGATCTGAACGAGCATCGCGACGTCGTGCATATCCACGCCAATGTCGAGACCAGCCTGCACCCTGACCTTATCCTCGAGCCGGCGCTTGCGGCCATGAAGAAGCGCGGATGGGAGGTGCACGAGGCCGTCCCGGTTGCCTTCCAGATGCGGGGCCAGATGCACGGCAAGCTCGTCTTCATCGCCGACAAGCCGGAGAAGATCTTCGACATCGCCTGGTGCTTCAACCCGACCGTGTCCCTGATCCCGTCCACCCGGTATTGGCTGACGACCGAAGACCCGACCTACGATGCGCGAACCATGGCCGAACTGCCGCTGCTGCTGAAGCGCGATCCCTATCGCCTTCTGTCCCTGGCCGAGGTCGAAGCCGTCGTGGAGGCGATCTGATGCTGGACGACGCCAAGCGGCATTTCGACAGCGCCGCGGGGACGACCGGCCGGGTCGTCGCCGCGCGCATCCACCCCGATCGCGACCTTCTTGAAAGCGTCGAGGAAGTGTGCCGAGCGCACGATATCTCGTGCGGGGTGATCACCACCAGCATCGGCAGCTTCCGCCGCCTGGCCATGCACTACGTGGACCGCGTCGAGCCGACGAAAGAAGAAGGCTACACCCGCCAACTCGTGTTGGAAGGACCGTTCAGCCTGATCGCGGGGCAGGGCATCGTGGCCCCCAGCCTGCAGCCGGGCCGGCTCGACATCCACTATCACTGCGTGGCGAGCGGTAAGGACAACCGCTTCTATGGCGGCCATGTGGAGCCTGGCACCATTACCCTGACGACGCTGGATCTGGTGATCCAGGAAATCCACGGCATCGACATCGTGCGCGGACGGGATCCGCAAACCGGCGTGATCGTGACGACGATCAGCGAAAAGGAGAACGTGCGATGAAGGTGTTCATAACGCAGCCGCTGGAGCAGGAGGCCGTCGATCTTCTCCATGGCGCCGGATTCGAAGTGGCGTGTTCGAACGTGAACCGCCCGCTGACACGCGGCGAGTTTCTGGACGGAATACGCGATGCCGATGGCGCGATCTTCGTATGGCACACCGAGCAACTCGATGCGGAGGCCATGGCGAGGGCTTCGAGATTGCGCATAGCCGCCCGGCGGGGCGTGGGCTACGAGAATTTCGACCTCGATGAGGCGCGCCGTCGCGGCATCCATGTCACCGTCACCCCGGTCCACACGCATACGATCGCCGACCTGACCTTCGGCTTGATGATCAACGCGGCGCGCAAGCTCCATCTGGCAGACCATTACGTGCGCAGCGGCCAGTGGACGGAGGCCGGCACCGCCGTCGCCCGCCGCTTCATGGGCTACGACGTATCCCACAAGACGCTCGGCATCATCGGCTTCGGCAAGATCGGCAAGAACATGGCGCGGCGCGGCCGGGGATTTGAGATGGAGGTTCTCTACAACGACCCCGTTCGCCAACCCGAGGCCGAGGCCGAACTGGGTGCTGCCTGGGTGCCGCTGGACGAACTCTATGCACGATCCGACTTCATATCCGTCAATTGCGCCCTGACGGAGTCGTCCCGCCGCATGATCGGTCGGGAGGCCATCGGCAAGATGAAGGATACCGCCGTCATCGTCGTCTCGGCGCGCGGCGGAATCGTGGACGAGGAGGCGCTTTACGAGGCACTGACCACCGGCCGTCTCGGCGCCGCCGGCCTGGACGTCTTCGAGGAGGAGCCGGTCGACCGGAGCTCGCCCCTTTTGACCCTCGAGAATGTGGCGCTCTCGCCGCATCTTGGCACAAGCGTGCAGGAAACCCGCGTGAAGATGGCCGTGACGGCGGCAGAGGAAGTCATCCGCGTTTTGCGCGATGAAGAGCCCTCCTATCCGCTTTTCAGCCTCAGCGCGTAAGAAGCGGAGTTGTGACGATGAACGAAATGATACAGGCGAAGTCCGGACAATGGCCGACGGGCTTTCGTGTCAATCCGCGTCGTGTCGATCTGCCCCCGGACCTTGTGGCCGCATATCGGACCGTGCCAAGCTGCCATGCCGGGGATGTGATGGGGCGCCATACGGGATCGATTGGCCTGAAGGCCTACCACGCGGACCTGTCGCTCGTGATGTGCGGGCCGGCCATTACGGTGCGCATCCGCCCGGGCGACAATCTCATGATCCATCTGGCGATGATGATGGCAGAGCCGGGAGACGTGATCGTGATCGATGGCGGCGGGGATATGTCCACCGCGGTGATCGGCGGTCTGATGCGGACGACGGCGGTCGCACGGGGCCTCGGCGGCTTCGTCGTGGATGGCGCCCTGCGCGACGTTGCGGAATGGGCGCAACCCGGTATCGCCGCCTATGCGAAGGGCCATACCCTGCGCGGACCGTCCAAGGACGGACCGGGCGAGGTGAACGTGCCCGTCGTGTGCGGAGGGCTGGCTGTCAATCCGGGTGACCTGATCCTTGGCGACGCCGATGGCGTCATCTGTATTCCGGCCGACGATGCGGAGCGCCTGCTTCCCTTGTGCCATGCGCATGCCGACAAGGAAAAGGGCATCGCCGCCCGCAACGCGACCGGACAGCTCGATCGTGATCGCTTCGACGCTCTTCTGCGCGCCAAAGGCTGCCCGGTCTGATTGACGTAAACGTAAACTCACGTTAGCTGAATGCCTCTGCATCGAACTGCCGGGGAGGGGCATTCAGCATGTACAAGGCACCCGTTTCGGAAATCGGCTTCACCCTCAGGCAGGTCGTCGGGCTCGACGATGCCATGGAGCGCGGCAAGCTCGGCGATCTCACGCCCGACCTTCTCGACGCCATTCTGGAAGAGGCCGGACGCTACGCCGGCGATGCCGTGGCGCCCCTCTACGAAAGCGGCGACAGGATCGGCGCGCAGTTCGACAAGGGCGTCGTCACGATGCCGCCGGGGTGGGGCAAGTTGTATTCCGACTGGTGCGCGGCCGGCTGGAATGCGCTGACCGGCCCGGTGGAAGCCGGCGGGCAGGGGCTGCCCACGGCGCTTTCTGCCGCGGTGACGGAAATGTGGAACGGCGCGTCCATGGCCTTCGGCATCGGCCCGACGCTTACCATCGCCGCCGTCGAGGCGCTGCACAAGCATGGCAGCGACGCGCTGAAGGCGATCTACCTCGAAAAGCTCACCTCAGGCGAATGGACGGGAACCATGCAGTTGACGGAGCCGCAAGCCGGTTCCGACCTGTCGGGCCTGCGGACCCGTGCCGAGCGGCGTGACGACGGCACCTACCGCCTGTTCGGCCAGAAGATATTCATCACCTTCGGCGAGCACGACATGACGGACAATATCGTCCACATCATCCTGGCGCGGCTGCCGGATGCGCCGGCGGGGGTGAAGGGCATCTCGATGTTCCTCGTGCCGAAGTTCATCCCCGATGCGGATGGCCGGCCCGGCCTGCGCAACGATGCCTTCTGCGTCGGCGTGGAGCACAAGCTCGGCATCCATGCCTCGCCCACCTGCACCATGGTCTATGGCGACGATGCCGGAGACACCGGCGAAGCCGGCGCGGTCGCATGGCTCGTCGGCGAGGAGAACAAGGGCCTCGCCTGCATGTTCACCATGATGAACTCGGCGCGGCTCTATGTCGGCGTGCAGGGTCTCGGCGTCGCGGAGGCGGCGACGCAGAAGGCCCTCGCCTATGCCAGGGACCGCCGGCAGGGGCGCGCACGCGACGGCGGCGAGGGGATGGTCCCCATTATCGAGCATCCGGACGTCAGGCGCATGCTGATGGAGATGAAGGCGCTGACGGCCGCTGCGCGCGCCATCTGCTATTCCTGCGCCTTCGCGATCGACATGTCGCATGCCGAGGACGGCACGGAGGCGGCGCGCTGGGCCGACCGCGCCAGCCTGTTGACGCCGATGGCCAAGAGCTTCTCCACCGATATCGGCGTCGAGGTCGCTTCGCTGGGAATCCAGGTGCATGGCGGCATGGGTTTCATCGAGGAAACGGGCGCGGCGCGCCTGCTGCGCGATGCCCGCATCGCGCCCATCTATGAAGGCACGAACGGCATCCAGGCCATGGACCTCGTCATGCGCAAGCTGCCCTTGTCCGGCGGCAAGGCCGTCGATGCGCTGCTGGCCGAGATCGAGGCGGATATCGACGCCGTCGCGGCCGCGAACCGCCCCGGCATCGCCGAGATGGCCGAGGGCCTGCGCGAAGCGCTGGACGATCTGCGCGAGGCCACCGGCTTCCTGCGGCAGTCGGGCGCGGAGGACGCGCTTGCCGGCGCGACGGCCTATCAACGCCTGTTCTCGCTGGTGCTGGGCGGATCGCTGATGGCGCGTGCGGCGCTGCGCGCGGACGAGGGCACCGGCCATGACGCACTGGCGCGCTTCATGGTGGCGGACATCCTGCCGGAGACCGGCGGGCTGAAGCGCAAGGTAAAGGCAACGGGCCGGGCGCTCGAATCCGTCGAAGCGGCACTGGCCTGAGGGGAGAACCGATGAGCGATCCGGTCATCATGGAGTTGGCGGACGGCGTGATGACGCTGACGCTGAACAGAGCCGACAAGAAGAATGCGCTCAACCAGCCGATGTATTCGGCCCTGTCCGACGCACTGGATCGTGCCGAGGCCGATGAAGCGGTGCGCGTGGTGGTGGTGCAAGGGGCGGAGGGCGCATTCTGCGCCGGCAACGATATCGGCGATTTCATCCGCTTCGCCAAGGAGGGGACGGGCCTGGAGGAGACATGGCGCTTCCTGGAGTCGCTCGGGCGCCTCGAAAAGCCGTTGATCGCCGCCGTCGACGGGCTGGCGATCGGCATCGGCACGACGCTGATGTTCCATTGCGACCTCGCCTTCGCCACGGCGCGCTCCCTGTTCCGCACCCCTTTCCTGGATCTCGGCGTCGTGCCGGAGGCGGCGTCCAGCCTTTTGGCGCCGCGTGTGATGGGGCCGCAAAAGGCTTTCGCGCTTCTGGTGATGGGGGAGCCCCTGGACGGAAGACAGGCTGCCGATTGCGGCCTCGTCACTCTCGTCGAGGACGGCTTCCCGGTCGAGGACGCGGCGCGTCAGGCCGCCCGCAGGCTGGCTCGCAAGCCGCAGGGCGCGCTGGCCGTCTCGCGCCGACTGATGCGCGGCGACAGGGAAGAGGTGCGCCAGCGCATCAGGGACGAGGTGACGGCCTTCGAAGAAAGGCTCCGCTCTCCGGAAGCGCGCGCCGCTTTCGAGGCCTTCATGGCGCGTTCTTCCTCCGCCGCATGACATGAACGCCGTAGGCCGCGGCGGCGATGGCCGCCGCGATGCCCACGACAAAGAAGGCTTGCCGCCCGTAGTGGAGATAATGCTCCAGCTCCGTGCCGAAGGCGTAGGCGGCGAAAGACCAGAGCCCGGCCCAAAGGGCCGCGCCGGCGGCGTTGGCGACGATGAAATGCAGCCAATGCATGCCGGTGATGCCGGCGACGAGCCCGTTGAGCTGTCGGAGAACCACGAAGAACCGGGCAAACAGAACGACGAGCGCGCCATATTTCAGGAACTGCCGCTCGACGGCGGCAAAGCGCGGCTCGGTCAGCCCGATCTTCGAGCCATAGCGCACGATGACGGGGCGGCCGAGCGTGCGGCCGATGACGTAGCCGAGATTGTCGCCCAGGACGCCGCCGGCCCAGGCCGCGATGAACACCGTCCAGATATCGAGCTCGCCACGCCCCGCCAGAAGGCCCGAGGCGATCAGCAGGCTTTCGCCGGGCAAGGGCAGGCCCGTGGATTCGAAAAAGATGATGACGAAAATGACGATGGCGCCGTAGGCATGGAGAAAGTCCAGGACCTGGTCCATCGGCGACCCCTTCGCTCAGATGCGCTCGAACACCGCCACCGCTTCGACGTGATGCGACCATAGGAACTGGTCGATGGGCGTCACTTCGATAAGGCGGTAGCCGCCATCGACGAGGATGCGGGCATCCCGCGAGAGCGTCAAAGGGTTGCATGAAACGGCAACGACGCGCCGCACCGACGATTCGGCCAATTGGCGCGCCTGCGCCTCGGCGCCGGCTCTTGGCGGGTCGAAGAGCACGCCGTCGAAGCGTTTGAGCTCCTTGCCCGTTACCGGCCTGCGGAAAAGGTCGCGGCGTTCGCTGGTCAACGGCTTCAGGCCGGGGGCGGCGCGCTGCGCGCGGTCCAGCGCCGCCAGCGATGCCGCGTCGTTCTCGACCGCGTGGGTGGCGTGGTGCCGAGCGATGCGGAACGCGAACGTGCCGACGCCGCAGAAGAGGTCGGCGACATGTCGGCAATCGTGAAGATGCACCATGGCCAGCCGCGCCATTTCGGCTTCGGCCCCGGCAACCGCCTGAAGGAACGCGCCGGGTGGCAGAAGGACAGGCACGTCGCCCGCCAGCACCACCGGTGGGCGCGGCTCCACGACGATCTCTCCATTGATGCTCAGCCGCGCGAAATCCGATGACAGCGCAATCTGCATGGCACGGGCGCGCAAAACCTCCGTCAGCTTCTGGCCCGTTTCCACGGCGACGTCCAGCCCTGTGCCCGCCAGCGTAACGGTGAGACGCGTTTCGCCCTTCCGGGCGACCAGGCCTTCCGCAAGCCGGCGCAGCGCCGGCAGCGCCGAGACGATTTCGGGTTTCAGCACAAGGCAGGTATCGATGGGGGCGATCCGGTTGCTCATGGCTTCGTGGAAGCCGAACAGGATGCGGGGCCCTGCACGCGTGGCCGAAAATACGGCGCGGCGGCGTGTGCCCGGGGCGGTCGGGACCATGGGCCGGACGGGCGCGTCCAGCCCGGCGCGGCGCAATGCTTCGACGACCAGATCGCGCTTGAAGCCGGCATACAGCGTGGGGCTGGCATGCTGCAGGTCGCAGCCGCCGCAATGGGTGTAATGCGGGCAGGGGGCATCCTGCCTTTCGGGGGAAGGCTCAAGTATGGCCGTGGCGCGGGCGCGCTGACCGAGCCGTTCGGCCTTTACGCTTTCTCCCGGCAGGGTGAAGGGCACGTAGGCCGGCCCGCCGGGTCCCGTGCCGATGCCGTCGGCCTTGACGCCCAGTCGCTCGATAAGGATCGTTTCACTCACGCCTTGCGTCCCACCAGAAGAAATTCCCTGTTGCCGTCGCCGCCCGATATCGGAGACGCCGTCGTCCCGATCGAACGCCAGCCATCCTGCGCTTCGAGCCAGCCGGCCATGTCCCGTGCGATGGCTTCGCCCTGCGCTCGATCTTTCAGAAGGCCGCCCTTGCCGATGGCATCGCGGCCGGCCTCGAACTGCGGCTTTACCAGAAAAATGCCGAGCGCGCCCGGTTCGGCCAGCGACAGGGCGGGTGGAAGGGCAAGCTTCAGCGATATGAAGCTGACGTCCGACACCAGGAGGTCCACAGGGTGGCCGCGCAGATCCTGCCGGGCCAGGGCCCGCGCGTTGAGCCCGTCGATCCGGGTGACGCGCATATCGGCCGCGATGCGAGGGTGCATCTGGCCGTGGCCGACATCGATGGCGACGACATGGCTTGCGCCGCGGAGGAGGGCGATTTCCGTGAAGCCGCCCGTGGATGCGCCGATATCCAGCGCCACGCGGCCCGCAATGTCCAGGCGGAAATGGTCCAGCGCCGCCACGAGCTTGAGCGCGGCGCGGGATACGTAGGCTGCGGCCGGATCGTCAACTTCGACAGTTGAGCCATCGGAGACCAGTTGTCCCGGTTTCGACGCCGTCACGCCGTCGATGCGGACGTGACCGCGCAGGATGGCGTCCCGCGCGCGGGCCCGGGTTTCGCTGAAACCCCGATCTGCCAGGAACTGGTCCAGCCGCGTGCGTTCGCTCACGCCTGCAATACGCGGCGCGACGTATCTCCGAGAGCTCGGAAAACGGCATCCACGATGCCTGCTCTGTCGAGGCCGGCGCGATGGATCATCTTTTCCGGTGCGGCATGGTCGACGAAGCTGTCCGGCATGGTCAACGGACGCACCTTCAAGCCGTGCTCCAGAAGGCCGCTGCGCGCCATATGCTCCAGCACCTGCGCGGCGAAGCCGCCGCTTGCCCCTTCCTCCAGCAGGATCAGCACCTCGTGGTTCTGGGCGAGACGGCGGATGAGGTCGGCGTCCAGCGGCTTGGCAAAGCGTGCGTCGGCGACCGTCGTCGACAGGCCGAACGTGTCCAGCTCCTCGGCGGCCGCGACCGCATCCGCAAGCCGTGTGCCGAAGGACAGGATCGCGATCTTGGACCCTTCCCGGACGATACGGCCCTTGCCGATCTCGAGTATCTGGCCGCGCGCCGGCATGTCCACGCCGACACCGTTGCCGCGCGGATAGCGAAAAGAGATCGGGCCTTCGTCATAGGCGGCTGCCGTGCGCACCATGTGCCGGAGCTCGGCCTCGTCGGCCGCGGCCATGACGACCATGCCCGGCAGCGGCGCCAGGAAGCCGGTGTCGAACGAGCCCGCATGCGTCGGTCCGTCGGCGCCGACGAAGCCGGCCCGGTCGATGGCGAAGCGCACGGGCAGATGCTGGATCGCCACGTCGTGGACGATCTGATCGTAGGCGCGCTGAAGGAAGGTCGAATAGATGGCGCAGAACGGCTTGTAGCCTTCGCTGGCAAGGCCTGCCGCAAACGTGACGGCGTGCTGCTCGGCGATGCCGACGTCGAAGGTCCGCGTGGGGAAAGCCTCGCCGAACAGGTCGAGGCCCGTTCCGTTCGGCATGGCGGCGTTGATGGCGACGATCTTGTCGTCCTCATGCGCTTCCTGGACCAGGCTTTCCGCGAAGACGCGCGTATAGCTGGGGGCATTCGCCTTGGCCTTGGCCTGCTCGCCGGTCACGACGTCGAACTTGGATACGCCGTGATACTTGTCGGCCGAGGATTCCGCCGGCCCGTAGCCCTTGCCCTTCTGCGTCACGACATGCACGAGGATCGGCCCGTCCTGCGCGTCGCGCACATTCTTCAGAACCGGCAGCAGATGGTCGAGATCGTGCCCGTCGATCGGCCCGACGTAATAGAAGCCGAGCTCCTCGAAGAGCGTGCCGCCGGTGAAGAAGCCGCGCGTGAACTCTTCGGTGCGGCGGGCGCCCTCGCGCACGAATTCGGGCAGTTTGTCGGTGATCTGCTTGGCGCGGTTGCGTAAGGTCCGGTAGGCCTTGCCGGACACCAGCCGCGCCAGATAGGCGCTCATCGCACCCGTGGGCGGGGCAATGGACATATCGTTGTCGTTCAGGATGACGATGAGCCGCGCGTCCAGGGCGCCGGCATTGTTCATTGCCTCATACGCCATTCCCGCCGACATTGCCCCATCGCCGATCACGGCGATGACGTTGTTGCGCCGGCCGGAGAGGTCGCGTGCGACCGCCATGCCGAGGCCGGCGGAAATCGAGGTGGAGGAATGCCCCGCGCCGAAAGGATCGTAGTCGCTTTCCGATCGCTTGGCGAAACCCGAAAGGCCGTTTTCCTGGCGGATGGTGCGCATGCCGTCGCGACGGCCGGTCAGGATCTTGTGGGGATAGGCCTGGTGGCCGACATCCCAGATCAGGCGGTCTTCCGGCGTGTTGAAGACATAATGCAGGGCAACCGTCAGCTCCACCACGCCGAGGCCGGCGCCGAGATGGCCGCCGGTGCGGGACACCGCATCCACGAGATCGCGCCGGACCTCGTCCGCCACTTGCGTCAGCGCGGATTCCGGCAGGGCGCGAAGATCGGCCGGAGAGGCGATCTCGTCGAGGAGTGGCGTTCTCAACATGTCCGACACGGTGCAGCTTCACCTTTCGATAATCGCGCCGCATCCGGCGGCGGCGCGGCCCATCACGGAAAGGTGCCCTTCCGTGGAGCCGTTTCAAGCTTTGCTCTATAAGATGGCTCGTCGCGGGGCGAAAGTTATGACTGCGGGGTAAACCTTTTCGCCGCGATGAAATCTTGCGTGTTCGGGTCAGGCCGGATCCAGCGGTTCCGTACCCGTGGCCCGTCCGCGCGTCGACTTGATCTTCTCGACCTTGTCCTCCGCCGCCGCGAGCAGCCTGTCGCAATGGGCCTTCAGCTTTTCCCCGCGTTCATAGGTGCGGATCGCCGCTTCCAGCGGAACGTCGCCGCGCTCGAGATCCGAGACGATACGCTCCAGGGCGGCGAGGGCCTGCTCGAAGCTGAGCGCGGAAATGTCGTCTTCGGTTTCGGGACGTTGCTGTTCTGGCATGATGTCTCCTCAGCCGGTCATCAGGCGTTGGACGTGGGCGGCGACGGATTGGGACAGCCCGGTCAGGTCGTAGCCGCCTTCGAGAATGGATACGAGGCGACCGTTACAGAAGCGGTCGGCCAATGTCATCACCTGGCCGGTCGCCCAGTCGAAATCCGCGTCGCGAAGCTGCATGTCGGCCAGCGGATCGCGGAAGTGCATGTCGAAACCGGCGGAGAGAATGATGATATCCGGCCGGAAGGATTCGACCGCCGGCACGACGCGCGACAGGAACGCCTCCCGGAAGGCGTCGCCGCCATCCCCGGCCCGCAGCGGTGCGTTGAAGATATTGCCGGCGCCCGTTTCGCTCAACGCGCCGGTGCCGGGATAGAGCGGCATCTGGTGCAGCGAGGCGTAAAGCACCGTCGGGTCGCTCCAGAAGATGTCCTGCGTGCCGTTGCCGTGATGGACATCCCAATCGATGATCGCGACATGCGACAGGCCAAGCGCCTGCTGGGCATGGCGCGCGGCAATGGCTGCCTGGTTGAACAGGCAGAAGCCCATGGCGGTCGCGCGCTCGGCATGATGGCCGGGCGGACGGGCGGCGACGAAGGCGTTGGCGACCTGCCCCGACACGACGTCGTCCACCGCCAGGCAAGCGCCGCCGACGCCATGCAGGGCAGCGGTGAAGCTGCGCGGGCTCACCACCGTATCGCCATCGATCCGCGCCAGCCCGTCGGCCGGCGTCGCCTGCGCAACGCGGCGCACATACGCCTCGGGATGGCACAGATACACGTCCTGCAACCGGCCTTCCGGTGCTTCCGCCCGCTGCAGCAACTGGAAGCTCTCCGCCTCCAGCGCGGCCTCCACCGCGGCGATGCGTTCCGGACGCTCGGGATGGCCGGCCCCGGTCAGGTGCTCGGCAAAGATCGGATGGTGGTAGAGCCGCGTCCTCATCCGCGGCCCGTCTGCCCGCGATGGCGCAGATAATGGTCGGCGATCGCGCAGGCTACCATGGCTTCGCCGATGGGCACGGCGCGGATGCCGACGCACGGATCGTGCCGGCCCTTGGTCATCACGTCCACCTCCTGGCCGGAGGCGTCGATGGAGCGGCGGGGGGTCAGGATGGAGGATGTCGGCTTGACGGCAAAGCGCGCAACGATGGGCTGGCCGGTGGAAATGCCACCGAGGATGCCACCGGCGTGGTTGGACAGGAACTCGGCCTGCCCATCGGCGCCCATGCGCATCTCGTCGGCGTTTTCCTCGCCGGTCAGTCGGGCGGCGTTGAAACCTTCGCCGATCTCCACACCCTTCACGGCATTGATCGACATCAGGTTGGCCGCGATATCCTGATCGAGCTTGCCGTAAAGCGGCGCGCCGAGCCCCACGGGAACGCCTTCGGCCACCACTTCCACCACCGCTCCGATGGAGGAACCGGCCTTGCGGATCTTGTCGAGATCTTCGGCCCACAGTGCTGCGGTGCCGGAATCCGGGCAGAAGAAGGGGTTCGACGCAATGTCGTCCCAGTTCCAGCTCTGGCGGTTCACGGCGCGCTCGCCGATCTGCACCAGCGCGCCGCGTATGCGCACGCCCGGCACGACACGGCGGGCTATGGCGCCCGCCGCGACGCGCGTTGCCGTCTCCCGCGCGGACGAGCGCCCGCCGCCGCGAAAATCGCGCAGCCCGTACTTCCGATCGTAGGCGTAATCGGCGTGGCCGGGGCGATAGCGCTGGGCGATGTCCGAATAATCCTTCGACCGCTGATCCACGTTGCGGATTTCCATGGCGATGGGCGTGCCGGTGGTGACCAGCGTTCCGTCTGCCTGCTCGATGACCCCCGACAGGATCTCTACCTGGTCCGGCTCCTGCCGCTGCGTGGTGTAGCGCGATTGTCCGGGACGCCGCCGGTCCAGATCGGCCTGTATATCGGCGCGCGTGAAGACCAGCCCGGGCGGCGTGCCGTCGACGATGCAGCCGATGGCAGGCCCATGGCTTTCGCCGAAGGTGGTGACCCGGAAGAGATGGCCAAAACTGTTATGCGACATAACTCTCCCCGGCATCCGCATTTTCTGCCGAATGCTCTAGGACAGGGCCGGCGGCAGGGTCAAATTTTAATATTCCGCGCGGTAAGAGCGGCGCGAAAAAAACACAAAGGCGGTGGAGCTTTCCTTGCGCCGATATTCCGTTTCCAACAAGCGTAGCAAGTTCATGGACCGACGAGCCATTGCCCTTTTCGCCAGCAGCGTCCTGGTCATTTCCGCCACGATACCGCCTCGCGCGCGGGAGGCGGAAGGCATCGTCGCCTCCATCGACCGCATAAGCGCGATGCTGACCCTGGACGACGGAACCCGCTACGCCTTGCCGGACACGCACGACTATGCGCCGCTCCAGCCGGGCATGCAGGTGCATCTTCTCTATCTGGCCTGAGGGCCGCCGATCACACCCAGTCGATCCGGCCGTTCTCGGCCTTCAGCACCCTGTCCTGCAGGATGAGGGTGTATGCGGCCTCTTGCGGGGCCACGCCGCCGTACATCTCCAGGAAAACGCGCGTGATGCCGCCATGCGCAACCACGATGCTGCGGCCGGCCAGCCCCTCGAAGACGGGCCGGACCCGATCGGCCAGCATGCGATAGGATTCCGCCGTCGCGCCGTGCGGCCTGAAATTCCACTTGTCGGCATCGCGGCGAGCGATTTCCTGCGGCTCGTCGCGGCCGATCTCTTCCAGCGTCCGATTCTGCCAGTCGCCGAAATCAAGCTCCAGAAGGCGCTCGTCGGTTGCGAAATCGTCCGGCTCAAGCCCGCACTCGCGGCGGATGATGCGCATCGTCTCGCGCGTGCGGGTGAGGGGGCTCGCCACGAAATGGAAGTCCCTGACCGCGTCGCCCAGCGCCAGACGCAGATAACGCCCGTTCCGCTTGGCCTGCACGCGCCCCAGCGCATTCAGGGGCGTATCGACCTGACCCTGTATCCGCCCCTCGGCGTTCCAGTCGGTCTGGCCATGACGGCAAAGATAGATCAGCGGAAGTGCATGCGTCACGATGGGCGCTCAGTCCTTGACGACGGAGATGTCCGGGGCGTCCACCGCCTTCATGCCGACCGTGTGATAGCCGGAATCGACGTGATGCACCTCGCCGGTGACGGCCGTCGACATGTCGGACAAAAGATACAGGGCGGACTGCCCCACCTCGTCGATCGAAACGGTTCGCTTGAGCGGCGAGTTGTACTCGTTCCATTTGAGGATGTAGCGGAAGTCGCCGATGCCGGACGCCGCAAGTGTCTTGATGGGGCCGGCGGAGATGGCGTTGACGCGGATAGCCTTGCCGCCGAGGTCCACCGCGAGATACCGCACGGACGCCTCGAGGGCAGCCTTGGCGACACCCATCACGTTGTAATGCGGCATCACCTTTTCCGCGCCGTAATAGGTGAGCGTCAGGATCGAGCCGCCCTCGCTCATCAGCGGTTCGGCGCGCTTCGCGACCGCGGTCAGGGAATAGACCGAGATGAGCATCGTCTTGGTGAAATTGCCTTCGGTCGTGTCGACATAGCGACCCGTAAGCTCGTCCTTGTCGGAGAATCCGATGGCATGCACCACGAAGTCGAGCTTGCCCCATTTGTCGGCCAGCGTCTCGAAAACGGCGTCGATGGTGGCGGCGTCGCCGACATCGCAATGGCCGGCCAGGAACGCGCCCAATTCGGCGGCCAGCGGCTCCACGCGCTTCCTGAGAGCGTCGCCCTGCCATGTCAGCGCGATCTCGGCGCCCTGATCGGCAAGCGCCTTCGCGATGCCCCAGGCGATGGATCGGTTGTTGGCCACGCCCATGATAAGCCCGCGCTTGCCAGCCATCAGGCCGCTCTTTTCCGCCATGGACGCGCTCCTTGACCCTTGAGGTCGAATTGTTTCCGGTGCGCGGCGGTATGGCACAGGCTTTCCCGCACGACAAGTTCACGCTTGAACGCGCAATGACATGCTTCGCGAGCGGGAGACAGGTCCTATTCCGCGGCCTTCGCCTTCTGGCGTTCCCGAAGGAAGGCGGCCAGTTCCTCGTCCGGGGTTTCCGGCAGGGCCACCTGCAACGTCACCAGCAGGTCGCCGCGGCCGCCACCCTTCTGGGTCAGGCCCTTGCCGCGCAGCCTCAGCGTGCGGCCGGAGTTCGTCCATGGCGCTATCCTGGCCGCGACGCGTCCATCCAGCGTATCGACGGTCAGCCGTCCGCCCAGGATGGCGGTTTCCAGGGGCAGGTCTTCCCGAAGCTGCAGGTCGCGTCCGCGCACGGTGAAGCGCGGATGCTCGGCGAAGGCGATGGTGATCAGCGCGTCGCCGTCCTTGCCGCCCGGTGCGGGAGCCGGCTGCCCCTGGCCGCGCAGGCGAATCGTCTGCCCGTCCTCGACGCCGTCGGGAAGCTTGATGGCCAGGCGTTTGCCTGTCGGGAATATCGCCTCGACCTTTTCGCCCGAGACGACATCTTCAAGATGCACCTTCAGCGTGGCGCGCATGTCCTCGCCCTTCAGGGGCGCCTGCGCACGGCGCGCGCCGCCGAAGCCGCGTGCACCGCCGGCGCGCCCGCCGAAAGCCTGTTCGAAGAAGTCGGCGAAGCCGCCGGCATCGCCGCCGCGGAACTCGAAATCCGCACCACCGCCGCCGAACGGATCGCCGGCACGGCCCTGGCCCCCGCCGAACGGGTTGCCGCCGCTGAAGCCCTGAAACTTCTGCTTGCCTTCGGCATCGATCTCGCCCCGGTCGTACTGGCCCCGCTTGTCCTTGTCGCCGAGGATCTCGTAGGCCTGATTGACCTCGTTGAAGAGGCCGCTTGCCTTCGGATCGTCCTGGTTGGCATCGGGGTGGTACTTCTTGGCAAGCTTGCGGAAAGCGGATTTGATCTCGCCCTCGCTCGCCGATTTGCCGACGCCGAGAACGGCGTATGGATCCCGCATCTGTCTTAAGGTTCCTTTCGTCGCAGGGCGCGCTGGATGAATGACGTATCCTATATGGCAATACCACGGCGCGTCATAAAGACCCCATGGCGGCGATGAAACGGAAATTATGCCGCTTTCAGCCGGCTTCGCCGAACCGGGTCAGGACCCATTCGCCCGAGCCCGCGCTGCACGCCTCGCCATCATAGAGGGCGATCCCGTCGAACCGCTGGCGCGACGTGGTGAACCGGCGGCAGATCGCCGATCCCTCGCGCATTTCCTGGATGGCCGTGATCGTGCCCGAAGCGCCGGTTTCCGCGTTGGCCCACGCGACGGCAGGGGGGCTATCCGACAGCTTCGCCGCCGAGACCGCATTGCGCACCGTGCGGCCATCCGACAGGCGGTCGGTATCGACCGATGGCGTGGCCCCCGACGCGCCGGGTTCGATCGAGCCCGTCGTGATCGACCTGTCGACCATGTCCTCCAGCCCGCCGCCCGAGAGGGTGCATCCGCCGAGAACAAGCGTCACCAGGAGGCCGGCCACGGACGCGCCTGCGCAGCGTCGCCGCAGCACGGCCTGGCCGAAATCTTTGCCTGGATCGAAGAACCCCATTAGGTAGTCCCGGATTGGAAACTGGAGACTGGCGAAGACAATGAGTCGGCCGACATTAACATTGGATGAAGTGGGCCCGGACCCGTTCGTCACCTTTGCGACATGGTTAAAGGCCGCGACGGAAACGGAGCCGAACGACCCCAACGCCATGGCGCTGGCAACCGTGGACGAGGCGGGCATGCCCGACGTGCGCATGGTGCTGCTGAAGGGGTTCGACCCGTCCGGCTTCGTCTTCTACACCAATTTCGAAAGCGCCAAGGGGCAGGAACTTCTCGGCCAGCCCCGTGCCGGCCTTTGTTTCCACTGGAAGACGCAGCGCCGGCAGGTGCGCGTACGCGGGCCGGTGGAGATCGTGTCCGAAGTGGAGGCGGACACCTACTATGCCAGCCGACCGCGCGGCAGCCGCATCGGCGCCTGGGCTTCCGATCAGTCGCGACCGCTCGAGGATCGCGCGGTTCTGGAGGCCCGCATCGCCGAACTGGAGGACCGTTTCGGACCCGAGGGCGATATCGCCCGTCCGGCGCGCTGGTCCGGCTTCCGGGTGCGCCCGCTGGAAATCGAATTCTGGCAGGACTGCGCCTACCGCCTGCACGACCGCTTCCGCTTCACGCGGGGGGGCGTCGACGCGGCGGCATGGGACATCGCCCGCCTTTATCCGTGACGCCGTCAGGCGGATTCGGTTCCGCCGACCGTCATCCTGTCCATGCGCAGATGCGGCTGGCCGACGCCGACGGGCACGCCCTGTCCGGCCTTGCCGCACATGCCGATGCCCGTATCGAGCGCCAGGTCGTTGCCGACCATGGAAACGCGATGCATGGCGTCGGGCCCGTTGCCGATGAGCATCGCGCCCTTGACGGGCTCGGCCACCTTGCCGCCACGAATGCGATAGGCCTCCGTGCAGGCGAAGACGAACTTGCCGGAGGTTATGTCCACCTGCCCGCCGCCGAAGGAGACGGCGTAGAGCCCGTCCTTGACGGATTCGATGATTTCGGCCGGCTCATGCGGGCCGGCCAGCATCATCGTATTGGTCATGCGCGGCATCGGCGCATAGGCATAGGACTGGCGGCGCCCGTTGCCGGTGGCCTGCATTCCCATGAGGCGGGCGTTCTGCCTGTCCTGCATGTAGCCGACCAGTTTGCCGTCCTCGATCAGGGTGTTCCGCGCGCTCGGGGTGCCCTCGTCGTCGATCGTCAGCGATCCGCGCCGTTCGGCGATGGTGCCGTCGTCGACCACGGTCACGCCGCGCGCCGCCACCTGCTGGCCCATCAGGCCGGAGAAGGCGGATGTCTTCTTGCGGTTGAAATCGCCCTCGAGCCCATGGCCCACCGCCTCGTGCAGCATGACGCCCGGCCAGCCTGCCGCCAGCACGATGTCGAACGTGCCGGCCGGGGCCGGAGCCGCCTCAAGGTTCACCAGCGCCTGTGCCAGCGCCTTGTCGGCGATGTCGCGCCAATTGTCGGGCGCAACGACGCCCTCCAGCCCCACGCGGCCGCCGCCGCCGAAAGAGCCGCTTTCCTGCCGGCCGTCCCGCTCTGCCACGACGCTGACGTTGAGGCGCACCAGGGGACGGATGTCGCGCGCCAGCGAGCCGTCCGTCCGCAGGATCTCGACATGCTGCCACTGCGCCCCGAGCGTCACCGATACCTGCCGGACCGTCTGGTCCTTGCCGCGCAGATAGGCGTCGATCTCGCCCAGAAGCCGCACCTTTTCCTCGAAGCTCGGCGAGGGGATCGGGTTCTCGTCCCCGTAGAGACGCCGGTTGGTGCCGGCCGGAGCTTCGGCCATCCGCCCGGTATGCCCGTCCCTGGCGGTGGACACGGCCTCGGCTGCACGCCTGAGGGCGCCCTCGGTGAATTCGCCCGAATGCGCGAACCCGACGACCTCGCCCGATACGGCGCGCATGCCGAAGCCCTGATCGGTCGAGAAATTGCCCGCCTTCAGCCGGCCGTTGTCGAATACGAGCGACTCCTGCTCGCGATACTCCAGGTAGAGTTCGCCGTCATCCGCGCCGCGAAGCGCGTCGCCGAGCAGGGTCTCGACACGCTCGCGCGACATGTCGAAGCGATCGATCAGGGATGTGGACATGGCCGGTTCCGGGCTTCTCATTATCGGGCAGATAGGGCACGGAAACGATTCTGGAATCGTTCCACCACGAACGCGGGTCAGGGGAGGGCGGCAAATCCCTCGCCGAAGCCCTCCAACTCGACCGGGATGCCGATTCCCTGCTCGGGCGTCTGGAACACGATGAAGGTCGCCGACGTGCCGTCGGACAGCGTCTTGCGCAGGTTCGGGTCCAGGATCACTTCCGCATAGCAGCCATCTTCGAAGCAGCGCATGAACTGCGCCTTGCCGATATCCTGGCCGTCGACATACAGGCCGAGCCCGTTCGGCAGCAGCACGCCCAGCGGCGCCAGGACGCGCAGGATCTCGGTATTTCCGTCGGCGGTCTTCAGGGCGATGACCGTCAGGCCGACCTCGGGCCTGTCGTCGGCCACGACGTTCTGCAGCAGGGCGCATTGTTCCGACGGGGCGCCCGGCGCGCTCTCGCACACGACCGACCATGAGCCGTGGGTCGAACGCACGGTGCCGCTGGTCGCCGACCCGCCGGCGGTGGCAGGCGCCGCAGGTTCCGCCTGGGCGGGGGCGGATGCGCCGCCCTCCGGCGTCGCGGCCGGCGCCTCCTGCGCCGACGCCATGCCGGACAGCGCGGCCGAAACCAGGAAGGCGGTGAAGGAGCGGCGGAGAAAAATCATCTATCTCTTTCCGAATCAATCGAATCTGGATGGTCGGACGCGTCGTCATTATCCGATTGCCGAGCACCGCTGCAAACGGTGCGTCGAATCGAATCACTCGCCCTCGCCGCACCGTGCGTCTAGAATGACTCCGACAAAGAGCCGATACTGGTAGACGACGGCGGCCTTGCGCTGGATCATGTTGCGAAGAGGGCGGTTTCGTGATTTTAAGCGGGCCGGCCAATTGCACATTGGCGGCATTCGAAATTTGCGATCCGGTGACGGATCGGAAAGCCGTAGGGCGAGGCCACCGGGTAAGATCCTCGCGGGGAGAGCATTCGTGAAGAAGACACTTATTGCAGCAGCGATGCTTGCCGCCGTGCCGACCCTGGCCGCGGCGCAGGAGGGGGCCTATCTCCCCGGCCAGCCGCATCCCTGGCAGCTCGGGTTGCAAGAGGCGCTCTCTCCGATCGAGGAGCAGATCCACTGGTTCAGCGCCTATACGCTTTGGTTCCTGATCCCGATCACGATCTTCGTCGCGCTGCTGCTCGTCTGGTGCATGTTCCGCTACAGCAAGCATCGCAATCCGACGCCGTCGCGCACCAGCCACAACACGACCATCGAGGTCATCTGGACGCTGGCGCCGGTGCTGATCCTGCTCTGTCTCGCCATTCCCTCGTTCCAGTTGCTGACCGCGCAGTACAACCCGCCGCGCGAGCCCGAGTTGACCGTCAAGGCCACGGGCTACCAGTGGTACTGGGGCTACGAGTATCAGCCTGCGGCAACGGATCCGGCCGCTGCGGGCGGCGCTGCCGAAGAGGCGGGCGCAGCCGAGGCCGCCGAGCCGATCTCCTACCTGTCCTATCTTCTGCGGGATGGCGATCGCGCGGGCCAGGGCAAGGAGGACATGGCCTTCTATCCGCGTCTTCTGGCCGTCGACAATGAAATGGTCGTGCCCGTCAACACCGTGGTGCGCCTTCTCACCACCTCCGCCGACGTCATCCATTCCTTCGCGGTGCCTTCGCTGGGCGTGAAGGTGGACTCCGTACCCGGCCGCATCAACGAATACTGGTTCGAGGCCACGCGTGAGGGCATCCTCTACGGCCAGTGCTCCGAGCTCTGCGGCCGCGACCACGCCTACATGCCCATCGCCGTACGCGTCGTCAGCCAGGAGCAGTTCGACAACTGGCTGGCCGCCGCGGCCGACGATCTTCCTGCAGCAAACCAACAGTTGAACGCCGAGATCGAGGCCGCCGCCGGCCAGGATGTCGCGGCTCGCTGACCCCTACTGACAAGCGTTCAACGGAGACCGACATGGCTGACGCCTCCTCCCACGAAGCCCACGAGCACAAGATACCGACAGGTTGGGTGCGCTGGGTCAATTCGACCAACCACAAGGACATCGGCCTTCTCTACCTGATCTTCTCGATCATGGCGGGGCTGATCGGCGGTAGCCTGTCCATCGCCATCCGCGCCGAGCTGCAGCAGCCCGGCCTGCAGATCTTCGGCGATCCGGCGGTGTTCAACGTATTCACCACGGCCCACGGGCTGATCATGGTGTTCTTCGTCGTCATGCCGGCGCTGATCGGCGGTTTCGGCAATTACTTCGTGCCCATCATGATCGGCGCGCCGGACACGGCCTTCCCGCGGGTCAACAACATCGCCTTCTGGCTTCTTGTGCCGTCCTTCCTGCTGCTGCTGCTGTCGCTCTTCGTCGAAGGCGCGCCGGGCTCGCTCGGCGCGGGAACCGGCTGGACGCTGTATCCGCCCCTGTCCACCACGGGTCATCCGGGGCCGGCGGTCGATCTCGCCATCTTCGCGCTGCACCTGTCCGGCGCATCGTCGATTCTCGGCGCCATCAACATGATCACGACCATCCTGAACATGCGCGCTCCCGGCATGACGCTGCACAAGATGCCGCTCTTCGCCTGGTCGCAGCTCGTCACGGCCTTTCTGCTGCTTCTGTCGCTGCCGGTGCTGGCCGGGGCCATCACCATGGTGCTCACCGACCGCAACTTCGGCACGACCTTCTTCACGCCGGAAGGCGGCGGCGACCCGATCCTGTACCAGCACCTGTTCTGGTTCTTCGGTCACCCCGAAGTGTACATCATGATCCTGCCGGCCTTCGGCATCATCAGCCACATCATCTCGACCTTCTCGCGCAAGCCGGTCTTCGGCTATCTCGGCATGGCCTACGCCATGGTCGCCATCGGCGTCGTCGGCTTCGTGGTGTGGGCGCATCACATGTACACCACCGGCATCTCGCTCAACACGCAGCGCTACTTCGTCTTCGCCACGATGGTCATCGCGGTTCCGACGGGTATCAAGATCTTCTCCTGGATCGCCACGATGTGGGGCGGCTCGATGACGTTCCGTACGCCCATGTACTGGGCCATCGGCTTCATCTTCCTGTTCACCGTGGGTGGCGTGACCGGCGTCAAGCTGGCCAATGCCGGCATGGACCGCGTGCTGCACGATACCTACTACGTCGTCGCGCACTTCCACTACGTGCTGTCGCTGGGCGCGGTGTTCGGCATCTTCGCTGGCTGGTACTACTGGTTCCCGAAGATGAGCGGCTACATGTACAACGAGTTCATCGGCAAGCTGCACTTCTGGGTCATGTTCATCGGCGTCAACCTGGTGTTCTTCCCGCAGCACTTCCTGGGCGCCGCCGGCATGCCGCGTCGCTACGCCGATTACCCCGATGCCTTCGCCGGCTGGAACTTCGTTTCCTCGATCGGCTCCTACATCTCGGGCGTCTCGGTGCTGATCTTCCTTTACGGCGTCTACGAGGCCTTCCGCGCCAAGCGGCTGGCCGGCGACAATCCGTGGGGTCAAGGTGCAACGACTTTGGAATGGCAGCTTTCTTCGCCGCCGCCGTTCCACCAGTGGGAAGAGCTTCCCCGCATCCGCTGAAGGCGGGCGCGGCCCCGGCGGGACGATCCCGCCATCAACGAGAAACCATGGCCCGTTCACGCGTGAGCGGGCCGTGACGGCAGAACAAGGGTGATCACTTGAGCGCAACCGAACTCAGCCCGGAGATGGCGGCACGGCCTGGAATAAGCCTTGCCGAACCCGGCGATTTCGTCAGCCTTCTCAAACCGCGCGTGATGTCGCTCGTCATGCTGACGGCCGTCACCGGATTCGTGCTGGCGCCCGGTTCGATCCACCCCTTCCTGGGCCTCGTCTCCATCCTCGCCATCGCCGTGGGCGCCGGGGCGTCCGGCGCGCTCAACATGTGGTACGATGCCGATATCGACCGGCTGATGGCCCGCACCGCGAAGCGGCCCGTGCCGCGCGGCCGCATCCAGCCCGAAGGGGCGCTGGCGTTCGGCCTGTCCTTGTCGGTGCTGGCGGTGTTGACGCTCGGTCTCGTCGCCAACTGGTTCGCCGCTGCCTTCCTGGCTTTCACCATCTTCTTCTACGCCGTCATCTACACGATGTGGCTCAAGCGCCGGACCGCGCAGAATATCGTCATCGGCGGCGCTGCCGGCGCCTTCCCGCCGATGGTCGGATGGGCGGTGGTGACGGGCGGCGTTTCGCTGGAGAGCTTCGTGCTCTTCCTCATCATATTCCTGTGGACACCGCCGCATTTCTGGGCGCTGGCGCTTTTCAAGGTCAAGGAGTACGGCGCTGCGGGCATCCCCATGCTGCCCAATGTGGCCGGCCGTGCATCCACCCGCCGGCAGATCTTCCTCTACAGCCTCGTTCTCGTCCCCTGCGGCGTCGCGCCCTGGCTGCTCGGTTTCTCCGGCCCGGTCTACGGGGTCGTGTCCGCCCTTCTCGGGGCAAACTTCCTTCGGCACGCTTATGCGGTTCTCCGGATGAGCGATACCGATGCGGCGATGCTGCCGGCAAAGAAGCTGTTCCGCTTCTCGATCGTCTATCTTTTCGCGCTGTTCACCCTTCTTCTGGCCGAGGGCGTCTACCAGTCCTTCCTGCCTGGCTCGGGAGGGCTTTGAGCATGGCGGAAGAGCACGTCAAGCTGACGGATCAGGAGCGCCGCGTGCAACGCCGGCGTTCCATCGCCATCGGAGTGTTCCTGGCGGTACTGGTGGTCATCTTCTACATCGTCGCCCTGATCAAGATGGGAAGCCAGCTATGAGCGACCCCAAGGCAGATCGCCTGGCTTCGGCGCGGCGGCGCGGCAAGCGCATCGCCATCGGATGCTTCGCCTTCTCCATGGGCATGCTCGGCGCTGCCTATGCATCCGTGCCGCTGTACGAGCTTTTCTGCCAGGTCACGGGCTATGGCGGCACGACGCAAAGGGCCGAAGCCGGCCCCGCGGCCGTATCCGACCGCTCCATCAGCGTGCGCTTCGACTCCAATGCCTCGCCCGGCGTGCCGTGGCGTTTCCAGCCGAACGAACGGCAGGTGACAGTCAAGCTCGGCGAGGTTCGTCAGACGTCTTACCGCGTCCGGAACGAGGCGGATTATCCGGTGACGGCCGTAGCGACCTTCAATGTGACGCCGCTGTCGGCAGGCGTCTACTTCAACAAGCTGTACTGCTTCTGCTTCAACGAGCAGACGCTCCAGCCGGGAGAGGTCGTCGACATGCCCGTCGTCTTCTTCGTCGATCCGGCGCTGCTGGAGAAGGAAGAGTTGAAGGACGCGCCGACGATCACGCTATCCTATACCTTCTTCCCTGTCTCGAAAGGGGAGGCTCCGGTGGCCGCGGCGCGGCAGGGCGGTTCGGAGGACCAGTTGTAACTTCGTCCGCACCGACCTTGTCGGCGCGGCGCAATGATATGTAGTTTGGGGGGGCCGATCCCGCGTGGGGGGCGGCGCCTGCAGCAATTCCGGGAAAGCGGGACGCGAAATGGCAGATACGCACCAGAAGCATCACGATTATCATGTCATCGAACCCAGCCCGTGGCCCTTCGTGGCATCGGTGGGAGCGTTCTTCCTGCTTTTCGGCGCCGTCGCCTGGTTCCGATCGTTGAACGGGTTGCCCTTCGCCTTCGGCGGAGTGGACCTGGCAACGCCGTGGATCTTCTTCATCGGCCTCGTGATCGTGCTCTACACCATGTATGCTTGGTGGTCGGACTGCATCCGCGAAGGCCAGGAAGGGTTCCACACGCCGGTGGTGTCGTTGCACCTTCGCTACGGCGTCATCATGTTCATCGCCTCGGAGGTGATGTTCTTCGTCGCCTGGTTCTGGGCCTTCTTCGACGCCAGCCTGTTCCCCGGCGAGGTTCACCAGGTCGCACGCACGCAGGCGCTGGGCGGCCAGTGGCCCCCGGCCGGCATCGAGGTTCTCGATCCGCTGCACCTGCCGCTGTTCAACACGATCACGCTGCTTCTGTCGGGCACCACGGCCACCTGGGCGCACCACGCCATGCTGGAGGATGACCGCAAGGGCCTGATAACGGGCCTTGCGCTGACGGTGGCCCTCGGCGTCATCTTCTCGTTCGTGCAGTATATCGAGTATGCGCACGCGCCGTTCGAGTTCGCCGGGTCCATCTACGGCGCCACATTCTTCATGGCCACCGGTTTCCACGGCTTCCACGTCATCGTCGGCATTATCTTCCTTGCCGTCTGCCTGCTGCGCGCGATCCGCGGCCATTTCACCCCGCACAAGCACTTCGGCTTCGAGGCGGCGGCCTGGTACTGGCATTTCGTCGACGTGGTCTGGCTTTTCCTCTTCTTCGCCATCTATGTGTGGGGAAGCTGGGGTGCGCCGATCTACGGCGGCTGAGGCCCAGAGACCTGCCTGAAGGGGTGGCCTCGCGGCCGCCCCTTTTTTCGATTCCGGAAGGCGATCGCATGGCGCATATGGGGAAAGAGGGGCCGGTGGATCCGGTCAAGGCCGCCTTGGCCGGAAGATGTCCGCGCTGCGGCACCGGACGGCTCTATGCCGGCGTGCTCCGCCTGGACAAGAAATGCGAGGATTGCGGGCTCGACTTCACGCCGCTCGACCAGGCCGACGGCCCGGCCTTCTTCGTCATGCTGGTCATCGGCTTTCTCGTCACCGGCCTTGCCCTCTATGTCGAGGTCGCATACGCGCCGCCGTTCTGGGTGCACTTCCTGCTCTGGATTCCGTTGATCGCCATCATCACGTTGCCGTTGCTGCGCTTGGCCAAGAGCCTGATGATCGGCATGCAGTATCGCCACAAGGCTGCCGAGGGCAGGATCGATCGCACCGATGACGCATGAACCCGTGGCCGAGGATCAGCAGGATCTCCGCGGGCTGACGCCCGGGCGCTTCTGGTCGGCGCTCCTGCTCGGCATCGTTGCCTTGGCCATCCTTGTCGGCCTCGGCACCTGGCAGGTCGAGCGCCTTTTCTGGAAGGAAGCGCTGATCGAGACGATCGACCGGCGTATCCACGGCCCGGCAGAAGACATCCGCGTCATCGTCGCGGCCGAGGAAGCCTCCGGCGACATCGATTATCGACCCGTCCGGGTTACGGGCACGTTCGATCACTCGGGCGAGCGATATTTCCTGTCCACGCGCGAAGGAGAGGCCGGCTGGAACGTCTTTACGCCGCTGATCGTAACGGGGCAGGGGCTGGCCGTCTTCGTCAACCGGGGCTTCGTTCCCTACGCCCTCAAGGGGCCGTCCGCCCGGCCCGATGGACAGATTGCGGGCACGGTCACCGTGGAAGGGCTCGCCAGGAACCGTGTGGTCGATAATCCCGGCGGCGTTCTGATGCCCGACAACGATGTCGCGCAGCACATCTTCTTCTGGCGGGACGTACCGGCCATGACCGAGGGGCTGGCCCTTCCGGACGGCACGCGCATGCTGCCCTTCACCATCGACGCGGGAGAGGGCGCCGCGCCCGGCGGCTACCCGATCGGCGGACAGACGGTGGTGTCCATGCCCAACAACCATCTCGAATATGCCTTGACCTGGTACGGCATCGGGCTGGGGCTCGCCGTATTGCTGACCATCATGGTCGTCGCCCAGCTTCGTCGCGGTCGTAGCACTCGACCCCCTGTGGGCGGCAGGCGATGAGAGCGGTGACGCCCTGGATCCGGTCTACCCAACGCGCCGTCACGTCATCGGTCCAGTAGATCATCTCGCGGATATACTCGTATTCCCGACTTAGATCGCGGGTGAATACAGGTTCATGGTGAGCAGTCCGGTTGCGGAGATCGCGAATCTTCTGGACTTTCTCAAACCCGTCGCCCCTCGATTGACGGATTGCAAGCGCGATCGGCATTGGGAAACACCACCGGAAACTGGGTTCGCCAGATGGCGTCGTCATGACTTCTCGTAAACATCCGCTCCCAGAAAACGAGTTTCAGTTCGGCGACGACCTTGCCTCTATTGGAGGTTTTCGCACCAACGGCTTGCAGGTCGCGCCGAGGACTGTACACCCGGGGAGGGTTGCGCAGGCTTATCTGAAAGCTCTTCTCCCAAGGCCAGTTCTGTCCATAGGTATTTTCGATTGCGCGCGCGATGGAATTCCGCAGGCTGACTTCGAAGATATGCAAAGGCACCAGAAACGCTGCAGACAGTTCCATATTCCATCGGTACAGGCTCAGCGCCGTCCTGTGATCACCGTTCGCTGCCGAAACGTATGCGGCAAAGCGCTGCTCGGACAGGACAGCAGAAACGCAGCGAAGCTCCTCCCCCGAAAATTGCATTATCGTATACCTTATAGAAACCGGCCTTCCGCATTGACAGCGCAGGCGAATAACGCTTAGGTCTGGAGTGAAAGGCGCATGAGGTCGCGGGGTAAAACCACCCTCATCGTCGTTTGAACAGGAAAAGCTCGCTATATGCGGGCTTTTCTTTTGTCAGGCTCGAGTTCCTAAAGTTCATCCGGATGACGCATTAATATATAATGCAGATGAAAGGCAAGCGCGCCAATCGACGCTGCTCGGGTTGCAAGTTGCCGGTTGTCTCCTTGACAGGAGCGGTGGCTTTCCTTTGTACCGTGGGGTACGACCTTTCCGCGTGAGTGCGAGGACATATCGATAGTGGAACCGGCCCAGAAGCCCGCCCTGACCATCCGCCTGTGCGAGCCGCGCGGCTTCTGCGCCGGGGTGGACCGTGCGATCCAGATCGTGGTGCTTGCGTTGAAGAAGTACGGCGCGCCGGTCTATGTCCGGCACGAGATCGTGCACAACAAATATGTGGTCGAAGGGCTGCGTGGCATGGGGGCCGTCTTCGTCAAGGAGCTCGACGCCATCCCCGACGACGGGCAACCCGTGGTCTTCTCGGCCCATGGGGTGCCGAAATCCATTCCGGCGGAAGCCGAGCGCCGCGAGATGCTGTACCTGGACGCCACGTGCCCACTGGTTTCCAAGGTACACAAGCAGGCGATGCGGCACGTGCGACTGGGCCGGCAGGTGCTGCTGATCGGCCATCGCGGCCATCCCGAGGTGGTCGGCACGATGGGCCAGCTACCGGAAGGCGCCGTGCGGCTGATCGAGACGGAGGAGGATGTCGACGCTTTCCAGCCCGCAGACCCCGAGGCGCTCGGCTACGTCACGCAGACCACGCTTTCGGTGGACGACACGGCGGGTATCGTCGCGGCGCTGGAGCGCAAGTTCCCGGCCATGCAGGCGCCGTCGTCGGAATCCATCTGCTATGCCACCACCAACCGGCAGGATGCGGTGAAGGCCGCGGCGCCGGGCACCGACCTCTTTTTCATCGTCGGAGCGCCCAACTCGTCCAACTCGCGCCGGCTTGTCGAAGTGGCGGAGCGCGCGGGCTCCATGCACGGACTTCTCGTGCAGGGTGCGCAGGATGTCCCCATCGATGACCTGCAGGAAGGCATGGTTGTGGGAATGTCGGCCGGCGCCTCCGCGCCGGAAGTCCTGACCGACGGCATCCTCGACGCGTTGCGCGCCCGGTTCGAGGTAACGCTGGAACTCGTCCAGACGGCGATAGAGGACGAGAATTTCCCCGTCATGCGCAGCATTCGCGATGTGCCCCTGACGGCCGATGACATGGCGTTCGTCAACGGCGCCCCCCGGCAGGGCAACGGGCGAGCGGCCTGAATGGCAGTCTATACCGAAGTCGCGGAAACGGAACTGGCCGCTTTCCTGCAGCGCTACGATCTTGGTCGTCTCCTGTCCTACAAGGGAATCGCCGAAGGCGTCGAGAACTCCAACTTCCTGCTGCGCGCCGAGGGCGGCACCTTCATCCTGACGCTGTACGAGAAGCGGGTGGACCGCAACGACCTGCCGTTCTTCATCGGCCTCATGGAGCATCTGGCCGCCAAGGGCCTGTCCTGTCCGCTGCCGGTGCAGCCGCGCGAAGGCGAAGCCCTGGGTGAACTGGCCGGTCGTCCGGCAGCGTTGTTCACCTTCCTGGAGGGCATGTGGACGCGCCGGCCGACCGTAGGCCATGCGCGGCAGGTGGGGGCGTCCCTGGCGGGCATGCACAAAGCGGGAGAGGGCTTCGCGCCGCGGCGGCGCAATGCCCTTACCGTCGATGCATGGCGGCCACTCTACGAGGGGTGCGGCACGCGCGTGGAGGCCGTTCAGGCGGGGCTGTCCGCCGAGATCGAGGCCGAGCTGGCATTCCTGGAAGCCAACTGGCCGCGCGGCCTGCCATCCGGCGTCATCCACGCCGACCTGTTCAACGACAACGTCTTCTTTCTGGACGGGCAGCTTTCCGGGCTGATCGACTTCTATTTCGCCTGCAACGACCTTCTGGCCTACGACATCGCGATCTGCCTTGGCGCATGGTGCTTCGAGGCCGATGGCGCCTACAACATCACCAAGGGACAGGCCCTTCTGGAAGGCTATGACGCCGTGCGCCCGCTGGGTGACGCCGAGATCGCCGCTCTTCCCGTGCTTGCGCGGGGCGCGGCGATGCGTTTCATGCTGACGCGCCTCTACGACTGGATCCACATTCCGGATACATCCTTCGTAACCAAAAAGGACCCGAAGGAATATCTGCGCAAGAACAGATTCTATCGGCAGGTGAAAAGCCCGGCCGATCTTGGTTTTATGAAGGATGCGATGCAGTCATGACCAAGCGGGTCGAGATCTACACCGACGGCGCCTGCTCCGGTAACCCCGGCCCCGGCGGCTGGGGCGCGATCCTGCTGTACGGCGATGCGCGCAAGGAGTTGAAAGGCGGAGAGACACCGACGACGAACAACCGTATGGAGCTGATGGCCGCTATCCGGGCGCTGGAGGCGCTGAACCGTCCTTCGGCCGTCGATCTGCATTCCGACTCGCAATATCTGCGCGACGGAATCTCGAAATGGATCCATGGCTGGAAGCGCAACGGCTGGAAGACCGCCGACAAGAAGCCGGTCAAGAATGCCGAGCTCTGGCAGGAACTGGATGCCCAGCGCCTGCGGCACGACGTGGCCTTCCATTGGGTGAAGGGACATGCCGGCCATGAGCTGAACGAGCGGGCAGACGAACTTGCACGGGAGGGCATGGCCCCCTTCAAGGGCCGCGCCGTCCCTGCGCAAAGCGTCTAGCGACAGCCCTACAGCTCGGCGAGGATGGCGCCGGCGGCGGAGGCTTCCGCCTGGCCGGGGGCTTCCTCGATGTGCAGTGCCTTCACGACGCCGTCCTCGACGATCATCGAATAGCGCTTGGAGCGCGTGCCGAGGCCCGCGCCCGAAAGATCGATGTCGAGCCCGGCCGCCCTGGCGAATTCGGCGCTGCCATCTGCCAGGAAGAGGATACGGTCGCCCGCGTCCGTCGCCCTCTGCCAGGCGCCCATCACGAAGGGATCGTTGACCGCCACGACGGCGATCGTATCGACGCCCTTGGCGCGAATCTCGTCGTTGAGTTCGAGGTAACCCGGCAGGTGGTTCATCGAGCATGTGGGCGTAAACGCACCCGGCACGCCGAACAGCACGACCTTCTTGCCCTTGAAGACCTCATCTACCGTTACGGGCTTCGGCCCGTCCTCGGTCTTTACGCGAAACGTCGCCTGTGGAAGATGGTCGCCGACCTTGATCGTCATGATGCGCATTCCTTTTTGGCCGGACGGTGCCGGCGGATAGGTTAGGGAACTTATCCATCTTTGCCGCGATGTCGATACGTTTATCGCGGCGCACCATGTGATGAGATGGCGATCGGATTGGCGTGTCGAAAGCGGGCGTACTCGCCGGCGGCCAGCAGGATGTCCGCTTGGATTCCGCCTGCGGCATCCTTCGGAGCGCGCAGGATGGGCGCCTCCACGGCGGATACACGATCCATGGTTGACCGCCCCCGTGCCGGGCCGAACTCCCAGCCGGGAGGGCCGGCGACAAACAGGGCGACCGGCCCGGCGGCAACGTCGGGCGGCAGGGTGACGACAAGTGTCTTGCCATCGATCCGCGCCTCGAACCGGTCGGATGCGACGTCCGGCAGTGCGGCCTCGGCGGCATGAACCTGCGCCATTTCACCAAGCGTCGCCTTGTCCGTCAGGTCGCGCCGGAGCCTCGCCTGGACGGGTATGCATATGGTTTCGCACAGGCCGATCGTCAGGGCGAGATCCAGCCGGGGAGAGGCGCCGCTCGCACGCGCCGTGAAGGTGATGGCCATGGGCTCCGAATAGACGTTCGACGAGGAAAACCCGTCATCGACGACATGCGGAACGGGAAACCCCAGGCTGGGTGCGCCATCGAGCCCGTCGCTGGCCGAAAAATCGAGAACGGGGACCAAGCCGGCCTCGCCCGGCGCGAGCCAGTAGGTCTTCCAGCCGGGCTTCAGATCCACGGCCAGCGCACCGCGAACGAGCCCGTCCTCATCCGGCCCGGTGGCCAGGAGTCGAAGCGTTGCACCTTCCGCCTGGATTGTGCTTCCTTCAGCCGCCGCAACCGATGGATGCGAAATCGCGAACAGCGCAAAAAGCAGCGCGGTGGGCAGGTGAAATTTCATGGCATCTTCATTATCTTCCTCGGCATGGAAAGCAAGCGAACCCCCGGCCCGACACCCGAGACCACTTCACTGGAAGGGTTCTTCCTGATCGCCATGCCCGGCATGCAGGATGAGCGCTTCGCCAAGAGCGTGGTCTATGTCTGCGCGCATTCGGCCAGCGGCGCCATGGGCTTCGTGATCAACAAGCCCCAACCGATGAGTTTTCCGGCCCTGATGGCGCAGCTGGACATCGTCTCCAGCCCCGACGAGATCCGCCTGCCCGAGCAGGGGCGTGACATCATGGTGGGCGTCGGCGGCCCGGTGGAAAGCGGCCGTGGCTTCGTGCTGCATTCCAATGACTACGATTCCGAGTCCACCGTGCCGGTGGATGGCGGCATCTGCCTGACGCCGACCATGGACATCCTGAAAGCCATTTCCAGCGGCATCGGCCCGCGTTCGGCCATGATGGTGCTCGGCTATGCCGGCTGGTCCGCCGGCCAGCTCGAAAGCGAGATCGCTTCCAATGGCTGGCTGACTTGCCCGGCCGACTTCGAGATCGTCTTCGCCACCCGGCCCGAAAGCAGATATGTGAAGGCGCTCGGCATCATGGGCATAGACCCGACATTCCTGGCCAGCGAGGCCGGCCACGCCTGAGCGGCGATGCCGCCGACCGGCTGGAGGCGTCAGGCCGTGCGCCGTATCTTCGATATCACCTTTTTCTGACCGTTCCGATCCTGCAGGCGGCGGCGGGCCTCTTCCGCCGATACGGCAGGCGAATGCATGCGACTCTGGATATAGTCGCATTTGAACTGGCGGATCTTCTCCGCGTCGGCCGTATTCTCGACGCCTTCGGCTATAACCGTCAGTCCGAGATCGTGTGCCATGGCGATGATGGAGTGGTAGATCATCAGGCGCTCTTCGCGCCGATCGCCGCGCAGGAAGCTGCGATCGATCTTCACCGCGTCGAACTGGAAGCGCATGAGGTCCGAAAGCGACGAGCGGCCCGAGCCGAACTCGTCCAGCGTCAGCCCGACCTCCATCTTGCGCAGGCGCTCCAGTACACGCGCCGTCCGCTCCGGGTTGGCCATGACGCTTGCTTCCGTCATCTCGAGGCGCAACGTCTCGGGTGCGATCTTGTAGCGCTTCAGTACGAGGTTCACGTCGTTGACGAGATCCTGACGCAGAAGGCTACCGCTGAGAATGTCCACGCAGACGAACAGGTTGGAGTAGCCGGCGATGCGCTGCCAGTCGCTCAGGCGGCGCGCCGCTTCGTCCAGTACGAGCTGGCACAGCGCGTCTAACTGGCCGCTCGCCTCTGCCACGGGCACCAGTTCCCCCAGGGGCACAAGGCCTCGCTTGGGATGTTCCCAGCGCAACACGGCCTCGAAACCGGCTGTCGTGCCGTCCTTCACGCGGATCACGGGCTGGAAGTAGACATGCAGCTCATGCCGGGCGAAGGCGCGGCGCAGATCCGCCTCCAGTTCCATGCGGCCGGAGCCGACCGTCTTGAACGACGGCCTGAACGGCTCGATCCGGTCGCCGCCGAGGCGCTTGGCCTCGTACATGGCCAGCTCGGCTTCCTTCAAGAGTTCTTCCGCGCCGGCCCCTTCGGTCCAGCCCGTCAGGCCGATCGATCCCGTCAGTCCGATTTCCGTATCGGTAAAGCCGATCGGCGCACGGATGACGCCGCGCAGGAACTCGGCGAAGGCCGCGACCTCGGCGATGTCGGTGCGCGAGTTGAGGATGATGGCAAAGCGGTCGGCGTCGAGCCGCGCAAGCGAATCCTGCGGTTTCAGGACACGCCGCAGGCGCCGCGCCACGGTCAGCAGCACGGTATCGCCCGTGACTACGCCATAGGCTTCGTTGATGCGGCCGAAATCGTCGAGGTCGATGACGAAGACGGTGGGGCGCATCTCGATCTGGCAGCCGATCAGCGCGGCGAGGGCGTCCAGCCGGTCCAGCAGCAATTCGCGGTTGGGCAACCCGGTCAACTGGTCGTGCAGCGCGTCATGCAACAGCCGTTCTTCGGACTTGCGGCGGCCCGTGACGTCCTTCAGCGTCCCGACGCAGCGCACCACCTCGCCGTCGCTGCCGAGGACGGGGCGCGAGTGCAGGTTCATCCAGTGATAGTGGCCATCATCGCCGCGGACGCGGAAATCCTGCGAGATGCGGCCGCGCCTGTGCTCGATCACGGCGTCGAGCGTGGCCTTGAACCTGTCCCTGTCGTCCGGGTGGAGGATGGGAAGCCAATCGCGAGCGGGCCCGTTCATGGTGCGGATGGGAAGGCCGGCGGCCTCTTCCGCTTCCGCGCCGACATAGATGCGGTCGCGCGTGACGTCCCAATCCCAGATGGCGTCGCCGGTGCCCGACAGCGCCAGCGAACGACGCTCCATGTCCGATATGGGCCCGGCCGAGACTGTTCCGCCTGCGAATGCATGCTGCATGACGGTGAACCCGAACAGCAGCACGATCAGCACCAGCCCCCCGCCGAGGGCCGATTGGACGATATCGTTGTCGATGCCTCCCTGCACGGTCATGGCGGCGGCGACGAGCCAGCCGCAGACGAGCGCCCAGGTGGGGATCAGCATCACTGCCCTGTCGTAGCCCTTGATAGCCAGCGCAAGTATGAGAACCGCGCCGATGGCGGCGATGGCAACCATGGACATGCGGGCGACGCCCGATGCGATGGCCGGCTCGAATGCGGCCAGCACGCCGAGGCCGCCGAGGCCGCACAGCCATATCAGCGTAAAGGCCGAGAGCGCGCGATGCCATCGGTTGAGGTTGAGATAGGCGTAGAGGAAGACGACCAGCGTAAAGGCGATCGCCACTTCGGTGCCGGCACGCCATAATCGCTCCTGCCCCGGCTGGATGGGGACCAGCTTCTGCCAGAAGTCGAAGTCGATGCAGATATAGGCCAGGACGGCCCAGGCCAGGGCGGCCGTCGCGGGGAAGACGGCAGAGCCCTTCACCACGAACAGAATGGTCAGGAACACGGCGAGCAGGCCGGCGATACCGAGGACGATGCCGCGATACAGGGTGAACGCGTTGACGGTATCCTTGTAGGCGTTCGGCTCCCACAGGCGGATTTCCGGAAGCCTGTCGGACGACAGTTCTGCCACGAAGGTGATGACCGAGCCGGGGTCCAGCGTCACCAGAAACAGGTCGGCCTCCGAGCTTTCCTGTCGATCGAGCGCGAACCCCTCCGACGGGGTGATGGCGGCGATCCGCCGGGAGCCGAGATCGGGCCAGACGACGCCCGAGCCGGCCAGCTTAAAGTGCGGGGCGACGACCAGCCTGTCGATCTGCGTGTCGGCATTGTTGGCAAGCGAAAAGACGGCCCAGTTGCCGGACGGATTGGCGGACACTGATTCCACCTCGATGCGGCGGACGATGCCGTCGGCCCCCGGCACCGTGGAAACCTGGAAGTTGTTGCCGCTGCCGCGATGCAGTTCCACCGCCGGCATCAGGTCCACGGCCACGGTGTCGCGGCCGATGCCGACCGGCTCGAGCGCCTGGGCGACGCCCATGACGGCCAGCAGGGCAAACATTGCGGCAACGACGTGCAGCGCAGCGCGGCGGGCAAGGAGGCCGGTGATCACAACGAAGGCTCTCGGTGGCTCACTTGCGTCTTCTCCAATCCCTGTACGGCGGCTTGCTGCCGCACGCCCGGGCAGCAGGCAGGACTCAATGGCGGTCGGCATCGCGACCCATGCGCCGCGAACGCGACCAATCTTCGGCAAGGAGGGAGTAAAGATTATGGTCTTCCCACTCGCCAGCAATCTTCAGGTATTTTCTCAAATAGCCCTCTTGCCGGAAACCTGCCCTTTCGAGCAGCCGGCTCGATCTTTCGTTCGATGGCAGGCAGGCGGCTTCCAGCCGATGCAGGCCCTCGACATCGAACGCGTAAATACTCACCAGCCGCACCGCGGCGGACATATGGCCGCGCCCGGCGTGGCGTTCCCCCATCCAGTAGCCGAGCGTGCCCGACTGGGCAACGCCCCGCCGGATGAGGCCGATGGAAAGTCCACCGTAAAGCGTGGCGCCACCATCTCCGAAAACGAAGAAATTATAGGCCGTGCGCTCCCGCGCCTCGCTGCGATAGCGGGACAACCGCTCCCTGTAGGCGTTCCGGCTCAACTCGTCGTCGCTCCAGGCCGGCTCCCACGGCGCCAGAAACCCCTGGCTTTCCTGTCTTAGCTGGGCCCAGGCCGGATAGTCGCGGATTTCGGGAAGGCGCAGGACGAGGCCGTCGCCCTCCAGCCGGGGGGCCGTGACACGGGAAAGCCAGTCGAGAAACGCCATAACCGACCCGCTCCAGCTCCTTGCGCGCGATGCCCTGCCTGATCGAACTGTCGATACCGACGGGCTCTAGCGCGCGCTGGCCCGGCGGGGCACTTCGCCCCCCGGGCTGCCGAGCCGCTCGCTCAACGCCTCGATCGACGGCAGGTGGCCGACCGGCCCGATCGCCGCCAGCGTGGGCCGGGATCCGAGGAAGGTGCGGCCCGCCAGGTCGGCCAGGCGCTCGGCGGAGATGGCCGCCAGCCTGTCGAGAAGCTCGGTATTGTCGATCGGCGAGCCCTTGAACATCAACTGCCGGGCGATCTGGGCCGCCCGGGAGGCCGGGCTTTCCTGGCTCATGAGAAGGCTGGAGCGCATCTGCGCGCGAGCGCGGTTGACTTCCTTTTCGGTGATGCCCGAAGCGGCGCGCATCAACTCGTCGACGATGACGGGGGCAAGTTCGGCCAGTTCCTCTTCGCCGGTCGCGGCGTGCACGCCGAAGATGCCGCTGTCCGAAAAGCTCCAGTGGAAAGCCGACACGGCATAGCACAAGCCACGGCTCTCGCGGATCTCCTGGAACAGCCGCGAGGACATCCCGCCTCCGAGGATGATCGAGAGCACCTGCGAAGCATAGAAGTCGCGGGCGTAATAGGGGCGACCTTCGAAGCCGAGCACGATCTGGGCATCGGCAAGATCGCGCGCTTCGCGGAAGTCGCCACCCGTATAGGTTGCCGGCGCGCCGGTCCCGGTGTCCGGCGCGCCGGCGGGCAGCGCGCCGAAGGCTGCGGAAATCCGGTCGACCATGTCCTGGTGCGAGACGGCGCCCGCAGCGGAGACGACCATCCGGTCGGGGGTGTAGTTCCGGCCGAGATAGGCGCGAAGGTCCTGCCGGGAGAAGCCGGTGACGCTGGCGCGCGTGCCGAGGATGGGGCGGCCGACGATCTGCCCGGCGAAGGCGGCGGACTGGAAATGGTCGAAGACGATGTCGTCCGGCGTGTCCTCGGCGGCTCCAAGCTCTTGCAGGATGACATGCTTCTCGCGCGAGAGTTCGTCCTCGTCGAAGCGGGAGTCGAGCAGGATGTCGCACAGGATGTCTACCGCAAGGGGCACGTCCTCGCGCATGACGCGGGCGTAATAGGCGGTCGTCTCGACGCTGGTCGAGGCATTGAGCTCGCCGCCGACGTCTTCGATCTCTTCGGCGATCTGGCGCGCGCTGCGCTGCCCCGTGCCCTTGAAGGCCATGTGCTCGAGCAGATGGGCGATGCCATGCTCGTTCTCGCGTTCGTCACGTGCGCCGGCCTTGACCCAGATGCCCAGCGCCGCGCTTTCCAGCTTGGGCATGTGGTCCGTCGCAATGGTCAAACCGTTCGACAGGCGGGTGATCTCCACGGTCGGGCGGCTCATGCGGCGGCCCCGATCGTGGCGGCGCGGCTGCGCCCGGCGATGAATGCCTTGATGGCGGCTGCATCATTGGCGAGAACCGTGAACACTTCGGGCCTCTCCATCAGGTCGGCGTGGGTCGGCGGCAGGGCGGGGCGGATACCGGAAGCGGCTTCCACGGCATCGGGAAACTTCGCGGGATGGGCGGTGCCCAGGACCACCATGACGCCGTCATGCGGCGTGGCGCCGGCAACGGACACGGCAACCGCCGTATGCGGATCGAGAAGATAGGCGCGTGTGTCGTTGACGGCGCGGATCGTTTCGGCCGTGGCGGCCTCGTCGGCGCGCCCGGCGTCGAACTCGGCGCGGATCGCTGCAAGAACGCCCTCCGGCAGGGTGAAGCGCCCGGATTGCGACAGGCTCTGCATCAGCCGTGTGACGAGCGCCGCATCACGGCCGCCGGCCTCGAACAGCAGCCTCTCGAAGTTGGACGACACCTGGATGTCCATGGACGGCGACGTCGTCGGGTGGACGCCCTGCGTCTCGTAGACGCCGTCCGCCAGCGTGCGTGCAAGGATGTCGTTGGCGTTGGTGGCGATCACGAGCCGGTCGATGGGCAGCCCCATGCGCTTGGCCGCATATCCGGCGAAGATATCGCCGAAATTGCCCGTCGGCACGGTGAACGAGATCTTGCGGCCCGGCGCGCCGAGGCTGGCCGCCGCGGTGAAGTAGTAGACGATCTGGGCCATGATGCGCGCCCAGTTGATGGAGTTCACGCCCGACAACGCCGTGTCTCGGCGGAAGGCGGCATCGTTGAACATGGCTTTCACGAGGGCCTGGCAGTCGTCGAAGGTGCCGTCCACCGCCAGGGCATGCACATTGGCTGCGCCATGTCCCGTCATCTGCCGCTGCTGTACGGGGGACACCCGCCCCTTGGGAAACAGGATGAAGATGTCGGTGCGCGCCGACTGGGCGAAAGCGGCGATGGCTGCGCCGCCGGTGTCGCCCGAGGTGGCGCCCACGATGGTGGCGCGCTGGCCACGCTCCGCCAGGACATGGTCCATAAGGCGCGCCAGAAGTTGCATCGCCACGTCCTTGAACGCCAGCGTCGGTCCGTGGAACAGCTCCAGAACGAAGGTATCGGCGTCGGTCTGGACGAGCGGCGCGACGGCCGGGTGGCGAAACGTGGCGTAGGCCTCGTCGACCATGCGGCGCAAATCCGCATCGGAAATCTCGCCGCCCACGTAAGGCTTCAGCACTGCGAATGCAACGTCGGCATAGGGTTTGCCGGCAAAGCCCTCGACGGTGTCGGCGGAAACGGTCGGCCAGGTTTCAGGCACATAAAGTCCGCCGTCGCTGGCCAATCCGGCCAGGAGGACATCTGCGAAACCGAGGCGAGGGGCCTGCCCCCGCGAACTGACGTATCTCACGATAACTCCCATCCTGCATTCCGGCGCCGGCTGGCCGGTGCCGCACGCATTCGCGCGAAGAGAACTCCTCTAACACGAATGAGAGGGCGTGTTCCAACCCCGCTCACTTGAATTGCGGGCCGGTGACGTGGAATCGATGCTGTCGATGACGGCGCGGAAGCGAATCGCGACGCGGCCCTGACAAGCGTGGAGAAACGGCATGTCGGCATTCACCGGGAAAATCGCGCTGGCCGCTGTCGGCCTTGCGGCCGTGCTGGCCGGATGCACCACGCAGGGGCCCGGCCGTGGCCCGGAAAGTGCGCCCATGGCGGCGGCCGACCCGCGCGACTGTCCGCGCATCGAGGTGCCGGAAGCGCGCGCCGTCATGCGGAAGGGCACGGCGCCGGCCTACGAATATATCGTCTCCGTATCGGACGTGACGCGCTCCTGCCGCATCGAGGGCGGGCAGGTCTACATGGATGTCGGGGTGGCGGGGCGCATCGTGCCGGGTGCCGCCGCCCGCGCCGGCCAGGTGACGGTGCCGCTTCGGGTTTCGGTTCGCAACGCCGGCGGCGAGCTCTACTCCAGGGCGGGACGTGTCGCGGCAAACGTGGTGCCCGGCGGTCCGACGCAATTCACCTATGTCGACCGCGGGATCGTCGTGCCCGAAGGTGGCCGGCTGCTGGTGCAGGCCGGCCTGGATCAGTAGCGGGCGCCGGGGGAAACGTCCTAGAGTGTTTCCATATGAGTAGGAAACGCTCTAGACGCGTTCCCAGTCGGCGAAGGCCTCGACCGTGGCGGGGAAGTCCGACAGGCGGCTGATGACCGTCTCCGCCCCCGCTTCGGTGAGGGAGTCCGCATGGCCGCGGTGGGTATGCTTGCCGCCGGTAAAGCCCACGACGCGGCAACCGGCCGCGACGGCCGCGGCGACGCCGTGGACGGAATCCTCCAGCACGATGGCCTCTTCCGGGGCGACGCCGAATTCCTTGCAGGCATATAGGAAGACGTCCGGCGCAGGCTTGCCCCGCTTCGTTCCGACCTCGCGCGAGGGGAAGACATAGGGGCGGAAACGGTCCCACAGGCCGGCGGGCTTCAGCATGAGCTGCAACCGGTTCATCATCGAGTTCGAGCAGATGCAGCGCGGCAGTTCGAGCCGGTCCAGCATGTCGTGGACGCCTGGAATTTTCGCCACCTTCGCAAGGCGGACATCGCTTTCGCGTTCGACCTCCGCGACGAAGCCGTCCGGAAAGATCACGCCTGTTTCCTCGGTCAGGATCTCGGTGATCCGCGTCAGGGTCAGGCCGGCAAATCGCTCGGAAATCTCCTCCGGTGAAAACTCCAGGCCGAGTTCGGCCAGCTTTTCGGATTCGATCTGTGCCGCGACGATCTCTGAATCGACGAGGACGCCGTCGCAGTCGAAGATGATGAGCGAAAGTGCCATCCCGTTGAAAACTCCTGTCAAAGCGCAAGCCATCCGACGCGTCGGGCGCGCGTCCATAAAGTTTCGAGCGGGCGCTTCATGGATTGTTTACCCCGTTCGATAACCATGACCCCGGTTTTAGTTCTGCGTTGAACCCGTGGGTGTCCCGATGTCGAATGCTCGTCCTGCGTCGAAAGTGCAACCTGTTTCCACCAATCTGGAATGGCGCGACACCATCATCAAGGGTGACTGCATCTCGCGGCTCGAAGCGTTGCCCGAGAAATCGGTGGACGCCATCTTTGCCGATCCGCCCTACAACCTGCAACTCGGCGGAGACCTGACCCGGCCCGACCAGTCCAAGGTGGACGCGGTCGACGACGCCTGGGACCAGTTCGAAAGCTTCGCGGCCTACGATTCCTTCACGCGCGCATGGCTTCTGGCCGCGCGCCGGGTGCTCAAGCCGAACGGCACGATCTGGGTCATCGGCTCGTACCACAACATCTTCCGGGTCGGCGCGATCATGCAGGACCTGGGTTTCTGGATGCTCAACGACATCGTGTGGCGCAAGGCCAACCCGATGCCGAATTTCCGCGGGCGTCGCTTCCAGAACGCGCACGAGACGTTGATCTGGGCGTCCCGCGACCGGGAGGCCAAGGGCTACACCTTCAATTACGAAGCGATGAAGGCCGCCAATGACGATCTCCAGATGCGCTCGGACTGGCATTTCCCCATCTGCTCCGGTTCGGAGCGCCTGAAGGGAGAGGACGGGCGCAAGGTGCACCCGACGCAGAAGCCCGAGGCACTTCTGGCGCGGGTGATCCTGTCGTCGACGCGGCCGGGAGATACGATCCTCGACCCGTTCTTCGGAACCGGGACGACCGGCGCCGTGGCCAAGCGGCTCGGCCGTCATTTCGTGGGCATCGAGCGGGAGGACAGCTATATCGACGCGGCACGCGCCCGCATTGATGCGGTGGAGCCGCTCGACAGCCTGTCGATCCGCATTACGCCCGGCAAGCGCGCCGAACCGCGCATCGCCTTCACGACGCTGATCGAGGCCGGGCTTCTGACTCCCGGAACGGAACTCACCGACTCGCGCGGCCGATACAGCGCGCTGGTGCGTGCCGATGGAACGATCGCCACCGCCAACCACGCCGCCTCCATCCACCGTGTCGGCGCCCAGGTGCAGGGCTTGGAGGCGTGCAATGGCTGGACCTTCTGGCATGTCAGGGAGGGCGGCAGGTTGCGTGTGATCGACGAACTGCGCAAGGAAGTGCGTGCGCGCATGGGCGCCATCTAGAGCGTTTCCTCCCTGGACGCGGGAACCATCCTCGGTTTCTTGCGTCGCGGTTGTTCCGTGGCAGAACTCCGACCCATCGAGGCACCTCGATGGCGTGGGAGAGACGCGACATGGAAGACACCGCTTGCGGATGGGATGTGGCCCGGGCCGAAAAGCTGAACGGGGCGACCGTTCTTGTCGGTATAACGCATGACGAGGCAGCGGGGTGCCGGGTAGAGCACTTTGTCGGCACGGTCGTCGGCGTCAGCCGCAGCGGCGGGATCATCCTGCAGTTGCAGGGCGGCCGCGAGGGCGAAACCTGCCGCCTCCCGGCGGATCTCGAAGCCTTTCGCGCCGTCGGCGCGGCCGAAGCCGATACGCTCAATGCCGACTATGTGACCGATTGGGTCCGAACATCGAGACGCGTCAGGCGAGAGCCACCGCGATGCACTTGCGCATAAGGGTCGGAAGGGCCCGATCGGCGAGGTCGTCGACCGGCTGCCACCACATTCCATCCGGCGCCGCAGCATTTGTTTCCGCATGCCAGACGGAAAGCCTCAGCCGGAAATGGGTGAAGGTATGCTCGACCGTGCCGGCCAGCGTCCACGGCGCCGCCAGCGGGGCCGCGGCGGCATCCGTGGCGCCGTCCACCCGCGCCGTCCAGCCGGTCGTCGGCGGCTCCTCCATCTCGGCCAGAAGGCCTTTCGACGGTCGCCGCCGCAGAAGGACGGCGCCGAGGCCGGGATGTTCCGCCACGAAGGCAGCGCCGACCCGCAAGGGCTTCTCCGCCTTCGGAGCCTTCACGGGAAGGGTCTCCTGCGTGCCCCTTGCGCGTGCGCCGCATGGCTCGACCACGGGGCAGATCGCACAGGCCGGCCGGCGCGAGGTGCAGATCGTGGCGCCCAGATCCATCACGGCCTGCGCGAAGTCGCCTGGGCGGTCGGGCGGCGTCATCGCCTGCATCGCCATCCTGATCGCCGGCTTTGCCGCCGGAAGCGGCGTGTGGATGAGTTCCAGCCGGCTGACGACGCGCTCCACATTGCCATCGACCACGGCGACCGGTTCGTCATAGGCTATGGCCGCTATGGCGGCGGCGGTATAGTCGCCGATGCCCGGCAAGTCCCGCAGGCCGGCTGCGCTGCCGGGAAAGACCCCGCCGCGCGCCGAGACGGCCCGCGCGCAGGCCAGGAGGTTTCGAGCCCTTGCATAATAACCGAGGCCGGCCCACGCCGCCATGACCTCCTCGTCGCGCGCTGCGGCCAGCGCGTCGACAGTGGGCCAGCGCGACAGGAAGTCGGCATAATACGATTTGACGGCGGCAACCGTGGTTTGCTGCAGCATGACCTCGGAAAGCCAGACGCGATACGGATCGGGACGGATTCCGGCCCGTTTGTCGCCGGGGGGGATCCGCCACGGCAATCGCCTCGCATGCGCGTCGTACCAATCCAGAAGGCGGGTCGTGACCCCGCCTGCCATGTCGTCTCGCTGCATTGGGCCCGCCTCTCGCTCTTGCAGGGCCTAGGCCAAAACGAGCGGCCCCGCAATCGCCCGGCACGATACCTGCCGATGGGCGGTCGTCTTGACAGGGCACACTCAAGCGTTCATCCGAACACCTGACTCATCAGCCAAAGTTGCCCGGTTTCGTGCGGATCATTCACTACGTCATCAATCTCGACCGGTCGCAGGACAGGCTTTCGGCAGTCATGGCGGATGCCGCCTCCGCCGGCATCGAACTGGTCCGCATCCCGGCCGTCGATGGCCGCGCCGTGTCCGAGGAGGAGCGGCAGCGGCTGCTGGACGTGCCCGGCTTCATGCGGGACCACGGCAAACGTCCGCAACCTGGAGAATACGGCTGCTATGCCAGCCATCTGCGCGCATTCGAGGTTTTCCTGGGCAGCGATGCGGATATCGCCGTCATCTTCGAGGACGACGCCGCGCCCGACGCCGCCTTCCGGCGGGTCGTGGAGGATATCGTCGCGGTCGACGACTGGGACCTCGTCAAGCTGGTCAACTATCGAATGCCCCGCCTGAAGGTGGATCGTATCCTGTCAGGCGGCATCCGCATGGGAAGGGCCGTGTTCGGGCCAACCGGCGGTTCGGCGGCCTACATGCTCAACCGGAAGGCTGCCGCGCGCATGTTGCAGGGCCTGCGTCCCATGACGCTGCCCTACGACGTGGCGATGGAGCGCGGCTGGGCGCACGATATCCGCGTGCGGCATGTCGAGCCGAATGCGCTTGGCCTCAACCCATTGACTAACGAGGGCACCACGATGGAAGGGCAAAGCTATTCCGCCTTTCGGCTCAAGCCGTGGCAGCGCCTTCCGACACTGCGGTTTCGGACGGGCGATTTCGTGTCGCGCATCCGCGCGGCGTTCGAGGGCAAACGGTGAGCGTGGGCAGGTTCCTGCTCTTGCGGCGGCGCACCGACCCGCTGCTGCTGACCGCCGCGATGGCGCTGATCGGTGTCCTGGTTTCCTTGGGCAAGGGCCTTTTCGCCCTTATCGCCGTGGTCGGGGTAGTCCACGCCGTCATCCGGCCATCGAGCTGGCGGCTCGCGCCGCCGGCATTCACGATCGTGCTGGCGGCCTATGTCGCCTGGTCCATCGGGCTCAGCCTGCTGCGCGGGGAAGGGTTCGACGGCAACAGGCTCTTGTCCTATGCGGCTATCGAGCTGGCCTGCGTGTTCCTGCCGCTCGGCCTTTTCTTCGTCAGGCGTCCGCTGGATGCCACGATCCTCGGTGCCCGTATCGGTGTCGTCGCACTGCTCATTGCGACGCCGGCCGAGTTCTGGGCGACCGGCATTCGCGTCGGCCTGGGCCGAAACGAGGCGATACTGGGCTTCATCGCCGCGGCGTTCGGCCTGGTCGCGCGCCTGCCCATGGAGCGCCCGCCCCGAATTTTGCCCAATGGCCGCTGGTGGCTGTATCTCTCCTTCGTACCGGCGCTGCTTTCGCAGACGCGCGCAACCTGGGGCATCTACCCGATTTTCGGCATACTGGACCTCGTCCATGTGTGGCGGCGCGTCGTCGGCGTCGGCGACCGGCGCTCCGTCGTGGCGCTGGCCATCGGGGCCTGCGTTGCCGTGGCGGCGCTGTTGCCGATGTCCGGCATCGTCATGCAACGGGCGGACCAGGCGTTGGTGGAGATCGACCGCTACGAGCAGACCGGCGTCGCATCGGGCTCCGTCGATGTGCGCATGGCCATGTGGTCTTCCGCCTTCGAGATCTGGCGCGAGCATCCGCTGATCGGAATCGGCCATGTCGGCAAGATGGAAACCGTGGCGGAGCGATCCGGGGTGAACGAGGCGCAGGTGGGCCAGTATACCCACCTGCACAACCTTATCGTGGACGAGGCGCTGAACAGCGGGATCGTCGGTACGCTACTGCTCGTCGGCGTCTTCGGCGTTTTCATCGGAACGGTCTTCGTGCGGTCCCGCAATACGATGCTGCGCGAGACATCGGTCGTTTTCGTTGTGCTGGTCTTCAGTTATGGTTCCTTTCACGGCGTGCTTCTGAACGAGTGGATGGTTACCGTGATCTTCGGCTACATGAGCGTCACTTTGACCGATCTTCGCCGCAAGCAGCTTGGCGCCCGTCTTCGGGCCGAGATCGGCCGGGCGTGACATGGCGGGCGGGCCGGTACGCAGGAAACGCTGCTGGCAGATCGGGGAACTGACCGCGAGCCTTGTGGAGCCTGTTCTGGCGCGCAAGGCCGGCATGAGCCTCGGGCTGCTTTCGGCATGGCCCGAGATCGTCGGAACACGGTTGGCCGGCGCAACCCGGCCGGAGCGGCTGCAATGGCCGCCGCAGCGATACGAGGACGAGCCCTTTCGGCCGGCTACCCTGATCGTCGCCTGCGAAGGGGCATTCGTGCTGCGTCTCCAGCATGAGAGCGGCGAGGTCGTGCAGCGGCTGAACGCCTTTTTCGGATATCATGCGGTGGGCTCGCTGCGGATCGTGCAGCGCGCGGTCGCGGTTTCGCCGCCGGACAGGAAGCCTGCCTGGCGTGCGCCGGACAGCCTCCAGCAGAAGCAGATCGAGGAGGCGGTGTCGCGTATCGAAAGCGACCGTCTTCGCAAGGCCCTCGAGCGTTACGGCGCATGCGTCATGGGCCGCAACAACGGCCGGAAGGGTCCCTGACCCGTTCCATCGCCGCTAATGCGCCGTAACGCCCTATTCGTGGCGCAGTTTATCGGATAGCTGGAATGCGAAGGGTGACGACGTCAAAGGAAGAGATCATGTCGCTTACGAACAAGTCCAGGCAGGCGCGGTTTTACGCCATGCTTCTGGCCGGTGCGGTATTGATGGCGGGCGCGCCTGCCTATACCGGCGCTGCGATCGCGCAGGAAACGGCGGCGGCGCCGCAGGCCCAGGGCACGGTGGATGTGGATGCCCTGATGCAGCCGGGCGAACTGCCGGACATCGTGATCGGCAATCCGGACGCGCCGGTCACCATCGTCGAGTACGCCTCGCTCACCTGCAGCCATTGCGCCGACTTCCATGCCAATGCCTACCCGACCATCAAGACCGAATATCTCGATACCGGCGTCGCCAAGCTGATCGTGCGGGAGTTCCCGTTCGATCCGCGCGCCCTGGCCGGCTTCATGCTGGCGCGCTGCGTACCCGAAGAGCGGCGCACGGCGATGATCGACGTGCTTTTCGACCAGCAGCGGCAATGGGCCGGCGCCGAGAATGCATCGGTCGAGCTTCTGGCCATCGCGCGTCAGGCCGGCATGTCGCAGGAGCAGTTCACCGCCTGTCTGCAGGATGCCGACCTACAGAAGAAGGTCATGGCCGTGCAGCAGCGCGGGCAGAGCGAGTTCGGGGTCAGCGCGACACCGACCTTCTTCATCAACGGCAACCGCTATGCCGGCGCGATGAGCGCGGAAGAGATGGGCGCCGTCATCGAACAGAACCGCTAGGAGGATAAAGGGAGCCGGCAGTCGCGCGCCATGGTCAGGAAATGCTTCACCTTCAATCGTGGCGCTGCCGACCGCACGGCAGATCCTGCCGAATCGCTCGGGCACAAGGGCGCAAACCTTGCGCTGCTGGCGATGCTGGATCTGCCGGTTCCTCCCGGTTTCACGATTTCGTCGGTCGCATGGCGCGAGACGGCATCCGCCCATGGCGAGTTGCCGGCCGCGCTGCGCGCGGAGATCCTGTCGACCGTCGAATGGCTCGAAGGCATCACCGGACGGACCTTCGACGGTGAAATGCGCCCCCTGCTCATGGCTGTGCGGCCCAGCGCGCGCGCGGCCATGCCCGGCCTTGCCGATACCGTTCTCGATATCGGCCTCAACGACCGCACGGTCGAAACGCTGGCGCTCGAGCTCGAAGACCTGCCCTTCGCTTTCCGGGCCTACCGGAGGTTCATCGAAAGCTTTGCCGGGCTCGTCTTCGGGGCGGACGCCGGAGAATTCGAGGAGATTTTCGACCTCGAGCGCGAGCAGGCGGGCTGGGGCGGCGGCGGGGAGCCTTCAAGCCCGGCCGAATGGCGGACGCTGATCGCACGGTATCATGCATTCCTGGACGCCGAACTCGGGCAGGCGCTTCCACAAACGCCGTTCGAGCAGTTGCTGCGCGTCGTCGAGGCCAGTTTCCAGAGTTGGCGCAGCCCGGTCGCGCGCACCTTCCGCGCCGCCCACGGCATCTCCGAGAATGCCGGCATCGCCGTGACGGTGCATGCCATGATCTTCAACGAGCGCGGCGAAAAATCCGGCACCGGCCATGCCCTCTCCCGCGACATGGCGACGGGCAAGGGACGGCTGACGGGCGAGTTCCGGATCGGCGGGCGCGAGGAAACGGGCGAGATCGGCGGCGAAGACGCCGACATCGTGCAACTGGATACGGAGCGGGCCCGCGAGACGTTTCCCGCCGACATGGAGGCGCTTGCCGACTATGTACGCCGTATCGAACGCCACATGGCCGATGCCTGCGAAGTCGACTTCATGGTGGGCGACGGCGACCTCTATCTGCTTCAGTCGCGTCCGGCGCGCCGGACCATAGCCGAGGGCGTCCGCGTGGCGGTGGAGATGGTGCGCGACGGCCTGATCGACGAGCCCGAGGCCATCCTGCGCATCGACCCGATGGCACTGGACGAGCTGCTGCATCCGACGATCGAGCATGGCGATACGGTCGAGGTGGTCGGGCGCGGCATGCCGGCCTCTCCCGGCGCCGCAACCGGCATCGTCGTCCTGAATTCCGAAGAAGCCGTCCGACTGACGGGCGAGGGGCGCAACGTCATCCTGGTGCGCAACGAAACCTTGCCGGAAGATGTGCACGGCATGCATGTCGCCGAAGGCGTGCTGACCATCCGCGGCGGAACGACCAGCCATGCCGCGGTCGTGGCGCGCGGCATCGGCAAGCCTTGCGTAACGGGTGCGGGCGCGCTCCGGATCGACCTTGCCGCCCAGACGCTTACGGCGGGCAACATCGTGATCCGGGCCGGCGAGGCGATCACCATCGACGGCGCGAGCGGAGAGGTGATCCGTGGGGCCGCAAGGCTTCGACGGCCGACGCTGACCGGCGATTTCGCCACTCTCATGGAATTTGCCGACCGCGCCCGCCGCCTCGGCGTGCGGACCAATGCCGAAACCCCGATCGAGGCGCGTGCCGCCCGCGCCTTCGGGGCGGAGGGGATAGGCCTGTGCCGCACCGAGCACATGTTTTTCGAAGGCGAGCGCGTCGGCGTCATGCGCGACATGATCCTGGCCGGTGACGAGGCGGGGCGTCGAAGCGCGCTGGAGAAGCTCCTGCCGATGCAGCGGTCCGACTTCGTCGAGCTGTTCGAGATCATGGCCGGACTGCCCGTCACGATCCGGCTTCTCGATCCGCCTCTGCACGAATTTTTGCCGAAAGGCGAGGCCGAGATCACCGAACTGGCCGAGAGCCTCGGCCTGGAAGCCGCGGCGCTGCGCCAGCGCATCGAGCAGTTGCAGGAGTTCAACCCGATGCTCGGCCATCGCGGTTGCCGGCTGGCGATTTCCTATCCCGAGATCGCCGAGATGCAGACGCGCGCCATCATCGAAGCAGCTATCGAGGCCGGCGGACGCAAGGGCAAGGACGTGGTGCCGGAAATCATGGTTCCCCTGGTCGGGCTGCGGCGCGAATTCGATTTCGTCAAGCAGCGGATCGACAAGGTGGCGGACGAGGTCGCCGCCGAGAAGGGGCGGCGCGTCTCCTATCATGTCGGGGCGATGATCGAGCTGCCGCGCGCCGTGATGCGGGCCGACACAATCGCCGAAGTGTCCGATTTCTTCTCCTTCGGCACCAACGACCTGACACAGACGGTCTACGGGATCTCGCGCGACGATGCCGCCAACTTCATGAGCACGTACCAGCGCGCCGGTATCATCGAGCGCGATCCATTCCAGTCGATCGATGCGGAGGGCGTCGGCGAGTTCATCGCCATGGGCGTGGAGAAGGCGCGCCGCACCCGGCCCGACATCACGCTCGGCGTTTGCGGGGAACAGGGCGGAGACCCGGCTTCCATCAGCTTCTTCGAACAGGTGGGGCTCGATTACGTATCCTGCTCTCCGTTCCGCGTGCCGATCGCGCGTGTTGCGGCCGCGCAGGCGGCGATCCGGCTGGAGAGGGCTTTGCGTACGGCGACGCCCCCCAAGGCGCGCGGGCGGAGCTGAGCCGGGGTGACGGGGCATTACATCCGCAAACGGGTCTGGACGGCCGACTGGGCATTCGGGCTTGCCGGCTTCGCCGGGGCGCTCCTGTTCATGGGCTTTCTTCTGTTCCGCATGGGCCTGTCGCGGCTGGACGACTTCGGCAGCGTCATCGGGCTGGCGGCCGGCCTGCTGGCGCTGGCCCTCGTCCTGGCGATCCATGCCATATCGATGGTCTGGCTTTCCGGCCGCCCCGGCGGAGGGCGTGCGCTTGCCGCCCTGTTCCTGGGCCTCTTCGTCAGCATTCCGTTCGCGGTCGGCGCGATGCTGGCGCTCGACAACCCCGACGGCAATTCGGCCTACACGGCAGGCATGACGGCGGATGGGACGACCGCACCCGCCGGTAGCACCCTGATGCTCGGCCGGGAGTTTCCGGCCACGGGGCGGGAAGTGTACCGCACCGCCCGGCAGGTGGCCGACGATCTTGGCTGGCAGGTCGCTTCGGTGGAATCCTCTGCCTTGCCCCAGCCCGCCGCGGGCGATCTCGGCGTCGAGGGCACGGTCCGCATCGCCCGCCCGACATTGCGCTCGACCGTCGATTCCGAAGCGGCCTACGACCGTTTCGCGGAAGTCGACGCACAGGACTATACGATAAACGCCGTCGCATCGGCCCCGCTGGTCGGTCTGCCGAGCGACATCACCATCCGCATCCAGGAGGACGGCGGTTCGACCTTCGTGGATGCGCGCTCCATATCGCGCGACGTACCGCGCGATCTGGGCCAGAACCGTCGCTTCATCGCGGCTTTCCTCGACCGGCTGGATGGTGCGATGACGTTGGCGCAGAGCGGGGCGGTGGAGGAGTAGCCGCCATCCAGAGAGCGCCCGGACCGCCCCGGCCGCTGGATCGCGCAAGCCCTTTCTGCTCCAGAAACTCCAGGTGCGACAGGACGTTCAGCGTCGCAGCGCCGATCAGCCTCGGATCGATGTCGCGATAGATGGCGCCGACGATCGAGGCGATGCTCGTGGCACCGCCGGCCAGCCGCTCGAATATGGCGCGCTCGCGCATGAGGCGGTGCGCGCGCAGGCCGCGCAGGAACGGTTGCGGATCCGCGATCGAGCCGCCATGGCCAGGCAGGTAGAGCGCCTCGTCGCGCCGCATCAGTTTTTCAAGCGAGGCGAGATAGGGGCCTATGGCGCCGTCCGGGGGCGCCACCAGAGATGTCGCCCACCCCATCACGTGATCGCCGGACAGGAGCACGCTCCGGTCGGGCAAGGCGAAGGCCAGGTGGTTGGCGGCATGGCCGGGCGTCGCCACCGCCTCCATCCGCATCGCGTCGACCGGCAGCGTCTCTCCGTCGGTTATCCTGCGGGCGATGGGGAGGCTGCGGTCGGAAGCCGCGTCCAGGCGGTTTTCTTCGCCTGCGGCCAACGCCCGCTCGTGTCGATGCGGCCCTTCGGCCCAGATCGGCGCGCCCGTCACCTCGGCAAGCCGTGGCGCAAGGGCCGTGTGGTCGAGATGGGTATGCGTCACGAGGATCGCCTCGACCGGGCGCTCGCCGATGGCGCGCAGCAGGGCATCGAGATGCGAGCCGTCGTCTGGCCCGGGGTCCACCACGACGACGCTGCCGCGCCCCAGCACGTAACTGTTGGTGCCGCGAAAGGTCATCGCCCCGGCGTTGGGGGCCACGACGCGGAGAATGTCGGAGGCCACTTCTTCGGCCGCACCGATGACGGGCCTGAAGTCGGTCTGGAAATCGGGTTCGTCTGCCATTGCGAAAAGGGGTCGCGCTTTTTGGAAATGCTTGTCAAGCCGTCGCGATTTTGCCAGTTGGCGAGGATGAGCTATCGTATCGCAGCCATTTATCGTTTCGTGACGATCGAAGATCTCCCGACAGTGCGGCGGGAGCTCCTGGACATATGCGTCGGCGAGGCCGTCTGCGGTACGCTGCTGATCGCCTCCGAAGGCATCAACGGCACCATCGCCGCCGCTCCGGATGCGATCGCGCGGGTGGTGGATCTGCTCGACGCAAGGCTGGGCATTCGCCAGGGCGAGGTGAAGTTCTCGGACAGTTCCGAGAAACCGTTCCGCCGGATGAAGGTTCGCATCCGTCCGGAAATCATCACCATGCGGGCGCCGCAGGCAAATCCGGCCCTCAAGGCCGGCACCTATGTCGCCCCGCGCGACTGGAACGCGATCATCGAAGATCCGGACGTCGTTGTCGTGGACACGCGCAATCGCTACGAAACGCGGATCGGGACGTTTCGCGGCGCCATCGACCCCCGGATCGAAAGCTTTACGCAGTTCAAGAGCTTCGTCGCCGAGGAACTCGATCCGGCGCGTCATCGCAAGGTTGCGATGTTCTGCACCGGCGGCATCCGCTGTGAAAAGGCGTCGGCCTACATGCTGGCCGAAGGTTTCGAGGAAGTCTTCCATCTCAAGGGCGGTATCCTGCAGTATCTCGAGGATGTGGCGGCCGAGGACAGCCTCTGGGACGGCGATTGCTATGTCTTCGACGGGCGCGTGGCCGTAGGCCAGGGCCTGGCCGAAGCGGACTACACGCAGTGTTTCGGATGCGGGGCGGCGCTGACGGCAGAGGAAACGCGGGCGCCCGGCTTCGAAGCCGGCGTTTCCTGCCTGCATTGCCGGGCCCGCCTGACGCCCGAGCGCGCGGAGGGTCTGCGCCTCCGCCATGCCGAAAGAACCCGCTTGCCCAGGTAAGCCGTCTTTTCAGCGCGCGGCCTCGGCGTCATAAGTATGGCCGGTCGAACGCGGGGGCGAATCATGGCAGTGACGGCAGCCGGACATGGCTATGCAGTCGAAGAGGTCCTGGAGCGCGCCGGAACGGGCCGCTTCCAACGGCGCCTTCTGGGAATATTCGGCCTCGTCTGGGCGGCCGACGCCATGCAGGTGATCGCAGTGGGGTTTACCGCGCCATCGATCGCCTTGAGCTTCGGCCTGTCGCTGCCGCACGCCCTGCAGACAGGCACGGCCTTCTTCTTCGGTATGCTGATCGGAGCCTATGTCTTCGGTCGCCTGGCCGATCGGTACGGCCGCCGGCGCATCCTTCTGTCCACCGTGGCGCTCGATGCCCTTTTCAGCCTGGCCTCCGTATTCGCGCCGGATTTCGCCGTGCTGCTTGTCTTGCGTTTCGTCGTCGGGCTGGCCGTCGGCGGCACTCTTCCGGTGGATTATGCGATGATGGCCGAATTCCTGCCGGCGCGCAGCCGTGGCCGGTGGCTGGTGATGCTCGAGGGCTTCTGGGCCGTCGGCACCGTCGCCGTCGCGATCGTCGCGTGGGCGGCGCACGCCTACGGCGTGGCGGAGGCATGGCGCGTCATCTTCCTGGCGACGGCCATTCCCGCCATTCTCGGTATCGGCCTTCGCCTCTGGATACCGGAGTCGCCCCGCTATCTCCTGTCCAACGGCCGCGCACAGGAGGCGCAGGACGTTTTCGACAGAGTGCTCGAGGTCAACCGCCGTCCAAAGCTGGACAAGCCGGTGCGGCCGGACCCGCAACCCGCCGGCCATGTCGGTATCTTCGCGGCCCCGTACATGCGCCGCACCGCCTGCATCCTCGCCATCTGGCTGCTGGTCTCGACGGCCTATTACGGCGTGTTCACCTGGCTGCCGGGCCGGCTTGCCGGCGAGGGGCTCGGCTTCCTGCGCGGCTACGGTTTCCTGATCGTCGTGGCCCTGGCCCAGATACCGGGCTACGCGCTGGCGGCCTACGGAGTGGAGCGCTGGGGCCGGCGCGAGACGCTGATCGGCTTCCTGCTGCTGTCGTGCATCGGCTGCTTCGTCTTTGCGATCAGCCTCGAACCGGTCATCGTGACGGGTGCGATCCTGTTGATGAGCTTCGCGCTGCTGGGCACATGGGGCGCGCTCTATGCGTGGACCCCCGAGCTCTACCCCACCAGCATCCGCGCGACGGGTATGGGCACGGCGGGTGCGATGGCGCGGCTTGGCGGCCTTCTGGCGCCGACGGCGATAGCGCCGCTCGTGGCCATCGGCTTTCCCGTCGCCGTCGGCTTTTTCGCGGCGCTTCTGTTCCTGGGCCTTCTGGCCGCCGCCGCGGTCGATCTCGAAACGCGGCAGCAGCCGATCGGCTGAAGACTCTAGTCGTCCAGCAGGATTGTGCCGCCCACGTCGATGCCGAAGCCCGTCAGGCCGACATAGGACCGCTCGTGCGTCGCCAGGATGCGGATCGAGCGCACGCCAAGGTCCCGCAGGATCTGCGCGCCGATGCCGATTTCGCGCCAGCGCGCCATGCGCGCACGCGCGCTGCCATGCTTTTCCCCGTCCTGCAGGGCAGGGGCTGCATGTTCTTCCGGCGTGTAATCGTCGGCCTCCGAGGTGCGCAGCAGCATCAGGATGCCGTTCTGGTGCTTCTGCAAGGCATCGACGGCGGATTCCACCCATGTGCGGCTGCCGCGAACCCGTCCGAACAAATCCTTGACCGGCTGTTCGCGGTGGATGCGCGTCGGCACGTTGGCGGCATATTTGACGTCGCCGAACAGGGCGACGACATGCTGCATGTCGTCGAACGGCGTTTCGTAGATACGCACGCGCCCCTTCATGCCGCCAATCATCATCTCCTGTTCCTTGACGCAGGTGACGAAGCTTTCGCGGCGTATGCGATAGGCGATCAGGTCTTCGATGGAGACGATCTTGAGCCCGTGCTCCCGTGCGAAGGGGATGAGTTCGGGCAGCCGCTTGACGGTGCCGTCGTCGTTGACCACCTCGGCCAGGACGCCGGCGGGCTCCAGCCCGGCCAGCTTGGCAAGGTCCGTTCCCGCTTCGGTGTGGCCGGAGCGGGTCAACACCCCGCCCTCCCGCGAGATCAGCGGAAACATATGGCCGGGGCGCAGGAAGTCGTTTGCGGAGACATTGTCGTTGGCAAGGGCGCGCGCGGTGTTGGCACGTTCTTCCGAGGAGATGCCTGTCGTCATGCCGACCTTGTAGTCGACGGACACGGTGAAGGCGGTGCGCATCGGATCGAGATTGTTGGCCACCATCGGCGGGAGGTTCAGGCGCTGGGCCCGGTCCGCCGTCATGGGCACGCAGAGAATGCCGCTCGTGTGGCGGATCATGAAGGCCATCTTTTCGGGCGTCGCCTTCGACGCCGCCATGATCAGGTCGCCTTCGTTCTCGCGGTCGGTATCGTCGACCACCACCACAAGCTCGCCCGCCGCGATCGCGGCCACCGCATCTTCGACGCAATCCAGTTCGCTCGTCATACCTGTCCTCGCCTGTTCGGGATGCCGGACGGTCAGTGCTCCAGGCAGAGGGCCGGGAGGATGCCCGCGCAGGCAACCTGCTCGGTGCCCTCGTAGATCATCTTGAGCGCGACGAACAGGATGATCAGCAGGCCGATCCAGGCGATGAAGCGATATCTGTTGAGAAGCCGGGCGATCAGCGTGGCCATGGCGCCCATCAGCACGACGGATATCAGAAGGCCTGCGACGAGGACCTCGATATGATCCCGCGCGGCGCCCGCCACGGCCAGCACATTGTCGAGCGACATGGAGATGTCCGCGACGATGATCTGCAAAAGGGCCTGGCCGAAGCTCTTCTTCGGCATTTTGGCGGCGGCTTCCTCGTCCAGTTCTTCGTGGCCGCCGGCGCGGATCTCGCGGTACATCTTCCAGCATACCCAGAGCAGCAGGATGCCGCCGGCAAGCGTCAGGCCCACGATCGCCAGGAGTTCGACGGCGATGATCGCCAACAGGATCCGCATGACGACGGCGCCTGCGATGCCCCAGAAGATGACCTTGCTGCGGATCGACTTGTCGACGCCAGCCGCCGCCATGCCGACGACGACCGCATTGTCGCCCGCCAGCACGATATCGATGAAGAGGACTTGAAGAAGGGCGGCAAACTCTGCCGCGAGGAAGGATTCGCTCAACGCATCACCTGTCGCTATGTAAACTGGGACTCGCGCGATGGTTGCGCGCTTAAGGTCATAATGCGCTTCGGCGCGTTTGAACACGCCTGCGTGATCACTTTGTGATTTCACTCAGCCTGAACGAGGTGCCGCAATGAGTGTGGACGTCAAGGCGGCTACCCTGGCCTGGCGCGACGGACGCTTCGCCGCCGGCGAAAGACCGGTACCGGAAGAGGCGGCCGTTGCCGTGTCGATCAACGGGACCACCCACGCCGTGATGATGGCGACGCCCTCCGACCTCAAGGATATGGCGCTCGGGCTGGCGCTGAACGAGCGGATCGTGCGCACGGCCGACGAAATCGAGCGGCTGGAGATGGAAGCGGTCGACGGCGGCTACGATTGCCGTCTCTGGCTCGTGCCGCAGCGGGCGGCCACCTATGTGGCACGCCGCCGGCAGATGACCGGCCCGGTCGGCTGCGGATTGTGCGGCGTGGAATCGCTGGAATACGCGACGGTCTCCCTGCCGCGGCTGGACGACGTCCTGGCCGTCGAACCTGTGCAGATCGTCCGGGCGATGGAGGAGATGGCGGAAGGCCAGGTTCTCGGACGTCGCACCCGCGCGGTGCACGCCGCGGCCTTCCATCGCCCCGGCACGGGCTGCATCGTGATCCGCGAGGATGTCGGCCGGCATAATGCGCTCGATAAGGTCACAGGCCATCTGGCGGCCGCGGGAACGGACGCTTCGCTGGGCTTCCTGACGATCACCAGCCGACTTTCCGTGGAACTGGTGCAGAAGTCCGCGATGATGGGATGCGGGCTGATCGCCGCCATATCGGTGCCGAGCGCCTTGGCGCTCCGCGAGGCCGACACGGCCGGCATCACCGTGGTCGCCGTTGCGCGCGGCGACACCTTCGAAGTCTTCACCCATCCTCGGCGAATCGTCGGCGCAGTCGAACCGCGTCCTTGAACGTCCCTGCCGATGTGATAATATTCATGCCAAGGGGGTGATGTTGTCTCGCCTTCGGCAGGGACCGGCATTCGCGCCGGCCCCGTCGGGTTACTTCCAGACCAGTGTCAGGCTGCTACCAAATACCCTGATCCGGAGTACGACCTTCCGAAGTTTCACAAACATCACCCCCTTTCGGCCGCGCGCGACGCAATCGGCCGCGCGCCATGTTTCTCTATCCTGTTCAGTTTGGATGTGTCAGCAGCGGAATTGACGCTCAGCCCCGGTCTTCGTTGCCGGGATCCGAATCTTCGGCCAGTTCCTGCGCGGCTTCGGCTGCCGGCTGCCGGGTGAACCCTTCCAGCCCGGCATGAAGGTTTCTGTCCCGCTCGATCTCGACGGGCGAGGTCGCATAGGCGGTGATGAGCTCGGTCAGCGAGCGCAAGGCGTGGATGTGAATACGCTCCCACCCATGCGAGGCGTCCACGCCGAAGGTGACGAGGGCGGTCCGCACGTCGTGCCCGGCCTCTACCGCGGAAGCCGAGTCCGAACGGTAGTAGCGGAACACGTCCTTCTGGTAACGGATGTCTTCGTCTTGGCAGAGGCGCACGAGCTTCTTGGTCAGATGATAGTCGAACGGACCGGTCTGGTCGGCCATGGCGATCGTGACGCCGAATTCGGAAGAGTTCTGCCCCGGCGCCGTCGTGCCGTTGTCCACCGCCACCATGGAGGCGACATCCGGCGTCAGGATGGACGATGCGCCGACCCCGACTTCCTCGGCGATGGTGAACAGCCAGTGGATGTCGACCGGCGTTACCGTCTTCTCCCGCTCCAGCGCCTCGATGGCGGCCAGCATGATCGCAACGCCGGCCTTGTTGTCGAGGTGCCGCGAGACGATGAAGCCGTTGTCGAGAAATTCCGGCTGGGGATCGATGGCGACGATATCGCCTACCTCGATGCCCAGCCGTGCCAGTTCGCGGCCGTCGCGAGACAACGCGTCGACCCGAAGTTCCACATGCGACCAGCCGACGGGCTGGCTGTCCACGGCTTCGTTGAAGGTATGTCCGGACGCCTTCAACGGCAGGATCGTGCCACGATAGGAGCCCGTATCCGCGAAGATCGTGGCGCGCGCGCCTTCGGCGAAGCGGGCCGACCAATGCCCGATCGGCACGACTTCCAGCCGGCCGTTGGGCTTCAGCGCCTTGACCTGCGCGCCGAGCGTGTCGACATGACTGACGATGGCGCGAGCCGAAGCACGGCGGCTTCCCTGTCGCAAGGCGCGGATGGCGCCGCGCCGCGTCAGTTCTACCCGCAGGCCGAGACGCTGCAACTCGTGCGTCACGTGTCGCACGATCGTGTCCGTATAGCCCGTCGGGCTGGGTATACGAAGCAGGGCCTTGAGTTGGTCGGTCAGATAATGGCTGTCGATCGAAAGCCGGGGCACGATGAACTCCTGCGCCGCTAGGTTGTCTGCGGCCTATAGCTGATTTCAGGATGCGCTTGCGAGGCGCATCTAGACTCTTTTGCGCTTGCGCTGCTGCGCCTTGCGCACGGAGGCGGGGATGGACAGCGGGAAAAGCAGGTCCACGAAGCGCTCTGCCGTGGGTTGCGGCTCGTGATTGGCGAGGCCGGGGCGCTCGTTGGCTTCGATGAACACATAGTCGGGCAGGCGAGGGTCCTTGACCATCAGGTCAACGCCGCAGACGGGTATGTCGATCGCACGCGTGGCGGCCACGGCGGCTTCCACCAGTTGCGGATGCACCATGCCGGTCACGTCGTGGATCGTGCCGCCCGTATGCAGGTTCGCGGTTCCGCGAACCTTGACTTCCCGTCCCTCCGGCAGGACGTCGTCGAGGCCGAACCCGGCCTTGCGTACGGAACGCTCGGTCTCGTCGTCCTGCGGTATGCGGCTTTCGCCCCCGGTCGCCGCGCTTCTTCGGCGAGACAGGCGCTCGATAAGCTCTCGTATCGTATGGCGTCCATCGCCGACGACGACCGGCGGGCGCCGGATGGCTGCCGCGACGACCCGGAAATCGATGACGACGAGCCGCAGGTCGTCGCCCTGGAAGCAGGATTCCAGGAGAACCCTGTCGCATTGCTCGCGCGCATCCCGGATGGCGGCCTTCGCGTGGTCGAGCGTCTCGACGCCGACCGCGATCCCGCGTCCCTGCTCGCCCCTGGCGGGCTTGACGACGATGGAGCCATGCGCCTCGATGAAGGAGGCCAGGTCTTCGTCGCCCTCGGGCGCGGCGATCTGCGCCGGAACGGCGACACCGGCTCCTTCCACCAGGCGGCGGGTGGCGCTCTTGTCGTCGCAGATCGACATGGCGACGGCCGAGGTCAACTCGGACAGGCTTTCGCGGCAACGGATGCTTCTGCCGCCATAGGTCAGCCGGAAGAAGCCGCCCGACGCATCGATGACATCGACGGATATGCCGCGTCTGCGGGCTTCGTCGACGATGATGCGCGCATAGGGGTTGAGGTCGTCGAAGGCGTCGCCCGCCCCCGTGAAGAGCTGTTCGTTGATCTGGTTTCGCCGCTTCACCGCAAAGAAGGGGACGCGGTAGAACCCGAGCCGCTCGTACAGCCCGATGGCAGGCTGGTTGTCGTGCATCACCGACAGATCCATGGTGGCGCATCCACGCGCCTGGAAGTGTTCGGCAAGCTGGCGCACCAGGGCCTCGCCGATAGCCGGATGCTGGGCCTGCGGATCGACGGCGAGACACCAGAGCGACGAGCCTTTCTCCGGATCGTCGAAGGTGCGCGCATGGTCGACGCCCGTCACCGTGCCGACGATCTGACGTGTCGTCTCGTCTTCGGCGACCAGCCAGGTCAACGCGCGGCTGTCCCTGTTCTGCCAGAAGAAATCCGGGTCCACCGTCACCATGCGCCGGCTCTGGTAGATGCGGTTGATTTCCGCCGCGTCGGCCACCGACGCCAGCCGGCGGATGCGAAAGCCGGCTGGCCTGCGGCGACTGGGCCGATAGGTGTTGAGGTCCAGACGGTAGGTATGGGACGGGTCGAGAAACAATTCCTGCGGCGCATAGGAAATCAGGACATGCGGATCGCGCACATAGAAGGCGATGTCGCGCCGGTCCGGCCCTTCCTCGTTCAGCCGTTTCACCAGCGCCGACGGATCTTCGAAGGTCTGCCCGAAGAACAGCCGTCCCCACCCGCAGTCGACTGACGCGTCGGGTTGCGGCGTGCCGTCGGGCGCGCCGTGCGGAACCTTGGCGAATGTCCGCATGCGCTTCAGCCGCCGTTCGTAGCCGGCTGCGGCCTTGCCGTGGTCGTCACCCGTCATCGGCCTCAGATCTCCTGGCTCTGGAGCCAAAGTTCAAGCAGGGCCACCTGCCAGAGCTCCGATCCACGCAGCGGCGTGATCCGCTGCGTCGGGTTGGCGAACAGATCGTCCAGATAATCCTTGCGGAAAAGCTGGCGTTGCCGCGCCCTGTCGCTCGTCAGCGTATCGCGCACCATGTCCAGATACGGCCCCTGGATATATTTCAGCTGCGGGACCGGGAAGTAGCCCTTCTTGCGGTCGATCACCTCGGACGGGATCACCTGGCGGGCGGCTTCCTTCAATACGCCCTTGCCGCCCTGCCTGAGGTTTTCGGCCGAGGGGATGCGTGCGGCGAGTTCCGCCAGCTCGTGGTCCAGGAACGGCACGCGCGCCTCCAGCCCCCAGGCCATCGTCATGTTGTCCACGCGCTTGACGGGATCGTCCACCAGCATGATGCGGCTATCGAGACGCAATGCCTTGTCCACCGGATCGTCGGCGCCTGGCCGGCCGAAATGGGCGCGGACGAAATCCAGGCTCACATCGGTCTCGGTATGCCATTCGGGGGAAAGGTGGCGGCGGAGGGTTTCGTCGCTGCGGTCGAAGAAGGCTTTCGAATAGGAGGCAAGGGGGTCGTTGGCTCCGGCCAGAGGCGGATACCAGTGATAGCCGCCGAAAATCTCGTCCGCTCCCTGTCCCGACTGCACGACCTTGATGTGCTTCGAGACCTCGCGGGACAGGAGGTAAAAGCCGATATTGTCGTAGGAGACCATGGGTTCCGACATGGCGCCGATGGCACCCGGCAGGTTCTCCATCAATTCGGAACCCGGCACGAAGATCTTGTGATGCTTCGTATCGTAGTGCCGGGCAATGAGGTCGGAATATTCGAACTCGTTGCCGACCTCGCCGTTCGCATCCTCGAAGCCGATGGAAAAGGTGCTGAGACCCGTCTGTCCCGCTTCGGCCAGAAGGCCGACGATGAGCGAGGAATCAACCCCTCCGGACAGAAGCACGCCAACCGGCACGTCTGCGACCATGCGCCGTTCCACGGCGGTTCGCAGGGATTCGAGCACCGCGTCCCGCCAATCGTCGGCGGTCATGGATTCGTCGCCCGGTTGCGGGCCGTAGGACGGGTTCCAGTAGACCTTGTCTTCGAAGGTGCCGTCCGGCTCGATCAGCCGCACGGTGGCCGGGGGAAGCTTGCGCACGCCCTTGATGATCGTCAGCGGCGCCGGCACGACCGCATGGAAGGTCATGTAATGGTGCAGGGCTTCGCGGTCGATGGACGTATCGACGTCGCCGGTCTTCAGGATGGATTGCAGGGACGAAGCGAAATAAAGCCGTTCCGGCGTCTGCGACAGGTATAGCGGTTTGATGCCGAAGCGGTCGCGCGCCAGCATGACGCGTCCCGTATCCCGCTCGTGGATGGCGAATGCGAACATCCCCTTGAACCGCTCCACGCAGGATGCCCCCCAAGCGTGGTAGGCCTTGGCGATCACCTCCGTGTCGCCGTGCGAAAAGAAGCGGTAGCCCATGTCGGACAGTTCCGCACGCAACGCCGGATAATTGTAGATGCAGCCGTTGAAGGCGAGGGTAAGACCGAGATCGGCGTCGACCATCGGCTGCTGTGCCTTTTCCGAAAGGTCGATGATCTTCAGGCGGCGGTGGCCGAGGCCGACATTGCCGCGCACGACCTGGCCCGATCCGTCGGGGCCGCGTCGCGCCAGGCAGTTGCCCATGCGCTCGATCCGCTCCGGTGAGGCCATCCTGCCATCGAAGCGAACTTCACCGCAAATTCCGCACATGGATCGACCCTGCCTTTCCCTTGGATTTTCGATAGGTGCCTGCACATATGGGCCACGATGCTGCGCTGCCCACCCCCGGATGCTTTGCAACCGTGATCCGGACAGGGCATAGGAAGGCGCGGACGGACAGACAGGCGGAGAGGCTGCGGAATGAGCGAAGTGTCGGAGGCGGAGCTGAGGCAAAGGCTGGTGCCATTGGAGACCTACCGTGGCTATGTCGATGGCGAGGCGTTCGTTTCCGATTGGTTGGCTGTGGACCAGGCCATGATCGACCAGTTCGCCGATGCCACGCACGATCACCAGTTCATTCATGTCGATCCTGCGCGCGCCGCCGCCGAGGGGCCTTTCGGGGGAACGGTCGCGCACGGTTTCCTGTCGCTATCGCTGCTGTCGACCCTGGCCTATCGCGCCATGCCCTTCGTCGAGGGCGCCACGATCGGCGTCAATTACGGGTTCGAGCGCGTGCGCTTCGTCTCGCCGGTGCGCAGCGGCGCGCGGGTGCGCGGCCGTTTCCGTCTCAAGGGCCTGAACGAGAGGGCGGTGACGATCCAGTCCACCTGGGAAGCATCCGTGGAGATCGAAGGGGCGGCCAAGCCCGCCTTGACGGCCGAATGGATCACCGTCTCAATGATCCAGCCTGCATGAGGGGAGGGGCATGAGCGATAGCCCGATCTGGCCGAAGGCCATCCTGTTCGATCTCGACGGAACGCTGGTGGACTCCGTGCCCGATATCCATGCAGCGCTGAACGATACGCTGGCCAGCTATGGCGAGCCGCCCTTTACCCTGGAGGCCGTGACCGGCTTTGTCGGGCAAGGCGTCCCGAAGCTGATCGAGCGTGCCTATGCGGCGCTCGACAAGCCCATCGACCCGGCAAGCCGCGACAAGGTGGTGGAGCGCTTCCTGTCCATCTACGGTCCGCGCGCGACGGAACTGACCACCCTCAACGCCGGCGCCAGCGCCATCGTGCGGCACCTGGACGACAAGGGTTACCGCCTCGGCGTCGTGACCAACAAGCCGGGTTCGGAGACGGCAACGATCCTGGCGCATTTCGGCCTTGCCGATGCGATGGATATCGTCATCGGCGGCGACGCCGGCCCGGCCAAGAAGCCCGCGCCGGATCTTCTTCTCTTGGCCTGTGAAAGGCTCGGCGTGACGCCGGCCGACACGATGTTCGTCGGCGACAGCGAAAACGACGTGGCGGCGGCAAAGGCGGCCGGCATGGCGGTCGCGGTCCTGCGTGGCGGCTACACCTCCATACCGGCCGAGGCGCTGGGGGCCGATTATGTGCTGGAGCGCCTTGACCAACTGCCCGAGGCTATCATGTCGATAAAGGCGGCGTGAGCGAGACGTGAAGCTTCCCGCCGCTTGTCCATGGCGTAGCGGGAGGAAAGCCGCATGGGGGTTCAGGAAGCGCAGGGCGAACCGAAGCTCAAGCGTGCCGCGGGTCTGACGCAGATCACGCTCTTCGGCCTCGGCAGCATGCTGGGGGCGGGTATATACGGGCTGATCGGCAAGGCGGCGGCCGAATTGGGCAGCGCAGTCTGGGTCGCCTTTCTCGTTTCGATGGTGGCGGCGCTTCTGACGGGGCTTTCCTATGCCTCGATCGCATCGCGCTATCCGCGTGCCGGGGGTGCGGCCTATGTGACGCAGATGGCCTATCGCCGCCCCATGGTGAGCTACGTCGTCGGTCTGGCCGTGGTGTGTTCCGGCCTGACCTCCATCGCGACCCAATCCAACGTCGTGGCGGCGAATATCGCCGAGACCTTCGGCATCGGTGCTCCCCACTGGCTTTTGGCCATCGGCTTTCTGGTGCTGTTGTCCGGCGTCCTCTTCCGGGGCATTTCGGAATCCCTCTGGCTCAACGCCGTCTGCACCCTGGTGGAGGCTTTCGGCCTGATCCTCGTCATTTCCGTCGGTGTGAGCTACTGGGGCAACGCCAATCTCCTGGAATTTCCGCAGAGCGAGGGCGGGGGAGCGGTGGAAGGCCCGGTTGCGCTGCTTGTCATGCAAGGCGCCGTCCTGACCTTCTTTTCCTTCATCGGCTTCGAAGACATGCTCAACGTCTCGGAAGAGGTCAAGAACCCGGAGCGGACCATGCCCCTGGCCTTCATCCTGGCGATCCTTGCCGCTACGCTGATCTATATCGCGGTATCCATCACGGCGGTATCGGTAGTGCCCTGGCAGGAACTGGCCGAGGCGGCCGGGCCCCTGACATTGGTCGTCGAGAGGGCCGCGCCCTGGTTCCCTGTGGGGCTGTTTGCCGGAATCACGATCTTCGCCGTCGCCAATACCGCGCTGGTGAATTACGTGATGGCGTCCCGTCTCCTGTACGGCATGTCGCGGCAGGGCCTGCTGCCGACCCCGCTCGGCCGTGTCCACAAAAGCCGCCACACGCCCTATGTCGCGATCTTCGTGCTGCTCGCCATCGTGATCCTGTTGTCGCTGCTGGGGGACATCGCCGCACTGGCCTCGTCGACCGTCCTGCTGCTGCTGATGGTCTTCACGGTCGTCAACGTTGCGCTGATCGTCCTGAAGCGTCGCCCGGACGACCAGCCGGGCAAGTTCGAGGTGCCGGCCATCGTGCCGGCGCTTGGAGCGCTATCCTGTGCAACGCTGCTGATCGTGCGGATTGCCGAGGGGGACTGGACCGCACCGCTGATCGCCGGCGGGCTCGTGGTCGCGATCCTGATCCTTTATTTCGCAACAGGCGCCGGCGACGAGGGGCGCATCGAGAAATTTCTGGCCAGCCAGCGCGATAGCTGATGCGCGGCTGATCCGGGCCCGGTTTGCACCGGGCCCGGTCGGTTGCATCAGATGTCGTCGAAATCGCCGAAGCCGCCGCCATCATCGAAGCCGTCCATCCCGACATCCTCTGCCAGCCCGTCGGTTGCGTTGTCGACTTCGCCGGCGATGGCGTCTCCCGCCCCGCCGAACATCGAACCCAGCATGGAGCCGAGCATCATGCCGCCGGCCACACCGACGGCCGTTTGCGCGGCGCCGGCAAGAAAGCCGCCACCCTGCCGTGCGGCGGGTTGCGCCTGTGCGCCCGATGCGCCGCCCCAGGGCGAGCCGGCCGGCATCGCACCGCCGGTACGGTCTTGCCGCGGCGTGGGCGCGTCAGGGCGCTGCCCACGCTGGCTACCGCCGAACAGACTGCCGAGAAGTCCGCCGCCGCTGCCGCTCTCCTGACTCCGGGATTCGAGCTGGCGGATACGCTCCTGAGCGGCTTCCAGCGCCTGCTCCTGCACGATGATGGTCTGTGCCATGTAATAAGGCGCCGCCGGCTGGGCGGAGAGCCTCTGCTGGATGAAGGCCTCCGCTTCGCCGTCGCGCGGGGTGGCCTCGCGCTCGACCATGCCAAGCCGCGTGAACAGCCCTTCGATCAGGCGCTTTTCTTCAGCATTCATGCTCATTTCAGGGACTCCCGAAGTTGCAAAGCCTCGTCCACATAGGAAGTCGCAGCGGCCGCATGAAGGCCATGGAGTTTTCGTGATCGCGACGTGAGGTCTCAGGCTGCGGGCTGGAACCTTGCCGTCCGGGGGTCTGCCACGTAGCGGTCCGCAAGCCGGGATGCTGTCTGCGACAATTCGGCGACGGCATCGACGATGCGCTCGGCCTCGGCGTCGGAATGCAGATAGCTGAAGTTCAGGCGCACCCAACCCGGCTTCTCGAGCTCGTGCCCGGCCCCGAGCCGCAGGAAAAGCGCCTGCGATGCCGCGTCATCCAGCCCGAGCAGGCGGTGGGCATAGGGGCCGGCACAGGCGCAACCGCCGCGCACCTGGATGCCCCACATGTCGCTCAGCATCCGGGTGAACATCTGATGGTGAACCAGACCACCTTCCGGATCCAGAACCTGGAAGGAAAAGATCGGCAATGCCGCCATGCCGGGCCGTTGGCCCAGAAGCCGGATGGCGGGCGTCTGCGCCCAGCGTTCGACGGCACGTTGCCGCAAAGCCTCTTCCCGTTCGAGAATCGCGCGCGCGCCGACGGCATCCTTGACCAGCATGACGAGCGCCGCACGAATGTCGCCGACGACGTTGGGCGTGCCCGCTTCCTCTCGCGCCTCGACGCGTGCGCTGTAGACATGGCCCCATGGCGAGACGAACGAGACCGAGCCGCCGCCCGGCAGCGTGGGCGTCGTGCGCCGCACGATGCTGTCGCGCACCACCATGATGCCGGACGCGCCCGGACCGCCCGGAAACTTGTGCGGCGAGAGGACGATGGCGTCCTTCGCCTCCGCGCCATCGCCCATATCCATCGGAATGTAGGGCGCGCCTGCCGCATAGTCCCAGATTGCGATGGCCCCGGCCGCCTTGAGCCGGCGCGTCACGATATCGGCGTCCGTGACGATCCCGGTGACGTTGGATGCGGCAGAGAAGCTGCCGACGATCAGGTCCGCTCCCCTGGCTTCTGCAAGGGCTTCGTCCAGGCTGGCGAGATCGACCCCGCCGCACTCCGCCTCGGCAACCTCGATCACGCGTGCTCCGCTTTCGCGCCATGGCAGAATGTTGGAGTGATGCTCGTACGGACCCGACAGCACCACGACCCGGTCGCCGGCGGCCACGCGCGCGTCCACTTCCAGAAGCCGGACGATGCGGTTGATGCCGCTCGTCGCACCGGAGCCGGTGAAGACGACATGGCAATCGGCGCCGGCCCCCACGAGCCCGGCGATCACGCCCCGCGCCTCTTCCCGAAGCCGTGTCATGGCGCCGCCGCAGTAGGACGCTTCGGTATGGCTGTTGGCGTACCAGGGCAGGACGTTTTCGGCGACGAAGTCCTCCACCTGCCGAAGGGCGCGGCCCGACGCGACGTAGTCCGCATAGAGCAGCGACTGCGGGCCGAAGCCGGCATCGAAACGCGCGCCGTTGCCGATCAGCCCGCCGCGCAGCCGCGCTATGGTATCGCCGGATGCCAGATCGTTTCTGAAGTCTGCGAGAATGCCCATCGCCGTGTTCCGCTCCATAAAGGATATGGATGAACGGTAATGGATTTCCTCAACGATTTTGCACTTATATGACCCATTCCGATAAGATATCACGCAATATATGATCGACGGTTACGGCAAAATCCTGCGTCGATGACAACGTCGTTTCAGCGAATGGAGACCGGGCGATTCTCCAGGATTGCCTCCATCGTGAAATACGAGGTGACGTTTTCCAGGTCGAGTTTCTCGATGAGGCGCTGGTAGACCTCGTCGTAGCTTTTCATGTCACGCGTGACGATCTTCAACATGTAGTCGTAATCGCCACCGATCCGGTAGAAATCGGTAATATCGGCAATCGATGTCACGTGAGCACGAAACTTCTTGAGCCATTCGGCGGAATGGTTTCGGGTGCGGATCATGGCGAAGACGACAAGCCCGCGCCCGAGCAGCTCCCGGTCGATCCGCGCCGTCTGGCCTTTCAGCACACCGTTGTCCTGCAACTGCTTGATACGCCGCCAGCAGGCATTCTGCGACAGGCCGATCTTGTCGGCGAGGTCGCGCTGCGACTGGCTGGCGTCTTCCTGCAACTCCATGATGATCCTTGCATCGATATGATCGATCTTGAGCGTCATTCTTCGTTCATTTCCTGACTGATCAAGTGGTGCGGGCCGACAACGCGTGAAGAATCCTTCGCTTGGGCATGGTATCACCTCTGCCAGGGCCATGCGATCCAGCGGCCGTTTCGGGGAGCGTGCCATGAGTGGATTGAACGGCCGGCCGGACGTTGCCGGTTTCTTCGACCCGCAGACGAATACGATCGCCTATGTCGTGGCGGACCCGGAGACGGGTGCCTGCGCCATCGTGGATCCGGTCATGGACATCGACTATGCGGCCGGCCGCATCGCATTCGAGCATGCCGACCGTATGATCGATCATGTGCGTGCGCATGGATTGACCGTCGAATGGGTGATCGAAACCCATGTGCATGCGGACCACCTGTCCGGGGCGCCTTACATACAGGAAAGGCTTGGCGGTCGGTTGGCCATCGGCTCCGATATCGTCGCCGTGCAGGAGACGTTCGGCAAGATATTCAACGAGGGCACCGAGTTTCAGCGCGACGGCAGCCAGTTCGACGTCCTGTTCTCCGATGGCGACAGGTACACGATAGGCCGGATCGACGCCGTGGCCATGCATACGCCGGGGCACACGCCAGCCTGCATGACGCATCGCATCGGCGACGCCGCCTTTGTCGGGGACACGCTGTTCATGCCGGACGGCGGCTCTGCGCGCGCCGATTTTCCGGGCGGTGACGCCGGACAGCTTTACGATTCCATCCAGCGCATTCTTGCCCTGCCGGACGAGACGCGGTTGTTCATGTGCCACGACTATGGGCCCAACGGGCGTGAGATACGGTGGGAAACGACGGTGGGTGAGGAGCGGGCAGCCAATATCCATGTCGGGGGCGGTCGCTCCCGCGAGGAATTCGTCGCCTTTCGCACCGCAAGGGATGCAACCCTTTCGATGCCGAGGCTTATCCTGCCGTCACTGCAGGTCAACATGCGCGCCGGTCGCCTACCGGCGGCCGAGTCCGGCGGCAAGCGTTATCTCAAGGTGCCGCTGGACGGGCTATAAGCGCCCGACGGTCGTCACCTGACCCGCTCGCCGGGATAGACGCCCCAGAGGGCGGATTGGCGGACATGCCCTTCCAACTCTCCGGGTGGAAGCGATACGCGGCACCAGCTTCCGCTGCAGTTCGCCACATCCAGCAACACACGTGGCCCGAGCGTGGCAATGGTCGAGGCGGCGGTGGCGGGCCGCCGATGCAGGGCAATGCCGTCGCTGTCCCATGGCGCGACGATGGCGGTGCGCCGACCCGAGAGCAGGGGTGCATACATCCAACCGGTCGCGGCATCCGCATCCCTGATCCTGCGCCAGTTGCCCCATTCTTCGATGATCTCAACCGGCGTGCCGCGATGATGGTAGACCCAGCGGATTGGATAGTCGGTGCCGGGTCCGACACGCATCCGCGCCGGCGCTCCGCCGATCGATACGTATCGTGGCAAGGGTAGGCCGGTGACGCGGCCAAGGGCACCCGCATGCATACCCTCGCCCCGGCTGTCCTTCGAAGCGGCCCATGCGTCGGGTTGGGCGACAGCAAGGCTGCAGATCGCCAATGCCGCGATGTGGCGCGGCACCCGATGATTCAGCCATCCAAGTCTCATTCGCATGCGAGCCGACCGGTCAAACAATCCAACACGCGCGTAAGGTCGCGCCGAATAGTTGCCAAAAGATCATTCAAAAAATCTATAAAATTGCACCGCCATTGCGATGCGGTTGAGGGCATGCAATACAAATTGACGATAGGAATCAGATTTTATCTATTAAATGGGGAGTGAGATGAGTTTGCATTCAGAAACTGGATTTTCAGTCGGCCATGCACGCCGCCTTTCATGGCAAGTGGGGGCCGTGGCTGTCGGCAGCATCGCCCTGACCGTGTCGTCCTATGTCCAGGTACCGATGATACCCGTTCCCGTGACGATGCAGACCCTCGCCGTAACCATGGTCGGCGCGCTTCTCGGGCGGCGCTTGGGAACGCTGACGGTCATGGCGTGGTTGGCCCAGGCGATGGCCGGCCTGCCCGTTCTTGCCGGCGGCGCCGGCGGCATCCACCACTTTGCCGGTCCGACGGCGGGCTATCTTGCTGCGTTTCCGATCATGGCTTGGATGACGGGCTGGTTTGCCGAGAGGGGATGGAACGGTCTTGCGCCATGGCGGGCCTTTGCTGCCATGCTGGCGGCGAACCTTCTGTGTCTGGCCCTCGGGGGCGCGTGGCTGGCGGGTATTCTTGGACCCGCCCAGGCGCTTGCGCTCGGGGTCGTGCCGTTTCTCGTCGGGGCGGCACTGAAGTCGGCCCTTGGCGCCGCGCTTCTGGCGGTCATCGCACATCGTCGCCTGCGCAAGGCAGCATGACGATCCTTCTGCGGCCTCATCATCTCCTCTGCCTCCTGACCTATGTGGGCGAGGGGTATGGGGATGTCTTCACCCGCAACTACGATGCGATCGCAAGGCGCCTGTCGGCGGGCGAACCGATCATGATCGTCGACGGGCCGGACGATATCTGTGCTCCGCTGCTGGCGGACCCCGATGCGCATTGCCGCCTGCCCGGCGTGATCGGGCGCGACGCGGATGCCCTGCATGATGTTGCCGGCATTCTGGGAGCGGAGGTCGGGGACGTGCTGTCGCTGGACGAAGCGACGCTGCAGGACATGCGTACCGCATTCGCTTTTGGGCGCATCCGGCATGCCTGTGTCGGATGCGAATGGGAAGCGCTCTGCAGCACGGTCGCGCGGGACGGGTTTGCCGGCACGCGCGTGCAACTTGCCGCGGGCGCAGACGAGGCCATGTGTTTCGGTTCCTGATCCCTCGAGGCCGGAGTATCGATGGCGGACGCCCAGTTTGAGACGTTGAGCGGACTTCTGGACGCGGTGGAAGAGCGCAATCGGGCCGATGGCGGCCTGTCCATGGGCGTCATCGGGGACATTGCCGGGGACAGGGCTTTCGGCGCGATGATACTGCTGCCTGCACTTGTCACCGTATCGCCTTTGTCCGGCATTCCGACGGTGCCGACCATGGTGGGTGTCATCGTCATGCTTCTGTCCGCCCAGCTCGTGCTGGGACGAAGTGAGCCATGGTTGCCGAAGCGTCTGGCCGGTGCCCGTCTGTCGAGCGATCGCGTGCACAAGGTGTTGCGTTTCATGCGGCGGCCGGTCGGCTGGATCGACCGCGTGGTGCGCCCGCGTTTCCGCTTCGCGACAAGCAGCCTTGGCCTGCGTGGAGCGGCGCTGATCTGCTTCGTGACGGCGGCGACCATGCCGCCGCTGGAGATCCTGCCCTTCATGGCAACGACGGCGGGGCTGGTGATTTCGATCTTCGCGCTCGCGATCACCCTGCGCGACGGCCTCCTGATGATCGTCGGGCTCCTGGCAGCCGGCGGCATGGCCTACGCGGCGTGGACGTTGTTGGCAGGATAAGCTTGCGCGCCGGGCTGGCTCAGGCTGCAGACAGCGGCGCCTGAGCGTCGGCATCCGTTTCGTTCGACACCTTTGCCGCCGCCCCCATGATTTCCGCGCGAGGCACTGCGATAAGGAGCGCGATGGCGAAGCCCGCGAACGCGCCGGCAATCTTGCCGAGCATGATGATGATGATGAGGCTCGGCTGGAAGTTGGCGGTAAAGGCGAGATGGTCGCCGAAGAGGAAAGCGCCGCACACCGCGAAGGATAGTGTCAGGACCTTGTCGCGCGGCGTCATATCCTCGACGAGCCGAAACAGGGCTATGATGTTGGCGCAGGCCGCCACCAGACCCGCAGCGCCTTCGGCTTGCAGCCCGAGCCGGCGCCCGAGCTTCTCCATCGGGCGGGAAAGGTAGCGGGTGATAAGGTGGACCATGGGGAAGGCACCCGCGAGCATGATGCCGATATAGCCGGCGAGCTCCAGCGCCCGAAACTGATCGGCCTCGTCGGCGATGATCGGATCGAAGCCCCACGACCCGAACAGCGTCGAGAAGGCGCTCGTGAAGTACTCGATGATCGACAGAACGAGGATGATGCGAAGCACTGCCGTCAGAACGCGCCCGAAGATCAGGAAACCGCGGATCATCGCACCGGGGATCAGCGCCAGGCCGGCCGCGAAGGCTGCACAGATGATCGCGAGCGGCACGAGATTGGCTATGAGCTGACCGAAGGTGATCGCAAGGGTGTAAGTCGCCTCGGCGTTGGTCGAAACAGATTCTCGTACCGTCGGGCCGGTGACGATGAGAAGCATGCCGGCAACCAGCGCGCCGACAGGGATCGACAGGAATCCCGCCATCGTGCCGAGCGCCATGTAGGGCCGATCCTCTGGCTTCAACATGGTAAGGCCGATCGGGATCGAGAAGATGATCGTCGCGCCGGCGAGGTAGCCGACTACCATGGCTATGATCCAGTCCTCTCGCGATCGCGCAAGGGCGTCGGCGAGCTGGTATCCGCCCATGTCGACCGCGATGAAGGTGTTCGCGGCGACCGCCGGATCTGCACCGACCGCAGCGAAGGCCGGGCCGAAGATCGCAGGAATCGCGGCCGATAGGTATGGCTGTGCCGCCATGATGCCTGCAACCGGCACGAAGATGATGCCGATCGTGTAAAGACCGGACAGGAATTCCTTTCCGAGCCCGCTCTCTTCATCGACGATCGAGGCTATGGCGCCGGCGAGGGCGCACGCCATGATGATGTAGATGACGAGATTTCCGATAAATTCCATGTCGACCGCCCCCGCATCTGGAAACTGCCTAAGGATAAATCGCTGTTCGATAATTGAGCAAGATGGCGAAGGTGGGCCTTTGGGCCTATTGTCAATCTCTAGCGATTATGACACGCGCGCACGATCGGCCTCCGGCTCGTGCAAGTGCTCGATGAAGAGTCGAAAGAGTTCGCCCTGACTGGAGATGCGCAGCCGTTTGTAGATGTTGGCACGGTGGTTCTTCGCGGTGCCTTCCGAGATACCCATCGTCATTGCGATCGAGAGCGCGCTGTGCCCGCGCAAAAGCAGGCGCATGACTTCGCGCTGCGTCGCGGTCAGGGTTTCCAAGAAGAGGGAGGAGAAGCGCGCCTCCAGGTCAGCGACAGATCCGGCGGGGCTTGCGTACGATGCGCGGCGTGTGTGCCACTCTCTGCGGATCGCCTCTGCGATGATCGGCTCCACGGCCCGCAGCGCAAAAAGATCTTTTGCGGAAAACCCCTCCTTGTCCTCGATGCGCATCAGCGAGTAGGTCGCGGTCAGCCCTTCGTCGATCGGCACCAGGAAACCGACTTCCTCGGCAAGCGTCCCCGCCTCGGTCGAGATGCAGGGATGGACGTCCGGAGAGCACATGAAATCGGAGGTGAAGAAGCTGTCCGGCGCCAGATCGCGCATGCGCCACAGTCCGTCCGCATGGCCGTTGATGCTGGCCAGGTAGAAGGGGTCGAGCAGATAACTGCCATTGAGATAGGCCCGAAGCGCCGCCTTGGAGATTCGGTCCGTGTAGCCATCATAGATTAGGTAAGGCGCGCGGCACGGCGAGTAAACGAGCAACACCGACATCTCGAAGCTGGCCTGCCGCCGCGCCAACGCGTCGAGCGCCACTCCGAAACCGGGCGTGCCGGCGGCTCCTATCAACTGCGCGATCGTCTGTGCCTCGCCCGGCTCCATCGGTCCCTCTGCAGCGTCCCATGTGCCTTCAAGCATATCGACCGGGGCCTTGCGTTCAAGAACTCTCCTGCGACGACAAAAGAGGAAAGGACGGGCAATGAACTTCGAAAAAGGCGGCGTCTGGCGCAACTGGGTCGGCAACCAGTATTGCGTGCCTCAGTACCGCGCGAGTCCCGCGAGCGAGGCAGAGCTCCAGGCCGCCATCGTCGAGGCCGGGCGGCAGGATCTGCCGGTGCGGGTAGCGGGCTCCGGCCACTCCTTTACCCCGGTTGTCGGCACGCCCGGCCTTCTCCTGTCGCTGGAACGCTGTGCGGGCGTCCACCAGGTCGACCGGGAGCGCAAACAAGTCCGGGTTGCGGCAGGAACACGCATCAATGCCGTCGGCAAGGCATTGAAAAGCCATGGGCTTTCACTCGTCAATCAAGGCGACATCGACAGCCAGGCAGTTGCCGGAGCGTTTACGACCGGCACCCACGGTACTGGAATCAAGCTCGGCAATCTCGCCGCATCGATCGCCGGCATGCGGATCGTGAAGGCGGACGGCGATATCCTGTCGATCGACGGCAGCGACACCGATCTTCTCCACGCAGCACAGGTATCGGTCGGCGTGCTCGGTGCCATCTCGGAGCTGACGCTGAACGTTGCGGAGAGCTACAATCTTCACGAGCGACTGTTTCGCGACGATTTCGAGACCTGCATGGAGCGGCACGACGAACTTGCCGCGCGGCATCGCCATTTCGGCTTCTTCTGGTGCCCGGTCCCGGAGAGCCGGCATCTCTACTGCCTCGCCGACACGCGGGATTCACCCTGGTCGTCCACGCAGGCCGACGCCGACATCTGCGAGATGAAGGTAATGGACATTACCGATGCGGCGCCGATGGAGGGAACGTTCGAGAAGATCGCCTATTCCTCCGATGTCTACCCGATCGAATACGTGCCGAACTTCGTGGAACTCGAATATGCCGTGCCGCTGGAGCACGGAAAGGATTCGATCCGCGCCGTCCGCGAACTCATGCTGACGAAGCATACCAACTGCATCTTTCCGATCGAGTACCGCTTCACGGCCGGTGACCCGGCCTGGATGAGCCCGTTCCATCACCAGGATTCGATCACGCTGTCGATCTCGGGCGGACCAGGCATCGATTATTGGGCGTTCTTGCGCGACACCGATGAGATCTTGCGACGCTACGGCTCGCGTCCGCACTGGGGCAAGATGCACTTCCTGGATGCGGATGATGTGACGGCCCTCTATCCCAGGGCAGGGGACTTCCGGGAGTTGCGCCGCGAGATCGACCCCAAGGGGCGATTCCTCAACGATCATCTGCGGATGCTCTTCGCATGAAAGGGGTCGGGTATTTTGGTGCCGCTTGCGTGACTCGAACACGCGACCCCATCATTACGAACTTTGGTACTTATGCCGGAAACCCCGGATTTCCGGGCTTTTTCGTTTCAGTTTGGCCCGGTTTGTCGGGTTATATCTGTGCGGAACGGGGGGTTTCTGTGCGGTTTCTGTGCGCCCGCACGGATTGGACCTAACCTCAAAAAGGGTCCAAACCATGAAACTTATATACGTTGAAATTATCGCCGCAGCGGTCCTACTCGGATTGGCTGCATACGCCACGACTGCGGACTCTGAAGAGTTGCCTTCGCCTGCCTGCATGGCATTCACCACGAAGCTAACAACCCACCTGATCGAGGAAGCGAAGGGCACCGACAAGGAAGCCCAAATTGAAGCCGCTATTGAGAAGGTCGGGGGAGTTGAAGCCTTGGCGATCCAGCAAGCGAAGGCAGCCGATGCTAACCCGGATGGGCCGGAAGGTTGCGCAATGGCGTTAGCGTTCCTGAAGGACGACGCAATCAAAGAGCTAGCCCGGAAAACGCTAGGATTGGAATAGAAAAGGGGGCTTCGCGGCCCCCTTCTTCGTTAGCTCTTTTTGGACGCTGCCTTCGGTTCCCGCTTGTAGTGCGGCCTGTCCGCATGTTCCTGTTGGGCGATGTCATGATCGGTGTTTGCAACGGCTTCAAACTGTTGCTCACTCTCTGCAAAAGGATCGGGCTCGATCTTACCCCTTGGTGCGGCATCTTCCCATTCGACGGAATCCTGAAGGGAAGGCGCTTTCTTCCTGCCCTTTTGGCCTAGGCCAGCCTTCAACGCGACCTCGCTACGACGCCTCTTAGTGGCAGCGGCAACCATCGGATAATCGTCCGGCAGGCCAAAATACTCCCGGTAGGACTGTGGCGTATGGCCCCTCTTGGCAATGTGGCTCTTCAGTTGCTTCATTTTGCGATTGTCAAAGAAGGAAATTAGATACTCATCGTTGATCGATGCATCGATTTCCTTCTTCGATTTCGGTTCGCGTTCCGGCCCTGCAATGGTTGGCGTGTCTGTCGCAAGCTCGCCTTCAATAACCTTGGCCGAACCCATCGCTTCCAATTCGGCGTTGATCACGCGCAAAAACACTTCCGAACGGCGATCCATCTCTTCAGGATCAACTTCATTCTTAGAAAGGTAGGCGGCATTCTGGTTGGAAAGGGCTAGGATAGTTTGTGTCAGTAGCTTTGACATGGGGAACCTCGCGAATAGCAATGAATCGCGATACCATGTGCAACGGCAGCCCGCAATTATCGAGGCGAATTTATAACCATCGTCACCAAGGCACCGGCTACGCTGAAAAGCGTAATTAGAACCAGCCCGTAAACAATTTTTTCGATTGGTGAAAATTTGTCCTTGCGAAGGTAGACGGTATCCATATCTTTGCGGATACCGGCTATTTCCTTCTCATCTCGTTTGCGGATCGCGTCGGCACTGGTTTCAATATATTGGACTCGATTGGCCTCAACTTCGGTTAGGCGATCAATTTGATCAACCAACCCTTTCGTACGTTCGTCTAGCCTGCTTGCGCTGGCCTTACCCTCTTCGGTCATTCATCAGATTTGGGAAGCCTCGATAAAGAGGGTATCGATATCGTCTTCCGTCAATTCTAGCTGTTGGCCTAGGGCCGCAACCAACGGATGGCTACGCTCTAACTGTGTTGCGTATTCCCATTCGATGCGGGCTTCTTCGCCTTGCTGGCCGGGTAGGGCTGCAATCGCGTCATTGGCTTCAGCTAGAAGGTCACGGCGGGAAAGGGCAATCTTTGCCTGTCGCATGGTGACAACCGTTGTCGGCTCGACCACCACTTCAGGCGTATAGGTTTCGTTGGCTTCAGGATCGTAGTAGTCGCCTTCAACGATTTCCTCTTCCGATCCGATGAACCATTCGCCATCATCTGGCGGTACGCGGGAAGGTTCATCCGAAATAACGCGAATTTTGCCATCGCTTTCAACGGCAGCGTAGTAAGGCAACACGGCTTCTAAAAAGACCGATCCTTCATATTTCGATTCCGGCTTGACGATATCCAAATGGAAATCTTCGCCTTTCTCGTTATGAAGCGGGTAGAATTTAAAACCTGTAGGTTGATCAACCTGAATTGGCTGCTTTGTAAATTTTCCAAAATTTCTAATCATTGAATATCTTTCTTATTGCTCTGCGCCGAACCAACCACGGTCCCATGAATATGCTTGAAGTTGTGAGATATGGCTTTGCATCGGAACTAGATTTCCGTTTCCTGTGTATCCCATAAACTGACTCCAAATCGGGCGGGCTGGACTAGTTCCATTCCAACCACCGACCGCGTAACCTATTGTTCCAGCATGAACCCAACGAAGTTCACGAACGTCATGGTTATTAATATTATTAGCATGTCCTTGCGCTTCATTTCGCATTTGCTCGGCGTAGGTTCGAGTCGCAACCGCGAAATCGGTTACGTCAACTTTAATGACCGGGCTAATGCCATTCCAATACATTGCCATGTAACTGTTAGAGCTTAGATCAGTAACTGCCTTACGAAGCGATCCATCTGTCATGACCATCTGTAATTGCGCCCACTGCCCACCGATTGCCTCTTGGCGTAAGCTAACAACACCATTCAACGCTGTAACTTTACCCGTCATCTGATTATTGAAATCGGTTGTGTTGACCTTGGCATTCAAAGCTGTTTGCGTAGCTGTAGAAACTGGCTTATTAGCGTCGGACGTGTTGTTAACGTTTTCTAAACCGACTCTTGCCTTGTCTAGCAATGCTTCGCCAGTAGCCGGAGCTACCGTAATAATTTCGGCATCCGTTGCACCGGTAAACATCATGATGCGCCATGGGCTGGTTGCGGTATTCAACCACAACGTTCCGGCAACTGCGTAAGTTGGTCTAGCATTACCGGAATGCATCGATTTGAAAGCATCGTGTGAAGATACCAGTCTATCGGCTAGTTCCGTACCGGACGTTTGCGCCGGATTTAAAATTCCTATATCGCCTTGTGACATTTAAATTCCTTATTGTAATTGTGCCCCGTAGCCTTTGCTGTGCCAATTGAAGGTAGCGGGTACGGCTGTATTGCTTGAATTGAAAAATTGTACGAAGAAACCTTGTGGCGTCTCGTTAGTAATTCTCGCCTGTATGTTGGTATTTATATCTACCGGGTTTGCAATGATTGCAGGTGTTGCGGCAAAGGCCATTTCAAAAGTAACCTGTCGTCCGCTTGCTGGCGCTACGATACCTCGACCTGAATCCATACGATCCGGCATATCGATGTTGACAGTTACGCGCTTAACGTAAGGGGTAACAGTTGCAAACTCTTCGCCAAGTCTGGCCGAACCGGTAAGGTGTAACCTGAATTGGAAAGCTCTAGCTGTTACGTCGCCAACTACGAACTCTTTCCATTCAGACCAGTTGTCGTCTAGAGGATCGTCATTCGTTACGCGGACCTGTAATTCAACGCTCCAATCTTCGGCACTGGTATTATCCAATGCTTCAACGGAAAATAGCGTAGACCAGTTTGCCATCGAATCCTTCAAGTCAACGCCATAGGCATCGAATGAAGCTGTAATGCGGGACGTGTAGACGGCATCTAGATCGATTTCGCGATCAAAGTAGTAATAGCCTTCAGGTTCAACGTTCGATCCGGTTCCGTCGATACCATCAGCCATTGTAGGAACGGCGGCTAGCGTCGTCCAATTCGCGATAACGTTCTTGGAAAGAAGGCGAAGGAAACCATCATCAATTTCCGTATTAAATTTGTCGCCGGTAAAGCCTGTCTGATCCAGAACTTCGATAACGTTTAGGTCTAGCAACTTGCCGACACTGGATCGGATCATGGTTGCGTTTCGAGACCTGACACCGTTGGCCTTCACGGCCTTGATCATGTAGAAGCCGACCATTGTTGGAACTGTCTCGGAAACACCGGACACCCTTTGTTTCAACGGCGCGGCATTGTTCCAAAGCGGCTCAACGTCTTCGCCAGCGAAACGAATTTCGTAGTAGCTGGCATTGGCAACGCTATTCCATGACAGGGTAGACGTGCGGTCAATCGAGGCGATGTTGAAGTTGGTAACATCGTCTGGCGGATTGGTTAGGGCCGTGGTGTTGATATCCTCGGACTGCAACCAGTTGGAGAATGTCCCGTTTTCAAAGATCGCACGAACGCGGAAGGCATAGATGCCGTTTTCAAGATCGGTAGCGATGTAGTTCGGTTGGCTGGCTGGCGTCGTTGCGATAACTCGCCAACTTCCTTGCGCACCACGATCCACCATGGCGACCTCATAACGCGCGATCTTACCCGCTCGACTACCGGCCCATGTGAATTGAATTTGCGCAAACCAGCTATCCCCAATCTGGTAGGCATCTTGGCTCCACTGGAAGTCGGAAGGCGGCATAAGGTAGGGATCAACCGGGCGCGTGATATTGCTATTGAACGGCGGAATGACGCCGCGATCTGCCAATGAAATTTCAGGGGCATCGGCTACCAGCGTGATCTTGGCAGTTAGGTTTTCGGATGGCTCGACGGCTAGAACGCGGAAAACGGCGCTGTCTCGTCCAAGCTCGCCCCATGTGAAACTTTCACCGGGAGTTGGCACTGGCCCTGTCCATGGAAGCCTTCGGTATTCGCCCGGCTGCATTCCGTAGAAATCTTGATATAGCTGATCGAATTGGGTTGTTTCCCAACGAAACCTATAGTTTTTTCCACTCTCAACCGTTATCGGTTCGCTTAGGTATAAGAACCCGGCTTCGTGGCGAACGATCCTGCCCCATGCTTGTCCGATCAACATGGTATCATGCGCAAAGCGAACCCTATCGCCTCTGGTGCAACGCAAGAATGACCAGTCGGTATTGAATGAAATTTGTTCGGGACGAAGCTTCAATTGGGCAAGTTGGAATCGACCATGACGCCAGATGTTATGAGCATCGGTAACGCCCGGAAATTCAATCGCTTCCTCTAGCGTCGTGTTGTGCGGGCCGAAGCCATCGTTGTAAACAATACGCTCATCCTCGATCCAACCCTTGTCGCGGTTGATAAATCGAATTTTGAATGCCTGCGGCTTTTTTCCTAGAAGCTTTTCGTAATTGAAATTCCATGTTTTATCAGGGGTAAAGCTCTGGACGATTGGCGGGTTTTGTTCATCCCAAACCAAGGATCGTCTACCGTCTTTCCACATGGGTACGGCTCTACCGGCATGGGCAATTTCAGCGACCATATCGGCAATCGACATGGGGTTGGTGATTACCTTGTCGTAGTTGTAACCGTTGTTGTGGCAGTACCACCAGAACTGTTGAAGAGCCTCGAAATCGATTTGGCTGTCGGGGATCGGTCTGGCATTGGCTGGACCTTGCATAACGTGAAGGATCAGGTCGGCAGGGTTACGCGAAGGGACACCGGGCACCCATGAGGTTCCGTTGAAGCCTCGATAGACATGGGCCGTCACGATACCGTTCAAGCTGTCCAAGCTGCCATTCAATTGCTGGCTGGCTCGCATACGGATAGCGGTACGGGCTAGCTGCTTTGGGTAGGTGATCGGGGATCGGTTTCTAGCGCCACGGAAGGCAGACAGGATCGTCTTGGAGAACGGCGTCCAGCTATCGTTAGAGACGTTGCCGTCATCGGTCGTTAGCCTGCGGATGCGAATTTCATATTGGCCTTCCGCAACCTGTTGGCGAAACGTCCTGCGGATCGGATTCACGTTGCGCTCGTACGTATTCATCAACGGGAAGCTCGCCCAATTGGCTGTTCCCACTAGGCGGTATTGGCCTTCGATCTGATTGTTATAGGCGTACTTCGTGCCATTCTTCTTATCGACGGCATAGAGACCTGAAGGCCAAACGATATCGGCCGAAATTTCGGTAACGCCTGTCGCGGTCGTGCGCTGGACCCAACCTAGGGTTTGTTCAAGGTCAATGGATTCCTGGCTCTCGATAACCTGCCCCGGAAATAGGGGAATGTCGCCGTCGCCGGGGTTGCCCCAACGATGATCGATTTGCACGTCCTGAAAGCTGGAAAGCGGTGTTTCGCCAACGCGGATATCGTGGACCGTGGCAGGGCCATAGCACCACACGAAGAGGCCACGAAAATACTGATCGTCATTGTGGTTTTCGGTATAGGGCTGCGCACCGTAGACAGGGGTAACGCGATGCTGGCCTAGAACAACGGGGATCGCTTGCCACTGCGGGAAGGTGTTTCTTGAACCCGTGATCGAGAATGCCTGCTTACCCTTCTCATCAACATCATTGGATAGCTGCGGCTGGCGGATCGGGAAGAGGGCATTCAATAGGAGTTTGGCACCGACCGAAAGCACGGCAAGGCCAACTTTACCTAGAAGGGTAAGGCCACCGGCTGCGGTAAAGACGGATGCGGAAATGGCAGAGAAGAGGGCACCGATACCGGCGAACAATGGTCCTTCGGCAACGGCGCGGAGAACGATTGTCGTGTCCTTCTTCGGGCGAACCCTTTCCCACTTTTCGGCAGGAACCGGAACGCCGTCGATGTAGACGACAACGGAAGTTGCAAGATCGGAGATATGGGTTTCGACGGCAGCTTGATCGATGATTTCGGCAATCGTCAAACCGGCCAGTACGCGAACCTCGATTGTCTGCGCACGAAGAGGGTGTCCCGCGACGATAACCTTTACAGTGTCGGCAGGGCTATAAATTGTTGTTTCAAGTTCCTTCTTTATCTTCGTTAGCTGACTCATCTATAACTTTCTGAAAATCCTTGTGTCGGAAATATCCGATAATTCGTTTGCATAATGTTGGGCTTGTCGTTCTTTCCATGAGCGAACCGATATCCCTTTCAATATGTAAAATATAACCATTGCCTGCAAAGATACCGACATGCCTTGGGTAATTGCGAAGGCTAATCATAACGGCATCCCCAATGCGTTCCTGTCCCGGTGCCAACTCGATCCAATCTTCATCGATATTGTTCGCTATCAAACTAGCTAGGTGCTTGCTGTCTTCGGTTGTAACGTAATCATCGGCAAATGACGGAAGCACAATGCCAAATTCGTTGCGATAAACCTCGGCTAGCAATCCATAACAAGATCGTGTCCCATGGAGTGGTGTAGCTGGATTTCATAGCCATCG
>NZ_JAMQCO010000029.1 GCF_023702225.1 Aureimonas altamirensis | reverse complement strand
ACGTCAAGCAGGGCGTTACGGTCGACTATGCAGGCATCGAGGCGAGGGAAGCCGTCAACGGCTATGGCGGCTTCGTGCTCAACGGAGAATGCACCAACGACAATGCCGGCTATAGCGTCTCGTCAGCCGGCGACTTCAACGGCGACGGGCTGACGGACGTCATCATCGGCGCCAATAGCTACGGTTCAAGCACGGGCCGCGCCTATGTGATCTTCGGCAAGACGAGCGGCACGGCGGTTGCAGCCAGCGCTGTCGCGGCGGGTTCCGGCGGCTTCGCGATCATAGGAGAGGCGACGGGCGGCCAGCTTGGCGTTTCGGTCAGCGGTGCCGGTGATATCAATGGCGATGGCCTTGCCGACTTCATCGTCGGAGCATCCGCCCTGACCAATCAGATTGGCCGTGCCTACGTGGTGTTCGGCAAGACGACGGACGGCAACATCACGTTGTCGGCGCTTGGAACGGCTGGATTCAGCGTTACCGGAGAGTTGTCGAACGGTTACCTCGGAGGGGATGTCAGATATGCCGGCGACGTCAATGGCGACGGGCTGGCCGACATATTGGTCGGTGCCCACGGCTACGGTTCGAACACCGGTCGCGCCTATGTGATCTTCGGTCGCACGTCCGGCAATATCGACATCAACGTCGCTTCGTCTTCGCTCGGCACGCGGGGCTTTGCCATTTTGGCAGAGTGCAGCGGTGACCTTACCGGCTACGCAGCCGCCTATGCAGGCGACATGAATGGCGACGGTCTGGCGGATATGATCGTGTCAGCACGCCAGAACGATATGGCAGGCAACAATGCAGGGCGCGCCTACATCGTCTACGGGCGTACCGGCACAAACGACGTGCAGTTGTCGGATGTGGCACGCGGCATCGGTGGCTTCGCCATCGCCGGAGAGTGCGCAGGCGACGAACTGGGCCTCGACGCTTCCGCTGCAGGCNGTGTCAGCACGCCAGAACGATATGGCAGGCAACAATGCAGGGCGCGCCTACATCGTCTACGGGCGTACCGGCACAAACGACGTGCAGTTGTCGGATGTGGCACGCGGCATCGGTGGCTTCGCCATCGCCGGAGAGTGCGCAGGCGACGAACTGGGCCTCGACGCTTCCGCTGCAGGCGACATCAACGGCGACGGGCTTGCCGACATCGTGGTCGGGGCGCGGCTCAACGATACGACCGCGGTTGATGCGGGCCGCGCCTATGTGATCTTCGGGCGTACGGACGGGACGAGCTCGAGCGTCGTCGTCGACGTCATGGGCACGGCATCCGCCGAGGCGCTCAGCGATGGCGGTACGGGCAAGTATGTGCTGGCCGGCGCGGGCGACGACACGCTGACGCTGACGGCGGCAAGCGTGATGGACGGCCAGGCGGGTAACGACACCTTCGTGGTGGACGGCGCGGCGATCACGCTGCTGCAGTCGGCCTATGCCGGCAGCGGCAGGCTTGCGACGCTGAAGGGCGGCCTCGGCGTGGACATGCTGAAGCTGTCGGGCGCCGGGCTGACGCTCGATTTGACGCAGGTTTCCAACGTCGCCGCCATGAATCCGTCCGGCGGCAACCGGTTGAGCGGTATCGAGAAGATCGACATCACCGGTTCCGGCGACAATGTATTGAAGCTGACTGCGGCGGACATTGCCGACATGTCGGGCATCAACGTCTTCGAGACGACGGGTCGCTACCAGTTGATGGTCGACGGCAATGCCGGCGACAGGGTTCAACTGACGGACGGGCGCTGGGCGCGGCAGGCAGGCAGCTTCACCAGCGGCGGCAACAGCTACACCGTCTACAATAGTACGTCCAAGGCAGCGACCATCTACATTCGCCAGGGCGTCTCCGTCGATTCGACGGGGATCGAGGCGGCGGAGATCGCCAATGGCGTCGGTGGCTTCGTATTGAACGGCGAATGCAGCGGCGATTTTGCAGGCTTCAGCATCTCGTCGGCCGGCGACTTCAACGGCGACGGCCTGAACGATGTTATCGTCTCGGCTCCCTATAACGCTGCGACGGGCAGCAATGCCGGCCGTGCCTATGTCGTGTACGGGACCACGTCTACATCGGCGATCAACCTGTCCGCCGTTGCCGCCGGAAACGGAGGCTTTGCTGTTACCGGAGAGTCGGCCGGAAACATGATGGGCATGTCCATCTCTGCCGCGGGTGACGTCAACGGCGACGGCCTCGCCGATATCGTTGTGGGTGCACAGGGCTACAACAGCAACACCGGCCGGGCCTACGTGATCTTCGGACGGACCGGCGGCGTCGCCCCGACACTCTCTTCCATCGTATCGGGAGCGTCCGGCGGGTTCGTCATCAACGGCGAAGGTACTTCGAACTACCTCGCAACGGCTCTTGCCGCAGCGGGAGACGTCAACGGCGACGGCCTCGCGGACATCGTGATCGGCGCACAGGGCTACAACGGCAACATCGGCCGCGCCTATGTCGTCTTCGGCAAGACCAGCGGCACGGCGGTTGCGGCCAGCGCCGTGGCTGCGGGATCGGGTGGTTTCGCTATCGATGGCGCCGGGACATCGGCGCTATTCGGAATATTCGTCAACGGCGCCGGCGACATGAACGGCGACGGCTTGGCCGACGTTTCCGTCGGTGCCTTCGGCTACAACAACTTCACCGGCCGCAGCTACGTCGTGTTCGGCCGGACGGGCGGCAGCCCCGTCGCCGTGTCGGCGCTCGGCACCGGTGGCTTCACGATTACCGGCGAAACGACGACGAATGCCTTGGGTTATAGCGTTTCCTATCTGGGCGACGTCAACGGCGACGGCATCGCGGACATCCTCGTCACCGGCTTCCAATATGGCTCCAATACCGGCCGTGCGTATGTGATCTTCGGACGTACATCCGGCAACCTCGATATCAACGTGGCCTCGTCCTCGCTCGGCACACGCGGCTTCGCCATCGTGGCGGAGTGCAGCGGCGACTTCCTCGGGTACAAGGCATCCGCAGCCGGCGACGTTAACGGCGACGGCCTTGCCGACATGCTGGTCAGCGCCAAGGGCAACGATACGGCGGGAGTCGATGCCGGTCGCGCCTACCTTGTCTACGGGCGTCCGGGCACGTCTTCGGTGCAATTGTCGGATGTGGCGCGTGGCATCGGCGGCTTCGCGATTACCGGCCAGTGTGCGGGCGACGAACTGGGCTTCGACGTTTCGGCGGCAGGAGACATCAACGGCGACGGGCTTGCCGACATCGTGGTCGGGGCGCGGCTAAACGATGCAACCGCCTCCAATGCAGGGCGCGCCTATGTGATCTTCGGCCGCACCGGCGGCGCGATGGCCGGCATTACCGTGGACGTACTCGGTAACGCTTCGGCGAACACGCTGAGCGATGGCGGCACGGGCAAGTATGTGCTTGCCGGCG
>NZ_JAMQCO010000028.1 GCF_023702225.1 Aureimonas altamirensis | reverse complement strand
GACGACGACGCTCGAGCTCGTCCCGTCCGTACGCCCGAAGATCACGTAGACCCGGCCTGCGTTCGATGCAGTCGCATCGTTGAGGCGTGCGCCGACGACGAGATCGGCCAGCCCGTCGCCGTTGATGTCGCCGCCGGCTGAAACGTCGAAACCGAGCTCGTCATTCGCGAACTGGCCGGTGATCGTAAACCCGCCGATACCCTTCGCAACATCGGATAGTTGAACAGAATTCGAGCCTGTTCTGCCGTAAACGAGATAGGCTCGGCCAGCATTGCCGGCTGCCGTATCGTTATAACGCGCGCTGACGAGCATGTCGGCCAGGCCGTCGCCGTTTACATCTCCAGCGTAGGCAACATTGAAGCCCACGTAGTCCTGCGCGCACTCCGCCACGATCGCGAAACCGCTCGTGCCGAGCGAACTACCCGCGACGTTGATGTCGAGGTTGCCGGACGTCCGACCGAAGACGACATAGGCACGCCCTGTGCTGGAACCGTAGGCATAGGCTCCGACCAGGAGATCGGCCAAGCCGTCGCCATTGATGTCGCCTCCATAGGCGACGTCGTAGCCGAAATTGGTGGCCGTCGTCTCGCCGGTAACGGAAAATCCGCCAGTTCCAAGCGCATTGGCTGTCAGTAACGTCGTTCCCGTCCGTCCGAACACGATATAGGCCCGGCCGGTTGTGCTGGCATAGCCGTTGGAGCCGATGACGACGTCGGCGAGCCCGTCGCCATTGACGTCGCCGGCGCCACTGACGGCGACTCCGAAGCTGACGCTCGTCGTCTCGCCCTGAACCGCAAAGCCTCCGGTGCCACCGGCGACAGCCGACGCGGCGACAGCCGTCGTACTCGTCTTGCCGTACACGACATAGGCGCGTCCGGTACCGGAGTTATAATTGTATGCACCGACGACGATGTCGGCGAGTCCGTCGCCGTTGACGTCTCCCGCACCAGCCACGGAGAATCCGAGGTTTCCGCCGGTCGCCTCGCCGTTGATTACGAAGCCTCCAGACCCGGCGGCAATCGTCGACAACATATATCCGGCACCGACCGTGTTGCCGAATATGACGTAGGCTCGGCCCGTGCTGGAGTTGGAGCCCGAAGAGCCTACGACGATATCCGCTAGGCCATCTCCGTTGACGTCCCCTGCGGCAGATACCGACATACCTGCCACATCGCCGGCGCTTGCGCCGTTGATCTCGAACCCGCCATTTCCGACGGCGACAGCGGACAGGTTGATGGGAGTTTTTCCCGTCTGGCCGTAGACGAGATAGGCACGTCCCGCGTCGCTACCGACGAAGTCGTTGTACGGAGCGGATATGAGAATGTCGCTAAGCCCGTCTCCGTTGAAGTCGCCTACGGATGCGATGCTGTACCCAGCGTAGTCGTTGATGCACTCGCCATTGATGACGAAGCCGCCATACCCGTTGACGACTTCCGTCGTCTCGATACCGGGATAGTCGACGACAACGCCCTGCTTGACATACAGCGTCGTCGCCTTTGCGACATTGTAGTAGACATTGTAGGTGCNCGGATGCGATGCTGTACCCAGCGTAGTCGTTGATGCACTCGCCATTGATGACGAAGCCGCCATACCCGTTGACGACTTCCGTCGTCTCGATACCGGGATAGTCGACGACAACGCCCTGCTTGACATACAGCGTCGTCGCCTTTGCGACATTGTAGTAGACATTGTAGGTGCTGCCGCCGCTGGTGAAGCTGGCCGCCTGCCGCGCCCAGCGCCCGTCCGTCAACTGCACCTTGTCGCCGGCATTGCCGTCCACCATCAGCTGGTAGCGGCCCGTCGTCTCGAACAGGTTCATGCCCGACATGTCGGCGATATCCGCCGCCGTCAGCTTCAGCACATTGTCGCCCGTGCCCGTGATGTCGATCTTCTCGATGCTCTCCAGCCGGCTGCCGCCGGCCGGATTGCCGGCGGATGCATTGGCCACCGCCGTCAGGTCCAGCGTAAGACCAGCCCCGGACAAAGCCAGCGTGTCGAGGCCGTTGCCCCCGATAACGGATGCCAGTTGCCCGGATGTCGTATTGTAACCCGACTGCAGCGCGGCGATCATCGCCCCGCCGATCTCGATGCGGTCATTGCCCGCGCCGCCATGGGCCACGCTGCCGGCCGTCAAAACGATCGTGTCGTTGCCGGCACCCGCCATGATGGTCTTCGCCGCACCGCCATCCGTGAGGTTGTTGTCGGTCGCGTCGCCCATGACGTCGACTGCAGTATTGAACAGAGCGCCGTCCGTGCGTCCGAAGATCACGTAGATGCGGCCGGCATTCGAGGCGGCTGCGTCGTTGAAGCGTGCGGCTACCGCAATATCGGCCAAACCATCGCCATTCAGATCGCCTGCGGCCGAAATATCGTAGCCGAGTTCGTCGTCCGCACACTGACCCGTGATGGCGAAACCGCCTACGCCAAGGGCAATATCCGACATCTGCACCGAAATGTTCGATGTCCGGCCGTAGACTACATAGGCCCGTCCAGCGTTGTTGCCCGCGATATCACTGCCTTTCGCGCTGACGAGCATGTCCGCAAGACCGTCGCCGTTCACGTCGCCGGCATACGCCAAATTGTAACCGACGAAGTCGCCGCTACATTCCGCCACGATGGCGAAGCCCCGCGTGCCAAGTGACGAAGCCGCGACGTTGATGTCGAGGTTGCCGGACGAACGGCCGAAGATCACATGAGCGCGGCCGGCACCCGTGCCGTAGTAGTAGGCACCCACCAGAATATCGGCGAGGCCGTCGCCATTGACGTCCCCGCCATACGAGACGTCGTATCCAAGGTTGTTGGTAGCCGTTTCGCCACTGATCAGGAAACCGCTCGTTCCCAGCCCATTTGCATTCAGCAACGTGCTGCCCGTCCGGCCGAACACGACATAGCTACGGCCTGCATTGCCGAAATAGCCGTTCGAGCCGATCACGACGTCCGCAAGCCCGTCGCCATTCACATCGCCGGCTCCGCTGACCGAGACGCCGAATGAATTACCGGTCGTCTCGCCCTGCACGGCGAAGCCCCCTACGCCGTTTGCGATGGAACTTGCTGCCACCGCAAGGCTGTCGGTCTTGCCGAATATCACGTAGGCGCGGCCTGTCGTGCTGTTATATCCGGATGCGCCGACAATCAGGTCGGCCATACCGTCGCCGTTGACGTCCCCGGCTCCGGCAACCGAAACGCCGAAATCATTGCTAGCACCCTCGCCCGTTATGACGAAGCCGCCTGCCGTACCGGCCACGATGCCGGCGATCGTCGGTGCAGCACCGCCGGTGCGTCCGAAAATCACATAGGCGCGCCCTGCGCGGATACCGTAGCCGGATGCACCCACCACGAGATCCGCCAGCCCGTCGCCGTTGACATCGCCAACAGCCGAGACCGAAGTCCCGAAATAATTGCTGCCCCCTTCTCCCGCTATCGCAAATCCGCCGCTGCCTGCAGCCACGGCAGAAAGGTTCACGGACGTCGTGCCGGACCTTCCGTAGACCAGATAGGCACGCCCTGCGTCAGTGCCCGTAGCATCGTTATACGGCGAGGCGACGATGAGGTCGTCAAGCCCGTCACCGTTGAAGTCGCCTGCGGACGAGACGCTGTAGCCGGCGTAGTCGTTGGCGCACTCGCCATTCAGCACGAAGCCGCCATAGCCGTTGACGACTTCCGTCGCCTCGATGCTTGGATAGTCGACTGCGACGCCCTGCTTGACGTACAGCGTCGTCGCCTTCGCGACATTGTAGTAGACATTGTAGCTGCTGCCGCCGCTGGTGAAGCTGGCCGCCTGCCGCGCCCAGCGTCCGTCGGTCAGTTGCACCTTGTCGCCGGCATTGCCGTCGACCATCAGTTGGTAGCGGCCCGTCGTCTCGAAGACGTTGATGCCCGACATGTCGGCGATGTCCGCCGCCGTCAGCTTCAGGACGTTGTCGCCCGAGCCGGTGATGTCGATCTTCTCGATACCGCTCAGCCGGCTGCCGCCGGACGGATTCGTGGCGGCGACGTTGGAAAACTGCGTCAAATCGAGCGTCAGCCCGGCACCCGTCAGCTTCAGCGTATCCACGCCGAGGCCGCCCTTCAGCGTCGCAAG
>NZ_JAMQCO010000027.1 GCF_023702225.1 Aureimonas altamirensis | reverse complement strand
CATCGAGGCGACGGAAGTCGTCAACGGCTATGGCGGCTTCGTGCTCAACGGAGAATGCGCCAACGACTATGCGGGCTATAGCGTCTCGTCGGCCGGCGACTTCAACGGCGATGGATTGGACGACCTCATCGTCGGAGCTTATGGAAGCGACGCAGCGGGCACCAACGCCGGCCGCGTCTACCTTGTCTACGGACGCAGTGACGCAAGTCCGATAAACCTGTCGGCCGTCGCGGCGGGCAATGGCGGCTTCGCAATTTCCGGCGAATCCACCACGAACCAGCTCGGCATCAGCGCCTCGGGAGTGGGCGACGTCAATGGCGATGGGTTTGCCGACATCGTCGTCGGGGCCAACGGCTACAATTCCTATACCGGGCGAGCTTACGTCGTCTTCGGCCGTTCGGGCGGAGCAGCCCCCGTCCTGTCTGCCGTCGCGGCCGGAACAGGAGGGTTCGTCATTACCGGTGAATGCGCGAACGACTCTTTCGCAAGTTCGCTGGCCGGCGCAGGCGACATTAACGGTGACGGCCTTGCCGATATCATCGTCGGCGCATTGAATTACAATAGCAGTACCGGCCGCGCCTACGTCATCTTCGGCAAGACCAGCTTTACGGCCATTGCGGCCAGCGCCATCGCTGCCGGTTCGGGTGGCTTTGCCTTCCAGGGCGATACGACGGGCGTACAATTCGGTAGATCGGTCAGCGGTGCCGGCGACATCAATGGCGATGGCCTTGCCGACATCATCGTCGGCGCCAATGCATATGGCGGCAATACCGGACGCAGCTATGTCGTATTCGGTAAGACCGGCGGCGGCATCGTTACCGTAAATGCGCTTGGTACCGGAGGGTTCTTCATCAATGGCGAAGCCAGCAGCGACAATCTAGGCTTCGATGTCTCTTACGGCGGCGACGTCAACGGCGACGGGCTGGCCGACATGCTCGTCGGCGCCTACGGCTACAGCGCAAGTGCGGGCCGGGCCTATGTGATCTTCGGTCGCACGTCCGGCAACACAGACGTAACCGTAACTGGCGGCGCTCCGGGTACGCGTGGCTTCGCCATCGTTGCGGAGTGCACTGGAGACGCTGCCGGATACAACATCGCCTACGCAGGCGACGTCAACGGCGACGGGCTCGCCGACATGCTGGTCGGCAGTCGCGCCAACGATTTTGGGGGCAACAACGCCGGCCGCGCATACCTCGTTTATGGCCGTACCGGCACGAGTGCCGTTCAGCTTTCTGACGTGGCGCGTGGTGTTGGCGGCTTCGCCGTTGCCGGCGAATGCGCTGACGATCAGCTGGGTCTCGACGTCTTCGCAGGCGGCGACCTCAACGGCGACGGGCTGGCCGACCTCATCATCGGCGCCTATCAGAACGACGCGACTGCCTCCAATGCCGGCCGCGCCTATGTGATCTTCGGTCGTACGGACGGCGCCGTCGTCAACACGGCGGTCGACGTCATGGGTGACGCTTCGGCAAACGTACTGACGGATGGCGGTGCGGCGAAGACGATCGTGACAGGCGCCGGCAACGACACCATCGTGCTGACGGCCGGCAGCGTCGCCCATGGCGGCGCGGGAGACGACCGGTTCGAAATCAACGCAACCATGCTCGCCGCTCTGCAGGCCGCCTACGATCCGGCAACCGGGCAGCTTGCCGGCATACAAGGGGGCAGTGGCATGGATGTGCTGGCGCTCTCCGGCGCCGGCATGACGCTCGACCTGAGCCAGGTCTCCAACGCTGCAGCCCTGAATCCGTCCGGCGGCAGCCGGCTGGAGAGCATAGAGCGGATCGATATCACCGGCACGGGCGACAACGTCCTGAAGCTGACGGCGCTGGATATCGCCGACATGTCGCGCGCCAACATTTTCGAGACGACGGGCCGCTACCAACTGATGGTGGACGGCAATGCCGGCGACAAGGTGCAACTGACCGACGGGCGTNATCACCGGCACGGGCGACAACGTCCTGAAGCTGACGGCGCTGGATATCGCCGACATGTCGCGCGCCAACATTTTCGAGACGACGGGCCGCTACCAACTGATGGTGGACGGCAATGCCGGCGACAAGGTGCAACTGACCGACGGGCGTTGGGCGCGGCAGGCGGCCAGCTTCACCAGCGGCGGCAACAGCTACACTGTCTTCTATAACGTCGCGAAGGCGACGACGCTGTATGTCAAGCAGGGCGTAGCCGTCGACTACACAGGTATCGAGGCAAGGGAAGCCGTTGGTGGCTATAGCGGCTTCGTGCTGAATGGCGAATGCGCCAGCGACAATGCCGGTTATAGCGTCTCGTCCGCCGGCGATTTCAACGGTGACGGCCTGACTGACCTGCTCGTATCGGCGCCCTACAATGACGGGGCCGGCGGTGACGCAGGCCGCGTCTATGTCGTGTACGGCCGCACGAGCACGGCGCCGATCAACCTGTCGGCCATCGCGGCGGGCAATGGCGGCTTCGCCCTGTCGGGCGAAGGCTCGGCCAATCGCCTCGGCATAGTGGTGTCGGCGGCAGGTGACGTGAACGGCGATGGCCTCGCGGACATCGTCATGGGCGCATACACCTACGGACCCAACACGGGCAGGGGCTATGTGATCTTCGGACGTACGGGCGGGGTAGCGCCCACCTTGTCGGGCATCGAGGCTGGAACGGCCGGCGGCTTCGTCATCAACAGCCAGGGCGGCTCCAACAACTATTTCGGACGCGCGGTCGCAGGTGCCGGCGATGTCAACGGCGACGGTTTGGCCGACGTCATCATCGGCGCCATGGGCTTCAACAACAATACAGGCCAGGCCTATGTCATCTACGGAAAGACCGATGGTGTAGTCGTATCCAGCGCCGCGATCGCGGGTGGAAGCGGCGGATTCGTTGTTCTGGCCGAATGCTCGAATTCGTATCTTGGAATTTCCGTCGACGGCGCAGGGGACGTCAACGGCGACGGGCTGACGGACATTATCGTCGGTGCAAGCAACTATAGCGGCGGGACAGGTCGAACCTACGTCGTCTTCGGAAGAACGGGCGGCGGCAACGTTGCCACAAGCGCTCTCGGCACCGGCGGCTTCACCATTACCGGCGAAACGACGAGCGGTTCCACGGGCTACGACATCTCCTATCTTGGAGACGTCAACGGCGATGGCCTTGCTGACATGCTCCTCGGCGCCTATGCCTACGGTTCCAACGCAGGGCGCGCCTATGTGATCTTCGGCCGCACCTCGGGCAATCTCGATATCAACGTGGCTTCGTCCTCGCTCGGCACGCGCGGTTTCGCCATCGTTGCGGAATGCGCCGGTGACTTGATGGGGGAAACCGTCTCCGAAGTCGGGGATTTCAATGGCGACGGCTTGGCCGATATGCTCGTCGGAGCTCGGGGTAACGATGCCGGTGGGGACTATGCCGGCCGTGCCTACGTTATCTACGGTCGCGCAGCTGCGGCGGATATCCAGTTGTCCGACATCGCGCGCGGTATTGGCGGATTCACCATCACCGGCGAATGTATTAGCGACCAGTTGGGTCTCGACGCTTCCGCCGCAGGTGACATCAACGGCGACGGGCTCGCTGACATCCTCGTCGGCGCACGAAACAATAGTGCATCAGCCACCAATGCTGGCCGCGCCTATGTGATCTTCGGGCGTACGGACGGGACGAGCTCGAGCGTCGTCGTCGACGTTCTGGGCACGGCGTCTGCCGAGGCACTGAGCGATGGCGGCACGGGCAAGTATGTGCTGGCCGGCGCGGGCGACGACACGCTGACGCTGACGGCGGCAAGCGTGATGGACGGCCAGGCCGGTAACGACACCTTCGTGGTGGACGGTGCTGCGATCACCCTGCTGCAGTCGGCCTATGCGGGCAGCGGCAAGCTTGCGACGCTGAAGGGCGGCCTCGGCGTGGACACGCTGAAGCTGTCGGGGGCCGGGCTGACGCTCGATCTGACGCAGGTCTCCAACGTCGCCGCCATGAATCCGTCCGGCACCAGCCGGTTGAGCGGTATCGAGAAGATCGACATCACCGGCTCGGGCGACAATGTGTTGAAGCTGACGGCGGCGGACATCGCCGACATGTCGGGCATCAACGTCTTCGAGACGACGGGCCGCTACCAGCTGATGGTGGACGGCAATGCCGGCGATAAGGTGCAGTTGACCGACGGGCGCTGGGCGCGGCAGGCGGCCAACTTCACCAGCGGCAGCAACAGCTACACTGTCTTCTACAACGTGGCCCGGGCCACGACGCTGTACGTCAAGCAGGGCGTTGCAGTCGAGTATGCAGGCATCGAGGCGACGGAAATCGCCAACGGCTATGGCGGCTTCGTCCTGAACGGCGAATGCACCACCGATTTTGCCGGCGCCAGCGTTTCTTCCGTCGGCGACTTCAATGGTGACGGACTTGGCGACCTGATCGTCGGAGCACCTAACAACGACGCCACGGGCAGCGATGCCGGTCGCGCTTATCTCATCTACGGTCGTACCGGAACAGGTGCGATCAACCTCTCGTCAGTTGCCGCAGGCAGCGGCGGCTTCGCCCTCGCCGGAGAGGCGGCCGGCAACAATCTCGGCGGAACCGTGTCCGCTGCAGGCGACGTCAATGGCGACGGGCTGGCTGATATCGTGCTCGGAACGAGCGGCTATAACACCAACACCGGCCGCGTCTATGTCATCTTCGGACGCACGGGCGGCGCTGCACCGGTCCTTTCGGCAATCGCCGCCGGCTCGGGTGGCTTCGTCGTCAACGGCGAGGGAACCGCTACCTATTTCGGCGGATCCGTCGCGGGCGCCGGTGATGTCAACGGCGATGGTCTGGCTGACATCGTCGTCGGCGCGACCGGCTACAATAACAGTGCAGGCCGCTCCTATGTGATCTTCGGCAAGACGAGTGGCACGGCCGTTGCAGCCAGCGCCGTGGCTGCGGGTTCCGGCGGCTTTGCCCTTCACGGCGAAGCCAGCAGCGTCAGTCTGGGCGTCTCGGTCAGTGGCGCAGGTGACATCAACGGCGATGGCCTGGCCGATATCGTCGTCGGCTCGCACGGCTACGGTGGCAGCGCCGGGCGCAGCTATGTCGTATTCGGCAAGACAGGTGGCGGCGTCGTCAGCGGCAGCGGTCTCGGCACGGGCGGCTTCACGATCACCGGTGAAACGACCAACAGCTATATGGGCTTCGACGTCGCCTATGCGGGAGACGTCAATGGCGACGGCCTCGCCGACATCATTGTCGGCGCCTACGGTTACACCAGCGGCACAGGCCGCGCCTATGTGATCTTCGGCCGTACATCCGGCAACCTCGACATCAACGTGGCCTCGACCTCGCTCGGCACGCGGGGCTTCGCCATCGTGGCGGAGTGCGCAAGCGATCTTGCCGGCTACAACCTCGAATATGCTGGCGACGTCAATGGCGACGGCCTTGCCGACGTGCTCGTGTCGGCACGCTTCAATGGTACGGCGGGCACAAACGCCGGCCGGTCTTATCTTCTGTATGGCCGAGCCGGTACGAGCGCCGTTCAGCTTTCGGATGTTTCGCGCGGCATCGGCGGCTTCGCCATCACCGGCGAGTGTGCCAGCGACGAGTTCGGGGTCGGCGTGTCGGCGGCGGGAGACATCAACGGTGACGGGCTCGCCGACATCGTGGTCGGTGCGCGGCAAAACGATGCAGCCGCCTCCAATGCCGGGCGTGCCTACGTCATCTTCGGGCGTACGGACGGGACGAGCTCGAGCGTCGTGGTGGACGTCATGGGCACGGCGTCTGCCGACACGCTGAGCGATGGCGGCACGGGCAAGTATGTGCTTGCCGGCG
>NZ_JAMQCO010000026.1 GCF_023702225.1 Aureimonas altamirensis | reverse complement strand
CGCGTTGGAGCGGGGTTATTGTGATTGTTGTGTGTTTTGGTTGTTTGGTGTTCTGAGGTATTGAGAGGGTTTATTGATTGAGATGCACTTAGCAGACCTGGCAGCGACCGACTTTCCCGCGTCTTGAGACGAAGTATCATTGGCGCGGAGGGATTTCACGGCCGAGTTCGGCATGGGATCGGGTGTATGGCCCTCGCAATGACCACCAGGTCGGCTAAGTGCATTGGAAGCTGTGTCTTTTTGGGAATGGGCATTGGCGAATGAGAACGATCAAGCCGATCGAGCTATTAGTACCGGTAAGCTTCACGAGTTGCCTCGCTTCCACACCCGGCCTATCGACGTGGTGGTCTTCCACGGCTCTGATAGGGAACACTCGTTTTCAGGTGGGTTTCCCGCTTAGATGCCTTCAGCGGTTATCCCGACCGTATATAGCTACCCTGCTATGCGGCTGGCGCCACAACAGGTCCACCAGAGATACGTCCATCCCGGTCCTCTCGTACTAGGGACAGATCCTGTCAATATTCCTACACCCACGGCAGATAGGGACCGAACTGTCTCACGACGTTCTGAACCCAGCTCACGTACCGCTTTAATTGGCGAACAGCCAAACCCTTGGGACCTGCTCCAGCCCCAGGATGCGATGAGCCGACATCGAGGTGCCAAACAACCCCGTCGATATGGACTCTTGGGGGTCATCAGCCTGTTATCCCCGGCGTACCTTTTATCCGTTGAGCGATGGCCCTTCCACGCGGGACCACCGGATCACTATGACCGACTTTCGTCTCTGCTCGACTTGTCTGTCTCGCAGTCAGGCGGGCTTATGCCATTGCACTCGACGAACGATTTCCGACCGTTCTGAGCCCACCATCGCGCGCCTCCGTTACTCTTTGGGAGGCGACCGCCCCAGTCAAACTACCCACCATACACTGTCCCGGACCCGGATGACGGGCCGCGGTTAGACATCCATGACGATAAGGGTGGTATTTCAAGGATGGCTCCACGAGAGCTGGCGCCCTCGCTTCAAAGCCTACCACCTATCCTACACATGCCGACACGAATGCCAGTGTAAAGCTATAGTAAAGGTGCACGGGGTCTTTCCGTCTGACCGCAGGAACCCCGCATCTTCACGGGGAATTCAATTTCACTGAGTCTGCGTTGGAGACAGCGGGGAAGTCGTTACGCCATTCGTGCAGGTCGGAACTTACCCGACAAGGAATTTCGCTACCTTAGGACCGTTATAGTTACGGCCGCCGTTTACTGGGGCTTCGATTCAGAGCTTGCACCCCTCCTCTTAACCTTCCAGCACCGGGCAGGCGTCAGACCCTATACGTCGTCTTGCGACTTCGCAGAGCCCTGTGTTTTTGATAAACAGTCGCTACCCCCTGGTCTGTGCCACCCCATACCGGTTGCCCGATAAAGGGTCACGCTTCTTCCGAAGTTACGCGTGCAATTTGCCGAGTTCCTTCAACGCAGTTCTCTCAAGCGCCTTGGTATACTCTACCAGTCCACCTGTGTCGGTTTCGGGTACGGTCTATTCGGTGGGGCTATTTCCTGGGACCACTTCGCCGCCGAGACAATCCGATAAGCCTCGACAACACACGTGATCCGTCACTCACCACCAGGCCCACGATTATTAACGTGGTTCCCATCGACTACGCCTTTCGGCCTCGCCTTAGGGGCCGGCTAACCCTGCTCAGATTAACTTTAAGCAGGAACCCTTGGACTTTCGGCGAGGGAGTCTCTCACTCCCTTTATCGTTACTCATGTCAGCATTCGCACTTCCGATACCTCCAGCGCCCCTCACGGGTACGCCTTCACAGGCCTACGGAACGCTCCGCTACCGCTCATCCCTTGCGAGATGAACCCACAGCTTCGGTGTATGGCTTGAGCCCCGGTACATTTTCGGCGCAAGAACCCTTAAATCTAGACCAGTGAGCTGTTACGCTTTCTTTAAATGATGGCTGCTTCTAAGCCAACATCCTGGTTGTTTTGGGATTCTCACATCCTTTCCCACTTAGCCATAACTTGGGGACCTTAGCTGGTGGTCAGGGTTGTTTCCCTCTCCACGACGGACGTTAGCACCCGCCGTGTGTCTGCCGGACAGTACTTCCAGGTATTCGGAGTTTGGTTAGGTTTGGTAAGACGGTGAGTCCCCCTAGCCCATCCAGTGCTCTACCCCCTGGAGTATTCATCCGACGCTCTACCTAAATAGATTTCGCGGAGAACCAGCTATTTCCGAGTTTGATTGGCCTTTCACCCCTAGCCACAAGTCATCCCAATCTATTGCAACAGATGCGGGTTCGGTCCTTCAGTGCGTGTTACCGCACCTTCAACCTGCTCATGGCTAGATCACTCGGTTTCGGGTCTAATCCGACGAACTGAACGCCCTGTTCAGACTCGCTTTCGCTACGCCTACACCTACCGGCTTAAGCTTGCTCGCCAGACTAAGTCGCTGACCCATTATACAAAAGGTACGCCGTCACCCTCGCGGGCTCCGACTGTTTGTAGGCATCCGGTTTCAGGTTCTCTTTCACTCCCCTTGTCGGGGTGCTTTTCACCTTTCCCTCACGGTACTGGTTCACTATCGGTCATGCACGAGTACTTAGGCTTCGAGGGTGGTCCCCCGAATTTCAGACAGGATTTCACGTGTCCCGCCTTACTCATGGACCATACAGGACATTACGCGTACGGGGCTGTCACCCTTCTCGCCAAGCTTTCCAGCTTGTTCCGCTTCTTCCTCATATGGCCACTGGCCTGGTCCGCGTTCGCTCGCCACTACTAACGGAGTCTCGGTTGATGTCCTTTCCTTCGGGTACTTAGATGTTTCAGTTCCCCGAGTTCGCTTCTAACCCCTATGTATTCGAAAGTTAGATACCTTCTAAACGATACCTGGAAACCGCTTCGGCGCACCCCACTCGCGCAGGCTACGCCAAACCGGTTTTCCAGGCATCAAAGGTGGGTTGCCCCATTCGGAAATCCACGGATCAAAGCTCATTCGCAGCTCCCCATGGCTTATCGCAGCGTATCACGTCCTTCATCGCCTGTGCATGCCAAGGCATTCACCAGATGCCCTTAAGACACTTGATCGTTCTCATCGCCAATGCCCATCCAGATCCACCCGACAAGCGTCAGGCAGACCGAGAGAGGACGAACATTCGCGCATTCCTCGGACACCGCAAACATGAGACTGCGTGCAACAGCTCCTCACGTCCTGCAGCGGTGCCCAGCCGACACGAACGCCCCTACAAAAAGCATCCATGCCGGCAAAAAGACCAGCTTCCAGAGACGGGACCCGATGATGGCGGTCAGGCACATCAATCATAGCGTACCAGACAGCCCTTAAAGCTGCCGGCCGCGGGTATGGCCAGGATGGTAACCCGGTGGGCGATGAACCCCTCGGCACCCTGCCCCGGACGGAACCGTCGCAGCAAAACGCCCTAAAGCGCCGCCCGAACGATCCCTCAGGACCCGTCTTCTCTTCACCTTGTCATCAGAACAGGCAGACCGCGCATCAGCACAGCCTGCAAACCTTGTCTTCTTCCTGGATGTTCAAACCTTAAAACCGACCGCCCGGCACCATTCCGTGCCGCTTGGTGGAGCCTGTCGGGATCGAACCGACGACCCTCTGCTTGCAAAGCAGATGCTCTCCCAGCTGAGCTAAGGCCCCTTTTGCCTGCGTCCGGCCTGCGATCGTCCGGCTCCACGAAGTGGTGGGCCCGGGTAGATTCGAACTACCGACCTCACCCTTATCAGGGGTGCGCTCTAACCAACTGAGCTACGGGCCCGATCCCATGAACCGCTTCATGATCCCGGCCCCGGCCGAGGTCGTCTCGTCCGCTCAAGCAACGCAATCCAGGCATCGCGAGCGGACCATCATCCAGTGAAGAAAGAGAAACGTGGGCGGCGGCGCCTGCCTCACCACGACAGTCCGAAGACCGGCATGGCACTTGTATGCACGGCACGAACCTGACTGATCCATGCTTTTGTTCTAAAACAATCCGGTACAAACCAAACGGCGGACCATCCAAGGATGGCGGACCGAACGGCCGTGACGGGATCGTCCTTAGAAAGGAGGTGATCCAGCCGCAGGTTCCCCTACGGCTACCTTGTTACGACTTCACCCCAGTCGCTGACCCTACCGTGGTTGGCTGCCTCCTTGCGGTTAGCGCACCACCTTCGGGTAGAACCAACTCCCATGGTGTGACGGGCGGTGTGTACAAGGCCCGGGAACGTATTCACCGTGGCATGCTGATCCACGATTACTAGCGATTCCAACTTCATGCACCCGAGTTGCAGAGTGCAATCCGAACTGAGACGGCTTTTTGGGATTAGCGCACTCTCGCGAGTTGGCTGCCCATTGTCACCGCCATTGTAGCACGTGTGTAGCCCAGCCCGTAAGGGCCATGAGGACTTGACGTCATCCCCACCTTCCTCTCGGCTTATCACCGGCAGTCCCCTTAGAGTGCCCAACTCAATGCTGGCAACTAAGGGCGAGGGTTGCGCTCGTTGCGGGACTTAACCCAACATCTCACGACACGAGCTGACGACAGCCATGCAGCACCTGTGTCCACGTCCCGAAGGAAAGTCACCGTCTCCGGTCACCGTCGTGGCATGTCAAGAGCTGGTAAGGTTCTGCGCGTTGCTTCGAATTAAACCACATGCTCCACCGCTTGTGCGGGCCCCCGTCAATTCCTTTGAGTTTTAATCTTGCGACCGTACTCCCCAGGCGGGAAGCTTAATGCGTTTGCTGCGCCACCGAGTGATAAATCACCCGACGGCTAGCTTCCATCGTTTACGGCGTGGACTACCAGGGTATCTAATCCTGTTTGCTCCCCACGCTTTCGCACCTCAGCGTCAGTATCGGACCAGTAAGCCGCCTTCGCCACTGGTGTTCCTGCGAATATCTACGAATTTCACCTCTACACTCGCAATTCCACTTACCTCTTCCGAACTCAAGATACCCAGTATCAAAGGCAGTTCCGGGGTTGAGCCCCGGGATTTCACCCCTGACTTAAATATCCGCCTACGTGCGCTTTACGCCCAGTAATTCCGAACAACGCTAGCCCCCTTCGTATTACCGCGGCTGCTGGCACGAAGTTAGCCGGGGCTTCTTCTGTGGGTACCGTCATTATCGTCCCCACTGAAAGAGCTTTACAACCCTAGGGCCTTCATCACTCACGCGGCATGGCTGGATCAGGCTTGCGCCCATTGTCCAATATTCCCCACTGCTGCCTCCCGTAGGAGTTTGGGCCGTGTCTCAGTCCCAATGTGGCTGATCATCCTCTTAGACCAGCTATGGATCGTCGCCTTGGTAGGCCTTTACCCCACCAACTAGCTAATCCAACGCGGGCTCATCCTTCCCCGATAAATCTTTCTCCCTCAGGACGTATACGGTATTAATTCCAGTTTCCCGGAGCTATCCCGTAGAGAAGGGTAGATTCCCACGCGTTACTCACCCGTCTGCCACTCACCCCGAAAGGTGCGTTCGACTTGCATGTGTTAAGCCTGCCGCCAGCGTTCGTTCTGAGCCAGGATCAAACTCTCAGGTTTGATAAGAGTGTTCCCGACTAAGTCACTGTCTCAAAGCATCGACGAGAGTATTATTCCCTCCATGGATCCCTCCATGAAAAGACTCTCATCTGCGAAACGTAACCGTCAGTCATCTCTCGGGGCTACTCCAACCTGACAAAGGAATACCAGGCCAAAGTCCCCTCGCAGACAACCGCCGTCCACGTCTCTCTTTCTTCTCAATCTTCAATTCTCAAAGAACCCGGTCGGCAAAACCAAACCGCCTCAGCCCAGCCCAAAAGCCAAACCGCGAAAGCTACCAAAAGCAACTCTCTTAAATCCAAAACCAACGGCCAGAGCGCAAAAACCCGGCCGGATCAACAAGGCTTAACCAAGCCAACCCAGCCATCGCTTCCAAACCTCAAATCACCCCAACAGGGAAACCCTCAGTCCGGCCCGGCGCCGCCGCCGTCTCGATGGCCGG
>NZ_JAMQCO010000025.1 GCF_023702225.1 Aureimonas altamirensis | reverse complement strand
ACGTTTCCAGCCAACGAGCTGGGCCGCTTCGTCCTGTAACGACCCGTTGCGGAGCCGCCGCCTCAATGGGATGATGCTGAAAACCAGACGTTTAAGCATATGCCAACGGCGGTATCGTCTGGCCCCCGATCTTCGGTGAGCCACGCAGTCGCAATCGACCGCGCTTCAGGAATGCTTGGCACCTTGATACAAGCATTTGGGTCCGATGCGCCGATGCAGGGAATAAACCAGGACGGTCCCAACGGACGAACCGCAAATCCCTTTTGGAGTTTCGTCAGCATTAGCGTGATCCCAAGGCTGGTCGACGGGCTCCATGGGAAGATGGTTCGGCCACCGGGACGCAGTGCCTTCAGCCAAGCCGAAGGGGGCGAAACAACCCCCGCGTTCACGTAGATCAGGTCACAGTCTTCGATGTCCGCTTGAGTGGCATCGCCATGCCTAACGCTCACTCCCTCGAACGGCGCCAGGTTGTCGACCGCACGACGCGACAGGTCTGCATCGATCTCGTATCCGTGGACCCGTCCGTTCGGCAGAACCAGAAGCGACAGGAGCGCGGTGTAGTACCAAGTGCCCGTCCCTACATGCACCACAGTCTCGCCGCTTCGAGGCGCCGCAGCACCGATCCAGGCGGCATGCAGAAAGGGCTCACCGTTGTTGATGCCCTTCGCGCTGTTGAGCGCGATCAGGGCGTTCTGGTAGACATAGGCAGGGTCGGCGCTCGGCGTCTCGACATAGCGTCGATTGACCATGATCTTCCAGGGACCGGGGCCTAGGAATGCTTCGCGGGGCACGAGTTCGAAAACACGCTTAAGACGCTGATCGTTCGAGCCGCTAGCGGTTGCCATGAGTTTCGCATGAAAGCCGCGCAGCTCATCGAGGTCGGACATTCACAGCCTCCGCGTCCATTTTGCACGATCCTGACCGAAAGCGGATGGTCTGAGAACGATCCCGTCCGGTATCGAGAATGTCAGGCAAGCGCCGTTCCTAACCCCTGCCGATACGCGGCGACGATGCGCGAGACGGTGGGCTCGCTGACGCCGTAGAGCCGGGCCATCTCGGCGCCGGACTTGCGACCCGAGACGACGGACTCGGCGATCTCGCGGCGCTGCTTGTCGCCGAGCTTGCGGCGGCGACCGCCGATCCGCCCCTTTGCGCGCGCCTGAGCGAGCCCGGCGGAAGTGCGCTCGCGGATCATCGCGCGCTCGAACTCGGCGAACGAGCCGACCATCTGCATCATCATGCGGCCCGCGGCCGTGGTGGTGTCGATCGCCTCGGTCAGCGAGCGGAAGCCGGCGCCGGCGAACTGGATGCGCTCCATGATGTGCAGGAGGTCCTTCAGGCTGCGCGACAGGCGGTCGAGCTTCCAGACCACGACGACGTCGCCCTCGCGAAGCTGCCCGACCATCTCCTGGAGCCTGGGCCGATCCCAGCGTCCGCCGCTCGCCGTTTCCTCGAAGACGCGCCGGCATCCCGCTCCGTCGAGCGCCCGGCGCTGCGCGGCGTTCGACTGCTCTTCACCTTTCGACACGCGGGCATAGCCGATCAGGTAGGGAGGTGCGCTCAAGCCTCGGGCCTTTCACAAACGGCCGTATCTGGAGGAGCGAACGGTACAACGGCGTTGCATCGTGTTCCGGCTTTCACAATCCTCTTTCATTTGAATGCCGAAAGGCAAGAGGTTTCTGGAGGTTCGACAGTGCCCGGACGCATACCCATGACCGCGAGGCAGTGCGCCGAGCTGCTAGCCCTGCCCGACACCGAGCCGGCGGTGATCCACCACTACGGCCTCGACGCGGAGGACTTCGCCGCGGTCGCAGCGGCGCGCACGCCTGCGACCCGGCTCGGCTATGCCCTCCAGCTCTGTGCCCTGCGCTATCCCGGACGGCATCTGCGTCGGGGCGAACTGCTGCCCACATCCATGCTCGACCATATCGCCGAACAGGTCGGGGTCGACGCCGATGTCATCGCCGACTTCGCGCGCCGTACACCGACGCGCTACGACCAGCTCGCCGCCATCAAGGCGCGGTTCGGCTTCCGCGATCTCAGCCGTCCGCTGCGCGCCGATCTGATGACATGGCTGACCCGGGAAGCCGAGACCCTCGTCGACGGCCGCGCCCTCCTCGACCAGCTGCTCGGCGAGATGCGGTCCCGCCGCATTGTGATCCCCGGTGCCAGCGTCGTCGAGCGCCTGGCCGCCGAAGCGATGTACCGCGCCGACGCTACAATGGTCGCCGCGATCGATGTCGCTTTCGACGGCGACATGCGGGCGCGTCTCGACGCCCTAATCGACGACAAGGTGCATGAGCGTCAAAGCCGCCTGTCCTGATTGCGCGACCCGACGCCGCGGGTCTCGTCCACATCGCTCGCTGAGATCCTGGAGAAGATCGAGGCGATCCGCCGAACCGGAGCCATGGACCTTTCCGTCAGGCCTCGACACGAACCGCGCGTCGAACAGTTCGCACGGGAAGGCGTCCGCTACACCGCGCCGGTCATCTCAACCGTGGCCGCAAAGCCCACCATGCATTAGATTTGAACCGGGCCACCTAACGGGGCAGACCAGAGCAGCGATTTTACACGGCCGGAAGATGTTTGGCGCTAGCGTGCCGCCGCAAACGGCACGCAATCACCTCAATTTGAATCCTGTCCGGCCCTCGTTGAACCGGAGCCTGCGAGAGAAATTCCGGCAGACGGTTCCACTACCTCCCCTTGAATCCGGGGTACTTACTTGCGTGAGGCTGACCCCAAATGAACAATCAGGGGTAGCCTTTTATCGCGAATCCCTCCAGCATGGCACTAGTAACTTTGCCGAGTCGGATTCGATGCCCGGAAAAAGTCTAAGCAGTCGTCAAGCCGATACTCGCGCTCGCCGCCGCGCGCAGGGTATGCGGGCCATGGAAGCCGTTTTCTTCGAGCGCGAGCTGGAAACGCTCGATGCGATCAAAAGCAGGCTGAACCTTACATCGCGGTCGGAAGTGCTGCGCCTTCTGTTGGCGAAGACCGATCCAAACACCCTGACACCGGACGACGCTGCGGCCCTCTCTAAGGACGCAGCGTAGTGCCGATCATCACCGAAATCGCGGAGACGCCATAGGCAAAGAAAAAGGCCCCGAAGCGGGAGCCGCCGGAGCCTCATTCTGGATTAGTGTAGCAGCGCCAGAATTACACTCCCTCACCCACATCGTCAAGTGAAATTGCGGCTTCCCGCCACGGCCTCGCTTTGCCCTTTTGCAAGGAGAGACCATGACGGCAGAACTAACTCGCGCGCCCATGAGCGCACGCGCGACGGCGCTTATCCTTCCGCAAGGAGGGGCCGCCGTGGCGGACCTGTTCGCCCATATTCCACTGCCTGACGGGCCATCGCATCCCGACCATTTGGCGCGTCTTGCCATCTGGCGTGACCAGAAGGCCGGGCTGATTTCGGTCGCCGAGGCGCAGCGCCGATCAGCGAATGTCGGCCGCGAGGAAACCGCCAAGGCCGATCGTCAGAACGCGCCAGCGCGACCGCGCCACACGCGCCCCTCGCCCAACGACAGCCGCCAATACGCCGGCGACATGGCGACCACGGCCGCACGCGACGATCGTCTGACGCCGAACGCTAAAGCTTTCCTGCAGGTTATTCGGGCGCGCTGCGGGAAAGGCAGCGAGACGGAAATCACAAAGGGCACGGCCGGGAACATCATGTCACGATCGACACGCACGATCCGGCGTTATCTCGTTGACCTCGTTCGCTTCGGCTACGTGCAGCTTACCATCAAGCGCAACCATCGCGGGATGCACCTTGGGCTGGTCGTCACGATCACCGAGAAGGTCCGGCCCTTCTACGAGCAGGCCAAGGGCCTTGCTGCGTGGCTCGCGGAAGAGCCCAAGGTGGCGTTCCAGCCCTTCAGCGGCGTTCTTTCCCCAAGGAATAAGGGGGTGACACACTTGTCACCCAAAAACCAAACCAAACAATTCTATTCCTCCACTTCCTTCGGAAGAACGGACACGGGCCGAGAAACGGCCCGTGGAACGCTTTCGAGAAGAATTGGGGCAAGTTTCGTGCCACCATCCTGATCCGCATCACCGGCCATCTTAGACCGAATTTGGTTTGATTAGGCCTCGCCTCGTCAGCGACCGATATCGCGTGTTTCAAGAATGTGAATTTGCACGGCAAATTAGGACTGAATGCGGGGGTAGTTAGGCAATCCGTGTCGTGTACTGCGGGGATCGCATGTCGAATTTGGTCTGCCAGTCGCGCCGCGGCCGAACTTGGCGTTCACCGCGTCAATTGCGGTCATCAGGCGTTCGGACTGGTCGCGATCAGATCGTCCATCACGATGCCGGCCTTCGAATAGCGGAAGCCATCCCGGTAGATCGCGTGGGCGGCGCGCTGCGCCGCCTTCACAAGATCGAGCGTGTCGTTCGTGGATTTGGGAAACTGAACCGTCGCGGCGGCCGAGTACGGCCGATCTCGCGCGCTGAACTCGCTGGTGCGCATGAAACCCGCGGAGACCCTGGCTCCGCGGGCTGAATGATCACCAGGCCAAAAGGCTTTAGACAGCGCCGGCAGCTGCGGCCTTCTCCGGATTGAAGCCGTCAGCACTTTCAAAGACGTCCATGAAGCCGGGGACGGTCGCCTGACGCGACCAGTCGCGCTGGAATTCACAGTAAAGCTGGACGCGGCTGCTCATCTTGCCGCCTGCCTGTTCGACGCGACGAAGGCCTGCTTCGTGGGCCGCAACGGACGTGCCGCCAACGGCGTCCACGGGAACGTAAACCTCGTAGCCTTCCTGAAGCGCGTCGAGCGCCGGGAAAGTCAGGCACACCTCGGTCCAGAGGGCGGTCATAATGAGCTTGCGACGACCCAGCGCCTTCACAGCCTCTTTAAATTCCACATCCTCCCAAGCGTTGATCGTGGTCCGGTCATAGGTTGGGAGATGCCCGAGAATGTCCTGAAGCTGCTGGATCGCTGGCTTGTTGAGGCCCGTCGACACATTCACCGTCGAGTGAATGATCGGCACACCGTAATTGAGCGCAGCCTTGGCAACGCCGGTGATGTTGAAAACGAGTTCATCACGCGGCATGGAGCGGATCGAAGAAACCTGGACCGGCTGGTAGTCGATGGTGAGAAGCGCCGAGTTCTCCGGTGTGATCAAATGGTCGGTCTGCGGGTTACGGATCTTCTCACTCGCCATGCTTCATATCCTCTTCGCTTAAGTGGGCCCCTTTATGGGGATCAAAGGCGAGAGTACGTGTTCGCAGGTTCTCGCGAAGCCGCCGAAGCGAGGACAGATTGTTCTCGGAACAAGAACCTGAAATTGATTTTGGAACCGTCTCGGTCGAGTATGGGGAATGGCGGATCGGTTCGAAGACTTGCGAGCGTTGGTTGCAGTGGTTTCCGCCGGCGGCTTTGCCGCTGGAGCGGAACGGCTTGGCATCGCCAAATCTGCAGTGAGCCGCCGGATCCGCGAACTTGAAGACAGGCTTGGGGCGAGGCTGTTCGATCGAACGACGCGCCGCGTGACGCTGACGGACGTGGGGCGCGAGTTTCATCAACGTGCTGTCGAGCTTCTGGCCGGACTGACTGAGGCTGAAGAAACCGCCTCGAATGCGAGTGGCGAGTTCCGAGGTCGAATTCGCATCGCGGCTGGCGTCTCGCTGACGACGTATTGCCTCGCGCCTGCTGTGAAAGTCTTCATGGAGCGCCACCCGGCTGTGACGCTGTCGATCGACACCGACGATCGAGTGGTCGATTTGGTCAGTGACGGTTACGATCTGGCGATCCGCATCGGGGAACTTGCCGACTCGTCGCTGATCTCCCGCCGGCTCGTGACAATCCGACATGCCTGCGTGGCAAGCCCAGCGCTCCTCGAGCGTCTAGGAACGCCGGAGGATCCACGGGACCTCAGTCGGTTTCCCGGCGTCTTCTACTCGCTCCGTCACAAATCCTCGTACTGGCGATTTGCCGACGACTTCGTTGCGTCAGTGACCAGCCGCCTCGAGTTTGCGAATGGGGACGCTGTCCGCGAAGCCGCAATCGCCGGGCTCGGCGTCGCAATGCTTCCGACGTTTATCGTTCATGACGCAGTCCGCTGCGGGGCGCTTTCGATCGTTCTGGCGGACCATATGCGACCGCCGATCGCGATGTATGCATTGCACCCTTCGATGCGTAACCAATCCGCCCGCTCGCGGGCGTTCATCGATTTCCTCGTCGAAACTTTTGAAGGTGGACCATTTTGGGATCAGGGGCTTCCGCTCGCCCCGCTCCAATCTGATCGTGGAGGCGTGCCGAGCCCGCTTTAGGACGATGCCGGACGCCGACCCCGTTCACAGAGCAGCGTCGCACGGGGCTCGTTGCTCGACATGGCGTTGACCCTCGCTTCGCAAAATGCAGCTTAGGAAGCGTTAGCCTGCCTTGTTCTAAGAGCTTATCAGCGTCTCGGTGCTAAGGGCGAGCTGCTGTCCGTACGTCCTAGATGCATCAAGAACGCGGGCTTGGCTTACGCCGAAAATGAAAAACATGGCGTGGATGAGTGAAAATATAGCCAGGAAGACGAGCTTTCCATCACCCAAGCTGGCAAACCCAGGCTCGAGCCAAACGATGGCGGCAGCCAACGCGACGCGGACGAGGCCAACGAGGACATTCCTTCGCGCAGCTTCTATTTTGAGCCGGGGAACTGTATCGGCGAATTCAGCGCATCTTTTGTCAAGCAGGTGCAGGCTCTTATGATCGACGCCCTGAAAGCGCGGCGGCTCCAACGGACTGACCGAGGCTAATGCAAAAAGGTCGTGCGCCAGGCACACGGCGTTTGATCGCCCCGCGTCAGTGGGGCCTTTGGTTGCCTCCGCTATTCAACTTGTCCGGAAGCCCGAGGGTCAGTTCTTCGCCAAGGTCGAGATCGGCGCGGAATGGAGCAGCAAAAAGCTCCGCTGATGCGACGCGCAAAAGAGCGACGTAAAGGGCCCGGGGTCACCGGGCCCGATAGCCTTAGCGATCCATATGCTCCGGCATCGCTTTCAGTTGATCCTTAGTCCATGTGGTCACCGCGTGAACGTTGCCATCCTCATCGCGCATGAACTCAAGGTCGCTGACCGGAACCGAAACAGGTTTTGCGCCAATCCCGAGAAAACCGCCAACATCGATGACCACCTGCGTGGCCGGGCCAGCACCATGGACATGCGAAACGCTGCCGATCTTGCTGTCGTCGGGACCATAGATGGTGGCATCGTTTAGCACGCTTTCCGTCAGTTCGCCGCTGGAAAGTCGAACGTGTTTGCTGTGATCCATAAGGAGTCTCCATTAGCTGGTAGGCTACTGTAACTGGGCGGAAGGGTCGTCCGTTCCGTAGAAGGCTAGCGCGTTCTCGGACGAACCGAACCTACTGTAACCCATCCGCTATCTGCGTCTCGCTACAGGGTAGACTGGGCTCGTTCCAAATCTGTCACAAAGTGGAACAACGGAACGTCCGCTTTGTGAAACCCTAAAAATGCACCCCTATTCCGATCGATAAGGGGCAGTTTTCTGGAGATAAGGAGCCTAACAGCCCCTTCGGGCCGGGCTCTACGCGCTTTGCTCCCCGAGCCCCAGCGGGTCTCGGCCCTTCGGGTGACGATCCCTGCCGCCTCCAGGCCGCTCGCGCGCCCTTGCGCGCTCCGCTTACCAGATCCTCACCGGGCGTAGTGACCGCCCAAGTAGCGGGGCCAATCCACGGCATGGCCGCCTCGAACCAGTTCAGCGGCGACGTCCTGCCCATTCACAAAACACGTCGCAACCACCCGGTTATAGCTTGTCGGGTCCGATCGGCCGTCACAGACCGAACCACTCCCGACGCCACGGCACGAAACCGACGTCCGTCGATTAGTCGGCCGAGATAGGCGCCGGCTTCCCTGTAACCGCGCTCGCCACGTTCGGGCGCATTCACGCCGCAGAGGCGAACTANCCACTCCCGACGCCACGGCACGAAACCGACGTCCGTCGATTAGTCGGCCGAGATAGGCGCCGGCTTCCCTGTAACCGCGCTCGCCACGTTCGGGCGCATTCACGCCGCAGAGGCGAACTACGCGATCGCCTATGCGAAACGTGTCGCCGTCGGTGATCTGCGTCACGACGCCGGCGAACGTCTCGCCGCCTATCGATGTCGGCACACGGGGCGCGGGGACGCCGCCACTGCCCTCAATGCCGGTCCAGACGCGCTCAGCCATATCGGGGCCACCGACAACGGCGGCCAGCAGCAGAACCGCACTGACGCCGAGCCATTGCGTGCGCGAGCGCCAGGACGGCCGCTGTGATCGGCGCCGTCGCCGTCGAAAGAGATGCCGCGCATCTAGCCGCATTCGTTCTGTTGCACCTGGTGCTTCGCTTCCATGCTCGAGCCAATAGGCCCCTTTAATGTTCAGGGGCCATCCTTGGCCTTGTCGCGAAACGACACGGCGCCGAGGATCCGCACGCCCCTGTCCGGTGCAGTGGCCGGTTCGAAGAGTTCGCGCCCGATCACAAGTTCGGTGAGATTCTGTCCCAGCAGGGCGTTACTTTCGCCGGCACCAGCAGAACGAAGGATGCGCAGCTCGGCATCGGCAATTAACATACAGCCGTAGCGTTGAATCGAGCCAGGAACGTGGATCGGCTCGCGGTCGCAGGCGGTGATGTCGATCGTCTCTACTCCGGTACGCTGAAACTGTGTGCGTCTACCGTAAACGTCAGAGCATAACATCGCTATGGCTTGCTTGGCCGCGACTGCGACCAAACCGCGCTTTCACAATCTCTTATCGCCGTCTCTCAGCCGGTGACGATCATCTAACGGACGCTTGCTATCGACCCTTCTCGGCCATTCCTCGCACTTGTCTGCGTCACCGCAAACGCGACATTCCACATCCCACCGAAGGCGGACGGAGGCCAGGCTATGTCCAGGGGCGAAGAGCTTCGCGCGAAGTTCAAGGCAAAAGGGGAGGCCATCCGAAGGGAGCTCGAAAGCCCGTTCGGTCAGTTCCGTTTTAGGTTGCAGAGCTTCGTCTCCGAGGTCTGCGATGCGAGCATTGAGGATGGTTTCGCGCGGTTCATGTACGAACGATGGGACGCTTCCGAAACCGGCAGTCTCGACGTCTGGCTGATCGAGGAAGTGAAGCCTCTTTTCAAATCGGCCGGATCCGCTCCCAGATGGCGTCTCGAACCGCACTGGCTCTACCACGGCGACCAGCCGATGACCTTTGTCACACAGTACGACCACGACTAGCACACCTTCTACGTCTTCGAAGGACGAAAGGACGTAGACGGTGGCTGGAGCAGGATCATCCGGTTGAGCGCGCAGGACGAGGAAGGGATCGTTCTGCTGGACGGAGCAATCACCACCTGACGGGACAGCGAAAGGGAAATGTGGACCTTCCCTCAGCAGCTCGACATGTTGGCTTCCCGATATGCCGGCCTCGAAAGTGGACCGTCTCCTTTCTACCCTTCTCGGCCATGCCGCCACGCGTCCGATGACGTTCGTCTAACGGACGCCCGCTTTCCACCCGTTCAAGGCATAGCAGGCTCTCATACGCATTGTCG
>NZ_JAMQCO010000024.1 GCF_023702225.1 Aureimonas altamirensis | reverse complement strand
TGAGCCGTGGTCGTCTAAGCTACACCACTCCATGGGACACGATCCTTCCAGTCGTGGTTTCCGAGAATCCAGTAACAGCCGGTCGCATCGTCCTAGTAAAGACAAGCGAAATCCTACTAGCTGAAGAAGGTCTAGTCCTAGATTCCAGCCGCGAAGCTAGCATCATCATGGATTCCGATCCTGAAAATGCAACTTCCGCGCCAGTATCCCTATGGCAGAACAACCTTGTCGCCCTTCGTGTCGAACGCTTCATCAATTGGGGCAAGCGCCGCGATAACTCCGTAGCCGTTATTTCTAACGCAAACTACGGTGCTCTAGGCGAGTAACTAAATATCGATGGGGCTGCAATTTGGTGGCCCCATCAACCATTTCAGGGAATTCAATTTTGAAACTAAAAGCAATTACCACATTCCGATATGGCAACAAGATACTAGAACCCGGCGATATTTTCGAAGCTAATCCAGACGTTGCCAGACTTTACAAAGCAATTAATCGCGCAATCGATCACGTAGAAATCAAGGAAGCCCCTAAAAAGAAGAGGCGTACAAACAAGGAAACCGACTAATGGAGCTATTCGGGCTTACTATTACAAAATCACAATCTACGGCCCGCCCCATAGTTGAAAACCGAGGCGGTAGTTTAATGAACCGCATCCTTGAACCTTTTACAGGCGCATGGCAGCGCAATATCGAAGTTAAGAACGAAAACGTTTATTCGAATCCAACGCTATTTCGATGCATCAATCTAATCAGTTCCGATATCGGCAAGCTAGAAGTCGATATTTGTGAAATTTCAGACAATAACGTTTGGGTGCCCGTTAAAAAGCACCGCAAGCTAAAGCTTCTCCGCCGCCCTAATCATTACCAAAACAGCCAACAATTTTTCGAGCATTGGCTTATGTCCAAGCTAACGACTGGCAACACCTATGTTTACAAGGCATATGATGATGCATTGTCGGTTAGCGGCCTCTACATTCTCGATCCAAACCGCGTTAAGCCGTACCTTCTTCCAAGCCCTGAATCTACCGCAGCGAAGCCGCTTCCCCATGAAGTTTGGTATCGCTTAGAGCTAGACGACATTGCAGGCATTCCCGAACAAGGCTTCTTCGTTCCGGCCAGCCGCATCATGCATGACCGTTACAACTGCCTGTATCACCAGATGGTAGGACTCTCCCCGATCATGGCCGCAGGTCTTGCCGCCTATACGGGTATCGAGATCGCAACCACGTCCGCGACCTTCTTCAAAAACGGTGCGCAGCCTAGCGGTATCCTAACCTCACCCGGTGAAATGTCGCAGGAAAACGCCGACGAAATCCGCGCTTGGTGGCAGAGCAATTTCGCCGGAGCGAACAAGGGTAACGTCGCCGTTGTATCAGATGGCATCACCTACCAGCCATTGACGACAAGCCCGGTCGATGCCGCGCTGGTTGATCAATTGAAGTGGACGGAAAACACGATTTGCTCCGTCTTCGGTATCCCTGCCTACAAGATCGGTGTTGGTGACGCTCCAAGCTACAACAACGTTTCCGCTCTAGATCAGCAATATCATAATCAGTGCCTGCAGAGTTACCTAACAGCAATCGAAAACCTGTTGGATGAAGGTCTAGGCTTAGGTTCATTGCGATCAAAGTTCGATCTTATCGATCTAATCCGCCTAGATGAATCCTCACTTGCTGAAACTGTTGTCCAGCTTGTCAATCGCGGTGTCATGACGCCAAACGAAGGTAGAGCAAGGTTCAACTACGAACCTAAAGACGGCGGCGATTCACTGTATGCGCAGGAACAATATCACAGCCTAGAAGCTATTGCCGAGCGTGATCGTAACGATCCGTTTGGAATGAAGAATGCCGAACGCGAGAGGGCTATAAATACAACAGATAGAGAGGCCGAAACCGAACAAAAGAAGGCCATGGATATTATAACGAAAGGTCTTGCTAATGTTTGACGGAGAAATATTCGGAAAAACGATCCTAGAAGCAGTTACCAAAGCCATCGATAAAGCTACCAAGCCTTTGCTAGCCCGTATTGATGAGTTGGAAAAGCAATCCGCAGAACGCAACAGCGTTGCCAGCGTCCACATTACCCGTGACGGCGATCTAGTCGCAACCTACTCCAACGGTGCCGAGAAAAACCTAGGCCCTGTAATCGGCAAGGATGGCGATCCCGGCAAGGATGGCAAAGACGGTTTCGATCTAACCGCATTCGATATCCAGTTGGCCGAGGATGGCCGTACGCTCGAATTCACGTTCGAAGACGAGCAACACAAGGCCATGTCTTCCTTCGTGCTTCCTGTCCCGCTCTATCGCGGCGTATGGGAACAGAAGGCTTATCAGCGTGGCGATACCGTCACCTACTCCGGTAGCACCTTCATTGCCCTAAAGGACACTGGCGAAAAGCCAGGAACTTCCGATTGGCAATTGGCCGTCAAGCGTGGCCGCGATGGAAGGGGGGCCGATGGCGTTTCTATCCGTTAACGAAGTCCGCGACCGCCTCCGCATCGAAGAAGCATATGCCGAAGCCGATCTAGCCGCGATGGTGATCGAAGCCGAGGATATCATTTCCGATTATCTGGAATTGGCTATTCCCTATGATGCCGACAACGTGCCTCCGCGCGTGAAAACGGCAACTCTCCTAGTGATCCGTGGCCTATACGACAACCACGACGAGCTTCTAACGCCAGCCGTGAAGTCGATCCTCAAAAGAACGAGGAAACCGACAGTTGCTTAAGAACCGTGACCGCAGAATCTCAATCCAGCGTTTCAACGAAACGACGAATGCCTTCAACGAAGTAGTGAAGACATGGGGCACTCTGGCGACCGTTTGGGCATCCAAGGAAGATATCAAGGATGGCGAACGCTTTGCTGCCGGACAGGTATCCGCCTCGATCACAACCCGTTTCCAAATCCGCTACAGCCAAACGGTATCCAGCGTATCGCCATTGGATCGTGTCGAGTTTGAAAACCGCGTCTACGAAATCGTAGGCGTCAAAGAGATTGGCCGCCGCGAAGGATTGGAGATTACCGCAGCCGCTAGAGCCGATCTTGCCCCAACTGGTGGCGTCCCTCCCCTTGAACCTATCGCCGTATGGGAGTCCGTCCAATGGTAATGAAGGTCAAGATCGAAGGTTTGAAAGAGCTAGGCAGGGCACTAAACGAGCTTCCGAAAGCGACGAACCGCAGTGTTTGCCGCCGTGTCCTGAAAGAGGCAGGCGAACCGATAGCCAGAGCGGCCAGAGCCAAAGCACCTAAGCGCCTTGGCGATCTAGCTGAATCCATCGACGTATCAACCAAACTGGCGAAATCCCAAAGGTCAGGCGGTGCCGCCATGACGAGCGAAGGGTATCGATCCGCAGCAAAGACAACGGTCGATATGTATGTTGGCCCCGGCCAGCATCCGCAGGCAATCACGCAAGAGTTCGGAACCTTCAAGGAACCGGCACAACCGTTCATGCGCCCGGCATGGGATGCCGAAAAGGGTACTGCCCTCGATATCATTACAAACATGCTTTGGACCGAAATCGAAAAATCTGCCGCCCGTCTCGCAAAGAAATCAGGAGGGTAATGGAGGAAGAACTTCTAAATACACTTAGAGGAAGCGAAGCTCTTACCGCAATTGTTGGTAGTAGGATTCGCCCTGTAGATAGGCCGCAAACGGATAGCCTTCCATCGATAACATTTCAACGTGTTGATGGTATCCGCTACTACACGCATAGCGGCGCAAACAACTTAGTCAATTCCCGCATTCAAATAGATTGTTGGGGGAAGACATATCAAGAAACAAAGAATACGGCTAGGGCAGTTGTTCAAGCTCTAAACGGTATCACAGAGCCATTTCAAGGTTCTTTTATTCTAGATGAATCCGATACTTCGGAAGATGCAGATACTTCACGTATTTTCAGAACAAGATTAGACATACAACTATTTCATAAGGAATTTTAAAAACAATGTCAGAAGCACAAATTGGCTATAGCACAAGATTCGATATCTCTACGGACGGCGGAACTACCTTCCAGCCAGTTTCAGAAATTATCGAAATTACCCCTCCAAGCGATACAATCGATACGGTTGACGCAACTCACATGTCCAGCCCAAACGCGACACGTGAATTTATCCTTGGTCTTCGCGATCCGGGTGAAGCATCTCTAGAAATGGCTTTCATTCCCGGTTCCAATAGCGACGTTCTTTTGCAATCCATCCGCGATAGCCGCCAGAACGTAACATGCCGCATCACATTTCCGAACGACGCAACTTGGACATTCCAAGGGATTCTTACAGGTTACGAAGCTACGGTTCCTCTAGAAGACAGAATGACCGCAACTGTTACATTCAAGGTAACAGGTTCAACAGTTGTTGGTGAGGCAGCTTAATGGCCAACCGTCATAAGGGTGAGGTATCGTTTACCGCAGGTGGTGAGAATTACACGCTAGTTCTAGATTTCAACGCAATTTGCGAAATCGAAGATGCCTTCGGTGTATCAGCGTCCGAGCTAGGCCAAGTTATTGGCGCGAAGACTGGTAATTTCAGAACGCTATTTCGTATCGGATTATCACGCCATCACGGTTTAAACGATATTGAAGCTGGTGATATCATCAATGAAATCGGAGCCGACAAGGCTAGCAGCATCGTAGCTGAAGCTTTCAAGGCATCCTTTCCAGACGATAAGAACCAATCGGGAAACGTGAAGAAGGTGGGCAGGCTACAAGCCGACTGACCTACCTTGAATATTTCGGCATTTGGTGCGGGGAATTGAATTTCGAACCAGAATCATTCTGGAAACAAACTCCCCGCACTCTTGAAGCGATTGTTAACGCCAGAAACAAGGCGCACGAAGTTGCTTTAGATCGCGCCGTGCAGGTGGCTCATATCGGTGCCTACCTCAATCGCGTTGAGAAATGGCCTAGGCTTGAGAAGGTATTACCTTCCAAAAACAAAAAGAGAAAAGAACAAACGGCACCGCAGCCATGGCAACAACAGCTTGCAATTGCGAAACAGTGGGCCGCAGTATTTAATAAGGGAATTAAATGACTCCAATCGGCGCGCTTCGCGTCCTACTATCGATTGATACTGCACAGTTAGAGAATGACCTAAAGAGCGTACACGCTTCGCTAGAACGCACTGGCAAGACGTTATCCGCAGTTGGTAAAAAGATGAGCGTTGCCGTTACAGCGCCCATCGTCGGCTTTGGTGTCGTATCCGTAAAGATGGCTGGTGATTTCGAAGCCAGCATGAACCGTGTTGAAGCTGCATCCGGCGCTACAGCGGTCGAAATGGACGCGCTCCGCAAGAAAGCTCTTGAGCTAGGTGCGGACACTTCGAAGTCAGCTTCCGAGTCCGCAGACGCTATCGAAATGCTTGTTAAGAACGGCGTAAGCGCGAGCGACATTCTAGCTGGTGCCGCAGATGCCACGATCATGCTTTCCGAAGCGACTGGCGGCGATCTATCCGAGTCCGCAGACGTGGCAACGAACGCCATGGCTCAATTCAAAATCGAAGCCAAGGACATGATCGGCGTTGCCGATGAGATTACCGGCGTCGTCCTAAACTCACAATTCACATTCAACGATTACGCCCTTGCCCTTGCGCAAGCTGGTGGTGTTGCTGCCGGTGTTGGTGTGAGCTTTGAAGACTTCAACGCGACCATTGCCGCAACATCATCCGTGTTCGCCAGCGGTTCCGATGCCGGTACGTCTTTCAAAACCTTCCTAACTCGATTGGTTCCGGCTTCCGATGAAGCTGCCGGGTTGATGGACAAGTACAATCTTTCGTTCTTCAACGCGAATGGCAGCATGAAATCCATGTCCGAAATCGCCCAAATCCTTCAGGACAATTTGAAGGGTCTAAACGACGAAACGAGAAACAACGTTATCTCAACGATCTTCGGAACCGACGCCATGCGTACAGCCATCGCTTTGATGGATCAGGGTGCCGAAGGTGTTGATAATCTAACACAAAAGATTTCCGAAACGAGCGCAACCGAACAAGCCGAAGCTCGAATGAAGGGTTTCAACGGTGAATTGGAAAAGCTATCTGGTGCTTTCGAAACCCTTCAGATCGCTATTGCAAGTTCCGGGCTACTAGAGTTCGTCACGATGCTGGTTACAAAGCTTGCCGGTCTAGTTGACTATTTGGGCGAAGCTAATCCCGCGTTCCTAAAATGGGGAACAATCATTGCCGCCGCTGCCGCTGCCGTTGGCCCTCTATTGGTTGTTCTAGGATCACTAGCAACAATCGTCGCCGGTATCTCTGCCCCTGTCCTAGCAGCCGTCGCAGCCTTTGCCGCTCTAGGTGCCGCAGCCGTTGCCCTCTACACGAATTGGGAATCCTTCAAGACTTCATTCCCTGCCGTCGCGACCGTGATCCAGACGGTAGTTGAATCCATCAAACAATATTTCCTAGGGCTATTCGAGGTTGGCAAGCAGGTCTTCGCTGGCATCGTAGCCCTTCTACAGGGTGACTTTGTAGGAGCCTTCCAAGCCGCCCAAGGTGCCGCACAGGCATGGGGCGACATGCTTCTCAACATCATCAACACGTTCATTCCGGGCTTTAAGGAAGGTGTCCTACAGGTAATCCAGACCGTGAAGGACATGGGCCAGCAAATGCTAGCGGCCCTACGCGAGCTACCCGGCCAGATGCTTCAGATTGGTAAGGACATTATCCAAGGCTTGATCAACGGTATTTCGTCCGGGAAAGACATGGTTGTTGATGCCGCTAAGGGTGTCGCATCGTCAGCCGTCAGTGGCGTAAAAAGCCTTCTTGGCATCCATTCTCCGTCACGTGTCATGCACGAAGTTGGTAACAACATCGTCCAAGGCTTGAACAACGGTATGGGCGAAATGGAAACCCAAACGGAATCCATCGCCAGCAACATCGGGCAAACGATTTCCAGTGCCTTCTCTGGCGTAATCGACGGTTCAAAATCCGTTGGTGATGCCATCAAAGACGTATTGAGTAGCCTTGCCGATCTTGCCCTAAACCATGTCTTCCAATCGCTATTCAGTTCTGGCGGTGCAGGTGGCGGTAAGTCAGGCGGTGGCGGTATCGGTGGTATCCTATCCGGCCTAGTCGGTAGCTTGTTTGGATTTGCCCGTGGTGGTTCCTTCAAGGTTGGATCGCACAACGGAATGGGTGGCGTTGATAGCCAGCTAGTTGCCTTCAGAGCTTCCCCGAACGAGACAGTTACAGTCACGAAGCCTAATCAAGCGATTGGTGGTCGCGGAACCTTCGCGCCAAACATTATTATAAATAATAATGCCTCCGGTCATGATGCCAGAGCGGAAACAAATTCCAACGGTGATATCAGTTTCTTTGTTGACAAGATCAATACGAGAAACATGACAACTCCCGGCACTGATACCTTTAACGCGCTAACGCAAAATTACGGTGCAAGACAGACATTGACTAAAAGAGGATAAAAATGGCGTTCGACGTATGGCCTATTTCATTACCACAAGATTTTCTACTATCGGGCTATTCGTACGCAATGGGTGACGGGCGTTTACGCTCTAATATGGATACCGGTCCAGCTAAGTTACGCCTTCGCACTGCCAACATGCCAAGCTCAATTACTGGAAACATGATATTGAATGCCAGTCAGGTGAGAACGCTAGAGCAATTTGTTAACGTAACAACTCTTGGCGGTACGATATCCTTCCAAATTCGCGATCCGCAATTATACCAGTTGTCAGGTCACAGGGCGTTAGTTCGCTTCGTTGACTTGCCGGGTTGGAATCCAATAACGCCAAACCTTTTCCAAGTTTCGATCAAGCTTGAAAAGATGGATACCCTTCCACCGCCAGCGCCAGCCTTTTCAACTGATGCCATTACGCCAGCCAGAGAAGGCGTTGCCTATCGTTGGACGCCAACAGTTATCGAGGGAACAAAGCCCTACCGTGGTTTCAATATCGTCGCTGGTTCCCTTCCTGCCGGTCTTGCCATGGATACCACAACCGGGACTATTACCGGTGTGCCTCCGCTTGCCGGCACCTATAATTTCACGATCCAAGTTACCGATGATGATGGCCGTACAGCTACACGAGCCGTTACCCTAACTGTCCGCAACCGTGCATGGATTCATGGTGGCGAAAGGGGAAGTCGTGTTGCGATTGATCCTGTCCTAACCCGCAATTCCACGGCAACCTATTTCGGTATCGATGGCCTTCTGAAGATCGCGCCAGCTAATCAGCCGCGTTTCGACTACGAGCCTGTAAATTCCCGCTTCAATGGCGTCTTGATCGAGGAAGCCCGCACCAACGTAATCGTTGGCGGTTCCCTTCCCGGCTCCGGTTCCGGCTGGAATGTTACCAACTCAACTCGCACGGTGGTAGCCGGTGCCGGTATCGACGGCGGCGATGCAGTCCAGATTACCGAAGGCAGCAATACCGGTGAGCATCGTATCGGCTACACGGTCACGGCATTCCCCGAAAATTCGACAACTGACTTTTGGCATACAGCCCTTGTGAAGCTAGGGACAGGATCGGCCAAGAGATGGATTTACGCTTGGTGCGGAACGTTCGCCAATCACTCGATCCGATCCAACGCCTACTTCAACCTTGCAACTGGTGAGGTCGGAACGGTAGGCGGTTCCGGTGACTTCGATGCCCGTATCAATTCAGTTGGTAACGGTTGGTATCGCATCGCCTTGAAGGGACAGACCCTCAACACGACAAACGGCAACGTTGGCCTTTGGATCAATATCGTAAGCGCGAACGGAGAGCCGACAGCGCAGGAAGTTGGCGACGGCTATTCGAGCATCCTAACCCAATATTGGCAGTCGGAAGTTGGCGCATTTCCAACCAGTATCATTCCAACCACGACCGCAGCCGCAACACGTGCAGCCGATCAATACGTTATCCCGAATGGATGGCAGGGCAATTATTTCAGCCCGTTCGCCTCTACCGTTGTCGCGAAATTCCGCACCTTCGATACGGTCAACACTCGCCGCCTTGTAGATCGTTCCGGTGGCAATAACGGCGTGATCCTTCAGGTCAATGCAGTTACAGCCGGGGCAACATCTGGTGTCGCTACCGGCCAGATCGTCAACGCAGGCGGTTTCGTAGCCGATAACGAGCTACCGAACGTTGGCCGCACGATCCCCGCTAAGGTTGCCTACGCCTTCGATATGTCTACCGCCTCGATTGCGGTAAACGGAAGGGAACCACGTACCGTATCACGAGCAAACCCAACACCTGCCGGGACAGCCAACGATATCAATATCGGCTGGTCTACGATCCTTGGAAACGGTGGACAGCTAAACGGCTGGATCGAGTCGGTTCAATTCATTCCTCGAAGGGTATCGGATGAAGAGTTAAGGGAGCTTAGTTCCCTATGAGAAATCTATCATCCAAAATGCGATTCGCGTTAACAGCGCAAGGTAGCGGTGAAGTCGCTATTACCCTGTTGACGATCTACGATGACCTTCTTTCCGAACCAATTCGTGTTTGCGATCATGCCACAACGCTAATCGATGATAGCCCGGAAACATGGGCAACGATCAGTCGAGGCCGCAGCTACCAATACGTTCCGTTTCAGTTGGCATTGCCAGACGACAAGAGCGAACGAGCGCCAGCTAGCCAAATTCAAATTGCAAATACCAACCGCGAATTGGTTGAGCTTCTTCGAACAATCAATAATGACGATGCACCAACAACGATCATGATCGAGGTTGTAACCCTATCGACTCCTGATGTTGTCGAGATACCCGTACAACCGCTAGATATAAATAGAATAAGCTTTGATGCTGTAAACGTTACAATTGGGCTTTCGGCTGATAGCTATTCCGATGAACCGTTCCCTGCCGGTGAGTTTCGACAGGCTGGTTTCCCCGGATTATTCTCATGATTTTTGATGATTACGTTGGCCTTCCCTTCAAAGAACGTGGTCGAGGTCCAGACGGATACGATTGTTATGGATCGTGTCCCATGGAGTGGTGTAGCTTAGACGACCACGGCTCA
>NZ_JAMQCO010000023.1 GCF_023702225.1 Aureimonas altamirensis | reverse complement strand
CACGGACGAACCCGAACCGATCGCCTTCTCGGCCATGTGGTCGCCACACAACCGCAGCGCCGCGCTCAGGAACATCCTCGCCCTCGCTCGCAAGATAGGCTGGACAGCCTCCTTCGGCTGACAGCATGACGAACTGGTCATGGCATGTTCCAGTTCTTTGTTTCGCTGCCGCGCCCGTGCTTATTCAGCCGCCTGGCGAACTTCTGTATCGCCCGTGCCTTCGACATTGTGCTCGCCCCATGCCTTGAGCGCGAGGATGACGGGTTCGAGGCTCCGGCCGCGCTCCGACAAACTGTATTCCACCTTGGGCGGCACCTCGGGATAGACGGTGCGGATCACGAAGCCGTCCGTCTCCAGTTCGCGGAGCTGGTTGGTCAGCATCCGTTGCGTGACGTTCGGCACCCGGCGGCGGATTTCGTTGAAGCGCAGGGTACCTTGCAGGAGATGCCAGAGCACCACACCCTTCCACTTGCCGCCGATCAAGGAAAGCGTCGCTTCCACCGGGCAACCGGGGCTGCAATCGAAACGGTCATGACGCGGACGCGGCATCTGACGGTATCCTTTTCGACACTATGTACAGTTTATGTGCATTCTTGCGAAGAATACGCCAAGGCGTCACATGTAGCCACACATGAAGCTCTGAATCGAACAGGAGACGTGAGATGCACGCCGTTGGCTACCAAACCCCGCTTCCCATCGCGGACGACAAGTCGTTGGTGGATATAGACCTGCCGCGCCCGACGCCGTCGGGCCGCGATCTGTTGGTCGAGATCAAGGCCATCTCGGTCAATCCCGTCGATACAAAGGTCCGCGCCAATGCCCGGCCGGAAGGGGATAGCTGGAAGGTGCTGGGTTGGGATGCGGCCGGCGTCGTGGTCGAAGCCGGGTCGGAGGCGAGCTTGTTCACGCTATCTTTCAGGCTGACCTTCTCACATGGCGCAATTTGTCGGGATTTCGCACGGTCCAGATCGCTGCGATGCGACCGTCGCGAATGGCGAAGGCGGTCGTCTGGAGAATGCCCGCCGCATCGATGAACACGAAGCCCGGCGCGCCGTTGATGCGGCCGAGCGGCGGACAGGGCGTCATGGGTTGGGGAAACTTGCGGGCGAGGCCGGCGAAAAACCCGGCGGCTCGGCGCGGTCCTTTCAGCACGTTGATCGCCGCCGGAACCTTGCCCCCGCCATCGGTGTGAACCTCGATCTCATCCGTGAAGAGGTCGAGCAGCGCCTGCATGTCGCCCGCCCGGCTCGCCTTCCAGAATGCGGCAACGATCGGTTGCGCATCCGGCAGCGCCGGGCTCACCGGCATGTCCGCCCCAGCGAGCCTGCGCCGCGCGCGTGAGACGAGCTGCCGAGAGGTCGCCGGCGTCCGGCCGACGACCGCTGCGATCTCGTCGAACGAATAGTCAAAGACATCGCGCAGGATAAAGGCGGCGCGCATTTCCGGCGAAAGCGTCTCCAGCGTCAGGACGAGGGCGATGGAGACGTCCTCGCTCACGATCCAGTCGCGTTCGGCGTTCGCATCGTCCTGCACCAGGGGATCGGGAAGCCAGGCCCCGACATAGGTCTCGCGCCGTACACGCGCCGACTTCAGATGGTCGAGGCACAGGCGGGTCACCGTGGCCCCGAGCCAGCGCGAGGGCGCTTCGATCCGCGAGAGGTCCTGCCTCGACCACCTGATCCATGCCTCATGAAGCACATCCTCGCTGTCGGCGACCGAGCCGGTCATGCGGTAGGCGAGCCCCGCGAGACGGCGGCGCTCGTCCTCGAACAGAGCGAGGTGCGAATCGGCGCTCACTCGTCCGCCCGCAGCGGATGGAGTGAACCGAAGCCGACCGCGAAGCGGTTCCACGCATTGATGGTGATGACGACCAAGGTTAGCTCCGCGCGCTCACGCTCATCGAAACGGGAAGCGAGCGCTTCGTAGTCTGCATCCGACGCGCCGGTCGTCTCGATCCGGGTCAGCGCCTCGGCCCAGCCGAGCGCGGCGCGCTCGCGGGCGTCGAAAGCCGGGCTTTCGCGCCATGCGGCGAGAACGTCGAGCTTCTGCTGCGCAACCCCGGCGCGTCTGGCTTCGGGTATGTGCATGTCGAGGCAATAGGCGCATCCGTTGATCTGGGAAACGCGGATCTTCACCAGCTCGCGCAAAGGAAGCGGAAGGGAGACCTGCCGCGTGGCTCCTTCCAGCGCCAGCATGGCCTGCATCACTTCGGGGGCGGCTTTGGGATAGTCGAGACGCGGGGTCATGTGTCCTGCTCCGTTTTTACGATCTGCACGACCATGACGAGGCTCGACGTCGATCTGTGACAGGCTGCACGTCAAAAAAACGCGATGTCGCGCCCATCACTCCGACTCTAATGCGTCGATCAGGGATCGAGCACATCCATCGCGGTCTCGACGATGCCGCGAAGATCGTTGCGCGTCTGTTCCCTCGCAGTTGGGGCAGCACAGGAGATTAAGTCTGTGACAGTCATCACTTGGAGAAAAGCTGCTCCCCCATAAAATCCACGAAGGCGCGGAGCTTGGACGACATATGCCGGCTCGACGGCCAGAGAAGTCGGAACGTCCCTTCATGCCGTGTGTGCCCTGCGAGCACAGCCTGCAATCGGCCACTTCGCAATTGCTCCCTGATCGCGAAGTCGGGAAGGCATGCAATGCCAAGGCCCGCCGCCGTCATGTCGATCAATGGCTCGATGGTGTTCGCCACCGCTGCTCGTGGAAGGTCGATATCGGCCGGTTCTCCATCCCTGACGAGCGGCCAAGGTTCCAGCCTGCCGCTCGTCGCGTAGCGATGGTGCAGGCACGAATGAAGCCGCAGGTCATCCGGCGAGCGGGGTTCGCCATGCCGTTCGATGTAGCCGGGCGAGCACACCAGCATCAGCCGGAACGGGCCGAGAGTGCGCGTCATCAGCCGAGAGTCGCTGACATCGCCCGCGCGGATGACGGCATCGAACCCCTCGTCGATCACGTCCACCAGCCGGTCGGTGAAGTCGAGATCGAGTTCGATGGCGGGATATGCCTGCATGAAGGAGGTCAGCGCGGGCATCATCAACATCCCCGCAAGAGGCAAGCTGACCCGTAATGTGCCGCTCGGCGTCTCGCGCGTGCTGGTGACTTCAAGCTCGGCCGCTTCAAACTCGCCGAGGATGCGCCGGCTGCGTTCGAGAAAGCATGCGCCTTCCTGCGTCAGCGTGACGGTGCGCGTGGAGCGATGCAGGAGACGCACTCCCAGACGCTCCTCCAGGCGCGCGATCGCCTTTCCCACCGCAGAGGCCGACAAGCCAAGCTGTTGGCCTGCCGTTGTGAAATTGCGCGCATCGGCCGCGTGGACGAAGATTCTCAAGGTTCCAAGAGTGTCCAAAAAAGCCCCGCCAATTCGGAATTTTATTCCGCTATGTTCGGAATTATAGCGCAATTCTCCACGGGCCGCAGCCGGAATATGTCGAAAGCAACGGGGTGCGACGAGCGCCGCACGCTACGCGCCGCCGCCTTCCGAACCAGGACATTCGATATTTCAGAGGCGCGCTATGAGTTCGACAAGCCAGACATGCGAAGCGGTGGCAGATCAGCCGACACCTTCAACCCAACATGCCGCACCGCCGGATCGGCTCCCGCTCACGAACCTGCTGGCGCTGGCGGTCGCGACCTTCGTCACGGTGCTGACCGAGGCGCTCCCAGCTGGCATCCTGCCGCTGATAAGCAATGATCTGGACGTCTCCGAAGCGTTGGTCGGGCAACTCGTCACCGTCTATGCGATCGGGACCCTTCTCACCGCCATTCCGCTGACAGCGGCGACACAGGGCTTTCGCCGTCGTCCCCTGCTGGTGATCGCCATCGGCGGCTTTGCAGTCGTCAATCTCGTCACCGCGCTTTCCACCAGCTACGCACTGACCATGGGCGCGCGCTTCGTGGCAGGGATTTTCGCGGGTCTTCTGTGGGCGCTGGCGGCCGGTTATGCCGTCCGCATGGTGCCCGAGCACCTCAAGGGGCGTTCGATGACGATCGCGATGCTCGGCGTTCCGTTGGCACTCTCGATCGGCATACCAGCATTCACCTTCCTCGCGTCGCTGACGGGTTGGCGGGTGGTGTTCGGCTTGATGAGCTTGCTGGCAGTCGTTCTGCTCTTTTGGGTTTTCCTGCGACTGCCGGATTTTCCCGGTCAGGCGGGAGAACGCCGCTTGTCGCTGGCGAGTGTCGTGAGGATTCCGGGCATTCGTTCGGTGCTGTTCGCCACCTTCGCCTTCGTGCTCGCGCACAACATCCTTTACACCTATATCGCGCCGTTTCTTTCAATCTCTGGGCTTAACGAACGCGTCGATCTGATACTGCTCGTTTTCGGCGTCATCGCGCTGGCGAGCATCTGGGTAATCGGCGTTCTCATCGACCGCTGGCTGCGCGAACTCGTTCTGGGCAGCACGGTGCTGTTCATAGCCGCGGCCCTGATCCTGGGGCTCCAAGGCACCAACGCCACGGCAGTCTTCACGGGCGTCGTGATATGGGGCTTGGCCTGGGGCGGCGCGGCAACGCTCTTCCAGACCGCATCGGCCAAGGCCGCAGGCGAGGCTGCCGACGTTGCGCAATCCATGATCGTCACCGTCTGGAACCTCGCCATGGCAGGCGGTGGGATCGTAGGCGGAGTGCTTCTGGAGAACGCCGGGGTCGGCGCATTCCCATGGACGCTGATCGCGCTGCTTATCTTCGCATTCGTCGTTGTCGCTTCGGCGCGACAGCATGGCTTTCCTGTTCGCACCCGGCGATGACTATCGGTAGGTGACAATGCGTCGAGGAATTGCCACGCTCACGCCCTTGCGGTCTGGATCGGCGGTATGGCCGGGGGCGTGCGTGGCGACAACCCCTCGCGCGACGTTACTCCAGACGCTCACCACCGCATATTATTGCAACGTCCGCCATGCGGCGAACGCGCCAGACAAAGAACAAGGCCTTGAGCTACGGCGTTGCGAACTCGCCGATGAGGAATTCCAGCAGAGCCCGGAGTTTCGGCGCAACGTGCTGCCGCGATGGATAGACCGCATAGAGCGTGGTTTCAACCGTGTTCCAATCCTCCAGCGCGGGTTTCAGTCGGCCTTCCCTCAAATCGTCCTCGACATAGGAACGAGGCATCAAGCTAACCCCGAAGCCCGCACGCAGCGCGTCGCGCACGGCAAGGCTCGACGAGACGGAGTATCGTGCATCGACGGCGATCTCCTCGGTGCGCCCCTCCTTGCTGAACGTCCATATGTCCGCATGACCCGACAGGCTAAAGCGAACGTGAGCGAGCGCCTTCAGATCGGCAGGCGTCTTGGGCTTGCCATGCTTCTCGAAGTAGGAGGGCGCAGCGCACAGCACATGCGGCATGACCGCGAGCTTGCGCGCAATCAGGCTGGAATCCTCCAGATTATCGCTGCCGCGAATGGCGAGATCGAAGCCTTCGCGGATAATATCCACACGCCGGTCGTCGAGATGAAGGTCGAGCTTCAAATCGGGATAGCGCGACAGAAACTCCGGGATGGCTGCCGAAAGCCGCGTCAGGGTCACGGTCATCGGCGCACTGACTCTCAGCGTACCACTGGGCGTCGTTTTGATTGGGCAGAGGGCTTGGTCGGCCTCGGCAAGCGCTTCCAGCCCGCGCACGACGTGTTCGAGGTAGATGCGGCCTTCTTCGGTCAACGCCATGCGGCGCGTCGTCCGGTTGATGAGGCGCGCCCCGACATGCGCTTCCAGTTCGGCAATGTTCTTGCTGATCGCGGCCGGGGAAAGGCCGAGGCTTCGCCCGGCTTCCGCGAAGCTGTTCAGTTCCGCGATGCGGCGGAACACCCGCAATGCAGTAAGGCGATCCATCGGATAGTTCTCTGTAAGTGCACAGTATATTGCATATCTCGAATATTATCGCACTTGGGTAAATTCTGTATCCCCTTCCGAACGTCCTCAATTCGGAATGGCATCATGACGAACCCCATCATCTCCCTGATAGAGCGGCGTGTGTCCGCAAACCTCTTCGACGCCTCCCATGCATTGACGGACGGCGAGATCGAGCAACTGGTGCAACTCGCAACGCGAGCGCCGACCGCCTACAATCTCCAGAACTGGCGCTTCATCGCGGTGCGCACACCGGAGTCAAAGGCCCGGCTGCGTAGCATCGCCCAAGGTCAGCCCAAAGTGTCCGAAGCCGCCGTCACCTTCATCATATGCGGCGTGCTTCCCGATCATGCTGTTCTCCCCGAACGATTGCGTCCCTCCGTGGCGGCCGGATTCATGCCCGCAGCGATGGCGGCCGGCTGGCAGGAAGGCGCGCGTCAGCAATATGCCGATCCCCGGACGGCACGCGACGAGGCCGTGCGCTCGGCTACCTTGGGCGCGGCGACGTTGATGCACGCGGCAGAAGCGATGGGGTTCGCCTCCGGTGCCATGGTCGGATTCGATGCCGAAGGCGTGGCGCGCACGTTCGGCCTGACTCCGAACGAAGTGCCGGTGCTGCTCGTCGCAGTCGGCCGCGCCGCGCCCGGCAACTGGCCGCAAAAGCCGCGTCGCCCGCTCGCGGAGGTTCTGGAAATCGTATGACAGCCCGCGCGTCCGACCTGCTGCTGACGGCGATTGCGCCTGCCATATGGGGCAGCACCTACATCGTCACCACCGAACTCCTTCCCGAGTTCTCGCCGATGACGGTCGCCATGCTGCGCGCGTTGCCGGCGGGCCTCCTGCTGATCCTGTTCGTGCGAAGGCTGCCCGAGGGCATGTGGTGGCTGCGCGTCTTCGTGCTCGGCGCGCTCAACTTCTCGATCTTCTGGTGGATGCTGTTCGTCTCCGCCTATCGCCTGCCGGGCGGGGTGGCGGCAACGGTCGGAGCGGTCCAGCCGCTGATCGTCGTGTTCCTCGCCGCTGGCCTGCTGGCGAGCTCGCTCCGCTTGCGACCGATCCTCGCCGCGCTGGTCGGGATCGGCGGCGTCGCGCTTCTCGTGCTGACGCCGGGCGCATCGCTCGATCCGCTCGGTGTTGCGGCGGGTCTTGCCGGGGCGGCGTCCATGGCGCTCGGCACGGTGCTGACCCGCAAATGGCAACCGCCCGTATCGCTCCTGACCTTCACGGCATGGCAGTTGACGGCAGGCGGGCTTCTGCTCGTACCGCTGGCCCTCCTGTTCGAGCCATCCATTCCGGTTCCGACACCAATCAATCTGCTTGGCCTCGCCTGGCTCGGTCTGATCGGAGCGGCCTTGACCTACATCCTCTGGTTCAGGGGCGTCGCACGGCTGGAGTCAGCGGTAGTCTCGTCGCTCGGGTTCCTCAGCCCCGTGACGGCTGTGCTGCTCGGATGGGCGTTGCTGGATCAAAGCCTGACTTGGCCACAGATCATGGGCTTCGTTCTCGTGATCGGCAGCATCTGGCTCGGACAGCGCGAGCCGAGGAAAGCCCGTTAATGCGGACGGGCGCGCGCATATACTACGAGGCGCAGATGCTGGCCGCCGTCCACGGTCAGGGAAGTGTGCTCGAAGGCGACAGGCTGTCCCTCCACGCGGATCATGCGCGTGCCGGTGCAGGGCGCGTGCACGTCCTGGCTGCGCCACCAGCGCTTGAACTCGGGCGAAACGGCTTCCAGATCCGCGACCAATCCCCTGGCGTCCGCATCCTCGCGCGCTGCGGCGAAGTCGCGGCGGAAGCTGGCGAGCATGGCCGGAGCCTGTTCCTTCCAATCGACGATGGAATCGCGCAGGGCGGGATCGGTGAAGAGCATCCGAAGCAGGTTGCGACGGCCGGACTCGTGCCGTCCGAAGCCGAACAGGACGTCGGCGGGGCCATTGAAGGCCAGCACGTCCCAGCGCAGGTTGATGATGTAGGCGGCATGAGGCGCAAGGTCCTCGACCAGCCGGCCCACGAGCGAAGGCACGGTGCAGAAGGTTTTTCCGGGCTCGGCCGGCGGGCGCTCGTGGGCGAGCAGGAACAGATGCCGGCGCTCGGCTGCATCGAGCTTGAGAACGCGGGTGATATTGTCGAGGAAGTCGGCGGAGACGCCGATCTCTCGTCCCTGTTCGAGCCATGTGTACCAGGTGAGTCCGACGCCCGCGAGCGCCGCGACCTCCTCGCGGCGCAGACCCGGCGTGCGCCTGCGTCGTCCACTCGGCAGGCCGACGTCTTCCGGCGACAGCCGCTCGCGCCGGGTACGCAGGAACTCGGCCAGTTCGGAGCGGGTGCGTTCGAGGGTGCGCATGGCTCAGCCTATGACAGAAAGCAACAGCATAAGAGGTTAAATTGTAACCGGATGAGTCTCGTGGAATCCGTACTGCGTCACCACCAGAGGACGCAAGATGAATTCCGACGCCTGCACCGCCGAAGCGCTTTCCTCCCAACCGGACGAGACCACCCGCCAGCCGCCCTGGCTCGGCCTGTCGATCCTGCTGCTGGCGGGCTTCGTCACGATCTTCGACCTCTTCGTGGTCAATGTCGCCATCCCGTCCATGCGGGTCGAGTTGGGGGCGAGCCTGTCGCAGATCGGATTCATCGTGGCGGGCTACGAGCTGGCCTTCGGCGTGCTGCTCGTCACTGGCGGGCGGCTGGGCGATCTTTATGGACGGCGACGGCTCTTCATCTTCGGCATGGCGGGGTTCACCTTTGCGTCGCTCCTGTGCGGCATCGCGCCGACAGTCGAGGTTCTGATCGGCGCGCGGGTTGCACAAGGGCTGGCGGCGGCGCTGCTCTTCCCGCAGGTCTATGCCTCGATCCGCGTGAATTTCTCCGGCGACGACAGCCGCCGCGCCTTCGGCTTCCTCGGCATGACGCTGGGCCTTGCCGCCATCGCCGGGCAAATCCTCGGCGGGTTTCTGGTCGAGGCGAACCTGTTCGATCTCGGCTGGCGTACGATCTTCCTGATCAACGTACCGATCGGTATTTTCGCGATTCTCATGGCGCGCTTCATCCCCGAGACGCTTTCGCCCGAGCGCCCGGTGCTCGACTGGCCGGGCGTGGCGCTGGTCAGCCTCGGCCTCACCCTGTTGCTCGTGCCGCTGGTCGAAGCCCCGACCTATGGCTGGACGCTCTGGAGCTTTCTTGCGCTCGCCGCAGCCGCGATCTTGCTTGTCGCCTTCTACCGCCATCAGGAAGGCCGCCGCAAAGCCGGACATCAGCCGCTGGTGGACATGGCGCTGATGCGCCAGCCGAGGTTCGCGCAAGGCGGCCTGCTGGTGCTGCTGATCTATTCGACGGCCTCCTCCTTCTTCCTTTGCTTCGCGCTGCTGGTGCAGACGGGTTTCGGCCTCAGTCCATTCGAGGCAGGCAGCGTCTTCGTGCCGTGTTCGATCGCCTTCGTGATCCTATCCTTGAGCGCGCCGCGCCTCATCGCGCGCTTCGGCACGCCTGCCATCGCAATAGGCGCGCTGGTCTACGCGGTCTCGTTCGGCGTCCTGATCGGACAGGTCTGGATCGCCGGAGCCCACCTCGTGGTCGCTCATCTCATCCCGGCGCTGATCGTTATCGGTGGGGCACAGGCGATGATCATGACGCCGCTCTTGAACCTCGTGCTCGGCTTCGTGGAGGAGCGGCAGGCGGGCATGGCGTCGGGCGTCATCTCCACCCTCCAGCAGGTCGGCGCGGCGCTCGGCGTGGCGGCGGTCGGCATCCTCTTCGGCGCGGCGCTCGACGCGGGATCGGACGGACAGGCCGCGCTCTATGCCACCGCCTTCGTTTCGGGCATGAGCTACAACGTGGTCGCCGCCGTGATCGCAGCCATCCTTCTATTACGCCTGGCAGTTTACGGACGCCATGCGAATTGAGCATGGTCTAACGGATGCGTCGGCGATGGCATACGGCACCGATGGTCGATCGCCGATGGGGCGTGCCCACGTCGCTGGGCTCGCGCATTCCTCTTGTGTCGTTGATCCAGACCCTCGCCGTCGCCGAGNATGCGAATTGAGCATGGTCTAACGGATGCGTCGGCGATGGCATACGGCACCGATGGTCGATCGCCGATGGGGCGTGCCCACGTCGCTGGGCTCGCGCATTCCTCTTGTGTCGTTGATCCAGACCCTCGCCGTCGCCGAGTATCTCAACTTCCGCCATGCCGCCAATGCCCTCGGCGTCAGCCCGTCCAGCATGAGCGCGCGTGTGAAGGTGCTGGAGCAGGAGCTTGGCGTGCTCCTGTTCGAGCGCCATGCGCGCGGGGTCCGGCTGACCGATGCAGGGCGGCATTTCATCGAGCGGGTGGCGGCCGGCGTCGATCAGCTCGACCATGCGGTGAAGGCGGCCGGCATGGCGGCATCGGGCGAATGCGGCCGCCTGCGCATCGGTGTTCCCGCCATGATCCCCGGCAGCTTCCTCGCGGAGTTGGTCGGGCGATACCGTGAAGATCATCCCGGCGTCGAGGTCGAGGTGACGGAGGGCACGGCTCGCGATGCGCTCATGCAGCTTCGCGCCGACATGCTGGACATAGTATTCGTCGCCGGGACGCCCGATCCACCCGACTGTCATTCCCGGCAGCTATGGGCCGAACCGCTCGTGGCCGCGCTGCCGGATCGGCATCCGCTCGCCGGACAGGCTTCCGTCACCTGGGCCGAGCTGGTGGGCGAGACGTTCCTTGTCCGCCTCGGCGGCACCGGGCCGCAGGTTCATGACCATATCGTGCTGCGGCTTGCCGGGCGCTGGCCCGCGCCGTCGATCCTTCGACGTGACGTTGGGCGCGGAACGCTCTTGTCGATGGTCGGACAGGGCTTCGGCATCACCGTCATTGTCGCGTCCTCGGCGCTGTCGCCGGTCTCCGGCGTCGTCTTCCTGCCGATCACGGACGAGCCCGAGCCAGTCGCCTTCTCGGCCGTCTGGTCGCCACACAACCGCAGCGCCGCCCTGCGAAACCTGCTCGCACTCGCCAAGGATACGAGCCAGCCGAAGCCGGCACCCAACCTGCACGCTCTATAGCGCCGCGATCAGCCCATCCCGATTATTAATGTGCATGCGCATGCAAGCATATTGACTTCAATGAGCTAGCAATTATTATGTATGCACACGCAAACACATGAGAGGACTGATGACCCGAATAGCCGTCTATTCCGACTATGTGTGCCCCTTCTGCCTGCTCGCGGAGCAGGTCGTGTCCGAGGCCATCGGCGACCGGGATATTCCGATCCAATGGCGAGCCTTCGAGCTTCGGCCCGATCCGGTGCCGACGCTGAAGCCCGAAGACCCTTACCTGCCGGCGATCTGGCGCAACTCCGTTTATTCGCTCGCGGACAGGTTAGGGGTGCCGGTCAAGCTGCCGTCGATCTCGCCCCAGCCGCGAACCGCTAAGGCGTTCGAGCTGCTGGCGCTCGCGCAGGACAAGGGGCTCGACCATGCATATTCCATGCGCGTCCTGCGGGCCTTCTTTCAGGAAGACCGCGACATCGGCGATCCCGACGTTCTTGTAGAGCTTGCCGCCGATGCCGGGCTCGATCGCGGAGAGGCCCGGCAGGCGCTCGAACATGGCACCTATGCCGAGCGCCATCAGGAGGCCCTGCGCCATGCCCGCGAGGACATGGAGATCACATCGGTTCCGACCATCGTGGTCGGCGACCGGGTGTTCCGAGGAACACCTCCCATAGAAGAACTCAAGGCAGCAATCGACCGGCTGGAAACGGGCGCGGGCGACGACGGCCGCTCAAATCCCGACAATACTGGAGAATAGTCATGCATTGGTTGTATCTCGGCGTCGCCGTGGTCTTCGAGGTCGCGGTCGCGATCTCGGCGGGCAACGCCAAAGGCTTCACCCGACCGGGCTGGACTGCCGCCACTCTCGTCAGCGGCGCGATCGCCACCTTCTTCCTCAGCCTCGCGCTTCTGACCTTCGACGTCGGCGTCGGCTACGCGATGTGGACCTCGATCGCGGGCGTCGGCATCGTCATCCTCGGCGCGCTGTTCTTCGGCCAGCGCCTCGACTGGAAGAAGTTCTTGGGCATCGTTCTCGTGATCGGCGGCGTCGTCGGCCTGCGCCTCAGCGGCGCGGCCTAAGCGACGGCTTCATCCCTTCACCTTCCCTCAACTGAAAGACCGGAACGTCATGACCACAATCCATGAGACCAAAGGCAGCGGGCGCGCATGGGCCGCGCTGCTGCTCGCCAGCGCCTTCGAGATCGGCTACGCGCTCAGCGTCGGCGGCAGCCAGGCCTTCACCGTCTTGGGCTGGTCGATCTCGGCCCTCGTGTTCTTCCTGCTCACGCTCTATTTCCTCTCCGTCGCCCTGCGCACCATCGACGTCGGGATCGGCTACGCGGTCTGGGCCGGCATCGGCGCTGTGGGCGCAGCCCTGTTCGGCGGTATCCTGCTCGACCAGCCGCTGACCGTGGTTCAGGCATTCTGGCTGGCCGTCATCATTGGCGGTGTCGTCTGGCTCAAGCTTGCCGACAGCCCGAAGATTCAGGCGGGTTTGACCTGATGAGGGCCGATCCTTCCAACCGACTTGCGCAGCTCATGTCCGAAGCGGTCTCCTTTTCCACCGAGCATGTCCATGCCGGAGGCATACCGTTCACGGCGTTTGTCGTGGACGCCGCCGGCAACATCCTCGGACGCGGCGTCAACCGCGTCCGGGAACATCACGACCCGACCGCGCATGCGGAGGTCGAGGCGATCCGTGACGCCTGCCGCACCAACGGAACGCCCCATCTGCATGGAGCGACGCTGCTGGCTTCGGGCGAGCCTTGCGCCATGTGCTACATGAGCGCGTTCTATGCGGGCATCTCGCAGGTGTTGTTCGCCGCCGATCGCGACGAGGCGGCGGCGCATGGCTTCGACTATCGGGGTAGCTATGCGCTGTTCGCGGACGATCCCCGGAACTGGCGGTCTCCGGCCGTGGGTAAGCTCGCCGTGCCGGAGGAGCTGATTCCGTTCACCGAGTTCCATGCAGCACGGCGCAGGCCCTGATATGGGCGCGGCACCTTGAGCAGGAGCTTGCATGGGCATACATGTGAAATATCGCCTCGAACCTTGCCCGGAAGGAGCCGCCCAATCATGTCGAAGAAAAGCGCGTCATGGCTCAAGCTGATTCACGTCGTCGCCACTGTCGAGGCGGATTTGGGCAAGGTCCTGCAATCGGATCATGGGCTCGGGCTCTCGGAGTACCGCGCGCTGGAGGTGCTGGCGCGATCCCCGGATTCCGAGTTGCGCATGCAGGAACTGGCGGCGCATCTGCGCCTCAATCAAAGCTCGGTGTCGCGCATGGTCGAGCGTCTGGAGCGCGGCGGGCTGACCGTCCGCGATCTGTGCCCGGACGACAAGCGCGGCGTCTACACGGTGCTGACGGACAAGGGCCGGGCGCGCCTCGAAAGCGCGCAGCCGGATTACGAAAAGGCGCTCGATGCCGCCCTCAAGGAGCACGGCGGCGAGGACCTGCTGACGGCGAGGCTCGTCAAGGCCAGCTAGGTCACGCCGATCCGGCGTCCTGACAACACCATCGCTCACCTTCTTCAACCGACCATTCGCCGGGACCACCACCCATGCCGAAATATCACAGCTACGATCCAGGCGAAGGACATCGCCTGCCTCATAGTCCGATCAAGGCGATCATAGCGCCGCGCCCGATCGGCTGGATTTCCACGCTCGGTCCGGACGGCGTAGCCAATCTCGCTCCATACAGCTTCTTCAACATCGTATCGGAAAAGCCGCCGATCCTGCTGTTCAGCAGCGAGGGACGCAAGGATACGATCCGCAACATCGAGGCGACGGGCGAGTTCGTCTTCAATCTTGCCACGAACGGGTTCGCCGACGCGATGAATGTCAGCTCGGCGAACTGGCCGCCCGAAGCCGACGAGTTCGAGAAGGCCGGCCTTGCCAAGCTCAGCTCCGAAGCAGTGGCCGCGCCGCGCGTTGCCGGATCGCCAGCAGCACTGGAATGCAAGCTTCTCGACATAAGAAGGCTCTCCGATCTCGATGGCCGAGATGTGGATGCCGAGATCGTCATGGGTCAGGCGGTGCGCATCCATATCCTTCAGGATGTTCTCACCGAGGGATATTTCGACATCGCAAAAGCCGGAACGATCGCGCGGGCGGGCTATCGCGGCGACTATGTTGCCGTAGCGGAGACGTTCGAAATGCTCCGGCCGTCCTTTGCGGGCTGAACGATGCGGCGGCGCTGGCATACGGCACCGATGGTTGACCGCCGATGGGGCATGCCGACGCCGCTGGGCTCGCGCATTCCCCTCGTGTCGCTGATCCAGACCCTCGCCGTCGCCGAATATCTCAACTTCCGCCATGCCGCCAATGCCCTCGGCGTCAGCCCGTCGAGCATCAGCGCCCGCGTCAAAGCGCTTGAGCAGGAGCTTGGCGTGCTCCTGTTCGAGCGTCACGCGCGCGGCGTCCGGCTGACCGATGCCGGGCGCAGCTTCATCGAGCGGGTGGCCGCCGGCGTCGATCAGCTCGACCATGCGGTCAAGGCGGCCGGCAGGGCCGCATCCGGCGAATGCGGCCGCCTGCGCATCGGCGTTCCGTCCATGATCCCCGGCAGCTTCCTCGCGGAACTGATCGGTCAATACCGCAAGGATCGTCCCGGCGTCGAGGTCGAGGTGACGGAAGGCACGGCCCGCGATGCCCTTATGCAGCTTCGCGCCGACCGGCTCGACATTGCATTCGTGGCCGGAACG
>NZ_JAMQCO010000022.1 GCF_023702225.1 Aureimonas altamirensis | reverse complement strand
GCGGGCGCACCGCGTCTGACGATCGATGTGGGCGGACAGACGCGCTATGCCGAGTACCTGTCCGGCAGCGGCAATTCGGTGCTGCGCTTCCGCTACACGGTTGCGGCTGGCGACAACGACGTGAACGGCATCTCGGTGCCGGCCGGCAGCGTCGTGCTGAACAGCGGGACGATCCGCGACCTTGCGGGCACGGATGCGGTCCTGACGCATGCGGGCGCGGCGGATGATGCGACCTACAGGGTGGATACCACTGCGCCCACCATCGCCTCGGTGGCGATCGGCGGACAGACGGGCGCGCAGAACAACCTCCTGAACGCCGGGGACACGGTGACCGTTCTCGCGACCTTCAGCGAAGCGGTTTTCTTCGATACGACGAACGGTTCGCCGCTCCTGGCCATCAATGTCGGCGGTGTAACACGCTCGGCGACCTATGTCGCAGGCGCCGGCACGACAACGCTGCAGTTCCGCTACTCAATCGTCGCAGGCGATGCTGACGTCGACGGCATCTCCGTAGATGCAAATTCCCTGACTTTCGCTGGCGGCACGATGCGGGATCTCGCAGGAAACGCGGCCTCCCTCGCGCATTCCGCCGTTCCTGGCAACGCCGCGTATAAAGTCGACACTCAGGCCGCAACGATCACAAGTCTCGTGGTCGGGGGCGAAACCGGCGCAGAGAACGGAAGGCTCAATGCCGGTGATACGCTGACGCTCGAGGTCTCTTTCGACGAGGTGGTAACGGTCGATACGGCTGCCGGCTCACCCATTCTGCGCGTGAATGTCGGCGGCCAGCTAAGGGCCGCAACCTACGCTGGCGGTTCGGGTACCGATAAGCTGCAATTCGTCTATACGGTCGCGAGTGGCGACAACGATACCGATGGTGTCTCCGTCGACCCGAACGCGATAGCCTTGAACGGTGGAAAGATTCTGGATCTGGCAGGCAACGCCGTCCACCTTACACATGCTTCGCTTGCCGATCAGGCTGCGCACAAGGTAGACACCACGGCCGCCACGGTAACCCAGGCCGCCGTCCAGCCGTCCGACGACGCCATCAATGGTTGGCTCGGCGTTGGTGGCTCGATCACCGCCAGCCTGACATTCGATGAAACCGTCACGGTGGATACGACAGGCGGGCTCCCGTCGATCCGGCTGCTCGTCGGCGGCGTCGAGCGGGAAGCCGTCTACATCCAGGGCTCCGGCGGAAAGATCCTGACGTTCGGTTATGTCGTGCAGGCCGGTGACAACGATTCCGACGGCGTGACGGTGGTTGCGGACAGCCTGACGCTCGCGGGCGGCATCATCCGCGACCTGGCAGGCAATGCGGCGTCATTGGCGCATGGCGCTTCAGTGCCGTTGCCGGAAAACAGCGTCGATACCACGGTACCCGCGATCACCTCGGTCGTCATCGGCGGAGCCGAAGGTATCCGCGGCGACCTCTTGAACGAGTTCGACGTCGTCACCTTCAACGTTGCCTTCGACGAGATCGTCTATGTCAACGAGGCCGGTGGAACCCCGACGATTAGGATCGATGTCGGCGGCGTGCAGCGGCTGGCCACCTACACTGGGGGGTCCGGTACCTCGACCCTGCAGTTCAGCTACGAGATCGTCGCGGGCGACGACGATGCCGACGGCATCTCGATCGCAGCGGACGGACTGGAGTTGAACGGAGCGATCATCAGCGATCTGGTCGGAAATGCCGCGGCTCTCGAATACTCCGCCGTTGCGGACGATAGCGGCTACAAGGTCGATACGCGGGCTCCGACGATATCGTCGGTCGAGTTCCAGGGATCGAGCAGCGACATCGAAGGGTGGCTGCGGGCAGGGCATGTCGTCACCGTGGCCGTGACGTTTGACGAGGTCGTGCTGGTGGATACCGGAGCCGGCGTCCCGACATTGACAATCGATGTCGGCGGTGTAGCCCGCGAGGCTGTCTACCAGGATGGGTCCGGCGGCAACGTCCTCCTGTTCTCCTATACTATAGAAGAGTCGGATATCGATGCCGATGGCTTGTCGATAGGGGACAACGCGGTATCGCTGCAGGGCGGCGTCATCTCGGACGCTGGCGGTACGGAGGCTGATTTGTCTCATGCGCCCGTCAGCGACGACGCCAACTACAAGGTCGACACCCGGATTCCGTCTATCGTCAGCCTGGCGGTCGATTCGACCCTCGGCATGGAAGGCGGCCAGCTCAACGAAGGCGATGAGATCGTATTCTCGGTCACGTTCGACGAAGACGTCTTCGTCGCGGCAGGTGCGGATCTGCCCACATTGACCTTGAACGTCGGCGGCGTGGACGGTTCGGCCGTATATTCACATGGTTCCGGAAGCAACATCCTTTTCTTCCGGTATGTCGTGCAGGCTGGCGAGCTGGACGCGGATGGCGTCTCGGTTGGCGCCGATGCCCTGGTTCTCGCGGATTCGTCCATTCGAGACATTGCCGGCAACGATGCGTCGCTCGCCAATCTCCCCCTGGCCGACGACATCCTGTATCCGGTGGACGCCGTCGAGCCGTCCATAGTGGACGTGTCCATCATCGAAGCCTCGACGAACGTCGAGGGCTGGTATCGCGCCGGCGATGTCGTTTCGTTCCTGGTCAGCTTCAGCGAAGTCGTCAGCGTCGACCTGACGAATGGCGAGCCGGTTCTGCGCATACTGATCGGGGGCGTGGAGCGCGAGGCGACCTATGTCGAGGGATCAGGCACGGACAGCCTCTATTTCTCGTATGAGTTCGTCGCAGGCGACAATGATGCCGACGGTATCGCTATCGCCGCGGATGCCCTCGCGGCCGCTGGCGCACGCCTGACGGACAGCGCCGGAACCGACGCTTCGCTCTCCCATCCCGAAGTCCCGGATATGGTCACGGTAAAGGTCGATACGACGTCACCGGAGGTGCTCTCGATCGTACTGGACGCGGCCGACAGCGATATGCCGGGCTGGCTGCGCGAGGGTCAGACTGTAACCCTGGCGGTCCGCTTCTCGGAGGCCGTCGAGGTCGATACTGCGTCCGGCACGCCGCAACTCCGTATACGGGTCGGCGATCAGGATCGCATTGCCGCCTACATTGATGGATCCGGCTCGGACGAACTCAGGTTCAGCTATGTCGTCCAGGCTGGAGACAACGACGCGGACGGTATCTCCGTCCCCGCCGACAGTCTCGAACTCGGCTCGTCGGGCATACGCGACGTGGCCGGAAACGACGCGATATTGACTCATGGCGAGTTGGACTTCCCGGACGCGGGCGTCGATACGATCGCACCCGTTCTGTTGTCCGCATCCGTTACGGAATCTACCGGAGCGATCCTCGGTTGGTCGCGCGATGGGGACGTGATCACCGTCTCGGTCCTGTTCTCCGAAGCGGTCCTTATCGACGAGTCGGCTGGCCTGCCGACGCTGCGGATCACCTTGGGCGCGGAAGAAAGGGATGCAAACTATCTGTCGGGCACGGGCTCGCAGACCTTGCTGTTCACATACACGGTCACCGAAGGCGATTCCGCACCGAACGGCGTGGGCATCGTCGCGTCCAGCATCACCGGCCACATAACCGACCTTGCCGGCAATCCTGCGGGTCTCGATTTCGGCTCGGTTTCTCCGGATATCGCTTATCGCATCGATACGGTCATCCCCACAGTCGTGTCCGTGGCGGTCGAGCCGTCCGCATCCGGTAATGGCTGGTTGCACGAGGGAGACGAGATCAACCTTCTGGTGACGTTCGACGAGACGCTCCTGATCGATACTACATTCGGTAGCCCAACCCTTCGCATCAGACTTGGCGATACGGAGGGTCTCGCCGATTACGTAAGCGGCCCCGAAGGGACGAACGTCCTGATGTTCCGCTACGTCGTCGGTGCGGACGAACTGGACATCAACGGTATTTCCGTCGTGGCCGACGGGCTCGATCTGAACGGCGCGGTGGTGACGGACGAGGCGGGCAACGATGCATTGCTCGCCTATGCCGGGAGCGGCGACCTGGCGGACCAGAAGGTCGACTCCGTCCTTCCGACCATCGTTTCCCTCGTTCCGGTTTCGGAACCGGCCAGCGGCCTCCTCAAGGCGGGCGATAGCGTCGTCTTCGAGGCCACCTTCAGCGAGATCGTCTTTGTCGACACGACGGACGGAACACCCCGCCTAACGATCAGCGTCGGCGGAATAGAGCGGGCCGCCATCTACTCTTCAGGCTCCGGAACCGAGACTTTGCAGTTCACGTACATCGTGGAGGACGGCGATGCCGATGCCGACGGCATCTCCGTCGTTGCGGATAGTCTGGACGGTTTCGGCGGCACAATTCGCGATCTGTCCGGAAACGACGCGATCACCGCTCATCCGGGCCTTTCCGACGATGGGATGCTGGTCGTCGATACGGCCGCGCCCATCGTGACGTCCTTGCAACTTTCGCGCGCCGACGGCGCGGCGGAAACGATCCTGCGCGTCGGCGAGACGGTTCTGGTCACCATGTCATTTTCGGAGGCGGTGTTCGTCGAAGGGCAGCCCACCGTCGAAATCATGGTGGGCGGTAGCGCCCGCAGCGCCTCGATGATCGGCGGCAGCGGCACCGACACCCTGGTCTTCTCCTACACCGTGGCCAGTGGCGACGATGACGCCGACGGGATCTCGATCGGCCAGGATTCCCTCGTGCTGGGGCACGCAAGCATTCGCGACGCTGCCGGCAACGATGTCGTGCCGGACCATGGCCCCGTGGCCGATGTGGCAGCACTGCAGGTCGATACGACACACCCGGCAATCTCGCATATCGGCATTTCTGGGAGCGATCAGTCGGGTGCGGCGCTGGTCGCCGGCGATACCCTGTATGTCTCAGTATCGTTCACCGAAGCCGTGACCGTCGACCTTGTCGGCGACCAACCCTATGTCTCGATTCAGGTCGGCGGGGAAACCCGTCGGGCGCATTACGTATCCGGCTCCGGGACCGACGTCCTCGCGTTCTCCTATACGGTCGAGATCGCGGATATGGACGCAGATGGCGTATCAGTTCCGGCGAATGCCCTGGAAATGAACGGTAGCGTCATCCAGGACCTCGCAGGCAACGAAGCGATCGTTGCCAGCGATGCCACGCCTGACGATGCAAGCGCCATCGTCGACGCCGTCCAGCCGTTTGTCGTTTCGGCCACGGTTGCGGAAACGGATGCCGCAGACGGTCTGTGGTCGCATTCCGGCGACACCGTTTTCATCGACCTTGCTTTCAGCGAGGCCGTTCTCGTCGACGTTTCGGCGGGTACCCCGACGCTCCTCATACAGGTGGGTTCCGAAACGCGGCACGCCGTATACGCGGGTGGCTCAGGTTCCGCCATCCTTCAGTTCTCCTATCAGGTGCAACCGGGCGACGATGCGCCGGCGGGTATCGGTGTTCCCGCAGATGCACTGTCCCTCAACGGCGCGTCCATCTCGGACCTTGCCGGCAACGAGGCTTTGCTCGCCAACGCCCAAAGCGAGCCGGATCCCTCCTTCCGCATCGATGCCGTCGTTCCGTCGATCACCTCGATCGAGCTGGAGACCGTCGAGAAGCGCGGCGTCGATAGCTTGATCGAAAACGACAGCGTGTCGTTCGCCGTGCGGTTCACGGAGGCCGTTTCCGTCGAAACGGTCGGAGGGACGCCTGTTCTGCGCATCCTCGTCGGCGGTATGGAGCGCGAAGCCATCTATACCTCCGGGTCGGGAACCGATCTTCTGGTCTTTACCTACGTCGTCGGCGCCGATGACCGGGATCCGGATGGCCTGTCCGTCGCAGCGGGCGCGCTCGATCTCGCCGGAGGTATGATTCGAGACATTTCCGGCAATGACGCGCTGCTGGAGCACGGTTCGCTGGCAGACGACCCGAGCCTTACCGTCGATGGAACGTCTCCGGCGGTTGTGGATGTCGGTTTCGACATGGTCCGTACGGATCTCGTCAACGGTTTTGTCGGAGCGGACCGCCCCGTCTACGTGACGGTCGCCTTCAACGATATGGTCCTGGTCGACACGGGGTCCGGACAGCCCAGCCTGCGGCTGCTGGTGGGCGGCTTCGAGAGGCAAGCCGTCTACGTGGATGGATCCGGCAGTGCAGTGCTGACCTTCGCCTACGTCCCCGATGCCGGCGACACCGATGGCGACGGTATCGAGATCGTGCCCGACAGCCTCGCGCTGAACGGCGCCACTATAACGGACGCCGTCGGCAATGCGGCGTTGCTCGATCATGGTGGTCAGGACGGGGTTGTCGTCATTCGCGTCGATGCGGAAGCGCCGACGATCACCGATGTCGCGCTCGACAGTTTGCAGGGCGCGGTGAATGCTCTCGTCTCCGCTGGCGATACCGTCACCTTCGCACTCAACTTCTCCAAGGATGTCTATGTCGAGATGCAGGGCGGCGTCCCGGGTGTTCTCGTGGATGTCGGCGGAGTACAGAAGATTGCCCGCTACGTGCACGGATCCGGATCCGGCACCCTCTACTTCGCGTATGTCGTGCAGGACGGCGATCGCGACGAGGACGGCATAACGCTGATCGAGGACAGCCTGTTCCTCGACGGCAGCTCGATCATGGACCTCGCAGGAAATGCCGCCGGCATGCAGCACGGCGGGCTACAGGGAGATTCCGAGTACGGCGTGGATACCGACGCGCCCTACGTGCTGTCGCTCTCCGCCGTCCCGGCGCAAAGCCATGAATGGCTGACGCTGGGCCAGTCGGTAACCATCGCGGTCAAGTTCAGCAAGGTCGTTGAGGTCGATGCGGGGGCTGGAATTCCCGGTGTCCTGCTGGACATCGGCGGCGCGGAACGCATGGCCTACTACGTGAGCGGTTCGGGTAGCGACGAGCTCATCTTCTCTTATGAAGTACAGGCAGGAGATGCGGACGTCGATGGCGTCACCATCGTCGAGAACGGCATCCGCCTCACGGGTGGCGTCATCTCCGATCGGGCCGGCAATGCCGCCGACCTCACGTCCGCGGCAGTCGTCGACGATGCGTTCGTCAAGGTCGACGCGACAATTGCGCAGATACAATCGCTTGCGATCTCGGAGGTCGCGGCATCCGAAGCCGGCTGGTTGAAGCTGGGCGACAGTGTCTCCTTCTCCGTGACCTTCGATAAGGCCGTCGTCGTGGATACCGCGCTCGGCGAGCCGCATCTGCGGATCATGCTGGGGGGCCAGGAGCGCTTTGCCTCCTTCGCGGGAGGATCGGGTTCGGACGTCCTGACCTTCACCTATACGATCTCGGCGGGCGACGAGGCTTTCGGCGGCATCTCCGTTCCGGCCACGAGCCTGGAGCCGGGCACCGCCACGATCCGGGATCTTGCCGGCAACGAGGCCGTTCTGACCCATGCCGAGTTGCCGGCCGACCCCGCGATGGGCGTCGATGCGGTGGCGCCTTCCGCGGTCGAGGTTCTGATAGCGGCCGACGCCGGGGAGTACTCGAAGGTCGGCGACGCGATCGTCGTTACCGTAAGATTTACGCAGGACGTGATCGTGGACCTCGCGGGGGGCAGGCCCTTCATCGGCGTGCGCGTCGGTGAGGTCGACCGCCAGGCGGCTTATGCCGGTGGCGCCGGTACGGACACGCTGACATTCGTCTACATCGTCGCCGAAGAGGATCTTGACGAAGACGGCGTGTCGGTCGGCGAAAACCGGATCGATCTGTCCGGCGGCCGGATCCACGACCTTGCAGGCAACGACGCGGTGCTCGATCACGCGGCAGTGGCCGAAGTGGCCGCCGTCAAGGTCGATACCGTGGCGCCGACGATACAAGGCGTCACGGTTGCGGAAACGACAGGCCAATCCGGCGTTCCGCTGACTGTCGGCGATACGATCACATTCGCGATGACGTTCGACTCTCCCCTGGTGATCGATTTGTCGTCCGGCGTCCCGGAACTGCGCATCCTTCTGGGTGCTGCCGAACGCTTCGCGATCTTCTCGGGTCTCGATGGCGACCGGGTACTCAGGTTCACCTATTCGATCGTCGATGGCGACGAGGCGCCGGCGGGGATAACAGTACCGGCCGACAGTCTCTACCTCGGCGCGGCGATCGTAACCGACGCTGCGGGTAACGCGGCCTCCACCCTGCACCCGGCTATGGACGAAGCCTCCGAATACGAGGTCGACGCCGCCGCTCCGGCCGCGCCGCTGCTGACGCTGGCCGGCAATTTGGCCGGCGGCGCCACGCTGGCCGAGGCTTCCCAAGGCACCGGCCTGATTCAAGTCGCCGGCGAGGCAGGAGGAGAGATCACCGTCTCCTTCGCGAATGGCGCCAACAAGATAACGAAGATCCTGACCGGAAGCGGTGCCGCCCAGTCGATCGCATTGACGGAGCAGGAGGTCCTGGAACTTGGAAGCGGCACGATCTCCGTTTCCGCAAGCGAGCGCGACGCCGTCGGCAACCGCAGCGTAACGGCCACGACCCAGTTCACCCTGGACATGCAGGCGCCCACCGTCGGGCACGCCTCGATTGCAGGGGCAACCGGCATGGTCGGCTCCTATGCGAATACGGGCGACATCATCAATCTTACGCTGACCTTCAGCGAAGCCGTCCAGGTATCCGGTATACCGAACCTCCGGTTCCAGATCGGCGCCAACACGCGGCGGGCAAGCTACGTGTCGGGATCGGGCACGACGACGCTCACCTTCGCCTACAGGGTGCAGGACGGCGAAAACGACGCCGACGGCATTTCGATCGCGGCCGACGGCGTGGTTCTGAACGGCGGCCGGATCGACGACATTTCCGGTAACCCGGCCGTGCTGGCCCATGCTGCCGTCGCCGCGAACGCGGCCTACCTGGTCGATACGACCAAGCCGCTTCTGACTCAGACTTCGTTCGCCGGGCTTGCGCATATCCTGCCCACGACGCCGCTCGTCCTGACCTTCGACAAGGCCGTGGTGGCGGGAACCGGTGTTATCCGCCTGGATAACGGCAGCGGCGACGTCCGGACCATCAGCGTGACCGATTCAAGCCAGGTCACCATCTCCGGCCATACGGTCACGATCGCACCGGCCGGCGGCCTTCAGCCTTTCGGCACGTATCAGATCAGCTTCGGCAAGGGCGTTATCCTCGACACGATCGGCAACGCCTTCACGGGGATTGCGCCCGGTAACCAATCGGTTCCGGTTTGGTCACCTGCGGTGCAGCTCTCGGAAGTCGCTTCGGGCGACGGCGGTTTCGTCGCGTCCGGCTCGGCGACGGCCCATGCGGGTCAGTCGGTAGCGGGTCTGGGCGACATCAACGGCGACGGCCTTGCCGATACCGCCGTGGCAGTGCCCGGATCCGGTTCCGCGGGGCGGGTCCATATCGTCTTCGGTAGAAGCGGCAACACGCCGCTCCAATTGTCCGGCCTCGGTACGGCGGGTATCACGATAGAGGGCGATACCGCGGGCTGGCCACAGGGAGTGAGCGTGGCGGCAGCCGGGGATGTCAACGGCGATGGTCTGTCGGATATTCTGATAGGTGTTCCGAACGTGGGAGGTTCCGGAGCGGCCTATGTCGTCTTCGGGCGCAGCGCGGGCGCCTCCATTGCACTCAGTAGCCTCGGCACGGCCGGCCTGGCGATCACCGGCTTTGCAGCCGGTGAAGCCGCCGGCACGCGCGTCGCCGCCATCGGCGACGTCAACGGCGACGGTTTCTCCGACATCCTCGTCGGCGCTCCGGGCAGCGTATCCGGCGCGGGAAGCAGCTATGTGATCTTCGGCCGCAGCGCACCCGCATCGATCGACGTGACGGCCCTCGGCTCGAGCGGCTTCTCCCTGGTCGGCGAAAGCGCGCTCGACCATAGCGGAAGCGCCATCGCCGGCTTTGGCGACGTCAATGGCGACGGGCTGGCCGACATCCTCGTCGGTTCGGCCGCCGCCGGCGGCGGAAAGGGTCGCGTCTATGTCGTCTTCGGGCATACAGGTACCTTCGCAACCCAGAATCTGAGCGGCATCGCGGCCGGCAACGGTGGCTTCGTCATCCAGGGCGCGGGCACCGGGTCCGGTGCGGGAGCGTCCGTCTCGCTGGTCGGAGACGTCAATGGCGACGGCCTGGCGGACATCTTCGTGGCCACGCAGGGCGCTGCGAAGGGCTACCTCGTGTTCGGTCGGACGGGGACTGCTCCGGTCGACCTGGCAGCGCCGGGATCGCAGGCCTTCGCCATCATGCCGGAGGGGACATCGCTCTCGGCAGCAGTGGTGTCTTCCGCCGGCGACATCAATGGCGATGGTCTGGCCGATCTCGCCATCGTCGTCCCCGATGCCCTCGGCGGAAAGGGGCGCGCCTATATCGTCTTCGGGCGCACCGGCACGTCGCAAGTCGATCTTTCGGCTGTCGCAGCCGGCAGTGGCGGCATCGTCATCGACGGCGCCTCAAGCGGCGACGGAACAGGAATGACCGTTACCGCTGCGGGCGACGTGAACGGGGATGGGCTGGCCGACCTCGTGGTCGGCGTACCTTCCGCCGACCAGGGAGCCGGCAGAGCCTACGTGGTACTCGGCCGCACGGACAAAGCATTCAAGCTGACCGCCATCGACCGGATGGGCACCGCCGGCGCGGACGCCTTGTCGGACGGCCAGACCCCACACAACGTCATGGCCGGCGCCGGCAACGACACCATAACCCTGACGGCCCGCGGCAGCACCGCAAATGCCGGCTCGGGCAATGATACGATCGCCATAAACCAGGCGGTCCTGGACGGCCTGACGCACCTCTATGACGGTTCCGTCGAACGGACACATATCGAAGGCGGCGCTGGCATAGACACGCTGGCGTTCTCCGAACTTGCGATGGTGATGGATCTGTCCAAGATCGCCGGTACCGCGGGCAACGGGCGACTGGAAGGCATCGAACGGTTCGACCTTACGGGAACCGGCAACAACAGGTTGATCGTCTCCCCGGAAGACGTTGCGGTCATCGGCCGGTTCGACACTTTCCAGGTCAGCGGCCGACAGCAACTCATGGTGGCCGGCAACGTCGGCGATGTCCTGGAGCTAACGGGCCGCTCCGGCTGGGTCACCGGCGGTACGTTGAGCTATGGCGGACAGACCTACAATATCTGGAACGACATGGGCGGCGCCAGCGCCGTATACGTCCAGCAGGGCGTCGAGGTTACCGGGCGCCTTGCGATGCGCCTCGTCAGCACGAATCCGTCCGCGAACGGCGTACTTTCGGCCGCGCAGAATATCGTGCTCGAGTTCGATACGGACGTCAGCCGCGGTAGCGGCAATATCGTTCTGAGCGACGGCCTCGGCGACACGCGCGCCATCAGCATCGGCGACACCTCGCAGGTGACGATCAGCGGCAGGTTCCTGACGATCAACCCGACCGCCAATCTCGTCGCCGGGCGTCCCTATACGCTTTCGATGGCCTCCGATGTGGTCCTTGGGCCTGACAACAAGGTGTTCCTCGGCATCGCCGACGGCACGGTCCATTTCGACATCGTGAAAAGCCAGATCGAGCTTTCGGACGTCGCCGCCGGCAATGGCGGTTTTGCGATCAACGCCGCTGCCGCAGGTGACCAGATCGGCACGAGCGTTTCCCATGCAGGTGACGTCAACGCCGACGGTATCAGCGATTTCATCGTCAGTGCGCCGGCAAAGGGGGCATATCGCGGCCACACCTACGTCGTCTTCGGCCGTACCGGAACATGGGCCCTCGATACGTCGGCCATTGCCGGCGGAAGCGATACGAGTGCCTTCGCCATTATCGGAGAGGGCACGGGCGTTTATTCCGGATACAGCGTCGCCGCAGCCGGCGACGTGAACGGCGATGGCTTCGCGGATATCGTGCTGGGTTCCTACGGAAGCGCTACGGGACGGGCCTTCGTGGTGTTCGGTCGCTCGGCCGGCGGACCGGCCGTAACGCTCAGCGCACTCGGAACGTCCGGCTTCCAGATGACGGGTGAAGGCGGAAAGGCCGGCTTCGGCGTTTCGGGGATCGGCGACATCAACGGCGACGGGCTGGCCGATCTGGTCGTGGGCGCGCCGGAATACGGCACGAGCACAGGGCGGGCCTATATCGTCTACGGGCGGACGGGAACGTCCACGATCGACCTGTCCGCGATTGCAGCCGGATCGGGCGGTTTCGCCATTACCGGATCCGCCAGCGATTACCTGGGCAGCTCTGTTTCCGCGGCCGGCGATGTCAATGGCGATGGTCTGGCGGATATATTGATCGGGGCAAAGGGCACCGGGACGGCTACCGGGCGCACTTATCTGATCTACGGCCGTAGCGGCAGCGGCACCGGCTTCACGGCCGGTCTGGCCATGGGCACGAACGGTTTCGCGATCGTCGGCGATACGGCAAGCGGCCAGTCTGGTTACAGCGTCTCCTATGCGGGCGATGTCAATGGCGACGGCCTGGCCGACATGATCGTCGGCTCGCCGGCCGTCGGCAGCGGCAAGGCGTTCGTTATCTTCGGCCGTACAAACGCCGCTGCCGCGATCATGCTGTCCGCTCTGGGGGCAAGCGAAGGTTTTGCCATCAACGGCGAGTCGGCGGGCGACTTCGCGGGCTTGAGCGTTTCCTACGCCGGCGACGTAAACGGAGACGGACTCGCCGACCTCATAGTCGGCGCATATCAGAACGACGGATCGGGCAACAATGCCGGCCGCGCCTACCTCGTCTACGGTCGGACCGGAGGGACGGTCAACCTTTCGGCCATCGCGCAGGGCAGCGGCGGCTTCGCGATGTTCGGGGAAAGCGCTTCCAGCCAAACGGGTATCGGCGTCTCCTATGCAGGCGATGTCAACGGCGACGGATTCTCGGATCTGATCGTCGGCGCCAACGGCTATTCGTCGAATGCCGGCCGTGCCTATGTCGTCTTCGGCGGCTCTACCGGCCCGTTCTATCAGACCACCGTGGACGCTGTCGGAACCTCGGCAGCAGAGACTTTCCAGGACGGGGCGTCGGCCAAGACCATCTATGCGCTCGGTGGCGACGACACCATCACCCTGACTGCTGCCGGAAGCGTCGCCTATGGTGGCGTCGGAAACGATGTTATTTCCGTCAACGCAGCGATGATCGCCTCCTTGCAGTCCGCCTATGGGCAGGGAGGCAATGTCGACCAGTCCGCGCATATCGCCGGCGGAGTCGGCGTCGACACGCTGAAGCTTTCGGGTGCGGGGCTGACGCTCGACCTGACGCAGGTGGGCAACGCTGCCGCCGGCAATCCGTCCGGCGGCAGCCGGCTGGAGAGCATCGAGAAGATCGACATCACCGGCACGGGCGACAATGTGCTGAAGCTGACGGCGGCGGATATCGCCGACATGTCGGGCATCAACCTGTTCGAGACGACCGGGCGCTACCAGCTGATGGTGGACGGCAATGCCGGAGACAAGGTGCAGCTGACCGACGGGCGCTGGGCGCGGCAGGCGGCCAGCTTCACCAGTGGCGGCAACAGCTACAACGTCTTTTACAATGTCGCTAAGGCGACGACGCTCTACGTCAGGCAGGGCGTCGTGGTGGACTACCCCGGCATCGAAGCGACGGAGATCGTCAACGGCTATGGCGGCTTCGTCATCAACGGTGAGTCTGCCGGCAACTATACCGGTTTCGGCATTTCTTCCGCTGGTGACTTCAACGGCGATGGCTTGAACGATCTGATCGTCTCCGCCTACAGAAGCGACGCCGGGGCCCAAAGTGCCGGGCGTGCCTATATCGTCTATGGGCGAACGGGAACGACGTCCGTGAACCTCTCAGCCGTGGCTGCTGGCAATGGCGGCTTCGCGGTGTCCGGCGAAGCCGGGACAAGCTACCTTGGATATTCCGTCTCGGCCGCCGGCGACGTAAACGGCGACGGCCTGGCCGACATCGTCCTCGGCGCTTATGGGTATAACGGCTTCACCGGCCGCGCCTATGTGATATTCGGCAGGACGGACGGGGCCTCTCCCGCACTTTCGGCGATCGTGGCGGGATCGGGCGGCTTCGTCGTCATCAGTGAGGCGGCGGGCAGTTACTTCGGCCGGTCCGTCGCCGGTGCGGGCGATGTCAACGGCGACGGCCTTGCGGACGTGATCATCGGCGCCAATGCCTACAATTCCAGCACCGGCCGCGCTTACGTCATCTTCGGAAAGACGAGCGGCGGCGCCGTCAATGCCAGCGCCATCGCGAATGGCTCCGGCGGGTTCGCCCTGCAGGGCGACACGACGGGTGTCGCTCTGGGCGGCGCGGTCAGCGGTGCCGGCGACGTCAATGGGGACGGGCTTGCCGATGTCGTGATCGGTGCTGGTGGCTACAGCTCCAATACGGGCCGCAGCTATGTCGTCTTCGGTAAGACCGGCGGCAGCATCGTGACCATCAGCGCCTTGGGAACCGGAGGCTTCTCCGTCACCGGCGAGACGGCGACCGGAAATCTCGGCTACGACGTCTCCTATGCCGGCGACGTCAACGGGGACGGGCTCGCGGACATCGTCGTCGGAGCTCCCAACGTCGGATCGAACGCCGGCCGCGCCTATGTAATCTTCGGCCGCTCGGCAGGAAACCTGGACATCAACGTCTCGTCCGCTTCGCTCGGCACGAACGGCTTTGCCATCGTTGCGGAAGGTACGGGCGACCTGACCGCCAGCAACGTCTCCTATGCTGGCGACGTCAACGGCGACGGACTCGCCGATATTCTTGTCGGCGGCCGGCGAAACGACACCAACGGGGTCGATGCGGGCCGCGCCTACCTTGTGTATGGGCGCACTGCCACGACTTCCGTTATCCTTTCCGATGTTGCGAAGGGTATCGGCGGTTTCGCGATCAGTGGCGAGTGCGCGGGCGACGAACTCGGTTTGGATGCTACCGCAGCCGGCGACATCAACGGCGACGGGCTGGCGGACATTCTCGTCGGAGCCCAGTATAACGACGCAAACGGAGCGGATTCGGGCCGCGCCTATGTGATCTTCGGGCGTACGGACGGGACGAGCTCGAGCGTCGTCGTCGACGTCATGGGCACGGCATCCGCCGAAGCGCTCAGCGATGGCGGTACGGGCAAGTATGTGCTCGCCGGCGCAGGCGACGACACGCTGACGCTGACGGCGGCAAGCGTGATGGACGGC
>NZ_JAMQCO010000021.1 GCF_023702225.1 Aureimonas altamirensis | reverse complement strand
GATGTTCACGTGCGGCTTGTTACGCTCGAATTTGCTCTTGGCCATCTGGCTCTCCAATCAAATTTCGTCAGGCCCGCAGGCCTTGAAGGAATGCCTGTCCCGGGCGGGTCAGGCGTATTTCTTCTGGATCTCTTCTGCGACCTGGTTCGGCACCTGCTCATAGTGGTCGAACTGCATCGAGTACTGCGCACGCCCCTGCGACATGGAACGCAGCGTGTTCACGTAGCCGAACATGTTCGCCAGCGGGACCATGGCGTTGACCGCGGTCACGATGCCCCGGTTCTCCGTACCCTGGATCTGGCCACGGCGGGAGTTCAGGTCACCGATCACGTCGCCGACGTAATCCTCGGGCGTCACGACCTCGACCTTCATGATCGGCTCGAGCAGCTTGGGGCCGGCCTTCTGGATGGCTTCGCGGAACGCCGCCCGCGACGCGATCTCGAAGGCGAGGACCGAGGAGTCGACGTCGTGGTAGGCGCCGTCGATCAGCTCGGCCTTGATGTCGACCATGGGGAACCCGGCCAGAGGACCGGAGGTCATCACGGATTCAACACCCTTGTTGACGCCCGGGATGTACTCCTTGGGCACCGCACCGCCGACGATCTTCGACTCGAAGCTGAAGCCTTCGCCGAGTTCGGCCGGCTCGAAGACCATCTTGACGCGGGCGAACTGGCCCGTACCGCCGGTCTGCTTCTTGTGCGTGTAGTCGACCTCGGCCTTGCGGCTGATGGTCTCGCGGTACGCAACCTGAGGAGCGCCGATATTGGCCTCGACCTTGAACTCGCGCTTCATGCGGTCGACGAGGATGTCCAGATGAAGCTCGCCCATGCCGGCGATGATCGTCTGTCCGGATTCTTCGTCGGTCTTGACGCGGAAGGACGGATCCTCGGCGGCCAAGCGGTTGAGCGCGAGGCCCATCTTTTCCTGGTCGCCCTTGGTCTTCGGCTCGATCGCGATCTCGATGACCGGCTCGGGGAATTCCATCCGCTCCAGGATCACGGGCTTCAGCGGGTCGCACAGCGTATCGCCGGTGGTGACTTCCTTGAGGCCGGCCAGGGCGACGATATCGCCGGCATAGGCCTCTTCGATGTCCTCACGCGAGTTGGAGTGCATCTGCAGCATGCGCCCGATGCGTTCCTTCTTCTCCTTGACCGTATTCTGCAGCGACACGCCCTTGGCGAGCTTGCCGGAGTAGATGCGGCAGAAGGTGAGCGAACCGACGAAGGGATCGTTCATGATCTTGAAGGCGAGCATCGACAACGGCTCGTCGTCCGACGACGCACGCGTGGTCTCCGTCTCGGTCTTCGGGTCGATGCCCTTGATCGCCGGCACTTCGACCGGGGACGGCAGGAAATCGACGACGGCGTCGAGAAGAGGCTGAACGCCCTTGTTCTTGAAGGCCGAGCCGCACAGGACCGGCGTGAACCAGACGTCGCAGGTACCCTTGCGGATCAGGCGACGCAGCTCTTCGACCGTCGGCATCGTGCCTTCGAGATAGGCTTCCATCGCGGCTTCGTCGACTTCGACGGCGGCCTCGATCATCAGCTCACGGTACTCGGCGGCCTGGTCGGCCAGCTCTGCGGGAATCTCGACGACATCCCACTGGGCTCCGAGGGTCTCGTCGCGCCAGATCAGGGCCTTCATCTCGATCAGGTCGATGACGCCCTTGAAGTCGTTCTCGGCGCCGATCGGCAGCTGGACGACGATCGCACGCGCACCGAGGCGCGACTTGATCATCTCGACGCAGCGGAAGAAATCCGCGCCCGTCTTGTCCATCTTGTTGACGAAGATCATCCGCGGGACGTGATACTTGTCGGCCTGGCGCCAGACCGTCTCGGTCTGGGGCTCGACGCCGGCATTGGCATCGAGAAGCGCGATCGCGCCATCGAGTACGCGCAGCGAACGCTCGACCTCGATGGTGAAGTCGACGTGGCCCGGCGTATCGATGATGTTGAAGCGACGCTTCTTGCCGTCACGACCTTCCCAGAAGGTGGTCGTGGCAGCAGACGTGATTGTGATGCCGCGCTCCTGCTCCTGCTCCATCCAGTCCATCGTAGCGGCGCCGTCATGGACTTCGCCGATCTTGTGGGACTTGCCGGTGTAGAACAGGATCCGCTCGGTGGTCGTGGTCTTCCCGGCATCGATGTGGGCCATGATGCCGAAGTTGCGGTAGTCCTCGATCTTATATTCGCGGGCCATAAGCGTCGCCTTTCGATATCAGCTTCGGGATTACCAGCGGTAGTGCGAGAAGGCGCGGTTCGCTTCCGCCATGCGGTGCGTGTCTTCGCGCTTCTTGACTGCGGTACCCCGGTTGTTGGCGGCATCGAGAAGCTCGCCCGACAGGCGGTCGACCATCGTCGTCTCGTTGCGGTTGCGCGCAGCCGTGATCAGCCAGCGGATCGCCAGCGCCTGACGGCGCTCGGGACGGACATCGACCGGAACCTGGTAGGTTGCACCGCCGACGCGGCGCGAACGAACCTCGACGTGCGGAGCGACGTTCTCGAGCGCCTGATGGAAGATCACCAGCGATTCCTGGCGGCTCTTCTCGTGGATGGAGTCGAAGGCACCGTAGACGATGCGCTCGGCGACCGACTTCTTGCCATCGTACATGATGGCATTCATGAACTTCGTGACAACCAGGTCACCGAACTTCGGATCCGGATTGATCTCGCGCTTTTCAGCAGAATGGCGACGGGACATCTATTGGTCTCTCGTTCTCGATCTGACGTGCAGGCTTACTTCGGACGCTTCGCGCCGTACTTGGAACGGCGCTGCTTGCGATCCTTGACGCCCTGCGTATCCAGCACGCCGCGAATGATGTGATAGCGCACACCCGGAAGGTCCTTCACGCGGCCGCCGCGGATCATCACCACGGAGTGCTCCTGAAGGTTATGACCCTCGCCCGGAATGTAGCCGATGACTTCGAAGCCATTGACCAGGCGCACCTTGGCGACCTTGCGGAGAGCCGAGTTCGGCTTCTTCGGGGTCGTCGTGTAGACGCGAGTGCAAACGCCCCGCTTCTGCGGGTTGGCCTGGAGAGCCGGAACCGTGTTGCGCTCGGTAGGACGAACGCGCGGCTTGCGGATCAGCTGGTTAATGGTCGGCATCCCAACCTTCCCTCTTCTTTCTCGTCTCGGTTCAAAACGCGACGCCAATCGCCGGATGAGCCGGATGGCTCATACACGAAGCCGGGCAAACCATCCGCATATTGCGGACTGCCCGGCACAAAGCAGAGGACCGGAAACCCGATCATGCGACCAGCGATGGTGCGTCTCGTTGAACTGAGCCTTGTTTGAAACGAATGTCCCGGACGCGGCGTCCTGGAACGAAACTGGCTTCACATCGGCTCTGTTGCGCGGTGTTTAACGATTCCGCCTGTCATCGTCAACCCCCCGCAATACAAGCAGAACTTATCTTTGCGGTCCCGTGTCCATGACGGGCGTTCGGCCGTGACGGCCGAAGGGCGGGGCCGGTTGCCCGGCCCCGCCCTTCATCCTTTCGGTCAGCGAAGATTGCCTTCCGCCCGCCGCACGCCGTCGGGCATCTGGCCCGATCCGGACATGTCGGACAGAAGGTTGTCGGGCTGGCCGGCAGCCGACGTCTTGCGCTTGTCATCGATGATCAGGTCGTCCCGCGAGGTCGCGATGCGCCGGATCTGCGTCATCATTCCGCCGGTGCCGGCGGGAATCAGGCGGCCGACGATCACGTTCTCCTTGAGGCCCTGCAGCGTGTCGGTCTTGCCGGCAACCGCCGCCTCGGTGAGGACGCGGGTCGTCTCCTGGAAGGACGCCGCCGAGATGAAGGACGGCGTCTGCAGCGAGGCCTTGGTGATGCCGAGCAGCACCGGCACGCCGGAGGCAGGCTTCTTGCCTTCCTCTTCCAGCTTCTCGTTCAGCTCGGCCAGCTCGATCCGGTCGACATTGTCGCCCGGAATATAGCCGGAATCGCCCGAGTCGACGATCTCGACCTTCTGCAGCATCTGCCGGACGATCACCTCGATGTGCTTGTCGTTGATCAGCACTCCCTGCAGGCGGTACACTTCCTGGATCTCGTTGACGAGGTAGGAAGCCAGCGCCTCGACGCCCCGGATCGCCAGGATGTCGTGCGGGGCCGGGTTGCCGTCGAGGATGTAGTCGCCCTTCTCGATGATGTCGCCTTCCTGGAGATGGAACGGCTTGCCCTTCGGGATGAGATACTCCACCGGCTCGACGCCGTCCTCGTGCGGCTCGATGACGATGCGGCGCTTGTTCTTGTAGTCGCGGCCGAAGCGCACCGTGCCGTCGATCTCTGCGATCACCGCATTGTCCTTCGGACGACGGGCCTCGAACAGCTCGGCGACGCGCGGCAGACCACCGGTGATATCCTTCGTCTTCGCGCTTTCCATCGGAATACGCGACAGGACGTCACCCGCCTTCACCCGGGCACCCGGCTCCACCGACAGAATCGCATCGACGGACAGGAGATAGCGGGCGTCGGAGCCGCGCTGCAGCTTCAGCACCTCGCCATCGGGGCCCTTGATGACGATGGCCGGCTTCAGGTCGGAACCGCGCGGGTTGGCGCGCCAGTCGATGACCTGGCGCTTGGTGATGCCGGTCGACTCGTCGGCCTGCTCGGAGACCGACAGGCCCTCGACCAGATCCTCGAACTCGACGGTGCCTTCCAGCTCGGTGAGCACCGGGCGGGTATAGGGATCCCACTCGGCGATACGCTGACCGCGACGCACCTTGTCGCCATCGTCGACGAAGATGCGCGAACCGTAGGTTACCCGGTGGCTGGCCCGCTCCTTGCCGCCCTGATCGAGGATCAGGATCGCCATGTTGCGGCCCATGGCCACGAGACGCCCTTCGGAGTCGCGCACCACGTTGCGGTTGCGGATCTTGACCGTGCCCTCGTACGAGGCTTCCAGGAAGGACTGGTCGACGACCTGCGCCGTACCGCCCATGTGGAAGGTCCGCATGGTCAGCTGCGTGCCCGGCTCGCCGATCGACTGCGCCGCGATGACGCCGACGGCCTCGCCCATGTTGACCGGCGTTCCGCGGGCCAGATCGCGTCCGTAGCAGACCGCGCAGATGCCCGTGCGGACCTCGCAGGTCAGCGCCGAGCGGATCTTGATCGACTGCACGCCGGCCTTCTCGATCACCTCGACATCGCGCTCGGCGATGTTGTGGCCACCTTCGACCAGAACTTCGCCCGTGACGGGATGGACGACATCCTCGAGCGCGGTGCGGCCAAGGACGCGCTGCCCGAGCGTCGCGACCACCTGGCCGGCATCGACGATGGGCTGCATGGTCAGGCCGTTCTGCGTGCCGCAGTCGGACTGCGTGATGATGCAGTCCTGCGCCACGTCGACGAGACGACGCGTCAGGTAGCCCGAGTTCGCCGTCTTCAACGCCGTATCCGCGAGGCCCTTGCGGGCGCCGTGGGTGGAGTTGAAGTATTCGAGAACCGTCAGGCCTTCCTTGAAGTTGGAGATGATCGGCGTCTCGATGATCTCGCCCGACGGCTTGGTCATCAGGCCGCGCATCGCGGCGAGCTGGCGCATCTGCGTCGGCGAGCCGCGCGCACCGGAGTGCGACATCATGTAGATCGAGTTCATCGGACGCTGGCGGCCGCCATCGTCGAACTCGACCGCCTTGATGCGGGCCATCATCTCTTCGGCGATCTTGTCCGTGCACTTGGCCCAGGCGTCGACCACCTTGTTGTACTTCTCGCCCTGGGTGATCAGGCCGTCATTGTACTGCTGCTCGTATTCCTTCGCGAGCGCCTGCGTCTCGGCGATCAGCTTTTCCTTCGTGTCGGGGATGAGCATGTCATCCTTGCCGAAGGAAATGCCGGCCATGCACGCATGCTTGAAGCCGAGCTGCATGATCCGGTCGCAGAAGATCACCGTCTCCTTCTGGCCGCAGTGACGATAGACCTGATCGATGAGGCGCGAGATATTCTTCTTCGTCATCAGCTCGTTGGCGATGTCGAATGGAATGTTCACGTTCTTCGGCAGGAGCTGACCGATCAGCAGGCGGCCCGGCGTCGTCTCGTAGACCTTGGAAACGAGCTTGCCGTCCTTGTCGACCGACTTGAAGCGTCCCCGGATCTTGGTGTGCAGCGTGATCGACTTCGCGTGGAGCGCATGCTCCATCTCGCCGATGTCGGAGAACGCCATGCCCTGTCCGGGCTCGTTCTCGTTCATGATCGAGAGGTAGTAGAGGCCGAGGACCATGTCCTGCGACGGCACGATGATCGGCTGTCCGTTGGCCGGGTGCAGGATGTTGTTGGTGGACATCATCAGGACGCGCGCTTCCAGCTGCGCCTCGATGGAGAGCGGAACGTGGACGGCCATCTGGTCGCCGTCGAAGTCGGCATTGAAGGCCGTGCAGACCAGCGGATGAAGCTGGATCGCCTTGCCCTCGATGAGGACCGGCTCGAAGGCCTGGATGCCCAGACGATGCAGCGTCGGCGCGCGGTTCAAGAGAACCGGGTGCTCGCGGATGACCTCGTCCAGGATATCCCAGACTTCCGGACGCTCCTTCTCGACCAGCTTCTTGGCCTGCTTGACCGTGGAGGAATAGCCCTTGGCGTCGAGGCGCGCATAGATGAACGGCTTGAACAGCTCCAGCGCCATCTTCTTGGGCAGACCGCATTGATGGAGCTTCAACTCCGGGCCGGTCACGATGACCGAGCGGCCGGAATAGTCCACGCGCTTGCCGAGCAGGTTCTGCCGGAAACGGCCCTGCTTGCCCTTGAGCATGTCCGAGAGCGACTTCAGCGGACGCTTGTTGGCGCCCGTGATGACGCGACCGCGGCGGCCATTGTCGAACAGCGCGTCGACGGCCTCCTGCAGCATGCGCTTCTCGTTGCGGATGATGATGCCCGGCGCGCGCAACTCTATCAGCCGCTTGAGGCGGTTGTTGCGGTTGATGACGCGGCGGTACAGGTCGTTGAGGTCGGACGTCGCGAAACGCCCGCCATCCAGCGGCACCAGCGGACGCAGGTCCGGCGGGATCACCGGAACGACACTCATGATCATCCATTCGGGCCGGTTGCCCGACTCCAGGAAGTTCTCGACGATCTTCAGACGCTTCATCAGCTTCTTCGTCTTCAGATCGGACGTCGTCTCGGCCAGCTCGGCGCGCAGGTCGCCGGCGATCTTCTCCAGGTCCATGGAGGACAGGAGTTCCTGGATCGCCTCGGCGCCGATGAGCGCGGTGAAGGAATCCTCACCATACTCCTCGGTCGCGATCAGATACTCTTCCTCCGTCAGGAGCTGATGCTCCTTGAGGGCGGTGAGACCAGGCTCGGTGACGATGTAGTTCTCGAAGTACAGGACGCGCTCGATATCCTTGAGCGTCATGTCGAGCAGCGTGCCGATGCGGCTCGGCAGGGACTTCAGGAACCAGATGTGAGCGACAGGCGCGGCCAGCTCGATATGGCCCATCCGCTCGCGGCGCACGCGCGAGAGGGTAACCTCGACGCCGCACTTCTCGCAGATGATGCCCTTGTACTTCATGCGCTTGTACTTGCCGCACAAGCACTCGTAGTCCTTGATCGGACCGAAGATGCGGGCGCAGAACAGGCCGTCGCGCTCGGGCTTGAAGGTCCGGTAGTTGATCGTCTCGGGCTTCTTGATCTCGCCGAACGACCAGGAAAGGATCTTCTCCGGGCTCGCCAACGAGATCCGGATCGAATCGAAAGACTGGGCCTGCACCTGAGGATTGAAGAGATTCATGACCTCTTGATTCATGGTGCTTTCTCCTTCTGGGGCCTCAATGCCCCGCTACGCCGCGCCAACGACGCACAACGATAATCCCGGTGGTGAGGCCAGCGCCGCGACAGGCGGCGATGGCCCGGCGCGCCCCTTCCGGGCGCGCCCTGCCGATTACTCGGCTGCGTCGGGCAACTGGTCGTCCCGGTTTGCCGCCTGCGGCTGTTCGGACACGTTCGACAGGTCGACGTCGAGACCGAGCGAGCGCATTTCCTTGACGAGAACGTTGAAGCTCTCTGGAATGCCGGACTCGAAGGCATCGTCGCCGCGGACGATCGACTCGTACACCTTGGTGCGGCCGGCCACGTCGTCGGACTTGACCGTGAGCATCTCCTGCAGCGTGTAGGCCGCGCCATACGCTTCCAGGGCCCAGACCTCCATCTCGCCGAAGCGCTGGCCGCCGAACTGCGCCTTGCCGCCCAGTGGCTGCTGCGTGACCAGCGAGTACGGTCCGATGGACCGCGCGTGGATCTTGTCGTCCACCAGATGGTGCAGCTTCAGCATGTAGATGTAGCCGACGGTCACCTGACGATCGAACGGTTCGCCGGTACGCCCGTCGTAGAGCGTGACCTGACCCGAACCGTTCAGCCCGGCCTTCTCCAGCATCTCGACGATGTCGTGCTCGTTCGCGCCGTCGAAGACCGGCGTCGCGATGGAGACGCCGCGCTTCATCTGGCGCGCCAGCGTGACGACGGAGTCGTCATCGAATACGGCCACCTTCTCGTTGCGATCGCTGTCCCCGAGCAGACCGGAGATCTCCGTCCGCAAAGGCTTCACGTCGTGGCTCTCCTGGTACTGCTCCAGCAGCTCGCCGATACGGCGGCCCATGCCGGCGCAGGCCCAGCCGAGATGTGTCTCGAGGATCTGCCCGACATTCATGCGCGACGGCACGCCGAGCGGATTGAGAACGATGTCGACATGCGTGCCGTCCTCGGTGAAGGGCATATCCTCAACCGGTACGATCCGCGAGACCACGCCCTTGTTGCCGTGACGGCCGGCCATCTTGTCGCCCGGCTGGATCTTGCGCTTGACCGCGACGAAGACCTTGACCTGCTTCATGACGCCGGGGGGCAGCTCGTCGCCGCGCTGCACCTTCTCGACCTTGTCCATGAAGCGCCCTTCAAGCGTCTTCTTGGACTCGTCGTAGACGTTGCGAAGGTCTTCCAGCTCGCCCTGGAGCTTCTCGTCCTCCACGGCGAACATCCACCACTGCGAGCGGGGATATTCCTGGATGACGGACGCCGACAAGGTCGTGCCCTTCTTGAAGCCCTTGGGTCCGGCTACCGCCGACTTGCCGTCGAGCATCTCGACCAGGCGACCATAGACGTTGCGGTCCAGGATAGCCTGCTCGTCGTCGCGGTCCTTGGCCAGGCGCTCGATCTCCTCGCGCTCGATGGCCATGGCGCGCTCGTCCTTCTCGACGCCGTGCCGGTTGAAGACGCGAACCTCGACGACCGTGCCGTAGGTGCCGGGAGGCATACGGCTCGACGTGTCGCGGACATCGGACGCCTTCTCGCCGAAGATGGCGCGCAGGAGCTTCTCTTCCGGCGTCATCGGGCTTTCGCCCTTGGGCGTGATCTTGCCGACGAGGATGTCGCCCGGCTGGACCTCGGCGCCGATATAGACGATGCCGGCCTCATCGAGGTTCTTCAACGCTTCTTCCGAGACGTTCGGAATATCGCGCGTGATCTCCTCGGGTCCAAGCTTGGTGTCGCGCGCCATGACCTCGAACTCCTCGATGTGGATCGAGGTGAAGACGTCGTCGGCGACGATGCGCTCGGACAGGAGGATCGAATCCTCGTAGTTGTAGCCGTTCCAGGGCATGAACGCGACGAGCACGTTGCGGCCGAGGGCCAGATCGCCGAGATCGGTGGACGGACCGTCCGCGATGATGTCGCCCTTCCGGACCCGGTCACCCATTTTCACCAGCGGCCGCTGGTTGATGCAGGTGGACTGGTTGGAACGCTGGAACTTCATCAGGCGATAGATATCGACGCCGGACTTGCCGGCCTCGAGGTCTTCCGTCGCACGGATGACGATACGCGTGGCATCGACCTGATCGACGACGCCCGTCCGCCGGGCCGCGATGGCCGCGCCGGAATCGCGCGCGACCACCGGCTCCATGCCGGTGCCGACGAACGGCGCTTCGGCACGCACCAGGGGCACGGCCTGACGCTGCATGTTCGAACCCATGAGCGCGCGGTTGGCGTCGTCGTTCTCGAGAAACGGGATGAGCGCCGCGGCCACCGAAACGATCTGCTTCGGCGACACGTCCATAAGGTCGATGTTCTCGCGCGGGGTGATCACGTTGTCGCCGGCGTGCCGGCAGACCACCAGATCGTCCACGAAGGTGTTCTCGTCGGTCAGGACGGCATTGGCCTGCGCGACGTGGTGCTTGGCCTCTTCCATTGCGGAAAGGTAGACCACGTCGTGCGTGACCTTGCCCTCGACCACGCGGCGATACGGGCTTTCGATGAAGCCGTACTTGTTGACGCGCGCAAAGGTGGCCAGCGAGTTGATCAGGCCGATGTTCGGCCCTTCCGGCGTCTCGATCGGGCAGATGCGGCCGTAATGCGTCGGGTGCACGTCGCGCACCTCGAAGCCGGCGCGCTCGCGCGTCAGACCGCCGGGTCCGAGCGCCGAGATGCGGCGCTTGTGCGTGATCTCGGAGAGCGGGTTGGTCTGGTCCATGAACTGCGAAAGCTGCGAGGATCCGAAGAACTCGCGCACGGCTGCAGCCGCCGGCTTGGCGTTGATGAGATCCTGCGGCATGACCGTGTCGATCTCGACCGAGGACATGCGCTCCTTGATGGCGCGCTCCATGCGCAGCAGGCCGACGCGGTACTGGTTCTCCATCAACTCGCCCACCGAGCGGACGCGACGGTTGCCCAGATTGTCGATGTCGTCGATCTCGCCCTTGCCGTCACGCAGGTCGACCAGCGTGCGCACCACGGCGACGATGTCCTCCTTGCGCAGGACGCGCACCGTATCCTCGGCGTCGACGTCCAGACGCATGTTCATCTTGACGCGGCCGACGGCCGACAGATCGTAGCGCTCGGCGTCGAAGAACAGCGACTGGAACATCGCCTCGGCGGTTTCCATCGTGGGCGGCTCACCCGGACGCATGACCCGATAGATGTCGAACAGCGCGTCCTGGCGCGTCTCGTTCTTGTCGGCCGCAAGCGTGTTGCGGATGTAGGCCCCGACGGTGACATGGTCGATGTCGAGGACGGAGATATCCTCGTAGCCGGCGTCCACCAGCACCTTGAGGGTCTTCTCGTCGATCTCGTCGCCGGCCTCGAGATAGACTTCGCCCGTCTGGACGTTGACGATATCTTCCGCGAGGTAGTTTCCGAACAGGTCCTCGTCGGAGGCGCGCAGCGCCTTGACGCCCTTGTCCTTCAACTGGCGGGCCTGACGCGCCGTGACCTTCTTGCCGGCCTCGACCAGGATCTCACCCGAATCGGCATCGACAAGATCCGTCATCGGCTTCTGGCCGCGGACGCGCTCCATCGAGAACGGAATGCGCCAGCCCTTGGCGTCCTTCTCGAACTGGATGACGTTGTAGAAGGTGGAAAGGATCTCTTCCCCATCCATGCCCAGCGCCATCAGGAGGCTCGTCACCGGAATCTTGCGGCGGCGATCGATGCGCGCATAGACGATGTCCTTGGCGTCGAACTCGATGTCGAGCCAGGAACCGCGATACGGAATGACCCGCGCCGCGAAGAGCAGCTTGCCCGAAGAGTGGCTCTTGCCCTTGTCATGGTCGAAGAAGACGCCCGGCGAACGGTGCATCTGCGAGACGATGACCCGCTCGGTGCCGTTGACGATGAAGGTGCCGTTGGACGTCATCAGCGGCATGTCGCCCATGTAGACGTCCTGCTCCTTGATGTCCTTGATGGACTTGGAGCCGGTATCCTCGTCGACATCGAACACGATGAGCCGCAACGTCACCTTGAGGGGCGCCGCGAAGGTCAGGTCGCGTTGCCGGCACTCGTCGACATCGAACTTCGGCTGCTCGAACTCGTACTTGACGAATTCCAGCATCGAATGTCCCGAAAAATCGGAAATCGGGAAGACAGACTTGAAAACGGACTGAAGCCCCTCGTCGGGACGACCGCCATTCGGCTCGTCCACCATGAGGAACTGATCGTAGGATGCTTTCTGCACCTCGATCAGATTGGGCATTTCGGCAACCTCGGGAATATGCCCGAAGAACTTGCGTACGCGCCTGCGACCGCTAAACGTCGTCGTCTGAGACATCGTCGCTCCTTGCTCTCGACAGTGCCCTCGCCGAAGGGCTCAAACTCCGGAACCATCCCGGTCGGGACAGCCCCACCGCCCTCTCGAAGGCGGCTTAGACCTATGCGGACCATCGGCCCATCCGCGTCTTCCCGAGTGCCCGCCGGCGGAAACCGGACCATCGGAAAGAAGCGGGCGCCGCCTGCCGGAAGCCACCTCCATGGTGGCCTGCGGCGGCAGCACGGAAGGCGGAACGGCAAAAAGCCGTCCCGCCCACCAATTTCACGCCGGCTTGCGCCAGAAGCGCAATTACTTGACGTCGACCTTGGCGCCAGCCTTCTCGAGCTGGTCCTTGATCTTCGCGGCTTCGTCCTTGGACACGCCTTCCTTGACCGGCTTCGGAGCGCCGTCGACGAGGTCCTTGGCTTCCTTGAGGCCGAGACCCGTGATCGCACGGACTTCCTTGATGACGTTGATCTTCTGCGCGCCGGCATCGGCGAGGATCACGTCGAACTCGGTCTTCTCTTCCTCGACGGCGGCAGCAGCGCCGGCGCCACCGGCAGCCGCGACGGCAACCGGAGCAGCGGCGGAAACGCCCCACTTCTCTTCCAGCATCTTCGACAGCTCAGCCGCCTCGAGGACGGTCAGGCTGGACAGGTCTTCAACGATCTTGGCGAGATCAGCCATTGTAGTATTCCCTTAAGGTTCGAATAATCAGAATGCAGCGAGGAACAATCCTCACGCCGCCTCGTCCTTCTTGGCATATGCCCCGAACACGCGTGCGAGCTGGCCTGCAGGCGCTGCGACCACACCCGCGATGCGGGTAGCCGGCGTCTGCACCATGGCGATCAGCTTGGCGCGCAGCTCGTCGAGCGACGGAAGCGAGGCGAGAGCCTTCACCCCGTCGGCGTCGAGGGCGGTGGTGCCCATGGCTCCGCCGAGGATGACAAGCTTGTCATTGCCCTTGGCGAAATCGTTGGCCACCTTCGGCGCCGCGACCGGATCGGTCGAATAGGCGATCAGGGTCTGTCCTTCGAACAGATTGCTGATCTCCTCGGCGTCGGTGCCTTGAAGAGCGATTTTGGCAAGACGGTTCTTCGCGACTTTGACGGTGCCACCCTGCTCGCGCATCTTGGAACGAAGATCGTTCATCTGCGCGACGGTGAGACCGGCGTAGCGAGCCACCACGATCGACCCCGAGTCCTTGAAGGTCTCGTGAAGATCGGTGACGAACTCGCGCTTTTCCGCTCTGTCCACTGCCACTCTCCAGTTGGAGCCTTCCCTTGCGGGACGCTCCGGTTGCCTTCGCCGCCCGGATCATCCGGGCGACAGCGAGGATCCTGTCCCCTTGGCGTCACTGGAGCCGCATAGGGCCCCGCATCGTCAGCTCAAGGCATTCAGAGGTTCGAACCAAACACCGGGGTTACCCCCCGGGAAATCCGGAACTCTCACCGTCTCATGCAGGCTTGTGGATTAAGACGACCGGACGGACCGGCCCTCGCCTGCAATCTCGGACAGGAAACGAAGACCGTTTCCGGCCTTCGCACACCCGGGCCCGAAGGCCCGGGAATTCAATCAGGGAAGGACGCACATATAGGTGTGCGATCCTGCCCTGTTAACCCCCTGGTCGGGTCAGGCCTGCGCCTGCACCGTCGAAGGGTCGATCTTGAGGCCCGGGCCCATGGTCGACGACAGCGCGACGCGCTGGACGTAGGTGCCCTTGGCGCCCGAAGGCTTGGCCTTCTGGACCGCATCGGCGAAGGCACGAATGTTTTCGACCAGCGCATCGGCGCCGAAGGAAGCCTTGCCGACGCCGGCATGCACGATGCCGGCCTTCTCGACGCGGAACTCGACCGCACCGCCCTTGGAAGCCTTGACGGCTGCCGCGACGTCCGGCGTAACCGTGCCGACACGCGGGTTCGGCATGAGGCCACGCGGGCCGAGCACCTTGCCGAGACGGCCGACGAGACCCATCATGTCGGGCGTCGCGATGGCGCGATCGAAGTCGATCTCGCCGCCCTGCACCTTCTCGACCAGGTCTTCGGCGCCGACGATATCGGCGCCGGCGGCCTTTGCCTCTTCGGCCTTGTCGCCGCGCGCGAAGACCGCGACGCGAACGGTACGGCCCGTGCCGTTGGGCAGGTTGACGACGCCGCGGACCATCTGGTCCGCATGGCGCGGATCGACGCCGAGGTTCATGGCGACCTCGATAGTCTCGTCGAACTTCGCCGTGGCGCGGTCCTTGAGCAGCTTCACCGCATCGGCGATGTCGTAGAGCTTGTCGCGGTCCAGGCCGTCGCGGGCCTTCGAAATACGCTTGCCGATCTTAGCCATCGTCTCAGCCCACCACTTCCAGGCCCATGGAGCGGGCGGAGCCCTCGACCATCGCCATTGCCGCATCAACGTCGTTCGCGTTGAGGTCCTTCATCTTCTTTTCGGCGATCTCGCGGACCTGGTCGCGCGTGACCTTGCCGGCGCCCGCCTTGCCCGGCTCCTTGGAGCCCGACTTGATGTTTGCCGCCTTCTTGAGGAAGAAGGTGACCGGAGGCGTCTTCATCACGAAGGTGAACGACTTGTCCTGGTAATAGGTGATGACCACCGGAACCGGGGAGCCCTTCTCCATCTCCTGGGTCTGCGCGTTGAACGCCTTGCAGAACTCCATGATGTTGATGCCGCGCTGACCGAGAGCCGGGCCGATGGGCGGCGACGGCGTGGCGGATCCGGCGGCAACCTGCAGCTTCAGCTGCCCTGCAACTTTCTTAGCCATTTCTTTCTGCCTTTGTCTTCATGCCGGCTTGCCGGCGATGGGACCGCCATGACGGCGGACCGCTTGCAGTGGCGCGGTGCGGCGAGACCCGGCCGGCAAAAGCCGGAACGCCTTCCGCGCCGGAGCCGCCCGAAGGCGGCCTGACGATCAGACCTTTTCGACCTGACCGAATTCGAGATCGACCGGTGTCGCACGACCGAAGATGGACACTTCCACCTTGAGACGGGCACGCTCCTGATCGACTTCCTGGACGATGCCGTTGAACGAGGCGAACGGCCCGTCCGAAACGCGCACCTGCTCGCCGATATCGAAGGAGATGCTGGCCTTCGGCCGCTCGACACCCTCCTGCACCTGGCTGAGGATATGCGTGGCCTCCGCCTCCGAGATCGGCACCGGCCGATTGTCGGGCCCGAGGAAGCCCGTGACCTTCGGCGTATTCTTGATCAGCGAGAAGACCTGGTCGGTCAGCTCGGCCTTGACGAGGACATAGCCCGGGAAGAACTTGCGCTCGGCATCCACCTTGCGGCCGCGACGCACCTCGACGACCTTTTCGGTCGGCACGAGGATCTTCTCGAACTTGTCGGAGAGCCCCTTCTGCCGGGCCTGCTCCTCGATCGATTCAGCGACCTTCTTCTCGAAATTCGAGTAGGCGTGAACGATGTACCAACGGGCTGCCATTCCTAGATTGCCTTCCTGCACTCAGCGGCCAGCGCTCATGATGAAACCGACCGCGAACCCGAGGGCCTGATCGGCTATAAAGAAGAACGCAGCAGCGAACACGACCATGATGAGAACCATGATCGTGGAGATCAACGTTTCCCGACGGGTGGGCCATGTCACTTTCGAGACTTCGGTCCGCACCTGCTGAAGGAACGTGAAGGGATTTGTCTTCGAGGCCATATACCGCCCATGGCATTAGGCGCGTAAAAGCTGACGACCCAGCCCCACGCACCTCGTGTCCGTTGATCTGCGTATTAGCGTCCCGCGCAACGATTCACAAGAGGGGCAAGGAAGATTCTTGTTCACGCCTTGCGCTTCACTCCGCCCCGCAATCGATCCGATGGCGCTGATGCAGACAGCGAATGGCAGGGGCAACAGGGCTCGAACCTGTGACCTGCGGTTTTGGAGACCGCCGCTCTACCAACTGAGCTATACCCCTACGAACGGCGCACCATGGCGCGTCCGACCGCCGGCGCAAAGGCCGGCTTTCACGCTCGGCAATAATGCCAAGGCCGGCATTTTGCAAGTCGATTCGCCGGCCTTCCGTGCAGGAAATGCCGAGGCCGCGCCGAAACGAAAACGGCGGCCCGAAGGCCGCCGCAAATACGCAGGCGCTGCGCCCGTCGATTACTCGACGATAGCGGACACGATGCCGGCGCCGACGGT
>NZ_JAMQCO010000020.1 GCF_023702225.1 Aureimonas altamirensis | reverse complement strand
GCTCAGGGGATAATCGCGCGCTCCGAAAATGTTTGCGACAGGCCCAGCAATCCTCTCCATCTATCATCGAAGTCGTGAGATTGCTGGCTACGAGATCACGGGCCACGGGGAAACCCCTCTAACAAAAGGGGTTTTCAACCCTTGGAGAGCAGAAATGACAGACACATATCCAGTTCCCCGTCCGAAAATTGCCGAGACGGTTATTCATCCCTCGGTACAACTGAGGGACGCCAGAATAGGAACCTGCTGCGAAATACTGGACGATACTTCACTCCACACCGTGGAGCTGGGCGACTTTTCATATCTCGGCCAACGTTGCATCGTCGAAAATGCGGTGATTGGAAGGTTCTGCGCTGTCGCTGCCGAGGTCAGGATCGGAGCGCCCAATCACCCGATGAACCGCCCCTCCATGCACCGGTTTACCTATTGTCCAGAATATTATTCGCATGACGCTGACCGCGATCTGACTTTTTTCACAAGACGCGCCGCTGATTGTGTGACTATCGGACATGATGTCTGGATCGGGCACGGGGTCATCGTACTGCCCGGTGTGAAAATAGGTAATGGCGCGGTTCTGGCGGCTGGCGCGGTCGTCAGCAAGGATGTTGCGCCTTACACCGTGGTCGGCGGTGTGCCGGCCAAGCTCATACGGAAACGCTTTGAACCTGTAATCGTTTCGAAGCTTACCGATATTGCCTGGTGGGATTGGCCCTTTGCAACAATTATCGAACGTCTTCCAGACTTCCAGTCAGAGAACATCAACGCATTTTGTGATCGTTGGTGGGGCAAAAATGCCAACGAAAATGGCAATAGCCAATCGTAATCAAGTATGGGGCAATAATTGTTAGTGAGAAAGTTTTGATTGCCCCCCTTCAAAAGAACGCCCTCGGGGCGCGCTCCGCCTTCAGCTTGGCGACCTCTTTCCGAAGCCTCTCGATCTCAAGCTGCTCCGGCTTCATCTGGCCTTTTCCAGGAAACGACTGGCTGGGATCGTCGCCGTATTCACGAACCCATTTGCACAACACATTCTCGTGGACATCAAGATCACGAGCAGCCTGCTCAACAGTGACCCCACGTTCCCTGACAAGCTTCACAGCCTCAAGCTTATACTCGCGGCTGAATATTCGTCTTTGCATTCATGCTCTCCGGTTTCAGGAGGAATATCTTACCTCGATGTCCATGAAACCGGCGGCAGGCCAAACCGCCACCTTATCATTATAGCGGCGGGTCAATTTTTTAGTTGAAGCATGAGTTCGTCTTCAGTCATGCCCGCTCATGATCCGTTCAATGACACTGCAATGAACGGACCATGACGTTTGTGTAAACTTACATTCCGCTTTAAGATTTTAATTTAGGCAATTGTTTTAATGCTAATTTCCTGCAGATGACGCAGGAAGGCATCTGTGGAAGCAGCGACTTCCCCTGAATTGTCTATTATGACGACATCGTCTGCACCGTCATCGAAGCTCACTTCGCGCTTAAGTCGCAAAGCGATTTCTTCTCGACTTTCACGTCCACGCGATGCAAGCCGCTCTGCAAGTACTTCCGGCCTAGCCGAAATGACGACCACGGACCGTTCCGAATAAAGCCTGCGGATATCGCCAAGTACACGCCGCGAGACATTCGCAATCACCACGATACCGTCGGCGATTTCATCATCAAGCGATTTCGGCAATCCATAGCTCAGGCTATGCGCCTGCCAGTGCAGCGCGAAAGCACCCTCGCCTGCGGCTTTAGTAAATGCTGCTTCATCCAGACTGTCGTGATCTTCCGTGCCCGGCATTTGCGGACGCGTGATGATCCGGCGCACAAAATGAAACCGCGTGTCGCCCGCAAGAGCCACACGCGCTGCATCCATAATCGTGTCTTTGCCGGCCCCGCTGGGGCCGACAACGGCAACGAAACAGCCTTTCGGCGTATCGGATTGCATCTGCATCAAAGCACCCGTTCGCCTTCGCGCCAGACAGTGCGCACAACCGGAATTGCACCTTTCGGCCGCACGCGAACCAGATCGGCACGCTTTCCGATAGCGATTTCGCCGCGATCATCCATCGCCATGGCATCAGCCGGGTTCTTGGTTACGAGGCGGACAGCCTGTGGCAGCGCAATCGGACGCTCCCCCGAAGCAAGGCCGAAAGCCGACTGAATGAGGCTGAACGGAATGTAATCCGAGGACAGAATGTCGAGGCTGCCATTATCGACGAGATCGCGTGCAGCAATATTGCCGGAATGCGAGCCACCGCGCACAATATTGGGCGCGCCCATCAGAATGGAAAGGCCTGCACCTTTTGAGGCACTGGCTGCTTCCATCGTGGTCGGAAACTCGGCGATCCGCACACCATGGTCGAGTGATTCATCGACATGCGCGCTGGTCGCATCATCATGGCTGGCCAGCACGATGCTGCGCGCTGCTGCCAGTTCGGCAATGGCACGACGATGTTTGGCCGAATAGGCGTCCGAATCCGCCATACGCTTCTCACAATGCACCCGGAACTCCTCATCCGTGAGCTTCATCTTGCGCATGTAATAAGTGCGATACGTATTAAGATCAACGAATTGACGCTGTCCCGGTGCATGATCCATCAGCGAAGCGAGTTTAACGCGGTCATCGGCTGCGAAAAGCTCGAATGTTTCAAGGCAATCTGCTGAGGAAACTTCGCAACGCAGATGCAGAAAGTGGTCTGCACGTAGACGATTTTCGCGAACACCGCTGTCGATGGCGTCCGCAAGCATCCGCATATCCTTGCCCACGAAGTCACGGTCATAATCAGAACCAACGCGCATCGCATCGAAAACTGTCGTGATGCCCGATGCTGCAACCTGCGCATCATGCGCCTGAACCGCTGCATCGACATTCCAGCGCACCTTTGGACGCGGCGCGTAATGGCTTTCCAGCTGATCGGTATGCAGCTCGATGAGGCCCGGAATAACATAATCGCCATCCATGTCATCGCCGCCGTTGGTATTGCCCTGATCAATGGCGGCAATTTTGCCATCACGGATCAGGATAGAACCGGAAACGATCTCATCAGCAAGCACGATCTGCGCATTTTTCAGAACGGTTTCATTAGCCATTGGATAGCTCTTTCATGACCGCATTCGCATTGGCGGCCGTTTCATATTTCGAGAGGAATGCTTCGATATCGAGCGCGCGGAAATCATCGAGCGCCTGGCGCAGACGATCATGGCTCCAGTCCCACCAGGCCAGTCGATCCAGACGATTGCCGATCGCAGCGTCGAAGCGTTCGCGAATGAGACGCGCCGGAACCCCACCAACAATTGTATAGGGCGCCACGTCCCTGCTCACGACAGCTCCGGCACCGACAACCGCACCGTTGCCAACCGTCACACCCGGCAAGATGGTGGAGCCATGGCCGAGCCATGTGTCGTGACCGATTTTCACGGCATTGCCGCGACGCCAATCAAAGAACTCCGTCTCATCCTTTTCTTCCGGCCAGTAATCACCGGCGCGATAGGTGAAATGATGCAACGTCGGACGCCATGTCGGATGATTGGTGGCGTTGATACGCACATGGCTGGCGATATTGGAAAACTTACCGATCTCAGCACACCAGATTTCGCAATCGATACCGAGATAGGAATAGTCGTCCAGCACAGTCTCCGAAACACGGCTGCGCGCGCCGATCTCGGTATATCGACCGAGCTTGCTACCGTTTACTTCAGCCGTTTCGTGAACCAGTGGTTCTACTGAGAGCTTGGTCATGCTGCTGCCTTCGGCGAGAAAGCGGTTACGTCGATAATGCGATCAGCAACCTGTTCACGCACATCTTCATCGTGGAAAATGCCAAGCATTGCGACGCCTTGCGCCTTCTTGGCCTTGATGAGATCAACAACGACTGCCCTGTTTTTGGCATCGAGCGAAGCTGTCGGCTCATCAAGCAGCAACACCGGATGATCCGTGATGAAACCGCGCGCAATATTCACGCGCTGCTGCTCACCGCCGGAGAAGGTTGCAGGTGGCAATGCCCAGAGCCGTTCCGGCAGGTTGAGCTGCGCGAGCAATTCGCTTGCACGATTGCGAGCAGCATCGCGATCAACACCACGAGCCACCAATGGCTCCGCAACGACATCGATTGCCGCCACGCGTGGCAATGTGCGCAGGAACTGGCTGACATAACCAATCGTATCACGCCGAACAGCCAGCACTTCGCGCGGATCGGCTGTTGCCAGATCCACCATACGGTCTTCGTGACGAATGAGGATTGAACCTGCATTCACGGCGTAATTGCCATAGACCATCTTGAGAATGGAGCTTTTACCAGCACCGGAAGGTCCGCCTAGCACGGCGCATTCGCCTGCTTCCAGATTGAAGTCCACGCCACTTACGACTGGCAACTGAATGCCACCCTGCAAATGCATCGTGAAAGTCTTCGCCAGACCCGACACGGCCAACGGAGAGGATGTTCTAACTTGTGTCATTTCTCACCTCACGCATGAAGTTTCGCTAATTTACGAACAACACGCTGCAAACATCTGTTTTAATTTACTAAACCTGCAGAATAGACGACACGAGCAGCTGCGTGTAAGGCGCTTGCGGGTCATCCAGAACGCGGTCTGTCAGGCCCTGTTCGACAATATGGCCGTCTTTCATGACCATGATGCGATGGGACAGAAGACGCGCCACTGCGAGGTCGTGGGTCACGATGACAACCGAAAGGCCGAGATCGCTCACCAGACCGCGCAGCAGGTCGAGAAGGCGTGCCTGCACGGACACGTCGAGACCGCCAGTCGGTTCATCCATGAAAACAAGACGCGGCGCTGTGACGAGATTGCGCGCAATCTGCAGACGCTGACGCATACCGCCGGAGAAAGCGCCGGGCTGGTCGTCGATGCGGTCGGCAGCGATTTCGACACGTCCGAGCCATTCAGTTGCCGTGTTGCGAATATTGCCATAATGGCGCTCGCCAACAGCCATAAGCCGTTCACCGACATTGGCACCTGCCGAAACGGTCATGCGCAGACCATCCGAAGGATTCTGATGCACGAAGCCCCAGTCGGTACGCATCAGAAAGCGGCGTTCAGCCTCTCCGATCTTGTAAAGATCGCGGAACTCGCCATCACGCATTCGATATTCCACGCTGCCCGATGTCGGTTCCAGACGTGTCGCCAGACAGTTGAGCAAAGTCGTCTTGCCCGAACCCGATTCACCGACGATGGCCAGCACTTCGCCCGGCCACAGCGAGAAATCGATATCCGCGCAACCGCGACGACTGCCATAAAACTTCGAGAGATTGCTGACTTTCAGCAGAGGTTCGACGCTCATTTCAATACTCATTTCAGGGCTCCTTTGGCTGCGGCCTCATTGTTCGCTGCCAGATGACCAAAGTGGCCATTCGCCTGACGATCTTCACAATAATCGGTGTCGGAGCAGACAAACATCGAGCCGCCACGGTCATCGAGCACGACTTCGTCCAGATAGACGCCGCGTGCGCCACACAATGCGCAAGGCTGTTTGAATTTCTGCACTTCAAATGGATGATCCTCGAAATCGAGGCTCACGACATCCGTATAAGGCGGTACGGCATAGATGCGCTTTTCACGACCGGCACCAAACAGCTGCAAAGCTGGCGACATATGCATCTTTGGATTGTCGAACTTGGGCGTCGGCGACGGTGCCATGACATAGCGCCCTTCGATCATCACCGGATAATCATAGGTCTTGGCGATATGGCCATGGCGCGCGATATCCTCGTAAAGCTTCACATGCATGAGGCCATATTCGGCAAGCGCGTGCATCTTGCGCGTTTCGGTTTCACGCGGTTCCAGAAAACGCAGCGGCTCAGGAATTGGCACCTGATAGACAATCACCTGCCCTTCAGTCAGCGGATATTCCGGAATGCGGTGACGTGTCTGGATGATAGTCGCCTCACCCGTATGGGTGGTCACGGCAACATCAGCGGTTTTCTGGAAGAATGCCCGGATGGAAACGGCATTGGTCGTATCATCAGCGCCCTGATCGATAACTTTGAGCACATCATCCTGACCGAGAATTGCCGCCGTCACCTGCACGCCGCCTGTGCCCCAGCCATAAGGCATCGGCATTTCACGGCTTGCGAACGGAACCTGATAGCCCGGAATAGCAATGGCTTTCAGGATAGCACGACGGATCATCCGCTTTGTCTGCTCGTCCAGATAGGCGAAATTGTAATTGGCTAGATCGCTCATTCTGCTGCTTCCTTGCCTGCGGCAATATTGGCTGCTGCTTCCTTGCCTGTGCCGATATTGGCTGCTGCTTCGGTTGCCAAAACTTCAGTCTCGTTGTTCGCTTGTTCATATTCCGCACGCATACGGCGGATGAGATCAAGCTCGGCCTGAAAGTCCACGTAATGGGGCAATTTCAGATGCTCGACGAAGCCCGTCGACTGCACATTATCGGAATGGGAGATGACAAATTCTTCGTCCTGCGCGGGTGCTGTCACATCCGCATCGAATTCGCGGACACGCAGCGCCCGGTCGCAAAGCGACATCGACATGGCTTTGCGCTCGCTTTGTCCGAACACCAGACCGTAGCCACGGGTGAACTGTGGTGCCTGCTTGGACGAGCCTTTGAACTGGCTCACCATCTGGCATTCGGTCAGCTGAACACGGCCAAGCGAAACGGAAAAGCCGAGCTCAGGCACATCAAACTCAACCTCCACCTCGCCAATGCGGATTTCACCGACAAATGGATGCGTGTTGCCATAACCGCGTTGCGTGGAATAACCCAGAGCCAGCAGGAAGCCTTCATCACCGCGCGCCAAAGCCTGCAAGCGCAGATCACGCGGCATCGGGAACGTCCAAGGTTCGCGGGTAAGATCGCCCGGCTCATGCCCCTCCGGCATCGCACCGTCTTCTTCGATCATGCCGTTGACACCGAGAATATCGGTCACGCGTGGCGTTTCTTCAGGCTCAATCGCACGCACTTCCGGCTCGGGAACACTGACATCACCCGCCAGTTCCGGATCAAGCAGACGATGCGTGTAGTCAAATGTCGGCCCCAACAACTGCCCACCGGGCAGATCTTTATAGGTGGCCGAAATGCGGCGTTCGATCAGCATATTCGCGGTCTCAAGGGGTAGCGAATAGCCAAAACGCGGCAGGGTTGTGCGGTAGGCACGAACCAGAAAGATTGCCTCAATCAGATCGCCCCGCGACTGGCGCACGGCAAGTGCTGCGAGCTCTCGGTCATAAAGCGAACCTTCGGCCATGACGCGATCAACGGCGAGACCCAGCTGTTCGGCAATCTGGTCAAGACGTAACGCTGGAACCGAGCGGTCGCCACGACGGCGATCATCAAGCAGACGGTGGGCATTGCGGATGGCGGTTTCACCGCCCTTTACTGCAACATACATGGATCAACCCTCCGAACTAACGATACGCGTGGTACGCGGAAGCGCTGCGACTTTGCCGTCAGCAACGAGTAGCAGATCGATACCCAACGGAAACAGCGCGCCATTTTCACGCCATTGCGCAGCAAAATCCTGCGGCAGACCATCGACGTTCAGCACAGTTTCATCCTTGATGCCCGGGCCTTTGAGGGTGAACCCCTGTCCGCTATCGAGCGACGATACAGCCAGAACAACGGTCGTCGAACGGTCCGGAAATTCTGGTTCTCCTTGGGAAAAGGAAGAAAGTGCTGGCAGCGATTGCGCATCACTTACGAGCGCGAACTGTGCTTTAGACTGATCCCCAACGATGGGCGCGCCGGCATGGAATGTCAGCCAGGCTGTTGCATCCTGATTGGCTGCGACTTTGGCGTCGACCCAGACGCTTGCGTCGTGATCAAGCAGCGTTGCAGCGATCAGGCCAAGCTCTGGCGTGAGTGGCTTTGATGGCACAGCAGCACTCGGCAGCGAATAGATGCGACCGGGATTAGCCATTGCGTGCATGACCGCATGAAACGCCATCTGCGCTTCATTGACTGGATCTGTCAGTCCGCCCTCAAATGCAGAAGTAGAATGGAGCATCAGTTGTCTCCCTGTCAATCGGCGTCGTAACGGGACCCCTTATCGGCTCCCAAAAGGGACCCCTGCCTCTAGTTGCATCGGGTCAGCGCGCGTAGGCCCGGAGCTCTCCATTTAGCGCAGGGGCCTGCGGGCGCGGGTTGTTTGTCTTTTCGGCTTTAGCTTTGAGAGCGGTTTTTAAAGCGCCAGGATTCGTTCCCGGTTTCCACGATCTCGCAATGGTGGGTGAGCCTGTCGAGTAGAGCGGCGGTCATCTTGGCGTCGCCGAATACGGCCGGCCACTCGCCGAAGGCTAGGTTCGTCGTGACGATGATCGATGTCCGCTCGTAGAGCCTGCTGATGAGATGGAAGAGGAGCTGGCCGCCCGCCTGGGCAAATGGGAGATAGCCCAGTTCGTCCATGATTACGAAGTCGAGCCTGGTGATGAAGTCGGCCAGTCGTCCCTGCTTACCGCTACGTGCCTCCGTCTCGAGCCGATTGACGAGGTCGACAACGTTGAAGAAGCGGCCTCGTGCTCCGTTGCGGATCAAGGCACGTGCAAGCGCGATGGACAGGTGGGACTTCCCCGTGCCGGTTCCGCCGACCAGAACGATATTGTGCTGCTCGGCGTCACGACACGAAAGTGTTGGATCTGTCCGACTTTTGAGAACGTATGGTGATCACGCTGCGAGGATAGATGTTTCGCGCCGCAATGGCCTGAGATCAACGCCGTCTGTTGGGGTCCAGATGTAATCGCCGGTGAGACTGATGTGCTGCCAGCCGAGTGGGGTAATGTGTTTGATGATGTCAAGCGGCGTGGGAATGCCATCTCGGTTGAGCTCGGCGAACGCCGGTTCGAGATAGAGTGTGTTCCAGTAGACGATGGCGTTGATTAGCAGGTTCAGTCCAGATGCTCGGTAGAACTGGCTCTCGAAAGTCCGGTCGCGCAATTCTCCGAGGCGATTGAAGAACAGTGCGCGGGCCAAGGTGTTCTGGGATTCGCTCTTGTTGAGGCCGACCGTCGCGTTCCTGCGCATTTCGGGGTTCTGCCACCACTGGGGCAGAAAGATGGACCGATTGATGCGACCGAGATCGCGTAGCGCCAACGCCAGTCCGTTCTGGCGTGGGAATGCGGACAGCTTTGCCAACACCGTCGAAGGCCGAACCTGCCCGGAACGGATCGTCGTGACCAGCCGCAGGATGTCGTTCCAGTTTGCCTTGATCCGCTCGACGTTGATGTGCTCGCCAACGAGCGGCGCCAGGTTTTCGGGAGGCGCGTCGCCCGGGAAGAGATAGAGCTTGCGATCCTTGAGACCGCGCAGCCGAGGCACAATCTGGAAACCAACGAGATGGCAAAGGGCGAAGCTCATATCGCTTACCCCGCCGGTATCGACATAGTGGGTTTCGATGGCGAGATCGCTGCCATGATAGAGCAGTCCATCGAGGACATAGATGGCTTCGCTCGCATTGGCATTCATGGCGATGATGTAGAAAGCGCCGTACTGGTCAGAGGTGAACCGGTAGAATTTGGCGCCGGGGTTGGGACCATAGCGGCCGTTGAGGTCGCCGATCGCCTCGGCGTGTCCGCCCGCCGGAAAATACTGGCCATCGGAGGATGACGTTGTTCCATCGCCCCACAAGCTTGCCAGAGGCAATTGCCTCTGGGCGTTGACGAGAATGGCGTGCGCGGCCGTGTAACCTTCCTCGCGAATATGCCAGTCGTGCGCCCAGGCGAGTTGGCGCATCGTAATGCCGGGGGAAACGTCCGCCATTCTCGTGAGACCGAGATTGATGCCGTCCGCCAGGATGGCGGTGAGGAGCGCAAGCTTGTTGTCGGCCGTCCGACCGCTGCGCAAATGGGTAAAGGCGTTCGAAAATTCCGTTCGGGCGTCAACCTCGAGCAAAAGGTCAGTGATGCGGATCGCAGGCAGACGGCTTTCCACCTTTAGCTTCAGCGACTTGGCGATGTCCGGAAACATAGCCTTGTGCGGCGTGACGCTAAACCCCGCCCCGGTCAGTTCTACATCGTCGAGCTCGCCGGCTGCGGCCAGACGCGAGAGGTCAGCCAGTCCATCGTTCAGCAGCTGGCGCTGTTGGCGAAGATACGTCTCGACATCGGTATCAACGGCGATTGGAAGCGGTCCTTCCTCACGCATCAGCTCGAATGTCGGCGTGGGAATGAGAAAGCTTTCGAAAGACTGGAAGCGTTTGGCTCCTTCCACCCAGACATCGCCCGCATCGAGCCGGCGCTTCAATTCGCTGAACAGGCAAAGCTCATAAGCCCTGCGATCAATCTTTCCATCTTTGAGTATGAGAGGCATCCAGCCCTTCGGCGCAAAGGAGATCGGTGCCTTGTCGGGTATGGTCCTTTTGCCCGTACGATATAGACCCGCGACCACGGATAGCGCCCGCAAGAGGGTCGCCGCCACTGCGTGACCGCGGAACACGAGAGTGGAGAGAAACTGTGGCGCCAGTTTCCTGATCGTCGGATAGCGCTGGAGCATTTCGATTTTACCGTCGATAACATCCGGCGCGATCAGCGTATCGACCGCCTGGACACTGGTTGTAAAAGCTGGCCATTGGATGACCAGATCAAGCGCTTTGGCCATGTCCTCACCCTTCTCTCTAGCCTTGATGATCGCATGGCAGACTTTTGAAACGTCCTTCAACGGCGTCTGCACTTCCCGAACGGATCGGGTGACGCGAGCAGCCGCCTGGTTATTGGCTCGCCGCGTCAGGATGCCCATGAGTTTCTTGAACATGTCGATCGCGCAATCGGTGAGATGGCGGGAAAGGTGGAGCACTGTTGCAGCCAGGACAGCATGTCGGCGTTCGGTGTTAAGGTCGCGCAGATGCTGCGCGCTCATTCGCGTCCCCTCTGCAGCAAATTCGTCAAAGACCTTGGCCGGAATTCGATCCATCAACGTCGTCGGCAGGTTCAGAGACCGGAGAAAGCGAATGCGCTCGGCAATTCTGTCGAGGTTGACGGCGGCTGGCGACAATGCCGGCGTTCTCGCCCAGGCAAGAATGGTCACGCTTGTCCCCTCACGCGGATCGAGAAGCTTGTCCAGATCGAGCTTTTGGCCTTCTGAGATCCCGCCGGCCAAGGCCCGATGAGCAATACGAATGCCGCGCCTGATCGCCACATGAATGATGGCTTCGAGCGCTGGCCGCGCTGGCAAGAGAATTCTCCTGCGTCGCAGTTCTTCCACGACCATATCCGCCAATACATCGGCCTGGCGCAGGGTTTGTGCGGCAGGTGTCAGCCAGCCTGTGAGTGCCCGCACGTCCGAAGGCACAAACGGACGCATCTGCATTCTGTCGAAAAGCAGGGCCAGATGCTCGCGCCGCGTCTGTGGGCGCTCGAAATAACGTTCGATCTCATGGTGATCGACGCCGATCTGCCGCGCCAGAAATCGTAAGACGCCAGCCGGCAGGACCTCGCCATCCGCAAGCGGTCGGCCAGGGTATCGTAGCGTGGCCAGAACACAGGCGAGGCCCAGTCTGTTCGCGGCCTTGTTCTGTCGCATGATCAGGTCGAGATCCGATCGATCCAGCGTATAATGTTTGGCGATCTCCCTTTCGTTATCCGGGATGATCGTCGCCTGTTGCCACCATGCCTCGCTCAGTAATGCTCTTCGCGCCATTCACTGATCTTCCCGTTTCGCCGCGGAGAGTGCAGCGAAACGGAAAATGCGTGTCCGGCAAACGAACGTTTCGCGGCATCCACAAGTTTTGTCCGCAAACCTTGTCATGAAACGGCAAATCGGACAATGTCCGAATTCAACGGAAAAACGGACAAACCACGTCTCATGACCTCTATCGGCTATGCAAGGGTCTCCACCGGCGAGCAGGACACCGCCCTGCAACTCGACGCTTTGCGCAAAGCAGGTTGTGAAAGGCTGTTCGAGGATAAGGCATCCGGCGTGAAGACTGACCGGCCCGGATTGGCTGAGGCGATCCGCTACGTTCGCGACGGCGATACGCTCACAGTCTGGAAGCTCGACCGCCTCGGCCGGTCGATGAAGCACCTCATCGAGATCATCACCGAACTGGAGGCCAAAGGCGTCGGCTTCCGATCCATCACCGAAAACATCGACACCACGACATCCGGCGGTCGCCTGGTATTCCACCTGTTCGGCGCGCTGGCACAGTTCGAGCGCGATCTGATCCGGGAACGAACACGTGCCGGTCTGCAAGCCGCAGAGGAACGCGGCCGACGCGGTGGCCGACAAGTCGTCGTAACCCCGGAGAAACTTGCCAAAGCCCGCCAGCATCTGGCGGCCGGTTTGAACGTCCGGGAAGCCGCCGCCCGCGTGAAAATCGGGAAAACCGCCCTCTACGAAGCTCTCAGGGCCGAAAAAGCAACGACATCCACGGTTAAACCAACCTGAGTTCCGGATACGTTCTTAAAAGTCGGACAGATTCGCCACTTTCGTGTCGTGACGCCCACCTGCCCTGTCGTTGCGCTGCAGACCTGGCTCAACCTTGCGCGGATCGCGCACGGCCCCCTCTTCCGGCGTGTTACCGGCCAAGGCAAGGATGTCGGTCCCGACCGGCTGCTCGATCAGGAAGTGGCACGCCTCGTCAAGAAGGCGGCATTGGCTGCCGGCGTGCGCCCTGATCTCACTGAGACCGAGCGTGCGGAAAAATTCTCCGGCCACTCGCTGCGTGCTGGCCTCGCATCCTCGGCCGAGGTCGATGAGCGTTACGTTCAGAAGCAACTCGGCCATGCTTCGGCCGAAATGACCCGGAAGTACCAGCGGCGGCGTGACCGGTTCCGCGTCAATCTCACCAAGGCGTCCGGGCTTTGATGCGCCCGCTTCCCTACCTGAGATGAAGCCGTTAAGTCAAAATTGGATGCCGAGTTTTCAGCTTACCGTTTCAATTGAAACCGGGAAGTAAAAGCCACAACCGGCGCGGAATGCCGGCTCCATGAACGCTGCCATGCTGGTTTTCGCGAGATCGTAAGCCATTGAAATCATGGTAGATGATTTCTTATACGAACTCTATATAAATATTGAGATTCCTCACATGGTATGATTGCTGGTTAGTGCTCTAACCATCGATAAGTAACCCTTATCGGAAGTGATTGATTTGAGACCGCAAATCGGTAAAATTGGGCGCTAGGACGGTCACAAAGGACTCATGTTGCTCGATATTGCAGATCAAAGACGCGGCCAGCCAAGATCCGCGACCACAGCTAAGCCGCTATTCGCTGCGGCCCGTGGCGCGATGACGCTGGCCGCGCGCCAGTTCGACAAAGCGGCGCTTGATCTCGTTGAACAATGCCGGTGGCAAAGAGCCAAGGTAGCCTGTTTCGCTGTCAACGGGCCGGACATCCGGTCCCGGCCAGACAAACCGGTTGCTTTCCGTCAGGATAATCCAGGATCGTTCGTCGTCCAGTCCAAGACGCCGTTTTGTTGCCGGCGGGATTTCGATCGCGTCACTCGGATCAGAGGGCGGCGAGTGCGTGATCGGCAGGACACGGACTGCGGGCGTGCCATCGTCCAGGGTCGCAACAATCGCCAACACCAGCGCCGGACGGTCCTTGTCGCCCTCCTCCCGGCCTTCGAGATGCTGCCAATGCCAGAGATAGGAATACCGAAAGACCCAACCGACTTTTGGTTCAGTCGGCAGCATGTTTGCCCGTCAGCAGTTCGACGTTGAGATGATCGAGACCCGGCTCCATCTGCGACGCTTCAATGGCGGCAAGTTCATCGTCACTCATTGCCGTGGTGAGATCCACGCGACGGTCGCGTCTGGCCAGACGCAGATAGTCCTCATAGGCGATCAGAACCGTGCGCGGTCGGCCGTTCTTGGTAATAATCACCGGCTCGCGGACTGCGGCATCCTGATAGGCGCCAAAATTCTTGGAAACGGCTGCTGCTGTCACGGTCGAGGTCATGGCAGAACTCCTTTGTTCCGGAATATACGGGCTTTCCGTAACTTTTGCAAACGCACATTTAGCATTGGACATGTCCCATGACGAAAAAGACCTTGTCGGTATCGTCTGTCACCCAGAATGTTTTAAACCGCGCCGAACAGCTCGACACCATCGCGTCGGTGCTGCCGATCGACCGACGTGACAAGCTTGCCGAAATCCTGACCGACCAGGACGTCGAGACCCTGCGTCACCTGATCAACGAAGGTATGGGTGAGAATACGCTGCGGGCGTTGACCTCCGATCTCGGCTATCTCGAAGCCTGGTCGCATGCCGCGACTGGCGGCGCCCTTCCCTGGCCGGCGCCCGAGGCGCTGCTCCTTAAGTTTGTCGCCCATCACCTCTGGGACCCAGCGAGGCGCGAAACCGATCCGGACCATGGCATGCCGGCTGAGGTTGACCAGGCCCTTCGAGATGGCGGCTTTCTCAGATCAACCGGGCCGCACGCGCCCGATACCGTGCGCCGGCGTCTAGCCAACTGGTCGACACTGACCAAGTGGCGCGGTTTCGACGGCGCTTTTGCCTCCCCTGCCCTTAAGTCCGCAATCCGGCTCGCAGTTCGTGCCGTGCCACGCCAACGCCGCCGCAAGAGCGCCAAGGCGGTCACTGGAGACATCATGGCAAAAATGCTAGCCACTTGTGCCAGCGAGAGCCTTCGTGACATCCGCGATCGCGCCATCCTGATGGTTGGCTTTGCGTCGGGTGGGCGCCGTCGCAGCGAGATTGCCGGGTTGCGCAGGGAACAGTTGACGGCTGAGCCGCCGATCGCCGTTGAGGGCGGGGCTCCCCTGCCCTCGCTGTCAATCCATCTCGGCCGCACAAAGACCAGCAGCGGCGACAGCGATGAAGTTGTCTTTCTGACCGGCCGGCCGGTTGATGCCCTGAACGCCTGGCTTGTTGCCGCCAAGATTGAAAGTGGCAGTGTGTTTCGGGCGATTGATCGCTGGGGGAATGTTTCCCGTCGGGCGCTCGATCCGAAGGCGATCAACGATATTGTCAAACAGCGGGCGACGATGGCCGGGCTGGAGGCGGGGGAGTTTTCCGCGCACGGGTTGCGGTCGGGCTATTTGACCGAAGCCGCAAACCGGGGCGTTCCTTTGCCGGAGGCGATGGAGCAGTCGCGCCACCGATCGGTGCAGCAGGCGTCAAGCTACTACAACAACGCGACCCGTCGGAGCGGCCGGGCTACGCGATTGTTATAAGGGAACCGTCGTCCTCCGGACGGCAATGGCAGCATGTTCNACCGAAGCCGCAAACCGGGGCGTTCCTTTGCCGGAGGCGATGGAGCAGTCGCGCCACCGATCGGTGCAGCAGGCGTCAAGCTACTACAACAACGCGACCCGTCGGAGCGGCCGGGCTACGCGATTGTTATAAGGGAACCGTCGTCCTCCGGACGGCAATGGCAGCATGTTCACTGAAACCGTATTTCCGTGGCGTTGGGAAAAACGAGCTGATAAACGAAGGTCATGCTCAACGCGCATTTCGCCGCACTGTTTCCCAAAGCAATCTGAAGCTTCTGTCTACCCTACCGCGCGGCGGAAAAAAGGACCGCTGGTACCACTTTCGAAATACGTTCGTCTATTTCAGTTGCAAACTTCTGTTTTGACTCCTGAATATCGACGTCGCAGGTGATTAAGAAACCTTAGCTGCAACAGGGGGTTAGTTTGTAGTCAGCTGACTACAATCGACGGCTTCCGAAAGCTCCTGGTATCGGGAACATCACGTACTTATAGCCCCGCCAGAGTTCACTTTCAAAAGCGCCATTATCATCGGGCCGAGCGAAAATTCACCGCGGCGCGTTCTGGAGGTAAGATCGCGGAGATAGCCACCAGCGGAATTGATGTGCCCAGCTCGCTCAAGTATCGCCGCCATCGCGACGGCCGCATTCTCGGCGCCCATTGCCTCGCAAGCATCCTGATAAGCTGAAGCGCTTACTCCCAAGGTCGACCGAACCACGACTGCCGCGGACATCAAGTCCCTCCAACTCTGGACCTGGCCTCCAGGCGCATAGGCCGCAATTTCAGGGCATGCTCGCATCACCAAACCAATAGGGAAACTCTTTAGCGGCTCGGCCAGTCGGTCTGACTTCAACATCGGTTTCTCACCCTGCTCTTTTTCTGAGCTAGGTTCAAATTCATTTATAGATTCGGTATTTGAATTCTGTATGTGCTGACGGATTTCGTTGTCATTGGTAGCGGTTTTTTGTGAAAAGATGTTGCTTTCCAATACGCTGAGTACACCTTCGCGCAATAGTTCTAGTTCGTCCAGGATCGATTCAAGGGCCTCAATCGACTTGGCGGTCCGAAGGGGCCTGTCGCAAACATTTTCGGAGCGCGCGATTATCCCC
>NZ_JAMQCO010000002.1 GCF_023702225.1 Aureimonas altamirensis | reverse complement strand
GATGGCTATGAAATCCAGCTACACCACTCCATGGGACACGATCGTTGCAGGCTTCCACTTACCCTGCCGGTCAAAGTCCGCCGGCTTTCGAAGCCGCAAAATATGATCCGGAATAAGTCGAATCTGCTCTAAATGGGCAAGTTCAGAACCTGTCGGAGTATAATTGACCGATTAGGAGTTCCACATTTTGCGTACACGCTTTTTGCTTGGGTACGGATCGTCTCCTTCGACAGTCCGGCCTCGGCCGCAATGTCCCGGATCGAGTTCCCGGCGAGTATTCGCGTGAGAACGCGGTGCTCGGCGGGCGTCAGGTGAACTGACCTAGCATAATCAGCAAGACGTGGCTTCAGGTCTATGGCAGGCACACGGTGACAAAGAACGATGACTGATAAACCGTGTACGTATTTATGAAACAGTCCTCGCTCGATACGTGTCAGGTAGATTATATGATCCCCAGCATGGACTGTTACCGAAGATTGGCCAGTATACTGCCTCTGCAGAAGTGCTTCGAGCGCATCGTGGGCATTCTCGTTACACAGGCGGACGTTGTTGCCGCTTGTAAGGGAAAAGGGTGGCGGCAGCCAGCTACCGAGTGAATCTCCGAAAGCTTTGATCAGGCGTTTACCTTCCCCTACGACCATCCCGATGGACGAGGTCATCGTCGCTACGGTCGCTGCGGCCTCCGTCAGCGTGTCGTTCTCCTTGTGATAGAAGGCTAATGCGCGCTTCAGATGCGGCTGGAGATCGGTCAGGAAATCTGCGGCATGTTTCGTTTCATTGGGATCGGTTTCAGCTGTAAATATTCCGCACAGGAACGATCTCCCCGCCTTACGATCGATGGTGACACCAACAGCTCCCTCAAAACCATGGGGACGCAGGAACTCAGAATAGAACCGATGCCTGATCAGATCTTCACGCGGATACATCTGGTCGGATACGACGCCCACCGCTACGGGTCTGGTGCAGGCTCCGATCATCCAAGGGCTTTCTGCTGCTAAACTATCCGCGTAGTGCGACGTCAAGTTTGCATCGAGGTCGCTCGATAGCTCGTAGGCGCCCTTGCGCGCCGTCAGATCATGGTGGAACAACGTTGCCGCGCCATTCGGAAGCAACGCGCCCAACATTCTTAGGAAAAGGTTCCAGTCGCCGTCATCGCCGAGGATGGCGGCATACAGCGCTGCAACGAGATCTGGCTTATGCGATTGCACGACTGCCTTCCTACAAAGCTTCGGCTGCCGCTCATTCTAGCAGTGCACGTTAACGCGCAATGCCTACACTTATGGCGTATGGGCGACGGTCGTCGTCAGGTTCGTTACCTCACCGGTCGTCAGTTCAGTATCCATGAGAAAGCGCAGCGACATTGGCAATATGGCCTTCCAGTACGGCCAGTCATGGGAACCCGCGGAAAGGTGCAGGCCATGCTTGATACCCTTCCGCAATAACGCGGCGTGCACTTCCAACGTGCCATCGAGCAGCCAATCCTCCGTTCCGCAAGCCAGGAATACCCTATGTGTGGGCACCATTGCTGATTGTTCCAGTGCCGCGATCCGGCTGACAACGCTGTTCAGGCGGTGCCATTGCATTCGGGAATTTCCGATAAGATCCGCTCCAGCCGAGTTTCCGAACCTCCGGTTAAAGTCAGCTTGCGGCATTGAGGTTATCTGATCGGGCGTGAACTCCCCTATGCTGAGAGCGGCCCCACCGGTGAATAGCGCTGGATGCTGAAACAGTAGCGTCATAGCGCCGAAACCTCCCATAGAGAGGCCAACGACGTACCGCGAGGCTGATCCGCCGTTTGAGAACCGCGGCTCTACGAATGGAATAAACTCTTCGATGAAGAAGCGCTGCCAGTCGTAATCCCCGGTCATGCTGTTAAGGTAATAGGTATAGGCGTCACTAGAGTGTCCAGCCCTTCCATCAGGAGCAATCGCTACGACAGGAGGAATGGAACCATTTGCAATCAGGCCATCAAGAATGCGTGTGGTGTCGGCGAGCCGAAACCAGTCGCTGGGGCTGCCACCGCTGCCCCCATGGAGAAGATAGACAACCGGGTAGGATCGTTTGGCCTGCCAGCCTGTTGGAATGTAGACGTGATATGTAATATCCCTGTTGAGGATGGAGGTAAAGAAAGAGATCTCGGCTGTCGAACCTGCTTGAGCTGCATTTAAAAAAATCACAGATGCAATTATATTACTTAAAATGGCAGATAACATAGTTATGAAGATGCGCATATAGACACCCGGTCAATATCTGTTTTTAGAAGAGACTTCCACTCTTCATAAAGGTCTCGCCAGCTCATCGTGGAGAGGCTTTTTGGGACCGGACTTTCAATGCGCCAGGCAAAGTGTTGGATTTCCGCCGGCAACTCGCATCTCGCATTGGTGCGAACGCATTCGACGTGAGAATGGAGGCGGTCCACGATTATGATACTTCGAAGCGCCCTCGCCACGACCCCACTTCGTTCAGCGCCTAACTCGAACGCACTATTCGCAAGAGCGAGTTGCTGCGTTGTCAGTTCTCCGAAGCGTTCGGCAGGCAGCTGCAGCTTATTTTCTACTATAAGATTGAACAAAATGTCCGATTGCACCCAAGCAGCAGTAACCAAGGAAATTTTACAGGGATCTCTGGTTTTCAGCTGAGGTGAAAGGCGACTCGATGAGCGCTCTCCAAGCGGAGAAGCTACTTCATGTCCGTCCCAACCCGCAGCGACGCACCCAGATATTGTGCCTAGCACGGTTCCAATTACAACGATCAGTTTCCACATGGTCTTCCAGCCCATTGCTGCTGTCGGCAGCTTTGGTGGACTCCATCTTTTCCGTCATCACCCGAATGGGTGATGACCGGCCGTGCGTGTACGACGATGATACGTCGATCAGGGCAAGGGGATATGCTTTTGGGATCCACTTTGCGTCAGAGGCGAGTACGCAGTCAGCTAGCAAACATTTCATGCGTCCCAGCGCGAGAAGCAATTCGGTCAAAATGTTGTGGTCCAAGATAGCAGGGTGAGGAAGATGGCAAGGAAGAGCATCGGTCTCATCGCGACAACGCTCACGATGCTGTTCTCCACATCATCATTCGCGGAAGTGGCGGTCGAAGAATTACAAGCCGATCCGGACATCATTGCGGTTAAGCAAGATGCCGCCACGATCTCCTGCGTAGGGATCGTTCCATCGAAAGCCTACAAGCGATACATGATCATTCGTCGCCAGGGTTTCTTCGATATTGTCCTTGAAGATTTCAAGACCAGATCCGTGCCGCTCGTCGGTGCGGTTCTCAGCGGAACAGATCTACAGGCCTCAAACGCGTACGACTTCGCGCGGTTCACGATCGAGTACGGCATCTACCCGAGTGTTTTAAGTCCGCAGGCATCCACCGTCGATGTGACCCTGAAGTTTGAGGACGGCTATACGGACACGATCCCGATCGGAGCAAAAGCGCTGAGGGCGGTGATGGATAAGATGGCAGATTGCATCGGCGCCGATGCACCACTGACGCTGACAGACGCCTCGCTCTTTACATATTATCACTTTCAACAGCGTGAGAAAGGCCCCTTTTCCACGGACGCCTTGGCGGTCAGGCTTTACGATGGCTATGATGGCCTAATTAAAGACCCGGAGCAGGCCGGGAGAATCCTGGCCGAGTTGTACGAAATGCACGGCTCCGAAATGTCCTCTCTGGCCACGGTCGCGCTGGTCCGAGCCAAGTATCACGGGCACGGAATGACGGCTGATCCCGTCGCGGCCTTTGCGCTGGCCACGACGAAGAAGGATATCGGAGATGAGGTGGCGGTGGTTAGGGCGCGGATGCTGCGCGACGGCATCGGCACAGCGCCCGATCTAAAGCTTGCAAGAAAAGAGTTTGCCGCTGTCGCAGAGCGATCACCCGGCCTCGCTGGGCGGAGCTTAGTCGAGATGATGCTCACTGGTCGAGGTGGCGATGGCCCGGATCCTATGGGCGCACTGACGCTTCTCAGGAGCCCTACAATGCCCGAGGATGGCCGAGGCTATCCGTGGGTCGCGATCGCCTACATATCGGGCCAATGGGAGGGTGAGCGCAGTCTTTCCGAACTGAAGCAGCTGTTGGAACAGCACACTGACGCAGCTTGGTTCCCGCAACTGCTCGCGGTGGCCTTATCGAACGATTGGCTTTCCCCGGAGACCTTCGAGGAGATCGCGGACCGTTACTACGGCAAGACCAAAGTCTCGGACCTCTACATCACCGGATCTATATGGAAGGGCAGCGCCGTTGTTGAGCCCGACCGCGAAGAGGCCGTTCGTCGATTGTCAGAGCAAGTTCGAGCCTCGGCAGCACCCACTTTGCAGCAGGCACTGGCGGTGAAGATGATGGCAGAGGCTGGGGGCACGATCCCCGACGACATCTTGTTGCTGGCCGACAATGTGATCTTCGAGGAGGACGATCAAGCAACGATCAACGATGGCATCCGCTCCATTGAGAGAACCGCGAAACTGGTGCGGGACGGAGCCTGGCTCGACGCGGCTGAGGCTCTGGCAAGTGTCAAGCTGACTCAACAGCCCATCGCCGGAACGCATATGACAACAGGTCAAAGCGACGGGACTTACAAATGGAGAGCAGTGCTGGATCATCCGCTACCACAAGGCCAGGATCTGGACGCCTTCAAGGACCATAGGGTCGAGAAGCTGCTTCTTGAGGGCGTCTATCTACCGCCTGCGGAAATAATCGTGTCGACCACGACAAAAAGGCTGAGGGCAATCAGGGAAACAGCTGTCTGTGGTTCGAATTTCGGTCAGGCATTGAAGTGTGGGATCGTCAGCGGAACGGCTCCATCGCGCGAATTGAGGCTGCTAATGCTAGCAGGGCAGTTCGAAGTCTCGGGCGACGACGCGCAGACCATCTTTGATCGAGCCGCCGAGGCGCAATTTGCGGATACCGAATGTTCCACGACAAGCGCCGACTCAGTCGTACAGCTGTTTAAAGCGTGCAGTCGCGTCCCCGATCCTTTGAAGCTCAAAATCAACCGGCGCAGGACCATTCAATGATCAATCTTGCCAAGAACGGGGCCCTAGGTCTCACCGTCTTGATCATGGCGACTCAAACGGCGGTTGCTCAGCAATCAATAAGGGACCAGGCTGTTTTCTTGTTCAGCGAAGAGTCTTCCGCTGTCGCTGCCATTGATTGGGTTCAAGGGAAGCGTGACGCTCTTGTAGGCACAGTCGAAAATGTTCGATCGGGTTGGATCGAAACGGGCGACCCGAAAAGGCTGACCTATCGTCTCTCACCAAGGGAAGCTGAATGCATCAAGCGTGCGTCAAGCTGCAGCGGCAGATACTCGGATCTCGTTGACGCGATGTCAGGGGACCTGGAGCGACGGGGTATCGTAGATCGTGTTCGCGAGGCTGCCGACACTGCGAAGAACTTCGTACGCAGAGCGGGTGAGAGCGTTACCGAGGAAAACGTTTACCCGAACCGGTTTCAGCGATCGGCCATGCTCGGCGCTCGGTTGGAGAGCCTGCGTGAACCGATAACGCAGGGTGAAACGCTCGCGGATCAATACGCGCAAGGCGTCCCAGGAACGATTGACAGCTCAACCCCCGAAGCGCGTGAGCAGCTTCTCTCCGAGTATGGATGGCAGGCATCTCAGGAAATCACAAAGGACGAAGGTGTTCTTTACGGGATGCCGGATCCGGAGGAACTGGCGCGCGCACAACGCGCTGCGCCCGAAGCTTATCGCATCGAGTACACTTCAGACGGGACACGTTGGCAAGTCTACGACTACCAAGGGACTGACAGCAGCGTTACAATCGATGGCGCATACGAGCCGGTCACGAAGCAGTATGCTCAGGAGACGTTTGACACGTATGGAACGATACCTGGCGGAATCTCCTGTGTCAGCGAAAATTCCGCCCTTCCGGCCGCCTCGGAGGCTTTGCTGGTCTATTCCGGCAATCAGTTGATCTTAATTGAGAACAAGCTTCGCTACAGCGTTCCTATTCCGGCACCAGAGTTCGTCGACCTCGTCGCCGCAGTTGCGAAGGATGATCGACTGGCGGTCTCTCTGACCAGTAACAACGGAACCGCGATTGGAGGCTTGCCGATCTTCCACCGGTTGACACAGGAGCTTTTGAACGCAGACAGCGTTTTAGGTAGCCTCGTATTCGGAGGGAGTGCGTCACCTCTTGGCTACAGGTTCGAGGACGCCGACATGTCGTTAAATGCTAAGCGCCCGTTTGGTTTTACGGGGGCTGTATTCTTTGAAGTTCGCCACAAAGGATTTTCAATCAACGAGGGCACGATTGTCAGCCTTGGCCAGACAATGCGGGTGACCCTTGTTCCTCTGAAGGAAAACCACACAGAAGGCTCAGTTCCAGATCTCGCTTTAATTGAGGATGGATTCGACCTTAGTGGGCCGTACGCTGAGAATGCTAAGGAGATTGCGTCGTCTATTGGCATGCTGTCCCAAGATCCTGCCTTGATCGGAGCATTCCACATCTGCGAAGCCGCGGCATTAGCAAGACAGCTAAAATCGATGTCGATTGGAGTGGACAAAATGCTGATCGTCAACGCAGTGGAATGATCGAAACGTTAGCTCGATTGTCTTCGGCCCCGGTGAGAGGGTTTGCCGTAAACGCTTTAAGCGTCGCGGCCGCACTGGTGGGGACTGTCAGGAATACTGTGCGGGAGACCGCTTCTTCGTCAGGGGACGCGCTCCCCACAGACGACAGCGAACTGCGTCTTGGCCTGGATCTACTTGCGTGGAGGGCGTTTCCAGTCCTGGGCCGCGTGGTTGAGGACGAGGTATAGTTGCTTCATGGCGGCCTCGTCACTGGGGGATGCGTTCCGTCTTGGACCGTAACTTGTAAGCGATGGCGTTATCACCATCCTGACTGAAAAGACGAACACCGAAGTCACCATGATCCTACTACCGCCGCTCAAAGCCTCAATCGACGCCGGAGCGATGGGCACGGATACGTTTGTGGCGACATCCGCCGGCAAGCCATGACGACGGAAAGCTTCGCCGGATAAACGAACCCCCAACGACTGAACTAATTTCTCATCCGGGGCTTAACTACGTGATTTCAAAGGGCGGAGAATGAATGGTGGGCGCGACAGGGATCGAACCTGTGACCCCCTCGGTGTGAACGAGGTGCTCTCCCGCTGAGCTACGCGCCCGATGCAGCTTTCCGGTGCGTCCGGCTGCGAAGGTGCGCCGATATAGTCGGCCCCGGCCGGTTCCGTCAACCGGCTAATGCATGCTCGCGCCACAGTTTGTGCACGAGCTCCGGCGTCACTTCATCGTAATCACCGGCGACATGGCTTGCTTCGGCCCGCGCCTGCGCATTCGCATCGTAGCCGAACGCCATCAGGATGGATGGGATGCCGGCGTTTCGGGCGGCGCTCGTATCGGTGCGCGTGTCGCCGATCATCACGGCGCGGGACGGGCTTCCGCCCGCCTGTTCGATGGTGCCGGCGACATGGATGGCATCGGGTTTTCGCGCCGCGAAGGTATCGAACCCCGCGATCGCCGCGAAACGTGCCGAAAGGCCAAGGGAATCGAGCAGCAGCCGCGCGAGCCGCTCGCTCTTGTTGGTGCAGATCGCAAGCAGGAAACCGGCGTCCCGCAGCCGGTCGAGCGCATCGACCGCACCGGGGAAGGGCAGCGAGTGCCTGGCGATATTTTCCTCGTAGAAGGACAGGAAGCAGGCGACCTGGTCTTCGAGTTCGTCGTCCGCCAGATCGCGGGCGGCCCAGCCATAGGCCGCCTTCAGCATGGCGCGGGAGCCGTGCCCGGCATGAGGCCGCACCATGTCCAGCGTGACAGGCGCCATCGCCTTGCGCGCAAGGCAGTGGTTCAGGCTGCCGGTCAGGTCGGGCGCGGTGTCCACCAGCGTGCCGTCGAGATCGAATATGGCGAGGGGAGGCGCTTCGGGCGCGGCGTTGGAAACGGTCATGCGGGCATGAAACCCGCCGGTGCCGAGAGGTCAAGCGGACGCATGACGAAGGGGCGGCTTCCGCACCCGCGGCAAACGCATTAAACGGTGCCTGGATGCAGTCGGTGGCCCGCAGGGGATTCGCCGCGCGACGGTACGGTACGAAGGACTCCGAAATGAGTGATGCAGCACGCCTGAAGGAAGATGCGGCACGCGCCGCGCTGGCCCACGTGGAAGGCGGGATGCGGCTGGGCCTCGGTTCCGGCTCGACGTCCGAGGCCTTCGTGCGGGTACTGGCCGAGCGCGTCCGGGAGGGGCTGGAGGTCGTCGGCGTGCCGACGTCGGAGCGGACCGCCCGCCTTTGCCGCGAAACCGGCGTTCCGTTGACGACGCTGGACGAAACGCCCGAACTGGACCTTGCCATCGATGGCACCGACGAGGTCGATCCCGCCCTGCGCCTCATCAAGGGTGGCGGCGGTGCCCTCCTGCGCGAGAAGATCGTAGCTGCGGCCTCGGCGCGCATGATCGTGATCGCCGATGCGTCCAAGGAGGTCGAGACGCTGGGCGCTTTCCCGCTGCCGATCGAGGTGAACGGCTTCGGACTCGTCGCCACCTATCTCGCCATCGAGCGGGCCGCAGGGCTTCTCGGGCTCAGCGGCGGGCTGACCTTGCGCAAGACGGGGGAAGAGCCCTTCTTCACGGATGGCGGACACCTGATCATCGATGCATCTTTTGGCCGCATTCCCGATCCAGAAGCGCTGTCTGCCGCACTGTACGCGGTGCCCGGCGTGGTCGAGCACGGCCTTTTCCTGGGACTGGCGACCTCGGTGATCCTCGCCTCGCAGACTGGCATTCGCGTGCTGGAAAGGTAAGGTCCTGCCAGGCCATCGGTCGCAAGGGGCTTCCCCGGCTCCGATTTATTCATTAGTGAGCGGACAGCTCATGTTCGAATCCATGGAGATGGAACTTTGAAAGTTCTGAAGCTGAAGTTGCGTCGGTCCATGTGCGCCGCGGCTGCCCTGGCCATACTGTCGGCCGTTCCCGCTGCCGCGCAGGAGATCAGCCCGTCGCACCTCGCAGCGGCGCGGCAGGCCGTCGACGCCATAGACACGACCGAACAGTTCGACCAGATCCTGCTGAACGCCGCGACGCAGATCAAGGCCGAGCTGATCGTCAACAATCCGAACCTGCAGTCGGAAATCTCCACGATGGTCGACGACAACGCCATCGCGTTGGCGCCGCGCCGCGCCGACCTCGAGAACGAGATCGCCCGCATCTACGCCAAGATCTTCACCGAGCAGGAACTGCGCGAGATCGGCCAGTTCTATGCCTCGGAGGCCGGCCGCAAGCTGCTGGCGCAGGGCCCCGCCGCCGTTCGTGAAACGATGGGCGCAGCCGATATCTGGGCCAACGGCATCGTGCGCGACCTGCGCCAGTCGGCGGAAGCCGGCATGCGGCAGCTTGCCCCGGCAGCGGCCAACAACGCAGCACCGGCGCAGTAAGCTTCTAAGCCTACGCAAGACCTTCGGCGGCGCGCATCCGGCGCGCCCCTTATTCGCCTCCAGTCCCTGCCAATTGAGGGCGCCCCATGAGCCGCTACGACTACGATCTCTTCGTGATAGGTGGCGGTTCGGGCGGGGTAAGGGCGGCGCGGCGCACCGCCGCACTGGGACGCAAGGTTGCCATCGCGGAAGAATTTCGCATGGGGGGAACCTGCGTTATCCGGGGCTGCGTCCCGAAGAAGCTGCTGGTCTACGCTTCCAAATTCTCGGAAGAGTTCGAAGACGCCGCCGGCTACGGCTGGTCGGTCGGCGATACACGCTTCGACTGGGCCACGCTGATCGCCGCGAAGGACGCGGAGATCCAGCGGCTGGAAGACATCTATACCCGCAACCTCGAAAAGGCCGGGGCCGAAATCCTCAAGACGCGCGCCGTTCTGGAAGGGCCGCACGAAGTGCGCCTGCTGGAAACCGACGCGGTGGTGACCGCGGAGCGCATCCTGGTGGCCGTCGGCGGGCGGGCGAACCCCTTTGCCGACATGCCGGGCGCGGAACACTGCATCACGTCCAACGAGGCGTTCCACCTGAAACGCCTGCCGGAGCGGATCGTGATCCTGGGAGGCGGCTATATCGCGGTGGAGTTCGCCAACATCTTCCACGGCCTCGGCGCGCATGTCACGCTGGTCTATCGCGGCAAGAAGATCCTCGGAGGCTTCGACGACGATCTGCGCGACGGCGTCAGCGCGGCCATGCAGCGCAAGGGCATCGACATCCTGTGCGAGGATACGCTCAACGAAGTGCGCCAGAAGGCCGATGGCCGGTTCGAGGCGGTGCTGAAGAGCGGAGGGAGCCTGGATGCCGACGAGGTGATGCTGGCGGTCGGCCGCAAGCCGAATACGGAAGATCTCGGCTGCGACAAGGCCGGGGTAAAGCTGGATCATCTCGGCGCGATAGAGATCGACGACTTTTCCCGCACCAGTGCGCCGTCCGTCTGGGCGCTGGGGGACGTCACCAACCGCCTGCAACTGACGCCGGTCGCCATTCATGAGGCGATGTGCTTCGTGGATACCGAGTTTCTCGGCAAACCGACAAGGCCGGACCTCGAAACGGTGCCGACGGCGGTCTTTTCGCAGCCCGAGATCGGCACGGCCGGCCTGACCGAGTGCGAGGCCGGGGAGCGGTATCGCAACGTCGAAGTCTATACGGCCCGGTTCCGCCCCATGCGCAACATCCTGGCCGGCCGCGACGAGCAGATGATCACCAAGCTCGTCGTCGACGGAGAAACCAGAAAGGTCGTCGGCGCGCACATATTGGGCCCGGACGCCGGAGAGCTGGCTCAGGTGCTGGGCATCTGCGTGAAGGCCGGGCTGACGAAGGACGATTTCGACCGCACCATGGCCCTGCATCCCACCGCCGCGGAAGAGCTTGTAACCATGTACGCGCCCAGCTACGTCCTGCGCGACGGCGAGGTCTGCGACGCATGAGCCTGATCCATGACGATCATCCCGACCTTGCCGCGCTGATCGGCGAGGGGCGGGTCGTCGCCTATTTCGGGTATGGATCCCTCGTCAATCGTCGCACGCTGCGCACGCGTTTCCTCGGTATCCGGCGCGCCGAGGTTGCCGGGTGGCGGCGCTTCTGGCTGCCGCGGCCGCAGCCCGTGCCGGCTTTGCTGTCCGTGCGGCCCGCCGACGATTTCGTGACGCAGGGCGTCATCGTCTACGACCTCGCCGACCATCTGCCGCTGGTGGACGAGCGGGAGGCCGGGTACATGCGCCGCGTTGTCACCGCCGACAGGATTGCGGTCGAAAGTCCGTTGGCGGGCGAGGTGCCCCTGTTCATCTACGAGGCATCGGCCGACGAGGAGACGGCGTCCGAAGCGGGCGCCTTCATCCTGCAATCCTATCTGGATGCCGTGATGCAGGGCTTCCACGCCCTCTACGGGCGCGAAGGGCTGGCGCGCTTCGTGGACGAAACCGAAGGCTTTCGCACGACGGTGCTACAGGACAGGCATGCGCCGCGTTATCCGCGCCCGGTGGAGCTTGAGGAGGGCGAGGCCGCCCTTTTCGACTCGCTTGTTTCCGCGCGCGGCGCGAGCCATCTCCCGCTTGCCTGAAGCGGCCTTTTTGCCGTGACAATTCAGACCATTGGTGTTTAAACAGCCACCTTGGTGCGTAAGGCTTCCGCAAGGAGAATGGGGCAATGACGAAGGATTGGACACCGGCAACCTGGCGCTCGAAGGATATCGAGCAGGTTCCCGACTATCCGGATCCGGCCGCCTTGGCCGAAACGGAGAAGCGGCTTGCCAGCTTTCCGCCCCTCGTTTTTGCAGGTGAGGCCCGTAAACTGAAGCGCTCGCTTGCCGAGGTCGCCGAGGGCCGTGGTTTCCTGCTGCAGGGCGGCGATTGTGCCGAAAGCTTTGCCGAGCATGGCGCGGACAATATCCGCGACTTCTTCCGCGCCTTCCTGCAGATGGCCGTGGTGCTGACCTTTGCCGCTTCTTCGCCGGTCGTGAAGGTGGGGCGTATCGCGGGCCAGTTCGCCAAGCCGCGCTCCTCCAACTCCGAAAGCAAGGGCGGCAAGACGCTGCCTTCCTACCGGGGAGACATCATCAACGGCATCGAGTTCGACGAGGGTTCGCGCATCCCCAACCCGGAGCGGCAGGAGATGGCGTACCGGCAGTCCGCCGCGACGCTGAACCTTCTGCGCGCCTTCGCCCAGGGCGGTTACGCCAACCTCGACAATGTCCACCAGTGGATGCTCGGCTTCCTGTCGGGCTCGCCGCAGGCGGAGCGATACCGTGAGATCGCGGATCGGATTTCCGAAACGATGAACTTCATGCGGGCGATCGGCATCAACTCCGAGAACCATCCCGCTTTGCGCGAAACCGATTTCTTCACCAGCCACGAGGCGCTGCTTCTGGGCTACGAGGAAGCGCTGACGCGCGTCGATTCCACCAGCGGCGAATGGTACGCCACCTCCGGCCACATGATCTGGATCGGCGACCGCACCCGGCAGCTCGAGAATGCGCATGTCGAATACTGCCGCGGCATCCGCAACCCGATCGGCTTGAAGTGCGGGCCGAGCCTCGACCCGAGCGATCTCCTGCGGCTGATCGACCGCCTCAACCCGCAGAACGAGGCAGGCCGGCTGACGCTGATCACGCGCTTCGGGCACGAGCGCGTCGAGGCGCATCTGCCGAAGCTGATCCGCGCAGTGGAGGCGGAGGGTCGCAAGGTGGTGTGGTCGTGCGATCCGATGCACGGCAACACGATCACCGTGAACGACTACAAGACCCGGCCGTTCGACCGCATCCTCGCCGAGGTGCAGGCCTTCTTCAACGTGCACCAGGCCGAGGGTACGCACCCCGGCGGCATCCATGTGGAGATGACCGGCAAGGACGTGACGGAATGCACCGGCGGCGCGGCGCGGCCTGTCCTGGCGGAAGACCTGTCCGACCGCTACCACACGCATTGCGACCCGCGCCTGAACGCCAATCAGGCACTGGAGCTGGCATTCCTGGTCGCCGAGCTGGTCAAGAAGCATCACGAGCGGGGCGAAGCGCGCACGGCCGTCAACTTCTGACGGCCGACGCCTCGAACGCCCTAAACCCCTGGAGCGCGGCTCCGGGGGTTTTATTTTTGAACGGTCTTTTCCTCGTCGCTGAGCGGGCCCACATGGCCGACGCGTGCCACGGGTTCATCCTCTTTGCGGCTCTTCGTCCACATGGGGCCGAACTGCCGCCAGCCCAGATACAGCACCAGCGCGACGGCCAGCGCTATGAGGACGTAGAGCACCACATGCTCCACCGTTTCGAGCCGGGCGAAGACGGAACTGATCGAGTAGCCGAAGACGTAGCCGATCGATGTGAAGATGCAGGCCCACAGGCCCGCGCCGATGAAGTTGAGGATCAGGAAGCGCGGCACGGTGATGCTCGACAGGCCAAGGGCGATCAGGCCCGGCATGCGCAAGCCGTAGACATAGCGGTTCACGATGACGAAATAGGCGTGGAAGCGGTCTACCAGGCGCAACGCCTTGGCGAATTTGGGCTTGCGGATCCAGCGCCGGACCCAGCGATGGTTCGAGAAATATCGTGCGAACAGGAAGACCGCGAGATCGCCCAGGAATGAGCCGATGAAGGCGAGGCTCATCATGAGTTGCAGCGAGTGGCTGCCCTTGTAGGCCAGGAAGCCGCCGATGATCGCAAAGACCTCGCCTTCGAAGAAGGTGCCGACGAAGACGATGATCAAGCCGAACCGGTCGATGAGTCCGAGGATTTCGTACAAGATGCCTCCGCATGGTCACGCTTTGTCGCTCAAGGTATGCGCCACCTTGCTCCACCGCGCGTGGATGCTTAAGCATCTATCGTGACGGTAGACAAGGAGCCAGTTTCGCAATGCTCATTCCACCGGCGGGTGACATCGCCATGGCGGCGACCGTCGTCGGCGTCCTGTTCCTGGTCCGCTTTCTTCTGACGATCCGGCGCATTCGGGCCGGCGAAGCGCGAGCGACGACGATGTGGGGCGACCTCGGACAGGTGACGCAGCCGCTGGCCTTCGGCCGTGCGGCCGAGCCGGACCGGCGGCACGCGCTGCGGCAGTTCGTGGTGGGCGCCGTCTTCACCGCTTGCGGCCTTGCCATTTCGGCATGGTTGATCGCCTCCAGCGTCCTGGCGCCCATCGTGCAGCGCGGCCTGGACATTTGATTGCTTTCGCCTGTGCTGCGGAATAAGGCTCCGGCCATGAGTGTCATCGTACGTTTCGCACCGTCGCCCACCGGCTACATCCATATCGGAAACCTCCGGCCGGCCCTGTTCAACTGGCTGTTCGCCAAAGAGCGGCCGGCCGCCGGGCCAGGTCGCTTCGTCCTGCGTTTCGACGATACCGATACCGCGAGATCGCGCCGGGAATATGCCGACGCCATTACGGAAGATCTCGCATGGATCGGCATCCGCCCGGACGAGATCGTGCGGCAATCGGACCGGTTGGCCCTCTACGATGCCGCGGCCGACGAACTGCGCAGGAAGGGGTTGCTTTACCCTTGCTACGAGACGGCCGATGAGCTGGAGCGCCGCCGCAAGCGCCTGATGGCGCGGGGTCTGCCCCCCGTTTACGGCCGCGAGGCGCTGGCGCTGACGGCCGAGGAGCGCGCCGCCTTCGAGGCGCGGGGGGTCCGTCCGCACTGGCGTTTCCTGCTGCCGAACTTCGGATCGAGCCCCTTCGAAACGCGGCGCACCGAGGTCCATTGGGACGACCTGGTCCGCGGGCCGCAGACGGTCGACCTGGCGTCTCTGTCGGATCCTGTGCTGGTGCGGGAGGACGGAACCTATCTCTACACGCTGCCCTCCGTCGTCGATGACGGCGCCATGGGGATCACGCATGTCATCCGCGGTGACGACCACGTGACGAATAGTGGCGTGCAGATCGCGATCTTCGAGGCCCTCGATTATGCGGCGCCGAAGCTCGGCCATCACAATCTTCTGACGACGGTCGACGGCGAGGGCCTGTCAAAGCGCTCGGGCGCACTGTCCATCCGCACCCTGCGGGATGAAGGCTACGAGCCGATGGCAATCGCCTCGCTGGCCGTCCTGGTCGGCGCATCCGGATCCATCGAGCCGATGCCGAGCCTCGGCGCGCTCGGCGCACGCGTCGACCTTTCGGAAGTGTCGTCCTCCAACGCGAAGTTCGACCCCGCTGAACTCGGGCGCCTCAACGCGGAACTGACGCACGGGCTTCCATTCGATGCGGTTCGAGAGCGGCTCGCCGCGTTCGATGTCCCGCCGGAGGATGCCGAGGCCTTCTGGATGGCGGTTCGCGGCAATTGCAGCAAGGTGCCGGACGCGGAGACGTGGGCACGCATCGTCTATCGCGGGCCATCTGCCATCGCGTTCTCGGGCGAGGATCTGGAATTCGTACGGACGGCTTTCACTCTGCTGCCGGCAGAGCCGTGGGACGGCGGCACCTGGCAAGCGTGGACGGGCGCGGTCAAGGCGGCGACCGGCCGCAAGGGCCGGGGCCTGTTCATGCCGCTTCGGCTGGCGCTGACGGGGCTGGACCACGGCCCCGAGCTGGCCGAGCTTCTGCCGGTCATCGGGCATGCCCGCACCTTGCGGCGCATTCCCTGACAGGGTTGCCGGCAAGGGTGGGCCGGCCCCGCCTCTGCCGATCGACGGAGCGTCAGCCGCGCTTCTGCACCGCTTCCGCCACGGCGATGGCCGTCATGTTGACCACACCGCGCGATGTGGCCGACGGGGTCAGGATGTGTGCCGGCGAGTTGGTGCCGAGAAGGATCGGGCCGACATGCAGCGAATCCGTCATCGCCTTGACGACGTTCATGGTGATGTTGGCGGCGTCCAGCGTGGGGAAGATCAGAAGGTTGGCGACGCCCGTCAACGTCGATTGCGGCATCACGCGGCTGCGCAGCTCTTCCGAAAGCGCGGCGTCGCCGTGCATCTCGCCGTCTATTTCCAGGTCCGGCATGGCCTGCCGTACGATGGCGAGCGCCTCGCGCAGCTTGATCGCATCCTCCGTGTCGCCGGTGCCGAAGTTGGAATGCGACACCAGCGCGACCTTGGGCGCGATGTTGAAGCGGTCCAGTTCCTTGGCGGCAAGCTGTGTAAATTCCGCGATGTCGGCGGCGGAAGGGTCTTCCTGCACGTAGGAGTCGGCAAAGAAAAGCGGGCCCGATTGCGTGATGAGGAGGCTGAGCGCCGAAATCCTGGAAACGCCGGGCGTCGCGCCGATGACATGGCGAATGTCGCGGATATGGCGCGAGAAGCGGCCGGCAAGGCCGCAGATCAGGCCATCCGCCTCGCCGCGGGAAACGGAAACCGCGCCGATGACCGTCGTGTTGGTGCGCACGATGGTGCGCGCCGTGTCCGGGTTGACGCCGAGACGGCCGACCTTGGAGAAGTAATGCTCGACATAGTCGCGGTAGCGCGGATCGTCTTCGGGGTTGACGACCTCGAAATCCTTACCGGGGCGAATGCGCAGGCCGAAGCGCTCCAGGCGCGTTTGGAGGACGCTGGGACGCCCGATCAGGATGGGCTGGCAGATGTTTTCCTCCAGCAGCACCTGCGCCGCACGCAGCACGCGCTCGTCCTCGCCATCGGAAAATATGATGCGCTTGCCCGATTTGCGCGCCACGGCAAAAACCGGCTTCATGATCAGGCCGGAACGGAAGACGAAGCGGTTGAGCTTGTCCAGATAGGCATCCCAGTCGGCGATGGGGCGAGAAGCGACGCCCGTCGCCTCGGCGGCGCGCGCCACGGCCGGCGCTATCTTCAGGATCAGGCGCGGATCGAAGGGCGACGGGATGAGGTAATCCGGCCCGAATACCGGCGTCTCCGCGCCGTAGGCCTTGGCCGCCACTTCCGACACTTCCTCGCGCGACAGTTCCGCGATGGCGTCGACGGCGGCGATCTTCATGTCTTCGTTGATCGATGTCGCACCGCAATCCAGCGCGCCTCGGAAGATGAAGGGGAAGCAGATGACGTTGTTGACCTGATTGGGAAAATCCGACCGGCCGGTGCAGATCATGGCATCGGGGCGCACGGCCCGCGCCAGATCGGGCATCACCTCGGGCGTCGGGTTGGCCAGCGCCATCACCAGGGGCCGCTCGGCCATCTTCTCGAGGAGCTCGGGCTTGAGGATGCCGCCGGCCGAGAGGCCGAGGAAGATGTCGGCGCCGCCGATCACGTCGGCCAGCGTGCGGGCCTCCGTATCGCGGGCATAGACCTCCATCCAGCGGTCCATGCGCTTTTCACGGCCCTTGTAGACGACGCCTTCGATATCGGTGCAGGTGATGTTTTCCCGGCGCGCGCCGAGCGATACGAGAAGGTTCAGGCAGGCGAGGGCCGCCGCGCCGGCGCCCGAGGTGACGATCTTCACGTCCTCGATGGCCTTGCCCGCCAGAAGGAGCGCGTTGCGCACGGCCGCGGCGACGATGATGGCCGTGCCGTGCTGGTCGTCGTGGAAGACGGGAATGCCCATGCGGGCCCGCAGGCGCTCCTCCACCTCGAAGCATTCGGGGGCCTTGATGTCCTCGAGGTTGATGCCGCCGAAGGTGGGCTCCAGCGCGGCCACCACATCGACGAGCCGGTCGATCTCCTTGGCGTCCACCTCGATGTCGAAGACGTCGATATTGGCGAATTTCTTGAAGAGGACGGCCTTGCCTTCCATGACCGGCTTGGAAGCCAGCGGCCCGATGTCGCCGAGGCCCAGAACGGCGGTGCCGTTGGACACGACGGCCACCAGGTTGGCGCGGCTGGTGTAGTCGGCCGCCAGCGAGGGGTCCTTCTCGATCTCCAGGCAAGGCGCGGCGACGCCGGGCGAATAGGCGAGCGCCAGGTCGCGCTGGTTGCCGAGCGTCTTGGTGGGGCGGATCTCCAGCTTACCCGGCTGCGGGTATCGGTGGTAGAACAAGGCCTGTGCGTCGAGATCCCGGTTCGGCTGGTTCGGCTGGATGTCTTCTGTTCCGGGCATCGGTTCCTCGCTGTTGCATGGGCAGCCCCGCCATGAGGCGGAAGGTCTCGTCTAGAACATCGGCGCACGCTGCGCAAAGGTCTGCCGCACCCCGAGCGCGCATTTGTTGCGCGACTGTCGTTCGAAACTGTTTGGCATCGGCGGACGGGAATGGCGGACCACGCCATCATATGGATGTCATGGGAATCGGGCATTGGCTGCACAGCAGCTGAAACAGGAGCTCGTAGCCCCATGGACTCCATCTCGGACGTGCCTGGCGGCACCGTCGCACCCGCCACCATCGCGCGGCAGTTCCGCACGCTGTTCATCTCCGACGTCCATCTCGGCTCGAAGGCAGCGCAGGCCGACCTTCTGGTCGACTTCATGCGCTTCCACACCGCGCCGACCATCTATCTCGTCGGCGATATCGTCGATGGCTGGCGCCTGCGCCGTAGCTGGCACTGGCCGGCATCGCACAATGATGTCGTGCAGAAGCTGCTGCGGCAGGCCCGCAAGGGTAGCCGTATCATCTACGTGCCTGGCAACCACGACGAATTCCTGCGGCCGTTTCCCGGAGAGCATTTCGGCGGCATCGAGGTGCGGGTGGACGACGTGTTCGAGGCGGCGGACGGGCGCCGATATCTCGTCATCCATGGCGACGAATTCGACGTCGTGGTGCGCAATGCGCGGCTTATCGCCTATCTCGGCGACTGGGCCTACGATACCGCAATCGCCGTCAACCACGTCTTCAACCGCCTGCGGCGCTGGGCCGGCTTTCCCTACTGGTCGTTGTCGTCCTGGGCCAAGCTGAAGGTCAAGAACGCCGTCAGCTTTATCGGCGCCTTCGAGGATGCGCTGGCCGGCGAGGCGCTGCGGCGCGGATGCCAGGGCGTGATCTGCGGCCACATCCACCATGCCGCCATCGGAGAACGCGCGGGCATCGCCTACATCAATACCGGCGACTGGGTGGAAAGCTGCACGGCCATCGGCGAGCGGCACGACGGCACCTTCGAGATGATCCGCTGGACCAGCCATGGCCTGCAGGGCGTCGCGCAGCATCAGCCGGAGCGCGAGGTCGAGCCTGTCGCGGCCTGAAAAGGCGGCCTACCACCAATTGACGAAGCAAGCATTCCGAAGGCGCGCGGGCTTCCGGATGGAAAGGCGCTATACCTTGGCGTGACGCCAAATCGTAGGTCTTTCAGCCGGGTGCTCTGGAATGCAGGTCGCTTACATCATCAATCAATATCCCAAGACGAGCCACAGCTTCATCCGGCGCGAGATCCTGGCGCTGGAAGCCGCCGGCCAGACCGTGGTGCGAACCGCGATGCGGGGATGGGACGCCGACCTGGTGGATCCGGACGACAGGGCCGAGCAGCAAAGGACCTATTACCTGCTGAAGGACGGTGCGCGGCCGCTGGCTGCCGCAACGTTGCGGCTGGCCACGAAGCGCCCTGGAAAATTCCGGCGGGCGGTGAGGCTGGCGGCGACCATGATGCGGCGAAGCGATCGCTCCCCCGCGCTTCATGCCATCACCCTGGCCGAGGCGTGTCTGCTCGTCGAATATCTCGAGAAGGCCGGCGTAACGCACATCCATGCGCATTTCGGCACCAACTCGGCGGAAGTCGCCATGCTGGCATCGTGCCTTTCGGACATTCCCTACAGCTTCACCGTCCATGGGCCGGACGAATTCGATGCACCGCGCTTCATGAAGCTGGGTGAGAAGGTGGCGCGCGCGCGCTTCGTCGCGGCGATCAGCCATTTCTGCGCCAGCCAGATCTTCCGCTGGGCCGCCTTCGAAGACTGGAGCAAGGTCCGGATCGTCCGCTGCGGCCTCGACCCCGCCTATTTCCTCGACAATCCGCCGCCGCCTTCCCATCCGAGGCGGATGGTCTGCGTCGGTCGGCTCGGCGGGCAGAAGGGCCACTGGATCCTCGTGCAGGCAGCCGGCCTCCTGCACCGGCAGGGTGTCGATTTCGAGCTGGTCCTCGTCGGCGACGGTGAGTTGCGCAGCGAGATCGACGGTCTGATACGGTCGGAAGGGCTGGAAGGGGTCGTGCGGATCACCGGCTGGGCGAGTGGCGAGGAGGTGCGCGCGCAGCTCCTGGCATCGCGCGCCATGATCCTGACCAGCTTCGCCGAGGGACTTCCGGTGGTCATCATGGAATCCTACGCGCTCGGGCGCCCCGTGCTGGCCACGGGGATCGCGGCCATCCCCGAACTCGTCAAGGAAGGGGAGACGGGCTGGCTCTTCGGCGCAGGCTCGGTGGAAGAGGCCGCGGACGCGATGCGTCGCTGCCTCGATACGCCGGATGTCGCCTGCGAGGACATGGGCCGGCGCGGACAGGCGCTGGTGCGCCAGCGGCACGACCTGTCGCGGGAAGCCGGCTACCTCGCCGAACTGTTCAGGGCCTGAAGGGTCGGTTCCGGAAAGGCTGCGGCCCGCCGCCGCGGCTCATGCCGCCACGCTGCCACGCATGTTCACCTTGCGAAATTGCGTCACCTTGCCTTCGCTTTCCGCCGAAAGGCGGTTGGCGAGGCGCACGGCGAGGGCCATGGCGGTCAAGGTGGGGTTCGCCTGGCCGGACGTCGGCAGAACCGCCGTGCTGGTGACGAACAGATTGGGCAGGTCGAAGCTGCGGAGGTTGCCGTCGACGACACCTTCGCGGGCGTTCGCACCCATGCGGATCATGCCGATCTGGTGCGTGCCGTGCCTGGCCTGGGCCATGACCGAAGCCACCCGATCCTCGCGGGGCACGCGATAATCGATCCGGCCGAATCCCGTCGCCTGCAACCAGTTTTCGAACAGGTCGTGCACCCGGACCACGGACTCCGCGTCCGAGCGCGGAAAACGCAGGTCGATCTCGAGTCGGGGCAGCCCGAGCGCATCGGTCTTGTCTGTCAGCCAGACGCGGCTGAGCGGATCGGGGCTGTGTTCCGAATGATAGGACAGGCCGTAGCGGCGGTTGCGATTATGCACGAACAGGCCCGGCAGGCGTTCGCGCCGGCCGTAACGGCGCATCAGGAAGCTGGCGGCTTGCGCCATCGCTTCCGGTGCGCCCGTCAGGACGTTGCGCAAATGCGCCCTGATCTCACGCGGGGCATCGGGAATATGCCGCCGCCGGATCGCCTCGGCGACGACCAGGCGCCCGACGGGCCCCAGCGCCATCACGAGGTAGACGAGCGACAGGATGGGGCTGCCATGGCGCGGATCCGCGACGGGCGGCACCACCGGCCACAGCGCGGTGTTCAGTACGCCCTCGCGCAGCTGGGTTTCCATGCTGGGTACGAAGCGCCGGCGGACATAGGAGCCGCTGTCGTGGACGAAGAAGTCGAAGGCCTTGTCGATATCGCCGGTCGCCATGGTGATATCGGCGATCTCGCCGATCAGGTGTCCCATGTAGTATCGGCCGAGAGGGCCGTCCGGTCCGCCGAAAAGGCTCGTATGCCGGCGCTGGGTAGCCAGCAGGAGCCGGGCGCTTTCCAGACCTCCGGCAGCGATGACGAGCCTGTCCACGCCCAGGCGTCGCCGTTCCTCGCCATCGGCGCGGACGATCTCCACGTCGCGCACCCGCCCATCGGGCGATATGCCGATATCGGTGACGACGCAGCGCAGCCGGACGTCGATCAGCGGGCTGCGCGCCAGGAGCTTGCGATGGGTGACGTGTAGCTTCTGTTCGTTTGCCCAGCGCTCCAGCGTATCGAAGGTAAAGCTGTCATCCTGGCAGGTCACGCCCGGGACGGGCGCGCTGTAGACGACGTCGCCCGTATCGGCGATCTGGCATGCCCGCGCGTAATGGGGGAATATCTCGTCATAGGAGATTGGCCAGCTCGCGTTCACCAGGCCCGGCCTCGGCACGAAATCGACCGGATCGTATATGACGCAGCGGGCGCCCCACAGGTTGGACGTGCCGCCAAGCGCGCGCGCCGTCGCCACGCTCATGTCGTCGTGCCGGTCGGGCGTCGAGAAGTCCGCCTCGGCAAGCGCCTGGATGGAGCCGGACTGGCGGTGGCCGCCCGATTCCAGCAGCAGGACGGGAATCTTCAGTCGCTCGAGCTCGACTGCCAATGCAATGCCGATAGGTCCGGCCCCGACGATGCAAACGCCGGAAAAGGATGTCCCAAGGCCATCGAAATCATCGTGGATCATATGGGTTATTCCGAGTGGGTGAGATGACGACGCCGGAAAAAGTGGCGAGGCAGTCTCGCAGAAAAGGTTAAAATAATTCCAGAAACCGTATTCAAACAACAAGTTGGGAAGGCTTGGTCTTAATACGGCTCAATGTGTTCACATTGAACTGGAAAATAATCCCCTCATCAATCTCTACTTTCACGGCATCGTGACAGAGTCTTAAGGGGTAGGCGGCGGATCACTCCGCCGCCATCAGCATCCCGTCATCGTCGCCGCGGGCGGCTTCCGCCTCGGCCAGGCACTGGCGCATGCGTTGCGCCAGCACGCGCACGCACGGCTCCAGCACCATCCCGTCATGGTCTCCCGGGACGATGGAGACGACCAGCTCGTCGACATGCGGCGTCCAGCCATTGTCATCCAGTACGATGGTCCGCCCTTCCTGCAGCCTGCGGCCGTCGCGCAGGCGGTAGACCACGTCCGGCACGGGGCGGAACAGATGCACCGTCCCTCCATAAGGCCGCACGTTGTAGAGCTCCAGCGCACGGCGGAAGGCCGCCTCGATATTGTGGTTGTGGAACTGCTCGCCGCCGGTTTCGCCGGCCGCTGCGGACTCCCGCTCCCGCTTTTCCTTTTCCCACAGCATGCGGTTGCGCCACCATTGCGACACGAAGGACAGCTTGTTGCGCCGTATGTCCTGCAGCTTCATGTCGAAGCGGTCGAGCTGGCTGATCGCCGGCTGCGTCGGCAGCGGTGTGTCCAGCATGATGAGGCGCTCGACGGTTTCCCCGGCTTCCGTCAACTGCCGCGCGATCTCGAAGGCGGTGATGCCGCCGCCCGAGAAGCCGCCGAGAAGGTAGGGCCCGTGCGGCTGCACCATGCGGATTTCCGCCAGGATGTCGGCAGCCGCCGCCTCGAACGTCTCGTGGGGCGCTTCCATACCGTAGAGCCCGCGCGCCTGCAGACCATAGACGGGGCGGTCGGCGCCCAGATGCAATGCCAGGTGACGCAGGTTCAGGATATTGCCGAACATGCCGGCACACAGGAAGAAGGGCGTCGCCTTGGGATCGCGTCCCGGATGCATGGCCACCAGATGCGTCATACGCGCGGCGGGCGCCGCCTCCGTGCTCGAGGCTGCGGCGGCTTCGTCGCCCTCTTCGGAAATGCCCGTCCTTTCGGCGATCAACCGCGCACAGGCGGCGATGGTCGGCGCTTCGAACAGGACCGAGATGGGGAAGTCGACGCCGTATTCCTGGCGGATCATCCGGAACAGGCGCACCGCGATCAGCGAGTGGCCGCCCATGTCGAAGAAGCTGTCGTCGACGCCGATTTCCTCGATGCCGAGCAACTCGCGCCAGAAGGCCGCAAGACGGCGCTCCACCGAATTGCGCGGCGCCACGTAATCGCGCTCCGAAGCCGGACGCTCGAACAGCTGTGCCGGACGCGCCGGCTCGGCTGCCGGCTGTGCCGCCCGCGCGATCAGGGCGTGCAGGTCGATCGACGAGATGATCGGCTGCGTCTCCTGGGTTGCGAGCGCCCTTTGCAGAAGCTGGAACCCTTCCGCCGGCCGGATGCCCTGCGCCACCTGCGCGGCCAGCGCCGCGACGGCCGGTGACAGGGCCGGGCTTGCCGACGGCGCCAGCGGGGCGGGGGCTTCGGCCCCGGCAAAGCCGGTATCGCTGGCGAGCCGCTTGATGATGAAGCGCTCGATCTCCACGACGGCGACGCCGTCCGGGCCGGCCAACGTCACGTCGAAGGCGGCATAACCATCGCCGAGGTCGCCGGCGTCGGCAAGGCGCAGATGGCTGTAGATCTGGCGCGGCAGGGGCCCATGAACCTCGATGCGCCCATAGGATGCGGGCGCCCACAGGACATCCGTTTCCCCGTAGCCGGGGATCAGCTCCATCGCGCAGCCCGTGGCGATGTCCATCAGCGCGGGATGCAGCAACATGGCATCGCCGCAGGCTTCCGGAGCCAGCGTCAGTTCGGCCAGGGCTTCACCCTGGCCGAGGCCGAGCTGCTTGAGCACGCGCCAGCGCGGGCCGAAGCGGACGTGCCCTTCCTGGGCGGCAACCAGCGAGCCGCCCTCCGGCGCGGCGCGGCGGTCCGGGCACCGCTCGAAGGCGGAGCGAACGTCCAGCAGGCCCGCTTCTGCGCCGCCGAACCCGACGGAAGCCTCGGCGTGGCGTTGCCAGGCCGTCCCGGCAGTCGCGGCAAGAATGGTGGCGCGCCAGCCGTCCTTGCGCTTTTCCAGACGGGTGCGCACGATCTTCTCTGCGCCGTCGGCAACGTCGAGCGGCCGAAGGAAGACGAGGTCCGACAGGGTCAGCCTGGATGGCAGCCCGTATTCGCGCGCTGCCTCCGCGATGAGTTCGATATAGCCGGTGCCCGGCAAGAGGGCCGTGCCGGATGTCAGCCGATGTTCGGACAGCAGCCAATCGCGCTCCGGCGAAATGGTGCGTTCCAGCCAGTCGACGCCGTTGGCGTCGGCCTCCCACCGCTCGAAGAACGGGCCGTGGCGCACCGGCTGGCCGGCGCTGTCGGCGCGGGCGCGGCCCATGGCGCGGGCCGCAAGGCCGGTCTCGTCCCAGATGCCCCAGTGCACGGCCACCGTCTTGCGGCCCGTGCGGCGGCGCTCGGCTTCGGCAAAGGCGTTCAGGTAGGCGTTGGCCGCAACGTAGTCCACCTGGCCGGCCGGGGCCGTATCGGTGCTGGTGGAGGAGAAGAGGACGAGGAAATCCAGCGTCTCACGGTCGAGCACGTTCGCCAGGACATTGGTGCCCAGCACCTTCGGGCTGAACACCTCCTCGACGTCCATATGCGTCTTCAGCGGGATCAAGTCGTCCTTGACGAGGCCGGCGGCATGGAACACGCCGTCGATCCGCCCGAAGGCGCGACGTGTCTCTTCCACCGCCGCGGTCATGGCTTCCTGGTTGCCGACATCCGCAGAAAGGCACAGCACGTCGCCGCCTGCGGCCTCCATGGCCTCAACGGCTTCGATCAGCTTGCGCAGACGGTCGCCCCGGGGCAGCGCGTGCTTCAGGCTCGGCCATTCTTCCCGCGAGGGCAGGGGGCGGCGGCCGACGAGCGCGATACGCGCCGCATGCCTTTCGACCAACTGGCCGGCCAGCGCCAGCGCCAGGTCGCCGTGGCCGCCGGTGAACAGATAGACGCCGCCGGTGCGATAGGGCACTTCGCCCGTCTCGGGCAGCTTCAGCGCCGCATGGCTGCGGCTCCAGCGCTGGCCCTTGCGCCATGCCACGATCTCGGATGCCGGTGCGCCGAGAAGCTCGTTCCAGAGATCGTCGGGCGTCGTGCCGGACGGGGTTTGAACCTCGGCCTTGCCGCGGACGAACAGGCCACGGCGCTTTTCGGCCCCGGCCGCCGCGTGCGGCAGGTCGAAGTCGACGACACGGACGGTAACGCCCGGCATCTCCTTCGGCAGGACCTGGCATGGGCCGAGAACGGTGGCCTTGTCCGGATAGGGCAGGGCTTCGTCGCCTACGCGCTGCATGCCGTTGGTGGCGACGGTCAGGTGCAGGGGGGCGGCGATGCCGGCGTCGGCCATCGCCTGCGACAGATGCAGCAGGCTGTAGAAGCCGCATTCCTGGTTGCGGTGGAAGAAGCTGGAGCCGGGGCGGTGCCTTTCGCCTTGCGTCAGCAGCCACAGATGGATGATCTCGGTGGGCAACTCGCCGTCGGCGGCAAGCCCGCTGAACAGCGCGTCGTAGCCCGACCGGTCGCCTTCCGGGCACAGGACGTAGGAGTCGGATCCGCGCTTGCCGAAATTATCGCCTTGCCGCACCGTCGCCACGCGGTGTCCGAGCGCGCGCAGGCGTTCGGTGACGCCGGCCCCGATGCCCGCGTCATCCTCGAAGATCAGCCAGAAACGCTTCACCATCTCGCCATCGCTTTCGATATCGGCGACGGAGCGCTTCCAGACAGGGCGGTAGCCCCATTGCGACAGGTCGTCCCGGCGCACCAGGGCGGGGGCCTCGGGGCCCTGCTGCTCGCGGGCGGCTGCCTCGATGAAGTAGCGACGATGCTGGAAGGCATAGGTAGGCAGCGAGACGCGGCGCGCCCCGGGCGCCGTCCACAGACGGTCGAAATCGCCGGAAAGGCCGGTTGCCCAGAGGCGGCCCAGAGCGGCCATCAGGCTCAGCCGGTCGTCACCCTTTTCGTCGGCATGGGGCAGGGCGTTGACGATCTGGTTGGCGTCGATCGAGCCCTGCGCCTTGGCAAGCGACGACAGGGCGCGGCCGGGCCCGACCTCGACGTAGATGCGCGCCTTGTCCTGCGCCAGAAGACCCATCCCCAGCGCAAACTGCACGGTGGAACGCAGATGGCGGCACCAGTAGAGCGGGTCGGTGGCCTCGGCGTCCGTCAGCCAGGTTCCGGTGAGGTTGGATACGATGGGAATGCGCGGAGCGCCGAGCCGGATGGTCCGCAGGAAGGCCTCGAAACGGGGCAGGATGGCGTCGAGCATCCGCGAATGGGCGGCGATGTCGATGGGCACTCGCGTGGCGTCGATGCCATCGGCGGCCAGCGACTGGCGGAACGCCTCCAGATCCTCGTTGAGGCCCGATACGACGCAGAATTGCGGAGCGTTGACGGAGGCGAGGTCCAGCGCCTCGGGCAGGCGCGCCTTCAGGGCCGCCGGGTCCATCGGCACGCTCAGCATGCCGCCGGGCGCGATGGTGTCGAAAAGTTCGCCGCGCAGCCGCACCAGGCGCACGGCATCGGCGAAGGAAAAGACGCCGGCAAGGCAGGCCGCCGCGTTTTCGCCCATGGAATGGCCGATCAGCGCCTGCGGCTGGATACCGTGCGCCATCAGGTGCCGGCCGACCGCGATCTCGATGATGAGGATGGCGGGAAGCTGGACCGACGGCTTCAAAAGGGCTTCGGCCGCCTTGGCATCGCCGGCGGGTGCTTCCAGCCAGGCGGCGCGGATTTCGCGCGCGGCTTCGGGGGCAAGGGCCGCAAGTCCCTCCTCGACCGTGGCGCGGAAGGCCGCGTCCTCGGCATAGAGGCGCGCCGCCATGCCGGTATGCTGCGCGCCGCCGCCCGGAAACAGGAAGACGGCGCCCGACGGAGTGTCCAGCGTTGTATGCGTGAAGGCGCGGCGCGTTTCGGCGTCGCCCAGCACCTCGATGGCGTCGCCGCGTCCGCGCACGGCCACGACCCGCCGATGCTCGAATGTCTTGCGGCCGGTCGCCAAAGTGAAGGCGGTGTCGGCGAGGCTCAGCGAGGCATCCTGCTTCAGCCGCGCCGACAGGCGGGCGACGGCGCCGTCGAGCGCCTTGCGGTTGCGGGCGGAGAACACCAGAAGGCGCGGGGCGTTGTCGTTGTCGGCAGTGTCCGGACGTCCGCCGCCGTAGCCGGCGGGGGCCTGCTCCAGGATCACGTGGGCGTTGGTGCCGCCGACACCGAGCGAGTTGACGGCGGCCCGCCGGGGCGCGCCCAGATCGGTCCATGCGTTCAACCGGTCGTTTACGACGAAGGGACTGTCGGCGAAGGGGATGGACGGGTTCGGCTTTTCGTAATTGAGGCTGGGCGGCACCATTGCGTGCTTCACCACCAGCGCCGCCTTGATGAGGCCGACGACGCCGGCCGCCGTATCGAGATGGCCGATATTGGTCTTGACCGAGCCGATCCGGCAGAAACCGGTCTTGTCGGTGCCCTGGCGGAAGGCCTGCGTGAGCGCCTCCACCTCGATCGGATCGCCGAGATAGGTGCCGGTGCCATGGCATTCGACATAGCCGATCGTGTCGACATCCAGCCCCGACAGCACCTGCGCCTCGACGATGGCTTCGGCCTGGCCGGATACGCTGGGGGCGAGATAGCCGGCCTTGGTGCCGCCGTCGTTGTTGATGGCGCTCGCCTTGATGACCGCATGGATGACGTCGCCATCGGCAATGGCGTCGGAAAGGCGCCGCAGCGCGACGATGGCGACGCCGCTGCCGAACACGGTGCCCGCGGCGCGATGGTCGAAGGCGCGGCAATGGCCGTCGGGCGACAGGATCTCGCCGTCCTGGAAGGTGTAGCCGCGGCGGTGCGGCAGTTCGATCGTCACGCCGCCGGCCAGCGCCATGTCGCACTCGCCGCTCATCAGACTCTGGCAGGCATAGTGCACGCCGACGAGCGAGGTGGAGCAGGCCGTCTGCACGTTCACGCTCGGGCCGCGCAGATCGAAGGTGAAGGATGCGCGCGTGGACAGGAAGTCCTTGTCGTTGCCGGTGTGGCGCAGCAGGAACATGCCGGTGTCTTCCAACAACTGCCGGTTGCTGCAGACGTTGAAGTAGAAATAACTGCCCATGCCGCAGCCGGCGAACACGCCGACGGGGCCGGCGCTTGCGTCGGGCGTGCGCCCGGCATCCTCCATCGCCTCCCAGGCGCATTCCAGGAACTGACGGTGCTGCGGATCCATGATGGCCGCTTCCTTGGGGCTGAGCCCGAAGAAGTCGGCGTCGAACTGCTCCATCTCGTCGAGGTCGGCGGCGCGGGGCACGTAGTTGGGGTTGTGGATCCGGTCGGGCGATTCCCCCGCCTCGATCAGCTCTTCGCGGCTGAGGGTGCGGATCGATTCCACGCCGTTGCACAGATTGTCCCAGAACTCGCGCACGTTCTTTGCGCCTGGGACGCGCAGCGCCATGCCGACGATGGCTATGTCGTTCGGTGAAATCGTTTCGTTGGCCATATCGCTCCGCCCGCAAATCTTCTGAAAATCGATTGCGCGGCGAAAACGTCACGGTGCCGCTGGCAACAGGGGTAAGCCCTCGGGCGGCGTGCGTCATGATAGCATTTGGAAAGATCGGGCTTATGCCGAACGGATAAAATTGCGGAGCTTGCTACCGCTTCCGAAGTAGGGCCTACCGCCGACACCATCCTTCCGACGTCGCCGGAAGTGCAAATTGATCTTTCATTCCGGCCTTGGCCATAGTCCGGCAGATATTTCTCGAAAGAATATTCGGAGCCGATTGCGATGGCCGTATTTCAGTGTGTCCTTGTCGGGGATGAATCCCTGCTTGTCGAATGTGCGCGGCGGCTGACGGGGCGGGGCCACGCCATCGCAGCCATCGTGACGGCCTCGGGACCTGTCCGCCAATGGGCCGAGGGCGCGGGCATCAAGGTGCTGGAGTGGGGCGGCGACCTCAGCGAGACGCTGGCTTCGCAGGATTTCGACTATCTGTTCAGCATCGCCAATCTGCGGATGATCCCGCAGAGCGTGTGGCGGCGCGCCCGCCGCGGCTCCATCAACTTCCACGATGGCCCGCTGCCCCGATACGCCGGCCTCAACACGCCGAGCTGGGCGCTGCTGGCCGGCGAAGAGCGCCATGGCATTACCTGGCACTCGATCACCGACGGCATCGACGAAGGCGGCATCTATGCGCGGGCTGATTTCGAGATCGCCCCCGACGACACGGCGCTGACGCTGAACACCAAGTGTTTCGAGGCCGGCCTGGCGGCCTTTGCCGATATGCTGCCGGGCCTCGAGGACGGGTCGCTGCGGCCCGTGCCGCAGGACTTCACCGACCGCCAGCTCTTCATGCGCCAGAAGCGGCCCGCGCGCCTCGGCGCGATCGCCTTCGAGGACGGGGCCGAGGCGGCCTCCCGCATGTTTCGCGCCCTGAGCTTCGGCGACGGCTACCGGAACCCGCTGGCAACGCCCAAGATCGTAACCGACGCGGCCATCCTGACCTTGACCGCGCTCGACATCGTCGATGGCGCGTCGCGGGGCGTACCGGGCACGGTTATGGGCGTCGAGGGCACGGCGGCCGTGATCGCCACGGCCGACCGTCCCATCAGGGTGGAAGGTCGGTGCCCGAAGGGTCTGCCCCTCTCCTCCGTCCTTTCGGTGGGGCAGATCCTGCCGCGCATGGGCGAAGGGCAGGCCGAGCGCCTGCTGGCCACGGGCGAGGAAGCCGCGGCCAACGAGGGCTTCTTCCGCAACCGCTTCGCAACGCTGGTCGACCTCGACATCCCCGGCGACAGCAGGGCATCCGGGCCGGCGGAAATGCGGACGATATCCCTGGCTCCGAGCGTCACGCCGGCCGCGGTGGCTGCCTTCCTCTACCGGCTGACCGGAGAGACGAGCTTCGACATCGCCCATGTTTCCGAAACGGCGCTCGCGGCCGCGCACGGTTTCCCGGGCTTCTTCCGCGAGGCGCTGCCGCTGCGCATACAACTTTCGGCGGATGAGGCCCCGGCTGCGTTTTCCGAGCGCTTCGAGCAACGCGCCGTCGCGCTGGTCGCACGCGGCCTCTGTGCCGCCGACCTTCCGGCCCGCACTCCCGGTGCGCGCGATGCCGAACTTTCCGTCGCCCTGTCCTATGGCATGGAGCCGGTTGCCGGCGCGGCGCTGACCTTCGCCTTCGCCAACGGCCGCTCGGCGCTGATCCACGATCGGCGCCGCATCGACGACGAGGCGGCCGACGCGCTTGCCGGCCGCGTTGCGGTGCTGGCCGGCTCCTTCAACGCGGTGCAGCGAATGCAGGACCTGCCGTTGATGACGACGGAGGAGCGCCATCGCATCCTGTACGGGCTGAACGAATCGGAAAAGCAGTACGACCGCACGGCCACGATGCATGGCATGATCGAGGCCCAGGCCGACCGCACCCCGGATGCGCCGGCCGTCGCCGCCGGCACCCGGGAGCTGAGCTATCGCGCGCTGGACGAGCGCGCCAACCGCCTCGCCCATGCGCTGCTCGCGGCCGGCGCCGGGCCCGACATCCTGATCGGGCTGCATGTGGAGCGGGGGATCGACCTGGTTGCAGGGGCGCTCGCCATCCATAAGTCCGGCTCGGCCTATGTGCCGCTGGACCCGCATTTCCCGGCAGACCGCCTTGCGATGATGGTCGAGGACAGCGCGGCCCCCGTCGTTCTGACGGAGCGTGCGTTGAAGGACTCGCCGGCGCTGGCGGGCGTTCGCACGCTGGTCATCGAGGATGTTCTGGCGGGCGACTGGCCGTCGGAGCGGCCGTCTTCGGGCGCGGCTCCGCACAATCTGGCCTATGTCATCTTCACGTCCGGCTCCACCGGCCGGCCCAAGGGCGTGATGGTGGAGCATCGCAACGTCGTCAATTTCCATGTCGGCATGGACGACCGGATCCAGGGCATGGACGCGGCCGGGCAGAAGGTTTGGCTTGCCGTCACCAGCCTGTCTTTCGACATTTCCGTCCTGGAGCTTTTCTGGACGCTGGCGCGCGGCTTCAAGGTGGTGGTCTATCGTGGCGAGGCCGAAGGCGCATCCGCCACGGCCCTTGCCGGCACTTCGAAGGTGCTGGATTTCGGCCTGTTCTACTGGGGCAATGACGATGGCGCCGGCCCGGCCAAGTATCGGCTGCTGCTCGAGGGGGCGCGGTTTGCCGACGAGCACGGTTTCCAGTCGATCTGGACGCCGGAGCGGCATTTCCATGCCTTCGGCGGACCCTATCCGAACCCGGCCGTCACGGGTGCGGCCGTAGCCTCCATCACGCGCAACCTGTCCATCCGCGCCGGCAGTTGCGTCTTGCCGTTGCACCATCCGCTGCGTGTGGCGGAAGAGTGGGCCGTCCTCGACAATCTCAGCGACGGGCGTGTCGGCCTGGCCTTCGCTTCGGGCTGGATGCCCGAGGATTTCGCCCTGCGCCCGGAAAATGCGCCGCCGCACAACAAGAGCGCCATGCTGCGCGACGTGGACACCGTGCGCCGCCTGTGGCGCGGCGAAGCGGTCGAGTTCGACTTCGGGGCGGGCAAGGCCTCCTATGTCACGCAGCCGCGCCCGGTGCAGAAGGAACTGCCGGTGTGGATAACCACTGCCGGCAACCCCGACACCTACCGCGAGGCGGCGCGCGCCGGGGCAAACGTTCTGACCCATCTTCTCGGCCAGTCCGTCGAGGAGCTTGCCGGCAAGATCCGCATCTACCGCGATACGCTGCGGGAATGCGGCCGCAACCCGGACGACTACAAGGTCACGCTGATGCTGCACACGCTGATCGGCGATGACCGTGAAAGCGTGCGTGACATGGCCCGCGGGCCGATGAAGGCCTACCTGAAAAGTGCCGCCGCGCTGATCAAGCAGTACGCCTGGGCCTTTCCGGCCTTCAAGCGGCCGGCGGGCGCCGCACAGGCGATGGATATCGACCTTCGCTCGCTGACCGAGGAAGAGACGGACGCGATCCTGGAATTCGCCTTCCAGCGTTATTTCGAGGATTCCGGCCTGTTCGGAACCATCGAGGACGGCGCCAGACGGCTGGACGAAATTGCCGCCATCGGCGTCGACGACGTGGCCTGCCTCATCGATTTCGGCGTGGCGAGCGACGCCGTGCTCGAGGGTCTCAAGCCGCTGGCCGCGCTCGTCGCCCGCAATCGGGCCGGGGGCAACGCCGTTGCCGCGCCGGCCGGCGAGGAGGGCGAGGGTTTCGCGTCTCTCATCCGCCGCCACGGCGTAACCCATATGCAGTGCACGCCTTCGATGGCGCGCATGTTCCTCGATTCCGCCGACAACCGGAATGCGCTCGGCTCGGTGCGTCACCTCTTCATCGGGGGCGAAGCGCTGCATGGATCGCTGGTCAGGGAGCTCAGCTCCATTTCCGGCGCCACGGTGGAGAACATGTACGGGCCCACCGAAACCACCATCTGGTCGTCCACGCTGACGGCGCGGGCACAGGACGGTGTGGTGCCCCTGGGCCGGCCGATCGCCAATACGCAGCTTTACGTGCTGGACGGCGCGGGCGAGCCCGTGCCCACCGGCACGCCGGGCGAACTCCATATCGGTGGCGACGGGGTTACGCGCGGCTACCTCAACCGCGCCGACCTGACGGCGGAACGCTTCGTGCCGAACCCCTTCGCGGGTGGGCGCATGTACCGGACGGGCGACCTGGCCTGCCTGACGGCCGACGGTGTCCTCAACTTCCTCGGCCGGGCCGACCACCAGGTGAAGGTGCGCGGCTACCGCATCGAACTGGGAGAGATCGAGACGCGGCTGAACGCCCTTCCAGGCGTTGCCGAGGCCGTGGTGATGGCGCGTGAAGACCGCAAGGACGACGTGCGGCTGGTTGCCTATCTGCGGTTCGACGGGCCGGCCGTGCCGGATGCGACGCTGCGCGCCGAGCTTGCGCGCGACCTGCCGGACTACATGCTGCCGGCCCATTACGTGTCGATGACGGCTTTCCCCCTGACGCCGAACGCCAAGGTGGATCGCAAGTTGCTGCCCAAGCCGGAAGCCGCGGCGTCGGTGGAATCGGCTGCGGCTTACGAGGCGCCGGACAACGCCATCCAGCGCGCCGTCGTCGAGGTCTTCCAGCGCATACTGGGAGTCGAGCGGGTGAGCCTGAACGACAGCTTCTTCGCCCTCGGCGGCCATTCGTTGCTGGCGGTGCAGGCGCACCGGGAACTGAAGGCCGGCATCGCGCCGGCGCTGACGATCACCGATCTGTTCCGCTTCCCCACGGCCGGCGGGCTGGCCGCCCATATCGGCGGCGACAGCAAGGCGGACGAGCGCTTGAACCGGGTGGCCGATCGTGCTGCCATGCGCCGCAACGCCATGAACGAACGGCGCGCCGGGTTCGGGCGCGTGCGGGAGACCGGATGACCTTTCTGCCGGGCCTTTTCGGCCCTGCCATCGCCACTGCAGAAGCCCTTCCGCCTTACCGGGCGGAGGGGCTTCTGCCGTTGGAGGAGGCATTCGTCGCCCGTGCCGTGGAGCGGCGTCGGGCCGAGTTCGCCACCGGGCGGGTGCTGGCGCGGCAGGCGCTGGCCGCCCTCGGCCGCGAGCCGGCCGCGATCCCGGCAGGCGCGGACAGATCCCCGTGCTGGCCCGATGGCATCGTCGGCAGCATCAGCCACTCGCCGGCGCTGTGCGGGGTGGCGCTCGGCCGCAGGGAGGATGGGGTCCGCCTTGTCGGGCTGGACATCGAGCTGGCGCAGCCTCTGCCGCCGGATCTGTGGGAAACAGTTCTGACGCCGGCAGAACGGGACCGATTGTCCGCCATGCCGCCGGACGAAGCCGGGCTCGCCGCCCGCTTGATCTTCAGCGCCAAGGAATGCGTCTACAAGGCGCAGTATCCGGCAAGCGGGGTGCTGTTCGGCTTCGAGATGTTCGAGGTGGCGCTGGATGTGCCGGGCGGGGCGTTTCGGGCCACGTGGCAGGGCGATGTCGGCCCTTTCCGGGCGGGCCTGACATGGCATGGCCGCCTGCGTGTGGCAGGCGGCCATATCGTCACTGCATTCTGCCTGAAGTCGGAGACGGCTCAGTAGGCCGATTTGGACGAGATCATCTCCACGACCGTGCGGAAGATGATGCGGATGTCCAGCAGGAACGACCAGTTGTGGATGTACCAGAGGTCGTGCGTCAGCCGCTCTTCCATGTGCGTCAGCGTCGGCGTCTCGCCACGGCAGCCGTTGATCTGCGCCCAGCCGGTCAGCCCCGGCTTGGCGTGGCGGCGGAAGGTGTATTTCTTCAGGAGCTGGTCGTATTCCTTGTCGTGCGCCACGGCATGCGGGCGCGGACCGACGATGGACATGTGGCCGCACAGGACGTTCCAGAACTGCGGCAGCTCGTCGATGCTCTTGGCGCGGATGAAGGCGCCGACGCGCGTGATACGGTCGTCGTTGCGCCGCGCCTGGGTTACCGTCTCGCCATCCTCCATGACGCGCATGGAGCGGAACTTGGCGATGCGGAACGCCGCGTTGTTGTAGCCGCGCCGGGACTGACGGAAGAAGACGGGGCCACGGCTGTCGATCTTGATCGCGATCGCGACGACCACGAACAAGGGCGCCAGGAAGGCAAGCGCGGCCGAGGCGAACGCGATGTCGAAGGCGCGTTTCATTGCCCGCTCCGCAAGGGTCAGCGGCCGGCGCTGGATCTCGAAGGCGAGATTGTCGCCGATATGGCGCACCGGCTGGGTGACGAGGCCGGCGGCAAAATCGTTCACGACGAGCTTTATCGGCAGCGGCAAGGCACGCAGCTCGGTCAAAAGCGTATCCACCATCGGCAGGTTGCCGGCCGGCGTGGCGACCATCACCTCGTCGACGGAAAAGCCGATGCCGGCGCTGAACGCACCCGATAGCGCGGTGAAATCATCGTTCGGGCAGCGCAGCACATGATGGATCGACAGGCCGTAGCGCGCCACGTCGGCGGCCATCTTGTCGTAGTCGAAGGATTCGCCGCAGATCAGCAGGACGCGCTTCATCTGGAACAGGCCGTGCGCCATGGCCGCATGGAGGTGCCGTTTCCAGGCGAGGCGGCTGATGGTCAGGACCGTCATCGCCAGAAGCATGAAGGCCAGCATGGATGCGCGCGAGAAGATCTCGCCGATCTTCAGGAAGAAGGCGACGCTGGCCAGAAAGGCCATGATGCCGACGCCGGCCAGAAGGATCGCCCGAAACTGCGTGCCGAACGAAAGCAGCGCGGTCGGCTTGTAGAGACCGCCGGCGCTCATCGTCAGGACGAAGGCGGCGGCCAGCGTGATGCCGACGCCGATCCAGGGCGAGGGATCGATCAGCACGCCGAAGGCTAACCAGTGGTATGCGATGCCGGCGGTGATACTGCTGCCGACGATCAGCACCACATCCAGCACGGCGGCGACCGTGGCGATGGTGTCGTAGTTCAGTGTCCGGCCTTGCCGCCGCCTTGCGGCCGCGGAGACCTTGAGGTGGGTCGTTTCGATCAGCGCCATGTGGGGCTCGCAATGTGGGGCCATCCGTCCGGCTGCGGTTCGCGCCTGGGCGGGGCTATCGACGGGTAAGGGGTTCGGTCTTCTGCGATGGCGCGCCCTTTCGGACGCGCCCCTGCGGTCCGGCCTCAGGGCCGGGCCTCGGTCGTGCCTTCGGCACGGTTGCGGTCTGTGCGAACCCAGCCCGACGCCTGGCGGCGCAGGATGAGCTTGTTGACGTAAAGCGGGATCTTGCCGAGCGCGTAGGTTGCGATGTGGCCGAAGGCCCGGGCCGGCAGGATCGACCGTCCGTACTTTGCCCATCCGATCAGCGATGCCAGGACCACGAAGCCCAGGTTGAAGGCGGCCAGCAGGAAGGCGCCGATCGAGCCCGTGATCATCGCGAACAGCGCCGTGATGCCGAACATCAGGATCAGCAGCAGCAGGAGAAGCGTCAGCGGCGGCACCATCATGTCGAGCGACAGGACGAGCGCACCCGGCTGACGGAGAATGCCCGGCTTGAAGAAGCCGGCGATCGCGCGGCCCAGCATGGAGAGGTGGCCGTTTTCCCAGCGCGAGCGCTGCGAGCGTATTCCCTGCTCGGTGCAGGGGAATTCGCTGGTTACATAGGCCTCTTCACACAGGAACGGCGCATAACCCTCCACCGCAAGATCCAGGCCGAGCTTCAGATCCTCGGTCAGATGCCCGTTTGCAAGGTCGACGGTCTCGATGGCCTTCCACGGAAACGCCATGCCGGTGCCCATCAACTGGTTGGGCAGTCCCATGCGACGCAGGCCCAGCGGGCGGGCGAGGCATTTGATGACATAGGCGAAGGCCGCGACCTGGGTTTCGATGGGCGCACCCTTGGGCGCGGTCATCAGGTATACGGCCTGCGCCGGCCTGTCGGTTTCCGCAACCTGGCGAGCGAGCTTGTCGATCGAGCCGTCGGACAGGCGGCAATCCGCGTCGAGGATGATGAGGCAGTCGGCGGGGTTCTTGGCGATATGGGCGACGCCGGCGTCGAGCGCATAGCCCTTGCCGCGCTTCTGCGTATCGTACCGCTCCACCACCTCGACACCGGCGGCGCGTGCGATGCAGGCCGTCCGGTCCTCGCAATTGTCGGCAACCACGACGACGCGGTCACCGGCTGCAAGCTGGGGAAGAAGCGCGGCGATCGTGCCGCCGATATTGTCTTCCTCGTTATGCGCCGGCACAAGGATCGCGACGCTGGGACGCCGCACGGCGATCGCCCGGCTGGGCCGCCGCCTGATCAGGATGCCGGCGGCGATTTCCGTCCCGTATACGACGGTGGGAACGGCAAGTGCACCGTTCAACGCCAGAAAAAACATGTTCAGCAATTGCGCCACGAGAGAGCCCCCGGGTCCTGCCTGTGCAAGGCTTTGAAAACGGGGCAAGAATCCCAAGCGGCAGGCTTTGCAACAAGCTGTCCTTCGGCATTAGGGGAGGGCCAATGCGTGCCCGTCCAAACCTATCCTTTCAGTCTGCGATTGAACCTAAAGTTGCATTCGGCACGTTTCGGAAGATGCCCCTGGTGGTATTTGGAGGCTGCTTCGCACCGCTTTTGCGGGTTTGGGGCGGGTCACCGCACCCCCAATGCGAAGGCCGCCGCGTCGAATCGAGCGCGGCGGCCTCAGACGATGACCCCAAAGGCGTAGGGCGTCACTTATATTCGATGAGTTGCCGCCTGCGCCCGCGAAACCGGTTCCATTCGTAACTGGCCACGCCCTGCATCTCGGGAAATTTTCCTAATACGAGGAAGGTTGCGTGGGCCCAGTTGTCCGCGCGGCCTGGGCCTTGCCGCATGGCCATGCGCGCAACCTGCGCGGGATAGATGCCGAGCAGCAGCAAACCGGCCGGATGCACCGCCGCGCTGGCCAGCGCCGCCACGGGTATGACGCCGCCCCAGATGCAGGCGCGCGAGACGCTGCGCTTCCATATTCCGTGCGGCGATCCCGCGTGCATGCGCGCCACTTCGGCAAAGGCGTGCCCACCGCGCACGTTGCGCCGCCACCATTGGGAGAAGCGCGTCATGGCGGCATCGTGCCGCGTCATCTCCGATGCGATCCGGAAGATGCGCCATCCGGCCGCGCGCAGCCTCACGCACAGCTCCGGCTCTTCGCCGGCGATCAATGCCGGGTTGAATCCGCCAACGCCGTCGAATGCCTTGCACCGCACCAGGAAGTCGCCTCCGCATTCTTCCTGCTCACCGGCCGGAACATCCCATTCACGGTCGGTCATCGCATTATAGACCGAGGCATCCGGGCGTCGTTCGCGCCGTCGACCGGCAACGATGGCGACGTCGCCGCGGGCGTCGAGGAACGCCCGGGCATCGTCGAGCCAGCCTTCGGCGAGTTCGCAGTCTCCATCCACGAACTGGATGGTGCGAAGGCCCGGCACCGCGGTGGCCAGCCTCTCATATCCCGCGTTGCGGGCGCGGGCCGCGGTGAAGGGCTGCGTCATGTCCAGGCGCTCGACGATCGCACCCATGGCTTCGGCCATCTCCGGACTTCCGTCCGTCGAGCCCGAATCCACATAGACCGTGTTTCGTATGTGTGCGCCAAGCGAACGCAGGCAGGCGGCAAGGCGCTGCCCTTCGTTGCGTCCGATGACGACGATGCCGATATCGCGGCCGCTCATGATCGTCTCCTGAAACCTGCCCGGACGAGCCGGACTGTGAGTCGGCGCACGGCAAAGTTGCAACGGCGCGGCGGTGAATTTCCTCACCCCGCAAGGATGCCCTGTCGCCACGCCCGCCAGAAGTCCGCCAGTGGAGGTGTGCCGGGCCTTCGGATGCGCCGGACGGAGGGGCATCTAATGCTAATTGCGTACGGGTAAACGTGGCCCGATTCCATTAGCTTCGCAGCAGTTAGGCAGTGCGGGAGGCGGAGCGCCGACCGGCCTGCATAAAGCTCATTCAGACCGATCATCGGGAATTCATTTCGCCCGGAGCCGACCTATGCGATTGATGGTTTTTATTATCTCTCTTTGCCTTCTGGTTGTGGCAACCGGTGCGAAGGCCGAACCTTACAAACTCCAGCCCGGCGATACGCTCGAAGTCTGGGTAGCCCAGGACGAGCGGATGAACCGCGAGGCGGTCATCAGCCCGGACGGCACGCTGTCGCTGCCGCTCGTCGGGCAGATCAGCGCCCAGGACCTTACGGTCGACCAGCTCGAGCAGGAATTGTCGCAGAAGCTCGCGGGCTTCTTTAAGGGCGAGCTGAACCTTTCGGTGATGCTGCAGCCCGGCGCCCAGCACATGCCGATGATCTACGTCGTCGGCGATGTGGACGCGCCCGGATCCTTTCCGTACCGGCCGACGATGACGGTGCTTCATGCCGTCACGGTGGCGGGCGGCCTCTATCGCACGCCGATGGAGGCACGCGATCAGGATCGTGCGCTGGTCGTCGAGAACCAGCTTGCCGAGACGCGGCGGCAGATCGCCGACACGACACTGCGCATTGCCCGGCTGAATGCCGAACTGGCAGGGCGCGACGAGATCGAGCTTCCGGCCGGCGCCTTGCCGGACATGTCGGAGATCGAGCGCCAGAACCTTCTGGAGCGCGAGCGCCAGGTGCTCAAGGCCAATATCGACGAGGTGAATGCCCAGCGTAACGCGCAGGCGCAGCTCGGCACCCTGGGCGACTCGGGCATCGAGGCACTCCGCCGGCGCATGGAGAGCGTCGATCGCCGCGTCGACCTGGCCAAGCAGCGTCTGGCGTCCACTTCGGCGCTGGTCGCCAAGGGTCTGTCGCATGCCTCCGCCAAGCTGGAGCTGGAAGCGGAGGTTGCCGAGCTGAGCGAGCAGGGCGACGAGTTGCAGAACGATCTCAGCGCGCTCGAAGGCGCCAACCTGACCGAGAGGACGCGGGTGGATACCTACCTGAACGAGCGTCAGGCGCGGCTGCTTTCCGAACTGCATGACAATGAGCGCCAGCTCCAGTCGGCCAAGGCCGCGCTGATCCAGGACGAACGGGTCATGTCGATCTACACGAACAGCGAGATCGCGGAACGTCGCGGCATCGAGGCCCAGTACTCGATCATGCGCTCGGAAGACGGCAACGTCACCGAGGTGCCGGCCACCGAAACGACCCTGCTTCGGCCGGGCGACCTGGTTCGCGTCGCGTACCAGCGCAACGGCCAGCGGTCCGCGTCCATCGACGGCGCCCAGGCGAGCGGCAGCAACTGACGCTTCGCGACCGGACCCCTTAATCCTTACGGCGGCCTCCCACCGATGGAGCGTGGCATGGAAAACGATATCCTCCAGAACATCAAATATTATGTGGAACTGGCCCTTCGCCGTCCGCTCGCAGCGATCCTGCCCGCCATCGCGGTGGTGCTCGTCGGCCTCGTCGTCGTCATGCAGTTGCCGCGCACCTACACGTCGGAAGCCATCATCGAGGTCCGCTCCAACCAGGGGCCGAACCCCCTGATCGCCTCGACGGTAGGAACGGAGCGCCTGCAGTTCATCGAACAGCGCGTCCTGGCGCGTGACCAGTTGCTGGATTTCGTCAACCGCCTGGACCTGTATCCGGACATCCGCGGGACCATGTCGGACTCGCGTCTGGCGGAACTGGTGCGGCGTCAGATCCAGATCATTCCGCTGGCCACCGAGGAGTCGCAGCAGTTTGCCGGCCGCTCGATCTTCCGTCTGACATTCTCCTACGGCGACAGGGAACTGTCGGCCAAGGGCGCCTCGGAACTGGTGGACATGATCATCCGCGAGAACCGCAAGAGCCGCACGAACACCGCAGCCGATACGTCGCAGTTCCTGGAACGCGAGGTTGCCGCCCTTTCGGACAGGCTCGGCGAGCGCGACAAGGCCTGGCGCGATTTCCTGGAGCAGAACGGCGACGCGCTGCCCAGCCGGACCACGGCCCTCGTTGCGGAATTGAACACCCGCGAGCAGGATTTGGCGGAGGTGAACCGCCAGATCGCCACGCTGGACGACGAGATCCGGCTGCTGGAAGCGCAATACCGCTGGAACGCGCCCCTTGCGGACACGGCTGCCGCCGCGCGCCAGCGCCAGTTGGACGAGCTCAAGGGCGAACTGGCCGCGAAATCCTCGGCCATGTCGGACGCCCATCCGGAAATCCGCAGCCTGCGCTCGCGCATCGAATCCCTCGAGGCTCAGATCGCCAGCAACACCGCCGCGACGGCCGGAACCGACCCGGCGACCCTGTCGCCGGAACTCGGCCTGATTTCCGAGCGCATCGAACTGTCGAAGCCGCGCCGCGAGGGGTTGGTGAAGCAGCAGGGCGAACTGGCCTCGCGCATCGAATGGCTGAAGGCCACGATCTCCCGCGCGCCCGAAGTGGAGTCGCAGATGGCTGCGCTCGAGCGGGACCGTACGGCAGCCCAGCGCAGCCTGGAAGACATGCGCGCCAAGCTCGACACCGCGCGCGTCGGCCTGCGGCTCGAGGAAGACCAGAACGTCGACCAGATCCAGGTGGTCGAGGCGCCCGAGGTGCCCCGCTACCCGAGCGCGCCCAGCCGCACCAAGATGATGCTTCTGGTGCTCGCCGCGGCCGGCGCCGCCGGCGCCGCCTGCCTGTACCTGTCCGACAAGATGGACAAGTCCATCCGCGGCGCCTTCGATCTGCGCCGCTCTCTGGAAGGGCAGTCGCTGGTCGTCATTCCCGACCTGCATCCGCGCGGCGAGGGGCTGATGCGTCGTATCGGCCTCGTCTCCTCTATCATGATCTTCGTCGTCGCGGCGGGGTTGGTCACCGGCCAGCCGGCTTCCCCGCAGCCCCGTGAACCCATCGCGCCCAGCGTCGTTGCCTGAGGACAATTCCCATGGATCGTGTGACTGAAGCACTTCAGCGGGCGCGCTCGCTTCCGGCGATGACCCCGGCACCCCTGTCGCAAGGCACGGGCCAGCGGGATGCGAGGGCCCATCGCGCCCAGCGCGTCAGCTCTCTTTTCCAGCTCGATGGCGGCATAGCCCAGCTCGACGGCGCGAAGGAGGTGCAGCCCCATGCGCCGGCGCCGCACCGGCTGCTCGCCGCCAATGTGATCGCCTTCGACAAGTCGGAACCGCGGACGCGTGCCTACGATGTCCTGCGCAACCATCTGCTGACGCTGGTCAAGGCCGATATCCCGCAGGTCATCGCGGTCACGGCGCCGACGCCCGGCTGCGGCGTCACCGTTACCTGCGCCAACCTGGCCTTCTCCATCGCGCGGGCGCGCAAGCAGACCGTCGTGGTGATCGACCTGAAGCCCAAGGCGAAAGCCGGCGGCCTTGCCGAAGTGCTGAGCCTGCCGCGCGTGAAGCCGGCCGCCGAAAGCGCCATCATCGAACGTGTCCGCCGCGTGCGGGCCGGCGGGGCAGTCGTCAACATCCTGACGCCGCCGGACGATGCCGATATCCCGGCCTTCGTGGACATGGTCAAGCGGGACCTGCGGCCCGACGTCCTGCTTCTGGATACGCCGCCGCTTCTGGTCGGCGATGATGCGGCCCAGATCCTGCCGGTCGCGGACCTGGTGCTTCTGGTGGTCGCGGTGGGCCAGTCCTCCGTCTCGGAGCTGGAGACATGCAAGTCGTTCCTGCCGACGGGCGCGAAGTTCCAGGTCCTGATGAACAAGGCGCGGCCGCACGGCATGTAAGCCGGCGGCCCGAAATGCAACGGCTACCGACAAAGGAGCCATTTCATGTATGAATCCTATTTCGGATTGCGCGAAAAGCCATTTTCGATCCTTCCGGATCCGCGTTTCCTCTATTTCAGCCGTAACCACCAGATGGCCTTCTCGATGCTGGAATACGGCATCATCAACCAGGCAGGCTTCACCGTCGTCACCGGGGCCATCGGCTCCGGGAAGACGACGCTCATCCGGCAGCTTCTTGGCTGCCTGGGGCCGGATGTGCGCACGGGCCTCATCAGCCACACGCCGCGCAACAACAGCCCGATGCTGCAGTGGATCCTGATGGCCTTCAACCAGCCCTTCGAGGAGGGCTCCTATGCCGGCCTCTACAAACGCTATTCGGAGTTCGTCACCTCCGAATACGACCGGCACGGCCGCGTCGTGCTGATCGTCGACGAGGCACAGAACCTCGACGCCGAACGGCTGGAAGAGCTGCGCATGCTCTCCAACGTCAACACGGACGAGATGATGATGCAGCTTATCCTGGTGGGCCAGCCCGAATTGCGGGCCACCCTGCAGGGGCCGGGCATGGAGCAGTTCGCCCAGCGCGTTTCCTCGGACTTCAACCTGCCGGCCCTGCAGGCGACGGAAGCGATGTTCTACTTCGATCATCGCCTGCGCGTGGCGGGTTGTGAGCGGGAGCTCTTCTCCAACGAGGCGAAGCGCATGATCCACGAGGATTCGAAGGGCGTTCCGCGCCTGATGAACGTCCTTGCCGACCGCTGCCTCGTCTACGCCTATGCGGAAGAGGCGTCCATGGTGACGCCCCGCATCGTCAACCAGGTCATCGCCGACCGCGCCCAGCACGGCGTCTTCGGCTCGCGCATGGAGGCGATGCCGGTTGCCGGCACGATCTAGAGCGTTTCCTACTCATATGGAAACGCTCTAGCCAAGCCCATCAGCGCCCGGATAAATGAGAAAGGCGGCCTCCGGGCCGCTTTTTTCGTTTGGGATCCATGAAAGCCGCGACGCTGGAAATCGTCGCGGCGGAGCCGGACTGTCCGTCCGGTTATCCGCCCAGGCCGAGCGCCTGTGCGGCGGCCAGCGCCAGATGGCCAAGGAGCAGGCCGAGGGCGACGGCCGGTACGACCACACCTTCGAAACGCCAGTCGAAAAGGCCATGCCGGATCTTGAAGACGAAGGCGATCGGCCATGACGAGAATTGCGCGGCGACGATCGCCGCAAGCGCGCCCTCGAGCCCGAACAGCGAGTGCCCCAGCGGCAGTCCGACGACCAGGACGACAAGGCGGATGGCGTTGGTGCACAGATAGTAGCCCATCCGCTTCGTGGCCATGTAGCACTGCTCGGTCACGCAGAACTTCATGCCGACGAGGCCGATGGCCAGAAGCGACAGCATGGCGCCCGATTCCGCGTAGCGCGGATCGTAAAGGATGGAGACGATCAGCGGCCCGGTGACGAAGAGCCCGCCGGCGCAAAGCCCCAGCACCGCGTCGGCGCCGGCCTGGAAGGTGAAATAGCTCTTGCGGAAGGCCGCCGGGTCGTTGCGTGTCAGTTCGCTGAGCGCGGGAAAGGCCACCGTGCCGGCCAGCGTGTTGACGGCCGTCTGGAAGACGCTGAGCAGAAGCGCGGCGATGGCGTAGAGGCCGAGCACGTGGGCATCCACCAAGCCGCCGAGGATCAGCCGGTCGCCGGTGGTGAATAGCACTCCGATCAGCGAGGATACGAAGATCCAGCGCCCGAAGCCGAAAATCTCGATCCAGGAATCCCTGTCCCAGCCGATGCGGTTGGCGTTGCCCGGCAGCACCAGATGGCTTGCCGCCATGCGCACGAAGGCCGCGAAGAGCGCGCCCAGCACGAGCGCCCAGATCGATGGCCATGTGTAGGCAAGCGCCAGGGTGACGACGAAACCCGCCATCTGCGCGCCGAACTCCAGTTCGGTCAGGCGGCGCAGTTGCAGGTTGCGTCGAGCCTCGTGGATGCGGGTGGATTCAAGGCCCTGCAGCACGGCGGCGAAGGTGCCGGCCACGAGCACGAAGGGCAGTCGCGGATCGACATAGACCGTGTCGGGCGCAAAGACGCCCAGCGGCGCAAGCACGGCGATGACGATCGCCAGCACGATGGCGAGGCTCCAGATGAACAGGCCCCGCGCGATCTGGACCGTCCAAGCCGTATTGAGGAAGGTGGGGTCGCTGCCGCGCTTGTGCACGATGACGTTCTGGCCGATGCCGAGATCCGACAGCAGCGCCAGAGCGACGGCCAGCACGCCGACGACCGCCATCACGCCGAAGGCCTCGGGCAGCAGCAGCCGCGTCAGGATCATGTTGCTGACCATGCGCACGCCGAGCGAGGCGCCGAACTGGCCCATGCTCCAGATTCCGGCCGATGACACCCGGCGGCGGAGCGGACGTTCCATGGCTTCTGCCGTCATGCTTTTGCCTCAAGCGTCGTTCGTGCGGGAAAGGGCGGTGGCCGGCGCTGTGGGGCCCGTATGTGCATAGGCGCCCGTGCCGATGACGCGCATGCCCTGATTTGCTTTCGAGCCCGATGCTGGGGCCATGGCGCCGACGACCGTCTCGCCGGTCGTGGCCATGCGCACCATGCCGACGCCGAAACCGGCCATGATCCAGTAGATGAACGGGATGTAGGAGACGCTGCTGACGGTCGCGATCGTCACCATCGTCGCCGCCATGATAGCCAGCCACTGGCGCGCGGGCTCCGCCAGCGCATCGCGCCGGAACGCCATCGGCAGGACGGACAGGCCAGTCAGCGCGAAGATGACGAGGAAGATCGCCAGCGTCAGCAGGCCGAACTCGAGGGCCAGCGCGACATAGGTGTTGACGACGTCGATGATGCCCTGGCCTTGCCGCATAACCAGCATTTCGGGTTCGTTCAGGAATTCGGCCGAGCCGAAGATCGGATGCCGTCCGATGATGGCCAGCGAATTGTCGATGAGCTGCTGGCGATATTCGACGTTGTTGTTTTCGACGGTCCCGACGAAGGGCAGGTAGCGGATGATCTTGTCGCCGAGCGGCGACATCAGAACGGGAATCAGCGCCAGGCCGCCCAGCATGGTGGCCTGCACGCCTGTCGACACCGCCTTGGGGCGCGCCAGCAGATAGACGACCAGCATGATCGCCGCGCCCACCCATGGCCCGCGCGACAGGCTGGTGACGAGGCCGATGCCGAAGGCAGCGAAGATGCCCATCACGACCATCGTGCGCTTTTCCCGCGTCATCAGGGACAGCATGCAGCCCATGGCGATCATGCAGATGAAGCCGAAGGCGATCGCCTCGATCGCCGGCCCGGCCGAGCGCAGCATGCCGTCGCGAAACAGGTAGAATTGCACCATCTCCGCCCCCCAGCCCTGGGCGACGACATTGAAGAGCCGCCACTGGCGGATGAACTCGATGACGCCGATAACGGGAAAGGACAGCGTTCCGAAAACGAAGGCCATGTATCCCTTGCGGATATCGCCCACCGACGTCAGGCATCGGCTGAAGACGAAGTAGGGCACGCCGATTTCCAGGACGTTGGTGATCAGGCGGCGCATCGTATCGGTTGCGGTTGCTTCGCTGTGCCGGAAGGTGAGCACGGTGATCAGAAGGACGAGGCTGACGACGAGGGTGTCGACGATCTTCAGTCGCGGCGGCACCGCCTGCCGAAGGAGGGCCGGCAGGAGCGGAAGCAGGATGGCTGCCGAGAGGATGCGCTGCGGGGTCAGGTCCAGCAGCGTGTTGATGCCGGCGAAACCCGGCATGCGGATCACCAGATTGGGGGCGGTGAACATCAGGACGATGAAGAGGTAGGGCCTGTCTTCGGGCGGCAGCCGCCGCGACGAGACGAGGGCGATGACGAAGAGGCACGCCCCATAGGCGAAGAAGTTCCGAACCAGGAAGACCGCCACCGTCGCCGCCACCCAACTGCCGATCCAGACCCGTACGGTCTCGCGGTCGACGGTGCCGGTTGTGACCCGCATCGCCACGGCGAACATCGCGAGCGTGCCGGCAAGGATATAGGTGACGGCTGAAATGGACTCGCCCATGGCGGGTCGCTCCTCGATGAAAAGACGCCCGCGCGCAGGCGAATACAAAATTTGTCGTAATGATTGTTAAGCCACCGCCTCCCACCATCACAACACGGACGATGGGGTATGCCATTCCACCGATGGCAGGAGGGCTTCACCCGTTTGGCCAAGTCGCGCAACGGGCTGCCCGTCCTGCATAACGGTGGGCAGGGCCCGCTTTCCGCCTGCCGATCCGTCGCCGTCTCATGGTGTCCCGGTTCTCGCGACGGATCGGTCGGGGTCCTGGTTCCTGCAACGGCCGACACCCGGAGAAGGCGCACCTTATGAAGCTCAGCGTCGTCATAGTGAATTACCGCACGCCCGGGCTGGTCCTCGACGCCGTGTCTTCCCTGCTGGATGACGAGACGTTGCCGGACGGCACGCGCATTCTCGTCGTGGATGGCGCATCCGGCGATGATTCCGTTCTGCGTTTCGAGGCGGCCATCCTCGATCGCGCATGGTTCGACCGGGTAGAGCTGCTACCCCTTACGGTGAATGGCGGTTTCGCCTACGCCAACAACCGGGGTATCGAGCATCTTCGCGCCGGCGGGCGGCCATCGGAATACACGCTGCTGCTGAACCCGGACACCTATGTGCGGCCCGGAGCGGCACGAACGCTGGTGGATTTCCTGGACGCGCATCCGCGCGCCGGAATTGCCGGCAGCCGTCTGGAGGATCCGGACGGAACCATGCAGTCCTGCGCGTTCCGGTTTCCCAATCCGCTGGGAGAATTCGAAAGCGAAGTCCGCTTCGGCCCGGCGAGCCGTATCCTGAAGCGCTTCACCAATGTGCAGCCGACCGGCGATGCGCCCGAACGCGTCGGCTGGGTCAGCGGCGCCAGCTTCATGGTGCGGCAGGCGATGCTGGCCGAGATCGGCCTGATGAGCGAGGACTACTTCCTGTATTACGAGGAAGTGGACTTCTGCCTGCGCGCCGCCCGCGCCGGATGGGAATGCTGGCACGTTCCGGAAAGCCGGGTCGTGCATCTGGTCGGCCAGTCCACCAACGTGACGCGCCGGACGTCGAAGCCTGCGCGGCGCCCGCGCTACTGGTTCGAATCCCGCCGCCATTACTTCATGTCCAATCATGGCCGCACCTATGCCGTGCTTGCCGACCTGGCCTGGCTTTCGGGCTTCGGCCTGCGGCGGGTGAGGCGGCCGCTGCGGCGCGGCGCCGACGACGTGCCGCCGCATTTGTTCAAGGATTTCCTGCGCCACAGCGCCTTGCGGGCATCGGCCGAAGGCCGGGGAAGCCGTGGAGACTAGATGATGCTCAATCGACGCCGCTTCCTGTTTGCAGCATCCGCTTCTCTGGCCGTTCCCGGCGTGCTCGAAGCCGCTCGCACTGCGCGCGCGGCCCAGCGCGGTTCCGCACTTGGCCTCAACCTCGTCGGCCTGCCGTACTGGACTACGGAGCACCCGTTCACCAATCTGGCCGCAAGCGCGTCGCGCTGGCGCGTTCAGCGCGTGAATGCCGGCTTCACATGGGACGAACCGCTGCCGCCCATGACGGATGATCGCTATCCGCGCATGATTCCGCCCGGGACGTTCCTCGAATCCTTCCTGATCCACACCAGGTACAGAAGCCACCTCAAGTCGGACTTGACCGTCCGATACGATGGGCAGGGCCGGATCGGCTATTATGGCGGCGCCGTCCTCCTCGACCGTGGCGAGGGCTTCGACCGCATCCGCATCAATCAGACCGATGCTCCCGTCATCGCGCGCCTGTACCAGACCGCCCCGGAAAACCCGTTGCGCAATCTGCGCCTCGTCGAGCAGCCGGACGCCGGCGACGAGATGTTCCGCGACGCGTTCCTAAGCCGCCTGGAGGGAATGCAGGCCCTGCGTTTCATGGATTGGGGCCAGACGAACGACTCGCCCCTGATAAGCTGGGATCAACGGCCGAAACCCGGCATGTTCGATCTTGCCGATCGCGGCATTCCGGTGGAAACGATGGTCGCTCTGGCGAACCGGACGCGCATCGCGCCCTGGTTCAACATCCCGCATCTCGCCGATGACGGATATGTGGAACGCATGGCGGAACTGGTGCGCGACCAGCTCGACCCGTCCCTGCCGGTCTATGTGGAATATTCCAACGAGGTCTGGAACGAGATCTTCAAGCAGGCCGCCCATGCTCGCGAGGAAGGCTTGCGCCTCGGCCTGTCGGCTGATCCGTTCGAAGCGCAGCTCAAATATCACGGACAACGCTCCAGCGAAGTCATCTCCATCTTCCGTCGTGTCTTCGCCGCCGATCCGAAGCGTGTGAAGGGCGTGTTCGCGGGGCAGGCGGAGAATCCGTGGACGGTCGACGTCGTCCTGTCGTCGCAGGAAGCGCGGAACAATGCCGACCTGATCGCGATCGCTCCGTATTTCGGCTACAGCTACGGCACGCCCGAGCGCGCGGGAGACGTATCGCAATGGTCTCTCGATCGGCTCTTCTCCGAACTGGGGAAGGATCTGGCCGGGCGGACTCGCGACATGATGCGCGCCCAGAGCGAGACGGCCAGGCGGCTGGGCCTGCCCTTGGCTGCCTACGAAGCCGGGCAGCATCTCGTCGGCGTTGCCGGCCGGGAGAACGACGAGCGGCTGGAAGCCTTGTTCATCGCCGCCAATCGCGATCCGCGCATGGGCGCATTGTATCGCGCCTATCTCGATAGCTGGAAGGCGGCGGGCGGAGGCCTGATGGTGCTCTACACGTCCATGTACCAGCCGGGCAAATGGGGCTCGTGGGGGCTTCTGGAGAACGAGGGGGAAACGACGTCGCCGAAATGGGAGGCGGTGCACGGCCATATCAATGCGTAACGTAATATTATTCAGCTATTTTAATAGGTTTTCAGGGCGGCGGACATGTCGGATTTGAACGAGAACAACATGATCTGGGCGGATTCGACCAGTGGCCGGCTGCTGGAGACGATCGACGCGCGCATCGCGGCCATCGGCCTCGACCTGTCCGGCCTCACCGTTCTGACCGACGCGCGAACCGAGGAAGATTTCGTCACCATTCTTCTTGCGGCGCGTGCCGGCGCCCGACGCATCGTCGCCGCCGCGCCCGCCCGCGCGACGGTTCGGAGCGCACAGGTGGAAGCGATGTTGCGGCGTCTCAATGCGGAGGAAACGCTGACCAGCGAGATCGAGTTCGTGCAGGGGCTGACCGCCGATATGGCATCCGGCGTGGATATCGTGGCCGTCGAGCGCCAGTCCTCGCTGATCAAGCCGGCATTGCTGAGCCTCATGCCGTCCCGGTCGGTTCTGGCCATGCTGTTCGATTGTCGCGGGGCGGTCTCGGGCGGCCTCGACGCGCGACAGCGCGATGCCTACGACCTGAAGGTCGCAGGCGCCGACCTTGCGGACCGCGATTCCGGTGTCGCCGATTATCTCGCGCCGCTCTGCCTTCTTCAGATTGCCCAGGCCGGCGCCGATCCGACGGGCGCGCGATGCCTGCTGCTTTGCGACAACGAGATGAAGGGGCTTCTGGCATCGGGGCTGCAGGGCGCGGGGGCGGACGTCGTCATCAGGCCCTCTCTCGCCGACGTGTCGGAAGGCCCGTTCGATCTCGTGGTTCTGGCGATGACGCCCTCGCGTGACTATCGCCTGGACCTCGCCGATGTCTCCCGGCTGCCGGAACTGATGCCGACAGGCCTCGTGGTCCAGTTCTGGGGCGATATCGACCGCAGCGCGGCGCGCTATTTTTCGGTCGATATCTGGCCTCCGGTCCATCCCGGGCGCGGGCAGATGGGCATCAGGCTGGCCGCGCTCGGCTCCGAGCCCGTTGTAGCCATTCGTGCGCAGGCCCTGCAATCCGCCGCGCTGGCGCTCAAGGCCGACTATCCGGACGATGGCGCCCAGCCTGAGCGTCTGGCGGCTTCGGCCTGAGGCGCGGGGCATGCGCTGGCAGCCACACAACCCCGTCTCGGGCGTATTCGATATGGTCCGCGTCATTGCGATGTCGCAGCACGCGGACCGCCGACGCGAGTTTTCGGCCCAGCTTCGCAGGCTGGGCCTTTCGCCCGAGGTCCTGCCGGACCTTGTGCATGAGGCGGTCGCGCCGCAACATCCGTCCGGGATCCGGCCGCAAGGGACCGGCGCCCGGCTGCAGGCGCACCGCGACGTGGTGAATGCCTTCCTGGCATCCGGACGCGGATCCCTGCTCCTCATCCAGGACGACGCCGTGTTTCCGGGGGCCGAACGCAGCCGGATCGCCGCCGTTCTGCAATCGCTGTCGCAACAGCGCTGGGACCTGTTCTTCGGCGAAGTGCAGGGTCTGTCGCCGGGCCGGTCGGCCGTGAGCGTGCTCGACCCGGACGGCCCCGCCGGCCAGTGCCAGGTGGTCGGTATATCCCGGGCCGCCGCAGTCGAACTCTCGGTGTTCCTGCGCAGCTGGCCCGGACACGACCAGGAAGGCGACGCCCTGTCGGTAGAGGCTGCCTACCAGGTCTTTCGAAGAACCTTTCCGGGCTTCACGAGCCTGGCTGCCTGCCCGCGCGTCGTTCTGCGTCGCAGCCCTTCCGGTGAGGCCGTGGCCGCCGCGCGCCTGCCGTTGATGTCGACGTTTCTCAGCCTCGGGCGCCGCGCGCGTGAAATCAGGCGCGGCCGCAAGCCGGGGCATGATCCGCTGACGCGGCCGTGAAGGAACCGCGCCCGTCCACCATGTGTTGGCCTGCTGTACGAAAAGACAGGAGGTGGCATTGAGCACCCGTATCAAGGACGAAGCGCGTGTTCTGGACAATGCGGAGCGCGAAATGGTGGGCGAGACCCATCACCCTCACATCCGGACGATCGAGGATGCGGCGTTGCGCGATCTCCTCGCGCGTCTGCGCGAGCGCCGCGACCGGGCCCAATCGCTGGCGGCCAAGGCGCGCCGCGAGGCGCGAAGGGGCGGTGGCGGCTTCGACCACTCCAACTCCGGCATGCGCCAGAAGTCCGGGCTCCTCGCGGAGGCCGTCCGCCGGGTCAACAAGGAAGCTGCACGGCGCAAGGCTGCCGAACGCCGCGAAGAGTTGACCGCCAATGCGCGGCGCGCCTTGTCGCTGAAGGAATCTGCCAACCGGCCGACGCGTCCATCGTCCGGGCGTAGCGAGGGCAAAGGCATGAATCCGGTAGAGAACGAGAAGGCCCGAAAGATAGGCAGCCCGATGGAGGCCGGCCGGGTGTCCCAGTTCGTGAAGAACGCGCAGGCCCGCAAGGAAGGGCGTGAGGGCTGAGGGCGACGACATCCGATTGCCTTCGGCTCGGCTGCCGGTGTATCCCGCTGTAACGTCCGGCTTTCGGATACGCGCATCCAATGGATTCGCGTGTCCGAACCACGGGCGTTGGCGGGCTTGGCGAAATGGTAGACGCAAGAGACTTAAAATCTCTCGGGGCCTCCCCGTGCGGGTTCGAGTCCCGCAGCCCGCACCATTTTCGTATTGATCGAGGATCCGGGAAGCGCATGACCACCAATCGCAACAGCCGGCACCAACCGGCCCTGCGCGGCTTCGCCGAAATGGCGCCGGAGCTTGTCGACGTGGCGATGGGCCGCCGGCCCGCGGATGTCGTCGTGCGAAATGCTCGATGGGTGAACGTGCATTCGGGCGAGATCATCGCAGGCACGGATGTCGCCATAAGCGGCGGGCGCTTCGCCTATTGCGGGCCCGACGCGTCGCATGCCATCGGCCCGCAGACCGCCATCGTGGATGCCGGCGGGCGCTACATCGTGCCCGGCCTGTGCGACGCGCACATGCATGTCGAAAGCGGCATGATCACGGTGACGGAGTTTTGTCGCGCCGTCATCCCGCATGGCACGACGTCCATGTTCATCGACCCGCACGAGATCGCCAATGTCCTCGGCCTTGCGGGCGTACGCCTGATGCATGACGAAGCGCTGGCGCAGCCGGTCAACGTCTATGTGCAGATGCCGTCCTGCGTGCCGTCCGCGCCGGGACTCGAGCTGGCGGGAGCCATCATCACGCCGGACGACGTAGCGGAGGCCATGACATGGCCGGGCATCATCGGCCTGGGCGAGGTGATGAACTTTCCCGGCGTTGCGGCCAACGAGCCGACCATGGTCGGCGGTATTGCGGCCACGGTGCGCGCCGGCAAGACGGTCGGCGGGCATTATGCCTCGCCGGACCTTGGATTGCCGTTTCACGGCTATGTCGCCGGTGGCCCGCAGGACGACCACGAGGGCACGAGGATGGAGGATGCCGCCGCGCGGGTGCGGCAAGGCATGAAGGCGATGCTGCGCCTGGGCTCGGCCTGGTACGATGTGGCCGAGCAGGTGAAGGCCATCACCGAACTCGGGCTCGACAGCCGCAACTTCATCCTGTGTACCGACGACAGCCACTCCGGAACCCTGGTGCATGACGGGCACATGAACCGCGTCGTGCGGCACGCGATCGCGCAGGGGTTGAAGCCCGTCACCGCCATCCAGATGGCGAGCCTGAACACGGCCGAGCATTTCGGGCTGGAACGCGAGATCGGCTCCATCACGCCCGGCCGCCGCGCGGATTTCCTAATCGTATCGAACCTCGCCGAACTCTCCATCGACATGGTCTTCGCGCGTGGGCGCAAGCTGGCCGAGGCCGGCCGCCTCGTGGAGGACATGCCGGCATACGCCTACCCGGACAGCGCGCGGCAAACCGTGCGCATGAAGCGCGACATGACGGCGGATGATTTCGCCGTGCCGGCGCCGGCGGGCGCAAACTCCGTCACGGCCCGCGTCATCGGCGTCGTGGAGAACCAGGCGCCGACACGAAAGGCGCAGGCGCGCCTCGGCGTCGTGTCGGGACTGGTCGAGAGCGATGTGGAACAGGATGTCGCCCACATCGCCCTGGTAGAGCGGCACCGGGCGACCGGCGGCGTCACCAACGCCTTCGTGTCCGGTTTCCGTTACGAGGGACGTTGCGCCCTTGCCTCCACCGTCGCGCATGACAGCCACCATATGATCGTCGTCGGCACCGACCGCGAGAACATGGCGCTGGCGGCCAACAGGCTGCGGGCTGTCGGGGGCGGGGTAGTCTTCTACGCCGACGGGCAGGAGAAGGCGCTCGTGGAGATGCCCATCGCCGGGTTGATGTCGGACGAACGCGCGGAAGTCGTCGCCGAAAAGGCGACCGCACTTCTGGAGGCGATGCGCCGTTCCGGCTGCACGTTGAACAACGCCTATATGCAGCACTCTCTTCTGGCGCTGGTCGTGATCCCCTCGCTGCGGATCTCCGACCAGGGGCTCATCGATGTGGACAGCTTCCGCAAGGTGCCGCTTTTCGTGGAGGACGAAACGGGTTGAGTGTCCGGCATCGAAGGCTTAGAGCGTAGGGCCGGGCGGTACGGACGCCGCCCGTGACCAGACAGCACTCGGATCATCCATGGACAAGCAATCATTCAGGGAGGGCGTCGCCAGGGCGGAAGATGCATTGCGTCGGCTTTTTCCCGCTACGCCCCTGCAGCGCAACGAGCATCTCTCCAAGCAGTTCGGCGCCAAGATTTTCCTGAAGCGCGAGGATCTCACGCCGGTCCGGTCCTACAAGATTCGCGGTGCCTTCAATTTCATGCGCAAGCGCCTGGAGGCAGGGGAGGCGTCCGCAAAATTCTGCTGCGCCTCCGCCGGTAACCACGCGCAGGGCTTCGCCTTCGCCTGCCGGCATTTCGGCTTGAAGGGGCGTGTCTTCATGCCCGTCACCACACCGCAGCAGAAGATAGACAAGACCCGCGTCTTCGGTGGCGACGCCATCGAGATCGAACTGGTCGGCGACTTCTTCGACGACTGCTATGCGGCGGCGAAACGCTACTCCCAGGACAGCGGCGCCGCCATGGTGCCCCCTTTCGACCATGAGGACATCGTGGAAGGGCAGGCCAGCGTTGCGTTGGAACTGGAGCGCCAGCTCAAGGGCGAGTTGCCCGACATGATCGTCATGCCCGTCGGCGGCGGTGGCCTGGCCTCCGGCGTGACGTCCTACTTTTCCGGGCCCGACGCGCCCGATTTCCGCTTCGTGGAGCCGCTGGGTGCACCCAGCCTGAAGACCAGCCTGACGGAGGGACGCCGCATGCGACTGCCGCAGATCGACGGCTTCGTCGACGGCGCGGCCGTGGCCGAGATCGGTGCCCTCCCGCTCGAATTGCTGGGCGGCTTTCCGGCCGACCACGTGATCCTGTCGCCCGAAGGGCGGCTCTGCCAGACCATGCTGGAAATGCTCAACATCGAGGGAATCGTACTGGAGCCGGCCGGCGCCCTGTCCATCGACGCCCTTCGGTCCTTGCGCAACGTGATCGCGGGCAAGACGGTCGTGCTGGTGGTTTCGGGCGGGAATTTCGATTTCGAGCGGTTGCCCGACGTGAAGGAGCGCGCCTTGCGCTTCGAGGGCCTGAAAAAGTACTTCGTGCTGCGGCTGGCACAACGGCCCGGAGCCCTGAAGGACTTCCTTGGACTGCTCGGTCCCGACGACGATATCGCAAGGTTCGAGTATCTGAAGAAGTCGGCACGCGATTTCGGTTCGATCCTGCTGGGCATCGAGACGAAGGACGCAAGGAATTTCGACGGGCTTCTCCAGCGCATGGAGGCCGATGGCATCCGCTATCAGGACATCACCGAAAACCAGGTCATCGCCGACCTCCTGATCTGATGGGATCAGGGCAAAGAAGCGATCCAATCCGCGATGGCGTCCGCGACGCGCTGGTTGGTTTGCGGCGAGCGCAGGTCGCCGGCGATCAGGTGCTGCGAAGGGTCGGTCGAATGATCGACCTCCAGCAGCCGATGCGGGCCGCCCCACTGGCCGGCGGCCTCCAGCGTTACGGATGCATCCACTACCTTGTCGGCCGGCGACAGGATGAACAGCGCCGGAATACGGATCGCGGAAAAGTCGATCGCCCTTGCCGCCTGTGAAAGTGCGGCCATGGGCAGCAGCGCCACCGTGGGAAATCCCCTCGTCCAGCCATAGGTTTCCGCGGCCTCGTCGGCGGGCTGGCTTCGCGGAGCCTCGCCGTAGGTGTCGCCATGCAGGAAAGGCACGATCTGCCGTGCGTATGGCATGGTCAGCAGGAAGCTCCGCCAGTCGCGGACGGCGAAATTAGGCGATATCAGGACGACGCCCTCAACCCCGTCCAGCAGGCCCGGCAGGCTTGCGCCATAGGCCGTCAGCGCGCCGCCGGTCGACGTCCCTACGATGACCACTTTCTCGCCGATGCGCCGGCCTACGGCGACGGCCTCCGCAAGATCGTCCAGCCAGTCGCCGACGGTCGGCTCGGCCATGGCCGGTTCGTTGCGGCCGTGGCCCGCCAGGCGCGTGTAGAAAAGATTTGCGCCGAGTTTCCTGGCGACCATGTCCGGGACGGGGCGCAACTCGGCCTTGCTGGCCGAGAAACCGTGGATATACACGATGGCGAGCGGTGTCCTGGCGCGCGACGCCGGATAGGCCCACACGATCTCCTTGGCCGCATCGGGGCGGAGATTGGGTATATCGGCCTCGCGCGCCGCGAGCCAGGCGGAGATGTCGGGACCGATATCCCGCGCGGAAAAGGCGGATGTCTGCGGAACGGGCTCGCGTGGGCCGAGGGTCCAGAAGGACGCCGCGCCGAGGATGACGGCCGAAAGGGCGACGGCCGCTATGGCAAGACGGCGTCTGACGGTGTGTGGAGCGATCATGGCAGCGTCATTCTGTATCGGACATAGCCTTCCTCGGTCATCCCTTCGGCGACGGGTGCGAAGCGGGCGATCTCATGCAGATGGCGTGCGGCCCCTGGCCCGGTATCGAAATGCACGAGCGCGCCGCCGGTTTCCGCAAACTGCCATATCGGCCGTTCATGGCAATGGACGGTTCCGCGCTCGGCAATATAGGCCGCGAGCACGTCGCGATTGGCTCGGTGCGAGGATGCGACGACCCGGCCGATGCCCAGTCCGGGAAACCGGCCCCCGCCGGAAGCCCTGAAACTGTTCGTCACCACGAGAAATCGCCGATCCGTCGCCACCGGCTGGTCCATGTACCGCAACGAGCCTATGCGGCGTCCGCCGTTGGGAGCAAGCTTGCCGTCGATGTCGTAGCGCGCCGGCTTCGAGAGGTCGATGCGATAGGCCAGGCCATCCATGACGTCGAAATTGTACGGAGCCGCGCCGGGAAGCAGCAATGGCCGAACGATCCCGTCAGCCGCCAGGGTGGAGAATATGCTGGCCGACATCTCCAGCCATTCGGCGAGCCCTTCGCCGGACATGTCCACGATCTGCAACTCGTTCGGGTAGCTGTAGAGGTCCGATACGTTGCGAACGGCCAGCGGGCCGGCAGGGATGTCGGTGTAATTGCCCGGGCCCCCACGCCCGCCCGCCTTGAACAGCGATCCGGCGCACAGCAGAGGAAGCCCATCCAGCGGACCGCCGGCGATCATCTGCCCTGCGTGCCACAGCTGCGCGTCGCTGACGAGTTGCAGTGCGCATGTGGGCTTCAGGACGGAAAAATACGAATGGAGAGACGCCGACGTCGCGCCGATGGGGCGGCGGATCGAGGCGAGCGTCTCTTCGTGCGGCGCCGCCGCGGCGGCAAGCACGCCCCGGTCGCTCGGCACCAGCGGCACCCAGCCGTCTGCGCTTCTGCGACCGATGGGATGCAGCCTGGCGGTTGCGGCCTGGACCATCCAGCGCGTGCCGTCGTACGTCAGGGCCAGATCGATGGCGCCGAGATCTGATCCGCCGAATCCGGGCATGACGCATGGTACACCCCGGATGGAGCCGGTATCCGCGCTGACGCCCGCGATTCCGGCGAAATCCTTGCCGGGAAGACGCAGATGCTGATGCCCGGCGACGATCGCGTCGATCCCCGTTACTGAGGCGAGCGCAAGCGCCGCGTTTTCCCGCATCGCGCCATCGGTCGCCGGATCTATCCCCGTATGGGCCAGCGCGATCACGAGATCGGCCCCCTCGGCCCTCATACGCGGAACGACCTGAGAAGCCGTCGCCACGATGTCGTGGCTGGCGACCACGCCGTCGAGGTGATGCGCGTTCCACTTCGTCACCTGCGGCGGAAGCAGGCCGATGACGCCAATGCGGATCGAAGCCTGGCCTCCGCCATCCAGGGTCAGTTGCCGCTCCAGGATGGCGTAGGGCGACCAGAAGGGCTGGAACGTGTCGGCCGGTTTCAGGTTTGCGCAGAGGATCGGAAATCCGGCATCCTCCAAGGCGCGCTTGAGGAATGGCAACCCCCAGTCGAACTCGTGATTGCCGAGGCCTGCGGCGTCGTAGCGTAGCTGCCGCATCACCTCCACCATGGGGTGCCGCCACCCCGGCTCCGAGGCGTTCCCCGCGGCGAAGTCGCCGAGCGGGTTCCCCTGGAGGAAATCGCCATTGTCGAAGAGGAGGCAATTGGGCGCGCCTGCGCGCAGTTCCGCTATGATGCTGGCGGTGCGCGCCAGGCCGACCGAATGCGTCTCGCGATCCGCGAAGTAGTCATACGGATAGACGCAGACGTGAAGATCGCTTGTCGCAAGGATGCGAAGCTGGGCGCTTACGGCGCCAGCATCGCTGGAGATAACCGTCCGCGCCATTGTCCGATCGTCAGGCCATTCCTGGCGCGACGCGACCGGAGGGCGAGGGGAATCCGTCATCGTCGGCTTCCGGGTCGGTGAAGCCGACCGTTACCACCTCGCGTACCGACAGCGGGCGGAAACCCATCTTGCGGTACAGGGGCAGGGCTGCCGGATGATCGAGCGTATTGGTTTCCACCACCAGTCCATTCGGCCCGTCCTCGAAGCCGGCCGTGATGGCCTTGGACAAGAGGTACCGGGCAAGCCCGCGCCCGCGGAATTCGGGCATGGTGGCGAAATGGACAAGGCGGGTCTGGCGCGGGGCACGGCCGACATCGAGCTCGAACCAGCCGGCGGGCGCCCCATCGCAATACAGGACCTGAAGCCGGACATTGGGGGCATGCACCTCGCGCGCCAGCTCCCTGTCGCCGAGACAGCGCGATGTCCAGTGATGCGGCCTGCCGACGCGATACAGATAGCGGTAGAAGGCAAGCGGAATTGTCCGCACGCGGAGAAGGTCCAGCCGCCCGGCATGCTCGGGCATCGGGGTCTCCGCATCGGGAAGCGAATGCAGCACGAGCTGCGTCACTTCGGTCTTGAGTGTCGTCACGCCTTCACCTCGTTACGGCCGGGCCCGTCTCTACGGGCGTATCCCCCTGCGAGCCCCATTCCGTCCACGACCCATCATACAGCTTCGCATTCCGGTTGCCGAGTGATTCCAGGGCCAGATTGATGACCGCCGCCGTCACGCCCGAGCCGCACGTGGTGACGACCGGCGCTTCCGGATCTATGCCCGCATTCCGGAATGCGGTGCGCAGGCCGGCTTCGTCCTTCAACCGGCCGTCGTCCTGGAGTTCGCCGAAGGGCAGGGAGAACGCGCCAGGCATATGCCCCGAGCGGACCCCTGCACGGGGCTCCGGCGCATGGCCGGAAAACCGCTCGGTGGAGCGCGCATCGGCAATCGGCAGCGTTCCGGAATCGATGATGCGCCGCATGTCTTCAAGCCCGACGACGGCGTCGCCCGGTTCGGCGGCGTCGAAATGCGCCGGCTTGGGATGGGCCGGGCCTGATCGTGTCGGCAGGCCGGCGGCCTGCCATGCCGGCAGCCCGCCATCCAGAACGCGGACGTCGCGGGCGCCGAAGACCCGCAGCATCCACCAGACGCGCGCGGCAGAGAACAGGCCCATGCCGTCATAGACGACGATCCTGTCGCTGGACGACAGGCCCAGGGCGCCGGCCGCGGCGGAAAAGACGGCCGGAGACGGCAGCGCGTGCGGCAGCGTCGATTGCGGATCGACGACGGCATCCTGATCGAAGAAGACGGCGCCGGGAATATGGGCCGCCTCGAACTCGGCGCGGGCATCGCGTTTCTGTGCCGGCAGGTACCAGGAGGCGTCGACCACGCGCACGTCGCCAGCGCCCGATGCCGCCGCCAGTTCCTGCGGGGATATGATTGTGCTGTACCGGCTCACGCTTCGGCCCCTTGTTTCATGCAGCTTCGAACGGGATGTCGAAGCTCGGCTGCCGGCCGATCCAGTCCGGCTGTGGAAGATCCTTCGTCTTCAGGAATTCGGGATTGTACAACTTCGACTGATAGCGGTTGCCGTAGTCGCAGAGCACGGTGACGATGGTGTGGCCCGGCCCCATCTCCCGCGCCATGCGGATGGCGCCGGCGATGTTGATGCCCGAGGAGCCGCCGAGGCACAGGCCTTCCTCCAGTACAAGGTCGAACAGGATGGGCAGCGCTTCCGCGTCCGGCACCTGGCAGACGAAATCCGGCTCGAAGCCATCGAGATTGGCGGTGATGCGCCCCTGGCCGATGCCTTCGGTGATGGACGAGCCCTCCGACTTCAGCTCGCCGTCCTTGTAGAAGCTGTAGAGGGCGGCGCCCATCGGGTCCGCTAGGCCGATGCGCACGTGGCCGGAATGCCGCTTGAGGCCAGCCGCGGTTCCGGCCAGCGTGCCGCCCGTGCCGACCGAACAGATGAAGCCGTCGATCTGACCGCCCGTCTGCTGCCAGATCTCCTCAGCGGTCGTCACGATATGGCCGTCCCGATTGGCGACGTTGTCGAACTGGTTGGCCCAGATGGCGCCGTCCGCATGGCTGCGCGCGATCTGATCCGCAAGCCGGCCCGACACCTTCACGTAATTGTTGGGATTGCGGTAGGGTACGGCGGGCACTTCCAGCAGCTCCGCACCCATGAGGCGGAGCGCGTCCTTCTTTTCCTGCGACTGGGTTTCGGGAATCACGATGACCGTCCGGTAGCCGAGCGCATTCGCCACCAGCGTCAGGCCGATGCCGGTGTTGCCGGCCGTGCCTTCCACGATGATGCCGCCCGGCTTGATCAGGCCCTTGGCTTCGGCATCCCGGATGATGAACAGGCCTGCCCGGTCCTTGATCGACTGGCCGGGGTTCATGAACTCGGCCTTGCCCCAGATCTCGCATCCGGTCTCTTCGGAAGCGCGCCGCAGGCGGATCAGCGGCGTATTGCCGATGGCGTCGATGACGGAAAGGTTTCGTTCCATTTAAGTTTCCGCTCGTGTGTCGGCATCGTATCTCGAATCGCCGCCAGCCTAGATCATCGGGCAGGTTGGCGAAACGTCTTCCGTCGTATCGCCTGCCTTGCCGGCTACCGTGTCGCCTGGAAGGCGGCATTGGCACGGTCGCGCGCCTCTCCATGGTCGACGATCGGCTTTGGATAGGTCTCGCCCAGCGCGACGCCCGCTTGTCTCAGCGTATCGTCGTCGGCTTCCCATGGTGCGTGAATGGCCTTGTCGGGCAGCTTCGAAAGCTCGGGCACGAAGCTGCGGATGTAATCGCCCCCGGGGTCGAAGTCCCGGCTCTGCTTGACGGGATTGAAGATGCGGAAGAAGGGCTGGGCATCGGCGCCCGTTCCGGCGATCCATTGCCATTGCGATGTGTTGTTGGCCTCGTCCCCATCCACGAGCGTATCCCAGAACCAGGCTTCGCCCTTCCGCCAGTCGATCAGGAGGTCCTTCGTCAGGAACGATCCGACGATCATGCGCACGCGGTTGTGCATCCACCCTGTCTGCCAAAGCTGGCGCATGCCGGCATCCACGATGGGATATCCCGTCCGGCCCTTTTGCCACTTCTCCAGGTCGGCGGCGGCATCGCGCCATTTCAACGTGTCGAAGCGCTGGTTGAAGTTTTTCGATCCAAGCTGTTGAAAGTGGTAGAGAAGATGATGGTTGAAATCGCGCCAGATCAGTTCGCGGCGAAAGGTTTGCCGGTCCGTGCCGGTAATGGATTTGCGGCGGTCGGCCTGCTCCTCGGCCATCGTCAGCGCGCGGAGTGCCGAGACCTCGCCGAAATGCAGATGCGGCGAAAGGCGGGAAGTCAGGTCTTCGGAAGGCCTGTCCCGGCCCTCGCTGTAGCCCGCGAGCAATTCGTCGCAGAAATGCGAGAGCCGCTCCTGTGCGTGGGTTTCGCCGGGCGTCCATTCCGCTTCGAAACCTCCAGCCCAGTTCGGGGCTGTCGGCAGGAGGCCCCATTTGTCGAGGCTTTCGGATACGGGAAAGTGTTCGGGCGCCACCAGTCGGGAGGGAGCGTCGATCGGGTGTCGAAGTTCGCCCAGCCCGGCGCTGACGGATTTCATGAACGGCGTGTAGACCTTGTAGAATCCGCCGCTGCCGGTCTTGATCCTGTCGGGGTCGTGCAACAGCGCGGCATCGAAGCACTGGATGTCGATCCCCTCGAAACGCTCTTCCAGCGCGCCATCGACGCTTGTGGCTTCCGGGCCGTACCGACGATTGAGGTATACTGCGGTGGCGCCGCTTTTCGACAGGATGTCGCCCAGCACCGCAAAGGCGTCGCCACGGCGGAGTGCCAGGCGCGATCCCAACTCGGCAAATGAAGCGGAAAGGCTTTTCAGCGAGTGGTGCAGCCACCATTTGTGGGCGCTGCCATAGGGCCGTACGGGGGCGTTCTCGTCAGCCAGGATGAAAAGGGGAATGACGGGACGTCCGGTTTCGGCCGCATGGGCGAGGGCCGGGTTGTCGTCGGTGCGCAGATCGTGACGCAGCCATACGACGATGGGCGCCACCTTTTCCTTTGCCATGCCGGTTCCGCTCGCTCCGATGGTTCACCAGCGGCGGGAGATAGCGCAAACGCCGCGGCATGCCATGGCCTTTCTACGGCGCGGCATCAAGCCGCGTCGTCGAGCTTCAGAGCCTTGCGCAACAACTCGTTCATGCGCGTCTGCCACCGTGGTCCGCCCTGCTTCAGCGTTTCGATGATATCCTGATCCAGACGTACGTTGATTGCCCGTTTCACGAGCGCCGCCGGCGGACGTCCGCGGCGGGCGCGCATGAACTCATCGTCCGTCATGGGCGGGTTATCGGGGTCGGATTCGGCTTCTGCCGTGATGCGGGCATCTTCGGCATCGCTGATCGCTTCCAGGCTGCGTCTGGCGCGAAGGAGCAACTCACGGCGTTCAGCCTTCGTCAGGTGTTGCAAATGCGACATAGCGATCAGACTCCCTTCGGTTGGCTTTTCGCAGCGAGATGACCCAGACGACATCCGGCTCGCGTAACGTGAAAATCAAGACGTGGAGCCGGTCGCCGATGAATCCTGTCGCCGAAACCCGCACTTCGCCATATTCGGTTCTGTTATCCTCGACGTACAAAGCCGTGTCGAACTCGAAACCTTTCACTGCTTCAAAAGCGACGCCGTGCTTTGTAAGGTTGCCCTGAGCCTTCGCCATATGCCAATCGAAAGACGGCAACTTACCCATATTTTGTATCCACAAGAATGTAAGGATTCAAGCTCAAAAAATGAACCATAAACAAGTTCATATGAAGTGAATATGAGTTTGGTTCTGGTTTTGACGGAAGGCTTGGAAACTGGACGATGACGCAGACCGCAAGCACTTTCGCCGTGGCGCCGATGATCGATTGGACCGACAGGCATTGCCGGTACTTCCATCGCCAGATGACGGCGCGTGCGCGGCTGTTTACCGAGATGGTCGTTGCGGACGCCGCCATCCACGGCCCGAGAGAGCGCTTGCTGGGCTTCGATGCCACGGAGCATCCCGTCGTGCTCCAGCTCGGCGGTTCGGACCCGGCCAAGCTGGCGGAGGCCGCACGGATCGGCGAGGGCTTCGGCTATGACGAGGTCAACCTGAATGTCGGTTGCCCGTCCGACAGGGTGCAATCCGGGGCGTTCGGCGCATGCCTGATGCTGCAACCCGCTTTGGTTGGGGCTTGTGTCGCGGCGATGCGAGGCGCCGTCGCCGTGCCGGTTACCGTCAAATGCCGGATCGGCGTCGACGACCAGGATCCGGAGCCCGCACTGGATGCCCTGGCCGATGCCGTTTTCGACGCGGGCGCCGAGGGCTTGTGGGTGCATGCCCGCAAGGCCTGGCTGCAGGGCTTGAGCCCCAAGGAAAATCGTGAGATCCCGCCTCTGGACTATGGTCGCGTCGAACGCCTGAAGGCAAGGCTGCCGCACAGGTTCATCGGCATCAATGGCGGCATCGCGTCGGTGGCCTCGTCCAGGCCGTTGCTGGAGGGCCTGGACGGAGTGATGCTGGGGCGCGCCGCCTATCAGAACCCGGCCGACCTGATGACTGTCGATCCGCTTCTGTTCGGCAAAGCTGCGCCGTCATCGTCGCTGGCCGAAGTGGTCGGCAAGATGGCGGACTATGCCGGCTCGCATGTCGCGGCCGGTGGCAAGCTTTCACATGTCACACGCCACATGCTGGGACTGTTCAACGGGCATCCCGGCGCGCGGCAGTGGCGGCAGATCCTGTCCGAACGGTCGGTGCGTGCCGGCGCCGGCCCGGACCTCCTTTTCGAGGCCATGGCCGGGGTGGAATTGTCTGCCGCCTAGCGATCGGTCAGGATCAGGCGGTCGCCGCGAAATTCGACAGAGGCCAGTTGGCCGAGAAAGCTCATGCCCAGAAGACCGACGCCGATGGCGTCGTTCGCGGTTACCATGGCGGTCACGTTGCGGCGTTCGATCGGGCCCACCGCGACGCTGTCCAGCCGCACCATGGCGGCGGACGCAACGCCGTTGGCTGTGCGAACCTGTGCGTCGTACGACAGGGCGTCCACGTCGATGCCCACGCGCCTTGCGGTATCCCTGTCGAGGGCCACCGTGCTTGCTCCGGTATCGACGAGCACCGGCAGCTCAACCCCGTTGATACTTGCATCCACGCGGAAGTGGTTGTCGAAACCCCGGCCGACCGAAACCTGGAGGTTGTCGCCGCTGCCGCTTGCCACGATCCGCCCCGGCATCAGCGCGCCGAGCATCCGCTCTCCGACCGAACGGAATTCGGTAGAATAGGCATAGACGCCGATCAGCACCACGAAGGCGACTGTCCATAAAAGGGCGTTGCGGACCGCATCCGCGAGACGTCCGCGAAAGGCCACGATGACAGTTCCGCCGACCGCCGTCAGGATGGCGCCGAGATAGACGAGCTGCGCGAAATCGTCTTCGCGCAGGCCGGCGATCATGCCGTCGGTATTGAGAAGAAGAAGCGCGAGCCCGCCTCCCAAAAGCGCCAGGAGAAGCATCAGGACGCCGCCATTCCTCATCGGCGGGTTTCCGATTCGACAGAGCGTTTCCGGCTCATATGGGGCAGCCTCAAACTGGTCTCCTGCATGGCATGACGCTCGTCTTCAGATGTAGGTCGCGGCACCGCATCGTGCAAACGCCCGGCACCGCAACTTGCGTAAAGTTGACCGGGCATGCACAAGCTTGGCTGCGGCGGCTTCTGCCCCCGCGCGACCAAGGGTATCGACAAGGCACGGAACATGGATCGGCTCGACAAGAAAATTCTTCGGCTTCTGCAGGCGGACGCGACGCTTGCCGTAGCCGATATAGCCAAGCGCGTCGGGCTATCCACAACCCCCTGCTGGCGGCGTATCCAGAAGCTGGAGGAAGAGGGCGTCATCCGCCGCCGCGTCGCCATCCTGGATCCGCAGAAGGTAAACGCCCGCGTCACGGTGTTCGTCGCGGTGCGAACGTCCTCGCACAGCAACGAATGGCTGCTGCGCTTTTCGGAAGTGGTGGCCGAGTTTCCCGAGGTGGCCGAATTCTATCGCATGAGCGGCGACGTCGACTACCTGTTGCGCGTCGTGGTGCCGGATATCGCGGCCTATGACACCTTCTACAAGAAGCTGATCTCCAAGATCGAGATTCGAGACGTGTCGTCGTCCTTTGCGATGGAGCAGATCAAGTACACGACCGAACTGCCCCTCGATTATCTCGTGCTCGACAAGGAGCAGCGCGAGTAGGCCAGGGGCAGGCTACCGTTCCAGCCGCGCCAGCAGCGAGGACGTATCCCACCGCGCACCGCCCATGCCGACGACTTCGGCATAGAACTGGTCGATCAGCGCCGTAACCGGCAGCGAGGAGCCGTTGGCCTTCGCTTCTTCCAGGCAGATGCCGAGATCCTTTCGCATCCATTCGGTGGCAAAGCCGAAATCGTATTTCCGGTCGATCATCGTCTTGTGGCGGTTTTCCATCTGCCAGGAGCCGGCGGCGCCCTTGGAGATGACGGAAATCACCTTTTCGATGTCGAGGCCGGCATTGCGGCCGAACTGGACCGCCTCCGCCAAGCCCTGCACGAGGCCGGCAATGCAGATCTGGTTCATCATCTTGGCGAGCTGGCCCGAGCCCACGGGGCCCATCAGCCCGACCATGCGGGCATAGGCGTCGATGACGGGCCTGGCATCCTCGAAGGTCTTCTCGTCGCCGCCGGCCATAACGGTCAGGACGCCGTTCTCGGCGCCGGCCTGGCCGCCCGAAACCGGCGCATCGAGGAAGCGGCCCCTGGCCTTTTCCACCGCATCGCCAAGCTCGCGGGCAAGATGGGCGGAGGCGGTGGTGTTGTCGATCAGGACGGCACCGTCCTTCAAACCGGCCAGGATGCCGTCTTTGCCGTAGACGACGGAGCGGACATCGTCATCGTTGCCGACGCACATGAACACGTAATCCGCCTCCGCCGCCGCATCGCGCGGCGTGTCGGCGGCATGGCCGCCAAACTCGTCGGCCCACTTGCGAGCTTTCTGCGCGGTACGGTTGTAGACGGTCGTCTCGTGGCCGCCCTTTCGGGCCAGATGGCCCGCCATCGGATAGCCCATGACGCCGAGGCCGATGAATGCAACTTTAGCCATGCGTTCCTTCCCATGCGACTCGCAGGATCACCCCAGCATGGCATGCCGGGCGCGCGGTTTCACGGATTAACGCCCCGATCTAGCGTTTCAGGTGGCGCGTCAGCCGATTTTCCGCCATGATCGTCAGGTTGCGCAAGGTCTCCACGATGAAGAGGTAGATCACCGCCGCCCAGACATAGGTCTGGAAATCGTAGGTCTGGCTGTAGGCGCGTCGCGTGACCCCGAACAGGTCGAAGACCGTGACGATGGCGATGATCGCGGATGTCTTCACCATCAGGATCAACTCGTTGGCGTAGGGCCTCAGGGCCACCATCAGCGCCTGCGGCAGGATCACCTTGAAGAAGGTGACGGTGCGTGACAGGCCGAGCGAATTGGCGCCTTCCCACTGGCCTCGCGGAACGCTCTGGATCGCCCCGCGCAGGATTTCCGCCTGGTAGGCCGCGGTGTTGAGAACCATGGCGAAAATGGCGCAGAACCAGGCGTCGCGGAAAAACCACCACAGGCCGACCGTCTCGAAGGCGCCCCGGAAACTGGCGAAGCCGTAATAGATCAGGAAGATCTGGGCGATGAAGGGCGTGCCCCGGAAGAAGCTGACGAAGCCATAGGCCAGCGTTCCGGTGATCCGGTTTTCGGACATGCGGCCGAAGGCAACCGGCACCGAAAGCGCTGCACCGAAGATGAAGGAAATGAAGACGAACTGGATCGTGACCCAGAGGCCGTCGAGATAGCGCCCCGCATACCGCTCGAACAAGATGGGGTTGTAGGCCGAATAGAGATACCAGACGAGGCCGATCGCCGCGAGGAACCAGAACGTCAGCGTCACTATGCCGACAAGGCCCGGTCGCTGCCGGACGGTCGAGGCGCTCATCGGGCCATCACTCCTCGATTCGTCCACCGTTCGAGCCGCGCGATCCCGGCGCCGGAAATGAATGTCAGGATGAGGAACAGCACGCAGGCCAGCCCGAAGAACAGGAAGGGCTCGCGGGTGACGCGCGCGGCGATGCTGGTCTGCCGCAGGATATCGGCCAGGCCGATGACCGAGACGAGCGCGGTATCCTTGAGCAGGTTCTGCCAGCAGTTCGACAGGCCGGGCAGGGCGTGGCGGACGAGCTGTGGAAAGGTGATCTTGTAGAAGATGGCGAAGCGATGCATGCCCAGCGCGCGCCCCGCCTCGGCCTGGCCCGCCGGTATCGCCTGGAAGGCCGACAGGAAGACTTCGGATGCGAAGGCCGAGAAGACCATGCCAAGCGCTATCATGCCGGCAATGAAGCTGGAGATCGTCAGCGCGGGCAGGCCGGCGGCGCCGAATGCCGAATTGATGAGGGATTGTCCGCCGTAATACACGAGAAACAGCGTCAGGAGCTCGGGCAGGCCACGAAAGATGGTCGTGTAGATGTTGGCCGACAGGCGCAGGGCCGGATCCTCGGTGCGCTTCGCCAGTGCCAGCACAAGGCCCAGCCCGAGGCCGAGCGGCAGCGTGGCCAGCGACAGCGCGACGGTAATGCCGACACCGGACAGGATTTCGTCACCCCAACCGGCATCGCCATAGGCAAGCAGGGAAAGAACGTCGTTCATGGAGAAACCATGTCGGCGGCATGATCGCGCCGGACGTCATGCCCGGCGCGATCCCGCTGCTCAGTCGCCGTAGACGTCGAAGTCGAAATACTTGGCCTGCACCTTCTGGTACTCGCCGTTCTCCCGGATCGCCACGATCGCCTCGTCGAACATGGACTTGAGCTTGTCGTTGCCCTTGCGCAGAGCGATGCCCGCGCCCGGGCCGTAGATTTCTTCGTTCACAGGCATCTGCGCCAGCACCTTGCAGCAGGCGCCGGCGTCGCTCTTGATCCACTCGGAAAGAACGACGATGTCGTCCATCACCGCGTCGACGCGCCCGTTCTCGATGTCGAGCTTGTATTCCTCCGCCGTCGGATACACGCGCACATCGGCATCGGGGAAGAAGAATTCCGCGGCCTGCGAGTGCGTCGTGCCGCCCTGCACGCCGATGGCCTTGCCCGCCAGGGCTTCAGGCGTCGCTTCCGTCAGGTCGCTGTCCTTCGGCACGGCGATGGCGCCCGGCGTGTTGTAGTACTTGTTGGTGAAGAGCACCTGCTCGGACCGCTCCGGCGTGATCGACATGGAGGCCACGATGGCGTCGAAGCGCCCGTTCTGAAGGGCAGGGATGATGCCGTCCCAGTCGGACGTCACGAAAGTGCAGGTAACCTGCATTTGCGCGCAAAGGGCCCGGGTGATGTCGATGTCGAACCCTTCGAGCTCGCCGGCCGAGTTGAGGAAGTTGAAGGGGGGATAGGCGCCTTCGGTGCCGATTCTGATTTCCGTCCAGGTCTTGTCGGCATCCGACTCCTGGGCGCTCGCAGGGCCGGCGACGATGGCAAGGGCCGCGGCGGCCAGGAGTAGGCGATGAATAAGCTGCATATCCCCGAAACCTCATTAAGACGTTGCTATGTGCAGCACGTTTTGTGTGCGTGCCGCATAATTCCGCGATACTGCCTGTTTCGACGCAAATGGCAACCGGGGTCATCCCCCCGGTCGAAGCGTCAAATGCGCACTGGCGGCATCGAGGTCGGCGGGGCGGTTGACGTTGAAGAACGGATCGATGCCGTCGCCGACCGCGAAGTCCTCCGCCTCGAACCCTTGAAGATGGGCATAGTCCAGGACGGAACGCCGGCACCCGGGCGTCTCCAGATAGGCGCTCAGCCCGGACAGCGCCGCAATCGGCCAGAGCGAGGCCGTCGGATGAAGCCGTTCGTCGCTTCGTGCGATCCGCACGCGCCCCGGCGACCGGCTCATCCGCGCCACGAAATCCTCCGGCAGGAAGGGCGTGTCGGCCGGTGCGAAGAGGATGTGCGAAGCTTGTGGAAAACCGGTGGACAGATACGCATGCACGGCTTCCATGCCGGCGAGAGGCCCCAGGCGTTGCGGGCGGAGGTCCGGCACCAGGGTAAGTCCGAACCGCTCGAACCCGTCGTTGCAGGGGCTGTTGATGAGCAGTGGATGGACCTGGCCTTCCATGCGCTCGACGACGTGGGCTACGAGCGGACGGCCGGCGATCTCCAGCAAGGGTTTGGGCATGGTGGACGGCTGCATGCGTGACCCCGCGCCGCCGGCAAGGATTGCGCCTGCAAGGGTCACGGCCGTATGCGCCTGAACGCCAGCGCCACGGCGGCCCCGCCTAACCCTGCCATGACGGCGGCGACCGCGGCGGGCGAGTGCGCGAGGTTGGACGCGATGGCGGTGGCGGCGGCGCCGCCGCCGATCTGCACCGCACCCAGAAGCCCGGCTGCGGCGCCGGCGGCCTCGGGCCGGACGGATACGCCGCCGGCGGTCGAGGTTGGAACCGCAAGCCCGTTGCCGAGCCCGACGAACAGCATCGGCAGGAAAAGCGTGGCAGCCGACAGATGGCCCGTCAGGAACAGCGCCAGCGGGGGCAGCGTCGACGCGAAGGTGACCATGGAGCCGGCACGCATCAACCGTTCGAGACCGAGCCGCCCCGACAGACGGCCGGTGATGAAATTGCCGAGTATGTAGCCCATGGAGCAGGCCATGAACCAAAGACCGTACCCGGCGGGGCTCATGCCGAGCTGATGGGAAGCGATGAACGGCGCGCCGCCGAGAAAGGTGAAGAAGACAGCCGATACGAGCGTGGCCGTGCCGGCATATCGCCAGAAGCCGGGCGATCCGATCAGCAGGCGGTAGGCGCCGAACTGCGCGCGAACGGGCGCCCCCGTCGCCTTTGCTGTTTCCGGAAGATAGACCCAGATCATCGTCAGGGTTACGACGCCGAAGACGACGAGCAGCCAGAAGACGGAATGCCAGCCGAGCAGGCTGTCCATGACGCCGCCGAGCGCCGGGCCGATCAGCGGTGCCACGGCAAGGCCCATCGTGACGTAGCCGATCATGCTGGCGGCCCGGTCCCGCGGGAAAAGGTCGCGCACGACGGCGCGCGACAGGGCGATGCCGGTGGCGCTGCCTGCCTGGATGACCCGACCGGCCAGGAAGACCGCAGCGCTTTCGGCAGCGATGCAGAGAAGCGTGCCGACGATGAACAGCACCATGCCGGCCAGCATGATCGGACGCCGCCCGTATCGGTCGGACAAGGGGCCGGCGATGAGCTGCACGGCCGCGACCGTTACAAGATACAGCGACAGGCCAAGCGCCACGGTGGCCGGGGCCGCATCGAGATGCCCCGCTATGGATGCCATCGACGGAATGAAGATGTTGATGGCCAGCGGCGACAGTGCGGATGCAAGCACGAGCGCAAGGATGAAGCTGGCCGATGGCCTGAAGTGATCCGCTGCGGCTGGCGGCTGCATTTGCGGGGCTCTCGTATCCATCAGTGTACCTGCGCCTTGACGATCTTCACCGCGTGGCGGCGTCGCTCGCGGTAGATGGTGTAGAGGCCGGACAAGACCACGATGACCGAGCCGATGCTGGACCAGAAATCCGGCAGTTCGCCGAAGACCAGGAAGCCCAGGATGATGGCGAAGAGCAGCGCCGTATAGCGGAACGGCGCGACGAAGCCGACATCGCCGCCGCGCATGGCGGCCACGATGACCACATAACCGGCCGATAGCAGAATGGCTGCCGCGGCCATCAGGCCGAGATGGGTGGACGTGACGGGCGCGACCCCGGTGAAGGGCGTCAGGGCCGCACCGAGGATCGTGATCGTTGCCGCCGTGATGGCCGCGACCGTTATCGAGGAAAGCCCCTTCGGCATACGGCGTGTCGCAAGATCGCGCGCCGCGGATGTGACGACGGACAGCAGCACGGCGATGGAATAGACCGAGAAGCCCTCCATGCCGGGACGCACGATGATGACGACGCCGACAAAGCCGACGAAGGTGGCGGTCCATCGCCGCCAGCCCACCGCCTCGCCGAGAAAGAGTGCGGCGCCGACGGTAACGACCAGCGGCAAGGCCTGATAGATGGCCGAGGCATTCGCGATCGGCATGTTGGCCAGCGCCAGCATGAAGAGGAAGGTGGTTCCGGCGTCGGCAAGGGTGCGCACGATCAGGTACGGGTTCCTGAGCACGGACAACGAGGGAAGCGCCTTGCGATGCCAGGCTATGGCGAACAGAAGCAGGCAGACCATCACGCCCCTTATGGCGATGACCTGGGCCGCCGACATGTCCTCCATGACGATCTTCGTCAGCGTGTCGTTGACGACGAACAGCGCCGTCGAGCCGATCATCATCAGGCTCGCGCGCAGATTATCCGCGGCGCTTGCCGATTCGACGGATTGTCTGGCGATGGACACGAGGTCACCTGGCATGGAAGGCGAATGCGGGGACCACCGCGGACTCCCTCCCTTTTCCCGAGGCCGCGACGATAGTCAGGCTTACTTCGCTTTTTCCCTTATGGCGAGGGTGGCCATAAAAAAATGCCGCTGCCCGGGGCAGCGGCATCTCGGGCCCAAAAAGGGAAGCGACCTAGTAGGTATTGCGGCCGATCAGCGCGCCCGCACCCGCACCACCCAGGCCACCGATGAGGGCGCCCGTGCCGCCGCCCACCGCGTTGCCCACCGCAGCGCCGCCGACACCGCCGATCGCGGCGCCGCTGACGGTGCGCTCGGTCTGCGTGCAGCCGGCGGTGATCATCACGACGGCGGCCAGGGCCAGAACCGGCTTCAAAGTCTTCTTCATGCTGACGAAACTCCCCTTGGAATTTGGCTCGATGCCGCGCTTCGCGGCCGTTCATCGGTGGTAGAACGGCGGTGTCCCCCACGCGTTCCAACACGTAAACTTGTATCCCGAATGCGCGCAAAATGCGGCGATTGGACGCGCCGCCCGTTCAACCTCCGGTGACGGACATCGTGCGCGAAACCGCCGGCTGGCGGGTCTGCCTGTCGATCACGAAATCATGCCCCTTGGGCTTGCGCAGGATCGCATCGTCGATGACGCGGTGGAGCAGTTCGTCGCCTTCGGAGGCACGCAGCGCACCACGCAGGTCGGCCGCGTCTTCCTGTCCGAGGCACATGTACAAGGTGCCCGTGCATGTGATCCGGACGCGGTTGCAGCTTTCGCAGAAATTATGCGTCATCGGCGTGATGAACCCCAATCGCCCGCCGGTTTCCGCCACGTCGAAATAACGCGACGGCCCACCGGTGCGATGGTTCGACTCCGTGAGGGTGAAGCCATGCCTGGCGGCAAGCTCGTGACGCAGCACGGACAGCGGGAGGTATCTGTCGGTCCGGTCCTCGCCGACGTCTCCCATCGGCATCGTCTCGATGAGCGTCAGGCCGAGGCCGAGCCCATGGGCCCAGCGGATCATGTCCGGGATCTCGCCCTGGTTGAAGTTCCGGAGAGCGACGGTGTTGATCTTGACGTCGATGCCGGCGCGCCTGGCGGCGGCGATGCCATCCATCACGCGGTCGAAGTCGCCGCGGCGGGTGATCATGTGGAACTTGTCGGCATCGAGCGTATCGAGCGACACGTTCAGGCGCCGCACGCCGCAGGCCGCAAGCTCGTCCGCATGGGCGGCAAGCTGCGTGCCGTTGGTGGTGAGCGTCAGTTCCGACAAAGCCCCACTGTGCAGATGCCGCGACAGGCCGCGCACCAGCGACATCACGTTCTTGCGTACCAGCGGCTCTCCGCCCGTCAGCCGAAGGCGTTTTACGCCGCGATCGATAAAGGCCGTGCACAGCCGGTCCAGTTCCTCGAGCGTCAGAAGCTCGCGGCGCGGCAGGAACTCCATATGCTCGGACATGCAGTATACGCAGCGCAGGTCGCACCTATCGGTCACCGACACGCGAAGATACGAGATCCGGCGTCCGAAAGGATCGATCATACTGCCGTTATGGCGCGGGGTCGGCGCGAGGGCCGCTGCTGATGACACGATGCTTCCTGCTCTTCTGCCTGTTGTCAGCAATGTGGAAGGGCGCTACCCCATGGTCAAGATCGGTACGGAGAGTTGTATGAGCGACAAGGTGGCGGCGCCAGCGAAGATTGCGGTCACCCGTGATCGCCGCACGCTGAAAGTGACGGGCTCCGATGGCGTCGAGCATGCCTTCACGGCGGAGATGCTGCGCGTGCACTCACCCTCCGCCGAGGTGCAGGGCCACTCGGCGGAACAGAAGGTCACCGTCGGCGGAAAACGCGACGTCGCCATTGCGGATGTCCTGCCCGTCGGTCACTACGCGATCCGCATCGTCTTCGACGACGGGCACGATACGGGAATCTTTACCTGGAGCTATCTTGCCGAACTCGGCCGCGATCAGGATGGCCTATGGCAAGCCTATCTGGCGGACCTTGCCGAAAAGGGCCTCAGCCGCTGACGGGCGCGTCCGGCAGGAAGGGCGGAAGGCGGTCGAACGCTTCCTTAAGCGCCCCCGACCAGCCGTCCGCGATGGTCTGGTAGTAGGGGTCTCGCTCGTCGAAGCGCTGGTGATATCCTGCCTCCAGGCTGCCGGCCCGGTAGGTCTGGAGGTCGATCGGAAGCCCGACCGAGAGGTTGGACTTGATGGTCGAATCGAATGACACCAGAAGCAGCTTGACGGCTTCCTCCAGCGACATGGAATGGTCGTAGGTGCGGACCAGGATCGGCCGTCCGTATTTGTGTTCGCCGATCTGGAAGAAGGGGTTGTCAGCGCCCGCTTCGATGAAGTTGCCTTCCGGATAGATCATGAACAGGCGCGGGGCGCCCCCTTTGATCTGGCCGCCCAGCAGGAAGGTTCCGGCGAACCGGCTGTCGGCCTGCTGGCCCGAGGGTGAGGTATAGGAAATGACTTCCTTGAGCGTCTCGCCCACCAGTTTGGCCGTCTGGAACATGGAGGGCTGCTCGAACAGCGACGGGTTGCGCTGCGAGGGATGCAACCCACGTTCCTCCAGCAGCGAGATCGCGGCCTGGGTCGTTGCCAGGTTGCCGGCCGACAGAAGGCAAAGGAAGCGATCTCCCGGGCGAGACCACACCTTCATCTTGGTAACGGTGGATATGTTGTCGACGCCCGCATTCGTGCGGGTATCGGACATGAAGACAAGACCCTGATCGAGAAGCAGGCCGACGCAATAGGTCATTCTAATACCCGTGAAAATCCGCCTTCGGCGTCCGGAAAAGGACCCGCCAGCCCGAATTGGCTGGAGCCGGAGCATTTCAAACCACTTTAAATTCCTACAGGTACCGATCTTATGGCGGCAAGGGCCGTCATGCCAGCAATCGGCGGTTATCAAAAGGAAGATCAGCTATGGAAGCGGTATGTCCGGGCGATCTCGTCCGACAGCCGGTTGTTTTCCCGGATGAACCATTCCAGGAATTCGTGAAGCCCGCCGTCGATGATCTCGCCGACGCTGGTTTCCTCGAGCCGCTCCTCGATGGACCGGGCGATTGCGTCGCAGTCATGCGCCTCGCCATAGGTTCGCGACAGATAGCTGAGGCTTTCCTCGATCAGCCGGTAGCAATAGGCTAGCGAGCGCGGCATGCGCCGGTTGAGGATCAGGAAGTCGACGATGTCGACGGCCTTGAACTCGGTGTCGTATTCCCAGGCATAGGAGCGCAGCGCCGAGACGGACCGCAGGATGGAGCCCCACTGATAATTGTCGAGCGAGGATCCGACATAGGAGTGCTGCGGCAAGAGCACCCAGTATTTGACGTCGAGGATCCGCGCTGTGTTGTCCGCCCGCTCCAGGAAGGTGCCGAGATTGCAGAAGTCGAAGATCTCGTTGCGCAGCATCGTGCCGTAGAACGACCCTCGGATCAGCGCGCAGCGCTGCTTGATGAGTTCCAGCAGCGCCGGCAGGTCCGTTATCGGCCGGGACAGACGGTCGCGCAGAAGCATCCAGCTCTCGTTGAGGGCCTCCCACGTCTCGCGCGTCAGCGCGGTGCGGACCATGCGCCCGTTCGTACGTGCGATGGCGAGCGAATTGAGGATGCTGGAAGGGTTCGCCGGATCGCGCAGCATGAATTCGGCGATCAGGTCGGGGTCGAGCGTATCGTGTCGCGCCTGATAGGCGTCCAGCACGCCCGCCGTCACCAGAACGGAATTCCACTCGTCCGCATCGGCCGACAGGTTGGTGAGCGACAATCGCAGGCCCGCATCGATCAGGCGTGCCGTGTTTTCGGCGCGCTCGATATAACGCTGCATCCAGAAAAGCCCGTTTGCGGTACGTCCCAATAGCGGCATCGGATCAGTCCTCCAGCACCCAGGTATCCTTGGTGCCGCCGCCCTGGCTGGAATTCACCACGAGAGAACCTTCCTTCAATGCGACGCGCGTGAGCCCGCCGGGTATGATCTTGACCGTGTCGCTGACCAGCACGAAAGGCCGCAAGTCCACGTGGCGCGGCGCCAGGCCCGCCTCGGTAAGGATCGGCACGGTGGACAGCGCCAGCGTCGGCTGCGCGATATAGTTGGTGGGCCGTTCCCGCAGCTTTGCCGCGAAGGCCTCGCGCTCGGCGCTGGAGGCGGCGGGGCCCACAAGCATGCCGTAGCCGCCCGAGCCGTGCACCTCCTTGACGACCAGCTCTTCCAGATGCTCGAGAACATAGGCGAGGCTGTCTTCCTCGGCGCAGCGCCAGGTGGGCACGTTGTGCAGGATCGCTTCGCGGCCCGAGTAGAATTTCACGATATCCGGCATGTAGGAATAGATCGCCTTGTCGTCGGCGATGCCGGTGCCCGGCGCGTTGGCGATGGTGATGCCGCCATTGCGATAGACCTCCATGATGCCCGGCACGCCCAGGAGCGAATCCGGATTGAAGGCCAACGGGTCCAGGAAGGCGTCGTCGACGCGGCGATACAAGACGTCGATGGGCAGATAGCCCTTGGTGGTGCGCATCGCGATGCGGCCGTCGATGCATTTGAGGTCGGCGCCCTCGACGAGCTCCACGCCCATCTGGTCGGCCAGGAAGGCATGCTCGTAATAGGCGGAGTTGTGGATGCCGGGCGTCAGCACGGCGATCCGGGCCTGACCTTCGCAGGCGGTCGGCGCAACCCGCGCCAGCGAGCGGCGCAGATGCCGGGGATAGTTTTCCACCGGGCGCACCCGGTTCTGGGCGAAAAGCTCGGGAAACATCTGCATCATCGTTTCCCGGTTCTCGATCATGTAGGACACGCCCGAAGGGGTGCGGGCGTTATCCTCCAGTACGTAGAACTCGTTCTCGCCGGTACGCACGATATCGACGCCGATGATGTGGGTATAGACGCCGCCGGGCGGACTGAAGCCCACCATCTGGGGCAGGAAGGCTTCGTTGCCTTCGATGAGCCGGGCCGGCACCACGCCTGCCTTCACGATCTCCTGGTCGTGATAGATGTCGTGCAGGAAGGCGTTCAAGGCCTGAACCCGCTGCTCGATTCCCTCGGCCAGCGGGCCCCACTCCTTGCCCGAGATGATCCGTGGAACCATGTCGAACGGGATCAGCCGTTCCGCCGCCTCGTCCGCTCCGTAGACGTTGAAGGTGATGCCTGTGCGGCGGAAGAAGCTTTCAGCCTCTCCGGCCTTGGCCGCAAGGGAGGGGGCCTCCTGCCGGGCAAACCATTTCTGAAACCGTTCATAGGGGCTGCGCACATTGCCATCATCAACCAGCATTTCGTCGAATGGCATGCGCTGCGACCCCCTCTGTCCATCTGATCGATAAGACAGAGAATGTCGCAGTCTGAGAAATTTCCAACCCCCGATATGCAGCGCTCATCCGTTTTCCTGATGGCGCGCCGCGAACATGGTTACGAAAATGGCACGCTGCATGGCGGAGTGCCGCCGTTTCAGGCGTTTGCGAGTGCCTCACGGGCGGATTGAATGATCCGGTCCTGCGTTTCACGATCCAGATAGGGATGCATCGGCAGACTCACGACTTCGTGCGAGAGCGCGTCGCTGACGGGCAATGCGCCCGATTCCGCGGGGAAATGCCGGTAGGCCGTCTGCCGATGCAGCGGCTTGCCATAGTAGATGACCGTCGGAACCCCGGCCTGGCGCATCCGGGCCATGAAGGCCTCGCGACGGCCGTCCGCAACGCGAATCGTATATTGAGCCCAGGTAGAGACGATTCCGTCCGGTACATCCGGGGTTACCGCAAGATCATGCAGGCCCTTGGCATAGCGCTCGGCCACATGCTGCCGGGCCTCGATCTCTTCCGCGAACAGCTCCAGCTTCTCGAGCAGCACCGCCGCCTGGAAAGTGTCCAGCCGCCCCGTGATGCCGATGCGGACATTGTCGTACCGGTCGCTGCCCTGGCCGTGGACGCTCAGCGAACGCATGACGGCCATCAGCTCCGCATCGTTGGTCTGCACGGCTCCGCCATCGCCATAGCAGCCGAGCGGCTTGGCGGGGTAGAAGCTGGTGGCGACGACATCGGCGAAGGCCCCGGCCATCCGCCCGCCCAGCGTCGAGCCGAAGCCCTGCGCGGCGTCGGACACGAGCTTCAACTCGTAGGTGTCGGCAATGGTGCGGATGGATGGATAGTCGGCGATCTGGCCGAACAGGTCGACGGCGATGATCGCACGAGGCTTCAGCGAGCCGGCATCGCGAATCTCGGCGATCGCCCGGTCCAGGCTTTCGGGGTCCATGTTGTAGGTATCGGGCAGCACGTCCACGAAGACGGGGGTGGCCCCAAGGAGCGCGACGACCTCGGCCGTCGCGGCAAAGGTGAAGCTCGGTACGAAGACGGCGTCGCCCGGGCCGATGTTCCAGGCCATGAGCGGCAGCAGGAGCGCGTCGGTCCCCGATGCGCAGCCGAGCGTGGCGTCCATGCCGCCGAAGGCCGACAACGCCTTTTCGAGCTCGCCGACGTCGGGGCCGAGGATATAGGCGCCCGTGTCCATGATCCTGGCAAGGCGGGCGTCGATCTTGTCGCGGATGCGCTTCTGCTGGGTCGCAAGGTCGATGAAGGCGATGGGGTTTTGCATTGGGTCCGGATCCTTGCGGTAACACGAAGAACGCCGCCGGCGTTACCGCGATGGGCTAACCGTTTTGCCGCAGGGGTCAAGCCTGCGCCGGCACTGCGGCCTTCACGTTTGTCGCTGGCTCATGCGGCTCCGTGATGCCCGGAAGGCGCTGGTTGCGGTTTCGCCGGTCAGCCGGATCGCGTTGCGCGCCAGCATTGCGGCAAGGGCGAAAAGCAAAGCCTGGCCTGCGAAGACGACCGCGTAGCCGAAGACCATCTCGCCCGTCGCCAGCGCGACGAGGTCGACGCAGATGCCCGCCACGAGGCCGCCCAGTCCGAAGGCCAGCGCCTGCGCCGCCCCCCATACGCCCATGCGCAGGCCGGCCCGTCCATCGCCGCCGGCACCGGCCATCGCCATCATCGCGCCAATGGCCGAGATGGTGAAGGCGCCGAGGCCGATACCCAGGATTGCCGCAAGGGGAAAGACGGTATGGGCCTCCAACCCCGCAGCGGGGGCGAGCGCGAGGATCGCCAGGCCTATGGCGGAAAGGACAGCGCCGGTCATCGCCGTAACACGCAGCGTACCCGGATGCCGCCGGCCGAGGAACCCGCCTGCGACGGCCGTCAGGACCATGCCGCAGAAGATGCCGCCATTCTGCCATGCCGACAGGCGGGTCGTTTCGGCGAGCGTCAGGCCGAAGGCAAGGCCGCCGAAGGGCTCCAGCACGACGTCCTGTCCGCTGTAGGCCAGCATGGAGGCGAACACGAACAGCGCGAAGCGCCGCGTGCCGGCTTCGCCCCAGACCATGGCGAGCGCTTCCAGGAAGGGCGCCGGAGAGCCCTTGGCACTTGCCTTGGGGGCCTTGCCCTCCAGCCCCCATGCCGCAACGAGGGTAGCCAGCCACGCGACGACGCCCACCAGGGCCGTCACAGCCATCAGCCGCATGGTGGAAAACGGGTCCAGCAGCCGGGACGCCACGGCAGTCGTCAGGGCGAAACCGGCGATCATCATGGTGAACATGGCCGTCGCGGCGGGCCCGCGTTCGGCCGGCGATACGATCGTAGCGGACAGCGTAAGGAGTGCGGTTCCGGCCGCGCCGGCTCCTGCGCCGATGGCGGCGAACGCCACGAGGCCGAGGGCAATTCCAGGCAAGGGATGGTGCTCCAGCAGCCCGGTGGCCGCGGCGGCAGCGACGCCGCCGACCGCCAGCAGGGCGACTCCGCCGACGATCCACGGCGTGCGCCGCATGCCGACGTCCGAGCCGTGGCCGAAGCGCGGCCGCGTCAGCTGAACGGCATGGTAGACGGCGATCATCAGGCTTGGCAGCGTCGCCGGCAGGGCCAGTTCGACCACCATGACCCGGTTGAGCGTCGACGTCGTCAAGACGACGACCGCACCGATGGCCGTCTGCATGAGCGCCAACCGTGCGATCGTCAGCCATCCGGGCGTCATCATCATGCATCACATCCGATCGCGCCGTCGCATCCACCCAAGGGATGTGGACTCATTCGCCTTGTTGCGGCAGCCAACAATTTGTAGAAATAGGGGATCGATATGAAGTTCCCCACAAGCGGCAAGCAACTTGCCTTTGGAGTGGTCATGAAACGGAAGAGCGGCGTCCTGTTCGCGACAGCGGCCATGGTTGGCGTCGCCGGCCTTGTGGCGGGCTATCTGCATTTCGGCAATCCACGCACCTTGCCCGGCAGCGATGTTACCCTTGCCAAGGTATCGCCGCAGGCTCCGGCTCCCGTGGCAACCCAGGCGCCGGCAGGCGCGCCGCCTCAGGATACGTCGCAGCGCGCTTCAGGGCAGGCGGCATCCACCGTTCCGTCCTTCGATGTCGTGCGGGTCGAACCGGATGGCTCCGCCGTGATGGCGGGCCGCGCCGCGCCGGATACGAATGTGCGGATCGTGGAGGCCGGCCGCGTCATCGCGACCGCGCGCACCAATGCGCAAGGCGAGTTCGCGATAACGCTCGATGCTCCGCTTGCCGTCGGGGAACATCAGATCCACCTCGAGACAGGCGAGGGCGAGGCGGTTCTCGCCTCGGCCGAAAGCGCCATCGTCAGCGTTCCGATGCCCGGACGCGAATCCGAGCTTCTGGTGCTTCTGGAGCAGCCCGACGCACCTTCGCGGGTGATCGCCGCCCCGAAGGTGGAGGCACCGCAGGTCGCCGCGGCCACGCCTGCGGCCGGACCGGCGGATGCGGTTGCGCCGCCCGCCACGGGGCCGGCGGCCGATCCGAACGCGCCGGCTATCGGCGCGGTCGAGATCGAGGGAGACCAGATCTACGTCGCAGGCACGGCGGCCAAGGGCTCGAAGGTGCGGCTGTACCTGAACGACGCTTTCGTGGCCGAGGCCCCGATCGGCTCCAAGCGGGAATTCCTGGCCAGCGCCCGGCAGGCCGTGCCGGTGGGCACGCATGTCGTGCGTGCCGATGTCGTGGACAAGGCGGGCAGCGTGGTGGCGCGTGCCGAAGTCCCCTTCGAGCGGCCCGACCGCGAGCATGTCGCCGCCGTTGCCGCTTCGCCTGCGCTGCCGGGGATGTCGGCCGCCGAAAAGGCGGATGCGACACTTGCCGCGGGCGGCGAGCCGGCGGGCGGGCTGCAGGAGGTGGACGGCCGCGTCATCATCCGCAAGGGCGACACGCTCTGGCGCATATCGCGCGAGAATTACGGGTCGGGCAGCCGCTACACGGTGATCTACCTTGCCAATGGCGACCAGATCCGAAATCCCGACCTGATCTATCCGGGTCAGGTCTTCCGCATGCCGGCCGACGAGGCTGCGCAGGCGACCGGCGGCTGACGGGCTGGCGAATCCCTCTGCGGGAGACCATGTAGGGGGGTGCGCATGCCGCGCCCCTTCGATACCGATCCCGAAAGTGCAGCCTTGAGCGATACACAGCAGCCTGCCGTCTCCGGCGACAGCGGCGCGACCTTCCGAACGCTTCGCAACCTCTGGCCCTATATGTGGCCGGCAGAGCGGCCCGACCTTCGGGCCCGCGTCCTCTGGGCGAGCTTCTACCTCGTCCTGGCAAAGCTGCTGACCGTCGGGGTGCCCTATTTCTACAAATGGGCGACCGACGCGCTGGATGGCGACCCGCAGGGTCTGGAATGGCTGCCCCTGATCCTGACCGGGGCGATCACGCTGGTCGTCGCCTATAACGTCGCGCGCGTCGTATCCGTGGCCTTCAACCAGTTGCGGGACGCGCTGTTCGCCCGTGTCGGGCAATATGCCGTGCGGCGGCTGGCCTATCGAACCTTCGTGCATATGCACGCATTGTCCCTGCGCTTTCACCTCGAGCGGCGCACCGGCGGCCTGTCTCGCATCATCGAGCGGGGCACCAAGGGCATCGAGACGATCGTGCGCTTCACGATCCTCAATTCGGTGCCGACACTTCTGGAATTCCTGCTGACCGCCATCATCTTCGGCGTCACCTACGGCGCGTCCTACGTGCTGGTGGTCGCGCTGACCGTTGTCGCCTATTCGTGGTTTACGGTGAAGGCCAGCGACTGGCGCATCGGCATCCGCCGCGAAATGAACGACAGCGACACCGAAGCCAATACCAAGGCCATCGACTCGCTCCTGAACTTCGAGACGGTCAAGTATTTCGGCAACGAAACCATGGAGGCCGACCGCTTCGACAGGTCCATGGCGCGTTACGAGAGCGCCGCAACCAAGACCTGGACCTCTCTGGGCTGGCTCAATTTCGGGCAGGGGGTCATCTTTTCGCTCGGCATGGGGGCCGCCATGGTGATGTCGGCGCGCGAAGTGCAGGCCGGCACGCAGACGCTGGGAGACTTCGTCTTCATCAACGCGCTGCTGATGCAGCTTTCCATCCCGCTCAACTTCATCGGCTTCGTCTACCGTGAGATCCGGCAGGGCCTGACGGACATGGAGGAGATGTTCAATCTGCTGTCCGTGCGCGAGGAAGTCCAGGACGATCCCCATGCGCTGCCTCTGTCGGTCGCCGCCGGCGCGATCCGCTTCGAGGACGTGCGCTTTTCCTACGATCGCGGACGGGAAATCCTGAAGGGTATCACTTTCGAGGTGCCCCCCGGCAAGTCGGTCGCGATCGTCGGCCCGTCCGGGGCCGGCAAGTCCACCATCTCGCGGCTGCTGTTCCGCTTCTACGACGTGTCGTCGGGGCGCATCACCATCGACGGGCAGGACATCGCCGATGTGCGGCAGGACAGTCTGCGCGCCGCCATCGGCATCGTCCCGCAGGATACGGTGCTGTTCAACGACACGATCGCCTACAACATCCGGTACGGGCGAGTGGATGCCTCCGATGCGCAGGTGCGCCGCGCCGCCGAGCTTGCGCAGATCCACCACTTCATCGAAAGCCTTCCGGAGGGTTACGATACGATGGTGGGCGAGCGCGGGCTGAAGCTGTCGGGCGGCGAGAAGCAGCGCGTCGCCATCGCGCGGACCATCCTGAAGGCGCCGCCGATCCTGGTGCTGGACGAGGCGACGTCGGCGCTCGATACCCATACGGAACAGGAGATCCAGAGCGCGCTCAGCCTGGTCTCGCGGGAGCGGACCACGCTGACCATCGCCCACCGCCTGTCCACCATCGTCGACGCGGACGAGATCATCGTTCTGCGGGCCGGGCAGATCGTGGAGCGCGGAACCCATCGTGCCTTGCTGGGCGAGGGCGGGCTCTATGCCGAGATGTGGACGATGCAGCGCGAAGCCAGCGAGGCCGAGGAAACATTGCGCCGCGCAAGGGAAGCGGACGCCCTCGGCATCGTCGAGAGGCGGGCGCCGGCCGACCCGCTTGAACGTAAGCGCCAAGAATTCTAAACCCTGCCCACGCTGCCGCATGCAAGGAAACGCAAATCCATGGACTTCCTGACGTCGATCCGCAACGCGCTGGTGCCCGTGCACAAGGCCGGCTACCCTTTCATCGCAGGCTTCTTCATCGTCGGGTTGCTGCTCGGCCTTCTCTGGGAACCCCTGTTCTGGCTGTTCCTGATCCTGACCGTATGGTGCGCCTATTTCTTCCGCGATCCCGAGCGGGTCACGCCGCAGGCCGATCACATCGTCGTCAGCCCGGCCGATGGCCGCGTATCGCTGGTCGGCCATGTCGTGCCGCCGGCCGAGCTTCAACTCGGGGATGAGCCGATGCTGCGCATCTCGATCTTCATGAACGTCTTCGACTGCCACATCAACCGTGCGCCGGTCCGTGGCGGCATCCTGCGGATCGCCTATCGCGAGGGCCAGTTCAAGAATGCCGAGTTGGACAAGGCGAGCGAGGTCAACGAGCGTTCGTCCATGGTGCTGGCCGGCCCCTTCGGCGAGGTGGGCGTGGTGCAGATCGCCGGTGCGGTTGCCCGGCGTATCGTCAGTTTCGTCCGCGCGGGCGGATCGCTGGAGGCCGGCGAGCGTTACGGCCTGATACGCTTCGGCTCCCGGCTCGACGTCTATCTGCCCGATGGCACCGTGCCGCGCGTGGCGGAGGGGCAGCACGCCACGGCGGGCGAAACGGTGATCGCCGAATATGGAGAAAGGCTGGCCACCTGGCCGTCGCGGAGGGACTGACGCCAGTGACGCAAGACGGAAACGACAAGCAGGACGAGACGCTCGGCGGCACGCGCTATTATTCCCGTATCCCGATCCGTCACATCGTACCCAACGTCATCACCATCCTGTCCATATGCGCCGGCATGACGGGCATCCGCTATGCTTTCGAAGGGCGGTTCGAACTGGCCGTCGTGCTGGTTCTCGGCGCGGCCTTCCTGGACGGGATCGATGGCCGCATCGCCCGTTTCGTCAACGGCCAGAGCCGGTTCGGCGCGGAGATGGATTCGCTGGCCGATGTCGTCAATTTCGGCGTTGCGCCCGCTTTGCTGCTCTATGCCTATACGCTGCACGATGCCGGCGCGGTGGGCTGGATCGCCGCGCTGCTTTATGCCAGCGGCTCGGCCCTGCGGCTCGCGCGCTTCAACACCATGCTGGACGAGCCGAACAAGCCGGCATGGAAGAGCGCCTTCTTCACCGGCGTGCCGGCCCCGGCCGGCGCGGCGCTGGCGCTGTTTCCCGTCTATCTCGGATTTAGCGGCGACGGCACCGGGTTTCCGCAGGTGACGGCGGCATTTTCGTCCGTCTACCTCGTCGTGGTCGGCCTTCTGATGGCAAGCCGCATACCGACCTATTCGGGCAAGACGATCGGAATGCCGGTGCGGCGGGAGTATGTGGTGCCGGCCGTGCTGGTGGTCGTTCTCTATATCGGCCTGCTGCTCAGCTTCTTCTGGGAAACCCTGACGCTTTCCGTGGTCGCCTATTATGCGTTGATGCCGTTCGGCGTGCGCTCCTACCGCAAGGCGGAAGCGCAGCACCGGCTTCACTCCTGATCCGCCGTGGGTGTTCCCGACGCTGAATGATACAGCGCGCGGATTTTCTCGATATCCACGCTCGGGGCGGGGAGTTTCATATCCAGCCCGTCGAGCGTTTTCGCGATGATGTGCGAAATGGCCAGGTTGCGAAACCATTTTCGGTCCGAAGGGATCACGTACCAGGGTGCGTGTTCGGTGGAGCACTTCTCCAACGCGTCCTCATAGGCCGTCTGGTAGGCGTCCCAGTGGGGGCGCTCCGAATAGTCGGATTCGCTGATCTTCCATTGCCGCGCCGGGTCGGCCAACCGCTGCTCGAAGCGCCGCAATTGCTCGGCCGGGGATATGTGCAGGAAGAATTTCAGGATCGTCGTACCCTGCGCCGCCAGCATCGCCTCGAAATCGTTGATCATGCGGTAGCGCCCGGACCAGACCGCCTCCGGGACGAGATCGTGGACGCGGACCACCAGCACGTCCTCGTAATGCGAGCGGTTGAACACCGCGACCTCGCCGAGGCCCGGCGTATGGGCATGGATGCGCCAGAGAAAGTCGTGGCGCAGCTCTTCGGCAGTCGGTTGCTTGAAGCTTTTGACCACCGTGCCCTGCGGATTCATGGCCGACATGACATGCCAGCAGGTTCCATCCTTGCCGGCGGCATCCATGCCCTGCAACACGATAAGAAGAGCGTGCCTGCCCTCGCCATAAAGCTTCTGCTGCAGCTCGCCCAGCCGCTCGGCGTTTTTCGCAAGCTGCTTTCCTGCCGTCTTCTCGCTTTTGAAATCGCCGTGAAAACCGGTATCGATATCGGCCAGGCGAGGGCGCGTGCCGGGCTCTACCCTCAGTTTGCGACGCAGGCCCATCCGACGCTCCTTCGCCGGGCCGGGCCCGCAGGCGCTCAGTCGGGCATATGGTAGTTGAGAAAGCGGTTCTGGCGAACGTCGAACAGAAGCCCGGTTTCCGTCAAGTCCGGAAAGGCGAGGTGCAGCATCGTCGCCGCCACATCGGCGGGACGCGGCAGCGTTTCAGGATCCTCGCCGGGCATGGCCAGGGCGCGCATGGCAGTGCGTGTGCCCCCGGGGTTCACCGAATTGACCCGCAGCGGCAGGCTGCGCGTTTCGTTCGCCCAGGAGCGGATCATCGCTTCGCCGGCGGCCTTGGTGGCGGCGTAGAGGCCCCAATAGGCCTTGGTCGAATGCGCCGCGCCGGATGACAGGAAGATGGCGCGCCCGGCATCGGACAGACGCAGGAGCGGGTCGGTGGTGCGGATCATCCGCCATGTCGCATCCACGTTGACGCGCATGGTCTTGTCAAAGGTCTTGGCCTCGATATGGCCCAGCGGCGCGAGCACGCCCAAGGCTCCGGCATTGAGAACCAGCACGTCCAGCTTGCCCCAGCGATCGTAGATGGCCCCGCCGAGCCGGTCGATGCCTTCCATGTCCGTCAGGTCCAGCGGAACCAGCGTGGCCGACCCGCCGGCGGACTTGATCTCGTCATCCAGCTCTTCCAGGCCGCCGACCGTACGCGCGACCGCGACGACATGTGCACCTTCGCCCGCAAGCTGCTTCGCCAGGAAATAGCCGATGCCGCGCGATGCGCCCGTTACGAGGGCGATACGCCCGTCTAGCCTGCCTGCCATTCCGGATTCCCGAAGCTGTGGAAGATCGTTGCGCGCAGCGTCAGCCGTTGCCGGCCATCACCGCAAGATGATGAACATTGCTGGCCGGCGCTTCGCGGTCCCGCAGCCGGGTGGGGTAGTCGCCGGTGAAATAGTGGTCGGTGAACTGCGGGGAGGCGTCGTTACGCGCCTCGCCTCCGACCGCGTGATAGAGGCCATCCAGCGACAGGAAGGCTAGGGAGTCCGCTCCGATGAAGCGGCACATCGCTTCGAGGGATTCATGCTGGTTCGCAAGCAGCTTTTCGGCGTCCGGCGTGTCGATGCCATAGAAATCTGGGTAGAAGATCATCGGGCTGGCCACGCGGATATGCACTTCCGTCGCACCGGCATCGCGGATCATCTGGACGATCTTGACCGAGGTCGTGCCGCGCACGATGGAGTCGTCCACCAGCACGACACGCTTGCCCTCGATCATCGCCCGGTTGGCGGAGTGCTTCAGCTTGACGCCGAAGGCGCGGATCTGCTGGGTCGGCTCGATGAAGGTGCGGCCCACATAGTGGTTCCGGATGATGCCCAGCTCGAAGGGAATGCCGCTTTCCTGGGCGAAGCCGATCGCCGCCGGCGTACCGCCATCGGGCACCGGCACGACGACATCGGCCTCCACCGGGGCTTCCTGCGCCAGATGGACGCCCATCCGCTTGCGGGCCGTGTAGACGTTGCGCCCGCCGACGACCGAGTCCGGCCGCGCGAAATAGACATATTCGAAAAGGCAGAGGCGTTCCGGCGCAGGATTTTCGGCCTTGCGGGATTCCACCGAGATGGAGCCGTCCGGCTGGATCTCGCAGATGACGACTTCGCCGTTTTCCACGTCTCGGATGTAGCGTGCCCCGATGATGTCGAGCGCACAGGTTTCCGAGCAGAAAATCGGCTTTCCGTCGAGTTCGCCCATGACCAGCGGGCGGATGCCGATCGGATCGCGCGCGGCGATCAGCTTGGTACGCGTCAGCGCAAGCATCGAGTATCCGCCTTCAACATGGCGGATCGCGTCGATGAAGCGGTCGGAGGAGGAGACCTGCCGCGAACGGGCGATGAGGTGCAGAACTACTTCGGTATCGGAGGTCGACTGGCAGATCGCGCCATCGGCGATCAACTGTCGGCGCAGCGTCAGCCCGTTCGTGAAGTTGCCGTTATGGGCGATGGCGATGCCGCCGACTTCCAGTTCGGCGAAGAGCGGCTGGACGTTGCGCAAGGCCGTTTCACCCGTGGTGGAATAGCGCACGTGGCCAATGGCCATGTGGCCGGGCAGGCGCGCCAGCACGGCCGGGTCGGTGTAATGGTCGCCGACGAGGCCCATGCGCTTTTCGGTGTGAAACTGCCGACCGTCGAAGCAGACGAGGCCGGCCGCTTCCTGCCCGCGATGCTGCAGGGCATGCAGGCCCAGCGCCGTCAGCGTGGCGGCATCGGGATGGCCGAGAATGCCGAAGACGCCGCATTCCTCGTGGAGGGTATCGCCGTCGATGTCGTCGAAAGGTGTTTCGCCCATGTCAAACTCGTTCCCGAACGGAAGGCCCGATACCGCGCTTCTACCGCGTGGCTGGCCTCCATATGGGGGCGATCACGCGAAACGCGAAACAAAAATGAAACCGGCGCGAAAACGATCGCGCCAGTCGGGTCGCTTACCCCTCCAATTCCAGTCGGCTTCGGCCTCGATCTGCCCCCGCGAAGCCGCTTGAGCAGCCTTGTGCCTGACACCAGCCCGAAAATCAATCGGCCTGTGGTTGCTGGCCCTGGATCGCGTCGTCGATCGAGCCGGGCTCGGCCTGCTCGGACGGGGCTTCCGCACCGCCGATGTCCGTTTCGGAGGCAGGCGGCGGACCGAGGCGCTGGTTCACGTAGTCTACCAGCCCGTCCATGCTGCCGACGAGCTGGTTGCCGAGATCGTCCAGGAAGGGCTTGGACTGCGCGTCGGCGATCTGCGGATGTTGCTGGTCCGGGTTGAGCCAGTTCAGGAATACGACCGCCACCACCATCAGCAGGACGCCGCGCGCGGCGCCGAACAGGAAACCGAGGATCCGGTCCACCGCGCCGACGCGGCTGTCGATGATGAAGTCCGCGATATGCATGGTGATCAGCGATACGATGATCAGCGTGATCAGGAAGATGCCCAAGGCCGTTACGCCCATGGCGACGGTCGGCTGCGATATGTACTGCTCGGTGAAGGGGGTGAGCTGCGGAAAGAAGAACCATGCGGCGGCGGCGGCCACCACCCAGCTGACGATGGACAGCACCTCGCGCGAGAAGCCGCGCACCATCGCGAGGATCGCCGAAAGGAGGGTGATGACGACGAGCGCGACGTCGAGCAGGGTGATGTTCATACCGGTCCTTGGCTAGGCGATCTCGTTGCAACGCGTGTCTTACACTCGCGGATGCGGCGAAAATCAAGCATTCCTTTTATCCTGCCCGCTGGCAATGCGCGCGACGAGGTCCGCAAGCGCCGATACTTCGCCGATGCGGAAACCGCGCGGCCCTTGGAGATCCTGCCCGGATTGCGGCAGGACGGCGCCGCGGAACCCCAGCTTCTCGGCTTCCTTGACGCGCTGTCCCGCATGAGCCACGGGCCGGACCGCACCGGACAGGCTCACTTCGCCGAAATAGACGCAATCGGCCGGCAGCGCGCTGCCCGACAGCGAGGATACCAGCGCCGCGGCGACCGCCAGGTCGGCGGCCGGCTCGTTGATCCGATAGCCTCCGGCCACGTTCAAATACACGTCATGCTGGCCGAGGCGCACCCCGCAATGGGCCTCCAGCACGGCCAGCACCATGGCAAGGCGCGGCTGGTCCCAGCCGAGCACGGACCGCCGCGGCGTGCCGAGCGGCGAGGGCGCGACCAGCGCCTGGATTTCCACCAGCACGGGACGCGTTCCCTCGATGGCGGCGAAAACCGCCGCACCGGGCGCCTTGTCGTTGCGTTCTCTGAGAAACAGTTCCGACGGGTTGGACACCTCTCGCAGGCCGCCGTCGCCCATCTCGAAGACGCCGATCTCGTCGGTGGGGCCGAAGCGGTTCTTCACCGTCCGCAGGATGCGGTAGTGATGCCCGCCCTCGCCCTCGAAATAGAGGACGCCGTCCACCATGTGCTCCACCACGCGGGGCCCGGCGATCTGCCCCTCCTTGGTGACATGACCCACCAGGATGACGGCCGTTCCGGTGGACTTGGCATAACGGATCAGCGCCTGGGCGGCCGAGCGGACCTGCGTCACGGTGCCGGGGGCGGAGTCCGCCGTATCGGTCCAGATGGTCTGGATGGAGTCGATGATGACGAGGTCGGGCCGCCCGCCTTCCGACAGCGTGGCCAGGATATCCTCGATATTGGTTTCGGCCATGAGCTGCACCGACGTATCGGCGGCATGCAGGCGCTGCGCCCGCAACCGCACCTGTGCCACGGCCTCCTCGCCCGAAACATAGATCACGCCATGGCCCCGGCGCGCCAGCGCCGCGGCGGCCTGCATCAACAGGGTGGACTTGCCGATGCCGGGATCTCCGCCCACCAGAAGCGCCGAGCCGCGCACGATGCCGCCGCCGGTGACCCGGTCGAGTTCCGCGATGCCGGATACGATGCGCGGCGCTTCCTCGGTTTCCCCGGACAGGGGAAACAGCGCCGAAACCCGGCCTTTCCGCCGTCCGGCCTTTGCCGGTCCGCCGCCGATGCCGCCGGCCTGGTTTTCCTCGACGATCGTGTTCCACTCGCCGCAGGCATCGCACTTGCCCTGCCAGCGATTGTAGACCGCACCGCAGTTCTGGCAGATGAAGCTGATCTTCGCCTTCGCCATCCGCTCAGATCCAGACCCGTCGCACGCGGGATCCGATCCCGGTGAGAAGCTCGTAGGCGATGGTGCCTGCACGGACGGCGACATCGTCGATCGGGATGTTGGGGCCGAAGAATTCAACCTCGCTTCCCGGCCGTACCGCCCCTTCCGGCTGGCCGGAAATGTCCACCATGCTCATGTCCATCGATATGCGACCGACGATCGGCGCGCGATGCCCGGCGACATGCACCAGCGGCGGCGCGCCTTGCCCCCCGGTGCTGCTTTCGGAGGCAGACCGTGGATAGCCGTCGGCGTAGCCGAGGCCCACGGTGGCGACGCGGGCCGGGCGCTTGAGCTTCACCAGCCCGCCATAGCCGACATGCTCGCCGCGCTTGACGTCCGCCACCTGCAGGACATGCCCGACGAGGCGCGCGACGGGCCTCAGCGCGCCGCTGGCTTCCAGCGAAGCCTGGCCGCCATAGAGGCAGATGCCTGGGCGCGTCAGGTCGAAATGGAATTGCGGACCGCGCAGGATGGCGGCGGAGTTTGCCAGGGAGCGCGCCACGAATGGAAAGCGGTTCGCCAGTTTTCGGAAGCGTTCGAGCTGCTCGTCGGCAAGCCCGGAACCGGGTTCGTCGGCGGTAGCGAGATGGCTCATGACAAGGGCCAGGTCCAGCCGGCCCTGGGCGGCAAGCTCGGCTGCCTTGCGGCTTTGCAGGTCGGTGAGGCCAAGCCGGTGCATCCCGGTTTCCAGTTGCAGCCCGGCGACGCCGGGCAGGGCATCGTCATCCGTCTCGTCACCCTGCGCCCACAGCGAGACGTCGTCCGGCGTGGAGAGGATGGGGATCAACCTGTGGCTGCGGCATAGATGCGCCGCGTGCCCATCCAGACCCTGCAGGACGAAGATGCGGCAGTTCTTGCCGGGCATGGCTTCGCGGATCTCCGCGCCTTCTTCGGCCCAGGCCACGAAGAAATCGCGGCAGCCCGCGCCGAACAGCGCCTTGGATGCGATGACGCCGCCGAGGCCGTAGCCATCGGCCTTCACCGCGGCGCCGGTTCGCGCTTCGGGGGCCAGCATGGCAAGGGTGCGCCAATTGGATTTCAGTGCCCAGGAATCGATCTCGACGAAGGGCGCACGCGGCATAGCGGTAAGGGACATGGTCTTTGGGTCTTCCGCCGCTATTCGAAGCGTTCGGGCATGTGCGACTCCTCGGCCAGATCCGAGAACCGGGTAAATTCGGCCTGGAAGGCCAGCGGCACGGTGCCCGTCGGGCCGTGGCGCTGCTTGGCGATGATGACCTCGGCCTTGCCGCGCGCCTCGTTCATCGCCTGCTGCCACTTCAAATGCTCTTCGGTGCCGGCTTTCGGCTCCTTGCTCTGCAGGTAGTATTCGTCGCGATAGACGAACATGACCACGTCGGCGTCCTGCTCGATGGAGCCGGATTCGCGCAGGTCGGCCAACTGCGGGCGCTTGTCTTCCCGCGATTCCACCTGGCGCGAAAGCTGGGACAGCGCGATGATCGGCACCGCGAGTTCCTTCGCCAGGGCCTTCAGCCCGGTGGTGATCTCGGTGATTTCCTGAACGCGGTTTTCCGAGGCGCGCCTGGAGGAACCCTGCATAAGCTGGACATAGTCGATCACCATCACGTCCAGCCCGCGCTGGCGCTTCAGCCGCCGTGCACGCGCCGCGAGCTGGGCGATGGAGATGCCGCCGGTCTGGTCGATATAGAGCGGCGCGCGCTGCATCATCTCGGTGCAGGCGACCAGCTTGGCATATTCGGCATCGGTGATGTTGCCGCGCCGGATCTTGGACGAGGAGACCTCGCTCTGCTCGGAGATGATGCGGGTGGCAAGCTGCTCGGCCGACATTTCCAGGGAGAAGAAAGCGACGACGCCGCCATTCTTGGCCTTGAAGGAGCCGTCGGCCTGCTCTGCCGGCTCGTAGGCGTTGGCGATGTTGAAGGCGATGTTGGTGACGAGCGACGTCTTGCCCATGGCCGGACGGCCGGCCAGGATGACGAGGTCGGAGGGCTGCAGGCCGCCCAGGCGCCGGTCCATCTCGCGGATGCCGGTCGATATGCCGGAAAGGCCGCCATCTCTGTCCTTGGCGGCGCCGGCCATCTCGATCGCCAGCGCCATCGCATCGGAGAAGGGCTGGAAGCCGCCGTCGTATCGGCCCGTTTCCGCAAGTTCGAACAGCTTGCGCTCGGAATCCTCGATCTGCTTCTTCGGCTCCATGTCGAGAGGGGCGTCGAACGCGTCGTTGACCATCTCCTCGCCGATGCGGATCAGCGACCGGCGCAGGGCGAGATCGTAGATGCCGCGGCCGTAATCGGCCGCGTTGATGATCGTGGTCGCTTCCGCCGCCAGCCGCGCGAGATACTGGGCGACGGTGATGTCGCCCACCTTGTCGTTGGCCGCCAGGAAGGTCTTGATCGTCACCGGGTTGGCGATCTTGCCCATGCGGATCATCTCGGACGCCTTGCCGAAGATCTCGCGGTGCAGCGGCTCGAAGAAATGATCCGGCTTCAGGAAGTCGTGGACGATGTAATAGGCGTCGTTGTTGACCAGGATCGCGCCCAGCAGGGCCTGTTCGGCCTCGATGTTCGAGGGCGCCTCCCTGTAGGGAAGCCCATCCTGCTCAAGCTTGCGCGCCGCATCGGCCATGCGCGGACCCCTTCGATACCATCGTGATCGGATGAAGACTAAAGCCATTCGTCGGGGATGACGATTGCTCCAGCCGAAGGCGTGCGCCTTCTTCACCGGACAAATACAGCTTCTTTTCACAGATGTGGAAAAAATGGCGGTGCTTCCGTCCCGTTCCGGGCGAACGGCCCGCAAGTGCGGGGCTTTACGTCATGCTTTACACATGGAAAAGGCCGGACAGAAGCCCGGCCTTTCCTGTGGATAGGGTGTGCGCTCCCGAATCGGGCGGGCAATGCGCCTCAGGCGCGATCTTCGGTTTCGGCCTCGGCTTCGCCGTCCTCGCCGGCCTCTTCCTCGCCCTCTTCGAGCACTTCTTCTTCCTCTTCGTCGGCGCCGTAGATGGCGTCGGCGGAGGTGAGCGTCTCACCGCGTGCCTGACGGTCGGCCTCTTCCTGCGAGCGGGCGATGTTCAGCTCGACGCTGGCCTCGACCTCGGCATGAAGCGCAATGGCGACCGTGTGCAGGCCGATAAGCTTGATCGGCTGGTTCAGCTCGACCGAGTTGCGGCTGATCGAGAAGCCTTCGTTGCGGATCAGCTCCGCGATATCGCGGGCCGAGACCGAACCGTAGAGCTGGCCCGTCTCGCCGGCCGAGCGGACGATGACGAAGCGCTTGCCGTCGAGCTGTTCGGCGATGGCCTGGGCTTCCGACTTGCGCTCCTCGTTGCGGGCGATCAGCTGGGCCTTCTGCGCTTCGAAGCGCGCGCGGTTGGCCTCGTTGGAGCGCAGGGCGCGGCCGGTCGGCAGAAGATAGTTGCGGGCGTAGCCGTCCTTGACGCGGACGGTTTCGCCGAGCTGGCCAAGGCGCGCGATGCGCTCGAGCAGGATGACTTCCATTGTATGTTCCTTTCGGGTGTCGAATGAGGGTTCAGGGTCTGTCTTCGGCCCGCGCTTTCGCCACATCGACGAGGCCGATGATCAGGAATGCGAAAAGCGGGATGGAAAGAAGGAATATCGCGGCATAGGCGCTGAACAGGATCAGCCCCCGGCCCGACATGGACCGTGTGCGACGATGCATGGCGGCAAGGCCGACCAGCGTGAAGGCCATGCCGAAGGCGCCGCACACGACGGCGGCTACGGTGCCGATGCCGCCGCCGAAGAAGGAGACGGCCAAGGCCACGGCAAAGATCGGCAGCGCGGCGCGGGGCAGGCCCGCCTGTGCCGGAATGTCGTCTTTGGGCCGGTTCAGGCGGCCGCTGGCACGCGTGATGACGGCGGCCAGATACAGCATGAACGTCAGGAGAGCGACCAGCAGCGCCGGCTGGATGAATGGGATGATGCGCACCGCAAGCGCCGTCAGCTCGCGAAGCTGGGCCTCGTCCTCCGTGGAGAACGTGCCGGATGCGGTAAAGGCGTTGGCCAGCTCCGGCCCGAACTCCTCGGCGTTGAAGCCGATCATCCAGCCCAGGATCACGCAGCCCACGATCGCCATCAGGCAGATCCCCATCAGGATGCGCGACAGGGGATACCAGTCCAGCGGCGGGACGCCGGTGCGCGCGTCTTCCGGCCCCGCGGGGCGGGCAAGACCGGCCAGATGCCCGATCCAGGCCGCGGGACCGGCCATCGCAACCACCAGCGGTACGCTGACGAGCATGGATCCGCTAGACAGGATCACGGCGAGCGCCGCAACGACCACGGCAATGAAGCCGGCGCGCGAGCCCCAGCCGAGGCTGGCGATGAAGATGGGAAGCGGTGCGAGAAACGTCAGGAATGCCCCGCCCTGGGTCTGGGCGATGAGACCGGCGAACAACAGCGCGCTGGCGAGGCCGGCGGCGAAGGATACGAGGAGGGCTTGTTTCTGCATGTCGGTGTCGCTGTCCTGCGTTTCGCAGTTAGGGGCACGTGCCCCAACTCGGCTCAAGGTCACGCCGCCCCGGCCGAGCGGGGAGGCGAGGCGGCGGGGCGCCGAAAGCGCCCCGCTGCGCGATGCCTACTTCAGGACGTAGGGCAGAAGGCCGAGGAAGCGCGCGCGCTTGATGGCGCGGGCCAGCTCGCGCTGGTTCTTCTGCGAGACGGCCGTGATCCGCGAAGGAACGATCTTGCCGCGCTCGGAGATGTAGCGCTGCAGAAGGCGAACGTCCTTGTAGTCGATCTTCGGCGAGTCGCTCGCCGCGAACGGGTCGGACTTGCGACGACGATGGAACGGGCGACGGGTCGGGAGCTGGGCGATATCGACCATTATGCGGCCTCCTCGTTGCGCTCGCGGCGGGGACGGCCACCACGGTCACCGCCATCGCGACCGTCGCGGTCGCCACGGCGGGGGCGGTCGTCGCGCTTCTGCATCATGGCGGAGGGGCTGTCTTCGTGCTCCTCGACGCGGATGGTCATGTAGCGCAGGATGTCTTCGTTGAAGCGCATCTGACGCTCCATCTCTTCCACGGCGGCTGCCGGGGCGTCGATGTTGACGAGCGTGTAATACGCCTTGCGATTCTTCTTGATGCGGTAGGACAGGGTCTTCAGACCCCAGTTCTCAACCTTGCCGACCTTGCCGCCATTGGCTTCCAGCACGCCGCGATACTGCTCGACGAGGGCGTCGACCTGCTGGCTGCTGATATCCTGGCGGGCAAGGAATACGTGCTCGTAGAGCGCCATATCGATTGCCTTTCCGTGTTTCTCTTTCGTACGCTGCCCGGCATCAGCGGCTAAGCCTCTGCGACTCCCCCTGAAAGCGGCCGCGAAGTGCCGAACATGGAAAGGCGCGTCGAGTGAGACGGTCGAGAGCGGGGACACGGGAAGCGCAGGCACCAAGGCCGAGCGGCACGCAAATGCCGCCCCTTCCGTTCAGCCCCCGGCTGACGAACGGGCATTGACGGGCCGCGACTTACGCTATTTCGATGCATTCCGCAAGGCGTCGCTTGACTTGAAGCGCGCTTGCCCCGATTGGCGGGGCCAGTCAGACAAGCCGGAGACGATAACCCTCATGAAACTCGCATTGGTATTTCCGGGGCAGGGCAGCCAGTCCGTCGGCATGGGCCGCGAACTCTACGACGGCGTGCCGGAGGCGCGGGCCGTCTTCGAGGAGGTCGACGAGGCGCTGGGCGAGAACCTGTCCAGGCTGATCTTCGAGGGGCCGGAGGAAACGCTGACCCTGACGGCCAATGCGCAGCCCGCGCTGATGGCGGTGTCGCTGGCAGCGATGCGCGCCCTCGAGGCGCGGGGCTTCGATCTTTCGTCCGCGTCCTACGTCGCCGGCCACTCGCTCGGCGAGTATTCAGCGCTTGCGGCGGCGGGCTCCATCGGCGTCGGCGAGACGGCGCGCCTGCTGCGCATCCGCGGCGAGGCGATGCAGGCCGCCGTGCCGGCCGGGCGAGGGGCGATGGCCGCCATCATGGGGCTTGAAGCCGACGCGCTGGAGGCGATCTGCCAGGAGGCGTCGGGCGAGGGAAGCGTGCAGGTAGCCAACGACAATGGCGGCGGACAACTGGTCATCTCCGGCGACAAGGCGGCGGTGGACCGGGCCATGGCGCTGGCGTCCGACCGCGGCGCCCGCCGGGCCATCGCGCTGTCGGTGTCGGCTCCGTTCCACAGCGCATTGATGCAGCCCGCCGCCGACCGCATGGCCGAGGCGCTGCTCGGCGTCGAGATCGCGCAGCCGCGCGTGCCGCTGATCGCCAACGTGCTGGCGGCGCCTTCGTCCAGCCCCGAGCGCATCCGCAGCCAGCTCGTGGAGCAGGTGACCGGGCAGGTGCGCTGGCGCGAGAGCATGGCCTTCCTGGCGGAGGACGGTGTCGACACCCTGTTTGAAGTGGGCGCCGGTAAAGTGCTATCGGGCCTTGCGAAGCGAATTGACAAGCGGCTCGCCGCGCAGTCGGTCGGCACTCCGGCCGATATCGATGCGGCACTGGCGAAGCTGCAGGGGGAGTGACGATGTTCGATCTTTCTGGCCGCAAGGCACTGGTGACGGGCGCCAGCGGCGGTATCGGCGAGGCGATCGCCCGCCTTCTGCATGCGCGTGGCGCGACCGTCGGCCTGCACGGCACCCGCCGCGAGAAGCTGGACGAGCTGGCCGGCGACCTCGGCGACCGGGTCCATGTGCTGCCCGCCGATCTCGGCACACGGGAAGGGCAGACCGGCCTGGGCGAGGTCGCGGACGCGGTGATGGAAGGCGTCGATATCCTCGTCAACAATGCGGGAATCACGCGGGACGGGCTTTTCGTCCGCATGTCCGACGCGGACTGGGACGCCGTTCTGGAAGTCGACCTGACCGCGACCTTTCGACTCACGCGCAGCCTGACGCACCAGATGATGCGGCGCCGCTATGGCCGCATCGTCAACATCACCTCCATCGTGGGCGTGACGGGCAATCCCGGCCAGACCAATTATTGCGCGGCCAAGGCCGGCATGATCGGTTTCTCGAAGTCGCTGGCGCAGGAGATCGCCTCGCGCAACGTGACGGTGAACTGCATTGCGCCCGGCTTCATCGAGAGCGCCATGACCGGCAAGCTCAACGACAAGCAGAAGGACGCGATCATGGGGGCCATCCCCATGAAGCGCATGGGTACGCCCGAGGACATCGCGACGGCGACGCTTTTCCTTGCCTCCGAGGAAGCGGCCTATGTTACGGGTCAGACAATTCATGTGAATGGCGGAATGGCCATGATCTGATATGGGTGCGCGGGCCGGTTCGACGGCCCGGTTGCCCCCAGCTTTTTGGGCCCGGAGACGCCAAAACGCCAGCACTCCGCAGTCAGGCCGCTTGATTAACCGTCCGGCGGCGTCTAACGAAAACGGCGAAACCCATCTCATTAGAGGATTGAATATGAGCGATACCGCTGAACGGGTGAAGAAGATCGTCGTCGAACATCTTGGCGTCGAACAGGAGAAGGTGACCGAGAACGCCAGCTTCATCGACGACCTCGGCGCCGACAGCCTGGACACGGTCGAACTCGTCATGGCTTTCGAGGAAGAGTTCGGCGTCGAGATCCCGGACGATGCCGCCGAGACGATCCTGACGGTCGGCGACGCCGTGAAGTTCATCGAAAAGAATCAGGGCTGATTTCTTTTCAATCCATATCGGCTTCCGGCGGGCCAGATCGCTCGCCGGGCCGGCATTCTGTATCGAAGGGTACGTGATGAGGCGTGTCGTCATAACCGGTCTTGGCATGGTTTCGCCCTTGGCCAACGGTGTTGAGGAAAGCTGGAGCCGTCTTCTGGCGGGCAAGAGCGGCGCAGGCCGGGTCACGAGCTTCGAAGTCGACGATCTGGCCTGCCAGATCGCCTGCCAGATTCCCCTGGGCGACGGCAGCGAGGGCACCTTTAACGCCGACCTGGTGATGGAGCCCAAGGAACAGCGCAAGGTGGACCCCTTCATCGTCTATGCCGTCGCGGCGGCGGACGAGGCGTTGAAGGACGCCGACTGGGCTCCGCAATCCGACGAAGATCAGGTCCGCACCGGCGTTCTCATTGGCTCGGGCATCGGCGGCCTGGAAGGCATCGTCGAGGCCGGCTACACGCTGCGCGACAAGGGCCCGCGCCGGATATCACCGTTTTTCATTCCCGGCCGCCTGATCAATCTGGCGTCGGGCCATGTGTCGATCCGCCACCACCTGCGCGGCCCGAACCACTCCGTCGTCACCGCCTGCTCGACCGGCGCGCACGCCATCGGCGACGCCGCCCGGCTGATTGCCCTGGACGATGCTGACGTCATGGTTGCCGGCGGCACCGAATCCCCCGTCTGCCGCATCGCCCTGGCGGGCTTCGCGGCCTGCAAGGCACTCTCGACGGACCGGAACGACGAACCCACCAAGGCGTCGCGGCCCTATGATTCGGACCGCGACGGTTTCGTGATGGGCGAAGGCGCCGGGATCGTGGTGCTCGAAGAGTACGAGCATGCCAAGGCGCGCGGCGCCAAGATCTACGCCGAAGTGGTCGGATACGGCCTTTCCGGCGATGCGTATCACATCACGGCACCCTCCGAGAACGGCGAAGGGGCAGAGCGCTGCATGCGCGCTGCGCTGAAGCGGGCCGGGCTGGAGCCGTCCGCGATCGATTACATCAACTCGCACGGCACCTCCACGATGGCCGACACGATCGAGCTCGCGGCCGTCGAGCGCGTGCTGGGCGACCATGCGCCCAACGTGTCCATGTCGTCGACGAAGTCGTCGATCGGGCATCTGCTGGGCGCGGCCGGCGCCGTCGAGGCCATCTTCGCCACGCTGGCCATTCGTGACAATGTCGCGCCCCCGACCTTGAACCTCGATACGCCTGCCGTCGAAACCAGGATAGACCTCGTTCCGCATGTGAAGCGCGAGCGGAAGATCGATGTCGCCCTGTCGAACTCGTTCGGATTCGGCGGCACGAACGCGACGCTCGTCCTGCAGCGCGTTACCGACTGAGCCGGACCACCCGGAAGTGGCGCAACCCTCGGGTGTAGCGCCTTTCCGTCATCCGTCTTTTGCCATATTGGCGATGTAGCACCGACCGCATCTCCGCAATCACCGACCCGAGGGCCTGTATTCCGTGAGCGATGTGACGAAGGGCGGCACGCCGAACGATTCTGTCGACGCCAGACGCGGCCTGAAGGGCCGCTCCAAACGCTCGCGCGGGGCGGTCGTCGTCTTCCTGAATTTCTGCCTGAGCCTGGCCGTCATCACGGTGATCGGCGGCGCGGCGCTGTTCTACTGGGGCAAGTTCCAGTTCGAGCGCGCTGGACCGCTGACCGAGGAGAAGGTCGTCATGGTACCGCGCGGTGGCGGGCTTTCGAGCATCTCGGACTCGCTCCAGTCGGCCGGCGTCGTCTCCAACGCGCTGATCTTCCAGGCCGGCGTTCGTTTCTCCGGCGCGGCATCGCAGTTGAAGGCCGGCGAATACGCATTCGCGCCGGGCACCTCGATGCGCGGCGTGATGGAAAAGCTGGAGACGGGCCGGTCCATCATGCATTCGGTGACGATCCCCGAAGGCTGGACGGTGGCGCAAATCTATGCCCGCCTCGAGGCCGACGACACGCTGGTCGGCAACCTGCCGCCGATGCCGGGTGAGGGCACCCTGCTTCCCGAAACCTACACGTTCACGCGCGGGGCCAGCCGCAGCGACATCGTCTCGCAGATGTCGGCGGCACAGGAGCGGCTCGTCAACGAGATTTGGGAGGGGCGTCAGGAGGGTCTTCCCGTCGACACGATCGAGGAATTCGTAACCCTGGCTTCCATCGTCGAGCGGGAAACGGGCGTCGACGCGGAGCGCCCGCACGTGGCTTCCGTGTTCATCAACCGCCTGCGCCAGGGCATGCGGCTGCAGTCGGATCCGACATTCATCTACGGCATCTGGGGTGGCGCGGGTAAACCGTCCGGAGAGCCGTTGCGCCGCTCCCACATCCAGAGCAACACCCCTTACAACACCTACGTGATCAACGGTTTGCCGCCGGGCCCGATCGCCAATCCCGGCCGCGCCGCCCTGGAGGCCGTGGCTCATCCGCTCGACGCGGACGATCTGTATTTCGTCGCCGACGGAAGCGGCGGCCATGCCTTTGCCCGGACATTGGCGGACCACAACCGCAACGTCGCACGCTATCGCGAGTTCATGCGCCAGCAGGGCGCTGCGGCCGAAGACGCCGCCGCGGACGCCGATCTGGTCGAGTAGGGAAGGCACGAGATGGGCAAGCCCGTTGCCAGCATGACGGGCTTTGCCCGTGCCGAGGCGAACCATGGTGACTGGCGTATCGTCTGGGAACTGCGGTCCGTGAACGGCAAGGGTCTCGATGTTCGCCTTCGTCTTCCCACAGGGCTGGAAAGCCTGGAATTCGATGCGCGCCGCAAGCCTGCTTCCCGCCTGACGAGGGGCAATGTCCAGATGTCGCTGCAGGTGCAACGCGGCGCCTCGCCTCCGCAGCGCGCGATCAATCGCCAGGCGCTTTTGGCCTACGTTGCGGAAGCGCGATGGCTCGTCACCGAGGGGCATGCCTCGCCGCCCACCGCCGACGGACTTCTGGCCCTGAAGGGCGTTCTCGACTCCACCCCCGACGAGGCGCTCGATGCCGAAGCGGAGCTGGCGTCTGCGGCGCTCGATACGCTGGATCGCGCCCTGGAGGATCTGGCGTCCGCCCGGGCTGCCGAAGGCGCCGAGATCGCTTCGGTTCTGGTTCGTCGCCTCGATGAGATGGCAGGGCTTGCAGCGGCCGCGGAGGCAGACCCGGCCCGAACCGTGGACGCCATCCGTTCGCGGCTTCGCGGCCAGGTGGAGGCGCTCCTGTCAGCGACGGCGGTTGTGGATGAGGGGAGGCTGGCGCAGGAGGCCGCCCTTCTGACGACGCGCGCCGACATCCGCGAGGAACTCGACAGGCTGCATGCGCATATTGCCGCGGCGAGGGCCCTTTTGTCCGAAGGTGGCGCAATCGGACGTCGCCTGGATTTTCTATCACAGGAATTTAACCGGGAATCGAATACGCTCTGCGCGAAATCGAATGCGGCCTCGCTGACTGCCATCGGATTGCAGTTGAAGGTCGTGGTGGACCAATTCAGGGAGCAGGTTCAAAACATCGAATGAGGCCGTTGATCGACACCGAATCCCCATTGCCCATCGCGCGGCGTGGATTGATGCTCGTCATCTCCTCTCCATCCGGAGCGGGGAAGTCCACGATCGCGCGGAACCTGCTGGAGCAGGATTCGCGCTTTTCCCTGTCGGTCAGCGTTACCACTCGGACGCGCCGCGCCAGCGAAATCGACGGCGTCCATTATCACTTCATCAGCCGCGAGGAATTCATCCGCCTGCAGACGGGCGATGCCCTGCTGGAATGGGCCGAGGTCCACGGCAATCTCTACGGGACGCCCCGGGACGCCGCCGAAAAGGCGATGCGGGAAGGGCGCGACATGCTTTTCGACATCGACTGGCAGGGTGCGCGGCAACTGCAGGAGCAGGCCAAGACGGATATCGTCTCCATCTTCATCCTGCCGCCCTCCATGGCGGAGTTGCGCTCGCGCCTGAACCGCCGCGCCGAGGATTCCGCCGAGACGATCCAGATGCGCCTTCGGAACGCGAAGGTCGAGATCGAGCGCTGGCGCGACTATGAGTATGTCGTCATCAATGACGATCTGGACCGGGCCTTCGCGGCGGTGTTGTCGATCGTCAATGCCGAGCGCCTGCGGCGGGACCGGCGGCCCGGGCTGTTCGATTTCACGGCGGCGTTGCTGGAAGAAGCCGACAAGCTGATGGACGGCTGACCGCCGGAACCTGTCAGATTTCACGGTCCTGGGCCAGATTGGCCAGATGGACGAATTCCTCGACACTCAAGGTCTCTGCCCGGCGCTGGGGATCGATTCCGGCCCGGTCGAGAAGTTTTTCCCCGCCGGCCGCTTTCAGGCTCTGGCGCAGCATCTTTCTGCGCTGTCCGAAGGCAAGCGCGGTTATCTTTTCGAGTTGCGACAGGTCGACGGGCAAAGGCTTTGTTCGCGGCGTGATCTGCACGATCGAAGAGGTGACCTTGGGCGGCGGGGTGAAGGCCTGCGGCGATACGTCGAACAGGATCTCCGCCTCGGTGCGCCAGCCGCACAGAACGCCGAGACGGCCATAATGATCGTCGTTCTCACGGGCCACGATGCGTTGGGCAACCTCACGCTGGAACATCAGTGTCAGGGAGGTCCAGGGTGGCGGCCACGCGTCGGTCGTCACCAGATTCAGCAGGATCTGCGTTCCGACATTGTAAGGCAGGTTCGCAACGACCTTGAACGGGCTCCCGGCCAGCGCCGGCAGGTCCACCTGCAGTGCGTCGCCCGGTACGACGGTCAGTCGGCCCGGATAGGCCTCCGCGATGGCCTGCAAGGCGGGAAGGCAGCGCTCGTCCTTTTCCACCGCGATCACATGCGCCGCGCCTTCGGCCAGGAGCGCACGGGTCAGGCCGCCGGGCCCCGGCCCGATCTCGACGATCGTGGCATCGGCCAGGGGTTTTGCCTGCCGCGCGATGCGCGCCGTCAGATTGAGGTCGAGAAGGAAGTTCTGCCCCAAGGCCTTGCGTGGCTCCAGGCCGTGGCTGGCCAGAACCTCGCGCAGAGGGGGCAGTGTGTCGATACGGCTCATGCGTCGCCGCTGCCCGCACGAATGGATGCCATGCGGCTTGCCAGTGTCAGCGCGGCGATGAAGCTGGCGGCGCGCGCCTTCCCGGTACCCGCGATGGCCGCCGCCGTTCCGTGATCCGGCGATGTACGGATGATCGGAAGGCCGAGTGTGACGTTGACCGACTCGTCGAAACCCAGCGTCTTCACCGGGATGAGCGCTTGATCGTGATACATGCAGAGCGCCACGTCGTAGGTGCTGCGCGCCTGCGCATGGAACATCGTGTCTGCGGGGAGCGGCCCGTGGACCGTGATACCGTCCCGGCGCAGGCGCTCGATGGCCGGGGCCACGATCTCGATGTCCTCGCGGCCCATCGCGCCCTGCTCGCCGGCATGGGGGTTCAGCCCGGCGACGGCCAGGCGCGGTTGGGCAATGCCGAAATCGCGCTTCAGGTGCCGCGCGACGATGCGCCCGGTGGCGACGACGAGCTCCGTCGTCAAGGCCCTGGGCACCTCGCTCAGCGGAATATGGATGGTCACCGGTACGCTCGACAGCTCCGGCCCGGTCAACAGCATCACGGGTTGAATGCTATGGCCGCTATGGCGCTGGCACAGCGCGGCCAGAAACTCGGTATGCCCCGGGTGGTCGAAGCCCGCGTCGTAGAGGGTCTTTTTCTCGATGGGCGCCGTTACCAGGGCCACGGCCCGGCCCTCGAGCGTGTACCGGGTTGCCCGCTCGATGGATTCGATCGTGCCGGCGGCGTTGGCCGGGTTCGTCGCGCCCGGCTCGTCCTCATGTCTGTTCTGAAGAGGCAGCACGGGCAGGGCAGAAGGAAAGGCGGCGACCGCATCTTCCGGCCGCTCGATGACGGCTACGGAAAGGTCGATCCCCAGCCGCTCCGCGCGGCTTTCGAGCATGCCCGGGTCTGCAACCGTGAAGAAGGGCGCGAGGTTGAACAGCGCCCTGTCCCGGTGACATGTCAGGACAAGATCCGGCCCGATTCCGGACGGCTCCCCCACCGAGACGGCCAGGGGCAGCCCCGCCACGGATGGCGACGTCATCGACGGACGATCGTCGCCTGGTCGCGCAGCTTCTTGAGAAGGGCCGCATCGGGTTCGGAGGCGCTGAGCGACTCCAGATCCTTGGCCTGGTAGACGAGCTGCGCCGCATGGTCGTCCGAGATCCGGCGCGTGTTGCACACGGCGATGAATTCGACGCCGCGCTCCGTCACCTGCGGACGCGTGGTGCCGCCGGCCGAAAGCCGGCTGATTTCATCCTTCCAGCGGGGGGGCAGCTCCGGCTGCGCGACGCGGCCGAGATCACGCACCGTCACGTCGCGCAGTCCGCGTGCAAGCTGGAAGGCGCTGTCGCAGCTCTGGAAGCGCTGGCGCATCGCATTCGCCTCGGCCGTGCGCCGATCCCGCGAGGCGCCCTGCGGCAGCACGAAGACGATCTGCTGCAAGGTGTACTCCGTGGTGGTAGGCTTTTCCCCGCCCTGCTGCAGCATGCGCTGCACCACGTCCTGCTCGCTCAGGCGTTCCGTCTGCTGAACGTTCATGCGGACGGCCTGGCCCCAGCCCATCTGGACGCGGATATAGTCCTTGAAGGCGTCTCCCGAGAAGCCGGCCTGCCCGAACAGCTGTCCCAGTTGCGCAATCGACAGATTGTTCTGGCGCGCGAAGTTGGCATAGGCCTCTTCCACCGCGCTATCCGGAATGGAGATACCGCGACGGCGTATCTCCTGCTTCTTCACGGCCTCGTCGATCAATTCCTTCGTGGCCGCGTCGGCGCTGGCCGGTGCGCGCCGCAGCCGCAGGAAGGCCTGCCGAAGCTGGATCTGGTAGGAGGTGATCGCCTGCCTGTTGACGACAACCTTGACTTCCGTCGCCGCGATCGCCGGCTTTGCGGAAAGCGGAAGCGGTCCGACGGCGCCCAGGGCGGCCAGGGCCGCTACGGCGGCGCCCGCGAGAAAACGCTTCTTGATCATCGATGTCTAAGGCTCCCGTTCATCCGGTTCGGCCGCTTTTCTAAGCGTATTATGGCCGATACGAAACAGCTTTGGCAAAAGAATGATCGTCAAGCCGCTTTCGAGAGCACGCTCCCGTGTCCTCAGTCTTCGCCAAGGCCATAATTGAAGTCGGTTTCGACCAGCGTCCTCAGGCTCAGCGTAACCATCAGCTTCGATTCGGACGATGTCAGCTGATAGCGATCGTCGGTGCTCTGATACTGCGCGATGAGGCTGAAGCACTCGTCGGCATAGCCGACGCCGAAGCTGCGCGAGATGACCGACTCGTTCTCGAGATCGTAGCCGATGGAGCCGAACGCCCGGATCGAATCCGTCAGCTGGACGCTGGCGGCCGTGGTGATCTGCTGGCGGTCCACCGGCAGGCCATAGACCGGCTGGGCGGCGATCTGCGAATAGATGACCGACCCGCCCACCTTGCCGTAGGAGAAGCTGGAGGAAAGATCGGTGCGCCGCAATTCGAGATCGCTTTCGTCGAAGCGGCCCTGCGCTCCGAGCGTTATGCCCAGCGGCACGGTCAGGGCAACGCCCGCGACATAGTCCGAACGGTCGGTTTCCAACCCCGAATCATAGCCCACCAGCGCAAGATTGTCCTGCGCATAGGGGTTCTCTCCCGCCAGGTGGAAAGACTGGCCGGCCACGGCGTTGAGGAAATAGCCGGTGCCGAACACGCCTGAATACTGGACGCCCACATTGGCGCGCGTTCCACCTTCGATCCGGTCGTAGCCGGAGAACTTGTCGTGCGAGAAGAGGTTCGCCGTGTTGAAGACGAGCGTCTGTGCGTCTTCGTTGGGCAGCATTCCGGCCTTGGAGGCGTCGGGCCTCACGAGAAGCTGTGCGATCGGCTCGATCAGGTGGGAGGTGCGCTCCGTCTCGATGAGATAGGGATAACGCGCCTCGATCGCAGCCGTCGCCATTCCGCGAACGCCCGTCTCGTCGATCGAGAAGGCGCCGAGATCGGAATAGAGCGTCCCGTAGTCGAAGCCGTCGGCGCGCATGTCCGCGCGATAGACGTCGCCCCGTACATTGGCCGACGGGGTCAGCACAAGCCCGGCGTCGGTGATGAAATCGCGCTTCCAGTTGGCTTCCACAGTCCCGCGCGAGTAGTCCCCCTCCAGTGCGTTCCGGCGGAACGTGTCCGTCCAGTAGGGGAAGCCCGTCGAGCCGTCGCAGACGCCTTCGGTGTAGAAGCCGGGCCGGCACACCAGCAACGACGCGGGAAAGCTGTCGTCGCGCCGGATATTGGTGATGTTGGCGTTCAGTTGGAGCTGACCGCCATAGACGGGGTTTTCCGCGATATACTCGTAGTCGAGCGAGGGCAGGACATAGGGCTGCACCTCCTCGTTGAAGGTGTTCTGCGTCTGCACATCGAACTTCTGGGCCCTCAGGTCGAAGAAGCTCTGCGTGCCGAGGCCCGTCAGGTAGATTTCCGACGACCGGTAGACCTCGTTGAAATTGTCGATGCTGTAGACTTCGGAGAAGTTGGGATCGGTCTGCAGCAGGGCGTCCCAACCGAAGGTCCATCGTTCGTTGATGGCGAACCGGCCCGTGGTGCCGATCATTCCCCGGTTTTCCGGCGGGACGTCCTCGCGGAAGTTGATGCCGTCGGACCAGAAATCGTCGAACTCTTCGGGTTTGTTCTGCGAGATGCCGGCAGCCTGCAGCGTGAAATATCCGTTCTCGAAGGCCTGGCGATACTCGACCTCGCCGAGGAACCCCTGCTTGGAATAGTAGGTGCCGGCCACCGTGGCGTCGTAGCTGTCGGACAGGGCCAGGAAATAAGGCACCCGGAGTCCGAAGCCGGTCTTGTCGGACTGGACGAAGGATGGCGCCAGGAAGCCGCTGCGCCGCTTGACCGTCGGATCGGGCGTCGCGAAATACGGCAGGTAGGCGAGGGGCGCGCCGAACAGTTCGAAGCGCGCACCGTAATAGCGGATGATCTGCTCCTGCTGGTCCCAGACGATGCGGCGCGCCTTCACCTGCCACAAGGGCGGCCTATCCGGATTCTCGCGGCAGGCTTCGCAGGCCGTGTAGACGCCGCGCTCGAAAGTGGTGACCGAGCTGTTCTCGCGCACGGCCTCCGCCGCGGCAAGCCGGGTATTCTCGGGCGTCTCGATGCGCAGGGCCTTGATGAATCCGTCGGCAAAGTCGTCCGTGACGTCGAGCGCGTCCGCATAGATGCGGTTGCCGCCTGGCTCCACCAGTTCCACATCGCCCGCTGCGACCAGTCGCTTCAGGTTCTGGTCGTAGACGATCTGCCGCGCGACGAGCTTGTATTGCCCATAGTCGATCTGGACGCCGCCGGAGGCCGTGACGGTTGCGGTGTCGCTGTCGTAGGAGACGGTGTCCGCCTCGAGGAAGAGCTGGTCGCCCTCGTTGACGTTCACGTTGACGCCGAGCCCGCCCAGCGATTCCTGCGCAAACGCCAAACCGCCATGTGCGGTCATCGCACACAGGGCCGCGCCCGCCAGTAGCACGCCTTTCACAAACGACTGTCCCCCAGTCCCAGTGCGGCGCGAGGTCCCCCTCGCTGTCATACTAACCGTCCTCCTGATGGAGCAGAACCGTTACCCCGAACAGTCCTGCCGCCACGACCGGGAACCACGCCGCCGCAACGGGGGGTACCACGGAATTGCTGCCCAGCGCCTGCGCCAGAAACGTTGCGACATAAAGCACGAAGCCTGCCGCCACGCCACCGATGATCGCTGGCCCGGATTGCCCCAGCCGCGAATAACGCACCGCAACCGTGGCTGCCACAAGGGTCATAGCCATGAATAGTGCAGGTTTTGCCAACAGTGTGTAAAGACGCATGGAAAAAGCGTCTGCATTGTACCCTAATTGCCGCGCCACATCGATTTTCGACGGCAATTCCCAGACGGATATGGTGCTGGGATCGGCCAGCCGCTGCTCGATGTATTCGGGCAGGAGCGTCGTCGGAAGCGTATAGGACGGGCGGCTTTCCGGCGGGAAGCCGACCACGGTGACGACGGGGCGGTCGATCATCCACGCGCCGTCGCCCAGCGTTGCCCTGTCGGCATCGATGCGCTCGCGCACGATTCCGTTATCGTTGAGCACGAAGGCGGTCACGCCGCCCAGTTCGCGCCCCCCATCCGTAACGGCCTTGGCTCCGATGATGGACGAGATGCCGCCGCCATGCTGGCGCAGCCACGGCGTGCGGCTGGCATTCTCGTCGGCCCGGTCGCCCGCCACCATCGTCTCGATCTGGGCGGAGCGGGTCTGCGCCATGCTGGCCAAGGGATTGTAGAGGCCGGTGGCGGCGACGCCGAGAAGGAACGAACCGGCAAGGAGGGGAAACAGGATCTGCCAGATCGATATGCCGGCCGCGCGCGCGACCACGAGCTCCATCCGCCGGTTCAGCGTGACGAGCGTGAAGATCGATCCGAACAGGATGACGAAGGGGAAGGCCTGCTCGATGAAGGATGGAACGCGGAAGGCGGAGATGGCCGCAAGCGTTCCGAAGCCGATATCGTCGAAGCGCCCCCGGCGGCTGAGTTCGATCAGATCCACGAGGTAAGCGAGCGCGAAGACGATGGCGAGCGTGCCGAACACGCTCTTCATGAACAGTCGCATGAAGTACAGATCGAGCGTCAGGCGCTTCATGCCGTGCGTCCCGTTCGGTGCGACCGCCCGAGCGATCGTCGGCGCAGGGCGGTGGCGGATGCGGAGATCGCCTCCGAGACGTTGCGGACGAAGCGGGATTCGACCACGTTGACATTGCGCGCCAGGAGGATGGCGCTCGAGATTGCCGACAGCAGCGGCAGGGCGAACACCAGGGGCACCATCGCCGTGTTGGCTTCCACCAGCGACAGCGATACGAAGCCGAGCGCCTTCAGAAGCAGCGCGCCGCCCAGGCCGATCACCATCGTGGGGCCCGTTCCCTGCCGGTTGGTGCGCGGCGGCCCGGCAACGGCCGCCGCCCAAAGGGCGAAGGCGATGGGGTACAACCAGTCGCTCCAGCGCAGGGCCAGTTCCTCGATGAACCGGTTGGGATTGGACTGATAGAGTGGATCGCTCGGGTCCGGGTTCGTCAACTCGCCCGTGCTGCGCTCCGACATGCGGATCCAGTCACGGGTGGATACCGGCCGAAGGTCCGCAAGGTCGAACGCGTAGGTCTGGAACTCGATCACCGAGATCGCGTCGTCGTTGACGGGTTTGCGATGCAGCTGGCCGTTCTTCAGCACCAGGAAGGATTCGCCGTCCAGATCGACGATGGACGCCTCCTGGGCGAAATAGTTCACGTCGGTCGCAGGGTCGCGACTGTCGGCCAGGAACAGGCCCTGGATAACCGGGCCGCGCATATCGGCGACGCTGATGACGACCCCGTCCTGGACGCGCTCGAAGCGGCCCGGCGTCAGGAACAGCGAGATCGCGTTGGCATTGATGGAGCGCACGCCGTTCTGGAAGGCCTTGGACGACGCCGGACCCAGTATGTTGGAATTGAACAGCACCAGAGCGGAGGCGATCAGCCCGAGAAGGATGATCGGCTTGGCGACCAGGAATTGCGATGCGCCCGCCGCGGAGATGACGGATCGTTCGGAATCCGTGTTCAGGCCGTTCAGGGCCTGGATCGACCCGATCAGGATGGCGAAGGGAAGGACGCCTGCCGTCAGGTCCGGCAACAGCATCAGCGCGATCCACAGGATGTCGCCGACCGCCCCCAGCGTACTGCGCACGAGATCCACGCGCTGAAGCACCTGGACGACCCACACGACGAGGACCAGTGCCGCCAGCGAAGCCGCGCTGAAGATGGCGGCACGTCGGAAAATGTAGCGTTCCAGAAGCTTCATGGATGCCGTCAGATACCCGTGTCCGCCCGCACTGCGCGAGACTGGCAGCACGCCTTGTGCGCGTTGCCGACCATAGATTGTGCGAGCTTGGCTAAAGAAGGGCGAACGAACATCGTGAACAATTGATGATCGTTCGTTTCTCTTGCAATGGCGCGCACCATTTCCAAGATAGGCCGCATAGCAGTCGGACGAACAAACATCGATTCCCCGGAACGAGAATTCCCCCAAAAAATCGGGAGCATCCCCATGGCCCTCACGCCAACCATCGCCTTTTCCACGACCCGGCCGCCGGAAGACGGGGTCCGCGTCGTCCTGGCCGGCGACGTTTCCGCGCTTTCAGGCCTCGTCGGCGAGACTTTGGCCGAGCAGGTCCTGCGCGCCGCCGAGGCAGCCAAGTTCAAGGCCAGGCTCCTGTCGACCGTCGAGATCCTGGCGCCGTCCGGCAGCGGGCTCGACAAGCTGGTCGTCGTCGGCATCAAGGGCGAAAAGGAACTTGTGGAAGAGGATTGGCTGAAGATCGGCGGAACGATCCTCGCCCGCACGAAGGGCGCTTCCGGCGTTTCCGTCATGGCGGCCGATGTCGGTGCGTCCGAGGTGGCCGGCATGGCGGAGGGCGCCGTCCTGCGCGCCTATGATTTCGACCTCTACAAGAGCAAGAAGTCCAAGGACGATGCCGAGGGCGAGGCCCCCAGGCAGGACGCACCTGCCACCATCACCTTCCACGTCAAGGATGGCGAGGCGGCCGGGGCGGCGTATGCGCGGCGCGAGCCGGTGGGCGAGGGCGTTATCCTGGCGCGCAACCTGGTCAACGAACCGGCCAACATCCTGACAACGGTAGAGTACGCACGCCGCATAGAGACGCTGCGCGATTTCGGCCTCGAAGTCGAGATCCTCGAAGAGGAGCAACTGGCGGAACTGAAGATGTTCGCCCTGCTGGGCGTGGCACAGGGCTCTCCGTCGCCGGCGCGTCTTGCCGTCATCCGCTGGAACGGCGGGACGGAGGGCGAGGCCCCCGTCGCCTTCGTGGGCAAGGGTGTCGTCTTCGATACCGGCGGCATATCCATCAAGCCGGCGGCCGGCATGGAGGACATGAAGGGCGACATGGGCGGCTCGGCCGCCGTCGTCGGGCTGATGCGCGCGCTGGCTGGCCGCAAGGCGAAGGTCAATGCGGTGGGAATCGTCGGCCTGGTCGAGAATGCGGTCGACGGAAAGGCCCAGCGGCCGGGCGACATCGTGCGCGCCATGTCCGGCACAACGATCGAAGTACTGAACACGGATGCGGAGGGGCGGCTCGTGCTGGCCGACGCGCTCTGGTACACGCAGGATCGGTTCAAGCCGCGCTTCATGGTGAACCTGGCGACGTTGACCGGAGCCATCATCGTGGCGCTCGGCAATCATTATGCCGGGCTCTTCTCCAACGACGACGCCTTGTCCGCCCAACTGTCCAGCGCCGGCGAGGCAACCGGGGAAAAGGTCTGGCGCATGCCGCTGGGCAAGGAATACGACAAGATGATCGAGGGCAAGTTCGCCGATATCCGCAACATCGGCGGCGGGCGCGCGGCCGGCTCCATCACGGCGGCGCAGTTTCTGCAGCGTTTCGTCAACGACGTGCCGTGGGCCCATCTGGACGTGGCCGGCACGGCCATGGGCTCGCCGTCGAACGAGTACAGCCAGTCCTGGGCGTCGGGCTTCGGCGTGCGCCTTCTGGACCGGCTCGTCGCCGACAATTACGAGCAGGCCTAGGCGCGCGGCCATGGCCGAGGTGCTTTTCTACCATATGACGGAAAGCCGCCTCGAGGAGGCTTTGCCCGACCTGCTCGAAAAGTGCCTCGCGCGGGGCTGGCGCGTCGTGGTGCAGACCGCCACCGAAGAGCGACGCGACGCGCTGGACCAGCATCTCTGGGTCTATCGGGACGACAGCTTCCTGCCGCACGGCTCCGACGCGGAGGGATCGGCCGGCCTGCAGCCGATCCTTCTGACGTGCGACGCCGAGCAGCGCGCGAACGATCCGCATGTGCGCTTTCTGGTGGAGGGCGCGGTGCCGCTGAGCCTGGAGCCCTATGTTCGCGGCGTCTATCTGTTCGACGGCTACGATCCCGACCAGCTTGCCACCGCGCGAGAGCGTTGGAAGGTCGAGAAGGCCGCCGACCAAGTGGTGACCTATTGGCAGCAAACGCCGGAGCGGCGCTGGATCAAGAAAGCCTGACGCTGAAAATGCCCTAGTCGGCCATGGCCGCGTCATGCTCTTCCGACAGGGCCAGCCATTCGCCTTCGGCCTTCGTCAGCGTCTTCTCGGCCAGGGATTTCTGCTTCGCCAGTTCGGCCGCCTTGGCCGGTTCCTTCGCATAGAGCGCCGGGTCGGCTAGTTGCCCGTCGAGATCGCCGATCGTCTTCTGCAGGCGCGTCATCTGAATCTCCAGCGCGGAGATCTGCTTGCGAAGCGGCTTCAGGGCCTCGCGACGCTCGGCGGCGTTCTTGCGCTGCTCTGCCTTGGATACCTGCGGAACGGCGGGCGCGTCTTCTTCGGATGCGGCCTGGCCGCTGCCGCTGCGCCGGCCCGAAAGGATCAACTTCTTGTAGTCGTCGAGATCGCCGTCATAGCGCGCCACGGTTCCGTCTCCGACGATCCACAGCCGGTCCACCGTGGCCTCGACCATGTGGCGGTCGTGGCTGATCAGGATGACGGCCCCCGGATATTCGTTGAGCGCGCGGACGAGGCTTTCGCGTGCTTCGATATCCAGATGGTTGGTCGGCTCGTCGAGGATCAAGAGGTTCGGAGCGTCCAGCGTGGCAAGCCCCATCAACAGACGGGCCTTTTCGCCGCCGGACAGCTTGTCGGCCACCGTATCCATCTTCTCCGTGGCAAGGCCCATGCGGGCCACCTTGGCGCGCACCTTCGCTTCGGGCACGTCCGGCATGGCGCGCCGCACATGCTGGACGGCGGTCTCTTCGGGCCGCAGGTCGTCGATCTGGTGCTGGGCGAAGAAGGCGACCTTCAGCCCCGGCGCGCGGGTGATCGTACCCTGCTGCGCCTGAAGGCGGTCGGCGAGCAGCTTGGCGAAGGTGGACTTGCCGTTGCCGTTGGCGCCCAGCAGCGCGATCCGGTCGTCATGGTCGATCCGGAGGTCCAGGTGCTTCAGGATGGATCGCCCGGCCTGATAGCCGACCGCCGCGTCCTCCATGCGGATGATGGGCGATGCCAGCGTCTTCTGCGGCGCATCGAAGGTAAAGGGCACGACGTGCTCTTCCACGATGGCGGCAAGCGGCTGCATGCGTTCCAGCGCCTTCAGGCGGCTTTGTGCCTGTCGCGCCTTGCTGGCCTTGGCGCGGAAGCGCTCGACGAAGGCCTCCATATGCTTGCGCTCGGCCTGCTGCTTGGTGATCTGCTTTTGCAGCAGTTCCAGCTTTTCGGCGCGCTGTCGCTCGAACTGGTCGTAGGAGCCGCGATAGAAGTTCAGCTTGCGCTGGTCTAGATGGATGATGGCGTTGACGGCATTGTTCAGGACATCGCGGTCGTGGCTGATGATCAGAACGGTGTAGGGATAGCGGGAAACGAAGTTTTCCAGCCAGAGCGTGCCTTCGAGGTCGAGATAGTTGGTCGGCTCGTCCAGCAGCAGCAGGTCGGGACGCGAGAACAGCACGGCGGCAAGCGCGACGCGCATGCGCCATCCGCCCGAAAACGACGATACCGGCCGTGCCTGCGCGGCGCTGTCGAAACCCAGCCCGTCCAGGATGGCGGCGGCGCGCGCCTCCGCCGAATGGCTTTCGATATCGGCAAGGCGGGTATGGATTTCGGCGATGCGGTGCGGGTCGGTCGCGGTTTCCGCTTCGGCCAGAAGGGAGACACGCTCCTCGTCGGCTGCCAGCACGATCTCGATCAGGGACTCCTCGGTGCCCGGCGCCTCCTGCGCCACCTGGCCGATGCGGGTGTTGCGCGGCACGCTGATCGAGCCGGTCTCGGCGGCGAGATCACCGGTGACGATGCGGAAGAGGGTAGACTTGCCCGCGCCGTTGCGGCCGACGAGGCCGGCCTTGGTGCCGGCCGGAATGGTCAGGCTTGCGTGGTCGATGAGAAGCCGGCCGGCGACACGGGCGGAAAGGTCTGTGATCTGAAGCATGAGCCGCTTTTGCCATGTCTCGTCGCCGCGCGAAAGAGGCCGGCAACAGCCGGCACGAATTGCTTCTCATGGCTGCGCCTTATGTGTACATTCCGACCAAGGGTCATGTAGATCGGATATGACATGCCGTTGCACATAACGAACGAAACGGCCGAGCGTCTGACGCGCAAGCTCGCGGGGATCGAGAACGTATCCTTGAGCAGGGCGATATCTCTTGCAATGTCGGAGGCCCTGGAAAGACGCGAGGTGCGGGAAACTCCGCTGGAAACGGCCGAGCGCATTCGCGCGCGACATGGCATTCGTCTCGATGAAAAGGCGCGGCAGCCCTTGCCCCGCGAAGCTTTCGACGCGATGTGGCAGCGTCGCTGATGTTCGTCGATGCATGTGCGATGATCGCGATCCTTTCGGGCGAGGCCGAGGGCGAGCGCGTTTCCGAGGTGCTTTCGGAAGCGCCGTCACCGACGACTTCTCCTCTTGCGGTCATCGAGGCGGCAATCGCACTGGCCCGGCCGGACAAGTTCGGCGTGCCTCTGGAATTGGCGGGCCGGATCGTCCTGGAATTCGTCGAGGAGCGTGCGATCGTCATCGCCGATCTTCCCCCGGCACGGGAGTTGACGCCTTTGCTGCTTGACGCCGCCAGCCGCTATCGCACCGGGCGGACGAAGCTCAACCTGGCGGATTGCGTGCATTATGCCTGCGCCAAGCATGGGGGCATGCCGATCCTCGCCACGCACGACGAATTCAGGCAGACGGATCTTCCGACCGTTCCGTAGAGGAAAGAATGGCATGAGCATCTTGTTGTACGAACTGGTGGGCCAGGACGAGACCCGGCCCTTCTCGCCCCATTGCTGGAAGATCCGGCTGGCCCTGCGCCACAAGGGGCTGGAATTCGAGACTGTCCCCGTGCCCTTCACCAGCGTCCGGCATGTCGAGAACGGCTTCGACAGGACGGTGCCCGTGCTGCGGGACGGCAAGGACGTCGTGCAGGATTCCTTCGCCATCGCCGAGTATCTGGAAGCCAATTACCCCGACGGTCCGCCCTTGTTCGGCAGCGAGATCGGGCGAGGGCTGGCGCGGCTGGTGGAAAGCTGGTCGCAGCGTACGCTGCACCCCTTCGTCACCTCCGTCGCGCTGATGGATATCTACTCGCTGCTCGACGAGGCCGACAAGGAGCATTTCCGCCGCACGCGGGAGGCCTTCTTCGGCATGAAGCTGGAAGAGGTCGTGCATCGCGATCCCGAGCATGTCGAGGCCTTCTCGCGCGCGCTCAACCCCCTGCGCGCCACGCTGAAGATCCAGCCTTTCCTGAGCGGGCGGCAGCCGGGCTTCGCCGATCATATCGTGTTCGGCGCGTTTCAGTGGCTGCGCGTCGTATCGCCCTTCCATCCGCTGAAGCCGGATGACCGCGTGATGGAGTGGTTCGAGCGATGCCTCGACCTCTATGACGGCGAGGGGCGCAGCGTCGCGGCGGCCTGACCGCCTCTTCGGGATCGCCTCTCCGGGCCTTGCCGATGTCCGGCCCGCACTGTATGGAGCGGCATCTTTTCCCTCGTATTCCATCGGAAGGAAAGCCATATGGCTATCGAACGCACGTTCTCCATGATCAAGCCGGACGCAACGCGGCGCAACCTGACGGGCGCCATCACGCAGAAGCTGGAAGAAGCCGGCCTGCGCGTCGTCGCTTCCAAGCGCGTCTGGATGAGCAAGCGCGAGGCCGAGGGCTTCTACGCCGTCCACAAGGAGCGGCCGTTCTTCGGAGAACTCGTCGAGACGATGACCTCCGGGCCGACGATCGTGCAGGTCCTCGAAGGCGAAAACGCCATCCTGAAGAACCGCGAAGTCATGGGCGCGACCAATCCGGCCGACGCCGCCGAGGGCACGATCCGCAAGTCCTTCGCCGTTTCCATCGGCGAAAACTCGGTTCACGGCTCCGACGCGCCCGAAACGGCCAGCCAGGAGATCGCCTACTGGTTCGCCGAGACCGAAATCGTCGGCTGAAGGTTTCGGCCTTCCCCTATGATGGACGCCCGTCCGGCCCCTGGCCTGGCGGGCGTTCTGCCATCAGCGATCCAGCGCGATGAAGCGGAAGACCCGGTGCCCATCGCGGGGATCCGTCAGGGTTCGGCTGCCCACCCGGAAGATCGAGGCAAGGCGCGCTTGCGTCAGCACGTCGGCCGGCGCGCCCACGGCTGCAAGCCGGCCCTTTTCCATGATGGCGAGCCTGTCGCATCCCAATGCCTGGTTCAGGTCGTGCAGCGCGACGACGACCGTGACCGGCAGCGCGGAGACCAGCCGCAGCACTTCCATCTGATGGTGGATGTCGAGATGATTGGTCGGCTCGTCGAGGATCAGCAGGCGAGGGCGCTGCGCCAAGGCGCGCGCGATGTGCACGCGCTGGCGCTCGCCGCCCGAAAGCGTGCTCCAGAAGCGCGCGTCGAAGCCGTCCAGCCCCACGGCGCTTATGGATTGCGCGACGATTTCCCGATCTGCCGCACTCGGCGCTGCAAAGGGCGCAAGCCACGGCGTCCGTCCCAGTTCCACGCAATCCCAGACCGTCAACGCTTCCTCCGTGTCGGAGGATTGGGCAACGAAGGCGAGATTGCGCGCCAGATCGCGCCGGGTCATACGGAATGACGGCTTGCCGTCCAGAAGAACGCCGTTCGATGGCAGCAGCCCGGCGAGAATGCGCAGAAGCGTCGACTTGCCGGATCCGTTCGGGCCGACGATACCCAGCGTCTCGCCCGGCGCGACGTCGATGCTGACGCCGGACAGGATCGGCTTGCCGCCGACCGCCCAGCAAAGGTTGCTGGCCTCGATCTTCATTGGCGCATGCGCCGGCGCACGAGGATCAACGCAAAGCCGGGTGCGCCGACGAGCGCGGTCACGACGCCGATCGGAACGACCTGACCGGGGATCAGCATGCGCGACACGATGTCGGCGGCAATCAGGAAGACCGCACCCAGCAGCGCCGATGCGGGGATGAGCCGGCGATGCCGGACACCGACGATGAAGCGCGCCGCATGAGGGACGACCAGCCCGACGAAGCCGATCGAGCCGACCAGGCTGACCATGATGGCGGTGGTGAGCGTGACGACCCCGATGAGAGCGATGCGAATACGCCGGACATCGATGCCGAGCGAGGATGCCGCTTCCGAGCCGAAGGAGAAGGCGTCGAGCCCCCTTGCGCACCACAGGCAGACGAAGAGCGCCAGCGCGGCAGCCGGGGCGGCCAGCGACACATCGGGCCAGCGCACGCCGGACAGGTTGCCCAGCAGCCAGAACATGATGCCGCGCGCCTGCTCCGCATTGGCCGAGCGTGCGATGAAGAAGGAGGTGAGGGCGTTGAACAGTTGCGAGCCGGCGATGCCCGCAAGAACCATTTGCGCCGGTCCGCCGCCCGCCGCGCGCGCAAGCGCGGCGACCATCAGGAAGGCCAGCGCCGCACCGGCGAAGGCCCCGGCCGAAAGGCCGATGGCGCCGGCGCCGACGCCCATGATCGTCACTGCGACGGCACCGGTGGACGCGCCCGCCGAAACACCCAGAAGATAAGGGTCCGCCAATGCGTTGCGCACCAGGGATTGGAGGACGACGCCGGCCAGCGCCAGCCCGGCGCCGCATGCCGCGGCGACCAGCGTTCGCGGCATTCGGTAATTCCAGATGATGCCGGCATCGATGGCATCCACCGCATGCGCGGCGCCGAAAAGCTTGTTGGCGAGGACGGATCCGACAAGAGACGGCGGCAGTGGCGTTTCGCCGATGACGACCCCGGCCATGACCGCCAGCGTCAGCAACGCGACGCCCGCGCCCGCCCAGACCATGGGCGAGGCGGGCCCGGGCCTTGCGATATCCGCCGCCGTCACCGTGCGTCGAGCTTGGACAGGGCGTCGGCGAGTGTTTCCAGCGCCGCGACATTCCGGATGGAGGGGTCCATGGCATGCGCGTCCAGCACTACGATACGATCGTTGCGGACCGCATCCATCTGGCTGGCCACCGGGTCGGTTCGCAGGAACTCCAGCTTCTTCTCGTAGTCGTCGGCTTCGAAGCGGCGGCGTTCCATGCTGGCCACCACGATGATGGACGGGTTGGCGCGGGCGATGGTCTCCCAACTGACGAGCGGCCATTCCTCGTCGCTTTCGACGATGTTGCGCAGGCCGAGCGCGTCCATCATCGTCGCGGGAGGGCCCTTGCCGCCGGCGACGAACGGATCGCCCGACAGTTCGGGAGAGGAAAACCAGAACATGGCGCTGGCGTCGTCCATCTGCAGCGCGCGCGCCTTTTCGATGGCCGCGCTTTCACGGCTGCGCAGATCGGCCACAAGCGCTTCGCCCCGTTCGGGGGCGGCAAGAATTTCGGCGAGCTCGGTGATGCCCTGGTAGAGCGTTTCCATGGAATACATGGCCGTGCGCGTTCCGTCGGAGCCGGCGGTGTTGTCCTTGCCGATGCAGTCGGACGGCAGGATATAGGTTGGAATCCCGAGATCGGAGAACTGCTCGCGGGTCGCGACGATGCCCTGTGGCCCGACATGCCACTCATACTGGGCGGCAACCAACCTCGGACGTTTGGCGACGACGCTCTCGAAGCTGGGATCGTTGTCGGCAAGACGCTCGATGCCGGCGTTCACCGCTTCGAATTGCGGCAGCACCTGCGTAAACCAGACTGACGTTCCGGCAACCTTGTCCGCAAGGTCGAGGGAATAGAGAATTTCGGTAACGGCCTGGCCGACGGCAACGACGCTGTCCGGCGCCGTCTCGAAGCGGACTTCGACGCCGCAATTCTGCAGCGTCAACGGATAGGCCGTTTCGGCCCTCGCGTCGGGGAGAACACCTAGGCACGCCGCGAATGCAAGAGAAGAAAGCAGAGTTCGGGCGTGAGCCCGGCTGGGATAGGCCATGTCGACACCTTCCTGGGCAACCCCGCCCAGTTCGCGTTGCTGTTCGTGCCGGCAGGTCTCCTGACTGACGGGTCGATGCTTGCGCGGCCTTCCCGGGTTGGCTCCCAGTGGCATATCGCGCGTCGCTCGCCGCCTACAGTTGCGGGGGCAGTTCCGTTTGACCGGCCACGAGGCCAGCCACGGATTCCCTTTCAATTCCTTTCGGAAACCGGCACCGGTGTCGCTACCAGACGGCGCGGCCATTCACAACCGCAATGGTGACTGCCGGCTCAAAGCCTGTGCCAGCGATCCGTGGCCGCGGCGTCGGTGTCTCGTGCTTCCACCCAGGCGCCCACGCTGCCATCCACAAGATGTTCGCGTTTCCAGAAGGGTGCCTCGGTCTTCATGAAATCCATGATGCAGGATGCCGCTTCGAAGGCCGCCTGCCGATGCGTGGAGGCGCAGGCGACGAAGACGATCTCCTCGCCGGGCAGGATGCGGCCGAAGCGATGGATGATCGTCCAGCCGGCCAGCGGCCAACGTGCGGCCACCGCTTCGGCGATCTTGCCGATCTGGGCTTCGGCCATGCCCGGATAATGTTCTATTTCGAGCGCCGCGAGGCGCCCCGCTTCGTCGCGGCAATATCCGGTAAAGCTGACCAGCGCCCCGAACGAGCCGCCGGAAGGCAGCGTGGACGCCGCTTCGGCGAAATCGATGCGCTCGGACTGGACGCGGACGAGAGCCATGTCATCCCCCGGTCATGGGTGGGAAAAAGGCGACTTCCCGGACGGCGGCCAGCGGTGCGTCGTGCCGCGCATGCTCATGGTCCAACGCGACGCGTACGAGTTGCGGCGTCTTCAAGGCCTCCGCATAATTATCGCCGCGGCCCTCCAGCCAGCGGATGAGCTCGGCCACGGTGGCGATGTCTGCCGGCAGGGACACGTCTTCGCCGGCAAGGCCGATGCGCTCCCGGATGGAAGCGAAGTAGGCGAGTTTCATGGCGCGACCTCCCGGTCAGACGTCGATGTGGCGCAGGCCCGCGCGGAAATAGTCATAGCCGGTATAGAGGGTGATGAGCGCCGCGATCCAGAGGAAGAGGATGCCGAGTTCCGTGACATAAGGGAAAATCTGGTCTCCCGCCGGCCCTGCCAGCAGGAAGGCGATGGCGACCATCTGCGCCGCCGTCTTCCACTTGGCGAGCCGCGTTACGGGCACGCTCACCTTCAGTTCGGCTAGATACTCGCGCAGGCCGGACACGAGAATCTCGCGGCACAGGATGACGATGGCGGCCCAGATGCTCCAGCCGGCGATGGTGCCGTCGGCCGCCAGAACCAGGAGGGCGGCGGCCACGAGGAGCTTGTCGGCGATGGGGTCCAGCATGCGGCCGATGGTGGAGGTCTGCTGCCACGCGCGGGCCAGATAGCCGTCGAGCCAGTCGGTGATGCTGGCCGTGGCGAACAGGAAGACGGCCCACCACCGCGCCGTGTCGGAGCCGTGCAGCCGGCCCTCTACGAAAAAGCACAGGACGACCAGCGGCACCGCGACGATGCGTGCATAAGTCAGGATGTTCGGCAGGTTGAGCGCCTTGGATGACATGGGTACCGTCCGCAGTTCGTTGGCCCTTTGAACCGTTCGCCGGGCCATACGTCAAGGCATGGAAGGACGATCTTCAGCCGCCGTTGAAATGATCGTAGACCAGCCGTGCCATCGCCTCCGAAATGCCGTCCACCTTGCGCAAGTCGCTCAACGCCGCGCGGGATACGGCCTTGGCCGTTCCGAAGTGCTGCAGCAGGGCGCGCTTGCGCGTCGGGCCGATGCCGGCGATCTCGTCCAGCGGGTTGCGCGTCAGCTCCTTAGAGCGGCGGGCACGGTGGGTGCCGATGGCGAAACGATGGGCCTCGTCCCGCAGGCGCTGGACGAAATACAGGACGGGGTCGCGCGGGGGCAGGGTGAAGCTCTCGCGACCCGGTATGACGAAGCGTTCGCGCCCGGCGTCACGATCCACGCCCTTGGCGACTCCGATAGTGGTGACCTTGTCGGCGATGCCGAGGCCTTCGAGGATCTCGCGTACCGCCGCGACCTGGCCCTTTCCACCATCGATGAGCACGAGGTCGGGCCAGGCCGGCATGTCCGCGTCCGCCGCATCATCGGCGTCGGCGGGGGGGGCGACCGGGCCCGCTTCGCCGTGATCCTTGATCAGCCGGGCGAAGCGGCGGGACATCACCTCTCGCATCATGCCGAAATCGTCACCGGGCGTGATCTCGGCCGAGCGGATGTTGAACTTGCGATACTGGTTCTTGGCGAAGCCGTCGGGGCCTGCCACGATCATCGCGCCCACTGCCTGGTTGCCCATGATGTGGGAGTTGTCGAAGACTTCGATGCGGCGCGGCGTGTAGGCCAGCTTGAACGTCTCGCGCAGGCCGTCCAGAAGGCGCGCCTGGGTCGACGTCTCGGCCAGGCGGCGTCCCAGCGCCTCCCTGGCGTTGGCGGTCGCATGGTCGACGAGGTCGCGCTTGGAGCCGCGCGCCGGCACGCTGATGCGCACGCGCCGGCCGGCGCGGGCCGAAAGCGCGTCCGCCAGCAAGTCCTGCTCTTCCACGTCGATGGGCAGCATGACCTGTGCCGCCGGAGGCTTGTCGTCGTAGAACTGGGCAAGAAAGGCTGCAAGAACCTCCGCCGGTTCGATGCTCGGATCGGCCTTGGGAAAATAGGCGCGATTGCCCCAGTTCTGCCCCGTGCGGAAGAAGAAGACCTGGATGCAGGTCAGGCCGCCCTCCTGGTGCATGGCGAACACGTCGGCTTCGTCGACACCTTGCGGGTTGATACCCTGATGGCTCTGGATATGGGAAAGGGCCGACAGCCGGTCCCGATAGATGGCGGCGCGTTCGAAGTCCAGGCTGTCGGAGGCATCCTGCATCGCCGAGGCGAGGGATTGGCGAACCTGTGTCGAGCGCCCCGACAGAAAGTCCTTCGCTTCGTCGACGAGGCGCGCGTAATCGCCGATCGAGATTTCCCCCGTGCAGGGGCCGGAGCAGCGCTTGATCTGGAACAGCAGGCATGGGCGGGTGCGCGTCTGGTAGACGCTGTCGGTACATGTCCTCAAAAGAAAGGCGCGCTGCAGCGCGTTGACGGTGCGCCCCACCGCCCCGGCCGATGCGAATGGCCCGAAATACTGCCCCTTTCGGGCTCTCGCTCCCCGATGCTTCAGGATGGCCGGGGCCTCGTGATCGCCCGGCACCAGGATGTACGGAAAGGACTTGTCGTCGCGCAGCAACACATTGAAGCGCGGGCGCAGCCTCTTGATGAGGTTGGCCTCGAGCAGGAGCGCTTCCGTCTCGGTCCGGGTCGTGACGAATTCCATGTGGGTCGTCGCGCGGATCATGCGGGCTATGCGGTTGGTGTGCCCGCCGAGACGCGTATAGTTTGCGACCCGCTTCCTGAGCGAGCGCGCCTTGCCGACATAGAGAACCTCGTGCGCGTGGTCGAACATGCGGTACACGCCCGGCGAGTTGGGCAGGCGACGCGCGAAGGCGGCGATCAGTTCTGCCCCGCGAAGGCCATGATCGACGGACGGTCCGCCATCGTCCCACTGGATGGCGGGACGTGCGCCGACTTCCGAATCCGCATGCTCCTCGGCGATCTCGTCTTCGCTTTCCGTATCGTCTTCAAGGAGTTCGTCTTCAGGCTTCATGTCGCAACTTATGTCGGGCGGGTCTGGAACCATTCATATAAGCCGCCTACGGCGCGATTGCAGCCGACGCGGCAGCATAAGTGCGCCATGGCGAAATTTGGCTCCTGTGTCTCCCGTCTGCAATTGCGCCGGATGGGCGGAACCTTAAATATTCCTTTCGTCGAGCCTTGCGTGAGGCTTGCGCGGAGTTGCTGACGATGTACCGGCTGCCTGTCTTGTTCTGCATTGTCGCACTGGTCGGCCTGGGCCGTCCGGTGCAGGCGGCCGATATCGCGGAACCTGCCGCCGGCCTCGTCGATCCAGCGCCGGACGTCTACACCTGGGCGGGTCCCTATGGCGGCGGGTTCGTCGGCTACAGCCGGGCCGATTTCGACAATCCGGCAGGCGGCACGTTCCGCGCTGATGGCTTCATCGGCGGCATCTATGCCGGCTATAACCTCCAGACGGAGCGCCTCGTCTACGGCCTGGAAGGCGATGTGGGTGCAAGCGATGTGGACGGCAGCGGGCTTGCCTACTCGACCGGCGTCCCCATCGGCGAAAGCTCGACGGCATTCGGCTCGCTGCGCGCGCGCGTCGGCGTCGCCTACGATCCCATCCTGATGTTCGCGACGGCAGGGCTGGCGGTCGCCAGCAACGAATTGTCCCTCGACGGCTCCAGCGACAGCGCGACGCATCTCGGCTGGACGGTCGGAGCCGGCGTCGAGGCTGCCCTGCGAGACAATGTGACGTCGCGGATCGAGTATCGCTACACGAACTTCCAGAGCCGCAGCTACGATATCGGCAACGTGACGATCTCGTCCGGCTATGACGAGCACTCGATCCGGGCCGGCCTTGCGCTGAAATTCTGACCGGATCAACGGGACAGAACGTCATCCGGCGTGAGCGGGTCGTTCGCGTCGAAGGCGGCGTCGACCTCCAGCGCCGTCGCGAGAAGGGCGTGGTATCGGCGCCGCGAGATTTCGATCGCGCCGAGGCTGGCAAGATGGGCCGTCAGGAACTGCGTATCCAGCAACACGAATCCGTCCTTGCGAAGGCGGGCGCAAAGATAGGCGAGCGCGATCTTCGAGGCATCGGTGCGGCGCGAAAACATGCTCTCGCCGAAGAATGCGCCGCCGAGGCTTACCCCGTAGAGACCGCCGGCAAGATCGCCGCCGTCCCAGGCCTCGACGCTGTGGGCATGTCCCAGGCGGAATAATTGCAGGTAGAGGTCGCGGATCGTCCGGTTGATCCAGGTTTCGGTGCGGCCGGGCTGCGGCTCGGCGCACCGGTCGACGACGGCGGGAAAGGCCGTGTCGAAACGGATATCGAAGGGCTGTCTGCGGATCGTTCGTGCCAGCCGCCGGGCGATATGGAGGCCATCCAGCGGCAAGATGCCCCGCTCGGACGGGTCGATCCAGTGAATCGACCGGTCCGCCGCGGATTCGGCCATGGGGAATATGCCGCTGGCATAGGCCCGGAGGAGGAGCTCAGGCGTGATCGAAACCATATCGCTCGGGCTCCGGGAGTACGGGTCAACCCGCTTTCGCGCCACCCGCCAGGTAGTGTTCCAGCCAGTGGATGTCGTAGTCCCCCGCCTGGATGTCGGGGTTGTCGACAAGCCGCTGGAACAGCGGCAGCGTGGTCTTCACCCCGTCGACGATGATCTCGTCGAGCGCCCGGCGCAGGCGCATCAGGCACTCCTGCCGATTGCGACCATGTACGATCAGCTTGCCGATGAGGCTGTCGTAGAAGGGCGGGATCGAATAGCCCTGATAGACGCCGGAATCGATCCGGATGCCGAGGCCGCCGGGTGCGTGATAGTAGCTGATCTGGCCGGGCGAGGGCGCGAAGGTGACCGGGTCTTCCGCGTTGATGCGACACTCGATCGCGTGGCCCGAAAACTTCACCTGCTCCTGCGTGAGGGATAGGCCCTGGCCGGCGGCGACGCGCAATTGCTCGTGCACGAGGTCCAGCCCGGTGATCGCCTCCGTAACCGGATGCTCGACCTGGAGGCGGGTGTTCATCTCGATGAAGTAGAACTCGCCGTTCTCGTACAGGAACTCGATCGTGCCGGCGCCGCGGTACTTCATCTTGCGCATGGCGCTGGCGCAGATTTCGCCGATCTCTTCGCGCTGCGAATCGTTGAGGGCAGGCGACCGCGCCTCTTCCCACACTTTCTGATGCCGGCGCTGCAGCGAGCAATCCCTCTCCCCGAGATGGATCGCATTGCCTTCGCCGTCGCCGAAGACCTGGATTTCGATGTGCCGCGGCTTGCCGAGATATTTTTCGATGTAGACGGCGTCGTCGCCGAAAGCCGCGCCGGCCTCCGCGCGGGCCGTCGCCAGCGCCATGGACAGGTCGTCCGCTGAGCGTGCAACCTTCATGCCGCGCCCGCCGCCGCCGGCCGAAGCCTTGACGAGAACGGGAAAGCCGATATCGGCGGCGATACGCATGGCTTCCGCATCGTCGGTCACCGCGCCGGGGGAGCCGGGGACGACCGGGATGCCCAGCGCCTGGGCCGTGCGCTTGGCCTCGATCTTGTCGCCCATGGTGCGGATATCGCTGGCGCGCGGACCGATGAAGGTGATGTTGTGCGCTTCCAGGATATCGGCGAAACGCGCGTTCTCCGACAGGAAGCCGTAGCCGGGATGCACGGCATCCGCCCCGGAGATTTCGCAGGCTGCGAGGATCTGCGGGATATTGAGGTAGCTGTCGCGCGCCGGCGGCGGGCCGATGCAGACGCTTTCGTCGGCAAGGCGCACATGCATCGCGCCGTTGTCGGCCGTGGAATGCACGGCCACGGTGGGAATCCCGAGTTCCTTGCAGGCGCGCAGCACCCGCAAGGCGATCTCACCGCGATTGGCGATTAGAACCTTGTTGAACATGGACACCTCAGGCGACGACGACGAGGGCTTCGCCATATTCGACCGGCTGGCCGTTTTCGACGCAGATGCGCTTGACCACGCCGGCACGCGGTGCCGGAATCTGGTTCATCGTCTTCATCGCCTCGATGATCAGCAGAGTATCGCCCTCCTTGACCTGCTGGCCGACCTCGACGAAGGCCTTGGCGCCCGGCGCCGAAGCCAGATAGACCGTGCCGACCATGGGCGAGGGCACCGAGCCTGCTTCCGGCCCGGAAGCGGCGGGCGCCGGCGCGCCGCCGGGGGCGGCTGCCTGCGGGGCCGGGGCCATCTGCGGCGCCGCATAGTGCTGCGGTACGCTGGCCATGTAGCCGCCGGCGGCGACGTATTCCTTCTGGCGCGAAACGCGGATGCGAAGCTCGCCCTGCTCGACCTCGATCTCGGTCAGGTCGGTATCGTTCAGGATATCGGCCAGTTCGCGGATGAGGGAGCGGTCCACGGCGTTGTCTTCTTTCGACATTTCTTATCCTTGAGAAGCCCATGCAATTATGATGTGGGCCGTATAAAGCGTTTCAGGGCGTTATGGGAAGAGCGATTGCGTCAGGAGCAGGTCGCGCTGCCGCAGGCGCGCATGTTGGCGATCTTGCCGGCCAGCGTATCGGCCCCCACGGCGCCCGGCACCATTTCGTCGCCGATGACATAGGAGGGCGTACCGCTGATCTGCAGCGAGACGGCCATTCGGGCAGCCGCATCCAGCTCTTCCTCGATGGCGGGAGAGGCCATCGCCGCCCGGATGTCGGCCTCGCCGGCGCCGAGGCCCACCGCCACCTCGATGGCGCGCTCCTCGTCGGCAGTGCTGCGAGACATCAGGAGTTGCGATTGAAACGCGCCGTACCGATCCGGGTGCAGGTTGCGGAAAGCCAGGCTGACGCGGCTGGCGGCCACCGATTCCGGACCCAGAACGGGTATCTCGTGCAGCACGACGCGCAATTGGGGATCGGATTCCAGAAGGGCCTGCATGTCGGCATGGGCCCGCTTGCAGTAGCCGCAATTGTAGTCGAAGAACTCGACCAGCGTCACGTCGCCTTCCGGATTGCCGAGCGTCGCGCCTTCGGGTGTGGCGAACAGCGCGTCGCCCGCTTCGGCGATCGCCTGCTTCTGGGTCTCGCGGGACTGCGCGTTCCGCTTCTGCTCGAGCGCGCCCATCACCTCCACCAGAACTTCCGGGTTGGCCATCAGGTATTCGCGCACCGTTTCGCCGATCTCCTGCTTCTGCTGCGCGTCGAAGCCTTGCGCCACGGCGGGAAGCGGAACGGCAAGGCTGAGCGCGGCCACGGCCATGAGGTGATGGAGCTTCAAAGCGTTCGTCCTTGTCAGGCGCTGTGGCGGCCCCGGCCGCCGGCGCGGTCAACGTGTCTGAATGATGTCCTGCGCCTGCTGCCATTGCGGCGTGCCGGGCCGGAACTTCTGTTGCGCGCGGGCCGCGAAGACCTTGGATTCGCGGAAGTTTCCCGCCTGCCAATAGCCTTCCGCCGTTGCCAGTTCCGCCGCCCCGACATCTCCGGTCTGGCCATAGGCCATGGCGAGGAAGCGGTAGGCGTTGTAATTGTTCGGCTCCAGGTCGAGACCCCGGCGGATCTCGGTGATCGCCTGCTTCATCTGCGACGGGTCTCCCGATGTCACGAGCGCCTGTCCGATGGATGCCTGCAGAAGGCCGGAGCGGCCTGGCGCCAGTTCGGCCGCGCGACGGAACTGCGTTGCCGCCTCCTTGCCGCGGCCGGCTTCCATCAGGATCTCGCCCTTGACCTCATGATACCATGGATTGCGCGGGCTCTGCTGGATCAGCCGGTCGATCTTGGCGAGCGCCCCCGATGGCACGCCCGACAACTGTGTGGCGATGGCGTCGCCGTACAGTGCGGGCTGGCTGTGCAGGTCGCGGCCGAATGTCTGCCGCACAAGCGTCGCGCCGCCGTTGTAGGCTGCGATCTTGGCGCGGGCCAGATCATGCCGCAATTGCAGTTCCGGCGGGTCCTTGCGGTCGAAATAGGGGCTCTCGTGCGCTGCCGTCTGCAGGAAGCCGATTCGATCCTGCGGGGCGGGGTGGGAACTGAGATAGCGGTCGGTGCCGCGCCCCGACAGCATGTTGTTGCGCAGAAGGCCGTCGAAACTGTCGAGCAGGCCCTTCGGCGACTGCCCCGTCTTGCTCAGATAGGTGAGGGCCGAGCGGTCGGCGGTGATTTCCTCGGTCCGCTGGTACGACATCAGGCCGCGCCGTGCGAGGCCCCCGCCGCCCATCATGATGCCGCTGCCGGCCCCGGCCGCCGCGGAAGAGCCCCCGGCCGCGCCCGCCACGGCGACGCCGGCGCCCAGAAGCCCGGCGACGACGGCGATCACCTGGGCCCGCGCCAACTGGTCTCGCAGGCGCTCCTGGTGGCCGCCGGCCAGATGGCCGATCTCGTGCGCGAGGACGCCGATGGTCTCGTTGGGCGTCTCGGAATTGAGGATCGTGCCCGTATTGATGAAGATGCGCCGTCCTGCCACGAAGGCGTTGAAGGACAGGTCGTTGACGAGGACGATCTCCACCCGGTTCGATTGCAGGCCTGCAACCTTCAGCAGCGGTTCGGTATAGTCGCGGATCAGCCCTTCGATCTGGGCGTCGCGCACGATTGGCAGGCGGCTGCGCTGCTGCGCCTCCGCGACTGGTGGCACGGCAACCGTCGCCATGGCGGCGGCAAACGCGACGATGGTGCGGGTAAGGCGGCCCAGGCCCGGTTTCATGATAAATCCTGCCTCCCGGAGACGATTCGCATTTGCGGTCAGGTTCGCCCCTGAGCCCTGTAAATGCAAAGTGTCGGCCATGCCAATCCGGCGATTGTGAGGCTCATGATGCAAGCGAACCCCCATCCTTCTCCGTCGGCCCGCTCCGATGTGGCCCCGTTCCGGGCCATGGACGTACTGGCCGAGGCAAACCGGCTGAAGGCGGGCGGAGCGCCCGTCATCTCGCTGGCTGTCGGCCAACCGTCGGCGCCGGCGCCGGCCGTTGCGCTGTCCGCGGCGCGCGACATGCTGCACCATGGCGTCGTCTCCTACACGGACGCGATGGGGCTCGCCTCGCTGCGCGCCCGCATCGGCTCACACTATCGTGACGCTTACGGAGCCGATGTTCCCGCAGCACGCGTCATGGTGACGACGGGGTCGTCCGCCGGCTTCAACCTCGCCTTCCTGGCAGCATTCGACCCCGGCGCGCGCATCGCCATCGCTGCTCCCGGCTATCCGGCCTACCGCAACATCATGCGCGCGTTGGGCATCGAGCCTGTCGAGATCGCCACCGGTCCGCAGGATGGTTACGTGCTGACGGCAGAGAGGCTGGCGGCGGTGCACCGCGAAAGACCGGTGCAGGGCGTTCTCGTCGCCAGTCCGGCCAATCCGACGGGCACGGTTACGCCGCGCGCGCAGTTGCAGGCCCTCGTGGAGTTCGCCGACCGCGAAGGCATCACCTTCATCTCGGACGAGATCTACCACGGGTTGGTCTATGGCGAGGCGGCCAGTTCGGCGCTCGAGTTCACCGACCGGGCCATCGTCATCAACTCCTTCTCGAAATACTATTGCATGACGGGCTGGCGCATCGGCTGGCTCGTGCTGCCGGAAAGCCTGCGCCGCGCGGCGGAACGGATCGGCCAGAGCCTCTACATATCGGCGCCGGAGGTTTCCCAGGTGGCGGCGCAAGCGGCCTTCGATGCCCGCGACGAACTGGAGGGCGTTCGGCGGGTCTATGAGGTCAATCGACGCCTGATGATCGAGCGCCTGCCGCATATGGGCTTTTCGGGCATCGCGCCGATCGATGGCGCTTTCTATGCCTACGCCGCGTTGCCAAAGGGCTGGCACAGCGCCTCCGAATTCGCCCGCGCGGTGTTGCAGCAGGCTCATGTGGCGGTGGCGCCGGGGCTCGACTTCGACCTTGCGAAGGGAGAGGGCACCGTGCGCTTGTCTTACGCCGGCAACACGGCCGCCATGGAAGAGGCGTTGAACAGGCTGCAGGCCTTCATCGAGCGGCGATAGCCTGCCCTTGAGTTGAAAACGCCGGTCGGGTGGCCGACCGGCGTTTTCCTTGTGTTCCGAACCTGCCGGGATCAGAAGAAGCTGCGGCGCGCCCACCAGCCCGTCCGCTTCGGCTTCTCCTCCGCTTCGGCCGCTTCGCCATTCTTGGTGACGACCGGTGCCGCCGGCTCCGAAGGCGCCGGTGCGGCTGCCTCTTCCTCGGTCTCGATGGCGTCCTCAGGGGCCGCCGCGACATCCTGCGCCGGGACCGCGCCATTGACGTCTTCGATGGCGGCTTCCTCGGCTGCGACGACCGTATCCTCGTCGACGGCGTCGGGCGCCGCGTCGTCATCGGATGCCCTGGCGAACGGCTCGTCGGCATTCTCGGCCACGATCACGCCGCTCTCGACCTCTTCGGCCAGCGTGGCTGCGTCCTCGATCCGCTCCTCGGACTGGCCATCGGAATCCGCGTCGTCCGCAGCCGCGTCGCGGCCCCGACGACCGCCCCGGCGACCACGGCGGCGGCGCTTGCGGTCGCCGCCATTCTCGTCATCGGATGGAACCTCGGCGCTTGCCTCGGCGGCAACATCGTCTTCCTCGCTCTCGTCGGCCGCGTCCTCTTCGCCGGAATCGTCCGCGCGGGCGTTGCCTTCGGCCGAGTCGCCTTCGCCGCGCCGACGCCGGCGGCGGCGCTTGCGGCGGCGCGGCTCTTCGCTGCCGTCGCGTGCCTCGGCGGCCGGCTCCGGAGCTTCCGGCGTCTCCTCGTCGACGATATCGTCATCCACGGGCACGACGCTTTGCGGCTGCACGACCTCGATGTCGATCTTGCGCGGCACTTCCGCGCCGTTCTCGATGGCGACGTGGGCATGACCGTGCCCTTCCTCGGCCTGGATGCTGATATGCAGGCCGTGGTTGCGCTCGAGCTCGTCCAGCGTGGAGCGCTTCTCGTTCAGGATGTAGAGCGCGGTGGCGGTCGGCACCTTCACGATCACGTTGTGCGTGCCGTGCTTGAGGATATGCTCCTCGATGCTGCGCAGGACATGCAGCGCCAGCGACGACGCCGAGCGGATGAAGCCGTTGCCGCCGCAGGTGGGGCAGACCTGCATCGTGGATTCCAGCACGCTGGCCCGAATGCGCTGGCGGCTCATCTCCATCAGGCCGAAATGCGAGATGCTGCCGATCTGAATGCGGGCCCGGTCGTTCTTCAGGCAATCCTTGAGGCGTTTCTCGACCGCGCGGTTGTTGCGCTTCTCTTCCATGTCGATGAAGTCGATCACGATGAGGCCGGCGAGATCGCGCAGGCGCAACTGGCGCGCCACTTCCTCGGCGGCCTCCAGGTTGGTCTGCAGGGCGGTATCCTCGACCGAGTGTTCGCGCGTCGAGCGCCCGGAATTGACGTCGATGGCAACCAGGGCTTCGGTCTGGTTGATGATGATGTAGCCGCCGGAGCGCAGGGTGACGTTGGGCTGCAGCATCTTGTCGAGCTGCGCCTCGATGCCCTGCCGCGCGAAGATGGGCGTGGGGTCCTGGTAGCGCTGCACCACCTTCGCCTGGCTCGGCATCAGCATGCGCATGAAATCCTTCGCCTCGCGGTAGCCGGCGTCGCCGGCGACGAGGATCTGGTCGATATCCTTGTTGTAGAGATCGCGGATCGAGCGCTTGATGAGGCTGCCTTCCTCGTACACCAGCGCCGGCGCGGTGGAGGCGAGGGTGAGCGTGCGGACGTTCTCCCACAGACGCATCAGATATTCGTAGTCGCGCTTGACCTCGGCCTTGGTGCGGTTGGCCCCGGCCGTGCGCAGGATGATGCCCATGCCGCGCGGCACCTCCAGATCGCGGACGACCTCCTTGAGGCGCTTGCGATCCGTCACATTCGTGATCTTGCGGGAAATGCCGCCGCCGCGCGCCGTGTTCGGCATCAGAACGGAATAGCGCCCGGCCAGCGACAGGTAGGTCGTCAGCGCGGCGCCCTTGTTGCCCCGCTCTTCCTTGACGACCTGGACCAGCAAGATCTGCCGGCGCTTGATGACTTCCTGGATCTTGTACTGCTTGCGCGGCGCGCGATGCCGTTCCGGGACCTCCTCCATCGCGTCTTCCGAGCCGATCTGCTCGGGCATCGGAGGCTCGTCGTGGCCGTCGTCGACGGGGCTGTCGTCGGCCTCCGGCTCGGCCGAATCGGCTGCCGCAGGCCTTTCGTCATCGGGGGAGGCGACGGCTTCGGCCGTGTCCGCGGCTTCCGCTTCGGGCTCGGCCTTCTTGCGGGTCGTGCGGCGGCGGCGCGCCGGCGCCTTCTTGGCGGGCTCGGCCTCTTCCGCGGCGGCCGCCTCCGGAGTGTCGGACGCGACGGGCTCGGAGACGCTGTCCTCGCCTTCGACATCGGCCGCCTGCGCTGCCTTCCGGCTGCGGCGGGGGCGCTTCGCGCCGGACTTGGCTTCGGGCTTCGGCTCGTCCGCGTCGTCGTCTTCCGAGACGCGGGCCAACTCCTCCTCGATCAGCGCCTGACGGTCTGCGACGGGGATCTGGTAGTAGTCGGGATGGATTTCGCTGAAGGCGAGGAAACCGTGGCGATTGCCGCCATACTCGACGAAGGCGGCCTGGAGCGACGGCTCCACGCGCGTCACCTTGGCAAGATAGATGTTACCCTTGAGCTGCTTCTTGTGTTCGGATTCGAAATCGAATTCCTCGATGCGGTTACCGCGTACGACGACGACGCGCGTCTCTTCCGGGTGGGACGCATCGATCAGCATTTTGTTGGCCATGGAATATGCTTTCCCGGGCGATGGCCACGCTGTCCGGTGCCGACGACTGAGCCGGCAGGGAGGGGACAGGGCGGCGGCCCGCAACGGTCGCGGCTCGGGGGCGCAGACAGGCGGCGGACGACGGCGACCGCTGTGGCGATCTCTGGTTCTCCGTCAGATGTCCGAATTCTGCTGCCTGCACGCGTTGGCGACCTGAATTTTTTCAGCAACTGATCGCCTGGCGGCGACCGACGAATGTCGGCGCATCGGCGGTTATGTCCGCTTGTCCGCGCCGTATGGATGCTCCACCCCGCAAGCCGGGTGGAATGGATTTGTTGCGAGACCCGCGGGCTTCTTGGCGGCTCCTTCAGCCTGCATACGCGACGAAGCTGTTCTGGGGCTTCGGTCGGTTCGCGGCACGGCGTGCACGCCTGTCCTAAAGTCTCAACTTTTGCTTTTACGGCGCGCTTGCGCCAGAAACAAGAGACCAGCTCATGAAAGTGCCAAGCCTCCACGATGACGAAATTCTGGTCATGCCTCTTCTTCGTCTCCGCGTGCCTGATGTGGATGCCGGGCACGGCCAATGCAACTTCGGTGGTCACCGCCATGACATGGTCGGGGACTGCGGACGAGGCGATGCTGTCCATCGAGATGACGGAAAACCCGAACAACGAACTGACGATTCTGGATCGGCCGCGCCGGATCGTCCTCGATCTCCACGACACCGTTCTGGCGTCCCCCATGCCGCCCGTGCCGGACGGACTGGCCGTTGCCGCGGCGCGTGACGGGCTGGCGGGCGATGGGCGCTATCGCATCGTGCTCGACCTTTCGGGGCCCGTCCTGCCGCGGCTGGACGTGGCGGGCGGCGCCGCCGGGGTGGTGCTGCGGCTCAGGCTGACGAGGGCCAGCGAGGAAGCCTTCCGCGATGCGCTGGCGTCGACGTCGGTTCCGGTCCACGGCAGGGATGCGGCTGCCCGGCCGGCGCCCGGCCAGAAGCCCTTTACTCTGGTGGTCGACCCCGGCCATGGCGGCATCGACAACGGGGCCACGGGCATCGACGGCGTGCACGAGAAGGATATCAACCTGGCCTTTGCCCGCCGGCTGCGCGACGCGCTGGCCGGGCGTGACGATATCGGCGTGGTGCTGACGCGCGATGACGATCGCTTCGTGCCGCTGGCGGAACGCACGGAGGTCGCCCGCAAGGCAACCGCAGATCTCTTCGTCTCGATCCACGCCGATTCGATCGGCTATCCCTACGTGCAGGGCGCGACGGTCTACACCCTGTCGGAGCGCGCCTCCGATGCCCTTGCGCGCGATCTGGCGCGCTCGGAAAATGCCGCCGATCGCTTTGCCGGGCCGGAATGGCAGCAGGATACGCCGGAAATCCACGATATCCTGATGGATCTGATGCGCCGCGAGAACGAGGCCCTGTCGGTCGGCTTCGCCGATGCCCTTATCGCCGCCCTGAAGGACGGGCAGGTCCGCACCATCAACAATCCGCGGCGCTCGGCTGGTTTCAGGGTCTTGCGCGCGCCCGACGTGCCGTCCGTCCTGCTGGAGCTCGGCTATCTGTCGAATGCGACGGACGCGGAGGATGTCCAGTCGCCGGCGTGGCAGGAGCGGGTTGCGGATATACTTGCCGGGGCGGTGCTGCGGTTTGCCGGCCGCGATTGAATGTGGCCTTCGCGTCACAACCATGGGTTGGTGTTGCGCAAATAATCCCATGCAGTCGAAAGAGGGCATCGCAACATCGCCCCGCCTCATTTATAAATCATCCACTTAAGACGTTCCGTGCGGCATGCCGGCCGGATTCCGGGGGGCCCGTGGAGCGTAAAGGAGCCGGACAGCGTTCGATCGCCCGGCCAGATTGGTTTTCGGGGCTGGGCGCATGATCAGGCTGTTGGGCTATTTCTTCGGCATCGGAGCCGTCTTCGCGCTCATCGCCGCAGGGGCGGTCGCCATCTATATCGGTCGCATGGGCTCGGACCTGCCGGACTATCAGGTCCTGGCGCAGTACGAGCCGCCCGTCACCACCCGCATTCATGCCGACGACGGCAGCCTGATGGCCGAGTATGCCCGGCAGCGCCGGCTGTTCCTGCCCATCCAGGCCATCCCCAAGCGCTTGAAGGATGCTTTCCTGTCGGCCGAGGACAAGAGCTTCTACGAGCATCCGGGCATCGACATCGAGGGTATCGCGAGAGCGGCCCTCATCGTTGCGCGCGGCGGGCCGATGCAGGGCGGCTCCACGATCACGCAGCAGGTGGCCAAGAACTTCCTTTTGACCAACGAGCGCTCGATGGAACGCAAGGTCAAGGAAGCGATCCTGGCCCTGCGCATCGAGCAGGCCTTCTCCAAGGACAAGATCCTGGAGCTGTATCTCAACGAAATCTATCTCGGCATGGGGGCCTACGGCGTCGCCGCCGCCTCGCTTGCCTATTTCGACAAAAGCGTGACCGAGCTGGAAATCCAGGAAGCGGCCTATCTGGCCGCGCTGCCGAAGGCGCCTGAAAACTACAACCCGTTCCGCAACCCGGACGAGGCGCTGGGCCGGCGCAACTGGGTTATTTCGCGCATGCTCGAAAACGGCGAGATCACCAAGGCAGAGGCGGACGAGGCTTCCGCCAAGCCGCTCGGCATCAACCCGCGCCCCACCGGCACCTACCTCGCCTCGGCCGAGTATTTCACCGAGGAAGTGCGTCGCCAGATCATTACCGGCTACGGGGTCGACTCGCTGTACGAGGGCGGCCTTTCCGTCCGCACGACGCTGGACCCGGAAATGCAGCTCTTCGCGCGGCGGGCCCTGCAACACGCGCTGGTGGCCTACGACCAGCGCAAGGGCTGGCGCGGACCGGTGGAGCAGATATCGCTGACATCGGACTGGGCGATCCCGCTCGGCAAGGTCCAGGCTTTCTCCGACGTGCCCGAATGGCGCCTTTCGGTGGTCCTGGCCACCAATCCCGACGGCGTCACCGTGGGGCTGCAGCCAAGGCGCACCGTTTCCGGCCGGCTCGGCGACGAGCGGGAGGTCGTGGAGCTTGCGAGCGGCGACATGCGCTGGGCGCTCGGCCGCCGCTCCGTCGCGGACGCCTTCAAGACCGGCGACGTCGTCTATGTCGAGGCGAAGGCCGACGGCTCCGGCTACATGCTCCGCCAACCCCCGAAGGTGGAGGGCGCGCTCGTGGCGATGGACCCGCATACCGGCCGCGTGAAGGCGCTGGTGGGCGGCTTCTCTTATGCCGAATCGGAATTCAACCGCGCAACGCAGGCTCTGCGGCAACCGGGTTCCTCCTTCAAGCCGATCGTCTACGCGGCGGCGCTCGACAACGGGTACACGCCGGCCTCGGTGGTGCTGGATGCGCCGATCTCCATTCCGGACGGCAACGGCAATCTGTGGGAGCCGAAAAACTACGGCGGCAGCTATGCCGGCCCGTCCACCCTGCGGCTCGGCATCGAGCGCAGCCGCAACCTGATGACGGTCCGCCTGGCGCAGGACATGGGCATGGACCTCGTGGCCGAATATGCGCAGCGCTTCGGCGTCTACGACAAGATGGGCCAGTACCTGCCCATGTCGCTTGGGTCCGGCGAAACCACGGTGATGCGCATGGTGTCCGCCTATGCGGTGATGGCCAATGGCGGCCGCTCCATCGAGCCGTCGCTGATCGACCGCATCCAGGACCGGTATGGCCGTACGGTATACCGCCACGACAACCGCCGTTGCGACAATTGCAACGACCGCGCCTGGGACAATCAGGCCGAGCCCGAGCTCGTCGACACGCGCGAGCAGGTCCTGGACCCGATGACGGCCTACCAGATCACCTCTATGATGGAAGGTGTCGTACAGCACGGCACGGCAACGTCGGTGTCCGCCATCGGCCGTCCGGTGGCGGGCAAGACGGGCACCACCAACGACGTCAAGGATGCCTGGTTCGTCGGCTATACGCCCGACCTCGTGACCGGCGTCTACATCGGCTACGACAATCCAAGCTCGCTGGGCGACAACGCAACCGGCGGCAGCCTCGCCGCGCCGGTCTTCACCGAGTTCATGACCGAGGCGGTCAAGGATATGCCGGTGGCCGATTTCCGCATTCCGGACGGCATGACGCAGATCTCCGTCGACCGGCGTACCGGCATGGCGGCGCCGGCCGGCGGCGCCGGCACCGTGCTGGAGGCCTTCAAGCCCGGCACCGGGCCCTCCGACGTCTACAGCGTCATCGGCGAAGGCGCCGTCGGCTCGGTCGCCCCAGGCGTATCGCAGCGGGCCGAAGAGGCCATCGTGACGGGGCAGGGCGGTCTGTTCTGATAGAGCGCCGTGCGTCCATCCGGACGCACAAAGGTCACTCTAAATATCNGTCATCGGCGAAGGCGCCGTCGGCTCGGTCGCCCCAGGCGTATCGCAGCGGGCCGAAGAGGCCATCGTGACGGGGCAGGGCGGTCTGTTCTGATAGAGCGCCGTGCGTCCATCCGGACGCACAAAGGTCACTCTAAATATCTGTTGGAGCATCGGATTGTCCGAAAACCGGATTCCACTTTTCGGTCCGATGCTCTGGCGCGCCGGACAGGCGGGTTTACAGCATCGCGCGGCATGCCTATGGTCCGCCGCGTTTTCCCACCCATGCAACGAATAACGAGGGTTGAGGCGTGAGAGCCGAGATCGAGACGATCGTCGACGAAATCAAGCAGGCCATAAGCCTGCTGAGGAGGCATCTTTGACTGGGACAAGTCGGTCAAGGAACTCGAAAACCTGAACGCCAAGGCGGAAGATGCGTCGATCTGGGACAATCCCCAGGAGGCGCAGCGCCTGATGAAGGAGCGGCAGCGCCTGGATGACGCCATCGGCGGCATCCGCAAGCTGGAGCAGGCGCTTGCCGACAATATCGAGCTGATCGCCATGGGCGAGGAGGAGGAAGACCCCTCCATCGTCGAGGAAGCCGAGACCGCGATTCGCGGCATGCAGCGCGATGTCGCCCAGCGGCAGATCGAGACGCTGCTGTCCGGCGAGGCCGATGGCAACGACACCTATCTGGAGGTGCATTCCGGCGCCGGCGGGACGGAAAGCCAGGATTGGGCCTCGATGCTGCTGCGCATGTACATGCGCTGGGGCGAGAGAGCCGGCATGAAGGTCGAGGTGCTGGAAGAGAATGCCGGCGAAGAAGCGGGCATCAAGGGCGCGACCATCCTTCTGAAGGGTCATAACGCCTATGGCCGCATGAAGGTGGAGTCGGGCGTGCACCGGCTCGTCCGTATCTCTCCCTACGACAGCCAGGCACGGCGTCACACATCCTTCGCCTCGGTCTGGGTGTACCCGGTGGTCGACGATTCGATCGATATCGACGTCTCGGAAGCCGATGTCCGCATCGATACCTATCGCGCCTCGGGCGCGGGCGGCCAGCACGTCAACACGACCGATTCCGCGGTTCGCATCACCCATCTGGCCACCGGTATCGTCGTGCAGTGCCAGAGCGAACGGTCGCAGCACAAGAACCGCGCGACGGCGTGGAACATGCTGCGCGCCCGGTTGTATGAAGACGAGTTGAAGAAGCGGGAAGAGAAGGCCAATGCGGCCGCCGCTTCCAAGACCGAGATCGGCTGGGGACACCAGATCCGCTCCTACGTGCTGCAGCCCTACCAGCTCGTGAAGGACCTGCGGACCGGGGTGGAGCATACGACCCCCCAGGAGGTGCTGGACGGTGATCTCGACGAGTTCATCGAGGCCGCCCTGGCCCATCGCGTCTTCGGCGGCGACACAAAGGTGGAAGACGTCGAGTAAGGCGAACCGCCCTCGAGGATCGACAGGCGTGCGGCCCGGCAACGGACCGCACGCCTTGTCTTATTGCCCGAGCGTTCGCGCGGCTTCCAGCACCTCGGCGGCGTGGCCGTTGACCGACACTTTCGGCCATGCGCGAACCAGTTTGGCGTCGGCGTCGAACAGGAAGGTGGCGCGCTGCACGCCCATGCTGCGGCGTCCATAGTTGAGTTTTTCCACCCACAGCCCGAGCGCTTCGATCAGGCTACGGTCTTCGTCCGACAGGAGGCGAACCGAAAGCCCCCGCTTGTCCCGGAACCGGCAGTGCTTCTGGACCGTGTCCGGGGAAACGCCCAGGACCGTGACGCCCGCCGCTTCGAACTGCGGCTGAAGGGCGGTGAAATCCAGCGCCTCGGTCGTACAACCCGGCGTGTCGTCCTTCGGATAGGCATACAGCACGAAGGGCCGCCCCTTCACCGTGTCGAGCGTGACGATGGCGCCATCCGCGTCCGGCAACGAAAACTGGGGGCAAGGCGTACCTGCGGCAAAGTTGAACATCGGCTGAGCCTTCCTTTCGGCTTAAAGGCGTGGAAAACGGATTGACGTTGGAGCATGCCGGTTATGTTCTGAAAAGGGCGGAGATATCCGCACCGACGCCATTGACAGGGTAGGGATGAACTCGACCGCCGACGCCATGTTCCGCCACCTCGACGCCGCCGGCACGAAGCGGTGTCGCTGCGCATGCGAATGACGCCGATGCGCCGCCTAGCCGGCGCCATCGCCAGTCTTTTCCTGCTTCTGGTCGTCCTCGTCGGCGGACTCGTCATATTCCTGCTCGGAACGGCGCCCGGCCAGGATCTCGTCCGCTCGAGGGCGGAGACGGCCCTGGCCAACCTGATGGGGCCCCGCTTCGTCACCCGTCTCGGCGAACAGACATATCAACTGCGCGGGGACGGTTCGCTTGCCGTTACGTGGAGCGACGTCAGCACGGCGCCGAAGGACAACCCTTCGGCTCGCAGCGAGATAGACCATTTCGGCGTCGCCGTACGGTTGGTGCCGCTGATCTCCGGCGGCGGACTCGAATTCGGCCGGTTCGAGGTTTCGGGTGCCCGGATCGATCTCAATTCGCTTATCCTGCCGCCGAGGGACGGCGGGCGACCAGCGCCTCCGCAGGAGGTCGCCACGCCGAGCGCGGACGGCGTCGACGCCGATCCGCCGCGTACGCTCCTGGCCCGCACGGCCGGCGGCATCCTGCAGAATGTCGAGCGTCATCTGGCGGTTCTGCGCTCCTTTCATTTCGATACGTTGACCTTCGACGATATCTCCATCACCGGAATACCGAGGCTGGACGGCTCCGGAGACGAACTGCATGTCGACTTCGCGGAATTGCGGCGCAGCGATGCGGGGGCCCTGCGGCTGGTTACCCGGTTCGATCTCGACGGCCTGCCGGTCTCGATGGCCGGCGATGCCGAATTCTCGGAGAAGACGGGTCTGCTCAGCCGACTGAACCTCGGTTCGGGCCAGATCCGCGTGGCGGATGCCTTTCCGCCGGCGCCCGAAGAGGACGAGTTCGACGAGCGGCCTTTCGGTGGCAGCTTTCCGCTGGAGTTGTCCATAACGATGACCCGCGAGTCGGCCGGCGCGCCGCTGCAGGCCGATGCCTCGGCCCGGCTGGGTCGCGGCGCGCTGCAACTCGGCACCAACCGTACCGAGATCGAGTCGGCCGAGTTGAACCTGCGTTATCGCAGCGACGCCGAAGAGATCGAACTGCTCGCAAGCCCCATGGCGTTTCGTGGCGTCTCGTTCACCGCACTCGGCACGATCGAGGCGGCTCCGGCCGGGCAAGGCGTGTCACTGGATCGGCTGGCCTTCCGTTTGCGTACGCAAGACCTGAAATCGACCGTCGGATCGGGCGGCGAGCATCGGGGCGAGCTCGCCGTCAGCGGGATATTCGACCCGAGCGCAAGGCATCTGGAACTCAGCGAAGGGCGGCTGGAGACCGAGGAGGGGGTGCTGAATGCCTCGGCCGAGTTCGGCTATGGCGCGCCGGATGCCATGACGCGTCTGGACGTGTCGTCCGAGCGCATGGGCGCGGCTTCCGTCAAGGCCTTCTGGCCCTTCAACATTGCCGGCAGGGCGCGTCGCTGGGTCATCTCGCACATGGGTGACGCGGCGCTGGCCTCGAACGCGAAAATCCGCATCGACGCCCGGCTGGATAGGCTGGGACGCGCTTTCGGCAAGCTCGGCGAGGCGCGGCCCGACGAGTTCAGCATCGACCTTGATATCGACAATGCCGATCTTTCCACCGTGGGCTCCCTGCCGGGGCTCTACAACGCCAATGGGCGGCTCGAGACGCGCGGCAGCACCACGCGCGTGGTGGTGGACGATGCGATGGTGGAGGGACTTGCGGAAATCACGCTATCGGATTCCACGGTCAGGCTCTCCAAGCCTCGTACGGGATATCGACGCGATCTGCTGGTCGATCTGTCCATCAAGGCTGCAGGCAGCGTGCCGCAGCTTCTGGACATCGCGGCGCGGCCTCCGTTGAATGCCTTGCGTTCGCTGGATATCGAGCCGCAGAAGGCCAGTGGAACAGGGGCTGTCACCGCCGATGCAAGCCTGCGCGTCGGGCGCTATATCGACCCCTCGAACCAACTTCTGAACTGGACCGTCGAAGCGAAGATCTCCGACGCGGATGCGGGCTCGCCCATCGAGGGGCGTCGCTTCGAGGGAATGAACGGCGGTTTTTCGATCAGGCCGGGTCTGGTCACCGGCCGCTTCGACGCCCGAATGGACACGATTCCGAGTACGGTCGACCTGGCCATCCCCTTCGGCGAGGAGCGAACGGGCAGCCGTCGCATCGCCGTTGCGTTGCAGATGAACGACGAACGCGTATCGAAGATCGTCCCGGCGTTGTCGGGCATCATCGACGGCGATTTCACGCTGAACGCCGAGTTGTCCGATGGGCCGACGCGGCTGAGCGCGGACCTTACGAACAGCGCTCTCCGGATTCCGACCGTGGCATGGAGCAAAGGCAAAGGCGTTGCCGCCAGCCTGAAACTCTCCATGGCCGAAAGCGGCGACGCGACGCGCCTCGACGATATCCGTCTGGAAGGAGAGGGCTTCCAGGCCCTGGGCTCGGCGGTGACGGACAAGGCGGGGTTGCGCTCGGCCGACCTGTCGCAACTGGCGTTGAACGCGGGTGACTCGGCGCGGCTGAAGGCACGGCGGACGGATGCCGGCTATTCCATCGACGTTACGGGCGAAAAGTTCGACGCACGCGCGATCCTGCAGGATCTGAAGTCGACTGCTGGACAGGACAGGACCGGCAAGAGAGCGCGCGGCGCGCTGGACATCGTCGCCAATGTGGATGCCCTGGGCGGTTTCAACGGCGTCGCGCTGCAGAGTTTCGCGATGAATTATGCCAGCCGCAACGGGCGGTTGACGGGCCTGTCCATCTCGGCCGTGGCGGGTGACGGGCAGATCGCCGGGGACCTTTCCAAGCGCGGCGGCCAGGACGCCATCAGCCTCAGCAGCGCCAATATCGGTGCGCTCCTGTCGTTCTCCGGCCTCTACGCCAATATGCGCAGTGGCGGTGCGCTGCTCGAACTGTCGGGATCGACGGACAAGGGCTATGTCGGACGGCTGCAGCTGCGTGACTTCACACTTGTGGACGAGCCGCGGCTGGAGCGCATCGTCGGCTCCACCCCCGTGCAGGGCCAATCGAGCCTGTCGCAGGCGCTCGGGCGCGACCTGCGGACAAGCCAGGCTTATTTCGATCAGGCTTCGGCGCAGCTTTCCTATGCCGATGGCGCCTTGCGCGTCGCCAACGGCATCGTCCGTGGCCCGGTCTTCGGCTCCAGCTTCGAAGGGCAGCTCTACGACCGGCAGAGCCGGATCGACATAACCGGCTCGTTCATGCCGGCCTATGGCATCAACCGCGTCTTCGGCGCATTGCCGCTCGTGGGTCAGATCCTGGGCAACGGCAACGAAGGCGGCCTGATCGGAATAACCTATCGGCTGTCCGGCCCATTCGGCTCTCCCACCCTGACGGTCAACCCGATCTCGCTGATCGCCCCTGGCATCTTCCGGCAGATCTTCTCATATCAATGATATAGGAATAGGTGTAGGCTATCTTGCTCGTTGGAGCGGCGGTTGTTATATGATCTACAGGGTTTGAAACGTCGGCTTCTGACGGGGGCAAGAACGAATGAACGCTTTGAAGTCCATCTCGCGCCAACTGTCCACCGCCTTTGGCAACGGCGTCCTGGATGGGTTGGCATCGCCTGTTTTCCTGTTTTCCAACGTGCCACTTGGGGTTGCTCGACACCCCAGAAGAAGCATGCGAAGCGTGATGGCCTCTGCCAATATGCGCATTCGGAGTGGCGTTGATAAACACCGATCAGGCAACGACAGGTGAAGACGTTGAAGGCGAACTGATCGAGGATATCGAGTCGGTCGTCGGCGAGTTGCCGGAACAACAGCGCCTCGAACTTCAACGCGCCTTCTATCGCAGGATCGTACGATCCGGTCCGGTTCCCAGTGCTACGGAAATGGCGGCTTACGCCAGGATATTTCCGGATGCGCCAAAAGTGTTCTTTCAGCACTTGGATCGCCGCATGGCACTGGAGGAAAAGCGTATCGCACTGGTTGAGGCGCGAACCGATGCCGACATCCTCGATGAAGCCGATCACCGCAACAAGAACCAGACGTACCGGATGGTGGGTCTTTATCTCGGCGCAGCGGTGACGATCAGCCTGATTGCCTCGGGCACTCTCGTGGCAATCATCGGCGGAGCGCCATTTGCCGGCGGCCTGATGTCGATTACCGGTGTCGTCGTGGGCCTCGCCGGCGTGTTTGTAAGAGGGCGTCCCCTGATCGACGGACGCCCTTCACAAGCTATGTAGACCACAGCGTCTGCCAACATCCTGGTAGCTGGAGCAGCGGACCGAAAAGTGGAATCCAGTTTTCGGAAAATCCGATGCTCTGTCAATAACCTGGAGCGACCTTTGTGCGTCCGGATGGACGCCCGGCGCTCCTAGGAAGGACGCACCAGAACGTGCTTCTTTCGGCCTACGGAAAGCTTGACCACGCCACCGGCAAGATCGCTTTCGTCGATGCGGGCCTTGTCGTCGGCAACGGGCTGGTCGTTGATGCGCACGGCCCCACCCTGGATGTGGCGGCGCGCCTCTCCGTTGGAGGTCGCGAGACCGGCCCGTACCAGGGCCGTCAGGATGCCGAGCCCTTCGGATAGCTCGTGGCCGGAAACCTGGATGGTGGGCAGGTTTTCGGCCAGGGCGCCTTCCTCGAAGGTGGCGCGTGCCGTCTCCTGTGCCTCCTCGGCCAGCATACGGCCGTGGCACAAGGCGGTCACCTCCGTCGCCAGGACCTTCTTGGCCTCGTTGATCTCCGAGCCGCCAAGCGCGGCAAGACGCGCGATCTCGTCCATCGGCAGTTCGGTGAACAGCCTCAGGAACCGCTCGACGTCTCCATCCTCGGTGTTGCGCCAGTATTGCCAGAACTCGTAGGGGCTCTTCATGTCGGCATTCAGCCAGACGGCGCCGCCGGCCGTCTTGCCCATCTTGACGCCGGACGCCGTCGTCAGCAGCGGCGAGGTGAGTGCGAAGACCTCGCCATCGGCGGTGCGGCGCGTCAGCTCTATGCCGTTGACGATATTACCCCACTGGTCCGAGCCGCCCATCTGCATGCGGCAGCCGAAGCGACGGTACAGTTCCACGAAGTCGTAGGCCTGCAGGATCATGTAGTTGAATTCGAGGAAGGATAGCGACTGGTCCCTGTCCAGCCGCTGCTTGACGCTCTCGAACGAAAGCATGCGGTTGACCGAGAAGTGGCGACCGTAATCGCGCAGGAAGTCGATGTACTGCAGTTCGTCGAGCCAATCGGCATTGTTGACCATGCGGGCAGGGCCATCGAAATCGAGATATTTGGCGAAGACGCCCTTGATGCCCTCGAGATTGCGGGCGATGCCCGCCTCGTCCAGCAGCGGACGCTGGTCGTCCCGAAAGCTCGGGTCGCCGATGCGGGTGGTGCCGCCGCCCATCAACGCGATGGGGCGACCGCCCGTCTTCTGCAGCCAGCGCAGCATCATGATCTGCAGCAGGTGGCCGACATGCAGCGAGGCCGCCGTGGCGTCGTAGCCGATATATCCGGTCAGCCCGCCCGCAAGGGCAACCTTGTCGAGGCCCTCCATGTCGGAGCCCTGATAGATGAAGCCGCGTTCCGAAAGCGTGTTCAGGAAGTCGGACTTGAAACCGGTCATGGTGAGATCATTCCAGAGTGTGGGACAAGAATGCCTAGGCCGAACGCGACCTTATTTCAGCCGCTTCGGCCGCGTGTCGGCGAACTCGCCGGCAAGACGCCTGTCGAGATATTCGGAGCATTCGGCCATCAGTTCGTCCGCGTGCTCGCTGAAGAAGTGGTTGGCGCCCGGCATGGTCTTCTGGGTGATGACGATGCCCTTCTGTGCCTTCAGCTTGTCGACGAGGCCCTGCACATCCTTGCCCGGAGCCACGCGGTCCTTGTCGCCGTGGATGATGAGGCCGGACGACGGACAGGGCGCGAGGAACGAGAAGTCGTAGCTGTTGGGCTGCGGGGCAACGGAGATGAACCCCTCGATCTCCGGCCGGCGCATCAGCAACTGCATGCCGATCCATGCGCCGAACGAGTAGCCGGCCACCCAGCAGTTCTTGGAATCCGGATGCAGCGTCTGCACCCAGTCCAACGCGGCCGCGGCGTCCGACAGCTCGCCCATGCCGTGGTCGAACTCGCCCTGGCTCCGGCCGATGCCGCGGAAGTTGAAGCGCAGCACGGTAAACCCGCGTTGCTGAAACATGTAGAAGAGATTATAGACGATCTGGTTGTTCATCGTGCCGCCGAAACGCGGATGCGGATGCAGCACGATGGCGATCGGGGCGTTCTTCTCCTTGGCGGCCTGGTAACGGCCTTCGAGGCGACCGGCGGGACCGTTGAAGATGACTTCTGGCATAGTGTCTGGCAATCCTATCGAGCGGGCGTCGCGGGTTCGGCAGCGCCTTGACGGAGGAAACGCAGCCTCTTAGGGTCCAGCAAGTTAGAAAGATTCAAAACTGTCTGGCTCCACGGAATGCGCTATGTAGTCCTTCCGGGGCCGCAAATTCAAGAAATTTGCTCGATCATTGGCAGTTCGACTTCCAGAGGGCCGATTGACCATGCCTGCTGCGACAGGGCGCATCTATCTCGACCATAACGCGACGTCGGTGGTTTTGCCGGCGGCGCGACAGGCTGTGCTGGACGCGATGGACATGCCCGGCAATCCATCGTCCGTCCATGCGGAGGGACGAGCCGCGAAGTCCGTGCTCGAGAAGGCGCGGGACGCCGTCGCCGCCTTGTGCGGCGTGTCGCCCGACGGTGTCGTCTTCACCAGTGGCGCCACGGAGGCCGCGTCGACGGCGCTGTCGCCGCTGTGGCTGAGGGATGGGGCCGAGTGGCGGGCGGAGGCGCTGGCCGTCCTGGAAACCGACCACCCATGTCTGCGCACCGGCGGCCGTTTCGATGCCGACAAAGTGACGCGGTTGCCCGTCGATGCCGAGGGCGTCGTGCTTGTGGAGGCGCTTGCGGAATGGCTCGACGCGTTGGCCGGCCGGCCGGCGATTCTTGCCGTTTCCTGGGCCAATGGCGAAAGTGGCGTCATCCAGCCGCTCGCCCGCATCCGCGCCGCGCTGGATGGCCACGACGTGCGGCTCGTCGCGGATGCGGTGCAACTGGCGGGGCGGCGTCCGCTGGAGTTGCGAGAGGCCGGAATCGACGCGGCCGTCCTGTCCGCACACAAGTTCGGCGGTCCGAAGGGCGTCGGGGCGCTGGTGCTGGCGGACGAGAACACACGCCCCTTTGCGCTGTTCACCGGCGGCGGGCAGGAGCGCGGGCGGCGCGGCGGCACGGAAAGCCTGCCTCTGATCGCGGGTTTCGGCGCGGCGGCGCTGAATGCGGCCTCTAGCGCCGGCGATGGATGGCCGCATGTGCGCGCGCTGCGTGACGAGCTCGAGGCCGTCCTGCGGGACATGGCGCCGGAAATCTCCATTATGGGCGCCGGCGCCGACCGCCTGCCCAATACGATCAGCTTCACCCATCCCGCGATGCGGGCCGAAACGGTCCAGATCGCCTTCGATCTGCAGGGAATCGCCGTATCCGCCGGCTCCGCCTGCTCGTCCGGGAAGGTCGGAGCCAGCAACGTTCTGAAGGCGATGGCGCAGGCAGGCTATCCGGCCGATCCGGCGCTGGGCGCCTTGCGCATCAGCCTCGGCCCGGACGCGACGCGCGCCGATATCGAGGAATTCATCACTGTAGCCAGGCGTGTCCTGGCGCGTCTTGGCAGGGCGCAGGGGCGTTCCGACGCCGCGTGATCGCCATGCTGCGCAGAAAAGAGGAATCTGGTATTCAACTTTTTTGCGACGATGACTATTTGAACGGTTATAAACTACCGCTATAGGCATGGCACGCCAAGACGCCGTCCACCGGGCCTTGACCCCGGCGAGAATGGAGAAAAGAGAATGCCAGCAGTTCAGGAAACCATCGATCAGGTTCGCCGGATCGACGTGGACCAGTACAAATACGGCTTCGAGACGAAGATCGAGATGGATCTCGCCCCCAAGGGCCTGAACGAAGATATCATCGCCTTCATCTCCCGCAAGAAAGACGAGCCCCAGTGGATGCTCGACTGGCGCCTGAAGGCGTTCGAGCGCTGGAAGACGATGGAGAATCCGGGCTGGGCGCGCCTCGACTATCCGGAGATCGACTTCCAGGACCTCCATTACTATGCGGCGCCGAAGTCGATGTCGGGCCCGGCTTCCCTGGATGAGGTCGATCCGGAGATTCTGCGCACTTACGAAAAGCTCGGTATCCCCTTGAAGGAGCAGGAGATCCTGGCCGGCGTCCGCCGTGCGGACGAGCCCTCGCGCCTCGACGAGGAGACGGGCGAGCCGGTCGAGGGCGGCTACCGCAAGGTGGCCGTGGACGCCGTATTCGATTCGGTCTCCGTGGCGACCACCTTCCGCAAGGAACTGGAAAAGGCCGGCGTGATCTTCATGCCGATATCCGAGGCCGTGCGCGAGCATCCGGAGCTGGTCCAGAAATATCTGGGCTCGGTCGTCCCCGTCGGTGACAACTTCTTCGCGGCTTTGAACTCGGCCGTCTTCACGGACGGCTCGTTCGTCTACGTGCCGCCGGGTGTCCGCTGCCCGATGGAGCTTTCCACCTATTTCCGCATCAACGAGCGTAATACCGGCCAGTTCGAGCGCACGCTCATAATCGCCGACAAGGGCTCCTACGTGTCCTACCTCGAAGGGTGCACGGCGCCGCAGCGCGACGAGAACCAGCTTCACGCCGCGGTGGTGGAGCTGATCGCGCTGGACGATGCCGAGATCAAGTACTCGACGGTGCAGAACTGGTACCCCGGCGACAAGGAAGGCAAGGGCGGCATCTACAACTTCGTCACCAAGCGGGGCGATTGTCGCGGAGCCAACTCGCGCATCTCCTGGACGCAGGTTGAGACGGGCTCCGCCATCACCTGGAAGTATCCGTCGTGCATCCTGCGCGGCGACAATTCGCGCGGGGAGTTCTACTCGATCGCCGTTTCCAACGGCCATCAGCAGATCGATTCCGGCACCAAGATGATCCATATCGGCAGGAACACGTCCAGCCGGATCATTTCCAAGGGCATCTCGGCCGGCAACTCGAACAATACCTATCGTGGCCAGGTGTCGGCGCTGCGCAAGGCGTCCAACGCCCGCAATTTCACGCAGTGCGACTCGCTGCTGATCGGCGAGGACTGCGGGGCGCACACGGTGCCCTACATCGAAGCGCGCAATTCGACGGCCCAGTTCGAGCACGAGGCGACGACCTCCAAGATCTCCGAGGACCAGCTGTTCTACTGCATGCAGCGCGGCATCCCCGAGGAAGAGGCCGTGGCGCTGATCGTCAATGGCTTCGTCAAGGACGTGATCCAGCAATTGCCGATGGAGTTCGCCGTCGAGGCGCAGAAGCTCATCGGCATCAGCCTCGAAGGCAGCGTCGGCTAGGCCGGCGCTCGCACCCCATCGCACCCGGCCGCAGCGCTTGTGCCGCGCGGCCCATCGACATCGAACGAAGAAGACGAACATGCTGGAAATCAAGAATCTTCACGCCCGCGTCGCCGACACCGACACCGAGATCCTGCGCGGCCTGGACCTGACGGTGAAGGCAGGCGAAGTTGCCGCCATCATGGGGCCGAACGGCTCGGGCAAGTCGACCCTCTCCTATATTCTCGCCGGCCGCGAGGACTACGAGGTGACGGAAGGCGACATCCTGTACAACGGCGAGTCCATCCTGGAGATGGATCCGGCCGAGCGCGCCGCGTCCGGCGTCTTCCTGGCGTTCCAGTACCCGCTGGAAATCCCCGGCGTGGCCACCATGACCTTCCTGAAGACAGCGCTGAACGCACAGCGCAAGGCGCGCGGCGAGAACGAGCTGACGACGCCGGACTTCATGCGCCGCGTCAAGGAGGCGGCAAGCGCCCTGCGCATCGATGCCGACATGCTGAAACGGCCGTTGAACGTCGGCTTCTCGGGCGGCGAGAAGAAACGCGCCGAAATCCTGCAGATGGCGCTGCTGGAGCCGAAGCTCTGCGTTCTGGACGAGACGGATTCCGGCCTCGACATCGACGCGCTGAAGATCGTGTCCGATGGCGTCAACGCCCTGCGGCAGGCGGACCGCGCCTTCCTGGTGATCACCCACTACCAGCGCCTGCTCGAGCATATCGTACCCGATAGCGTGCATGTGCTCTACAAGGGGCGCATCATCAAGTCGGGTGGCAAGGAACTGGCCTTGCACCTTGAAGAAGAAGGCTATTCCCAGATCATCGAAGAGGCTGCTTGAGCATGTCGGCACCGATAGCGACGAAGAAGACACCCGCGGAACTGCGGCTGATCGAGCGCGCGGAAGCCGGCAGCGGCCAGCATGAGGCCCTGGCGGCCCTGCGCGACGCGGGGCTGCCCAGCCGCCGCGTCGAGGCATGGCACTACACCGACCTTAGGGTTCTGCTGGATCGGGCCATGCAGGCTGCCGCTCCTGCGGGGGAAGAGGCCGAAAGCATCCTGGCGCCGCTGCTTCCTCACAGCGTCGTGGTGGAAGCCGGCTCCGGCGAAACGATCGCCCGCGAGGGGCTGACCGTATCGCGCTCGACCCGGATTCCGGAGTGGAACCGCGCGCTCAATCATCTGGACCGTCCGCATGACACCATCCGGGTGCTGAATGCGGCGTTGGGTGCAACCGGATCGCAGATCGAAATTGCCTCGGGTGCAGTGCTTTCCGACGCGGTGGAGCTTCGTGCGGCACCGGGCGCTGCCGGCGCGCAGGCCTTCACGCGGGTAACGGTCGGCAAGGGCGCGCGCGCCACTTTCGTGGAACGCGTATCGCCGTCCGGGGCGGGTTCCCTGTCCACACTGGTCGGAGAGGTCGATCTGGGTGAGGACGCCGACATTCTTTGGATCGTCGATCAGGAGAAGGGCCGTGGCGAAACGCATCTCGGGCAGTTGACCGTCCGGCTCGGCGCGAATTCGAAGTTGCGTATGTTCGTGCTCAATGCCGGCGGCGCGCTCGTGCGCCAGGAAGTGCATTGCGAGACGGTCGGCGAGGGTGCCGATATCCAGATCCGCGGCGTCAACCTGCTTGCCGAGGGGCAGCATGTGGACGTCACCACGACATTGACCCACAGCGTGGCCCATACGACCGCGACGGAAATCTTCCGCAATGTGGTCATGGGTGGACAGGGCGTCTTCCAGGGCATGATCAAGGTTGCCAAGGGCGCGCAGAAGACCGACGCGCGGCTGGCCTGCAACTCGTTGCTTCTGTCCGACGAAGGCGATTTCTTCGCCAAGCCGGAGTTGGAGATATTCGCCGACGACGTGCAGTGCGGACATGGCGCGACGGCCGGCGAAATCGACGCCAACCACCTCTTCTACCTGATGTCGCGCGGCATCCCGGAGCGCGAGGCCCGGGCCTTGCTGGTAAAGGCTTTCGTGGACGAGGTCGTGGAAGAGATCGAGCATGAGGATGCGGTCGTGGCGCTGGAAGCGCGCATCGACCACTGGCTGGCCACCCATTGAGCCGGCGGTGCGGCGGCTTGGCCGCCGCGCCGACCATGCCCTGAAAGCGAAGGACACAGCCGCCGATGGCCCTCGAACTGGATAAACGCGCCCGGTACGACGTCGAGGCGATACGCCGGGACTTCCCGATCCTCGAGACGGTGGTGTACGGCAAGCCGCTCGTCTACCTCGACAATGGCGCATCCGCGCAGAAGCCGCGGCAGGTGCTGGATGTGATCCAGGACAGCTATGCGCATTCTTATGCCAATGTTCATCGCGGCCTGCACTTTCTGTCGAACAAGGCGACGGACGCTTTCGAACTGGCGCGCGAAAAGGTTCGCGGCTTCCTGAATGCCGCACATGCGGACGAAATCGTCTTCACCCGCTCGGCGACGGAGTCGATCAACCTCGTTTCCTATGGGCTGGCCGACGACATCGGCGAGGGCGACGAGATCGTGCTGACGGTGATGGAGCATCACTCCAACATCGTGCCCTGGCATTTCCTGCGCGAGCGCAAGGGCGCGAAGCTCGTCTTCGTGCCGGTCGCCGACGATGGTTCCATCGCGGTCGAGGATTTCGCAAGGGCGATCGGCCCACGCACCCGGCTGGTGGCCATGACCCACATGTCCAACGTCCTGGGCACGGTGACGCCCGTTCGCGAAGTGGTGGATCTTGCCCATGCGCAGGGCGTTCCCGTGCTTGTGGACGGAAGCCAGGCTGCGGTGCATATGCCCGTGGACGTGCAGGCCCTCGGCAGCGACTACTACGTGTTCACGGGGCACAAGATGTATGGCCCGACCGGCATCGGCATCCTTTACGGCAGGGCCGAGGCGCTGGACCGGCTGCGCCCGTTCAACGGCGGCGGCGAGATGATCTCCGAGGTGACGGAGGATACCGTCACCTACAACGCGCCGCCACACCGTTTCGAAGCCGGTACGCCGCCGATCGTGCAGGCCATCGGCCTCGGCGCGGCGCTGGATTACATCGAGGCCGTGGGGCGAGAGCGTATCGCCGCGCACGAGGCCGAGCTCGGCGCCTACGCGCACGAGCGCTTGTCGGCGGTCAACAGCCTGCGCATCTACGGGACCGCACCGGGAAAGGGCGCGATCGTGTCCTTCGACCTGGAGGGCATCCACGCGCATGACGTGTCGATGGTGATCGACCGCGAGGGCGTTGCGGTCCGCGCCGGCACGCATTGCGCGCAGCCGCTCTTGCGGCGCTTCGGCGTAACCTCCACATGCCGGGCCTCCTTTGCTATGTACAACACGATGGGCGAAGTCGACGCACTCGCCGAAGCGCTGGACAAAGCCAGACGCTTCTTCGCTTGAAGGACGAACCTATGACGGACGCGATGGAACAGAAGGCCGATACGGCGGCGGGGGACATGCCCCCGGCTTCCGCCATACCGCCGGACGAACTCGCCCGGCTGACGGAAGATATCGTGGCGGCCCTGAAGACGGTGTACGACCCGGAGATTCCGGCCGACATCTACGAACTCGGGCTGATCTACAAGATCGATATCGAGGATGACCGCACGGTCGATATCCAGATGACGCTGACCGCGCCGGGATGCCCGGTCGCCGGCGAGATGCCGGTATGGGTGGAGAATGCCGTAAGCTCCGTCGAGGGCATCCAACTGGTGCGTGTCGAGATCGTCTTCGACCCGCCGTGGACGCCCGAGCGGATGAGCGAGGAAGCGCAGGTCGCCGTCGGCTGGTTTTGACGCAGGAAGCGCCCTCGGCGCTTGCCTGAAAGCCCGGCCATCGCCATCTTGGGCGGGAATGCAAAGGAAAGAGGTTTCTGTCATGGGCCGCTTCGCCATCATGAGCCTGACCGAGGCGGCTGCCGGCCGCGTCCGTGAAATCGTCGAGACGCGCGGCGGCGTGGAAGGCGCCGGGCTTCGGATCGGCGTCAAGCGCGGCGGTTGCGCGGGCATGGAATATACGATCGAGTTCGCCGATTGCCCCGTCGCCGGCGAGGATGTGGTGGAAAAGGACGGCGCCCGCGTCTTCATATCGCCGGAGGCCGTGCTCTTTCTGCTCGGCACGGTGATGGATTTCGAGGTGTCGGTGTTGCGCACCGGCTTCGTCTTCAACAATCCCAACCAGACATCGGCCTGCGGCTGCGGCGAGTCCGTCGAACTGCAGCCGGCGGATCGCTCGCGTCTAGAGCAGGCCGAAGCCTGATCCGCGATGGACCGCGGCGATATAGAAGAGCTGTTCGGCTCCGTCGCCGATCTTCGCATCCGCCGCATGTTCGGTGGACAGGGCATTTATGACGGGGATGTCATCATAGCCCTCGTCGCCTTCGACACGCTTTTCCTGAAATCGGATGCCGTGGCCGAGGCGGCCTATGTCGCCGCGGGTTCCACGCCTTTCGTCTACCAGGCGTCCGGGCGCAAGCCCGTGAAGATGCCCTATTACTCCTGCCCGCCCGAGGCGTTCGACGACCCGGAGACGGCGGCCGAATGGGTCGCCGTGGCCCGTGGAGCGGGACATCGAGCCGTCAACTGCCCTCGGTCTCGCGCCAGAAGGACGGCAGGTAGTAACCGGTCAGCGGCGTCGTATCGGGGTGGCGGATGAAGCTCCAGCGCGCCAGCCACTGATCCGTCAGGTAGTACAGCGGCACGACATAGAACCCCGAGATCAGGATACGGTCGTAGGCGCGCACGGCGTCGACGAAGTCCTCCCGGGTGCGGGCCTGGACGATACCGTCGATGGCTGCGTCTACTGCGGGGTCGGCGACGCCGGAATAGTTGAACGAGCCTTGCGCGTCGCGCGCCGCGCTTCCCCAACGGCCCGCCTGCTCGGCGCCTGGCGACAGAGTCCCGTTGAAAGCGGAAAACAGGACATCGTAGTCGAAGCTCTGCTTGCGTAGCTGATATTGCGCGTCGTCGGCCTGCCTGACATTGGCGTCGACCCCGATGCGGGCCAGGGTGCGCTGGTAGCCGAGCGCGGCGCGTTGCTGCTCGAGCGTCTGGACGAGGATCTCGAAGGAGAGGGGGCGGCCCGTGGAATCCACCAGGCGGCTTCCGTCGAAGCGGTAGCCTTCCGCTTGCAGAAGGCTCAGGGCCTCGCGAAGGATACGGCGGTCGCTGCCGGATCCGTCCGTAACAGGCTGGCGCCATTCTCCATGGAGGATGCTGTCGGCGACACGGCCGGGGTAACGCGCCAGAAAGGCGCGTTCGCCGTCGCTGGCGGGGCGTCCCAGGCTCGACAGGGTCGTGTTGTCGAAGAAGCCCGACGTCCGCTCGTAGGCGCCGTAATACAGATTGGCGTTCGCCCATTCGAAATCGAACAGCATGGAGAGGGCTTCGCGAACACGGGGATTCTCGAAGGTCTGCCGGCGGGTATTGAAGAACATGGCGTTCAGAACGGCGGGGCGACCCGTTTCGAAGACTTCGCGCACCACCGAGCCGTCATGCACGGCCGGAAAATTGTAGGCAGTGCGCCAGTGGCGCGGATTTGCGTCGGGATAGAGGTAGAAGATCCCCTTCTTGAAGGCTTCGAACTGGGAGTTCGCATCGCGGAAATACTCGACGACGATCTCGTCGTAATTGTCCAGGCCGCGCTTTGCCGGCAGATCGGCCGCCCAATAATCCTTGTTGCGCTTGTAGACGATGCGCTGACCCGGCTGCACGGACGCGATTGTGTAGGGGCCGGAGCCGATGATGGGTTTCAGGGTCGTGTTGCCGAAACCGTCGCGTGCGAAGCCGTGTTCGGGCAGGACGGGCAGGCCCGCCAGAAGCAGCGGAAGCTCGCGGTCGGCCTTTTCATTGAAGGTGAACCGGATACCCCGCTCGCCGACCGTGTCGACACGCGAAACACGCGACAGCCAGCTTGTATATTGCGGGCGCACGACGCCCTGTTGCCTGAGCATTTCGACGGTGAAGAGCACATCCGCGACCCGCACGGGGCTGCCGTCGCTGAACCTTGCCTTCGGGTTGAGCGTAAACTCCACGAAACTGCGCTCGGCATCCGTCTCGACCGATTCGGCGATCAGGCCATAGAGAGTGAACGGCTCGTCCGGAGAACGCAGCATCAACGGCTCGATCACCAGATTGCCGAACTCGGTGTCGGCGAAAATTCCGCGGGCCGTGGTCAAGGCGCCGCGCACCGTGACGGGGTTCAGATTGTCGAAATCGCCGACTACGCCATACACCATGCGGCCGCCCTTGGGCGCATCCTGCCGTACGAACGGAAAGGCGGAGAAGCCGTCGGCAAGGGCCGGTTCTCCATGCATTGCAATGGCATGCGACGGGGCCGTCCCGGCGGCCGCTGCGCCACCGGGCGAAAGAAGAAGACAAGCCGCCACTGCAGCGGCGTGCAAGGCTTTCGAGGCCATTGGCATTGAAGCGGTCCCCTGGAAATCGATGCTCGCGAAATTATCGGAATATCAGCCGCTTGCCTACCGCAGCGGTTGGAGCTATCGCAGCGTTCCAGTGCATGATGGGTCTTTAAACGGCCTCATTTGCGAAACACGGGCTTACCCGTTAAGGGAACGTCCAGGTGCCGGGACGACAGAATTGCCGAGAGGAAGACTGGCTTTGAAAACCCGCTTCATGAACTTTCACCGCCTTGCCCTTGCCACCGGCTTCGCTGTGCTGGGCGCGGCTGTCCTGCCGGCGACCGGCGCCTTGGCGCAGTCCGTTCCGGCCGAATGGTTCAAGGTCTGCACGCCGCAGGGCGAAAACCAGATCTGCAACACGCAGTACACGATGATCGCGGATACGCGCCAGCTCATCACCGCCGTCAACCTGATCAACGTATCGGGACAGGTGAACCAGAAGGTGCTTCAGGCGGTCGTGCCCACGGGCCGGGTCATCCCCGCCGGCGTGCAGTTGCAGATCGACACCAACGCCCCGCAGACGCTGAACTATTCCGTCTGCTTCCCCGACCGCTGCATCGCGGAGGTCGAGCTGTCCGACGCCATGGTCAATTCCATGAAGCGCGGCGGAACGCTGAAGGTCACGTCGACCAACTTCCAGCGCCAGCCGAACCCGATCAACGTGACGTTGCAGGGCTTCACCCAGGCCTATGACGGTCCGGCACGCGAGCAGCCCGAGCTGGAACAGCGTCAGCAGCAGCTGAACGAAGCCCTCCAGAATCAGGCGGAAGCCCGCCGCAAGCGGTTCGAGGACGCACAGAACCAGGCGATCGAAGGCGGGAACGCGCAGTAACGCGCCGACTGCCGAAAGTTCAGGGGCGCCTCGCGGCGACGCGAGGCGCCCTTTCGTTTGTCTGACTGTATCTCAATTGCGGTGGGCGGGTTTCAAGCGATACTCGCCATCGACGGGGCCGTCGAACATCTCCGCCAATTGCGGATGATTGACCGGCGCTCCGCTCTCGTCGAGTTCCAGGTTCTGCTCCGAGACGTAGGCGATGTAGTCGCTTTCCGAATTCTCGGCGAAGAGATGGTAGAAGGGCTGGTCCTTGCGGGGGCGCGCCTCTTCCGGAATCGACAGATACCATTCCTCGGTATTGTCGAACTCGGGGTCTACATCGAATATGACGCCGCGAAACGGGAACATCCGGTGGCGGACGACCTGTCCGAGATGGAATCGCGCTTTCTGGATCGGCTGTGCTGGTGCCATGTGCGACCGATAGCGCGGCCCGGCAACCGGTACAAGCTACTCGCTTGCGCCTCTCAACGACCGCGGCAACCCCGCCACGCCCGCGCCGGGAACGACGCCCTCCCGCATCGCGAAGCGACGCAGTGGGCTCAGCGCCGAAAGCATCCCAAGGCCTGCCGACCGGGCGATCTGGGCGGGAAGCATATCGGCCAGCAGAGATCGATTGAGCAGGTCCACCCCCATCGTGCGGAGCGTCACGTCGGCCTTGCGGCTTGCCTCGTAGCTGGCCAGCATGGCCGCGCCGCCGACATCGTCGCGATGCCGTGTCGCGGCCGCCACGATATCCTCCGCATCCCGCATGCCGAGGTTCAGTCCCTGCGCTCCGATGGGCGGAAAGACATGCGCAGCCTCGCCGACGAGTGCGATGCGCGGTGCGGTCAGGCGCATTGCGCGCGCGCCCGACAGCGGAAAGGATTGGACACCGTCTTCCACCGACACCGCACCGAGCGTGGAGTGAAGGCGCTCCTCCACCATGGACGAGAGCGTTTCAGCCGGCATGGAGCCGAGGGTATGGGCCGCCTCCGGGCGTTCGACCCAGACAAGGGAAGACCGCTCGCCCGGCAGGGGAACCTGGGTGAACGGCCCCGCCCGCCTGTGAAACTCCGTCGAAACGTTGGAATGCGGGCGCGCGTGGCGGAAATTGAGGACGATCGCCGTCTGCGGATAGGACCAGCGTTTTATGCCGATGCCGGCATAGGTGCGAACGGGCGAGTTGCGACCATCGGCGCCGACGACCAGCCCGGCCTGAACCCGGGCCCCGTTCTCGAGGGTGATGCTGACGGCATCCACGCCGCTTTCCATGGACTGGAGCATGCTCTCGTGCCAGGTGACGCGTGGATGAAGGCGCAGGCGTTCCACCAGAAGTTCGGTCAGGTCGGCGTTCAGCACGTTGATGCCGAAGGCGTCGAGGCCGATTTCGGCGGCGCGGAATTCCACCGGCGGCGCACGCAGCAGACGGCCGGTATCGTCGATGATTCGAAGGATGGCCAGGGGCGCTCCGCATTCGCGGACGGGCTTTTCCAGCCCATGACGCTGAAGAAAGGTGACGGAGCGGCCGAACAGGGCGGTGCTGCGCCCGTCGGGTGCGGGCGCCGGGGCCGCAAGCGCGACATCGAATCCCTCGTCCGCAAAGGCCAGCGCGACCGAAAGGCCGGCAAGGCCGGCACCGATCACTGCGACGTCTCGTCTCATGCCGACTCCGATCGCTCGTTTCATGCAATGGCGATGTAGCGCATACCGACCGCTGTTGCGATAGAGCCAGGGCGGCGCGGGAAATATGCGTGCAGGCGTTTTCAAACGCTTGCGCCTTGCACTACAAGGTGCGACCCGTGAACGTTCATGCCATAGGCTGCCCGGAGGCGGCACAGACAACAAAGAGGCTCGGTCCGGCAACGTGGTGACGACATACGAAAAATGGCGCGCATTCTCCGTGCACTTGCTGACGGCCAGCGGAGCCTTCTGGGCCTTCCTGTCCATCATCGCCGCAGCCGAAGAGCGCTGGGTGGCGATGTTCGCCTGGCTGGGGCTGGCCCTTTTGGTGGATGGAATTGACGGGCCCCTGGCCCGCAGCATCGACATCAAGCGCGTGCTGCCCGACTGGTCGGGCGACATGCTGGATTCGATCATCGACTATGCCACCTATGTGATGATTCCGGCCTTCGCCCTGTACCAGTCGGGGCTTATCGGCCATGCTTGGTCCTTCGTCGCCGCGGCGCTGATCGTCATCACCAGCGCCATCTACTATGCCGATACGCGCATGAAGACGAAGGACAATTTCTTCCGCGGCTTTCCCGTTACCTGGAACATGGTGGTCTTCACCCTGTTCGCGGTGCAGCCGCCTGCCATCGTCGCCTTCATCGTCGTGCTGTTCTGCGCAGTCACGACCTTCGCGCCGGTCAAGTTCCTGCATCCGGTTCGGGTAAAGCGATACCGCCTCGTCAATCTCGGCGTCTTCGCCGTCTGGTCGGTTCTGGGCCTGTGGGCGCTGTTCACCGATTTCGATGCGCCCGTTATCGTGAAGGGCGGGATCGTTCTGACGAGCCTATATCTTGTTTCCATCGGCGCGATCGTCCAGTTCATGGACGGAAGCGGCGCAGACCCAGACCAGAAGGAACAGTTGGTTTGACGAAAGCCATTGTCGTTGACGAAATCGGGGGCCCGGATAAGCTCGTCTGGAGGGAGCATTCCGTGGCGGCCCCGGGCCCCGGACAATTGCGTATCCGCCAGAAGGCGGCGGGCCTGAACTTCATCGATGTCTACTTCCGCAACGGCACCTACAAGGCGCCGCGCTTTCCCTTCGTTCCCGGCAAGGAAGGGGCAGGCACGGTGGTTGCGGTCGGCGAGGGCGTCACCTCCTTCAAGGAAGGCGACCGCGTCGCCTATGCCGGCGGCGAGGGCACCTATGCCGAGGAGGCGCTGGTGCCGGCCGCCCAGGCCGTGCACCTACCGGACGGCATAGACGAGGAAACCGCCGCCGCAGTGATGCTGAAGGGCATGACCTCGGAGTACCTGCTGCGCCGGACCTTCAAGGTCGGCCCGGATACGGTGCTGCTGTTCCATGCCGCGGCCGGCGGCGTCGGCGTCATCGCGACGCAATGGGCCAAGCATCTCGGCGCAACCGTCATCGGTACGGCGGGCTCCGAGGAAAAGTGCAACATCGCCCGCGCGAACGGCTGCGACCACGTCATCAACTACCGCGAAGAGAATTTCGTGGAAGCCGTGAAGGACATCACACGGGGCCGCAAATGCGACGTCGTATACGATTCCATCGGCAAGGATACATTTCCCGCCAGCCTGGACTGCCTGAAACGGCAGGGGCTGTTCGTATCCTTCGGACAGTCTTCCGGCGTCATCCAGAATTTCGACCTGGCGCTGCTGAACCAGAAGGGTTCGCTCTTCGCCACGCGGCCTAGCCTGTTCGGCTATACGGCAACCCGCGAAGAGCTGGAGGCCAGCGCCCGCAGCCTGTTCAAGGTCATCGGCTCCGGCGCGGTCAAGATCACGATCAATCAGGTCTATCCCGTCACGGAGGCGGCGCGCGCCCATGAAGACCTGGAGAATCGCCGCACGACGGGCCTGTCGGTGATCCGCATCTGATTGCGCATGGCGGCGGGATCGTGCCGCCGCCATGCCTCTTTCATGCCATGCGCACGTCCTGCTTCGCCGATTTGCGGGCAAACTCCGCAAACGCGCCGATGAAATCGGCCAGTTGCGCGCGGACCTTGTCGTCGGTCAGCCGTCCGCCTGCGTCGAAAACGCCTTGCGCACGCGACACCAGAAGACGGCCCTCGTAGAACGGCCTGGCGCCCAGCGTCCGCAGCACCGGCAACCATGCGTTCTGGCTGAGGATGGTGCCGAACCCGCCCATCGACGCGCCGATGACGGCCATCGGCCGGCCGCGATACAGGAGCGGGATGTCCGAGGAAGGACGCGTCGTCCAGTCGATCGCATTCTTGAACACGCCGGGAAGCGAGTTGTTGTATTCCGGCGTGATCAGAAGAACCCCGTCGGCATGCCGGATCCTGTCCTTCAGGGCCGTAACCGGCCCGGGAATTCCGTCGGACGATTCCAGATCGCCATCGTAAAGCGGGATGCCGTGCAGCGTCGCGGCTTCGATGCTGACGCCCTGTGGCGCGGCTTCGACGGCTGCATGCATGAGCGCCGTATTGAACGAGCCCTTCCGCAGGCTGCCGGATATTGCGAGAATCCTGGTCATGTCGTGTCAGTTCTCCACCGTGCGTGGTTCCAGGGGACGGCCGGGCGCGCATTCAAGGCTTGCCCTGTCCCATCCCCCCAGAATGGCAGCGGCATCGTAGCTTGTCTGCAGGAAGGCCAGCAGCGCCGCGTCCGGATCGCGCGCCGTACGCACGGCATCATAGGGAAGGATGAACTCGCCCAGGGTCTGGTCGAAACGCGCTTCCGCAGGCTCGACGATGGCCTGCGCGAAACCGTCGGGGCCGGGGTAGGCGTAGGAGTAGAAGGCAGGATAATCGATACCGCCGCCGCCCGGCCAGAAACCGGCGGACGATACCTGGTGGCTGTAGGCCTCTGCCGTCACGTCATCGGGCAGGGCCGGTACTCCGCCGGGATGGCGCGGAGCCCGCTTGCCGGAAAACCGGGTCACGGCCATGTCGAAGCTGCCCCAGAAAATGTGGACCGGACTGACCTTGCCGATGAAGCCGGTACGGAACTGCTTGAACACGCGGTCGACCTGCACGCAGGCACGAAAGAAGGCGTTGACCGCCTCCGCGTCGTAAGGGCGCTCTGCCGTATCGGTTGAAAACGGGACGGCGTCGGGAATCTCGTTCGGCGTATCGCTGAACCTCGGCGTACCGCCGACCTGTTCGACGATGTCGATGAACCGCCTCTTGAAATCGGCGATCGAACCGGGCTTGAGGGGCGTCGCCGCGATGCTTCCGCTTGTGGAGCGGGCGATGACCCGATGCTCGATCAGGTCGAGCTCCACCTCTATCCCGCCGGGGCCATCGGGCACGATCGAGGTGGTCAATCCACGCGCCGTCACATACAGCGTCGCGTGCCAGGAGTGGTTCAGCCACGGCGCATGCGCCAGGCGATACTTGCCGACGATCTGGCTGATCAGGTGGAGATGGCGGCAACTTTCCTGCCACGGTCCAAACGGTATTTCCGGCCAATGTCCGATCATCTCGCCTCCAAGATCGACTTTCGGTTCCCGCTTCGAACTAGAGCAGGCGGTCGGAGGATGAAGCATCATCCGAAAGGCGGACGGCTCCAAACTCAAATGTGAGTTTGATTACAAGGCGTTTTGCGCTGCATTGCAAAAGCCGAAATCGTGCCGGCTTTTGGGGATATATGAGCGTGAACATCTTGTTGCTGGACGCGTGCTTGATCTTGTCGATGGCTTCCGTGGTGCCCTTTCTCGGTATGCGTTTCGTGGATGGCGACATCGACGGCGTTCGCGCCGCGATCGGACGCAGCCTTTCGACAGGCGATTTCGCCTATGCCGTCACCCCCAATGTCGACCACGTCGTCAGCTATCACGACGGCGGGGATCGATGCCTGCGTGAAGCCTATGACGGGGCGCGCCTGCAGATATGCGACAGCCGCATCCTGTCGGCGCTGGCGCGGCCCAGTGGGCGGCGCCTGATCCCGACCCCGGGTTCGGACCTGACGTTCGACCTGTTGAAGCGGACGATCAGCCCGGATGTTCGCATGGCGGTCATCGGGCCATCCGAGGCGGCCTTCCGGCGGCTGCGGGCCCGTTTTCCCGACTGCAGGCTCGTTCACCTTCCATGCGCCGATCGGCTGGTGCGCGATACGCCGGCATGGCGATCCGCCGTGCAGGAGGCGGCGAAGGCGGAATGGGACATCCTGTTCATCTGCCTGTCGTTTCCCAAGCAGGAGGTGTTCGCCCGGGATCTGGCGCGCAGCGGGCGCGAAGGCGGCTTCGCGCTTTGCGTCGGAGCCAGCATCGATTTCCTGACGGGACAGCAGAAGCGGGCGCCTCGCGCCATGCAGAAGGCCGGGCTGGAATGGCTGCATCGACTGGCATCCGACCCGGGCCGGATGTGGCGGCGTTATCTTGTGCGCGGGCCGGTCATCTTTCGGTTGGCGGCGCGCCAGTATGCCGACGACGCCCGACGCGCGATGCGCGGAAGCTAACCGAGCGCGGCTGCCGCTTCCTCGATGTCGCCGCCCGGCGAGACCTGTTGCATTTCCGCCAGGCTGCGATTGTCCAGAACCGCGGAAATGGCGTTGCGCACTTCAAGCATCAATGCCCGTACGCGGCATGTCTCTTCGCTGGTGCAGTCGTCGCATCGGCGGTAGGCGGTACGACTGGCGCAGGGTAGGGGAGCAAGCGGCCCATCCAGCACGCGCAGCACATGCCCGACCCGGATTTCCCCGGCGGGGCGGGACAGGCGATAGCCGCCCCCACGCCCCTTGCGCGCATCGACGAAACCGGCGCTGCGCAGGTCGCCAAGGATGGCGTCCAGGAACTTCTTGGAAATACCGTGCGCCGTTGCGATCTCTTCGGATTGGGTCAGCCGTTCCGGAGGCTGACCTGCAAGATGCAGCATCGCCTTGAGACCGTATTTGCCTTTCATCGTCAACATCGGGAGGAAGAGCTGCTTTCGAACGGGTGGGCGAGGATGAGAGTTCGATATAACCGGCCCCGTCGGCGATTTCCATCCCGCGCAGCCACTTGCCTTGCGGCTGCCCGGTCCCACCATTTGCCGGGTGGGGGCGACATGGGCTTGGACGATGGGATGATGGGCGTGGCCGGGGATATGTCATGACGGCAACGCAGGTTATCGTCAGTCTTCTGGGCATCGTCGCGCTGCTGCTGTGGGGTGTCGGCCTTGTCAGCGCCGGCGTCATGGCCGGGTTCGGGCCGTCATTGCGGCGGATACTGGCGACCCGGCTGGACAATCGGCTTGCGGCCATCGTGGGGGGTACGCTCGTCACCATGGCGCTGCAAAGCAGTACGGCCACCGCCATGATGGTCACGTCCTTCACGGCCGGCGGTCTCGTCGCCCTGGTGCCGGCCCTTTCGGTGATGCTCGGCGCCAATCTCGGCACGGCATTGATCGTCCAGGTCCTGTCCTTCGACCTCGGTCTCGTCTATCCGCTGCTGATCTTCATCGGCTATGTCCTGCAAAGGCGGCGCGCCAATCCGCGCTTGTCGGAAGTCGGCCGCATCCTGCTTGGGCTCGGCGTCATCCTCCTGTCGCTCGACCTCCTGTCGGCACTCGTGGTGCCGCTGGAAAACGCAGCCGACGTGCGGCAGGTGATGGCGTTGTTGGTGCAGGATCCGGTCCTTGCCATGCTGATCGCGATCATCTTCACCTTCCTGGCGCATTCCAGCGTCGGCGCGATCCTGTTCATCATGTCGCTGGCAGAGATCGGCATCCTTTCGGCGCCCTCCACGATCGCCATGGTTGTCGGCGCCAATATCGGCAGCGCCATCAACCCGCTGATCGCCGCCTCGGGTGGTGATCGCAGCCACCTGCGACTGCCGGTCGGCAATCTGGCCAACCGCGTTGCGGGCGCTGCCCTGACCATGCTTCTCCTGGCGCCGATATCCTCTGCCGCGGAACGGTTCGGGCTGCCGGCGCAACGCCTCGCGCCGGATTTCCACCTGGTCTTCAATCTGGTGATGGCACTGGTGTCCGTGCCGCTTCTGCCCGCCGCGGCCCGGCTGCTCACGCGGTTGTTTCCGGAGGACGCCAGGCCCGAGGATGCCGGCAGGCCGCTGTATCTCGACACGGCGAGCCTGAGCAGGCCGAAGGTGGCGCTGGCCAACGCCGCACGAGAGGTCTTGCGCATGGCCGACATTGCCGAGGCCATGCTTGCCGGCTCGCGCAAGGTGTTTCGCGACGCGGACCCGATCGCACTGTCGCGTATCAGGCGTACGGACGACGAGATCGACCGCCTCTACGGCGCCGTACGGCGCTACCTGTCCAGAATCTCGCAGAACGACCTGACGGACTCGGACAAGCGTCGTCTGTTCGAGATTCTCGATTTCGCCGTCAACATCGAGCATATCGGCGATATCGTGGACGCCAACCTGATGGCGATCGCTGCGCAGCGCATAGACGACCGGCAGATCCTGAACGAAGAGGAAATGGTTCGGATCGGAGAAATGCACGAAAGGCTTATCGCCCATCTGCGGCTGGCTGTCAGCGTGCTGATCGATGGAGACGCGACGTCCGCACGGCAACTGGTTGCGGAGAAGGAGCGCTTCCGCGACTTCGAGCGTGCCGCCACGGAAGAGCAGTTCCGGCAGATCCTGACCGGCCAGTTGCCCAAGGGGCAATCGGCAAACCGCTACCTGGATGTCGTGCGCGACCTCAAGCGGATCGAGGCTCATATCGCCGCGACCGTCTATCCGCTGCTGGAGCGCACCGGCGATCTGAAGAGCAGCCGCCTCGCTTGAGGAGACGCAACGCTTTCCTGACTGTGAAATCTACCCTAGGTAGTTATGCGTGTGTCGCAGCAGGGGGTTCCATGGCACTTCGCAATCTGACCGTTCTCGTGCCGGTCCTGTCGGTCTTGTCCGCCTGTTCGCCCACGACGGTCTCGAACCTCCCATCGGTCCCGCAGCAGACATTGATGGATGTGCGGGTGGTGGTCGACCCTCCGGCCGGCGCGCAATCGCTCGGCACCGTCCGGGTAACGCGATGCCGCAACGATCTTTCGGAATATCCGACGCCGGAAGTGACCATATTGAACGGCATGAAGGCGGAAACGCAGAAGCGCGGCGGCAATGCGGTGCGCGTCATCGGCTACCGCATGGGCGTCACGCAGTGGAGCCGCTGCTGGCACACGATCACGGGGCGTGCCGAAATGTATCGTCTTTAGTGGCCGCCGCCCGCGCCAGCGGGGCGGGGCTGTGGCTTGTCGATGAAGAATGCAAGGATCGCAAGCGCACCGAACAGCACGGTGAGCGTGATGAACACATCTGCAAAGGCCATCACATGCGCCTCCCGCGTGACGATGCGCACCATGTTGGCGACGGCCCCGGCCTGTCCGTCGAGGCCGGCCGCGTCGAGGCTCTGGGCCATGGAACTCATCCGTTCCTCGGCGATGGGGTTGCCCCATGACACATGTTCGGCCAGCCGCTGGTAATGCAGCGTCGTGCGGTCCGTCAGCATCGTGTTGATGATGGCCAGACCAACCGCACCGCCGAGATTGCGGGTAAGATTGTACAGACCCGAAGCGCCCTTCATCTTCTGCGGCGGCAATGTGCCGAGCGCGATATTGTTGATCGGCACCATGGACAGCATCAGCCCGAAACCGCGCAGAACCTGCGGTATGAACAATTCCTGGAAGTCCCAGTCATGGGTGATGCCACTCATCATCCATGTGCCGACGCCGAAGCTGATGAAACCGATGACCATCATCACCCGCAGGTCCATCCGGGCCGACAGGAAGCCCGCCAGCGGCGCCGTGAAGAACATGGCCAGGCCGGAAACGAACATGGTCTCCCCGATCATGAGGGAGTCGTATCCGCGAATGGACGACAGGTAGACCGGGTAGAGATAGGTGAGGCCGTAGAGGCCGACGCCCATGACGAAGGAGAACAGGCTTCCCAGCGCGAAGTTGCGGTTGCCGAAGGCCGAAAGGTCCACGATCGGTTCTCGCGCGGTGAAACAGCGATAGAAGAAGAACACCGCCCCAACGACCGTGACGCACAGCATGGCCGCGACGGCCGAATCGTCGAGCCAGTCGTTCTGCGGGCCTTCTTCCAAAACGTATTCGAGCGCGCCCAGGAAGGCCGCCATGGCGGCGAGCCCGTACCAGTCGAAGTGCGGCAGCAGCGACCAGTCCGGCTTGTCGAAATCGATCAGGTTCCATGCGGCGACGGTGACGACGAGGCCGACCGGCAGGTTGATCAGGAACAGCCAATGCCAGGACATGGCATGGCTGAGATAGCCGCCGATGGTGGGGCCGATGGTCGGCGCCAGTGTCGCCACCAGCCCGATCATGGGGGACACGACCGCGCGCTTCGAAGGCGGGAACAGCGTGAAGGCTGCCGCGAAGACGCTGGGGATCATGCCGCCGCCGACGAAGCCCTGGATCGCGCGGTAGACGATCATCTGGTCGATGGAGGTGGCGGTGGCACACAGGACCGAAGACAGGGTGAATCCGCCGGCCGCAAGGGTGAAGAGAACCCGGGTGGAAAGAATGCGCCCGAGCATGCCGGACAGCGGGATCATGATCACCTCGGCGATCAGATAGGCCGTCTGCACCCAGGGAATTTCGTCGGCCGAGGCGGAAAGCCCCGCCTGGATCTCGGCAAGCGACGCCGAGACGATCTGGATGTCCAGGATCGCCATGAACATGCCGAGCACCATGACCATGAAGGCCGCGATGCGGCGGGCCGGGACGGCCTCTTCCGCGCTGGCTGCGACGGCGGACATGGCGCGGTGCTACTCGGCGTCGGGGGTGGCGGCCGTCCGCCTGTCGACGGTGACCACGGTGGACAGGCCAGGCCGCAGCCTGCCGCCGGCGGCCTGGGGATCGTCGATCCGGATGCGGACGGGCACGCGCTGGACGATCTTGGTGAAATTGCCGGTGGCGTTGTCTGCCGGCAGCAGCGAGAAGACCGACCCGGAAGCCGGCGCGAAGGATTCGACCGTACCCGTCAGTTCCACGCCGGGCAGGGCGTCCACCTCGATGCTGGCCTTTGCTCCGGGCGCGATCCCGCCGATCTGCGTCTCCTTGAAATTGGCGTCGATATAGACGCGGTCCAGCGGGACAATCGTCGCCAGACGGCGGCTGGGCGAGACGAGGTCGCCCGGTTGCACCGACAGATTACCGATGACGCCGTCATAAGGCGCGCGCACGGTTGCGAAGGTGAGGTTGCGCGCGGCGCTTTCGCGGGCGACACGCAGCTCCGCAAGGTTGCGCCGCGCCTCGGCGATCTGGGCGTCCAGCACCCGGACATCGGCCTTGGCGCTGTCGACGGCAGCGCTTCCGCCGCGGACGGATGCCGAAGCCTGCGCCAGATTGTTGCGTGCCGTATCCAGTGCCGCCTGAGCGCCGGCCCCCGTACGGGCCAGATCGGCTGCACGGTCGAAAGTGCGCCTGGCTTCGCTTTCGGCCGCCTGCAGCGCTTCGAGCTGCGCCTCTGCCTGAACGACCGCAGCGCCTGCGGCCTGACGCTGCGCGTCGATGCGAGCGATGGCCGCCTCTTGCGTCGCGATCCGCGCCTCGGCGGCGTCGAGGTCGAGCTGCAGATCGCCGGGGTCGATCTCGACGACCGGCTGTCCTGCCTTGACGGGCTGGTTCTCCGCGACGGGCAGTGACGTGACATAGCCGTTCACGCGCGCGGTCAGCACCGCCATGTCGGCGGCGATATAGGCGTCGTCGGTTTCGATCAGGAAACGGCCTTCCGTCCACCAATAGAAACCGAACGCCGCGCCTGCCGCCACGAACAGCAGCGCGAGAAGGGGAAGGACGAGCTTCCTGCGCGAGCGCCCGGGCCGCTGGCCCGTTGCACCCGCGCCGTGTGGGAGCGTGTCCGTATCCGAAACTTTCTTGAGCATCGCCAGACCCTCGGCGGGGGGATAACGCAAACGCCGTATTGCGCCCCGCGGCCAGATGCAAGCTAAATGGTAAGCTTTGCCTACCGTCACAAGATTATGCCAACCGTGACGGCACATCACATTCAATTTCGATATCACAGATAGAAGTGGGCGCTGCCGTCGCCCGTTTCAATCAACGATTGACTCCGGCAAAACGATCATTAATCATCATCGTCATCCGGTTCGCAGGAGGGGGCATGCAGCAGCGTTTCCCGCATGAGCGCCAGCAGCGCATGGCCGGACTGATCGCTGAGCGCGGCAGCCTCACGGTTGCGCAACTCGCCCATCACTTCGCGGCTTCCGAGCCTACCATCCGCCGCGACCTCGCACTTCTGGAACAGGCCGGCCTTGCGGCCCGCACGCATGGCGGCGTCGTGGCGCCACGTACCGGCGAGGCGATGGAGCCGTTGTTTCTCGAGAAACTGCGCGTACAGCAGGGCGCGAAGAAGCGGATCGGCAAGGCCGCCGCCGCCCATGTGAGCGGTCACCGGAGCATTCTTCTGGATTCGGGAACCACCATGCTGGCGCTGGCCCAGGAACTGGCCGGGCGCGCCATCAGCATCGTCGCACTCGACCTCAAGGTCGCCGAAGCGGCGGCAGTCGGCGCCACGCAGGCGCACGTGCCTGCGGGACAGGTGCGCAACGGCTATTTCTCCATCGTCGGCGCGCCGGCCATCGAGGCGATTTCCGGTTTCACCTTCGATCTCTTCTTCATGGCCGCCGACGCGATCGACCTCGAAGGCGTTTCCAATTCCACACGTGACGAGGCGGACGTGAAGCTGGCCGCCATCTCACGCGCCCGGCGAACCATCCTGCTTGCCGATCATACGAAGCTCGACAGCCGTGCGCTGGTGCCGGTGTGCCCGCTGGACAGCATTTCCCTGCTGATCGCAGACACCGGCGCCACACGGCGGATCGCCCCCTATCGGGAGCTCATTGAAAAGATAGAACTATGCTGACCCTTCATGGACTTATGGAAGAAAGACGCGTGCTGACATGAAGAATTTCCGGTCCGTATTCGGCGACAAGAAGCCGGTGATCGCCATGGTCCATCTGCTGCCGTTGCCAGGTACGCCCCTTTACGATGCCGAGGGTGGCGTCGAGGCCATCGTCGAAGCGGCCCGCAAGGATCTGAAGGCGTTGCAGGATGCCGACGTCGATGCGGTGATGTTCGGCAACGAGAACGACCGTCCCTACGAACTGAGCGTGGATACCGCCTCCACGGCGACGATGGCCTATGTCATCGGGCAGCTGTGGCCCCAGATCGCCAAGCCCTTCGGCGTCAACGTCCTGTGGGATCCGATGTCCACCGTGGCGCTGGCTGCGGCGACGGGCGCTTCCTTCCTGCGTGAGATCCTGACGGGCACCTATGCCTCCGACATGGGGCCATGGACGCCGAATGCCGGCGAGGCCATGCGTTACCTGCACCGCCTGAGGCGGCCCGACGTGGCGATGCTGGCCAACGTCTCAGCCGAATTCGCCTGGTCGCTCGACCGGCGGGAACTGGCCGACCGGGCGCGCTCGGCCGTCTTTTCATCAATCCCCGACGCGATCCTGGTTTCCGGCGCCATTACGGGCGAGGCGGCCGAGATGGGCGACCTTCAATCCGTCAAGGCCGCGTTGCCGCATACGCCGGTACTGGCCAATACGGGCGTGCGGCACAACACGGTGGCCGATGTCCTGCGGGTCGCCGACGGATGCGTGGTCGGGTCTTCCCTCAAGGTGGATGGGGATACGTGGAAGCCAGTCGACGCCGCGCGCGCCGCCGAATTCATGCGGCTGGCGAAAGCGGCGCGCGGCGAGTAACCGAAGAGGGAGGCGACCGGCATGTCAGGATCGGCGAGACGGCAGGATACGACAAGACCCTATGTCGCCAGCCTCGCCATCCTGGCAGTGGCGATCTTCGTAGCGCTGGCATTTGCCTCGCCGCATTTCCTCAGCCGCGCCAACCTCGTGTCCATGGGGTCGCAATTCCCCGAATTCGGGCTGCTTGCGCTTGCCGTGTTGCCGACGATGGTATCCGGCGGCATCGACCTCTCGGTCGTCGCGACGGCAAACCTGGCGTCCATCGTTGCCGCCGTCATGATGCGCGCCGGCCCCGAGCTGGCTGTGCTTGCCATTCCGGCGGCGCTGCTGACGGGGCTCTTGTGCGGCGCCTTCAACGGCGTGCTCATCGCCTATCTGAGGCTTCCGCCCATCCTGGCGACGCTCGGCACCCTCCAGCTCTACGGCGGGCTCGGCATCGTCATCACGCGTGGGCCGGCCATCACCGGACTTCCGGGCTGGTACGGTGCAAATTTCAACGCGTCGCTGGGCGGCCTCGTACCGGTTCCGCTGATCGTCTTTGCTCTGGTTGCGCTGGCGCTCGGCGCGCTGATGCGGTTCACCGCGACAGGGGTGCGGCTGCGTCTTTACGGCGCCAACCCGCTGGCTGCGCGCTTCGCCGGCATGCGCGAGCCGCGCCTGATCATTCGCATCTACGCCATAGCCGGTTTGGTGGCGGCGCTGGCCGGGCTGGTGATCCTGGCCCGCACCAACTCGGCCAATGCCGATTACGGCGGCTCCTATTTGCTGCTCGTCATCCTCATAAACATCCTTGCCGGCGTCAGCCCGTTCGGCGGCTTCGGCTCGACGCTCGGTGTGGTGCTGGCCGTCATCACGCTCCAGCTCATCTCCAGCGGCCTCAACTTTCTCGCCTTCACGGCCTTCGCGCGCGACCTTTTCTTCGGCGGTCTGCTCGTCGTCGTCATGTCGGCGCGGGCGTTGCTGGAGCGCGGCCTGTTGCCGCGACCGCGTTTCGGGAAACGAAGATCATGAAAGATGCTCTGCGGCAAAGCCTGAGCGACCTGATGATGCTGCCGGGCCTGTCCGGCCACGAAGACAGGGTGCGCCGGGCCGTCAAGGCGCGGCTGGATGCCGCCGGCATCGCCAGCCGTACCGACAGGCTCGGCAACCTCATAGCGACGGTCGAGGGCGATCCCGAAGCACCGTCGGTCATGCTGTTCGCCCATACCGACCAGCTCGGCTTCATCACCCGCAAGATCGAGCCGAACGGGCTGGTGCGCGTGGAGCGGCTGGGCGGCATTCCGGAAAAGGCGCTGCCCGCGCAGGCCGTTCTGTTCTGCGTCGGCGAGGGACGCGATGTGCACGGCGTCATCGCCAACAAGAGCCATCACGCCACGCCGCCCGAAGAGAAATACAAGGTGACGCCCTATCAGGACCTGTTCGTCGACGTCGGTACGGACAGCTCCGCGGCGACGCGCGCGCTGGGCATAGAGATCGGAACGCCGGTCGTATACCAGCCGCGGGTGATCCACCTGAACGAGGATCGTGTCGCCGGCACCTCCGTCGACGACAGGGCGGGCTGCGCCGTCGTGCTGCAGGCGGCGCTGGAGCTCAAGGGCGCACCCGGTCTGCCGACCGTGCATTACCTCTTCGCCGTCCTGGAAGAGTTCAACCTGCGCGGCGCGATGGTTGCCGCGCAATCCCTGCAGCCGGATATCGCCGTGCAACTGGACCTGGCGCTGACATCCGACACGCCCGACATGGCCCATCGCGGAGAGGTTGCCATGGGAGCCGGCCCGGCCATGGCGCTCTACTCCTTCCACGGACGCGGCACGCTGAACGGAACCATTCCGCACCCGGCGCTGACGCGGCTCTTCGAGGCGACGGCGGCAGAGGACGGACTGCCCCTGCAGCGCACCGCGCATGTGGGGGCGCTGACGGACTCGTCCTATGTGCAGCTTGTCGGCGAGGGCGTCGCCGTCATCGATCTGTGCTTCCCCAGCCGCTACACGCATACCGCGCTGGAGCTTTGCGATCTCCGTGACCTGGAGGGGCTGACGCGGCTCGTGTGCGGCGGCATCCGGCGCATGGGCCGCGGCTTCGATCTGGACCGGGATCTCTACACGTGAGCGGCTATTACCTCGGCATAGACGTCGGCACCTACGAGACCAAGGGCGTCATCGTGACGGCCACGGGAGACGTGTTGACCGAGGCGCGCCGCGCCCACCGCATGCAGGTGCCCCAGGCGGGCCATGCCGAGCATGACGCGGAGCGCGACTGGTGGGGCGAGTTCGCCGATATCTGCGCCGAGATGATCCGCACCGGCGGCCTCGAGCCCGCAGATGTGCGGGCCGTGGGCGCGAGCGGCATCGGCCCCTGCATGCTGCCGGTGGACGCCGCCGGCACGCCGCTGATGAACGCGGTGCTTTACGGTGTCGATACGCGGGCCGCGGACGAGATCGACGAGTTGACGGCGTCGATCGGAGAGGAGGCGCTGCTCGCCTCCGGCGGCAACGCGCTGACATCGCAATCGGTCGGTCCGAAGATCCTGTGGCTGCGGCGCAACCGGCCGGACGTGTTCGAGCGGGCGGCCTGTTTCCTCAATTCCACGTCCTTCCTGGTGCGGCGGCTGACCGGCGAAACGGTGATCGACCATTACTCGGCCGCGGGGTTCAACCCGCTGTACGATATCGCCCGGATGGACTGGACGGATACGTACGACACGCTGATCTGCGGCCGCGACAGGCTGGCGCGGCTGGCCTGGACCACGGATGTCGTCGGCGGCGTGACCGCCGAGGCAGCCCGCCGCACCGGCCTTGCGGAAGGAACCCCCGTCATCGCGGGTACGATAGACGCGGCGTCGGAGGCGGTCAGTGTGGGCGTCCGGCGTCCGGGGCAGATGATGCTGATGTATGGCTCAACCGTCTTCGGGATTGAGGTGACGGCCGAGCGGGTGCAGGATCCGCGCCTCTGGTATGCGCCATGGCTGTTTGCCGGCCAGCATGCCTCCATGTCGGGACTGGCCACCAGCGGCACGCTGACGCACTGGTTCGTCCAGAATTTCGCGCGCGAACTGGACCCGCGCGAGGCGATGGGCCTTTTGGCCCATGAAGCCGCGGCTTCGCCGCCCGGCGCGCGGGGTCTGATCGTCCTTCCCTATTTTTCGGGCGAGCGGACGCCGCTGCACGACCCGCATGCCAAGGGCATGATCTTCGGGCTCGACCTCACGCACGGCCGGGGAGATGTCTATCGCGGCCTGATCGAGGGGATCGCCTACGGGGTCCGGCACATTCTCGAAACCTACGACGACGCCGGAGCGAGGCCCGAAACCCTGACGGCGGTCGGCGGCGGAACGCGCAACCCGGTCTGGCTGCAGGCGGTATCGGACATCACCGGGCGCAGCCAGTCGCTGCGCCACCGCTCTTTCGGCGCAAGCTACGGCAACGCCTTCCTGGCGGCGGTGGGCGTCGGGGACGCGGACGCCGCCGACATGGACCGGTGGAACCCCGTGGCCCGCGAGATCCGGCCCGATGCGGCGCTGTCGACGCTCTACGACGCGGCCTCCGGCACCTATCGGCAACTCTACGCCCGCACGAGAGACCTGATGCGGGCCGGCGAATCCACAAGCGGCGCAAGGCGCGCCTGAAGCAGAGGGAGAAGGCATATGCAGGGCAGGTTCAGGACAATCGTCGCCGGCGCGCTTCTGGGCACGGCGCTTCTGGCAGGTGCGGCAGGCGTGGCCGGTGCGCAGGACGCCAAGCACACCATCGTGACCGTGGTGAAGCTTTCGGGCATCGCCTGGTTCAACCGCATGGAGGAGGGCGTCAAGGAGTTCGCCGCCGATACGGGCAACGATGCGACGCAGGTCGGCGCGGCGACGGCCGATGCGGCGCTGCAGATCCAGCTGATCGAAGACCTGATCGCGCGGGGCGTGGACGCGATCACCGTCGTTCCCAACTCTCCGCAGGCGCTGGAACCGGTGCTGAAGCGGGCGCTGGACAACGACATCGTCGTCGTCGGCCACGAGGGCGCCGACCTTCAGAACATCACCTACGATATCGAAGCCTTCGACAACGCCGCTTATGGCGAGCACCTGATGGAGCGCCTGGCGACGGAGATGGGCGGCGAGGGCGAGTATGCCGTTTTCGTCGGCTACCTGACTTCCAATACGCATAACCAGTGGGTCGATGCCGCCATCGCCTACCAGAAAGAGAAGTACCCCAACATGACGCTTGTCGTGGACAAGCTGGAATCGGAAGAGCAGCAGCAGACCGCCTACCAGAAAACACGCGAGCTGCTTCGCACGCATCCGAACCTGAAGGGCATCCAGGGCTCTGCCGGCGAGGATGTCGTCGGTGCGGCCATCGCCGTGGAAGAGGCCGGCCTGTCGGGCAAGGTCAAGATCGTCGGCACCAGCCTGCCATCGGTCTCGGGCCCGTATCTGGAGTCCGGCGAGATCGCCATGATCTCCTTCTGGGATCCGGCCAAGGCGGGTTACGCCATGAACGTCGTGGCGGCGAAGGCGCTGAACGGGGAAACCATCGAGGACGGCGCCGATCTCGGCGTCGAGGGCTACGACAAGGTCAAGCTGGACGGCAAGGTGATCTACGGCCAGGCCTGGGTGGACGTGACTGCCGAGAACATGGACCAGTACGACTTCTGATAAGCCGCGCGGGGCGGTTTTGCGGCCGCCCCGCCATCCCAACCGCAGCGGAGACACGCGCTTGGCCCAAACGTTGTCCATGTCCGGCATCCGGAAATCCTATGGGCCGGTGCGGGTACTCGAAGATGTCAGCCTGACGCTCGAGCCGGGCGAGGTGCGCTGCCTTGCCGGCGAGAACGGTTCGGGCAAGTCCACATTGATCAAGATCCTGTCCGGCGTCGTGGCCGCCGATGCAGGGCAGGTCGACATCGGGGGACGCCACGTGGCGGGCGATGCGCGCGCCGCAATCGATGCCGGACTGGCCGTCATCTACCAGGATTTCTCGCTGTTCCCCAATCTCGGCGTCGCCGAGAATATCGCGATGCTTCAGGCGGTATCGTCCGGCGCTCGCCTGCATCGCGGCCGGGCGCAAAGGCGGCTAGCCGCCGAAGTTTTGGAGCGCATGGGCGTGGCGCTGGACCTTTCGATGCTGGTGGAGCTGCTGCCCGTCGCGTCCAAGCAGCTCGTGGCCATCGCCCGGGCCCTGGCCAACGATGCGCGCATCATCGTCATGGACGAGCCGACCACGGCGCTGACCCGCAGCGAGGTGCGGCGGCTGGCCGAGATCGTCGGCACCCTGAAGGCGGATGGCGTCTCGTTCCTCTTCGTCAGCCACAAGACCGAAGAGGTCTTCGCCTTTTCCGACACGATCACCGTCCTGCGGGACGGGCGCGTCGTGGCCGAAGGGCCCGCCGACGCCTTCGACGCCGAAAGGCTGGGCCGCGAGATGACGGGCCGCAGCGTGGAGAGCCAGCGGCTGGACCGCCTGCCCGTGGTGCCGGCCGCCCCGTTCCTGCGCACGAAGGGCCTGTCGCGCCGGGGCGAATACGAAGACGTCACATTCGATCTGTGCCCCGGCGAGATCGTTTCCATCGTCGGCCTTCTCGGATCGGGCCGGACCGAACTGGCGCTGACGCTGTTCGGCATGCTGCAGCCCGACGAAGGGACGCTCGAGATCGACGGCCGGCCGGCGCGTCTGTCGGGCGCCGTTGCGGCGGTGGAAGCCGGCATCGCCTATGTGCCGGAGGACAGGCTGACGGAAGGGCTTTTCCTGGATCAGCCCATCGCCGACAACATCCTCGTTTCCAGCCTCGAGGAGTCCGGCTCGGGCGGCCTTCTCGACCGGCGGTCCCTGGCCGCGCGTGCGCGCAGCGCCGTCCAGCGGCTGCGGATCAGGACGCCGGGGATAGAACCGGCGGTCGCGACCCTCTCGGGTGGCAATCAGCAGCGCGTCGTGCTGGCGCGCTGGATGGAGCGTGCGCCCCGGCTGATGATCCTCAACGGCCCGACGGTCGGTGTCGACATCGGCTCAAAGCGGGAGATCCATGAGCTGCTTCTGGCGCTCAGCCGCGACGGCACGGCGCTGATGGTGGTGACTGACGACATAGGCGAGGCCATGGCGATCTCCGACCGCATCATGGTGATGGTGAAGGGTCGCATGACGGGGCCCTACGACCCCGAAGCCGTCGATGACGAGGCCATATACGCGGCCGTCACGCAGGAAGGAGAGCGCTGATGCGGGGTGCAGTCCGGCTTGTCGCCTCGCCGCAGGGCATCGTGCTGGCTTTCGCGCTGCTGTTCGCGCTGGGCGTCGGCGCTATCAATCCCGGTTTCCTGTCGGCGGCCACGATCGTCGATCTTCTGCGCAACTCGATCGTTACGGGCATCTTCGCGCTGGGTGTCATGATGATCCTGGCGTCCGGCGGCATCGACGTATCCTTCACCGCCATCGGCGCCTTCGCCATGTATACGACCACCGTCCTCATCATGGGGGTCGACCTCGACATCCCCATCATAGGCTATTTCGTCGTCAGCGCCCTGATCGGCGCCGCGCTCGGCCTCGTCAACGGCATCCTGATCGGCGGCCTCGGCCTGCCTACCCTCATCGTGACGCTGGGCACGCTCAGCCTGATCCGGGGCGCACTGCTGACCTTCGTGGGTACGACCTACATCACCAACGTCCCGCGCGAGGTGATCGGTTTCGCGCGTACGGTGATCCTGCGGCTGGAGAACGCCGTCGGGCAGCTCGTATCGCTGCCGCTGTCCTTCGTGGTTCTCGTCGTCGTAGCCCTGTTCGTCGCCGTGCTGATGAACGTGACCCTGTTCGGCCGGAAGATCTACGCGATCGGCGGCTCCGAAGAAGGAGCGCGGCGCATCGGCATCGATGTCGCACGCGTCAAGCTATGGATCTACGTCATCGCCGGCGGCATAGCGGGCCTTGCCGGGATGACGCACATGACCCTGTCGCGCATGGCCAATCCCTTCGACCTGGTCGGCTCGGAACTCGACGTCATCGCAGCCGTGGTGCTGGGCGGCGCACGCATCCAGGGCGGCCACGGCACGGTTGCGGGAACGCTGATCGGCGCGCTCGTCATCACCATGATCAATACCTCGCTGCTCAGCGCCGGCGTGCCGTCCTACTGGCAGAAGGTGGTCATCGGCATCCTGATCATCCTCGGCACGAGCCTGCCGATCCTGATCGAGACCTATCGTAAGCATCATGAAAGGCTGGCGCGCGCCGGCTGAGGGAAAGGGAGGCCCATCCTTGAAGAAGATCCTGAACGCACCCGATGCCTATGTCGACGAGATGCTGGAGGGCTTCGTCGCGGCGCATCCGGATTTTTATGCCCGGCCCGAACCCCGCGTGATCCTTCGGGCCGACGGCGCATCCGAAGGGCGGGTGGGCATCGTGACGGGCGGTGGCTCGGGGCACTTGCCGGTGTTTACCGGTTATGTCGGCCGCGGTTTCCTTACCGCATGCGCCATCGGCGACGTCTTCGCCAGCCCGTCGGCCGAACAGATGGCAAGCGCCATCCGCCTGTCGGACGGAGGGGCCGGCGTACTGCGCCTGTACGGCAATTACGGCGGCGACGTCATGAATTTCGACATGGCCGGCGAACTGGTCGAGATGGAAAACGACATCGCCACCACCACGGTGCTCGTTGCCGACGACATCGTGTCCGCGCCGAAGGAGGAGGCCGAAAAGCGCCGGGGCGTTGCAGGCATGGTCTATGCCTTCAAGATCGCGGGCGCGGCGGCGGAGGGGATGGCCGACCTTGGCGAGGTGACGCGCGTCGCCCGGAAGGCAGCCGATGCCTGCCGCTCCATCGGCATGGCCCTGACGCCCTGCATCGTGCCGCAGGCCGGCAAGCCGACCTTCGAGCTGGGCCCCGAAGAGATGGAGATGGGCATGGGGATACACGGCGAGCCTGGCATCTGGCGCGATACACTGAAGGCGGCGGACGCCATCGTGGACGAGATGGTGGACCGGCTTCTGGCCGACCAGTCGCTCGGGCGGGGCGACCGGGCGTCGGTTCTCGTCAACTCCTTGGGGGCGACCCCGCTGGAAGAGCTGTACATCATGTACCGCCGGGTTAAGCAGCGGTTCGACGGCGAGGGGATAGAGATCGTCATGCCCCTGGTGGGGCGTTACGCGACATCGATGGAGATGACGGGCGCCACCATCACGACGCTGGCCCTGGACGGCGAGCTCGAGGATCTGCTGCGCGCACCGGCCGCGTGTGCCTACTGGCGTGTCGGTTGACGGAGGGCACCGATGAGCGATCGAATCGATACCGCCATGCTGCACGATGCTCTCGTCCGGGTTGCGGCCGCCGCAGAGGCCGCAGCCCCGGAGTTGAACGCAGCCGACGGGGCGCTGGGCGACGGAGACCTCGGCATCACCGTTTCGAAAGGCTTTGCGGCGGCGGCGGCGTCGGATCTGCCGGGCGATATAGGCCTCGCCTTCCTGGAATGCGCCAAGGCATTCCAGCGCGTTTCCTCCTCGTCCTACGGCACGCTTGTCGCCACCGGATTCATGGCGGCAGCCAAGGCCACGAAGGGCCGGGCCGACATCGCGGCCGATGACGTGCCTGCGCTCGTCGCCGCGGCACGCGACGCGATGATGGCGCGCGGCAAGGGGCAACTCGGCGACAAGACGGTGCTCGACGGCCTCGATGCCATTGCCACGGCTCTTCCCGGCTCCGATGCCGGCGGCATGCGGCGCAGGGCCGTGGAAGCGGCGGAGGCGACCCTCGAAGCGTTCAAGGGCAGGCCTTGCAGGCTTGGGCGTGCGCGCATGTTCGCCGAAAGGAGCGCCCTGCTGGACGATCCCGGGCAGCTTGCGCTGCTTCATATCGTGCGCGGGCTCGGCTGACTGTTCATCGTTGAAAGACGCTGTGTCGCCAAGGCTTCGATTGACGATGCAAGCCTGCGGCTTCAACACGCCGTCTGATGACTCTTCCCAAGGAGCGGACATGAAGCGCGTCGCAGTTTTCAACGGATCCCTGCGCAGGGACTCCATCAATCGCAAATTTGCGGAAAGCATCGCCCGGCTTGCATCCGGCAAGCTGGAGTTCCGTTTCGTCGAGATCGGCGACCTTCCCCTGTACAATGACGACCTGATGTCCGACGGGGTGCCCGCTGCGGTTGCCCGCGTGAAGGCCGAGATCGAGGCTGCGGATGCCGTCCTGTTCGTCACGCCCGAGTACAACCGTGCCTACACGCCGGCCATCAAGAACGTGATCGACTGGGCATCGCGCCCCTATGGCAAGAATTCGTGGAGCGCGAAGCCTTCTGCGGTCATCGGAACCACGCCCGGCGCCACCGGCACGGCGGCGGCGCAGAACTCGCTGAAGGGTCTTCTGACGGTCGTCGATACGGTGTTGATGGGGCAGCCCGAAGTCTACTTCACCTACAAGCCGGAGCTGTTCGGCGCCGACGGCACCGTGGTCGACGCCTCGACACGCGATTTCCTGTCGGCCTGGGTGGACCGTTTCACCGCCTGGATCGAGCGGACATCCGAGCGCAAGACACAGGACCAGGCAGGGCCGGCCCGATAATCGCCGGATTGACGCTGCAGGGTGTCCAAGCGGGTTCGAGTTTCAGGGATGTCTCATGGTCAGGCATAAGCGGACGACCATCGCGGTACTTGCGGTGCTTGCCATTCCGGCCATCACGGGCATCCACATGGCGCTCGGCCAGATGACCGGCAACTTCCATGAAGTCCTGCCGGGGCAGCTCTACCGTTCCGCTCAGCCGGACGGCGAGGACATAGACGAGATGGTGCGCGTTTACGGTGTGCGCACCATCATCAACCTGCGCGACGAGGCACATGAGGGCTGGTACGCCGAGGCCAGTTCGGCGGCCGCGCGCAACGATGTCGACATGGTCGATTTCCCGATCAGCTCGGCACACGAGGTGCCCGTCGCAACGTTGCAGCAGCTTGCCGCCATCATGCGGGATGCGGAGAAGCCGTTGCTGATCCACTGCGAACACGGCGCAAACCGGACTGGGCTCGCGTCGGCGGTCTATGTCGGGGCCGTCGCCGGCAAGAGCGAATTCTTCTCCGAGTTCCAGCTTTCTCCCTATTACGGGCACGTTCCGATCCCGGGTATCGGCCGCTATGAAATGTACAGTTCCTGGGACAGGTTCGAGGAAACGATCGGTTTCTGATGATTCGTCCCGTGCCGGTTGGTAGGCGAGCCCCGATTGCGGTATTGAGGGGAACGAGCATAGCCGGATGGGGAGCCGCTTGAAGAACGACCGGGCTTCGACTGCCTTCAGGGGCTACTCCCTTCCCAAGACCGCACTGGGCAGGTGGCTGGGCCATATTTCCGAGGACGCGCCTTTCGAAGTCAGGGGCCGCCTGTTCAGCGGGCTCTACGGCACCCTGCCGATCTTCGTGGGCGGGGTCGCCAACACCATCCTCGTCGCCACGTTCATCGCGATCCGGATCGATGCTCCCCGCTTCTATGTCTGGGTGTGCATCGAGATCCTCATCTGCCTTGCCCGCGTCTACCTGCTTGTCCGGTCCAGGCGGCTGGCGCAGCTCGGCCGCGAAACCAACACGGATGGCATGATGATGCTGGCGCTCGCCTGGGCGGCCAGCGTCGGTTACGGCAGTTTCATATGCCTCCTGTCCGGCGATTGGGTGGCGTCCACCATGGCGATGATGTCGTCCGCCGCCATGATCGGCGGGATCTGCATCCGCAACTTCGGCACGCCGCGCCTGGCCTCGGCCATGATGGTGCTGGCGTTCGGGCCGGCCTGCCTTGCCTTGCCCTTTACCGGCGAGCCGCTGTTGCTGCTCGGGCTGGTGCAGATTCCCTTCTATATCTTCAGCATGTGCCGCGCCGCCTATGTTCTGAAATCGATCCTCGTGACGACGATGATGGCGGAGCGGCAGCACGCGCTCCTGTCCCGCCACGACGCGTTGACCGGCCTGCTCAACCGTGTGGGTCTGGTCGCAGAGTTGCGTCGTATCGCCATCAGGGCGGAGGGATCCGGACGGCTGGTGGCCTTCATGTACATGGACCTCGACGGGTTCAAGGCGGTCAATGACGGCTTCGGCCACGATGTCGGCGATGCCGTCCTGAGCGCCGCCGCGGACCGTCTCCAGGTCCACTGTTCGGCCGAAGCGGGGGCGGCGCGCATCGGGGGCGACGAGTTCGTCTTCGTCTGCCTTTGCGACGACGAGGCATCGGCCGACAGGCTGGCCGCCCGCCTGATGCAGGATCTGCATGCACCCTACGATGTCGCGGGCCAGGACATCCGTTCCCTCGGCGTCAGCATCGGCATCGCCTTCGCGCGGCCCGATGCGGCCGACAAGGTCGATCTCAAACCGCTCCTGCGGGCAGCCGACAGTGCGCTCTATGCTGCCAAGAGGAGCGGCAAGGGCAAGGTCGCGATGGCGACGGACCTTGCGTGAGAGCCGTTTCGGACGTGTCCCACCGCCTGTAATTCCGTTTTCCTTCCTTTGGCCGAAACTGTAAAGTAAGTTTTTACTTGGCCCCTTTACCGGTGCCGAAACAGCACTCCGGACTGTCGGAGCGGTTTAACGAGGCGTTCGCACTCATGTCATTGATAGTCGTTGTTGATGATCAAGGCAGCAACCAAAGGATATACTCTCGTCTGTCGAAGCTGGCGGGGGAGGACGTCAACGTCAAAACCTTCGCAAGCCCCTTCCGGATGCTCGACTGGCTCGAAGAGGGCGAGCCGGACCTCATCATCACGGACTACAAGATGCCGGGGATGGACGGCGCCCAGTTGACCCGTCGCCTGCGCGACATGCCCAATTCCGCCGACGTGCCCATCATCGTTCTGACAGCCTACGAGGATCTCAGTTTCCGCCTCATGGCCCTGGAGGCGGGCGCAACCGACTTCCTGCAGACGCCCGTCAACCACGAGGAGTTCGTCAGCCGGGCGCGCAACTTCCTGAAGTTCCGCCGCCAGCAGCAGAGCGTGAAGCTGAAGGCGCAGGCGCTGGAGCGCCGGTTGCTGGACAGCGAGTACTTCCGCCAGATCGCCGTGCGCGACAGTCGCGAGCAGCTTGCGCAGGTGATCGATACGGTGCCGGCACTGATAAGCGCCACCGATCGCGATGGACGATGCGTCTTCGTGAACGCGATGTTTGCCGTCTATTCGGGCCGCGATCCGGCTGCCTGTGTCGGCCTTCCCGCAGAGACGCTGCTTGCGGGCACTGACGTGGCCCGGCTCCGGCAGGTGGAGCGCAGCGTGCTGACCCGCGGCCTGCCGCACCCCGCCTATGAGGAGGCGATCCGATCTCCCGAGGGGAGCGAGCGCTACTTCCTGACGACGAAGTCGCCGCTGATGGATGCCAACAGCAAGGTCGTCGGCGTCCTGACCTCTTCGCTCGATGTCAGCGAGCAGAAGATGGCGCACGAGCGTCTGCGCGAGTTGGCCCTTCATGACGGGCTGACGGGCCTTCCCAACCGGACCTATCTGTCGAACCGGGTGCAGTCGCTGCTTCTGGAGCCGGCGCGGCCGGGGCGCATGCATGCGCTGCATCTGCTGGATATCGACCGCTTCAAGACCGTCAACGATACGCTCGGCCATTATGTCGGCGATCAGCTGCTCCAGTCGATCGCCCAGCGGCTGAAACTCCTGATCGACGAGAACACGACCCTGTCCCGCCTCGGCGGCGACGAGTTCGCCTTCCTGCAGGAGGGGATCTCCGACGTGTCGGAAGCGGAAGCGCTGGCCCGCCGTATCGTATCCACGCTCTCCGACCCGATCGACGTTGCCCGGCACAGGGTCAACGCCACGGCAAGCCTTGGCATCGCGTTGATCGGCCCGCATGGCCAGGACGTGAACGAGATCCTCAAGAATGCCGATCTGGCGATGTATCAGGCCAAATCCGAAGGCCGTAACCGGTACAGCGTCTTTGCCGCGGACCTGCGGGCCCGCATCAAGGAGTCCTCCCTGCTCGAGGCGGCCATGCGCGATGCGCTGGCGCGGGGCGAGTTCGTGCTGCATTACCAGCCGCAGGTCGATATCGCTTCGCGTCGCATTTCCGGGGTGGAAGCGCTGATCCGCTGGCAGCATCCGCAACGCGGGCTCCTGTCGCCCGCCGAGTTCCTCAGCGTCGCCGAAGAGACGGGGTTGATCGCGCCCATTTCCGACTGGGTCCTGCGAGAGGCGTGCCGCCAGGCCCAGGAGTGGCGGTCGATGGGCTTCGAAAGCCTTACCATGGCCGTCAACCTGGCGCCGGTACAGTTCAACTACGACGACATACCGAAGATGGTGTCGCGCGTCCTGGCAGACACCGGGTTGCCTTCGTCAAATCTGGAACTGGAGCTGACCGAGAACACGTTCTTCGATCCGGTGCAGAATCCGTCGCCACGCCTGGCCGTGTTGCACAACATGGGTATCAGGCTGACGCTGGACGATTTCGGAACCGGATACTCGTCGCTGCTGCGGGTCAAGATGCTGCCGATCGACGCCATCAAGATCGATCGCGGATTCCTGAGCGCCATTCCGGGCAGCGAGGCGGACGCCGCCATCGTGCGTGCGATCATCAGGCTGGCTCACGGTCTCAAGCTGCAGGTGGTCGCCGAGGGTGTCGAAACCGCCGAACAGCTCGCCTTCCTCAAGGATGAAGGATGCGAACTCGCGCAGGGCTTCTATCTCGGGCGTCCGGTGGCGGCGGATGCCTGCCTGAGGGCGCTGCTCGACAACAGGCAGGCGGTCGGCAACGCCGCCTAGAAACGAAGCAGAACGGCTTAACGGCGGATCAGAACGAGCTTTGGGTGTGATTATCAAAGAATGGGTGGCCTGGTTTCGCAGGCGCCCAGATCGCGAACACGAGATCACGCTCAACCGTGCCGTAATTTCCCTGGCGATCCTGGTCTTCACGCTGTTCTTCATGCCCGGCGGAGAGACAGCCTTCGCGGCGCGTCTGATCGCCGTGATCTACATGGTCTCGGCCACGCTTCTTCTGGCGCATCTCGTATGGCGACCGGGGATATCCAATGTCCGGCGCGTCGTCGCCATGGCCGTCGACCTTGTGCTCCTGTCGTTCGGCCTCGCCATCGGGCAGGGCTCCGTCGCCATTCTCTACCCGTTCTATTACTGGATCATCCTCGGCAACGGCTTCCGCTATGGCGAGGCCTATCTCTATTCGGCGACGGTCGTCGGCACGCTCGGCTTCCTGACGGTCATACTGAGCTCGCCCTACTGGCAGGGCCAGCCGCTTCTGTCGGGTGGCCTGCTTGGCGGCATCGTCATCCTGCCGCTCTATGCCGCAACGCTGATCCGAAGCCTGTCCCGCGCCAAGGAAGCGGCGGAGCAGGCCAACCGCGCAAAATCGGCCTTCCTGACCAGTGTCAGCCACGAATTGCGAACGCCGCTCAACGCCATCATGGGGTCCACCGACCTGCTCGTCGATACCACGCTCCGGCGCGACCAGCGCGACATGGTGGACACGATCCGCGTCGCCTCCAGCGCGCTGCTGTCGCAGATCAACGATCTTCTCGATCTTTCCAGTATCGAATCCGGCCGTTTGCAGCTGGCCCCGGTCACTTTCGATCCGCTGGAGCTTCTGGCGGGGGTGCGCGACGTCGGCGCCGTGCAGGCGAGGGCGAAGGACATCGAGTTCCATCTGTTCGCCACCGCACGCACCCCTGCGCTGCTGACCGCGGACGAAAGGCGCATGCGCGAGGTTCTCATCAACCTAGTGGGCAATGCGATCAAGTTCACCGAGACCGGCTCCGTGACCTTGTCCGTGGACTATGTCGACGGCAAGGGCGGTCCGTCGCTGCTGTTCGAAGTGGAAGATACCGGCATCGGCATGACCGATGACGAACAGGCGATCATCTTCAAGCGTTTCACGCAGGCCAACGCGACCATTCTCAACCGCTTCGGAGGCACGGGGCTGGGCCTGGCCATCGTGCGGGAACTGGTGGACCTGCAGCGCGGCCATATCGAGGTATGCAGTCGCCCTGGCGAGGGCAGCCTGTTCCGGGTGCGTATTCCCGTCCGCAAGGCGGCAGAGGCGGAGGCGCCCGCCGGCTCGCTCCTGTCCGAGACGAAGGTGATCCTTCTGGATCCGTCGCATGTCTATGGCGGCGAGGTGCCGGCCGTGATACAGCGCCACAGCGGTATTGCCGTAATTGCGGGGACGGTGGAACAGGCAGTAACGCAGGTCGTGCTGCCGGCCCCGGACGAGATCCGGCACCGCGTGGTGCTGCTTGTGGAGATGGAGCCCGGCTGGCCGGAAGGGGCGGATCCGGCGCAGTTCGTTGCTCAGCTCAGGACGGCGGCCCCGACAGGCATATTCGGTTTGACCCGCCGGGCCGACGGGCTTCCGGCGGCCTCTATCAGGCACATCGTTCCCTGCATCGTGGGCGAGGAGCGTTTCGGGGAGGATCTCATGCACGCGATGCGATTGATAAGGCGGGCTACGGAAACCGCATCGGGCAGCCATTCCACCATCGTGCGCCGCGAGAAGGGGCTGCGGATCCTTTTGGCCGACGACAACCGCGTCAACCAGAAGGTCATCAGCCGGATACTCGAGGCGGGGGGGCACTACGTCAAGGTAGTCGGCAATGGCGAAGAGGCACTCGATGCCATGGAGGCGGGGGGCATCGATTTCGTTCTGATGGACCTGAACATGCCGGGCATGGACGGGGTGGAGTCGACGAAGCTGTTTCGGATGATGTCACTCGGCCGGCCGCATCTGCCGATCGTCGGCCTGACCGCGGATGCAACCAAGGCGGCAAGCGACCGCGCGGTGCAGGCCGGTATGGACGCCTGCCTGACGAAGCCGGTCAACGGACCCGCCTTGCTCGAGCAGATCGACCTTCTATTTGCCGAGCACGGCGACGGTGCCGCATGGGAAGGCGATCGCAGGCCTGCGGCGGAGTTGAAGCTCGTAAGCGAGACCGACGCGCCGTTAACGCGCGCGGCCGAAGGCGACCAGCATGTCGACACCGCCATGCTGAAGAACCTCGAAACGCTCGGCGGCCCGGCCTTCGTGGCGGCGGTCATATCCGACTTCCTGACCGACGGCAGCGCTCTGCTGCTGGAACTGCGCGAGGTCGTCGCCGCGGGCGATGTGGCGGGATACGCGGAAAAGGCGCATGCGCTGCAAAGCGGCGCGGGCAATATCGGCGTCCTCCGCGTGGCGGAATCGTGCCGGAGCTGGCGTCCGAAATCGTCTGAGGAGTTGGTCGAGGCCGGGCCCGGCGTCGTGGAAAGGATCGAGCAGGAGTTCGAAACCGCCCGCTCGATCCTGTTGCGTCAGCATGCCCGTCGGCCGCTGGTGATCTCCGATCGCGACCAGAACGCCTGACGGCTTCATTCCGCCGCGATCAGCGCGTCCTGCTCGCGGCCGATGTTGCAGCGACGATCCTGGGCGGCGGCAAGGCGCTCCATCTTCTTCAGGTCCGAGGGGGCAAGGCGCATCGCGGCATCGACCCAGATGTCGACGACATCGCGCAGCTCCTGCAGGGAAATGCCGGCAACCCGGTTGCGGGTGCGGAACACCGCCTGCATGGCGTTGTGGCTGCGCGACTGCCGCGCGCACCAGGCGCGCAGCGCCGCTTCGCCTTCGCCGTCTTCTGCCAGCACGTCCACGAGGCCGATGCGGTGCAGTTCCTCGGCCGTATAGATCCGGCCGCTGAGGATCATGCGCTCCGCCTCCACGGCGCCGATGCGGCGCGCGATCAGGCTATAGGCGCCCATGCCGGGGAAGAGGTTGAAAAGTACTTCCGGCAGACCGAAACGAGCGCTGCGCTCGGCCACGATGACGTTGCAGGACAGGGCCGTCTCGAAGCCGCCGCCCAGCGCGTCGCCCTGCACGAGCGCCATGGTGACGACCGGCTGGTCGTAGCTCACGACGTTGTTCCAGACGATGTCGACGCAGGCGTGGGCGTACTTCTGGAGAAGAAGCTTGTGGCCCTTGCGAACCGCGTCGGCGAAGAGACGAAGGTCGCCGCCCAGGTTGAAGATGCCCGTGGACCGCGAGGCGACCACGAAATACTTGAACGGCAGTTCGTTTTCCGGCGTCTGCGCCATGCGGTTGCGCAGGAAGGACTGCATCGACGTCACGTCCCGGAGCAGCTCCGGCGTCACGCTGGGCCGGGACTGCGGCTGGAGGTGACACCAGTAGATGCCGGCGTCGCGGTCGAGCGAAAGGTCGATGTCGGAGTACAGCGGGGTCCACGCGTCGCGGTCCGCCAGGCCGATGCCGGCCGTGGAGAGGAATGAGGTCTGGGAGGGGGTCGAGAACTGGAAGGTCATTGGGAGGCTCCTGGTGCGATGGGAGGATGTGCTGGGACTGTCCGGACGATAGTACACTGCCCTTATTGTGTTGTAACGCGGAAGTGCATCAATGCCTTACGGTCGACAAATAGTTGCAACTGAGTCACTTCCTTTGATGCTGTCGTTCGACGACTGTGCCTGATCGCTTTCTTGCCGCTGCCAAAACAGGCTGCATGCCTTCTTAACGCGCAGGCATGACAACCGGACGGCCGCGACCATCCGAAGGTGAAAACAGTTATCCTGTAAACAAAAACGTGCAATTGATTCGTTGCGCTTGTCCCATATTCGACGGCGTGTCACACCGGGGCCGCTGAAACGCTTTTGGGATTGCGCACGCGATGCAAGCACCGGTTGCCGGCCTTCGGGTCGTCGAATTCGCCAGAATTCTGGCGGGACCATGGATCGGCCAGACGCTCGCCGACCTCGGGGCGGACGTGGTCAAGGTAGAGGCGCCCGGCGGCGACGATACGCGAAGCTGGGGCCCCCCGTTCGTGCCCGGCATCGACGGCAACCATCTCAGCGCTGCCTATTTTCACGCCTGCAACCGTGGCAAACGGTCCATCGTGCTCGACTTTTCGACCGAGCATGGACGCGATGCCGCACGCCGACTGGCCGCGGGCGCCGATGTCGTCATCGAGAACTTCAAGCTTGGCGGGCTGCGCAAATACGGCCTCGACTATGAGAGCCTCTCGCCACTCAATCCGCGGCTCGTCTACTGCTCCATCACCGGCTTCGGCCAGGATGGGCCTTACGCGCACCGCGCGGGCTACGACTACATCGTCCAGGGCATGGGCGGCATCATGGACCTGACCGGCGCTCCGCAGGGCGAGCCGCAGAAGATCGGCGTCGCCTTTGCCGATATCTTCACCGGTCTCTACGGCGTGATCGCCATCCAGGCGGCTCTTGCCCAAAGGGAGCAAACGGGCAGGGGGCAGCATATCGACATGGCCCTTCTCGACTGCATGACCGGCGTCCTTGCCAACCAGGCGCTCAACTATCTCGTTTCCGGCGTCAGCCCGCACCGCATGGGCAATGCTCATCCCAATATCGCGCCCTACCAGGTCTTCGCCGTCGCCGACGGCCATGTCATCCTCGCCGTCGGGAATGACGGTCAGTTCGCAAGATTGTGCGCTGCGCTGGGGCGGCCCGGCCTTGCCGCCGAACCGGACTTCGCCACCAATGCCGCCCGCGTTGGATCGCGGGACCGGCTGACCGGACTTCTGGCGCCTCTGATCGCCGCCTGCGGGCGCGACGATTTCCTGGCCATGATGGAAGCCGCCGGGGTTCCGGCCGGGCCGATCAACAGCGTTTCCGACGTCTTCGCCGATCCGCAGGTCGTCGCACGTGGCATGCGGATCGACATGGCAGAGGAAACTGCGCTCGGCGGTGCCGTGCCCGGTGTCAGGACGCCGATCCGCTTTTCCGACGCGGAACTGTCCCTTTCGCGGCCGTCACCAAGGCTCGGGCAGCACACGGACGAGATACTTGCCGAGATCGGCATGAACGCCGCCTCAAAAGGCGGCGCGTGAGAGGATTGCGATCGCGTTGACGGTTGCCGCGGCCATCGCGCTGCCGCCGCGCCGCCCGTGGACGACGATGGATGCCAGCTCCCGCCGCGCGGCCAAAGCCTGCTTGGATTCCACCGCGCCGACGAAGCCGACCGGCATGCCGACCACCAGCGCAGGGTGCGCGCCTGCCTGTGATATGCGTTCTAGAAGGCGGAAAAGGGCAGTTGGCGCGTTGCCGAACACCAGGATTGCGCCGTCGATGCGGTCTGCCCACATGTCCACCGCGGCGGCGCTGCGGGTCGTCCGCATGGCCCTGGCCCGTTCCGCCACGCCGGGATCGTCAAGCGTGCACACGATGTCCACGCCTGGCGGCAACAGCCGGGGGATGATGCCGCGCGCCACCATCTGGACATCGCACAAGATGGGGCGCCCGGCCTGCAGCGCTTGCGCTCCGGCAGAAACCGCGCCGGGCGTGAAGCCTATGTCCGTGGCGATATCCACCATGCCGCAGGCATGGATGATGCGCGTGGCCACGTCGGCTTCATCGGGGGTGAAGCGCGAAAGGTCCGCTTCCTTCCGGATGGTTTCGAAGGAGCGCGCATAGATCGCCTCCGGATCCTGCAGATAGTCGTACCGCCACTCCTTGAAACCGCTCATGAGCCGCCATGTGTTGCAGTGCCGCGTCGCCGGGGCATTCTTCGTGTCCGCATGGGGTAAACCGCGTGAATAAGGGGTGCAACATGCGATGCGGAAATGTAGGTGCGTTGTGTTCTCCGGTTCGTTTCAAAAGGGGGTGCCGTTGGCCGAAGGCGACATGAACGAAATCCCCGTGGACGAAACGCCGGTTGCATCCGGCATCTATGACGAAGAGGGCGATCTGCTCCAGTCGTTCATGGACCGCGTCCGGGAAGCCCTGGCCCACGACGACGCCGGCGACCTGCGCGAGGCGATCGGCGGCCTGCACGAGACGGAACTCGGCGAGGTTCTCGGCTATCTGACCACAGAGCAGCGCCAGGCCCTCGTCCGCCTGATGGGCGAGGATTTCGACTATACCGCGCTGACCGAAGTGGACGAGGCCATCCGCCTCGAGATGATCCACGCCATGCCGCCGGAGCAGGTGGCCGTCGCGGTGTCGGAGCTTGCGTCGGACGATGCCGTCTACATCCTGGAGGATCTCGACGCCGAAGACCGCGACGAAATCCTCAAGCGGCTCCCCTTCCGCGAGAGGCTTCGCCTCCGCAGGGCGCTGGAGTATCCGGAGGAATCCGCCGGCCGCCGCATGCAGACCGAGTTCGTGGCGGTGCCGCCATTCTGGACGGTCGGCCAGACCATCGACTACATGCGCGAGGACGACGACCTGCCCGAGACCTTTTCCGAGGTCTTCGTGGTGGATCCTTCGTTCAAGCTACGCGGCGCGGTGGCGCTGCATGAAATTCTCCGGGCCAAGCGGCCCGAGAAGATCGAATCCATCATGCATCCGACGCGCCATGCCATCCCGGCCGAAATGGACCAGGAAGAAGCGGCGCAGATCTTCGAGCAATACGATCTTCTATCGGCGGCGGTGGTGGACGAGAATGAGCGCCTGGTCGGCGTGCTGACGATCGACGATATCGTCGACGTCATCCAGGAGGAAGCGGAAGAGGATTTCCGTCGCCTCGGCGGCGTGGGCGACGAAGAGATTTCCGACTCCTTCCTGACGGCGGCGCGCTCGCGGTTCGCCTGGCTGTTCGTGAATCTCTTCACGGCCTTTCTGGCGGCGTCCGTCATCGGGCTTTTCGACGGGACCATCCAGCAGATGGTGGCGCTGGCCGCACTGATGCCGATCGTGGCCTCCATGGGCGGAAACGCGGCGGCGCAGACGATGACGGTCACCGTGCGCGCCATCGCCACGCGTGACATCAACATCCATAATTCCGGGCGTATCCTGCGGCGCGAGGTTCTGGTCGGCCTTTTGAACGGGACAGCCATCGCAATGCTGATCGGACTGGTCGTCACCCTATGGTTCGGGGAAACGAGCCTCGGCGTCGTCATTGCGGTCGCCATGATCATCAACATGCTCGCAGCCGCGCTGGCGGGCATCCTGATTCCCCTGCTTCTGAAACGGGCCGGCGCCGACCCGGCAATCGCCTCCGCCGTCTTCGTGACGGCGGTCACGGACGTCGTCGGCTTCTTCGGCTTCCTCGGGCTCGCATCATGGTGGTTCGGCCTGTCACGCTGACAGGAGACCGCAATTGACTTTTACGTAAATCTGATAAGAAAGAACCCAAGATTACGCTGGAGAGTTCGATGCGCGACTACTACACCATCACCGAGCTGACGCGCGAGTTCGACATATCCACGCGCACGATCCGCTTCTATGAGGACGAGGGGCTTCTCTCGCCGATCCGGCGTGGTCGCACGCGCCTCTTCCGCCATTCGGACCGGCAGCTCCTGAAGAACGTTCTGCGCGGCAAGCGGCTGGGCTTCTCGATTGCCGAGATCCGCGAGATCATCGGAATGTACCGCTCTCCACCGGGCGAGGCCGGGCAACTGCGCGCCATCGTGCGCCGCGTCAACGAGCGTCGTGCCGAACTGGAACAGAAGCGCCGCGACATCCAGGAGCTTCTGGCCGAACTGGATCAGGCCGAAGAGGCCTGCCTGACCCGAATGGCCGAGCTGGGCATCGCCCCCAACGGCTGAGGGTGTTTCAAGGCAACGTGCGCGCCGTGCACATGAAGATCCTGTCCTGGAAATCGCCGGTCTGCTCCTCGGTCAGCCGGTTCGCCAGATAGGGCTCCAGCAGGCCGGCATCCGCCAGCTCGGTCTCGACGCAGCCGCAGTAGCTCCGGCATGTCTGCGCCGACTGCTGGGCCTCGCAGGCGGCTATGCATTCCTGTCGGAAGACGCCCGTAAGGTCCGGCGGCATGAAATAGGACCACGCCGCGATCACCGCGATGTTGACCGGCTGGTGGATCAGGTAGAACGCCAGCGAGTGACGGCCGATGAAGCGGAGAGGGGCAGTCAGCGGCGTCGACAGGATCGCGGGGTTGAGCATCTTGAGCTTCAGCCAGCCATCGTGGCGCGCCAGCCAGAGTCCGCAGCCGATCCCCAGAAGGATGATGCCGGTCCAAGGAAAGATCGGCACGATGTCGTTGGACATTGGCTCCTGCGCGGCGAAGCCGATCCACGCCAGGTATCGCGGGTTCATCACGGGCGTCGCGTAGAGGTTGGGCAGCGCGATCACCAGGATGCCGGCCGCCAGCGCCAGCCATGTGGAGCGGCGCACGAAGGCAAGGCCGATCAGGCTGCCGACGGCGATCTGGTGCAGAATTCCGAAGAAAACGAAACTGCCCGGCGTGAACAGCAGCGTCGCGACGGTGATCGCGGCGGCGCCGGCGAGGATTTGCGCCAACCTTTTCAGGAAAGGCTGCCAACGGATGCCGCGCAGATGGGCCAGCACTAGGGACAGACCCACGAGGAACAGGAAACTCGATGCGATCCCGCGCGCAAAGAGGCGCCAGCCGCCGCTGTTTGCCGTTCCGCGCGCTATGTAGCCGAAGAACTCCAGGTCCCATGTGAAGTGGTAGACCGCCATCGCAATCAAGGCGATGCCGCGCAGCAGATCCAGGATTTCGATGCGGCTTCGTTTCTTGCCCGCTGTTGCCGTCATCGCCGCCTCTCGTTTTACCATAGGCTGTTTGTAACCTTTCCGGCCGTTCCGCAAGTCCGCCACATGATGGCCGGCCACGCTCGCGACAGGCTTGCCTGATAAGCGGTAGATCGTTCCTCAACCGGGTTGTTTCTGGCCAAGCATGTTCTTTTACCTGTCCAAGATTTTCTGGTTCGTCGTTCAGCCTCTGGCTCTCGTGATGATCCTGATGGCCGCCGGGTTCGTCGCGGGGCTCGCCGGCTGGCGAAGGGCGGCGGCGTGGCTGTCAGGCGCCGGCCTCGTGTCGCTTCTGGTGCTGGGCCTGTCTCCGCTCGGGCTCCTGATGATGAACGCGCTGGAAGATCGCATTCCGCGTCCGCCGCTGCCCGACCGGGTGGATGGGATCATCATCCTGGGCGGCTCGCTCGACACGCGCGTCTCCGGCACGCGCGGCGAGCCGGAGCTCAACGACGCGGCGGACCGGGTCACCGAAGGCGTTGCCTTGGCGCGGCGCTTTCCGCAGGCCCGCGTGATCTTTTCGGGCGGCACGGCCGCCGTGCTTTTCGACGATATCAGCGAAGCGGGAGTTGCCGGGCGGCTGATGGAAAGCCTCGGCCTCGAACCCAGCCGGATCGAGCTGGAAGGCCGCTCGCGCGATACATACGAGAACGCCGTCGAAACCCGGCGGATGGCCGATCCGAAGCCCGGAGAGGTGTGGCTTCTGGTCACCTCCGCCTTCCATATGCCGCGTGCCGTCGGCTGCTTCCGCATGGCCGGTTTCGACGTGGTGCCCTGGCCGGTGGATTATCGCACGCCCTCCGGCGCGGCCGTCTGGCGGCCGTCGTCGGCCAATATCCGCAACGTCGAGAAGGTGCATTTCGCCATCCGCGAATATATCGGACTTGCTGCATACTGGCTGTCCGGGCGCACCGACGCGCTGTTACCCCGCGTCTGATACGCCGCCCGGCCGTCCGATGCGATAGATGCCCTTGAACGCCTGAGGATCGACGGGACGCCCTTTGCGATAGACGCCGACGCGGCCTTCGCCGGCCAGTTCCACGACCGCCCGGCGCACCGGCTGCATCAACAGCCGCCAGACCTTTTCATCCGGCCCCGCCAGCGCGCGGGCGACTTCGGAGGGGCAGACGGTCTTGGGGGCCGCGCGTGCGTCCAGCATGCGCAGGATCGTTTCGCGGATCTCCGGGTGTGAGGATACGTGCGAGGTCAAGGGTTCGGTCCGGAGTGTGCAAGGGCCCGCCGGGCATCGGAAAAATACTGGCGGCGAAACAGGATGACGGCGAGGCCGATGGTTGTGGCCATCAGGACATAGGGCCCGAGGAACCAGCCGAGATAGGCAACGCCGAAGAAGATGGTGCGCAGCCCGGTGTTGAAGTGTCGGCCGGCGATGACGTTCATGCGCGTGGCGCGCTCCAGCGCCACCGCGGCGGCATCGGGATCGGCATCGGCTTCCATTCGCATGGGGATCGCGCCGACGAGTATGGTGCAGTAGTTGAACAGGCGGTAGGCCCAGCCGAACTGGAAGAAGGCAAGGGCGAAGATGGCCATGACACCGAGCAGCTTCAACTCCACCTGCGCGCGGTCCGCCAGCCCGGTCAGGGGCAGGTCCTGCGCGATGACGGCTATCTGCTCCGCCGACCCCATCAGGGCGAAGCAGCCACCGATGGCGAAGATGCAACTCGACGCGAAGAACGCCGTGCCCTGCTGCAACCCGGCCATGATGGCCGTGTCGATCATGCGGAGGTCGCGGCGCAACAAGGTCTGCATCCAGACAGATCGCTGCTCGTTCATGCGGGCCGTCAGCCCGCGCCGGCTCAGCGGGCTGCGGTCGGCAATGTAGCTGTAGACGATCCAGCCCCCGATGAAGACCAGGAAGGCACATTGGTTGAGCGCATCGAATGGGTCGAGAAAGCTCATCTGGGCATACCTTCTTCTTGCTGTAACCGGCCCTTTTGCGGCACCTCGTCTTGACCGCGATCCTGTCCGGCGGCAAGACGCTGAGCATGGTGCTCAACATGATAAAGCTGTGCGTCGGCGTCGATACCGTCGAGGATCTGGAAAGTCACGTCGCCCTGCGGCTGGCCGCCGCCCGCGCGGCGGGCCTGCCGGCAGAGCAGACGCATCGCACGCGCGTCACGCCGAAGCGTGCAGGCGAGATACTCGACGGCGGCTCGCTCTACTGGGTCATCAAGGGTAACGTCCAGTTGCGCCAGCCTATCCGCCGTTTCGACGCGGTCACCGAGGCCGATGGCATAGAGCGTTGCCATATCGTGCTGGAACCCGTCTTCCAGCGTACGGCGTGGCAGCCGCGCCGCGCCTTTCAGGGCTGGCGCTATCTGACAGCGGAGGATGCGCCCCCGGACCTCGGCGCGGACGACGCCTCGATTGCGGCCCTGCCGCCCGAACTCAGGCGGGAACTGGCCGCGCTCGGCCTTCTCTAGTCTCAGCCCTTGGCGCCGCCCATCCGCAGCGACAATGCGCGTCCGCCAAGCGGCGAGCCGACCCTTATGCGTACCCGCGTGGTCGGCTGGGAGGACCGCCAGGCGCGTGCGCCATGGCACAGCAACAGGCTGACGAGGTCCTTGGCGCGCAGCCGCGAGCGGCCATCGCGCAATTCGGACAGATGGGCAGCGGCGTCGCCGATGAATGTGCTCCCCATCGCCGGGCGAGCGTTTGCAACCTTGTCGGTGGCCTGGGATTCGGGTTCAGCCGTCAGCATGGTGCACCTTCGTCTCGTCTGGTCTCGTGGTCAGTTGGCGACTGCGTAGCAGGGGTAGGATCGGGTCTGCAGTGCGCTGCAGGCCGCGTCGGCTTCCGCCTTGGAGTCGAAGCCGGCAAAGCGGGCGCGGTAGAGCTTGTCGTTGCCGTTGGCGACGATCTCGGTTACCGGGCGGGCATTCGCCAAAGCCGCACCTGCGATCAGTCGAGCCTCGTCGAGCATGGCGTCTGCGGTTTCGCGGGCGGGCGTCGCCGCGATCTGCACGACCCAGCCCCGGGCCTTGACGGCCTCCGCTACGGGAGACGCGATCGAGCCGGTGGGCGAGTGGTCTATCGATGCCGACGGAATGGGTGCCCGGGGGATCGGCGCGCCCGGCATGCCGCTGCGCACCGGCGCCATCTGGGGCGCCTCCAGCGGGCGCGTGGCGCGGGCAGGGCGGCTCGGCTCTGGCGCAAGGGCGTTGGCCGTCGGAACCGACAGGCGCTGGGCCTGGCTGCGCTCGGCCATGGCGGCGCGAAGGGCATCCCGGCCCATCGAGGGGCGGCCGGACGGCGTCGCGATGGCGTCTGCCACGGCGCCGGCGGCATTGGTGCCGTAGGCGGCTGCGACGCGGCTGTCGATCGATTCGGAGCGCAGGGTCGGAAGAGGTCCCGTCTTCGGCAGGGCGGCCACGCGAGGCGTCGAAGCAACCGCGCCCGGAGCCGCGCTGCGGCCCGTGGGCGACCAGGATGCGACGAGCGGCCCGCCGGATCGGCTGCTTGCCTTCGGCAGATACGTTTTGATGAGTTCGGCCATGTGCGCGTCGCGGGAGGCGCCCGAACGACCACCCATGACCACCGCCACGAGCTTCTTGTTGCCGGTGGCGACCGAACTGACGAGGTTGTAGCCCGAGGCGTTGATGTAGCCGGTCTTGATGCCGTCCACCCCTTCGATCCGGCCCAGCAACCGATTGTGTCCGTTGATCGTCTGGCCGCGGAAATTGAAGGAGCGCGTCGAGAAGTACTTGTAGTACTGGGGAAAATGCTCGCGCAGGGCGATGCCGAGCGTCGCCATGTCCCGCGCCGTCGTCTGTTGCCCTGCATTGGGCAGGCCATGCGGATTGCGGAACGTGGTGCGCGACATTCCCAGCCCGCGGGCCTTGGATGTCATCATCTCCGCGAAGCGCGTTTCCGTGCCGCCCAGATATTCGGCGATCACCATGGAGGCGTCGTTGGCCGAGCGGGTGATGAGGCCGTAGATCGCCTCTTCCACCGTCAACGTACCGCCGGCGCGTACGCCGAGCTTCGTCGGCGGCCGGGACGACGCATAGGCCGACACCTTCATCGGCGTCGAAAGCTCGGCGCGTCCAGTCTCCAGCGCCTCGAACATCAGGTACAGCGTCATCATCTTGGTCAGCGACGCCGGGTAGCGCAGATCGTCGCCGTAGCGGTTGAAGAGAACCTTGCCGTTGTTCGCATCGACGACGAAGGCGGCATATTTCTCGTTCGCCGATGCCTGGCCCGCGGTTGCGGACAGGACGATGCCGGCTCCCACCAGGGCCACCGCGCAGGTGCGCACCAGACCGGTCAGGGCGGCTTTCAGACGTGTACGGAAGACTGGCACGTTCGAGGCTCTCTTGCTTCGGGTGGCGCCGCGGCGGCGAGTCGCCGGGGCATTTCTGCAACTGTCACCGTCCAACCGTAGAGAGGCAGCCTTACCAATCCGTTTATGGTTGAAGGTTCGTTTGCAACTTCCCCCGAATTCCCGTCGCCGCCACGCGCCTCCCTCGAAAGTCTGCGATTCCGAGATCGGCCGCAACGCACAATGAGTTGCATTTCATTGTGCAATGCAATATAACGACCGGGTATTGTTGCATTGCAGCACATTCAATCGAAGGGAGTGAGAACATGACGGTATACGAGGACACCAGCCGCTTTGGTAAGGACGCCATGGATGGCGCGCTGAAGTCGGTTTCGGCGGTGACGCGCGGCTTCCAGATGCTGGCGTCGGAGACGGGTGACTACACCAAGCGCTCCTACGAGCAGTCGACCGAGCTGATGGAGAAGATGACGCAGGTCCGCACCCTGGACAAGGTGTTCGAGCTGCAGGCGGATTATGCCAAGGCGGCTTACGAAGGCTGGGTTTCGCAGGCGACGAAGATGGGCGAGATCTGCTCGGACATGGCGCGCGAGAGCTACAAGCCGTTCGAGGCCGTCATGGGCAGCTTCCCCAAGCCGCAGGCCTTCAAGGCCTGAGCAGGCCGCCATCGGGGCTCCATCCGCACGGGGGCCTTGCAACCGGTTCAATGGAAACCGCGTCCGGCAACGGGCGCGGTTTTTTGCTTTACTGGTAAACATTATAACGATAGAGCGCGAAGGATATCGTTATGACGTATGGTGGTTAAAGCGTGATGGCTGTAAAGAAGCTCGCCGGGTCGGCAACGGTGCCGAGCTCAAATGTCTTCCTTTGGGATGGATCTACCGCCGTCAGGGTCGTGGCGGGGTCGACCGTGTCGGTGCAAGCCAAACGGGGCATTCGTTATCGTTTGCAGAACAGCCTGGATCCAGACGGCAAGCCATTCGACGGAGAGGTTTTCGCCCTCAGGGATAATGACGACAATCTTGTCGTGCTTTTGCAAGGCCACACGAAGATCGTCCTTGAGGACTTCTTCCTGGCTTGCGACGACGCGGCCTGTGCCATCGAACTGCCGAACGTGGATAACCACCTTAAGATGATCGATGGTGGCACCGTCGCCTCGATGATCGCCCAGGATGGTTCGCAGTACATCTATTCGTTTGCAGGGTCGCACGAACCGAGTTCGATAATCGACGCGTTCTCTGCGCAGTACGGCATTACAAGAGAGTTTGGAGATTTGATTGCAAACGGGTCCGTGCAGCGGCCGATGTACCTCCCGGTTCTCGGTGGGCTGGGCGGGCTCGGTGTTGCCGGCGCAACTCTCGGCGGTGGCTCCGGCGGCGGATCCGACTCCGGATACGTCATCACGACAGTCACGACGCCGCCCGTGGTCTCAACCGCCAGGAGCATGCATGTATCCGGGAGCGTGGTCGCGGGCCCGGTGATCGACGGTCATGGCTTGGAAGTCACCTTCTACGATCTGAACGGCAACCTGATTGCCGGCGCGATCGCTGTTGCAAGCGACGGTACATTCGAGGTGGACTTGCCCAAGGGATACAGCGGTGTTCTGCTGGCTCGTGTCTCGGACAAAACCGATGGCGCGCAGACTACCTTGACGAGGCGACGGGGAATGCGGCCGACCTTTCGGGAGAGCTTCGTCTGTATCTCTTCGTGAACGGCGAGGAGTCCGCGAAGGTTACGGTGTCGCCTCTCTCCGAACTGGCGGTCCGTTATGCAGAGAAGATCGCGGGCCATGGGGTTGTCGCGGAGAGCACGGCCAGAGCCGCAAACGATTACGTCGCTGCCGCCCTTGGCATCCCCGGTGAAATTCATCAGCCGGCAGCAGCCGTGATCGACAAGTATGGGCAGGTCAGTACCGAGTCCAACTATGTCGGCAAGCTTCTGGCGTCCATGTCCGGGCTGTCGGCAGATTTCGGTTATGAGCAATCCTTCGAGTATATGCTGCTGGCCTTGGACAAGAACGATCTGAACACCCCGGCTTACTTGCTTTCCTTCGGAGCGCAGGCGGTCGACAGGGCAAATCAGAATTTGCATCTGGTTGCTTCCATGGCCAGCGACTCGCCGATTTTCGCGCAGGCCAACGAGATTCGTTTGGCGGTGATGGATGGGATAAAACGCGAAATAAGAGTTCAGGTTTTGTCAAATATCGGTCCCGAGGACGCGGCCGGGATGACCGCCGATACAGTGGCCCATCTGTCGGCGGAGGATATGAAGTATATTCCGGCCGAAGCCCTGGCGCATATCAACGCGTCTCAGTTGGCCGCAGCCCAATTGACGTATTTGTCCGGCGAGCAAATGGAAGCCCTTTATGGGTTGCAGGTTCAGACGGGGGATTTGGGTACGAACTCCGATTTCACGCTTGACAGGCGTCCAGAATTATTCGGCACCTTGAATGCGCCGCTACCACAAGGTGCATCCTTGGCGATCATCGCGGGCGAAGACCAAATCGGGACTGCGACATTATCGGAGGACCGTCTGACCTGGACGTTCGAGCCGTCCGAAGAGCTCGATACACTTCCATATGCCATCGGAGTTGCCGTCAGCACGCCGGAGATGTCGTCCCTGCAACCGGGCAAGCCGCTGAACCTAGACATTCGCGACGTGGCGATGCTGTCTACGAGCGAAATCGGACAGTTGCCGGCGGATCACTTGAGCAACATCGACGCTGCGTCTTTTGATGGGTTGACAATCGACCAGCTGGAGGCGCTGACCGTGGCGCAACTGGCGGTGATGAGCAACGAGCAAAAGTTGCATGCTTTTTCTCCGAGCGTCGACAGTCTGTTTTCCAACGGACATCAGTCCACTTCGATTTCGGTCTCCGCTGACGGACTGGAGCTTCATGGGAGTTTGAAGGCGCCAATTCCTGACGGTATAACTCTTAGTGTACCGTTGTTTGCGGACGGCCAGTTGGCCGGTGAGATCGATGTGACCGGTGCGACATGGATATGGCGGCCGACAAGCCCGATGCAGGACGGTTTGCATTACTTTAGCGCCGGTAGCGCAGTAAGTGCCAAATTCCTGATTGCGACCGTGGATTCGACCAGCCCCCATATCTCCAGCATATTTGCGTTTGTAAACGGCAGCATGAGCTTGTCAGCACAAGTCGGAAACGAATTGAGATTCATGATGTTGGTGGACGAGGTCGTCACCGTCGATACAACGGCCGGAACCCCAACACTGGATATAATCATCGGATCTACCGTGCGTCACCTTGCGATGACTCCTGCAAATGGCTCACTCCTCGAATTCTCCTATCGGGTTGCAGACGATGATATCGATCTAGACGGCGTCACGCTTGGTGAAGAGGCACTATCGTTGAATGGCGCCAGCATTCGTGACCTCGCTGGAAACGACATAGTGCTGGATAGCCAGTTTTACCTTTTGGGCAGCATGAGGGTTGGGGTCGCCAACTTCGTGGATACCAATCCATCGCCATTTCCGACCTAGGCGTTCTCGTGTCGATCCTCGGCGATCATTGAACTGCCGGGCCGGAAGCGGTCCGGCAGTATGCGTTTCGGCGTCTTTTTCACAGCGCCGATATGACATCCGCGCAAGTTTTCGGGCGTGCCCTTGCGCGCGCCGGCAAACGGGGCGACCATCCGTTTCGTTGTTGAGGCCATGGCATCGACATGTCGCATCGGGACGCGTCTTATAATGACGTCGCTAATGCTTACATATCGATCCATGACGATGGTGGCATTGAGAGACACGGACTTGGTCGAGGCGCATTCGGTAATCATCATGCAAGCCGGGCAGGCGGGCGACGGCGACACGGATCGCGGCACGTCCGTCATCACGCGTACGAAGACGAAAACCAAGAGGCCAAGTCTTTACAGGGTCTTGCTCCTCAACGACGATTATACCCCGATGGAGTTCGTCGTTCATGTTCTCGAACGCTTCTTCCAGAAGGACAGGGAAGCAGCCACCCGGATCATGTTGCATGTGCACAAGCATGGTGTCGGTGAGTGCGGAGTTTACACATACGAGGTCGCGGAGACGAAGGTCACGCAGGTCATGGATTTCGCCCGTCAGCACCAACATCCGCTGCAATGCGTGATGGAAAAGAATTGAGGTGAAGCTTGCCTACATTTTCTCCCAGTCTCGAACGGTCGCTCCACCAGGCGCTGACATTCGCCAATGAACGTCACCAGGAATTCGCCACGCTGGAGCATCTCCTGCTGGCGCTGCTCGAGGATGCCGACGCCGCGGCCGTGCTGCGTGGATGCAGCGTCGATATCGACACGCTGCGCGGAGCCCTGGTCGAGTACATCGATACCGAACTTGCCAATCTCGTCACCGGCAGCGACGAGGATTCCAAGCCGACGGCCGGTTTCCACCGGGTCATCCAGCGGGCCGTCATTCATGTCCAGTCATCCGGCCGTGAAGAGGTGACAGGCGCCAATGTGCTGGTTGCCATCTTCGCCGAACGCGAAAGCCACGCCGCCTTCTTCCTGCAAGAGCAGGAAATGACCCGATACGATGCCGTTAATTTCATTTCCCACGGAATTTCCAAGCGACCCGGTGGCGCCGAAAGCCGATCCGTTCGCGGAGCTGAGGACGAGCAATCGACCATGGGGCAGTCGCACGAGGAAGAAGGACGCCGCAAGGAGAAGCAGGATGCGCTGAGCGCCTACTGCGTCAACCTGAACGAAAAGGCGCGCACGGGGCGGATCGATCCGCTCATCGGCCGCGCCGACGAGATCAACCGCACCATCCAGGTGCTGTGCCGCCGCTCGAAGAACAATCCGCTCTACGTGGGTGATCCGGGCGTCGGGAAGACCGCCATCGCCGAAGGCCTGGCCAAGCGGATCGTCGAGGGCGACGTGCCCGAGGTGCTGGCCGACGCCACCATCTTTTCGCTGGACATGGGCACGCTCCTTGCCGGCACGCGCTACCGCGGCGACTTCGAGGAGCGGCTCAAGCAGGTGGTCAAGGAGCTGGAGGAGTATCCCGGCGCCGTCCTCTTCATCGACGAGATCCACACCGTCATCGGTGCGGGGGCCACATCCGGCGGCGCGATGGATGCCTCCAACCTGTTGAAGCCGGCTCTCTCCTCCGGCGCGATCCGTTGCATCGGCTCGACCACCTACAAGGAATACCGCCAGTTCTTCGAGAAGGACCGGGCCCTTGTGCGCCGCTTCCAGAAGATCGACGTCAAGGAGCCCAGCATCGACGATGCCGTGTCGATCCTGAAGGGGCTGAAGCCCTATTTCGAGGAGTTTCACCACGTCAGGTTCACCAACGAGGCAATCCGCTCCGCGGTGGAACTCTCGGCGCGTTACATCAATGACCGCAAGTTGCCCGACAAGGCGATCGACGTGATCGACGAAACGGGCGCGTCCCAGATGCTCCTGCCGGAGTCCCGGCGCAAGAAGCAGATCGGCGTCAAGGAAATCGAGGCCACCGTCGCCACCATGGCGCGGATACCGCCGAAATCGGTTTCCAAGGATGACGAGGCTGTCCTGGCCAATCTGGATACGCAACTCAAGCGTGTCGTCTACGGCCAGGATGCGGCCATCGACATGCTGACGGCGGCGATCAAGCTGTCGCGCGCGGGCCTTCGCGAGCCCGAGAAGCCCATCGGCAGCTACCTGTTCTCAGGGCCGACGGGCGTCGGCAAGACAGAAGTTGCCAAGCAGCTCGCGGCCTCGCTGGGCATCGAGCTCCTGCGGTTCGACATGTCGGAATATATGGAGCGCCATACGGTATCGCGTCTGATCGGCGCCCCTCCAGGATATGTCGGCTTCGACCAGGGCGGACTCCTGACCGATGGCGTGGACCAGCATCCGCACTGCGTGCTGCTGCTCGACGAGATCGAGAAGGCGCATCCCGACCTGTTCAACATCCTCCTGCAGGTCATGGATCATGGCAAGCTGACCGATCACAACGGCAAGCGTATCGATTTCCGCAACGTTATCCTGATCATGACGACCAATGCGGGCGCGGCGGATCTGCAGAAGGCGTCCATCGGCTTCACCTCCGCCAAGCGGACGGGCGACGACATGGAGGCGATCAACCGCCTGTTCACGCCGGAGTTCCGTAACCGGCTCGATGCGATCATCCCCTTCGCGCCGTTGCCGACGCCGGTGATCCACGAGGTGGTGCAGAAGTTCGTCATGCAGCTTGAGGCACAGCTTTCCGACCGTGGAGTGACCTTCGAGCTCGAGCCGGAAGCCGTCGTCTGGCTGGCGGACAAGGGCTATGACGAGAACATGGGCGCGCGGCCGCTGGGACGGGTGATCCAGAAATACATCAAGACGCCGCTGGCGGACGAGGTCCTGTTCGGCAAGCTGAAGCGGGGTGGCACCGTCAAGGTGTCCGTCGTCGATGGCGCGGATGGCCGGGAACTCAAGCTCGAGGCAATCGCCGACGAGGCGCCGGCGCGCCGCAAATCGGCCGAAAGCCGCAGCCGCCGTCAGGCTCGAGTGGAGGAAGAGCAGGATGATTACGATGGCGGTGATGTCGCCGTCGCTTCCCCGCCGAAGGCCACTTCGCGGCCCGATGCCAAGCAGTCGTCGGCACGGCGCGGCGGCACCGTGCCGAAGGTGCCGCGCAACAAGCAATAGCGTGTCCTGGAGACGCGGATATGGAAGGGGCCTCGCGGCCCCTTCTTCGCGTCGGATACTATTTCCGGTAGCAAGTCACCCTTACCAAGTGTAGGTGATGACGGTCTTGGAGGGGCCGTGGCGATGGTGACTGTGCCGGGTGGAGATGCGTCCGGAGCCTATTGGTTCTTGCGGGGGATGCGGGGCATCCTCTCGATACCGGCGCTGATTCTGACCGTATCGATGGTCGGTTTTGCCGGGCTCGCCCGCGAGGCCGGCATCGACTGGCTGCACGCGACCTTCATGACCTTCACGATCTGGGCGCTGCCGGCCAAGATCATCGTGGTCGGCGCCATCACTGCGGGCCTTTCGTTACCCGCTGCCGCTCTGGCCGTGGCCCTGTCGTCCGTTCGGCTCATGCCGATGGTCGTGGCCTTGATGCCCGAATTGCGGGCGCCGCGCAGCAGCCGGTGGAGCATGCTCTTCCTGTCGCATTTCGTGGCGATCACCTGCTGGGTCTTCGCAATGGAGCACCTGCATGCCGTTCCGCGCGATAGGCGGCCCTTATTCTTCGCCGGGTTTGCGATACCGCTGACGCTCATCAATACGGTGGTGGTTGCCATCGCCTTCAACCTGATGGGCCATTTCCCGCCCCTGGTGGCCGGTGCGCTGGCATTCCTGACACCGGTCTACTTCCTGTTGTCGCTCTTCGGATCGGCGCGGGATGCCTCGGGCCGCTACGGGCTGTTCGTCGGCATGGCGCTGCTGCCGATCGCGCATTGGCTCGCGCCCGGTTTCGACATCCTGATTGCGGGCATCGTCGGCGGGCTCATCGCCTTCGCCATCGGCCGTATGGAGGCCCGGCATGGGTGATCTGACCTTCTTCGGCTTGTCCCAGCCGTGGTGGCCTTATCTGTTCATTCTTCTCGCAGGGTGGCTGCCAACCGATATCTGGCGCTATCTCGGTGTATTGTCGGCCGGCCGCATGTCCGAGCGCTCTCCCGGCATCGCCCTCGTGCGTGCCGTGGCCACGGCCCTCGTGGCGGCCGTGATCGCCCGGCTGGTCCTTTATCCGGGCGGTACGCTGGAGGAAGTCGCGATGGCGTGGCGCGTCGGCGCGGTCTGCGTCGGGTTCGGGATCTACCTGGGCACGGGACGCAGCATCATTGCAGGCATCCTGGCCTCGCAGGCAGTGTTGCTGACAGGCGCCTGGCAGGCAGGGCTTATCTGAACGCCGCGCGGATCTTCTGCGCCTGTTCCTCGAGAAGGGCGGTATCGGCCATGCCGGATGCGTGTGCCTTCAATTCCTGGCCCTCGTAACGGGGGACGACATGGATATGCAGGTGAAACACCGTCTGGCCACCCGCCGCCTCGTTGAACTGGGAAATGACGATTCCGTCGGCGCCCATGCCTTCCTTCACGGCCCGCGCCAGCCGGGCGACGATGGGGAGCAGCTGCGAAAGGGTCTCGTCCTCGGCGTCGAGCAGGTTGCGCGATGGCGCCTTCGGCAGCACCAGGCAGTGACCGGGCGATTGCGGCATGACGTCCATGATCCCAATGGCTTCGGGCAGGTCGAAGAGCTTCACGCTGGGTATTTCGCCCTTGAGGATCCTGGCGAAGATGTTGTCGTCCTGATACGCGGTCGTCATTCTCGAAACCTGTCTCCGGTATGTGTCGATCGTCTTCATTCACCCTTGCGGAACGGTGTCTCGGCCGCAAGGGATACCTGCTCGGAGATCATCGCTCGCCGCTCGCGCAGGAGATGCTCCTCCACGGCCCGGCGCAGGCCCTGATGCGCAAGGTAGTGGTAGGAGCGCGTGAGCACCGGCTCATACCCTCGGGCGATCTTGTGGTCGCCCTGGGCACCGGCTTCCACCACGTCCAGCCCGTGCGCCAGCGCGTAGTCGATCGCCTGATTATAACAAAGCTCGAAATGCAGGAAGGGGTGGTCTTCGACGCAACCCCAGTAGCGCCCGTAAAGCCGATCCGGACCGATGATATTCATGGCGCCGGCAATGTATCGTCCATCGCGTCGCGCCATGACGAGCAGCAGTTCGTCGGCCATCGTCTCCGCCAGCAGGTGAAAGAAGCCTTTGTTCAGATAGGGTCGCCCCCATTTGCGGCTTCCCGTGTCCATGTAGAAGGCAAACATGGCGTCCAGCGCCTCTTGCGTCAGCGTGGAGCCGCTCAGCCATTCAACCTCCATGCCTGCGGCCAGCGCATCCCTGCGTTCTCTGCGGAGTGATTTTCTTTTGCGTGATGAAAGGCTTGAGAGGAAATCCTCGTAAGTCGCATAACCGCGGTTGAAGAAGTGATACTGGATGTCGAGCCGCTCCAGCAGGCCGGCTTCGGCCAGGGCGGCGGCGTCTTCCTCGACGAGGAAGGTCGCATGGGCGGAGGACAAGCCGGTCTGGCCGACATAGGCGATGATGGATCGCGCCAGGAGTTCACGGGCGGCGTTGCCGCCATTGCCGACAAGCAGGCGCGGGCCGGTGGCCGGTGTGAACGGGACGGCAATCTGGAGCTTCGGATAATAATGGCCACCCGCGCGTTCGAACGCATCGGCCCAGCCGTGGTCGAAGACATACTCGCCCTGGCTATGCAGTTTCAGATAGGCGGGAACCGCGCCGATCATGCAGCCATCGCGTTCCAGCAGAAGGTGCTGCGGCAGCCACCCCGCATCTTCGCCGACACTGCCTGAACGCTCCAGCGCTTCGAGGAAGGCATGGCGAAGAAACGGGTTGCCGCGCCCGTCGGGAGCGGCAAGCGCGTTCCATCGGTCGGCATCCAGCGTCGCGATACTGTCGGCCACACGAAGGGTGAGGCCGCTCGACGCGCCGCCGGAGCGGTTCTCGTCTGTGTTGACGGTCATGGAATCTCCCGACCTGTCGCGGGCCGCCGGAAACGACAGGCCGCAGGCCTATCGCGGGAGGAAGCCCTCGAACGTCATCTGATCGACATAAATGCGGCTGCGCTCCACATCGTCCGGCGTGCGCACCGTCCAGCTTATGACGGGTAGATGGAGTTCCTGACGCACCCATTCAACGAAGGGATTCGGCAGGTGGTGCACATTGTATGAAACGAAGTCGCAGCCCCGTTCCACGATTGCGCGGTGCGCAGCCAGCTTTTCGTCGCGCGTGCCTTCGGCGGTCAGGCCCAACGGCACCTTGCGCCGCAGCGGCAGCGCGTCGGCCAGCAGCCATTCGTCGAAGGACATCAGCGCAAGCGGGCCGTCATAGGCAAGAACCGTCGGCGACAGGGCGCGCACGAAGCCGGCATCGGCGGCGGCGCTGGTTCCCTTCATCTCGACGATCAGGGGAACGCGCCCGGCCACGAGCTCCATCAGGGCGGCGAGCGTCGGCACGCCGTCCGTTGTGCCGGCCAGCCGTATCGCGGCCAGTTCGGCCGAGCCGAGGCTGGAGACATCCTTCTCCATGCCGGCCATGCGGGCCAGATCGCCATCATGGAACACGACGGGCACGCCGTCGGCCGCAATGTGGATATCGCATTCTATTGCATAGCCTGCCTCCATGGCGGCGCGGAACGCCGCCATGGAGTTTTCGGCGACATGGATGTTGCCGTCGTGCAGGCCGCGATGGGCGATAGGCCGCCGCGTCAGCCAGTCGATCGCGGATAGGGGGCTGTCAGGCAATCTCGAACACAGCCTCGATCTCGACCGCGGCTCCCATCGGAAGCGCCGGCACGCCGACCGCGGACCGGGAATGCCTGCCGATATCGCCCAGAAGCTCGACCATCAGGTCCGATGCGCCGTTGGCCACCTTGTGCTGGTCGGTAAAGGACGGCGCGCTGGCGACGAAGACGGTCAGCTTCAGCAGGCGGCGAATCCGCTTAAGGTCTCCGCCGAGGGCCGCCTTGGCCTGGGCCAGGATGTTCAACGCACAATGACGGGCGGCTTCCTGCCCTTGCTCGAGGGTTACGCCTTCCCCCAGCGTACCCGTGACCGCCAGGCCACCATCGGCCATCGGCAACTGGCCGGATGTCTGGAGGATGTTGCCATAGGTGACATAAGCGACATAATTGGCCGCCGGCGCCGCCGCGGCGGGAAGCTTGAGGCCCTTTGCGGCAAGACGGCTTTCGATGGAATCTGTCATGGATACTCCGACTGCATGTTGCGGGGCGAATGTCCAACGGCGCGTCCAATAAGGCAAGGGGATCGAAGGTTTTGCCGAGCATCGACAACAGAGCCCTTATCGGCATCGCGGCCTTGGCCGTCCTGGCGGTCTGCCTGCCGGCAGAAGCCGCGCCGCTCCGCCCCCATCAGGCCGTCTACGACCTGTCGCTGGCCGGGCAGACGGAAGATATACTGGCGGTCGAAGGCCGCATCGCCTTCACGCTCAATGCCAGGGCCTGCGGCGACTACGACCTCGACTATCGTTTCGCGGCACGCTTCCACAAGGACGGCGAGATGACCCTGACGGACCAGCGCACGCGGTCCACGGAGAAGGCCTTCGGAAAGGAATTCTCGTTCGAGACGACGACCTTCGTCGACGGGCTCGACCAGGGGGCCGTGAAGGGCGCCGCCGTCAATGCGCCCGACGGTACCGATGTCACGCTCCAGGAGCCTGTCAGTCGGGGTTTCAAGCTTCCGCTGTCGCGCTTTCCGCTGAGCCATACCGAAGAGCTCATCAACCAGGGCCGAAAGGGAACCCGCTTCTTCGAGGCGCGCCTGTTCGATGGGGACCCCGAGGCCGAGAAGCTTCTGACGACCACCTCCGTCATCCTGCCCGTCAAGGAAGGCACGCCGCCGGCGGAGGGCGGCCGGACGGGCGAGGAACTGGCCGGCCTCCAATCATGGATGATCGACGAATCCTACTTCAACAGCGATTCCGACGGGGATGGGCAACCCGTTTTCCGTGCACGCTACCGACTTTACGAAAACGGCGTGTCGGACCAGATGCTGCTGGATTTCGGCGCCTATGAGTTGAAAGGCGACCTCGCCAACCTTAAATATCTGTCGTCGCCGGACTGCGAATAAGGGCGGTTTCGGCGTCGTTTCAAAGCGGTGATTGTGTCGTTCGGCTTGCCTTTGCAGCCGCCATGTTGTATGCGCCGCGCTATTCCACACACGGATATCGGGTTCTGTCGCGACGCGGCGGCTCCCTCCGGTGGCGGTTCATCCGCTTCGATCCGTGGAGGTTAAACCGGTCAAAAGGATAGATCGACATGGCTTTGCCAGATTATTCCATGCGCCAGCTTCTCGAAGCCGGCGTTCACTTCGGGCACCAGACCCACCGCTGGAACCCGCGCATGGCTCCTTACATCTTCGGCGCGCGCAACAACATCCACATCCTGGATCTGTCGCAGACGGTGCCGATGCTGCACAAGGCGCTGCAGACGGTGTCCGACACGGTCGCCCGCGGCGGCCGCGTGCTGTTCGTCGGTACCAAGCGCCAGGCTTCCGAGCTGGTGGCCGATGCCGCCAACCGTTCGGCCCAGTATTACGTCAACGCGCGCTGGCTCGGCGGCATGCTGACCAACTGGAAGACGATCTCCAACTCCATCCAGCGTCTGCGCAAGCTCGACGAGATCCTGTCCGGCGAGGCCCAGGGCTTCACCAAGAAGGAGCGCCTGACCCTGCAGCGCGAGCGCGACAAGCTCGACCGCGCGCTGGGCGGCATCAAGGACATGGGTGGCGTTCCGGACCTGATCTTCATCGTCGACACCAACAAGGAAGCGATCGCGATCGACGAGGCCAAGCGCCTCAACATCCCGGTCGTCGCCGTCGTCGATTCCAACAGCGATCCTTCCCGTATCGATTTCCCGATCCCGGGCAATGACGACGCATCGCGCGCCATCGCGCTGTATTGCGACCTCATCGCACGCGCGGCGGTCGACGGCATCGCCCGCCAGCAGGGCGCCATGGGCGTGGATGTCGGTGCGATGGAAACCGCTCCGGAAGAGACGGCCGCTGCCGACGAGGCCGAGACCGGCGAACAGAGCGCCGCTGCTTGATAAGCGCCGGCTCCTGATGTTCTCAATCGATGGCGCCTGTTATCCGGGCGTCATCTTAGGGGCGCACCTTCCAGCCGGAGCGGTGCGCCCGTCTGTTTCCAAAGGCTTTATCTATGACAATTACCGCCTCGATGGTGAAGGAACTGCGCGAGAAGACCGGCGCGGGCATGATGGACTGCAAGACCGCTCTTGCCGAGACCAATGGCGACATGGAAGCCGCCATCGACTGGCTGCGCGCAAAGGGCATCGCCAAGGCCGACAAGAAGGCCGGCCGCACGGCTGCCGAGGGCCTCGTCGGCGTTGCCGCCGGGGACAACAAGGCCATCGTCGCGGAAGTCAACTCCGAGACGGACTTCGTCGCCCGTAACGATGCCTTCCAGGCGCTGGTGCGCGACATTGCCGAGGTTGGTCTTTCCACCGACGGCTCCACCGAGGCCGTCGCTTCCGCGACGATGCCGGGAAGCGGCAAGTCGGTCTCCGACACCGTCAAGGATGCGGTCGCCACCATCGGCGAAAATCTGGGCCTGCGCCGCACCGCGATGCTGAGCGTATCCAACGGCGTCGTCGCGACCTACATCCACAACCAGGTCGCAGACGGCCTCGGCAAGCTCGGCGTTCTCGTGGCCATCGAGTCGGATGGCGACAAGGCCGCGCTCACGCAGTTCGGTCGCCAGGTGGCGATGCACGTCGCCGCGACGAACCCGCTTGCCCTCAGCAACGACGAGGTCGACAGCGCGACCGTCGAGCGCGAGCGCGCGATCTTCATCGATCAGTCGCGCCAGTCCGGCAAGCCCGAGAACATCATCGAGAAGATGGTCGAAGGCCGCATGCGCAAGTTCTTCGAAGAGGTCGTGCTGACGAGCCAGGCGTTCGTCATCAACCCCGACCTGACCGTCGGCGCCGCGCTCAAGCAGGCCGAAGGATCGTTTGGCGCCCCGGCGCGCATCACCGGCTTCGTCCGCTTCGCGCTGGGCGAGGGGATCGAGCGTGAAGAAAGCGACTTCGCCGCAGAAGTCGCCGCCGCGGCCGGCAAGAAGTAATCGACCGTCACGAATGTGGATTGAAAGGGCGTCCGCTTGGCAAGTGGACGCCCTTCCTGTATCGCAAGCCGACGTTACGTCGCGCTGTCAGGTCCGGGGCCGGAAAATCGCTTTCCGCCGACGGTCCGTGACGGTCGGACCATGGCTCGACAGGGAAGACTGACCTTGCGTTACAAAAGCGTACTTCTGAAAGTATCCGGCGAAGCGCTCATGGGCGCGCAGGGCTTCGGCATCGACGTCGCCGTCGCGGACAGGATCGCGGCCGACATCCGCCAGGTGCGCGAACTCGGCGTCAGGATCTCCGTCGTCATCGGCGGCGGCAATATCTTTCGCGGCGTCGCCGTGGCCTCCAAGGGCGGCGACCGCGTCACTGGCGACCACATGGGCATGCTCGCCACCGTCATCAACGCCCTGGCGTTGCGGACCTCCCTTACCAAGATCGGCGTGGACGCGATCGTGCTATCGGCCATCGCCATGCCGGAGATATGCGAAAGCTTCTCGCAGAGGGCGGCGCTGGCCCACGCGCAGGCCGGCCGGGTGGTGATCTTCGCAGGCGGGACGGGCAACCCCTTCTTCACCACCGATTCCGCAGCCGCCCTGCGCGCCGCCGAGATGGGCGTGGAGGCGCTGTTCAAGGGCACGCAGGTCGACGGCATCTACAGCGCCGACCCGAAGCTCTATCCCGATGCCGAGCGCTTCGAGACGCTGACGCACGACGAAGTCCTGCAGAAGGGGCTTGCGGTCATGGATATCGCGGCCGTGGCGCTGGCGCGGGAAAACCATATCCCGATCGTGGTCTTCTCGATCCACGAAGACGGCGAATTCGCCCGGATCCTGTCCGGGCAGGGGCGCGCGACGATCGTGTCCGACTGACGCGCCGCCCGAACACAGTTTCAAAAGAGGACAGAACATGGCCGACTTCGACGTCAATGAAATCAAGCGCCGCATGGATGGAGCCGTGAGCGCCTTCAAGAGCGATCTTGCCGGACTTCGTACGGGACGGGCCTCCGCCAACCTGCTCGATCCCATCACAGTCGACGCCTACGGATCCTCGATGCCGATCAACCAGGTGGCCAACGTCACGGTGCCGGAAGCCCGCATGATCGCTGTGTCCGTATGGGACAAGTCGATGGTCGGCGCGGTCGAGCGCGCCATCCGCGACAGCAATCTGGGCCTCAACCCGATTACCGACGGCACGACCCTGCGGATCCCGCTGCCAGAGCTGAACGAGCAGCGCCGCAAGGAACTGGTCAAGGTTGCGCATCAATATGCCGAGAATGCCCGCGTCGCCGCGCGCCACGTGCGCCGCGACGGGATGGATGCCTTGAAGAAGATGGAGAAGGACGGCGACATCGGGCAGGATGAAAGCCGCCAGACGTCGGACAAGGTCCAGAAGATGACCGACGACACCGTATCGGAGATCGACAAGCTGCTGGTCGCCAAGGAAGGCGAGATCATGCAGGTCTGACCGGGCGCCGGCTGGATTCGAAAGGAAGGCAGGTCGACGTGCGGCACCCCCGACATATCGCGATCATCATGGACGGTAACGGCCGCTGGGCGAAGGCCCGCGGCCTGCCGCGGACCATGGGGCACCGCCGTGGGGTGGAAGCTCTGCGCGATGCCGTACGTGCGGTCGGTCAACTCGGAATCGAGGTTCTGACGCTCTTCGCCTTCTCGTCGGAAAACTGGCGACGGCCGCAGGACGAAGTCAGCGAATTGATGTCGCTGCTGAAGATCTTCATCCGGCGCGACCTTGCGGAACTGCATCGCGAAGGCGTCCGGGTGCGCATCATCGGCGCCCGCGACAACCTCCCGAGCGATATCCTCGGCCTTTTGGAAGAGGCCGAAAGCCTGACGCGCGGCAATACCGGGACAACACTGGTGATCGCCTTCAATTACGGCGCGCGCGACGAGATCGCACGGGCCGCGCGGCGCATCGCCGAGCGCGTCGCCGCAGGCGAACTGCGCAGTGAGGATGTCGACGCCTCGGCGATGGACGCCCACATGGACACGGCGGGGCTGCCCGAACTCGATCTCATCATCCGCACGAGCGGCGAGCAGAGGCTGTCCAACTTCCTCCTCTGGCAGTCGGCCTATGCCGAACTGGTTTTTCTGCCATGCCTCTGGCCCGATTTCGACCGTGCCGCCCTGCAGGGCGCGCTGGATGAATATGCCTCGCGTGATCGTCGCTTCGGCGCCGTGTCGCAAGAGATCGCGTCCTGATCGATGGGCCTGGAGATCGGACGGTTCCTGCGTGCGAAATCCTGGGGCGATCTTAAGCCGCGCCTGATTTCGGCCGTCATCCTGGGTCTGGCGGTGCTGGCGTTGGCCATCATGGGCGGCTTGCCCTTCCGTATCCTGTGCGTCGTAACGGGTTTCATCGTCTTCGACGAATGGGCGCGCATCACCGGGGCCAAGCGTTCCGGCCCGCTGTTCGACGTCGCCCGGAACGCCTTGGCCCTGTCTCTTCTGGCCTTCCTGTTCCATTTCGAACTCCTGGCCCTTGCCATCGTGGCATTCGTGGCGATTTTCATCGCCTTCGTCGACCGGCGCGAGAAGCGCGCCGACTGGGTTGCCGGCGGCCTCGTCTATGCCGCGATCGCAGGGCTTGCACCGGGTATGGTGCGCGGCGAGGACGTCGAGGGTCTGGCCGCGCTCGGTCTGGTCATCTGCGTCGTCTGGTCCACCGATATCGCCGCCTATTTCAGCGGGCGGACGTTCGGGGGGCCGAAGCTGATGCCGCTCGTCTCGCCCAAGAAGACGGTTTCCGGCGCCGTCGGCGGGCTCGTCGCCGGCGTGCTGGCCGGCTGGCTCTACACCTATCTCGTCAGCGGCGATGTCGGTTTCGGCATCCTGTTGCTCTCGGCCGTCCTGTCGGCAGTGGGGCAGGCAGGAGATCTCTACGAATCCTGGGTGAAGCGTCGTTTCGGCGTCAAGGATTCCGGCCGCCTGATCCCCGGCCATGGCGGCCTGATGGACAGGATCGACGCGCTCATCTTCGCCACGGCCGTCCTATGGCTCACGGGCCTGTTCGCAAGCGAGCTTGAAGAACCCGCCCGCGCCATATTTCACCTATAGGTCTTTTGCACACTTACATCTGGAGATAGGCACGTCATGGATGCAGCGGGCGCACTCGGTGCGGTCTGGGACAGCGCTCTCGTCAAGATCGTTCCGTTTCTTTTCGTCCTGACGGTCATCGTCTTCTTCCACGAACTCGGCCATTACCTGGTGGGCCGATGGTGCGGCATCCGCATCCTGGCCTTTTCGGTCGGCTTCGGAAAGGAACTGGTCGGCTTTACCGACCGGCACGGCACCCGCTGGAAGCTCTGCATGATTCCGCTGGGCGGCTACGTGAAGTTCCTCGGCGACGAGAACGCCGGCAGCATGCCAGACCGGGATGCGCTGGAGCATATGGACGATGCCGAGCGTCGCGGTGCTTTCCACGCGAAAAGCGTCGGGCGACGCGCCTTGACGGTAGCGGCCGGGCCCGTGGCCAATTTCATCCTGGCCATCGCGATCTTCGCGGGGGTGGCCTATTTCAACGGGCGTGTCGTGGGCGATCCGGTCGTGGCGGAAGTGCAGGCAGATTCGCCGGCTGCAACCGCCGGTATAATGCCCGGTGACCGGATCGTCAGCGCGGATGGGCAGGCCATCGCCTATTTCGGCGATTTCCAGCGCCATGTCGCCTCGCGCGCCAACATACCCATCGCGGTCGTCGTGGAGCGAGGCGGCTCGGAAGTACCCCTGACCGTAACTCCGCAGGAGCGGACGCAAACCGACCCGTTCGGTAACGAATATACCATGCCGGTCGTCGGCATCGTTGCGACGAATGCCGCGTCATCCTTTCGGGTCGAGGAACTGACGGTTCTGCAATCGCTGCAGTTCGGCGTCTCGCAAACCTGGTTCGTCACCGAGCGCACGGTGGATTTCATCGGCGGGCTGTTCCGCGGAGCGCAGCCGGTGGACCAGATCGGCGGACCGATCCGCATAGCGCAGATGTCGAGTCAGGCGGCAACCCTCGGTTTTGCCACGCTGCTCAACATGGCGGCCCTGCTGTCCATATCCATCGGCCTGCTGAATTTGCTGCCGATCCCCATCCTGGACGGGGGGCATCTCCTGTTCTACGCGGCCGAGGCGATCCGCGGGAAACCGCTGAGCGAACGCACGCAGGAGATCGGTTTCCGAATCGGGCTGGTCCTTGTAATGGGGCTCATGGTATTCGCATTCTCGAACGATCTCCTGCGGCTCGGCTGAAGCCGCGCCGCAAGGGGTCAGGGGACATCAGGGGGTTTGCCGATCGTTAACCATACGGGGCCGTTGCCGTGTCGATTTCGCAACGCTTTCGTGAATCCTAAACGGATTCAGGCCCAGTCTGGTTGAACGCATCCGCAAAGCCGATACAAGGCATGTGACGTATCCTGTCACGCGTCCTGCTCGGCAGAAGTATAAAGGTGGTTAGGCCTATGACGGCTGGTTCGAAGCTTCTCAACGCCTTGTCGGCGGCGGCGCTTTCCTCGACGATCCTTACGGCATCCACTGTCGGTATCCAGCTCGGGGTCATGAGCGCTGCGCACGCGGCCGTCGTCAACCGGATCGAGGTGCGCGGCACGTCGCGCGTCGATGCCGACACGGTCCGCAACCTCAGCCAGATCCGCCCGGGCCAGAACGTGACCCCGGCAGAGATGGACCAGGTGGTTACGCGGCTGTTCGCAACCGGCCTGTTCTCGGATGTCCGCGTCAGCCAGTCGGGCGGCACGATGATCGTCCAGGTCGACGAGAACCAGATCGTCAACGAGGTCGTCTTCCAGGGCAACTCCAAGGTCAAGAACGAGCAGCTCGAATCCGTCGTGCAGACGGCGCCGCGCGCGGCCTACAACGCCTCCACCGCGCAGGCCGACGTCGACGCCATACGCAGCGTGTATTCCCGCGTGGGGCGCAGCGACGCCCAGGTTTCGGTCCGCACCATTCCGGCGGACGGCAACCGCGTCAACGTGGTGTTCGATATCGTCGAGGGCGACCGCACCCGGATCGCGCAGATCAATTTCGTGGGCAACAACGCCTTCGGCGACCGTCGCCTGAGGGAAGTGATTTCGCTGCGTGAAACCGGCCTGTTTGGCTTCCTCCAGAAGAGCGACATCTACGACGAGGATCGTCTGCGCGCCGACGAAGAGACCCTTCGCCGCTTCTATTACAACCGCGGTTTCGCCGACTTCCGTATCGTCTCCTCGGTTGCCGAGCTCGATGCCGCGAAGAACCAGTACTTCATCACGATCACCCTGGAAGAGGGTGAGCGCTACACCTTCGGCAACGTCAACATCGACTCCACGGTGCCCGGCATCGACGCCGCGGCTCTGCAGGGCGAGCTCGAGACCAAGCCGGGCAATGTCTACAGCGCGGAAAAGGTCGAGAATACGCTCGTCAACCTGACCAACGCCGTGGCGGCCCAGGGATATGCCTTCGCCCAGGTCACGCCGCGCGGCGACCGCGACTTCACCAACAACACGATCGGCGTCGAATACGTGATCGACCAGGGGCCGCGCGCCTATGTCGAGCGCATCGAGATCCGCGGCAACACCAAGACGCGCGATTACGTCATCCGCCGCGAGTTCGACGTTTCGGAAGGCGACGCCTTCAACCAGGTGCTCGTCCAGCGTGCGCGCCAGCGGCTCGAGGCCCTGCGTTTCTTCCAGACCGTCAACGTCTCGACCGCTCCGGGCAGCGAGCCTGATCGCGTCGTCGTCGTCGTCCAGGTGGTCGAGCAGTCCACCGGTGAATTCTCGGTCGGCGGCGGCTATACGACCGGCGGTGAGAACCCCGGTCCCGTCGCGGAAGTCGGCATCACCGAGCGCAACTTCCTCGGTCGCGGTCAGTTCGTGCGCATCTCCGCCGGCTTCGGCGAGGATACGCGCAACTACAACCTGTCGTTCACGGAGCCCTATTTCCTCGGGCGTCGTCTTGCGGCCGGCTTCGATATCTACCGCACCGAGAACTCCTCGTCCGATTACGACATCGAGCGCACCGGCGGCACGCTGCGGATCGCGGCGCCCCTCACGCAGAACCTGACGGCGCAGATCGCCTACAACTACAAGGAAGAGCGCTTCGGCGACGATACGGGTGTCGGCCAGTACGACGCCTTCGGCAATCTCTTCTACACGACATGCGCGGATGGGGATAATGCCGCTGCGGCGGCAGCAGCCGCAGGCACGCCGGCCACCTTCATCGGCCAGTACGCGCCGCGTTACACGAATTCGTCCATCATCAACCAGGCGATCTGCGACAGCCCGTACACGACGTCGTCGATGTCCTATGCGCTGACCTACAATACGCTGGACAGCAGCACCGATCCGCGTGACGGCTTCTTCATCCAGGCCGGTCAGGAAGTTGCGGGCCTGGGCGGCGATGCCGAGTTCCTGCGCACCACGGGCAAGGCCTCTTGGTTCTCGCTGCTGAACGAAGAGTATGACGTGATCGGCCAGTTGAGCGGCGGGGCGGGCAACGTCACGGCGCTCGGCGACGACCTGCGCGTCTTCGACAATTTCTTCAAGGGCCAGGATATCGTTCGCGGCTTCAAGTACCAGGGTCTCGGACCGCGTCAGTTTGCGGTCGACGCCGCAGGCAACGTCATTCCGGGAAGCAACAGCGTCGCCATCGGCGGCGAGAACTACGCCAATGCCAGCGCCGAAGTTACCTTCCCGCTGCCGCTGGTCTCGCGTGATCTCGGCTTCCGTGGCGCCGCCTTCGCCGATGCGGGTTCGCTTTGGGGTTCGGAGTTCGCCAGCCAGCCGGGCGTCGTGGGTGACGATTTCAACATCCGCGCCTCGGCCGGCGTCGGCCTGATCTGGGCGTCGCCCTTCGGCCCGATCCGCGTGAACTATGCCTACCCGATCGCCAAGGAAGATTATGACCGGACGCAGGAGTTCTCGTTCGGCTTCTCCTCGCGCTTCTGATACCACGGGCCGGGTAAAGCCAACTCGGCCCGGAATGGAACGATGAACGAAACCTCGTTTTTCAGCCGCGGCGAGCCGAAGACACTCGGCTCGCTTGCGGCGCTTTGTAGTGGAATGCTGGAGCAGGCGGAGTCGGGCGAATTGCCGATAGACGGCATCGCGACGCTGGAGCGGGCCGGCCCCACGGATATCAGCTTTTTCGACAATCCGAACTACGAGCACGAGCTGGCGGTGACGCGCGCGGGCGCCATCATCGTCGTCGAGCGCTATTCGAAGCTGGTTCCTGCCGGCATCGCCCGCCTTGTCGTGGCCGATACGCAGACGGCTTTCGCTAAGGTCGGGGCAGCACTGTTTCCGGCTGCGATGACGCCGTTGGCCTTCGGCGGCGAAGGGGGCATATCCCCGCAGGCCAGCATCCATCCCACCGCACGGATAGAAAACGGCACGACGGTCGAGCCGTTCGCCGTCGTCGGCCCTGGAGTCGAGATCGGTTCCGGTACCGTCGTCGGTGGCGGCGCCGCCATCGGGGGCGGCTGCCGGATCGGCCGCGACTGCGCCATCGGCGCGGGCGTCAGCCTGCAGCATGCGCTGCTGGGAAACCGCGTTATCCTGCATCCCGGCGTGCGCATCGGCCAGGACGGCTTCGGCTACGCGATCGGCCGCGAAGGTATCCTGAAGCAGGTGCAGATCGGCCGCGTCATCATTCAGGACAATGTAGAGATCGGCGCCAACTCGACGGTGGATCGCGGCGCGGTCCGCGACACCGTCATCGGCGAGAACACCAAGATCGATAACCAGGTGCAGATCGCCCACAATGTCCGCATCGGCCGAAATTGCGTCATCGTGTCGCAAGTCGGCATAGCCGGAAGCGCGACAATCGGCGACAATGTCGCTATTGGGGGGCAATCCGGCGTCAACGGGCATGTGACGGTAGGCAACGGCGCCCAGATCGCTGCCGTCAGCACCGTCGCGGGCGACGTGCCGCCCGGCGCGCGCTGGGGAGGCACGCCCGCGCGTCCGGTACGCGACTGGCTGCGCGAGGTGACGTGGCTCCGCGACATGGCGCGCGCCAAGCGCACGACAGGAGGACAGGAATGAGCGAAGAGAAGCCGGTGCTGGAAAAGATGGACGTCATGGAGATCATGGCGCTGTTGCCCCACCGCTACCCTTTTCTTCTGGTGGACCGGATCATAGAGATCGACGGCGACAGAAGCGCCATCGGCATCAAGAACGTCACCGCCAGCGAGCCCCAGTTCCAGGGACATTTCCCGGGCAATCCGGTCATGCCGGGCGTTCTGATCATCGAGGGCATGGCGCAGACGGCCGGGGCCATCTGCACCCGCGGCCTCGGAGGCATGCCGGCGCTCGTCTACCTGATGACCGTGGACAACGCGAAGTTCCGCAAGCCCGTGGTGCCGGGTGACCGGCTTGAATATCATGTGACGCAGGTCAAGAAGCGCGGCAACATCTGGCGCTTCGACTGCGTTGCCAAGGTGGACGGCGTGAAGGTTGCCGAGGCCACCGTCAGCGCCATGGTCGCACAGGCGGAGGCCGCCTGAGGAACCGTATGGCATCGCAAGATTACACCAGACATCCTACGGCCATCGTCGAAGACGGGGCCGTCATCGGAGCCGGTTGCGAGATCGGCCCGTTCTGCCATATCGGCCCGCGGGTCGTGCTGGGCGCAAACTCCAGGCTTCATTCGCATGTCGTTCTGGCGGGCAACACGCGTATCGGCGACAACGCGCAGATCTATCCCTTCGCGTCACTCGGCCATGCGCCGCAGCACCTGAAATATCGGGGTGAGGACACACGTCTCGTGATCGGGGCCAACTGCCTGATCCGCGAAAGCGTGACCATGAACCCCGGTACGGTGCAAGGGCGCTCGGAAACGACCATCGGCGACAACTGCGCCTTCTTCACCGGCGCGCATGTGGCGCACGATTGTATCCTCGGCAACAACGTGACCATCATCAACAATGTGATGCTGGCCGGTCACTGCACCATCGGGGACTATGCCACCTTCGCCGGCGGTTCGGCCATCCACCAGTTCACGCGGGTCGGTCATCACGCCTATATCGGGGGTCTCGCCGCCGTGGAGGGCGACGTGATCCCCTTCGGCATGGTCATCGGAAACCGCGCCTATCTTGCCGGCCTCAACGTGATCGGGATGAAGCGCGCGGGCTTCAACCGGGAAGCCATCCGCAACGTGCGCAAGGCCTATCGGATGCTGTTTTCCGACGACCTGACCTTCAAGGAAAACATGGAAGAGGTGGAGGCCGAGTATCCGGAAGACCCGCTTGTCCAGGATCTGCTCGGCTTCATCAAGGCCGGCGGGGACAGGGCGCTATGCTTCCCCCGGTCGGCCCGGCCGGCTTGACCGCGCCCTTGCCGGCGCCGGCGGGCATCGTGCCCGTCACGCCGGGCGAGGCGTTCGGCATTGTCGCCGGCGGCGGCGTCCTGCCGAAGATGGTGGCGGACACGTTGAAGGGCGTCGGTTTCACGCCGGTCGTCGTACCCGTGGGCGACGGCTGGCGGGAGGATTGGTCCGCCTATCGCAACCGGCCGCTGAAATGGTCCCAGACGGGCGATATCTTCCCCTACCTGCGCAAGGCGGGTGTGCGGCATATCGTCTTCTGCGGCACCATATCCGTGCGGCCCGACTACCGTTCCATGATCCCGTCGCTGCAGACCTTGCGGTTGCTTCCGGAAATCTTCTCCATCATGCGCGGAGGCGACGATACGATGCTGCGCGCCGTTTCCCGCGCGTTCGAGCGGCGGGGTTTCGAATTGCACGGGGTGCAGGAGGTCATGCCGCGCCTCATCGCGCCCGAAGGCCTCATTGCCGGCCATGCGCCGGATGAACCGGAAGCCAGGGCCATCGCACGGGCGGCGGAGGCGGCGCGGGCGCTGGGACATCTCGATATCGGGCAGGCGGCGGTTGCCTCGGCCGAGCGGGTCATCGCGCTCGAAGGCATCGAAGGAACGCGTGACATGCTGAAGCGGGTGGCAGACCTGCGTCGTCAAGGCCGCATCGGACGCTCCGAGAGAACGGTCCTGTTCAAGGCGGTTAAGCCGCAGCAGGATCATCGGCTCGATCTGCCGAGCATCGGCGTGGAGACGATCCAGCAAGCGGCGGAGGCTGGCCTTTCCGGTATCGGAGTCTCTTCCGGTGCGTCGCTCGTCATCGATATCGACGCGCTTGCGCAGGCGGCGGCGCGCCAGGGCCTGTTCGTCGTCGGCGTTGCCGAGGGGAGGCGTCCATGAAGGTCGGTTTCGTTGTGGGCGAGCACTCCGCCGACAGGATCGGTGCGGACATCATACGCGGCTTGCGCACCTTGAATGAAACCATAGAGCCTGTGGGCCTGGGCGGAACGGCCATGCGGGCCGAGGGGCTGCACAGCTTCTTCGATATCGAGGAATTGTCGATCATCGGCGTCGGCGCGATCGTGGCGCGGCTGCCGCAACTGATGCGACGGTTGTCGCAGACCGTCGACGGGCTTCTGGATGCAGGCCCCGATATCGTCGTGACCATCGACAGTTTCACCTTTACCAACCGTGTCGCGACGCGTTTGCGCAAGGCGCGGCCCGACCTGCCGATCGTCAATGTCGTGCCGCCGGCGATCTGGGCATACAGGCCGGAGCGCGCCAAGGCACTGGCCGCGGCGGTGGACCATACGGTGTGCCTGTTTCCCTTCGAACCGGCCTATATCGCGGCGGCCGGCGGCCCGCCGGCCAGCTATGTCGGCCATCCGATCATGAGCGAGCCGCATCTGAAGGCCATCTGGAAGCAACGGGGAGGCGGAGTCTTGAAACCCGTCGGTGAACCGCCTGCGCTGCTGATCCTGCCCGGTTCGCGGCGCGGTGAGGTAAGCCGCCTGATGGACGATTTCGGCGCGACATTCGCGCTCCTGAAGACACGGATGCCGGAACTGCGCGGACTGTTGCCCGTCGTGCCGCGGGTCGCCTCCCTCGTGCGGGACAAGCTGTCCTCCTGGCCGGAAAAGCCTGAAGTGCTGGAGGGCGATGAGGCGAAGTGGCATGCATTTGCGCAAGCGGATGCGGCGCTGGCTGCCTCGGGCACCGTTGCGCTGGAACTGGCGCTGGCCGGAACGCCGATGGTGATCGCCTATCGGTTGGACCCGCTGTCCTACCAGTTGCGCCGGCTCATCACCGGCTGGACAGCGGTCCTGCCGAATTACATCCTGGATCATCCGCTGGTGGCCGAGCATTTCCACGAATTCGTCCGCCCGGAACTCCTGGCCCGCCGGTTGGAACGGCTGCTGAAGGATACGGGCGAGCGGCGTGCCCAGATGGAAGGCTTCGCCGAAATCCACCGCCTGATGACCGTGGATCGAAGTCCCGGCGAAGCCACCGCAGCCATCATCCTGCAACACGCCGGACACTGACCCCTTAACGCAAAAGGCGCGCTCCCGGCAGGGAACGCGCCTTTTCCTCGTCTTTGCGAAGCGGTCAGCCGCGCTTGTCGAGCGCCAGATAGTCGCGCTGCGGCGAGCCCGTATAAAGCTGGCGCGGGCGGCCGATGCGCTGCTGCGGGTCTTCTATCATTTCCTTCCACTGGGCGATCCAGCCGACTGTCCGCGCGAGGGCGAACAGTACGGTGAACATCGTGGTGGGGAAGCCGAGAGCCTTCAGCGTGATACCCGAATAGAAATCGACGTTCGGATAAAGCTTCTTCTCGATGAAGTACTCGTCGTTCAGGGCGATGTGCTCCAGCTCCATCGCCACTTCGAGAAGCGGGTCGTCCTTCAGGCCGAGCTCGTCCAGCACCTCGTGGCAGGTCTTCTGCATGATCTTGGCGCGCGGATCGTAGTTCTTGTACACGCGGTGGCCGAAGCCCATCAGGCGGAACGGATCGTTCTTGTCCTTGGCGCGTGCGACGAACTCGGGGATGCGGTCCTTGCTACCGATCTCCGACAGCATGTTGAGCGCCGCTTCGTTGGCGCCGCCGTGCGCCGGGCCCCACAGGCATGCGACGCCGGCGGCGATGCAGGCGAAGGGGTTTGCTCCGGACGAACCGGCCAGCCGCACCGTGGAGGTGGAGGCGTTCTGCTCGTGGTCGGCGTGCAGAATGAAGATGCGGTCCATCGCGCGGGCAAGAACCGGGTTTATCTTGTACGGCTCGCACGGGACGGCGAAGCACATATGCAGGAAGTTCTCTGCGTAGGACAGGTCGTTGCGCGGATACACGAAGGGCTGGCCGATATGGTACTTGTAGGCCATCGCCGCGAGAGTCGGGATCTTGGCGACCATGCGGATGGAAGCCACCATGCGCTGATGCGGATCCGTTATGTCCGTGGAGTCGTGGTAGAAGGCCGACAGGGCGCCGACCGAACCCACCATGACGGCCATCGGGTGCGCGTCGCGCCGGAAGCCGGAAAAGAACTTCGTCATCTGCTCGTGCACCATCGTGTGGCGCGTGACGCGGTAGGTGAAGTCTTCCTTTTCCTGGGCGGTCGGCAGTTCGCCGTAGAGGAGCAGGTAGCACACTTCGAGGAAGTCGCCTTCCTCGGCCAACTGCTCGATGGGATAGCCCCGGTGCAGAAGGATGCCCTCATCGCCGTCGATGAAGGTGATCTTCGACTCGCAGGAGGCCGTCGAGGTAAAGCCCGGATCGTAGGTGAACGCGCCGGTTTCCTTGTAGAGAGAACCGATGTCCACGACATCGGGGCCGATGGTGCCGTGGCGGACGCCGAAACTGGCTTCCTTTCCGTCCAGCGAAAGCTTCGCGGCTTCACTCATGCGCGTTCCCTTCTTCGAAAGCCGCCGGATCGCTGACGCGTTGGCCGGCGGCGCATAGGTCGATTTCGGAGCTCATGCCTAACTTGTCCGCGCCCTGCGAACAAGTTTTCGGCACTTACTTTTTTCTGCAAAGCAGCGATTTATGCCGCACTGCCAATCAAAAGATGTAATCGCCCCCATTCACGATTGGTCTGCCAGGCGCGCGAGAGACTCCTCGCGGCCCAGCACCTCCAGAACGTCGAAGACGCCCGGGGATGTGGTGCGACCCGTCAGCGCGGCGCGCAGCGGCTGCGCCACCTTGCCGAGCTTGAGGCCTTCCTTCTCCGCATGCTCGCGCACGACGGCCTCGAGGCGGGCCACCGTCCACTCCGATACGCCGGAAAGCGCCGGCAAAAGGCCGGCGACGATCTCGCGCCCGCCATTGCCCAAGGTTTCGGCAGCCTTGTCCTCCAGGGGCAGGGGGCGGGCAGCGAACAGGTAGGATGCGCTGTCCGCAAGCTCGACCAGCGTCTTGGCGCGCTCCTTCAGGCCGGGCATGGCGCGCGTCAGAAGATCGAGCGTCTCGGCATCGTCCCTTTGCCGCAGGATGGAGCCGTTCGGCAGATGGTCGCGCTCGGCCATCAGGGTGCGGGCCAGGTCGGCGTCGTCGCTGTGGCGCATCCAATAGCCGTTGACGGCTTCGAGCTTGGCGAAATCGAAGCGTGCGGCCCCCTTGTTCACGTCTTCTATATCGAACCATCGGATCATGTCCTCGATCGACATGATCTCGTCGTCGCCATGGCTCCAGCCCAGTCGCACCAGATAGTTCTTCAGTCCGACGGGCAGATAACCCAGCTCGCGATAGGCCTCGACGCCCAGGGCGCCATGGCGCTTCGACAGCTTGGCGCCGTCCGCGCCGTGAATCAGCGGTATATGCGCCATGACCGGAACGTCCCAGCCCATCGCCTGGAAGATCAGCGTCTGCCGCGCGGCGTTCGTCAGGTGGTCGTCGCCCCGGATGATATGGGTCACGCCCATGTCGTGGTCGTCCACCACCACGGCCAGCATATAGGTGGGCGTGCCGTCGGATCGCAGCAGCACGAGGTCGTCCAGATCCTTGTTGGGAAAGCGCACGTCGCCCTGCACCCGGTCGCGCACCAGCGTCTCGCCATCCAGCGGGGCGCGCAGCCGGATAACCGGCTTCACGTCGGCAGGGGCCTCCGACGGGTCGCGGTCGCGCCATCGGCCGTCATAGCGCGGCGGGCGCTTTTCCGCGCGGGCCGTCTCACGCATCTCTTCCAGTTCCTGCGGTGTGGCAAAGCAGAAATAGGCATTGCCGCGGCGGACCATTTCTTCCGCCACCTCGCGATGGCGCGCGACGCGCTCGAATTGCGAGATCGGCGGTTCGTCCGCGTCGAGGCCAAGCCACGACAACCCGTCGATGATGGCCGTCACCGCAGCATCGGTGGAGCGTTCGCGATCCGTATCCTCGATGCGCAGCAGCATCTTGCCACCGTGATGGCGGGCATAGAGCCAGTTGAAAAGCGCCGTCCGGGCTCCGCCGATATGAAGGTATCCGGTGGGCGAGGGCGCGAAGCGGGTGACCACGGTCTCGGTCATGAAAACTCCAGTTGTCTTTACCGGCCGGTTTGCGCGCTCAAAAGGCGCAAGCTTTGGATAACGCCACGCCTGGCGGCAAAATCGGGCTGCGGCAATCCGTGCCGTCCATGCCGCTGTGTATCATAGGAGGGAGGCCAGGCAAGCAGCCTGTTATGGGGACGGTACGGAGAATGAGTCGACTGCGTTCCGCATTCGAGCGCGAGGCATCGGCACGCAGCTTCATCCATCTCGTTCCACCCGGTGTCGTCGCCGCCGTCGCGCTCTTCTATGCCGTCGGCCTGCGGGTCGCGGTGCCGGGCTGCATCGCCATGATCATGGCCTCCCTGGCGGCGCTGCATGCCGCCGACAAGGCTTCGCCTCGGGCACGCATGGTCTTGCGCCCGCTGCTGGCGCTGGCCTGCACGCTCGCCTTCGGCCAGCTTCTCTGCCACGTTGAGCTTGCGCGCACGCAGACCACGATCCTGTCCGGCAGCGCCACCGTCCATGTCACGGGGCGGGTCGCCATGCGGGAAGCCGACGAGAACGGCAAGATGCGTTACGTCGTGGCGGTGAGCGCAACGGAAAGGCCGGTATTGTCGCGACCGCCCCGGCAAGTGCGCATCGCCGTCTCCAGCCGTCACGAACCCATTCCGATCGGCGGCATCTACAGCGGCCTCGTGCGCCTTGGGCCGCCCAGCGGGCCGGCCTGGCCGGATGGATACGATTTCGCCTTCGGCGCCTATTTCGATGGTGTCGGCGCCTACGGCTTCTCGCTGGGCGCGCCGGAGCCCGTTTTGGATGAGACGCCATCGGCGACCTCCGAGCGTTTTGCCGAATGGCTCGTCGGCCTGCGCGTCGCCATGTCCGGCCGGATCAGGGCGGTCCTGCCGGGGGCGGAGGGGGCGGTGGCTGCCGCGCTGATATCGGGCGAGCGGACAGGCATCCCCGAGGACATCGACGAGATCTTCCGCGTTACCGGGCTATCGCATGTCCTGTCCATTTCGGGTTTCCACATGGTGCTTGTGGCGGGCTTCGTCATGGGTGCCGTGCGCAGCCTGCTCGTTCTGCTGCCGGCGCACCTTCTGCCGATCTCGACGCGCAAGGCGGGGGCCGTCGCGGCCCTCATGGCAACCACCGCCTACATGGCGATCGCCGGTCCGAACGTCGCGACGGAACGCTCCTACATCATGATCGCCATCATGCTGGTGGCCGTCCTCGTCGAGAGGCCGGCGTTGACGCTACGCAACGTCACCCTTGCGGCCATGGCCGTGCTGGCGATCGCGCCGCATGCAGCGTTGACGGCCAGTTTCCAGATGTCCTTTGCCGCAACCGCCGCGCTTGTGGGCCTCGCCGCCGCCCTGACGCGGCGGTGGCAGACGCCGCCCGGAGAAGGGCAGGGCCTGCGCCCGGTCGCGTGGCTGGCGGTCGCCTGCATCGCATCCGCGGTGGCCGGGGCCGCGACTGCGCCCTACGGCCTTTATCATTTCCAGCGGCTGGCGCCCTACGGCATCCTCGCCAACGTGGCGACCATGCCCCTGTTCAGCTTCTGGGTCATGCCGGCGGCGCTGGCCGCGGCCCTCGCAATGCCCCTGGGGCTCGACGCGCCTTTCCTGCATCTCATGGGGTGGGGCCTTTCGGCGGTCTTCGCGGTGACGCGCTATCTGGCCCAGTCCTTTCCCGACCAGGGCGGCATGGCGCTGCCCACGTCGTCGCTCATCGCCCTGTCGCTCGCGCTGTTCCTGGCCTGTTTCCTGGCCAGCGCCCTGCGCTGGCTGGCGCTGCCGGCGGCCGCCCTCGGCGGCCTCCTTGCCGCCGGCCCGGCAAGAGCGCCGGACATACTGATCTACGAGGATGGCAAAAAGGTTGCGCTGATCGATACGGAGGGCGTCGCCTATCTGGGCAAGCGCCCGGGGCGCTTCATCTCCGACCAGTGGGAAAGGCGCTTCGGCCCGCCCCGCGCCGATAGCCCGCTGCCCTGCGCGCCGCCCGCCTGCCAGCTTGCCAGCGCATCCGGTATCCGCCTGGCATGGACGGATTCGATCGAGGAAACGGACAGGCTCTGCGCCGAGGCAGACCTCGTAATCGTTGCGCGGGCGCTTGTCCGCAACCGGTGCCCGATCGGAGGCGCGACGCTCGTCACGCTGCGCAGCCTGCGTCGGACCGGCTCTCTTGCGATATCCCGCGGCGAGGGCGGCCAACTCGTGCTGACGCCGTCCATCCCGGACGATCCGCCGGAGTGGAACATGCACCGTCTGGCGCCATGGCCGGAATACTGGAAGAAGGACGGCGAAACCCGGACGCGCCGGGCGGCGGACGAAACCGTCAGTAACGCCGTATCAGGCCCACCAGCCGCCCCTGCACCTGTACCCGATCCGCATTGAAGATCCGCGTCTCGTAGGCCGGGTTCGCCGCTTCCAGTGCGATCGCGGTTCCCTTGCGGCGGAATCGCTTGAGGGTCGCTTCCTCGTCGTCCACCAGCGCGACGACGATATCGCCGGGCGTCGCCGTATCCACGCGGCGGATCACGACCGTATCCCCATCCAGGATCCCGGCTTCGACCATCGAGTCGCCGGAAACCTCCAGCGCATAATGCTCGCCGGGGCCGATCATGTCCGGGGGCAGCGTCAGGCTGTGGGTGTTGTTCTGGATGGCGGATATGGGCACGCCGGCGGCGATGCGGCCCATGACGGGAATGCTGATGCCGGCGTCGGCATCGTTTGCGGCGGGCGCAACCCGCCGGCGCGCGGCAACGCCCGATGCCGCGGACTGGTCGGCCAGGGAAACGACGTTCGACGGCGGCGGGGCGGAGGCCGCAGCCCGGCTGCCCCGCGCCATCGACTCGGGCAGCTTGACCACCTCCAGCGCCCGCGCCCGATTGGGCAGGCGGCGGATGAATCCACGCTCTTCGAGGGCAGTGATAAGGCGGTGGATACCGGATTTCGACCGCAAGTCGAGAGCATCCTTCATCTCGTCGAAGGAGGGCGGGACGCCGGCGGATTGCAGCCTCTCGTGAATGAACATCAAGAGATCATGCTGTTTGCGCGTTAGCACGTGCCGCCCCCGGAATCGATCAAAAACAAAACCAGAACAAACCTAGCTGTTCCAGTTGTGTTCCGCAAGCGTTCATGGCGCGTCAATCGAGCGGGATGAACAGGCATTCCTGGCCCGCATCGGCTGCGGGGGCAGCGACAGGGCGATACAGGAGGACGTCCGCGAGCGCATATATGGACAACAGCGAGGAGTCCTGTCGCGGCAATGCTTCCACCCTCGGCAGGCCGTCCGCAGTCCGGTGCAGCCGGGCGCGTACGAAGTCAGCCCGCTCGCCGCCTTCCGGGAGCGCTTCCGACAGGATGCCACGTCGGTATCCAGGGTCCGCGCCGAGGCCCGCGAGGCAGCGGACAAGGGGGCGCAGGAACAGGGTTGCCGCCACCATTGTGGATGCCGGGTTGCCCGGCAGCCCGATAATGCGCAGCGCCCCCTTGCGGCCCGCCATGACCGGCTTTCCGGGGCGCATGGCGACCTTCCAGAAATCCAGTTCCACGCCGCGCGCCCGCAAGGCCGGGGCGACGAGATCCCGGTCGCCGACGGACGCGCCGCCGATGGTGACGACGATATCCGCGCGGGCATCCTCGGCTTCCGCAAGCCGGGCCTCCAGCACGGCCTGGTCGTCGGGGGCGATGCCGAGGTCCAGCACGTCGCCGCCATGGGCCTCCACCATGGCGGCAAGGCCGAACCCGTTGGACGCGACGATCTGGTCGGGGCCGGTGCTTTCTCCCGGCAGCACCAGCTCGTCGCCTGTCGCCAGGATGGCGACGCGCGGTCGGCGCAGGACGGGAAGCTGCGGATGGCCGGCGCTGGCCGCCAGCGCGACGTGGCCTGCGCGCAGATGCAGCCCGGACCGCAGCAGGGCGTCCCCTTGCAGGAAGTCGAGGCCGGCCTTGCGGATGTGACGCGACGGTTCTGCCGCAACGTCGACACGCAGCGTGTGCGGCGCTTCGAGCATGGCGTTTTCCTGGATCAGCACCGTATCCGCGCCCGCCGGCATGGGCGCGCCGGTGAAGATGCGCACAGCCGTTCCCGGCTCGACGGGCGCAGGGAAGGCGGCGCCTGCGGCCGAAACGCCGATGACGGGCAGGATCGCGCCCGCCACGGCATCGCTGGCCCGTACGGCATAGCCGTCCATTGCGGATGCGTCGAATGGCGGCTGTGTCCGCAGGGCGTCCACATCGGCGGCAAGGACGCGCCCTGCCGCAGAGCGCAGGGCAACGGTTTCCGTTTCCCGGATCGGATCCACGCCGTCCAGAAGACGGGACAATGCATCCTCGACGGGCATCAGGCTCAAGACGAGGTTCCCTCGGCCCGCCACTCGCCCGAGCGGCCCCCGGACTTCGTCAACAGGCGAATATTGGAGATCGCCATGTCCCTGTCGACGCCCTTGGCCATGTCGTAAATGGTAAGGCAGGCCACGGTAACCGCCGTCAGGGCCTCCATCTCCACGCCCGTGGGGCCGGAGACGCGCGCCGTCGCCGTGATGCGCAGGCCCGGCAGGGCCGGCTCCGGCGCGATGTCCACGGATACCTTGTCGAGCATCAGCGGGTGGCACAGCGGAATGAGCTCGCTTGTCTTCTTGGCGCCCATGATGCCCGCGATCCGCGCTATGGCGACGACGTCGCCCTTCCGCACGGCATTGGCCGTTATGAGCGCCAGCGTCGCCGGACGCATCAGGACGAGCCCTTCGGCCGTGGCCTCGCGCCGGGTGGCCGGCTTGTCGCCGACATCCACCATGCTGGCGGCGCCGGTTGCGTCCAGATGGGTGAGGGAGCCGGCCGTCAAACGGTCTCTCCGTGGATCGGCAGACCCAGAAGGCGGCGTGTGGCGGCGGCAACGTCGTCCTGCCGCATCAGGCTTTCGCCGACAAGGAAGGAGCGGATACCGGATCGTGCCAGCCGCTCGCAGTCGGCATGGGTGAAGATGCCGCTCTCCCCGACGAGGATGCGCCCTTCAGGCACCATCGGTGCAAGCCGCTCGGCCACGGCGAGGTCCGTCTCGAAGGTCCGGAGGTTGCGGTTGTTGATTCCGACGAGAGCCGATCGGAGCCGTAGCGCGCGCTCCATCTCGGCCTCGTCATGCACCTCGATCAGGCAATCCATGCCGTGATGGATCGCCGCATCCTCGATCTCTGCGGCCTTCGCGTCGTCGAGGCTGGCCATGATGATCAGGATCGCGTCGGCGCCCCAGGCGCGTGCTTCCGCCACCTGGTAGGTATCGAACATGAAATCCTTGCGCAGGGCGGGCAGATGCGTCGCCTCCCGCGCCGCCGTCAGGAAGGCCGGCGCACCCTGGAAACTCGGCCCGTCGGTCAGGACGCTCAGGCAGGCGGCGCCGCCGGCCTGATAGGCCTGCGCCAGAAGCGGCGGCTCGAAATCCGGCCGGATCAGGCCCTTGGACGGGCTCGCCTTCTTGATTTCGGCGATCAGGCCGTAACGGCCCTCCGCTTGGGCTCTCGCCAGGGCATCGGCAAAGCCGCGCGGGGCCGACTGGGCGCGGGCGCGGGCTTCCAGTTCGCCGAGCGAAATCTTCGCCTTGGCCGCCGCGATCTCTTCCAGCTTGTAGGCTTCGATCTTCGCCAGAATGTCGCTCATGCGAGAGCCTTCCTGCTGTCGCGCGTGGTCGCCACGAGCGTGTCCAGGCTGCGCAGCGCGGAGCCGTCATCGATGGCGCGGGCCGCCTGCACGAGTCCTTCGCCGATCTCCTCGGTCCGGCCGGCGACGCAGAGGGCAGCCGCCGCATTCAGCAGCACGATATCGCGGTAGGCCCCGGGCTCGCCCTCCAGCACCCGCCGCAGCGCCGCGGCGTTGGCGGCGCCGTCGCCGCCGCGAATTTCGTCCAGTTCCCGGCGCTTCAGGCCGAACTCCTCCGGCGTGATCGTGATGCTGCCGATCGCGCCATCACGCAGCACGGCGATCTCCGTCGGCCCGCAGACGGTGATCTCGTCCAGCCCGTCGCCATGCACCACGAAAGCCCGCTCCGTGCCGAGGGCGGCGAGGCTTTCGGCCAGCGGCAGCAGCCATTGCGGATCGTAGACGCCCAGCAACATCCGGCGCACGCCGGCAGGATTGGCCAGCGGACCCAGCATGTTGAAGATGGTGCGGGTGCCGAGCTCCACCCGGCTCGGACCCACGAAGCGCATGGCGGAGTGATGCGTCGGCGCAAACATGAAGCCGATGCCGGCCTTGGCGATGACCGGGCCGATGGCCTCCGGCGGCAGGTCGACATCGACGCCCAGCGCTGCCAGCACGTCGGCCGCGCCGGATTTGGAGGAAAGGGCGCGGTTGCCGTGCTTGGCCACGGTGACGCCACAGCCGGCGACGACGAAAGCCGTGCAGGTGGAGATGTTCAGCGTGCTGGCATGGTCGCCGCCGGTGCCGACGATATCCACCGCGTCGTCGGCCACGCCGTCGACGCGCGCCATATGCGCCCGCAACACATCGACCGCGCCGGCGATCTCGTCCACCGCCTCGCCGCGTACGCGCAAGGCCATCAGGAAGCCGCCGATCTGCGAGGGCGTGGCATCCCCCGACATCAGCACCGAGAAGGCCGCGCGGGCCTCTTCACGCGTCAGGACCTGGCGGTCGGCGACCTTGGCGAGAAGCGGCTTGAGCCCTGCCGTCACTGCAGCACCCCACGCACCTGATCCATCGCCTGCTGATGATATTCCACGGGGATGTCGCGTTGCAGGCGGGCGACGAAGCCCTGCAGCAGGTCGTTGTCGGCCATGTCGTTCATCTGGTCGACGAGCCCGGCCTGCAGGCTTTCACGCGGGTCCGCCGGCTTGGATATCTCGGTGACTTCCAGCACCATCCAGCTCCCGTCGGTGGAGGCGGGGGCATCCGCGACGTGGCCCTGCGGCCCCGCAAAGGCGGCCATGGTGGCCGGCTGGCCGATCTGCGACGGGCCGCTGGCGCGCGTCAGGCCGGATGTGGTCTCTACGGAAAGGCCCGCCTCGGCGGCGATGTCCGCAAGGCTCGTCCCGGCCATGGCCTTCGCCACCATGGCCTTGGCGCGCTCTTCCTGGAGACGGTCGCCCTCATCGGTCTTCCAGTCGGCGACGACGCGGTCGCGAACTTCGGCGAGCGGCCGCTCCTGCGCCTCCCGGATGTCCGTGAGGTCGAAGAAGACATAGGAGCCCGTGGCGAAATTGACCGGCTCGGTGGCAGTTCCGGGCTGGGCCAGGAACAGGGCGGTCAGAAGGTCGCTGCCGCCGACGAGGTTCTCGATCTCCTGTCCGTCCGCGTTGCGGCCTTTCTGGTCGATGGCCTGAACCGAGGTGAGCTCGAGGCCGGCGGTTTCCGCCGCCTCGGCCAGCGTGGCGCCGGAGCCGAGCGAATCCTGGATGGTGGTGTAGGCTTCCGTCGCGCGGGCGTTGGCGCGCACCGCGGCCAGTTGCTGGCGAATCTCCTCTCGCACGGCATCGAGGCTGCGCACCTCTGCCGGCTGGATCTCGCTCACCTGCACGATGACGGGGCCGAACAGACCTTCCACGACGCCGCTCGGCTGGTTCGGCTGAAGGCCGAAAGCCGCGTCCCGTACGACCGTGTCGGGGATCTGGTCGGCGCTGCGCAGGCCCAGCTCCACGTCCGCATCGCTGCGGCCGGCGGCGCGGGCCGCATCCGCGAAGCTCTGGCCACCGGCCATGGATGCCGCCGCCGCGTCGGCCGCGGCCCGGTCGGGAAAGACGATCTGCTGCACGCGCCGCCTCTCGGGCGTGGTAAAATCCGCAAGATTGTCGTTGTACTCGGCTTCGATCTCGGCCTCGGTGATGGAGGCCGGGTCGAAGAGCTGCTCCGGCACGAGCGCCACATAGGAATAGGAGCGCAGTTCGGGGATGGCGTAATCCTCGGAGGTGTCGTCGTAGAGCGCCTGCACGGCCGCGTCGTCCGGCTCCGGGATTTCGGAAGGGGGGATGGGCGGAAGCATGATCGACGCAATGGTGCGCCGCTCGCCATTGTAGGTGCCCATCGCATCCGAGAAGGCGGCGGGCAGGGCCATGCCGCCGGTCACGGCATCCATGACCTGGATGCGGCGCGACATCTTGCGCTCTTCGGCGGCATACTGCTCTTCGGTCAGGTTGGCGCGCTGCAGGACGAGCCTTGCCGTGTTGGCCGAGTAATTGCCCGACGAATCGCGGAAGGCGGGTTCGTTCGCGATGCGGCGCGCCAGACCCTCGTCCGACAGGGAAAGGCCGAGCCGCCGGGCTTCCTCGTCCAGAAGGGCGACGCTGGTGAGCTGCGACAGAACCTGCTGGTCGATGTTCAGGGCTGCCTGTTCTTCCGGCGTCGGACGGCGCTGCAACTGCGTGCTGATGCGGTTGATCGCCTGTCCGTAGGCCTGCTGATACTCGCGGGTGGACACTTCGGTGCCGCCGGCCGAGATGACCGTATTGGGGCTGCCCGCCATGTTGAAGCCGTCCGCGATACCCCAGACGACGAAGCTGAGCACCAGAAGGCCCAACAGAAGCTTGGCGGTGAAACCACCCACACCCTTCCGCATCTGGTTCATCATTGGACGGCGTTCTCCTGTTCCATTCGCCCTCTAATAGGCCGGTTCGCCCCCTAATAGGAAGGAGTGGCCGGCGCGTGCAAGCCGCATGGTTTGATTTTGCGTCACGCTGCGGCTATCCGGTCGGTCGACGCATGGATGGGAGAGCAGGAATGACCGCACGCAAGCTGATCGCCGGCAACTGGAAGATGAACGGGCTGAAGGCCAGCCTGGAAGAGCTGCGCGCCATGCGCGACGCCGTGGCCGGCGGGCAACTCTCTCATGTCGATCTTTTGATCTGCACCCCCGCCACCCTTCTTGCCGCCGCGGCGCAAACCGTGGGCGGCGCCTTTCCCGTCGGCGGGCAGGATTGCCACGAGCGCCAGGAAGGCGCCTTCACCGGAAACATCTCGGCGGCTATGCTGGCCGACGCCGGGGCAACGCACGTCATCGTCGGCCATTCGGAGCGCCGGACCCTGCATGGCGAGACGGACGACGTGGTCCGGGCCAAGGCGGAGGCCGCCCGCGACGCGGGGCTGACGGCCGTCATCTGCATCGGCGAGACGGAAGGCGAGCGGGAGACCGGGCAAACGCTCGACGTGCTGGGCCGCCAGCTTGCCGGCTCAGTGCCGGACGGGGCGACGGCGGAGCATGTCGTCATCGCCTACGAACCGGTCTGGGCCATCGGCACCGGCAAGACCCCGACAGTCGAGGACGTGGCCGAGGCCCACGGTTTCATGCGCGCCCGCCTTCGGGAGCGGTTCGGAGAGGCGGGCGGCGCCATGCGGCTTCTTTATGGCGGCTCCGTAAAGCCCGGCAATTGCGCCACGCTTCTGGCGGTCGACAATGTCGACGGAGCGCTGGTCGGCGGCGCCAGCTTGAAATCGGCCGATATCGTCGCGATATGCGACGGCGTGCGCGCGCTGGCCTGAGCGTTGCCCTAAAACGATTGGCATTTTCGGCCCCGTCCTATAAGACACGCCGCAATTCAGAAGATGAAAGCCGCAGACACACGCCCATGCAAACCGTTCTGATCGTCATTCACCTGCTTATCGTTCTGGCGCTGGTCGTCGTCGTCCTGCTCCAGCGCTCCGAGGGCGGTGCGCTCGGCATGGGAGGCGGTGGCGGCGGTGGCCTGATGACGGCGCGCGGGGCCGCCAACGCCCTGACGCGGACGACGGCGATTCTGGCGGCATGCTTCTTCGCCACTTCCCTCGCCCTGGCGATTCTGGCCCGTTACGGCGGCACGCCCACTAATGTCTTCGATCGTGTCCCGGCCGGCCAGACCGTCCCCGGCGCAACCGAGGGCGAGGGCGGATCGCTGCTCGATCAGCTCGGCGGCCTGCCGGACCAGCAGCAGGGTGACGCGCCCGCCGCGGCTCCGGCGGAGCCCGAGACCGGCGTGCCCTTCGGCGCAACGCCGTCTGCCCCGGCCGAGCAGGTGCCAGCCAATCCGGCGCCGGAAGCGCCGAACGCATCGGAAGCGCCGACCGTGCCTCCGGTGGAGCAGGCTGCCCCCGGCTCGACACCACAGGATGCCGCGCCGCAAGGCCAGGCCCAGTAACGGACGTCCATCTGCAAGACATGCCGAGGCGGGGCGCTCATGGCGCCCCGTTTCCATTGAGCCGGAAATTTCTTCTGGCGTATTTTCCTGTGAGCGGTTATCGAGAAGGCCCATGGCGCGATATATATTCATCACCGGCGGCGTGGTTTCCTCCCTTGGCAAAGGCATAGCCTCATCGGCACTGGGCGCATTGCTCCAGGCCAGGGGATACCGTGTGCGGCTACGTAAGCTGGACCCCTATCTGAACGTCGACCCCGGCACGATGAGCCCGACGCAGCACGGCGAGGTCTTCGTGACGGACGACGGGGCCGAAACCGACCTCGACCTCGGCCATTACGAGCGGTTCACCGGCCGCCCGGCCACGAAGATGGACAACGTCACGACGGGGCGGATCTACAAGGAGATCATCGCCAAGGAGCGCCGGGGCGATTATCTGGGCGCCACCGTCCAGGTGATTCCGCATGTCACGGACGCCATCAAGGCCTTCGTGCTGGACGGCAACGAGGATGTAGACTTCGTGCTGGTGGAGATCGGCGGCACGGTCGGCGATATCGAGGCGCTGCCCTTCTTCGAGGCGATCCGCCAGCTCGGCAACGAGCTGCCGCGCGGAGGCGCGGTCTATATCCACCTGACGCTGATGCCCTATATTCCCAGCGCCGGCGAGTTGAAGACCAAGCCGACCCAGCATTCCGTCAAGGAATTGCGGTCCATCGGCATCCAGCCCGATATCCTGCTGGTGCGTGCCGACAGGCCCATCCCCAGCGAAGAGCGCCGCAAGATGAGCCTGTTTTGCAACGTGCGGGAGTCCGCCGTCATACAGGCCCTGGATGTCGCGACGATCTACGACGTGCCCATCGCCTACCACAAGGAAGGGCTGGATACCGAGGTGCTGGCCGCGTTCGGCATCGATCCGGCTCCCGCGCCCAAGCTGGAGCGCTGGCATCAGGTGGTCGACGGGATCCGTAGTCCGGAAGGCGAAGTCACCATCGCCATCGTCGGCAAGTACACCGGCCTGAAGGATGCTTACAAATCCCTGATCGAGGCGCTGCAGCACGGCGGTATATCCAACCGGGTGCGCGTCAAGCTCGACTGGATCGAGTCCGAGATCTTCGAAAAGGAAGACCCGACCCCCTATCTCGACCGGGTCAGCGGCATCCTCGTGCCGGGCGGCTTCGGCGAGCGCGGCTCGGAGGGCAAGATACTGGCCGCGCGCTTCGCACGCGAGCACAAGGTGCCGTATTTCGGCATCTGCTTCGGAATGCAGATGGCCGTCATCGAGGCGGCCCGCTCGCTGGCCGGTGTCGAGAATGCCGGCTCCACGGAATTCGGCCCCGCGGCCGAACCGGTCGTCGGCATCATGACCGAATGGTTGAAGGGCAACGAGTTGGAGAAGCGCGCTTCGCAGGGCGACCTCGGCGGCACGATGCGCCTCGGCGCGTACACCGCTTCCCTGAAGCCGGGTTCGCGCATCGCCGATATCTACGGGACGACCGAAATCAGCGAGCGGCATCGTCATCGCTACGAGGTCAACCGCGCCTACCGCGAGCGGCTCGAAGAGGCCGGCATGGATTTCAGCGGCATGTCGCCCGATGGCCTCCTGCCGGAAACGGTGGAACTGCGGGACCATCCGTGGTTCATCGGCGTGCAATACCACCCCGAATTGAAGTCGCGGCCTTTCGAGCCTCATCCGCTGTTTGCGTCCTTCGTGCAGGCGGCGGTGGAGCGGTCGCGCCTCGTCTGACGCCCCAGTTGGAGATATCCTGCCATGTCGCACGCCAATGAAACGGTGACGCTGCGCAAGGTTTCCTTTTCGCAGAAGCTGCCTTTCGCCCTGATCGCCGGGCCGTGCCAGATGGAAAGCCGCGATCATGCGATGATGATCGCCGAGCGCATGGTGCGAATGACGTCGGATCTCGGCATCGGCTATGTCTTCAAGGCCAGCTTCGACAAGGCCAACCGCACCAGCCTGTCCGGCAGACGGGGCATCGGCCTGGCCGGCGCGCTGCCGGTGTTCGACGAGATTTCGCGCCAGTTCGACGTGCCGGTGCTGACGGACGTCCATACCGAGGCGCAATGCGCCGAGGTGGGCAGCGTCTGCGACATCCTGCAGATTCCGGCCTTCCTGTGCCGCCAGACAGACCTTCTGATCGCCGCTGCCAAAACCGGCCGTGTCGTCAACATCAAGAAGGGGCAGTTCCTTGCCCCGTGGGACATGCGCAACGTCGCCGCCAAGGTAACCGAGAGCGGCAACCCGAACGTCCTGTTGACGGAGCGGGGCGCATCCTTCGGCTACAACACCCTGGTGTCGGATTTCCGGGCGCTGCCGATCATGGCGGAGACCGGCTCGCCGGTCGTGTTCGATGCCACGCATTCCGTGCAGCAGCCGGGCGGGCAGGGCGGCTCATCGGGCGGCGAGCGCCGCTTCGTGGAGACACTTGCGCGCGCGGCGGTGGCGGTGGGCGTCGCGGGGCTGTTCATCGAGACCCACGAAGACCCCGACAACGCGCCATCAGACGGGCCGAACATGGTTCCGCTGGATCGGATGGAAGACATGTTGAAGCGCCTTCGCGACATCGACAGGCTGACGAAGTCCATCTGAGGAAGCGACCGGACAGTATCCTGCCCGATCGCCCGCCTGTGGCTAGACGATTGGATGCTCCAGGTAGATCGCTGCGTAGGCGTTCTGCGCCACATAGGCTGTGTAGGTCGTTCCATCCATTGTCACGGTACCGCCATCAAACCAGCCGGCCTGGTCGCTCAGGATGACGTGATCGGCGGCATCCGATTTCACGATCATCTGATGCCTGGGCACCGACGCGCCAAAACCAAACCCATTGCTGTCGGTGAAGATGTTGCTTCCGGCCAGATCCAGCACATCGTGAAGCGAGAGTGTCAGCGTGTTATCGCCGCTGCCGGTGATGTCGATGATCTCGATGGACGAAAGCCTGTCCAGGCCCTCCAGTGCCGTCCCGGCACTGCGGTTGGTGATGCTGCCGAGGTCGAGATTCAATCCGCTGCCCGTCAGCTTCAGCGTATCGATGCCGCTACCGCCGTCGATGCGCGCCAATTGTGCGGTATTGCCGCCGTTTCCGAAGCTCGAGGCCAGTGCGGTGATGACTGCTTGATCCGCAATCTCGAACGTATCGTTTCCGGCACCGCCGTAGGCCACGCTGGCGGCAGCAAGCTGGATTATATCGTTGCCTTCGCCGCCGGCGAGACTTTTGGCGGTTCCGCCATCGCTGAGGCTGTCGGCGCCCGTGCCGCCGACCTGATCGAAGAAGGTTTGGCCGAACCCGCCCGACGTGGAGCCGAACAGGATATAGGCGGCGCCGACCCCGCTCGACGTTGCGGGTGCGCCGACGATAAGGTCGGAAAGACCGTCGCCGTTGACGTCCCCAAGATGCGCGACGCTGTAGCCAGCGTTGTCCGCTGCCGATTCACCCTCGATCCGGAAGCCGGAAGAAGCGCTGACGGTCTGCAGCAGCGGATCTTTCGCGACGACGATCGTGCGGGTTGCGGAGCCGTGGTTGCCTGCCGCGTCGCTGACGGTCGCCGTGATGGTATAGGAATTATTGCCTGGAATCTGTCCCGTCGGGAAAGCCACCGTCCAGACGCCGTTCGTGACGGTTCCGGTTCGGCTCACATCGTTCCAGACGACGGTCACCTCTGCACCGTTGGCGGCATTCGTCGTGCCGGTGATGGCAACATCGGCGGCGGCTTCCGCCGCATTCACACGATCGTCCATGGAGATCGCATTTATGGCGATCGCGGGTGCGACACGGTCTATCGTCAAGCTGCGGCTTGCCGAGGCCGAGTTGCCTGCCTTGTCAGTGGCGGCAGCCGTGATGCTGGATACTCCGTCGGCTGGAACATCCGCCGCAGTGAAGCTTACCGACCAGGTGTTGGAAGCAATGGTCGCTTCGCGGCTGACCCCACCCCAGGTGACCGTCACCTGGCGACCGTCTTCGATACTGCTGGATGTCCCGCTGATCACGATGGTGCCGGAGCTGATCTCTGCTGCGTTGAGGAGGTCGTCACCGCTGATTTTGGCGATGCTGATGGACGCCGTCAGGTCGTAGGAGAGGCTGGCAAACAGCATCGCTTCGTTACCGGCGGCATCCGTTCCGCTGAGGAACACCGCGCCACCGGACTGGGTGGGCAGCTCGGCCTTGGAGAATGCCGCGCTCCAATGGCCGTTTTGGGCGGTTACCGTCTTTTTGGTATCGCCGACGGAAACGGAGATCGACCGGCCGTCCTCGAAGTCGGTGCTTCCGGTCAGCGTGATGCCGCTGTTCAATTCCGCTGCGTTCACGACGCCATCGCCGGTGATCGGATCGATGGCGATAGACGCCGTGCGATCGATCGGCAACTCATGCGTCTCGGTCTTTTCCTTTCCTGCGGTATTCTTGACGTGGACCGATATCGAATAGGCGCCGTCCGTTTTCGGAACCTCATTTGGGGCGAATGTGACGCTCCATTTCCCGCCGGTAACGGCTACCGTTTTCTCGATGCCGGCCCATGTCACGGTCAGGATGTTTCCGTCGTCGACACGGAGGGTCGCTCCAGAGACGGTCAGGCCTGTACCGGGAGTTCCATCTTTTCCGACGATCGAGTCGTAGTCTTTTTGGTTGATCCGGTAGTCGTCGGAAATCGTCGCGATGGAAATGAGCGGAGCTAGCGGGTCCTGCGTCGCGTTCTCGACACTACTGCTTGCCGAACTGCTGGAGCCCGAGGCGCTGGCGACGCCGGCAATGACGGCGCCGACCCCCGCGAGCGTGCCCGCGCCGACCGCAAGGTTGGACGAACCGAGCGCCGCTGCCGTTCCGACGCCTCCGACCGCCGATCCCAGAATGCCGCCCAAGCCCGCCGGAGCGACCGGCGCCGCGTTTTCCATCGCCCCGCTCCAGACGAGCGCCGTCGCGAACCGGTCTGCAGACAGGACGTCGAAGTGCCCGGCGAAATCGCGGGCGAGTTCGCCGAGGCCGCTGCGCGTTCCGGCCATGCCGAGAAGGTCGCTGCCGTCCGCTCCGCGCGACAGGGGGGACGTGGCCTTGTCGAGGGTCAGCGTATCCCCATCCGGGCGCGGGATGTCGATGCTCGTATCGGGCGCCTTGAAGAAGTCGCGTATGACGATTTCGGTGTGGTCGCCGGTCATGAGGCGAAGGTGGCCGTCATCCGTGCCGCCGTCGGCGATTGCGATGACGTCCGCCACGGGCCTGGCGCCCGCCGGCTCCATGCGCAGGAGCTTGTATCGCCGCCCCGCGACTGCTTGCACCGTCTCGCGGTGGCCGGGCTGGATCACCCTTTGGGATACACCGTCGCTGAGTATGTAGGTTGCCGGCGCTGCCGGGCCGGCGGTCGGCGTCGTGGGTGCGGCCTGGGCCATCGAAATAGTCCTGAACTAAAAACAATCGTTAGATATCCTGCATATCTTAAATGACAATGAAAGACGGAAGCTTCATCTTTCGTCGCGATTTCATGGCGGACGGCAGTTCCAACTTGGCGCCCAAGCCACTAAAAGGCCCTTGGCTATCGATTTCAGGGGGTCTCGCCATGACGGCAATCATCGACATCATCGGGCGTGAAATTCTCGACAGCCGGGGCAACCCGACGGTCGAAGTGGACGTGGTGCTGGAAGACGGCTCTATGGGTCGGGCAGCGGTGCCCTCCGGCGCATCGACGGGCGCTCACGAGGCGGTCGAACTGCGGGACGGCGACGAGCGCTATGGCGGCAAGGGCGTTCAGGAGGCCGTGTCCGGCGTCAACACCGACATCCTCGAAGCCATCGCCGGCTTCGAGGCGGAGAATCAGATTCGGATCGACGCCGTGCTGAAGGCGCTCGACGGCACCCCGAACAAGAGCCGCCTCGGCGCCAACGCCATACTGGGCGTCTCGCTGGCCGTGGCCAAGGCCGCCGCAGAGTCGGCGGACCTGCCGCTCTATCGGTATGTCGGTGGCGCCAGCGCCCATGTGCTTCCGGTGCCGATGATGAACATCATCAATGGCGGCGCCCATGCCGACAACCCGATCGACTTCCAGGAATTCATGATCATGCCGGTGGGCGCGGAAAGCTTCTCCGAGGCGCTGCGCATGGGTGCCGAAGTCTTCCATACGCTGAAGAAGAGCCTCAAGGACGCCGGCCACAACACGAATGTCGGCGACGAGGGAGGCTTTGCGCCCAATCTCGGCTCCGCGCGCGAGGCGCTGGACTTCATCGTCCAGTCGATCGAGAAGGCGGGCTACAAGCCGGGCGAGGACATGTTCCTGGCGCTCGACTGCGCCTCGACCGAATTCTACAAGGGCGGCGTCTACGACCTGGAGGGCGAGGGGCGCAAGCTGTCCGCCGCCGAGTTCGCCGACTATCTGGCCGAACTGTGCGACGCCTATCCCATCATCTCCATCGAAGACGGCATGGCCGAAGACGACTGGGACGGTTGGAAGCTTCTGACAGACAAGGTCGGTGACCGCGTCCAGCTGGTGGGCGACGATCTGTTCGTGACCAATTCGGTGCGCCTGCGCGAGGGCATCGAAAAGGGCGTGGCCAACTCCATCCTCGTCAAGGTCAACCAGATCGGCACGTTGACCGAAACGCTCGATGCCGTCAGCGTGGCGCAGCGCGCGGGATACACCGCCGTCATGTCGCATCGCTCTGGCGAGACGGAAGATGCGACGATCGCCGATCTGGCCGTCGCCACCAATTGCGGGCAGATCAAGACGGGTTCGCTGGCGCGCTCCGACCGGCTGGCGAAATACAACCAGCTCCTGCGCATCGAGGAAGAGCTCGGCGACCAGGCCGTCTATGCCGGACGCTCCATCCTGAAGCGCCGCGTTTAATGCAAAATTAAGCGTGTGGGGAGCATCCTGCCGTCGAGCGGAGAGATGTTCCCCCATGCGGACCAAACAGAAGCGCAGATCCAAACTCGGACCTTTTGTCGTACCCGTCATCACCATGACGGTGCTGGCGTACTTCGCGCTCCAATCCCAGGAAGGGCGCTACGGCGTCGAGTCCCGCAAGGAGATGGCCGCGCTGCTCGAGCAGCGGGAGGCCCAGCTTGCCGGCTTCGTCAAGGAACGGGCCGCGCTGGAAACCCGCGTCCAGTCTCTGCGTGACGGCTCCCTCCAGCGCGACATGGTTGACGAGCGGGCCCGTCGTGCCCTCAATATGGGAAATGAAGACGAGATCGTCATCCTGCGCTGAGCAAGGCTGCAGGTTAACTTGATTGCGGTTAAATCATGCTGCATTGCGGCATTTAACCGAAATCAGGGCAAGATTGTGTCGCCTTCTTGCCGTTGCATCTGAATTGCGTGTAGTGCGTTTTCCCGACACGCCCCGCGGGGCCTTAACAGAGGGAAGGCGCTTTATGGCTTCTGGCAAGCAAAAGAGCAGCGTCCAGGGCAAGGGGGCGACCGCCTCCAGCTCCGAAATCGTCAAGACGCTCGAGCACTTCGACACGCCGGCCCCTGCCGACTTCACCAAGGAAGACGACCTCGCGGCCTATCGCGAGATGCTGTTGATGCGCCGCTTCGAGGAGAAGGCCGGCCAACTCTACGGCATGGGCGTCATCGGCGGCTTCTGCCACCTCTATATCGGCCAGGAGGCCGTCGTCGTGGGCGTTCAGGCCGCGCTGAAGGACGGCGACCAGATCATCACCGCCTACCGCGACCATGCGCACATGCTTGCCACCGGCATGGAAGCGCGGGGCGTCATGGCCGAGCTGACAGGCCGCCGCAACGGCTATTCGCGCGGCAAGGGCGGCTCGATGCACATGTTCTCGAAAGAGAAGAACTTCTACGGCGGCCACGGCATCGTCGGCGCTCAGGTGCCGATCGGCACCGGCCTCGCCTTCGCCAATTCCTATCGCGGCAACGATTCTGTCTGCGTGACCTATTTCGGCGACGGCGCGGCCAACCAGGGCCAGGTCTACGAGGCCTTCAACATGGCTTCCCTGTGGAAGCTGCCGGTGATCTACGTTATCGAAAACAATCGCTACGCCATGGGCACGGCCGTCAGCCGCGCCTCGGCGGAAACGAATTTCGCGCATCGCGGGCTCTCGTTCAAGATTCCGGGCATCCAGGTGGACGGCATGGACGTGCGCGCGGTCAAGGCGGCCGCAGACCTTGCGGTAGAGCATTGCCGTGGCGGCAACGGCCCCATCATCCTGGAGATGATGACCTATCGTTATCGCGGCCACTCCATGTCCGATCCGGCGAAGTACCGCACGCGTGAGGAAGTGCAGAAGATGCGCTCCGAATCCGATCCGATCGAGCAGGTACGCCAGCGCCTGATGGACAAGTTCAAGGTGGACGAGGACGAGCTGAAGGGCATCGACCGGGAGGTGCGCGACATCGTGGCCGAGGCCGCCGATTTCGCCCAGAACGATCCCGAGCCGGATCCTTCGGAACTGTGGACCGACGTCTACGCCGAATCCGTACCGCAGTCCGCGAACTGAGAGGGCGCACTCATGCCGACAGAGATTCTGATGCCCGCCCTTTCCCCCACGATGGAAGAGGGCACCCTGTCCAAGTGGATCAAGCAGGAAGGCGACGACGTCGCGCCGGGTGACGTGATCGCCGAGATCGAGACCGACAAGGCCACGATGGAAGTCGAGGCCGTGGACGAAGGAAAGCTGGGCAAGATCCTGGTGCCCGCCGGCACCGAGGGCGTGAAGGTGAACGCGCCCATCGCCATTCTGATCGCCGAAGGCGAAAGTGCGGATGACGCCACGCCGAAGAAGCAGGAACAGCCCACCGGCCGCTCCACCAACGATCCGAAGCCTGCCGACGACGGCGCGGCCGATGCGGCCGAAAAGAACGCCGGCAAGCCGGTTCCCGCGTCCGGCCTGTCGCACCCCGAGCCCGACGACGTCGATGGCGACCTGGCCGAAGAGGTGCCGGCCGGCACCGAAATGGTCAAGACGACCGTCCGCGAGGCGCTTCGCGATGCCATGGCCGAAGAGATGCGCAGGGACGAGACCGTGTTCCTGATGGGCGAGGAAGTCGCCGAATATCAGGGCGCCTACAAGATCAGCCAGGGCCTGCTGGACGAGTTCGGCGCGCGCCGCGTGGTGGATACCCCGATCACCGAGCACGGCTTCGCCGGCCTGGCCGTCGGCGCCGCCTTTGCGGGACTGCGCCCGATCGTCGAGTTCATGACCTTCAACTTCGCCATGCAGGCGATCGACCAGATCGTCAATTCGGCTGCCAAGACGCTGTACATGGCCGGTGGCCAGATGGGCTGCCCCATCGTGTTCCGCGGGCCCAACGGCGCCGCGGCGCGCGTGGCGGCGCAGCACAGCCAGGATTACGCCGCCTGGTATGGGCATATCCCCGGCCTGAAGGTGGTGCAGCCCTACACGGCGGCCGATGCGAAAGGCCTGTTGAAGTCGGCCATCCGCGATCCCAACCCCGTCATCTTCCTGGAAAACGAAATCCTCTATGGCCACAGCTTCGACGTGCCGAAGCTGGATGACTGGACGGTGCCGATCGGCAAGGCGCGCATCCACCGCAAGGGCAAGGACGTCACCATCGTCTCGTTCGGCATCGGAATGACCTATGCGGTCGCCGCCGCCGAGCAGCTCGCCGCCGAGGGCATCGACGCCGAAGTGATCGACCTGCGCACGATCCGCCCGCTCGACATCGATACGGTGGTGCGCTCCGTTCGCAAGACCAACCGTTGCGTCACCGTGGAGGAAGGCTGGCCGCAAGGGTCCGTCGGCTCGCATATCGCCTCCGAACTCATGGTGCGCGCTTTCGACCATCTCGACGCGCCGGTGCTGAAGGTTTGCGGCAAGGATGTTCCGATGCCCTACGCCGCCAACCTGGAAAAGCTGGCTTTGCCTTCCGTCAAGGAAGTCATCGAGGCCGTGAAGGCCGTGACCTATCGCGCTTGAGGAGTGTTGACGGATGCCGATCAATGTGACGATGCCGGCGCTTTCGCCGACCATGGAAGAAGGCACGCTGGCCAAATGGCTGGTCAAGGAAGGCGACAAGGTTTCGCCGGGCGACGTGATCGCCGAGATCGAGACCGATAAGGCCACGATGGAAGTCGAGGCGGTGGACGAAGGCACCGTCGCCAAGATCCTCGTCGCCGCCGGCACCGAGGGCGTCAAGGTGAATGCCACCATCGCCGTCCTGGCCGGTGACGGGGAAAGCGCCGACGACGCATCCGGCGGGGCGCAGGCGGCGGACGTGAAGGCCGATGCGCCGGCCAGGGCCACCGTCGAGGAAGCCAAGGCCGAACCGGCAGGCGCCGCCCAGCCGGTGGCCGCTCCGGCAAAGGGCGATGCCCAGCCCAAGGGCGACCGCGTCTTCGCATCGCCGCTGGCGCGGCGTATCGCAAAGGAATCCGGCATCGACCTTTCGTCGATATCCGGCTCCGGGCCGCAGGGCCGGATCGTCAAGGCGGATGTCGAGGCGGCTTCCAAGGGCGGCGCCGCCAAGCCCGCCGCTGCCGCCGACAAGCCTGCCGACGATGCGAAGGCCGCGCCGGCGCCCGCCGCCGCCGCCGCACCCGCGCGTGGCATGAGCGACGAGACCGTTCGCAAGCTCTTCCCCGCAGGATCGTTCGAAGAGATTCCGCATGACGGCATGCGCAAGACCATCGCCAAGCGGCTGGTCGAGTCCAAGCAGACGGTTCCGCATTTCTATCTGACCGTGGATTGCGAAATCGACGCGCTGCTGGCGCTGCGCAAGCAGCTCAACGAGGCCGCGCCGATGATCAGGACGGAAGCGGGCGACAAGCCTGCCTACAAGCTGTCGGTCAACGACATGATCATCAAGGCCATGGCCTGCGCGCTGAAGGCGGTGCCCGATGCCAACGTCTCGTGGACGGAAAGCGCGATGCTGAAGCATCGCAACGCCGATGTCGGCGTGGCGGTGTCCATCGAAGGCGGGCTCATAACCCCCATCGTGCGGCGGGCCGACGAGAAGACCCTGTCCGTCATCTCCAACGAGATGAAGGACCTGGCCAAGCGCGCCCGGGCCCGCAAGCTCAAGCCCGAGGAATACCAGGGCGGCACCACCGCCGTATCCAACCTCGGCATGTTCGGTATCCGCGACTTCGCCGCCGTCATCAACCCGCCGCATGCCACCATCCTGGCCATCGGCGCGGGCGAGGAGCGGGCGGTCGTCCGGAAGGGCGAGATCAAGGTGGCCAACGTCATGACGGTTACCTTGTCGACGGACCACCGGGCCGTGGACGGCGCGCTGGGCGCGGAGCTTCTTTCCGCCTTCCGCGAATACATCGAAAACCCGATGGGCATGCTGGTCTGATCGGCTTCGGACAGGCAGGGCAAGGACGCTGACATGGCTGAAACCTACGACATCCTGATCATCGGCGGCGGACCGGGCGGCTATGTGGCCGCCATCCGTGCCGCGCAACTGGGCTTCCGCACGGCTGTCGTCGAGCGCGAGCATCTGGGCGGCATCTGCCTCAACTGGGGCTGTATCCCGACCAAGGCGCTGCTGCGTTCTGCCGAGATCTTCCATTATGCCGAGCACGCCGAGAACTACGGCCTGAAGATCGAAAAGCCGGGTTTCGACATCGGCGCGGTGGTCAAGCGCTCGCGCGGGGTCTCCGCGCAGCTCAATGGCGGCGTCGGCATGCTGCTCAAGAAGAACAAGGTCGACGTGATCTGGGGGCAGGCCCGCATCGCCAAGGCCGGCAAGGGCGGCCCGGTTGAGGTCGAGGTCGGCGAGGCGACCAAGCCGGCCGTGGAACCGCAGAACCCGGTGCCGAAGACGGTACTGGGCCATGGCACCTACAAGGCGAAGCATGTGATCGTCGCCACGGGCGCGCGTCCGCGCGTCCTGCCGGGCATCGAGCCGGACGGCGACCGCATCTGGACCTATTTCGAGGCGATGAAGCCGAAGGCGATGCCGAAATCCCTGATCGTCATGGGGTCGGGCGCCATCGGCATCGAGTTCGCCTCCTTCTATCGCACGATGGGCGCCGACGTCACCGTCGTGGAACTGCTGCCGCAGATCCTGCCGGTGGAGGACGGGGAAATCGCCGCCGTCGCTCGCAAGCAGTTCGAAAAGCAGGGCATGAAGATCCTGTCCGATGCCAAGGTGACGAAGGTCAGCAAAGGTGCGGACGGCGTCGAGGTGATGGTGGAGCAGGGCGGCAAGAGCCAGACCCTGAAGGCGGAGCGGTTGATTTCCGCCGTCGGCGTGCAGGGCAATACCGAGGGCCTGAATCTTGATGGCATCGGCGTCGAGATCGAGCGCGGCATCATCAAGGTGGATGGCTATGGCCGCACCAATGTCGACGGCGTCTACGCCATCGGCGATGTCGCCGGCGCGCCGATGCTGGCCCACAAGGCCGAGCATGAGGGCACGATCTGTGTCGAGAAGATCAAGGGTCTCGACGCGCATCCGATGATCCGCACCCAGATTCCGGGCTGCACCTACTGCCAGCCGCAGGTGGCCAGCGTCGGCCTGACCGAGGCGAAGGCCAAGGAGGCCGGGCGCGAGGTCAAGGTGGGGCGGTTCAAGTTCATCGGCAACGGCAAGGCCATCGCACTGGGCGAGCCGGAAGGCATGGTGAAGACCATCTTCGACGCGAAGACGGGCGAACTCCTGGGCGCCCATATGGTGGGCGCCGAGGTGACGGAACTGATCCAGGGATTCGTCATCGCCATGGGCCTCGAGACCACGGAAGAGGAACTCATGCATGCCGTGTTCCCACATCCGACCCTGTCCGAGACGATGCATGAAAGCGTCCTCGACGCCTATGGCCGCGTCATACATATGTGACAGGGGGGCCGGTACCGACTCGTGCGGACTTGACCGGCCCCCTCATCGCCCATCTAACCTGACATGCGGCACAATCCGCCGCAGGTCAGACAGGAGTGGGTTGCATGAACGGCGTCGGCATCATCATGTCGATCATTCTCGGCGGTCTCGCCGGATGGATCGCGGAAAAGATCATGGGGGCCAATATCGGCCTTCTCACGAACATCATCCTGGGGATCGTCGGAGCGCTGTTGCTCAACTTTATCCTCAGCCTTTTCGGCATCTTTACGGCCGAGACCTATCTGGTGCAGTTCATCGTCGCGATCGTGGGCGCATGCCTGCTGATCTTCCTCTGGCGGGCGATCCGCGGCCGGGGCTAGAGCGTTGCGCGTCCATACGGACGCACAAAGGTCGCTCTGACTTTCTGGTGGAGCATCGGATCTTCCGAAGACCGGATTCCACTTTTCGGCCCGATGCTACAAGCCTTGTTGCAGGCCGTGGCAGGAGTTAAATAACGAGCCATGGTCACCGTTCTCGATACCTTGTCGCGGGCCGGGGAAAAACCCCGGCCACGCCACCCCGAAAAGGCGCACCGGCCCGATACGCCGGTGCTGCCCAAGCCCGACTGGATCCGCGTCAAGGCGCCCGTGTCGCGCGGCTACGCGGAAACGCGCGAAATCGTCAAGGCGGAAAACCTCGTCACTGTATGCGAAGAGGCAGGCTGCCCAAACATCGGCGGCTGCTGGGAAAAGAAGCACGCCACCTTCATGATAATGGGCGGCATCTGCACGCGCGCATGCAGTTTCTGCAACGTCGCCACGGGCAAGCCGCACGCGCTCGACGACGGCGAGCCTGAAAGCGTCGCGCGCGCCGTAGCGAAGATGGGGCTTCACCACGTGGTGATCACCTCCGTCGACCGCGACGATCTTTCCGATGGCGGCGCCGAGCATTTCGCACGGACCATCCGGGCTATACGGGCCGCCGCACCCGGCACCACGATCGAAATCCTGACACCCGACTTCCTGCGCAAGCCCGGCGCATTGGAGGTCGTCGTTGCCGCACGGCCGGACGTTTTCAACCACAACCTCGAAACGGTGCCGTCCAACTACCTGACGGTGCGTCCCGGAGCGCGCTATTTTCACTCGGTGCGGCTTCTGCAGCGCGTCAAGGAACTGGATCCCACCATCTTCACCAAGTCCGGCATCATGGTTGGGCTGGGCGAAGAGCGGAACGAGATCCTGCAACTGATGGACGACCTTCGGTCCGCCGATGTCGATTTCATCACCATCGGCCAGTACCTCCAGCCGACACGCAAGCACCATGCCGTCATCCGCTACGTGCCGCCCGAGGAGTTCAAGTCGCTGGAGACGGTGGCCTACACCAAGGGCTTCCTGGTGGTTGCGGCAAGCCCGCTGACCCGCTCGTCGCATCATGCGGGAGAGGATTTCGAGCGGCTGCGCAAGGCGCGCCAGGCGCGTCAGACGTCCGAGGCGGCCTGACGCGCGATGCCGAAATTCGAAAGTACGCGTATCGTCTCCTTTACGCCGCGCCAGATGTTCGATCTCGTGGCGGACGTGGAACGCTATCCCGAATTCGTGCCGCTGTGCGAGCGTCTGACCATCCGCACGTGCCGCGAGCGCGAGGGGACGACGCTTCTCGTCGCCGATATGACGGTGGCCTACAAGATGATCCGCGAAAGCTTCGCGACGCAGGTTCTGCTGGACCCCGACAGGCGGCAGATCGACGTCGAATACATCGACGGGCCCTTCCGCTTCCTGCGCAACCAGTGGCGTTTCGAGGATGACTCCAAGGGATGCAAGGTCGCGTTCTTCATCGAGTACGAGTTCAAGAACCGGGCGCTCGGCATGGTGATGGGCTCCATGTTCGACTACGCCTTCCGGCGTTTCGCCGTGGCGTTCGAGGAGCGTGCCGCCAAGGTCTACGGCGCGCCCGCCGCCTGACCTTCAGTCCTGACGCATCATCTGGTCGATGAGGTCGAAGGCGATGGCGACGCTCATCAGGCGGACGCGCCGGCGCCCGATATCGCCGAACATCTCCTTGCGATGAATAAGCCGATCGCCCCGTGCGGCGGCGAAATGAACCAGCCCGACCGGCTTCTCGGCGCTTCCGCCACCGGGCCCGGCAATGCCGGTGATTGAAACGGCGATGTCGGCATGGGAGGCGGCAAGCGCCCCCAGCGCCATGGCGCGCGCAACTTCGCCCGATACCGCGCCGAAAGCCTGCAGCGCCGCGTCGTCGACGTGCAGCACCTCTGTCTTGGCCGCGTTGGAATAGGTGACGTAGCCGCGCTCCACCACGGCGGACGAGCCCGGAACCTCGGTCAGGTATCCCGCTACCAGCCCGCCCGTGCACGATTCCGCCGTGACGATGCGAAGCCCGCCGGCCGTCGCCTCCGCGACCAGCCTTTGCGCCTCCTCGATCAGCCCTTCGTCATCCTGCATCGCCTGTCTCCCCGAAAACGACGCTGGCCGTCGCGATGGCGGCTATGCCTTCCCTGCGGCCCACGAAGCCGATGGTTTCGTTAGTGGTGGCCTTGACCGACACGCGCCCGACGTCGATGCCCAGAGTATCGGCTATGGCGGTGCGCATGGCCAGACGGTGCGGCGCGATCTTCGGCGCCTCGCAGATGAGGCTTATGTCCGCATTGCAGATGCGGCCGCGATGGCTGCGCACGATCTCGGCGGCATGCGCCAGGAAGATGCGCGATGCGGCGCCCTTCCATTGCGGATCGGATGGCGGAAAATGATCGCCGATATCGCCGGCCCCGCATGTGGCCAGCAGCGCGTCGGTCAGCGCATGAAGCCCGACATCCGCGTCGGAGTGGCCGGACAGTGCCTGATCGTGCGCGATACGGACGCCGCATAGCGTGACATGGTCGCCGGCAACCAGTTGATGCACGTCGTAGCCGTTGCCGACCCTGACATCGAGCATGGGGGTATCGTCCTTCGTCAGATGCGCGGCGGCCCGGGCAAGGTCGGCCGCATAGGTGATCTTCTGGTTCTCGGGGGCGCCGGCCACGAGGCCGACGCGGATGCCCGCCCATTCGGCGATGGACGAATCGTCGGTGAAATCGTCGCGCCCGCTGGCCCGTGCGGCACGGTGCGCCGCCAGTATCGGCCCGAATGGGAAGCCTTGCGGCGTCTGGGCCGCAAACAGGTTCGTCCGCGCTACGGTATGGGCCACATGAAGGCCGTCGTCGCTGTGCTTCAGCGTATCGGATACAGGCAGCACAGGAAGCGCGCCCATGGTTTGTGTGACCCCATCCTGTATGCGGCGCACGACGGCGCCGGCCAGGGGGCGCGCCGCATCGTGAATCAGCACGATGTCCGGTGCGCTGGCTTCCAGCGCGGCCAGCCCGTTGAGGACGGATTGCTGCCGGCTTGCGCCGCCTGTCACCGTGCGGACGTGGGGCAGGGGCGGGACGGCCGCCGCGTAGAGCGCCTCGTCCTCGGCGTGGATGACCACGATCACGCTTTCGAACCGCTCCGCCGGAAAGCAATCCAGCGCGTGGGCGATCAGCGCCCGGCCGCCGAGCCTGCGGTACTGCTTGGGCCCGCCCTCCGCGCCGGCGCGCTCTCCACGCCCGGCGGCGACGATGATGGCGGCGGCGCGGCGCGGCTTGTTCATTCTCCAGTCCCCATCATGATCCTGTCGTGGAGGGACCATAAAGAGGCGCTGCGCGCAAGGCTTGGGCGGCCTGCCTGCATTCCCCTCATTCCAGCCATCACAGACGCACAAATTGGTTGCACTGCAGCGAAAAGATACGCATACAGAACGGATATGCTTGCGATTTGGGCATGTCCATATATAGATCAACCATGGCCGCGAACCGATTAGAACATGCACGCAGATCATTGATTCCCGCCGTCCCTCTCAGGGACGACGCGCGGTTGTCGTTGAACGGGCGTGATTTTGGGGCGCCTGTCCTGTGCGCGCCCTTGTCGGGCATAACGGATGTTCCCTTTCGCCGGCTGCTGCGTCGCCTCGGCGCCGGCCTGGTCTTCTCCGAAATGGTGGCCAGCGGCGAGTTGATGCGCGGTACGCGGGAGAGCCTTCTTCGGGTGATGGCCGATGGCGCGGGCCCGCGCGCCGTGCAACTGGCGGGCCGCGACCCTGCAATGATGCGTGCGGCGGCGGAAAGGCTGGCCGGCGAGGGTGCGGACCTGATCGACATCAATTTCGGCTGCCCGGCCAAGAAGGTCGTGGGCGGCCAATGCGGCTCGGCGCTGATGCGCGAGCCGGAGCTGGCCGCGCGGCTGATGGCGGCGACGCTGGAGGGCGCCGGCTCGGTGCCCGTTTCCGTCAAGATGCGCCTCGGCTGGAGCCGCGACAGCTTGAATGCTGCCGAAATCGCCCGGGCGGCGGAGTCTGTCGGCCTATCCATGGTCACGGTGCATGGACGCACGCGCGACCAGTTCTATGAAGGCCGCGCCGATTGGGCGGCCGTCGCCCCCGTGCGGGCGGCCATCGGCCTTCCGCTTGTGGTGAACGGCGATGTCGAGACCGGTGCCGATATCGACCGCGCACGCTCGGCCAGCGGCGCGGATGCGGTGATGGTGGGGCGCGCCCTGTGCGGCCGCCCATGGCTGATCGGCCTGATGACGGGCGCGCTGACGCCGCGCGACCTTGCGGCGCTGGCGCTGGACGACCTGGTCGGCGGGCATTACGAGGCGATGATCGACCATTACGGCGCGGCGACCGGTGTCCGCCATGCGCGCAAGCATCTCGGCTGGTATCTCGACGGGGTGGCCAGGCGGCGGGGCAGCGACATGGCGTCGGCGCGGACGGCGCTGATGAGCGCTCGCAACGTGCCGGCGGTCATGCGGCTGATCGGGGACGTTTTCGGCGGCGTCCGCGCGGCCGACCTCGAGCCGACCGAACCCATGTTTCTGGAAAGGGCTGCGTAAGCGACGTGACACGGGCAACGACACCTCCCATCGATACCTTCCAGGTCTTGAACGCCATTCCGCATCCCGTCGTCGTGGTGGATGCCGAAGGCTATTTCTCCTTCGCCAATTCCGACGCGGAACAGTTCTTCTCGGCCGGGGCTAGCTACCTGTCCAGGCGTCGGCTATCGGATTTCGTACCGGGCGACAGCCCGCTGTTCATGCTGATCGACCAGGTGCGCGCGCAAGGCTCGCGCATCAGCGAATATCGGGTGGACCTGTCTTCGCCGCGGCTCGGCGGCGAGCGGCTGGTAGACCTTTATGTCTCGGCGATCCCGGACAGCAAGGGCCTCGTCGTGGTCATGATCCAGCTGCGCTCCATCGCCGACAAGATGGACAGGCAACTGACCCATCGATCGGCCGCGCGCAGCGTGACGGGGCTTGCGTCCATGCTGGCGCATGAAATCCGCAACCCCCTGTCGGGCATCCGCGGGGCGGCGCAGCTTCTGGAAACCTCCGCCTCGGACGAGGATCGGGTGCTGACCCGCCTGATCCAGGAGGAAAGCGAGCGGATCGGCAAGCTGGTCGACAGGATGGAAGTGTTTTCCGACCAGCGGCCGGTAGAGCGTTCCGCCGTGAATATCCATTCCGTGCTGGAGCATGTGAAAACGCTGGCGCGCAGCGGTTTTGCCCGCAACGTCCATATCAGCGAAGTCTACGATCCGTCCTTGCCCCCCGTCTTCGCCAACCGGGACCAGCTCGTCCAGGTGTTCCTGAACCTCGTCAAGAACGCCAGCGAAGCCGTATCTTCGGTCGAAGATCCGGAGATACGGCTGTCCACCGCATTCCGGCCGGGCGTGCGCCTTTCCGTGCCGGGCAGCCGCGCGCGCGTGACGCTGCCGCTGGAATTCACCGTCGAGGATAACGGCCCCGGCGTTCCCGAGGATATCCGGGAGAACATCTTCGACCCCTTCGTGACGACCAAGCCCAGCGGAACCGGCCTCGGCCTTGCGCTGGTGGCCAAGATCGTGGGCGACCATGGCGGCGTGATCGAATGCGACTCCCAGCCCGGCCATACCGCGTTTCGCGTTCTCATGCCGGCCTGGACTGAGGCTATGGACAAGATAACGACCTCCCCGAGGAGTACCGATTGATGGCACCGGCCCAGATTCTCGTTGCCGACGACGATGCGGCGATCCGGACCGTATTGTCGCAGGCCCTGCTGCGCGCCGGCTACGAGGTACGCGTGACCTCCAACATCGCCACGCTGTGGCGCTGGGTGGCGGCTGGCGACGGCGACCTCGTGATCACCGACGTTCTGATGCCGGACGGCGATATTTTCGATACGCTGCCGCGCATCCGCAATACGCGGCCCGACCTACCGGTCATCGTGATGAGCGCGCAGAACACGTTCATGACGGCCATCAAGGCGTCGGAGCGCGGCGCCTACGACTATGTGCCCAAGCCCTTCGACCTGTCGGAACTGGTGGGCATCGTGCGGCGTGCCCTGGCCGAGCCGAAAAACAACGCGCGGGCCGACGGCGGCGAGAATGCCGGCGAGACGATGCCGCTGGTGGGCCGATCGCCCGCCATGCAGGATATCTATCGCGCGCTGGCGCGCATGATGCAGACCGATCTGACGGTGCTGATCACCGGAGAGTCCGGCACCGGCAAGGAGCTCGTGGCCCGCGCCCTGCATGATTACGGCCGCCGGCGGAAGGGGCCCTTCGTCGCCATCAACATGGCCGCCATCCCGCGCGATCTGATCGAGTCGGAGCTGTTCGGCCACGAGAAGGGTGCCTTCACGGGCGCACAGGCCAGAGCCAGCGGCCGCTTCGAGCAGGCCGAGGGCGGCACGCTGTTCCTGGACGAGATCGGCGACATGCCGATGGAAGCCCAGACGCGGCTGCTGCGCGTGCTGCAGCAGGGCGAATATACGGTCGTCGGCGGACGAACGCCCATCGCCACGGACGTGCGCATCGTTGCGGCCACCAACAAGGATCTGCGCCAGTTGATCCAGCGCGGTCAGTTCCGCGAGGATCTGTTCTACCGCCTCAACGTGGTGCCGCTGCGCCTGCCGCCGCTGCGCGAACGCATAGAGGACCTTGGCGATCTTGCCCGCCACTTCTTCGCCGAAGTGCAGAAGGAGGGGCTGCCGCGCAAGACGCTGAGCCAGGGCGCGCTGGACGTGATGCGCCGATATGCCTGGCCCGGAAACGTGCGCGAGCTCGAAAACCTCGTGCGCCGGCTGTCGGCGCTCTATCCGCAGGACGAGATCACCGCCGAACTGGTGGAGCATGAGCTGGCCAACGAAATGGCCAAAACCAGCAATGGCGACGGGGAAAACGGCAAGGCCATCGATCTGTCCGCCTCGGTCGAACGCTACCTCGCGGACTATTTCACCTCGTTCGGCGACGATTTGCCGCCCCCTGGCCTCCATGGGCGTATCCTGCGCGAGGTCGAGTATCCACTGATCGCCGCCGCGTTGGCCGCAACGCGCGGCAATCAGGTAAAGGCAGCCGATCTGTTGGGCGTCAATCGCAACACGTTGCGGAAAAAAATCCGCGATCTGGATGTGATGGTCGTCCGCTCGATCCGCTAAAATTTTCGACGGTCTCGTTGCAATCTGAACACATTACGTTGCAAAACTGCCACGAGATGGCAGGTGTGACGACTCAATGAGTGCTCAGGCAACCCAATCGGATGACGGCATGTCGCTTCTCCGCGAGCGGCGTCGCTTCATGCTGGTTCCCGGTATCCTGGCGGTGCTGGGCGCGCTGATTACCGGCGCGGTGTCCTTCGTGGTCCTGATGGGGCTGACGCCGATCGCGCCCACCGACACGGTGGTGAAGATCTGCAGCGCCGTGAACGGCCTGTTCGTTCTGCTGCTCTGCGGCCTCATCGGGCGTGAGGTGCTGCGCATGGTGCGCGCCCGCCGGCAGGGCAAGGCGGCATCGCGCCTGCATGTGCGCATCGTCGTGCTTTTCTCCATCGTCGCCGCCACACCGGCCCTTCTCGTCGCCATCGTGGCGGGCATCACGCTGGATCTCGGGCTGGATCGCTGGTTCGAGATGCGAACGCGCGCCATCGTCGATTCCTCCATCAGCGTCGCGCGCGCCTATGTGAACGAGAATGCGCGCAACCTGCAGGGTTCGACCCTGTCGATGGCCTACGATCTGCAGGCGCAGCGCCGCCTCTATGACCTGGACAGGACCGGATTCACGCAGTTGATGACGGAGCAGGCGAAGGGGCGTTCGCTGCTGGGCGCGCAATTGCTGCGCGGCGACGGCTCGCCCTTCCTGCGGGCCGACGTGCCGGTCGAGCGGCCTCTGCCCGCGCCGCCCACCGATGCGCTGGAACAGGCCGCGGATGGGAATCTGGTCTTCATTCCGCCGGGCGTCACCAACCTTGTCGGCGCGGTGATGCAACTGCGCGATTTCGGCAACGTCTACCTCTATACGATCCGCGTCGTCGACCCGGAGGTGATCGCCGCCCTGCGCATGATGGAAGAGCGGACGGCCGAGTATTCCGCGCTGGAAGCCAATCGCTTCGGCCTGCAGGTGGCCTTCGCGCTGCTGTATCTCGGCATCACGCTGATCGTGCTTCTGTCCGCCATCTGGACGGGCATCGGCGTCGCCGACCGGCTCGTGCGGCCGATCCGCCTGTTGATCAGCGCTGCGGACGAAGTCAGCGAGGGCAAGTTGACCGTCTCCGTGCCGGTGCGGGCTTCGGATGGCGACGTCGGCTCATTGTCGAATACATTCAACAACATGATCCGGCAGCTTCGCAGCCAGCGCGAAGAGCTGGTAAGCGCCAAGGACGTGATCGACGAGCGCCGCCGCTTTACCGAGGCGGTGTTGTCGGGCGTCACCGCCGGCGTCGTCGGCGTGACGGCCAAGGGCAATATCTCCATGCTCAACCCGTCCGCCGAGCGCATCCTGCAGATCAGGGCCGACGAGGCCGTCGGGCGTCGGCTGGGGGACCTGTTCCCCATCATCGCCGGCATCCACGAGGCGGCGTCGCATTCGCGCAAGCACGAATTCCAGGAGCAGGTGCAGCAGCGCGAGCGCGTGCTGAACGTTCGCGTCACCTCCGAGGACGGTGGCGACGGCAACCAGTCCAGCGTGGTGACGCTGGACGACATCACCGACCTGGTGGAGGCGCAGCGCTCGTCCGCATGGGCCGACGTGGCGCGCCGCATCGCCCACGAGATCAAGAACCCGCTGACGCCGATCCAGCTATCTGCGGAGCGTATCCGCCGTCGCTATGGCAAGCTGGTGGTGGACGACCGCGAGATTTTCGACCGCTGCGTGGATACGATCATCCGGCAGGTATCGGACATTGGCCGCATGGTCGACGAATTCTCGTCCTTCGCGCGGATGCCCAAGCCCACGATGGAGCGGCGAGACCTGCGCGAGGCGCTGAAGGAAGCCGTCTTCATGCGCGAGATGGGCGATCATGGCATCGACTTCACCAACGAGATTTCCGACACGCCGATGATCGGCAATTTCGACGGACGGCTGATTTCGCAGGCCTTCGGCAACCTCGTTAAGAACGCCGTCGAGGCCTTCGACGAGACCGGGCAACAGGGTCGGCGCATCACCGTGCGCGCCACGCCCGGGCCGGAGTGGCATACCGTCGAGATCGTCGACAACGGCAAGGGATTTCCGAAAGAGCATCGAGAACGGCTTCTCGAGCCCTACATGACGACCCGGGAAAAAGGCACCGGCCTTGGACTTGCGATCGTCAAGAAGATCGTGGAGGAGCACGGCGGCTCGATAGAGCTGGACGATGCTCCGGATGGGCAGGGGGCGCTCGTGCGCATACGCCTGCCCGCATTCAGGCAGGACACCGCAGCGGATACTGCGGACAACGAAACGACGAAGTGGTGAGAACTGATGGCATCGGACATCCTGATCGTCGATGACGAAGCCGATATCCGCGATCTGGTCGCGGGGATCCTGGAAGACGAAGGGCACGAGACCCGCATCGCCGGCAATTCGGATGCGGCGCTGGCCTCGATCGCCGATCGCGTACCGCGATTGATCTTCCTGGATATATGGTTGCAGGGAAGCCGCCTCGACGGGCTGGACCTTCTCGAGGCCATCAAGACGCAGCATCCGGAAATCCCGGTGGTGATGATCTCCGGGCACGGCAATATCGAGACGGCGGTTTCCGCCATCAAGCGCGGCGCGTACGACTATATCGAGAAGCCCTTCAAGGCCGACCGCCTGGTGCTGATCGCCGAACGCGCCCTCGAGACGTCGAAGCTGAAGCGCGAGGTGCTGGAGCTGCGCCGCCGCACCTACGACTCGCCCGAACTCATCGGCAAGTCGCATGTGATGAACCAGCTGCGCACCACCATCGAGCGGGTGGCGCCCACCAACAGCCGCGTCATGATCCTGGGCCCGTCAGGCTCCGGCAAGGAGATGGTGGCGCGCGCCATCCACGCCGCGTCGGCCCGCTCCGGCGGCCCCTTCGTTGCGCTCAACGCAGCCACCATCACGCCGGAGCGGATGGAGGTAGAGTTGTTCGGCACGGAGACGCCTCCGGGGGTGGAACGCAAGGTCGGCGCCTTCGAGGAGGCGCACGGCGGCGTGCTGTATCTCGACGAGGTAGGCGACATGCCGCGCGAGACGCAGAACAAGATCCTGCGCGTGCTGACCGAGCAGACCTTCGAGCGCGTCGGCGGCGCCAAGAAGGTGAAGGTGGATGTGCGCATCATCTCGTCCACCGCCCAGAACCTCGAAAGCCTGATGTCGGAAGGGGCCTTCCGGGAAGACCTCTATCACCGGCTCGCGGTGGTGCCGATCTCGGTGCCGCCCCTGGCCGAGCGCCGGGCGGACATACCCCTGCTCATCGACGCCTTCATGCGGCAGATCAGCGACCAGACGGGCATCAGGCCGAAGGAGCTGAGCCCGGAGGCGCTGGCCGTGCTGCAATCCAGCGACTGGCCCGGCAATATCCGCCAGCTACGCAACAACATCGAGCGGCTGATGATCCTGTCGCGGCAGGACGACAACGAAGTCATTTCGGCGGACATGCTGCCGCACGAGGTGAGCGAGATGCTGCCGCGCACCCCGAGCCAGTCGGATGGGCGCATCCTGGCGCTGCCGCTCCGCGACGCCCGCGAAGTCTTCGAGAAGGAGTATCTGGTGGCGCAGATCAACCGCTTCGGCGGCAATATCTCGCGCACCGCCGAATTCGTCGGGATGGAACGCTCGGCGCTGCACCGCAAGCTCAAATCGCTCGGCATCTGAGGGCAACTGGCCATGCGGGTCGTCGTCTGCGGTGCGGGGCAGGTCGGTTACGGCATCGCGGAACGCCTTGCCGCGGAACGGCACGACGTATCCGTCATCGATACCTCTCCGGAACTGGTGCAGGCGATCCGCGAAACCATCGACGCGCGCGGCATCGTCGGCCATGGCGCCTATCCCGAAGTGCTGGAAGAGGCGGGCGCGGCGCAGGCCGACCTGCTGATCGCCGTCACCCTGTACGACGAAGTCAACATGGTGGCGTGCCAGGTTGCGCATTCGGTTTTCGAGGTGCCGACGAAGATCGCGCGCATCCGCTCGCAGTCGTATCTGCGCTCCGACCTGCAGGACCTGTTCTCCACCGATCACATGCCCATCGACGTCATCATCTCGCCCGAGCGGGAGGTCGGGGAGATGGTGCTGCGGCGCATCGCCCTGCCGGGCGCGATGGACGTCATCCCGTTCCTGGACGGGGCGGTCGTCACGGTTGCCATCGACTGCCGGGAGGATTGCCCCGTCATCAACAAGCCGCTCGGTCAGTTGACCGAGCTGTTCCCCGATCTGGGAGCCACCGTCGTCGGCGTCGTCCGCAACGACGAGTTGATCGTACCGTCCACCAGCGACGAGCTTCTGGCGGGCGATCTTGCCTATGTGGTCGCCGACGAAAAGCAGATCAGGCGTACGCTGCTGCTGTTCGGCCACGAAGAGCCGGAGGCGGGGCGCATCATCATCGCAGGCGGCGGCAATATCGGCCTCTACGTCGCGCAGGAGATGGAGCGTCGGCGGTTGGCGGCACGGCTGAGCCTTGTCGAGGCCAATGCCGACCGCGCCCGCTTCGTTGCGGAAAAGCTGAACCGCACCGTGGTCCTGAACGGCAGCTCGCTGAAGCGGTCGGTATTGCTCGAGGCGGATGTGGACCGTGCCGACCTGACGGTGGCGCTGACCAACGACGACCAGGCCAATATCCTGACCAGCGTCTTGGCCAAGCGCCTCGGTTGCCGCTCCAACATGACGCTGATCAACGATCCGGCCTTCCAGACCTTTACCCGGCCGTTGGGCATCGATGCCTATGTGGACCCGCGCTCCGTGACCGTATCGCGCATCCTGCAGCATGTCCGGCGCGGTCGGATCCGAGCGGTGCATTCCATCTTGGACGGGCGCGCCGAAATCATCGAGGCCGAGGCGCTGGAGACATCGCCGCTCGTCGGAACGCCCCTGCGCGAGCTTGATCTGCCCGAGGGCCTGCGTATCGGCGCCATCTGGCGCGGCAAGGGGTTCATCCGGCCCGATGGGCAGGTCCGCATCAAGCCGGGTGATCGCGTCGTGCTGTTTGCGGCCGGCCACGCAGTGAAGAAGGTGGAGCAATTCTTCCGCGTCAGCCTCGAGTATTTTTGATATGCCCACCTTTGCCGTCGGCAGGCCGGCTGGTAGCTTCCTCAAGTCGGAGACTCAACCGGTCCGGCCTCTCGCAACCGCGTTCGGGAGCGCCTATATGGTCGGATGCGACGATGAATCGAGCCGCTGGCGCCGCAGGAATGCGGGCTGCCAGCCAAGAAAAAAGAAACAATGACGACAGGACACGCGATGGCCGAGCGCTCGCAGAACCTTCAGGATGTATTCCTAAACGCAGTTCGAAAGCAGAAGATTTCGTTGACGATCTTTTTGGTCAACGGCGTGAAGCTGACGGGGATCGTCACTTCCTTCGACAATTTCTGTGTCCTCCTTCGCCGCGATGGGCACTCGCAACTGGTCTACAAGCACGCAATCTCAACCATCATGCCGTCTCAGCCTGTGCAGATGTACGATGGTGAGGAATAACGGGAACACCGATTGACGGAACTTTCCACCGAACGGGCCAAGGGGCCCATCGAACACAAGCGCATACCAACGCGCGCGGCGGTGATCGTGCCGATCGTCCGCCAGCCGGCCCCCGTCGACGACCCCAGCGAGGCTGCCCGCCGGGGCGGTGAGGAAAAGCTCGCCGAGGCGGTCGGCCTTGCCGCAGCCATCGATCTGGACATCGTGGCCGCCGAGCTGGTTCAGGTGGCCAAGGCGCGGCCCGCCACCTTGATCGGCGCCGGCAAGGTCGACGAGTTGAAGGGGCTTGTCGCCGCAGAGGAGATCGGCCTCGTCATCGTCGATCATCCGCTGACCCCGGTGCAGCAGCGCAACCTCGAGAAAGAGCTGAACTCCAAGGTTCTCGATCGCACCGGCCTGATCCTCGAGATCTTCGGGCGGCGCGCCCGCACGCGTGAGGGGCGGCTGCAGGTCGATCTCGCGCATCTCAACTACCAGCGCGGCCGGCTCGTGCGTTCGTGGACGCACCTCGAACGCCAGCGCGGCGGCGCCGGCTTCCTGGGTGGGCCCGGCGAAACGCAGATCGAGGCCGACAGGCGGCAGCTTCAGGAAAAGATCAAGCGCCTCGAAAAGGAGCTCGAAGCCGTCCGTCGCACGCGTACGCTGCATCGGGCCAAGCGCAAGAAGGCGCCGCATCCCACAGTGGCGCTGGTGGGCTATACCAATGCCGGCAAATCCACCCTGTTCAATACGATCACCGGCGCGGACATCCTTGCCAAGGATCTCCTGTTCGCCACGCTCGACCCGACGCTGCGGCGCATCACCCTTCCGCACGGCACGCCGGTGATCTTCTCCGATACGGTCGGCTTCATCTCCGACCTGCCTACCCATCTGGTGGCGGCTTTCCGCGCAACGCTGGAAGAGGTGATCGAGGCGGACCTCGTGCTTCACGTTCGGGATATGGCGCATCCCGAAGCGGCGGCACAGGCATCGGACGTGCGCAAGATCCTGTCCAGCCTGGACATCGATCCGGACGATACGGACCATGTGATCGAGGTGTGGAACAAGGCCGACCTGATGGACGAGGTTGCGCGCGAACGTCTTGCCGCCGCCGCCGATTCGGCGCCCGGTCATGCGGCGCATCTGGTGTCCGCGCTGACGGGCGAAGGCGTTGCCGCGCTCCTGACTGATATCGAGGAGCGCATAGCGGGCGCCGCCCGGCCTCTGCATCTGGAGTTGCCGGCATCCAGCCTGACGCTGCTGCCATGGGTCTACGACAACGCCACCGTCAAGCAGCGGGAGGACCGCGAGGATGGGGGCGTTTCCCTGACCCTGGCCATGACAGATCAGGCCAGGGCGGATTTGCGCCGTCTTGCCGGACGGCACCCCGGCATGGTGATCGAGCGACAAGCGTGACGGGCATCGGCCGCGATTGTGGTGCGGCCGATATCATTCCCTCAGGCGATCGAATGCGATGCATTAATATCGTTTTTAAATAAGTTTCAGTTCTGCAAGATTTTGCCGTCTCCAATTTATCGACGGGCGAACTCATGTCGACAGCCTCCGTTTCCGACCGCCTCGACAGGCTGCCGATCCTGCCGTTCCACAAGAAGATCCTGGTGCTGGTCGGCGCCGGGCTTTTCTTCGACGCGTTCGACATCTACCTCGCGAATTCGGTTCTTGCGGCCATGGTGCAGGAGAACTGGTCGACGGTCGAAAAGAACGCCGCCTTCCTGTCGGCGACCGCCTTCGGCATGCTCATCGGCTCCATCCTCGCCGGCTTCCTCGGCGATCGATACGGCCGCAAGTTCACCTATCAGTTCAACCTCCTCGTCTTCGGCCTGTCGTCGCTGGCCTGCGCCGTGATGCCCAACATGGAGTGGCTGATCGTCGCCCGCTTCGTGACCGGCATCGGACTTGGGGCGGAACTCGTGATCGGGTACGGCCTGCTCAGCGAGTTCGTTCCGCCGAGCCATCGGGGGCGGTGGGCCGCGCTCCTGTCCTGCATCGCGCAGTTCGGCCTGTTCGCCGCAACGCTGATGAGCTGGTTCGTCATCCCCATCCTCGGCTGGCGCGCAATGTTCGTCATCGCGGGCCTTGGCGGGCTTCTGGTCTTCATCGCCCGCAAGAACATCCCCGAATCGCCGCGGTGGCTCGAAAAGAACGGTCGCGGCCGGGAGGCGGATACGATCGTCACCTTCATCGAGGCGGAAGCCACGTCCGAGCTGCCGGCTCCGAAGGCGGCGCCCGTGGTCACCGTTCCCAACGTCCGCGCCCTCGATCCGCGGTTCCGCAAGTCGCTCGGTATCGGCGCGGTTACGCAGATCGTGCAGAGCGCCGCGATCTACGGCTTCATCGCCCTTTTGCCGACCTTCCTTGCCCAACAGGGCATCCCCATCAACCAGTCGCTCGGGCAGGCGGTGCTGATGACCCTTGGCGGCCCGGCCGGCGCCATCGTCGCCTTCCTGCTGACCGACAGGATCGGCCGCAAGCCGGCGATCATCGGCGGGTCGATCCTCGCGGCGATCGTGGGTCCGTGCTTCGCGCTGGTGGAAAGCCAGGCGGTGGCTACCGGCCTCGGCTTCGTGATGTTCAGCCTGATCTACTTCCTCGTATCGGTCATCCAGGCGGGCTACCTGCCCGAACTGTTCCCCACCGAGGTGCGCATGCGGCTTACGAGCTGGGCCGTCACGACGGGTCGCCTCGCATCCATCGGCATCCCCTTCGTATCGGTCTATCTGATGCATGGGGGCGGTATCATCGCCGTCGTCGGCGCCGTCTCTGTCCTGCTGATCGTGCAGGCCATCACCATCGCCCTCCTGGCCGTCGAGACGAGCCGTCGCAGCCTCGAAGCCATCGAAGCCGAAATCGTGGAAGAGGCGGCATGACGCTCGCGGAGATCAAGGCTCTCATCCGCTCGATGGCGGAGTCGGGGGTGGAGGCCGTCGATTTTCGTGAAGGCGCGATGCGTTTGCGGATTGTCCGGGGAGCGGCGGCGACGCCGCTTCCGGATGCAGGAGGCAGCAAGGCGGACGGGCCCGTGGCCGCGCCGCCCGCCGCCGGCGAAACGACGATCGAGGCGCCGCTGTCGGGTACCTTCTACAGCGCGGAAAGTCCGGGCAAGGCGCCTTTCGTCGATGTCGGCGGCACGGTCGCGGTCGGCGATACGGTCGGACTGGTCGAGGCGATGAAGATGCTGACGCCGGTCAAGGCGACTGTCGCGGGCATCGTTGCCGCCCGCTTGGCGGACAATGGTGCGGGGGTCGAGGCCGGCGACGTCCTGTTCACCCTGGCGCCCGACAGGGCGTAGATGGCCATGCTGAAGCGGGTACTGATCGCAAATCGCGGCGAAATCGCCCTTCGCATACAGCGGGCCTGCCGCTTGCTCGGCATCGAAAGCGTGCAGATCCATTCGCAGGCCGACCGTGCGGCCCCCTATGTCCGGACCGCCGATCACGCCCTGTGCATCGGCCCGGCGCAGGCGTCGGAAAGCTACCTTCACGCCCGCCGTATCGTCGAGGCGGCGCGGCTGATGGAGGCCGACGCCATCCATCCGGGCTATGGCTTTTTGTCGGAGAACGCGTCTTTCGCCGACGCGGTGGAAGAGGCCGGCCTGGTCTTCGTCGGCCCGTCCGGCGACGCCATACGGACGATGGGCGACAAGATCGCCGCGAAGGCGGCGATGAAGGCCGCGGGGGTGCCGTGCGTACCCGGCGGCGAGGGTGCGATCGACGACGAGGCGCAAGCGCTGCGGCTGGCCGAGGCCGTCGGCTACCCGGTCATCCTGAAGGCTGCGGGCGGGGGCGGCGGCCGCGGTATGCGGGTGGTGCGCGCGCCGGCGGACATGTCCGAGGCGCTGGCGACGACGCGAGAGGAAGCCGCCCGCGCCTTCGGCAACCCCGCCGTGTATCTGGAGAAGTTCCTGCAGGCGCCGCGTCACGTCGAAATCCAGGTTCTGGCCGACGAGCATGGCAATGCCGTGTGGCTGGGCGACCGCGACTGCTCCTTGCAGCGGCGGCACCAGAAAGTGGTCGAGGAAGCCCCGGCGCCGGGCATCGACCGCGCGCTGGTTGCCGATATCGGCGAGCGATGTGCCGCTGCCTGCCGCGCCATGGCCTATCGCGGCGCCGGCACCTTCGAATTCCTGTACGAGGACGGGCGTTTCTACTTCATCGAAATGAACACGCGGGTGCAGGTCGAGCATCCGGTAACGGAATGCGTCACGGGCATCGATATCGTGGCGTGGCAGCTGCGGATCGCCGGCGGGGAGCGGCTTTCGTTCGCGCAGGGGGATGTCCGGCCCGTCGGCCATGCCATCGAGTGCAGGATCAACGCGGAGGACGGCTTCACCTTCGTGCCCGGCCCTGGCCGGATCGAAAGATGGCATGTTCCCGGTGGGCCCGGCATCCGTGTCGATACCCATGTGGAAAGCGGCTATGTGGTGCCGCCGAACTACGATTCGATGATCGGCAAGATCATCGCCAGCGGCAGCAGCCGCCAGGAAGCCATCGCCCGGATGCGCGCGGCATTGGACGAGGCCGTCGTCGACGGCATTGCGGTCAACCTGCCACTGCACCGCGAGATCATGGCCGATGACGGGTTTGCCGAGGGCGGCGTCGGCATCCATTATCTGGAGCATTGGCTGGAAAGGCGGCGTCATGGCGGATGATCTGCCCTTGCGAATGAGCTGGATGGGCGAGGGCGCCATCCTGTGCGATACGGATGCCGATGGGCTGGATCTTGCGCGCCAGGAACGATTCTGGGCGCTCGCGGATCGTCTGGCCGGGACGACGAACTACCTGGACATCGTTCCGGGAATGAACAACCTTCTCGTGCGTTTCGATCCGCTGGTCATCGCGGGCGAGGCTGCCATGGCCGAGATCGGCATGATGTGGCAGCGTGCGGAACGGCGGCAGGGCAGCGGAAGGCTGATCGACATCCCGGTCCGCTATGGCGGCGCGGATGGCGAGGATCTTTCCGAAGTCGCGGCAGTGGCCGGCCTGTCGCCGCGCGACTATGTCGAGCGCCATGCCGGGGGCAGGTACACGGTCTTCGCGATCGGCAGCCAGCCCGGATTCGGCTATCTCGCGGGACTGGACCCGGCTCTTGCCGTGCCACGGCGCGCCGTGCCGCGTGTCAGCGTGGATGCCGGCTGCGTGGTGATCGGCGGGGCCCAGGCGGGCGTCATCTCGCGCCGCTCGCCGTCCGGATGGCACATCATCGGCCGGACAGACGTCTCGTTCTTCGACCCTGTCGCCGAACGACCCGCGCTTCTGGCGCCCGGAGACACAATCCGCTTCCAGATCGAAAGCCTGAACCTGTGATCGAGATCGTCGCCCCCGGGCCTCTGGCCACCATTCAGGACGCAGGTCGCACGGGGTTCTCCGCCGTGGGTGTCGGGCCGTGCGGCGCGATGGACTCGATTGCTCTGCGGATCGGCAATCGCATGCTCGGCAACGCAGAGGATGCAGCCGGCATCGAGTTCACCATCGGCGCCTTCGAAATCCTGTTCCATCGGGATACGCGGTTTGCGCTGACGGGGGCCGATTGCGCCGCCCGGCTGGATGGCGTGCCGATGCCGCCGTTCTGGTGCATGGCGGCGCGCGCCGGCCAACGTCTGAAAGCCGGCGCAGCGGCGCATGGAATGCGCGCCTACCTGACCGTCGAGGGCGGCCTTTCGGTAGCGTCCGTTCTCGGCTCTGCCAGCACCGACCTGAAGGGCGGTTTCGGGGGGCTGGACGGGCGGGCCTTGCGCAGCGGCGACCGGTTGGACCTCGTCGGTGCGCCGTCCTCCGGCATGCCTGCCGACTATGGCCTGGACCCGGGCGAACTCGGCTTGCTCCACGAGGGCGCTGCGGGCGCAGGTGAAGCGATCGTGGTGGATTACGTTCCGGCGGCGGAATACGACGCATTCACGGACGAGGCCATCGAAACCTTTGCTGGCACCGAATGGAAGATCCATCCGGACAGCAACCGGATCGGCTACCGCCTGACCGGCCCGCAACTGGCGCTGAAGCACCGGCTGGAACTACGCTCGCATGGGATCTTGCCGGGCACGATCCAGGTTCCGCCGTCCGGCCAGCCTGTCGTGCAACTCAGCGATGCCAATACGTGCGGCGGCTATCCCAAGATCGGCGTCGTGGCCACGGCCGACCTTTGGCGCCTCGGCCAGGCGCGGCTGGGGGACCGGGTCAGGTTTCGGCGTATTACGGCCGCGCATGCCGTGGACCGGCTTCGGGCAAGGGAGAGCGCGATGGGATCGCTGTTCGAGCGGCTGGATGATGTTCTGGGGGCTCTCGCGTCATGACCGACCTGTCCGATACGCAAGACGATGGTCCCGCACTTCTGGACGCGGCGCAAATCTGCGATCTCGCGCGCTTCGCGCTTGCCCATGGTGTGACGCGCCTCGAATGGGAGAATGGGCAGAGCCGGCTGCGACTCAAGTTGAAGTCCAGGCCAAAGCTCCTGGGCTCCGGCCGCGCCGGGAAAGAGCCGGTCGAAGCGGACCCGGTGACCGAGACGACCCTGACGGCGCCGTGCTTCGGCGTCGTCGTCGACGCGCCGGACGGGGCCTGCGAGGCCGGCCGTCCGGTGGCGGCGGGCGATGTCCTGGCCTTCGTGAAAATCGGCCCTGCCTTGCGCGCCATCCGCGCGCCCGGCGACGGAACGGTGACCTCCAGAATGGTGGAGGCCGGGCGGATCATCGGTTTCGGCGATCCTGTCCTCGGCTTTCGTCCAGGCAAGAAGGCGATGTGATGAAGATCGATATCAATTCCGACCTTGGCGAAGGCTTCGGTATCTATGCCGCGGCCGACGATGCCGCGATCATACCGCTCGTTTCCTCCGCCAATATCGCGTGCGGGTTCCACGCTGGCGACCCCGTCATCATGGACCGCACCGTGCGCCTTGCGGCACGCCATGGCGTCGATGTCGGCGCCCATGTCGGCTATCCGGACCGGCAGGGATTCGGCCGCAAGCCGTTCGCGATGGACAGCGACGAACTGCGCACCATGGTGCTGTATCAACTCGGCGCCATGCGAGCGATTACCGAGGCGGCGGGGACCAGGCTTTCCCATGCGAATTTTCACGGCGCACTCGGCAACCTGTCCTTCGTGGATGCGGATGTGGCGGAGGTGTTGCTGAGGGCGCTTCATGCCTTCGACCGCGACCTGACCTATGTGGCGCTGCCCGGCACGAAGGCGGAGACGATCGCGCAGTCGCTCGGTCTGCGCGTCGTACGGTCTTTCCTGGCGGACCGCGCCTATGACGAGCGGGGGCTGCTCGTTTCGCGCGGGAAGGCGGGGGCCATGGTGAAGGATCCGGCGTCGATCCGTGCGCGGATCGTCAGGCTTCTGCGTGAAGGCGTCGTGGAGACCATAGAGGGCGGCACGATCCCCATGCAGGCTCAATCCATTCTTCTGCATAGCGACACGCCGGGAGCGGTCGAACTCGGCAACACGATCCGCGCCGCCGTGATGGAGGCCGGCGCGGACATTACCCCGATGTCGCAACTTGAGTCCGGGTGTTAGCCTGGCAGGCCGACGTTCAGGCCACCGCCTTCTTTCTGGCAATTGTCTCGTCGATCCAGCCGCGCTTCATCGACCCGCTTTCTATCGCCTTGATGATTGCAGCCTCGGCGGCTGCCTTCGCCCGGCTGAGTTCAAGAACGGCTTGCGCTTCGCATGCAGGAATGGCGACGATGCCATCCTCGTCGCCGACGATGAGATCTCCCGGACTGACAACCATGCCGTCGATCGACACGGGAACGTTGATCTCGCCCGGACCCTCCTTGAACGGGCCGCGATGCGTGACGCCGCGGGCGTAACAGGGGAAGTCCCCATCGCGGAAGAAACCCACGTCCCGTACGGCACCGTCCAGAACGAAGCCGCGGATTCCCTTGCGAATGGATGAGCGTGCCATCAGTTCGCCTGTCAGCGCACGCGAGAGGTCGCCGCCTCCGTCCACGACGATGACGTGTCCGGCCTCCGCCATCTCTATCGCCTTATGCATCATCAGATTGTCGCCGGCACGCGCGCGTACGGTCAGCGCCGTTCCGACCAGCTTTCCACGCATGTTGACGGGACGTAGATTATAGCCGCCCGCCAGCCGATTGATGCTGTCGCTTATGTGCGGTGTGACGACGCTTTCGAAGGCAGCGATCAGCTCCGGATCGATCAGCGGCGCATTGGGTTCGATACGAAATCCAAGCTCGGTCATGTCAGGCATCCCTGGGTTCGTTAGCAGTGGCCGCCATTGCGGCATCGGCATATCGCGGGTTGGCGACGCATTCAGGATCCGGCGCATGGCCATCCGAAACATGCAGGATATGGCGGACCGCCTGGAGCCCCATTTGACGCAGCGCGCCGCGGGTGACGCCGCCGACATGCGGTGTCACCACGACGTTGGGCAGCGCCCACAGGGGATTGTCCGGCCTCGGAGGCTCCTGCTCGAAACTGTCCAGGCCGGCACCGGCGATCACGCCACCGAGTAAGGCCTGGCATAGGGCTACTTCGTCGACGAGGCCGCCGCGGGCCGTATTGATAAGGATCGCCGAGGATTTCATCCGGGCGAGCCGATCCCGGTTGATGAGGTGCCGTGTCGTATCGGTGAGCGGACAATGGAGGCTGACGGCGTCGCTGGCCTGCAACAGCTCGTCGAGATCGTCAACACGCCGGACGCCTGCTCGCTCGAACTCCCGCGGCGCCAGCGGATCGTACACCAGGACCTGCATGCCGAATGAAGTCGCCATCTGTTCCATATGGCGGCCGATCTGCCCGTACCCGATGATGCCCAGAACCGAACCGGCGATGTCGTTCCCCCGAAAAGTCGCCTTCGGCCAGACCCCGCCGCGAACCTGCCGATCGAGGGTTGGAATATCCTTCAACAGGCATCCCATCAACGCGAACGCATGCTCCGCGACGGCGCGCGCGTTTGCGGCCACCGCCCGCAGGACGGGCACGCCACGACGTGATGCGGCGGCAAGGTCGATGTTGTCGACCCCCGATCCGTGCTTGGCGATGACCCTCAGCCTGTCGGAGGCGTCGATCACCTTGCTGGATACGGTGCCGCTGCGCACGAGGATGGCATCCACGCGATAGCGGGAAGCGACATCCGCCAATTCCTCCGAAGACGCGTAAAAGTCGACGTAATGCGTCTTGCATCGTCGCTCCTCCAGCAATGCCGTCGCTTCCGGCGCGATCGCGCCGCCGGTGATCAGCACCGACAATTCATGCTGCATCGTCATCATCGTTCTCCCATCGCGCCGGAATCCCCCCAGCGCACCCTTTGACATCACCACAGTCAGCATGTATTGTACAGTGAAATATAGTTTCATCTGGCGAAACAAGTGGAGGGTCGCCAGAATGGATATCGCGAAGGGCTAGGGAGGATTTGGCCATGACGAAAGCTGCAGCATTTTTCGCCGCCACCGTTTCGACGGTCGCGGTTTTGTCTCAGGCCGCATGGGCCGAATGGCCGAACGACAAGCCGATCGAAGTCATCGTCGGTTTTGCGCCAGGCGGCGGGACCGACGTCATGATCCGCACCCTCGCGCCGTACATCGAGAAGAACCTGCCGGGCTCCCGCATCGTCATTCAGAACAGGCCCGGCGCCAGCGGCGAAATCACCTACACTGCGCTCGCGCAGGCCCAGCCGGACGGATACACCGTCTCGTCCTTCAACCTGCCTGGGTTCATCACCATGCAGCTCAGCCGGAAGATCGGTTTCGATCCGGCGAACGTCGAGCCTGTCACGCGCATCGTCGCCGATCCGACGTTGATCGTCGTCAGCCGGGATTCTCCATTCGAGACATTCGAAGATCTCATCGCCTACGCGAAGGAAAATCCCGGAGCGCTGACCTTGGGCGGGACGGGCGTCGGCGGAGACGAGCATCTCGCGATGCTGCAGATCGAACGAGAAGCCGATGTCGACATGACCAACATTCCCTTCAACGGGGCGAGTGAGGCGAAGACGGCGCTCCTCGGCGGCCATATCCAGTCGATGGGCCTGAACATGGGCGAGTATCTTTCCGGCGAAAACGAGCGGATCCGTCCTCTGGTCCAGCTTGCCGACGAGCGTGCCGCCTCGCTTCCGGATGTGCCGACGGCCGCCGAACTCGGCTATGCCCTGCAAGGCGGCTCCGAACGCGGCTTTGCGATCACCCACGGCACCCCGGCAGATATCCGCGAACACTTCGCCGAAGCCGTCCGCAAGGCGCTCGACGATCCGGAGTTCCAGAAGACCGCTCAGGCACTTTCACTGCCGATCAGCTACTTGCCGGGCGACGAATGGAAAGCGCAACTGCCGGAGAAGACGGAACGCCTGAAGGCTATCTGGGCTCTCACCGAGGCCGGAAACTGATGCGGGGAGGGGCCAGGCAGCGGGGCGCCAACGCCCCCGACCTTCTCGCCGGTCTCCTGTTCATCGTCCTCGGCGCGATCGGCCTTCTGGCGGGCCGCGACCTGGAAATGGGCACCCTGGCCGCGATGGGCTCCGGCTTCCTGCCGAACATGATCTCCGGCTTCGTGGTCCTGGTCGGCCTGTTCGTCCTGGCGCTCTCGGTTCGCGGAGAACCTGCGGACATCGGCACGATCGCCTTGCGGCCGATCGTCATCCTTCTCGTCGCGATCGGCGGCTACGCTATCGCCGCACAGTATCTGGGCTTCGTGATCGGGGCCTTGTGGGTCGTCGTGATCGGAAGCCTTGCGGACCGAAGTTGGCGGCCGCTGGAGATGGCATGCCTCGCAATAGGGCTGACGATCTTCACCACGGTGGTCTTCGTCTTCGGCCTGGGTGTCCAGATGCCCCTGTGGCCACAATAGGGTATCGCGCAAATGGAAATCTTCGACCCTCTCATGATGGGCTTCGGCGCAGCCCTGTCTCCCACCAACCTGGCCTTCTGCCTGATCGGGGTTCTCCTCGGCACGTTGATCGGGGTCCTGCCGGGCCTTGGGCCAACCACGACCATCGCGATCCTGCTGCCAATCACCTTCTACCTGCCGCCGCTGGCAGCCTTGATCATGCTCGCCGGCATCTATTACGGCGCGCAGTACGGCGGATCGACGACTGCCATCCTGGTGAACCTGCCCGGCGAGGCCTCGTCGGTCGTCACGGCCCTGGACGGTTACGTCATGGCGCGCCAGGGGCGCGCCGGAGCCGCTCTGGCCGTGGCGGCCCTGGCGTCCTTCTTCGCCGGTACGGTCGCCACCGCCTTCATTGCGATAGCGGGACCGACCCTGTCGGAGTTCGCTCTGTCCTTCGGCCCTGCCGAATATGTGTCCCTGATGCTTTTCGGCTTGCTCGCGGCCGCGATCCTGGCGCAGGGATCTCCGCTCAAGGCCGTCGGCGTCATCGGCATCGGGCTCGTGCTCGGTATGGTCGGAACCGACGTCAGCAGCGGCGCACAGCGTTTGACCTTCGGCGCCGTCAGCCTGTTTGACGGCATCGAGTTCGTCGTGATCGCCATCGGCCTTTTCGGCATTGCGGAGATTGCCGAGAACCTGGAGAAGCCGGAGGATCGCAGCCTCCTGTCCCAGAAGGTAAGCCGCCTCTGGCCGAGCCGCGACGATTTCAGGCGCAGTTGGGGCGCCACGTTGCGTGGCACCGGGCTCGGGACGTTCCTGGGGATCCTTCCCGGCGGCGGGGCGACGCTGTCTTCCTTTGCCGCCTACTCCTTCGAAAAGCGGGTCTCGTCACGCCCGGAGGCGTTCGGTAAAGGGGCTGTCGAAGGGGTTGCAGCTCCGGAAGCCGCAAACAACGCCGCCTCCCAGTCCTCGTTCATCCCGCTTCTGACGCTGGGCATTCCCTCCAACAACATGATGGCGATGATGCTCGGCGCGTTCGTCATCCATGGCATCACGCCCGGACCGACGGTCTTCCAGACGCAGCCGGTGATATTCTGGGGGCTGGTCGCCAGCATGTGGATCGGCAATCTCATGCTGGTCGTCATCAACCTTCCGCTGATCGGCATCTGGGTTCGCCTGCTGCGCACCCCGTATCGCCTGATGTTCCCGGCAATCCTCCTGTTTTGCTGTATCGGAATCTACAGCGTGAACAATCGTCCCTTCGACGTGGCGCTAGCCGTTCTCTTCGGCCTGCTCGGATATCTCTTTCGCAAGGCCAAATGCGAATGTGGCCCCTTGTTGCTGGGATTCGTCCTCGGACCGCTGCTCGAAACCAATCTGCGGCGGACGTTGATGATCACCCAGGGCGACTTCTCGATCTTCGTGCAACGCCCCATCAGTGCCGCGCTTCTGCTTGCGACCGCGCTCCTGCTTGCCCTGATGGTCGTACCGTCGTTCCGGCGCAAGCGCGAGCGTGCGTTCGAAGGCGCGCAGGAGGAGTGAGGCCTCACCCTGCGCTTTCGGATATCTCTCCCAATAGCATCGCCGCGTTGATACTAGGAGCGGTGCGAAATCAGACGCAGTGGAGCGAACGCCTGGATGCCGATGGACCGGACCCAAAACGAAACTTCCGCAAAGAGCGGAACGGTCGCCGCCGTCGAGAGGGCGCTGTCGATCCTCGACGCCTTCTCGACGGGAGACCAATCCATTTCGCTGACCGAGCTGTCCCGTCGCGTGGGCCTGTCGAAGCCGACGACGCTTCGTCTGGCAAAAACCATGGCGCAGTCCGGCTTCCTCGTGCGCAACGCCGATTCCACCTGGCGTCTCGGCTCGAAGATAGGGAAGCTCGGGGGCATCTACACGTCGGGTTTCAAGCTGGAGGAATACATCCTCCCGACATTACAGGAATTGCGCCGGGTCACCGGGGAGAGTGCGACCTTCTATGTGCGCGAGGGGGATCGTCGCGTCTGTCTTTTTCGAGCCCAGTCCTCTCAGTCGATCTCCCATGTCACGCGTCCCGGAAGTTCGTTTCCCCTCGATCAGGGGGCGCCCGGGCGCGTCATGCTTGCCTTTGCCGGTCAGCCGGGCGAGCCCTACGAAACGATCCGTCAGCGGCATTATCATGTAACGCGCGGCGAACGAGATCCGCAGGTCGCGAGCATGGCCTGCCCCATCTTCAACGTCGAGAACAAGCTGATCGGCACGCTGGCGATCTCGGGGCCGACAAACCGCTTCACCGACGAGATAATCGCATCCTACCTCGAACCCTTGCGGCGGGCGGCATCGGAACTGAACGAACGCCTCAGCGGCGCCCGCGGACCTGCGACCTTCGATTAAGAAAGCCAGCGATGAACAGTGCAAACGCCGACGCGTCCGTGGGGGAAAGATCCGGTCGAATGCCCCGGCGCAAGCAGGGCAGGTTTCGACATGCGCTGTGCCTCGACGATTTCGAGCAACTGGGTCGACGGCACCTGCCTCGTCCGATCTTCGGCTACGTCTCGGGTGCGGCCGAAACCAATAGCTCGCTCGCCGACAATCGGGCCGCCTTCGCTGAGCTCGGCTTCGTCCCACGCTCGTTGATCGATGTCTCGAAACGGACGATGACGGCCCGCCTGCTGGGGCGGGAGTATGCCGCTCCGTTCGGCATCGCGCCCATGGGCATCAGCGCCCTGGTCGCCTATCGCGGCGATCTCGTGCTGGCGCGAAGCGCGGCGGCCGAACGAATTCCGATGATCATGAGCGGTTCGTCGCTCATTCCGCTCGAGGAGGTTCGAAGCGCCAACCCGGACGCCTGGTTCCAGGCTTATCTGCCGGGGGATGCCGAGCGGATCATTGGACTGGTCGACCGGGTCGAACGCGCCGGGTTCGGCACTCTCGTGATTACTGTCGATACACCTGTGAGGGCAAACCGCGAGAACAACGTACGTAACGGCTTCTCCACGCCGCTGCGCCCCAGCCTGCGTCTTCTCCTGGATGGTATGCTGCGCCCGCGCTGGACCTGCGGGACGTTCCTGCGGACATTCGCGCGGCACGGCATGCCGTATTTCGAGAACTCCTTCGCACATCGCGGCGCCCCGATCCTTTCGCAAAGCGTCGAGCGGGATTTCAGAGCCAAGGATCATTTGAACTGGGCGCACCTCGACATCATCCGGAAGCGCTGGAAGGGGCATCTCGTGATAAAGGGCCTTATGTCGGCAGAGGACGCGGTCATCGCACGGGAGCGCGGCGTCGACGCCGTCATCGTGTCGAACCATGGCGGACGGCAACTGGATGGAACTCTTTCCCCCTTGCGTGTCCTGCCCACCATCGTTGCCGCTGTCGGTGGTTCGATGCCGGTCATGCTGGACGGCGGCGTTCGTCGCGGGACGGACGTCCTGAAGGCCTTGGCCTTAGGTGCAACCTTCGTATTTGTCGGTCGACCGCTTCTGTATGCGTGCGCCGTAGGCGGAGAAGAGGGGGTTTCTTATGCCATCGGCCTTCTGAAGGCCGAGATTGCCCGGAACATGGGGATGATGGGCGTCAACTCCCTCCAGGAAGATTTTTCCGACCGCGTCGTGCCTCGTTCGCGCTTCTCCATGGCCTAGGTTGGCAGAAAGAACGTATCGAAGCTGCAGCAGGCTTCTGCCAGTTCGGCGATGCGTTTCTTGAAGTCCGTGCTGCGGTCGTGCCTGTAGAGGACCGCGTAGCGCACATGGGGAAGGCGGTTCGTCATCGGCACGCGCGCAAGCCGCCCTTCTTCCACCAGACGTCGTGTCACCGGCACCGGGAGATAGCTGACGCCGAGGCCGGATACGGTAAAGCCGATCTGCGCGACCAGGCTTTCACAATGGATGGTCTTGGCCGGTGCGATATCGTGCCCGGACAGCCAACGTCCATAGATCAAACCCGTGCCGGAGCGGTTTCCCTGCACCAGCATGGTAAAGCGTGACAGGTCCGACAGGGTAAGGGGCGTATCGCCCTGGATCATCTCCGGCGCCGCCATCCATGCGTTCTCGACGGCTTTCAGAGGGACCGTCACGCAGCGCGAGTCGTTGAAGACGTCGGGAATGATGATGAGGTCGATCGTGTCGTTCATCAGACGGTCGAACAGGACCGCGCTCAGCTCCACCTCCGGCTCGATGGCGACGCGCGGAAACTCGCCGCGGATCCGACCGACGAGGCTGGGCAGCCAGGTCATCGCGGTCAGTTCGGTGACGCCCACGCGAAAATGCCGGATCAGCACCTGGCTGGAGCTGACCCGCTCGACGAAATGGTCTCGCTCCTCGAGCAGCGATTTGGCGTAATGGAGGATCTCGACGCCCTTGTCCGTCAGGCGTGCCGTCCGCTTGGACCGATCGAAGATCTCGACACTGAAGTGCTGCTCCAGCTCCTGCACGCGCTTCGAGATCGCCGATTGCGTCGTGTTCAGCTTCGCGGCCGCCGCTGCGAAGCTGCCGAGATCGGCGATCCAGTAGATGGCTTCGAGCTGCTTGAACGTCACCAATTCAGGTCGGGGCTCCTGCGTCGGACGGCGAGGGCCGTGCCGCCGTCACCCGACTATTTGGCATATGCGCCCGTATATGTCCCCGCCAGAATGCTCTTGATGATGTCCGCTTCTTTCTTTTCCTGAAGGTCCACCGCAACGAGCAGCTCCTCCGCGATAGCTTGCGGAAAGGCCACGACGCCGTCCTCGTCGCCCACGACGATATCACCCGGCTGGATCACCAGCCCGCCGATGCTGACGGGTACGTTGATTTCTCCCGGTCCGTTCTTGTAGGGCCCGCGATGGTTGGCCGCCCTGGCAAAACATGGAAAGTCCATACGGGCCAGCGCGCCCGTATCCCGGACGGCCCCGTCGATCACCAGGCCTGCCGCCCCGCGCGTGCGGGCCAGCGTCGCCATGATCTCTCCCACCAGCGCGCGCTCCGTATCGCCGCCGCCGTCCACCACCAGCACGTCGCCCGGGCGCAGCAGATCGAGCGCCTTGTGGATGGTGTAATTGTCGCCGGCCGCGACACGCACCGTGAACGCCGTTCCGGCCATGGCGCCGTCCACCCTGTGGAAGGGGCGAAGCCCATTCGCCCCCGGAAGGCGCGAGAGGTTGTCGCTGATGATCGAGGTGGATGTCTTGCGGAAGCGGTCGATGATGTCCGCATCGGCCTGGGCGGCACCGTCCAGAATTCTGGGTTCCAACATATTGGGCTTCCTCCTAGGAATGAACCGCCGTGCGCGGCGCAAGGGCATGGCAGGCGGCGACGATGGCGTGCGACCCGGCTTCCACTGCCTCCATGGAGGCCGCGAAGGACAGGCGCAGATACGGGGAAAGGCCGTAGGCCGATCCGTCCAGGACCGCAACCTTGGCGTGTTCCAGCAGGTACAGCGACACGTCGACATCGCTTTCGAGCGTCTTTCCGGCCGGCGTCGTCCTGCCAATCAGGTCGGCGACGGACACATAAAGATAGAAGGCCCCGCGCGGGATGGAAAAGCGAAGGCCCGGCGCATCCGAAAGAATTTGCGTCATGCGGTCCCGCCGGAGGCGGTACACGTTGCATGCTTCGCCGACGCAGGCCTGGTCCCCCTCGAGTGCCGCCACGGCGGCAGCCTGGCTGACGGAACTTGCGCAGGTGGTGCTTTGGCTCAGCATCTTGACCATCACGTCCACCAGAGCCTGCGGGCCGACTGCATAGCCGACACGCCAACCCGTCATGGCATACGCCTTGGAAACGCCGTTGATGATGAGGCTGCGGGCGAACAGGTCGGGCGCCACCTCGATCAGGCCCGGCGCCCGGGCGGCATCGTAACAGAGATGCTCGTAGATCTCGTCGGTCATCACCCACACATGCTCGTTCCGGCGCAATATCTCGGCGATGGCGGAAAGCTCGCCCTGCGTATAGACCGCGCCCGAGGGGTTGTTGGGCGAGTTCAGGACGAGCCAGCGGGTGCGCGGCGTGATCGCCGCTTCCAGCGCCTGGGGCGTCAGCTTGAAGGAAACGTCAGCATCGCACCCGACGACGACCGGCACCCCATCGTGGAGCCGCGCGAGGTCCGGGTAGGAAACCCAGTAGGGTGCAGGCACGATGATCTCGTCCCCGGCGTTCAGGGTTGCAGCGAACGCCTCGAAGATCAGCTGCTTCGCGCCGCAGCCGACCGCGACGTTGGATGCGCTGCAGGGGATGCCGCGCTGCGTGGCGTAGAGATTGGCCACGGCGCGACGAAGCGCCGGCGTGCCTGCCGAGGCCGTGTAATGGGTGTCGCCGGCCTTCATGGCGGCAAGGGCCGCATCGATGATGTGATCGGGAGTGGGCAGGTCGGGCTCGCCGATGGTCAGGTCGATGATGGCGTGACCATCGGCCTGCAGTTTAGCAACCATCGCTTTCGCTGCGATGCTCGCCGAAGGTTTCAGACGGGCAGCACGATCTGCGATTGTGAGTACCATTGATGGAATCCTGGCGCTTATCCAAATGTGCGAAGGATCGTAAAATTGGCGATTAGCCAAAAAAAGCGATTAATTGCGATTGTTGAAAATCTCTTTTAAGAATGTGATGGGGCGTTGCAGGCAGCGAAATCGCAGCTATTGTGTGGGCCATGAAGATGATCGGTCTTATCGGGGGCATGAGCTGGGAAAGCTCGGCTGAATATTATCGCCTGCTCAACCGAGGCGTTCGCGCCAGCCGAGGCCCGACCGCGTCGGCCCGCTGCATCCTTTGGTCGTTCGACTTCGCGGAGATCGAGAGGCGCCAGCATGCCGGGGACTGGGAGGGGCTCGCCGATCTTTTGGTCGATGCCGCAGGGCGGCTCGACCGGGCCGGCGCGGATGTGATCGCCATCTGCACCAACACGATGCACCGGCTTGCCCCGCAGGTGGAGGCGGCCGTGCCGGGCAAGCTCATCCACATCGCGGACCCTACGGGGCAACGTATTGCAGACGCCGGATATACCAGGGTCGGCCTCCTCGGAACCGCCTTCACCATGGAGCAGGAATTCTACAAAGGCAGGCTCGCCGACAAATACGGGCTGGATGTCGTCGTCCCCGATGCGCAGGACCGGGCCACGGTGCATCGCATCATCTATGAGGAACTGGTGGCCGGCATCGTCGACGATGAATCCCGCTCGGCCTATCGCGCAGTCATCGCGCGCCTCGTGGATGCTGGCGCGCAGGCGATCATACTGGGCTGCACGGAAATCATGTTGCTTGTGGGGCCGGGCGACAGCTCCGTACCGGTGTTCGATACGACCGCAATCCACGTCGAAGCTCTTGTCGATGCGGCGTTGAAGCCAGACTAGGGCCCTTTGGTCTTCGCCTCCTGCCAAAGCGCCTCCATCTCTTCCAGGGTCGCCGCTTGTCCTTCCTTTGAGGGAAAACCACCAACACCCTGTTCCACATAAGAGAACCGTTTTTTGAACTTGGCGGTCGTCCGGCGCAGCGCGGCATCCGGATCGATGCCGGTGGCGCGGGCCAGGTTGACGACGCTGAACAGGATGTCGCCGAGCTCGTCTTCCTGCGCCGCCGGATCGGCGACTGCCGCCGCCTCCTCGAATTCGGCGATCTCTTCCCGGATCTTGTCGATTATGGGCTCCGGCTCTTTCCAATCGAAACCGACGGTTGCGGCCTTTTGCTGAACTTTCAGGGCAAGGGCTAGGGCGGGCAGAGCGCCCGGTACGCCATCGAGAAGGCCGGCGACCTCCGGAACGGGCCTCGGCGCCCATTCTCCACCGGACAGCGTATCGTTGCGTGCGGCCCGGCGCGCGGCGCGCAGCGCCTTCTCCTCGGCCTTGATGCGGTTCCATTGGCCCTTTGCGCTGCCCGCCGAACGCGCTTCGGCATCTCCGAAGACGTGCGGGTGGCGCCGGATCATCTTGGCTGTGATGCCTTCGACCACGTCGCCGAAGGCGAACAGGCCCTCTTCCTCCGCCAGTTGGCAGTAATAGACGACCTGCAGGAGCAGGTCGCCGAGCTCTTCGCACAAATCCTCGGCGTCGCGCCGCTCTATGGCGTCGACGACCTCGAAGGTTTCTTCCACCGTGTATGGAACGATGGAATCGAAGCTCTGCTCCAGGTCCCATGGACAGCCCGTTTCGGGCGTGCGCAATGCGCGCATGATGTCCACGAGCCTGTCGATATCGCGTGAAGCCTGCATGGAAGGTGCCGATCCTGGAAAAGGCGATCAGACGGCGCGGGTGATGCCGCCGTCGACCCGGATGTTCTGCCCGGTTATGTAGCCGCCGCCCGGCGACACGAGGAACGAGATGGTGGCGGCAACCTCTTCGGCCCGGCCATACCGGCCCATGGGAATGCGCTCGCGGAATTCCGCCTTCTCGGCCAGGCTGTCGATGAAGCCGGGAAGCACGTTGTTCATCCGCACATTGTCCGCGGCATACCGGTCTGCGAACAGCTTCGCGTAGGAGGCGAGCCCGGCGCGGAAGACGCCGGATGTCGGGAAGACGGGGTCGGGCTCGAAGGCCGCGAAGGTGGAGATGTTGACGATGGCGCCGCCTTTCTGACGCACCATGATCGGGGCGACGAGCCGGGCGGAGCGCACGACATTCATGAGGTAGACGTCGAGGCCCCGGTGCCAGTCCTCGTCGCTCAGGTCCAGGATCGGCGCGCGCGGCCCGTGTCCGGCGCTGTTTACCAGCGCGTCGATGCGGCCCCAACGCTCCATCGTACCATCGACGAGCCTCTTGAGATCGTCGTTCGACTGGTTGGAGCCGGTGACGCCGAAGCCGCCCAACTCTTCCGCCAGGGCCGCGCCACGACCGGAAGACGACAGTATGGCAAGCTTGAATCCGTCCTCGGCGAGGCGGCGGGCGGCCGCTTCCCCCATGCCGCTGCCGGCTGCGGTGACGATGGCGACGCGATGATGTGTCATGCGGACAGGCCTTCCCGTAAACTGTCCTTGGGTTTTTAGGGTCGCGCACGCTCCGGCTCAAGCGCAAATAAACTGGCGACGGCGGACTTGACCTTCCAACCATGGGAAGCTCCATCTGACGGGGCAGAGATCGGGCACTGCGCCCGCAAGGCATCTGGAGTTGCGGATATGACGACGGCCACAAGCGCAAGCAAAGCGGTTCTGTATCGCATGGTCACGCCGGACCATGTCTGTCCGTTCGGCCTCAAGGCGCTGGACCTCCTGCAGCGAAAAGGTTTCGAGGTAGAGGACCACAAGCTGGTCAACCGGGCCGAAACGGATGCGTTCAAAGAGCAGCACGACGTGAAGACCACTCCGCAGACCTTCATCGATGGTCGGCGCGTGGGTGGTTACGATGACCTGCGGCGGCATTTCGGCCTTGCCGTCGTGGACAAGAAAGCCCTGACCTACAAGCCGGTCATCGCCATCTTCGCCATGGCCGCGCTGATGGCGCTGGCGACGAGCTGGGCGGCATTCGGCTCTCTCGCCACCATCGCGGCCGGCGAATGGTTCATCGCGATCTCCATGTGTCTTCTGGCCGTGCAGAAGTTGCGGGATGTCGAGGGCTTCTCCAACATGTTTCTGGGCTACGACCTTCTGGCGCGGCGGTACGTTCCCTACGCTTATGTCTATCCGTTCGCGGAGGGTCTCGCCGGCGTCCTGATGATCGCCGGGGCCCTGATGTGGCTGTCCATTCCCGTGGCCCTGTTTATCGGCACGATCGGCGCGGTGTCCGTCTACAAGGCCGTCTATATCGACAAGCGCGAGTTGAAATGCGCCTGTGTCGGCGGCGACAGCAACGTGCCGCTCGGCTTCGTGTCGCTGACCGAGAATGTCATGATGGTGGCGATGGCGTTGTGGATGCTGTTCAAGCCGTGGCTTCTCGCTTGACGAAGTTCGACGCTCACGTGGTTGCACCTTTCGGTTGAACGCGGTTCGTGCAAGTAGTTCTTGGCCGATCCATGCCGCGACACAAGGCGACCGCGTGAGCGAGACAGACTTCCAGCCCCGCGACGGGGCGATCGAACCGGACGCCGAACTGGCGCTGATCGACGCGCTGGCTCAGGCCCAGGCGCGATATCGCGCCCTGTTCGAAGCCATCGACGATGGTTTCTGCATCATCGAGTTCGTCGATGGGCCCCACGGACCGCTCAGCGACTATATCCATGTCGAGGCCAATTCCGGCTATGGCCGCCATACCGGCATTCCCGACATCGTGGGAAAGTCGGTGTATGACGTGGCCCCGGACGAGGGGGCCGAATGGGTGGCCCTTTACGGCGGCGTGCTGCGGACCGGCCAGCCGATCCGCTTCGAGCGTCGCTTTGCGGAAGTGGGGCGCCACATCGAGGTCTCCGCTTCACGCGTGGAACCGGCGAGCCTCAACCAGGTATCCGTCCTTTTCCGGGATATCACCGACCGCAAGAAGGCCGAGGCCGCCCTTCTGGCCAGCGAGGAACTGGCCCGGGATCTGGCCGAGACGCTGGAGCAGCGCGTGGCGCAGCAGACCGCCCATCTGATGACGACGGAAGAGGCGTTGCGCCAGTCGCAGAAGATGGAGGCAGTGGGACAACTGACCGGCGGCATCGCGCATGATTTCAACAATCTCCTGGCGGCGATATCCGGTTCCCTCGACATGATGCAAACCCGCATCCGGCAGGGCCGCACGGACGACATCGCCCGCTACATGTCGGGCGCGCAGTCCGCGGCCCGCCGCGCCGCAGCGCTGACGCATCGCCTGCTGGCCTTTTCCCGCCGGCAGACGCTGGACCCGCAGCCAACCGACGTGAACCGGCTGGTCGCCGACATGCAGGATCTGATCCAGCGCACCGTCGGCCCGGCGATCGGCCTGGAAACGCGCCAGCACGACGCTCTCTGGGCGACGCTGGTGGACGCGAACCAGCTCGAAAACGCCTTGTTGAACCTTTGCATCAACGCGCGCGACGCGATGCCCGATGGCGGGCTCATCACCATCGAGACGCGCAACCAGAGCGTGGACGAAGCGGCGGCGCGCGAGCTGTCCCTGCCGGTGGGCGACTATGTAACCATGTGCGTCACCGATACCGGCACGGGCATGACGCCGGAGGTTATCGCCAAGGCGTTCGAGCCGTTCTTCACAACCAAGCCGCTCGGCGTCGGCACCGGCCTCGGCCTGTCGATGATCTATGGCTTCGCGCGCCAGTCGGGCGGGCAGGTGCGTATCACATCCGAGCCGGGCCGCGGGACGGCCGTATGCCTGCATCTGCCGCGCAGCGATACGCCTGCCGTTCAGGCCACCCCCGCGCAAGGCGAGGTCGCCGCCGTTTCAGGGGCAGGGCGCACCGTCCTCGTCGTCGACGACGAGACGCTCGTGCGCATGCTTCTGGTGGATGCCGTCACCGAGATCGGGTTTTCCGGATTGGAAGCCGGCGACGGCGCGCAGGCGCTGGAAATCCTGTCTTCCGATGCGTCCATCGACCTTCTGGTTACGGATGTCGGCCTGCCCGGCGGCATGAACGGGCGGCAGTTGGCCGATGCGGCCCGGGCCCTGAGGCCCGGTCTGAAGATCCTGTTCGTCACGGGATATGCCGAAACCGCCGTACAGGGAGACGGCGACCGCCTGCCGCCGGGGATGCAGGTCATCACCAAGCCATTCGACATCGCGGCGCTGTCCATGCGGATCCGCGACATGATCGAAGGCTGAGCGCCCGCTACATCAGATCGCGGGCGATGCGGCGCGAAAAGGCCTTCTCGAAGATCGGTTCGCCGTCTTCATAGGCGCGCACCCGCGCTTCCACGACCCATTCCGTCGGCGTGCACGAGAGGGTGGCGGTACACCGGGTGCGGGTTTCCCAACCCTCCCTGCCGATCACGCATGTCCAGTCGGACGTACCCCTGGCCGAAAGCGGATCGCCATCGACGACGGACCAGACTTCGTCGCGGATATCGCGCGAGGCGAGCCCGTTGCCGGGATGGCGCGAGAGGCCGGTATCCTCGAAGATCCGGTAGCGCGTCGTACCGCTCATCAGGTCGCGCTCGACGCTGCGGCGCGTGGCTCCGCCCTCCAGCGCATCGTAGGTCGGCAGCGGGTCGGGATTTGCGGGTTCCGGAACGGATATCCGCTCATGCGCGCCGAGTTGCGGCAACCGGAGGACGAGCGAAGACAAGTCGATGGTCAGCGTGGCGTCGTATGGCGGCGGAAGGATCAGCGGCCAGTAGGCGCTGGACAGCGACAGGCGCAACCTGTGGCCGGGCGCCAGGCGGTAGCCGCAGGCGTCGAGCATCATGTCGATGGCGGTGGGCGCGCCGGGGGTCATCGCCTCCGGAGCTTCGTTGCCGTTGCGATGGGCCAGGTTGAGGACACCGTAGGTGATACGGGTCGCGGTGCCGTCGGGGTGCACATCCACCAGCCGGGCGCACAGATTGGCCTGCGGCGCGTCGCTGGACAGGGTCAGCGACAGCGCCGGCATGCCCAGCAACACCATCTCGTCGGACAAGGGGTCGGTCTCGAAGGTGAGGGAGCCTGCATCGTCGATGCGCTGGTCGCCGGCCATCTCCGCGTCGGGCTTGAGGGTAAACCATTCGCCGGCGGCCGTGCCGGTGGCCAACGGCGAGCGCAGCCGGGTGCAGCCGGACGCCGAGGACGGCCCGTCATGCAGCCTGCCGGCGGCGTCGAGCGCGAAGCTGGGCAGGACATTCGGGGCGCCGTCCACGACTGCGACCCAGTAGCCGGGCTCCACCTCGCGGCGCAGCGCCGGGCGGGGTCCGTCCTGTATGAACGCGCGCAGGCGCGGCGTCGTTTCCGCTGCGTTCGGCTCGTCCCGCAGCCAGCGGTTCCACCATGCGATCGCCTCGGCATGGAAATCGGCGCGCGGCCGCGGCCACGCGAAATGCGGATATTTGTGCACCCACGGGCCGATCAGCGCCCAGGCCTTGTCGGGCATGCCCGCCAAGGCCTTCATCGGGGTGTTGCGGTAGCCGTCCGCCCAGCCGGCGATGACGAGGGCCGGCACGCGGAAGTTGGCGAAATCCTCTCCGATGGAGCCGTGCTTCCAGAAATCGTCGCGGCGCTGGTGCGCCAGCCACTCTTCCATGAAGAACGGCTCGCCTTCCAGGCGCTCCAGCCACATGGCGCGCCATGCATCGCCGACGATCGCGCGGTCGGGCGAGCGCGACTGATAGGCCAGCATGGTCGCGGCCCAGGACAATTGGGCCGACAGGTGCGTGCCGTTCTTGTAGTGGATGTCGTCATTGTAGCGATCGACGGTCGATGCGATGGAGATCACCGCCTTCAGCGCCGGCGGCTTGAGGGCGGCGACCTGCAGGCAGTTGAAGCCGCCCCAGGAAATGCCCATCATGCCGACGCTGCCGTTGGACCATGGTTGCGCGGCGATCCAGGCGATCACCTCGCAGGCGTCCGACAACTCGCGTTCCGTATATTCGCCGTCGATCACCCCATCGGACTCGCCCGATCCGCGAATATCCACGCGCACGCCGGCAATGCCGGCGGCGGCGAAGACGGGGTAGGTGGATTCGTCGCGCGGGGCGGTGCCGTTGCGCTTGCGGTAGGGCAGAAACTCGAGAACGGCCGGCACGCCGCCGCGGGATGTTTCGTCGGGCATGAAGATACGGGCCGCCAGTCGCGTGCCGTCCTTCAGCGTGATCCACTCGTTCTCGATGACGGTATGGTTCATGTCTTTCATGTCGTATGCCTGCACTTCTGTCGATCGGGTTCAGCCGGCCTTGCGTGCGGCGATGGCTTCGTCGAGCCAGCCGGCGCGCGTTTCGGGCACGGATTTCATGAGCAGTTCGGTATAGGCGTCGAAGGGCGGCTCCAGCGCCTGCGAGCGGGGCCCGAAGCGCACCAGCCTTCCGCGATGCATCACCGCCACGGCATCGGCGATGGCGCGCACCGTGGCGATGTCGTGCGTGATGAAGAGATACGAGGTTTGCCGCTCCTTCTGGACGCGGTCCAGGAGCCGCAGGATGCCGGCCGCGACCAACGGGTCCAGCGCCGAGGTCGGCTCGTCGCAGACGATGAGATCCGGCTCGGCGGCAAGGGCGCGTGCGATGGCCACCCTTTGCTTCTGGCCGCCGGAAAGCTCGGCGGGGTAACGCGCCGCAAGCGCGTGCGGCAGCTCGATCTCGTCGAGAAGCGATGCAACGCGAGCGCGCCGCGCCTGCCCCCGCAACCCATGATAGAAGGTCAGCGGGCGGCCTATCGCCTCCGCCACCGTATGGCGCGGGTTCAACGCCGTATCCGCCATCTGGTAGATCATCTGGATCCGCCGCCGGTCGGACGTGGAGCGGCCGGCGAGGGCCGGGGACAGGGTTGCCCCGTCAAAGCCGATACTGCCAGCCGATGGCGGAAGAAGACCGGTGATCACCCGTGCCAGCGTGGACTTTCCGGAACCGCTTTCCCCCACCACGGCCACCGTCTGCCCACGCGGGACATGCAGGCTGACGCCGTCCAGGACCTTGCCGCCGCTTCCGTACCGGGCATCCACCCCTTCCACCGTCAGGAGGCGGTCGCCCCGATCCGGCTTTTCCTGGTGCCGATCGTGCCGGACGGACAGAAGCGCTTTCGTATAGTCCCGTTGTGGGGTGTCGACGATGTGCCGGGTGGGGCCCGTCTCCACCAATCGGCCGTTTCGCAGGACCATGATGTCGTCGGCGATCTGCGCCACCACGGCCAGATCGTGCGTGATGTAGAGCGCCGCCGTCCCGGTTTCGCGGATCGCGGCGCGAATGGCCGCAAGCACGTCGATCTGTGTTGTCACGTCCAGCGCGGTCGTCGGCTCGTCGAAGATGACCAGTTCGGGTTCGGCGCATAGCGCCATGGCCGTCATGGCGCGCTGCAACTGGCCGCCCGACACCTGGTGCGGGAAGCGTCGGCCGAAACCGCGCGGGTCGGGCAGGCCCAGAAGGGAGAAGAGTTCCTCGGCCCTCCGGAAGGCTTGTTCCCTCGTCATCCTGCCATGCCGCACCGCGGCCTCCACCACCTGCCCGCCGATGCGATGAGCCGGGTTGAAGGCGGCGGCCGCGGACTGGGCGACGTAGGCGACCCGCGCTCCGCGGATTCTGCGCACGGCTCCGGAGCCGAGGGCAAGGATATCCTCGCCGTCCAGCAGGACCTGTCCGCCGGCCAGCCGAAGCCCGCCGCGCCCATAGGCAAGCGGCGCAAGCCCGATGGTGGATTTGCCGGCGCCGGATTCGCCGATCAGGCCGAGGACGCGCCCCTTCTGCAAGGTGAAGGAGATGTCGTCCACGATGACGGTTTCCTGCGGCTTTCCGTCGGCACCGCGCCCGTCTGCCACGATCCGCAGGTTGCGGACATCGAGAAGGTCAGCCATCGCGGCCCCCTTTCAGCGAGGCGGTGCGGCGCAGGAGCCAGTCCACCACCAGGTTGACGCACACGGCCAGGGTAGCCAGTGCCGCACCGGGCACGAGGGCGGCCGAGACGCCGAAGATGATTCCGTCCTTGTTTTCGCGCACCATGCCGCCCCAGTCCGCGGCCGGTGGCTGGATGCCGAGGCCGAGGAAGGACAGCGTGGACAGGAACAGGACAGCGAAGGCGAAGCGCAGCCCGAACTCGGCCAGAAGCGGCGACAGGCTGTTGGGCAGGATCTCGCGGAACACGATCCACCGGGTGCTTTCGCCCCGCAACCGTGCGGCCTCGACGAAATCCATCACGGCGATATCCATGGCCACGGCTCTCCCGAGGCGGAAGACGCGGGTGGAATCCAGGACGGCCATCACCAGGACCAGGATCCAGATCTTCTGCGGCAATACGGCCAGGACGACCAGCGCGAAGATCAGGGTGGGGATCGCCATCATAAGGTCGTTGAGGCGCGACAGGGCCTGGTCCGTCACGCCGCCGCGCACGGCGGCCGTGAAACTCAGCACGATGCCGAGCGCGAAGGACAGGAGCGTCGCCGCAAGCGCCACCGATATGGTGGTGCGTGCACCATAGACGAGCCGGGACAGGAGGTCGCGTCCCAGGTTGTCCGTGCCGAGCGGGAACGCCCCGCCCATCGGCTCCCAGACGCCGCCGACGATTTCCGTTTCTCCGTAGGGCGCGACAAGCGGCGCGAAGAGGGCGCAGGCCAGTGCCACCGCGATGCCGGCGAGGCCGACCCAGGCGCTGAAGGGGATGTCGCGCGCTTTCATCGCTTATGCCTCAGACGGGGATTGGCGATCATGGCCAGTATGTCCGCCATCATGTTGATGGCGATGTAGATGGCCGCGAAGATGAGGCCGCAGGCCTGCACCACCGGCAGGTCGCGCACGGTGACGGCGTCCACCATGTACTGGCCCATGCCGGGATAGACGAACACCACTTCCACGACGACCACGCCCACCACCAGATAGGCCAGGTTGAGCGCGACGACATTGATGATGGGCGACAGGGCGTTGGGCGCGGCATGCCGCAGGATGATCCGGAATGGGGCAAGCCCCTTCAGTTCGGCGGTCTCGATATAGGGAGACGACATCACGTTCAGGATCGCGGCCCGCGTCATTCGCATCATGTGCGCCAGCACCACGATCACCAGCGTCGCCGCCGGCAGGGCGATCGCGCCGAGCCTGTCGGCCAGCGGCATGCCCGCATAGACGGTGGAGGGAAAGGTCGCGATGCCGAGGTTGACGGCGAAGAACAGGATCAGCAGATAGCCGACGAAGAACTCCGGCAGGGAGATGGCCGCCAGCGAAACGACGTTGATGGCCTTGTCGGCGAACCGGTCGCGGAACAGGACGGCCAGAAGACCGAGCCCGACAGACAGCGGTACGGCGACAAGCGCCGCGATGCCGGCCAGAAACAGCGAGTTGCCCAGCCTGTCGGCGATCTGTGTGCCGACAGGCTGGCCGCTGGCCCAGGAATTGCCAAAATCGCCCTGCGCCGCGCCCGCCAGCCATTGCAGGTATCTCTGCACCGCCGGCTGGTCCAGGCCCAGGTCGCGGCGGATATTCTCCACGGCCTGGGGTGTCGCGGCTTGCCCCAGATAGGTCGTTGCGAAATCCCCCGGCAGCGCCTCGACGCCCCAGAAGATCAGCAGCGAAACGGCGACCAGAAGCAGGAGGCCGAGCGCCAGCCTCCTCAGGATCATGCCTGCCATCACGCTTCCAGCCAGACGCGGCTGGCGATCCGCCCGTTGGAGATGTCGTTGCCGATGTCGTCGACCCAGCCCTTCAGGCTCCTGGACGCGGCGTTGAGATAGTCGTTGAAGACGGGCAGGATCAACCCGCCCTCGTCACGTACCATCACCGCCATGTCGCGATAGAGGGCGCGGCGCTTGTCGGCATCCAGTTCGGCGCGCGCCGCCAGAAGCTTGGCGTCGAAATCCTCTCGCTTGAAGCGGGTATCGTTCCACTCCGCCGTCGACAAATAGGAGGTGGAATAGCGCAGGTCCTGCGTGGGGCGGCCGCCCCAGTAGGAGGCGCAGAAGGGCTGCACGTTCCAGACATTGGTCCAGTAGCCATCGGCCGGCTCGCGGCGCACGTCGAGCGTGATGCCGGCGGCACGGGCGCTTTCCTGAAACAGCACGGCCGCATCGACTGCGCCGGGGAAGGCCGCGTCCGACGTGCGCAGTACGATCGGCCCTTCATGGCCCGACTGTTTGTAATGGAAGGCCGCCTTGTCCGGATCGTAAGCGCGCTGCTCTATCCCTTCCGGCGCCAGCGCGTAGTTGGCGTTGACGGGATAGTCGTTGCCGATTTCCCCGAAGCCCCCGACCGCGCGCTGCAGGATCGCCTCGCGGTCGATGGCGTATTTCAGGGCCAGCCGCAGGTCGTTGTTATCGAAGGGCGCCGTGTCGCAATGCATCAGGAAGCTGTAGAAGCCCTTGCCCGAGGTGCGCAGAATCTCGACATTCGGGGCGCGGCCCAGAAGGTTCACCGTCTTCGGGTCGACCGTGTTGATGAAGTGGACCTGGCCCGAGGACAGCGCGGCCACCCGGGCGGTGGAATCGTTCATGACGATGATTTCGACACTGTCGAGGAAGCCCCGGTCGTTTCGCCAATCGTTCTCGTTCTTCTCGAAGGTGGCGCGCAGACCGGCCTGGTAGTTTGCCAGCTTGTAGGGCCCGGTGCCGATGGCGGCGTTCGGATTGTCGACCCCACCGCGCGGCTGGATCTGAAGGTGATAGTCGGTCAATGTCAACGGCAGGTCGGCATCGCCTTCGCTGAGCGTGACGACCAGCGCGCCGCCCTTGTCCTCTATGCCCGTCACCGCGCCCAGAAGGCCGAGCGCCCCGGACTTGGCGTTCTCGTCGGTGTGGCGCTCGAGCGTCGCGACGACATCCGCCACCGTCAGCGGCGAGCCGTCATGGAAGCTGACGCCTTCGCGGATCTTGAAGGTCCACACCTTGGCGTCGGGCGAAGGCGACCAGCTTTCGGCGAGCGAGGGAACCGGCTCGCCCGTCTTCGGGTCCGACTCGACCAGCGTATCGCCCCAGCAATGGCAGATCACGAAGGCGACGGTGCCGCTGGCCAGCGCCGGGTCGAGGCTGTCCGTGGATGCGCCGCCGGAAAGGCCCATCTTGAAATGGCCGCCCCGTTGCGGCTCCTGCGCCCGTGCGCCGAAGGGGGCCAGGACGGGGCCGAGCATGGCGGCGGTGCCGGCCAGTGCCGCGCGCTGCATCAGGCGGCGGCGGCTGAGCGGGGCGCCCGACAGCGCTCTGCCGTTTCTGAATTTGCCGTCCTGGAAGTCGCCCATGTGCCGTCCTTTCGATGAAGTGCCGTTAAAACACGCGGATAATCGGCTTGCTGAAAACAGATGCAAGTTCGCGACTTGACGCATCCTTACGCTTGTTTACGCTGGTGCACCTGGATTACGCCATGCAGGGAAACGACGCGTGAGCTTCAGCGAAAATCTGCGTGCGGCCTGCGCAACGCGCCGCTCCATTTCCGAACTGTGCCGCGAAGTCGGCATCAACCGGCAGCAGTTCAACCGCTACATCCATGGCGAGACGAAGCCATCGGCGTTCAATCGCCAGCGCATCGCGCAAGCCTTCGGGCTGGAGCCGGGGATGTTCGACCTGTCCGCCGGCGAATTCGCCCGCCTGCTCAAGCGGCCGCAAAGCGGCCGCCACGTCGGTGCGGTGCTTGCCGACGGCTTTCCGGGCGATCTCGAGGCGTTGCGCGACTATTTCGGCTATTACCAGACCTACCACCTGTCCATGTCGTGGCCCGGCAGCATCGTGTGCTCCTGCGCGGTCATGCGGGAGGAGGACGACGGGACCGTCTCGCTGAAGACGCTCGAGCGCATAGAGGATCAGGCGAACGCCATCCGCCAATTGTCGAAATATGTCGGCACGGTCGCCTGGTGGCGCAATCGTATCTTCATCGTGGAGCGCAGCGTCGGCCGCAACCCAATGATCGCCCAGACGACGCTGACGCCTTTCGAGGCCCATCAGCGAACCTATCTTCGCGGAATCACCATGGGGGTCGCCTGGAGACGCGAGAACGTGCCCTACGCTTCGCGCATGATCTTCCGGCATATGGGCGCCCGCGCCGACATAAGGCATCTCGTATCGCGATGCGGCGTGCACGACCCGTCGGACAGGCGCATTCCGGCGCCCGTCCTGCGTTTCCTGGACCCGGCCGATCCGAAGATCGTCAGTATCCCGGACCCGATCGGGTGAGCGTCGCCGGTCAGCCGGTATAGCCGAAGGCGACGGGCGGGTTGGCCGCCGTCTCCACCCACACGCTCTTCACCTGCGTATAGGCGTGCAGGGCCTCCAGCCCGCTGGAGCGGCCGTAGCCACTGCGGCCGAAGCCGCCGAATGGCGACATGACGTTGATGGTCTTGTAGCCGTTTATCCAGAAGGTGCCGGCCCGCACCGCAGCCGCGACGCGATGCGCCCGTCCGACATCGCCCGTCCAGACCGCACCGGCCAGCCCGTAGGGCGTGGCGTTGGCCAGCGCGACGGCTTCTTCCTCGGTATCGAAGGGCATCACGGCGACGACCGGTCCGAACACCTCCTCGCGCGCGATCTCCGCATCGGGCTTCACATCGTCGAGGATCGTCGGGGCGAAGAAGTAGCCGCCCGTTTCCCCCAATGCGCCGCCGGCCGGGCCACCGGTCGCCAGCCGCGCGCCATCCGCGATGCCCCGTGCGACCATCGCGCCGATCTTGTCGAACTGACGGCCATTGTTGATCGGGCCGATCTGCGTGTCGGCATCGGCCGGGTGCCCGAAGGGGATACGGTCGGCGGCTTTGGCATATCGCTCGACGAAAGCCGAATGGATCGAGCGATGCACGAGCAGGCGGGAGCCGGCGACGCAGCTTTGCCCCGCGCCGCCGAAGATGGCCGATTGCGCCCCCAGGATCGCCCGGTCGATGTCCCCGTCGGGAAAGACGATGTTTCCGGATTTGCCGCCGAGCTCGAGGATGCACGGCACCGTCTTGCGCGCCGCCGCCGTGGCGACGGCGACACCGCCGGCCGCCGAGCCGACGAAGACGACGAGACCGGTGGCGTCGTGTGCGACGGCCGCTGCGCCGGTGGTCGCGCCCGCGCCGGCCAGGACGTTGACGAGGCCGCGCGGGGCGCCGGCCCTTTCGCACAGGAGGCCGAGGACGATGGTGGACAGCGGCGTCAGTTCGGACGGCTTGATGACAACGCCGTTGCCGGCCGCCAGCGCCGGTGCGATCTGCCAACCTCCGGTGAACAGGGGCGCGTTCCAGGGCGTGATCTGGGTGACGACGCCGATTGCCTCGCGCCGCGTGTAATTGAGGTGGCTGCCGGGTACCGGGATGACTTCGCCATGCAGCTTGTCGCACCAGCCGGCATAATATTCGAACATCTCGGCAACGCGGACGGCTTCGCCGCGCATGTCCCGGATCGGCCGGCCGGCGGAGCGGCATTCCATTTCGGCGATGGTCTCGGCATTGGCGCGGATGAGGCGCCCCGTTTCGTACAGGATACGGCCGCGGGCCGAGCCGTTGAGGGCAGACCATTCCTTCTGGGCGCGCGCGGCGGCATCCATCGCGGCGTCGACGACGGTTTCTCCCGCATCGCGGAAGCTGGCGAAGACGCGGCCATTGGCGGGATCGGTCAGGTGAAGCGTTTCGCCCGTGCCTTCCTCGATGGCGCCATCGACCAGGCTGCCGATACGCCCGCCGGGGATCAGGCTTGCGACGAGTTCCTGGATGCGGTCCGTCTGGTCCGGTGCAGCATGCGGATTATTCATGGTTCTCGGCCTTCTCGTGGTTGGCATAATCGCCCATCCGTGTGAAATCCTCCCCGTCGGAGAGGCGTTCGGCACTCGCCGCCCAGATGTCGCGTACATGACCGCAAATCGGCAGGCTGACGCCGAATTCGTCGGCCATGGCGCCGGCCAGGCGCACGTCCTTGCGCATCAGCCCCATAGAGAAGCCGCTGTCGAAACGACCGGACATGACCCAGTTGGGAAAGTGGATCTCGCTGATGGCGCTGCGGCCGGTGGCGGCATTCAGGACCCGCAGGACGGACTCGGCGTCCACTCCCGCGCCGACCGCCAGCTTCAACGCCTCTTGCGTCGTCAACATATGCGCTGCAACCAGCAGGTTGTTGACCAGCTTGGCGACATTGCCGGCGCCGCTCGGGCCGACATGCAGGATCTTCGCAGCCATCGCCTCGACCACAGGGCGCGCCTGCGCAAGGTCCGCCTCGTCGCCGCCGATCATCATGGTCAGTTTACCGGATGCAGCGCCGGCCGGGCCGCCGCTGACCGGCGCGTCCAGAAAGCCGTGGCCTGCATCGGCCATGCGCCGCGCCAGCGCACGGCTGACGTCCGGCTCGGAGGTGGAGGTGTCGATCAGGATGACACGGCCTTCCGCCTTCGTTCCAACGGCGTCGCCTTGCGCTTCCAGCATCGCCGCCACGTCCTGGGCGGTGGGAAGGGAAAAGACGATCCGGTCGCTGCCGGCGAACAGCTCGCCGGGCTCTGAGACGAAGGCGAAACCGGCCTCCGCGGCCGCCTTCGCCTTGCCTGGGTCGAGGTCGTAACCCGTTACCGCAAAGCCGGCCCTGGCCAGCGTGGCCGCCATGCCGAACCCCATCGCCCCGAGGCCGACGACGCCGATGCGTGTCTTCCTGTCCATCGATCATCCTCCGATACTGCAATTGCTTGTTGTAAGGTGAAACGGCGTGCCGCCCGGCGATAGGCGTCAACGCCGGAACGGGGCGTTGCGCTTTGCGCATTGCCGATCGATATGAGGTCGGCCTGCGTGCGGGTGACGCACTGCATCTCGCGATCGCCTCCGAGCAGGGCGAGACCTTGTATACTCTGGATCGAAAACTTGCCGAGGCAGGCCCGGTGCTCGGCGTTTCGACGCGGCTCGTCGAATAGAAGCGGTTACAGCCGAAACGCGGCCATGTTCTGCGCAAGGTGGCTGGCCAGGTTGTCCACCGAAGCGGGCAGGCGGCGGTGCGCCCGGACGATCAGGTGGGCGCTGGCCTGCAAGGCCAGCGGATCGTCGAGCTCCGATGCACCGAGCAGCCCCGCCGATATCTCGTTCGCCACCGCGAAATGCGGCAGGAAGGTCACGCCGCCGGCCATGGCGAAGCGGCGCAGCGCGTCGATCGACTGGGTTTCGAGCACCGGGGCGACGGCAAGTCCTGCATCCGCCGCCATCCGCGCCACGAGTTGCCGGGTGCCATGCCCCTCCGTCAGCAGCGCCAGCGGCCGGTGCAGGCCGGAGGCGAGGTCGGGCCGGGCCGCATTCAGGAGGTCGTCGTTCGCCCGGGTGACCATGCAGAGCGGTTGCCGCTTGATGGCAATGGAGCGGATCCGCGTCTCTACCGGGGGATTGTATACGAGGCCGATATCCGCCTCGCCATTGGCGATGGCTTCCACGATGGCGTCGGTGCCCGCCAGTCGAAGCGCATGTCGGACATGCGGATAGATGGTGAAGAAGGGAGCGAGGCCGTTGTCGATCAGGTCGCCGACGAAGCCCTCGCCGCAGACGATGGCGACACGACGCTGCTCGCCGCCCTTCAGCCGGTCGAGTTCCTCTCGCAGCAGGCCGCCTTCCTCGGTCAGGCGGCGTCCATGCTCCAGCAACAGGGAGCCGGCGGGGGTCAGCGTGGCGCCCCGGGCCGTGCGTTCGAACAGGGGCAGGCCGATCTCGTATTCGAGATCGGCGATCTGCCGGCTGACGGCGGAGGGCGCGACGTTGAGTTGCTCGGCCGCGGCGCGGAACGAGCCGTGGCGCACCACGGTCAGGAAGTGGCGCAGGGCCTTGGCGTCGATGAAATCCATGCACCCTTCATATCATGCCGGCCCGGCGGCGCCTTGCCCGAGGCGCGCCGCGGCGATGTCGCGCCACAGGCGGATACCGTCCGCGATGATGGCATCGTTGAAGTCGAAGCGCGGCGAATGCAGGCCGGGATTGTCTCCATCCCGGGCCGCACCCAGCCAGATGTAGGCTCCCGGCCGCTCTTCCAGCATGAATGCGAAGTCCTCCGCGGCCATGCTGGGGCCACTGTCCTCGACTGTCAGGCCGGTTGCGTCGCCGGCGATCGCGCGGATGGCCGCGGCGGCGGCCGGCGTGTTGATCGTGGCCGGGTAAAGGCGCCTGTAGTCGACGCTCGCGCCGGCGCCCATCGCCTGGGCCACCATGGCCGCGACCGTACCGAGACGCGCCTCCATCAAGTCGCCCACGACCGGAGAGAACCAGCGTGTCGTGCCCCGGATGACGACGGCTTCGGGGATGACGTTATAGGCATCGCCGCCGTGGATCTGCGTTGCGGAAACCACCGCCGCCTCCAGCGGCGGAACGTTGCGCGCCGCGATGGATTGCAACGCGGTCACGATCTGGCTTGCGGCCAGGATCGGATCCGCCCCCTCGTGCGGCATCGCGCCATGCGAGCCACGCCCCGTGACGGCGATCTCGAATGTCGCGAAAGCCGCCATCATCGCGCCGTCCCGCGCGACCAGTGAGCCCGGCCTCATGCCCGGCCAGTTGTGGATGCCGTAGACCTCGTCCACCGGAAAGTCGCGGAACAGGCCGTCGCGGATCATTTCCCGCGCGCCGCCCTCTACCTCTTCCGCCGGCTGGAATATGAAATGGACCGTACCGTCGAGCCCTGGCAGGGCGGCGATTTCGCGCGCGGCGGCCAGCAGCATCGTTACGTGCCCGTCGTGCCCGCAGGCATGCATCACGCCCGGAACCAGGGAGGCATGGGCGACGCCGCTCGCTTCAACGATCGGCAACGCGTCCATGTCGGCGCGCAGGCCGACAACGCGGCGGGACGTGCCGCGCGACAGCGTCGCCACAAGCCCCGTCTTTCCGTAGCCGCGCCGTACCGTCAGGCCGAAGCTTTCGAGGCGGGCCGCGATGAAGTCGGCGGTTTCCGTTTCGCGGTAGGCCAGTTCGGGCCGGCGATGCAACGCATGGCGCCAGTTGACGGCTTCCTCGATGATGTCGCCGGGTATGGCTGCGGACATGGAGGCGTCCCTTGTGAATTGGATGTCAGCCGAAGAGCCGCAGCGTCAGATCTGCGACGACGACGGAGCCGATATAGGTGCCGAACATCACGCAGATGGCGACGATGACGATCTTCCAGCCCGATGTGCGCGCGATGCGAAATTCGGTCTGCGTCAGCGCAAGGCCGCCATAGGCCAGCGCAGGCGTCGCCAGCGCCAGGAAGTTGAGGCGGCCGACGGCATCCAGCACGGCGGCCGAGCCCGGCAGGCCGGGGATGGTGATCAGGATCGCGATCAGCGAGACCCACGCCACGGCAGGCAGCTTCAGCGGTACCACCTGCGCGATGAGAAGGCCCGCAGCGGATGCCGCCAGAAGGATCAGCATGCCGGGCAGCGCCTCGATGGCGGTCGTGCCTGTGGCGGCCCAGTTGGCGGCGAGGCCGATGACGCCGGCTACCGCCAGCATGGCCATCTTTTCTCCGATGGGCAGGGCGCGCTCGTCTTCCTCCACGATCACGTCCCGAAGGTCGGACACTCTCTCGTCTCTTGCATTGCTCATGACGGTGTCCTCAGGCTGCGGTCGAGAATTCGTGCGGACGCGACTTGCGGTACAGCCACTCCGTCAGCGGAAGCGCGACGAACAGGCCGACATAAAGCCCGGTCGCATAGGTCAGGATGTTGCTGGCCGCGGCAAGCGCCAGGATAAGCTGCTCCTGGTCGGGTACGACCGCCACGAGACCGCCGGTGCAGGCTGCCAGCATGGACCCGGAGCCTACGCCGCAGGACATGGCCAGCGCGCGGATGTCGAAGATGCCCAGTGCGTGGATCAGCGGAGGCATGATGGCGAAGACGAATGTGCCGATGAGCGTGCCGGTGGCGTAGACGCCCATGGCGCCGGCACCCTCGGGGCTGTTGAGGCCGTATTTCTCTGCAATCAGCGCCAGGTTCGGCTCCCGGTCGATGGAATAGCTTGCGCCTATGGCTTCGCGGCCCATGCGCAAGAGGAAGACGGCGACCGGGAAAGCCACGGCAATGGTGCCGAGATTGCCCAGTTCCTGCAGCACCAATGCCGGCCCGGCCTCGATGATGGCCTCGATCTCGGGGCCGACCGTCGTGCCGAAGCGGGCGATGAAGGGCATGATCGCAATGGTGATCATGCCCCCAGCGATCCGGGTGGAGCGCGGCGTGATCAGGCGCGACATGGGCTTGCAGATCGCGGGGTTGAGCGCGATGCCGATGGCGAAGGCATACAGGATAGGCAGGAGAATGATCGTCGCGATGCCGATCGGCACCCGGATGACGCCGATCAGGTCGGCGATGATCACGATGACGAGGACCGTAAGGTGCAACGCCATCGCATCCCTCGAAAGGACGCGGCTCATGAAGTCTCCCGTGCTGCATTGCACAAACCGTGGACACTTGCCGCAAGCGGCAAGATTTTGCACAGCCTAGCGGCGTGTCGCATGTCCAGTAGCAGCGGTTTACGCAACGGAGCGTTGCGCGGCAAGCAATGCGCCGCCAGGCGACGGCGCTTATCCGCCTTGCGGCATCTCGATCTGTAGCTTGACATCGGCAGGCCGGCCTTCGGCGGCGCGCTCGAACGCCTCCACCGACCTGTCGAAGGGCAGGGTGGCCGATATCAACGGCTTCAGGTCCACCTTGCCCGACGCCATCATCTGGATCGCCCGCGGATATTGGTGCGCATAGCGAAAGACCGTCTCGAAGCAGAGCTCCCGGGTGGAGGCGGTCGCCCAGTCCATCGCCGTGGGATGCACGGGAAGCCCCACCACGACCACGGCTCCGCCCGGCCTCGGCAGGGTCAGCAGGCTTTCCCATGCCTTCGGCGAGCCACTGGCTTCGAAGACGACGTCCGCGCCCCAGCCGCCGGTCGCCTTGTCGACGGCCTCTTTCAGGTCCGCGCTACGGATATCGACGGGGACGATGCCGGGATATCGAGCGGCGATCTGGAGTTTGTCGGCCATCAGGTCGGCCACGATGACGCTGGCGCACCCCCCGGCCAGGGCCGCCAGCGCCACCATGATGCCGATGGGCCCGGCACCGATGACGACGCCGACGTCGCCGGGGGCGATCTTCGCTTTCTGGGCGGCCTGCAGGCCGACGGCGAAGGGCTCTACCATGGCGCCTTCCGCAAAACTGACGCTGTCGGGCAGGCGGAAGGTGAAATTGGCAGGATGGACGACTTCGGCGGTCAGGACGCCATGGACCGGCGGCGTCGCCCAGAAGGTGACCGCCGGATCGACATTGTACATGCCGAGCCGCGTGGCGCGGGAGTTCGGATCAGGCACGCCGGGCTCCATGCAGACGCGGTCTCCGACTGCCAGGTGGCGCACGTCCGAGCCGATCTCGGCCACCGTTCCCGCAGCTTCATGCCCCAGAACCATCGGGGCCTCGACGACGAAGCCACCGATGCGGCCATGCGTATAGTAATGAACGTCGGAGCCGCAGATGCCCACCGTATGGAGACGAATGCGCACGTCCGTCGGCCCGACCGTCAGCGGAAGATCGATGTCGCGGATCGCCAGCTTGTGCCGCTCTTCGAGAACAAGGGCCTTCTGGATCGCCATGAATCAACCTCCCATTGCTGCGGATGATTCTTATAGCGCCTTGTGATGCGTTTCCGAGCCCAATTCGGTGTGGCGATGCAGCGCGACGGCATTGCGCAGCACCTGCAACCCGATGGCTGCGAAGAGGACATAGGCGAAGGTTTCGACCGTCTCCTCGATCAACATCGGCAGATAGTCGATCCCGGCCAGTGCAGGATGCCCGTCGAATGCCTCGCCGATCAAAAGAAGCACGGCGACGCAGACGAAGGGCCATCCGCGAAGCTCTTTCAGATAGGCGATATGCTCACCCAGCAGCCGCCAGCGAAGGGCGATGTAGGGCAATGCGACGGCGCAGATTGCCACAGCCTCGTAGATGCGGAAGTGCGGCGCGTTGAACAGGGAAGCGATCGGGCCGTCGCCGGCCAGTTCCAACTCGCGCAGGAAGAAGACCGCCGCCAGCACGCTGGCGCCGACGGCCGCCATGCGGCCGGCGCCGCGCTGCAGGACGGCCGCGATGGCGTAGAACAGCGCCGCCGCTGCAAGCGCCGCTTCCTGCCCGCGCTCCAGCGGGCCGCCCTCGATGGCCGCATCGTGGATACCCAGCCAGGACACCAGGACAAGCGTGATGGCGACGACCGCAATAGCTATCAGAAGGCCTTGCAGGGCAAAGCCACGGTGTAGGTGAAACGCCTGCATGATGCGCCCCCGGCAAATTATCCGGGGGGCTTATTGAATATCCACGGGCCGCGCAATCCTCAGCCGATGCGGCGGATGGCATCGCCGACCATGTCGGCCATGCTGGAGATTTCGTCTTCGGAGACGATCAGCGGCGGCGACAGGGCGATGATGTCGCCTGTGACGCGGATAAGCAGCCCTTTCTCGAAACAGTCCACGAAGACATCGTAGGCGCGCTTGCCCGGCGCGCCTTCAATCGACGCCAGTTCGATGCCCGCGACGAGGCCGATGGTGCGGATATCGACGACGTTCTCCGTGCCTTCGAGGGCGTGCATGGCATTGGCGAAGTGGTCGTCCAGCTCCGACGCGCGGGTGAGGAGCCCCTCGTCCGCGTAGATGTCCAACGTGGCGATGCCGGCTGCGCACGCCACCGGATGGCCGGAATAGGTATAGCCGTGGAAAAGCTCGATCTGGGCTTCGGGGCCGTGCATCAACGCATCGTGGACGGCCCGGCTGCTGAAGACGGCGCCCATGGGGATCGTGCCGTTCGTCAGGCCCTTGGCCGTGGTGACGATATCCGGCACGACGCCGAACCAGTCCGTCGCGAAGGGGGCTCCCAGGCGGCCGAACCCGGTGATGACCTCGTCGAAGATCAGGAGGATGCCGTGCCTGGAGCAGATGTCGCGAAGCCGCTGGAGATAGCCCTGCGGCGGGATGAGCACGCCGGTGGAGCCGGCGACCGGCTCGACGATGCAGGCGGCGATGGTCTCCGCGCCATGCAGTGCGACCAGCCTTTCCAGATCGTCGGCCAGCTCCGCGCCGTGGCGGGGCTGGCCCTTGACGAATGCGTTGCGGGCGGGGTCGTGGGTATGCCGCAGGTGGTCGACCCCGGGCAGCAGCGGAAAGACACGTCGGTTGTTGACGAGGCCGCCTACCGATATGCCGCCGAAGCCGACGCCGTGATAGCCGCGTTCACGCCCTATGACGCGGGTGCGAGTACCCTGGCCGATGGCCCGCTGGTAGGCGATGGCGATCTTGAGCGCGGTATCGACCGATTCCGATCCCGAGCCGGTAAAGAACACGCGGTCGAGGCGGTTTCCCTCGGGCCCCGGGGCGATCGCGGCAAGCCGTTCCGCGAATTCGAAGGCGATGGGATGGCCCATCTGGAACGAGGGTGCGAAATCGAGCGTCGAAAGTTGCCGTTCCACCGCAGCAGCGATGCCGCGCCGGCCATGGCCGGCATTGACGCACCACAGGCCGGCCGTCCCGTCCAGCACCCGGCGCCCGTCATCGCTGGTGTAGTACATGCCGTCGGCTGCGGCGAGCATGCGCGGCGCGGCCTTGAACTGGCGATTGGCGGTAAACGGCATCCAGTAGCTGTCGAGGACGGGGGCGTTGGGGCGGTCGTGAACGTTCATGGATCGGCTCCGGTGCGTGATCGCCCATTGGAGCCCTGAACCCCGGTCGCAACAAGTCCTTTTCTGGATACCGCCAAGCTATTGTTTTACCGTGATCCGTGCTGCAAATGTTCGATATATCGAACGGAGTGAACGGCGTGACGGTGGATATCGGTGGACGGTTGCGCAGCCTCAGGCTCAAGCACAAGCTCTCGCAGCGCCAGTTGGCCTCGAGAGCGGGCGTTACGAATTCGACGATATCTCTGATCGAATCCAACGGTACGAACCCTTCGGTGGGCGCACTGAAGCGTATCCTCGACGGCATTCCCGTCGGCCTTGCGGAATTCTTCGCCTTCGAGCCGGAGCAGCCGGCCCGCGCCTTCTACCGCGCGGACGAACTGAAGGAGATCGGCAAGGGCCCAATCTCCTACCGTCAGGTCGGCGACAACCTCTTCGGGCGCAGCCTTCAGATCCTGGAGGAATGCTATCAGCCGGGCTCCGATACGGGCAAGGTCCCGCTCGTCCACGACGGGGAGGAGGGCGGCATCGTGCTTTGCGGCCGGCTGGAGGTGACGGTGGACGGAGAAAGGCGAATTCTCGGACCCGGCGACGCCTATTATTTCGACAGTCGCCGGCCTCACCGCTTCCGATGCGTCGGCCCCAACCCTTGTCGGGTCGTCAGCGCCTGTACGCCGCCTACATTCTAGAAACGGTTTCCAAAAACATACGAAAATATAAGAATGACAAATGCAGGATACAGGGTATCATTCTTCCTGAAGTTTCTGGTAGGAGGGCGGGCGTTTCCTTTTGCTTGTCGGGCGGAAGTACGTCCTCCGTCAGGGAAAGGGCTGCAGCATGCACGACAGCACCATGACGATCGTGAATAGCGGCAGCAATCAAATTACGCCTGTCAAAGATCGCAACCTTGAATTATTCGAAGAAGGCAAGTGCGTCTCGGCAGGTGTAATCGGAATGCAGACTTCCTCGAGCCATGTGTCCCCTGTGGCCGGCAAGATCGATAGCGAACCGGATTTCTTCGGATTGTCTCCTTCGCCCATGTGGCTGGAGGATTACAGCGGCGTCAAAGCGTTGTTCGCCGAGTGGCGTGAAGCGGGCGTATCCGATCTGGCCGCGTATCTGGCGGAGGATCCGGAACGTGTCCGCCGCTGTTCCGCGCTCATACGCGTTCTGAAGGTCAACGAGCGCGTGCTTCAATTGTACAAGGTCGCCGACCTCGCCGAGTTGGAGAAGAACCTGTCGGTCATCTTCAGCGCCGACATGATGAACACCCATGCCCAGGAGCTCGAGGCCTTGTGGCGGGGCGAGCGCGAGTTCTACAGCCATACGGTGAATTATACGGCTGCCGGCGACAGGCTGGACATCCAGCTATCCGGCAAGATCATGCCCGGGCACGAGCATGACTGGAGCCGCGTTCTCGTGGTGACCGAGGATATGACCGAGCGGGAAGGCGCCCGTGCCGCCCAGGCCGCCAGCGAACGGTTCGCACGCGGCCTGTTCGAGCATTCGCCGGTATCTCTCTGGGTCGAGGATTTTTCCGCCATCAAGAAGCTGCTGGACGAACTGCGTTTTCGCGGCATCCAGGACTTCAGGGTGTTCACCGATGTACACCCCGAATTCGTCAACCGGTGCATGAGCGAAATCCGCGTCATCGACATCAACCACACGACGATCAAGCTGTTCGGTGCGCCGGACAAGCGCACGCTTTTGCACAGCCTGGGGCGAATCTTTCGCGACAGGATGGTGCAGCCCTTCCGCGAGCAGTTGATCGACCTCTGGAACGGCCAGCTTTTCCAGACGCGAGAGGTGGTCAACTACGCCCTGGACGGCCGCGAGCTCCATCTCATGCTGCAATTCTCAGTCCTGCCCGGCGCCGAGGACGACTGGTCCCTGGTGCAGGTGGCGCTGACGGACATCACGGCGCGCAAGGCGGCCGAAGCCTATCTGGAATTCCTGGGCAAGCACGATGCATTGACCAAGCTCTTCAACCGGTCATTCTATATCGACGAGTTGAATCGCCTGCAGCGCAACGGCACCGACCCGATATCGATCATCATCATCGATCTCAACAACCTGAAAGAGGTCAACGATTCCCTGGGTCATGCGGCCGGAGACGACCTCCTGCGTCGGGCGGGCGAGGTGCTTGGCAAGCTGGTGGAGGCGCCTGGCCATGCGGCGCGCATCGGCGGCGACGAATTCGCCTTGACCCTGCCTGGCCTCGACGAGGTTCATGCCGCCAAGATCCTGAAGGATCTGGACGGGCTATGCGACCTGAACAACCAGTTCTATTCCACGGCGTCGTCCAGGCTGAGCCTGTCGGCCGGGCTCGCCACCAGCCGTGACGGGGAAAGCCTCGAGGCGACCGCACGCCGTGCCGACAACGCCATGTACAAGGCCAAGCGCGAATATCACCGCAAGCTGAGCCAGATCGGCTGAACATCTTCCATCGTTGACCAAGCGGTTTTGATGCGTTGCAACATGACGAGTGCATTGACGTGGTCTTACCACGTCCGCAGCGCGTGTTTGTCGAGTTTCGAATCCTCTAGGCGATGTCCGCACGCTTCGCATCGTCTTTCAAAGCTACAACCTGTTCCCGCAACTGACCATCGTCGAAAACATCATGCTGGCACCGGTGTCGGTGAAAAGGGTTGCACAGGCGCGGGAGACAGCGGCGCGGGTACTGCGCAGGTGGACCAGTCGGAAGAGGCCGATCTTATCCCGAACAATTGTTGGGGGGCAGCAGCGTGCGGCTATCGCGCGGTCTCTGGCCATGTAGCCGAAGGTGATGCTGTTCGACGACGTCACTTCGGCGCTCGATCCGAAGCTGACGGGTAGACATCTATCAGAAGTACCACGGCTCGCCGTTGCCGGCCGAAATGCTGAACTGAGGCTGTTCCGCCGGACGACCCTCTGTTATCGACTCCGCCGGGCGCATCGCGTCCGGCGGTTCTGGCATCAATCGGGCAGGCGATATCATGGGTAGCATCATCATATTCGGTTCCGTGAACGTCGATCTCGTGTCGCGCGTCGCGCGCATCGCGCGGCCGGGCGAAACCGTTCTCTCTGCCTGCTACGACACCTATTTCGGCGGCAAGGGCGCAAACCAGGCGGTTGCCGCCGCGCATGCGGCCCGTGCCGCCGGCGGCTTCGTCGCCATGGCCGGCGCAATCGGGCAGGATTCCTTCGGAGACGACTGCGCGGCCAATTTCGCCGGCCTGGGGGTAGACGTGTCCGCCTTGCAGCGGACGACGGCGCGGACCGGTGTCGCCTTCATCTCCGTCGATGACAGGGCGGAAAACGCCATAACCGTCGCCAGCGGCGCCAACCTCTGCCTTTCCGCCGAGGCAGTGCCCGAGGCGCTCGTCCTGTCCGCTTCGACGGCCATCGTCCAGATGGAAGTGCCGCTGGCCGAGACTCTGGCTTTCGCGCGGCGGTTGCCGGACGACGCGACGCTCGTCTTCAATTTCGCGCCGGCCGACGAAAACGCCGATCCTCTTGCGCTGACCGCCGTACTCGATCGCACGGATATCTTCGTCGTCAACGAGCATGAGGCGGAAGTGGCCGGGCGGCTGGCGGGCGAGGCCGACGGGCTGGCGGGGCTTTCCCGGCAATTCGGCGTGCAACTCGTCGTCACCCTGGGGGCCGCCGGCGTGGACCTGTATTCGCCCGACGGTGCGAAGCGGCATTTCGAGGCCCCCAAGGTGGCCGTCGTGGACACGACAGGCGCCGGAGACCTTTTTACCGGAACGCTCGCTGCCCGCGTCGACGAGGGGATGAGCCTTCCCGAAGCGATCGCGGCGGCTGCGCATGCCGCATCCATCGCCTGCACGCGGCCGGGGGCCCAGGTGGACGTCTTCTCGCACGCATAAGACCCTCGCCAATCGTTGCGATTGCGCCAGTTTCCGCCTTGCCGGTGCCACGTAACCCGAAAGGCCGCGACATGCGCATGGAAACCGCCTTCCTGTTCGATCTCGACGGAACACTCGTCGACAGCGTCTATCAGCATGTGCTGGCGTGGAAGCACGCGCTGGACGAAGAGGGAATCGCCTTGTCCGTCTGGCGCATCCACCGGCGGATCGGCATGAGCGGCGGCCTGTTCACGAACCAGCTCTTGCGGGAAACCGGACAGGACCTGACGGTCGAGCGCATGGAGCGGCTGCGTCACCTCCACGCGGAAGCGTACAGGGCGCAGAAGACGAGCGTCCAGCCACTACCCGGCGCACGTGAATTGCTGCATTGGCTTGGCGCGGCCGGCATACCGTGGGCCATCGCCACCAGCGGCCGCATGGAGACGGCGCGCGTCAATCTAGAGGCGCTCGGCGTCGATCCCGATCGATCCGTTGTCGTCACACGCGACCAGGTGCGCTACGCCAAGCCCGACCCGGACCTGTTCCTGGCCGCCGCCGACAGGCTCGGCGCTCCGATCGGCAATTGCATGGTGGTGGGCGACGCGATCTGGGACATGCTGGCCGCGACGCGCGCCCGCGCCCTGGGGATCGGTCTTCTCAGCGGCGGATACGGGCGGGAGGAACTCCAGCAGGCAGGAGCCATTCGCGTCTATGACGATCCGGCCGATCTTCTTGAGCATCTGGATGAGGTTGGCGGGCGTCGTTAATCCGGATCGACAAGAAACGTTTCCGGTATCGGGAGCCAATCGCCCCCTTCGTTTATGAATTGCGGGATGTGCGCAAGGCTGTGGACGAGCCGCGCATCGTCGCCGAGGGTTTGCAGCCAGTCGCGCGCTTCCGTCAGGATCACGCCAAGTCCGACGACTTGCCCGCCGGCCCGCCTGACGAGATCGGTCGCGCCCTTCAGGCTGGAGCCGGAGGCCACCACGTCGTCCACCACGACCACGCGCTTGCCGGCGATCAGCGGCACGGCCTGGCGGTCCAGCAGCAGCGATTGCTCGCGCGTCGAGGTGATGGAGGAAATGTTCTGCACCAGGGCATCGCCGAGATGGATCTTGGGCGATTTCTGCAGCACGACGTAATGATCGAGCCCCAGCGCCCGCGTCGTCTCGATGGCGACGGGTATGCCGAGGGTAGCCGGCCCCACGATGACGTCCGGACGAAGCGGCGCCAGTTTCCGCGCAAGCGCCGAGCCCGCATGGGCGCCGAAGCGGACGCCCATATCGATGACCATCATCAAGGAGATCGCGAAGTCCGGCTTGATGGCCACGATGGGAAGCTCGACGGCAAGCCCGGCGACATCGACCGTCCAGTGCTGGCCGGTCATGGGAGAGTGCGTCATGGCGTGCCGTTCCTCGGTGGCAGGGTCGGCTCGACCAGCAGCCCGACATGACGCCATGTGGTGCGCTTGCGCCGCATGTCGAAGCCGTGGATGGCGAGCGATAGCGAGATGGCGTGCGCCATGCGCACGGCCTGAACCAGAAGTGGCACGCCGCGGGCGAGCGAATATCGGAGCCGCTTGAAGAAAGGCACGTCGTCTATCTCCATGCCCCTGGCGCGCTGCGCATCGGCGATGCGGTGAAAATCCTCCCGCAGCATGGGGATGATGCCGAAGGTCAGCGACAGCACCAGCGTCGCAATGGGCGGCAGGCGCGCGGCGCTGCATGCGGCAAGGATGGAGCCGGGTGTGGACGTCTCCATCACGAAGTAGAAGGCGGCCGTTGTGGTGACGAGCCGCGCGGCCATGCCGGCAGCGACCGGGATGGTGTCCGGCCATGCCATGCCCTGAATCGCAAGGTTGACGATCCAGCTTGCCATGACCAGCAGGACAAGCAGGCTCGCTCCCTTCAGATAGGCCGACAGGCCCGGAACGCCGGCCGCTGCCAAAAACAGGATGGTCGCGGCCGCGATGGGCACGCCCCACCACCAGCCGGGGACGGCCCAGGCCACGACCATCACCGCGAAGGCAAGCCCCAGCTTGACGAAGAAGTTGATGTCGTGAACACGCGTCATGCGGCTTCTCCGAAGGCGGCATGGCGTGGCGCGGGCCAGCCAAGGACGGCAAAGGCCGAGCTGGACCAGGCCTGTCGCGTATCGCCGTCATAGGTGATGGCGCCTCCATCGAGAACGAGAAGCCGTTCGGCCACATCGTCCACCATGTCCAGATCGTGGGAGATGATCAGCACCGCGCCGCCACGGCCTCTTTGCGCCTGAAGGAAGGTGTCGAGCATCTGCCGGCCGCGCACGTCGCGGCCGAACAGCGGCTCGTCGAGGATGGCGACGGCGGCCTGTGCGGCATCGGCGCAGGCGAGGCCCAGAAGCCCCTGCTGACGGGCCGAGAGGGCGAAGGGGTTGGCCTGTGCAAGCGCCGTCAGCCCATAGGTCTCCAGTGCCTGCGAGGCGCGGTTGCGGGCATCGTCGTCGACGGGGCCGCCGGCCGTCACGGCAAACAGCACTTCCTCCTGAACCGTCATGTTGAACAGGACGCGTCGCATGTTCTGCGGCAGATAGGCGAGCGTGCGCGCGCGGCGTGCGACCGTCCAGCCTTGCGCGTCCGCACCGTCGATCTCGATGCGTCCGGCAACGACGGGCGCAAGGCCCAGAAGCGCCTGGAACAGGGTCGTCTTGCCGGCTCCGTTGCGGCCGATCAGCCCGACGATCTCGCCTGCCCGGAGGCGGAAGCCGGCATTGGCCAGGACGGGCTGGCCGTCGCCGCGCCGAAGCCGCGTGCGAACTCCCTGAACGACAAGTCGCTCCTGGCCGGCCGCCATCCGATGCAGTCGCTTCAGGCGGTTTGCCGGTGCGATCAGCCCGCAAGCGGCCCAGACCGCCGCGTCGGCCATGCAGTCGGCGGTCGAACGACGCTCGGTCAGGCGGCCGTCCTTGAGCAGTTGGACCGCTCCGGCCAGTTTTTCGAAGGGCGCTGCGTTCTCTTCGGTGATGAGGATGCCCATCCGGTCGGTGGAGGCGCGCTCCAGCAACGAGACCAAGCGTATCGCCGCCGCAGGGTCGAGTCCCGTCGTCGGCTCGTCCAGCACCAGGTAACGCGGCTGGCCCGCCAGTGCGGCGGCCAGAGCAACCATGCGCCGCTCTCCGCCCGATAGCGTCAGGACGCGCCGGCCGCGCAGTGCGTTCAGCCCGAAATCGTGGATCAGGGCGTCGACCCGCTCGCGAATGGCCGGTTTTGCCAGTCCCTGATTCTCGAGCGGGAAGGCGATCAGGTCTTCCACGCCGAGATCCCAGAGCTGGTCTTCGACATTCTGGGCGACGGAGCCGACCGCGCCGAACAGGGCGCTGCGGTCCAGCAGGCGGGCGTCCTCTCCGCCGACGCGGTGGATGCCGGAGAAGACGGTCGGCGCGACCAGCCGCGGGACGATACCGGCGGCGACCGAGGCGAGGGTGGATTTGCCGGCACCGGCGCTGCCGCAGATCAGCAGCCGCTCGCCCGGCTCCAGCGTAAGGGAGCAGCCGTCGAGCGCGGGTGCCGCGTCGCCAAGGGCGACGACGATGTCCTTGAGTTCGAGCACGATGGGGTCAGAAACGCGTGAAGCCGGCAGGATGTGCCGATTTGAGCAGCTTGATGGCCGGTCGCACCAGAAGCGGCGTTCCGATGAGCATCGGCACGATGTCCGACAGGCCGAGATACATGACGGCCCACCAGAAGGGGAATATGCCGAGCCAGGCCAGGCTGGCCGACACCGCGACCACCATGACCAGCCCAACGATCAGGCAGGTTGCCGCCAGTTTGACCAGCGTCGGCATGTCGAATTTCGTACGGGCCGGGTCGAACAGGAGGGCGGGAACGAGCCCCGTCAGGCCGACCATGATCCCGTCGACGATCAGCGAATGCGCCGGAATGAAGGTGCCGGCCAGCAGGGACCAGACGATGGTGCCGAGATAGCCGCAGATGAAACCGCTTTTCCAGCCGAGCAGGATGCCGACGAGCGGCGGCAGGAAAGCGAAGATGCGCCACTGGATGACGCCCGGCACCAGTTGGATCGGATTGGCATAGGCCCAGAGGACGCCTGTCGCGGCTGCCGCCACTATGGACAGGACCAGCGGAAAAAGCGTGTTGCCTTCGTGTGGCGCGGCGGTGGTGGACATGGGATCGACCCTTCGTGTTGCCCAATAGGCAAAGCAATCCGCGTGCCAGATTTCTGGTGCCGTGCGTCAACTAGCGGTCGTGCTCCTGCGGCAAACCATGCCATAGTCGCCCCATACGGTTCGGGTGCGAGTGGGGTCAGGCATGGCGGAAGCGGGTTTGTCGGGGACGGTCGGGCCGGCCGTCGTTCTCCTTGCATCGGCGGTCGTCGCCGTGCCGCTGTTCCGGCGTCTGGGGTTGGGATCGGTCCTTGGCTATTTCGCCGGCGGCCTGCTCGTGGGGCCTTCGATACTCGGCATCTTCACGGATCCGGCGACGATCCTGCACATCTCCGAACTCGGCGTCGTGATGTTCCTGTTCCTGATCGGGCTGGAGATGCGGCCGCACAAGCTGTGGGCCATGCGTACGCAGATCTTCGGGTTGGGCCTCGCGCAGGTCCTGCTGTGCATCGCGCTTCTGACGGCGGCTGCGATGACATTGGGGTTCTCGCTGCCGGTCGCCTTCGTGGCGGGAGCCGGTTTCGTGCTGTCGTCCACCGCCGTTATCATGTCGGTCCTGCAGGAGCGGGGCGAACTGGCATCGCCGAGCGGCCAGCAATCCGTTTCCATCCTGTTGCTGGAAGACCTGATGATCGTGCCGCTCCTGGCCGTCGTCGCCTTTCTCGGCGCAAGCGGGGCCGGTGAAGGCGATGGACTGACGTTCATGTCCTTCGTTGCGCCAGTCGCTGCGGTCGCCTTCGTCATCGCGGCCGGTCGCTGGTTGCTGGATCCGTTCTTTGCGCTGCTGGCCCGGTCGCGCACGACCGAGGTGCTGACGGCCGGCGCACTGCTGGTGGTGCTGGGATCGGCATTGCTGATGGAATATGTCGGCCTGTCGATGGCCATGGGCGCGTTCCTGGCCGGCGTCATGCTGTCCGGCTCCAGCTACAGGCACCAGATCGAAACCGACGTCGAGCCTTTCAAGGGCCTGCTGATGGGCCTTTTCTTCCTGGCGGTCGGCATGTCGCTGGACCTGTCGGTCGTGGCTGCGCAATGGCCCATGATCCTGGCTCTTCTGGCGCTTTTCGTCGTGGTCAAGTCGGTCGGCATCTATGTCGTGGCCCGCGCCTTCGGCTCGTCCAACCTGCAGGCCCTGCACCGGGTCTCCATCTTTGCGCAGGGTGGCGAATTTGCATTCGTGCTGTATTCGGCGGCGGATGGCGGCGGCGTCATCAGCGGGCCGGAAAACGCGATTTTCGCCACCGTCATCATCCTGTCCATGGCTTTCACGCCGCTGATCACCATCCTCGCCGACAGGATGCTGCAGGACGACCGGGTATCGCTGGACGGGGTCGAGGAGCCGGATGGCCTCAAGGGCCGCGTCCTGATGATCGGTTTCGGCCGCTTCGGTCAGATCGCCTCGCAACTGCTTCTGGCGCAGGCCGTCGACGTATCGCTGATCGACAACGATCCGGACCGCATCCGGGAAGCCGGGAAATTCGGCTTCAAGGTGTTCTACGGCGATGGCACGCGGCTGGATATCCTGCGCCAGTCGGGCGCGGTGACGGCGGACATCATCATGCTGTGCGTGGACAAGCCGGCGGACGCCGACCGCATGGTCGAGCTGATCCGAGAGAACTTTCCGAATGCACGCGTGCTCGCGCGCTCTTTCGACAGGGGGCATTCGATACGCCTTCGGCAGGCCGGGGTGGACTACGAACTGCGCGAAACGCTGGAATCGGCGATCGTCTTCGGCGGCGCGGGCCTCAGGATGCTGGGCATGACGAGCGTCGACGTCGAGGAGGTGGCTGCCGACATACGTCAGCGCGACGAGGACCGGCTTCTGGCGCAAGCCCAGGGGGGTATCATGGCCGGCAACGATACGATGCTGGTGGAGCCTCGGCCGGAGCCCCTCGTTCAGCCCCGCAAGCGCAAGGCGCGGGAGACAGAGGACGAGCCGGCCGCCGCCTGATGCCATCGAGAACGCCTTCGAGGCCGCTGATGGCGGGGACGACACACTAGAGCGCCGTGCGTCCATTCGGACGCGCAAAGGTCGCTCTAAGCTTTTGATGGAGCATCGTATTTTCCGAAAACCGGATTCCACTTTCCGGTGCGATGCTCTAACGATCGAACAGGATGAAAATGCAGCTTGAAATCGGTAACCCGTATGCGTCGCGCCGCTCGCCCGTCATGGCGCGGCAGATGGTGTCCACCTCGCAACCCCTGGCCACCGCGGCCGGACTGGAAATGTTGCGGCGCGGCGGCAACGCCGTCGATGCGGCGCTGGCGGCGGCCATCACGCTGCCCGTCGTGGAGCCGACAGGCAACGGGCTGGGTTCCGACGCCTTCTGCATTCTGTGGGATGGAACGTCGCTGCATGGGTTGAATGCCTCTGGCCGCTCGCCGGCAAGCTGGACGCCCGAGCGCTTCGCCGGGCAGGACGCGATGCCGCGGCGCGGCTTCGACAGCGTGACGGTTCCCGGGGCCGTCTCAGCTTGGGTCGACCTTTCCTCACGCTTCGGACGGCTGCCCTTCGAGCAGCTGTTCGAGCCGGCCGTCCGCTATGCGCAAGAGGGCTATCCGGTATCGCCCATCATAGCCGAACAATGGCGCCGGGGCGCCGAAGAGCTGCAGGGACAGCCGGGCTTTGCGCAAACCTTCATGCCCGATGGCCGCGCGCCGCGCGCCGGCGAAATCTTCCGCAGCGCGGATATGGCGCGGACGCTCCGGATGATCGCCGAAAGCCGGGGAGAGGCTTTCTACAGGGGCGAGCTGGCCGAGCGCATCGAGGCATTTGCGAGGGAGCACGGAGCGGCCATCACCGCAGGTGACATGGCGGCCCACCGCAACGATTGGTGCGGCACGATCCAGCAAAGCTTCGGCAATGCGGTCCTGCACGAGATCCCGCCGAACGGGCAGGGTATTGCCGCCCTGATGACGCTGGGCATGCTGAAGGGCAGTGGCATAGAGGATATGGACCCCGATGGGCCGGAGGCGCTCCATCTGGAGATCGAGGCGATGAAGCTCGCCTTCATGGATATCCATGCCTTCGTTGCCGACCAGATGTCGATGGACGAGGTGATGGCTTCGCACCTTCTCGACCCGGCCTATCTAGCCTCCCGCGCCGCGCTCATCGACCGGACGCGCGCAAGCGAGTATCCGGTCGGCGCCCCGCGTGACGGCGGCACGGTCTGCCTTGCCGCCGCCGATGCGGACGGCATGATGGTGTCCTTCATCCAGTCCAATTATGCGGGCTTCGGTTCGGGCGTCGTCGTGCCGGGCACCGGTATCAGCCTGCAGAACCGCGCCTTCGGCTTCTCCACCAAGGCCGGTCATCCAAACCAGGTCGGGCCAGGCAAACGGCCCTTCCACACAATCATCCCGGGTTTCGTCATGGGGCCGGATGGACCTTCCATGGCCTTCGGCCTGATGGGCGGCCCCATCCAGGCCCAGGGCCATGTGCAGATGATGCTGCGGACTCATGTCTGGGGACAAGATCCGCAAATGGCGGCCGACGCGCCACGCTGGCGCGTCTTAGCCGGGCTGGACGTCGCGATAGAGGCGACCACGCGGGCGGCCACCGTGTCGAAGCTGGCCGATATGGGCCATCGCCTGACGGTGCAGCCCGATACGGCAGGGTTCGGTTTCGGTGGAGCGCAGCTTATCCGGAAAGTCGGGGATATCTATATTGCCGGTTCCGACCCGCGAAAGGATGGGATGGCAGCCGGGTACTAGAATCGAGATGACCTTGTCAAATGGCATCATTTGTGCATATGTTGCCAAATGACATTAAAGGTCTTTCGATGATGAGGCTGGTACCAGTCGATTTGGTGGGTTTGTCGCAGATGTCGCCGATCATCACAGACGATGAAGCGGCGGCAAGCTTTCGTGCGGCGGTCAGGCTCTTTTCCCGCTGGGGCCTGACCGATGAACAAGCCGCGCTTCTGCTGGATATGGGCTTGCGCAGCTACCGCCGCTGGAAGACGGAGGGCCCTGGCCGCCTTGGACGCGACGGCAAGGCGCGTCTTTCCAACCTGATGGGCATACACAAGGGGCTGCGGCTGATCTTCGGGGAGTCCCCCCGTGTGTACGAGTGGATCAAGGCGCCAAATGCCGCCTTTGGCGGCGCGTCCGCGCTGGACGTCATGCTGCAAGGGGAGTTGACGGATCTCATCCGCGTCCGACGCTACCTCGATGCGGAGCGCGGCGGCTGGTGAAAATCGCCCGGACGCGGTGGACGAAGGCCGTCCGGATCATCCGCAGCGTATTCCCGCCCATCGACCTGTTCGAGGATATCGCCGATCCTGCCGACTGGCCTGCGATCATGGCCGCCGAGCAGAAGACCAACCCGAGGCTTGCCGAGCGCCTCGGCGAAGTCGAGCGCGTGCCCCCCGGCAGGCGCGTCGGCGGCAAGGGCGCATCCTATCTGATGGCTCCGTTTACGCATGTATCCACCGACCGGCAGAGCCGCTTTTCCGATGGCAGCTTCGGCGTGCTCTACGTTGGCGGCACGTTCGAGGTCGCGCTGGCGGAGACCATCCATCACCACGAGCGCTTCATGGCGGCGACGGACGAGCCCGAAAGCTGGACCAACCAGTTCAGGGAGATCGTGCTCGATGTCGAAGCGGCGCTGCATGTCGTGGACCCGCAAGCCGATGCCCGCCTGCTGCACCCGGACGACTATACCGAAGGGCAGGCCGCCGCAGCCCGATTGCGCGCCGGCGGCTCTGATGGTCTGCGCTATCCAAGCGTCCGGCAGCCGGGCGGGGAATGCGTCGCGCTGTTTTATCCCGATTGCGCGTCGGCGCCCTTGCAAGGGCGCCATCTTGCCTATCACTGGAACGGACGATGCGTGGACCTCGTTCGCGATTACACCCATAACGGGGTCTTCCGCGTGGAGCGGTAGGCCACAGACAGCATGGAAGACGATGAGCGATATCTACAGCGACCTGACACAATTGGGGCAGTCGACCGCGCTGCCGGCGAGCCCGGAGGAGGCGGTGCTGGAGCGCGTCGCGAACCCGCAGGCCGGAATCCGCTACTGCGTACGCTTCACCGCGCCTGAGTTCACGTCTCTGTGCCCGATGACCGGCCAGCCGGATTTCGCCCATCTGGTGATCGATTACGTGCCTTCGCGATGGTTGGTGGAGAGCAAGTCGCTGAAGCTCTATCTCGGCGCATTCCGCAACCACGGCGCATTCCACGAGGATTGCACCATTTCCATCGCGCGTCGGCTGGTGGATATCCTGGAGCCCGAATGGTTGCGCATCGGCGGCTACTGGTACCCGCGCGGCGGCATCCCCATCGATGTCTTCTGGCAGACGGGCGCCATACCGGGCGAGGTCTGGATCCCCGATCAGGGCGTGCCGCCTTACCGGGGGCGCGGCTGAACGCGCATCATGCGAAGGCTCCATAGACGATCTGCAAGGCCAGCAGGGTCATGGTGATCTTGAAAGCCCGGCGAAAGATCGCCTCCGGAAGCTTGTCCAGCGCCGCGGTGCCGACCCAGGAGCCGATCGCGCCCATCGCGATCATGGCGGCCAGCAGCGGAGCCCATTGCGCATAGGAAAAGCCGATGAGGCCGAAGGCCAGTATCTTCAGCCCATGCTGCACCACCATGCAGGTTGCGTGCGTGGCTACGAGGGGCTGCTTGATCAGGCCGCGGGCGGCGAGAAGACCTGCGACGAGGGGGCCGGTCGCACCGACGATCATCGTGGCTATCGAGGTGATCGCGCCTCCGGCGACGAAGGTTGCGCGCCCCATGCGATCGGGCTTTGGACGCGCACCGTAGACGGACCACAGGATGAACAGGCCGAGAGCGAGCTTGGCGATCGTCTCGGGGATCGCCGCCGCGACCGGGGTGCCGATTGCGACGCCCACGACGCTGCCGAGGAAGAACCAGAGCACGAGAGGCCAGGCGATGAACCGGCGCTGGATGGCGACGCGACTGGCGTTCGAGCCGAGTTGCACGATGCCGTGAACGGCGAGCAGGCTCGACGAGGGCAGGCCGAGCCCGAGGATCGCCAGCATGGCGAGCCCGCCGCCGAGGCCCAGCGCGGCCGTCAGCGCCGATGTGAAGAAGCTGGCCAAAACGATGGCCAGCCCGAAAGCCGGGGAAACGTCCGGCGGCAGGATGGCCGTAAAGCCCATGCCTCAGGCGTAGTGGCGCGCCATCGCCGACAGGGCGCGGGGCCGGATCGCTTCGGCCTGGCCGGCGGTGCCGAATGCCTCGAAGCGCGCGACGCAGACATTGCGCATGCCCTCCATCGCCGGCTTCATGTATTTGCGCGGATCGAACTCGGCAGGGTCCTTCCACAGGGTGCTGCGTACGGCCGCCGTCACCGCAAGGCGCAGGTCGGTATCGATGTTGATCTTGCGCACGCCGTGGCGGATGCCGCGCTGAATCTCTTCCACGGGCACGCCCCAGGTCGGCTTCAGCGCACCGCCATGGGCATTGATGACCTCCTGCAGGTCGACCGGCACCGAAGACGAGCCGTGCATGACCAGATGCGTGTTGGGCAGGCGCTTGTGAATCTCTTCGATCACGCCCATGGCCAGAACGTCGCCGTCGGGCTGGCGGCTGAACTTGTAGGCGCCGTGGCTGGTGCCCATCGCGACGGCCAGCGCATCGACGCCGGTTTCCGCCACGAAGCGCTCTGCCTCTTCAGGATCGGTCAGGAGCTGGTCGTGCGACAGCGTGCCCGTTGCGCCGTGGCCGTCTTCCTGGTCGCCCATCCCGGTTTCCAGAGAGCCGAGGACCCCGAGCTCGCCTTCCACCGATACGCCGGAGGAATGGGCGATCTCGACCACCTTGCGGGTGATGTCCCGGTTGTAGGCGTAGTCGGCCGGCGTGGCGCCGTCTTCCTTCAGGGAGCCGTCCATCATGACGGAGGTGAAACCGTTCTGGATGGCCGTCACGCAGGTGGCGACATTGTTGCCGTGGTCGAGATGCATGCACACCGGGATATGCGGATACAGCTCGACGAGGCCGTCGATCAGCCGCGCCAGCACGATGTCGTTGGCATAGGCCCGCGCGCCCCGGCTGGCCTGGAGAATGACGGGAGAACCCGTTTCGTCCGCCGCGGCCATGATGGCCAGCCCTTGTTCCATGTTGCTGATGTTGAAGGCCGGCACGCCATAGGCGTTTTCGGCAGCGTGGTCGAGCAGCTGTCTGAGTGTGATGCGCGCCAAAAGATGGTCTCCTCGTCGATCGGCGGAATGGGCGATGCCGGCATGGCTTACCGGGATTAAGGGCCGGAGAAGGAGATAACAAGCAATTCCTCAAAATAACAAAATGGATGTTGAATTTGACACTATCGGTGTTATCTTCCGTAGCCATCGAGGAGTTGCCCGCCGGTGAGGCCCGAACAGCGTCGTCACGAGATTATCGAGCTTCTGATCCGCGAGGGGTCCGCCTCGCTGGAATCGATGGCACGCACCTTCGAAGTGTCCACCATGACCATCCATCGCGATCTGGACGATCTCGAATCCGCCGGCTTGCTGCGCAAGATCCGCGGCGGGGCCACGATAGAGGCCGGTGGCCAGTTCGAATCGGATTTTCGCTATCGGGCGCGCGTCGCCGCCGAGGAAAAGCAGGCGATCGCCAGGCGCGCCGCCGGTTTCATCGAGAAGCGCATGATCGTCATGGTGGACGATGGCTCCACGTCGCAGATGATCACGCCGCATCTGATCGAATGCCGCCCGCTGACCGTCATCACCAACAATCTGGCGGTCATCGTCGAACTGTCGGGCCAGGCAGGCATCGAGTTGATCGCCCTTGGCGGCAGCTTCTCCAAGAAGTTCAACGGCTTCTTCGGCGTGCTGACCGAGAAGTCCATCGCCGAACTGCGCGCCGACATCGCCTTCCTGTCGTCTTCCGCCATCGACGGGCGGACGGCCTTCCATCAGGACCAGGAGGTGCTCGAGGTCAAGCGCGGCATGATCGCCTCTTCGGCGGCCCGCTACCTGATGGTGGATCACCGCAAGTTCGGGCGTACGGCGTTGCACCGCCTTGCCGACCTCGATGTGTTCGACGGTGTGGTGACATCCGCCGCGCTGCCCCGGGAAAGGGCGGACGCCCTGGGGCAGGACGGCATCAAGCTCTATTTCGCGGAAGAAGGTTGAAGCATGGTCGACAAGCCGCACGTCTGGATCGGCACCAGCTGGAAGATGAACAAGACGCTCGCCGAGGCCCGCGCCTTTGCCGAGCGCCTTGCGGTCGAGGCGGGGGATTCGCGTATCCAGCGTTTCGTCATCCCACCGTTCACCGCCGTAAGGGAGGTCAAGTCGATCCTCTCGAATAGCAACGTGAAGGTGGGTGCGCAGAACATGCACTGGGCGGATGCCGGCGCCTGGACAGGCGAGATTTCGCCGCCGATGCTCAAGGATTGCGGGCTCGACATCGTCGAGCTCGGCCATTCGGAGCGCCGCGAGCATTTCGGCGAGACGGACGAGACCGTCGGGCTGAAGACGGAAGCCGCGCTTCGCCATGGCCTGACGCCGCTCATCTGCATCGGCGAGACGGAACGCGAGAAGGAAGCCGGCGAAGCCGACGCGGTGCTGCGACGGCAGGTGGAAGGCGCGCTCGGCCGGCTCGACGATGCTCAGAAGGCCATGCCCATCCTGTTCGCCTATGAGCCGGTCTGGGCCATCGGGGAAAACGGCAAGCCGGCCAGCGCCGACTATGCCGATGCCCGACAGGCCCGCATCATCGATTTGGCGCGCGCCATCACGGGCAGGTCGGTGCCGTGCCTGTACGGCGGCAGCGTCAATCCGGGCAATTGCGAGGAACTGATTGCCTGCCCACATGTCGACGGGCTTTTCATCGGGCGTTCGGCCTGGCATGTCGAGGGTTATCTCGACATCTTGGCAAAATGCGCCAAGGCATTATAAGGAAAGGAAAAAAACATGAAGATCGCAATCGCCGGAGACAGCGCGGGCGCACCCCTTGCCAAGGCCCTTGCCGACCATCTGAAGGGCAAGCCCGGCCTGGAGGTTTCCGAAGTCTCCACGCCGCCGGCCGGCACCGACGAATATTACGCCAATCTTTCGGAGCGCGTCGCCAGGGGCGTTCTCGACGGCACCTACGACCGGGCCATCCTGTGCTGCGGCACGGGCATCGGCGTCGCGTTGTCGGCCAACAAGGTGCCGGGCATCCGGGCGGCGCAGACGCATGATACCTATTCCGCCGAGCGGGCGGCATTGTCCAACAACGCGCAGATCATCACGATGGGCGCGCGTGTCATCGGCGCCGAACTCGCAAAATCCATTGCTGACGCGTATCTGGCCAGCGAGTTCGACCCGGCCGGCAAGTCGGCCGGCAATGTCGAGGCGATCAACGCGCTGGATTCCAAATACCATCCGGCCGGCTGAACGCGCCGTTCACGCATGGAAGACTTGCCCCGGCGGTTAAACCGGGGCAAGGAGACGTCGAAGTCATTCGACTTCAAGGTTCTCGGGGCGGGGTGAAACTCCCCACCGGCGGTACAGCCCGCGAGCGCCTGCCGGAGACGGCAGGGTCAGCAGAGTCCGGTGAGATTCCGGCGCCGACGGTTACAGTCCGGATGAGAGAGAACGGCTTGCAGCCCGCTCGAGCGTCATGTTCGCGCGGTTGCGTGCCTGTTTGCGGCCCGACTCCTGTTCAACACTCGTTCTGGACGCCGCAATGACAAAGAACCTCAGAATTGCCTTCATCAAGGCCCGCTGGCATGCCGAGATCGTGGACCGGGCCCATGCCGGGTTCGCCGAAGCGATGTCGCAGACCGGCCGACCGGATATCCTGGACAGTTTCGACGTGCCCGGCGCTTTCGAAATGCCGCTTCTTGCGCGCAAACTGGGAGAAAGCGGACGATATGACGCCATCGTCGCCGCCGCGCTGGTGGTGGATGGCGGCATCTACCGCCACGACTTCGTTGCGAGCGCCGTGGTGAACGGCCTCATGGACGCGCAGATGGCGACGGGCGTGCCGACCTTCTCGGTGTCGCTGACCCCGCATCACTTCCAGCCATCGGCCGAGCATGTGGCGTTCTTCGCCGAGCATTTCGTGAAGAAGGGAAAAGAGGCGGCGGCGGCGGTCCTCGCCATCGCGGATCTCGCTTTCTAGTCGGTCGCGGACAACTGCATATGGTTGTCCCGGCTGAGCCGCTCGGACAACTCGGCAAGCTCGCCAGCCCGTGCGTCGGCGCTCCAGCCGAGGGCTGCGGCGGCTATGTCGGCGATGGCTTCCAGATCCCGCATCGTCAGCGTGCCGCGGACGGCAAGCGTCGTGCGCCGCATGACGATGTCGGCCAGGTGCCGCACATGCTCGTGCCGTACGATATGGCCGATTTCGGCAAGGCTGTAATCGGTGCTGTCCGGCAGCCGCGTATCGCCGGCCTGCGCCTCGGCCGCCGCAAAGGCTGCCGCGGTGGTACCATAGCTCGACAGCAGCTCGCCGACGCGCGCCGGCGCAAGGCCGGTGTCAGCGGCGACGCCATCGATCCACTCCTGCCGCTTGCCATCCGACGCCGGAAAATCGCGCCCGCCGCCGATGGGCAGGGCCTGCGTCGAAACACGCCGCGTCCGTCCGAGCCGCCCAAGGAGCGTATCGGCGACTTCCTCGGCAAAGCCCCGGAAGGTCGTCCACTTGCCACCGACCAGCGACACGATGGGAAAGGTTCGTCCGCCGGCCGGCTCGTCCACCGGGGCCGAATGGTCGCGGCTGATAAGGCCGGGGTTGGTGGCGTCGGAAGCGGGCAGGGGCCGGATGCCGCTATAGGCGTAGACGATCTGCTCGCGCGAGAAGGACAGTTTCGGCAGCAGGGCCGAGAGGCTGGCGAGCAGGTAATCGATTTCCGCGTCGTCGCATCGAACGGTATCCGGATTGGCGGCGGGAATGTCGGTAGAGCCGACGAGCGCGCGGCCGAGATAGTCGTAGACCAGGCAGATGCGGCCGTCGTCGGCCTCGAAATAGATCATCCTGCCGTCCAGCATGCGGACCAGTTCAACGTGGTCCAACAGGATGTGAGAGCCTTTCGTGCCGCCGATCAGGCGGGATGGCGCCCCCAACGCCGCATTGACCGTATCGATCCAGGGCCCGGCGGCATTGACGACGATGCGGGGCCGGACGGCGTGCGCCGTGCCGTCGAAGGATGCGAGGTGCAGGATGCCGCCGTCGACGCCCGTCAGGGCCGTAGCGTTCAGCGCCCGGGACTGGGGCATTGCCGCCAGCCCATCCGCGACGAGCTCGTAGACGAGGCGTTCCGGACGGGCGATCCAGGCGTCGTAGTAGCGGCCTGCGGCGACGATACGAGGCGTCAGGGCCGGCATTTCCCGCAAGGCCCGGCGTTTGCCGAAAAGCGTGTGGCGCGGCATCACCCGGTGGCGGGCCCCATAAATGTCGTACATCGCCATGCCGATCTTGACGATCGCGGCGCCACGGCTGCGCGGCGCGGTGGTGGAGCCGAACAGGGTCCGCACGGCCGCCCATGCGCCCTTGGTCCACGAAAAGATGGGGATGATGGTCGGCAGCGGATGCACTGCATGCGGCGCGTTGCGAAGCAAGAGATTGCGCTCCATCGTGGACTGGCGCACGAGGCCGAACTCGCCCGTCTCGAGATATTTGATGCCGCCATGGATCAGGCGCGAGGGGGCGGCGCTGGTGCCCGACCCGTAGTCTCCCTTGTCGACGATAAGGCATCGGACGCCCTGCTCGCACAGGTCGCGGAACAGGCCCGCGCCGTTGATCCCGGCCCCCAGGATGACGACATCGAAATCCTCGGGCGCGCCGGTGGTGGGTGCTTGGCTCATGATCCGCTTTTCCTGGAAGAGGCAGTTTCGATTCGAATGCCGGCTTCGCGAAGTCCGGCAACGGTTTCCGCCGGCAGGCCGGCATCGACGATCACCGTGTCGAAGGCATCCAGCGGGGCAAATTCGTGCAGGGCCACGCGGCCGAACTTTGACCCGTCCACCAGCAGGATGCGCAGCCTTGCCGAGGCCAGCATCGCCTGCTTGATGCGCACTATCTGGGAATCCTGGATGAAGGCGGTGGCGCCGTCGACCGCCGAGGCCGAACAGATCGCCACATCCGACCGCAGCCGCCCGAGCGCGCTTTCGCACAGGTGCCCGATATAGGCGTCGTAGGTACGGTGGTATTGCCCGCCGGGGCACAAAAGATCCACGCCGTCGATCCCGCGCAGGATGTCGGCGGAGGCGAGGCTGTTGGTGACGACGCTGATCGGCGTCCTGGCGGCCAAGAGGGGCGCCAGCGCCGTCACCGTTGTCGAATCGTCCAGCATGACGACCTGCCCCGGCTCGATGTGTCGCAGGGCTGCCTGCGCCAGCTGCGCCTTCTCGTGCACGGCCATTCCGCTGCGATAGCGGAACAGGCTTTCGTAAATGCCGGACGGCTGCGCGCTGACCGCGCCGTGCAGCTTGTGGAGGATGCCGCGCTGCGCCAGCTGGTCCACATGCCGGTGGATCGTCATGCGGGAGACGCCGAAGCGCTCGACCAGCTCTTCGACGCGCACATGTCCGCGTTCGGCGACGAAGGCGGCGATCTCGTCGCGCCGGTCCGGCCCGCGCGTCATCGCAAGCTGCCTTCGCTCAACGATTCCAGTTGCGGCCACAGGGGCGTCATCGCGTCGGCAAGACTGCGATACACCTCGTAGCGCCCGGACAGTGCGGCGTGGCGCGCCGCGTCGGGCCGATAGGTCGGCCCGTCCACGGCCGCGCCGCGTGGGTCGGCCATGGGGCTGTCGTAAAGGCCGATCGCCGCACCGGCACAGAGCGCGGCGCCGAACGCGGCAGTTTCCTCCGTGGTGGACAGCGTTACCGGCCGGCCGATGACATCGGCGAAGAGCTGGGCGAATGAGGGGTTGCGGGAAATGCCGCCCGTCAGCCGCGCCGCATCGAAGCGGAAGCCGTCCGCCAGCGCGTCGATATGATAACGGTGATTGAAGGCGATCCCTTCCAGCACCGCGCGCAGCATGTCGCTCCGCTTGTGCCAGCCATGCAGGCCGAAAAAGCCGGCGCTGGCAGGCCCGGCCTGCGGCGAGCCGAACAGATACGGATGGAAGAGGACGCCCGAAGGTCGCGCCAGCGCATCGTCGAGCTCTGCCGCGGCGAGGCCGTGGATGGGCTGGCCGCCGGCATCCGACGCGTGCCGCTCCGCCGCGAAAAGCGTATCGAGGAACCAGTCGTAATTGGCCGCCGATGCGGGCGAGATCGACATGGCGTTCCACTGGCCGGGCGCTATGGCGTTGCGGCAGAACCAGCGCGCGTCCACCCTGGGCGCATCGGTGACGACTTCGTTGATGGAATAGGTGCCGGCCACGATGTCGACCACGCCGTGCCTGTGCCCGCCCGCTCCGAGTGCCGAGGCGGTCACGTCATGAAGGCCGCAGGCGACGGGAGTGCCCTCGACAAGCCCCGTGGCCGCCGCCGCCCGCGCGGTGACGTGGCCGACGACCTCGGCCGAACCGGCCATCGGCGCCAGGGCATTATAGATTCCGGACAGGCCGAACAGCTCCGCCGCTTGCCACGAATAGGCCTGCGTCCTCACGTCGGTGAAGGATGTGCTGGCTTCTGTGCGGTCCGTGCCGATCGTGTCGGTCAGGCAGAAGCGGAGCCAGTCCTTGCATCCAAGGACATGCCCGATGCGCGCATACCGCGTGGGCTCGTTGTCGCGGATCCATGCCAGAAGGGCGGACGGGGCGGATAGGTGCGGCGCCTGGCCGGTCAGTTCCAGCGCGGCGTCGAAAAGGCCGTCGCCCGACCAACGCTCGACGATGTCCAGCGCACGGCTGTCGAGCGACAGGATGCCGGGACCGAGCGGCTGGCGTTCCCGGTCCAGGAGATACAGTCCGTCGCCATGCGCCGTTGCGGCGATGGCCACGATATCGCCGGCCGGGCGGCCGGACGACGCCAGGGCATCGCGGATCGCCTCCGCAGTCGCGCGCCAGAGGCCGGCCATGTCGCGTTCGACGCGGCGGGGATGCGGGATGTCCTGGGGCACCCGACGCCGGGCTACCGCAAGCTGCCGCCCATCCGCGTCGAAGATGACGGCCTTCGTGACGGTGAGCCCGTTATCGATACCCAGGATAGACGCCACGACCGCAAACCTCCCACGCGATTGAATGCGAAGGTGTTACATCAGCCAGAATGTAACAGCAATATTTGTTACGAAGCGATGGCCTAGCGGTTACGGACGGGCGCGACCACCACGTGGATCCCCTTGTCGCGCAGACGTGCGACGTGCTCTTCGGGCGTATGGTCGTCGACGATCACCGTGTCGAACTCGGAAAGGGCGGCAAAGCCGTGCAGGGCGCGCCTTTCGAATTTCGTATGGTCTATCAGCAGGATGCGCCGGGCCGATGCGTTGAACATGGCGCGCTTGGTCTCGATCATGTCCGGCGACTGGTGGAAGACGATGTCGTCGGTCACCGCCGCCATGGAAATGAAAAGCGTGTCCGCGCGAAGGCGCGAGATCTCGCTGGTCGTCATGCGTCCCATGAACGCGTTGCACCAGTTGAAATACTGTCCGCCGAGGCCCAGCAACGTTAGGTCGCGAACGGCCTTCAACTCGTTCATCAGCGTCAGGGAATTGGTGATGCAGGTCAGCGGCGCCTTCATCGGCAGGTGCCGCGCCATCTGCTGCACCGTGGTCGAGTCATCGAAGAAAAGGGCTTGTCCCGGCTCCACGAACTGCATGGCGGCTTCGGCGATGGCCTCCTTTTCGGCGGCCTGCCGGTTGGCGCGATAGACGTCGCTGGATTCGATCAGGCTGGTCGGCGCGGCCGAAACGACGCCGCGCGCCTTGCGCAGCAGCCCGCGGCTGACGAGTTCGTCGAGGTCGCGGTGGGCGGTCATCAGGCTGACGCCGAAGCGTGCGGTCAGATCCTCGATCCGCATGGACCCTTCGGCCATGACGGTCTGTGCGATGGACTGGCGTCGGGCAAGCTGGCGGGCCTGCCGCGAGTCGCTCGCGGAATCGTCCGCGGCAAGTGTCGCCGCCAGATCGTCATCGCCCGATTTTCCTGCCGCCATGCGTCGCCCTCCAATGGAAAGGGGCGGCCTGGCCGCCCCCTTCTTCGGAATTACTGCTCGAGCACGAAGGGCGAGGTGTACTTGTCGACATTGTCCTTGGTAATGAGGACGCAGTCGAAAAGCTGCTTCTCGGCGGAAGCGCCGGTCTCGCCGTTCTTGATGAAGTTGTCGGCCTGGCGCACCGCTTCCTCGGCAAACACGGCAACCGGCTGCAGCACGGTGTAGGCCAGTTCCCCGGCCTTGATGGCGGCCACCGCATCGGGCGATCCGTCGAAGCCGCCGACCGTGACGTCGCCGAGCTTGCCGGCCTGCTTGAGGGCCGCGATGGCGCCGAGCGCCATCTCGTCGTTGCCGCTGATGACGCCGTTGATGTCGGGGTTGGCCTGCAGCAGGCTCTGCATGCGGTTGAAGCCCTGGGTGCGATCCCAGTTGGCGACTTCTTGCCCGACCTTCTCCAGGTCCGGATACTGGCTGAGAACGGTGGTGTAGCCGTTGGAGCGGGTCGCCGCGTTGTTGTCGGACGGAGCGCCCAGGAGTTCCACATAGGTGGCCTGGTCGCCGAGGATCTCTACCCACTGCTGCGCACCCAACGCAGCACCCTGAGCGTTGTTGGAGACGAGCTGCGACTTGGCGAGGCCCTCCTGGTTGATCTCGGCATTGACGAGGAAGACCGGAATGCCCGCGTTGACGGCCTTGCGCACCGCGCCCACCGATCCGTCGGCATTGGCGGGATCGAGGATGATGGCGACCGACTGGTTGGTGATCGCGGTGTCGATCAGGTTGCTTTCGGTGTTGGTGTCGCCGCGATGGGCCGCGACGGTGGCGTCGTAGCCGAGTTCCTTGGCCGTCTTGGAGGCGACTTCGCCTTCGGTGAACCAATAGGGGTTCGACGGATCGTTGACGATGATCGTCATCAGGCCTTCGGCCGACGCCGTGGCGGCGAAGGACGGCGCGATGGAGACCATGCCTGCCAGCAGCAGGGCCTTGATTGTCTTGCGCATGTTCACTTTTTCTCCCGTGCTTTGCACTCAAGTGGAGCCGGTCGCCCGGCAATCTTCCGCCGTAGACCGGCCCTCAGGCCTTGGAACCCTGCTGCGGAGAAGGGGTGGAGGCTGCCGACGCGGTGCGCTTTGGCCGGCGGCCGTACTGGATGCTGTTCAGAAGGACGGCGAGCACGATGACCGCGCCGGTAAAGACCGTCTGCCAGTAGGACGAGACGCCGATGATGACGAGGCCGTCGCCCAGGAAGCCGATGACGAAGGCGCCCAGCAGTGTGCCGCGGATGGTGCCGCGACCGCCCGTCAACGCCGCGCCTCCCACAACGACGGCGGCGATGGCCGTCAGCTCGTAGGTGGTGCCGGCCGTGGGGCCGGCCGAGGTTAGCTGCGAAGACAGGACGAGGCCGGCGATGGCGGCGCACATTCCGGACAGGATATACACCATCAGCGTGGTGAAGCGCACCGGAACGCCCGAAAGCTCGGCTGCGCGCGCATTTCCGCCGGTGGAGTAGATCCAGCGCCCGAAGGCCGTGCGGTTGAGCATGATGCTGGCGATGATGGCGACAACCACGAGTATGATTACGCCGATGGGCACGCTGAACAGGCGGTTGAAGCCCAGCCAGTCGAAGCCGGTGTTGCCGAGGTCGGCCTGGCCGGCGAGGTTGTTGTATGTCAGGCCGTTGGTCATCAGTAGCGCGACGCCGCGCGCCACGTAGAGAACGCCGAGCGTCGCCACGAAGGCCGGTACCTTGAAGAAGGCGATGAGCACGCCGTTGATGGCGCCCACGAAGGCGCCCAGCATCAGGGTCAGCACCACCACGGCCCAGACGGGGGGATAGGCGACGATGCCGAAGGCTTCCAGCGTCACGCCCTGCATCAGGAAGCCGGCGACGACGCCGGCGAGGCCAAGCGTGGAGCCGACCGACAGGTCGATGCCGCCGGTCAGGATCACGAGCAGCATGCCGATCGCCAGAAGCCCGAAGATCGCCACATGGGACGACATGACGAGGAAGTTGTTGAGCGTGAAATAGACCGGCGACAGCACCGAGAAGACGATGATGATGGCAATGAGCGCAAAGAAGGCGCGCCCTTCCAGCAGCAGCCTGGCAAGGTCGAAGCCGCCGGACCGGGAGGCCTGCTTCGAGGGTGAACTGATGTCGGACATGTTCGCGGCTCCGCTCTTGTCTCTGGTCATGCGACGACGGCCTCGCCCGACGCGGCCATGATCTGTTCCTTGCTCACGTCGGAGCCGAACTCGGCCGCGATGCGGCCCCGGCTCATGACGATGATGCGATGGGCAATGGAAAGGCACTCTCCGACTTCGGAGGTGGAGTAGACGACGGCAAGTCCGTCCGTGGCGCGGCCTGCCAGAAGCTTGAACACTTCGGCCTTGGCGCCGATGTCGATGCCTCGGCTCGGCTCGTCCAGAAGGACGACGCGCGGCCCGGTCGCCAGCATCTTGCCGATGACGACCTTCTGCTGGTTGCCGCCCGACAGCGAGCCGATCGGCGCCTCCGGGCCACCCGTCTTGATGTGGACGCGGCCGATGGAATCCTCCACCAGGCTGCGCTCCTTGCGGCCCGAGGTGAACAATCCGCGCGTAAAGGCCCTGATGCTGGCGAGCGACAGATTTTCGCCGACGCTCATCGTCTGCACCAGGCCGTCGCGCTGCCGATCCTCGGGGATCAGCACCAGCCCGCGCTGGATGCGCTCGGAGATGGACAGGCGCGACACGTCCTGCCCCTCCAGCACGACCTGCCCGCCCGTCAGGGGTACACGCCCGGCGACGGCTTCCAGAAGCTCGGTGCGCCCCGCGCCCATCAGGCCGTAGATGCAGACGATCTCGCCCGCGCGCACGTCCAGGCTCAGGCGGTCGACGACATCGACGCCGCTGGAGGATTCCGTCACGCTGACGTCGCGGATCGACAGGGCCACCGGCCCGAAATCGTAACCGGAGGGCGGCGAACCGAGGTCGAAATTCTCGCCCACCATGTTTCGGACGATCCATTCCAGGTCGATCTCGCGGCGCTCCGCCTTGGCCGTCATGCTGCCGTCGCGCAGGACGACGGCGTGGTCGGTGATCTGCAACGCCTCTTCCAGGTGATGCGAGATATAGACGATGGCGACGCCGCGTGCCTTCAGGTCGCGGATGACCTTGAACAGCACCTCCACCTCGGACGCGCTGAGAGCCGAGGTCGGCTCGTCCATGATGAGAATGCGCGCATTTATGGACAGCGCCCGGGCGATCTCGACGATCTGCTGCTGGCCAAGCCGCAATTCCTCGACCGGGGTGAGGGGGTCGATGTCCTCTTCCAGCTCTTCCATCAAGGCGCGGGCCTGCCGCTCTTCCTCCGCGAAGTCGACGCCCATCGGCCCGCGGATCTCGCGCCCCATGAAGATGTTGTCCCGCACGCTGAGGTTGGGCGCCAGGCTGAGCTCCTGGTGGATGATGGAGATGCCGCGATCACGCGCGTCCACCGAAGAGGCGAAGGCGACGGACTGTCCGTCGAGAATGACTTCGCCCGAGGTCGGCGGCGTCACCCCCGACAGGATGCGCATGAGTGTGGACTTGCCGGCGCCGTTTTCGCCGAACAGCGTGGTCACCTCGCCGCGCCGCACATCGAAGTTGACCCCCTTCAATGCGTGGATGTTGCCATAGGACTTGGCGACGTTTCGTGCGGAAAGGACGGTCTCGCCGATGCCGCCGGCCTGCCGGGGAGCGCTCATTCCACCGACATCCGTACCGGCGTGACGAGCCAGCTCTTGGGGTTGATGAGGCGGAAGGCACCGGTGACGGTGATCGTCTTGCCGGTCAGGGCGGCGGTGTCGACGCCGGCCAGCACCTGCCGCTTCATTTCCTCGTTCAGGGCCGCTCCGGCGTTCTGGTACTCGATCTGGTTGGTGAACTGGCCGAACTCGATCGTGCCGGGCGCATCCCGCAACTCGGTCCCGTTGATGGCCGGGCCGGTCTGGACGCGGATGACGAGATCGTCGGGTGCACCCTCCACCGCGACAGGGTATATGCCGGAACGCGGCTCGCCGGCGACGCCGGTGAAGGTGACCGACATGACCGGTGCGATACCCGATGGCGTGCCGTGCCGGGCGACGGCCTCGTCCTTGTCGGCGGCGATGGCGGCGGCCAGCGCGGGTGCATCCGCCGCCTTGCCCTCGATGGCCGACTGGACGTTCGGAAACTCTTCGGCGCCAAACGTCTCGGGCGAGAAGCCCTGGGCGCGTGCACCCGCTGCAGAATCGACGCTGACATAGGTCGTGTCGAGCGCGATGGCCGCGAGAAGCGCCACCGCTGCGGCGGCCAGAACCATCTGGCTGGGGCGAATGCGCGGGCGGCGCGCGGCGACGGCCTCGGTACTCATGGGCGGATCAACCTCCGGTTCGGCTGAAGTGTCTGGAAGAATCGGGCGGCTCCGCGCTGACGCGCAGGATCGCGGCGTCGCGGCGATGCGACTGCCGGCAGGGCGGCCTTGGCGGCTGAACCTGACATGAGCGTTCCTCCCGATGACGCGTTCCGTGCCGTGTTCCTCCCGGCCGGGGCGTCGCATTGCAAGGCATGGTCCCGCAGGGGACATGATATGTCTGTGTTAAGTTTCAGGTCGATAATGTTATATACCACTTCACTCTGTCAATCCTGCCGATGGTCGCAGACGCCGAAACCCCCGAATTTCTGCGGTGCAGCATAGCGCGCGGCCATCTTTGCCACGGCGGCGGACGAATTGACTTGTGATATGGAAGATGAAAGAACTTTCGCCAACATAAAATAATTTCACCCATCAAGGTGTGGAGGATCATGTCCCGGATATCGCGTCGACCGGCAGACGACAGCCTCGCCATACGCGCGGCATGGCTACATTTCGGGGCGGGCCTGACGCAGGCCGAAGTCGCCGAGCGTCTCGGTGTTTCGGGCGTCAAGGCGCATCGCCTCGTGGCGCGCGCCAGCCAGACCGGCGCGGTCAAGGTGATGATCGAGGGTGATGTCACCGAGTGCCTTCAACTCGAAGACAGGCTGACGGCGCGTTTCGGCCTGAAGCGCTGCGAAGTGGTGCCCGATCTCTACGAGAGCGGGTTGCCGCTGCGGGCCCTGGGCATGGCCGGCGCCGCTTATCTGCGGCGGGAGATCGAGTCCATGCAGGGCGGCGGCGTGATCGGGCTCGGCCACGGACGCACGCTGGCCGCCGCCGTTTCGTCCATGCCGAAAGTGGATGGCGGGCAGGTGCGTTTCGTCTCGCTGCTCGGCGGACTGACCCGCAACTTCCTGGCCAACCCGCATGACGTGATGCACCGGCTGGCCGAGAATACCGGTGCGGCCGCCTACGTTCTGCCGGTTCCGTTCTTCGCCAATTCCGTCGCGGATCGCGATGTGCTGCTGGCGCAGCGCGGCGTCAACGACGTCTTCCAGATGGCGCTGAACGCGGACCTGATGTTCGTCGGCATCGGCATCGCGCAGCCGGAGGCTCAGCTCGTCGCCTCGCGCATGATCGATATCGAGGAAATCCGCGAGGTGCAGGCTGGGGGTGGCGTCGGGGAGATGCTGGGCCATTTCTTCGACAGGGATGGCTTGCCCATCGAGACGTCTTTGTCGGCCCGCACCGTCTCGCCCGGGATCGACCTGCTCAGGGACAGGCGGATCGTGGCGCTGGCAGGCGGCGAGAGCAAGGTTCGCGGCATACGGTCGGTGCTGCGGAGCGGGCTTCTGGCCGGGCTCATAACCGACGAGAAGACGGCATCTGCCCTGCTTGTAGCGGATTCGTTCTGAGGCCGGGCGTGGGAGGAAAGAGAATGCAGGGTCCGTCGAAGGGCAAGGATGTCGTCATCGGCATCGATGCCGGCACATCCGTCATCAAGGCCGTCGCTTTCGACCTCCGTGGACGGCAACTGGCGGTCGCGTCGGTCCTCAACCGTTATTCGCATGGGGCCGACGGCGCCGCGACGCAATCGCTGGAGCAGACGTGGGCCGATTGCGTCCAGGCCCTGCGCGAGCTGGTGGCCGGCACGCCGGGCCTTGCCGCGCGCGTTGCCGCCCTGTCCGTGACCGGGCAAGGCGACGGCACCTGGCTCGTCGGCGCGGGAAACCGCCCGGTGGGCGATGCATGGCTGTGGCTGGATGCGCGGGCCGCGCCGACCGTGCGCCGCCTGCGTGGCGCCATGCAGGAGCGGGAGCGGTTCGCGGCAACGGGTACCGGGCTCAATACCTGCCAGCAGGGCGCACAGATGGCGCATATGGCCAGCGCCGCGCCGGAACTGCTGCAGGCGGCCGAAGTCGCCCTGCATTGCAAGGACTGGCTTTACCTCAACCTGACGGGGATGCGTGCCACCGACCCGTCGGAGGCGAGCTTCACCTTCGGCGACTTTCGCCGCCGCGCTTATGACGATGCGGTCATCGACGCGCTCGGGCTGACGCGCGAGCGTCGCCTTCTGCCCGAGATCGTCGATGGAACGCGTGTGACGCACGATCTGACGCCGGAGGCCGCCGAGGCCACCGGCCTCCTCGCCGGAACCCCGGTCTCGCTCGGCTTCGTCGACATGGTGATGACGGCGCTTGGGGCAGGCGTCCATACCGGCCATCGCAACGCGGCCTGCTCCACGGTGGGGTCCACCGGCGTGCACATGCGGGCCGTCCCGGCCGACGACGTGGTCCTGAACGACGAGGGGACCGGCTACGTGATCCTGCTGCCGGTGCCCGGCATGGTGACGCAGGTCCAGACGAACATGGCCGCCACGCTGAACATCGACTGGCTGCTGCGCGTCGCCGGCGACCTCTTGGGCGAGGCCGGCCAGCCCGTGCCCCATGCGGACCTGGTTCGACGGATCGACGGCTGGATGGATCGCAGCCGCCCCGGCTCCATCCTGTACCATCCCTACATTTCGGATACGGGCGAGCGCGGACCCTTCATCGATGCCAATGCGCGCGCCAGCTTCATCGGACTTGCGGCCACCCATCGGTTTCCGGATCTTGTCCGGGCGGTCGTCGAGGGGCTCGGCATGGCGACGCGCGATTGCTATGCCGCGATGGGCGACATGCCGGCTGAACTGCGGCTGACGGGCGGCGCGGCGCGCTCCCGTGCGTTGCGCGGCGTGCTTTCCGCCGCGATCGGTGCGCCGGTCCGCGTCTCCGCCCGCGAAGAGGCCGGGGCGGCCGGTGCGGCGATGATGGCCGCAGTGGCCATCGGCGCCTATCCAGACATGGATTCCTGCATCGCGGAATGGGTGACGCCGCTTCTGGGCGCGGCGGAAGCCCCGGATATCGAACTCCAAACGATCTACGACCGCGACTTCGCCGCCTATGGGCAGGCGCGCCGCGCCCTCGAGGGGGTGTGGCAGACGATGGCCGACAACCGCGGAGCCGGCATCGGCAAGGCCGGCGGCGAACAACCCGCACGTGAGCATACGGAACAGACCATGGACGCCGCCGAGGCGACCGAAGGGAGTGCATGATGAGCGATACCCGAATGATCGACCTGCTGGTCGTCGGCGGCGGCATCAACGGCGCGGGCATCGCGCGTGATGCGGCGGGCCGTGGCCTTTCCGTCGTCCTGTGCGAAAAGGACGATCTGGCGCAGGGCACCTCGTCGCGCTCCGGCAAGCTGGTGCACGGGGGCCTGCGCTATCTCGAATATTACGAGTTCAGGCTGGTGCGCGAGGCGTTGATCGAGCGCGAAGTTCTTCTGAACTCGGCCCCGCACATCATCTGGCCCATGCGCTTCGTGCTGCCGCACAGCCCGGACGACCGGCCGGCCTGGCTGGTGCGGCTGGGCCTCTTTCTCTACGACCATCTCGGCGGACGCCGGAAGCTGCCGGGCACACGCTCGCTGGATCTGCGGCGCGACCCGGAAGGCGCGCCCATCAAGGATACCTACACGCGCGGCTTCGAATATTCGGACTGCTGGGTGGACGATGCACGCCTGGTGGTGCTGAACGCCGTCGGGGCGGCCGAAAAGGGCGCGGAAGTTCTGACGCGCACGGCCTGCACCAGTGTCCGACGCGAGAATGGCGCATGGACGGCGGAGCTGACCAACCGCGAGACCGGGGAAAAGCGCATGCTCCGGGCCAGGGTGGTGGCGAATGCCGGCGGCCCATGGGTCAAGGATATCGCGGGCCGCGTGGCCGGCAGCAACAGCCCGCGCAATGTGCGCCTGGTGAAGGGCAGCCACATCATCGTTCCGAAGTTCTGGGAAGGCTCGCAAGCCTATCTCGTCCAGAACCACGACAAGCGCGTCATCTTCATCAACCCCTACGAAGGCGACAAGGCGCTGATCGGCACGACCGACATTCCCTACGAAGGCCGACCGGAAGACGTGACCGCCGACGAAAGCGAAATCGGCTACCTGCTGGACGTGGTGAACCGGTACTTCAAGGAACAGTTGCGGCGCGAGGACATCATCCATGCCTTCTCCGGCGTGCGTCCCCTGTTCGATGACGGCAAGGGCAACCCTTCGGCCGTGACGCGCGACTACACGTTCGACCTCGACGAGACAGACGGCGTGCCGTTGCTCAACGTCTTCGGCGGCAAGATCACCACCTTCCGCAAGCTTGCAGAGCATGCGGTGGAGAAGATCGAGAGCTATTTCCCGGGCATGAAGGGTTCCTGGACGAGCGGCTCGCCGCTGCCGGGCGGCGAGATTCCCAACGCGGATTTCGTGACTTTCACCGAAAGGCTGCGCGAGGCCTATCCCTGGATGCCGCGCCGGCTGATGCGCCATTACGGGCGGCTGTACGGCGCGCGCACCCACATCCTGGTGGGCGGAGCAGCCAGCCTGGCCGAACTGGGCCGTCATTTCGGCGGCGATTTGTACGAGGCCGAGGTCCGCTACCTGATCGAGCATGAATGGGCGATGACGGCCGACGACGTGCTGGTGCGCCGCACCAAGCACGGCCTGCACCTGAACGACTCGGAAAAGCGCGAGCTGGCCGATTGGTTCGACGATCGGGCCGATATCGCCGCCTGACCCATCTTGCAGCATTGGACGATCCCGACATGGCCCTGACGCTTTCCCTCAACACCAATCCGCTCGTCAATCGTTTCGCCGATGTCGACGACCTGGTCGACACCGTGGCGCGGGAACTCCGTATCCGCGACCTGCAGTTGACGCACGAGTTCATCAATCCGTCCTGGCCGGCGCCGGTGATCCGCCGGCTGACGCGCGCGATGTCCGCCGCGCTGGACCGGACGGGCGTGCGCGTCACATCCGGCATGACGGGCCCATACGGGCGGCTCAACCATTTCGGACATCCCGACCGTGACGTGCGGCGCTATTACGTGGACTGGTTCAAGACCTTCGCCGACATCACGGCCGATCTCGGCGGCGTCTCGGTCGGCACGCAGTTCGCCATCTTCACCTACCGCGACTATGACGACCCGGCGCGGCGGGAAGAGCTGACGGCCATCGCCATCGATTGCTGGGCCGAGGTGGCCGAACACGCCCGGACGGCCGGGCTGGACTACATCTACTGGGAGCCGATGTCCGTCGGCCGCGAGTTCGGCCACACCATCGCCGAATGCCTGACGCTGCAGAACCGGCTTTCGGCTGCAGGGATGGCCGTTCCCATGTTCATGATGGCCGATATCGACCATGGCGACGTCACCTCGCCGAACCCGGACGATACGGACCCCTATGCCTGGGCGCGTGCCGTTCCGACGGTTTCGCCCATCATCCATATCAAGCAGTCGAAGATGGACAAGAGCGGCCACCGCCCCTTCACGGCGGAACACAACGCCAATGGGCGCATCAAGCCGGAGCCGCTGCTGGACGCCCTGCGCGAAGGCGGCGCCGCCGACAACGAAATCTGCCTGGAACTGTCGTTCAAGGAGCGCGAGCCGGACGACCGTCGCGTCATCCCGGCCATCGCGGAAAGCATTGCCTTCTGGTCACCCTACATCGATACAGGGGAAGCGGACCTTAAGCCCGATCCTCTATGAGTGCCTTCTGTATTGACAGTGTGGATACAGACACCCATATTTTCGGTCATGGCAAAAACACGTCTCGCCCCTTCCGAATCTTCTCGTTCCAAGAACGCTGCCGTCGCGGCGCGCGCCTCTAAGGCGGACGCCAAGGGCAGCATCAACCTGCGGATAGAGTCCACCACCCGCCAGCTCATCGACGATGCTGCGGCGGTGCTCGGCAAGACGCGCACGGAGTTCATGGTGGAAAGCGCACGGCGGCAAGCGGTGGATGTGCTGCTCGACCAGCGCCTGTTCACCCTTGATCCCGAACGCTACGACGCCTTCATGCAGGCGATCGACAACCCGCCCGCGCCGGGACCGAAGCTCAAGGCCCTGCTGCGCCGGACCCCGGCATGGCAGAGGTAGACGACACGCCTGACCAGCCTGAATTGCGACTTTCGGCCCCCGTTCCTCTGACAGTAGAGCATGATCTTTCGGCATTCGACTGCGGCGAGCCTGCGCTGAACGACTGGCTGCGCCAGCGGGCCTTGAAGAACGAAAGCCGGTTCTCGCGCACCTATGTCGTGTGCGCGGGAAATCGGGTCGTCGGCTATTTCTGCATCTCGGCGGGATCGGTCGAGCGGGGTGCGGCTCCCGGCAAGGTGCGACGTAACGCGCCCGACCAGATTCCGGTTTCGATCATCGGGCGGCTCGCCGTCAGCCTCGACCACGCGGGCAGGGGCCTCGGCGCGGACCTGTTATCGGATGCTTTGCGGCGGATCGCGCTGGCCTCGCAAAGCATCGGAATCGGGGCGGTGATGGTCCAGGCGAAGGATAAGGCGGCGAAGCGCTTCTATCTGCGCTATGCGGAGTTCGTCGAGTATCCCGAGGACAGCCGGACGCTGTTCCTGCCCATCGAAACCGTTGTGGCTGCCTTCGGTTAGACCATACAATCTGAACGTGAACCAGGCATTCGGGAGGGCGGCGAGATGGCGGAGCGGCGTACCAAGAAGCTCATCAACAATCCGGATGATGTCATATCGCAGATGCTGGACGGCGTCGCGGGTGCGCATCCGGCGCTGCTGAGGGTGGAAGGGCGTGCGCGGCGCGCCGTCGTCGCTGTCGATGGTCCGCGCGACGGCAAGGTCGCCGTCGTCGTGGGGGGTGGCTCCGGCCACGAGCCGGCCTTCTTCGGTTATGTCGGGCGCGGTCTGGCCGATGCAGCGGCCGTCGGCAACGTCTTCGCGTCTCCTTCTCCCGAACAGGCGGCCGAGGCGGCCCGCGCCGTGGACGGCGGGGCAGGCGCGCTCTTCATCTACGGCAATTACACCGGCGACGTGATGAATTTCGACATGGCCGCGGAGTTGCTGGCGGGAGACGGCATCGAGGCGCGCAGCGTGCAGGTGACGGACGATGTCGCCTCGGCTCCTTCCGAGCGAAGGCACGAACGGCGCGGCATCGCCGGAGACGGATTCGTCTTCAAGATCGCCGGTGCGGCGGCCGATCTCGGCCATGACCTGGACGGCGTCGAACGGCTGGCACGCCATGCCAATCGCCATACGGCCTCGATGGGCGTCGCCCTGACCCCGTGCTCCCTGCCGCAGACGGCGGTGCCGAACTTCGAGATCGGCGATGGCGAGATGGAGATCGGGATGGGCCTGCATGGAGAGCCCGGCATCTCGCGCGTCCCGCTGGAAAGTGCCGACAGCGTTGCCGACCGGTTGCTGGAACCGATCCTCGCCGACCTCGCCCTTGCGGAAGGCGAACGGGTGGCGGTGATGGTCAACGGGCTCGGAGCTACCCCGTAAATGGAGCTTTATATCCTGCACCGGCGGGTCAAGGCGCGGCTGGACGAAGTCGGCGTCGTGATCCATCGCAGCTTCGTGGGCGAATATGCCACCTCGCTGGAGATGGGCGGCGCATCGGTGACGGTGATGAAGCTCGACGCCGAGCTCGAGGCTCTTCTGGATCACCCCTGCCACGCTCTGGCGTGGAGCCACGGCGCGCCCGCCGCCCCATCGTCCGCAGGGCTTTCCCACCGGCGGCATGAACATGCCCGGCGTGCCGACGTGCAGGACGACGCCGCGCTGCGGGAAGACGGCGACATCACCCCCGCCGGCTTCCGCTCCATGATGCTGGCGGCGGCCGAAGCGATTGCGCATGAGAAAGACAGGCTCTCGGCCCTGGACGGCGTGATCGGCGATGGCGACCATGGCGTCACGATGGATATGGGCTGGCGGGCCATCGTCGCGGCGCTGAATGCGCAGCCCGAGGGCGCGACCGTGACGGCACAATCTCGCGTGGCCTCTTCGGCTTTCCTGGAAGCGGTCGGCGCCTCGGCCGGGCCGCTCTATGCGACCGCCTTCCTGAAGGCGGCGGAGGCGGTGCGGGATCGTCGCAACCTCGATGCCGGCGCCGTCGCGCGGCTGGTCGCTGCGATGGCCGAAGGCATCGCCGGCCGTGGCAGGGCCGTTGCCGGCGACAAGACCATGCTGGATGCGTGGCTGCCGGCGGCGGAAGCGGCGGCGTCGGTTGCAAGCCGCGGCGGCTCGACGGCGGACTGCCTGACCGGTGCGGCGGAGGCGGCGGCGCAGGGAGCGCGGCGCACGGCCGATCTGGTTGCGCGCAAGGGGCGTTCGGCCAAGCTTGGCGAACGCGGCCTCGGCCATGTCGACGCCGGGGCGGCCTCTGCCGCCGTCATTCTTGCGGCATGGAGTGCGAGCCTATCGACGCTGCAGCACGAAGAAGACGCCGGCTGATACGATGAACAGGCCGAGAATGGCCGTTTGCCAGGTGCTCGGGATGCCAACCATGATCAGGACGTTGCTGACCAGCGTTATGAGCACGACGCCCAGGAGCGTGCCGAGCACCGTGCCCGAGCCTCCGGTTATCCGCGCGCCGCCAAGGATTACGGCCGCGATGACCGAAAGCTCGATGCCTGCAAGGTCGAACGGATTGGCCAGCCGATTGCTGGACACGTGGATGATACCGCCTATGCCCGCCAGCATTCCCGCCCAGGCGAAGACGAACAGCTGAACGGTCGCCACTTTGTAGCCGAGCCGTTCCGCTATGTCGGGCCTGCCGCCGAGGGCATATACGGCGCGCCCGATCAGCGTGAAGCGCAGGATCGCCCAGGTGGCGAGTGCGGCTGCCGCAAGCACCAGCACGAATGCGGGCAATTGCACGGTGAAGCCGTTCTCCGCGGTGCGCGTCATCAGGCTGGCCTGTCCGAACCTGTCCATCGCCGCTGGAATATTCATGAACAGGGCAGTGCCGACGAATGTCAGCAGGAAGCCGCGATAGGCGTATTGCGTGCCGATGGTGACGATCAGCGAAGGCGCCTTGAGTGCATTGACGAGGACGCCGTTGATCGCCCCGAGCAATGCGCCGCCCAGTGCCGCGACACAGAAGATGACGAGCATACCGGTATCCGGGGCGAAGAGCGTGACCGCTTTCGTCACCGCATACATGACGAAGGCCGCGATGGCCGAAAACGAAACGTCCAGGCCACCTGCCGCAAGCACCATCAGGACGCCGAGCGCGAAGAGCCCGCGCACGACCGATGCCCGCAGGATATCGAACAGGTTTGCGAGCTGCCAGAAGGCCGGGTTGATCGTACCGACGACGATGCAGATGACGACGATCAGAAGGGCAGCGAAGGCTTCGGGATGGCGGCGGAAAACTCCGACAATGCGGTTCGGAAGGCTCGGCGCGGCGGCTGGTATCGTATCCGTGGTCATTCGTGTCAGGCCCTGTTGCGGTTCGCGCCGAGCTGCAATGCAGCGCCCATCCGTTCGTACAGCGCGGCCTCGTCCAGGTCCGTCGCCGCGTCGATGGAAACGATATGCCCCTTCTGCATGACCGCGATCCGATCGCAGTTCTGAAGCAGTTCCGGCAGGTCGTCGCTGATGATGATGACGGCCATTCCGCCGTCGGCGAGGGCCTGGATGATGCGGAAGATCGTATCCTTGGAACCGACGTCCACTCCGACGGTCGGGCCATGGAGGATCAGAAGGCGCGGCTGGATAGCCAGCCAGCGGCCGATCAGGATCCGCTGCTGGTTGCCACCTGAAAGCGATTGTACCGGACGCTTGATGTCCGGCGCGGCGACTTTCAGGTCCCGCATCAGCCCGTTCGCGACTTCGGCGCTCTTCCGTCTGTCGATGAGGCCGAGCCCGTTTCGGAGCTTGCGAAGAATAGCCATCACGAGGTTTTCCTCGATCGGCTTCTCAAGGAACAGGCCTTCCGTCAGTCGGTCCTCGGGCACATATCCGATGCCCGCCCGATTGGCTTGCGACGGTGTCGCCAGCGTGATGGCGCTGCCGCCCATGCGTATCTGGCCAGTGTCCGCGGGCGAGACGCCGGCCAGGGCCCGCGCCAGCTCGTTGCGCCCCGAATCGAGCAGGCCGGTTATCCCGAGAATTTCCCCTTCGGCCAATGCAAGCGAGACGTCGCGGAAGGCGGCCTTCTTTCCGAGCGCGTGTGTTTCCAGCAACGTATCACCGATGCGCGGCCGGGTCCGATAGCGCCCTTCGTCGATATCGCGGCCGGTCATCAAGGCGGCCAATTCGCGTTTGGACGCTCCGGCAATGTCGCATTGGCGGACGATCGCGCCGTCGCGCATCACGATGGCCTGGCCACCGATCGCCTTGCACTCGTCCAGCTTGTGCGTGACGAACAGCACCGAGACGCCGTCCGCGTGAAGGCGTCGCACGACGGCGATCAGGTTCTCTACCTCCCGGCGCGTCAAGGATGTGGTCGGCTCGTCCATGATGACCAGCCCGGCCCGGCCGGCGATGGCGCGGGCTATGGCGACGAGCTGGCGTGTCGCGATTGGAAGGTCTTCTATGCGACGTTTCAGAAATGCGGTGTCGGTGGGCAAGTCCACCCTGGCCAATGCGGCGCGGGCCGTGGATCTGAGCCTTGGACCGGAAAGACCCCTGAACAGACGTCCGTCCCCTTCCACAAGTTGCTGATTCAGCGCGACATTCTCTTCCACCGACATGTTCGGCAGAAGGGAAAGATCTTGGTAGACCGTCTCGATCCCGGCCTTCAGCGCGGCGATGGGGTTCAACCGATCGCGTTTGATCCCGTCGATGACGAGGCTGCCTTCCGTGGCAGGTTGTGCACCCGACAGAATCCGGATGAGGGTAGACTTGCCGCAGCCGTTCTCGCCGAGAAGGTGGTACGTCTGTCCACGGTCGATCCGAAAGCTGACGCCGCGCAGCGCATGAACGCCGCCGTAACGCTTGTGGAGGTTGCTGACCTCCAGAAACGCGGAGCCGTCGTTCATCTCGGGGTTGCCGTCGCGCGCCATCGCCGTGTTCCTGTCATCCGCCGTCGGCGGGGCAGGCGACAGCCTGCCCCGCGGCTTCGTTCCTTCCGTCATTCTCAGAAGGGATAGTCCTTGTAGTTATCCTTGGTGACGTCCACCCAGGCCTGTCCGCGCACGATCACGCCTTCGCCCGGGCCGTCCGTGACGCTGACCTTGTCGTAGCCGGGAACGCCGAGATCCATGCCGTCGGTTATCTCTTCGCCATTCAGGACTTTTTCGGCCAGGATGTTCATGACATAGCCGGCATCCTTCGGGTCCCAGAAGGCGATGCCGTCGACCGCGCCCGTCTCGAGATAGGGGCCGGTATCCTTGGGCAGGCCCAGGCCGTAGACGCACGTCTTGTCGGCGATGCCGGCTTCCTCGACGGCGCGTCCGATGCCGATGACATCGATCGCGGAGCCCCCCTGGAAGCCCTTGATATCGGGATGCGCGCGCAGGATCTCGCGGGCAAGATCATAGGCGCGGTTGGCGTCGTTGAAGGACTCGTTCTTGGCCGAGACGAGTTCCATGTTCTCGTACTTCTCGGCATTCTTCGCGCCGCCGTCCGCCCATTGCACATGCGTCAGGCTGCCAAGCGAGCCGACGAAGGATGTCCACTTGCCCTCGTGGCCCATGCATTCCGCCAGCTGTTCGTTGAAATGGGCGCCGAACTCGGCGTTGTCGAACGCCTCGAGGTCCACTTGCGTATTCTGCAGGTTGTCGGCCTCGTGCGTGACAACCTTGATGCCCCGTTGCATCGCGCGCCGCAGGACGCCCTCCAGGGAGGACGGGTCCATCGGCACGATGGCTATGGCGTCGACACCCTGCGCGATCAGGTCCTGGATTATGGCGGCCTGTTGCGCCGCGTCCGCCTTGGCAGGTCCCACCTGGCGCGTGGCGATGCCGTCATGCTCGTCGCCGTAGGCCTTGACGCCTTCTTCCATGCGGGTGAACCAGTTCTCGCCGGTCACCTTCACCACCGTGACGACGTTCTTTTCCTGTGCCGCAACCGGCGAAGCCAGGGCCATGCCCAAGGCGGCGGTGCCCAGAAGGGCAGTCAAGATGCGCATTCCCGTTTCCTCCACAATCCCTCGATGGTCAGCACTCGCGCGGGAGGGGCCGCACGGGGCAATCGGTTCAGGCCCGCACGCGCATGAAGGGGCGCAGGTCTATCCGCGCGGATGCGAGGAACAGCAGCAGAAGCAGCCCCCATGCACAGTCGCGGAAAAAATTGGAGATACCCATGAAGTTGAACAGGCTGGACAGCATCTGCAGCGCAATGGCGGACAGGACCACGCAGACCACGCGTCCATAGCCGCCCGATGGGCGCACGCCGGCCATTACAACGATCAGGATGGCGACGAGCACGTAGGACGTGCCGTAATCCCATTTTACGCTGGACGTGCGGGCAGCGATCACGAAACCGGCGACGGCAGCGAGAATACTGGACAGGAGATAGGTGCCGAACAACATCCGTCGTACCGCAATCCCTGCGTAGAATGCCGCAACCGGGTTGCTGCCCATCAGGAACAGACGTTTCCCGAAAGCGCTGAACCGCAGGGCGATGGCCAGCAGGGCCGCGATCGCAATGAAAAGCGCAAACGGCAGCGGCACTCCGAAGACGGGCATGTTGCCGAAATCGTCCATGGGCAGGATGAAGCCCAGCGTCTGCGCGGAGCCCCCCGTAAGTCCCACGGCGATGCCGGTGAACAGGAGTTGCGTGCCCAGGGTCGCGATGATGGGCGTCAACCCGGCATAGCCGACCAGCGTGCCGTTGACGATGCCGCCGAAGATACCGGTGGCTATAGCCACGCCGAAGAAGACCCATGTGTAGGCGAGCGGCGTCGTGTCCGGTGACGCGATGGATGGCGCCAGCAGCGCCGCCACGATGCCGGAGAGATTGGCCAGCGCGATCCCGGAAAGATCGATGCCGCCATTGCCGGAAACCATCGCCAGCATTACGCCGAGCGCCAGCAGCCCAAGCTCCGGCACCTGCGCGCCCATCGACTGGAAATTGAACAGGCTTGTGTAGGAAGGGCCGACCGACAGGAGCGCTCCCGCAACGATGAGCGCGTTGACCGCAACCAGAAATGTGAACTGGCGGTCGAACTGCTCGCCCATCTCCCAAACCTCCCTGCCGTCGAACCTGCAGCGGAGTTGCTGCAGGCGCCTCCATGACGTGCAGGGCCACACTAAGCTGTCGGTGACATATGTCAATCATTATTGAATAATGACAGGTGGGCCCAAATCCGTTATGAGCCGATAGATGAGGGAGGCGCCGCCATGTCGGGACGGCGCAGGGAGAGGTCAGATCCATGCAACGTTTCATCAACAACCCGGACGATCTCGTCGACGAAACGGTGGCCGGCTTCGTCAAGGCGCACAGGCGCCTGGTACGCCTGCATCCGGAAAATCCGCGGGTCGTGCTTTCGGTCGATGCGGCGCGGCCTGGACGGGTCGGCATCGTGACCGGCGGCGGCTCCGGCCACGAGCCTGCCTTCATCGGCTATACGGGGCGCAATCTGGTCGACGCAGTCGCCGTCGGCGAACTCTTCTCCTCACCGACCGCGAAGAGTTTCGCGGATGCCATCCGGGCTGCGGACGGGGGTGCCGGGGTCGCCGTGCTGTATGGCAATTATGCCGGCGACAACATGAACGTCAAAATGGCGATGCGCATGGTCGGCAAGGACGGTATCGAAGTTGCCACCGTCGTCGCCAACGACGATGTCCTGTCGGCGCCACCGGTAGAGCGTGAGAAGCGACGTGGCGTTGCGGGCGAGATCTTCATGTGGAAGATCGGCGGTGCGCGTGCGGCGGAGGGCGCCGGGCTCGCCGAGGTGCAGGCGGCCGCCCGGAAGGCCGTCGATGCGTGCCGCTCCGTCGGTGTCGGCCTGGGGCCATGTACCCTGCCGGCGGTGGGCCATCCCAATTTCAGCATCGAGGCGGGCACGATGGAGGTCGGCATCGGCCACCACGGAGAACCCGGAACCAAGGTAGAGGCATTGCGCACCGCCGACGAAGTTGCCGACGAGATGCTCGACATCGTCATGGCAGAGCACGAGGTCGGTGCAGGCGGTGAAGTGGCGGTGCTGGTGTCCGGCCTCGGCGCGACGCCGGTGAACGAGCTCTATGTCCTTTACGACCGGATCGAGAAGGGCCTTTCCGAGCGTGGCCTGTCCGTTCACAAGGCTTTTGTCGGCAACTACTTCACCTCCCTCGAAATGGTTGGCGCGACGTTGACGGTGATGGTGCTGGACGACGAGCTCAAGCGCCTTCTCGACATGGAAACCGCCTCTCCGGCTTTGTGAGGACAAGAATGACACAAGCTATCGACAATGCCGGCCAGGGCGCGATCGTCGAAGAGATCGCGGCGGTCATCGTGGCCAACAAGGCCTATCTTTCGGAGATCGACGGCAAGATCGGCGATGGCGATCATGGCGTGAACATGGCCAAGGGGTTCGGCCGCGCCGCCGAGCGCATCCATGGCCGCGAAGTCGGCCTGGATGAAGCGCTGGCAACGCTTTCGGATGTCCTGATGTCGGAGATCGGCGGCTCGATGGGGCCGCTCTACGGCCTGATGTTCGAAGACATGGCGGCCGTCCTGAAAGGCCGCGATACGGTCGATGCCGAAACGTTTTCCGCCATGCTCAATGCCGGGCTGGACGGGGTGCGCGGCGTCGGCAGCGCCGAGGTCGGCGACAAGACGCTGATGGATACGCTGGTTCCCGCCGTCGCCGCCTTCGACGCGCACAAGCAAGAGGGATTCGCTGCGGCCCTCGACGCGATGACAGCCGCCGCCGAGAAGGGCCGCGATTCCACCGTGGATCTGGTTGCCAGGATCGGCCGCGCCAGCCGGCTCGGGGAGCGGTCCCGCGGGGTCCTGGATGCCGGTGCGACGTCCTGCTGCCTCATCCTGTCGACCTTCGGCGGCTCGATCGCCCGCCGGCTGGGCTGACGGCTTGCACATGAGCCGGATTCCGGCCGAGACTGCGCCATGGGCAAGATAGAATCGGGCGATATGGTCGATCTGTTCCGCGTGGTTTCCACGCGGTTGTCCGAAGCGCGCGACTGGCTGGGTGAACTGGACGGCGCCATCGGAGATGCAGACCATGGCACGTCCATGGCCGAAGGATTTGCGGCCATCGTCCGTGCGACACGGGATGCGGCGACCGGCGGTACACCTGCCGGCGCATTGTTCCCGATCGCGGCACGATCCTTTCTCAGTGCCGTGGGTGCGACGGCCGGACCCCTTTATGCCAGCGCCCTGTTGCGGGCCGGACAGGGCCTGGAAGATGCCGAAAGCCTGTCGGACCGCGACATAGCCAACCTCATACCGGCGATGGCGGATGGGATACGCCAACGCGGCAAGGCTGCAGCGGGCGACAAGACCATGATGGACGCATGGGGGCCAGCCGCGCGCGCCGTCGAATCGGCATTGGCCGCAGGCGTCTCGCCGTTGCGCACACTCGACGCTGCAGTCGAGGCCGCGATGGAGGGCCGCGACTCCACCAGGGCCATGGTTGCCTCGAAGGGGCGCGCCTCGCGTCTCGGCGAGCGGAGCCTCGGACATCTGGACCCTGGCGCTGCATCAGCGGTCATCGTCATCGAAGGGTTGCGCGAAGGACTGGCGCTGATCCTCGAGCGCAAGGGCGAGGCTGGCCGATGACACGCATCGCCGGAAAGGCATCGGGAGAGCCCGGCTCGATGCCGCTGCGTTTCGGCGACGATGCACTGCTCTGGGCGGCCTGGCTGTATTACGAAGAAGGCATGACCCAAGGCGATATCGCCGCGACGATGGGCGTATCGCGCGCCTCGGTGAACGCCTACCTGGCCGACGCGCGTACCCGCGGCCTCGTCAATATCGAGATCGAGCCGGTCAAGTTCCGCGCCCTTTCCCTTGCGGAAGCCCTGAAGGAGCATTTCGGGCTGCAGGACTGCCTGGTCATACCTACGGACGGAGGAGAGCGGTCGCTGATCGCACGGCTGGGCAATGCCGGCGCGCAAGCCTTGTCGTTCCACGTACGGTCCGGCGATACGATCGCCGTAACGTGGGGGCGGACGATGCTTTCCCTTGCGCAGGCGATGCAGGCGCCCGGCCTGGCCGACATCAGGGTGGTGCAGGCCACGGGAGGCACGACAGCCAAGATACCCTGGACACCGGAGGCCTGCGCATCACGGCTTGCCGAGGCGCTCGGCGCCCGCTGCATTCCCTTGTCTGCGCCGGCGATCGTATCCAGCGCGACGGTGCGCGACATGCTCTTGGGCGAAGCCGTCCTTGCCGAGCAGATGGACGTTCTTGCAGAGGCGAACCGCATCGTGCTGGGCATTTCCTCGCTGCGGCCAGAAAGCGCCATCCATACGAGCGGCTTCTTCGAGGGGGTTACGCAGCACCTCCATTATCAGGATGCCATCGGCAGCATCGCCGGCCGCTTCATTTCGACGCGCGGAGAGGCGGTGTCGGGGCCATTGGACGGACGAACCGTCGGGATAGACCTCGCGGCGCTCAGGCGGATCCCGCACCGTATCGCCGTCGCCGGAGGGGTCGACAAGGTTCCCGCCATACTGGCTGCCCTGCGCGGCGGTTTCGTAAGCGTTCTCGTTACCGACGCCTCGACAGGACGCGGCATCCTGACGGCAGAGGGCTTTCAGGATACGCCGCGCCGCTCGGCGTCGCCGGCGCAAACGCCTTTGGCAGCCCGCACACGCGTCAAGAAATTGCTGAACGATCCGCATGATGCCGTCGACGAAATGCTGGCGGGCGCGGCGGCGGCGCATGACGATATCCTGGCCCCCGTCAAGGATGCGCCGCGCGCAATCGCCCGAACGGATGCGCCGCGCCCCGGCAAGGTCGGAATCGTGGTGGGAGGCGGCTCCGGGCATGAGCCGGGGTTCTGGGGCTATGTCGGTCCCGGGCTCGCAGATGCCGCCGCCATCGGCAACGTATTTTCCGCGCCGCCGCCGGACCCGATACTGGCGGCGACGCGCGCGGTCCATTCCGGCGCGGGAGTGCTGTATATCTACGGTAATTTCTCGGGCGACGTCATGAACTTCGACATGGCGGCAGAGCTTGCCGCAGCCGAGGGGATCGCCGTCCGGTCGATCGTCACGACGGACGACGTGGCGTCATCACCGGCGGAATCGCGCGCCGCCAGGCGCGGGGTCGCCGGCAACGTCTTCGTCTTCAAGGTCGCGGGAGCCGCAGCCGAGCGGCATCTGCCGCTCGATGCATGTGAAGCCGTCGCGCGGCGCGCCAATGCCCGAACCTACACGATGGGTATTGCGCTGGAGCCCGGTTCTCTGCCGGAAACGCGTCGCCCCAGTTTCGTCATCGGACCGGAGGACATGGAGATCGGCGTCGGCGTCCACGGCGAACCGGGCATCGCCCGGCAGCCCGTGGCCAGGGCCGACGCCGCGGCGGACCTGATGCTGGACCGTATCCTGGCCGAGATACCTGCCGCAGAGGGGGATCGTGTGGCCGTTCTGGTCAACTCTCTCGGCGGTACGCCCACGATGGAGCTGTATATCGTCTATCGGCGCGTCCGCGAGCGCCTGAAGGCGAGAGGGCTGAAGGTGACGATGAGCCTCGTCGGGCCGTACTATACCTCGTTGGATATGGTGGGCGTATCGCTGTCCATCATGCACCTCGACGACCAGCTCGCGGATCTCTTGATGGATCCATGCCGCTCGGCCGCGATGGAATGGGGCGCTTAGCTTTAAGTCGGCCGCCGCCGATATTCGGATCGGGGCAAGCAGTACAGGGGGAGCCAGTCGGTGGAGCCGCTTTCGACGTCTTTGCTGATCTTCACGATCGTCGTTGTCGGGGCGATGGCCGCCATGGCGGTCGGGCCGTCACTGCGGCCGCACCACATATCGGCCGAAACGCGCGACGTGGTGAAACTGGGCATCGGCATGGTGTCGGCCATGAGCGCCCTGATCCTTGGGCTTACCGTCTCTTCGGTCATGTCCAGCTACAACCTGACCGAGCGCGACGTCCAGCAATATGCGACCGACCTCGTCAACCTGGACGGCGCCCTGCGCGATTATGGGGCAGGCGCCGATGCCGTGCGCGCCGACCTGCAACACTTTACCGCGTTGTCGCTTGCCGAGGCGTGGCCGGCCCGCCGCAGCCTCATGCCGGGCGCGGAGGAAACGGATGTCGAGCTGGCGCTCGCCGCCATCGGAACGGCGATTTCGGACCTGCCGGGCGAGAGCGGTGACGCCGCGCGGGATCGCGACGCGGCCATGGCCATGTTCCACAAGGTGCAGCAGGATCGCTGGAAGATCGGGATCGAAAGCTACTCGTCGGTCAATCCGGTCATGATCGCCGTCGTCACCGTCTGGCTGACGCTGATCTTCGTTTCCTTCGGGCTGTTCGCACCGCGCAACATCGTGTCGGTGCTGTTCCTGATCATATGCCCGGCCTGCATAGCCGGAACGATCTATCTGATCCTCGACCTCAACACCCCCTTCGAGGGAACGACCGCCATCGCGCCCGTGCCACTCGAACGTGCCTTGCTGCACCAGCAGAAGTCCTGACGATCCTCAGCCGATCTCGGCGGCGATGGCCTTGCCGGCGGCAGCCGTGTCGGCCTGCCCCCCGAGATCGCGCGTGCGGCCGCAAGGGCTCGCCAGCACCCGTTCGATCGCTTCCACGATCGCTTTGGAGGCGGTCGCCTCTCCCAGGTGCTCCAGCATCATCGCACCGGTCCAGATCTGGCCGACCGGGTTCGCGATGCCTTGTCCCGCGATATCCGGCGCCGAGCCGTGTACCGGCTCGAACAGGGACGGGAAATCGCCGTCCGGGTTGATGTTGGCCGACGGTGCGATGCCGATGGTGCCCGTGCAGGCCGGTCCGAGATCGGACAGGATATCGCCGAACAAATTGGAGGCGACGACGACGTCGAACCTGTCCGGGTTCAGCACGAAATGCGCCGTCAGGATATCGATGTGATACTTGTCCCATCGCACATCCTGGTAGGCCTTCGCCATCTCTTCCACGCGCTCGTCCCAGTACGGCATGGAAATGGAAATGCCGTTGGATTTCGTGGCGGACGTCAGGTGCTTCGCCGGCCGCGTCCGGGCAAGGTCGAAGGCATAGCGCAGGATGCGGTCCACGCCGTGGCGGGTCATGACCGTTTCCTGGATGACCACCTCCCGCTCCGTACCGGGGAACATCTTGCCGCCAATGGAGGAATATTCGCCCTCGGTGTTCTCGCGGACGACATAGAAGTCGATGTCGCCCGGCTTGCGTCCGGCGAGCGGGCAGGGCACGCCCGGCATCAGCCGGACCGGGCGCAGGTTCACATACTGGTCGAACTCGCGGCGGAACTGCAGTAGCGAGCCCCAAAGCGATACATGATCGGGTATCTTGTCGGGCCAGCCCACCGCCCCGAAGAAGATCGCGTCGTGCGAACCGATCTGTGCCTTCCAGTCTTCCGGCAGCATCGTGCCGTGCTTTTCGTAATAGTCGTAGGACGCGAAATCGAACACGTCGAAGCGCAGGTCGAGGTCGAACGCCTTGGCGGCCGCCTCCAGAACGCGGATGCCTTCCGGCATGACTTCCTTGCCGATGCCGTCACCCGCGATGACGGCGATCCGGTAGGCGTTTCCATTGCTGCTCATGTTCAGGTTTCCGTCCTTTAAGCTATTGTCCGGCGGCAAGCCCGGCGCGCTCGATGAAGGGCCGCCAGAACTCGATCTGCGAGGCGAGTTGCGTTTGCAGCGCCTCGGGCGTCGCGTCCGCCTGCGTTACGGGCGCGGTGCCGAGATCGGTGAATCGCTGCACCAGTCTTTCGTGTGTCAGTCCCTTCTGCAATGCCGCAACCAGCGCATCGCGTACATTCTGGTCGATACCCTTGGGTGCGTAGACGCCATGCCAGACGGTGATGACGAAATCGTCCAGCCCGGCTTCGGTGGCCGTCGGCACGTCGGGCAGTTGCCCGATGCGGCCCGGCGTCGTGACGGCATAGGCTTTTACCTGTCCATCCAGGATCGGCTGGGTCGTGTTGGTGGTCTGGTCGCATGTGAGGTCGACGTGGCCGCCGAGGAGGTCCGTCATGATCGGGCCGTTCCCCTGATAGGGCACGGTCGTCATCTCGGTGTCGATGGCCGACATGAACAGCATGCTGCACAGATGCGACGCCGCGCCGACGCCTGCATTGGCCAGCGTATAGGCCTGCGAATCCGCCTTGATCGCCGAGACCAGGTCTTGCAACGAGCGTTCCGCCATATCCTTCCGCCCGATGATCGTCATCGGCGCATTGGTGACCAGGCCGATCGGCTCGAAGCTCTCGACCGGATCGTAGGGCAGGTTTGCGTAGAGCGACGGCGCGGTGGACATGCCGATATGATGCACGAGGATGGTGTAGCCGTCCGGTGCGGCCTGCGCCGCCTGTCCCGCGCCGAGCGTACCGCCCGCACCGCCGACATTCTGCACCACCACCTGCTGCCCAAGCTCCTGCGACATCGCTTCGGCCGTCAGCCGGGCGACCGTATCGGTCGGCCCGCCCGCCGAGAAGGGGACGATCATCGTGATCGGCTTGTCCGGATAGGACTGCGCCATGGCGGTAAACGAGACCGCACTGATGAGTGCAGCCAGGGTGAAGCTATGTTTTTTCATTGTTTTTCCTCCCATTGCGACGTCTGGTCGATGTTACTCCGCAACCTCCTTCATGACGCGATAGAGCGCCGATTTCGCCTCGAAGCCTACGCCGGGGATATCGGGAAGACCAACCAGGCCGCCTTCCACCGCGATGCCGTCGGCAAAGCCCCCGAAGGGCTGGAACACGTCCGGGTAGGACTCGTTGCCTCCGAGATGCAGGCCGGCCGCGATATTCAGCGACATCTGGTGCCCGCCATGCGGCACGACCCGGCGGCTGGACCAGCCGAGCTCTTCGAGGACATCCAGCGTACGCAGATACTCCACGAGGCCGTAGGACAGGGCGCAATCGAATTGCAGCCAGTCGCGGTCGGGGCGCATGCCGCCATGCCGCAGAAGGTTGCGCGCATCCTGGTGCGAGAAGAGGTTCTCGCCCGTCGCCATCGGCCCCGCATAATGATGCGCAAGATCCGCCTGCAGCGCATAATCCAGGGGATCGCCCGCTTCCTCGTACCAGAACAGGCCGTATGGGCTGAGCGCCTGCGCGTAGGCGATGGCGGTTTCGAGGTCGAAGCGGCCATTGGCGTCCACGGCCAGGCGGGCTCCGGTGCCGACGACGGACAGGACGGATTCGATCCGCCGCAGGTCTTCTTCCAGGGGGACGGCGCCGATCTTCATCTTGACGACCTCGTATCCCCGGTCGAGATAGGATCGCATCTCGTCCTTGAGCTTTTCGTCGTCCTTGCCTGGGTAGTAGTAGCCGCCGGCCGCATAGACCCAGACCTTTTCGTCGGCGACGCCGCCGCGATACCGGTCGGCCAGCAGGCGCCACAGGGGCACGCCGGCTATCTTGGCGACGGCGTCCCAAACCGCCATGTCGATGGTGCCGACCGCAACGGACCGCTCGCCGTGGCCGCCGGGTTTTTCGTTCTGCATCAGCGTACGCCAGATGGCGAACGGATCGAGATTGTCGTTTTCGGCGTCCACCAGCGCCTTCGGGTCGGCTTCCAGCAGGCGCGGAATGAACCGTTCGCGCATCAGCGCGCCTTGCCCGTAGCGCCCGTTGGAGTTGAAGCCGTAGCCGATGACCGGCTTGCCGTGCCGAACGACATCCGTCACCACCGCGACCACCGAACAGGTCATTTTCGAGAAGTCGATATAGGCGTTGGCGATGGGAGAGGCGATGGACACCGTCTTCTCCCGGATATCAACGATACGCATCGGCATGCTGCTCCTTTTTCCTGCGGCATGGATACGGCTTTGATCGTCCATCGATCCAATGCCATGATCGGTTGAGCCCATGCCGCTTCGGCATGGCCGATGATGGGGCAGGGCGTGGACGGCATCTGGCTGGACGATTTCATGGCGGTTGTGGAGGAGGGCGGCTTCTCGCGGGCGGCGGCCCGGCGCAACGTGACCCAGCCTGCCTTCAGCCGGCGCATTCGCGCGCTCGAGGCATGGGTGGGGGCGTCGCTTTTCCAGCGCCTGCCGCACGGCGTATCCCTGACACCGGCCGGGGAAGCGTTCGCCGAACTCGCGCCGGACCTGCAACGCCGCATCGCCCATATCGCCCGCAGGGCGCGGGAGGCCGCCGGTCCGAGCACGTCGGCGGTGCCCTTCGCAGCCACCCAGACCCTGTCCTTCGTGTTCTTTCCGGACTGGATCCGGCGCATGGGCGAGGGGTTCGAACTCGGGCCCATCCAGCTGAACGCGGCGAACATGGCGACCTGTGCCGAGATGATGCGACGCCAGGCCGCCGAATTCCTGATCTGCCATCATCACCCGCTGGTGGACGATCCTTTCGATGGACGGCTCCAGCATCGCGTGATCGGCCATGACAGGATGGTGGCCGTTCACGCGCCGGGGCTGGAGAAGGACGAGATCGCGCATCTCGCCTACAGCGCAGAATCGGGCCTCGGCCGTATCGCGGCCGCCTGTGCGCCATCGGCCCCTGAGGCCAACGGGAAAAGCCCGGCCTTCACATCCCATCTGGCTGCCGCGTTGCGCGGCGCCGCGGTGGGTGGCGCGGGCTATGCCTGGCTGCCGCTGCAACTTGTGGCTGCGGACCTCGCCGAGCGCAGGCTCGTCCGGATGGAAGGCGACCTGCCCGAGATCGACATCAACATCTGCATCTTCAGGCAGGGCGTTCTCAGTGCCGGGGCGGAACGGGTGTGGAAACGCGTGCTTCAGGCCTGACGCCGCCGCGCGTGGCGACATGGCCGGCGATCGCCGACAGCACCGCCAGGATGGCCGCGCCGAACATGGCCAGAGCGGTCGCGCGGCCGATGCCCGCATCGTCGAGACTTTCCGCGGCAGCGCCCCCGAAAGCGAAACCGAGGGCCGCGACGGCCAGGAGGCCGCCCGTGCGCGCCGCCACGTTGTTGATGCTGGAAGCCGTTCCGCTGCGCCCGTCCGGAACGGCGTCCAGCACCACGGTCGTCAGCGGCGGCACGGCCATCGTCATGCCGCAGCCCAGCACGATCAACCCCGGCAGGTAGCCCAGCCAATAGCCGGAATGCGGTGCGGTGATACCGATGAGCGTAAAGCCGGCAGCCGCCAGGACCGGTCCCATGGTCAGGGACAGCCAGGGCCCGGACTTGGCCGCATAGCGGCCCGACAGGCTTGAGAACAGGCCCATGATGATCGAGATGGGAAGCAGCGCAGCGCCCGCTTCCAGCGCGTCGAAACCGTGCCCCTCGATCAGGGAGAGCGGCACCATCAGGAGACCGCCGGAAAATGCTGCATAAAGAAGCACGGTCTGCAGGTTGACGCCGGAAAATACCCGGTTGGCGAATAGATCCGGAGGCATCATCGGATTGGGGCAGCGGAACTGCCATGCGACGAAGCCGGCAAGAAACGGCACGGAGAGGGCCAGCAGCATTCCGCCTTGCGACAGGGCGCCTTCGCCCATCCGCACGAGGCCGAGGCTCATCAGGCCGAGGCTTGCCGTCGCAAGCGCCGCGCCCGCGAAATCGACCGGACCGGCGCCCTTGACCTCGTCCCCGCCGAGGGCCGGGCGTACCAGCACCCATGCAACCGCCGCCAAAGGCAGGTTGATGAGGAAGACGATCCGCCAGCCGCCGAGATCGACGAGAAGTCCGCCTAAGAGGGGCGCGACGGCGGTGGTTACGGCGCTGGATGCGGCCCAGATGCCGATCGCCCGTCCCCGCGCCTCGCCCCGGAAGTTCTGTGCGAGCAGCGCCAGGCTGGCCGGCACCAGCACCGCCGCTGCCATGCCCTGGAAAAGGCGCGCCGCGATCAGCCATCCTGCGGCAGGGGCAAGAGCACAGAAAAGGGATGCCAGCGAGAACAGGAAGAGGCCAAGGCTGAAGGTGCGGACATAGCCGCGGCGGTCTCCCAGCGTGCCGGCCGGCAGCATCAGGCTCGCGAGGGTCAGCAGATAGCCGCTGACCACCCATTGCAGCGCGCTGAATCCGGCGTCGAGGCTGGAGCCGATGGCCGGCAGCGCGACGTTGACGACGGTGCCGTCGATGAAAGTCAGGCTGGAGCCCAGGATCGTCGCCGCAAGAATTCGCCACTGCGCGGCGGTGAATGCGGAAGTCCCGGCCATGCGCGCCCTCTTGCCCCCGCTATGCGGGGATTTGCGATAGAAGCGTTGAAGATAGTGCGCAATCGCGATTCGAGGACGACGTGCCCGAGACGATCGACATGGGCTTCATCATCGCCGCCACGCTGGCGGCGTTCCTTGTCGGCCTGTCCAAGGGCGGGCTATCGATGGGGGGCATGCTGGGCGTGCCGGTGCTGGCCCTTACCATGCCGCCTCTGCAGGCGACGGCCCTTCTGTCGCCGATCTTCGTCGCCAGCGACATGGTCGGCGTCTACCTGTATCGGCATCGCTTTTCCGGCCGCAACCTGGCCATCCTGATTCCGGCGGCGGCCATCGGCATCGGCGTCGGCTGGGCGACCGCCAGCATTGCCGATGCACGCCTGGTGACGCTGCTGATCGGCCTGATCGGCCTTGTCTTCTGCGTGGACATGTTCCTGAAGCGCAAACGTGCGGTGCCGCCGCGCCCGGCCGATGTGCCGCGGGGCATCTTCTGGGGTGCGGTCATCGGCTTCACCAGCTTCGTCTCGCATGCTGGCGCGCCGCCGTTCCAGGTCTATGTCCTGCCGCAGCGGCTGGAAAAAACCGTGTTCGCCGGCACGACAACCATAACCTTCGCGGCGGTCAACGCCATGAAGCTGGTGCCCTACACCGCGCTCGGGCAATTCAGCCTGCGCAACCTGGAATTTGCGGCGATGCTGCTGCCGGTCGCGCTTGTCGGAACGGTTGCGGGCTGGCGGCTGGTGCGTCTGCTGCCGGAGCGCGGCTTCTACCTGTTCGTGCAGGCCGCGCTGTTTCTCGTATCACTGAAACTGGTGGCCGACGCGATCCTGCATTAGGCGCCGTCCCCGCGAGCCGCCGCACCCTGCCGTTCCGCAAAGAAGAAGGGACGCAGCTTCACGCCGACGATATTGCCGGCGAAGGCGGCGACCGCCCAGAGCCAGCCATGCAGGCTTCCGGACGCGATGCCGGAAAAATAGGCCCCGATATTGCAACCGTAGGCAATGCGCGCGCCGTATCCCAGCAGCAGCCCGCCGATGACGGCCGCCAGCAGCGAACGCAGCGGGATGCGCAGCGAGGGGGCGAAACGGCCGGCCAGCGCCGCGGCCAGCATGGCGCCGGCGATGATGCCGAAATTCATGACCGACGTGATGTCGGCGAAGACGCTTTGCGACAAGGCGCGGGCATTGCCCGGCGTTTGCCAGTAGGCCCAGGCGGTCGGGTCGATGCCGACCAGTTGCGCCGCCTTGGCGCCCCACAGGGCGAAGGCCGACGTTATGCCCCATGGCCGCCCGGCCAGGGCCAGCGTGACGAAGTTCAGGATGGCCAGCGCGACCGCACCGAACACGAGCGGCCAAGGCCCGCGCAGATAACGCTGCAACCCGTGGCGCGGCGAGGGCGGCGCCTGTTCCAGCCTGCCGCCGTTGCGACGCTTCTCGATCACGACCGTCAGGGCGGCGATGGCCGCGAACAGGGCCAGCGAAACCGCGATGCCGAGCGGCGCGCCGAGCGAGACGAGCGTCACGGGCTGAAATGACGGCAGAGACACCCACCAGTCGAAGTTGATGGTGGCCAGGACCGAACCCACGATGAAGAAGATCAGGGTCACGACCATGCGGGCATTGCCGCCGCCCGCGGTGAAGAGCGTGCCGGAAGCGCAACCGCCGCCCATCTGCATGCCGATGCCGAACATGAAAGCGCCGACGATGACCGAGGTGGAAAGCGGCGAGACGTTGCCGCGCACCTCTTCGCCGAAGAGCGTGCCGGAGGCGAGGAAGGGAAAGAACAGGACCACCGCGACGGCCAGAAGCACCATCTGCGCCCTGAGGCCGCGTCCGCGCCCTTCCAGGATGAAGACGCGCCAGGCCGAGGTGAAACCGAAGGCCGCGTGATAGAGCGCCATTCCGAGTGCGCCCCCCGTCAGGAACAACGCCCCCTGCCTCGGACCGAAGGCCAAGCCCAGTGCGACCGTACCGACGACGAGTGCGGCGAGCGCGCCGAAGCCAGGAAGGCCGGGCGACGGAGCCGTTGCGCCGGGACGCGGCGCGGCGATGGTGGACATGGCGGACCTCGATCGGTGGAATGGGTGCTTTAGACACGCAAGATAGGCCTCGCCGGCCGGGATTCCGAAGCATCGCTTATCATATTTCATGCCCTACGCGGCATGGTGTTCCATCTTCAGACTTGCGCATGCGGATCCAGCGCGTCGCGCAGGCCATCGCCGAGAAACGAAAAGGCCAGCACCGTGGCGATGACCGGCAGCATCGGAAACAGCAGCCACGGATACAGCGCCACGGCCTCGATGTTCTGCGCCTCCGTCAACAGGACGCCCCAACTGGTGATCGGCGGGCGCAATCCGAGGCCGAGGAAGCTGAGTGCCGTCTCCGCGAGGATCATCGTGGGGATGGACAGGGATGCCGAAGCGATCAGGTGGCTCATGAAATTGGGAATGAGATGCCGCCCGATGATGCGCGCAGGCTTCGCTCCCATGGTGACGGCGGCGGCGGTGAAGTCTTCCTCTCGCAGGGACAGGAGCTTGGAGCGGACGGCGCGCGCCAGCGACGGCCAATCCAGCAAGGCGAGAATGAGGGTGATGCCGAAATAGACGAGAAGCGGGCTCCATGTGACGGGGAGCGCCGCCGACAGGGCCAGCCACAGCGGAAGCTCGGGGATGGAGCGGAGCACTTCCGTCACGCGTTGAACCCAATAATCGGTCCTGCCCCCGAAATACCCGGCCATGCCGCCGAAGAACAGGCCGAGCACGAAGGACAGGGCTACGCCGACGAGCCCGATGGTCAGCGATATGCGCGCGCCGTAGAGAATGCGCGACAGCATGTCCCGTCCCAGCCTGTCGGTGCCCAGAAGGAACAGCGTGCCGCCGTCCGGCGGGCAGACGAGATGCAGGTCGCCATCGACGAGGCCCCAGAAGGAATAGGGCTCTCCCCGACAAAGGAAGCGGAGCGGCATCGGGGCCGTGCGGTCTTCGGCGTAGCTGCGCTCCAGCGTCTCCGTGTCGAGCGTTCCCACCATGCGGTAGGTGAAGGGCCCGACAAGACTGCCCTCATGGAAAAGATGCACCGGCTGCGGCGGCATGAAGATGAAGTCGGTATGGCGTGCCGCCAGCGGATAGGGCGCCAGGAACTCCGAGATCAGGATGGAGGCGTAGGCGAGCCCGAGAAAGACGAGCGAAAACAGCGCCAGCCGGTGCCGGCAGAAGCGCCACCAGACGATCTGGCCCTGCGAGGCGCGCAGGAACTTTTCCGACCGCACCGTACCCACGGCCTGCGTGCGTCCGGGGTCGAACGGCTCGGTCGAGACGAAGTGGGGCAGGCGCTCGCTCATGCCTTGCGTTCCGCCTGCAGGCGCACGCGCGGGTCCACCATGGCCAGCAGGATATCGGACAGGAACATGCCGACGACGGTCAGCAGCGCCAGGAACATCAGGAACGAGCCTGCGAGATACATGTCCTGGCTTCGCAGCGCCGACAGCAGCATCGGCCCCGTGGTCGGAAGCGACATGACCGCCGAGACGATGACCGAGCCAGACACCACCTGCGGTAGCAGCGTGCCGATATCGGAGATGAAGGGGTTCAGCACCGCGCGCAGCGGATAGCGGCGCAGCAGGCGGCCTTCCGGTACGCCGCGCGCCCGTGCGGCGACCACATAGGGACGATGCAACTCGTCCATCAGGTTGGCGCGCAGGCGGCGGATCATTCCGGCCGTGCCCGCCGTGCCGATGACGACCACCGGCACCACCAGATGCGCCAGCAGCGAACCTACCTTGGCCGCGCTCCACGGAGCATCGACATATTCGGGGTCTGTCAGCCCGCCGATGGACAAGCCGAAATAGCGGTTCGACAGATAGAGGAGAATGAGCGCCAGCAGGAAATTCGGCGTTGCGAGGCCGAGATAGCCGAGGAAGGAAAGACCGTGGTCGGCCAGGCCGTATGGGCGGGTCGCCACATAGATGCCGATGGGGAAGGAGACGGCATAGATGAAAAGGATGGTCGCGAAGTTCAGCACCAACGACAGGAAGAGGCGGTCTCCCACGACGTCGCTGACGGGCATGCCGTATTCGAAGGAATAGCCGAGATCGCCCTGCAGCAACCCGCCGACCCATGTCAGGTACTGGAGCGGCATGGGCTTGTCGAGCCCGTATTGTCGGCGCAGGAACTCGATCCTGTCTTGGTCTACCGTTTCGCCGGATGCCTGCATTTCGGCGATGGTCGTGGTGAGGTAATCGCCCGGCGGTAGCTGGATGATGACGAACACGATGACGCTGATGGCCAGGAGCGTGCCCGCCATCGTCGCCAGCCGTCGCGCCACGTAAGCCAGCATCGCCGTTCAGCTCCGCCCTTCGGCCACGTGCTCCTGCCGCGTCAGGAAGAAGCTGTCCGGCCGGTACATGCCGAAGAAGGCGCCGGGGTTCCAGTTGTAGATGCCCCGCTGCGGAACGTTTTTCAGCCGATCCGATACGACGACGATCTGGTCGATATTGGATACGATGCCGATGCGCAGCGCCTCGTCGGCGTTGATGCGCAACATCTGCCGCCAGATCTCGGCCTTGCGGGCTTCGTCGTTCGTTTCGCTCCACTCCGCGTTCAGCGCCAGCAACTGCCGTGCCGCAGGCATGTCGGGCTCCGCCCCGGACGAACCCTTGGTCTCGTACCAGGCGCCCCAGGCGGGCCATTCGGGCTGGCGCGAATTGGTGGGCGCCAGTTCCGCCGGGTCGGAGCCGGCATTGGGGAGGGCATTTTCAAGGCCCGTCCATACCGACATCAGCGTAAGCCCCGCCGATATGCGGCGCTCCATCGTCTCGCGCTCGCCGGTGCGGGTGATGAGCGTGATGCCGATCCTGGCGAGGTCTTCCGCCACAAGTTCCAGCACGTCGACCTGCTCGGTATCCTCGCCGGCCGTCTCGACCACGATGATCATCGGCCGTCCATCGGGCAGCAGGCGCACGCCGCCGGGACCGCGCTCGACGAGGCCCAGCCCGTCCAGAAGCCGTTCGGCATAGGCCGGGTCATAACCGGCATACAGGTTGGCCGTGCGGGCGTCGTAGAGCGGCGATTGCGGTTCCACCGTATCGATGCCCGGTCGTCCGAGGCCGTAATAGATGGCCTTGTTGATGTCTTCGCGGTTGATGGCGAGCGACAGGGCGCGGCGGAAATCCGCCTGCCGGAACAGTTGCGCCCAGGTCTCGTCCTGCGCGTTGAGGTTGGGAAACAGCACCAGGCGCGAGCCACGGCCGCTCTGCCACCGCCTGACCTCGAAATCCTCGACCTTCTCGGCCCGGTTCAGGAAGGCGAAGTTGGCGAGGCCCAGATAGCTGGCCTGCAGGTCCGCTTCGCCGGCGCCCGTCTTGGCGGGGATCAGCCGCGGGGCGGCGATGCTCATCGCCACCTCGTCGATATAGGGAAGCTGATGGCCTTCCGGGTCGACGCGATGGAAAAACGGGTTTCGGGCGAAGATGAAGCGATCCGACGGCGGGGCCGTCCGGAGCACCCACGGCTCGAGCGACGGCATGTCCGGGTTGCTGTTCTTGTAGGCTTGGTCGAACTTGAAATGCAGCGCCACCCAGTTACGCTGACCGGCTTGCGCCACGGCGCGTTCGAGGGCCGCCGGGTCCGCATAGCGGGCATGAAACTGCTTGAGGTAATGGGCCGGGCGGAAGATGTAGAGCGGTTGCGCGCCGGCGAGCGCCGGCAGGAAATACGGGTTGGGCGAATCCCATTCGTAGCGCACGGTCGTTGCGTCGGGAAAGGTGACGTGCGGCGGCTTGCCGTCCACCAGCAATTCGCGCGGCGGGCCATAGGGGGCAAGTTCGGCATTGTTGGCGATATCTTCCCAGTAGTAACGGAAATCGTCGGCGGTGAAGGGAGCGCCGTCCGACCAGCGATGCCCTGCCCGCAGGTGGAAGGTGAAGATGCGTCCGTCTTCAACCTCGACGGCCTTGGCGATGTCCGGCGCAAGGGTGCCTTCGGGCGTATAGCCGACGAGGCGGGCGTAACCGTACACGACCATGCGCCGCGTATCCTTGGCCTGGCCCTCGATCAGCCGGAGCGTGCCGCCATAGGAGCCGATCTCGCCGCCATGGGCGCGGGGGTCGTAGATCAACGGCTCGTCCGGGATCCTTTCGGAAACGGGGGGAAGGCCGCCATCCGCGACCTGTCCCGCAAGGGCGGGCGGCTCTTGCCAGTCCTGCGCCAGGGCCGGCGCCGCCATGGCAGCCAGGAGTAACAGGATCGGGGCCAGCCGCATGCGATGCAATCTCCGCTCAGGCGGCACGAGGCAGGACCAGAAGGTTGGTGTGCCCCTTGTCGGAAAAGACGCGCTCGACGCCATAATCGTTTTCGCCGAGCCAAATGCGGAAGGCATCCGCCGTGGCTTCGGCCACCTCGATGAAGATGGCGGGGCGATTGCGCGCGATAACGCCCCTGGCGCCGGACAGGACGTCCATCTCCATCGCCTCGACATCGATCTTCAGAAAGTCCACCGGCCCGGTCAAGAGGGCATCCAGCGGTAGAACCTTTATGTCGCCCCCCACATCCTCCACCAGCCGGGTCGCGCCGAGCCCGCCGCGTTCCGACCGTTCGGCGCGCATGGCGGCCGGACGCGCCCCGACGCCGTGGTGCAGCATCGAAAGGTCCACATTGGCAAGCCGGTTCCACGCAACTGCGTGCGACAGCATGGCTGCCGCGTCGGGCAGGGGCTCGAACGGGATGACCCGGGCGGCCTGCATCGGCCCGGCGAAAAAGATGGTGTGGTTGCCGGTGTTGGCCCCGATATCGGCGATGACGCGTCCCGGCCCGAGCCGCCGCCGAAGCCACATGAGTTCATCGGCCTCGAAGAACAGGCCGCGCGTCTGCTCGCGTTCGATGCCGGCATTGCGGCCCGTATAGGGGAGCAGGTACTGCCGGTCGCCCCAGTCGACGGGAAGCCGTACGGGCTCGCGCTGAAGCCGCGCCAGGACGGCGGCGCGATCCTCGGCGCGCAGCGGCTCCGGCTCGTCCTGCCGATCGCTCAAGGGTTGCGCCAGCTTGACGGCGCGCGCGTGGCCCCACAGCGCGAAAAGGGTGGCGATCTCGTCCGCATCGTCGAGATGGCCGGCCTCTGCAAGCCGCCACACCGTGTCGGTACGGGCCAGCACCGTCCGGCCGATCCACCAGTTCAGCAGCGCGTGGGGCAGCCGGGACGCTTCGTCGAAGGCAAGGCGCGACGGCCGCCACAGGGCCGGCTGCGCCCCGGTGGCAAGCGCCCCGAAGATGATGTCGTAATGCAGGCTGGCCAATGCGGCCCTGTCCAGCGCCGACGCGGACGGTGTCTCCAGCGGCGGGGTATGGAACAGCCATTCGCAGCCGAGCCGCCTGGCGGCACGGGCAAGGGCGGCGAGGCGCATGCCGAAGGCCGCCGTGTCGGGCAGAGAAACGGTCTCGACCGCCCGGAACGGGCCTGCCGCCGCCACCCTCGCATCGTTGGCCGCAAGGTGCATCAGACGGTTTCCCGTGCTTCGTGGTGTATGGATGGGTCTACGGCGGCATAGGTGCCACCGCGGCTGTAGTTGTCGTGCCAGGCGACGAGCGGCTCGGTGAAGGGGCCGCTCGCATACAGGCCGAACTTGAAGTAGGGGCCGAGCGTCTGGTTGCGGTAGCCGAGGGGGCCATCGAAGCGGAACAGGCTTTCGCCATTCAAAAGGCATTCCACGGCGCCGTCGCCGCTGCCCGGCCAGCGAACGCGCAGCGCGAAGTCCATCCACGCGCCAGGGGTCGCCGCGGCTTCGCCGAACAGATAGACGATCTCCGGGTCGGACGATGCGACCGCCCCGGCGGCGCCGGTGAAGCGCAACAGCCCGTCGCGATAGCGAAGGGCGATGGGCGGCTTGCCGGACGGCTCGCCCAGCCTTGCCTGGTCATGCCACTGCGCCAGCACGATCCCTGTGCCGGCGGGTGGCGCAAAGTCGAGGGGCAGGAAGGTGGAGAAGCCGTACCAGCATTCCGTGTCGAGGCGCGCGTTCCACCAGTCGCGCAATTCGGCGCGATTGCCCTGGCTGACATTGTCCTGCGGCCGAAGCTCGAAGCGGCACGAATAGCGCCCGATGCGGGCGCGGGAATCGTCGGTCCGGGCCGACCATGGCCCTGCAAGCCGCCGCGTGCTCCAGCCGTCCAGCGTGCCGCTTTCGAAATCCAGATGGACCGTGGCTTCGCCCTTCGGGTCGGTGGCGATGGCGTGCTCGATCTCCCGGTGCTCCGCCGGACTTCGTCCGCCGAGGTCCGCTCCGGTCGGAGCGCGGTGGGCTCGCACGGCATGGTCCGGACCCACCGGGACCATGCCCGGTTCCGTCCCCGCGGCGTCGGGCAGGAAATCGGCGCCCCATTGCGAGGGCCCCGACTGCGTCAGGCCGATGGCGTCGAGATCAAGCCGGTTGTTCGGGTCCGGCTCGGGCACGGCGCGGATCAGCGAGCGCGTATACGGGTGGCGCGGATCGGCGAACAGCGCGGCGCGCGGCGCCGTTTCCACCAGCCGTCCGCCCGACATGACGGCGATGCGGTCGGCCAGATAGTCCACGACGGCCAGATTGTGCGAGATGAACAGGCAGGTGATGCCGAGCTTGTCCTTCAGGTCGCGCAGCAGGTTGAGGATCTGCGCCTGCACCGAAACGTCCAGCGCGGAGACCGGCTCGTCTAGCACGAGCAGTTCCGGCTCCAGCGCCAGCGCCCGCGCGATGCCGATGCGCTGGCGCTGGCCGCCGGAAAAGCTGTGCGGATATCGGGCCATGTGGCTTTCGTCGAGGCCCACCAGCCCGAGGAGGTCCAGCGCCCGATCCCGCCGGCTGGCCGGCGTGCCGATCTTGTGGATCTTCAGCGGTTCGGCGACGATGGAGCCGACCGTCATGCGCGGATTGAGCGCCGAATAGGGGTTCTGGAACACGAACTGGATGCGCCGCCGCCAATGGCGCAGGGCATCTCCGTCGAGCGCCAGGACATCGGTTTCGCCGCCGTCCGGATCGGCCATGCGGATGCTTCCCGCATCCGCCTCGATGGTGCGCGCCAGGATACGCGCGACGGTCGTCTTGCCGCTTCCGCTTTCTCCGACAAGGCCCAGGCATTCGCCGCGCCGGATCTCGAAGGACACGTCGTTGACGGCCAGCGGCGCGGTCCCTGCCGCCCGGCCCGGCCACAGCCCGGCCTTGCGCCCGGCAAAACGCTTCTGCAAACCGTCCACCCGAAGCAGCACCGTGGGGGCGGCAGCCGGCTTGCCGGCCATCGGGGGCAGAGGAACCGTGATGTCGCGCAGCGGTTTCAACCGTTCGCCGCGCGGCATGCCCAGGCGCGGCACGGCGCCCACCAGGGCCTTGAGATAGGGGTGGCGCGGCTGGGCGAAGAGTTCGTCGGCCATGCCGCTTTCCATCACGCGCCCATGGTGCATCACCACCATTTCGTCGGCGAGGTTGGCGACCACGCCGAGATCGTGCGCGATCAACAGGATGGCCGTGCCATGGTCGCGCTGGAGATCGCGAAGCAGGCGCAGGATCTCGGCCTGTACCGTCACGTCCAGCGCCGTCGTCGGCTCGTCGGCGATCAACAGCGCCGGGCGGGTTATGGTGGCCATCGCTATCATCGCGCGCTGGTTCAGGCCGCCGGACAATTCGAACGGATAGGCGTCGATCTGCCGTTCCGGCTGCCGGAAGCCCACGGCCGCGAGCGCGTCGATCGCCCGGATCCGGGCCTGTCCCGCATCGACCTTCTCGTGCAGCATCAGCGCCTCGACGATCTGCGCGCCGATCGTGTGGAAGGCGGAGAAGGATGTCGACGGCTCCTGGAAGATCATCGATATGCGCGCGCCGCGCAGGGCCGTGAAGGCATCGGACAGCGGCGGAAGGGCGGCAAGGTCGAGCGTTCCGGACTTGCCGTCTTCGAACAGGATGCGGCCGGCTTCCATGCGGGCCGCGCCCGGCAGAAGACCCATGATGGCGTGCGCCGTGACGGATTTGCCGGAGCCCGATTCGCCGACCAGCGCAACCGTGCCGCCGCGCGGCACGCGGAAGGATACGCCGCCGACGGCGCGCACCCGGCCGGATGGCGCATGGAAATCGACGATCAGGTCTTCGATGCGGAGGAGGTCGTCCATGGGGCCCGGGCAGAAACTATCGGCAGTCGACCATAGCGCGCTTCAGTTGCGCATATCCACACTGCCGGGTTGAAGGTACAGGGCGCCGTCCCGCCATTCCAGCATCAGTGCATGGCCATCGCCCGGAAAGCGGACCGGCGGCTTGCCCACCATGTCCCAGTCCGTCGCCAAGGCGAGCAAGGCGCGCATGACGCCCTTGTGCGTCACGATGACGGCGTCCGCGGGCGCTTCGGCCAGCACCGCCAGGGCGCGCGCACCGGTTTCCCGCGGCGTTTCGCCGCCCGATGGGCGGAAATCGAGGCCGGCGGCCTCGCGGCGCGAGAAATCCTCGCCGCCATCGGCACGCATCCCGGCAAGCGTCGCGCCTTCGAGCGTTCCCCAGTCCATCTCCACGAGCCTTTCCTCGACTATGGGCGACAGGCCCATGGCGCGTGCCGTGTCGAGGCAGCGCCGCAGCGGGCTGCTGAGACAGGGGGCACCGGAAAATCCCGCCGGCACGCGCCATGAGAGCGCCTGTTCCAGCCCTTCGGCGGACAGCGGGCAATCGGTCCGCCCCTGTATGCGGCCCTCCGCATTCCAGGCGGTGGGCGCATGGCGCAAAACCAGAAAGCGACGGCGCTGCCCTATGCCTGCGCCCCTTGCCGCGCTATCGGGTTGCATCATCACCATCCGCGGGGCCGTTCATGCGTATTCTCATTACCGGTTGCGCCGGCTTCATCGGCTTCCATCTGGCGCGCCGGCTGCTCGACGCTGGTCATGCGGTGACGGGGCTCGACAATCTGTCGCCCTATTACGACCCGGCCCTCAAGCGCGCCCGGCTGGCCGAGATCGAAGGGCGGAACGGCTTCCGCTTCGTCGGCCTGGATGTCGAGAACGGAGCGGAGCTTCTTTCGCTCTTCGCACAAGAGCGGCCCGAAATCGTCTTCCATCTGGCGGCGCAGGCGGGAGTGCGTCACTCGATCACGCATCCGCAAGCCTATGTGGGGGCCAATATCGTCGGCACATTCAACATGCTGGAAGCATGCCGGGCCCATACGCCCGCGCATCTGGTGCTGGCATCCACCAGCAGCATCTACGGTGCCAGTACGGCCATGCCCTTCGATGAGCGCGCCCGTACTGCCGAGCCGCTGACCATCTATGCCGCCAGCAAGGGCGCGGGAGAGTTGATGGCGCATTCCTATGCCCATCTCTACGCGATACCCACCACGGCCGTGCGGTTTTTTACCGTTTATGGGCCCTGGGGCAGGCCCGACATGGCCTATTACATCTTCGCCCGGCGCATCCTGTCCGGCGAACCGCTGGACATCAACAACAACGGGTCCAGCCTGCGGGACTTCACCTACATAGACGACCTGGTCGAGGCGATGGCCCGCCTGATGGAGGCCGCGCCCGGCCAGGGTCGACGCGTCGAGGGCGATACGCTGAGCCCCGTGGCGCCCTATCGCGTCGTCAATGCCGGCGGTGGCCAGCCGGTCGGGCTGATGGACTTCGTCGCGGAAATCGAGAAGGCGGCCGGTGTGACGGCGAACAAGCGGTACCGTCCGATGCCGGCTGGCGATTCCGAGGCCACCTTCGCCGACACGCGGCTGCTCCGCAGCCTGACGGGGTACGCGCCGCAGACGCCGATCGCCGGGGGTATCCCGAAATTCGTGGACTGGTATCGCGCGCAAGGCTTCCGCTACGCCTGACGCTGCAGGGGAAGGGCGGTTGCCGCCGGGCCGCGCCCGACTCCATGATGGATCAGCCCGTGCCCGGCCATCGCATCGCGGCTGTAGACGTTGCGCAGGTCCACGAAGATCCGGCCGCGCATGCGGGCCGACATGGCTGCGAGATCCAGCGCACGATAGGCATTCCACTCGGTCACCAGTACCACAGCGTCCGCGCCCTTTGCCGCTTCGTAGGCATCTTCCACCATTCGGACGCCGGGCAACAGGCCGCGCGCGTTGTCCATGGCGCGCGGGTCGGTTGCCGTCACCTCCGCCCCGGCGGCCTGGAGGGCCTGTGCAAGGGGGATGGAGGGGGCTTCGCGCATGTCGTCGGTATTGGGCTTGAAGGACAGGCCCAGCAGCGCCACGCGCAGGCCGTCCACACTGCCACCGAAGGCATGCGCCACCCGGGCGGCGAGCCCTTCCTTGCGCGCCAGGTTGCCCGCGACGGTGGCTTCCACCAGCGCCAGCGGCGCGCCATGGGCGCGTGCCGTTTCCAGAAGCGCCTGCGTGTCCTTGGGGAAGCACGAGCCGCCATAGCCGGGGCCGGCATGCAGGAATTTCGGGCCGATCCGGTTGTCCAGCCCGATGCCGCGCGCAACCTCCTGCACGTCCGCGCCCAGCCTTTCGCACAGATCCGCCATTTCGTTGATGAACTCGATCTTCATCGCCAGAAAGGCGTTGCCGGCATACTTGACCAACTCCGCATCGCGCCGGCCGGTAAACAGGATCGGCGCGCGGTTGATCGACAGGGGACCGTACACCGCCTCCATGACGGTCCGTCCGTGCGCGTCCTCGGTGCCGACGACGATCCTGTCGGGGCGGCAGAAATCCTCGATCGCGGCGCCCTGGCGCAGGAACTCCGGGTTGGAGACGACGGAAACGGTCCGTCCGGGCGCTAGGCGGGCCAGTTGCACGGCGATCCTGTCCCCGGTGCCGACCGGCACGGTCGACTTGGTGGCCACGACCGCGCCCGGCTTGAGATGTGGGGCGATGCCTTCAACCGCAGATTCAACGAAACTGATGTCGGCGTGGCCGTCGCCACGCCGCGAGGGGGTGCCGACGGCGATGAAGACCACGTCGGCGTCCGCGACCGATGATTGCATGTCATGCGAAAAGCGCAGGCGTCCGGCAGAGACGTTGGTTGCCACGAGCTGGTCCAGCCCCGGCTCGAAGATCGGCATCACGCCGGTATCCAGCGCCTGGATGCGACTGGAATCCCTGTCGACGGCGGTAACGTCATGTCCGAAGTCCGCAAGGCATGCGCCAGAGACGAGCCCGACGTAGCCGCAACCGATCATAGCAATGCGCATGGATGCCAAACCTTTCTGCCGGTTCATAGGCAGGCAAACCATAAGTCGCGTCAATTGCAGTTGTATGATGGTGACGGGCTACGGTCCGTTTCAGAAACGGCGACGAGAACGCTCAATCTGCAGTTTTGCCGGGTGGAACGAGGGCAAACAGCGGGACGGCGTCGCGGAAGCCGCGCAGGGGCACGGGCCCCATGGCTTGCCAGCGATGCGGCGCGACTTCGGCGATCTCCTCGGTTGCCAGGACGCGAACCCGCATGGTCTTCGTCATCTTCTCCATGCGCTCGACCTCGTTGGCGCTGGGGCCGATGACCGAGAAGGACAGGCGCTGGCGAATACCGATATTGCCGAGCCGGACTTCGCCGACACACATGGCGATACCGAAACGGATGGGCGGTTGGCCCTCTGAAGTCCGCCGCGCATTGACGTGCTCGGCCGCCGCCAGGGCCGCGTCCGCCGCCTGCATGCCCAGAAGCGAAGCCTGCCTTTCGCTGAAGGCTGCGTCCGAAATCGGGAAGATCGCCATGACGGCATCGCCGACGAAGGCGAGGATTTCCCCGCCCGCCTCCACCACGGCGCGTCCGGTGCAGTCGAAATAGTCGTTGAGCAACGCCAGATAGGGCTCGCTGCCCATCGCTTCCGCCAGCGCGGTGGAATCGCGCAGGTCCGAATACCAGATCAGGGCTCGTACCTGGCTGCCGCTGCCCAGCGTTATGCGCCCGCCCAGCACTTCGCGCGCGATGGTGGGGCCGAGATAGGTATTGGCGACGCCGAAGATCAGCCGAGGCAGCGCCAGCGACTTGCACACCATGGCGACATAGCGCTGGATATACTCCAGAAGCTCGGCGGCGTCCGGCGAGAATCCCGCCGGATCCTTCGTCGCCCAGGCGACGTACAGCCCGAAATCCAGGTCGGAGCTTTCCTGCCGCAGCATGGAATCGTCGGCGAAGAGCTGTGTGCGAAGCGCGATGAAGTCCACGAAGGACTCCTCGCGCAATTCGTCGTAAAGCGGGAAGGTCGGGTCTGGCGTGGGTCCGTCGAGCCGCGCGCGCATCAGGTTGGAGCCGTTGTCCAGCATCCATTTGACGGTGCTCTGGCGCCAGGCCGTATCGTCCACGCGCTCGCGGTCGAAGCTTTGGCTGGTCACGCCGAATTCGGCGGTCCACAACAGGGTCTCGGCCTCGAACAGGGGATGAAGCGTCGGCCAGGTCAGACGGCAGCGATGCACCGGCACGCCCAGCGCCGTCAGGCGTCGCGCCAGCTCCGGTACAACGGATTTCAGCCGCGCATCGGCGAGCATCTCCCCGACCATCCATTCGCCGAGCTCGTGCAGGCTTTCCCGGTCAATGCTCATCCGATGTGCCTTTGCGGGCGGGAAGCTCGAACACCTGGCCGATGCGTGCCGCTGTCGTGCCTGGAAAGACCGCGCGACAGGCGGCTTCAGTCTCGCGCAGGACCGCGTCGGAATGCTTGAACGAATGGTGGAACAGCACCAGTTGGCCGACGCCGGCCCGCTTGCACAAGCGTACCCCTTCCTCGTGCGAGGAATGGCCGTAACCGCGAAAGCGCTCCATCTCGGCGTCGCTGTAGGTGGTGTCGTAGACCAAAAGGTCCGCGTTCCGGACGAAGTCCGTCAGCGCCTCATCCACGGTGCCGGGCGTGTGCTCGTGGTCCGTGGCATAGACGATGCAGCGCCCCGCATGTTCGATACGGTAGGCGACGGCGCCGTTCGGATGGGTGAGCCGGTAGGTCGTGATCGTCGTTCGCGGGCTTGGATGCAGGGTATCCCCCGGCCGGAAGGTCACGAAGCTCAACCGTGCCTTCAGCGATTCGACACCCACGGGGTGGAAGGGGGCGCGCATGAAGTCCCGCACCAGGGCCTCGCATGAGGCATCGTCCAGCATGTGCCCGGCATGGATGCGGACGCAGGCTGCCGGATCGTACATCGGCATGAAGTAGGGCAGGCCGATGATATGGTCGTAATGCATGTGGCCGAAGAACAGGTCCACGTCGGCCCAGCCGTCCGCAGCCAGCGCCCGCCCGCACTCCACGACGCCGGAACCGGCATCGAAGACCAGCGGCCTGCCGTCCGCCTCCACCAGGACGCAGCAGCTTCGGGCGCCGAATTCGCTCGGGTCGTCAGGCGCGGAGGGAATGGTTCCGCGCGCGCCGAAAATGGTGAGGCGCAATCCGTCGAACGCCCCGATCCGCTGTTTCGATGTCATGGCGCCTGCTTTACATGTCCGGTCGCTCGCCTTCGCCGCGCAACATCACCAGCTCGGCCGATGTGCGGCTGAGGCGCTGTGCCAGTTCCCGCAGCATGGCAAGCGCCATGCCCGGAAAACTCTCCAGCATTTCGGCCAGGCAATCCTTGGCGATGCGCAGGCTGCGCAGCGGCGTGGCCGCCTGCACCGTCGCGGTGCGGGGAACGTCGCACAATATGCCGATTTCCCCCACGATCTCATGCTGCCCGAGGCGCGCAAGCTGGATAGGGCCGATGGGAGACTCCGCCAGCACCACGACCTCGCCCGACAGGATGACATAGGCACTGTCGCCCGGATCGCCCTGCCGGAACAGGATTTCGCCCGCATCGAAGCGTACCATCTCGCCGGTATAGGCAAGCAGCTTCAACTGCGGCGTTTCCACGCCTGCGAACATCGGGCTGCGGCGAAGGACTTCGACTTCGTCCGTCAACAGGCTCATGGGGTGGCTCCCCTTGCTTGACGCGCTTCGCGGCGTAGGGCCTCTACCGGAGATTGGCCCAATGCCGCATCCTCGGCAAGGGCCTTGTCTTCCACGATGCGTCCGCCCTTGAAGCTGACCAGCCGCTCGAACTGCGAGGTGACGGCCAGGTTGCCGACCACCCAGAACACCCCGAAGGGACGCTTCTCGTCGCGTCCGCGCGCCAGGGTCGCCGCGACGATCTTCTGTTGCAGGTTGCCGTCGAGAGACGACAGGCAGCGATTGGCGACAAGGTAGTCCGGCGCCTTGAGAATGGCGCGCGCCAGGGCCAGGCGCTGCTGCTGGCTGACCGTCAGTCTTTTGGCGCCGGACCCGATATCGTAATCCAGCGCCGCCTCCAGGACGATGTCCGACAGGCCGTTGCCGTTGATGACATCCACCAGGATCTCGTCCAGCGCATCGCTGGTGGCGGACGTGACCTCGCCGACGCGGCCGAACACGATATTGTCCCGGATGGTCGCCGACGGGTTGAACTCGCCCGGTTCGTACAGGTCCACCTCCGCCAGGAGCGTATCGGACGCCCCAGCATGCAGCGAGCGGCGCGCGTCGATGATGCGCTGCTTCAGCGTGGCGTCGAGCAGGCCCAACCGGTAGCGCGGTTCGGCATAACCGAGCGCCAGGCGGATAAGCTGCCGCCTGTCGTCCAGCTCCGCCGCGCCGGTGGGGCGGCCCTCGATGCGCGCAAGGAGGGCGCGGAGCGCCTCGATCTCCTCGGCGGAGCCGATGGACATGCGCCGGAACAAGGGGTTGCCTTCGCCCATGCCGCCGAACACCTCCACCAGTGTCTCGGCCATCTTGCGCCCCATGTCGGCCAATGGCGCATCCAGCCCGCTGGAAAGGATGATGTTGCGTACCTCGACGAGTGCGATCAACTGGGAGGCCATCGATTCCTCGCCGCGCATCGCGCCGAAGACGATGTTTTCGATGATCGTCGCATCGGAAAGATAGGCGTCCGGCGTGAAGAGCTGGACCGCCTTGGCAAGCCCGCGCTCCTGCAGCCGCGCGCTGAAATCGGCCCGCGCCCGCAGGATGGGCGTTTCCGCGCCGGATATCAGCGCCGCCGGCACCAGGGAGGCCAGGCCGATGCGCTTGACGTCGCGCGTCAGCTGCGTGATCTCCAGAACCTCCCGGATCGCAGCAAGCCTTTCATCGGGGCCGGCGCCGATCGCGGTATGGTCCACCCAATCGCCTTCCGGCGTCTCCACGCTGTTGCCCGAAGCGATGGATTCGGCGCGGGCGAGTTGCTCCCGCCGGGTAACGGCCGGCGGGAGCTTGTCTTCCAGCCGGTGCATCAGCGGATAGAAGAGGGCCGCCCTGAGGCTCGATTGCGGGAAGTAGGTCGTCGTATCGACGAAGGCGATGCGCCGTCCGGTGATACGCTCGGGCAAGTCCGCCAGCGGCCGTCCGCCATCGGTGATCGCACCCTCGGCCGGCTGCGACAGGAGCGCCAGAGCCTCGGCCACGCTTTCCGCACCATCGCCGACGGGGCCTGTCGCCGCCACCTGCTGTGTCAGCGGCAGGTCGAGGTCGATGGCGTTGGCAAGGAGGATGCCCGTTTCGTCGCGGATGGTCACGCCCTCCAGGCGCAGCGGCCCGGCAAGATGCGGCACCTCTCCGTCGCCCTGCGCCTGCGAGCGCGGGTTCAGGAGACCGTCGACGTAGAACTGGTCCATCACCTGTTCGTATTTCACGTTGACGTCGAGTCGCGTCAGATCCCAGTCGATCAGGTCTTTCAGCGGCGAGGGAAGCTCGCGGTAGGCGGCGATGGTGGCCACCAGCGCCCCGATGTCCATCTGCCCCGTTATGGCGAAATAGCCGCCGAACAGATAGAAGATGAAGGGCGTTGCCTGCGACAGGAAGTTGTTGAGAAACTTGACGAAAAACTTCCACTGATAAATGTCGAACCGGATCAGGAAGATGCGGCCCAGCTCGTCCGAGACGCGGGCCCGCACGAAGTTGGATACATCGTTGGTGCGGATGGCCGGCATGCCCTCCACGATCTCGCCGACGCTGCCGGCAAGCCGCCGCGCGGCCAACTGGCGCTGTCTGCCCAGGATCAGCAGCCGGCGCCTCATCCGCGGAATCACCACGACCTGCAATCCCATGACAGCCAGTGCCACGAGGCCGAGCGTGAAACTCTGCACGAAAATGAACACCATCGCCGTCAGGATCTGGCTCATCAGGTAGATCGGCTGGATGACGGCGTCGCCGATGAAGCCGCCGATCGGCTCCAGCTCGTCCTTCACCATGCTGGCGATTTCGGCAGGGCGTATGCGCCGAAGCCGTCGCATGGGAAACCGCAGAACCCGGTCGACCATCTCGAAGCGCAGCCGCCGCAGCATCCGCTCGCCGAGCCGGCCCTTGTAGATGTTCAGGTAGTATTTGAACGCGCCATTGACGATGACCAGCCCGAGGAACAGCGCGGACAGGATGTAAAGCGCCTGGAGGCGCTCCAGCTCCAGGCCGGAATAGACGTCCGCCCCGCGGAGCGCGGGCAGGAAATCGGGCAGGGTCCAGCGGAAGTAGGTGTCGGTACTGCCATCCTCGAAGCCCGAGCCCTGGATCGGCCCGTTGATGATGAGCTTGGGCAGGTTCAGCGACAGATAGAGCGGCACCACCGAAACGATCACGATCACCAGCATCCAGAGCTGCTGGCGTTTCGTGTGCTTCCACAGATAGCTGTAAAGGGATGGCGCCATGAACGGTTCGTTACCTGCGTAGCTGCCTTGCCAACGCTAGCAGCGGAGAAGTACGACAGGTAGTCGTTTCTTGTGCGAAGTGCGAGCATGCGTTCATCAGCGTCTCGAAACGGTCCGGTCGCCTTTCATGCACCAATGAAGGCGCCGGACCATCCGGTGCCCTCCGGCGACCGGACCATGGCGCGCCTGTGGATGCGCGCGCTCGAACTGGCAGGCACATCCCCGGTGCTTGCGACGCGTTTTTCCAGCCGTGACGGCGTCGGCGCGGCCGATGCGCAGGATGCGATCCTGTCGCAGGCCGAGAGTGAGGTGCGGCGCCTCGTTGCCGGGCCGCCGCCTTCGGCCTGGTTTACCTATCACAACTACTACAAGGCTCCGGATCTGATCGGGCCGCGCGTCAGCGCCCATTTCGGTATTCCCTATGTGGTTGCCGAGGGTTCCAGCGCGGGCAAGCGGGGCAGCGGGCCCTATGCGCGCTTCTCGGCGCTGGCGGACGAGGCCAACCGTACCGCCGACCTTCACCTGCTGCTGAACGGCCGCGACCGCGCCGGGCTGAAGGCCGTCGGCGTGCGGGACATCCTTGCCCTTCCACCATTCGTCGATACATCCGAATGGCCTTGCAAGGCCGGCCGGAGCATCGGCACACCGGTCCGGCTGGCCTGCGCGGCCATGATGCGGACAGGCGACAAACTCGCTTCCTACGGCCTGCTCGCCGAAGCGCTGCGGCTTGTTCCGGACGGATGGCGGATCGAGATCGCAGGGGACGGGCCGGCGCAGGCACAGGTCGAGGCCCTGTTTTCGCCCTTCGGCGAGCGGGTGGCGTTTCCGGGGCGGTTGGACGCTGCCGGCCTTGGCGCGCTCTACCGCCGAAGCGACCTCCTCGTCTGGCCCGGTGTGAACGAAGCCTTCGGCATGGCCTATTTGGAGGCTGCCGCCAGCGGTTGTCCAAGCCTTGCCATGGCTTATGGCGGGGTCGGCGAAGTGGTCGCCGACGGTGTGAGCGGATATCTCGTCCCGGCAGGCGACATCGCCGCCTATGCGCGCACCCTCGGCGGCCTGTTGTCGGGCCCGGAGCGTCTTGCCGCGCTTGGACGCGGCGCGGCGGAGCTGGCGCGCAGCCGTCATCACATCGAGGCCGCCGCATCGTCGGTATCTGCCTGCCTGCGGCGGCTGACGGCGCAAGGGAGCCGGTCTTGCGTGTCCTGATCGCCGTAACCCATCTGCTCGGCGTCGGGCATCTCGCCCGCGCCGCCGCCCTGGCCGAATCCTTTGCCGATGCCGGGCATGCGGTGCTCCTCGTATCCGGAGGCCGACGACAATCCCATCATGGCCCCGGCAGGGGCGTTCAGACGGCGCAATTGCCGGCCGTTTACGCAGAAGGTACGGATTTCGTGAACCTGCGCGACGAGCATGATGGGCCCGTCACCCCCGCTTATCTGGAGGCCCGCGCCGAACGCCTCGTGCGATACGCAGCCGACTTCAGGCCGGACTGCATCATAACGGAAACATTTCCGTTTGGGCGCAATGCATTGCGCTTCGAATTTAAAGCATTACTCGACTATGTCGAAGGGGCGGGGCCGCGCCCCGTCGTGATGGCATCGGTCCGCGATATCCTGAATCCGCCATCGCGGCCGCAGAAGGCGGAGCGCGCCGAGGCCAGCATCGTCGAGCATTACGACGCGGTGCTCGTCCACGGCGATGCCGCACGAACGCCTTTGTCACGTTCGTGGCCCGTCAGCGAGCGGCTGGAGCCCTTCCTCGCCTATACGGGATACGTGGCGAGACAGCGCGGCGCAGCGCCGAGCGCCGAAGGCGGCGGTGACGTCCTCGTTTCGGGCGGCGGCAGCGCGGCGGCCCTGCCGTTGTTCCGTGCCGCAGTCGCGGCGGCGCATGCCGCACCGGATCTTTCCTGGCATATTCTCGTGGGGGCCGGCGTCGGCGAACGGGACATGCAAAGCCTTCTGGCCGGTGCGCCGTCGAACGCACGGGTGGAGCGGGCGCGGCCGGATTTCCCGGCCCTTCTGGCAGCCGCCCGCCTGTCCGTCAGCCAGGCCGGTTACAACACGGCCACCGATCTGGCTGCCGCCGGAACGCCTGCCATTCTCGTACCCTTCGAAGATGGTGGCGAGCAGGAGCAACGCCTGCGTGCCGAGGCATTGGCCGCCAGTGGCGCGGCCATGCTGCTGGATGCCGCGGATCCGAGCGGATCTGCCATCTTGGCCGGCGTGCGCGCTGGCCTGAAACTGCCGCGAATGGTGCCCGGCGCGTCGCCGGATGGCGCCCGGCAGACTGTCCGGATCGCGGAGGCGGCAGTGCGCCGGCGCGACGCGGCGGAGGCGTCCCTGGTGGCGCTGGCCGAAAGGCTCGATACGCTCCATGCGCAAGGGGCCGTCATGGAGCTCTGGTGGCGCGACGACGACGCGGCCGACGACACGCCGCAGCTACGCCGTCTGCTGGCCCTGCGGCAGCGACACGGCGTGCCGCTGGCGCTGGCCGTAAGCCCGTTCCTCATCCGCCCGGCGCTGCCTGCTCTCCTGCGTGGCGAGCCGGGGGTCGATATCCTGCTGCATGGGCTGGAGCATCGGGACAACGCGCCGGCGGGCGCCAAGAGGCAGGAACTGGGCCATGCACCGCCGGATGTTTTCATTACGCCGCTGCGCGAAGGGTTGGTCCGGCACCGGAACGCCTTCGGCGGCAAGGCCCTGCCGGTCATGGTGCCGCCATGGAACAGGATCGACCAGGACATTATAAAGCAGCTTCAGGCCATTGGTTTCGAAGGGCTTTCGACATTCGGTCTGCGTGGCTCCGATCGCCTTGCAGGGCTTTGCGTCCACAATACCCATATCGATCCGGTGGATTGGCGTGGGGGCAAGCGGCTGGCCGAGCCCGCGCAGCTTGTCACACGGATCATGGATCTGGCCGATGCAAGCGAGCCGGTCGGCCTTCTGACACATCATCTCATCCATGACGGAGCGACATGGCGTTTCGTCGACAGGTTGCTGGCCCTGACGGCCGGGCATCCGGCCGTGCGGTTTCGCGCGGCGCACGACTTGTGGAGCAAGCAATGACCGATATGGCGAATGCACTGGCGCAGGCCCTGGAGGCGCGCCGCGCGAAAGTCGGCATCATCGGCCTCGGCTATGTCGGCCTGCCGCTGGCGCTTGCCATGTGCCGGGCAGGCTTTCCGGTCCTCGGCTTCGACATCAACCCGGATCGTGTCGCACTTCTGAACCGGGGCGAAAGCGGTTTCACGCACATTTCCGGCGAGGCGCTGGGCGCGGCACTCCGGGAAGGGCGCTTCGAGGCCACGGTGGATTTCGCCCGGACCGGCGAGGCGGACGCGATCCTGATCTGCGTGCCGACCCCGCTGACGCGCCACCGCGAGCCCGACCTGTCCTTCGTCGAGCGGTCGGTTCGCCAGATCGCCCGATCCCTGCGGCCCGGCCAGTTGATCGTGCTGGAATCCACGACATGGCCGGGGACCACGCTGGAGCTGGTCAAGCCCATCCTCGAGGGCGGCGGAATGCTGTCCGGCAAGGACTTCTTCCTGGCCTTTTCGCCGGAACGGGAAGACCCGGGGAACCGGGATTACGGGACGCGCGACATACCGAAGGTCGTGGGGGGCGACGGCCCGGATGCCTTGCGGCTGGCAAGCGCGCTGTACGGCGCGGCCATGCAGGCCGTCGTGCCGGTTTCCTCGCCGGGGGTGGCGGAGGCGGTCAAGCTGACGGAAAACATCTTCCGCTCCGTCAACATCGCCCTGATGAACGAGCTGAAGCTCGTCTACGGAGCGATGGGCATCGACATCTGGGAAGTGATCGAGGCGGCGAAGACCAAGCCGTTCGGCTTCATGCCCTTCTATCCCGGCCCCGGGCTTGGCGGACACTGCATTCCAATCGATCCCTTCTACCTGACATGGAAGGCGCGGGAGTACGATATAGCCACACGGTTCATCGAACTGGCCGGCGAGATCAACACCGATATGCCGCGCCATGTGGTGCGGGCGACGGCCGAGGCGCTGGACAGGCATTGCGGGCGCGGCCTCAACGGCGCACGGATCCTCGTGCTTGGGGTCGCCTACAAGCCCGACGTCGAGGACACGCGCGAAAGCGCATCGCTGCGCCTGATCGACCTTCTGGAGGAGCGCGGTGCGCATGTCGATTATCACGATCCGCATGTCCCGGTGTTGCCGAAGACGCGGGAGCATCCCCATCTTGCGGGACGTGCCTCCCGGTTGCTCGACGATGACGGCATCGCGTCCTTTGACGCCGTGCTTGTGGCGACGGACCATGGCGGAGTCGACTATGCGCGGATCGCCTCGGTGATGAAGCTGGGCATCGATACGCGCAACGCCTTCGAAAAGGCCGGTGCGGACATGAGCCGCGTCGTCAAGGCCTGAAGACCGACGAATGGAAGGATGATAAGCAATGAGCGACCAAAACGCCGGATACACGCCGCCCGAGATCTGGAGCCCGCCCGCCGGGGATGCGGGGCGCTGGTCATCCATCAACCGCCCTACCGCCGGCGCTAGGCACGAGGCAGAGCTTCCGCGCGGCAGCCACCCGATGCAGCTTTACTCCCTCGCGACGCCGAACGGCCAGAAGGCCGGCATCATGCTCGAGGAGTTGCTGGCCGCCGGCGAAAGCGGCGCCGAATACGACGCCTGGATGATCGATATCGGCAAGGGAGACCAGTTCTCCAGCGGCTTCGTGGCGGTAAACCCCAATTCGAAGATCCCGGCACTCCTGGACTGTTCGGGAGAGAAGCCGGTCCGCGTGTTCGAATCCGGCGCCATTCTGCTGCATCTCGCCGACAAGTTCGGCAAGTTCCTGCCGGCCTCCGGTCCGGAACGGACGGAGGCGTTGAACTGGTTGTTCTGGCTGCAGGGTTCGGCGCCGTTCATCGGAGGCGGGTTCGGGCATTTCTATGCCTATGCGCCTTTTGCGCAGGAATATCCGATCAACCGATACGCCATGGAGACGAAGCGGCTGCTGGATGTCGCCGACAGGCGCTTGGGCGAGGCGCGATATCTGGGTGGAGATTCCTACACCATCGCCGATATCGCGGCATGGCCCTGGCTGGGCGCGCTGATGAACAACGAGGCCTACAACGCCGGCCGGTTCCTCGGTGTCGACGCCTATGCCAACCTGCGCCGCTGGGTGGACGAGGTCGGCGCGCGGCCCGCCGTGCAGCGCGGCCGGATCGTGAACAGCAATGACGGCGAAAAGGGGCCCGGATTGCGGGAAAGGCACACGGCCTCTGATATCGACGCAGCGCTGGCGGCCCGCGCAAAGGGTTGATGCAGAAAGCTTTCCGGGCCTTACCGAGGCCCGGAAAGGCCCGGCCGGGGCGGGGGGTTGCAATGGTTAAAAAGTGGTGACATATAGCCCGCCGCAAGTAACTCCGAGCGATCGAAAAGATACGATGATTGGTTCTGCAACCGTGATGAAAACAGGCTGCCGCCTGGCGATCGGCGTAGGCGTCCTGTGCCTTCTCTTCCTCAAATCGCCTCCCGAGAGCGTCGCGAGCCTGGTGGCGAACGAGCCGATGCGCGCCGAGGTGCAGGCCTCTTGCGTGGCCGGCCATCACCGTGCCGACGAGTGCGAGAATGCCCGGCTTGCCGAGGCCTATCTGACCCGCGTTTCCGCCCGCTGACCGACGCCGTCCTGCGTCAAGAGCGCGGCGATCCTGCCGATACCGGCGCCGGCGGAAAAGTCGCCCGTCACACGGGCGTGGGCCGCCGCCCCCAGGCGCAGACGCAATGCGGGCTCCCCGATCAGCCGCGTCAGCGCGGCGGCCAGCGCCGCCGGATCCTGCGGCGGAACAAGCAGGCCTTCCACCCCATCGGTGACGAACTCCGGGACGCCGGCGAAATCCGTCGACAGGATCGGCAACCCTTGCGTCGCCGCTTCCATCAGGACGTTGGGCAGCCCGTCCCGGTCTCCGCCGTCGCCTTCGCGGCATGCCAGCACGAACAAATCCGCCGCCCGCAGCGCCTCGATGACCTGCCCTTGCGGGCGCGCTCCCAGCCAGTCGATCCGGTCGGCCAGGCCAAGCCGCACCGCTGTTTGCGCAAGCGGTTTCGCCAGTTCTCCGCCGCCGATCTGCGTCAGGCGCCAGTTCGCTCCCGCAGGCAGCATGGCCAGGGCCTGCAGCAGGTCGTCATAGCCTTTCTTGGCGACAAGGCGTCCGATGCTGACCAGCCGGACCGGGGTATCCAATCCGTTTCCCCCACCATCGCGGCGTGGCGGCGCCGGGAAGCGACCGAGGTCCAACCCGTGATAGACCAGGCGCACGCGGCCCTTGTCGCCGCCGGGCGACAGGCGCACGAGTTCGTCATGGCCCTGCCGCGTGCAGGTGACGCCCCAGATGCTGTCGGCGATCTTTTCGCGCTTTTCCCAGTCGGGCGTCGTCCAGATATCCTTGGCATGGGCGGAAAAGCTGAAGGGGAGCTGGCGCAGTTGCGCCGCGTAGCGGGCAACGGAGGCCGGCGTATGCAGGAAGTGCGCGTAGAGCTGCGTGACGTCCCGCGAAAGTTCCCGTGCCAGAACCGCCGCCTGGCCGATGCGCCGCAGCCGGTTGGGGCTCGGGTCTCGCCTCAGATCGGCAAGCGCCGTGCGAACGAAGCGCCGAAAGCCCGCTTGCCGGGGAAGCGCCAGCAATCCGCGCCACACCCGCATCGGATCGTCTTTCAGATATTCCGGCAGGTAGGCAACCGGCGCTGCGATCTGCTCGTGCATCGGGTGGCGTGCACTGTCCGTCGGGCGGCGCAGCGACCAGATGTCCAGCCGGAAGCCCAGCCGTTCCAGCCCCAGGATTTCCTGTGCGATGAAGGTTTCGGAAAGCCTGGGATAGCCCTTCAGGACGACGGCGATTCTACCGGCTGGCGGTTCGGGCCGGTTCTTCCGAGGGGCTGGAGAACCAGCCTCGCACCGTTGCGTCGATCGTATCCAGTCCATCAAGCAGCCTTGGCAGGGTCTTTTCCGAAGGTTTCGGGCGTGTGGGGAGGGCGCGGATGGCATCGGCCATCAAATGCGGGTTGCGGTGAGCGCCGTCTTCCAGTCCAGCGCCGTCCAGACAGGAGATGAGGCCCAGCTCGGCCGCGCGCGCGGCGCGGATGGTCTGCTCCATGCGCGGCGTGCGGCGCGGCACGATGACGGACCGCTTGTCGAAGGACAGGATCTCGCAGAACGTGTTGTAGCCGCCCATGGCGATGACGCCTTCGGAGTTGGCGATGAGATGCTCGATGCGGGAATCGAAGGTGATCGCCTCCACGTCGGGCAGGCGGGCCACGCGCTCCATGAAGCCGGCGCGCTGTTCGGGCGGGACGAAGGGTCCGAAGACGATGAGCGCGCCGAGGGGCAGGGACGGGTCGGCCTCGTAGGCCGAAAGGGTCCAGTCGATCAGCCCTTCGCCGTCGCCGCCACCGCCGGTCGTGACGAGAACATAGGGTTTGCGCGTGACCGGCGGGTAGGCGGCAGTGGCCGAGACCTGGGGCAGGTCCCGCCTGAGATAGCCGGTATAGATGATTTCTTTCTGCAACCGTTCGGCCAGCGCAAAGGGAGCCAGCGGCTCGTGGATCTCGGGCAGGCCGTACACCCAGACGTGGTCGTAGAAGGCGGAAAGCGCTTGCGTCGCGCCCTTGCGCTCCCATTCGGGCACGATGACAGCGGCGTCGTCCAGAACGTCGCGCAGGCCCAGCACGATGCGCGCACCCGTCGCCTTCAGATGCTCCAGCGTCGGCAGCAACTCGTCGCGGAAGCCGGCGGGCTCCTTGTCGACGATCAGGAGGTCGGGGTTGAGGCTGCGCGCCGTGGCCATGATGACGGAGCGGCGGATCTGTACGGTCTCGTCCAGCGACAGGCGCAGGTTGGAGGTCGTGTAGCCGCCATTCGCCTGTTTCACCACGCCCGGCACGCGCACGTAATCCACGCCGTCTTCGAAGTCGAAGCGGCCGACGATGGGAGAGCCGGAGATGATGACGATGGAGGCGTCGTCCATCGAGCCGGCCAGCCGGTTGGCGATGGCGCGGCAGCGCCGCAGATGGCCAAGGCCGAACGTATCGTGGCTATAGATCAGGATTCTCGGTCCGCCACGCCCCGTCGGACGATCCTGCCGAAAACTATGCGCCATCCTTGCACTCCGCGCGGACCGCACCGGCCCCTTCACCTCCTTGTTACAGTTGCGTTGCTGCAGCACAACCGGAAAGTCGGATCCCTGTCGCCCGGTGGGTGCTTGTGAGGCGGAAATGCCGCGTCTATGGTCCGCGGCGACGGTGCCCCGCAAGGGGCTTCAAAGGGAACGCAGTGCGCCAGCCGGCCATGCTGCGGCTGCCCCCGCAACTGTAGGCGGAGACTGCCTTGCCATTATGCCACTGGGGCCACACGGCCCCGGGAAGGCGGCACGGCGGAAAGACCCGCGAGCCAGGAGACCTGCCGTCGGCCGTGGTTGCACGCGAACATGTCGGGCGGGGTGCCTCGACAGGGCCGGTCCTCGTTCGATGCAACCGGAAACGATCTTGAACGAGGTTGCCTTGTCCATCCGCCTTGCCGCCTGCCTGACAGGCTCGGCTCTTCTTGCCATTTCGTCCGCCCAGGCACAGACAACCCTTCTGCCGGCGGCAATCGCACTGGACCCCGTCATCGTCACGGCCAACCGGACGTCGACGCCGGCGCGCGCCGTCGGCAGCGCCGTCACCGTCATCGACCGGGCCGAGCTGGAGCGCCGGCAGGTGCGCTTCGTCGCCGACGCGCTGCGGACCATTCCGGGCGTCGGCTTCAGCCGCACGGGCACGGTCGGCGGCCTGACGCAGGTTCGGCTGCGTGGGGCGGAGGGCAACCAGACCCTGGTGCTCATCGACGGCATCGAGGTGAACGATCCGGCAACCGGCGGAGAATACGACTTCGCCAATCTCCTTGCCGACGACGTCGAGCGGATCGAGGTGCTGCGCGGTCCGCAAAGCGCGCTCTACGGGTCCGACGCCATGGGCGGCGTCGTCAACATCGTGACCCGCAAGGGAGAGGGCAAGCCGTTCGCCACGGCGCGGTTGGAGGGCGGCAGCAAGGGCACGGCCAGCGGCGTCCTGTCGGCGGGCGGCGTCTCCGGCAACGCCGATTTTTTCGGCAGCCTTGGCGGCTACCGCACCGATGGCTTCTCGAGCGCCTCCGAGTGGCGGGGCAATCCGGAGGCCGACGGTTATGACAACGTCACGGGATTCGCCAAATTCGGCGTCGACGCAACGCAGGATCTACGGTTGGACATGGTGGGCCGCGTCACGGACTATCGCGCGGACGCGGACGGCTTTTCCGACGGGTTGCCCGCCGATGCGGACGCCGCGACACGCGGCCGCCAGATGTACGGACGCGCGCAGGCGCGGCTGGATACGCTGGACGGCCGCTGGCAGCATATCGCCGGCATCAGCCGCAGCCATACGACGCTGCGCTATTTCACCGACGGTGCACGCACCGACACCTATGTCGGCGACCGGACCAAGGTGGATTATCAATCGAACGTCTTCCTGACGCAGGAAGCCGCCCGGCTGGCCCATACGCTGACCTTCCTTGCCGAACACGAGGAAGAATCCGCCGATGTGAAGGGGGAGTATTCCAGCTTCGACCGCTCCGCCGGACAAACGGGGCTGGTCGGCCAGTATCAGCTCGGCATTGCGGACGCACTCTTCCTGACGGGGGCGGTCCGCCACGACTTGAACGAGCGTTTCGCCGACTCCACCACATGGCGGGGCACCGCGGCCTACGACCTGTCGCAAACCGGCACGAAACTGCGCGGCTCCTACGGCACCGGAATCAAGAATCCCACCCTGTTCGAATTGTTCGGCTATGACGGCACCTATCGCGGCAACCCCGCGCTGAAGCCGGAACAGGCGAAGGGCTGGGATATCGGCGTGGACCAGTGGATCCTGGACGATGCCCTGTCCTTGGAGGCGACCTATTTCGACCAGCGCATCACCGACCTGATCCAGGGTGCGGGCAACACGTCCATCAACCTTTCCGGCACGTCCAAGATCCACGGCGTCGAACTGGGCCTGACGGCCTATCTTCTGGACGGGCTGACCCTGCGCGCGGCCTACACCTTTCTCGACGGCGAGGACGCGAACGGCGTCAAGCTGGCCCGCCGACCCGAAAACGTGGCGAGCCTCGACATAGGCTACAGTTTCCTGGACGGCGCGGCCGCGCTCAACCTCGGCATCGTCCATACCGGCGGCCAGCAGGACATCGCCTTCGATGCCTTCTACAACCAGACGCGCGTCGAGCTCGACTCCTATACGCTGGTAAACCTCGCCGGATCGTATCGCTTCAACGAGCATGCCGAAGCCTTTGCCCGCGTCGAAAACCTGTTCGACGAGCGCTACGAGGACGTCTACGGCTATGGCGGCATGGGGCGTGTGGCCATCGCCGGAGTGAAGCTCGGCTTTTGACGCGGGCCATCCATGCGGGTAGTTGATTGCCTGACGCACGCAGGAATTTCGCATGGGCCAACTCGATCTGTTCAGCTTCGACGAAGAGGAGCGCATGGCGCACCGGCTGGAGGCGACCGGCCGCTTCCGCATCCTGCGCAAGCTCGTGCCGCGCCCCGTCGTGGCACGGCACGACAGCCCCTTGCCGCATGTCGCGCTGCTGATCGATACCGAGACCACCGGCCTTCGGCACGGCATCGACGAGGTGATCGAGGTCGGGGCCGTCGCCTTCACTTATGACGACGATGGTACGATCGGCGATGTCGTCGGCGTGTTCGGTGGGCTGCAGCAACCCTCGGTTCCGATCCCGCCCGAGATCACCCGTCTGACGGGCATCACCGACGCCATGGTGGCGGGCCGGCACATCGACCTGGCCGGGCTCGAGCGGCTGGCCGAGCCCGCAGACCTCGTCATCGCGCATAACGCCGCCTTCGACCGGCGTTTCTGCGAAGCGCTGTCGGCCTGCTTCGAGGTCAAGGCGTGGGCCTGTTCGCACGCCGAGATCGCCTGGCGGGAACTCGGTTTCGAAGGCAGCAAGCTGTCCTATCTTCTGTCGCAGTGCGGCTTGTTCCACGATGGCCACCGCGCGGTGGATGATTGCCATGCGCTTCTGGAAGTGCTGGCGCGCCCCGCCGGGGCCGATGGGCGCAGCGCCTTCGCCCATCTCCTGGAATCGAGCGGCCGGACCCGCCGGCGCATCTATGCCGAGCATACGCCCTTCGACCTGAAGGACGTCCTGAAACGGCGCGGCTATCGCTGGTCCGATGGCAGCGACGGCCGGCCGAAATGCTGGTGGGTCGAGGTCGACGAGGCGGCTTACGATTCCGAGCTGACGTTTCTGCGCCGGGAAATCTACCGACGCGAGGAAGCCGACCCGGTAACCGTCACCCTGACGGCGCTGGACAGGTTCAAGGCCGCCTGAATCGCGGCATCACGGGAGGAAGTTCATGATCGGAGTCTGGGACGGGGGCTTGAGGCCCCTTTATGCGCTCGGCCGCGCCACGGCGCTTGCAACGCTTGTGTGCGGCGCCGCCTCGGCACAGGATGCCGTGCGCGACGAGTTCTTCTGGCTGGGAGAAATCAACAAGGCGACGGCCATCATCAACACCGACGAAGGCTTGCTCGACAAGGCGAAGACGCCCACGATCGCCAAGGCGATCGACAGCGTCATCAAGGCCGGGGGTGAACCGGGGGCGAAACGCCCGTCCACCGTCATCACCTTCGAGCCCCTTCTCATCGACGCCGGTGGGGTGGAAGTGACGCTGCTGCATGCGGGCCGCTCCAGCCAGGACATGCACGCAACCTATCGGGCGGCCATCCTGCGCGACAGGCTGCTCGGGCTTGCCGCGCAACTCAACACCACGTCCCGTACCCTCGTGGACCTTGCCGCCACGCATGCCGACACCATCGTCCCGAATTACACCAACGGCGTTGCGGCGCAGCCCAACAGCTACGGCCATTACCTGTTGGGGCATGCCGCAGGCTTCGCACGCGATGCGGACAGGATTCGCGAGGCCTATGCACGGGTGGACCGCTCGGCAATGGGCACGACGGTCTTGAACGGAACGGGCTGGCCGCTGAACCGGCAGCGGATGGCCGATTATCTCGGCTTTGCCGGCGTGGTGGACAATGCCTACGACGCCTCGCAGATCGCCTCCATGGACCAGCCGGTCGAGATCGGCTCCATCGTGACGGCAATCGCGCTGCACAGCGGAAACTTCGTGGAAGACGTCATGACGCAATATGCGCAGACGCGGCCATGGATCCTGCTGCAGGAGGGCGGCGGCAACACCTATGTATCGTCGGCCATGCCGCAGAAGCGCAATCCCGGTCTTCTCAACAACACGCGCAGCCAGGCATCGACGGCCATCACGCTGGCCCTCGGCCCGGTGATCCAGGCTCACAACATCACGCCCGGCATGCCCGACCCAAAGGACGTGGATGCCAATTCCGAGATGGTCGATGCCGGCATCGAAACGCTCGCCGATCTCGACAAGGTCCTGAAGGCATTGGTGATCAGCCCGGAGCGGGCGCTTGAAGAGCTGAACGGAGACTGGACCGCCTCCCAGGAGATCGCCGATATCCTGATGCGCGATCATGGCCTGCCGTTCCGCGAAGGCCATCACGTGGCCTCCGAGATCGTCACATATGCCAGGGCGGAAGGGATCGGGCCCCTCGACTTTCCCTACGATAAGGCAAGGGAAATCTACGCGGAAACAGTTGCGGACACCGATTTCCCGCAGGATCTGCCCTTGAGCGAGGCCGAGTTCCGCGCCGCGCTCGACCCGGTGGCCATCGTGCGAGGCAGGGCGACGTCCGGCGGCCCGCAGCCGGCGGAAATGAAGCGCATGCTGGACGAGGCGACCGCGCGGCTCGATCGGCAGGAAAGCTGGATTTCGGAGCAGAGGGCGCATATAGACGGCGCTCTCCGCAAACTCGATACGGACTTTCAGGCCCTGTTGACGCAGTAGCGGCTGCAAAGCGGCCGGGCCGGCTCAGAGCTTCGGCCCGGCCCGCGCCGTATCAGCGCACGCCCTGGTGCGGCGGCGTGGCCAGAAGCTGCTGCTCCCAGAGATAGGCGATGCCGCTGGCGCCGGCATGCTGCTTCATGACCTCGATAAGGGCCGGCAGGCGCTCCGTCCGCGCCCAATCGCGCTGCCATTCCGACGCGACCGCCAGCCAGGTGATGACATTGGCTCCGGCGGCGACCATGCGCTGGATCGCAACGGAATGCGCCTCCGGCGAAACGGATCCGCACGCATCGGTGACGACGGTCACGTCCCAGCCTTCGCCGAGCGCCTGGATGGTCGGCATCGCGACGCAGACTTCCGTCCAGAGCCCGGCGATGACCAGTTGCTTGCGCCCGGTCGCCTTGACCGCATCGACGACGATGTCGTCCTCCCACGTATTGATGAATGTCCGGTCGATCACCTCCTGATCGGGGAACACGTCGGTGATCTGCGGGAAGATCATGCCGCCCTGCTTGGCGATCACGCTCGTCAGGATGGTCGGTACGTCGAACGCCCTGGCCGCCTTGGCCAGCCCCGTCGCGTTGTTGATGACCATCTGCGGTTCATGACTATTCAGGTTGGCGAGCTGATAGGGCTGATGATCGATCATAACGAGGACGGAATCGTCCGGGCGGAGAAGCGAGGCCAGGCCATTGCGAATGGTCATCGATACACTTTCTACTGGTGGTTTCGTCCGGGAGCCGGTCCGGCACCCTCGAAGCCTGCGAACAGTGTCATCGCATTTCGCGCTACGGTAGCGTAGAACGGCAGGTAGCTGTGTCGCGGAACAAGGAACGCGAACTTGGATATCGAGGACTTGCGGACCTTCCAAGGGCCGATACGTCCTCGTGGTCGATGGCTCCGAGGCGGAAATGACCTACAGCCGGGCAGGATCGCCCGTCATCCGGAATGGCAGGACGTTCTGAAGAAGTCCTGACCGGGCGGAAAAAAGCTTCGCGACTCCGCTCTGTTTTCAACCGTATGCATAAAATATAGGCATTATGCAATCGGCTTGGCTGAAAGGAGTTCGGCTAAATCATTGTAATCTATGAAGGGGCGCTTTTGGCACACGCATTGCATGCAATCCCGGCGAGAGATCGCAACACTGCCGGAGAGCCAAATGTCGTCCTTTCTCATCAATCGCCGCCGCCTTTTGACCGCCGCCGGCTCGATGGCCCTTATGCCCGCGCTCGGTCGGCTGACGCCGGCCTTCGCCGCCGATATGACGGTCGGCTTCCTCTATGTCGGGCCGCGCGACGACTTCGGCTACAATCAGGCGCATGCCGAGGGCGCCGCCGCGGTCAAGGACATCGCCGGCGTGACGGTTCTGGAGGAAGAGAACGTACCTGAAAGCGATGCCGTCGTGCGCTCGATGCAGTCGATGATAGAGCTGGACGGTGCGCAACTCCTGTTTCCCACCTCGTTCGGCTACTACAAGCCTTTCGTGCTGCAGGCGGCGGAATCCAACCCGGACGTCCAGTTCCGCCATTGCGGCGGCCTGTGGAGCGAGAGCGATCCGAAGAATGCCGGATCGTATTTCGGCTATATCGGCATGGCGCAGTATCTGTCCGGCATCGTCGCGGGACACCAGACGAAATCGAAGAAGCTCGGCTTCATCGCCGCCAAGCCAATTCCCCAGGTGCTGCTGAACATCAATTCGTTCACGCTGGGCGCGCGCAGCGTCGACCCCTCGATCCAGACGCAGGTGATCTTCACCGGCGACTGGTCGATGCCCGTCAAGGAGGCCGAGGCCGTCAACGCGCTGGCCGACCAGGGCGTGGACGTCGTCACCTGCCATGTCGATGGACCGAAGGTGCTGACGCAGGCCGCCGCCTCGCGCGGCGTGTTCGTCTGCGGCTACCACACGAGCCAGGCGGCGCTGGCGCCCGAACATTACCTGACGGGCGCGGAGTGGAACTGGGCCAACGTCTACCGGTCCTTCGTGGAAAAGGCCGTGGCAGGAGAGCCGTTGCCCAATTTCGTGCGCGGCGGCCTTGCCGAAGGCTTCGTCAAGTCCAGCCCCTACGGCGCGATGGTGGGGGATGCGGCGCGGCGCCAGGCCGACGCCGTGCGCGACGACATGATGAAGGGCGGCTACGCCATCATCAAGGGTCCGCTGAAAGACAATCGCGGCAACGAGATCGTCGCTGCGGGCACGGAGTATCCCGAAACGGCGATCGAGCTGGAAAGCATGGACTATCTGGTCGAAGGCGTCGTCGGCTCGACCTCCTGACGCGAAGGGCAAGGCGATGACGAGCGTCACGCAGAGCGCAACCGCCGGTGGGGGAGTCTTCGCCTTGCCGGAGCGACAGGCCGGGCAGGTCGAGGCAGTTCTGCTGCCTCTGCTGGCCATCCTGGCCGGCTTTCTTCTGTTCGGCCTGTTCCTGCTGGTCTTCGGCAAATCGCCGATGGAATTCTACCAGCTGGTCTGGCGTGGCGGTTTCGGTACACAGTTTTCCATCTCCAACACGCTGCAACGTGCCGCGCCGTTGCTGCTGACGGCGCTGTGCGTGGCGCTGCCGGCACAACTCGGCCTGATCGTCATCGGCGGTGAGGGGGCTTTCGTCCTGGGCGGGCTTGCCGCCGCGGCGGCCGGGGCAGCCCTGGCGGGGATGCCTGCCGTGCCGGCAATCGGCCTGATGGCCGGGGCCGGAGCACTTGCAGGCGGCGCCTGGATCGGCACCGTCGGATTGTTGCGCGTGCGGCGCGGCGTCAACGAAACGATCGCCAGCCTGCTTTTCGCCTACATCGCGATCGCGCTGTTCAACCACATGGTGGAGGGCCCACTCCGCGACCCAGCAAGTCTCAACAAGCCGTCCACCCTGCCTTTGCCGGCAGAGTTCCGCATCGGAGCGATGCCGGGGCTGGACGTGCATTGGGGATTCGTCGTGGGCGTTCTCGCCTGCCTCGTCGCGGCATTCGTGATCGGGCGAACGAGTTTCGGTTTCGCGGCACGGATCGCGGGCGGCAACCCGCGCGCCGCCGCCGTACAGGGCCTTCCCGTCGGCCGGCTTGTCGTTCTGTTCTGCCTGGCCGGCGGCGCGGCAGCCGGTATCGCCGGCATGGTCGACGTGGCGGCCATCCATGGCAACGCTAATGCGGCGCTGATCGCCGGATATGGCTATACCGGCATTCTGGTCGCCTTCCTGGCGCGGCAGAACCCCCTTGCCATCATTCCCATGGCCATCCTGATCGGCGGTATCGACGCCGCCGGCGGGCTGGTGCAGCGCCGAATGGAGCTGCCCGATGCCACCATGCTGGTGCTGCAGGGCATCCTGTTCATCGCCATGCTGGCCTCCGAAACCCTGTCCGGCCGGCTGGTGCCCCGCCGCACCGCATCTGCGGAGGCTGGACGATGAACGGCGATCTCGGCCTGTGGGGCGTCCTGATCGCGGTCATCGGCGGCGCGATCCGCGTTTCCACCCCGTTCCTGTTCGTCAGCCTCGGCGAATGCGTGACGGAGAAGAGCGGCCGTATCAACCTCGGGCTGGAAGGCACGCTGGTCTTCGGGGCCATGGCCGGCTATGGCGGCTCGCTCCTGACCGGTTCTCCGTGGATGGGTGTCCTGGCGGCCGGGCTGTCCGGAGCGCTGTTCGGCCTTCTGCACGGCGCATTGTGCTCGCTGCCGCGGGTCAACGATATCGCCGTCGGCATCGCGCTGATGCTGTTCGGCACCGGCCTGGCTTTCTTCCTCGGCAAGCCGCTGATCCAGCCCGCCGCGCCCATGCTGCCGTCCATCGATCTCGGCTTCTGGGCCGGCAGCCCGCAGCTGCGCGCCGCGCTGCAGGTCAATCCGCTTTTCCTGATCGGCATCGCGCTCGCATTCGCCATCGCCTTCGTCTTCCGTCGCACCCGGCTCGGTCTCGTCCTGCGCATGGTCGGAGACAGCAGCGACGCCGCGCGGGCGATGGGCTATCCGATCCTGCCGGTGCGCATCGGTGCGACGGCGTTCGGCGGCTTCATGGCCGGCGTCGCGGGCGCCTACCTGTCGCTCTACTATCCCGGCAGTTGGAACGAGGGCATCTCGTCCGGCCAGGGCCTGATTGCCGTGGCGCTGGTGATCTTTGCGCGGTGGCGGCCCGTCGCGTGCCTCGGCGCTGCGCTCATCTTCGGCGGGGCCGGGGCGCTCGGGCCCGCGCTCCAGTCCATCGGGATCACACAGGGCTACTACCTGTTCTATGCAGCGCCTTACGTGCTGACCCTCGCCATTCTCATCTTCACCTCGTCGCCGGACCGCGCCCTCGACGGCGCCCCGCGCGAACTGTCGATCACCAGATAGGGAGACCAGGCATGAACGGCCTTGGCGGACTCAACAAATCGGAACACGGCGTCGTCATCGGCTGCGTGCAACTGCAATTGCCGACCGTGGTGACGAAGGACGATCTTGCCGCGCAGACACGACGCATCGTCGACATGGTGGGAAAGGCCCGGCGCAACCTCGGCACCATGGATCTGGTGGTGTTTCCGGAATATTCGCTGCACGGGCTTTCGATGGACACCAACCCGGAGATCATGTGCCGCGTGGACGGGCCGGAGGTTGCCGCCTTCAGGCAGGCCTGCCGCGACAATTCCATCTGGGGTTGCTTCTCCATCATGGAGCTGAATCCCGGCGGCATGCCCTACAACACGGGGCTCGTCATCGACGACACAGGCGAAATCCGGTTGAACTATCGCAAGCTGCATCCATGGGTGCCGGTAGAGCCATGGGAGCCGGGAAATCTGGGCATTCCCGTCATCGACGGGCCGAAGGGCACCAGGCTGGCGCTCATCATCTGCCATGACGGCATGTTTCCGGAGATGGCGCGGGAATGCGCCTACAAGGGCGCCGAGATCATGCTGCGGACGGCAGGCTACACCGCTCCGATCCGGGAGAGCTGGCGGTTCACCAACCAGTCCAACGCCTTCTGCAATCTCATGGTGACGGCCAATGTCTGCATGTGCGGATCGGACGGAAGCTTCGATTCCATGGGCGAGGGCATGATCGTCAATTTCGACGGGACGGTGATCGCCCATGGCACGACGGGCCGCGTGGACGAGATCATCACCGCCGAGGTGCGGCCCGACCTCGTGCGCGAAGCGCGCCGGAACTGGGGCGTGGAGAACAATATCTACCAGCTCGGCCATCGCGGCTATGTCGCCGTGGCCGGCGGCGCCGGGGATTGTCCTTACACATACATGCACGACCTGGCCGCAGGCACCTATCGCCTGCCGTGGGAAGACGAGGTGAAGGTGACGGACGGAACCGGCTTCGGCTTCGCCGCGCCGACGCGCCGCTATGGCGGCCCGGCCCGCGAAGCGGCGGAATAAGGAGACGCTGGCAATGGACACGACATCGCGGAAGACGACAGGCAGCATCGCCTCGCAGCCCTATGCCTGGCCCTACGACGCAAGCCTGAGGCCCGACAATACGGCTCTGATCGTCATCGACATGCAGACCGATTTCTGCGGCAAGGGAGGCTATGTGGACGCAATGGGCTACGACCTGTCCCTGACGCGGGCGCCCATCGAGCCCATTGCGCGGGTGATGGCGGCCATGCGGGCCGGCGGCTACCACATCATCCACACGCGCGAGGGGCACCGGCCCGATCTGGCCGACCTGCCGGCCAACAAGCGATGGCGCTCGCGCAATATCGGCGCGGGCATCGGCGACCCGGGCCCCTGCGGGCGCATTCTCGTGCGGGGTGAACCGGGCTGGGAAATCATCCCCGAGCTTGCGCCGTTGCCGGGTGAAGTCGTTATCGACAAGCCGGGCAAGGGATCCTTCTGCGCGACCGATCTGGAACTGATCCTGAACCAGCGCGGCATCCGCAATATCGTTCTGACGGGCATCACCACCGATGTCTGCGTCCACACGACCATGCGCGAGGCCAACGACCGTGGCTACGAGTGCGTGATCCTGGAAGATTGCTGCGGCGCCACCGACAGGGGCAACCACGAGGCGGCGATCCGCATGGTGACGATGCAGGGCGGCGTCTTCGGGGCCGTGGCGAGGAGCGACGCGCTGCTGGAGGCCTTGCGTTGACGAGCCTTCTGGAGGTTGTGGGGCTGACCAAGCGGTTCGGTGCCTTTACCGCGCTGGATGGCGTATCGCTGCGCCTGCGGGGCGGCACGTTCCATGCACTGCTGGGGGAAAACGGCGCCGGCAAATCCACTCTCGTCAAATGCGTCCTCGGCTATTATCGCGCGGACGAAGGGAGCGTCCTGATGGACGGGCGTGAGGTCGAGGTGACCAGCCCGCGCGATGCCCGCCGCCTGGGCATCGGCATGGTGTACCAGCATTTTACGCTGGTGCCCGCCATGACGGTGCTGGAAAACCTGGTGATGGCGGGGCCGGACGTGCCGACTATCGTGGATTGGCGCAAGGAGCGGGCTAAGCTGGCGGCCTTCATGGCCGACATGCCGCTGAAGGTGCCGCTGGACGTGCCCGTGCATCGTCTTTCGGCGGGCGAACGGCAGAAGACCGAAATCCTCAAGGAGCTGTATCTCGGCTCCCGCGTTCTGGTGCTCGACGAGCCGACATCCGTGCTGACGCCCGGCGAGGCGCGGGACGTGCTCGGCTTCCTGCGTCGCCGCGCCACCGACGAGGGGTTGGGCGTCCTGCTGATAAGCCACAAGTTTCCCGAGGTTACGGGTTTCTGCGACGAGGTGACCGTGCTGCGGCGGGGTCGGCTTGCCGGGCAGGGCCGCGTCGACGCGTTATCGGTGCCGGACATGGCGGACATGATGATCGGCAAGCGCGACCTGGAGGCCGCGCCCACGCCCAAGCCCGCCGCCACCAACGCGCGCGCCGTCCTCGACCTCAGCCGGGTGAAGGCCGGGCCACAACGCGGCGGCATCGATATCGACAGGCTGGAGGTGCGGGCCGGCGAGATCGTCGGGGTTGCCGGCATATCCGGCAACGGACAGGCGGTGCTGGTGGAGACGCTGTCCGGCCAGACCGTGCCCGCATCCGGGTCCATCCATGTCGGCGGTGCGCCGTACCACGCGCGCCGTTCGCAGGCGCAGGCGATGGGCGTGCGCGTCTTGCCCGAAGAACCGCTGCGCAATGCGTGCGTCGGACGGATGAGCGTGATGGAGAATCTTGCCTTCCGCACCTTCGACCGGCATGCCGATGGGCGCGCCCGCATCCTTGTCGACAGGCGCGGCATGCGCCGCTACGCCGAGGAGCAGATTTCCGCCTATTCCATCAAGACGCAATCGCCGGAAGCGCCCATCGCCACCCTGTCGGGCGGCAATGTGCAGCGCGCCGTGCTGGCGCGCGAGCTGGACGGCGATGCAGAGTTGCTGGTGGTCGCCAATCCGTGCTTCGGGCTGGATTTCGGTGCGGTGGCGGATATCCGTGCGGCGCTTCTGAAAGCGCGCAACAAGGGAACGGCGGTGCTGCTGGTGAGCGAGGATCTGGATGAGGTGATCGCCCTGTCCGATCGCATCCTCGTCATGCACGAGGGCAGGATCGTCTTTGAGACGGAAGGCGGCCGCAAGGCCGATCCGATGGAGATCGGCCGGCACATGGCGGGGCACCGGTGATGGGGTCGGTCGCGGCGCTTCCGTCGCCATTCCCCTTCGAGCACGGGCACGTGGCGCTGGTGGTCATCGACATGCAGCGCGACTTCCTGGAGCCTGGCGGTTTTGGCGAGAGCCTCGGCAACGACGTCTCGCGCCTGCAGGCCATCGTGCCCGCCACCAAAAGGCTGATCGAGGTGTTTCGTGCCCGGGGCGCACCGGTGATCCACACGCGCGAATGCCATCGTCCGGACTTGTCCGATTGCCCGCCCGCGAAGTGGCGGCGCGGCCCGGAGGGACGGCGCATCGGCGACATGGGGCCGATGGGAAGGATCCTGGTGGCCGGCGCGCCGGGCGCGGAGATCGTGCCGGAGCTGTTCCCGCTGCCCGGCGAAACCGTCATCGACAAGCCGGGCAAGGGAGCCTTCCATTCGACGGAGCTGGCCTTCGTCCTGGAACGCCTCGGCGTCACCGCGCTGGTGCTGGCCGGGGTGACGACCGAAGTCTGCGTACAGACGACCATGCGCGAGGCCAATGACCGCGGCTTCGACTGCCTGCTCGCCGAGGATGCGACGGAAAGCTATTTTCCCGAGTTCAAGGCGGCGACGCTGGACATGGTGCGGGCACAGGGAGGCATCGTCGGCTGGACGGCCACGGTGGATGCCATCGCGGAAGGATTGGCGACATGAAACCCGAACGCATGCAGGGGCTTCTGGCCGCCCTGCCGGATCCCGTCGCCTTCGAGCCGTTCCGGCCGGGGGTGGATATCCATCATATCGCCCGCTCCGTGGACGGGGGACCGGCCGTCGCCCTGCTGCGATACGCGGCGGGGGCCAGCGTGCCGCGCCACCGCCATGCCGGCCTGGAAACCATCCTTGTGCTGGAGGGCGCGCAAAGCGACGACGCCGGGCGCTATGCCGCCGGCGATTTCGTCGTCAACCGCCCCGGCAGCATCCACCGGGTCTGGTCCGACGAGGGATGCCTCGTGCTGATCCATTGGGCGGCGCCGGTCGAGATACTGGATGAAGCAGAACAGGCTTGAGGACATTCCGACAATGACCGATCTTCCGAAGTTCATCGACCTTTCATCACTGGCCGACGCCTACGCGGCGGGACTGACGCTGGACGCGATGATCGACGCCGTATCCGGGCGCATCGCGGCAGGCGATCCGGCCGCATTCATCGCCCCGGCCACCCGGCAGCAATTGACGCGGCAGGCAAGGGCGCTCGAGGAGCGGTCGCCCGTTCCCGGCAGCCTGCCGCTGTGGGGCGTCCCGGTTGCCGTCAAGGACAATATCGACGTCGCCGGCTTCCCGACTACGGCGGCGTGCCCGGCCTTTGCCTATACGCCGGATGCCGACGCGCATGTAGTGGCCCGGTTGCGTCAGGCCGGCGCGATCATCGTCGGCAAGACGAACCTCGACCAGTTCGCCACGGGGCTGAACGGCACGCGCTCGCCCTATGGCGCTCCGCGTTGCGTGTTCGACGCCGCCTATGTCTCGGGGGGCTCGTCCTCCGGCTCCGCCGTCGCGGTCGCCTCCGGCACGGCGGCGCTGGCGCTCGGCACCGACACCGCCGGCTCCGGGCGCGTGCCCGCCGCGTTCAACAATATCGTCGGCATCAAGCCTTCCACTGGCCGGGTGTCCACGACGGGCGTCGTCCCGGCCTGCCGCTCCATCGACGTCGTCACCGTGTTCGCCGCCACGGTGGCCGACGGCATCGCGGCGCGCCGCGTGATGGAGGGCTTCGACGCCGCCGATGCATTCTCCCGCCGCTTCGGCGAAACCCGGCTGCCGGCGCGTCTGCGCCTCGGCGTGCCGGAGGCGGAAGAGCAGGAGTTCTTCGGCAACGATGCCTATGCAGCGCTGTATCGCGCGGCGATAGAGCGGGCGCGGCTTCTCGGTGCGGAGATCGTGCCCTTCGATTATGCGCCCTTCCGAAAGGCGGCGGCGCTGCTTTACGAGGGTCCATGGGTGGCCGAGCGGCTGGCCGCCATCAAGCCCTTCATCGATGCCCAGCCGGACAGCGTCGAGCCGACGGTGCGCGCCATCATCGAAAGTGCGCGCGGCATGAGCGCGGTGGATGCCTTCGAGGGTGTCTACGCACTTGCCGGCTACCGCCGACAGGCGGAAAAGGCGATGGACGGCATCGACGCGCTGCTGCTGCCGACTTCGCCCGATATCCAGACGGTGGCGGCGATGCTTGCCGATCCGGTGGCATTGAACGCGCGTTTCGGCCGTTTCACCAACTTCGCCAATTTCTTCGGTGCTGCGGCCATCGCCGTTCCTGCCGGCTTCACGCCAGCCGGACTGCCCTTCGGCGTGCAACTGGTGGGCCGGGCCGACAGCGACGACGCGCTGGCCGGTTTTGCGGCGCGCCTGCATGAAGAAGCAGGCTGCGGAGCCGGACTGGACCGCGGCCTGAGCGTGCGGAACAAGCTGCCGGAACCATCGGGCGGTAGCTGGCTGGAGATCGCGGTCGTCGGCGCGCACCTGACAGGCATGCCGTTGAACGGCGAGCTTGCGGCACAGGGCGGACGGCTGGTGCGCACGGCGCGTACCGCACCGCATTACCGCCTTCACGCCCTGGCCGGTACGGTGCCGCCGAAACCCGGCCTCGTGCGGGAAGGCGGCTTTGCCGGCCCGGGGCTGGAGGTGGAGGTATGGAGCCTGCCGGCCAGTGGTTTCGGCCGCTTCGTCGCCGGGATCCCGCAGCCGCTCGGTGTCGGCAAGGTTGAGCTGGACGACGGCTCGCTGGTCACCGGCTTCATCTGCGAGCCGGCCGCGCTCGCCAATGCCAGCGAGATCACGCATTATGGTGGATGGCGCAACTACATCGCCAGCCGCGCCCCGGCCGCGTGACACGACATCATGACGCAGACGAACAGATACATGGCACGCCGTACGCAGGCCGACATGATCCGCGAGGCCATCGCCGACCGGATCGTGCATGGCATCCTGCTGCCGGGAGAGCCCCTGGACGAGGTTGGGCTGGCCGGCGAGTTCGGCGTCTCGCGCACGCCGGTCCGCGAGGCGATCCGGCAACTCGAATCCATCGGCCTCGCCCTGTCGCGTCCGCATCGGGGCGCGGTGGTGACGACGCTGACGGAAGCCGAGTTCCAGAACATCTTCCTTGTGATGGCGGAGCTGGAATCCCTTGCGGCCCGCCTGTGCGCGGCGGCCATGACGGCCGGAGAGAAAAGCCGGCTCGAGGCGCTTCATGCATCCGGCGAAGAGCTGGTGAAGGCCTCCGAGGTCGAACGCTACCGTTCCCACAATGACCGTTTCCACGATGCCATCTACGCCGGCAGCCATAACGGCTTTCTGGAAGAAACGGCGCGCAGCGTGCGCCGGCGGGTGGCGCCATTCCGCCGGCTGCAATTCGACGCCGACCGGCGCATCGACCGCTCTCAGGAGGAGCATGGCCGCGTCGTCGAGGCCATAGTGGCCGGCGATGGCGCCGCCGCCGCCGAGGCGATGGGCATTCACATGCGTATCGTCGGGCGCACCGTGGGGGACGTCTCCGGGGGCCTTGCGGAGCGGGAGCCCCGCAAGGCGGTGCCGTCTCAGGCGGCCGGCCGCTCCCGGTTGGTCCAGTCGTAGACGGCGAGCGCGATGGCCTTGGTGCAGGCTACCAGATCCTCGATCGAGACGCGCTCGTTCGGCTGGTGGCTCTGGGCCGGGTCGCCGGGCCCGAAATTGACCGTCGGCGTGTTGCCGAGCCCGGTCGGCAGTCCGATATCGCTGTGCGCTCCGAAGCCGGACAAGGCCGGGTCCAGCCTGGCCGATGCGACGGCGCGCTGGAAGCTTACCACGAAGGGGTGGTCTGCCGGAACCTCGGCGCAGTCGGCGTCGAGGATCCATTCCATCCGCGCCGGATGCTCCTTCAGGTAGGGGTCCGCAAGGCACAGCGCCGCCACATGCGCCTCGATCTCGCGCTTGACGTGGCCGCCGAGGCCGAACGCATCCTTCTCATGCGGCAGATACTGGACGTCGATGACGATTTCGCCGCGTCCCGCCATCGAGGAGGGATGCTCCCCGACATTGAGTTGCGTGACGATGATCTGGTTGGGCATGGCCATCAGCGGGTGGTTCTTGCGCGGATCGTGCATCCAGCGCCTGTTCAGGATGTCCAGCCCGTCCAGCATCTGCCGGGTCAACTGCACCGCATCCACGGGGCCACCGGCATACCAGGCGTTCGGCGTCAGCTCTGCATGGCCGCCTATGCCGTCGATCACGATGCGGCCCCAGAGGATGCCGTGGCACAAGGGCGCGATGCGGTTGGCGGTCGGCTCCGTCATGATGCCGGCATCGGCGCGAAAGCCCCGGTCGACCATGGCAAGCGAGCCCATGCCGCCGATCTCCTCGTCGACGACCGTGGTAAAGACGACATCGCCCTTCAGTTCTGCGCCGATCTCCTTGAGGATTTCCACCGCCATCAGCATGCAGGCGACGCCGCCTTTCATGTCCACCGTGCCGCGTCCGCGCACGAACCCGTCCTCCACAACGGGCACGAAGGGGTCGCTTTGCCAATGCGATGCAGGGCCGGGGGGCACGACGTCGATATGGCCCGTCAGCATGATCGAGCGGCCATTGCCGCTGCCCTTCAAGGTGCCGCCGAGATTGGGTCGGCCATCGAAGGTGCGGCCCTTGTTGGCGCCGGGGCGCCCCTCGTATCTGGCCAGCAAAGCGGGTCCGTCCGGCTCCCAGAGGTCGGTGGAGAAGCCGAGGGACTCCAGCCGCTTCTGCAGGTAGAGCTGGCAGTCGCGCTCGCCCGGGCCGGCCCCGGCGGGGTCGTTCATCACGATGGATGGAAACTCCACCAGACGCGACAGCGTGTCCACGATGCGGTCGGCGCGGGCCTCCACGGCCTCGGCAATGGTTTCCGGCGATAGGGTCATGCTGTCCTCCGAGCGATGGCGAGCGTGTCGACGAGAAGCACCGCCAGCAGCAGCGCGCCGACGATGCCGAGTTGCCAGATGCTGTTGACGTTGACGAGAAGAAGCCCCGTCTGCACCGTGACCAGCAGCAGCACGGCCGCAAGAACGCCGATGACGCCGCCACGTCCGCCGAAGATGGCGATCCCGCCCAGCATGGCGGCCGTAAGCGAGGTGAGTTCCAGGTTCTGGCCGATATTGGGGCGGGCGCTGCCCAGCCAGGCGAGACTGACGAGCGCCGCCGTGCCCGCCAGCGCGCCGCTGGCGACATAGGCGGCAAGGCGCAGGCGATCCACCGGTATGCCGACCAGCCGGGCGGAGCGCTCGTTGAAGCCGGTCGCATAGATCCAGCGGCCCCAGCTTGTGAAGCGAAGCATGGCGGCGACCAGCAGGAACAGCGGCAGTGCGAGCGTGAGGAAGGGAAGCGGCAACCCGCCGATGATGCCGCGTCCCCAGACCGTCAGCGCCGCGGGGACGTTGCCGATATTGGCGCCGCTGGTGATGGCCAGCGCCGTGCCGGAATAGATGTAGAAGGTGCCGAGCGTCCCGATCAACGGCAGGATCGCGAGGCGCGTGACGATCAACCCGTTGGCAAGGCCCAGCAGGCCTCCCAGCGCCAGGCAGGCCGGCACCAGCAGCCAGCCCGGCATGCCGGCCTGTACCGCCATCATGGCAAGGATGGCGGTCAGCGACATGGTGCCGCCGACCGAGAGGTCGATGCCGGCCCCGCCGCACAGGATCACAATGGCCTGCCCCAACGCCACCAGCGCCAGGATGGTCGAGAATTGCAGGACAGTCGTCACCGTGGACAGCGCTATCGCGCCCGGCTGCATCGCCGCCAGAATGGCGATCGCCGCAAGCCAGAGACCGGCAAGGAGATAAAGGGTGAAGTCCCTGGATCGGATCATCGTGCGGCCTCCGCAGTCTTCCGGATGCGCGGCGGTACGAGGCGGCCCGACGCCACTTCACCGCCGAGGACCAGCAGGATAAGGGCGCCCGTCACCACCGGTTGCCACAGCGAAGGCACGCCGACCAGCAGAAGGCCGTTCTGCAGGATGCGAAGCAGAAGGACGCCCAGCGCCGTACCCATCAGGCTGATGCGCCCGCCGAGGATACTGGTGCCGCCCAGCACGACGGCGGCGATGGCCTCCAGCGCCAGCGTGCCGCCGATGGTCATGGCGACGTTGCGGTAGGTGGCGATATAGAAGGTGGCGGCAAGGCCGCAAAGAAGCCCGCTGATGAGGAACGCGATGCAGGCCGTGCGGCGCACCGGCACTCCGGCCAGCCGTGCCTTGGCCTCGGATTGGCCTACGGCAAGCAGGTGCGGGCCGAAGGGCGTCTTCCGGACCGCGACGAAGACCGCGAGATAGGCGAGGGCGATCAGCGGCAGCGCCACCGGAACGCCGAAGGCCCGGGCGGCCAGAATGTCGGTCAGGCCGGTCGGCAGGCCCGAAAGCCAACTGCCGCCGAGCGCCAGGAAGATGGCCGCGCGATAGATGCCGTAGAGGCCGAGCGTGCCGACGATGGCCGGCACACGCCCCACCACGACGACGAGCGAGGCGACAAGGCCGAGCGCGGCGCCGGCCAACGGGCCGTCCAATGCGACCAGATACCAGGGCGCGCCGGCCTCCAGCATCTTGCCGACCAGGATGGCCGCCAATCCCATGGCGACGCCGACCGACACGTCGATGGCTCCGACGCCGAGAAGAAGCGTCATGCCGAGCCCGACGAGGAAAAGCTCGGTCGAGTTGCGCAGGATCGTGGCGATATTGGCAGGGGTGGCGAAGGTGGGCGACAGGAACGCGAACAACAGGCAGGCGGCCAGAATGGCCGCCCCCAGGATCGCTTCGCGTGTGCCGAACAGCCGCCCCATATCAGAAGTTGAAGTCATCGACATTGTCGGCGGTGAAGATCGCCGGATCGCCGAGCAGCAATATGCCGGTAGCGGCGTCGTAGGTGACGGCGTGGCTCATGCCTTCGGGCGTGACGGTCGCGGGGATTTCTGCCCCGTCGATCAGTTGCTTGCCCGCCCAGACGGTCAGATAGCCGAGTTCGGCCGGGTCCCAGAGGACGGTGTAGTCGAGCGCGCCGCTCTTCAGATAGCTGCGGGCCGTATTGGGGCTGCAATAGCCAGTCCCCACGACGTCTTCCGAGCGCCCGGCCGTTTCGATGGCCTGCGCCACGCCGGGGCAGGTGGTGGACGCGACACCGATGATGCCCGTCAGATCCGGGTTGGCGGTCATCAGGTCTGTGGCGATCTGCGCCGCCCTCTCGGCGCTGCCGCCGGCATACTGCGGCTCCATCAGCGTCACATTCGGGTATTTTTCCTTCACCCGCTCCTGCATGAAGCCGATCCAGGCGTTGAGGTTCGATGCCGTAGCTTCGCCGGAAACGATGGCGATCTTCGCGTCTTCGCCGGCCCTCTCGACCATCTGGTCGATGATCGCATAGCCGAGGCCCTGATCGGTCGCCTGCGCCACGTAGAGCGCGCGGCCGGACTGCGGCGCGTCGCTGTCGGCGGTAAAGAGCTTGATGTCCTTCGCCTTGGCCGCCTCCACCACCGGGGTCAGGCTGGAGGCGTCCAGGACGCTCACCGAGATGGCCCCGACGCCCTGGTTGATGAGGTTCTGGACGATCTGGAGCTGGTCCACCGGGTTGGTGTCGACCGGGCCCTGGTAGATGAAGTCGACGCCCAACGCTTCGGCGGCCTTGTCGCCGCCTGCCTGCATGGCGTCGAAATACGGGATGCCGACGATCTGCGGCACAAAGGCCACCTTGGGCTTTTCCTGTGCGGCCGCGATCGTGACGGCGGATGTCATGAGGGCCGCGAGGGCCATGGCGAGTTGCGATCTCTTGATCATGCGATTGGCCTTTCGTCGGACGTGCGGGTTTCTAGTGGCGCATCTCGAGCGCGCGCACGTCGGGATGCGCGCCCGTGATGAAGGAGACGATCTCCTCTGGATTGGTGTCGGCCTTGCGTTTTTCGGTGATCTTGCGGCCGCGCCGGAAGACGACGATGCGGTCCGCGACCTCGAAGACGTCGTGCATGTTGTGGCTGATCAGCACGACGGCGCGGCCGCTGTCGGCAAGACGGCGCGTCAGTTGCAGCACCTTGCGCGTTTCGGCCACGGCCAGCGCCGCCGTCGGCTCGTCCATGATGACCAGCCGCGCATTGAGGTTCAGCGCCCGGCAGATGGCCACGGCCTGCCTTTGTCCGCCGGACAGGGCGCCCACCGGCGCCTCCGGATCGGAGATATGGGCGTCCAGCTCTTCCAGGAGTTCCTTTACGCGGCGCTTCATGGCGGCGCGGCGCAACAGCGGCACGCCGAAGAAGCGGCGGGTCAGCTCCCGCCCCAGGAAGACGTTTTCCGCGATGGACAGGTTTTCCGACAGCGCCAGTTCCTGGAAGATGGTGGCGATGCCGAGGTCCGCGGCATCTTGCGGCGAAGAGAGGGCCACCGGCTTGCCATCCATCAGGAGTTCGCCGTCGCTTTGCGGGTGCGCGCCGGACAGAACCTTTATGAAGGTCGATTTTCCCGCGCCGTTATCGCCCAGAAGCGCCAGCACCTCGCCGCTGCGGATCGCAAGGTCGACGTCGGTAAGGGCGGCGAGTGCCCCGAAGCGCTTGGAGATGGATCTCGCCTCGACGAGCGGGCTGTCGGTCATCGTCGTCTCCCAGGTCAGCGCGTTTCCGTCAGCCAGGACAGGATGTTGCTCCACAACCGGCCATAGCCGTCCCATTCGCAGAAGGCCGGCGACAGCCAGTGCGGGCCGATGTCGGACGTCCAGGCGGCGGTGCGGCCCTTCTCATAGGTGCCGGTGACCAGCAGAGGGTGGCTGCCCTGGTCGTCGGGCAGGCGGAGGAGCAGGTCCGCACCCGGCTTCACCTCCACCTCGTTGACGCCCAGCAGCAGGGGCCAGCCGTCCTTCGGCAGGCCGGCCAGGGCGGGGTGGTCGGCGACGAAGACGGGCGCGGTCCCCTCCGGTATCTCGACGCGGTCGTCATAGGGAAGGCAGGTGACGGGAAGGGCCTCCTCCACCGGCGTTCGCCGCCAGCGGGCCTTGCCGTCAATGCCCTGGAACGAGAAATATCCGCCGATCATGAACAGGCCGCCGCCATCCGCTGTCCATTCGCGCAGCAGCTTCAGCCTGTTCGGCACGGTCTTGCTGTGCAGCCATACGGCGGGTGGCAGCAGCAGGGAATTGGCGCCGATATCCGACAGGATGATCGCGTCATAGGCATCCAGCCCCGAACGGTCGAAGGGGAATGCCTCGACGGCTTCGTGCGCCGGCATGTAGGTCAGCTCGAAGGGGCTGTCCTTCAGCGCTTTCACCAGCGGCTCGGCGCCGAGATGGAAGGTGACGGAGCCGAACTGGTCGAAGCCCTTGTAGTGGGTGGCCGAACTGACCCAGCTTTCGCCGACCAGCAGTACCTTCTTCTTGTCGGACATCGTATTTCCTTTCTGCTTTCGGTTCAGGCGAGGCGCGCCACCGAGTGGCGCCGGATGAGTTCGACCGGCAGGCGCGCCACGCTGGGGCCGCGCGTGCCGGCAAGGGAGTCCATGGCCATGTCGAGGGCGCGTTCGCCCATGGCCTGCAGGGGTTGGCGGATGGCCGTCACCGGAACGGCGAGGATTTCCAGCGGCCCGGCATCGTCGAAGGTGACGATGGAGATGTCGCGGCCCACGACCCTGTCGCGGCGGCGCAAGACGTGAAGCATTCCGATCAGGATCTCGTCACTGGCGCTGAAGACGGCGGAGACGCCCGGCATGGTATCCAGGATCTCCTCCATGGCCGCTTCGCCATGCGCGATGGTGTAGCTGCCGAACAGTTCCGAGACGATGGCGGCGTCGCCGCCCGCCTCATGCACGGCGTCGTGCAGGCCTTCGGCGCGTTCGCGTGCGCTCATCAGGTCGCAGGGGCCGCCGATATAGGCGATGCGGCGATGCCCATGCTCGATCAGGTGGAGCCCGGCCAGAAGGCCGCCCTGACGGTTGTCGGAGAACACCTTGAACAGATCGGTGCCCGGCACGTCCTCGTCCAGCAGCACGACGCGGCGGTCGCCGTTCAGCATGCCGGCCAGTTGGCCGTCCGGGTCGCCATGGTTGGTGGCGAAGACGAGCGCGTCGACGACGCCGGCCCCGAGCAAATGGAGATACTCCAGCTCGCGCTCCAGCCTGTTGGACGTGGCGCACAGCATCATCAGCATTCCGCGCGCCTGCGCGGCGCGCTCCACCGCCGCCGCGAGATTGGAGAAGAAGGGATTGTTGATATCCGGCACGACCAGCCCGATCGCGTCGGAACGTCCGAGGCTCAGGCTGCGCGCATGATGGTTCGGCCGGTAGCCGAGTTCCCTGATGGCCTTCTGGATCCGCCGACTTGTCGTCTCCGGCAGCGACAATTGCCCGGACAGGTATCGCGACACGGCGGCAGGCGAGAGCCCGGCAGCCTTCGCCACCTCTCCCAACGTCACCCGCTTCTTGCGTCCATCCTCGGCCATGAACGAGAGGTTGAAATTGTAAATCGCTTTAGTAAAGCGGTTAATTGTGACGCGCTGCCGCAAAATCGCGCAATAGCGTTCCAGTTACTTGAATGTCGTTCAAGCTGGCGGCATTCTGTCGACGGACAAGATGCGGAGATACCGGCATGGGGCGCAATTCCATCGACTTCAAGAGCGAAGGGGCCGCGGCGCGCCTCGGAACCCGCCTGCGCCATGCTCGGCAGATGCGCGCCATGACGTTGAAGGCGGTGGCGGCAGCCGCGCAATGCTCGGAAAGCCTCCTGTCCAAGGTCGAGAACGGGAAGGCCTCCCCGTCGCTGCCGATGCTGCATCGCCTGGTCGAGGTGCTCGGTACGAATATCGGCCGAATGTTCGAGGAGGCCGATGGTGAGGAAGGGATCGTCTATCGCGCCGGAGCACGGCCCCTGATCGCGCTCGACCCCCTGCGGCAGGGGCGCGGGATCGCGCTGGAGCGGGTCATCCCCTATGCTCCCGGCCATCTTTTGCAATGCAATATCCACCATCTGGCTCCGTTCGGCGAAAGCGCCGGGCCGATCAGCCATTCGGGCGAAGAGGTCGGCTACGTCATTACCGGAGAGGTGGAACTGATGGTGGACGACCTGGCCTTCAAACTCGCTGCCGGAGACAGCTTCGCCTTCCAGTCGGAGCGCCCCCACCACTACCGCAATCTCGGGGCGGAGCCGGCCGCCATCTTCTGGGTGAATACGCCTCCCACCTTTTGAATGCCCAATTGCGGTGCAAGATCGAAACCTGCCCGCAGTGCGTGCAAAACCCTTGACATAAATTCAAGTGTCTTGAATTCTCACCGTGCTCCGACGCCGGACTGCCGGCCGTGAACGCTCAAAGGAGACTTCAGACATGCGCCTGATCCGTAGACTTTCACAGACCGCGGCTGCCCTGTCGGTGCTGACCGCGGCGGCCGCCGCGAATGCGGACACCTATGCCCTGGTGACGATCAACCAGCAGGCTCTCTTCTTCAACCAGATCAACGACGGGGCAAGGGAGGCCGCGGCCGCCGCCGGCGTCGAACTGGTGATCTTCGATGCCAACAATGTGCCGGCGGCGCAGAACACCGCGATCGAGAATTACATCACGCAAAAGGTGGACGGCATCATCCTGGTCGCCATCGACGTGAACGGCGTCAAGCCGGCCATCACCGAAGCGAAGAACGCCGGCATACCGGTCATCGCCATCGACGCCCAGATCCCGGACGGCGACAACGTTTCCTTCGTCGGCGTCGACAATGCCGCCGCCGGGGCCGACATCGGCAAGTTCTTCGCCGATTACGTCAAGTCCGACATGGGCGGAGAGGCGACGGTGGGCGTGGTCGGCGCCCTCAACTCGTTCATCCAGAACCAGCGTCTCGACGGCTTCAAGGAGGCGGTCGCGGCATCGGGCGATGCCGTGACATTTACCGAGACGGTGGACGGGCAGAACGTGCAGGACGTCGCGCTTGGCGCCGCCGAAAACCTGTTGACGGCCAACCCCGCGATGACGGCCATCTACGCCACCGGCGAGCCGGCGCTGATCGGGGCCGTGTCCGCCGTGGAGAGCCAAGGCCGCCAATCGGACGTGAAGGTGTTCGGATGGGACCTCACCGCGCAGGCGGTCAAGGGTATCGACGAAGGCTGGGTCACGGCCGTCGTCCAGCAGGACCCGGCCGGCGAAGGCAAGGCAGCCGTGGAGGCGCTCGTGACGCTGAAGGGCGGCGGCACGGTGGAACCCGTCATCAACGTACCGGTGACGATCGTCACCAGGGAGAATGTCGACCAGTTCCGCTCGATGTTCCAGTGATCGAACCCGGCCGGGCGCTGTGGCGGCCGGCTCATTCTTGTCCGCCCGGCCATCCATGGCCGGGCCCCGGAACGGGAATTGCCCATGCCATCGGCCCCTGCGGGAGACCGGGTCCATATGCGCGGCATCAGCAAGCGCTATGGCCCCATCCAGACGCTCGAAGACGTATCGCTGCGCCTTGCGCCGGGCGAGGTCCTGGGCCTCGTCGGCGACAACGGCGCCGGAAAATCCACCTTGTCCAAGGTGCTGTCGGGAGCGGTGGTTCCCGATAGCGGCATTATCGAGATCGACGGGCAGGCGGTCAGCTTCGCCTCGCCGGCCGATGCGCGTGCCGCGCATGTCGAAATGGTCTATCAGGACCTGTCCCTGTGCGACACGGTGGACGTCGCCGGCAATATCTTCCTGGGGCGTGAGCCGCGCCGCCGCGTGGCCGGCCTGCCGTTCCTGGACAAGGCGCGCATGCACGACGAGGCCCGCGCCATGCTGGATCGGCTCGGCATCGTCATCGCCGACACGCGGCTGAAGGTCGAGAACCTGTCGGGCGGGCAGCGCCAGTCCATCGCCATCGGACGGGCGGCCTCCTTCGACCCCAAGGTGCTCATCATGGACGAGCCCACCGCCGCGCTCGCGGTGGCGGAGGTGGAAGCGGTCCTGGACCTGATCCGCGCCGTTTCGGCGCGCGGCGTCAGCGTGATCCTGATCACCCATCGCCTGCAGGACCTGTTCCTCGTCTGCGACCGGATCCAGGTGATGTACGAGGGGCGGGCCATCGCCGAAAGGCGGGTCGAGGACACCAATGTCGAAGAGGTCGTCAACCTGATCGTCGGGCGCAAGTTCGATGCGCGGTCGGCGCGCCGCCATGTCGAGGAGCCCCGCCCATGAGCAACGCTCACCAGTCGCAGGGCGCGGCCTCCGCGCGGTTCCGCAAGGAAACGCTGGCCGACCGCTTCGTCGCCAATGGCGGGGTCGCCTCGATCGCCGTCTTCTTCATCGCCGTCTGCCTGCTGTTCGCCCTGTCCACCAACGCCTTCCTGTCGACGTCGAACCTCCTCAACGTCGTTCGCCAGTCCGCGCCGCTGCTGATCGTCGCCGCAAGCATGACCTTCGTGATCACGACCGGCGGCATCGACCTCTCGGTGGGATCGGTCCTGGCGCTCGTCTCGGCCTTGTCCGCCGCGCTGCTGCAGATGGGCCTGCCGTGGCCAGCCGTCATCCTGGCCATGCTGGCCCTCGGCTGCCTGATCGGGGCGATCCAGGGATTCTTCATCGCCTATGAGGGCATACCCGCCTTCATCGTCACGCTGGCCGGCCTTTCCGTGATCCGGGGCGTTGCGTTGCTGATAACGGGCGGCTATTCGATCCCCATCGCGCCGGAGAGCCCCTTCGTGGTGCTGGGGCGCGGCTGGCTGGCCGGCGTGCCGATACCGGCCTGGATCGCACTTGCGGTTCTCGTCGCGGCCTTCGTCGTGTTCAACTCCACGCGGTTCGGTCGCTATGTCACCGGCATCGGCGCCAATGCCGAGGCGGTGCGGCGCGCCGGCGTCGATACGAGGCGGATCGTACTGGGTGTCTACATGCTGTCGTCCGCCGCGGCTGCGCTGGCCGGCATCGTGCTGGCGGGGCGCCTCGGCTCCGGCTCGTCCAACGCCGGGCAGGGCTTCGAACTGGAGGTCATCGCCGCCGTGGTGCTGGGCGGCACCAGCCTTTTCGGCGGGCGCGGCTCCATGACGGGTACGCTGCTGGGTGCGCTGACGGTTGCCGTCATCGCCAACGGGCTGATCCTGTCACATATGTCGCCCTTCCTGACGCCGATCATCACCGGTTGCATCATCCTCATCGCCATATGGCTCAACTTCCGCCTCTTCCGGGGCACGGCACGGAGACGCTGAAGCCATGGGTCTCGATTTCCAGCCTCCCGGCGCGCATGCGTCGGGCGCGTCCGCGGGCATCGGCGTTCGCTCCGGCAACGTCATGACGGTGACCGGGCCCGTGCCGGTGGACGCGATGGGCATCACCCTGATGCACGAGCATATCGTCCTCGACGGCAGCGCAACCTGGCGCTGCCCCTGCGGCCCGGAAAACGAGGCGCTTTCGCAGGGGCCGGTGCGCATGGAGATCATCGGCGAGTTGCGGATGAACCCTTATGCGAACCTCGACAATGTATCGCTGCTGGATACGGATCTGGCGCTTGCGGAACTCGATCGCTTCCGGGCGCTGGGCGGCCACACGGTCGTCGAATGCACGAATTTCGGCATCGGCCGCGATCCCGCGAAGCTGGCGCGCATCGCCCGGATGAGCGGGCTGAAGATCGTGATGGGGACAGGGTTCTACCTGGAACATACCCATCCGGACTGGCTGGCCGGGATGGACGTCGACGCGGTGGCCGACTTCATCGTGGCCGATGTCGGCGGCGCTGCCGAGAAGCCAGAAATTTTGGCCGGCATCATCGGCGAGGTCGGCGTATCGAAGGACTTCACGCCTGCGGAGCTGAAATCGCTGCGCGGCTCGGCGCGTGCATCGGCCCGCACCGGCGTACCGCTATCGATCCATCTGCCGGGCTGGGAAAGGCTGGCGCACGCGGTGCTGGACGTGGTGGAGGAAGAGGGAGCGGACTTGTCGCATACGGTCCTGTGCCACATGAACCCCAGCCATTCCGACCCGGCCTACCAGGAAAGCCTTGCCCGGCGCGGCGCCTTTCTGGAATACGACATGATCGGCATGGATTATTACTATGCCGACCGGGATGCCCAATCCCCCAGCGACGAGGAAAACGCCCATGCCATCGCCGCCCTCGTGGAACGCGGCTTCGCCGACCGGATCCTCCTGTCGCAGGACGTCTTCCTGAAGATGATGCTGACGCGCTATGGTGGCTTCGGCTACGGGCATGTGCTGCGCCATTTCGTGCCGCGCCTGCGCCGCCTCGGCATGGAGGAGGCCGCCATCGACCGGATGCTCGTCGCCAATCCGCGCGCGGTCTTCGCGAGCCCGGCATGACGCTGCATGTCGTCGGCAATATCTGCGTGGATATCGCCATGCGCGTCGCCGCCTTGCCCGGCCCGGGCGAAACGGTGAACGCCGTGGAATGCCTGCGCGGGCCGGGAGGCAAGGGGGCAAACCAGGCCCTGGCCGCCACGCGCACCGGCGCGAAGGTCCGGTTCTGGAGCGCCTTGGGGCAGGATGCCGAGGGAAGCCGCCTCGTCGACACAGTGGCGGCTGCCGGCCTGCCCGTCATCGATATCGCAAGGGTAGAGGCGGCAACCGACATGTCGGTCGTGCTGGTATCCGCCTCGGCGGAAAACATCGTCGCGAGCTGCGTCGAATGCGCACGCGCCATCGGCGATGAAACGGTCGCGGCGGTGGCATCGGGTTTGAGGTCGGGCGATGCCATGCTGTTGCAGGGTAACCTTGCCCCGGCGGTCACCGGGGCGCTGGCCGCCTCGGCACGTCAGGCCGGCATCCGGCTGGCCGTCAACGCCAGCCCCCTGGACTCGTCCGCATTCCCGCCCTGCGACCTTCTGGTGGTCAACCGGGGCGAGGCGGAAAGCCTGTCCGGCCAGCGCGATATCGAGGCCGCCCTGCATACGCTTCATGGTCTTGGAGCGCGCGATGTCGTCGTGACGTTGGGCGCCGAGGGCGCCATAGGCCTGTGCGGCGGCAAGCGGTTCCGGCGGGCGGCGATACCCGTCGAGGCAGTGGATACGAGCGGGGCCGGAGATGTCTTCTGTGGCGTCGTCGCCGCCCTGTGGCATGCCGGCATGGCTTTGCCCGAGGCCGTCGGTATGGCGGTCGAGGCAGCCGCGCTGGCGGTGACGCGGCCCGGCACTTTCGAATCCTGCCCCGGCCGGGGCGAAATGCAGGCGATCATGCTGCGGAAGGACTAGACATGGCATCCAACGGCTCTCCCGTCGGACGCGGCGATACCGACACGCTGCGCCGCATCTTCGGCGTCGACAAACCCCTTATCGGCGTCGTCCACCTGATGCCCATCCCGGGCAGCCCCCGCTACGACGGCAGCGGCGTCGAAGCCTTGTACGAGCGTGGTCTGGCAGACGCCCGGGCCTATCTGGACAATGGCTGCCACGGCGTCATCGTGGAGAATCACGGTGACGTGCCCTTTGCCAAGCCCGACGATATCGGCCCCGAGACGAGCGCCGTCATGGCGGTGGTGGCGGACAGGATCCGGCGCGCGCTCCGGCGCCCGATGGGGATCAACGTTCTGGCCAACGCCGCCATCCCGGCGCTTGCCATCGCCACCGCATCGCAGGCCGCGTTCGTCCGGGTCAACCAATGGGCCAATGCCTATGTGGCGAACGAAGGTTTCATGGAGGGCGAGGCGGCGCGCGCCATGCGCTACCGTGCCCTGCTGCGCGCCAATGGCGTCAGCATCTTCGCCGATGCGCACGTGAAGCACGGCGCCCATGCCATCGTCGCCGACCGGCCGGTCGAGGAACTGGTGCGCGATCTCGTCTTCTTCGATGCCGATGTGGTGATCGCCACCGGCCAGCGGACGGGCCACGCGGCCGACCCTGCCTATATCGACATGATCCGGCAGGCGGGAGGGCTGCCGACACTTGTCGGCAGCGGCGTGACGCCGGACAATGTCAACGATATTCTTGCCGTCAGCGACGGCGTGATCGTTGCCAGCTCTCTCAAACATGACGGCGTATGGTGGAATGCGGTGGATCCGGAGCGCGTCCGTCGGTTCGCGGCTTCCGTCCGGTGACGCCCAAAGTCGATGCCGCGCGCCTTCTGGCGCGCATGGACGCATTTGCCGCCATCGGCGCGACGCCGAAGGGCGGCGTCAACCGGCAGGCGCTTTCGCCCGAAGACAGGCAGGCCCGCGCCATGCTGGCGGAGATCGTTGCGGCGCGCGGCTTCGCCCTGCGTCAGGACACGGCCTGCAACCTTTTTGCCCGGCGTGCGGGTATTGATGCCGACTTGCCGCCACTGCTGATCGGCAGCCATCTGGACAGCCAGCCGACAGGCGGACGTTTCGACGGGGCGCTCGGTGTCCTGGCTGCGCTGGAGGTGCTGGAAGCCCTGTCCGATGCTGGCGTCTCGACGCCGCGTCCCGTGGAACTCGTATCCTGGACGAACGAGGAAGGCAGCCGCTTCCAGCCGGGGGCGCTCGGGTCGCGCGCATTCGTGGAGGGCGGCCTGCGGCCGGAATGGCTGAAGGCCAGGGATAAGGCAGGGACGACACTCGAAGCGGCGTTGCGCGACACGCTGGCCGCCTTGCCCGGCGTGTGCGTGGAACGGCCCGGCCATCCGATAGCCGCCTATCTGGAGCTTCATATAGAGCAGGGCCCGGTGCTGGAGCGGGAAGGGATCGCCATCGGTGCTGTAACCGGCATCCAGGGCACGCGCTGGTACGACGTCACCTATACGGGTTCGGCGGCGCACGCCGGCACCACGCCGCTTGCCTTTCGTCGCGATCCGATGGCCGCGGCATCAGCCGCGCTTGCCGACCTGTTCCGCACGATCATGCCGGGCGACGAAGACGTCCGGCTGACCGTCGGCCGCATCGCGGCCTCGCCGGGGTCGATCAACGCCGTCCCGGCAGAGGTGCGATTTTCCATCGACCTGCGGCACCCGACCCCGCAGGGCCTGGCCCGGCACGAGGCCAGTGTGCGCGCGGTTCTGGCCGACGCCGCGCGCGATCATGGATGCAGCGTCGACGTGGTACCCATGATGGACATGGCCCCGGTGGCCTTCCCCGAAACGATGGTCGAATTGGTCGAAGAGGGGGCTCGTTCGGCCGGCGCCTCGCACCGGCGCATTTTGTCGGGGGCGTTTCACGATGCCACCTTCATTGCAGGCATCGCGCCTGCGGCCATGCTGTTTTCGCCATGCAGGGACGGCGTCAGCCACAACGAGGCGGAATTTGTGGACCCTGCCAGCGTCGTATGCGCGGCAGAGGTCTTGCTATCGACGTGTCTTCTGTGGCTTAAGTAAAGCTTGCGTCATCCCCGGCGCTAGAGCTCCCGAAAATCTTGGCAACCAAGGTGCGACAATTCGCGCAACAAGATTTTTTGAGCTGTTTTCATGCCTTCGGAAGTATTTTTCGTTTGAAGCGTGTCGCAAAAATTTCGCACTGACGGATAGTGCGTGCTGTACGCCTGTTTTCCCATGGAGGGGATTGATGAAGAAGTTTTTGGCCCTTGGCCTTTTGGCCGCGACGGCTGTCCCGGCTTCGGCCGCTGACGTGATCTATGAAGAGCCGATGGTAACGCCGGTGGTTGCGATGGCCGTTCCGTCCTGGACCGGCTTCTACCTGGGTGTCCAGGGCGGTGGCGGTTTCAACCCGTCGAACCCGGACAATTTCAGCATCGTGCCGAGCTTCCCCGGTGCTTTCCCGGGTAGCGCCTTCGGCAGCAACTACGAGTCCAGCTTCGAATCCGGCTTCGTCGGCGGCGGCCACGTCGGTTACGATTACCAGATGAACAACTGGGTCGTCGGTGCGGTGCTCGACATCAACGCATCGGACCTCGGCCAGCGCCAGAGCGCCTTCTCGAGCACACCGGCCTTCTACACGGCCGAGCGTGACCTCGATTATTTCGCCACGGGCCGCCTTCGCGCCGGTTACCTCGTCACCCCGACCACCCTGTTCTACGCGACGGGCGGTGTCGCCTACGGTGACGTCAGCTACAAGTTCTCCGCCAACTCGGCTCCGTTCGCCACGGCGACGGCCTTCTCCGACAGCAGCGACCGCTGGGGCTACACCGTCGGCGGCGGCATGGACTTCCTCGTCACCGATAACATCTCGTTCGGCGTCGAGTATCTCTACACCAATCTCGGCGACGACGATTCCTACACGCGCTTCGTGTCGGGTCCGTTCGGGGGCCCTGCCGGCAGCGGTGGCTTCACCGACTTCACCGGTTCGGACGACTTCGACTTCCACACGATCACGGCGAAGATTTCGTACCGCTTCAACTAAGATCATCAAGGGCCGCCCGATCGGGCGGCCCTTGTTCTTCAGGTCATGCGGCCTGGCGATACTCGCTTCCGAGCTTGCCGTTCCAGGCGGCATACCAGGCCTGGAACATGTCAAGCTGCGACTTCGCATAGCCGCGCTGGCTTGCCGACAGGCTATCGCTTTCGTTGAAGTGCAACTCGTATTCCGGGTTGCCGGTCAGCACCATCAGATATTTGTAGAACAGGACGAGGTCCGGCCCTTCGTCGAAGGTCGACAGGACATGCAGCGCGCTTTCCAGCTCCAGCGCGCGGCGGCGGGCCTCCGGATCGCCTTTCGCGGCACAGGCCGACAGGCTGCACAGGTGCAGCACTTCTGCCGGAAGCACATTGCCTATCCCGGTGATCGCGCCCTTCGCACCGCAATTGATGAAGCCGTGGCAGACTGCGGTATCCACGCCGACCATCAGCGTCACGGCGTCGTCCTGGCTGGTGATATGCTCTGCGGCATAGGTGAGGGAGTCCGTCCCGCCGAATTCTTTGAAGCCGACGAGGTTGGGATGCTCCGCGCGCAACGCGAAGAAGAGGTCCGCCTTCGTGGCGAAGCCGTAATAGGGGCTGTTGTAGATGACGGCGGGCAGGTCCGAAGCGGCCGACAGGATCGCCTTGAAATGCGCCTTCTGGGCTGCAGGCGAGGGCCCGCGCGACAGCACACGCGGAATGACCATCAACCCCCTGGCGCTGGCCTTCTGCGCGTGCGCGGCATGGGCGGCGGCAATGGCGGTGTTGACGGCTCCCGTTCCGGCGACAACCGAGATGCCCGCATCGGCCAGCCGCTCGACGCCCTCCATGCGCTGCGCATCGGTCAGCAGCGGCCAATCCCCCATCGAGCCGCAATAGACGACCGACGACATGCCCCGTCCCACGAGTTCGCGGCCCTTGCGCACCAGCGCATCGAAATCCGGCGTCCTGTCGGCCCTGCAGGGCGTCATCAGCGCCGGCATGCACCCTTCGAATACGGAATTGTCCACAACGCTCTCCATCAACTCGATCCTGATGCATCATAGGCGTTGTATTTTCTTTGTCGACATAAAATCGGCGATTACAGGGAAATTTCCGCGTTGATGCGCGCATCCGCGCTGACCGCCGTCTGGATATGGCCGATGATCTGTCGTGCGTGTGCCGCGGCGAGGGCGTCGGCCTCGTCCACCGCGCGCCGCCCGATCGCGGCGATCAACGCCTCGTGCTCGTCCACATAGGGGCGCGGGAGCATGTCGTTGAAGCTGGAATAATAAAGCCGCAGGATGCGGCGGCCTTCGTCGAGCAGGCGCGTGAACAGGTCGGTGTAATAGGCGTTGCCGCCGGCCCGTGCGATTTCCAGATGGAAATCTCGGTTGGTCGCGATCATCGCCAGCGCATCGCGCCCGGCAACCGCTGCCGCAAAGTCGGCCTGGCGTGCCTCGATCGCCTTCATCTCGTCCGCGTCGTGGTTGGCGGCCGCCAGCCGGGCCGTAACGCGATACATCAAGGTCAGCGCATCGAAGAAATGCGGCAGGTTCAGGAAGTCGATCGGCGCCACGATGGTGGCCCGGTTCGGCAAGGTGACCAGCAGTCCTTCGCTGAGCAGGCGCACCATCGCCTCGCGGATGGGCGTGCGCGACATGGCGAAACGGGCAGAGAGCTGCACTTCGTCCATGGCGCTTCCTGGTTTGAGCTTCAGCTCCACGATCTCGTTGCGCAGCGTCTCGTAGACGAAGCCCACGCCGGCCCCGCGCTTGTGGGTCGGCGTATCCTGCATGCCTGCGCTGTCGGCCATGGCCAGCCCTTTCCTCCGGTTCATCGGGGCAGGTTGACCATATTCCGCGACGCCAGGCTATGCGCAGTTTCCGTACAAGGGATCGACCCCCTGCATCTCCATCGCGTCACGCAGCCCGTGGCCAGGCGGGAAGCGGATCCGGCAGCCGGCTCCAGGCCTCGGGCAGGAAGCCGTCGGAAGCCACGAGACAGGCGTCCAGCTCGGCCCGGATGGCCGCTTCGTCCATCGGATCGGTGCCGATGAAGACGATTTCCTGGCGCCTGTCACCCCATACGGGATCCATGAGGCCGCTCATCATCGCTTGCCATTCGGGATGCTCCGGCCAATGCCGCTTCGGCACCGCCGCCCACCAGAAACCGCGCTTGCCCGTGCGTACGAGGCCGCCGGCCTGGCTGATCTCTCCCACGAAGTCGGGACGCGTCGCCAGCCAGAAGAAGCCCTTCGCCCGCACGACACCCGGCCAGGCTCTTTCGACGAAGGCCTGGAAGCGTGTCGGCTCGAAGGGGCGGCGGGCGCGATAGACGAAGGACCGGATCCCGTATTCATCGGTTTCGGGCATGTGGTCCGCGAAGCCGTTCAGTTCGCGGAACCACAATGGATGCTCATGCGCCTTCTCGAAGTCGAAAAGGCCTGTGCCCAGAATGGCTTTCGGATGTACCTCGCCGAAATCGGCCTCGACGATCTGCGCGTCGGCGTTCAGGGCCCGGATGATCCTGCGCGCCGCCTTGAGCTCTTCGGCATCGGCCGACGAAACCTTGTTCAGGACGACCACATCCGCGAACTCGATCTGCTCGACCAGCAGGTCCACAAGCCGCCGTTCGTCGTCCTCGCCGAGGGATTCGCCCCGCTCCCGGATGAAATCGGCCGAGGCGTAATCGGTGAGGAGATTGGCTGCGTCCACCACCGTAACCATCGTATCCAGCCGCGCGATATCGGACAGGCTGTCTCCCGCCTCGTCCCGAAACTCGAACGTCGCCGCGACGGGCAGGGGCTCGGCGATGCCGGTGGATTCGATCAGGAGATAGTCGAAACGCTCCTGCCGGGCCAGGTCGCGCACCTCGGCCAGGAGATCGTCGCGCAGGGTGCAGCATATGCAGCCATTGGTCATCTCGACCAGCTTTTCATCGGTGCGCGACAGGTTGGCCCCGCCATCGCGCACGAGACTGGCGTCGATGTTCACCTCGCTCATGTCGTTGACGATGACGGCGACCCGCATTCCATCCCGATTGGCCAGGACATGATTAAGAAGGGTGGTCTTGCCGGCTCCCAGGAAACCCGAGAGAACGGTGACAGGCAGGCGTGGCATGGACGGTTCCTCATCTTGCGCGAAATGACGGTAAGCACATTGGCTTGTAATGTTATAAAGTAACATTGACAAGTCGGTGACGGGATGTTCGTCGGCAACCGCGGGTTGGACATAATGTCCAATCCGCGCTTTCGGCGCCCAGGCTTATAAGGCCGGGGCGGCGCGACGGCAGGCGCCGCGGATTTCCATCGCAAACTGCCGAAGGGTTTGACCGATATGGATATGAGCCAGAAGAAGCTTGTGTTTTACGTGACGACGCTGACGGCGGCTTGCCTGTCGTTCCTGGCGGTCGCGCTGACGGTGATGATGCCCGCCTGACGGATATCTCAGGCGGCGCGCTGGACGTAGTGCCCCGGTCCGACTTCTTCGTAGACGCGCGTCGGCGGCACGTAGTCGAGCGGCCGGAACGGACTTTTCAGTTCGTTAGACAGCCTGGGCGGCAGGCTACCGCGCGCTGCCGGGTCCGGAATGGGCACGGCGTCGATCAGCCGCCGCGTATAAGGGTGCGCCGGATTGCCGAAGACGCTCCGGCGCGGCCCGATCTCAACGATCTCGCCCAGATACATCACGGCCACGCGGTGGCTGATCCGCTCCACCACCGCCATGTCGTGCGAAATGAACAGGTAGGCGAGCCCCATCTCCTGCTGGAGCTCCATCAGCAGGTTGGCGACCTGCGCCTTCACTGAGACGTCGAGCGCCGAAACGGCCTCGTCCGCCACGATGAGCCGCGGCGAGACGGCGAGGGCGCGTGCAATGGAGATGCGCTGGCGCTGGCCGCCCGAAAATTCGTGCGGATAGCGACCGGCGACCGAGGCCGGAAGCCCGACCTGGTCCAGAAGCGACGATACGCGCTGGCGCGCCTCGGCCCTTCCCATCAGCCGGTGAGACAGGATCGGCTCGGCGATGGCGGCGCCGACGCTCATGCGCGGGTTGAGCGAGGCGAACGGGTCCTGGAAGATCATCTGCGCCGTACGCCGCATGCGCCGCAAGCCCGCGCCCTCGGCCGCCAGTACATCCTGCCCGTCGATTTCCACGCGCCCTTCGCTTGCCCGTGTCAGGCCGAGTATCGTGCGGCCGGTGGTGGACTTGCCGCAGCCGGATTCGCCGACGAGGGCCAGCGTCTCTCCTGGCCGGATGTCGAAGGAAACGTTTTCCACCGCGTGGACGCGGCCCGCATGGACCTCGAAGCGTGTCGACAAGGACGACACTTTCAGGATCGGTTCCGGCGCCGCGACGGCGGGCGGCATCATTTCCCGGCCTTCCGAAGTCGCGCCGGTGGCGGCGTCGACATCCGGAAACCGCCTGGGGTTGGCGAAGCCGGACATTGCGCCGAGACGTGGTATGGCGGCCAGCAACGCCTTCGTATAGGGCTGCCTCGGACGCGCGAAGATCTCTTCCGTCCGACCCGTCTCCACCATGTCTCCACGCAGCATGACCAGCGTCCTGTCCGCAACCTCGGCCACCACCCCCATATCGTGGGTGATGAACAGGACGGCCATGGTCTCCTCGCGCTGCAGTTCTCGGATCAGATGCAGGATCTCGGCCTGGATGGTGACGTCCAGCGCCGTCGTCGGCTCGTCTGCGATCAGCAGCCTGGGCCTGCAGGCAAGCGCCATCGCGATCATGACGCGCTGGCGCATGCCGCCCGAAAACTTGTGCGGATATTCTGCAAGCCGGGCGCGGGCCTCAGGTATACGCACCCGATCCATCAGGCGCAGCGCTTCCGCCTCGGCCTGCCGCCAAGACAGGTCGCGATGCAGCACCAGCGCTTCCGCGAGCTGGTTTCCGATGGTGAAGACCGGGTTGAGCGAGGTCATCGGCTCCTGAAAGATCATGCCGATCTGTCCGCCGCGAACGGCCCTCATTTCCTTTTCCGACAGGGCCAGAAGGTCGCGTCCGTCCAGCCGGATACGACCTTCGATCCGGGACGTCCGGGGCGGCAGCAGGCGCATGGCGGACAGCGCCGTGACGCTTTTGCCGGAGCCGGATTCTCCGACGATGGCGACGGTTTCGCCGGCATCCACGCTGAGGTCGATGTTGCGGATGACGTTACGCCATCCGTCTTCGGTTCGGAACGCGGTCGTGAGTTGCTCGATCTGCAGGACAGGCTGCTTCACGTTCATGGCTCAGACCCCTTTTGCAAGGCGCGGATCGACGAGGTCGCGCAGGCCGTCGCCGACCAGTTGCAGCGACAGGACGGAGAAGACGATGGCAAGGCCGGGAAAGATCATCAGCCACGGCGCGTTGTTCATGTATTCGCGGCCCGAGGCCAGCATCGTGCCCCATGTGGGCTGATCCGACGACGCTCCCACCCCAAGGAAGGACAGGCTCGCCTCGGCCAGCATCGCGGCGGCGAAGATGAAGGTCGCCTGCACGAGGATGGGAGACGCGAGGTTCAACAGGACATGCCGCAGCAGGATCTGCCATGTCGGCAAGCCGAGCGCGATGGCCGCGTCGATATAGGGCAACTCCCGCAGGACCAGTGTCGAGCCGCGCACGATGCGGGCAAGTCGCGGCGCATAGGTGATGCCGAGCGCCAGAATGACGTTGAGCAGCGACGGGCCGAGCGCCGCGACGAGCGCTATGGCCAGCAGGATGTCGGGAAACGACATCATCGCATCCAGCAGCCGCGAGATGGGGGCATCGAGCCGCCGGAAGTAGCCTGCCAGAACCCCAAGGAAGACACCGAGCACGGTGGATATCGCCACGACGCCGAGGCTGACCAGAAGCGAGACGCGGCCCGCATGGATGGCGCGCGAAAAGATGTCGCGTCCGAATTCGTCGGTCCCGAAGAGATGAGCGGCCGAAGGCGCCTGCAACCGGTTGACGATGGACAGCTTGTTGGGCGCGTAGGGCGCCACCAGCGGGGCCAGCACCGCGGCCAGGACCACGATCGTCAGGATGACGATGCCGATCAGGATGGCCTTGTTGCCGACGAGCCGGCGCAGGCTTTTGCCGAATGGCGAGGCGAGAGACGGCATGGTCATGTGCGCACCCTCGGGTCCACGGCGAGGTAGAGCATGTCCACCACGAAGTTGATGAGAACGTAGATTGCCGCGATCACCAGCAGTGCACCCTGGATCACGGGGTAGTCGCGGCGCAGGACGGCCTGCACGACCAGGTTGCCGATGCCTGGAAGGCCGAAGACGGTTTCCGTCACCACCGCGCCGGCTACCAGAAGCGCGATGGACAGGCCGATCACGGTGATGATCGGGATCAGCGCGTTCTTCAGCGCGTGCTTCAGGATGACGCGGCCGGCGCTGGCGCCCTTGGCGCGCGCCGTTCGCACATAGTCTTCTCCGAGCACGTCCAGCATGGCGGCCCGGGTGAAGCGCGTGATGAGGGCCGAGTTGACGATGCCGAGAGCCAAAGCCGGCAGGACGAGGTGCCACAGCCTGTCGAGGAAGCGTGTGTCCGGCCCTCCGTATCCTGAGGCGGGAAACCAGCCGAGACCGACCGCGAAACTCTGGATGAGAATGAGGCCCAGCCAGAAGCTGGGCACGCTGGCGGCCACCATGGTCAGCCCGACGACGATCTGGTCGAACAGCGTGCCGCGCCTGACCGCCGACAGGATGCCGACGGGCAGGGCGATGGAAACGGCGATCAGGATGGAGAACAGCGTCAGGAAGAAGGTCGGCTCCGCCCGCGACGCCAGCGCGGTGGTGACCGGCTGGCCGAGGAAGATCGACTGGCCAAGATCGCCGCGCACGACGTCGAGCACGAAATGCCCGTACTGCTGCAGGATGGGCGCGTCGAGCCCGAGCCGTGCCCTCAGGGCCGCGACATCCTCGGGCGTCGCGTCGGAGCCCAGCATAACAGCCGCCGGATCGCCCGGCGTCACCCGCACGATCACGAAAACCACCGTCACGACGAGCGCCAGCACCACCAGCATGCCGCCCAGGCGCTTCAAAAGCGCGTAAAGCAACCGGGACATCACGTTCCTCCAGTCGTCGGATTCAGCCCTTGGGCGTCACGTTCCAGAAGCGCGGCCAGTAGGCGGCCTGATATCCGGTGACGCCGTTGGCGAGGCCGCCGAGCGCATTGAAGTTGCCGACCTTCACCAGCGGTGCGTCGTCGTAGATGACGGTCTGGATCTTTTCCCATGCGGCGAAGCGGTCGTCGTTCGTCGTCGCCTGCAGGAAGGCGCCCACTGCCTCCGCCTTGGCGTCGGACGTGTACCAGCCGGGATAGGTGTCGGTTATGGTATTCAACGTGGAAGGGTCGCCCGGGAAATTGGAGTGGGTGATGAAGATGTCCCACTGCCCCTTGTCGGCGCGCCGTGTCGTCAGCGTTGCCCAATCCACCACCTGCAGGTCCACGGTGAAGCCGGCGGCTTCCAGATAGGCCTTGGCGACCTCGCCGGTCTTGTAATGGAACTCGTACTGGCGGCTGGTCAGTATGCGGATCGGCGTGCCGTCATAGCCGGCTTCTTCCATCAGGGCGGCGGCGGCTTCCGGGTCGCCCTCGCCGTATCGCTCGACGCCGGCTTCCGTGTGCCAGAAGAAGCCTTCCGGGAAGAAGGCGCCATCGACGCTGAAGAAGCGCTCGTCCGAGAAGGCCGCCAGCATCAGATCGCCGGGGTTTAGCGCCACCTGCACCGCTTGCCGCAGCGTCTTGTCGGTCAGGGGGCCCTCCGCCATGTTCATGTTGAGCGACGTCCAGCCCGCATTCTCGAAGATGACGGGCTCGACGTTGTCCCCCCCGTCGATCCGCTCGAAGGCGCTGACCGGCAGTGCGTCGGCGTAATCGTACTGGCCGGCGATCAACCCTTCCACGCGGGTATTGGCGTCGGGCACGGGCACGAAGCGGATCTCGCCGGCGATGGCCTCCCGGCGGCCGGCATAGTTGGACGGCTCGCCCTCCGGCGACTTGTACTCCTCGAAGCGAACGAGCTGGGTATACTGGTCCGGCCGGCGCTCCTGCAGCTTGTAGGGGCCGGTGCCGACGAATTCGGTCAACTGGTCGCCCAGCTTCTCGGAGGGCAGGATGGGCGAGCCTTGCGACAGCGTCGCAAGCAGCGGCGAGTAACGCGACTTCAGCGTGATGGTGACAGCATCCTCTCCATCCGGCGCGACGTCCGCGATCACTTCCGCCACTTGCCGGCCCTTGGAGTTGACTGTCATCCAGCGCTTCAGCGAGGCCACCACATCGGCGGAATCGAATGGGCTTCCGTCATGGAAGGTCACGCCCTCTCGCAACGGGATGCGATAGGTCAGGCCATCTTCCGAGATTTCGGGCATGTCCGCCGCAAGGAGCGGCTTCGGCTGCCATTCGGAATCATAGGTGTAGAGCGTCTCGAAGATATGCTGGGTAATGGTCAGCACGATATCGGTCGGCGTCTGCATGACGTCCAGCGTCGGCGGCTCGCCGATCGTCGCCACGGTCAGGACGCCGCCGGAGGATTGTGCGAGGGCGATGCCGCTGGCGCCGGTCGTCATGGCGGCGAGGCTGGCTGCGAGAAGCATTTTCTTCATGGCATTGCTCCTTGTGGTCTTCGTGGGCATTCGGTGGTTCAGCCTTCCAGGCCGAGCGGATCGGCAACGCGCGGCCACAGGCCGAGGCTGGCCTTGCGATAGGGCGTCGTCGCCGGGTCCGTCGGGTAGCTCGTCGGCGCGGCGATGTAGACGATGTCTGCAGCGACCGGCGCGAAACCGGCGTGGAAATGGTTTGTCGATTTTACCAGCAGGATGGCCTTCGAGGCGAAATCGATCCCGAGATTGGCGAAGATCGAAGGCTCGTAGGTTTGCGTGCGGCTGGTAATGAGGACGATGTCGATCTTCGTGCCGACGATCCGCACGACGGCGGCGCGCCCAAGCGTCACGCGGCTGTTGCGGAAGCTCTGCCAGCCCGCCGTCTTGGTTTTCAGCACCGTTACGCGCGCATCCAGCGGTTCGCCTCCATGGCGGGAGGACTTGCCCCCGAAACGCAGTTCGATCTCCGCGCCTTCGCCGGCGGCATGACAGAAGGATACCGCGACCGGATCCCAGATGGTTGCGACGGCGACATCGTCGATGCCGCGTTCGATGATGCGGCGCAGGATGTTGGTGGCGTCGCCCGCCACCCCGCCGCCCGGATTGTCCCAGACATCGGCGATCACCACGGGCTTGCCGCTGCCGCGTCCCTGGATATCCAGCGCCGCGTCCAGTCCGGCGTCGATGCCCAGCATCGGCATGGCCGTATCGCGGCGCATGGCATAGAGCGCGTGGCCCAACGTCTCGGCGAGCCGCTCGCCCTTGGGCCTGTCTGCGTCGCTGACGACCACGATGCGCGTGCCCATCTCGGGCACATCGCCCGCCATGAAACCGTGGATGACGGAAATGGACAGGATGCCGTCCGTGCCCTCGAGCGCCTTCAGCCTGTCGACGAAGGAGCGCATCGGCTCCCGGCTGGTCGGGTAGATGGTAATCATGCGGCAGTCGAAGGTAGAGATCACCGGATGGATTTCGCCGCGCAGCGTGCGCAGCGCAAGATCCACGAGATGTTCGCCGCGCTCCTCGAAATCCGTATGCGGAAACTCCAGAAAGGCGGCCAGGACGTCCAGTTGCGCAACGCGCAACGGCGTCAGGTGGCTGTGCGGATCGAACTCCGCCGCGATCAGGACATCCGGGCCCACCATGGCGCGGATGCGCGACAGGAAGTCGCCCTCCGGGTCGTCATAGCCCTGCGCCACCATGGCGCCATGCAGGCCCAGCACCACGCCGTCCACCGGCAGCGCCGCCTGTAACTCTCCAAGGATCGTGTCGCGCAGACCCTCATATGTCTGCCGTTGGATCAGCCCCGCCGGCTCGGCCCAGCAGGATGTGCCCTCGATGACGGTAAAGCCTTCCGCCCGGCCGCGCCGCCGCAGGATCGGGACGGGCGAGGAACACAGGGTCGGTGTGTCGGGATGCTGGCCCGGCCCCGCATGGAACGCCGCCTTGAAGGAGTCGAGGTCGGTGGGGACCGGAGAGAACGTATTTGTCTCCGTTGCCAGCGAGGCGGTGAAGAGGCGCATCACTTCTTCCGATATGCGATGCAGTCGATCTCGACCTTGCAGTCCACCATCATGGAGGATTGGACGCAGGCCCGGGCCGGCGGATTGGCGCCGAAATACTCGGCGTAGACGCCGTTGAAGCTCCAGAAATCGCGTGGATCGTCCAGCCATACGCCCACACGCACGACGTCTTCCAGCCCGTAACCGGCTTCCTCGAGGATGGCGATGACGTTCTCCATCGTCTTGCGGGTTTCCGCCTGGATGCCGCCCTTGACGATCTCGCCATTCTCCATCGCGACCTGGCCCGAAACATAAAGCCAGCCATCCGCCTCGACCGCGCGGGCAAATGGCAGCGGCTGCTTGCCCGCACCGGACTGACCGGCGCCGTAACGTGACAAAGACATGATATGCTTCCTCATGTGCGTCCAATATATTGGACAACAGTCTGCAATTTCGGATTGACGTATAAGGAGGCCCGTTGCATTCCTTGTCAATCGAAGAAATCCATCGGAGGGCGTTCGCCATGCAGCTATCCACTATCGACGACATCGAAACGCCTGCGGTGCTGGTGGATCTGAAGACGGTACGAGCGAACATCGAACGCTTCCAGGCGCACGCCGATGCCATGGGCCTGCTCGCGCGCCCGCATATCAAGACGCACAAGTTGCCGGCCATCGCCGCGATGCAGATTGCGGCCGGCGCGGTGGGAATAACCTGTCAGAAGGTCGGGGAGGCCGAGGCGATGGTGGCCGGCCATCCCGAAATCTCCGACGTGCTGATAACCTACAACATCCTCGGGGCCGCCAAGGTGGCGCGGTTGAAAGACCTGTCGGGCAAGGTGAAACTCTCCGTCGTCGCCGACAATGCAACGGTGGTCGACGGCCTGTCCGCCGGATTTGCCGATGCGGCAGAGCCGCTGCGCGTGCTGGTGGAGTGCGATACGGGCGGCAAGCGGTGCGGCGTGACGTCGCCGGAAGCGGCGCACGATCTTGCCGTGCGCATCGCCGCGGCGCCCGGCCTCGTCTTCGATGGGCTGATGACCTATCCGGCCGCCGGCGGCGCTGCCACCGCCGCCGAATTCCTGAAAGCGGCCAAGGCCCTGATCGAGGCTGAGGGAATCGAAGTCGCGCGCGTCACATCGGGCGGTACGCCCGACATCTGGCAATCGCGGACCGATGGCATCGTGACGGAATACCGGCCGGGCACCTATGTCTACAACGATCGGTCGCTGGTGGCGCGGGGCGTAGCCGAGTTGGACGACTGCGCCCTGACCGTGCTAGCGACAGTCGTGTCGGTGCCGACACCCGGCCGCGCCATCATCGACGCCGGTTCAAAGGTACTGACCTCCGACCTTCTCGGCCTGACGGGCCATGGCGCGGTGCTCGGGCGGCCGGACCTGTCCATCGACCAGTTGTCGGAGGAGCATGGCCGCATCGTTTCAGACGGGCCGGTCGGGCTTTCGGTCGGCGACCGGGTGCGCATCGTGCCAAACCATGCCTGCGTCGTCACCAACATGTTCGACAGCGTCCACGTGCTGCTGGAAGATGGCGCCATCGAGCGGTGGGACGTGCCGGCGCGCGGAAAAGTCGTCTGAGGCTTGTACCGCGCGTGTCGGGCTGTAACTCCTGTCGATGACCGCGTAAGACGGTCCTGTGACAGCATTGCCCGGACGGAGCCATGGATGCGGGGTGATACATCAACAGCGGCGGGCATTGCCGGGCCGGGCAATGCCAAATCCCGGCCGACGGATATCATCGCCTCCATCGTCGACCGGCAGGAGGGTTTCTCGAAATCCAACCGCCGGATCGCCGATGCGATCCTGTCGGAACCCCATCGCTTCGTGGAAACGCCCGTAGAGGCGTTGACCGTCTGGATCGGAGTTTCCGCGCCCACGATAGGCCGCTTCGCACGCGCGCTCGGCTGCGACGGCCTGAAGGACCTGAAATTGCGCATCATGGGCTCGATGCGGGTCGGCATGCGCTACCTGGAGCCGCAGACTCCGCCGGCCGGGATCGCCGAGATCGCCGACCGCGTCACCAAGCGCGCGCACAGCGCCATCGACCAGATGTACCGAGGCATGGATCTGCCCGCGGTCGAACGCGCCGTGGAGATGATCGCAGGCTGTACGACGCTCTACGCGTTCGGCGGAGGCGGCGTATCGTCGTGGCTGATCGAGGAAATCCAGAACCGCTTCTTCCGGCTCGGCATCCGCGTCATCCCCTGTGCCGACCACCAGCTACAGTTCATGCTGGCTTCCACGACGGAGCGCGGGGATCTCGTCTTCTGTTGCTCGCTGACGGGGGACAATGCCGAGCTTGCGCGCACGGTGTCGGTTGCCCGGGAATACGGTGCGCTGTCACTCGGGCTGGTGCCCCCGGACAGCCTTCTGGCCGGCGTCGTCGATGCCTTGCTGCCGATCGACATGCCGGCCGACGAAGATATCCTGAGCCCGGCCACCATGCGCTACTCCTACCTGATCGCCATCGACGTTCTGGCCTATGCCGTCGCCATCCGCCGAAAGGATGCGGGGCGAGAGAAGCTGCGTCGCGTGCGCCAGCAACTGGCAGACGCGCGCGATACGCCGAAGACGCAGCCATTGTGCGATTGATGCGCTGCAACTGTTCATTTTTTGTTTTTTAGATCAAAAAATACTCTGCTGCCGTGCGATATTTACCCCGCGCCGCCGAAAATGATCGAAAACTAAAAATACCTGTAGACAGGTTCCAGAAACTCCGATTAGCTTTCGTCCCATAGCAGGACAATTCGTCGGCCACCCGCAAGATGGGGAGCCGGGTCAACGGAATGCGGGCGGCGCCTTGCAGGAGCGCCCCGACTCTATCTTCTTGAAACCACGGGGGACTGGCATGACGACATTGCTGGATCGATATCTCTTGTCCCGACGGCAGGTGCTTCGCGGTACCGCAGGCATCGCGGCTGCGGGAATGATGGGGCGCCGGGCCTTCGCCGCACCGTCCACGCCCCTGACGTTCGTCGGCTGGCAGTACCAGCCGCAGATCGTCGACGAGAACGTCAAGACGTTCATGTCTCTCTACGACGAGAACGTGAACTACGAATTGGTGACGGGCGACTACCACCCCATTGCAGAGACGAAGCTGACCGGCGGCCAGCACATCGACATGCTGTATGCCGAGGAAAACTATATCGCACGGTGGCATGCCGCCGAATGGATACGCGATCTCGGCGGCATGCCGGGCATCGACGATATCATCGCCGGTATGTATCCGGTGAGCGTCGAAAGCCTGTCGCTGCCGAATGGCGGACCCTTGTCCGGCATGCCGTATTATGCCGGCTACAACACCTTCCTCTACAATGAGGAGCATCTGTCGCAGGCCGGCGTCGAGGTGCCGGCCACCTGGGATGCCGTTCTGGATGTCAGCCGCAAGTTGAAGGCCGACGGCATATCGGACGCGCCATTCCATGGCATGTGGCAGCAGCAATGGCCGAACATGTCCTGGTACATGTTCTCCGCCTGGTACTCGGAAGGCGCCAAGGTCTTCGATGCCGAGGGCAACTTCGTGGACGAACCGGCCCTGCGCAAGATCCTGGAGATCAACCAGACCTTCTACCGCGAAGGGCTTGTCACGCCTGACATCATGACCCTGCCGGGCGAGGGCGTACCCAGCTACGCCTCCGGACGGCACACATTCATGGTCGTGCACGACTATAACCAGAAGGTCGCGAACGACCCCGCCGTTTCGAAGATCGCCGGCAAGGCCCGCAACGCCCTTATGCCCGGCGCAACGCGATCCACCATGGCCTGGACCGCCTCCTACCTGATGGGGGCGAACCCGGTGGACGAGGAGCGTGTCTGGAACCTTCTCCAGTTCTTCGGCGGCAAGGCCAAGGACGGGCAGTATCATGTGTCCAAGCGCTGGGCGCTCGAGTTCGGCCTGGGTTCCGCCTATCGCGAACTGATGGAAGATCCAGAGGTCGTCGACAGCTTCTCGAAGTGGAAAGACCTGAAGGTCGCGTCCGACCAGCTTTCCAACGCCACATCGCGCGCCATCGGCAAGGCGATCTGGTTCCCTGAATGGGACATGTACATGATGCAGCAGGTGCAGGAATATATCCGTTCCGGCAGCTCCACCGACGCGCTCGTTTCCTCGCTGGCCGAAAAGGCGGAGGAACTCAAGGTCCAGTACGGCTGAGCCTTTCGATGCGGTGCGGCTGCTTTGCGCTGCCGCGCCGCCCCGCGAAGAATCCGACATCGCGAGGAGCCAGATGACCATTTCCCTGGAGACGACCGGCACGGCCGTTCCGCGCGCCCGAAAGCGCCGCGGGCAGGGCGTTCCCGCTTTCGCCTATGTCGCGGTGGCGCCGACGCTGGTGCTGATGACGCTGATCGTGGCCCTGCCTTTGCTCTACAGCCTGTATCTGTCGTTCAACAGCACCAACCCCATCACCAAGCGCTGGGTCTTCGTCGGCCTTGCCAATTACGAGCGCGTCTTCCAGGACGCCGCCTTCTGGGCGTCGCTGGGCCGGACACTGTATTTTTCCGTCCTGGCGGTCATCGGCACCACGGTCCTGGGCACCCTGATGGCGCTGGTGCTCAACCAGCCCTTCCCGGGGCGCGGTCTCTTGCGCAGCGTCGTGCTTGTGCCCTGGGCGATGGCGCCGGTCTCGGTCGGCGTACTCTGGTCTTTCGTCTATGCGGGTAATTTCGGCCTGCTCAACGGCTTCCTCAACGATATCGGGCTTGGTGCGCTGGCGCGCCCCTGGTTCGGCGATGGCGGGCGGGCGCTCAATCTGGTGACGCTGACGCAGGTGTGGAACCAGGCTCCGCTGACGACGCTCATGCTCCTGTCCAGCCTGCAGTCCATGCCGTCGAACCTGCATCGTGCGGCATTGCTGGACGGGGCGGGCGCGGTGCGTCGCTTCTTCTCGATTACGCTGCCCTGGCTCAAGCCGACGCTCGTCTTCGCCATGGTCATCGCCACGATCAACGCGCTGATGACCTTCGACATCATCCTCATCATGACGAGGGGCGGGCCCGGCGCGGCCACCACGACCCTGTCGTGGCACGGCTACATGCAGTCGTTCCAGTTTCTCAAGTTCGGCGAGGGGGCCGCGATCCTCTACGTGCTGACCTTCCTCAGCCTTGCCTTCGCGATCCTCTATTTCACCGTCTTCAGCCGCCGCAAGCCGATGCGCAGGGCGGAAGCCGAAGCCGAGCTTCCGGACGCGGCACGCAGGGTGCAGGCCACCATGGTGCGCCTGCCTGCAGGCGCGCCGCGCCGCATGCTGAGCGCGGCGACGTCGCGGCGCCTCGGCACTGCAACGTTCCGGCTGGGTGTCGCCGCGATCCTCGCCTGGTCTCTTCTGCCGGTTCTGGCGCTGCTGCTCATCAGCCTGTCGCCGGCAACCGACCTCATCCGCACGCCGCCCTCGATGCTGCCGTCCACCCTGACGCTGGAAAACTATCGCGCCGTGCTGTGGCCGGATGGCGGCACGACGAGCGTGCAGGCAGCGCGCGTTCCCCTGTCGATCCTCAACAGCCTGCTGGTCGGCGTCACCGTCGCCATCGTCAACGTGGCGCTGGGAACGCTGGCCGGCTACGCCTTCGCACGCCATGCCGGCCGGCGCTTTTTCTCCGTCAGCCTGTGGGCGCTGCTGCTGACGCGCATGGTGCCGGCGCTCACGCTGGTCCTGCCGTTCTTCGTGCTGTTCCGCATGCTGGGCCTCATCGATACGCATCTCGGCCTCGTCATCGCCTATTCGACGATCCTGATGCCGCTGGCCGCCTGGATGATGAAGACGACTTTCGAGAACGTTCCCGAGAGCCTCGAGCGGGCGGCCTTGATAGACGGATGCAGCCGCTTCGCCATGTTCCGCAAGATCCTGGTGCCGGTGATCCGGCCGGGCATCATCGCGGCGCTTATCTTCTGCTTCCTCGTGTCGTGGAACGAGTTCCTGTTCGCGATGATCCTCACCTCCACGCCGAAGACGCAGACCATCCCCGTCGTCATCGCCGGGTTCCTCAACCAGGCGCGCTTCTACGAGTACGGGCCGCTCTTCGCCGCCAGCGTGCTGGCGATCGTGCCGCCGGTGGCCGTCGCCTTCTTCTTCCAGCGATATCTGGTCCAGGGCGCGCTGTCGGGCGCGGTCAAGGGCTGAGGAGACGAAAGACATGGCCTCCATCACCATATCCCACCTGAACAAGCATTACGGCCGCACCCATGTGCTGAAGGACCTGGACCTGTCGATCGAGGATGGGGAGTTCATCTCCTTCCTCGGGCCTTCGGGTTGCGGCAAGTCCACCTTGCTCTTCTGCATCGCCGGGCTCGAAAGCGGGATCGACGGCTCCATCCGGTTCGATGGACAGGAGATTTCCGACCTCGGCCCGCGAGAGCGCAACATCGCCCTCGTGTTTCAGGACTACGCGCTCTATCCGCACATGACCGTGCGGGAAAACATCGCCTTTCCGCTGCGGCAGCAGCGGGTGGACGACGCCACCATCGCCCGGCAGGTGGCCTGGGCGGCCGATGTGCTCGGCATCGAGCCGCTGCTGGACCGCCAGCCGGCGGCCCTTTCGGGCGGGCAGCGCCAGCGTGTTGCGGTCGGGCGCGCCATCGTGCGCAATCCGGCCGTGCTCCTGATGGACGAGCCGCTGTCCAACCTCGATGCCTCGCTTCGAGTGCGGATGCGTACGGAAATCCGGCGCCTGCAACGGGAGCTGGGCATCACCGTCATCTTCGTCACCCACGACCAGGAAGAGGCCATGGTGCTGTCCGACCGGATCGCGGTAATGAAGGACGGCGTGTTGCAGCAGTTCGCGCCGCCGATGGAAGTGTACAACCGCCCGGCCAACCAGTTCGTCGCCGGTTTCATCGGCAGCCCGCAGATGAACTTTTTGCCCGGCGATTTGTGCGGCGCGCCGCCGGGCGAGGTGGTCGGCATCCGTCCGCACGACCTCAAGCCGGTACGCCGCCCGTCCGGCGGCTTCACCCTGACCGGCGAGCTGATCCTGATCGAACCGGCCGGGCCCTTCCAGTTTCTGGACATCCTGTTCGGCGACACGGTGGTGCGGGCGACGACCACCGACACGACAGGGCTGGAAGCCGGCCAGACGATCACCGTCGCAGCAGATCCGGAAGCGGTCCGCATCTTCTCGGCTGCGGACGGCCGGCGGATCGAAAGACCTTTCAATCAAGCTGAAAGTCGAATTCATGCACTATGATCTCGTCCTCAAGAACGGGCGCGTCGTCGACCCTGCCCAGGGCATCGATCGCAAGGCCGACGTGGCCTTTGCGGACGGCAAGGTGGCCGCGATCGGCGAAGGGCTTGCCGGCGCGCGAAGCCGCGACTGCTCGGGGCTGATCGTCACGCCCGGCCTGATCGACCTGCATACCCATGTCTATTGGGGCGGAACATCGCTGGGCGTCGATCCGGATGCCTTCGCGCGCGACAGCGCCGTTGCCACCTGCGTGGACACGGGCAGCGCCGGGCCAGGCAATTTCGCCGGGTTCCGCAAGCATGTCATCGAACGCAGCGAGGTGCGCATCCTCGTCTATCTGCACGTTTCCTTCGCCGGCATATACGGCTTCGCCAAGAACATCATGCTGGGCGAAAGCCATGATATCCGCCTTCTGGCCGGCCGCGAGGCGGTGGAGGTGATCAACGAGAACCGCGACGTCATCATCGGCGTCAAGGTGCGCGTCGGGCGGCATGCCTCGGGCCCGGCCGGCATCCAGCCGCTGGACGTCGCCCTGCAGGTGGCCGACGAAACGGGCCTGCCGCTGATGGCCCATATAGACGAGCCGCCGCCATCCTATGAGGAGGTCGTCTCGCGGCTGCGCCAGGGCGATGTGCTGACCCACTGCTATCGCCCGTTCCCCAACGCCCCGATCGACGGCAGGGGCAAGGTGAAGCAGGCGATCCTGGCAGCGCGCCAGCGCGGCGTGCTTTTCGATATCGGGCACGGGATGGGCTCTTTCTCATGGCGCACGGCAAGGGCCATGGTGGCGGAAGGCTTCCTGCCCGACACGATCTCTTCCGACGTCCACTCGCTGTGTATCACCGGCCCGGCCTACGACCAGGTGACGACGCTGTCCAAGTTCCTTGCCCTCGGCGTTCCGCTGGACGAGGTCATCGCAGCCTCCACCGTCAACGCAGCCAAGGCGCTGCAGCGCCCCGAACTCGGCAGTTTCAAGGTTGGTGCGCCGGGCGACGCTTCGGTGCTGGAACTGCGGGAAGGAAGCTTTCCGCTGGAGGACGTGCGCGGAGAAGTCGTCGTGGCCAACGAGCGGCTGTTCGCCGCCGGCCTGGTCATCGCGGGGCGGGAAGTGGCCGGCGGGGCGGACAAGCCGCTCGCGGCCGCGGCGGAATGACGGGGAGGAACGGGATGATGGACGGATCGATTCCGGTGCGGCGCGAGCCGGCCAACTACATCGGCGGGGAGTGGCTGACCGAGCCGGAGACAATGCCGGCGATAAACCCCGCTACCGGCAAGGAAATCGCCCGCCTGCCGAAGTCGGGCGCGGCGGCGGTGGATGGCGCGGTGCGCGCGGCATCCGGCGCATCCGCCGGCTGGGCGGCAACGCCCGTCTTTGCCCGCGCCGCGTTGTGCGTCGCCATCGGGGCGGCGATCGACGCCCGGCGCGAGGAGATAGCCCGCGTGTTGTCGGCAGAGCAGGGCAAGGTGCTGGCGGAAGCCATGGGCGAAGTCGGCAAGGCCGCGGACGGCTTCCGGCTGGCCGCCGAGCTGGTCAGGCAGATGGGTGGCGAGACATTGCCGGCCGAAGACCCGACCAAGCTGGTGATGACCATACGTCAGCCGCGTGGCGTCTATGGGGTGATTACCCCATGGAACTTCCCGGTCAACATCCCGGTGGAATATCTCGCACCGGGCATCGCGACGGGCAACTGCATCGTATGGGTTCCGGCGCCGTCCACCTCGCTCGTCGCCGTGGCGCTGATGGAGGCCATCGCGGAAGCCGGCCTGCCGGCAGGAGTCATAAACCTGGTGATCGGGGAAGGCGCGGTTGCGGGAGAGGCTGTCGTGACCCATCGAGGCGTCGTGGCCATCGGCTTCACCGGCAGCGCGGCGACGGGCAGGCGCATTGCCGAGCGTGGGGCCGGCAAGCCGATGCTGCTGGAACTCGGCGGCAACGGGCCCGTCGTGGTGTTCGAGGATGCCGATCTCGACGCCGCCGCCGCCGCCGCGGCCGGCGGTGCGTTCTTCAATGCGGGGCAGGTGTGCGCCGCGACCGGCCGCGTTCTGGCGCACCGTTCCATCGTGGATCCGCTTTGCGACAGGCTGGTGGAACATGCATCCCGGCATGTGCTTGGCGATCCGTCCCACCAGGGCACCACCATGGGGCCGCTGAACAACGCCAAGGTCGCCGCCAAGGTCAGGGAGCATGTCGAGGAAGCGGTCGCCGGCGGCGCCAAGCTTCTGCATGGCGGCAGGCCGCGCCCCGACCTCGGCGGCGACCTCTTCTTCGAGCCGACCGTCATACGGGACGTGACGCCCGACATGAAGATCAACCGGGAGGAGACGTTCGGCCCGGTCGTACCGGTGGTTGCCTTCGACACGGAAGCCGAGGCGCTGGAGCTTGCTCTCGACAGCGAATACGGACTGTCGGTCGGCGTCTTCACGGCAGACATCGCCAGGGGAGTGGAGATGGCGAAGGCCATTCCCGCCGGGATCGTGAACGTCAATGCCGGAAGTACCTGGTGGGAGATCCACCTGCCGTTCGGCGGCGGTTCGGGTACGAAAAGCGGTATCGGGCGGCTGGGCGGGCGGCACACGATGGAAGCGATGACCGAATTGAAGATGATCAGCGTGACGTTGCCCGGAAAGGATTTGTCATGAGCGCCGCGGATCTGGAGCCGGAGCGCCGGAACACGCCGATGGAAGCGCGCGAAAAGGCACGGCTGGTGCTGGCGCTGGTGGACGAGCTCGTGCCGGGCGACGGCTTCTGGCCCTCGGCGTCGGAGGCGGGCGTGCATGGCCTGGTCGCGCTGCGTGTCATGGCGGAATGGGACGACGCCGCCTTCGACCGGTTGGCGAGGGGCCTTGGATGGGGCAAGGACGGTCTGTCCAGCCCGAACGGCGAACGGCGGGTGGCCGCGGTCGCCGCGCTGGAGACGGCCGAGCCGGAGCTGTTCGATACGCTGCGCAGCGCGACATACCTTGCCTATTACGAGACCCCGTTCGTCATTGCCGCGATCCAGGCGACGGGGCGGCCCTACTCCTACCGGCCGCATGTGACCGGCTATCCGATGGCGGCCTTCGACTACAACCGCGATACGCCGCGCCACGGGCGCGGCCACTACCTGAGGACCGACGAGGTCGAGCGGCTGGATATCGCCGCGCTGGACCTTGCCGAAAGCAGAACGGAACGCTGGGGGCTCGAGCGATGACCGAAACGCGGGAATGCGATGTGCTGATCGTCGGGGCCGGCGCCACCGGATCTCTTGCCGCGCTGGTACTGGCCGAGGCCGGCCTGGATGTCGTCTGCCTGGAGCAGGGCTCCTGGGTGGAGGCGGCGGACCATCCGCACCTTCATGCGGACTGGAGCTGGCAGCGGCGCACCAACTGGAGCCCGGACGTCAACAAGCGCCGGCATCCGGACGATTTTCCGGTCACGTCGGACTCGTCCCAGATCCTGATGTGGAACGCCGTCGGCGGCTCGACCAACGTCTATGGGGCCATATGGCCGCGCTATCGGCCCAGCGATTTCCGCAAGGGCACCGAGCATGGGCTGCAACCCGACTGGCCCATCGCCTACGAGGATATCGCGCCCTATTACGAGGCCGCCGACAGGCTGGTGGGCGTTTCCGGCCTGCCGGGCGATCCGGCCATGCCCCCGCGCGAGCGTTGCCCGACGCGGCCCATGCCCTTCTCCAGGGTGGCGGGGCGGCTTGCCAACGGGTTCGATACGCTGGGCTGGCATTGGTGGCCGGTAGAGGCGGGCGCGGTTTCGGAAGATTACGACGGACGCCCGGCCTGCAACAATTGCGGCACCTGCAACGGCTGCCCGCGCGGCTCCATGAGCAAGTATTCCATGTCGATCTGGCCCAAGGCGCTGGATGCAGGTTGCGAACTGCGCATCAACGCCCGCGTCTTGAAGATCGAGAAGGGGCCGGACGGGCGCGCGACGGGCGCATGGTACGTCGACCGCAATACCGACCGCACCCTGTTCCAGAAGGCCAAAATCGTCATCGTCGCGGCCAATGGCATCGGCACGCCGCGGTTGCTGCTGGCCTCCGACAATCTGGCCAACCAGAACGACCAGGTGGGCCGCTATCTGCTGCATCATACGCTGGTGGGCTGCGAGATGTTCGTGGACGAGCCGGTCGACGGACAGATCGGCTATGTCGCCTCCCTCATTTCCCGCCAGTTCGCCGAAACGGACCTGTCGCGCGGTTTCGTCAACGGGTTCAACTTCAACTGCATCACGTCTACCGCGTCCGCCGGGGAGCTGGCGACAGGCTGGTTCAGCCCGTCGCGTGCGCCCTGGGGCAAGGGCCACCATGACTGGTTCCGTAGTCATTTCGGCCATTCCATCGGGGTGTTCGCCATCGGCGACGACCTGCCAAACCCGGACAACCGGGTAACCTTGTCGGCCACCTTGACCGACGGCGACGGCGTGCCGGCGGCCGAAACGCATTACGCACCCGGTGAAAACGACAGGCGCATGATGAACTACATGCTGGATCGCCTGGAAGACCTGGCCAAGGCATGCGGCGCCGTCGAATACCATTTGCAGGATTACCGCGACAAGGACGGCGTCTACCGCACGCCGGCCTGGCACATGATCGGCACCTGCCGCATGGGCAAGGAGGAAGAACATTCCGTGGTCAACAAATGGCACCAGAGCTGGGAGGTGCCCAACCTCTTCATCGTGGACGGCAGCGTGCTGGCCACCGGCGGCGTGGTGAACCCCACGCCGACCATCTCGGCGCTGGCCCTGCGTGCGGCCGCCTATATCCGCGACAACTTCCAGAGTCTGTCCACCACCACACGCTCCCTGGCAGCGTGAGGCGCGCGATGGACGCGGAAATTCGAAACGCGATACCGCCGCTCGCCGGGTTGCGCTGTCTTTCCTGCGGGGCCCTGTCCCCGCCGGCGCTTACCTATCGCTGCCCGGAATGCGGTGGCATCCTGCGCGTCGAGCGCGCCTTGCCGGTTGCAGGCCTTTGGGAACGGCGCGACTTCGTATCCGATGCCGTCACGCTGGGCGAGGGCGATACGCCCCTGCGGGAGGTTCGTCCCGCCCTTCTGCATCCGGACTTCGCCTGGCGGCTCCTGCTGAAGGACGAGACGCGCAACCCCTCCGGTTCGTTCAAGGACAGGCTGGTGGCTGCCGCGATGAGCCGCGCGCTGGACCTGGGCGTCGAAGGGGTCATCTGTGCGTCGAGCGGCAATGCCGGGGCCGCCGTCGCGTGCTATGCCGCCAATGTCGGAATTCCGGCGATCATCGTGTGTCCGGAAACGACACCCGATGGCAAGGTGGCGCAGATCGCCGCCTACGGAGCAACTTTCCACCGCGTACCCGGCGATTATTCGAACGCATTCCACAAGGGGCGGGCCCTGGCCGCACAAACCGGCTACGCAAACCTGACGACCACCTATCTGAACGCCTATGGCGTCGACGCGCTGCGGCTGATGGGGCAGGAGATCGCGCTGGCGCTCGGCGGCGATGCGCCGGACTGGGTTTCCATTCCGACGAGTTCGGGCCCGCTCGTGCATGGCGTACACCAGGGGTTCGCCGACCGGGCGGGGGCGATGCCGCGTCTGGTGGCGGCGCAATCGTCGGGATGCGCCCCGATAGCGTCTGCCTATGCGGCCGGCGCGGAGGCCGTTTCGCCATGGCAAAGCCCGAAGACGGTCGCCTCGGGCATATCGGATCCGCTTGCCCAGTATCCGGAAGAGGGCAGCCTGACGCTGTCGCTCGTCCGCGACAGCGGCGGCGAGGCGGTGGCCGTGCCGGACGCCGCAATCCTGGATGCGATGCGCGACCTGGCGCGCCATGCGGGCCTGTTCTGCGAGCCGACGGGCGCAACCTCGCTGGCCGCCATGCGCCGCCTTCATGCGGACGGAAAGCTGGGCGCGGGCGATACGGTGGTGTGCATCGTCACCGGCCATGGGTCCAAGGATACCGCAGCCTGGGCGCAGCTCAGCCGCGCGGCTGGCTGAGCGGGTTCGGCATGTAGCCGACGAACCCCGTAAGCTTCCATGCGCCGTCCACGCGGGCGCAGAAGTACAGCGTCTGCCAGGACAGGATATCCTGCCCGCCATCCGCACGGCGCAGGATGCCGTCGAACTTCTTGTGCGCCACGGCCTTGTCGCCGTCGATATCGATGTCGCGCAGGTTCGTGGCCTTGAAGAGCGCGGCACGGACGGGCTCGGCATAGGCTACATCCTGCGCGGCACGCGCCTGCCGCAGCCACTCTTCCCGGTAGGACGCCAGGGTCGGAAACCGCAGGCGCCAGCTATCCGGATTTCCGGAACCGTCGGCATCCAGCCCGAAGAAGCGATCTTCGACGAAGTCGCCCGCCACCAGCGACCAGTCGGCCGACAGGAACGCGTCTATGTCGCGTTGCACCAGCATGGTCCAGATGGCGTGGCGGGCCTGGTCTTCTTCGGGAAAGGGATTATCGGTAGGCAGCATACGAAATTTTCCTAAGGTAGAAATTCAGGATATTGCATCGACGAAGGCAGGGTTGCCGGCGGTCAGCCCCGCATCCACGGGCAAGACCGCACCGGTGATGCCGGATGCGGCGTCCGACGCAAGAAACAGCACGGCATCGGCGACTTCGCCCGGTTCCACCATGCGCCGCAGCGGGTAGAGCGGCGTGATGCGGGCGGCAAGGCCGGGCCATTTTTCGAAGCGGTGGTCCCAGGCCGGCGTGCGCACGGAGCCGGGGCACACCGCGTTTGCCCTGACCCCGTCGGGGCCGGCTTCCACCGCAATGGCGCGCATATAGGCCAAAAGCCCCGCCTTGGCGGCGGAATAGGCGGGATTGCCGTAATGGCCGATCGCGTTGACGGAAGCCACGAAGACGAGCGTGCCGCGCCCACGCCGGCGCATTGCCGCAACGAGCGGCGCGGTAAAGTGCCGTACACCGGACAGATTGATCGCCATCTCGGCATCCCATGCGTCGGTATCCGTCGTCGCAAGGGTTTCCGCCCGCGTGAACCCGGCATTGGAGATGACGATATCGGGCGCGCCGTGGCGTGCAAGGCATCGCTGCGCGGCCGCCTCGCATGCCGCGCGATCCAGAAGATCGAAGGGCGCGGCGTCGATGGCCCGCGGGTCGAAGCGGGCGTCGGCACGATCGGACAGAACGAGGCGCGCTCCGGCACCCGCCAGCCTTTCCACCAAAGCGGAGCCGATGCCGCCGCCGGCGCCGGTCAGTACCACGAGCCGATCCGTCATCGTCATGGCAGACCTCAGTTCAGCCTGGCGCCGCTGCCTGGATCGAAGAGATGCAGCTTGTCCGTGGGCAGCGACAGGGGCACGCGGTCTCCACGCGCGATGCGGCTGACACCGCTGGCAAATGCCTTGACCGCTATTCCGTCGAGATCGCAATGGATGATTGTGCCCATTCCCGTCGGCTCGACGAGCTCCACCGGCACGACGATCGGCGAGCCGGCAGCCGCGTCGCCGATGGCAACATGCTCCGGGCGGATTCCCATGGTCACATCGCCGGGCCGCACATCGCGATCCAGCGGGAGCGGCCCGGAAGACAGGCCCTCCATGACCGGACCGCCGCTTCCCGGCCGTATACGGCCGTCGATGAAGTTCATCGCAGGAGAGCCGATGAAGCCGGCGACGAAGCGGTTTGCCGGGCGCTCATACAGGTCCAGCGGCGACCCGATCTGCTGGATCACGCCGGCCTCCATCGCCACGATCCGGTCGGCCAGCGTCATCGCCTCGATCTGGTCGTGCGTGACATAGATCGATGTTGCGCCAAGGCCTTGGTGGAGTTTCTTGATCTCGGCCCGCATCTGCTCGCGCAGGCGGGCGTCGAGGTTGGACAGGGGTTCGTCGAAAAGAAAGGCAGCCGGCTCGCGGACGATGGCGCGGCCCATGGCGACACGCTGGCGCTGGCCGCCGGACAAAGCGCGGGGGCGCCGCTCCAGAAAGCGGGTCAAACCCAGCGTCTCGGCTGCGCCGCGCACGGCAGCCTCCATTTTCTCGCGTGGGGTGCGGCGCAGGCGCAGAGCGTAACGCATGTTGTTGGCAACGCTCATATGCGGGTAGAGCGCATAGGACTGGAACACCATGGCAAGGTTTCGGTCCTTCGGCGCCAGGTCGTTGACCCGTTGTCCGCCGATGGCGATCTCCCCGGAGTTGATGTCCTCCAGTCCGGCGATCATGCGCAGCAGCGTGGACTTGCCACAGCCGGACGGGCCCACCAGTACGATGAACTCGCCCGACCGGATCGACAGGTCGATGCTTTCAAGGACGGTGATCGGCCCATACGCCTTGTGCACGGAACGGATGTCGATGGTGGACATGGCGTTATCCCTTTACCGCGCCGGCCGTCAGGCCCTGCACGAGATAGCGTTGGATGACGAGGAAGAAGAGAACCGCCGGAATGAGCGCCAGCACGCCAGCGGCCATCATCTGCCCGAAATCGACGCCGAACTTCGACACGAAGGACAGGAGCCCCACGGGAAAGGTGCTGGCATCCACCTTGGATATCAGCATCAGGGCGAAGAGGAGCTCGCTCCAGGCCGCCGTGAAGACGAAGCCCAGCGTTGCGGCCATGCCCGGCAGCGTCAGCGGCACGATGATCTGGGCGAAGGCGCGGAAGCGGCTGGCACCGTCGATCATGGCGGCTTCCTCCAGATCCTTCGGGATGCCGTCGAAGAAGCTCTGCATCAAAAAGATGGCGAAGGGCACGTTGAAGGCCGAGTAGACGATGACGAGGCCGGTGAGCGAGTTGGTGAGGCCCAGCGGCGACAGGATCTTGAAGATCGGCGCGATCAGCATCACCAGCGGAAACATCTGCGTCACCAGCAGCAACGCCACCATTGCCATCTTGCCGCGATAGGCGAAGCGCGAGAAGGCATAGCCCCCGAAGGCCGCGATGACGGTGACGATGACGGCGGTGGACAGCGATACGATGAGGCTGTTGCGGAAGAACAGCGGAAAGCTGGAATGCCGCAGGACGAAGTCGAAATGCTCGAAGCTCATGCGGGAGGGCCACAGCCGCACGCCTTCCGAATACATCAGGTCGTTGGGTGTGACCGCCACCTTGAGCAGCCAGAACAGCGGGAACAGGGCGAACAGGATGAAGGCCAGAAGCCCCAGCCTGTGCCCGAACGTCAATGCGAGCTTGCGCGTCGTCATTCGTCAACCCCGCGAAAGCATGGCCTGCCGCAGGCCGATGATGAGGAGGGAATAGACCAGCAGAAGGCCCAAGAGGACCATCGAGATGGCCGAGGCATAGCCGAAATCCAGCTTCCGGAACGCCGTGGTGAAGATGTAGCTCGCCACGATCTGCGTCCGGTCCGCCGGCCCGCCGCCGGTCATCACCACGATCAGGTCGGCGAAATTGGCAACCCACACAGTGCGCAGCAGGATGGTGATCGCCATGGTTGGCGCCAGGAAGGGCACGGTGATGCTGGTGAACTGCCGGAAGGCGCTTGCCCCGTCGATGGATGCGGCCTCGTAGATATCCTTCGGTATGGCCTGCAGGGCGGCCAGCAGGGTGATTGCGAAAAAGGGAATGCCCCACCAGATGTTCGCGATGATCGGGCCCCACATGGCAAGGTCCGGGTCGGCCAGGATATTGGTGGGCGCTTCGAGAATGCCGAGGGCCGCCAGCCAGTGCGGCAGGGGCCCGACGACCGGGTTGAACATCCACGCCCAGTTGAGCCCGGACAGGAAGGTCGGCACCGCCCATGGCAGGAACACCAGGGCCTGGGCGATGCCGCGGCCCCGAAACGGGCGGTTGAGAAGCAACGCCAGGATGAGCCCGAGCGTGAACTGGAAGAAGACCGAGGACGCCGTCCAGAAGACGGTGTTGTTGAGCGCCGTCCAGAAATTCCGGTCGGACATCAGCGTCTGGAAGTGCTTGAGCCCCACATATCCGCCGCCGAACGGGTTCAGCAGGCGGATATCGCGGAAGGCATAGGATATGCCGATGGCCAGGGGCACCAGCATGACGGCGAGGATGAGAACCAGCGCCGGCGCACTGTAGAGGTAGGGCTCGGCCCGGTGCAGAAACCTCTGCATCGGGCTGCGCCCGGTGGGCCCATGTGTTCGTGCGCTTGCGGCGGTTGTCGAGGTCATCGTGTCTCCGTCGGGCGATTACTGGTCGGCGAGGAACTTCTGCTGGGCCGGGGTCAGGTAGTCGGCCCATTCCTTGCCCAGTTCCTCGGCCGTGATCTCGCCCAGAAGGGCGCGCTGCGCCGAGGTCGGCACGAGGCTGTCCTTGAAGAAGGCGAACTCCTCGAGGTGGCTCGGCAGCGAAGTGGGCACCACGTTCGCGTCGCGCAGCTCGTCGAACCAGCCCTTGAACTTGTCGTCCGCATAGAAGGGATCGTCTTCGGCAGAGGTGTGCACCGGCAAGGCGCCGGTGCGCTTGTTCCACGCGATATTGCCTTCAGGAGATTCAAGCTTTGCGATAAGATTCCAAGCCATATCCTTGTTTTCACTGGATGCGAACATGGACCATCCAGCAAAGCCGATGACTGGAAACGCCTTGCCTGCCGAACCTTTCGGGATCGGGACGACGCCATAGTCTTCCGGCTTCATGCGCTCGTCGATGGCGATCAGCGCGTCCGGATCCTGGTTCAGCATCGCGCAGGTGCCGGAGTAGAAACCCGCCACGGTTTCGTTAAAGCCCCAGTTGACGGCGTCCTTCGGAGCGAGCCCGTTCTTGTAGTAGTCGATCAGGAAGGACAGTCCTTCGATCTTGGCAGGGTCGGCGAAGGTGGAGGTGCCGTCTTCATGGAAGAGGGCGTTGTCGCCGGACACGCCATTGGCGAAGATGGTCCAGTCGTTCAGGCCGCCGCGTCCGCCGCGCAGGCAGTAGCCGTATTTGCCGGGAAACTCGGCGATCTTCCGCGAGGCCTCCATGAACTCGTCCAGCGTCGTGGGCGGAGCCGCGACTCCGGCTTCCTCGAACAGCTTCTTGTTGTAGAAAAGCGCCTGCATGTAGAAGCCGTAGGGCAGCATGTAGGCCGTTCCGTCGATGGACCGCCCGAACTGCAGGGCCCGCTCGTTGAGCCCTTCCGTATGCTCCCATGTTTCAAGATACGGTTCCAGGCTTTCCAGCGCGCCGTTCTTGGCATAGAGCGCTACCCAGGTATCCGGCATCTCGACCACGTCAGGCGTATCGCCCGCCGAAACCATCGTGGCCAGTTTTTCGAAGGCCTCGCCCCAGGGTAGCGAGGTGATCTCCACCGTCGTACCGGGATTCTCCGCCTCGAACTCGGCGACGATCTCCTTCAGGGTCTCGGTCCGGGCGGGGCTCGTTATCACTTCCACCAGCTTCAGCGTCGTATCGGCCATGGCCGTGGACGACAGGAGAAGCGTGGCCAGCGAGGCTGCGGCAAACATTCGGATCATGCGGGAATTTCCTTCTCACCTGGGGTTTGCTGGGGGGAAAGCGCGGCGCCGGCGATGGCGGCGTCGAGTTCGGCGATCAGCATGTCGGCGCCCTCCAGGCCGACATGCAGGCGTATGGATTTCGGGTGGATCCCGAAGGCCCTGCCGGAATTGGGGCCCTGTGCCTGCTCCAGGACGACCTGGCCCGGCACGCAGAGGCTTTCATGGCCGCCCCACGATACGCCGAGCTTGAACAGCCTCAGCGCATCGACGAAGGCAGGCACGTCGATGTCGTCGCGGAAGATGAAGGAGAACAGGCCGCTGGTGCCGGTCAGCCCTTCCGGCAGCGTGTTGCCGAGGCCGGGATGCTGGACGGAAACGACTGCGGGATGGGCGGCCAGGTGGCGCGCCACGGCCAGAGCCTCGGCCTCGTGCGCCTTCATACGCAGGGGCAGCGTGCGCAGGCCGCGCACAAGCAGCCAGGCGTCGAAGGGCGAAAGCTTGCCGCCGAGATAGGGATAGGTGCGGGAGCGGATCTCGCCGATCAGCGCGGACGAACCGGCAACCACTCCGGCCACCACGTCGGAATGGCCGCCGATATATTTGGAGGCGGAGTGGATGACGAGGTCCACCCCCAGCGCCAGCGGCTGCTGGAAGACCGGCGTCGCCCAGCTATTGTCGATCATGCTCAGGACGCCGGCCTTCCGGGCAAGGCCCGCCAGCGCACGCACGTCGTGCGTTTCCATCACCCAACTCGTCGGCGACTCCATGTAGAAGAGCCGCGCGCCGGGCAGGGCGGCGGCCACCGCCTCTGCGTCCCGTCCGTCGACATAGTCCACCCTTATGCTCCACTCGCGGCACAGCGTCTCGAAGAGGCGATAGGCGTCGGGGTAGACGTGGCGCACGGCCAGGATCCGGTCGCCCGGCCGTGCAAAGGCAAGGACGGCCGACGAGATTGCCGCCATGCCGCTGGCGAATCCCACCGCATCCTGTGCCCCTTCCATCGCCGCCAGCTTTTCCTCGAACAGGCGGACGGTCGGGTTCAGCCCGCGCGTGTAGGTTGGGCGGCGCTTCTCGCCGCGATAGGTGGCCGCCATTTCCGCGTAGGAGCCGAATGTGAAAAGCGAGGTCTGCACGATAGGCGGCACCACCGCCTCATACGGGTTGCCGGCGTCGTGCGCGGCGATCCGGGCGATTTCCAGTGCAGAAACCGGCTGCATGGTCATGTCGACATGTCCTTGATGTCTTCCTCGACGATGTCGAGGATTGCGATTGTCTTGCGGCGTGCCGTTTCCGGATCGCGGGCCGCGATGGCGTGGAACAGCTCGCGGTGGAAGGGAAAGGAGCGGCGTGCGAAGTCGGGCCTGTCGAAGGGTTCGGCGAAGAAGCTTTCGAAGGTCTGGCGCATCTGCTCCAGCAATTGGCCGAACAACGGGTTGTGGGCGGCGTCGTAGATGGAGAGGTGGAAAAGAAGGTCTTCCGCGCCGGCGCCCTGGCCACCGCGCGCGATGTGCTTTCGCTCCACCTCCGCGAGCCGGTCCTCCATGACCGCCAGGTCTTGTGGCGTGGCGCGCAGGGCAGCGAGCGCCGATGCCTCCACTTCCAGTGCGCGGCGCACCTCCAGCGTCTGGAGAAGCGCGTTGCGCAACTCCGAACCGTCGATGGAAAGCGGCATGTGGACGGTGGTCGCATTGACGGTGCGCAGAAGATAGGAGCCGCTGCCCTTGCGGGTCTCCACGATGCCGAGCGCCTGCCACTGGCGGATGGCCTCGCGGATCGTAGAGCGCCCGACGCCCAGCGCCGACATCAACTCCCGCTCTGCCGGCAGCTTGTCCGATGCCTTCAGCCCGGCACGGTCGACATAGTCGGCCAGCGCGGCGAGGACGTCGCGCAGCCTGTCATGTGTCGGTAGGCGGGCAAGCCCCTGCTGCATCGGCGCTAGAAACCAGACTGATAGAATTGGTCTGACATCTTGCCAATCTGGCGGCGTCTGTCAATTCTCTGGGCAAGCCCGATTTTTGTGCGGGTGCGAACGCAGCAGTTACGTTCGGCTGCGTTTCTGTAGAAGGACCAGAAGGAACGGCCCGCCGACAAGGCAGGCGACGAGGCCCGTGGGTAGCTGGAACGGAAATGCGGCGAGCCGCGCGACCCAATCGGCGACCACCATGACGAGGCCACCCGCAAGGGCCGCGCGCAGCAGCATCGGGCCGGGCGCATGCCCCCCCTTGCCAAACCGGAGTGCCAGATGCGGCGCCATCAACCCGACGAAGCTGACCGTACCGGCAACGGGGACGGCAATGGCGGCTGCCAATGCGGCGAGCGCCAGAAGCGACAGGCGGGCCGGGCGAAGCGGCACGCCCAGGGAAAGGCTGGTTGCCTGACCGAGAGGCAGCATGGCGAGCCAGCGAAGACAGGCGGCGGTGGCGGCGGCGATGATCGCCAGCGCGCCTGCCATCTGCAGCACCAACGGCCATGTAGCGGCCGAGGCCGATCCGCCGACCAGGCGAAGAAGCTGGAAGCCGCGTGGATCGCCGCTGGCGGTAAGCACGCCGATGAAGGCATCGGCCAGTGCGGTGATGGCTATACCCGACAGGAGAACGCGGTCCGGCGCGAAGCCGGAGCGCCTGCTGAAGCCGAGCACGATCAGGATGGTGAACAGACCGCCCAGAAGCCCCGCGCCGGTGGCCCCGATCCCTCCGGATGCTCCCGCAAGAAGCAGTATCGCCGCCATGCCCAGCAGCGCGCCGGCGCCGATGCCCAGAATTTCGGGGCTGGCCATCTCGTTGCCGCTGACGCGCTGCAGGATCAGGCCAGCGATGCCAAGAAGCGCCCCTGCGACGAAGGCGGCGACGGTGCGCGGGATCCGCCATTGCGCAAGGTCCGCCCACTGCTCCGGCATGGCGACGGCGAAGGCGCCGCCGGGTACGCGCCCGACCATAAGCGTCACCACCAGCAAAACCAGAACGGCGAGCCCGAGTGCAGGCAGGCCGAGGCGTGCGGGGTTTGGGCGCGCCCCGGCCGCCATGCCGGGCGGCACGCGCTGTCCGATGGACAGCCGTGGCAGCAGCCAGAGCAGCAATGGCGAGCCCAGTATGGCGGTGACCGCGCCTGTCGGTACGAAGGCCGCATAGGCTCCCGCGGCCCACTGAACGCAAAGATCCGTAAGGAGCAGCAGCCCGGCGCCGGTGACGGCAGACCAGATCAGCCGCTTCAAGGGTGTCGTCGCGCCCGAAGCGGTGGCAAGCAAAGGCGCGATCAGGCCGATGAAACCGAACACGCCCACCGCGCTGGTAACCAATGCCGCCGGAAGGATGCCGGCGAAGATTGCCGCCATGCGCCATTGCGCCACTTTCAGCCCCAGGCCGCGCGCGCTGTCGCTGCCGAGTTCGATAAGCCTCAGCGGCCGCATCAGCGGCATGAGGATCGCGAAGGCCAGCGCCAGGCGCAGGCCGAGTGCGCCGACCGGCGCCCAGCCTTGCGCGCTCAACGACCCGGCGCCCCAGATGAAAAGACCTTCCAGATAGCGTTGGTGCGTCAGTTGCAGCACGCCGGACATGGCGGCGCACAGAAGGCTGACCATCAGGCCGGCCAGTACCAGCGGCACCGGCGAGAAACCCTGCCGGCGGGTCAGGACGAGGACGAGCAGCATGGCAAGGAGCGAGCCGGCGAGGGCGGCGATGTCGCGCCCCCAGCCGAGCAGGCCCGGCATGAACAGCAGCGCCACGGCGATGGCCAACCGCGCTCCCCCGTCGATGCCGACCGTGGTGGGCGAGGCCAGCGGATTGCGCAGGGCCATCTGCAGGATGGCGCCGGATGCGCCGAGGCCGGCCCCCGCCAGAAGCGCCAGGCCCAGGCGCGGAAGCGTTGCGTACAGGAAGACGAGCCTGTCGACGTCATAGCCTTGCGTCGGGCGGAACAACTCCTGCACGTTGCCGGCAAACAGGGCTGCAGCCAGCAGCGCGGCGATGCCGAGAAGGCCGAGCGCAAGGCGCGGCGCACTCGATGATATGGCCAGCTTCACGAGGCGGGGCTTTCCAGTGCGACGCGCAGCGACCCGGCGAAGCGACGTGCCGCGACGAGGCTGCCGAACATCAGGACGGAGGGCAGGCGGCGTACCTGCCGCCGGCGCACCGCCGGCAATGCCTGCCACAGGGGAGATTGCGACAGGCGCGTCCATGCATCCGGCTGTACCGGCTCGATCAGCAAGAGCTGCGCGTCCCCCACCTCCGAAAGACGCTCGATGCCGACCGTCTCGAACCCCCAGTAGCCGCCATCAGCCTGCCAGGCATTGGTGAGGCCGAGCCGTTTCATGACCGAATCGAGAAGACCGACGGGCGCATAGACGCGCACATGACGCTCATCCATCAACGATACAACCAGAAGTGGCGTGTCCGCGAATTGCGCACAGGCGATGCGCGTTGCATCGAAGAAGGCCTGCGTATCGGCAAGGAAGGCCTCGGCACGCGCTTCCAGGCCTGTCAGGCGTCCCAGACGGCGCGTTGCGGTTACGGATTCGTCGAACGGAACGAGGCCCGGAGCATAGATCGAGATGCGCTCCACCGGTGCGATCCGGGACAGGATCGGCTCTGCCGCCGATGTGTAGTCGCTGGTCAGGATCAGGTCCGGCCGCAGCGCCGATACGACTTCCAGATTGGGATCCAGATTGGCTCCGACATCCACCGTGCGGGCCGGCAAAGGCGGCTCCACCACCCATTCGGCCCAGCCCGGCACGTCGGCAAGGCCGACCGGCGGCAGGCCAAGCGTAATCAGCGTTTCCGCCAGCCCGTAATCCAGAGAGACGATCCGCCGCGCAGTCTGTGCACGCGCCGCAGGCGCGAGGGCTAGACCGGACAGGGCAGCGCCGGCAAAGGCCAGGACCGCGCGCCTGTGAAGGAACGCAGCGGACGGGGAAAAAGGGCTTGCAGGATCGTGCATCGCAACTGACACGGAAACTTGAACACTGAAATCAGGTTTCTTAAGCATCCGTTCCGTCAGTGTCCAGCGGAACGCGGCGGCGTCCGGTGAATTGAAGGGATTATGGACAAGGAAGCGCATCGGACCGTCGAAACCGTTGCGGGCGCGTTCCCGATAGAGGGTCCGCCGGCCATCGACGGCGCATGGCCAAAGCAGCCCGGCCTGTGCGCCTGCATACCGGCCTGCGATGAAGAACGCCTGATCCGTCGCTGCCTCGTGGCCCTGAATGAGGCGCTGGACGATGACGACGGGGTGGTCCTGGTGGCCAACGGCTGCCGCGATGCGACGGCGCCGGCGGCACTGGATGTCATGCAGGGTTGGACGCGCCCGTGGCTGCTGCTTCGATGCGATTGGCGCTCGGGGCAGGGCAGCGCGCCGCGTGCCCGCCGCCTGGCGATGGACATCGCCCATGCCCTGAACCCCGAGGCCCTGCTTCTGTCGACGGATGGCGATACGATCGCGGGCAAAGGCCTGGCCGGTGCGTACAGGGCAGCCTTTGCGCGGGGTGGCGACCTCGTCTGCGGCGCCATCGACTTCCTGGCCGAGGAAGCCGCGCTTCTGCCGCAGGCCGACCCTGCCGGCGAATATCTGTTGCGGGAGTACAGGGCAGTCTCGCGGGAGGTCGCGGAGATGCTGTTTCCCGACCGTGACAATTCCTGGCCGCATCATGGCAATATCGGCGGGGCCAATTTTGCCATCACCGGCAGGGCCTATGGTGCGGTCGGCGGATTGCCGACACCACCGTCCGGGGAAGATCGCGCCCTGCGGCGCAGCGTCCTGGGCCTGGGGCTCCGCGTCCTTTATGTGGATACCGCGCGCGTGGCGACATCGCCCCGGCTAGACGGCCGGGCGCGTGGCGGCCTTGCCGACGAATTGCAGCGCAGCCGGACCGAGGCGGACCCGATCGTCGACGAGTTGCTGGAAGTGCCGGAAACGCTGGTGCGACGGAACTGCGCGCTCCGCGACTTCCTGGCAGCCGACGATATCGAGACGCGCCGGTCCGTTCTTGCCGATGTCGGCGTCGAAGGCGACAGGCTGGACGAACTGGCCGAGCAGGGCGGCCGCTGTGCGTTTCACACGGCCGAAGACATGAGCCCTGTCCTGGCGCGTTGGCCCCTGCGCCTATCCGACCTTGCCCGCCATCTGCCCGGTCTGCTGGCGATCAGGGACGCCATCGCAACAGATCGATCCGGAACCGTTCCGCGCTCCGGCGCGAGACGGGCTGGAGCTCCGGCCCGAACAGCGCGATGAAGAAATCCGCACCGGCCCTGGCGTCGAGCGGGGTTTCGGTATCGCCCAGATAGGACACGATCAGCATTGCGGCCCCCGGCACCATCTGCATCCGTGTCAGGGCGGCCAGACGCTCAAGATCCCTTTCCGGAAGGTAGTAGAGCAACTCCGAAAAGATCACGAGATCGTAGGGGCCCTCCGGAAGATCGTCGGGCAGCCGCCCGCGAACGAGGCGAAGCCCCTCCGGGGCGGACTTGCGGGCCCGCTCGACGATCTCCTCCGCCTGGTCGATACCCGTCGCGCGCCGGGCCTGCCCGTGCAGCAGCAGGTCGCCGGCAAGGCAACCCTCTCCGCAGCCGGCCTCGAGCGCATGATCGAAACGCGCATCGCCTAGGAGCGCGCGGGCGGCATCCCGCTTTCCGAGTTCGTAGGGGGACGTGCGTACGTCCCATGGATCCGGACTTCTTTTGTAGATGACATCGAAATGCGAAGCGGCGGGCGCCTCGCCGGGCATGTGCAGCCATGACAGGCGCTCGAATTCGCTATCGTGAAGCGCCAGGAACCATTCCGGCAGGGTAAAGCCCCTGGCGGCATCCGGAACGACATGCCCGAGCTGGCTGGCGTGGCAGGCGATGGCGCGCCGCTTCGCTTCCCTGTCCGTGGCGACGCGGAAGGGCGTCAGGTCGTCCTGGCGGAACGGAGCATCGCGCGCCAGACGGCACGTCCAGACTTCGTAAAAGAGGATACGAAGCTGCGGCAGCTCCGCCCGCAGATCCAGGGCAAGTTCCGCCGCCGCGTGGTGGTCCGGGTGCGGGTCGTCCGGATGCGGCGCCACGACGGCGGTGACGCCGAGCTGGCGGCATTTTTCCGCAAGGGCGTCGACGGCGGCGAGGCGCCCCGGATGCCAGCGGCTGGCCCCATCGGGAAGGCCGAGGCGCAGCCATTGGGCGTGGGAACAGCCTAAAGCTTCCACGGCGGCCATCTGCTCGTGTGTGCGGATCCGTGCCAACTGCGGGGGAGGCACCGCCACCGACCCCGGATGCGAGGCATCGCCATCCGTCAGCGCCACGATGACGAGCGCCCGATTCTGCCGGGCGGCATCCAGCAGAAGGGCCGAGCAGGCGATGGACTCGTCATCCGGGTGGGGGGCGATCACCATCAGGCTGCCGTCGCCCACCAAAAGGCCGACATCCGCCACCGGCGCAGTTTCGGCCCGGTCCGTCCATGTGCCGAACGGCCCGTTCATGCGTCGAGGCTTTCGCTGACGGCGGCCGCATGTTCCAGCAGGACGGCGTCGGGGTTGGCTTGCCGCAGATAGACCGCCAGGTCTGCCGCGCGGATGGACAGCGGATGCGCGCGGTGAAAGCCGGACAGGCCGATCGCCTTTTGCGCCGTCTCGATGACGGCCAGCCCCGCCTCTTCGGTGACGAGGCGCGCGTAGGCGGCAAGGGCGGTCGCCTCCCTGATCGCTTCGGCATCTTTGGACGAGGCGGCAGCCTCCACCCGCCCGGCCGCGTCGTGCACCCACAGTCGCGCGGTGCGGGCCTGAATGGCGGCGCGGCCGAGCCGCTGCTTCTGGAGCGGGTGGGCATCGTGCCCCCGTTCCGCCAGCGTATCGCGCATGATGGTGACGATGGCCTTGATGGCCCCCACCTGGGCCGCTGCGCATCGCCATATGCCGCCGACGAAATGGGGCTCGCGCCGGTAATCGCCCGGATTGCCGACAAGATCGTCACCCGTAAGGCTTGTTCCGTCGAAGGAGTAGCGCCCGGACAGCGACCGCGCCATGCCCCCATGGTCCCAGCCGGACAGATCCATGCGCTCGGGCTGGCGGACCTCGACCAGGGGCAGGAGGGGCGCCGGGCCGGTAAACACCGGAACCAGCGCGGTATGGACGACCCCGACGCCCGACGCGTAGCGTTTGGCGCCGCTCATCCGCCAGATCGCGCCTTCACAGACGAGCGTTACCGGCGGAGCGTCGTCGGCGCCCCAGATGCCCAGCAACTCGCCGGACAGCGCAAGATCGGCCACATGCTCCTGCTGGGTGGGGGAACCGTAGAGGTGCACGAGCTGGAGGACGTTGACATGGCCTTCCAGCAGCCGCGCGAGGCTGAGATCCACGGCGCCGATGCCCTCCAATATGTCCGCAAGCGCCTGCCAGGGCATATGGAAGGCGAAGCCGCCTTTTCCCGAGCCGGTCGGCACGATCCCGGCCGCCAGAAGCCCTTGCTTCGCCAATATGCCGACAAGGCTTTCGGCCGTGGCGTCCGGATCGGCCGATAGCCGCGCGGACAGGGCGCGTGCGGTGTCGGCGAGCGTGGTGGAAGCCGCTCTCTTCTGCGCGGTCCCCGGCTTCATGCCGCGCGGACCGGCAAGGGCGTCGGCGCGGCAGCAGGGACGGGCTGCGGCGCGGCCTCCCAGAGCGCATCCGTCAGCGCTTCGAGCCACCGTGCGCCGCGCCCTGCGGCGTCGGGATCGTGCAGCGAGGCGAGCACGGAGCCGTCCAGGCGGCGTGCCGCGTCCAGCAGCGCCAGCCATGCCGGAAAATCTCCCGGCCACTGTGGTGCGGTGACGGCCGCCCCGATGGCGACCAGCGCGTCGGCCTTGCGATGCTGCTCCGAGAAGTAGCGCCATTCCGGCATGACGATCAGCTTTCCCGATGCGCGGGCAACCTCGTGGATCGTATTGTCTCCGGCCGATGCGATGACGATGTCGGCGGCCGCAAGGTAATCCGGCACGTTGTCCACCCAGCCGAGCTTTACCAGATTGGCGAAGTCCGTTTCGTGGCCTTCCTCCAGCGTCGGTCCGATGGCGATCCAGAGCGCGTCGGGCGCGGCGCGCGCGCCGACCGTCAGCGCGGCATAGGGCGTTCCGGCGCCACCCCCGCCCGTGAGCGCCAGGATGATCTCCCGGTCGGGATCCAACCCCAGGCGCCGTCGGGCATCCTCGCGCTGGGGCTTGTCTGCCCGGGTCGTGCACAGGCCGCCCGTGTAGCAGGTGCGCGCACGAAGGGCGGCGGGATAGTCCGCCTGCTCCAGACGTTCGTCGAAGGGCGCAAGCATGCCGACCGAGGCTTCGTAGGAGCCCATATGCGCGATGTCCGAGCGGTTGCCATGCATGCGGATCTGCACGCAGGGGACGCTTGCGATGCGGGACAGAAGGGCGATCTCGGCCGAAACGTCCACGACGAAAAGCCCGACCTCGCGGGCGTCGAGATGATCGAGGATGATGCGCATTGTCCGCCGCATTTCCGCCAGCCCGAGGGGCACGCAGTGCATGACGCTGGGCGTCTGCTCGGCGAAGAGGCGCGGCGTCGGCACGGTTGCGCCGATCATGTCGGGCAGGGGTACGATTTCGATATCGCGGGAGAATCCGTCGAACAGATGCGGCCCCGCAGTCAGCACGGAAACGGGACGGTCCGCCGCCATCCTGTCCACCAAGGCCATCGTGCGGCTGGCGTGTCCGCGCCCCTGGTGGTGCACGAAGAATGATATGGGCCGCTTCATGACGGTCTCCGATGTGATCAAGAGTACAGGACGCTGCCGGGCTGGCGCGCGGCTTCGATTTCCGAAGGGGTAGGACGGCGCCGGATGCCGATGACGCCGTCTTCCGGTCGCCAGTCGATATAGCCGGCGTCCCGGAACTGGCCGAGCCAGTAATCCATGCACCAGCGCCCGTGCCGGGCGTGGAACAATCGGGCATTGCGCAGGATATGGTCGAACTGCTGGAGCGGCGGGACATGGACCGCGTGATGCTGGTGGTAGGCCCGCGCATGGGCCGTCCAGAACAGCGGTATGCCCGCCGCCCCGAGTCTCAGCGCGAAGTCCGTTTCCTCTCCGCCATAGCCGACGAAGCTCTCGTCCATGCCGCCGAGCCGGTCCCAGCATGTGCGCCGCATGGCGAAGGAAAGACCCCACAGCTCGCCATGATCCGGCTCGTGCCGAACCCCGTCATCCGGCATGCGGGGCTTTGCGGGGTGGCGATGGCCGAGGCGGTCGAGCTTTCCGTAATCGAGGGCGCCATCCACGGCGCCCTCCGGAAGATACAGGACTTCGCCCAGGAAGACGCCGTCGGCGCTCCGTTCCGCGGCTGCAAGATAAGAGGCGACGAGACCAGGAGAGGCTATGCAATCCACATCCAGGAAGATCAGCAACTCGCTGCGCGCGGCGCGGGCCGCAGCGTTCCGTGCCATTGCCAGCGGCATCGGGTCGCCCGATATGAAAAGGTTTCGCACCGGACAGCCGGGAGAGGGCAGGTCGGCAAAGGGCTCCGGCTGCATGTAGGCGATGACGAGCTCCTTCGCAGGCGCGGTCTGCGCGGCCAGGCCGGCCATGAGGTTGCCCAGGCTGGCCTCTCGGCCGCGAACGAGTGTCAGGACGCTGGCTTCCACCCGACCCTCCCAGTGGACCGGAAATGCGCGACGCCCTCGATGATGCCGCGTGCATGCGTGCCCCGCGCCACATAGGCATGGGCCAATGCCGGCAGGCCGGCAAGGTCGTCGGAATAATTGGCGACGATGATCGACTGGGGCATGATGCCCAGCATGTCGATGTCGTTTCCGCTGTCGCCGGCGACATAGACCGAATTGACGGGAAGCCTGTATCCGGTGCGGACGAACTCCACGGCCGAGCCCTTCGAGACGCCATGGGGCAGCACGTCGAGATAGCGTCCGTGGCTGTGGACGACGGAGGCTGAAATGCCGGCCGCCTCCAGCCGGCGCCGCACGGCAGCCACCGTATCGGGCCGCCCGTCCGAGAAATAGGACAGCTTGAACGGGCGTTGCTCCAGCGGCGCCTGCGCAGTCAGCCCTGCGATCCCTTCGAGCGCGCGGATGGTCGCGTCGCGCCGCCACCCGCGACGCACCTTACGCCTCCATACGGTGTCCGCCCTGTAGCTGACACCGTCGGATGCCAGATGGTAGATCTCGGAGCCCACCGAGGTGATCATCACCTGCGGGCGGGGTGCATCCTCCTGCTCGATGATCGCCATCGCGCTGTGGAAGGAGCGCCCTGTCGCCACGCCGAAGGCAAGGCCCGGCTGGCGACATTGCCAGTCCCGGAAGGCCAGCAGGCCATCGCCGCAGCCGACCAGCGTGTTGTCTATGTCGGATACGAGCAGGCTCGTGGGGCGTGGATGCGGCCCGGCCGGGCGGATGATGGATCGGATAAGGCCATCATATCGCGTGACATGCCTGTTCCAGTCATAGGCGTCGGCGGCCGACGAACCGGCCCGGGCGTAGCGGCGCCAGCACGCCTCGTCCGACAGGATCGCCAGCGCGGCGCGGGCGATGCCGTCCGCATCGCGCGGGTCGACCAGCATGCCGTTGCCGCAGGTTTCCACGATGTCGTTCGGGCCACCGCTGTCCGTGGCGATGATGGGCAGGCCGGCGGTCGAGGCTTCCAGAAGGGTCAGGCCGAACGGCTCGTTCAGCGCCGGGTTCACGAAGATGCCGCGCCGGCTTGCGGCATAGGCGTAATAGGACGGTATGTCCTGCGGCGCATGATGCTTGGGATAGGCCACCTGCCCGTAGAGATCGTAAGTGTCGATCAGGTGCAGGATCTCGGACAACACGCCCGAGGTCTCCGCATCGCAATGAGCAAGGTCGGTACGGGTGCCCGCCACGATGATGAGGTTGGCCCGCCTGCGCAATTCCGCGCAGCGCCCGAAGGCCTCGACAAGCGTCGACAGGTTCTTGCGCCGCACCGGACGGGCGATGGCGAGCAGGCAGGGCTTCGACGGATCGGACAGGAAGCGCGCCATCTCCGCTTCGACGCAGGGTGTCGGGACGGCATCCCGGAAGGCCGCAAGGTTGCTGCCCGGCGGCAGGATGCGAATCCGTCCGGGTTCGTACCCCCGGTACATGGCGTATTGCACCTCGGCCTCATCGCGCGAGGAGGCGATCAGCAGGGAGGCATCGCGCAGGGCGGTTTCCTCCGCCTCGATCCGCTCGGCCATGCCGGGCAGCGGCGCATCGAGCGCCTCGAAGGCAGCCTGCTTCACCCGTCCCAGGGAGTGCGCGGTGAACAAAAAGGGGATGCCCAGCCGTTTCCGGACGATGGAAGCCGCCCGCCCGGCATCGGCGTAGTGCGCATGGATGATGTCGGGCCGTCGGTTTGCCTCGATCCATGCCACCAGGCCCTCGGCGAAGCTTTCGACCTCTTCGTGCATCTCTTCCTTGGAGACATAGAAGGGGTTGCGCGTCGGCAGACGCAGGATGCGGACGCCCGGCCGGCATACCTCGTCGGCGATCTCGTATTCCGGCCCGACACCGGCAAACCGACGCGTGGCGATGACGTGCCGGTGGCCCCGATGGCGCTCTGCGGACGCTTCGACCAGTTCGAGAAGGTAGCGGATATGGCCACCCGTATCCGCCGTCAGCCCGTATTCCACTCCATGCCCCTTGAGACACCCTTGAAGTGCGACGTGCAAGATGAACATACCCGCTCCCTCGGGCAAACAAGGAGTGCGCATGACGAGCACGCACAAGACCCTATCGCCACTCCGTGTTGCCCAGGTCGCCCCCGGAATATTTCCGGTACCGCCCCGCGATCATGGCGGCACGGAACGCATGATCGGTGACCTTTGCGTTTCTCTCAAACAAGCTGGAGTTGAAGTAACGCTGTTTGCGCCTTCGGATAGTGCGGCGCCGGTGTCGCAGGTCGGCAAACTACCGAGTTTGCTTAGCCTGGAAAAGAAATATGGCTCCGTGCCGCCATCGATTCCGGCTGTTCTGGAAGCAGTTCGAATGGAAGAACTGAGGGCCGCGCTGAATGATTTCGACATCATCCACTGCCACGGCGAATTTTTTCATGCTGCTCTGTTGGGCGATAGGCGTCGGCATTCCGTGACCACGATCCACTGGCGCGTCGACGAACTCGACCGGGAATTGTTCTTCGCATCCTTCCCGGATCTTCCGGTCGCCGCCATCTCCGCGGCGCAGAATGCCATGCTGCCGCCGGCCAACCGGACCCGCGTCGTCCACCACGGGCTCGACCGGGACCGCTATGCGGCCGGGCGTGGGGAGGGCGGCTATCTTGCCTTCATCGGACGGATGACGGACCAGAAGCGCCCCGACAGGGCCATCAGGGCGGCACGCGCCGCCGGCTGGAAGATCAGGCTGGCGGGCACGGTGGATGTCGGCAATCCGCTGTATTTCGAGCGGGAGGTTGCGCCATTGCTGGGGCCCGACGCGATCTATGAAGGCCCGCTCGACGATGCCGGCAAGCAGCGGCTCCTGCAGGATGCCGGCGCGCTGTTGTTTCCGATCGACTGGCCGGAGCCGTTCGGCCTGGTGATGATCGAAAGCATGGCCTGCGGAACGCCGGTCATCGCATGGGACAAGGGCTCCGTACCCGAGATCGTGGAGCCGGGGGTTTCGGGCTTCATCGTCAAGGACGAGGCCGGTGCGGTCTCCGCAATAGGGCGTCTTCGCGAACTGGACCGAAACACCGTGCGACGGTGCTTCGAGGCGCGTTTCACGTCAGAGCGCATGGCCGCCGACTATATAGCGCTCTACCGCTCGCTTCTGGCCGGAGGGGCAAACTGATGCGTTGCTGCCTTCTGGCGTGGGATTATCCGCCATCGCCGAGCGGATTGTCCACTGCCGCGCGCGAGATCGCGGAAAGCCTTGCCGAGTTCGGCTGCGACGTGACCGTCGTGACGTTGGACCGGCGGGGCACCCGGCATGAGGGCGGGGTGCGGCTGGTCGGAGCCGCCATGGACGACGGGTCGTCGCTGGCACGGCTGCGACAGTGGGGCGGCGTCGGCCACCTGGCGGCGCCCATCGCCTTCCGCCGCAAGGTTGCGGCGCTGCACGGCGAACGGCCCTTCGATATCGTGGAGGCGACGAACTGGTACGCGCCGGCTGCCCTCTTGGGACGCCGCGGAGACGCGCCGCTTGTTTCGCGGATATCGACGCCCGCCGCCTTTTCCCGGGCCACGGCGCATGGCGCGCGCGACACGCTCGACGCTGCGGCGGCCGACCGGCTGGAGCGTCGGCAGATCAACCGTTCGAGCGGTCTTGTCTCCAACTCGGCCGAACATGCTCGCGGTATGGAAAGCCATTACGCTGTCGGCGCAGGTGTCCCGCATGCGGTGATCGGCCTTTCCCTTCCGCCGGAGTTTCTAGCCATGGCAGCCGATGCGCCGTTTCACGAGGGCGGGCCTGCGCGCATCCTGTTCGTCGGACGCGCGGAAGAACGGAAGGGCTTTGCAGAACTGATGGAGGCGGTGGAGAGGCTGGCCGGAGAGGCCGAAGACGCATCCGGCCCGGAATTTTCCGTGCGTCTTCTCGGCGTTTCCGGAGCCGATCTCCCGGATGCGCTGTCACCGGCCGCCCGCGCCCGGATCACCGCACTCGGACGGCAGCCGCAGGCGCGCCTGATGGAAGAATATGCGCATGCGCATATCGTCGCCGCGCCATCGCGCTATGAAAGTTTCGGCCTGGTCTATCAGGAGGCGCTTGCCTTCGGGCGGGTCATTTTGGCCAGCGCGACGGATTCCAGCGCACGCGATTTCGTAGCCGATGGCGGAGTGCTTGCTGAAGAGACGTCGGCCGACGCCATTGCCGCTGCCCTGCGCCCCCTGATCGCCTCGGCGCAATTGCGTCTCCGCCACCGGGAACGGGCCCTGAAGGCGGCAGGGCGTTTTACGAGGGCGTCCCTGGCGCGGCAGACGCTGGCTCTTTACGACGCGGCCATCAGGCGGCATCAGGGGCGGTAAGGCGTCAGAAGCTCGGTCGCTTCGGCCAGGCGGCCCATGCCGGGAGAAAGCCTCTCGTAATGCTGGGAGCGGCGCGAGACGCGCTCACCATCAAGGATATGCTCGATGGCGCCATGAAGGGCGATCGTGCTGAGTTGCCAGGGGCGGTCGGGGCGCTCGTGGACCGTTCCTCGATAGCGAACCTCCCTCCGGTTCAGGCGGTATTGCGTATCGGGGAACAGGTCGGACAGGACGCCGTCTACCAGATTGCGGCGCGCGAGCCCGATGGATACGGCACCCGCCGCCTCGGCCGCGCGGGCTAGGGCCGGGAGCGCCGATGCCGTCTCCCGCGACAGGCTCTCGTCGTCGTCCAGTTGCAGCACCCATGCCCTTGTGGAGAGGTCCTGAAGGGCATTGCGCTGGCCTGCGAAATCTCCGTTCATCGGCCGGAAGGCGATCCGCAGACGACCGTCTCCCGTTTCACCGCGCTCGGCCCCGTCGCACAGGATGATGGCCTCCGATGCCCATTCGAGATGCTGTCGCGCCCGGTCCACGCAGGCATCCAGCCTGTCGGCCCGGCACATGATGCCAAGGGAAAGAGGCAGGCGCGGGGCAGTATCCAGGGGGACGAGGCGCGCCTGGGCTCCGAGCGGCGAATGCGGCGCAGACAGCGCGTCATGCTGGCGGTGTCCGCAAGGCAGCGCAAGCAGCCGGAGCCGCGATGCCGCGATGCGCAGCGTGAAGATATCGAGCCCCAGATCTGCCTGCGGCGTGAAGAACCGGCCACCAAGGGCTGCCGAAAGGGCAGCGTGAAGCCGGCGCGCCTCGCGCCGGTGCATCATGAGGCCGCACGACCCGCATACCAGCGGAAATCGCCGCAGACCGCCGGATGCCTCGAGCAGATGGCGCCGCGTCGGCGCAATGGCGCGGGCGCGGCAGACGGGGCAACGCGTCACGCGTTTCTCAGATTGCGTTCGACACTTTGCAGATGCACACGCATGGCGTTGGATGCGCCCTGCGTATCCCGGTCGTGGATGGCTGCCATGATGGCCTCGTGCTCGGCAAAGCTGTGGTGGTCGCTCGGAGGCTTTTTGGGATTGGCGCGCAGCCGGCCCCAATTCACCTGACGGCGCACGGCGTTGAGCGTATCCAAAAGCCCGACCAGAAGCGTATTCTGGGTCGCCTCGGCGACGGTCCGATGGAACTGGTTGTCCCAGCTTTCATATTGCCGCCAGTCCGCCGCGGTGAGCATGCGTTCGGTGCACTGGCGCATGCGTGCCAGAGAGGCGGGCGTGGCGTTCAGCGCGGCCACCCGCGCGATCTCCGGCTCGATGGACAGGCGCGCGCCCATGATCTCGATGGGGTTGGTGCGGCTTGCCATGGCGGCTACATCCGCAGCGCCGTCAATGGGCCGCGCGCCGGTAAACGTACCCTTGCCCACATGCCGCCATAACACGCCTTCTGCCTCCAGGTCGGCCAGCGCCTTGCGCAGGGCGCCACGGGAGAGGCCGAGCGACAGGGCGAGATCCCGCTCGGGGGGCAGGCGACCTCCATCCTCAAGCTCGGCATGCAGCAGGTATTCGCGCATGCGGGCAAGGGCGGCGTGATCTGCGGATGGATCGAGCGAAGCGTACATTTTGAAAACCAATTTGATATTGGTTCAATCTCTACGTTACCAATCCACAGTCGTCAACGCATTCTCGGTTGACATCGACTTAACCAAAGCCGTAACAATAGCATCATTGGTTCATTAATGCGCCGACAAGAGCGCGTCGAATGTCCAGGGAGGAAATCATGTCCGGAATCAATCTGCGGGCGCTCAGGCGTCTCGCTCTGGCCGCAACCGTTCTCGTATCCGCAAGCGCCCTTTCGGGGCCGGCCATGGCCGACCCGATGCGTATCGCGTTCGGCGATATCGCGACGGTCGAAACCTTGCACCTGATGGCCGCCATCGAGCGGGCCCGCGAGGCCGGGGTGGAGATCGACGTCACCTACCTGAAATCCGAGGACATCGCCGCGCAGGCGGTGGTGAGCGGGCAGGCCGACATCGGCGTCGGCGGGCCCTACGCGCTGATCCAGAAGGTGCGCGCACCGATCCGCATCTTCATGCAGTTGTCGACCCTGCAGATGTATCCCGTGGTGGACGGCAACACCTACAAGGAATGGAAAGACCTCGACGGGCAGGAGGTGGCCGTCCATTCGCGCGGGTCGGGAACGGAAGCCCTGATGCAACTGGCGGCCCAGCAGAACGACATCAGCTACTCCCGCGTCTCCTACATACCGGGCGCGGAAGTACGGACCGGTGCGCTGCTGCAAGGCAATGTGAAGGCGACCATCGTCGATGCATCCGGCCGCCGGATCCTCGAGCGCGAGGCGCCGGACCGCTTCATCTTCCTGCCGCTCGACACGGCCCCGGCCACGGACGAGGCGCTGTTCGCCAATACCGATTATCTGCGCGAGAACGAGGAAGACGTCGCCAAGCTGGTGGAGGCGATCCTGACCACCTGGCGCGAAGTGGCCGAGAATCCGGCCGTCATGGTGGACCTGCGCCAGAAGTACAACCTGCTCCCGGATGCGAGCGCCGAGACCGTCGCCGAGATCGAGCCCTATTTCACCGGTGCGGCGGAAGCCGGCTTGCCGGTCAACGGCGGTGGCGAAGAGGCGGCGCGCGGCGACTTCGAGTTCTATACCGTATCGGGCGCGCTGACGGGCGAGCCGTCCGAGCTGAAGGTCGAGGACTTCTGGGATCTCGACCCGCTCAACGCCGCACTCGCCAAGCTCGGTTCCTCGTGAGGGCGATGCCATGACCTCCTTCACCAAGACAGGAGAAGCCGGGGGCGTGCACCGGACCGTCGACGACATGATGCGCGGCGTGGCCCGGTTGTTCGATCGGGTTCCGACGCTCTGGGCGGTCGCCTCGCTGGCCATCCTGTGCACCGCGTGGCAGATCGCCGGTCTCGTCCCGATCAGCTTCGCGTTTCCGACCTTCACCGACACGGTCGCCGCGTTCCTGCAGATGCTGTTCGACGGCAGCCTCGGCTACGCCTTCTTCGTCACGCTGCAGCCTCTGGTGCTCGGCGTTGCCATTTCGGCCGCGCTGGGGGTCGGGCTGGGCGTATTCATGGGCCTGTCATCCAAGGCGGAATGGTTCTTCGCGCCGGTCTTCATCGTGTTGCAGGCGGCGCCCATGGCGGCGCTGGTGCCACTCGTCACCTTCGTCTACGGCATCGGCCTGACGGCAAAGACGCTGGCGGTCATCATGCTGGCGCTGCCGGTCATCGCGCTCAACTCCTACAAGGCGGTGCGCCACGTCAATCCGTCGCTGGTGGCCATGTGCCGCTCCTTCCAGGGCACGCGCATGCAGCGCGTGTTCAAGATCATCATCCCGGACGCTTCGCCCGTCATCTTCGCCGGGCTTCGTCTGGGCGTGGCCGCCGGCTATATCGGCGTCATGCTTGCAGAGCTTCTGATCACCCCCACGGGGATCGGCGATCTCATCACCTATCACCGCTCGGTGGCGGATTACGCGCATATGTATGCCGCCGTCGCCTCCATCATCGTCCTGTCGATGCTCACCCTCGTCGCCCTGCAGCGCATCGAGACGCGCTATCTGCGGCCCGAAAGACGGAGTGCCTGATATGTCGAACCCAGTGCGGGCGCAAAGCGCCCATGAGCCGGATCAGGCCGGCGCCGACACCGTCGTCGAGGTTGCCGGCATCTGCAAGACCTATGGCGACGTCGAGGCGCTACGCAACATCGACCTCGGTTTCGAACGAGGCAAGCTGACGACGCTTCTCGGCCCGTCCGGTTGCGGCAAGACGACCCTTCTGAAGATCATCGCCGGGCTGGTGCCGGCGACGGCGGGCCAGGTGCGCGTCAACGGGCGCGTCGTGACCGGGCCCGGTCCGGAGCGCGCCTTCGTATTCCAGGATTTCGCGCTGATGCCCTGGGCCACGGTCATGCGCAATGTCGCCTTCGGGCTGGAACTGCGCGGGGTCGGCCATGCCGAGCGATGCAGCGTGGCGCAACGCTATATCGACGAGGTGGGGCTGAGCGGCTTCGAGCAGAAATATCCGCACGAGCTGTCGGGCGGCATGAAGCAGCGCGTCGGCATCGCCCGCGCCTTCGCCGTCAACGCCGACGTGCTGCTTCTGGACGAGCCCTTCTCGGCGGTGGACGAACAGAACCGGCGCAAGTTCCAGGAAGATCTGTTGCGCCTCGTGGCGCTCGAGAACAAGACCTTCCTGTTCGTCACGCACTCCATCGAGGAAGCCGTCTACGTCTCGGACAGGATCGTGCTCCTGTCGCCGCGCCCCGGCCGCGTGTCGCGTATCATCGACCCGAAGATCGACAGGTCCGCCAACCCCGACGAGATCCGCCGCGACCCCGGTTATCTCGATACGGTGGAAGAAATCTGGCACGGCCTTCGGCATTACGCGGAGTAGGAGCCATGACGCTTTTCGGTATCCGCATTCCGATGATGGCATCCCTGATCGTCTGGGCTCTCCTGTGGGAGATCGTCGGCCGCCTCGACCTCATCTTTCTCATCCCGCCAATGAGCGACATCGTGGAGGCCGGCATACGGCTGGTTCAAAGCCAGTCCTGGCAGAACGCCTCCATCATCACCGTGCGCAGCTTCCTTGTCGGCATGGCTTTCGCCATCGGGGTCGGCGTGCCGCTCGGGATCCTGATGGGCCTTTTCAAGTCGGTCGACAGGCTGATGGCGCTGTGGGTCAACATGTTCGTCTCGGCCCCGCTGTCGGCGCTGGTGCCGGTGCTGATGATCCTGTTCGGCCTCGGGGAAACCACGGTGGTCGTCACCGTCTTCCTGTTCGCGGTCTGGATCATCGTGCTGGATGCCCGCGCCGGGGTGATGCAGGTTCCCCGCTCGCTGTTCGAGATGGGGCGCAGCTACGGGGCCGGTCCGTGGACACTGTTCCGGAAGATCGTGCTTCTGTCGGCGCTGCCGGAAATCCTGGCCGGCATCAGGATCGGCCTTATCCGTGGGGTCAAAGGGGTGGTCATCGGACAGATTCTCGTTTCCATTATCGGATACGGCGAATTGTTCGAGAGCTTCTCCCGCAATTTCGAGATGGCCAGTTTCTGGGCGCTGACCATCATACTGTTTGTCGCGGCAATGCTGTTGTCGACAATCGTCGAACATTTCGAGTCCAGGATCGAGTACTACGCTGGAGCAAGATCATGAACGTGCATACCGCTTCCGACGCCTACGTCTTCACGCCGCTTCCCATACCGACGCTTCCCGTGGCGGGCACGGACAAGCTGTTCCCGGTACATCGCATCTACTGCGTGGGCCGCAACTTCGCCGATCATGCGATCGAGATGGGGCATGACCCGAACCGCGAGCCGCCCTTCTTCTTCCAGAAGAACCCGGACACGCTGGTTCTTTCGGGCAGGGATTTCCCGTACCCATCTGCCACGAGCGACGTGCACCACGAGATCGAGCTGGTCGTGGCGCTGCACAAGGGCGGCAAGGATATCCCCCTCGAATCCGCCATGTCGCATGTCTTCGGCTATGCGGTCGGCCTCGACATGACCCGCCGCGACCTGCAGGGCGAGGCCAAGAAGATGGGCCGCCCGTGGGAGACCGGCAAGGCCTTCGAGGCGTCGGCGCCATGCACCCCGCTGGTGCCTGCCGCCGAGGCCGGCGATATCACCGCCGGCGCGATCTGGCTGAAGGTCAACGGCGAGACGCGCCAGAGCGGAGACCTGAACCAGATGATCTGGAAGGTGCCGGAGATGATCTCCTATCTTTCCGGGCTGTTCGAGCTGCAGCCCGGCGACCTGATCTTCGCCGGAACTCCTGCCGGGGTCGGCGCCGTCGAGCGCGGCGACGAAATGCTGGGCCACGTCGACGGGGTCGGAGAGTTGCGCACCCGCGTCGCCTGACGCATCGTCGGCCATGGGCCCCGTCCGCCGCGCGGTGGACGGGGCCGCCCACCGCCGGATGCCGTCACGCCATGAGCCTTATTGTCCGCTGGTTTCAGCGTCTTGTCCTGGCCGTCATCGCGGCGCTCACCATCTGGCTCGTCGTGGCAGAGGTATTCGACCGGGTGGACAGGCGTCTTCCCTGGTTCATCGCTCTCCTGTGCACCTATTTCGTCGCCGCCTACGTGATCCTGCCGCCGGTGCTGCGGATCACCGTCACGTTGACGCGCGGCAACCGGATACCACGGGTGACGCGGGCAGGGGACGGCATTCCCGCGGACCCGGTCAATATCGTGCTCGCCGGCTCCCTCGCGCAGTTGAAGTCGGGCTTCGCCGGGGCCGGCTGGGTCGAGGCCGATCCGCTCACCCTGCGCACGAGCTGGCGTATGATCGTCAGCTTCGTCGCCGACAGGCCCTATCCGAGCGCGCCCTTCAGCCCCCTGTTCCTGTTCGGACGCAGGCAGGACATCGGCTTCCAGGAAGATGTCGGCGGCAGCCCGCGCAAGCGCCATCATGTGCGCTTCTGGGCGGCGGAGGCGGAACCGCAGTTCGATGCCGTGGCGGCCGCCTTCTGGAGCCGCCGGAACGCGGTATCGGCGGACCGGGCACAGGTCTGGGTGGGCGCCGGCACGCAGGACCTCGGCTTCGGCCTGCAATCCATGACCTTCCAGATATCGCACAGGGTCGATCGCCACTCGGACCCGGAGCGGGACCATATCGTCGCCACCCTGCAGGCGGCGGGCGCCATCCGGGACGTTCGCTTCATCGAAGCGGGGCATCCCGTCGGCTCGCGGTTCAAGTCCGATGGCGGTATCGTGCAGGCCAGCCTTGCGGAAGGCTGAGCGGGCTTACGCCACCTGCACGAAATGCCCGGCCGAGGCTTCCCGGTACGTCCTGGCGGGCGGGCGATAGTCCAGCGGGCGCACGGGGCTCTTCAATTCGTCGGCCACCATGGCGCGCTTCAGGTGGCGGCGCGCCGGATCGGGGATCGGGACCGCCGAGATCAACTTCTTCGTATAAGGGTGCTGCGGGTTTCCGAAGACGGCCTGCCTTGGTCCGATCTCGACGATCTCGCCGAGATACATGACGGCGACACGGTGGCTCATCCGCTCCACCACGGCCATGTCGTGGCTGATGAACAGGTAGGCGAGCCCGAACTCCTTCTGCAGGTCCAGAAGCAGGTTGCACACCTGGACCTTGATGGAGACGTCAAGGGCCGATACGGCCTCGTCGGCGACGATCAGCTTCGGCTTCAACGACAGCGCCCTTGCGATGGCGACCCGCTGCCGCTGCCCGCCTGAAAACTCGTGCGGGTATCGGTCTGCCGCCTCCGGTTGCAGTCCGACGCGGGCCAGGAGGTCCGCCGTCATGGCGCGGGCCTCGGCGCGGCTGCCCAGGCGATGCGCGATGAACGGCTCGGCGATCGCCTCGCCGACGCTCATGCGCGGATTTAGCGATGCGAACGGATCCTGGAAGATCATCTGGGCGCTCTGGCGCATGCGGCGCAACTCCGGCTCCGGCAGCGCGCGGACATCGTAGCCGTCCAGCTCCACATTGCCGGAAAGGGGCTCGACGAGCCGGGTGATGGACCGGCCGGTCGTCGACTTTCCGCATCCCGATTCCCCCACCAGCGCCAGCGTTTCGCCGGGCAGGAGATCGAAGCTGACATCCTCGACCGCATGGACCGCGCCCACCGGGCGGCCGAAGATGCCCTTGCGGACGGGAAAGCGCGTGACGAGGTTCTTGACGCTCAGCACGGGCGCGCCGTGCGGAGCTGCGCCGCTTGCGGCCGGATCCGCATCGCGCATCCGGCCGGTTTCCATGTCGGCGACCGGAAACGGCAGGGGCAAGGGGCGGCCCTCCATGGAGCCGAGGCGCGGCACGCTGGCCAGCAACGCCCGCGTATAAGGCTGGCGGCCGTCTTGGAAGATCCGTTCGGTCGACCCTTCCTCCACCATGGAGCCGCGATACATCACCAACGTACGGTCTGCGATCTCAGCCACCACGCCCATGTCGTGCGTGATGAACATCACCGCCATGCCCTCTTCGTCCTGGAGAGTCTTTATGAGGTCGAGTATCTGTCCCTGGATGGTGACGTCGAGCGCCGTGGTCGGCTCGTCGGCAATCAGGAGTTTCGGACGCGACGCCAGAGCCATCGCGATCATGACCCGCTGGCGCATGCCGCCGGAGAATTCGTGCGGATAGGCGGAAAGCCGGGCGGCCGCATTGGGAATGCGGACCTTTTCCATGGCCGCGATCGCCTCTGCACGCGCCTGCGCGCGGCTCAGGCCGCGATGGCGGACGAGAACCTCGCCGATCTGCCGACCGATGGTGAAGACCGGGTTGAGGCTGGTCATCGGCTCCTGGAAGATCATGGCGATCTCGTTGCCGCGCACGTCGCGCATGGCCCGTTCCGGAATCGTCAGAAGATCGCGCCCGCCCATCGTGACCGAGCCGCCGATCCGGCTGGCGCCCGACTGCAGCAGCCGCATGACCGCAAGCGAGGTGACGCTCTTGCCCGAGCCGGATTCACCGACGATCGCCACCGTTTCGCGCGGGCCGATCTCGAATGATACGTCCTTGACCACGGTCTTCCAGCCGCCGGCGGCTGGAAAGGCGACATCGAGGTTGCGTACGGAAAGGACCGGAGTGTCGGCCATGGCGGAAGCCTCCTTCATCGGGCGAGCGCATAGGCCTGCATCAGCCGCGGCGTCGCCGCTGCGCGCAGAAGGCCATCGGGATCGCGCTGGGCCGCCGTCAGGCGGCCGATGCTCCACGGGTCGGAAACGGTCATGCGATGGCCGCGCCGTTCCAGATCGCGCAGCGTGTCTTCGCCGAAACTGCGCTCGATGGTCAGGTTGCCCGGCGAGCGGGTCCGCGGGAAGAACGAACCCGGAAAGTGCGTCGTATGGAAGAGCGGCGTATCGATCGTCGCCTGCAGGTCCATGCCATGATGGACGGCGCGCAGGAAGAAGGAGAGCTGCCACTGGTCCTGCTGATCGCCGCCGGGCGTGCCGAAGGACATGCGGCGCCCGTCGCCATGGCTGGCCATGGAGGGGCTGAGCGTCGTGCGCGGGCGTCGGCCGGGCGCCAGCGAGGTGGGCAATCCGGGCCGCAGCCAGAACATCTGCGCGCGCGAATTCAGGCAGAAGCCGAGACCCGGAATGACGGGAGAGGATTGCAGCCAGCCGCCGGAGGGCGTTGCGGATACCATGTTTCCCCAGCGGTCGACGACGTCGATATGCACCGTATCGCCGCGCTTCTCCGAAAGATGGGCCATGGTCGGCTCATAGACGGCGCCCGCCGTCATGCCCTCTTCGTTGAGCATGCCGAGCGTGCGTTCCCGCAGGCTCTCGAAGCCGGGGACGCTGCCGGGGTTCAGCTCGTGCGAGGCGCGATCCATATCGATCAGGCCGCGGCGCGCCGCGTTGTAGTCCGCCGACAGCAACGTCTCCATCGGTATGGTGTCGAAGGCGGGGTCGCCGTAGTAGAGATCCCGGTCGGCATAGGCCAGCTTCATGGCTTCCGTGACGAGATGGACGAAATCCGCCCCCGTCGGGTCGAGGGCGGCGATGTCGAATCCCTTCAGAAGCGCAAGGGACTGCAGCAGCACGGGGCCTTGTCCCCATGGGCCGGTCTTGGCAATCGTCCATCCCTCGTAGTCGTAGAGCTGCGGCGTCTCCCAGCTCGCCTGCCAACCCGCAAGATCCTCAGCCGTCAGGACCGCGCGATTGCGATGGCCGCTGCCGTCCATGACCTCGGCCGTGCGGAGATACCGCTCGATCGCTTCCGCCACGAAGCCCCGGTAGAAGGCATCGCGCGCAGCCTCGATCCCGCCTTCGCGGCCCGACGCGGCCTCCGCTTCGTCGACAATGCGTTGCCAAGTTTGCGCCAGGGCGGGATTGCGGAACAGGGATTGCGGGCCGGGCGCCCGCCCCCCGGGAAGCCATGTCTCGAAGGAGGACGGCCATTCCTGCTCGAAGAAATCGGCCAGCCCGGCGATGGTGGCCGACACGCGCGCCAGGGTCGGGTGCCCTTCCGCCGCATAATGAATGGCCGGCTCCAGTACCTGCCGGACCGTCATGGTGCCGTGGTCGCGCAGCATTAGCATCCAGGCGTCGAACGAGCCGGGAATGACCGTGGCAAGCAGGCCGTTGCCGGGGATCATCTCCAGCCCTGCGGCGCGATAGGCCTCGATCGTCGCGTTCGCGGGCGCCGGGCCCTGGCCGCACAGCACCTCGGTGCGGCCGGAGGCGGCGGAGTATGTGATGGCCGGCAGGTCGCCGCCCGGACCGTTCAGATGCGGCTCCACCACCTGCAGCACGAAACCGGTGGCGACGGCGGCGTCGAAGGCGTTGCCGCCTTTTTCCAGGATGCTCATGCCCACGGCGGAGGCGATCCAGTGTGTCGTTGCGACGGCGCCGAACGTGCCGAGAAGTTCCGGGCGTGTCGTGAAGGGAGCGGCTACTTGTGGCAGCATGGACTTGAACTTTCTGCGTCAGGATTCACGCGGGTCGAGTGCGTCGGCAAGGCCGTCGCCGAGAAGGTTGAAGGCGATGACGACGACGAAGATCGCCAGGCCCGGCCAGAGCGCCATCCACGGCGCCTGCGTCAGGAAATTCTTGGCCGTGTTCAGCATCGAGCCCCAGGATGCAGCCGGAGGCTGCTGGCCGAGCCCGAGGAACGAGAGGGATGCTTCGGCGATGATGGCCGCGGCGACGGTCAGCGTCGCCTGCACCACGATGGGCGGCAGCACATTGGGGAAGATGTAGCGCCGGATGATGCGCGGATGGGTCAGCCCGACCGAGCGGGCCGCCTCGACATAGTCTTCCGTCTTGACGGCCAGCACCTGTCCGCGTGTCAGCCGGACGAAGACGGGGGCGGCCGAAAGGCCGATGGCGATCATGGCGTTGGTGAGCGACGGCCCCAGAAAGGCCGCGAGCGCGATGGCCAGGATCAGGAAGGGCAGGGCCAGGAAGGCTTCCGTCAGGCGGGAGACGATGGTGTCGAACCAGCCGCCGAAATAGCCCGACAGGAGGCCGATCGGCACGCCGATGCCGACGGCTATCATCACCGACACGATGCCCGCGGACAGGGAGGCGCGCGCACCCCAGATCAATCGCGAGAAGGTGTCCCGGCCGATTTCGTCGGTGCCGAGCCAATGCGCGGCGGACGGCCCCTGCCGTATGGCGGTCCAGCTTGTGGCCGAAGGGTCGGCGATGGGCAATATGGGAGCCGCGAGGGCGGCGGCGGCGAAGATGGCCACGACGGCCAGCCCCACCAGTGCACCGCGGTTTGCGGCAAGCTTGCGCCACGAGCGGCGGAAGGGCGTATCGCGCCGCAAGGGCGCTGTCTGCAGGGCGGTCGTCATAGGGCGGCCCTCATGCGGGGGTTCAGGAGAACGTAGAGAATGTCCGCGACGAGGTTCATGAGGATGAAGCCCACGGCCGTGCACAGGACGACGCCCTGCACCACCGCATAGTCGCGGTTGAAGACGGAATCGACGATCAGCTTGCCGAAGCCGGGGATGGTGAAGATCTGTTCCGTCAGGACGGCGCCCGCCAGGAGATCGCCGAACAGCAGCGCCGACAGCGTGACGACCGGCAGCAGCGCATTGCGGAAGCCGTGCCCCAGGACCACTTCGCGCGGGGTGAGGCCCTTGGCCCGTGCCGTGCGTACGTAATCCGCCTTCAGCGCGCCCAGCATCGCCGACCGTGTATGACGCATCAACTGCGCGGCCAGCGGCGTCGACAGCACGAAGGCCGGCATGATCATCGTTTCGAGCGCTCGCACGGGGTCGGTGAACAGCGGCGCATAGCCCGAAGCGGGCAGCCAGCCGAGGTTTACCGATACCAGCAGGATCAGCATGATCCCCAGCCAGAAATTGGGGATCGACAGCCCGGACAGGGCCACCAGGTTGGCGGTTACGTCCAGCGCCGAATTCTTTCGGACGGCGGCGACGATGCCGGCCGGAATGCCGATCAGCATCGCGAGGATCATGGCGAATGTGGCCAACTGAATGGTGACCGGCAGCTTTTCCAGGATCAGCGCGGAGACCGGCTGGTTGGTGCGCAGCGACACTCCCATGTCGCCGCGCAGGAGATCACCCAGCCAATAGAGATATTGCCAGACGATGGGATCGTTCAGGCGATAGCGCTCGCGCAGGAACTCCAGCGTGGCCGGATCCCTGTCCTCGCCCGCCAGGGCCAGCACAGGATCGCCGGGCAGAAGCTTCTGCAGCAGGAAGACGAATACCGAGACGATCAGCAGCGTCGGTATCGCAAGGAGCAGGCGTTTGCCGATATAGGCCAGCATGCGCGACCCTCTTGTGCGGGATGGGCCGGCGACGGCGCGCAGACGCGCCGCGCCGGTTCGGTTGAGGAGCCTTAGTCTGCCTTGTCGACGCCGCGCAGGCGGATCAATCCGTCGGGATAGGGCGTAAAGCCGGTGACGTCCGTATCGAAGGCATAGATGTAGGACTGGTTGCCGAGGTAGATCAGCGGCACGTCGTCCTGCAGGATGGCGACGGCCGCGTCGTACAGTTCCTTGCGCGCGGCGGGATCGGGCAGGGTGCGCGCCTCGTTCAGGATGCGGTCCAACTCTTCGTTGCAGTACTTGACGTCGTTCTGGCCGCCCTGGCAGGTGACGAACTGGTGGATGTTTCCATCCGGATCGACACGGCCGGACCAGTCTGTCCGCGACATCTGGAAGTCGCCCGAGGTTTGCGCCGCCAGAAGGGTGGTGAACTCGGTCGCCTGCAGCGAGACGTTGAATCCTGCCTCGGCCACCATCGCCTGAACCACCTGCATCTGCTGCATGGTCACCGGCACGTTGGCCGCCTGCAACTGAACGTCGACAGAGCTGACGCCGGCTTCCTCCATCAGCGCCTTGGCGCGCTCGATGTCGCGCGGCTGTACCGGGAAGTCTTCGTTGTAGTAGCGCGACCCTGGGGGAAAGGGCTGGTTGCCGGCGATCTGCGTGCCCTCGTAGACGACCTGGTTCAACGCTTCGCGGTCGATCGCCAGCGAGAACGCCTGCCGCAGCCGCTTGTCGTCGCCGAGCGGATTGTCGGCACGCGGTCCGTTGCCGATGTTGACGTAGATGGACTGGTAGCCGAGGCCCACCACCGTCGCATTGCCGAGTTCGGGGTCGTCCCGCACGGCGGCCGCATCGCTGGCCGCCACGCGTTCCATCAAGTCGAGTTGGCCGGAGCGCAAATTGGCCAGGCGCACCGTGGTGTCCGGTATGGGCAAATAGGTGACCCCGTCGAGGGGGAAGGCGTCGGCATCCCAGTGCTCGGCGAATTTCTCGAGGACGATCCTGTCCTGCTGGACCCGCCGGACGAACTTGTAAGGGCCGGAGCACACCGGGTTGGCTCCGAAATCGGCGCCGGCGCTTTCGGCCGCCGCGGGCGAAACCATCATGCCCGCCCGGTCCGACAATTGCGCCAGAAGGGTAACGTCCGGTGCGGACAGGGAAAAGGTCACCTGGTAGGGGCCGGTCGCCTCGACCGAGGTGACGCTGGCCAACTCGCTCTTGCGACGCGATTCCGGAAGCGTCTTGGCGCGCTCGATGTTGTAGACGACAGCTTCCGCATCGAAAGCCTCGCCGTCATGGAAGGTAGCGCCCTGCCGAAGGTTCATGACGAGGCTCTTGCCATCGTCGGACCAGCTCCAGTCGGTTGCCAGCTGAGGCACGATGTTCAGGTCGGTGTCGATGTCCACGAGCTTGTCGCACAAGGCGGCATACACGATGCGCCCGGCGTAGGTGCGCGATTGCGCGGGGTCCAGCACGTCCGGATCGTCGCCCAGCCCGATGGTCAGGGTAGCGGCGGACGCAGTGCCGCACAGCATGGCCGACAGGAGCAGGGATGCCTTGATGCATTTCAATCGCATGACGTCATTTCCTTCGGGTCGGGGGTGGAGCCGGCCTGCTCGGCCGGCAGAAGCGATGTCTGGCGGATCAGGATTTCCTGGATGAGAAGCAGATGCTCGCGCATGGCCTCTCCGGCGCGCGCCGGGTCGCGCGCCTCGATGGCGTCGATGATCGCCTCGTGCTGGCCGCGCGTGGTCTCGCGCGATCGGGCGATCTTGCGCGCCTTTTCGCGGACCGTGCGCCAACTGTCGTCCTGCCGGATGCGGTTGACGATATCGAAGAGCGTCAGAAACAGCCTGTTGCGGGCGCTGGCCGCGATCTGGCGATGCAGCGCGCCATCCCACAATTCCCGGGCGTCGGCATCGTCGTTGCCGTTGATCCGTTCCAGATGCTCGCGCATGGCGGCGATCTCTTCCGGCAGGGCGCGCAACGCAGCCAGTTGCGCCAGCGGCGGCTCTATCCGCAGCCGGACTTCCATGATCTCCGTAAAGTCCGTCGTCGCCACCAGCGGGTCCGTCTTCGCGCCGGGAACCGTTCGCGCCGGACGACCGCCGGCATAGGTGCCGGAACCCTGACGCCGCCAAACGACGCCTTCGGCCTCGAGCACCTCCAGCGCGCGCCGGACGGCGCCGCGGCTGACGTCGAGCTGTTCGGACAAGGCGCGTTCGGTGGGCAACCTGGTCTCGTCGCTCCCGGCAAGCTTCGACAGAAGGTCGCGGATTCGCTCCAGCGCGATCGTCGAATTGTCGGGAGGGGAAACGCTCATAATGGATCGAACCAATTTGAATTGGTTCGATCATGCTGCGTCATGCAATGCGTTGTCAACCGCTGATTGCATAAAAACTAGACCAGCCCAATCAGTAAGCGTGAAAGCCGGCCCGCACCCTTCGCGCGTCCAACGATCTTTTGCGTTTGACATGTAAAACGATCGCTTTACATGAGCGGCGATGAACAAGCACAGAGATATCATCACCGGTGCGGAAGCCGTCTTCGACGGCAACGGCTTCCGGGCGACGGGCGTGGACGCATTCCTTGCGCCATCGGGCGCATCCACTCGGACCCTCTACAAGCATTTCGGCTCCCGCGACGGGCTGGTGCTGGCCGTTCTCGACCATCGGCATCGAGCCTTCATGGCGCGGCTGGCAGCCGGACGTGCTGCGGGCGACCCTGTCGCGGCATTGTTCGACACGCTGGAGAACTGGATGAGCGAGCATGGGCCGCGAGGCTGCATGCTCCTGCGCGCCCGCGCCGAATACGAGCAGGCCAATGCTGCGATCGTGGACCTCGTGGCGCGTCAGAAGGCAGAATTCGAAGAAGAGGTCGCGGAGCGGGTGGCCGGTGCGCTCGGGAAGCCAAATTCGGCCTTGACGCGGCAGGTCTGGATTCTCTTCGAAGGCGCTACCGCAGCGGCTCCCATTGCCGGCCTCGGCTGCATTGAAGAGGCAAGACGCGCGGCCGACGCCTTGATCCGGTCGGTGCGGGAGCAATCGCGGTGAGGGGGCATCTCAACCTCGTCGCCGCCGGCTTCTGCCTGACCGCGCTGACCTACGGGCTGGCGCGCTTCGCCTTCGGATTGCTGCTGCCCGACATCAGCGCAGAGCTCAGCCTCAGCGCAACCGCAGCCGGATGGATCGGCGGCGGAGCCTTTGCGGCCTACTGCGTCGGCATCGTCTTCGCGTCCACCTATGGAGCACAGTACGCAGAGCGTACCAACGCAATTCTGGCCGCCGGCGTCGCGACGGGCGGTCTCGCCCTTGCCGCAATGGCTTCGTCAGCCGTTACGATGGGCCTCGCGATCGCGCTTGCCGGTCTCAGCACGGGGCTGACCTCGCCGCCGATGGCCGCCGCTGTGGCGCGCGCCTTCGCGCCCGGAGCGCAGGCCAAGGCCAACGGCGCCATCAACTCCGGCACGGCGGCGGGCATCGTCCTTTCCGGTATCGCCGTTCTGTCGCTTGCCATCGGCTGGCGGCAGCTTTACGCCGCCTTCGCCGCCGCCGGCCTGGTCGTCACGATATGGCTGTGGTTCGCCATTCCGGCGGGCAGGGTCGCAACCGCCGCCACGGCACTGCCTCTGGCGCTTGCGAGGCAACCTGGAATTGCCGGCCTGACGATCGCCGCCTTCCTGATGGGAGCGGGCTCGACAGCCGTCTGGACCTTCGGCGCAACCATCCTGCGGCAGGAGCTGACCTTCGACGACAGCGCAATCGCACTGGCATGGATCGTGCTCGGCGTGGCCGGAACCGGCGCCGTTGCAACCGGCCTCTTGACGGATCGCTTCGGCGTCGGCCTCGTCCACCGCATTTCCGTGAGTGCGATGGCGCTGGCACTCGGCCTGCTTGCGCTTGCCGGCGCCGACCCGGCGCTTGCCTTCGCGGCGATGGCGGTATTCGGCCTTGCCTATATCGTGTCCAGCGGCGCTTTTCTGCTATGGGGTATCGCACTGCTGGGCGATCGCCCGGCGCTGGGGCTCGGCTATCCGTTTCTCGTGCTGGCCCTCGGCCAGACAGCGGGCGCGCCGTTGTTCGGCATGGTCTACGATCTGGCCGGAAGCGGCCCGGCCCTCGGCGGGGCCGCGCTGGCGATGGCCGCCTCCGCCATTCCCGTCAATAGCCGACCGTGAACCGGGCGCGGATGTGGTGCGGCGTTTCGAGCTCGTCGACCAGCGCAATGGCGAAGTCCTCGAAGGAGATGCGTGAGCCCGCCTCGTTCGACAACAGCGTATCCTTGCCAAGGCGGAACGTGCCCGTTCTTTCGCCCGGCACGAACTCCGCGGATGGCGAGATGAACGTCCATTCGAGGTCGTCGGCCTTGCGGACGAGGTCGAGGAACTCGGCTCCCTTGCCGGCCTCGGCCTTGTACGCCTCCGGGAAGTCCGGCAGGTCTATGACGCGGCGACCAGGCGCGACCTCCAGGCTGCCGGCGCCACCGACGATCAGATACCGGCGGACACCGGACTGGCGCACGGCCTCGATCAGCGTGCCGGGGTCGCTCGCCGTGAAATGGACAGAGCTTATGACCGCGTCATGACCGGCAATCAGCGCCGCAAGCCCATCCTTGTCGTAGACATCGCCCCTGACGGCGGTCACCTGCGGCAATTCCGCTATCTTTTCCGGATGGCGCGCAATGGCCGTGACGGCGTGTCCGCGATCCGACAGCTCCTTCAGTATCCGGGAACCGGCATTTCCGGATGCCCCTATCAGCGCAACTTTTGCCATCTCGTCGTCTCCTTGGTATGAATTTAGGATCTGGTCTCTATTGAAGCGGCTTGGGCCGGTCCTTTCTCGTGCCGATGAGATCGCTGGTGGCCTGGGCGGATGGGAACCATCGCGCCATCATGGCGGCGCGTGCCCTTTACCCCGGCGCCACGGGCTGATCGTCCCGAATGGTCCTTCCGCCCGCGTCGAAACGGTGGACACGCCCCGGCCGGGGCCGCAGGCCGATGGTTCGGCCGGCCTCGAGCGGACTTTCTTCCGGCAGCCGTACCGTCAGTTCCTCGGTGTCGGAAATGGCGACATAGAGATAGGTGTCGGACCCGAGATGCTCCGCGTGGCGTATGAAGCCGCGCCATTGGCCGCCTTCGGCGACGACCTCCAGATGCTCGGGGCGCACGCCGATCCGTTCGGCGCCGAGAATCTCGGCATGCCGCCCGCCGAGGAAGTTCATGCGCGGCGAGCCGATGAAGCCGGCGACGAACAGCGTATCGGGGCGGTTGTACAGGTCTATCGGGCGGCCGACCTGTTCCACCCGTCCGGCATTGAGAACGACGATCTTGTCGGCAAGTGTCATCGCTTCGACCTGATCGTGCGTCACGTAGACCATCGTAGCCCCCAGGGCTCGATGCAGCCGTGCGATCTCCAGCCGCGTATTCACCCGCAGGGCCGCGTCGAGGTTGGACAGCGGCTCGTCGAAGAGGAACAGGGTCGGGTTGCGCACGATGGCGCGGCCGATGGCGACGCGTTGCCGCTGCCCGCCCGACAGTTCGGCGGGGCGGCGCGTCAGGAGGGGCGTCAGCTCCAGCATCGCGGCAGCCTCGGCGACGCGCCGCGCGCGCTCGGCCTTGTCCACCCCCTCCTGCTTGAGCGCAAGCTCCATGTTGCCGGAGACCGTCAGGTGCGGATACAGCGCATAGGACTGGAATACCATGGCGATGCCGCGTTTGGCCGGCTCGACGCCATCCATCACGCGGCCCGCGATTTCCACATGCCCGGAGGTCTGCGTTTCCAGCCCCGCGATGATGCGCAGGAGGGTGGATTTGCCGCAACCGGAGGGACCGACGAAGACCACGAACTCGCCTTCCTGGACCTGAAGGTCGATGCCCTTGAGGACGTCGGTCGCGCCGAAGGATTTGGCAATGGCTTTCAACTCGAGCGATGTCGTCACCGGGCAGTCTCCGTGCGCGTATCGGGGCAAGTCATAGCTTGACGATGCGGCCTTCCCGCATGCTGGTATCCGCTCCCAGGACGATCTCGAGCGAGCGGACGGCATCCTCGTTATGGCGGAACAGGTCGATATCGTCCCGTATGGCGCGTAACAGGAATGCCTGCTCGCGCTCGCACAGCGCCTGATGGTCGGGCTCGTCCGCGGTGGAGTGCCATTCGTCGGCACGCGCGAAACCACCATCCGGGCCGAGGGCCGCCCGATGGACGCGGATCTTCGCCGTTCGCGTATGGGTGTCGATATCGGAAGAGGATGCGCCTTCATCCAGCACGATCGAGGCAGAGCCGCCGGGACTCATGACGTCTTTCACGAAAAACGCCGTCTCCGACATCATCGGGCCCCAACCGGCCTCGTACCAGCCGACGGAACCGTCCGCGAACAGAACCTGAAGATGCCCGTAATTGACCTGGGCGGCATCGATTTCGCCCGAAAGGCGCACACCCATGCCGCGCACCTCGACCGGCGGTGCATCGGTGATCTGGCACATCACGTCCACATAATGCACGCCGCAATCGACAAGGGGCGACGTCGTTTGCATGAGCCGCTTGTGGATGTCCCACGCCGCCCCGCAGGATTGCTGGTTCAGGTTGAGGCGGAACACGTAGGGCGGGCCGAGTTCGCGCGCCTTCTCGATGAAGAGTTGCCAGGACGGGTGGTGCCGCAGGATATAACCGACGACGAGCTTGCGGCCCGTCCGGCGCGCGACGTCAACCACGCGCCGTGCGTCTTCCACCGTCGCGGCCAGCGGCTTTTCCACGAACACATGCGCGCCGCGCTCCATGGCCGCGATGGCAAGTTCGGCGTGGCTGTCGGTATAGGTATTGATGGAGACGATGTCGGGCGCCATGGCAAGCCCGGCCCCGAAATCGGTCATCCGGGGATAGGCGGCAAGCTCGTCCGGCAGCGCGATGTCGGACCGGTTGTACAGGCCGACGATCGTAAAGCCCGGATCGCGATGGTAGGCCAGCGCGTGCGAGCGGCCCATCTGGCCGAGGCCGGCGACGAAGACACGAAGCGGTCGGCTCATTGTCCCTGCAGTCCTTTCCATCATTTCACCGCACCTGCGGTAATTCCGCGGATGAGCTGGCGCGAGAAGATCAGGTACAGGACGAGCACCGGCAGAATGGCCAGCGACAATGCCGCCAGCACCGCCTCCCAGTTGGTGACGTACTGGCCGAGGAAGAGCTGGGCGCCAAGCGTGACCGTCTTGGTGGATTCGCCTGGCGCCAGGATCAGCGGAAACCACAGATCGTTCCAGATCGGGATCATGGTGAAGACCGCAACCGTCGCCATGGCCGGGCGGACGAGGGGCAGGACCAGCGTGAAGAAGACGCGATACTCCGACAGGCCGTCGACGCGACCCGCATTCTTGAGGTCGTCGGACACCGTGCGCATGAACTCGGAAAGGATGAAAACGGCGAGCGGAAGGCCCTGCGCGGTGTAGACGAGGATCAGTGCCGCCAGCGTATTGACCAGGCCGGTCGCAACCATCATCTGCAGGATCGCGACGGTGCCGAGGCGGATCGGGATCATGATGCCGAGGGCGAGGAAAAGTCCGAGAAGGCTGTTGAACCGGAAGCGATATTCCGACAGCGCGAAGGCCGCCATGGCGCCGAACAGCAGCACGAGGAAAAGCGACGTCACGGTGACGATCATGCTGTTCTGGAAATAAAGCAGGAAGTTGCCCTGCGAGGCGACCATGCGGTAGCCGGCCAGGCTGGCCGTTTCAAGCGAGGGCGGCAGCAGCGGTTCGTTGAAGATGCCCCGCCGGGTCTTGAACGAGTTCATCACGACGATCGCCACGGGGGTGACGGCGACGAGCGTGTACAGTATCAGCGCCAGATGCACGAAGCCCATGCGAAAGGCGCGCGGTGCCTTGGACATCGACGCCTCCCTAGAGCTGATAGCGGCGCATCCGCCGCTGGATGACGAAAAGGTACAGCGACACGCCGGCGAGGATGATGAGGAACATGGCGGTGGCGATGGCCGCGCCCATGTTGCGGTCTCCCTGCTGGAGCTGGAAGCCGAAGAATGTGCGGTAGAGAAGGGTGCCGAGAATGTCGGTGGACCCGTTCGGCCCGCCGAGCGCGCCCTGCATGGAATAGATCAGGTCGAAAGCATTGAAATTGCCGACGAATGTCAGGATCGAAACGAGGCCGATGGCCGGCAGGATCAATGGCAGCTTGATCCGGAAGAACTGGGAGAGCCCGGTAACGCCGTCGCACTCGGCCGCTTCGATGATTTCGTTGGGTATGGTCAGCAGCGCCGCGTAGATCAGCATCATCGGGATGCCGATGTTCTGCCAGACCGAAACAAGCGACACGGTCGTCAGCGCATAGGCTTCCTGCCCGAGATAGGGGGCGAACAGGAACCGCATGCCGACGGCGCTCAACAGGTCGGGCGCGATGCCCCACAGCGGAGACAGGATGAGCTTCCAGATGAAACCGACGATGACGAAGGACAGGATCGTCGGCAGAAAGATGGCTGTCCGATAGAAGGCGACACCGCGCAGGCGCGGCACCGACATCAGCGCGGCGAGGGCGATGCCGATCGGGTTCTGGATCAGCATGTGCATCAGGAAGAAATAGACGTTGTTGCCGAGGGCGTTCCAGAAGCCCGCCGACCAGCGCGGATCGCCGAACAGGACCCGGAAGTTCGCCAGCCCGACGAAACTGGCGCCATCGGGGGTCGTCCGCTCGAGCGCCAGCCATAGCGTCTGGATCAGCGGCACGATCATGATGGTCGTGTAGACCAGCAGCGCCGGTGCGAGGAAGACGGCGATATGCCAGCGCCGTCTCGGCCTGATCGTTTCGGTCATGTCCAGCCGATCCGGTTCGGGTTCTTACTGTCCGGACGGCGCCGCCGGCGCGGCGCCGGGCTTGTACCAGCTTTCCAGCCCCGTCTGGAGCTTGCTGGCCGCTTCTGCCGGCGTCTGCGTCCGGTTCATGACATTTGCGGATTCCTCCCATGTCTCGTTTTCGAGGTTCGGCGTTCCGCGCGACAGGATTTGGTAGGTGGAGCGGATCGTCGGCTGGCATTCGCCGCGCCATGCGACGAAGCTCTGCGCCAGCGGATCCTCTATGTTCACGTCCGCATCGATAAGCGGGAAGAAGCCCGGAGCGGCATTGGCGTAGATCTCCGCGAATTCCGGCGTCGCCACCCACTCCAGGAAGGTTCTCGCCGCTTCCTGGTTGGGGCTGGCACCGTTGACCCCCATGCCGATATCGGGATGATCGGATATGTAGCATGTGTCGCCCGCATCGACGACCGGAGGCTTGAAGGCGCCCATCCTGAAATCGACCTGCGGCTCGAAGACGGAGATTTCCCAGGAGCCGGTCGGATAGATTGCGGCGCGGCCGAGGGTGAACAGGTTCTGGCTATCCGGATAGGTCTGCGCCTGATAGCCGTCGCCCATGTAGTCGGCCCAGCGCGCCAGCACCTCGTAGGGCTTCACCCATGGCTCGTCGGTCAGCTTCTCTTCGCCGTCGATCAGTTTCTTGCGGCCTTCCTCGCCCTTCCAGTAGGTCGGCCCGATATTCTGGTAGCCCATCGTGGCCGCTTCCCACTGGTCCTTGGTGCCGATGGCCAGCGGTACATAGGTGCCGTCTTCCTTGATCTTGTCGAGCACGGCGAAAAACTCGGCTTCGGTCGTCGGCACCTGAAGGCCCAACTGTTCGAACGCGTCCATATTGTACATGAAGCCGTGCAATACCGACGCCATCGGCACGCAGAAGGTTTTCGAACCGTCATCCGTCGACCACGCCGTCTTGGCGATGGCGCTGAAATTCTCCATGCCCGGAAGGTCGGTAAGGTCGCCCAGCTTCCCGTTCTGGAAAAGCTGGAGCGAGCCGTCGAACGGACGACAGGCGACGATGTCGCCGGCAGAGCCCGCGTCCAGCTTGGCGGACAGCGCCGAATTGTACTCGGTCGGCGCCGAGGGGGAGAAGACCAGCTTGATCTCGGGGTGCTTGGCCTCGAAGGCGGGGATGATCTTTTCCTGCCAGACGGGCAGGTCGTCGTTGCGCCAGCTTTCGATGGTCAGCGTCGTCTGCGCCAGCGCCGGGCCAGAGAGGCCAAGAGCGGCAAGGCTGATCGAGGCTTTGAGGACACGTCTGCTCATTCCGTTGTTCCTTTCCCAAGCGGCGTCGACGCCGGTTCTCTCTCGTGTCAGTTTCGCAAGGCCGCCAGGGCTTGCCGCAGGCTGCCACCTGCCTTCTCGAGCCGCTGCCGGGCGGCGGCGATGTCGTTTGCGCCGGCCGCCAGCAGCACCGCCGGCTTGACCTCGTCATCGGTTTGCCGCAGGGCCTCCGCCGCCTCCTGCGGCGATGCGCCGGCCATGTCGCACACCATGCGGATGGCCCGCGCGCGCAGCTTGTCGTTGTCCGCGCGCAATCCCACCATGTGGCCGTCGTGCACATGGCCGCGCCGGATCGCGATGAGCGTGGACAGCATGTTGAGAGCCGCCTTCTGGGCCGTGCCGGCGCCCAGGCGGGTGGAACCGGCGACGAGCTCCGGCCCCGTATCCAGGAGGACGCTCACCGTCGCCGGCCGGAAGATCGGGGCATCGGGATTGTTGGCGATGGCGACGGTTGCCGCGCCGCGGGCGGCACAGGCTTCAAGGCCCCGCAGGACATACGGCGTGGATCCGCTGGCCGAGATCGCCACGACGCAGTCGGTCGGGCCGACGGATGCGGACAGAACGTCCTCTTCGGCCTGCCGGCGGTCATCCTCGGCGCCGCCGCCGAACTTCGTCACGATCTCGGCGCCGCCGGCCAGGATGGTGATGAAGGAGGATGCGGGCTCACCGTAGGTTTGCGGAATTTCGAGCGCATCGCCGAGGGCGATGAGGGCCGGGCTTCCCGCCGCCAGATAGACGAGCCGGCCGCCGGCCGCCAGCCGATCCAGCGCAAGTTCGGCCGCTTCTGCCAGTGCCGGGACCGCGCTCTCCACGGCAGCCAGCGCATGCCTTTGTCCGGCGAGCAGCAGGCCGAGTGCTTCGGTATCAGACCGCATGTCGAGCCCACGCGAGGCGGGATGCAAAGCTTCGGTCGCCCGCAAATCGTCGGTCATGGCAACCTCCTCGAGCCTGAGCGGCCACATCACAATCGATAGTGTTACCAACTTGATGCCATTCGTCCAGATGGCTTGTTAAGTTTTTGTCATATGAAACCTTGCCGACAGCCGATAAGCATATGTTCTGCAACCAGAAAAAAAGAAATGATGTCTTAACGGAGCACTCGTCTTGCCCGTGTGGCTTATTTTGGTATTATCCGGGTGAGTATCAGGAGATGTTATCCGTGCGGGAGCCAATCCTTCTCGGCATAGATGGTGGCGGCACGCAGTGCCGCGTTCGCGCGCGGTATGCCGGGGGCGCGCAGATCGGTGAGGCGTCCGGCGGCACGGCCAACATATTCGCCGGCGTCGACGCCGCGCTCGCCAACATCATTGCCGTATCCGCGGCGGCTCTCGGGGCCGGCGGGCTTTCCGCCGATCATCTGGCGTGCAGCCATGCCGGCCTGGGCCTTGCCGGAGCCAACGTATCGTCCTTCGCGGCGGAGCTTCTCGCACGGCCCATGCCGTTTGCGTCCTTTGCGTTGGAAACCGATGCAGTCGTTGCGTGTCGTGGCGCGCATGCAGGCCGGGACGGCGCCATCGCCATCCTGGGAACCGGCTCCGCCTACGTCGTACGCTCCGAAGCGGAGTTCACGCTGCTCGGAGGCTGGGGGATTGCCGTTTCCGACCAGGGCAGCGGGGCCGACCTTGGCCGCTCCGCATTGTCGCTCGCGCTGCTGGCGCTCGACGGCGTGGTGGAGGAAAGCGAATTGTGCCGCGATGTCCTTGCCCGGTTCCACCGAGACCCGAGCGCGCTGGCGGAGTTTGCCCGAACCGCCATGCCGCGCGACTTCGGTTGCTTCGCTCCGCTGGTATGGGAGCGGTTCGATGCCGGCGACCCCATCGCCCTTCGGATCGTCGGTCAGGGCGTGGCGTCCGTCGAGCCCATGTTGCGGCGGCTGCGGCAACTGGGCGCTCCGGCCATCGCGCTTCTGGGGGGGATGGCGTCCCGATATCAGCCGCTGTTTCCGGCCGATATTCAACGGTACCTCGTTTCGCCGGAAGGCGATGCCATGGAGGGCGCACTCGATCTTGCCGCAACGCTGCTTCCCGCGGGGGCGGGGGCATGAGTGCGCCATTCCGCATGGGGCGGCTTTCCGCAGGGGGCGGGCCGCTGTATCTGCGGCTCGGCGCAGCGATCCGCGAGGCGGTCGAACACGGAGCATTGCGCGTCGGCCAGGCGCTTCCGTCGGAGCGGGAACTTGCACTGGAGGCCGGTGTGTCACGGGTGACCGTGCGTAAGGCGCTCGAAGGACTTGCCTTGGACGGCGTCGTGGAGCAGCGGCACGGCTCTGGAACTTTCATCGCCGACCCCTCGCGCCGCAAGCTGCAACAAGGCCTGTCGCACCTGACGTCCTTCACCGAGGACATGCGGACGCGTGGACGCGCGGCCACCTCGGACTGGCTGACGCGCGCCATCGGCCGTGTGACGCCGGAAGAGGCGCTGCAACTGGCGCTGTCGCCGGGGGAGCCCGTCAGCCGGTTCCATCGGCTTCGGCGTGCCGATGGGCAGCCGATGGCCGTGGAGCGCGCCTGTGTTCCGGCGACGATCCTGCCCGACCCGGACCTTGTCGGCGCCTCCCTTTACGATGCCATGGCGCTTGCCGGACATCGTCCCGTTCGGGCGCTGCAAAGACTGGGAGCGGAAAATCTTGGGCCCGAGGATGCCGGTTTGCTGGGTTTGCCCGAAGGGGCGGCGGCCTTGTCGATTCTTCGGGTGTCCTTCGACGCGTCGGGCCAGCCGGTCGAACTGACCCGCTCGCACTACAGGGGGGACGCCTATGACTTCGTCGCCGAAATGGCGTTATCCGGAAAAGGCTGAGCGATGAGCGAACCCTCCCTGATGCGACGCGAGATCGACGAGGCCCCGGAGGCCGTCCGCCGGTTGCTGGATCTTTCGCGCGACGCGATGCGCGCGGCGGGCGCCCGCTTGCGACGTTTGCAGCCGCCCGCCGTCGCCACGATCGCGCGCGGCTCTTCCGACCACGCCGCCACCTACCTGAAATACGCGACGGAAATCATGGCCGGTATTCCGGTGGCCTCGCTGGGGCCATCCGTAGTGTCCGTGTATGGCGCGGCTCTCAAGTTGCAAGGATGTGCCGCCATCGCGGTTTCGCAGTCGGGGCGCAGCCCCGACATCGTGGCGCTGGCAAAGGCGGCGCGCGACGGCGGCGGCGAGACGATCGCACTCGTCAACGTCGAAGGGTCCCCACTGGCCGATGCCGCGTCCGCTGCCGTGGCGCTGCAGGCAGGCCCGGAAAGAAGCGTTGCGGCCACCAAGAGCTTCATCGCCTCCGTGGCGGCGGCGCTTTGCATCCTTGCGGAATGGCAGGGCGACGATGCGCTCCGCCACGGCCTGCGACGCCTTCCGGACGACCTCGACGCCGCACTGGACTGCCGATGGGACGAGGCCGTGGACGCGGTCCGGGATGCGGGATCCCTGTACACGCTCGGGCGCGGTCCGGGATACGCGGTGGCGGCGGAAACCGCGCTCAAGTTCAAGGAGACCTGCATCGTGCATGCCGAGGCCTATTCGGGCGCGGAGTTGCTGCACGGCCCGGTCTCGCTGGTGGAGGGCGGCTTTCCCGTGTTCGCCTATATTCCGCAGGACGCGGCGCATGCCAGCCTCGTGGATACCGCTAACCGCCTGCTGGAAAAGGGCGCGACGCTTTTCGTGGCGGGCGAGGGCGCTCCGGGGCGTCGACTGCCCACGGCGCCGGCCGGGCACCCGCTGCTGGAGCCGCTGGTGATGCTGCTTTCATTCTACGGCTTTGCCGAGGCGCTGTCGCGCGCCCGCGGCTTCGACCCCGATGTGCCGCGTGGCTTGAAGAAGGTTACGGAGACGATCTGATGGCGATGACCGCATACCGGGGCGCAGACATCTTCGATGGAAAGGTTCGCCGGTCCGGTCACGCGCTGCTGGTCGACGGAGAGAGTGTGCGGGATATCCTGCCGCAAGCCGACGTGCCGGGCGACGCAAGGCTGATGGACCTGCCCGGCGGCCTCCTGGCGCCCGGCTTCATCGACGTGCAGGTGAATGGTGGCGGTGGCGTGCTCTTGAACGAACAACCCACCATAGCCGGCATACGCGCCATCTGCGAGGCGCATGCGCGCTTCGGATCCACCGCGTTGATGCCCACCGTCATCACCGACCGGCCGGAGATCACCTATGCGGCCATCGAGGCGGTCGGCGCCGCGATCGCCGAAGGCGTGTCCGGGTGCATCGGCATCCATGTCGAGGGCCCGTTTCTTTCCCGGGCACGCAAGGGCGCGCACGATCCGGCGCTGATCCGAACCCTGTCGGAGGAAGACCTCGAGCGGATACTGGCGACGACGGTTCGGCCGATGATCCTGACCGTCGCGACCGAAAGCGTCACGCCGCGCCAGATAAGCATTCTGGCCGCCAACGGGATCACCGTCTCGATCGGCCATTCGGACGCGACGTTCGAGGATGCGAAGCGTGCCTTCGCCGCCGGCGCGCGGGGTGTCACCCATCTCTATAACGCCATGAGCCAGCTTGGCCATCGCAGCCCCGGGCTGGTCGGCGCGGCCCTCGATACGCCGGACGTCTGGTGCGGCGTGATCGCGGATGGGCATCATGTGCATCCCGCAGCCATCGGCATCGCGCTGCGCGCCAAGCGCGGCGAGGGGAAAATCATGGCAATAACCGACGCCATGCCGACCGTAGGGGTGGACGCCAGCGTATTCGAGTTGAACGGGCGTACGGTGAGACGCAGCCAGGGACGCCTGACGCTGGACGACGGAACACTTGCCGGTTCCGACCTGACGATGATCGGCGCCGTGCAGTACCTCGCGGGGACGGTCGGCGTGCCCCTCGAGGAGGCGCTGCGGATGGCCTCGTCCTATCCTGCCGCTTTCCTCGGTCTCGAGGGCGAGCGTGGCGCGCTTGCCCCGGGATTTCGTGCCGACATGGTTTGGATCGACGACGCGTTGAACCTGCGTGGCGTTTGGATCGGCGGTCGGAGACTGCCGCGCACAGGATGACCGGCCGCCCGCTATTCGACCTTCGCCATGGCCAGAAGCGCCTCGATGATCGGTAGCCGCCGGGACGCGCGCGGCCACATCATCCCCATCGTCCTGTATGGTCGATCATCGGGAAGAGGAAACTTCCTGATATCCAGTCCCTCGGGCCACGGCGTCGACCAGTCCGGGACGAGCGAAACGCCGAGGCCGCGACTGACCAGCACGGCAATCGCCTCGAGGCCGTCGATCTCGAGCCGCTCGCGCGGAACGATCATCTTGCGGTCGAGGTACCGGCTGGCGATCTGACCCGACCAGAGCCGACGATCATAGCGGATGAATGGCTCGGTGCGCAGCAGATCCAGAGCTTCTCGCTCTCCGAAGGCGGCGGGCGCGATGACGATGTAGGGCTCTGAATGGATTGTCGACCAGTCGAGGCCTTTTGAAACATCGAACAGTGGCTCGAACATCAGCGCGGCGTCGATGCGGTCGTCGACAAGACTGCCGTACAGGCTGGACGAACTGCCTTTGGTGATGATGAGTTCCAGCTTGGGATATTTCTTCGCAAGATCGAGCAGCAGGTTGCACAGGACACCTGCGACCGCACTGGACGCTACACCGAGCCGAAGCTCGCCACCCAGTTCGGGATCATCTCCGAGGGTGCGCAGGTCCCGGATGCGCTGGACGACGTTTCGCGATTGTTCCGCCAACCGCAATCCGGCCGCGGTGGGGCGAACGATCCGCCCGACGCGGCTCAATAGTGGATACCCGACTTCATCCTCGAGTGTTTTGAACCGCAGCGCCAGCGCAGCGGGCGTCAAGGCAAGCTTGCGACTGGCTTCGACCAGCGAGCGGCTCTCGGTAAACACGACGAAACTTTCAAGGAAACGAGTTTCCACAGCGAAGCTATTCCCATGTCGGAAGTTAGGATTCCTAGCCTTTTCCGGATCTACACGCCAGCAGTAATGATGTTTTCGATCGCACGACTGACCGGTCGCGCGTCATAGCGGGAGGAACTTCAATGACATCATCCGGCCAATCGAATTCGAAGCGCAGGCCTCGGTGGTGGCCTGTGCGCAATGCCAGTCTGGCGCTCGCGACACTTGCCCTCTCGTTGGCCGGGCCCGTCGCGGCACACGCCCAGGGCTGGGAGCCGAACGATACCATCAGGCTCGTCGTTCCGTACGGCCCGGGAGGCAGTTCCGACATCATCGCCCGTACCGTGGCGGCGGAGATGTCGAAGGACCTCGGCCATCAGGTCGTTGTGGAAAACCTGGCCGGCGCCGCCGGCGTGGTGGCCATGCAGGATGTGGCAGGCGCCAAGCCCGACGGCCAGACGATCGTTCTGGGCCATGTTGGAACCTTGGCCGTCAATCCGGCGATGCTGGAGAACCTGCCCTACGATGTGGCCAAGGATTTTACCCCGGTTACCCTGATGACGCGGGTGCCCATGTTGTTCGTCGTCAATTCCGAGGTCGATGCCGCTACGCTGCCCAAATTCATCGAACTGGCGAAGGCCAACCCCGGGACGCTCAACTATGGGTCCGCCGGCAACGGCAGCGCTGGCCACCTGGCATTCGAACAACTCAAGCTGGCGGCCGGGATCGACGTTCAGCATATCCCCTACAAGGGCACAGGCGCGCAGATCACCGACCTTCTCGCAGGTCGCACGGACGCCGCATCCGCAGGGGTGCCTCCATTCCTGCCGCATCTCAAGTCCGGCGCGCTGCGCGCTCTCGCGGTTGGTTCGGCCGAGAGGATTCCGCTACTGCCGAATGTGCCCACAGTTGCCGAGACCGGGTATCCGGGCTTCGAAAGCTCGCAATGGTTCGGCCTGCTGGTCCCATCGGGCACCCCACAGGCGGCGATCGATCGCCTTAACCGGTCCGCGGTCGAGGCTCTGCGAAAGCCCGCCGTGATCGCGCGGCTGAACGAGGACGCCAGCGTCGCGGTCGGTTCGACCCCGGCTGAATTCGCGGACTTCATCGAAGCCGAAAGCGCCCGCTGGGGCGATATCGTTCGCAAGGCCAACCTGCACGCGGAATAGCACGGCCATGTCATCATCCGGAAAGCGAGTTCGCCCTATGGAAAATCAAAATGAAAAGACCGTCGTCGCGGAGGCGGAATTGCAACGCGCCGCGACGGACACCCTCATCGCACTCGGTCTCGGTGAAGTCGATGCAAGCGACACCGCTCGCATCCTCGTTCTTGCGGACCTGTTCGGCGTCTCCACGCACGGCACGAGCCGCATCCAGTCCTACGGCGAGCGCCTGGCGCTCGGCGGGATCGCGGCAAGGCCGGATATCCGCATCGAGCGGGTTGCACCCGGCATAGCAAGGGTCGACGGAGACAACGGCGTCGGTCCACTCGTAGGGCAACATTCCTTGCGGGCAGCGATGGACCTTGCACGGGAAAACGGGATCGGTATCGCCCTTGCCCGTGGCAGCAACCATTTCGGGCCGGTCGGGCCGTATTGTTACGTTGCGGCCGAGTCTGGTTTCGCAAGCTTCATCGGCAGCAATGCCACGACAACCATCGCTCCCTGGGGCGGTCGCGAAGCACGCCTGGGCAACAGTCCCATCGGCTTTGGCATTCCCAATCCGGGCGGCTCGCCGATCATCCTGGATATGGCGATGAGCGTCGTCGCCCGCGCCAAGATACGCAACGCTGCAAAGCAGGGCAGGGCCATCCCGTCCGACTGGGCCACGAACCGCGCCGGCGTTGCGACGGAGGATCCCAACGAGGCGCTGGACGGCTTCCTTCAGCCCATCGGCGGTCACAAGGGATACGGACTTGCCCTGATCGTGGATCTCCTTGCCGGCGTTCTGTCGGATGCGGCTTACCTGTCCCATGTGCGATCATGGGTGGATACGCCGGACCAGCCGCAGAACCTCGGGCATTTCTTCATTCTCCTGGATACAAGCCGCCTCGGCTCGGCATCATGGCTGGCAGCCCGTGTCCGGGATTTTTCCGACATCATCCACTCCACCCCTTCGGTCGGCCCTGAAAACCCGGTCCTCCTGCCCGGAGAGATCGAGCTGACCAACCTCGCACGCCAGCGCCGCCATGGGATCTCGATCGACAGCGAAACGATGAAGTTCCTGTCGCGATATGCGGGCGCTTGAGAGGGGTCGAGGCGCGAAAAAGACAAGGCACGACGGGAGGATTTGATCATGCCGACGATACGAGCCGGAAAAGATTTTTGGGCTGGCGTTCTCTACGCCGCATTCGGTGCTCTGGCCCTTGTGGTCGCTCGCGACTACCCGGTCGGCACGACCGCAAGGATGGGGCCGGGATACTTTCCGGCGATGCTGGGTACGGTGCTTGCCGTGTTCGGCCTGGCGGCGATCGTGCGCTCACTCCTGCGGGACGGCGAGCGCGTGGGAAAACTCGCCTGGATGCCGATGGGCCTTGTGACGACAGGGGTCGTCGCCTTCGCGTGGCTGCTGCCGCGTCTCGGCCTGCCCTTGTCGCTTGTGTTCCTCCTGCTCGTTCCGGCTTCGGCCAGCGGGCATTTCCGGCTGGGCCTGAAGCCGCTGCTGCTCATGGCCATCCTGATCTCCTTCTGCACCCTTCTGTTCGTCGAGGCGCTCGGCGTTCCCATGCCCCTCGTCGGCAACTGGGTGAAGGGGTGACCCTATGGACATTCTCACCAATCTCGAACTCGGCCTTGTCACGGCATTCAGTCTCGACAACCTCTTCTATTGTTTTGTCGGCGTCCTGCTCGGAACCGCGATCGGCGTTCTTCCCGGTCTGGGTCCCCTCACCACGATCGCGATCCTGCTGCCGCTCACCTTCGACCTGCCGCCGGTCGCTTCTCTCATAATGCTGGCCGGCATCTACTACGGCGCGCAGTACGGTGGGTCGACAACCGCCATCCTTGTCAACTTGCCGGGTGAGTCCGCCTCAGTCGTAACGGCGCTGGATGGATACAAGCTCGCTCTCAAGGGCAAGGCCGGGCTGGCGCTCGCGACCGCCGCGATCGGCTCATTCGTCGCCGGCACCATCGCAACGGTGCTGGTGGCCCTGTTCGCGCCGCCTCTGACTACGGTTGCCCTGCAATTCGGCCCCGCCGAATACTTTTCGCTGATGGTTCTCGGTCTCGTCGCGTCTGTCGTGCTGGCGCATGGATCTCTTCTGCATGCGCTGGGAATGATCGTGCTTGGACTGCTGTTCGGCGTCATTGGAACGGACGTCAACACGGGGCTCCCGCGGTTCACGTTCGGCTTCACCTATCTTGCTGACGGCGTCAATTTCGTGATCGTGGCGATGGGCCTTTTCGGCATCGGCGAAATCGTCGCAAACCTTCAGAACGAATCTTCCCGGACGCTGTTGACCAGGAATGTCACGGGGCTGATGCCGACGCGCCAGGAACTCAAGCGCATCTCCGCCCCGATCATGCGGGGAACAATCCTCGGCTCCGTCCTCGGAATCCTTCCGGGCGGCGGCGCCATGCTCGCCTCCTTCGCATCCTATGCCTTCGAGAAGCGGATCTCGCGCCATCCCGAAGAGTTCGGGAACGGCGCGATCGAAGGGGTCGCAGGTCCGGAATCTGCCAATAACGCCGGCGCGCAGACGTCCTTCATTCCGATGCTGACGCTCGGTATTCCCTCGAACCCGGTCATGGCGCTGATGATCGGCGCACTCATTATCCAGGGCATACAGCCCGGTCCTTCGGTGATTACCGAGCAGCCGGCGCTGTTCTGGGGCCTGATCGTCTCCATGTGGATCGGCAACCTGATGCTTCTCGTGCTCAACCTGCCTCTCATCGGGATATGGGTTCGCCTGATCTCGGTTCCGTACCACTATCTGTTCCCGATGATCCTGGCATTCTGCGCGATCGGCGTCTTCAGCCTGCATAACGCGACATTCGACATCTACGTGATGGCCGTGTTCGGCGTGCTCGGCTACGTCTTCCGCAAGCTCGACTGCGAACCCGCCCCGCTTTTGCTGGGCTTCGTCCTTGGACCGATGATGGAGGAAAACCTGCGACGGGCCATGTTGCTCTCACGCGGCGACGCCACCGTGTTCGTAACCCAGCCGATCAGCGCGGTCATGCTGGCCGCCGCCGCTATTCTGCTGCTGATCGTGATCCTGCCCTCCGTGCGCCGGACCCGGGAGGTTGCGTTCCAGGAAGAGGAGTAGAGCGACGAGGACGCCTACTTGCACTCGGACAGCGCCCCCGGTAGGTTCAGGCAATATATCCACTTGGCTATATCGGGGGGCCTATGTATCGAGTGCTGATCGCCATCTTCGCCGGAGCAGCGTTCTCCGCCTCGGCGCAGGCGGAGACCGTCAATGTCGCGGTAGCGGCAAATTTCACCGATGCGGCCAACGACATCGCCGCCGCCTTCGCCAATGCCACCGGGCACGATGCGACGCTGTCCTTCGGTGCGACCGGGCAGTTCTACACACAGATCACACAGGGGGCGCCGTTCGAGGTGTTCCTGGCGGCGGACGACGAGCGGCCGACGCTGGCCGTGCAGGAGGGCTACGGCGTCGACGGAACGGTCTTCACCTACGCAATCGGCCAGCTCGTGCTTTATTCCGCCGAGGCCGGGAAGGTTACGGGGCCGGAGACGCTGAAAGGGGAGGATTTCCGCCAGATCGCGATCGCCAACCCGGAGACGGCGCCCTATGGAGCCGCCGCCGTCGAAACGATGAAGGCGCTGGACGTCTACGACAGCCTGATGCCGAAGATCGTCCAGGGGCAGAATATAGGTCAGGCCTATCAGTTCGTGGAAACCGGAAACGCCGAGGTCGGCTTCGTCGCGCTCGGCCAGGTATCGCAGACGGATGCCGGGTCCCGATGGGTTGTCCCGCAGGATCTCTACCAGCCGATCAGGCAGGATGCCGTTCTTCTGAAGACGGGTGAGGGCAATCCCGCGGCAACAGCCTTCCTGGAGTTCCTGAAAAGTGGCGAAGCCGGCGCGATCATCGAGAAGTACGGCTACGCCCTTGCGCGATGAAGCAGGATCAGACTGCGGGTATGCTTCGTACGGCATACCCGATCCCATCGCGAAAGGGGGAAGGCTCTGTCCAGCGAATTGTGGTCGCCGATCAGGCTAACCCTTGAACTTGCCGCCATTTCGACTTTCGTTCTGCTGATCGTCGGAACGCCGATCGCCTGGTGGCTTGCATGGTCGCGCTCGCGGTGGCGGGAAGTGGTCGCCACGATCGTCGCCCTGCCGCTCGTTCTGCCGCCGACCGTCCTTGGCTTCTATCTGCTGGTCGCCCTGGGGCCGTCCGGTCTCGGCGGTTGGTTCGGCGGGCTCGTCGGCCTGCGGACGTTCGCCTTTACATTCGAGGGCCTCGTTTTCGGTTCGGTCATCTATTCCATGCCCTTCGTGGTCCAGCCCATCCGCAACGCGTTCGAGGCGGTCGGGGCGCGTCCGCTTGAGGTGGCGGCGACGCTCGGCGCATCGCCCTGGGACAGGTTCTTCACCATTGCCGTGCCGTTGGCGATTCCCGGTTTCCTGACGGCGGCGGTGCTGGGCTTCGCCCATACGGTCGGAGAGTTCGGCGTCATCCTCATGATCGGCGGCAACATTCCGGGCGAGACGAAGGTTCTTTCGGTCGCGATCTACGACTTCGTCGAGACATTGCGCTGGCGCGAGGCCCATATCCTGTCCGGAGGAATGCTCGTCTTCTCTTTCCTGGTGATCCTTTCGGTATCCCTGATCGCCCGCCGTGCCGGGCGGAGGGTCTATTGATGGACGACAGGATCGTCGCAGCGCTGGCCGGTCGTCTCGGCAGCTTCACGCTGGACGTGGATTTCGCCCTGCCCATGCACGGAATATCGGCACTCTTCGGTCCGTCCGGCTGCGGCAAGACGACGATCCTGCGATGTATCGCGGGGTTGAACCGGCTGGCGGGCGCGGTCCGTGTCGGGCCCGATCTCTGGCAGGACGGCCAGAGCTTCGTTCCGACACACAGGCGGCCGATCGGCTATGTCTTCCAGGAAGCGAGCCTGTTTCCCCACCTCAGCGTGCGCCAGAACCTAGTCTATGGTGCGAAGCGATCGAAACGCGCTCGGCATTCCATCGCGTTCGACGAGGTGGTCGCACTCCTCGGCCTTGCGCCGCTGATGGAGCGCGCCCCCACGCATTTGTCGGGCGGCGAAAGGCAGCGCGTCTCGCTCGGGCGCGCCCTCTTGCGTCAACCCAGCCTGCTTTTGATGGACGAGCCCTTGTCGGCGCTGGACAGGACGGCAAAGGAAGAGATCCTGCCGTACTTCGAAGCGCTGCATGCCAATCTCAGGATTCCGATGATCCTGGTCACCCACGATATGTCCGAGGTGGAGCGTCTGGCGGACCATCTCGTGCTTCTGCGGGACGGACGGGTCGTCTCCGGCGGGCCGCTGGAGGACGCATTGTCAGATCCGGCATCGCCGCTGGCGGCCAAAGCGGATTTCGCCTCGGTCCTGATCGGGCGCGTGCAGGCCATCGAGGCCGACGGAATTGCGGCTGTCGACGTCGGTGGTGCGACGATCCGGACGGTCGGCAGGGCGGCCGAGGCCGGCATGACCGTGCGCGTCCGCGTCGCTGCCGGCGATGTGTCCATCGTCAGGAGCCCGGCGAAAGATACGAGCATCCTGAACGCGCTGCCTGCAAGGGTGGTCGGAATAGATCCGATCGGCGAGTTCGAGCGCAGCATCCGGCTGCAGCTCGATCCCGGTGGCGCTTTCATCCGGTCGCGCATCACTGCGCGCTCCGTCAAAGCGTTGAACCTGTCTGTCGGCGAAGCGGTATTCGCCCAGGTGAAAAGCGTATCCATAGTCGCGTCGCGCTGACCATATGCTAAGGATCGGGCTTTCCGCGCAGACGTTGGGCGTCGGCCGGAACCGACGATCGTGGAGCATTCGCATGGAGAGGTTCAGTCTCCGCATCTATTTCAACGGCAGGTCGCTCGGCCCGGGCAAGGTGGAGTTGCTGGAGCGGATCGCCGAATACGGCTCCATCGCCGCCGCCGGGCGGTCGATGGGAATGTCCTACAAGCGCGCCTGGATGCTCGTGGCCGAGGCGGACGAGCTGTTCGGCAAGCCGACGGTCGAGAAGCAGCATGGCGGCCACCAGGGCGGTGGCGCCCGCTTGTCGAAGCTCGGGCAAGCCATCGTCAGGGAGTATAGAACCGCGCAGGCCCTGACGGAGAAGGCGATCGCGCAACCCATGAGCAGCATCATGAACGAGGCGCGTGCCGGCGAAGGCTGACAGCCGATATAAAAGTCGGGCGCAATGGATGGATCCGGCGTCTCGAGCGTATACCCGACATGAACAAACCTGGACGTGACATCGACATCGTCGGACTGCTTGGCCCGTTGCGTCGATACGCACGGTCGTTGACGCGCAATCCGGACGACGCGGAAGACCTCGTGCACGACACCCTGCTGCGCGCCGTCGAAAAGCGCGACCAGTTTAAGGCGGGGCAGGAGCTTCGCCCCTGGCTCATGTCAATCCTTCACAACCGGTTCGTCGATGGAACACGGCGGCGTCGGGCGGATCGGATACGCGACGATGCGCTCGCCCTGGCCGCGGTGGCCACAGTGGATGGCAGCCAGGAGATATCCGCCCGTCTTCACGATGTGCGACGCGCTTTCCTGTCGCTGCCCGACGAGCAGCGTGCCGCATTGCACCTGGTTACGGTGGAGGAGCTCAGCTACGACGAGGCTGCCGAAACCCTGGGGGTTCCCGTAGGGACGCTGGTCTCGAGGCTATCGCGCGGTCGTGCGCGCCTTCGCGAGCTCGAAGACGGACTGCCCGAAGCACGCATAGTGCCGTTTCGTACAAGGGGTGTACGCGATGCGAACTGATCCCGATCCCATCACCGAATTCGACCTTGCCGCGTATGTCGACGACCAGCTTCCCGTCCACCGGCGGATCGCCGTGGAAGCGCATCTGGCGGAGCACCCCGGCGAAGCGGCAGAGATGATGGCCGCCCTGCGTCTTCGCGACGAGCTGCGCGTCGCGCTATCTGCGGCGACGCCGCCGTCCGGCACCCGTACGGACGCTCTGGCGAGGCACCTGCAACGGGCGCTCGGACGCGGTGGCGCCGTCAGGCAACTGCCGCGCGTGGCGGCCCTTGCCCTGATGCTCGGCGTCGGCTGGTTCGCGAGCGCCGAATTCAACGCGCTCGGAGTGCGCGAAAGCGTCGCCGCCGCGCCGCCACCGACATTCGTTGCGGATGCCGTCCGGTCGCATGCGACGAGCGCGCTTCGGGCGGCCATGATCTCGCAGATAGAAACCGCCGAATACGATCCGGCCGAAATACTCGCGGCCACCGCAATCCGGCTTCCGGCGCTTCCGGCGGACTGGGTCGTCCACGATGTGCAGGTCTATCCCTCCACGTTCGGCCCCAGTGTCGCCATGGCGCTGGGTTCTCCGGACCTGGGCGAAGTATCCCTGTTCGCCGTTCGGCCCGGCTCGTTCGACGTCATGCCGGTCGGCACCTTCGCCGCCGGCGAAGCCTCGGCCGCCTACTGGCAGCTCGGCGAGGTGGCCTATGCCCTGGTGACGATCGGCGGCGACGGCAGGAGGCTTCGGGACGAGGCCGATCGCATCGCCGACGGCTTGCGATGACGATCGAGGATTAGATCACTCTATGGAAAGCTTTCTTGCCGATCTCGGCGACTTCATCCAGACGCATCAAGCTTGGGCGATGCCTATCGTGCTGCTGATCTGCCTCGGCGAATCCCTGATCCTCGTCGGCCTGCTGATTCCGGCAACTGCGATCATGCTTCTCATAGGGGGCCTTGCCGGAGCGGGGATCATCGATCCCATCCCGGTCCTGGCCGGCGCGATTCTCGGTGCGATCATCGGTGACATCGCGTCCTATGCGATCGGGCGGTGGCTCGGGCCCAGCGTGGTCAACCGAAGACCCTTGAAACCATACCGGCACGCCATCGCACGCACGCGCCTGTTTTTCCGCAGATACGGTTTTGCCGCCGTCTTCATCGGCCGTTTCCTTGGGCCGATCCGCTCCACCGTTCCCCTGGTCGCCGGGATGATGGAAATGGGGCAGACGCGCTTCCAGGTCGCCAATGTCCTTTCGGCGCTGATCTGGGCGCCCGTGATGCTGGCGCCGGGCTATCTCGGAGGGCGCGGCGCAGGCGAGATCGGCGACGTAGCCGGGGAGGGCAGCCTCGGCATCGTCGGGCTCGTCCTCGTCGTCACCATCGTCGCCACCATCTGGTTCGGCAAACGCATCTTCACGGACCGGCGTCCGCGGCGTGTCCGTACGGGTCTCGACAGCGGCTGAGCCGGCACGGCATCGCTGCTTTCAATCCTCTCGCAAAGGGCCTTCGTCGTCATGGAATTTCTCGCAGATCCCCAGATATGGATCGGCCTCGTCACGTTGATCGTGCTCGAGGTCGTCCTGGGGATCGACAACCTGGTGTTCATTGCGATCCTTGCCGACAAGTTGCCGCCGCACCAGCGAAACCGCGCGCGGGTGATCGGACTGTCGCTCGCGCTGGTGATGCGCATCCTGCTGCTGTTTTCCATCTCGTGGATCGTCACGCTGACGCAGCCGCTGTTCACCGTGGCCGGCGGCTCGTTCTCGGGTCGGGACCTGATCCTGATTTTTGGCGGCGTATTCCTGCTGGCCAAGGGTACGATGGAGTTGCACGAGCGCCTGGAGGGTGCCTACAGGCCGAAGGAAGGCAAGGTGGCACATGCCGTGTTCTGGCAGGTCATCGCGCAGATCGTGGTTCTCGACGCGGTGTTCTCCCTCGACAGCGTCATCACGGCCGTCGGCATGGTGGACGAGTTGTGGGTAATGATCACGGCCGTGACGGTTGCAGTCACGGTGATGCTGGTAGCCTCGAAACCATTGATGGCCTTCGTATCCCGGCACCCGACCGTCGTCATCCTGTGTCTGGGCTTTCTCCTGATGATCGGCTTTTCGCTGGTGGTGGAAGGGTTCGGCTTCCATATTCCGAAGGGCTATCTTTACGCCGCCATCGGTTTTTCCGTCCTGATCGAGGCGGCCAACCAGTTCGGCCGGCGCAATCGGGAGAAGGTGGTCACCACCAACGACCTTCGCGAGCGCACGTCGCAGGCCGTCCTGCGGCTTCTCGGCGGACGCGCAGGCGACCAGGCATTGTCGGAGACGGTCGACGTCATCGCCGACAAGACAGCCGGCGGCGAGATCTTCAAGGCAGAAGAGAAGGAAATGATCCGCGGTGTCCTCGGCCTTGGCGACAGGCCGGTCGCGTCCATCATGAGTCCGCGCGGCGAGGTCGAGTGGCTCGACCTCGACGACGCGCCGGATGTCTCGAACTCCGACATCCGCGCGCTGACGCACAGCAGGGTCATCCTGTCGCGCGGGCAGGTGGACGAGTTCGTCGGGGTCGCGCTGGTCAAGGACCTGCTGCTGTCGCTCGCCGACGGGCGGCCGGTCGATTGGCCCCGGATGACGCGTCAGCCCGTCGTCGTCCACGACAGCAGCGATGTCCTGCGTGTCATGGAGCTATTGCGATCATCGCCTGTCCAACTGGCGATTATCGTCGACGAACATGGCTCCTTCCAGGGTATCGCAACCCCGACCGACATACTCGAGGCTATCGCAGGCGAGTTTCCGGACATGGACGAGAAGCCAGCCGCATTCGAATGGATGCCCGACGGCTCTCTTGAAGTGGACGGCTTCATCGATATCCGCCAGCTTTCGGGCATCCTCGACCGTTCGCTCGTCGACGAGGCCAATCGGTACTCCACCCTGGCCGGTTATGTCCTGACCCGCCTTGGACACATGCCCACCGAAGGAGAAACGCTGCAGGCCGACGACCTGACCTATATGGTGCTGTCGCGGCACGCCCGCTCTATCGGCAAGGTGCGGATCATCGGACTGCCGGCCAGGCATGGAACGCATCGGACGGCAGATGCGTCAGGGGATCAGGCGGCTTTCGCGTAGGTCCGCGAACAGGTCGTAGAACGCCTGATCGGTCGCCTGGTATCTCAGAAACCCGAGAGCGCGGCTTTTCGACATGTCGGTCACCACCTCGATGGGGCGGCCAAGGTCGGCGTCGGTGTGCCAGGGGGATACCAGCCGCGAGAGGTCGGGCTCTGCCAGTGCCTCCCGTTCGGCGATCTTGCGCCACAAAGCAGCATCGTCGCGCATCTGCTCTTCCAGGGGCAGCACGGTCCCGTCGAAGGGCGCCGCCGTCAGCCCGAACCATTCCGCGATCCGCTGCCACATCCACGACCAGCGAAAGATATCGCCGTCGACGATATTGAACGCCTGGTTGGCGGCGGCGGGCGTCTCGGTCGCCCAGACGATCTGGGCTGCAAGCTGGCGCGCATCGGTCATGTCGGTCAGGCCGTTCCATTGTGCGCTGGAGCCTGGAAAACGGAACGGACGGCCGATCTCCCGGCAGATCGTTGCATAGACGGCTAGCGTCGTACCCATGTTCATGGCGTTGCCGACGGCCTTGCCGATGACCGTATGCGGGCGGTGGACACTCCAGGTGAAGCCGTCGCGCGCCGCGGCGGTGAACAGCTCGTCCTCCTGCGCGTAATAGAAGTTCGCAACGTCGAGGCGGGCCTGCTCCTCTCGAAAGGGCGTTTGCGGCAGAGTGCCCTTTCCATAAGCCTCGAACGGGCCGAGGTAATGCTTGAGACCGGTCACAAGCGCCACGTGCCTGGCAGGGACACGACCGGAACTGGCAGAAAGACCGTCGAGCAGGTTCCGGACCATGGCCGAATTGACGGCGATATTCTCGGCTTCGGTCGACTGGCGCAGCCAGGTCGATATGACCACCGCATCTGGAGCGTGGCCGGCCAAAGCGTCGGCCGTCGCAGAGGCATCCAGGAGATCGGCTGAAATCGGCGTGACGCCCTCCACCTGGATATCGCGCCGCGCCAGGCCGAGGACGCTCCAGCCCCTTCCACGGAATGCATCGACCGCCGCATTGCCCACGATGCCGCTGGCACCGACAACGAGTGCCGTTTTCGTCATTCTATCACTCCAGGTAATTCAAAGGGCGATTGTGCCGTCGTCTTCGCCGTCCCAGTAGCGGATCGTACCCGCATGGACCTTGATCAGGATCATCCCCGGAGTGTCCGTTCCCTGGGGAAACCAGCGGTCGAGACCCTTGTGCCAATGCGCCTCGAACTCGGCCTTGTTCCTAACGAGATCCGCTTTCCCATCGACGGAAATGAAGATGCCGGGTCCGCCCAGAAGATGCTTCGCCCCGGCGAACGTCAACGTCACCGCATCGCTGGCTTCTATCTGACGTATCTTTGCAGTGTCCTCGTAAGCGAAGAACCAGGAATTGCCGTCATATTCGACATCCCCGTTATTGCTCATCGGGCGGCTCGTCATCGTAGCCTCGCCGTCACGCGTTACGAGCATGCAGAAGTCGATATCGGCCATCTTTCCGGAGATGTCGCCAAGCGTCATCGTTGCCATTGTTTCCTCCATGCCGGATCGCGATCCGTAGGCGCAAGGCCAAGTGTCACGCCTGGGCGGGTTTGCCGGCCGTCGAGCCGGACTGAGCAGCAAGGACGTTGTCGTTCAGCGCCGGCATCAGGATACCCGCGTCTTCGGCGAATGCGATGAAAGCCTCTCGGGCCGTTTCGGTATCGCCTCGGCCGTTGAGCGCCTGACGGCACGTGTTGATGCAGGCGAAATGTCCGGTGCGTCGGGACCGGTGTGGCCAATCGACCATCAGTTCGAAAGCATGGCGTATGTCGGCGACTTCCACCGGAACGCCGATACCGACCAGGACTGTCACCGGCTCGCGGAAAACACCCACTTTCATGATACGAAAACCTCATCGCGTAAACTCTTCCGTGGAGGTTACGCTGCAGCACACAAATCGTTCCCGAAGCGGTTGACCGGAAGCGATCGCCCGGAAACCGATCCTGGTCGCGGTACGGCATTATTCCATCTTGTCGCCCTGGAAGAGGTTCGATGTTGCGATCGGGCGAACGAAGCGATGGATCATCCCACTCGGGCTGACAGAGAAATATGCGATGACGAGGTCCTTCTCAGGCGACACGTACACCCCTTGGCTCATCAGCCCGCTTTTCCACATGTCCCCATCGGGCCAGACGGCATCCCACTGGCGGCTGTTGCTGATCATGGTGTCGTCGCGCAGTTGGTCGATGAAGATCGGACCATCGAAGCCGTTGCGGAAAAACTCCTTCGAGCGGACGCTTTTGCGGATGCGCGCGAGGATTTCGGGCGCAACCACGCGTTCGTTCGCCACCTTGTCCCAGCTCGGGGTATAAAGCATACCGAAACGCGCGAGGTCGCGAAGCCGGCTCGATACGATGCCGTGTGCGATTGCGGTGCCATCCGGCGTCGTATTGACCAGCAAAGGCCCTTCGGCGCCGAGCTTGGACCAGACATGTTTGTCGACAAACTGGGCCCAACGTTCACCGGTGACAGCCTCGGCCAGATAGACCAGCACTTGCGTCGTGGGTGAGCTGTACTCGAACTCCGTACCCGGCTCTGCTTGCTTTTGCACATCTCGCAGGACATCGATCAAGAGTTCCGTCTCGCCGTTATAAGGCATTCCGAACTCGGCGCGGTAGACGCGGACGGCGATCGAGTCCGGGTCGGCTTTCGTCTCTCTGTTCTCCTCAGAGTTCAGACCCGGCGTCATGTCCATGACGTCGCGAACCCTGACGTCTTCCCAGGCCGAGCCACGAAACTCCGGAACGTAGGAGCCGATCGTTCGGGTTTCGTCGATTCTGCCCTCGCTGATGAGCTTGTCGATCACCAATCCCGGCAGCGTCTTGGCAACGGACATCCACAAATGATGGTCTGTTGCCTGCATCCCCTGATAATTTTCATAGACGATCTCCCCCTTGTGCACGACGACGAACGCTTGTGCATTGCTTTCAGGGTGCGCCATGAACGCGTCGAGCGTGAGGAACCCCGAAGGCCCGGTGTCGGCCTCGATCTTCCCGATAGCCGGATCGAGCGCCGCGACAAGTTCGCGAGGCGGGTTGCGGTTCGGCACGATGGCTGTCGGCAGCGCCTCCGATATGCGCAGGTTGAGCCACACGGATACATCGCCGACTGCCAGCCATGCGGCCAGGTCACGCTCGGCAAGCGCTTCCTTCGACTGTTCGAGCGTAAATCCATCCTTGAACGAGACAATCGGGCTTCGATCTGTGGTGCTCTGCGCGGCTGCGCTTCCTGTCGCAAGAATGGCGCAAAGGCTGGCCGCCAGGATGTCCGGCCGCTTCCTGTTTTTCGTCCGCTCCATGACACTACCCTCCCGAAACTTGAATGCTCCAAGCCATGATAGGGCAACGGCAGCCTACGGGTATCGGCGCTTCGATTTGCCACAATCGAGACGCGATCGATCGATGCGCTCTTCGATCGCGATTGCGATGTCTTTTCCCGCTGCCACCTCCCCACTCAAACCACGCAATCGCAAGCCCTTGCACATTGTATGACAATATGATTGTAATCTTGTCCGCATATGGGAGGATTACTATGCGCATCGTTCTCGCACTCGGCTTGGCCATCTCGATAACGGGGGCGGCGCTCGCCCAGGATCAGTTTCCGAAGGGACCGATCAAAATGGTCGTTCCGTTCCCGCCCGGCGGGACGACGGACGTTCTGGCTCGGATAGTAGCTCCTGCGATGGCGGCGCATCTCGGCCAGAACGTTCTCGTCGAGAATGTTGGCGGAGCCGGCGGTCGAATCGGTACCTTGCAGGTCATTCGCTCCGACCCCGACGGCCAGACGATCACGTTCGGCAACATGGGCCCAATGGCCGCCGCCATGGGCGTCTTCGACGACATGGACTACGACCCCCGAACGGATCTCGTTCCGGTCGGTCTCGTGGCCGACGTTCCCATGGTCCTTGCAACCAGCAAGGCGAGCGGAATCGAGACGCTCGACGCATTCATCGAGAAGCTCCGGGCGGACGGCGAGGCCGTCAATTTCGGCACCGGCGGGATCGGCGCGACGTCGGATCTTGCCCCGGCTCTTCTACTTTCACTGACGGGACTCTCGGGGACCCGTGTTCCCTACCAAGGGGCCGGACCGGCTATCGTTGACCTTCAGGCCGGAATGATGGACGCGGTCATCGATCAGACGGTGACGATGATACCGATCGAGCTCGGCGACCAGGGAACCGCACTCGCCGTCTCCGGGAGCCAGCGCCAGCCTCAGATCCCTGACGTCCCGACGTTCGCGGAAGCCGGTATCCCCGAGTTCGACATGACGGTCTGGAACGCGATCGCCGTGCCGCCGGGGACACCCGATGCCGTGATTGCGAAGATCGCCGAAGCGATCGACGTCGCGCTCGACGACGAGACCGTGCAAGCTCGGTTCGAGCAGCTCGGCGTTCCCATCCCAGATGAGGACGCGCGCGGTCCGGAGGCCCTGAAGGCGCTCATATCGAGCGAGGTCGAACGTTGGGAAACGATCCTCGCGAATGAGGACGTTGCACAGTAAACTGGGACACGATGGCGTTCCGCGCCGCCTGACCCAGCCCCCAAGGAGTACAATGACCCCGACCGCAAGCCATATCCTGAACCGCGACGACCTGACTCTTGGCGGACGACTGGTATCGAGCCTTCGTGAAGCCATTCTGGGCGGTGCTCTGCCGCCCGGTCGGCATCTGAAGGATCGTGAGCTGTGCGAAATGTTCGGTGTAAGCCGCACGCTGGTGCGGGAGGCGGTTCAAAAGCTCGCGGCCGAGGAATTGATCGAGTACGTGCCGCACAAGGGACCGACCGTAGCGACGCTTGATCGACGCACCGTCGCCGAACTCTACCGCGTGCGCGGCGTCCTCGAAGGATTGGCCTGCGCCGAGTTTGCGCAGAATGCGAGCGCGCAGGGTTGCGCGGACCTGTCCGCCGTCGTCGACGCGCTGGCAGGACTCCGAGCAGAGGACGGCGAAGAAACCGCTGTGCGTCTGAAGAACGAGTTCTATCGCTGCCTCTTCGAGCACTGCGGCAACAAGGTCGTCGGGCAGACCTTCACCCTGCTCAACAACCGGATAACGCAGATGCGCCGTTTGACCTTGTCGCGACCGGGACGACTGGTCGAGACGATCCGCGAAATGGCGGAGATCCGGGACGCTCTGCTCCGGCGCGACGCTGACGAAGCGCGGCGGCTCGCCGAAGAACACGTACGGAAGGCGGCCCTCGTGGCGGACCGCCACTTCGACGCACTCACCTAACCCACACAACGGAAGGAAAACGTATGGACGAGGCGACCTACAACAAGGGCATGAAGATCCGGCGCGAGACGCTCGGGGACGCCTATGTCGACCGCGCGACGGCGAAGGTCGACGACTTCACCGAAGACTTCCAGAAGCTCGTGACCACCTACTGCTGGGGCGAGATCTGGGGCCGCGACGGCCTGGAGCGCAAGACGCGCTCGATCATCAACATCGCGATGATCGCGACGCTCAACCGCCAGCACGAGCTCTCGGCACACGTTCGGGGCGCTCTGACGAATGGTGTCACGAAGGAGGAAATCCGAGAAATCCTTCTACAGGTCGGGGTCTATGCCGGCGTTCCCGCGATGGTCGACAGCTTCCGGATTGCTCGCGAGACCTTCGAGAAGATCGAGAGCGAAGGTCGATCGGCATGACCGCCCCGCTCGGTTTCGTCGGCCTCGGCATGATGGGCGCACCGATGGTGCGCCGCCTGGCGGGGGCCGGACAGGCGCTCGCCCTGTTCGATACCGATGGCGAGAAGGCGACGGCGCTCGCGGTCGAGGTCGGGGCCGTGGCTCATACCTCGCTCGCTTCGCTCGCAGCCGAATGCGACGTCGTGATCACCATGCTCCCGAACTCGACGATCGTGCGCTCGGTCGTCCTCGACGGCGCGGACAGTCTCGGCGCGGCGGTGCGCCGGGACCTTGTGATCGTGGATATGAGCTCCTCTGATCCCCTGGCGACGCGCGAGCTCGGCGCGGCGTTGACGCAGCGGTCCTGGACGGTGCTCGACGCTCCCGTTTCCGGCGGCGTTCGCAAGGCCGTCGCGGGGACGCTGGCGATCATGCTTGGCGGCGACGATCCGGTTGCACTCGATCGGGTCGAGCTGCTGCTCGCGCCCATCGGAACAGTGGTGCGCACCGGGCCGCTCGGTTCCGGGCACGCGGCCAAGGCGTTGAACAACTACGTTTCGGCAGTGGGCCTGGCGGCCGCATGCGAGGCCATTCATGTAGGACGCGCCTTCGGGCTCGATCCGAAGACCCTCGTCGATGTCCTGAACGTCTCCACCGGACGCAACAATTCCACCGAGAACAAGCTGAAGCAATTCGTTCTCAACGGAGCGTTCCGCGATGCCGGTTTCTCGCTCGAGCTGATGGCCAAGGACGTCGCGATCGCCAGCGCGCTTGCGGAAGGGCTTGATCTGAAAATGGACGGGATGTCGGCCGCCCGCGATCTGTGGAGCCGCGCTCACCAGACGCTCGGCCACGGCGCTGACCATACGGAGGTGTTCAAGATCGTCGATGGGCGCTGACCAACGGCCACCAGAGCCATTGGACGCGTTCGTGGTCTCGCGATTTCGACCCGCCCGGTCAGACCGGGCGGGTCGGGTTTCCTCCGTAGCCTCGCGGATCGAACGGTATCAGGAGCAACCGCTCGTCGAGCCGCACGTATCGCACTTCAGGCAGGTGCCATTGCGGACCATGGTGAAGTTGTTGCACTCGGAGCAGCTCTCGCCGGTATACCCCTTCATCAGAGCCTCTGCCCGACGCTCGGCCATCTTGCTGCCGGTCACGTTGGCCACGTCGCGCGCCGTGGCGCGCCCTTCGATCGGCTGGTCGAACAGACCCTGGGCCGGTGACGTATCGGCAACGGGGGCAGGCAGGTCCAGAGGCGCGGTCTCGAAATCGCGCTTGAACGCCGTCGCTGCCCCTGCACCGCCGCCAACCACGACGGGGCGGGTGCCGGCCATCGGCTGAGTTGCCCGGGTTGCCGTAGGCTGTACGTTCGCGGGCCGTGGCGACGTCGCGGCCGATCCAGCCGGCTCGCCGGACGAGACGACGCGGAACTTGCCCGTATTGCCGCGGACCATGCCGTGCGAGACCGGCAGGTTCGCCGGGCGATCTCCCTCGACACCGCGGCCCACCGTGGAAGATGTCGCATCGTCGGGCTGGACATGCGCAAGGTCGTGGCGCCCCAGATAGGAAACGGCCAGTTCGCGGAACACATAGTCCAGAATGGAGGTCGCGTTCTTGATCAGCTCGTTGCCCTGCACCATGCCGGCCGGTTCGAAGCGCGTGAAGGTGAAGGCGTCCACGTATTCTTCCAACGGCACGCCGAACTGCAGGCCGAGCGATATGGCGATGGCGAAATTGTTCATCATCGCGCGGAAGGCGGCGCCTTCCTTGTGCATGTCGATGAAGATCTCGCCGATCCGGCCATCGTCGAACTCGCCCGTCCGCAGGTAGACCTTGTGTCCGCCGACGATGGCCTTCTGGGTATAGCCCTTGCGCCGGTTCGGCAGCTTTTCCCGCTCGCGCACGACGCGCTCCACGATCCGCTCGACGATCCGTTCGGCAACTTCCGCCGCCCGCGCCGGCGCTGGTGCGGCCAGCAAGGCTTCGGTCGCCTCGGCGATCAGGTCTTCCTCGTCTTCCTCGTCGGCGATCAGCGATGCATTCAGGGGCTGCGACAGCTTGGAGCCGTCGCGGTAAAGCGCGTTGGCCTTGAGCGCCAGCTTCCAGGACAGCATGTAGGCCGCGGCGCAGTCTTCCACCGTGGCGTCGTTCGGCATGTTGATCGTCTTGGAGATGGCGCCCGAGATGAAGGGCTGCGCCGCCGCCATCATACGGATGTGGCTTTCCACCGACAGTGCGCGTTTTCCGATGCGGCCGCACGGATTGGCGCAGTCGAAGACGGGCAGGTGCTCTTCCTTCAGGAAGGGCGCACCCTCCAGCGTCATGGCGCCGCAGACGTGAATGTTCGCCGCCTCGATATCCTTTCGGGAGAAGCCGAGGAAGGGCAGCAGCTCGAAGCTGAAGTCGTTCAACTGCTCGTCGCTGATGCCGAGCGTGTCCCGGCAGAAATCCTCGCCCAGCGTCCATTTGTTGAAGGCGAACTTGATATCGAATGCGCTCTTCAGGCTGAGGTTCAACGCCTCGATCTGCGCATCGCCGAACCCCTTCGAACGCAGCGAGCCGGGGTTGATCGCCGGCGCCTGGTCCAGATTGCCGTGGCCGACGGCATAGGCCTCGATTTCGGCGATCTGGCTTTCCTTGTAGCCAAGCGTCCGCAGAGCGTCCGGCACCGCGCGGTTGATGATCTTGAAGTAGCCGCCGCCAGCCAACTTCTTGAACTTCACGAGCGCGAAGTCCGGCTCGATACCGGTGGTGTCGCAGTCCATGACGAGGCCGATCGTGCCCGTCGGCGCGATCACGGAAACTTGGGCGTTGCGGAAGCCGTGCTTCTGGCCGAGCTCCAGCGCCTCGTTCCACACGGCCTTGGCACGCGCGGACAACTTGCGGTCTTTCAGGGACGCATGGTCCAGCGGCACCGGGTCCGTCGACAGTCCCTCATAGCCGTTGGCGATTCCCTGTGCGGCGCGGGCATGATTGCGGATGACGCGCAGCATGCCGTCGGCATTGCGCTCATAATCCGGGAAGGCGCCGAGAACCCCGGCCATTTCCGCCGACGTCCGGTAGGACTGGCCGGTCATGATCGCGGTGATGGCGGCGCAGATCGCGCGGCCCTCCGCCGACGAATAGGGAATGCCGGCCGTCATCAGCAGGCCGCCGATATTGGCGAAGCCCAGGCCCAAGGTACGATAGTCGTAGCTGCGCTGCGCGATCTCGCGTGACGGGAACTGCGCCATCAGCACCGAGATTTCGAGAACGATGGTCCACAGGCGCGTCGCATGCTCGAAGTTCACGATATCGAAATCGCCGTTCGGCTTGCGGAACTGAATCAGGTTCAAGGACGCCAGGTTGCAGGCCGTATCGTCGAGGAACATGTACTCCGAGCAGGGATTCGATGCCCGGATCTCACCGGCCGCCAGGCAGGTATGCCAGTCGTTGATGGTCGTATGATACTGGATGCCGGGGTCGGCCGAGGCCCAGGCGGCATAGCCGATCTGGTCCCACAGCTCACGGGCCTTCAAAGTCTTGGTGACCTTGCCCGATGTGCGGCCATGCAGGTCCCATGTTCCGTCCGTCTCGACAGCCTCCAGGAAGGCGTCGGTCACGCGGACCGAGTTGTTGGAGTTCTGCCCCGATACCGTCAGGTAGGCTTCGGAATCCCAGTCCGTATCGTAGACGGGAAATTCGATGTCTGTGTAGCCCTGGCGGGCAAACTGGATGACGCGCTTGACGTAGTTTTCCGGCACCTGGGCCTTCTTGGCGTCGCGCACCGCGCGCTTGAGCGCCGGGTTCTTCATCGGGTCGAAGCAATCGCCTTCCGGCCCTTCGCAATTGACGCAGGCCGACAGGATGGCCTTGAGGTTGCGCGAGACGATCCGCGATCCGGTTACCAGCGCAGCGACCTTCTCCTCCTCGCGCACCTTCCACTGGATGTATGCCTCGATATCGGGATGGTCGATATCGACGACCACCATCTTCGCGGCCCGTCGGGTGGTGCCGCCCGACTTGATGGCGCCGGCGGCGCGGTCGCCGATCTTCAGGAAGCTCATCAGGCCGGAAGACTTGCCTCCGCCGGACAGCTTTTCGCCCTCGCCGCGCAGGGCGGAAAAGTTGGAGCCCGTGCCCGAACCATATTTGAACAGGCGCGCCTCACGCACCCACAGATCCATGATGCCGCCCTCGTTGACGAGGTCGTCGCCGACGGACTGGATGAAGCAGGCATGCGGCTGTGGATGCTCGTAGGACGAGGCGGAACGGGTCAGTTCGCCCGTGCGGTAATCGACATAGAAATGGCCCTGGCCCGGCCCGTCGATGCCGTAGGCCCAGTGAAGGCCGGTATTGAACCATTGCGGGGAGTTGGGCGCCACCTTCTGGGTCGCCAGCATGTAGGCAAGCTCGTCGCGGAAGGCGAGGGCATCGCTTTCCGAATCGAAATAGCCCCCTTTCCAGCCCCAGTAGGTCCAGGTGCCGGCGAGGCGATCGAAGACCTGGCGGGCATCGAGTTCGGAGCCCGTGCGTTCCGATTCGGGGAGGGCGGACATGGCCGCTTCGTCCGCCGTACCGCGCCACAACCACGACGGGACGTCGTTCTCTTCCACCTTCTTCAGGTGCTTCGGAACACCGGCCTTGCGAAAATACTTCTGGGCGAGGATGTCGCTCGCGACCTGACTGAACTGGGCCGGAACGTCGATTCCCTCTAGGCGGAAGACGATCGATCCGTCCGGGTTGCGGATTTCGCTGGTCGCCTTGCGGAATTCAACGGAAGCGTAGGGGCTTTCGCCCGCCTTCGTGTAGCGGCGCTCAACCTTCATGCCCATGACTTCGACCCTTTCCGGAAACGGTGAAAACGCTGGCACGGCAAGCTCGCCGCTCATGCGCCGCGATCATGTTGCACCGTTTTGATTAACTAAACCTTGTGCCCATCCACATGGGCTGACGCCATATATAGTGTCTCACGATCGAGATTAGGAGCCACCGGATACGATTTCCACAAGGTAGCCGCCGGGCATTTCGGCCGGGCGGCGGCGATGTCTGCGCTGACGCTAGCGCCGCAGACGCGCACCATCAATCCGCTTGCCGACGCAAATTTCAGATAGGCCGGTAATACAGGGTTTTTCCGCAGAGGGGCTGTGGATAACGGGGGCGGAGAGGGCGCGTGCTTGCATCCGACGCCCGCCATCGCATGTCGCGGGGCGGGGCTTGTCCCAACGACAGGACGGCACCAAACGTCGCTTTTGCGACTGGCGTGTCATCTTGCAGGACGGTGAGGCACTCGACGTTATGATTATCGGAAGAACGAACCGCGCGTGGCGGGCGGGAGACGAAGAAACCGAGAACTACACCTACGCTATAGCCCTCCAAAATGACACCTGAAAGCCGCCGATGGTCGACAGACGGGGCACGGGTTGGCATTATGTTGCCCGTGCCCAACCGCAGGAGCGACGCAACGGCAATCCGCGCAGACCGTGAAGGAGCAGAACCATGGTAGCCGTGATGTTGATGAGCGTGGCGCTAGTCGCCGTCCTTTGCGTCGTGGCCTATAAGCTCGCAGTCTATGCTCTGCCCTTCATGCTCGGATTGACCGCTGCGCAATTCGCCTATCAGACCGGCTCCGGCGTAATAGGTGCCGGGCTGGTCGGCCTCGTTTCCGCTGGGGTGGCGTTTGGCATCCTCGCCCTGCTGTTCGAGACGTTGCGCACTCCCATCCTTCGCCTAATCGTGGCACTGATCTTTGCCGCACCCGCCGCCGTCGCGGGCTATGCGCTAGTCCATGGCATCACCAAAGAGGCGGTGCCCTCTGAAATCTGGCGGCAAATCTTCTGTCTGGTCGGCGGCGGTTTCGTTGGCGTGTCGGCTTTGATGCGACTGGCCGCACCGTTGCCCTCCAGCCCCGCACCTGCCCGCTGACATGAAGGTATAAAAGACGGTCCCGGCGCAAGCGCCGGGGCTTTTTCATAGCGGCCCTCCGGCTCTCTACAGCGCAATTTGGAAGCGCGTTCGCCTCCGGGCCGGCGCGGCTATCGCCGCGCCGCAGCGGCCTACTTTGCCGGCAGGGATCGAACGAAGGCGAGTGCGGCATCGACCAGCCTGCGCCGTAGCGCATCGTCACCGAAAGCCGAAGGTCCGGCTCGCACCCAACCTTGCATCCGCCGGCCGCGCGAGATCATCGGAACCACGTCAGGCATATCCAGCGCCCAACCGTCCCGATCCTTGCCGAGTCTGGCGAGCATCCCATCGTCACGAGCTGCGCACAGCAGATTGCCGTCGAGCAGCCAAGCCCAGCCGCCGAACATGGCCTTTTCCATCAATCCAGACATGCCCCCGAGGTCTTCCCGCAAGATTTCCTCAAGGCCCTCATCACGCGCCAAGTCGTGCCTCCAAATGACGCCGCGAAGCGGCGACTGATTGCTTGGTTTTACTAAGGGCCTTGCCCTCGCGCCAGCAAGGTAAGTGGAACCGTCCGGGGCGGTATCCCCAGCCTTCCGCGCCCCAAGGGGCTTGTGCAGGCCGGGTGATCCCCCTCCACCCCGGCCGCCCTTGCTCGTTGCTACCCCAGTCTCGGCGACGGCCAGAAGGTCAGGCGCGGCGTTCCGCTTCGCTGACCTTCAGACCCGAGGATCAGAGACATGACCAACGTATCCGACAGCACCCCCCGCATCTATGTTGCCTGCCTTGCAGCTTACAATAACGGCTTTCTGCACGGGGCTTGGATCGACGCGGATCAGGACACCGACCAGATCAGGGACGAGATTGCCGCGATGCTTGCCCGTTCCCCTGTCGAGGATGCGGAGGAATACGCCATTCACGCCTATGAGGGTTTCGAGGGCGTCAGCATCTCCGAATATGCCGGCATCGACAACGTGGCGCGGATGGCCGCGTTCATCGCAGAGCATGGCGCACTCGGCGCGGGCCTGCTGGAGCAGTTCGGCGGCGACATGGATCAAGCCGAATCCACCTTGGAGGACTGCTATCATGGTCAGTTCGCCAGCCTTGCCGACTACATGGAGGAGTTGACCACGGAAAGCGTCACGATCCCCGAGCCGCTACGTTACTATGTCGATTGGGACGCGATGGCGCGCGACGCCGAGATGGGCGGCGATGTGTTCACCATCGAGACGGCGCACGGCGAGGTGCATGTGTTTTCCAACAGATGAAAACATGGTCGCCTGTCCGCACTTGCGGGCGGGCGACTAGCCAGAGCGCGACGATAGTGTTACGAAGAAAATAACCAATAATGATCGGGTTAGCCGCTCAACATATCTACTTTGAGCGGCTTCTATTACTTCAAACAATACTTGAATCTCTCTGGTCCGGGCGCGGCCTCGCGCACCCCGGCTTTGGGAGGTGACGCCATGCTTAGCATCGACTGGCGTTTCCCGGCGGCATACAGACACGCGAAGCACATTCCGGCCGCCGGTTTCGCTTGGGAATACCTGCGCCGCAACGACGAATATCGTCAGGACTTCCAGACCATCGCATTGACCGGCCAGCCGACCGGGCGCGACCTTGAAGCGTTCGCGCATCGCTGGGGCTTGCGATTTCCCGTGCGATCCCGACGCGCCGCATGACCAGCAATCCCCGATCTGGACGCCGAGCCTTCAACCGCAAGCGGTAGTGCTGTCGCCGGTCGGTCACAAGGACAGCGACACCGAACCGATATTGACGCTGGCGCATCTCGACGGCCTCGACCTGCGCCGCGCCGCCGATGGCTGGCACGGTATCTGGCAGGTGGATGGCGTCGCACATCAATTCTGGCTGCCCGAGGCGGTGCCCGACGCAGCCGCTTTCTATGCCGTCACCCTGCCGATGGATTCCTTTCTGGAGCTGCGTGCCCACGCTGCCCGCCGTCTTTGGCGGTCCCTCAACGGCCGCGCGCCCGGTCCCGACTTCCGGGCCGTTCCCGCGCAGCTCCGGCAATGGCATATCCTGTCCCTGCGCGCGCTCGACGCCCGGCTGCGCGGCGAGAGCTATCGCACCATCGCCGAAGTGCTGCTCGGCTTTCGCGGCACCAAGGAAGACTTTGAGAACGATCCGCGCAAGAACAAGGCCCGCAGGCTAGTCGCGCACGGCATCAAGATGATGCGGGGCGGCTATCGCCTGCTGCTCCACTATCCAATTAAGGTCGGAACAAATGGAAGATAATGTAAGGCCAAGCGCTTTCGCAAAGCATAACCATTGTGTGGAAGTCACTCAATTGGAAAGCCGATGGCTTACTAGCCGACCTTCATAAAGAATGCAGATTAGAAGGTCTACGCCCCAACTTGCGCCGCAGGCAAACTATCAGGAAGCCGCTCCGCAAGTGCGACAGCAATCGCTTGGAATGTTGAAACATAACCGTAAAATATATCGGGACCAGCGGAGCTTCCCGCGTTCAAGGAGTGCGCAATATCGTTCCTCATCTCCATGAAATCATTTAATGATGTGAGGAACCGCCCATGAACCTTTCCGCTATCTTCTTCGCCAAAATGATCCTTCATTTTCTCATGGTCACATATCTTGAAACATATGTTTGAAAGATCGCATATAGAGAAAACGGCATTAATCTCTGATGGCCGCATATTGTTTTCATTATGGATCAGTGAATCGTATATATCTTGCGAAACATCGCCTCCTAGAAAGGCCCAAACTGCATCAAATTTAGCCCGAGAATCTGCCGATATATGCTCTAGGGAAAGTGGTGTTCCTCCGGTGTCTATTTTCGCGCGTGCCAAGTTTTCAAGCGTCCGCTTCCAAGCGGTTGCTGTCAGCTTTTTAGGAAGCTTCTTCGGATCACTGGTCCGCGAAACAACATCTCTAGCGAACTGCCGGCCCAACTGCCGAATAAATTCCTCAAAGGTGGCGGCCAGAAGAAGGGTAGCCGAATTCACCGACGCGACGCGGGCCTTTGCGGAGGAACCGCTACTGTGAGCAGCCTGAACGAGATTTGACAATGCAGTCAAATCAGACAAAAAGTCTTCTGCTATGAGATCATATGAGGTCGCCACGGCTTCCTCACGCAGAATGATGAAGAATGTCTTGAAGTAGCTCTATCCTATCCCTAACCGATTCAGCGGTGTTACCACGACCAACAAGTATTTCATATTTATCGTCATCAGCGATAGCTGACTGCATCCTACCGACAATTGCAGCTTTCTCCGACTTAATTAAGTCCCTCTTTGCCCACAGTCGATTAATCGCCACCATTGCAGCATCATAAACCGCAGCAGATACGCGCTCCCGACCATCGGTTCTGGACGCAACAGAGAACGGCTTTCCATCGAAAATTTCATAAAGGAACTTGAATTGCTCTTTGTATTCCTCTCGAGCGATTGCGGCTTCTTCAGGAGTCATGCGAACCTCCATTGCTCGGTCAAGCATGGACTTCATTGACCCTCGAATGTTGGCATCGTCTTTCAGTGCAAAGTAACGAAGGACAAGTTCGCAATCCTTCATCGTGCTGTATAGGCTATTCTTTTGCCGTTCTGGATTGATATAATAATCCTCCGGATCTTTCTCCGTATAAGGAGGAATTCCAAATACATCAGTAAATAGACTGTATCGACTTAGTTCAATAATTGTATCATTTAGCGGTCCGGGATTTTGAGCATTCCTTAGCTCTTGCGCGTTGAGTTTCATACCCCCGGTGTTGAGCCTGTCAAAAACTAAGCGCCTGATATCTGTGAGGCCGAGTGACCCCGGCCCGGAAATTTCAGACTCACTCTCCATCAGGAGAACGATGGCAGAAATACTTGCTCGGTCTAAGGTTCTTTTTACCCGAGGCGGAGCCTTCGGATACCGAATTCCGTTAAGTGGAGAAAGGACCTTCAATCCAGAAAGAGCAAATGACCCCGAGAAAAACTCTCGGATAGTATTTAGTCGCTGCTGCCCGTCCATAACCTCATACCGGGCCGCATCGCTTTCGTAGAAAAACACTGGAGGTATTGGAATGTTAAGAAGAAGAGACTCAATAAGCCTTGATTTCTGTGCGGTCGTCCATCGAAGCCGGCGTTGATATTCGGGATGAAGGTTGATTGCTTCCCGCCTATCAATCATATCCCTGATCTGTGGAAGCAGAAAATTATTGGTCTGATAAACAACGCGAAATGCGTTCTTTGCCAAGAAGTCATCAGGGTCGCGGGAGTCGACTGCAACCGGAGCGTCATCCGGTTCTTCTGTCTCGCCAAGATCAACATCAACGCTCATGTTCAGGCCCTTGCAAGCTATATTTTTTTCATGTCTAGACGATCTTTTTCAGGCCCGTCTAGCGTGTTGTGTTCCCACATAGCCTAAACGCCGCCTCATGGTAAGCGTAGGCCCTCGCTTCTTGCAGCCGAAGCCGTCCGTGGCGACATTTATGGGCGTCATGCTCAGGGGCTGTTGCCTACCGCCTGCTCCAGAACCTTCCGATAGCCCTCACGCGATAGCCATTGCGCGCGTTCGAGGTGGCTTTGCCAGCAACGATAGGTCCGAAGTTCCTCGGCTGCCGGATCGCGGTGCAGCACGATCCGCGCGACTTCCTTCCAGTCCGCGCCCTCGGCCTTGGCATCGAGAAGCCGCAGATAGGTGACGTAGTGGCGTTCGTCATAGGCGGTTATGGCGTTGCCGGCTGGCGCTTCGTCGTCCACATCGGGATCGAGTTCGATGGGAACCCGCATAGCCTTCCCCTTCATCTGGAAAGAGCCTTGCTTGCGGTGCGCCCCCGCAAATGGCCCCTCAACCTGGTGATCGGGGAGTTAGTAACCGTGACTAGACGGCCCTATGACCTTTGGGCGGGTAGCCTTGGACATACGTCATAGGCCCCCCGACCATAAGTCGAGGATCGTGGTGCCGTCACGGCCGGCACCAACCGCTAGTCAGGGGTTACTAAGCCCCAGAGCAGCGCGTCTGCTCCGCTTACATTCCTAGCCGAGCCGCGCGCGAATGTCTTTGCCTTTTCGGCGCGACACGGCGACGGGCGGCTGAAATCCCTCAGCCGCGCAGCGCCCCGAAGGGGGTGCCGCCAACGCATAGGCGCAAATGCGGCACGCTACGCGCCGCCGATCCCTCGCCATGGTTCGCCACAGTCCGCTGCCGCCCCCCGGCAGCCCAATCCCGACTGGAGGTGATCCATGGCCAACCCGCTTGCGGGCCTGCCGCCGCGCCTGTTGCGCACCAAGGAAGCCGCGCGCTTCCTCGGCATATCCATCCGCACCCTTGAAAAACATCGCACCTATGGCACCGGCCCGACCTATCGCAAGGTCGGCGGTCGCGTCCTCTACACCGTCCGCGATCTGGAGGACTGGAGCGCGGTCGGCGAACGTAAATCCACCCGCGACAAGACCGCCGGCACGGTCTTTCCCGCGCGTCCGCTCACGCCCGAAGAACGGGACGAGTGCTAGATGCTGCGCGAGGACGATCACGCCCCCGCGCAGCCGACCGAGGACAGCGAGCGCAGCCGCCTAGACCCCTTCGTGGTCGCAACGGGCGATGCGCCGCCGCGCGACCAGCGCGACTTGATGGAGCGGCCGTTTTTCTCGCTGGCGAAGACCCCGCGCACCAAGCCGATTCTCTACAAGGCCGCCGACATAGAGGTGCAGGTGTTCGGGATGCCCGAGCATGGGATGGCGACCATTTGGGACGCCGATGTGCTGATATGGGCGGCCTCGCAGATCGTCGCGGCCGAGAATGACGGCCTCACGACTTCGCGCTTCGTCCGGTTCACGCCCTACCACCTGTTGCGCGCCATCGGGCGGCCGACCGGCAATCATCAATACCGGCTTCTAAAAGCCGCGCTGGCGCGGCTGCAATCCACCGTCATCGCCACCACCATTCGCAACGGCCCGCATTGGCGTCGCCGGCAATTCTCTTGGATCAACGAATGGGAGGAAATGACGACGCGCGCCGGCCGTGTCGAGGGCATGGAGTTCGTCCTGCCCGAATGGTTCTACAACAGCGTCATCGACCGCTCGCTGGTCCTGACCATCGACCCGGCCTATTTCGGCCTGACTGGCGGCATCGAGCGATGGCTTTACCGCGTCGCCAGAAAGCACGCCGGGCACCAGCGTCATGGCTGGATTTTCGAGGTCGCGCACCTTCATCAGAAATCCGGCAGCCTTGCCCGGCCGTCCGACTTCGCGCTCGACCTGCGCCGGATCGCGGCCCGCCAGAAACTCCCCGGCTACCGCCTCCAGATCGAGCGGGAAGACGGCCGCGAGCTGCTGCGCATCCGCCCCGAAAACTCATCAACAGGCACTGTTGATAACCCTGTTAATGCCATCGGCAGATCAGGCGCACGGGGTATCGGCATATCAGGCGCACGACTATCGGCAGATCAGGCGCACGAACCGCAGCTAACGCTTTGGCCTGAAACGCGGAATCCGACCGCTAACTTATCTAACAGAGAATCTAACTCTTTTTCTTTGACGCGCGCGCAGGCGAAGCGTGGTGCCGGTTCTGCCGGGAACGGCAAGCCATGACGCCCGCCGTTGACGCAGCGCACGCGCGCAATCCCCACCAGCACATCGCCGGAGACGCACAATGACCCGTCGCGCCCATCGCAGCGCGCACGGCCGTCCGCTGCCGGACGGGCCTGCGCCCTTCACCACATTGGTCGAGCTGACTTTCGAGAAACGCCGCATCGAGCATTGGATCAGGTTCGGCCGCAAGAGCTATGAACAGATCATCGACCGCCGCCGTAGCGTGGTCGGCTTCGCGCCGGGCAGCGTCTTCGCCTTCGTCCGATGGGCGAACGGCGAGCATGGCACGGTCGTTTCCCGCATCGACATTGTGCGGGCCATCGGGCGCGGCGAGCCGTTCCAGACATTGCCATTCGTCCGCCCCGGCGGCGAAATCCTGTTGCGGCTCGATAGCTGGCCGAAGGTGCAGCGCGGGCTTGCCGCCATCGACGCCGTGGAATCGCTCGGCCTCGATCCGGCCGACGCCGCGCCGGAGCATTGGCGGCACGTCCACAACCGTTTGACCGCCAATCTGGAGCCGCACGCCTACACGCCCGAGCGACATGCCGCGTGGCTTCACCGCCGAAGGATCGAGCCATGACGCGCCGCCGCACCCTCACGGTGACGGCGCTCGCCGCTATCGGAATCGCCGCCGCCAGCGCGGTCGATTGGCCCGTGAAACTCATCTGGAACGCGACGGCCAGCGCACCCATCGGCTTCTATACCGTCGAGCCGGCCGAGCGGATCGAGGTGCCCGAGCTGGTCGCCGTCATGCCGCCCGAACCGCTCGCCGCCTTCATGGCCGAGCGCAGCTATATCGCGCGCGGCGTTCCGCTGTTGAAGCGCGTCGTCGGCCTGCCGGGACAGCGGGTTTGTCGCTTGCGATCCACGATCACGGTTGACGGGATCGAGATGGGCGAGGCGCTGGAGCGCGACAGCCTCGGCCGCGATCTGCCCGTCTGGCAGGGCTGCCGAGTGATCGGCGACGGCCAGCTTTTCCTTATGAATTGGGAAGTCCGCGACAGCCTCGACGGCCGCTATTTCGGACTCACCCCCGCAGCTTCCGTCATCGGCCGAGCGGTCCCGCTCTGGACCGATGAGGAAGGCGTCGGCCGCTACGAGTGGCGCGCACCGACGCACTGAAACCATCCCCGAAAGCCAATCACAGGAGATTTCCCATGGCAGAAATAGGCACCTTCACCCGCACCGAAACCGGCTATGCCGGGAAGCTACATTCGTTCGGCCTCCGCGATAAGCTGTTCATCGTTCCGGCCAAGCCGAGCGACGTGAAGAACGCGCCCGACTATCGCGTGCGCCTCGATAGCGAGGACGGCCCGGACACCGGCCCCGCATGGAAAGACTCCAGCGAAAACGCTGGCGAGTTCGTGTCGTTGCGGCTGGAGGGACCGATCTTCCCGTTCCCGATCCGCGCCAAGCTGTTCCAGTCCAACGACGATCCATCGGTCTGGACGCTGCGTTGGAAGCACCCCCGAAAAGTCGAGGACGAGGAATGACGGCCGCGCGCGTCCGGCCCGCCATCCGGTCCAAGATCGTCATCCCTTTGTTCGCGGAAAAGCCGTCTCATCCCTTCGTCCCGCTCGGCCACCGGACGGCCGGCGCGCACAGCGAAGGTCAGGGGCGGCCATCGGCCGGCGCTTGCGCCTTGCCCTTGACCGCAGCGAGCACGCTGGCAGGCTGGTGTCGAAGCGGAGACAGGACTGCATGGCATTATGCCGTCCTGATACTGGCCGGCGCGCTTTCCGTCTGCGCCGGATCGAGCGTCGCGGTCGCGCAATCCGCGCCCGTCGAGCGCCCGGCGGCCGCCCATCCTTATACGGCCCACATCGCCGAGGCGTCGCAGCGTTTCGGCATACCGGAGCATTGGATCGTCGCGGTGCTAAGCGCCGAGAGCGCGGGCGATGTGCGCGCGGTTTCATCGGCCGGGGCGATGGGATTGATGCAGGTGATGCCCGACACATGGGCGGGCCTGCGCGCCCGCTACGGCCTCGGCCGCGATCCCTACGACCCGCGCGACAACATCCTCGCAGGCACGGCCTACCTGCGCGAAATGTTCGACCGCTATGGCAATGTCGCGGCGATGCTGGCGGCCTACAATGCCGGTCCCGGCCGCTATGACGAATACCTTGCGACCGGCCGCGCCTTGCCGGCCGAAACGCGGGCCTATGTCGCCGCGCTTGCTCCGATCCTCGGCGGCGCGGCGGCAACAGAAGCGCCGTCATCAGCACCGCCACCGCCGCCCGATTGGCGCGAGGCACCGCTGTTCGTCATGCGTCCGGGCGACGGGCGGGCTGTCGCCGCGCCGCCGTCCGACGCACGATCCGGTGACGGCCGCGCGACCGTTCCGGCGCGCGATCCCGTCGATGCGGAGTCACGGGGCGACAGCATTTTCGTCGCCGACGCGAGCGGTTCGGGAACGCCATGAGGGCGGCGTTCCCGCGCTCGGCGGCGCTCGTTCCGGTGTCCAGTCAGGCAGGTTTTTGCCCGGCTGGATTCCCGGCAGGAGGGGCAGAAAAGGCAGAAAGGGCGGAGGGCAAGATTAAAGAAGACGGCACCATGTCGGGCCGCTTCTGGAAATTGTTGTTGTCTGCACACTGGTTAGGTGCCCGATTCCGGCACCATGGTTTTGAGGGGCCGCGTGCCGCGATTTCGCGCAAAGCCATGGCTTTGCAGGGTTTCGAGCGGCACCATAGGCCCATATCGGCCTGTTTTCGGCGGTTTTGGCTGGAGTCGCGCCCATGAGCGCCGACGACGAAAACCGCTTCCGCCCAAAGCCCGGCCGCATCCGATCCGACACGCCGAAGGCCGGCAAGACCAAGAGCTTTTTCACGCAGGTCAAGAAGATCACCCGGCAGCATCAGGCGGCAGCCTCCCGCGATCCTTCCATGCCGTCATCCGCCCGCCCGTCATCGCCGGGGCGGTCCCGCGCCGTGGCCGCCAGCGGCAAGGGCGTGAAGCGCGGCCGGGGCGCGAGCTTCGTGCGCGCCCGCAACATCTCCGGCCAATGGCATCATCGCCAGCCCGGCAGCCGCCGCGTGATCGTCAAGCAGCGCAGCGTCCGGGCAGCGTGGAAGGGCGGACGCGCCCGCGCGCATCTGCGCTATGTCCAGCGCGACGGCACGTCACGCGATGGCGAGCGCGGCCGGCTCTATTCGGCGACCGAGGACCGCGCCGATGGCGACGCCTTCCTTGATCGCGGTAAGGACGACCGCCACCAATTCAGATTCATCGTCTCGCCCGAGGACGGCGCGGAGCTGTCGGACCTCACGGCCTACACCCGCGATTTCATGCAACAGGTAGAAGCGGACCTCGGCACGAAACTCGATTGGGTTGCCGTCAATCACTACAACACCGGCCATCCCCATGTGCATATCATCGTCAACGGCCGTGACGATGCCGGCGGGGATCTAGTCATCAACGGCGACTACCTTTCCGCTGGCCTGCGCGAGCGCGCCAGCGAGCTTGCCAGTCTGGAACTCGGCCCCGTGACCGAGATCGAGCAGACCCGCAAGCTATCCGCCGAAATCGACCAAGACCGTTTCACCCGGATCGACCGCGCCATGGTCGAGGAAGCCGATGCCCGTTTCCTCGATCTGCGCCATGAACCGGCAGAGCCGAAGCGGCAGTTCGAGCGGACGCTGCGCCTGCGCCGTCTCGGCAAGCTGGAGAAGATGGGGCTGGCGACCGAACACGCGCCCGGCGTTTGGGAATTGAGCAAGGACATGGAGCCGGCCCTGCGCGAGCTGGGCGAGCGCGGCGACATTATCCGCACCATGCAGAAGGCGCTCGGCCCGCAGGGCGGCGAACGCGATCCCATGAGTTTCCAAATCCATGACGGAGCGCCAGAGACGCCTATTGTCGGCCGCGTCGTGGACAAGCATCTATCAGACGAGCTGGGCGAAGACCTGACCATCGTGGTGGACGGGATCGACGGGCGGACGCATCACATCGCGGGCATCGCGCCCGAGCGGCTGGAAGATGCCCGCATCGGCAGCGTCATCCAGATCGGCCCGGCCGAGGCGACGGCCCGGCCGTCCGACCGCACCATCAGGGCCATTGCCGAGGACGGCATCTATCGGCCGAGCCGCCATCTGGAGCAGGCGAAATTCGAGGGCCGCGTTCCCGGCGGCGACTATGAGGGCTATGTCGATGCCCATGTCCGCCGGCTGGAGGCGCTGCGCCGGGCCGGTATCGTCGAGCGGATCGACGCCGACCAATGGCGCATCCCCGACGATCTGGTCAGCCGTGCCGCTGTCTATGACGCCGGCCGCGACCGGCAGGCCAGCGTGCGCGTCCTTTCTCCGGTCGATCTAGGCAAGCAGATCGGATCGGACGGCGCGACATGGCTGGACCGGCGATTGGTCCATGGCGAAACAGCGGACCTTGCGCCGGCCGGTTTCGGCCAGCAAGTGCGTGAGGCGATGGACCAGCGCCGCGAGCATCATATCGAACACAGCGACGCCACTCGAGCACGGAATGGCCGCATCTTCTACCGTCGCAGCCTTCTCGCCACCTTGCGCGAGCGCGAGGTTGCCCGCGTCGGCGCGGAGATGGCCGAGAGCAAGGGGCTGCCGTTCCGTGCCGCCACGGACGGCGAGAACGTCAGCGGCAAGTTCACCGGCACCATGCAGCTATCGAGCGGCAAGTTCGCCGTGGTCGAGCAGTCCCATGAGTTTACGCTAGTCCCGTGGCGGCCGGTCATCGACCGCCAGCTCGGCCGCGAGGTTATGGGCGTCGTGCAGGGCGGATCGGTTTCGTGGCAGCTAGGGCGGCAGAGAGGGCTAGGAATTTAGTGCTTGCGTGCGCGAAGCGCCGCGATTGCGATGGACCAACAACTCCCGCCGATGTTTCACATACCCGGCAATATCGTGACCGGGGATGCTGTCGAAGGTGTCATTGGTGACTCTAAGATTTTCTATTCTGTCCAGCCTGAAATTTCGCAATGCCTGCCGTGTTTCGCACCATCCGCTAACAATCCAGCAGTCGGAAAATGCAGTAAGCGCCATGGGGCGCAACCGCCGCCGAGCGCGCTTGGATTGATCGCTTTGATAGTCGAACTCGACGATGGACCGGGAGCGGAGCGCCCGGCGTATCGTCGCTGCATGGGGCGGCGCGCGGCCAGCCGCGCGGCGCGACACGACAATGGGCGTGTCGGCCAACATTGGCTTTGACGTTACGGGGAGCACAGCGTCGATCTTCGATTGCGCGGCAGCGGCGCTTTGCGCCAATTCCGTATCCCCGGCAGCCATGACAAAACTCAATCCCACGGCCAACGCTTCAATCTGATCCAGCGAGAAGTTGAGCGGCGGTAGCTGGAGGTTGTCGTCTGCTACATAGCCGATGCCCCCGACGCCTTCGATGCCGACGCCCGAGGCTTGCAGGTGCGCGATGTCACGATAAATCGTGCGCTCGCAGACCTCTAGGGCTTCTGACAGCTCTGCCGCCGTCAGCACCTTTCGATCCCGAAACAGCCCGACGATGCGGAACAACCGTTCTGCGCGACGCATGATCTTCTCCGTTTCCCCCTGACAGAATGATGTCAGGGGGAGCGTGCTAGTGTCAACTTGGAATGACCAGAATCGCGGGAAAGACATGATCGAACATAAGCGCAGCGCCATCGTTACTGGCGGCGGACGGGGGATCGGAAAAGCCATTGTTGACCGGCTCGCGGAAGATGGTTTTGCGGTCATGTTCACCTACCAGAGTGATGAAAACGCCGCTCGTTCGGTCGAGAAATCTCATCAAGATGCCGGTCGCGCCGTAAGGGCGTTCAGAGCCGATCAAGCTGACATTGATGCAGTTTCTTCGTTATTCCAGACCGCTTCGGCTTGGTTCGGAAAAAACGATGGTCCGTTTTTGGACGTGTTGGTTTGCTCGGCAGGCATCATCGAACATGCGCCCATCGAAAGCATAACGCCGGAAATGTTCGACCGAGTGATGGGCATCAACGCTCGGGGAACACTATTCACCATGCAGCAGGCCGGACACGCCATGCGCGAAAATGGCCGGGTCGTCTGCATTTCCACGATAGGCACGGCATGGCCGTCAGCCGGGGAAGCAGTTTATGCAGCCAGCAAGGCAGCGGTCGAGCAATTCGCTCGCGTCGCCTCGCGGGAATGGGGAGCGAGAGGGATCACGGTGAACGTGGTATCGCCCGGGCCAACAGATACCGATCTGTTGCGCCGGGATGCAGACGAGGAAACGCTTACCAATCTCACCTACATGACTGCGCTACGGCGTTTGGGCCGACCGTCTGATATTGCGGGCATCGTCGGGATGCTCGTTGACGAATCGCAGGGATGGGTCACTGGACAGAACATTCGTGCTGATGGTGGGCTGGTATGACGGACGGCGCTTCCCTCGCACTCCATTCCGATGCCAGAGCCATAGAGGTGCGGGGCGCAGCGGAAAACAACCTCAAGAATGTTGATGTTGATATTCCCCGGAACGGGCTTGTGGTTTTCACTGGCGTCTCCGGGTCCGGCAAATCGTCTTTGGTTTTTGATACCGTTGGCGCGGAAGCACAACGACAACTCAATGACACCTTCACGGCTTTCCAGCGAAATCGTTTGCCGCACTACGGAAGGCCGGACGTCGAATCCATCACCAACCTTTCAACCCCTGTAATCATCTCGCAGAAGCGTGTCGGCGGAAACGCTCGCTCGACGGTTGGCACCTATACCGACACCTATGCTCTGCTTCGGCTTCTATTCTCGCGTGTGGGGCAACCCTATGCGGGATACTCGAACGCTTTTTCATTCAATGATCCCGAAGGCATGTGCCCGAATTGTGAAGGGATCGGCACAGCACGAACCTTGGATCACAGTGCTTTCTTCGATCTTGAAAAATCACTGAATGAAGGACCGTTCCGCCATGGCCCTTTCGGGAAAGACGGATGGCATATCAAAGTTTATACGCAGTCTGGTCGTTTCGATAACGACAAGAAGCTGAAAGATTACACGAAAGACGAGTGGCATGACTTGCTCTATGGGTCAGGCCGCAAGGTGCTTATCGGATCAGGTGCGACAGCCCGCCACGCACCCTTTGAGGGCGTAGCGAGCAAATTTACCCGCCTATACATTCGCCGTGACACGTCCGACCTTTCAGATGCAACAAAAGCTGGCGCTGCAAAATTCGTAATATCGGGGCCATGCCAAGCGTGCGGAGGAAGCCGCCTCAATCAACGCGCGCTGGAGTGCCGGATAGACGGTTACAATATTGCGGATATGGCCGCTCTAGAGTGCCAAGAACTGGTGAAGGTGTTAGCTCAACTATCGGGCAGCGTCGCATCTCAACTGGCCGGCGATGTCATTGAACGTCTGGAACAGCTTATCGACATCGGGCTTGGCTATCTAAGTCTGGACCGGGAAACCGGGTCGCTTTCTGGCGGAGAGTCGCAGCGAATTAAAATGGTCCGTCACCTTGGCTCCAGCTTGGTCGAGGTGATCTATGTCCTTGATGAGCCGAGTATCGGGCTGCATCCCCGTGATGTGGATCGCCTTACTCGGATGCTCAAGAAGCTCCGCGACAAGGGAAATACGGTCCTTGTCGTGGAGCATGACCCGGACGTTATCACCATCGCAGATCATGTCATAGACATCGGCCCCGGTGCTGGACGCGACGGGGGAACAGTCATGTTCCAAGGCTCGGTCCCCGATCTTCTGGCGTCAGGCACTCCGACCGGCAAGGCGTTACGAGCGCCGTTCGCTATCAAGGCGCACGTTCGCTCGGCCAAAGGTTCTTTCCCGCTACGAAACGCCACCGGAAACAACTTGAAAAACGTCAATGTCGATGTGCCGAAGGGAGTCCTGACTGTTGTAACAGGCGTCGCCGGGTCTGGAAAAAGCTCGCTCATCAGTGGGGCTTTTGCGTCTGCCTTTCCCGAGGCCGTGCTTATCGACCAATCGGCCATCGGTGTGTCTTCCCGCTCGACGCCAGCGACCTATACCGGGATTATGGACCCCATTAGGGACGAGTTCGCACAGGCAACTCGCTCCAGCGCATCCCTGTTCAGCTTCAATTCGCGTGGCGCTTGCCCTGACTGCCAAGGTCTAGGGATCGCCTATACCGATCTTGCGTTTCTCGATCCGATCAAAACAGTTTGTGAGACTTGCCAAGGCAAGAGGTTCAAGGAGAGCGTTCTAAGGAAGCGCCTTCGTGGAAAGTCGATCAGTGATGTTCTTGAGATGCCCCTGTCGGACGCTCGACGTTTTTTCGACAATCCTGAAATCACGCCGACACTGGATGCTTTGATCGCTGTCGGTTTGGGATACCTAAGTGTTGGGCAGCCGCTTTCGTCGCTATCAGGCGGCGAACTCCAGCGCCTCAAGCTCGCAATGAAGCTCGGGGACGGCGAGGGAATCTATATCCTCGATGAGCCTACCACCGGATTGCATATGTCCGATGTCGGCCGGTTGCTCAAAATCCTAGACCGATTGGTAGATGGCGGCAGCACCGTGATCGTTATCGAACACAACCTTGACGTTATCGCCAACGCTGACTGGATAATCGACATGGGGCCGGAGGCGGGCCGGAATGGCGGAAAAATCGTCTTCCAAGGCCCGCCTATCGCACTTGCTCGGGAGGCACAGACACTCACCGGCAGATATTTGGCGGCGAAGGCGAACAACCCGTCCGCAGCGATGAACATTGCGAGGTGAGATGCCCCCTTCTGGTCTTACCGTGCTTTCTATGCCGTCGCCCATGGTTGGGAGCCGACTAGAGCGGAGGCGCTAAAGCTATGCGCCGCCGTTCAGCGCCAATGATCGACCGGCAATCGGGCATATCAACCGCACTCGGATCGCGTATCCCCATGGCATCGCTGATTCAGACGCTTGCCGTCGCCGAGTATCTGAACTTTCGTCACGCCGCCAATGCGCTCGGCGTGGCGCAATCCAGCGTCAGCGCCCGCGTGAAGGCGCTGGAAGAAGACCTTGGCATCCTCCTGTTCGAGCGCCATGCGCGAGGTGTTCGCCTGACAGAAGCCGGACGCCACTTCGTCGAGCGGATCGCGGCCGGCGTCGATCAACTCGACCATGCGGTGAAGACCGCAGGCATGGCGGCGGTGGGCGAGTGCGGCCGGCTTCGTATCGGCATCCACGCCCTGATCCCCCGCAGTTTCCTCGCCGAGCTGATCGGACGGTATCGGGAAGACCACCCCGGCATCGAGGTCGAGATCGCCGAGGGCACGGCCCGCGATACCGTCATGCAGCTTCGCGCCGACATGCTCGACATAGTTTTCGTGGCCGGCACACCCGAACTGCCTGACTGCAATTCCCGTCGCATCTGGACGGAGCCGCTGGTCGCCGTTCTGTCGGAGCAGCACCGTCTCGCAGGGCAGGCAACCGTCACATGGGCCGATATGGTCGGCGAGACGTTCCTTGTCCGGCATGGCGGCACCGGCCCGCAAGCGCATGACCATATCATTCTGCGCCTCGCCGGAAGCTGGCCCGCGCCGTCGATCCTGCGTTTCGACGTGGGGCGCGGCACCCTGTTGTCCTTGGTCGGACAGGGCTTCGGCGTCACCATCGTCGGGGCAGCCACGGCGCTGCTGCCCACAACCGGCATCGTCTTTCTGCCGTTCGCCGACGAGCCGGAGCCGATCACGTTCTCGGCGATCTGGTCGCCGTCCAACCGCAACGCGGCGCTTCGCAACCTGCTCACGCTCGCTAACGACATGGGCCGGATCGTCCGCACCTACTGACTTCCAGCCGCGATTCGTTTCCGTCAGCCGGCATAGGCACCAGCATCGGCGACGATGCCGAGGCAACCCGTCCTATTTGCCGCCGATAGTATCCGGCAGCCCTCCGGCAGCCTCTTTCCTGTTGCCCGTCCCGATTTTGCCTACTCTCTGATCGGCTCCGTCTCTTTTGCCGACTGGAGCCTGCATTGCGCGGAGGCCGAATCCTTTGGGGTCAAATCGCTGTCGTCTTCGCCATCGTTCTGGTGATGGTGTGGGCAGCGACGCAATGGACGGCGTTCCGCCTCGGCTTCCAGCCGCAGCTTGGCGCACCATGGTTCGAGCTGGCGGGCCTGCCGGTCTATTATCCGCCCGCCTTCTTCTGGTGGTGGTTTTCGTTCGACGCCTACGCGCCCGCGATCTTCGTCGAGGGCGGCATCATCGCCGTATCGGGCGGCTTCCTCGCCATCGCCGCCGCAATCTTCATGTCGATCATCCGCGCACGGGAAGCGCGCAACGTCGCCACCTACGGATCGGCGCGATGGGCCGAGGACAAGGAAATCCGCAGCGCCGGCTTGCTTGGCCCCGATGGCGTCGTGCTCGGCCGATACGAACGGGACTATCTGCGCCATGACGGCCCCGAGCATGTCCTATGCTTCGCCCCGACGCGCAGCGGCAAGGGCGTCGGGCTGGTGGTGCCGACGCTGCTGACATGGCCGGCATCCGCCATTGTCCACGACATAAAAGGGGAAAACTGGACGCTGACAGCGGGCTTTCGCGCGAGGCATGGCCGCGTCCTGCTGTTCGATCCGACCAATGCTAGATCGTCGGCCTACAACCCGCTGCTGGAGGTCAGGCAAGGGGAGTGGGAAGTCAGGGACGTGCAGAATATCGCGGATATTCTGGTCGATCCCGAAGGCAGCCTCGACAAGCGCAACCATTGGGAAAAGACCAGCCATAGCCTGCTGGTCGGCGCGATCCTGCATGTTCTCTATGCGGAGAAAGACAAGACGCTGGCGGGCGTCGCCAACTTCCTGTCCGATCCGCGCCGCCCGGTCGAGGCGACCCTGCGCGCCATGATGGACACGCCACATCTCGGCGAGGCTGGCGTTCATCCCGTCATCGCGTCGTCGGCCCGCGAGCTGTTGAACAAGTCCGAGAACGAGCGGTCGGGTGTGCTTTCCACCGCCATGTCCTTTCTCGGCCTCTACCGCGATCCCGTGGTGGCGCGGGTGACGGCACGATGCGACTGGCGCATTGCCGATCTGGTCGGCAGCCGCCAGCCCGTCACGCTCTATCTGGTCGTGCCGCCGTCCGACATAAACCGCACCAAGCCGCTTACTCGCTTGATCCTCAACCAGATCGGCAGGCGGTTGACCGAGGAATTGACCACCTCCGGCAAGCGCCATCGGCTGCTGTTGATGCTGGACGAGTTTCCGGCGCTCGGCCGGCTCGACTTCTTTGAATCGGCGCTCGCCTTCATGGCGGGGTATGGAATCAAAGGCTTCCTGATCGCGCAGAGTCTCAACCAGATCGAGCGCGCCTATGGGCCGAACAACGCGATCCTCGACAACTGCCACGTCCGCGTCAGCTTCGCCACGAACGACGAAAGGACGGCCAAGCGCGTTTCAGACGCATTAGGCACCGCGACCGAGCTGCGCGACTCCACCAACTATGCAGGGCACCGCCTTGCCCCGTGGTTAGGTCACTTGATGGTGTCACGGCAGGAGACGGCCCGGCCGCTGCTCACACCGGGCGAGATCATGCAGCTTCCGCCCACCGACGAAATCGTGATGGTGGCGGGCACGCCGCCGATCCGCGCGACCAAGGCACGCTATTTCGAGGACGCGCGGTTTCAGGAACGCATCCTGACCCCGCCCGATCTGGTCGCCGCTCCGCTGGCGACCAGCCCATCCGCCGATGATTGGTCCGGCCGCGTAGTCGCGGCGGAAAGCCGTTCCGTGACCGATGCCGCAGACGGGACCGAGGGTGATCCGGCCAATGCCGGCATCCGCCGCGAGCCGGAATTGCCAAGCCAAGAGGAAATCGTCGCCCCTCCGCCATCGCCCGAACAGGAGTTCGAGTTCTTGGACGACGAGCCGGACGTTGACGCCGCCAAGGCCCGCGCCATGCGCCAGCGCATGAGGATGGTCGCGCGGCAGGTGGCACTGAACCCCGATGATGGCATTGAGCTTTGAGGACACGCCCATGACCACACGCACCCGCCTGAATATCTATTTCGACCCCGCGCTCATTCCGCAGATCGAGGCGATGGCGCTGCGCCGCTCGGTGGCATTGCGCCGCAATGTCTCAAAATCCGCAATCGTGGAGGCGGCGGTCATGTCCTATCTGTCCGGCGATGCCGACGACCAGCTTGAAGCCGCCATGTCGCGCCGACTGGACAAGCTCGGCCGCCAGATCGACACGCTCGACCTAGATCTCGCCGTCCTCGGCGAGACGGTCGCGCAGTTCATCCATTTCTGGATGACCATCACGCCGCCGCTTACGGGAGCCGCGCAATCCGCAGCCCGTGCAAAAGGTGCGGAGCGGTTCGAGGGCTTCATGCAGAATCTCGGCCGACGTCTGGCGTCCGGCGACAGGTTCCTCAAAGAGCTGTCGCGCGACCTCGACTCACTTCCCGACGATCCGTTGCCGGACGAATCCGAGAGCAACGGCGATCAAGAATAGGTATTCGGACCCGTCCCATTTACCGCCGATGGCCGCCGATTGCCGCCGCCGCTTAGATACTTGTTGAACCAGCCCAATTCCGGGCTTTCTTAATCGACCCCGTCCGGGGACCGCCTGTTGCGCCCCGCCAGAAGCCGGGGCCGACATGACCACCAACCACCACAGACAGGAAGCGATCCAGCGCGGCGCGCGCATGTTGCGCACCGCGCTCGGCCCCGCCATTGCCCGGTTGCTCGAAGACCCGGCCGTGGTCGAGGTGATGTTGAACCCGGACGGCCGCCTTTGGGTGGATCGGCTGTCCGAAGGGCTTTCCGACACGGGCGAACGGCTGTCTGCCGCCGATGGCGAACGTATCGTGCGGCTGGTCGCGCATCATGTCGGCGCAGAGGTTCATGCCCGCAGCCCGCGCGTCTCGGCCGAGCTGCCCGAGAGCGGCGAGCGGTTCGAGGGCCTGCTGCCGCCAGTGGTCGCCGCGCCGGCCTTCGCCATCCGCAAACCCGCCGTCGCGGTGTTCACGCTCGACGACTATGTGGCGGCGAGCATCATGTCCGCCGAGCAGGCGGAAACGCTGCGCGAAGCCGTCGCAGCCCGCGCCAATATCTTGGTGGCAGGCGGCACCAGCACCGGCAAGACCACGCTGACCAACGCGCTGCTCGCCGAGGTGGCGAAGACGCAGGATCGCGTCGTCATCATCGAGGACACGCGCGAGCTGCAATGCGCTGCGCCGAACCTTGTCGCCATGCGGACGAAAGACGGCGTGGCGACGCTTTCCGATCTGGTCCGTTCCTCGCTGCGCCTGCGCCCCGACCGTATTCCCATTGGCGAGGTGCGCGGTGCCGAAGCCCTCGACCTTCTGAAAGCGTGGGGCACCGGCCATCCGGGCGGGATCGGCACCATCCATGCCGGCACCGGCATCGGCGCGCTCCGTCGCCTTGAACAGCTCATCCAAGAGGCTGTCGTCACCGTCCCGCGCGCTCTCATCGCCGAGACTATCGACCTTGTTGCCGTCCTTTCCGGGCGCGGTTCCGCGCGCCGGCTCGCCGAGCTTGCCCGCGTCGAGGGGCTGGGGCCGGACGGCGACTACCGCATCACGCATCCCATACCTTCGGCCATCCCCACCAGCACAGGAGTATCTTCATGATCCGCACGCTCACGCGCGGCTATCGCTTCGCCGCGACCGCCGCATCCACCCTTGCCATCAGCCTCATGCTCGCCCCGGCCGCCCATGCCTCCGGTTCGTCGATGCCATGGGAACAGCCCTTGCAGCAAATCCTCCAGTCCATCGAGGGGCCGGTCGCCAAGATCATCGCCGTCATCATCATCATCGTGACGGGCCTGACCCTCGCGTTCGGCGATACCAGCGGCGGCTTCCGTCGCCTGATCCAGATCGTTTTCGGCCTGTCCATCGCGTTCGCCGCATCAAGCTTCTTCCTGTCGTTCTTCTCCTTCGGCGGCGGGGCGCTCGTTTGATGGCGGGCGGACTCGAACAGCTCGACGCGGTGCCGGGTTTCTCGATCCCGGTCCACCGGGCGCTGACCGAGCATATTTTGCTCGGCGGCGCACCGCGCTCCATCGCCATCATGAACGGAACGCTGGCCGGGGCCGTGGGCCTCGGCCTGCGCCTCTGGCTGGTCGGCATCGCCATTTGGGCCATCGGCCATTTCGCAGCCGTATGGGCGGCGAAGCGCGATCCCCAATTCGTTGAGGTCGGGCGCAGGCATCTGCGCGTCCCCGGCCATCTGGCGGTGTGAGGGCGCGGCCATGATGAACCTTTCCGAATATCGCCGCACCGCCGCCCGGCTCGCCGACTATCTGCCATGGGCCGCATTGCTCGGCTCCGGCGTCGTCTTGAACAAGGACGGCAGTTTTCAGAGGACCGCGAAGTTTCGCGGTCCCGATCTGGATTCCGCCGTCGCCGCCGAGCTGGTCGCCGTCGCCGGCCGCATCAACAATGCCGTGCGCCGCCTCGGCTCCGGCTGGAGCATCTTCGTCGAGGCGCAGCGCAGCGAAGCCGCGACCTATCCCGACAGCACCTTTCCCGATGCCGCATCGGCGCTGGTCGATGCCGAGCGCAAGGCTGGTTTCGAGGAAGCAGGCACGCATTTCGTGTCGGGCTATTTCCTGACCTTCCTCTGGCTGCCCCCGGCCGAGGAAGCCGCCCGCGCCGAAACATGGCTCTACGAGGGCCGCGAGAAAACGGGCGTGGACCCGTGGGAGCTGCTGCGCGGCTTCATCGACCGCACCGACCGCGTGCTGGCCTTGCTCGACGGCTTCATGCCCGAGTGCCGTTGGATGGATGACGGCGCGACGCTGACCTATCTCCATTCCACCATCTCGACCAACCGGCATCGCGTGCGCGTGCCCGAGGTGCCGATGCACCTCGACGCGCTGCTCGCCGACCAGCCCTTGACCGGCGGGCTGGAGCCGCGCCTTGGCGACGCGCATCTGCGCGTCCTGACCATCGTGGGATTCCCGACCGCGACGACGCCGGGCCTGCTCGACGAAATGAACCGCCTGCCGTTCCCCTACAGGTGGAGCACGCGCGCGATCCTGCTCGACAAGACCGACGCGACGCGGCTGCTGACCCGCATCCGCCGCCAATGGTTCGCCAAGCGCAAGTCCATCGCCGCGATTCTGAAAGAGGTGATGACCAACGAGGCGTCCGCGCTGATGGACACCGACGCGGCCAACAAGGCGCTCGACGCCGACATGGCCTTGCAGGAGCTTGGGGCGGACGTGGCGGGCATGGCCTATGTCACGGCCACCATCACCGTATGGGATGCCGACCCGCGCATAGCCGACGAGAAGCTGCGCCTGGTCGAGAAGATCGTTCAGGGCCGCGACTTCACAGCCATGCCCGAGAGCGTCAACGCGGTTGACGCATGGCTCGGCAGCCTGCCCGGACACGCCTACGCGAATGTGCGGCAGCCGCCTATCAGCACTTTGAATCTCGCCCACATGATCCCGCTGTCGGCGGTGTGGGCGGGGCCGGAACGGGACGAGCATTTCGGCGCACCCCCTTTGCTCTTTGGAAAGACCGAAGGCTCAACGCCGTTCCGGCTAAGTCTCCATGTCGGCGACGTGGGGCACACCCTTGTCGTCGGCCCCACGGGCGCGGGCAAGAGCGTGCTGCTCGCCCTCATGGCGCTCCAGTTTCGCCGCTACGCAGGATCGCAGGTCTTCGCCTTTGACTTTGGCGGTTCGATCCGCGCCGCGTCGCTCGCCATGGGCGGCGACTGGCACGACCTTGGCGGCGGGCTGACAGAGGGGGCCGAGGCGTCCGTCTCGCTCCAGCCGCTTGCCCGCATCCACGACACCTATGAACGCGCATGGGCGGCGGACTGGATCGCCGCCATCCTTATGCGCGAAGGCGTCGCCATCACGCCCGAGGTGAAGGAATATCTTTGGACGGCGCTGACTTCGCTCGCCTCGGCCCCGGTCGAGGAACGCACGATCACCGGCCTTGCGGTGCTGCTGCAATCCAACGATCTGAAACAGGCGCTCCGGCCGTTCTGCGTCGGCGGTGCCTATGGCCGGCTGCTCGACGCCGAAGCCGAACATCTCGGCTCGGAGGACGTGCAGGCGTTCGAGATCGAGGGCCTTGTCGGGACCGGCGCGGCCCCGGCCGTCCTGTCATACCTGTTCCATCGCATCGGCGACCGGCTCGACGGACGACCCACGCTGCTCATCATAGATGAAGGCTGGCTTGCGCTGGACGACGAGGGTTTCGCCGGCCAGCTCCGCGAATGGCTGAAAACGCTGCGCAAGAAAAACGCATCCGTCATCTTCGCCACGCAAAGCCTGTCCGACATTGACGGCAGCAACATCGCGCCCGCCATCATCGAGAGTTGCCCGACGCGGCTCCTGCTGCCGAACGAGCGGGCTATCGAGCCGCAGATTACCGAGATTTACCGGCGTTTCGGGTTGAATGATCGGCAGATCGAAATTCTCGCACGGGCCACGCCCAAGCGCGATTATTACTGCCAGTCGAGGCGTGGCAATCGCCTGTTCGAGCTTGGCCTGTCCGAAATCGGCCTCGCGCTCTGCGCCGCATCCGCCAAATCCGACCAGACGCTCATTGCACAGATCGTCACTGAAGCCGGCCGCGACGGCTTCCTCGCCGCATGGCTGCGCGCGCGCGGCGTCGATTGGGCGGCCGAGCTGATCCCCAACCTCACCAATCTTGCCGACCGACCGGAATCCGCCGCGCCGGCCCGGCTCGATGCCCACCCCACACAGGAGATTCTTCCATGACCTATTCCAAGTTCGTCGGGGCTTCGGCCCTTGCGCTGGCGCTCGCCGTGCCTGTCGCGCTGTCGCCCATGCTGGCAAGCCCGGCCCATGCGCAATTCGGTTTCGGCCGGATCGTCTATGACCCGAGCAACTACGCGCAAAACCTGCTCACGGCAGCGCGCACGCTGGAGCAGATCAACAACCAGATCACCAGCCTCCAGAACGAGGCGCAGATGCTCATCAATCAGGCCCGCAATCTGGCGAGCCTGCCGCATTCGTCGCTCCAGCAGCTCCAGCAGAACGTGAGCCGGACGCAGCAGCTTCTTAGCCAAGCACAGAACATTGCGTTCGAGGTCGGGCAGATCGACCAAGCGTTTCAGCAGCAATACGGCAATGTCTCGCTTTCGACGACCGACGCACAGCTTGTCGCCGATGCGCGGAGCCGCTGGGAGAACACGGTCGGCGGCTTGCAGGACGCCATGCGCGTGCAGGCGGGTGCGGTCGGCAACATCGACAGCAACCGCGCCGAGATGGCCGCGCTTGTCGGCCAGAGCCAAGGCGCGACCGGCGCGCTGCAAGCCACGCAGGCCGGCAACCAGCTTCTCGCGCTCCAGTCGCAGCAGCTTTCCGACCTGATCGCCGTCATCTCTGCGAACGGCCGGGCTGACGCGCTGACCGAAGCGGAACGCGCCGCCGCCGCCGAACAGGGCCGCGAGCAGCGCCGCCGTTTCCTCACGCCGGGCAGCGGCTATCAGCCGGGCAACGCGCAGATGTTCAACGGCAACAACTGACGGGAGGCTCGCCATGGACGGCAAGATGCTGGCCCGCCTCGGGGCCGTGGTGTTCGTCGCCATCGCCGTCACGGCGACCGCAATCGACATGGCGCGGAAGGACGAGCCTTCCGCGCCAAGGCCGGCATCGGCCCTCCAGCCCCCGGCCGATCCGCTGCGCGAAACCCTGCGCCGTTGCCAACAGCTCGGCGAGGCGGCGGCGAGTGACGCCGGCTGCCTCGCCGCATGGGCTGAATCCCGCGACCGCTTCCTCGGACGTGACCGCAGCGAGGCGCGCTGACCATGGGCAACACAGGCGTCATCGACAATTTCCTCGGAGTCTTCACCTCCTACATCGACAGTGGGTTCGGCCTGCTCGGCGGCGAGGTCGCCTTCATCGCCACGACGCTGATCGTCATCGACGTGACGCTCGCCGCGCTCTTTTGGGCATGGGGCGCGGACGACGACATAATTGCCCGGCTTGTCAAAAAGACGCTGTTCGTCGGCGTCTTCGCCTACATCATTTCCAACTGGAACAATCTCGCCCGGATTGTCTTCGAGAGCTTCGCCGGCCTCGGCCTGATGGCGTCGGGCACGGGCTTTTCCGTCACCGATCTGATGCGGCCGGGCCGCGTCGCGCAGACCGGCCTCGACGCCGGCCGCCCGCTGCTCGAATCCATTTCCGACCTGATGGGCTGGATCAGCTTCTTCGAGAACTTCATCCAGATCGCGTGCCTGCTGTTCGCATGGGCGCTGGTCGTGCTGGCCTTTTTCATCCTCGCTGTTCAGCTTTTCGTGACGCTGATCGAGTTCAAGCTGACCACGCTTGCCGGCTTCGTGCTGATCCCGTTCGGGTTGTTCGGCAAGACCGCCTTCATGGCCGAAAAGGTGCTTGGCAACGTAGTGTCGTCGGGCATCAAGGTTTTGGTCCTCGCCGTCATCATCGGCATCGGCTCGACACTGTTCTCGCAATTCACGGCCGGTTTCGGCGGGGCGACCCCCACGATAGACGACGCCATGGCGATTGTGCTGGCAGCCTTGTCGCTGCTCGGCCTCGGTATCTTCGGTCCCGGCATTGCCAACGGCATCGTCTCTGGCGGGCCGCAGCTCGGCGCAGGCGCGGCCGTTGGCACGGGCCTCGCTGCCGGCGGCATGGTGCTTGCCGGCGGCGCAGCGGCTGGCGGCGGGGCCATGCTTGCCGCGAAGGGCGGCGCTGCTGCCCTGTCCGCTGGAGCCGCGGCCGTTCGGGGCGGCGCGACGTCCGCGGGCGCGGCGACCGCTGCCTATAGCGTCGGCTCGCTCGGCCAATCCGGGGCGGCAGGCGTTGCCTCCGGCCTCGGCGGCGTCGCCCGAGCGGCAGGCTCGGCCGCCATCTCTCCGCTCAAACGCGCAGCCTCCAGCGCAACATCCCGAGCAAGCGAAAGCATCAAGTCCAGCTTCTCCGAAGGCGCGAAGGCGGGATTCGGCGCGGGGGGCGGCAGCTCCACCATGGGCACGGTCGGCGGCGCAAGCGCCGAACCCGCAGCCGCGCCATCCAGCCCGGCCGGCAGCCCTCCGGCTTGGGCGCAGCGGATGCAGCGCCGGCAGGCCCTCAATCACGGCACCACCATGGCCGCCCATGCGGTGCGCTCCGGTGACAGCCACGGCTCCGGTTCTTCCGTCAACCTTTCCGAAAGTGACCGCTCATGAGCATCTTCAAACGACCAGCAACCCATTACGGCAAGACGCCGGAACCCGAGACGCCTTATCAGCGCGCCGCGCAAGTGTGGGACGAGCGTATCGGCTCGGCCCGCGTGCAGGCTAAGAATTGGCGCTATATGGCCTTCGGCAATCTCTTTGTTTCGACCGCGTTTGCGGCCGCCCTTGTCTGGCAATCGGCTCAGGGAACCGTCGTGCCTTGGGTGGTTGAGGTGGATCGCAATCACGAGGTCCGTGTGTCCGGCCCCGCCATCGCCAATTACACGCTATCCGACGAGCAGATCGGGAAGCAGTTGGAGAACTTCATCATATGGGTCCGAAGCCTGTCTTCTGATCCGGTCATCGTAAGCCAGTTCTGGCATTGGGCCTATGACTACACCACAGATCGCGGTGCGGCGGCCCTGAATGACTATGCGCGCAGCAATGATCCGTTCACGAGGATTGGCCGGCAGCAAGTCGCGGTGGAAGTGAACAGCCGACTCCGGGCTTCGCCGAACTCGTTTCGGATTGCCTGGACGGAGCGCCATTACGAAAACGGCCAGCTCGCCAGAACCGAACGATGGACCGCGATCCTGACCATCGTGATCCAGACCCCGCGTTCGCGCGAAGCGATAGCGGCCAACCCGTTCGGCATCTACATCAACGCCATCAACTGGTCGCGGGAGATGAGCCAATGAAAGCGTCAGCTTGCATCAATCACCTCGCTGATCTTTCCCTCGGAGATCGTGAAGAACGAAGTGCCAGTCATCTCGATCTTCTGCCCGGCCTTCCAGCCGTTGGGCAGGTCGGTTTTGACCTTGGCACGATAGCCGATGCGCGCCGCTGCACGGTCGTCTATCGCGATGCAGTCGAGGATCGTCTGTTCTCTTTCAGCAAACAACTGGACGCCCTGTTCCGCCAGCGCACGAAATGCCTCGATCCCGTGCGTTTCGTTCGTCGTCTCTCCGTTCGATCTGTTGATAAACCGAACGTCGCCCGACAGGCAGTCGAGCATCGCCTGTACATTCATCCTGTTGTAGGCATCGATATACCGGGCAACAATCGTCGGCACAGAATCCATTCTGTCGGTTCCTCCTTACTGATCCTGAAGTCGCTAACCTATGCGATTTTTGCGACGGCGTTTGCAATTACTTTGGCAGGCTGCGCCACCAACCGGACGCCGCAATTCAGCTACGACGCCAGCGTGCCGCCGCTGCCGACCGTGCAGGCGGCGGCAACCGACAACACGCCCCGGCCGCTGCATGTGCCCCCGGCATGGACCGTGGCGCGCGGCGGCACCGCCGCAGGCACGCCGACTGGCCGCGTCGAGAACGCCAACGCCGCCGCCCGCGTCGAGCCGCGCCGGGAAGGCTACTACAACGCTATCCAGATTTATCCGTGGTCGGAAGGCGCGCTCTATCAGGTCTATGCCGCAGTCGGGCAGATCACCACCATTGCGCTGGAGCCGGGCGAAAGCCTGACAGGCGCGGGGCCGATCGCGGCCGGCGATACGACAAGGTGGATTATCGGCGACACCGAGAGCGGCAGCGGCGCAAACCGCCGTGTCCATATCCTCGTGAAGCCGACACGGCCGGACATTTCCACCAACCTTGTCGTCACCACCGACCGGCGCACTTACATGCTCGAGCTGCGCGCGCGGGAATCGCTCTACATGCCTTCCGTCGCATGGGCCTATCCGGCACCGCCTGCCGGCCAGCGTCAGACGGTCCCGGCCGCGCCGATCATTCCGGCCGAGGCGGCGCGGAACTATCGCTACGCCTTGCAGGTGCAGGGCGACAGCCCGCCATGGCGGCCGGTTTCCGTCTTCGACGATGGCAGGCGCGTCTATGTCGTCTTCCCGGCCGGGATCGTGCAAGGCGAGATGCCGCCGATCTTCGTGCTTGGATCGAACGGCGAGCCGCAGATCGTCAATTCCCGCATCCACCAGAACGTCCTGATCGTGGACCGCCTGTTCGGCGCGGCCGAGCTGCGCCTTGGCAGCGGCAATCGCCAGCAGGTCGTCAGGATCGTTCGCACCAACCCGACGCAGGCCGCCGCCACGCAGCCCGCCAGTGCGACCGGAGACACCCCGTCATGAGCGACAACACCATCACCGATACCGCCGCGCCCATGCGGCTGCGCGCCGAGCCGCCCCGCGTCACCCGTCTGTCCCGCAAGATGCTGGCAGGCGTCGGAGCCGTCGCGCTTCTCGGCATCGGCGGCGTGCTGATCTACGCGCTCCAGACCCGAGACGGGGGACCGGGCGGCGACGAACTCTATTCGACCGAAAACCGCCCCACGGCGGACGGCCTTTCCGGCCTGCCGAGCGATTATAGCGGGCCGGCGCTCGGCCCGGCGCTGCCCGGCGACCTCGGCCGTCCGATCCTCGACGCGCAGAACAGGGGCCAGCCAGTCGCGCCGCCCGTCATGACGACGCCCGCCGTCGATCCCGAGGAAGAACGCCGCAGGGCCGAGGAAGAAGCCGCGCGCTTGAGCAACGTCTTTTTTCAGTCCGGCCCGCGCACGGGATCGCCGGCGGGAACGGCCATGCCCGGCCTTGCCGGTCTTGGCCTCGGCGGGCAGCCCGTGGCACAGGACCGGCATACGACTTTCCTCAACGGACCCGTGGACCGTCAGACCGTCGCGCCGGATCGAGTCACGCCGCCGGCCTCGCCTTACATCCTTCAGGCAGGGGCCGTGATCCCCACCGCGCTCATCACCGGCATCCGTTCCGACCTTCCGGGCCAGATCACGGCACAGGTGACGGAGAACGTCTATGACAGCCCGACCGGCTCGCTGCTGCTGATCCCGCAGGGCACCCGCATCATCGGCCAATACGACGATGGCGTGACCTTCGGCCAGCGCAGGGTGCTTTTGGTGTGGAACCGCCTGATCCTGCCGGGCGGCCGCTCCATCGTTCTGGAGCGCCTGCCGGGCGCGGACGCCAGCGGCTATGCCGGGCTGGAAGACGGGGTTGATTACCATTGGTGGGATCTAATGAAGGCCGCAGGGCTGTCCACGCTGCTTGCAGTCGGTTCCGAGCTGGCGACGAGCGACGAGGACCGGCTGATCCGCGCTATCCGCGACGGGGCGCAGGATACCGTCAATCAGGCCGGCCAGCAGATCGTCCAACGCCAGTTGCAGGTCGCGCCGACGCTCACCATCCGGCCGGGCTTTCCGGTCAGGATCATCGTCACCCGCGATCTTGTGTTCGAGCCGGCAGGAGGTTGACCATGACGAAACTGAAACTCGGCCCGCTGCCAGACGACAAGCCCGTGAAGGTCATGCTGGAGCTGCCCGCAACCCTCAATCGCGATCTGATCGCCTATGCCGAGGTGCTGGCCCGCGAGAGCGGCCAGCCCGTCGCCGATCCCGCCAAGCTCATCGTGCCGATGCTTCAACACTTCATCGCCACGGATCGCGGTTTCGCCAAGGCCCGGCGAGCCGCAAGCTAACCCCATCCCGGCAGGGGTGCCGCCAGCGCATAGGCGCAAATGCGGCACGCTACAGGCCGCCGACTGCCCTCCATGGTTCGCTTAATTCCGGGACCTGTAGCGCCCCGGAATCCACCAGAACCAAGGAGGATTCCATGTGCGCAGAGCGCCGCCGCGCCCGCAAAGGGCGACCGCGACACCCGGTCCCCGAAGCACTTCCCTACGATCTTTTCGACTACGCCGACGAACCCACACCAGACGGCCGGGAACGTCGCAGGTCGCCGCTTCGCATCGTAGATGTTGAGGCGCTGCCGGTCTTCGACGACTGGCCCGAAAAGGTGCCGATCACCGAGGAAGAACTGCAAATCTTCGAGCGGTATTTCGGCCATGTGCTCGACCGCCTGTTCGGCCCCATCGACCTCGATCCCGACAATCAGGACTTGCCATTGTTATCTTCAGATGATAACAGCAAGTCATGAGCGAGGATCGTGACCAGAGCCTCGACACGCTTCTGGACCTCGACGGTCAGGTGCTTGTCGTCGATCCCGAGGGCGGCCATTGGGTGAAGTTCATCGTCACCCGCGTTCCGGCGTCCCCGGAGAAGCCGCACGGCCTCGATTATTCGCTCACGCTTCACGGGCCTTCGGGCGAACGGCTGGTCGGCTTCGATAACGCCCATCCGGTCGGCCGGGGGAAGCGCGGCGAGCCGATGGACCATCGGCACCGCCTCCAGACCGTGAAGCCCTACGCCTACGAGGACGCGGCCACGCTGCTGGCCGACTTCTGGCAGGCGGTGGACGCGGTATTGAAGGAGCGAGGCGTAACATGACGACCCTGAAAGTCGGGATTGCCGGCTACGACGAGATGAAGGCCCGCACCATGCGGATCGCCAAGGGCGAGGAAAAACCGGCGGCGGACGATCCGAAGGTGTGGTTCACATCCATGGAATCCTTCGCGCAGCTTCTATCCAGCGGGAACCGCGAGCTGCTGCGCGTCATCGACGAGCAGTCGCCCGGCTCGCTTGAGGAACTGTCGCGGATCACGGGACGGGCAAAGCCCAACCTGTCCCGAACCCTCAAGAAGATGGCGAGCTACGGTCTGATCCGCATGGACCCCGGCGAGGGCCAGAAGCTCGTGCCCAAAGTGCTGCATGATCGCGTCGAGCTGGCCTTGCCCTTGCTCGAACGCCGCGCGGCGAAAGGAGGCGCGCTATGAACATTCATTCCCCGCACGTCGCCCTGCGCGCCGCGCTCTATCTGCGCGTTTCGACCGCCCGGCAGGCCGAGCATGACGTGTCGATCCCCGACCAGAAGCGGCAGGGCGAAGCCTATTGCGAGTCTCGCGGCTATCAGCTTGTCGAAACCTTCGTCGAGCCGGGCGCATCGGCGACCAACGACCGCCGCCCCGAGTTCCAGCGCATGATCGAAGCCGGCACGTCCAAGCCGCCAGCGTTCGACGTGGTGGTGGTGCATAGCTTCTCGCGGTTCTTCCGCGACGAATTTGAAATGGAATACTACTACCGGAAGCTGGCGAGGAACGGCGTCAAGCTCGTTTCCATGACGCAGGAACTTGGTGACGATCCGATCCACCAGATGATGCGGCGGATCATGTCGCTGTTCGACGAATACCAGTCGAAGGAGAACGCCAAGCACGTCCTGCGCGCCTTGAAGGAGAACGCGCGGCAAGGCTTCTGGAATGGCTCGCTGCCGCCCATCGGCTACCGCGTGGTCGATGCCGAGCAGCGTGGCACGAAGATGAAGAAGAAGCTGGAAATCGACCCGCTGCACGCCGACACCGTGCGCCTGATCTTCCGCCTTGCATCGGAAGGCGATGGCACGTCCGGCCCCATGGGCGTCAAGAACATCGTCAGCTACCTCAACAGGCACAGCATGTTCACCCGCAGCGGCGGGCGTTGGGGCATCGGCCAGCTTCACCGCGTCCTGACCCGCCGCACCTATATCGGCGAACATCGGTTCAACCGCCGCTCCAAGAAAGGCGAGGTGAAGCCCGAGGAAGAAGTCGTCACCGTCGCGGTGCCGCCGCTGATCGACCTTGAGATATTCGAGGCGGTGCAGAAGCGGTTGCAGGTCAACAATCCGAAGGTGACGCCGCCGCGCGTCGTCAGCGGCCCGAACCTGCTGACCGGCATTTGCTATTGCGGCAATTGCGGCGGGGCCATGACGCTCCGCACAGGCAAGAACGGCCGCTACCGCTATTACGCCTGCTCGATCCGGGCACGGCAGGGCGAAACCGGCTGCAAGGGCCGCGCGATCCCGATGGACAAGCTGGACCGCATCGTGGTCAGCCACATCGAGGAAAGGCTGCTGGACCCCGAGCGGATCGAAGATGTGCTCGCCTCGCTGCTGGATCGCCGGCAGGAGAGCGTCGAGCGGCGCAGCCAGCACATCGCCGAATTGAACCAGCGCGCGGCCGAGGCCGATATGCGGCTAAAGCGGCTCTACGAGGCTATCGAGGCGGGTTCGCTCGACCCGGCCGAATCCGCCCTTGGCGAACGCATCGCCGGCCTTACGGCGATACGGGATCAGGCACGGGCCGACGCCGTAAGAACCGAGGCCATGCTGAAAAGCTCGGCCCATAAGGGCCTCACAGGGGCGGCCGTGCGAGAACTGGCGTGTGAGGCGCGCACCGGGCTTCGGCTCGAAAAAGGCGGCTATCGGCGGGATCACGTCCGGGCTTTCGCCCAGCATGTCGAGGTCGCGGACGACGCGATCTACATCAACGGCAGCAAAAACACGCTGTTGAGGGCGCTGATAGCCACTAAGGGAGGGAAAACGGCGGGAATCGGCGTTCCCGGTTTTATACCAAGGTGGCGGAGAGGATGGGATTCGAACCCACGATACCGTCTCCGGTATACTCCCTTAGCAGGGGAGCGCCTTCGACCACTCGGCCACCTCTCCACGAGGCTGGCAGTATCCGAGGAATCGGCATTTAGCAAGGGTGCCGCCCGTTTTTTGACGGGGGTTCGGCGCCCTCGATCAGAGGTGGCATATAGATCGAACACCCACCACATTCGTACGCACCATCTCGGCCAGACATCCAGGAGACGGATGACGAATTCGGGAGCGGCGCTGTCATGAGCCTGCAATTTCAAGCGCTTATGAAAAAGGTTCTGCCTCGATGCTTTTTCCTGGTTGACGGTATGAAGGTGATAGTCCTATAAGCCGGCC
>NZ_JAMQCO010000019.1 GCF_023702225.1 Aureimonas altamirensis | reverse complement strand
GGGGATAATCGCGCGCTCCGAAAATGTTTGCGACAGGCCCCTTCGAGCTGATGCGCGCCGAGGGGCGGCTCGGGCTCGCACTCCCCGACAGCTTTGCCGAATGGCGAGCAGAACGGACCGCCACGCTCGATGCGAAGCTGAAAGAGCTGGCAAAGGCGGCGGCTGCCAATGCTATTCCGGATGCAGCGATTTCCGACAAGGGCCTGTCGATCTCGCCGATCCGCGAGGAGGAGCGCGACAGCATCGTCGCGCTCAGCCGCCGACTATATGTTCTGGTGCCACGGATCAGGATCACCAGCCTGCTTGCCGAGGTGCAAAGCTGGACCAAATTCCTCGACAGCTTCACGCATTATCGTACCGGTGAGACGGCAAACGACGAGGCAGCGCTGATGGCAGCGATCCTTGCCGACGCCACCAATGCCGGAGCCGAACGTATGGCGGAAAGCTCACGCGGCGTCACGATCCACCAGATGATGCTGATGGTGGACAGGCATATGCGATCGGAAACCTACGCCACGGCGACCGCCGTGCTGGTCGATGCGCAGCAGGCCCATCCCTTTGCCGCGATCTGGGGTGACGGCCATATCTCCTCCTCGGACGGACAGTTCTTTCCGGCTGGCGGGCGTGGCGAAGCCAGCCTCGACTACAATGCAAAATACGGCAAGCGACCGGGGGCGTCGATCTATGGCTTCCTGTCCAACCGTTTTGCTTCCTTCTTCTCCCGCATGATCCAGGCATCCGAGGGCGAAGCCCCCTACGTTCTCGACGGCCTCCTTCACAACGAAAGCTCCGTCGAAATCTATGAGCACGCAACCGATACCGCTGGCGCCACCGAAACGACGTTCTCCATGTTCCACGCCTTTGGCTACAGGCTCATTCCCCGTATCCGCAATCTCGGCAATCGCAGGCTCTTTGTCATTGATCGCGATCCGGCTTACGAACCGCTCGACGCGCTGATCGCTGGAACCGTCAACATGGATGTCGTCGAGCACCACTGGGATGAGGTCTTGCGGCTGAAGGCTTCGATCGCTGCAGGTTTGGTGCCGCCTTCCGTCATCCTCAAGAAGCTGGCAGCGTCGCCGCGACAAAACCGGCTGAACCAGGCCCTGCGCGAAATGGGCCGGATAGAACGCTCGATCTTCATCTGCGACTGGCTGCTCGATACGAAACTGCGCCGCAGATCGCATGCGATCCTCAACAAGGGTGAAAGCCGTCATGCTCTCGCACGCGCCATCTTCCTCCACCAGCTCGGCGAATTGCGCAACCGCGTCGCCGAAACCATGGCTTACCGCGCGTCCGGTCTTAACCTCGTCGTCAACGCCATCATCCTGTGGAACACTGTCTATCTCAGCCGTGCTGTCGATTATATCAGCAGTCAGGGTATTATCATTCCGGACGAGCTGCTCTCCCAGGTCGCACCACTACCATGGGCGCATATCGCGCTCACCGGCGACTACCTCTGGAACGAAATTGACCGACCCCTCGAACGCTTCAGGCCAATCCGGGCTAACCGCTTCAATCCAAACAACTTCAAATTCCCTTAGCGTGTATTAATGTAGAAATGCCCACGGAGCCCCGAAATGGCCGGTCTCGATCCGAACAACTTCTCAGCCCACGGCCTGCGGTCGGGTTATCTCACGGAAGCGGCCAATCGCGGCATTCCTCTGCCTGAGGCGATGGAGCAATCACGACACAGATCCGTCCAGCAAGCTTCTGAATACTACAACAGCGCCACCAGGCGCAGTGGCAGGGCCGCAAGGCTGATGGATTGAAAAGCTCAAGAAAACTGGCGATGGCTGAATGGCTTAAACAAAGCAGTCTCCGACAAATCCGGGGCTGTTCAGATCGACCCGACGGTCCCGACGACGAAAGCCATCAGCGCCATGTCAAGCCAAGGTCCTGTCACGGTTAAGAAGAGCGCCATTTTGCCGTTCCCATCGGAAGCAAACCGCGCATCACGATGAGCAACGACAGCATCCGCAGCGATAGGCAGCTTACATCTCAACTGCAGATTGGCATTGCCCGAGGAGTGGTGGTCCCGTGCAGTTTTGAGGATCAAGGCCGTGTCATCGCTACGTCATACNACCGCGCATCACGATGAGCAACGACAGCATCCGCAGCGATAGGCAGCTTACATCTCAACTGCAGATTGGCATTGCCCGAGGAGTGGTGGTCCCGTGCAGTTTTGAGGATCAAGGCCGTGTCATCGCTACGTCATACGCATGCGCTATCCATGATTCATTCGAATGAATCATGGATAGCGCATGCAGAGAGACACCTGGCAAATCATCAAAGACCACCTGGCCGGTGACATTGCCTCCGGCAAACTTGCTCCCGGCGCCCGGTTGCCGACGGAGCCCGAGCTGTGCGAGGTCTTCGGTGTCGGTCGCCACTCGGTCCGGCGCGCAGTTCCGGCGCTCGCGGTCGAGGGTAAGCTCAGGGTAGAACAGGGGCGCGGCACCTTCGTCGAGGCGGCCCGGCTGATAAACTACCAGATCGGGCGCAGGACGCGTTTCCGCGAGAACCTGATAGGCCAGGGCTATAAGCCTTACGGAGAGCATCTTTCCTCCACGATCGTGCCGGCACCCGACCGTGTGGCCGAGGCGCTACGCATCGCTCGCGGGGCCGAGGTCCACCGGATCATGAGGCGCGGCCTGGCCGACGACATGCCGATCAATCTCGGCATCGCCTTTCATCCGGTCGCGCTCTTTCCCGATCTAGGCGCGCGCCGCGAGGCCGGCGTTTCCGTGACCGAGATCTATCGTGACCACGGGGTCACGGACTATTTCCGCAAGAGCACCACCATCTTCACCCGCCGCGCCGAGCCGGAGGAATCCAGGCTGCTGCGGCAACATCCGGATCATCCCGTTATGATCGTCACCAAAATCGACGTCGATGCCAAGGGTACGGCGCTGGGTTACTCCGAGGCGGTCTGGGCGGGCGACCGTGTCCAGTTTTCTTTCGACAGTCTCGATGACCCCTTCGTGGGCGAGGAAGGCAAGACCCCATGACAACACAGTTCCAGCATGCCGGTGCGCCAGGCGAAGACCACGCCCGCCGGCTCGAAACCCTTGCGCGCGCCGATGCAGCCGCGCTGAAGGCCTTCGCGGAAGAGCTTCTTCCACCGCTCGGCGCGATCGACGTCATCCAGAGCCGCACAGGGCTCGCGATGCTGCCGATGCGCGACACAGTAAAGGGCACAGATTTTCATCTCGGCGAGGTGTTGGTGGCAGAGGCGCATATCCGGCTCCAGTCCAACGGCACTGAAGGCTATGGCATGATCGTCGGCCGCGACCTCGAGCGCGCCATGGCAATGGCGATCGTGGACGCCGCCGGATCGATCGAAACCCTTGCCGCGCGCGTCAGCAACTTCGTGGAAGATGAGGCCTTGACGATCGTGGCAGTCGACACCGAACGCCTTCGCGCGGTCGAGGCGACCCGCGTAGACATGGAGACCTTCTGATGAATGCCTCCGCCCTGATTGCTGTCCCCGTTCCAAACGACCTGGAGCGGCTTCACAATGCCACCTACGATGCCCTGATGTGGGCGCTCGCTCGCCCCGGCACAGTGCAATCACTGCCGCAGCTGGGCCTGGAAGCCATCGTCGAAACGCTGGTTGACCGCGAATGCCGGGTCTTTTCGGGCCACAAGACGCTCCTGCCGCTGATCGCCTCGACCGGAGCGGCGATTAGCGGCGCGCGCGACGCTGACCACGCCTTCCTCGATCTCGAAGCGGAGGCGGGCATTCGCGATCTGGCCGTCGTGCCTGCGGGCTCGCATCTCTATCCCGATGACGGCGCGACGGTGTTTTCAGGGGCGAGGATTGGCGAGGGACAAGGGCTTCGCCTGCGCGGCCCCGGCATCGAAACTTATAAGGATATCCGCCTCGGCGGCCTCAGGCCTGATGTTTGGACGCTTCGCGCGACGCGTTGCCTCTACCCGACCGGGTTCGAACTCTTCTTCATCGATGGAGACCGCGTTGTCGGTCTGCCACGCTCAACCACGGTGGAGGTGCTCTGATGGCCTATGTGGCAACTCGAGGCGGTGAACGTGCCATTGAACAGTCTGAGCGGCTCTACCGCGCAGAAATGGGGACGATTGACATGGAGCGTGTCGCGGACGTCCGCGACAGTCTGCCTTACCTGATCGATCGCGTGATGGGCGAGGCCTCGCTCTACGACCGTGATCTGGCAGCACTTGCGCTCGCCCAGGCCGGCGGCGACCTATACGAGGCGGTGCTCCTTCTGCGTGCCTGGCGGACCACCCAACCGCGCCTTGCGATCGCCGAACCGGTGACGCAGGAAAGCCTGTTCACGCACCGCCGCATTTCTGCTGTCTTCAAGGATATTCCCGGCGGTCAGGTGCTCGGCCCGACGCTCGACTATTCGCACCGTCTGCTGGCGACCGGCGTGCTGGAAGGCCAACCCTTCATGCCGGCCCCGGTTGAACCCGCGGCAAAACCTGCTCCGGCACGCCAGCCGTCGCTTGCCGCCTGGCAGAAGGCGCAGGGACTGGTCGCCGACGTCGCCGCCGACGAAGTCGCCCTTGAAGACATTCCAGACCTCACCCGCGAGCCGCTTCTCTTTCCGGCCAAGCGCGCCCATACGCTGCAAAGCCTGGCTCGCGCCGACACTGGCGGTGTGCTGGCACTCGGCTATTCGGCGATGCGCGGCTATGGCAACGCGCATCCGACCGTCAACGAACTGCGACTTGCAGAAGCGGAGGTGCGTGTGCGCCATCCCGCGGGCACGGTTTTCTCGGCTGGTCGCGTCCGCGTCTCGCAGGCGGAAGTCACGAGCAAAGGAAAAGGCGGCCAGCTTCAGCTCGGCTTCTGCGCGACACTCGGCTGGAACGAAATCAAGACCATCGCTGGCGCGACGCTGGATCTGAATTCGGCAGCGGCGGATCAGAATTCACCCGTCAACGAGGAATTCTTCCTCTACCACACCGAACCCGTAGAAGCCTCGGGTTTCTGCATCCATTTCAAGCTGCCGCACTACGTCACCTTCCAGTCTTCGCTCGACGCCTTGCGCGACGCGAAGAAGACGGCGGCCCCTGCCAGCGACGTAACGAACACACATAAGCCCGTGAAGGAGCCGGCATGAGCCTTTCCGCACTCACAAAGCCATGGGAAGCCTTCAGCTACGGCTTCCTTGATGCCTCGGCCAAGCGCGAGCTGCGCCGCAAGATGCTGAAGGCGATCGCCGTGCCCGGCTGCCAGATGCCCTATGCCAGCCGCGAGGTGCCGATTGCGCGCGGCTGGGGCACCGGCGGCCTGCAAGTGACGCTGACCCTGATCAAGCCCTCCTCCGTGATCAAGGTGATCGACCAGGGCGCCGACGACAGCGTCAACGCCGCCTCGATCCGCCGATTCCTTTCGCGCGTATCCGGCGCCGGTGAGACCTGGGACACGCAGGAGGCAACGATCATTCAGAGCCGGCACCGTATCCCTGAGGAAAAGCTGCGCGAGGATCAGATCCTCGTGCTGCAGGTGCCAAATCCCGAACCGCTGCGCCCGGTCGAGCCCAACATGTCGATCGCCCGCCAGATGCATGCCGACGCCGATTACGGCCGGCTGTGGCTGACGCTCTATGAGCAGATCGTGCGTTCGGGCCGCATCATGCAGGGCGCGTCCTACCCTTCCCTCGTCAATGGTCGCCATGTCATGACACCGTCGCCGATCCCGCGCTGGGACGTGCCAAAGCTCGACATGGCAAAGCACCTCACCTTTCTTTCGGCCGGGCGAGAGAAGCGCCTGTATGCCGTGCCGCCCTTCACGCGGGTCGAGCCGCTGGTCTTCTCCGACGTGCCCTACAAGGTCGAGGACCATGCCGACCTCACCTGCCACCGCTCAGGCGTCAGAGGTTATTTCATGAACGAGATCCCACAGGACGACGGCGGCTCACAATTCGAGCTGTCTGACAGCAATCTTGGCATCAAGGCTATTCGCCGTGCCGAGGGGCTGGACGTCAAGCAGGGCGAAACCTGGTACGAGCACGGAGCATTCCGCCCATGATCGGAGAAAATCTGGCTGCGCGGCGGCTGAATGCCCCGCAACTGATGACGACCCCGCCGCTTCTGACGATGACCGACGTCAGCAAACGCTTCGGCAGCGTGGTCGCTCTTCAGGACGTGTCCGCGACCGTCTATCCGGGCGAAGTGCTCGGCATCGTCGGCGAAAGCGGCTCGGGCAAGTCCACCCTTTTGAGGATGATGAACCTTGAGGACACGCCCGACAGCGGTGACTATCGCCTGGCCCTGCCGGAGCTCGATGGCAACCTGTTCGATCTCGACCGCTTCGCTCGCCGTATGCTTTGCGCGCGCCAGATCGGTATTGTCTATCAGAACCCGCATCTCGGGCTCCTGATGGGGCATACCAGCTCCGGCAACGTGGCCGAGCGTCTGCTCATCGCCGGCGAGCGGAGTTTCGCCGAACTGCGCTCAAAGGCGCGAGAGGCGCTCGACGCTTCGGAATTCCCTTTGGAGCGCATGGATGCGCGTCCGATCGAACTGTCCGGCGGCATGCAGCAGCGGGTGCAGCTCGCCAAGGCGATCGCCCTCGAACCGGCACTGCTCCTGCTCGACGAGCCGACCACAGGCCTCGACGTCTCGGTACAGGCACTGGTGCTTGACACCTTGAAGCGGCTGCAGCGGGACCGAGCGATCACAATGGTCATCGTCAGCCACGATCTCGGCGTGATCCGTACCATGGCCGACCGGGTCATGGTCATGCGGCGCGGTCGCGTGGTCGAGGAAGGCCTGGTCGACCAGATCTTCCAGGATCCCCAGCACGCATACACCCAGCAACTCGTTCACGCCAAATTGTGAGGCCGCCATGCAGCCCGTCCTGGAGGTGGAAGGCCTCTCGAAAACCTTCCACATGCACCATCTCGACCAGAACCTTCACGCATATTCCGATATTGGTTTCACACTGAAACCAGGCGAATTCCTGCTTTTGAGGGGCCCGAACGGCGTCGGAAAATCGACGCTTCTGCGCACCCTCTATCGCAGCTACCTTCCACGCGCGGGCCAGATCTGGTATCACACGGCTGAAGGCCGCATCGACCTTGCCAGGGCAGCCGATGTCGATATCGCGTTTCTGCGCCGGCGTGAGATCGGTTTCGTCACGCAATTCCTGATCGCCCGTCCGCGGGTTCCTGCCGAGGATATCGTTGCCGAACCCTTGCGCCAAGCGGGCATGCAGCACGAAGAAGCGCTCGTCGAGGCGCGGCGCTGGCTGGAGGCCTTCGGCGTCAAGCGCAATCTCTGGAAAGCCTATCCCACCACCTTTTCCGGCGGCGAACAGCAGAAGGTGAACCTCGCACGAGCGCTCATCCTGCCGCAGCGGCTGTTGCTGCTCGATGAGCCCACGGCCTCCCTCGATGCCGGCGCCCGAAAGGCGCTGGTCGACCGTCTCGCCGACCTCAAGGCGCAGGGTGTCGCCATGATCGGCGTCTTTCACCACCCGGGCGATGTAGCGGGTCTCATCGACCGGGAAATCGAACTTCATGCTTTTGAGGAACTTGCCAATGTGGATCTCTGATTGCCGGGTGGTGCTGCTAGACCGCATGCTGCCGAACGCTGCGGTGCGCATCGAGGACGGAATGATCGCCGAAATCTCGGAAAAACCCGTCGCCAATGCCGATATGTCGGCGCAAGGCCTGATCCTTATGCCGGGCTTCATCGACATGCACGGCGACATGGTGGAACGCGAGGTGGAACCACGGCCGAATGTGCGCATGCCGCTTGAGCTCGGTCTGCGCGATCTCGACCGCCGTCTTGCTGTTTCCGGCGTCACGACCGCCTATGCCGCGCTATCCTTTAGCCCGGCTTCGACCTACGGGCACCTGCGCAGCTACGAGCACACCAGCAGCGTCATTCGCGCTATCAAGACCATGCGCGACCAGCTATTGGTCGATCACAAAGTCCATGCCCGCTTCGAAATCACCTTCCCCAAGGCGCTTGCCGTGATCGAGGAGCTGATCGCCGAGGGTTCCGTAGATCTGATCTCGCTCAACGATCGTACGCCGGGACAGGGTCAGTATCGCAATGTGGAGCGCCACGTCGAAAGGCTCGCCCGCGACAAGGGCACGAGCCTCGAAGAGGCCGCACAGTCGATCGCGCGGCGCATCGAGGAACGCACCCAGCCTGCCGACGTAATGACGCATACGCTGGATGCGATCTCCAAAGCCTGCCATGCCCATGGTGTGGTGATCGCCAGCCACGACGACGACACCGTGGCCAAGGTGCAGTTGATGCACTCGCTTGGCGTCCTGATCAGCGAGTTCCCGGTCACCCTCGAGGCCGCCGCCGAGGCGAAGAGGCTCGGCCTGATGAACGCCATGGGCGCGCCAAACGCGCTGCGCGGACAGTCCTATTCAGGCAATCTTTCGGCGCGCGACGCTCATGCCGCCGGACTGCTGGATATCCTGGCCGCCGATTATCATCCCTCGGCCATCCTGCCGGCGGTGCTGGAACTGTCAAAAACCGACAAGCACGGACTTTCCGGTGCCTGCCGGCTGGCGACGTCCAATCCAGCCCAGGCGCTCGGGCTTTCCGATCGCGGCGAGATCGCAGTCGGAAAAAAAGCCGACCTCCTTGTCGCCGACGACAACGGCATCGGCCATGTCCGCTGCGTCTTCCGGGGCGGCCGCAAAATCTATTCCGACGGTTCGCTCACTTTAGCCCGCGCAGCGTAAGATCGCGAGGGAGCCTATCACTGTGAGACGGGCCGTGCATTGCGCGGCCCGTTTCTCTTTTGCCCTTGTCTACAGGGCTTGGAGCGCCGCTGAGGCTGCTACAGAACTGTCGCAAATCCTCCAATTTAAATTCATTCGGATGATATGTCGCTGTCACAGGGGTCTGAGTAGCAACGGAACAGAAAACCTACATAAGGGATTTCACAGCTCAGCGGTCAGCGCCAGCGGCCCAGCTCCTTGATCGTTTTCCTGTGGCATTTGAGGTGATGCTTCATCAGCCTGATGTCGTGGGGGTAATCCTGCTCCGGCCGAAACTCGTAATCCGGATCGATGTGGAATTGGTTGCGGGTAAAACACTCGAACAGATTGATGTCGCCCCAGGTGTCGATAACCTGTTCGAGGCTTTTCGCCATATGATGCAACGGCGAACCAGGTCCGTCCTCAGCCCTCATCTTATGAAGGCGCAAATGGATGTGTTGCAGCATGTCGGTGCGCATGTAGCTGTTCAAAAGCATGAGCGAGTGGGTCGGTGTCTTCGGAACAGCAAAGCCCATCTTATCTTCTGGCTGCAGGTCCGCGACATCCTGGTGGTCGTCGTTGTCAGTCATCACGTTTCGCTCGCAAGAGATTTTGCCCCGCCGGTGGCATCCACAAAAGCCCTGCCCGAACGTCGCAACAAACCCCGGTTTGATGTGACGCCGCAAAGCAGATCGCAACAATTTCCGCAGAGCGGTCAAATTCTATAAATACCCGTGCAGAAACCTATAGCCGATAAACTCTCTGCCGTCTAAGTTAATGTGAAACGGGGAGCGCCGATGCTGATTGGTTATATGCGGGTTTCGACCATCGAGCAGAATCTCGATCTCCAACGCGACGGTCTTGAACGCGCCGGATGTGAGAAGATTTTCGACGACGTATGCTCGGGCCGTGCAACAGAACGGCCGGGTTTGGCTAAAGCGCTTGAGATCGCGCGGGCTGGTGACGCTCTGGTAGTGTGGAAGCTCGATCGCATCGGCCGCTCGCTTGCCCATGTGGTCGGCCTGGTCAGCGACCTTCAGAAGCAAGGGATCGGCCTGAAGGTCCTGACCGGCGACGTAGACACCACGACGACAACCGGGCGCCTCGTCTTCGGCATCTTTGCCACCCTGGCGGAGTTCGAGCGCGATCTCATCCACGAACGCACCATGGCGGGGCTGGCAGCGGCGCGTGCCCGAGGCCGGGCTGGTGGGCGCCCGCGCGTCATGACACTGAAGAAGCTGAAGGCGGCCATGGCCATGATGGCAGATCGCGACAACGCTGCGCGTGATGTCGCGGCTGAACTCGGTGTGTCGTTGTCGACGCTCTATGCCTACGTCGATGCCAAGGGAAAGCCTCGCGAGCGGGCAAGTGATCTGCTGGCAAGCAAGCGTCGAGCGAAACGCGACAATAGCATGCAGGCGTAAAAGACCGTGCCGGTAGGATATCTGAGCGAGAGCCAGGCGCGGGAATATGGCTGTTTTCCCGACGAGCTTACCCCGGATCAACTGGCTCGCTATTTCCACCTCGATGACGCCGATCGTGCGTTCGTCGCCTTGCATCGCGGCGATCACAATCGTCTGGGCGTCGCCGTCCAGCTCGGATCGTTGCGCATACTCGGCACCTTTCCGGAAGACCCCACAGAGGCACCTGTTCCGGCCCTGCGCTTCACCGCCCGCCAGCTTTCGCTCACCGAGCCCGAAGAGTTGATTGCCGAATATGCCCGCAGCGAAGGGCGCTGGCGCCATGCGCCTCGCATTCGTCAGCACTACGGCTACCGAACCTATACCGATTTCGGTGTCGCGTTCCGTCTCAACCGCTTTCTTTACGCCCTGTGCTGGACGGGATCGGACCGACCGTCGGCTCTCTTCGACCGGGCCGTCGCATGGTTGCTGGAAGCCAAGGTCCTGCTGCCGGGCCTGTCTGTGCTGGAAAGGGCCGTGGCAAGGGTTCGCACACGGGCGAACAGCCGGCTGCATAGATTGCTGATCGAGTCGATGACGCCCGAGCAGCGTGCGCGACTGGATAGCCTGGTCGCTGTTTCCGAAGGCAGTCGGCAAAGCCCGCTCGACCGGCTGCGCGATGGACCGTACATTCAGAGCGGGCGGGAGATCAGCCGTGCACTCGGCCGTCTGGAAGAGATTCGCACCCTCGCAAGCGGCCTGCCGTCGCTCGATCGGCTGCCACCGGGTAAAGTCACGGCGCTGGCGCGGTTTGCCAGCGCTGCAAAGGCTCAGGCCGTTTCGCGTCTGCCGGCCGACCGGCGCGCTGCAACCCTGCTGGCCTTTATTCGAACACTCGAAGCATCGGCCGGGGATGATGTCATCGATCTGTTCGACGCGGTTACGACATCGATGGTGTCGGAGGCGTCGTCGGCCGCCAAGCTGGCAAGATTGCGGTCGCTGCGAGACCTGGATGCAGCGGCACTGAAGTTACGCGACGCGGCGATCGTCATTCTCGATCCCGAAACGCCCGACGATGCAGTCCGCACCGCAATCTTCGACCTGATCGACAGGCAGGCGCTTGACGCGGCCGTCGAGCGTGTCGGCACCCTCGCGGAACCTCACGACGACACCTACTTTACCGAACTCAGGAAGCACAATCGCAAGATTGCCTATACGCCGGGACTGCTCGCCGGCCTCGATCTCGGCGCGGCTCCCGCCGGCCGGCCCTTGCTGGAGGCCATTGATTATCTCCGTGTGGTTCATTCCGGCCGCAAGCGCGCCGGCCCACCACCAACAGCCTTTGCGCCAAAGGCATGGCAGACCCAACTCAAGACTGCCGATGGCGCTGTCGATCTGACAGGATATCGGCTCTGCATCCTGGACGAACTGCGCCGCGCCATTCGCCGGCGCGACATCTTTCCGGTTCACTCACTGCGGTATGCCGATCCGCGCAAGGGGCTGCTATCAGGTCCAGCATGGGAAGCTGCACGTCCGACGGTCTGCCGCACCGTCGGAGTGTCCACCGTTGCTGACGAAGAACTCGGGCGTTTGTCGAGCCGGCTAGACCGAGCCTATAGGGAAACCGCCGATCGTGTCCCGCTGAACCCGGCCGTCACCATCATCAATACCTCGGAAGGCTCGGACCTGTCCCTCGATCGCCTGGAAAAGATCGAGGAACCGCCTAGCCTCATCGCGCTGCGCGCCGCGATCGATGCGCGTCTGCCTCGGCTCGATCTGCCCGAACTGATCATGGAAATGCATGCGAAAACCGGCTTTGCCGATCTCTTCACCCACGCCAGCGAGGGCGGCTCACGCGCGGAAAACATCGCAACCAGCATCTGCGCCGTTCTTGTCGCCGAAGCGACCAATACCGGATTCGAGCCGCTGGTTCGCATCGATACCCCGGCACTTCGACGCTCCCGGCTCAGCTGGGTCAAGCAGAACTTCCTGCGCGCCGAGACGCTGACCGCCGCAAACGCCGCTCTGGTCGCGGCGCAAAACGCCATCCCCCTGGCGAGAAAATGGGGCGGCGGTGAAGTGGCGTCCGCCGATGGATTGCGGTTCGTCGTGCCGGTCCGCACCATTCATTCCGGCCCCAATCCGCGATATTTTGGGCAGGAGCGCGGTATCACCTGGTACAATCTCGCTTCAGATCAGTTTACCGGCCTCAACGCCATGACCGTTCCAGGCACCCTGCGCGACAGCCTCAACCTCCTCGCCGTCGTGCTGGAACAGGAGACCGAGCTTCAGCCCACCGAGATCATGACCGACACGGCCGGATATACCGACACCGTCTTCGGCATCTTTTATCTGCTCGGATACCAGTTCAGCCCTCGCATCGCAGATGTCGGCGGGGCAAGATTCTGGCGCGCCGATGCAAAAGCCAACTACGGCATCCTCGACGATCTCGCGGCGAACAGGATCAACATGAAGCTGATCATCGAGCATTGGGACGATCTGTTGCGGCTTGCCGGCTCCCTCAAACTCGGCGTCGTCCAGGCCGCTGGCCTCACCCGAACCCTCCAGACCAATGACCGGCCAACCCGTCTCGCTCGCGCCCTGCAGGAACTCGGCCGCCTTATCAAGACGCTCTACCTCCTGCGCTTCATTGATGATGAAAGCTACAGGCGCCGTATTCTCGTCCAGCTCAATCGAGGTGAGGGTCGCCACCAGCTCGCCCGCGTCATTTTTCATGGAAAACGTGGTGAACTGCGGCAGCGCTATCATGAGGGACAGGAAGATCAGCTCGGAGCACTCGGCCTGGTCGTCAATCTCGTCGTGCTCTGGAACACGATCTACACGGATGCAGCCGTCAACCAGCTCTTGACTGAAGGCTACGACGTCAAGCCGGAGGATGTCACGCGTCTCTCGCCGCTCGGCTTCCGTCACGTCAACATGCTTGGTCGATACGCCTTCACGCTCCCCGATTTCGTGGCCCGAGGCGAACTCAGGCCTCTACGCGATCCGAAAACCGCCGACCCCGATGACGAGCCGTGAAATCCTTATGTAGGTTTTCTGTTCCGTTGCTACTCAGACCCCTCACAGAGGCGCTCCATGATCGCTTCATGGAAAAGAACACGCTCTCCCTTCGCAATCTCGGCCGCAGCTTCGGCCCGACCAGAGCCGTCGACGGTGTCAGTCTCGACATCGCCGCCGGAGAGTTTGTAGGCGTCATTGGCCGCTCGGGTGCCGGCAAGTCCACGCTTCTGCGCCTAATCAACCGGCTGATCGACCCGACGGACGGCAGCGTCCATTTCGGCGAGCGCCAGATCACGTCGCTCAACGGACGAGCGCTGCGCCAGTGGCGTCGCGAATGCGCGATGATATTTCAGCAATTCAATCTGATCGAGCGGCTCGACGTGCTGACCAACGTGCTGGTCGGCCGCATCTCCTCGCATGGTTTCGCGAGCTCCATGGCGATGCGCTTTTCCGACGCCGAACGTGCATTGGCGATCCGTGCGCTCGACCGGCTCGATCTCGCCCCGCAGGCCCTGCAGCGCGCCGGCACGCTTTCAGGCGGTCAGCAACAGCGCGTTGCCATCGCCCGCGCACTCCTGCAGGAGCCGCGTATCCTGCTTGCCGACGAACCGATCGCCAGCCTCGACCCCGGCAACGCCATGCGCGTCATGGAGGCGCTGCGCACCATCAACATCGAGGACGGCATCACCGTTATCGTCAACCTGCACACGCTCGACACGGCGCGCGCCTATTGTGACCGCATCGTCGCCATGCGCTCCGGCCTCGTCATGTTTGACGGCAGCGCCCGCAACCTCACCGACGAGGTCGTTCGCGACATCTACGGCAGTTCCGGCCTCACCGAGTTCAACGAATCCATCACCTCGACCTCCATCCGGTCGGCGGTTCCGGCCTGATCAACCTCTGGGAGAATACCAATGCGTCTCATCGCCGCCACAGCCCTCCTCACGCTTTTTGCCCTGCCGACCATCGCTGCCGACTGGAAGTCCGACTACAAGGTCGTTCGCTTCGGCGTTTTGTCCGGCGAGAACGAGAAGGATCGTGTTGCTCGTTACAAGCCTTTTGAGGCCTATCTTGAAAAGACCCTCGGCATCGACGTCGAGCTCTTCACCGCTGGCAACTACGACGGCGTCGTCCAGGCACTCGCCGCTGACCAGATCGAATTCGCCTTCCTCGGCTCCTCGGCCTATGCAGCCGCCTATACCGAGACCGACGGCGGCGTCGTTCCACTGCTGACCGCGGTTCAGGAAGACGATTCTACCGGCTATTTCTCGGTCATTACGGTGCGCTGCGACAGCCCCTATAAGAAGATCGAGGACCTTAAGGGCAAGGTGTTGGCCTTTGCCGATCCGGATTCCACCAGCGGCTATGCCGTTCCGAACTACAACCTCGTGCAGCAGGGCTTCGAGCCCTCGACCTATTTCTCGGCAACGCCATTCTCCGGCAGCCACGAGGCCGGCGTTCAAGGCGTCGTCAACGGCCAGTTTGATGCAGCCGCCACCTATATCAACAACGAGAAGAGCGGCATTCCCCAGCGCATGGTCTCCAAGGGCATGATCAAGGCCGGCGAAGTCTGCTGGATCTGGGAGTCGCCCGAGATCACGTCCGGCCCCTTCACCGCCCGCAGGAACCTGCCGGCAGAAATGGTCAGCGCCATGAAGGATGCCGTGAAGAACGTGCCGACAGCCGATCCGGCAGCCTTCAAGGAAATGACCGGCGCCGAAAACTCGACGGCCAAGGGCTACGTCGAAGTTGACCATGACCGCTACCAGTGGATCGTCGACATGCGCGCCTGGCTGAAGGCCCAGCGCAAGAGCTGATCCCGAGCGAAACGCAGACGGGGCGATCTCGACAGGGATCGCCCCTTTTTTACAGGGAAACGTCATGACCTTCGCCCCTGCCGCAGCCCCTTCCCAGGCGGTGCTGGATTTCGAACGCGCCTATGCCCGCCACCGCGCCCGCGGGCGGCTGACCTTCCTCGTCGTGACGGCGGCTCTGCTGATCGCCTTTGTTGTGACAGCCGATTTCTCCAATCTCCTCAAAGTCAGCCAGATCACGCTGTCTGACGGCAGCAGAGCCGAACGCTGGATCCTGCTCGCAGGCTTGCCACGGCTCGGCGAATACCTTGCCAAGACCGTTCCTCAGCTGTCGTCGGAAACGCTTGGTGCAGACCTCGCCGCGTGGTTCTGGCGGTGGAAGGTCTGGGGCTGGCTCCTCCTCGAAACCGTGCTCATTGCCTTTATGGCGACCGCCCTTGGGGTGGCCGGCGGCTTCGTCATGTCCTTCCCGGCGGCGCGCAACCTCTCACCCAGCAGGTGGATGCTCTGGCTGTCGCGCCGCTATCTCGAAATTGCCCGTACGGTGCCGGAACTGGTATTCGCGCTGATCTTCGTCTTCTGTTTCGGGGTCGGCCCGATGGCGGGCGTGTTGGCGATCGCGCTCCATACCTGCGGGGCGCTCGGCAAGCTCTATTCGGAAGTGAACGAGAACATCGACATGCGCCCGCTGGAGGGCGTCAAATCGGCGGGCGGCAGCAGGGCTGACCAGATACGCTATGGCGCGGTGCCGCAGATCCTGCCGAACATCATCAGCTACACGCTGCTGCGTTTCGAGATCAATGTGCGTTCGTCCTCGATCATCGGCTATGTCGGCGCCGGCGGCCTGGGTCAGGAGCTTCGCACTGCCGTATCGTTGCAGGAATACACCGATTTGTCGGCGCTCTTCATCATCGTCTTCGTCACAGTCTTTGTGATCGACTGGGGCTCGGAAAAGCTGCGCCACCGGATCATCGGCATGGAAAGGATCCACTGATGACAACCGTTACCCGCGCGGAAATCTTGGCGCTGCGCCAGTCCATGCCGCTCGCCTTCCGTCCGTCCATGGAGATGCGGCTGAAGCGCTGGGGTTTGATGCTCGGCTTTACCGCGCTGTTTGCCTGGTGCCTCTATGATTTCGGCTTCACGCCAGAACGCATCATCAACGGTCTTAGCCGCCTCGGGCGCGTTCTCTCCTTCATGTTCCCACCCCATATCTGGACGGAATGGGATCAGGTAAGCGATATCCTGACGGGCCTCGGCGAAACGCTCGCCATGGCCTTTCTCGGGACGCTGCTTGGCGCCGTGGTTGCCTTTCCGCTCTCCTTTCTCGGCGCCAAAAACATCAACCGGTTCGCCTTCTTCCGCTTCGGCGTTCGGCGAGGCTTTGACATCATACGCGCCTTCGAGACGCTGATCCTGGCGCTCGTCTTCATCCGCGCCTTCGGCCTCGGCCCGCTTCCCGGAGTGCTCGCGATCGCGGTGGGCGAAATCGGTGTTCTTGCCAAGCTCTACGCCGAGGCGATCGAGAACATCTCCAAGAAGCCCGTCGAGGGCGTTGTTGCCTCCGGAGGGTCTCGCTCCCAGGCCATCCGCTTCGGGATGCTGCCGCAGGTCTGGCCGGTGCTTCTTTCAATCACCCTCTACAACTTCGAATCCAATGTCCGCTCAGGTACCATTCTCGGCATTGTCGGCGCCGGCGGCATCGGCTTCATCCTCTCCGACCGCATCGGCGCCTATCGATGGGACGAGGCTTGGTCGATCATCTTCCTGATCATCGCCATGGTCTATGTCATCGACGCCCTCTCCGGCGCAATCCGCGAGCGGTTCATCGGCAAATGGGAACACGCGAAATGAAAATGCTGTCGGAAGCTCCGACCATCCATGAAACGGCGACGGTCGTCGGCTGCGAACTCGGCAAATGGACCGAGATCCAGGCCCATGTCAGCATGCGGGAAAGTCAGTTCGGTGACTATTCCTACATCGTCAAGGGCGGCAACGTCGTATGGTCGACCATCGGCAAGTTCTGCTCGATTGCCGAAGGTGCGCGCATTAACCCGGGCAACCACGCCACCTGGCGCGCGAGCCAGCACCATTTCACCTACCGTGCAGCACAATACGGGCTGGGCGAAGACGACACCGAGTTCTTCCAATGGCGCAAGGATCACTGGGTGACCATCGGCCACGACGTGTGGATCGGCCACGGCGTCACGGTACTTGCCGGCGTGACGATCGGCACCGGCGCGGTGATCGGCGCCGGTGCGGTCGTCTCGAAGGATGTCGAACCTTACACAATCGTCGGTGGTGTTCCCGCAAGGGCAATCAAGCGACGCTTCAACGAGGAGCAGGCCGCAGCACTGCTCGATATCGCTTGGTGGGACTGGCACCACGACACGCTGCGCGGCCGCCTTCCTGACATCCGCACACTCTCGATCAATGCCTTCATCGACAGATATCGCCGGGACACATTCGCGCCAACCATATCGACCCAAACCACGGAAGCCGAGGCCTTGTTCATGGTCGAGTAGCTATGCCATTCAGCTTCTCCCTCACAGATCCGAGCGGGCGGATTTCCCGCACCCGGCTCTTCCCGAGAGTAAACCGCGTCACCTCCTGGCCTTCTCCCAAGTTCGAGCTATACGTGGGACTGGCAGTTCGAAGCGTGCGGTCAAGGGCTCGAATTCCGTCCAGCTCATTCGCCGGCTTTTCTGACTTCGCCGCCTCAGGCAGCGGAACCATATGCTCAGTGGCGGCGTCACGTCGCCTGTGCACCAAGCGGACATTGGCTCCAAGCCTAGTGGTGACCGGATCGGGGCCGACACAAGACTGTCCGCTCCCATCGACTCTGCCAACGAAAGCGTTCGCGTTATGCTTCAAGGACTGGTGAGATTATCTGAAGGCACTTTATGAGGTGCATGCCGGCCGCCTCATTGCGCCTTCTGCCGCAGCCGGTCGGTCGCAAGCTCCATCACCAGAACGATCACGAAGATCACGAGGATGATGGTCGAGGCGTTGCGGTACTGGAAAAGGTCGAAGGCGACTTTCAGTTCCTGGCCGATGCCGCCGGCACCTACGAGGCCGAGCACCACCGACGAGCGGACCGCCTTTTCAAGCGCGAACTGCGAAGTGTTGATCAAGGACGGCATGATATCGGGCACGACGGCGCCGGAGAGCACAGAAAAACGTCCCGCACCGGCGGAGAACAGAGCCTCCTGCGGCTCCTTGTCAGCATCCTCGATCGCTTCGGCGAAGAAGCGACCGCAGAAGCCGATCGTGTCGATGATGATGGTCATGGTGCCGGCCACCGCGCCAAGCCCGATGGAGGCGACGAAGAGCAGCGCCCAGACCATGTCCGGCACGGTGCGGAAGAGCGAGATCATTACCTTGAAGACGTGTCGGAAGGGCCCGATCGGCGACAGCGTGCGCGAAGCGAGCCAGGCGATCGGCAGACTGAGCAGCACGCCGATGACGGTGCCGACGAAGGCGATCTGCAGCGTCTCAATCGTGCGCCAGGTGACGCGCATCAGAAAACCGGGTTCAAAGCTCGGCCGCAGCATGCGCTCAATCAGGTTCGCCATCCGTGGCGCACCGTTCAGAAGCTGGCTCGGCGTTGGCGCCACCTGCGTGGCCGAGACGACGAGCAGCGCACCAAGAGCGACGAGGATGGCAAAAACAAACGGCGAGGCGCGGAAAAAACGGGCGGGTGCGACCTCACGCATGAAACACGCCCTCCAGGCGTTTGCGGTCGACTTCGGCCACCGGAAGGTCGAAATGCACGTGGCCGGCCTTCAACGCCACGATCCGGTCGGCAAAGCTCAGCGCATGCTCCATGTCGTGGGTCGTATGGACCAGCGTTATGCCCCGTTCCCGGACGAGATCAGAAAACAGCGCCATCACGTCGCGACCCGCCGTCGGATCGAGGCTGGCAGCCGGCTCGTCGGCGATCATCAGCCTGGGCTTGCGCACCAAGGCGCGGGCGATCGCGACGCGCTGCGCCTGACCGCCGGAGAGTTCGTCGGCGCGTGCGGTCGCCTTGTGGGAGAGCTTCACCTGATCAAGCGCGTCCATCGCCTCTTCCCGGCATTCGCGTTCGGCGATCGCCTGGTGCCAGGCGCGCCAGGTGCCGGGAAGGCCAAGCTTGCCGTGAACGACATTGGTCAGCACCGACTGCCGACGCACGAGGCCGTGGTGCTGGAAGACGAAGCCGATCTGCTGGCGCATGCGCTTGAGCTGCGGACCGCTCGGCGCACTGCGGAAGGCTTCGCCGAGTGTCGAGATCTCACCATCGCAGAACGGCGTGTGGCCGATCAGGCACTTGAGCAGTGTCGACTTGCCCACACCGTTGGCGCCGACCAGCGCCACGCGCTCCCCGCTTCGGATGCGGATGTCGACACCGGAAAACACCGGCTTTCCGTTGGCATAACCCTTCTTCAGGCCCTGCGTGCTGATAACGTCCATCGTGGTATTCTTTCTGCGGATATGGCGTGGAGCCGGCGCTGGTGGCGCCGGCCCGATGGCAGGATCGGGTTGGGCCCGCTCAGTTGACGAAGTCGTTGAACGTATCGACGCCAATCGTCCGATACATCGAGCGGACGTAGTCGTAGTCGCTGTCCTTGACGTCGGTCAGGAAGAAGCCACCCTTGAATTTCTGGTTGTCTTCGCCCTGGAGAACGGCGGCCATGATGTCTGTGCCCTTTTCGACGAAGGCCGTACGGATCTTTGCGACGGTTTCCTCGGCCAGGTCCTTACGGGCAACTAGGATGTCGTTCGGCAGGTCACGGCCACGGGCAACCACGGCAAAAGCGACATCCGGGAAGGCTTCGCGGACGGAGGCAAGGTGGCCGAAATTTAGGCTGATGGCGGCGATGTCGCCACGGATCAGCGCTTCGGCGGCAACGTTGCGGGCGAGGATCACAGGCTCGTAGTCTTCATTGTATTTGAGGCCGAAATCAGACAGTGCCTGGGCCGGACCGAGATGCTGGGAGGTGGATCCGACCGAGCCGAAGGATACCTTCTTGCCCTTGAGATCCTCGATCGAGCGGATTGGACCATTGGCCAAGACGGCGATCTGGGCGAAGTAGTCCGGACGCTGCCAGGCGACGACGATCTGCGGCTGTGCAAGTTCCTTCATGACGACGTATTCGGCCGGGCCGGTGAGGACGAGGTCGACCTGTCCGGAATTCAGAGCTTCGACGGCAGAGGTGCGCGAACTGACCGGAAAGAGCTCGATTTCCAGACCGGAGGCCTGCTCAAGCGCTTTTTGAAAGCCGCCGAATCCCTGCTGCAGGGCTTCCATGCCCTCGATGTCGGTGACGGCGAATTTGACACTCTCGGCCGCGGCCGGCGCGAGGGAGACCAGAGAGATTGCACAGGCTGCGAGAAGGGAGCGGATCATGATATCTTCCTTTGCTGTATAGACAGGAGCATCTTCTGCGACTATCCCTAGCGACCAGACGTGACGGGCACGTGACAGTTTTCCGGCCCCAGGGCGAAAAACAAAACGGAGAGACGCGATGAACTGGACCATCCGCAACGGCACCGTTCTGGGCACCGAGAGACTCAAACACACTGACCTCTTCGTCGAGGGCGGCATGCTGTCGGACAGGGGCAATGGTGGGCGCGAGATCGACGCCGCAGGCCTGCTCGTCCTGCCGGGGATTGTCGATATCCATGGTGACGGCTTCGAGCGGCAGATCATGCCGCGACCGGGCGTGCGCTTCGACGTCGGCTTGGCACTGCGCGACACTGACCGACAACTGGTGACCAACGGCATCACCACAGCCTTTCACGGCGTAACGGTGTCCTGGGAGCCCGGCCTTCGTTCGCTGCAGGCCGCTGGCGACTTCGTCACCGCACTTGCCGCTGCACGCCCGCATCTGGCCTGCGATACCCGCCTGCACCTGCGCTGGGAGACCTTCGCGCTCGATGCGCTGTCGCAGGTGATCGAATGGCTGTTGCTCGATCCGAAGCCGCTCGTGGCCCTGAACGACCATACGACGGGTTCGGTGCTGAAGGGGGCGATCGCCCGCAAGATCGGCCAGATGGCCGAGCGCTCCGGCTTGTCGCGTAATGATTACATGGCGCTACTCGACGACGTCTGGGCACGGCGCAAAGATGTGGCCGGTGCCATCGAAAAGCTCGCGGCAGCAGCACGCGACAACGGCAACGTACTCCTCGCCCATGACGAGGCGTCTCCCGAAGAGCGCCGACATTTCCGGGCACTGGGGGCCGTGTCTTCGGAGTTTCCGCTAACGCTGGAGACGGCTGCCGAAGCCCGCGCCGCCGGCGAACATGTCATTCTTGGCGCCCCCAACGTCGTGCGCGGTGGCAGCCACAATGGCGCACTCGACGCAACGACAGCGGTTCGCGACGGGCTCTGCAGCGTGCTCGCCTCCGACTACCACTATCCGTCCCCACTGCATGCAGCCTTCCGGCTGGCATCCCCTGACGATGCTGGCTTCGCCAAGGTCTGGCACCTCGTGTCGGCCAATGCCGCCGCCGCCGCCGGCCTGTCAGACCGGGGACGGCTTGAAGAGGGAAAACGCGCCGACCTCATCCTCGTGGATGCCAAGGACATGCGCCACCCGAAGGTAATGGCAACCTTCGTCGGCGGTCGGCTCGTCTATTCGGCACAGACTCTGATAGAGACCGAACGCGCGATAGCCTCGGCTGCCGCCTGAACCGGAAACCATCATGCTCGACACGCCTGAAATCCCTCTCGCCGCCTTCGACGGACTGGTCTTCGGCCCGCGTAGCGACATGCCGATCTGGCAGCAGATCCGCGACCATATCCTTGGCCTGATCGAAGGCGGAACCTTGAGGCCAGGCAGCCAGTTGCCCGGAGAAACGCATCTCGCAGCAAGCCTCGGCGTCACCCGCATCACGCTGCGCCAGGCCCTGCAGCAGTTGCAGAACGAGGGGCACCTGACGGCGCGCAAGGGGCTTGTCGCAAACTTTCGGGCTTAACCGTATGTTGACCATAG
>NZ_JAMQCO010000018.1 GCF_023702225.1 Aureimonas altamirensis | reverse complement strand
GAAAGGCCGCCGCCAGAACCGTCGATGAACTCTGGTCAGTCGTCGTCAGATGCCTCTCCGCCTTCATGCCAGAGGAATGCCAACACTATTTCGAAGCCGCAGGATATGACCCGGAATAAGTCGAATCTGCTCTAGGCCAAACGCTCGCTGGTCGTTGGACTTCGGCACGACCAGTTCGCCTGCGGGCGACGCTTCCGCGTGCTGAACATCGCTGATGACGTCACGCGCGAGTGCCTCGCAGCGATCCCCGATACCTCGATCTCAGGCCGTCGTGTTGCCCGCAAGCTAATCGCCGCCTGGGTCCAGGACTTCAACACGTGGCGGCCACACTCCTCGCTCGGCTACCTGACGCCGACGGACTTCGCCAAGATGATCACGGCAACCGGCTCCGGCGCTCCGCTATCGGATGGCTCCGCGCCTTCGCCGGTTGCTCAACCCGCGCCCTACGGCGTAGCAGAAAGAGACGAGGCTCCAATCGCCGCCGAATGAAAGTTCAGTGGCAGATCATCAGCTTGCGAAATTTTAAGTTGACGAATCTCCACCTGATCCTATCCAGTATGCGAAAAGGATCATCGTAAAAGCCGTAAGATGATATACCGGTCCTAGATAAACTGCATTACTGGTACTGAAGCTTGTGGTGCCGACGATCGCCAGCAAAGCCAACCTTGTTCCGGCAAACACGAGAGAAATCAATACAATTCGCTCGACCGTATTAAAACGTGGCGTTCGAAACTCAAAAAGTCGCCGCGTTGCTGCCATAACCACAAGCAGCAAGATTGCAATGAAGGCAAATCGGTAAATGTCTACGACATACTGGACGAAAGTGGCGACAGATCCTGCTTGATAGGCTTCGCGATCGATTAAGAATGTGGATATAAACTCGGGCGACTGGAACGTGGGGGGACGCTGGAGTGTACCATACATATTGCTGAGGGCCGGTTCGGCACCGCCGCTCAATTCTGGTGTCAGGACGATGCGATCGATCAGGAATACGTTGCGTAGTAAGCGCAGCATGTATGACGGCATTTGCCATACGTCTTCAATACTCATGGTCGGAAGGGACTTAACGATCCTTCTGTGACAGCTGAGGCGCCCGTCCTCACAAGCCGTCTCGATGTCTAAGCGAACCTGATCATAGAACTCGGCGGCTTCTCCCGCACTTTTGTGAATTCCACTTTGCCAAGCGGCATAGCGCACAGCCCAATGCCACCAGCCGTTGCCTATCTCGCCGCAACGCTCAGGCGTTTGTGCGCAGGCAAAATCGAAAAAATGTGGGCTGTCAAGAAATGGACGTAGCGTCGCGAAGCGCGGACTGACTTCGTAGAGGCGAGCGCGAGTGGCACGTGGAACTGCCACCCCCGGTATTGGGCTGTCTCCGCTAACCGATTGCGTTGCGGAGATCATCCCGACGAAGGTGGGGTCTTTGATCTCTGCGATGGTCCAGCGACCGTAATACGAATAATTGAGATAACCGAGTGACAAAATAATAATCGCAAAAGCAGTCCCAAAAGCTAAACTCGTCTTTAGTTTAGCGGCCACTGACTTCTCGGCCAAGGTAAGCGTCATGAGCACGCCGGGTATCAACCATATACCGTCTTCACGGGTAATCCAAAGCCACCCAAAGGTGAGGCCACTGGCGGCACCCCAGCGAAGATTAGTCTTGGACGTCATCCAGAAGATGATGATCCCAAGAAATAGGCAGACTTGAGCGGGGTAGATCGTCTCTCTTAAAACTCGGTCAAGCATAAAGTACTGTGGCGACAACAAAACCAACGCGAAAACGGCGACGGTTGCGACGCGCGAGTCTGTCAACCTTAGGACAGACCACGCTAGGAAGGCTGTTGCAGCCGCGTTAAAAATCGCGACCGCAATATGGAAAGGCAGTCCGACAACGGACGTCGCAGCGATGAAAAATGAAAAGCCGGGCGGTTTTGCGAGGATGCGATCGTTGTAGGTCCCGAGCCATTCTCCGTCCAAAAGAGAACGTGCGATACCCGTGTAGAGAGCATCATCGTGGGCGAAAGTAGTGATTAACGCCCACGGCTTGTGGAGGAGGATTATAGTATAGATGATCAGGACGGCTAATGCGCAAATAAGCGCGTAGCGGTCCGCTACTGATTTATGAATTCGGGTCACGAAATGATCCTGGATCTATCGTATCATGATAAGCGAATCTTCACCGTAGAGCATCGAGCATGTCATTTACGAGTTTCGCCCAGTAAGGCTTGCGCGGCGAGCTCGATCGCTCGGCGCCAGTCCGATTGCGCGCGCATCTCGATGGACACCCAACCACGATAGCCGCCGCGCTCTAAAGCCCGGAACGCCGGTTCGTAGTCGCGACGAGCCGGGTCGACCGGACCAAGGCCCTCTTCGCTCAAATGGCAATGGACGCAAAGGCGCGCTGCCTGCTCCGTGACGTCCATGTCCTCCCCGTTGGTGAATACTGTGCCGGTGTCGAGCTGAAGTCCGAAGCCCGCCGTTTCGACGCGCTCCACGAGTTCAATGGCCTCGAGCGTCCGCGTTACGAAACGGCAGCCGTACACGGGCGGATTCGCTTCGAAAGCCAGGACCGTACCGTGGGATGCGAATTTGGGAGCAAGTTCGGCGAAGAACTCGGCGGCGATCGCCTCTGCCTCCTCGAAGCCCAGCATACCGGGATCGCGAAGGCCAGGCGAACCGAAGACGCAGGCGCCGGCGCCGAGTTCGCCGGCAACCTCCGCAACACGACCAAGATGACTTGCCAGGGTCTTCCGCATCGCTGGCCCGGCGAAGAGATGGGCATCGCTTATACCGAAGAGGATTGCCTGGAGCGCCGGGATAGCAAGACCACGAGAGGCCAAGTGACACCGATAGGCACGAAGATCCGCCGTCACGACTGCGTCAAGCGGCCCGAAGACTTTGGAGGGCGCAAGCTCAACCCCCTCAAACCCGAGCCTCTGCACGAGAGCGATGGCGTCCTCATCGCACTTAGCTGGCCACGCTATATTAGAGATTGAGCGTCTGGGCGTCATGCAAGCATCGTTTCAGGATCGCGGCGGGCCATCGTGACGAACTCGTACAGCTCTGCCATCACCTCGTTGGCCGACAGCCGGTAGGGAGCGGTGGCGCCGAACAAGGCCGAATGCTGCGTCGTCAGATCGTAGCGCGGGGCCGGATACGCTGCGGGTCCTATGACGGCGCCGGGGAAAAGCTCGCCCACGATGCGCTCGTTCGAGATGGGCTCAGGAAACAAATTAACGAGCGTAAGGCCCGCCTCTCGGGCAACCTCTAGATCTGCTGTCAGGCGAGCGAGAGGATACCATTGGAAGACTGCGTTCGGAACGATCCTGTCCGTCTGGTTGTTGGTCAGGAGGTCGTAAATCACATTCTTCTTCAGGCCCTTCCCAAAAAGAGCCGGCAAGCGCACAACGAGGACATCATTGAAGTGCATTCTCACGAACTGCTCCACCTCAAGGCGATGACGCCCGTAGGGCTGCCCATCCTCAGAAGCGGGAACGTGGCTTTCGCAGACCGCTAGACAAGGATCGGGATAGACGTCGATGGTCGAAACGAGGGTGAAACGTTTTGATGTGACAGTGGTGAGCGTGTCAAGGAGTACGGCGATGTCTCGCCAGTCCTTTTCCGGCTCCTTATTGGCTAGCCATTTAATCGCGGAGACGCCTGCACAGACGACCTCATCGAACTCTTCTCCAGCCATATCTTGAAAGTTCGATGAGTTGAAGAGATGCGTAAAGGCCCCGTCACGCTTTAGCTGGGAACCAACAAAGCCCGTGTGGCCAATAAGAGCGCGTTTGGAGGGCAAGGAACAGCTCCATGCGAGAAGGGGTTGATACCAAAGGTGACCAGATCACGACTGATCAGACATGATCCAGCGAACGACGACATAGTTGAGAACGAAGGAGATGCCGGTCGCGGAAACTAGTTGCACAAGCGCGAACTGGTCGCCCAAGCCAAGCCATTGCGAGGTGACTAGAAGGCTAATGCTGCGAGAGGCGAGCGCCAGTAATGCCGACATGACGGTTCCGGAAAGCCGGGTGGCGGAGAAGCTTCCCGCGCTCGACCGGAACGTCCAGAATTCATGCACGAAGTACATCAGGACGGCTGCGCACAGAAGCGATACCGAAGCAGATACTATAAGTGGTAAGGCAAAGACGTGATGAACGACGGCCGCGAGCGCGATGTCGAATGAAAGCCCGAGAAGACTAGCCACGAAGAAGCGAAAGAAGGAATTACGGCCAGCGGCTGTCGTCTGAGCGTTCGCGATCATTAACCCGTGCACCTCAACCAACAGCTTCAAAGAGATCGTAGATGTTGTCGATCTTGCTGCCAAGAACAGACCAGAGTCCGGGAACTTCCTTATGGTTCTGCAAGAGAATTGGTCGGCCGTCATCATGTTCGTTGCGGACGGGAACTGTCTTGATTTCGAAAAGGGATCGACGCCATGTCGCATCCTTCAGCGTCGGCATGTATCGACTTGAGTCGTTGATCATGTGCCGCCACCGCGTCCGGCGAGGTAGTTGCTCGCCTATCGCGTAGGCCGACGGGCCCGTCGCCCGATCTGTCCAAGCGAAATGGGGGGTATAGCGTACGTGTGTAAGGGAATAGGCCTTCGCGGAGGGGTAGGGCATGGTGGAGAAGAACGGCCCGTCCATGACGGTGGCGGCAATTCCATCAATCGTTCGCGGCGGATCAATGAGCGCGATCTCAACAAGTTCATGCTTCAACCGAATTGGCGCAATACCGCTTGCTCTCAGTACGTGGTTGATCTGCGAATAGGTGATGTTGAAGACGCGTGGAGCGCTCGCCGTTCGACCGCTGCGGAATTTTAGCTCGATGGCACTGCCGAAGGGTTCCAATCGCTCGGCCTGCGTGCGTAGGCACAGCTCTACCGGCAGCTTGCGGAGCCGTTCGAAGAGGATATCGCGAAGGATTGTATAGTCGAAGGCGTATTCAGTGCACGCAAAGACTTCCTCGATAAAATCGGAGGAGAATAGGGCTCGCTCTATAGGCGACGCCCTCTCGAACGGAGCCTGCATGGAGTTGAACATGCCTTCGAAACGACGAGCGTTTACTTTGCTGCGGTAGCGCGCGATGGCGTAGAGCATCCTGAAGTCGCGTCGTATGGCGGGTGCGAATTCGTCCGCGAAGCGTTCGAAATTGTGTCGCGAGCGAAGAGCTGTCGAGAAGCTGCGGGGATAATGAAAACCTGTGTGGACACGCGCTTGGTTGACTGCGGACGCGCGCTCGAAGGGCGCTTGCCCGGCGTCGCAGACAAGGACTCGGCAGCCTGCTTCCGCCAGATGGACTGCCAGTGCGCAGCCATAAAACCCTGCTCCGATGATAATCGCATCATAGACAGAAAAAGACGGGGTGTTCACGATCTCCATCAGGGTGCGTAACGTCCAGCAAGGGTCGTGAACAGAATGCGGATCAGCGCTAAATTGCCCAGCCCATTGAGCTTGGTCGGCATAGGGCCGTCGCAGGGGTACGATCTCGTTGTCGGGATTTCCTGCGTCCTTAGTCCCAACTGGGGCGCACGCACCGTGAGATACGCCAGAAGCTCATAGGTCTGAAAGACGTCGCGGAAGGGTTGCACCTTCGGATGCGATAGATATCGCGCGCTGTAGGCTCGAAAGCCCTGTGTGGTATCTGTGAACCTGCGCCGGGCGGCGAGGCTTAAAATCGGAGCATGCACCAGAACGATGCCGAGAGTTCGTAGCCAAGGTGTGTTCACCGCGCCGCCACCCGGCAAAAAGCGCGAGGCCTGCGCGTAATCGACTCCCTCCTCCAGGGCCTGCACAAAGAGCGGGACCGATTCTACAGAGTCCTTGCCGTTGCCGTCGATGGTGACAATACCTTCGTAGCCTTCATCGAGGGCATAGGCATAGCCCATGCGCAATTGCGCGGAGAGCTTACCTGGCCCGGTCTTGGTCAGGAGCGCCCGCACGCCCGTCTCGGCCAAGAGCGGCTCGGTGAGCGAACCATCGCTAGATCCTCCATCGGCGATGATGATGTCGCAGATGCTGTTAAGGCCGTGTTCGTGCATTCGGCGCAGTTGCCTGGCGATGCGCTCACCCTCATTGATCACCGGAACCACAATGCAGAACCGCGTTTTGCGGTCCGCCAGGCTTCGAACCTCGTGTGCAGGTACGCTTCGGGGTCGCACGTCTTCAGCTTTCACTAAAATATCCTGCGGGCTGTCTAGGCTGATCAATGTTCGTGCCCGCCTTCTACGTTAAGAAAGCTCGTATCAGAAAACAGATCGCTTACCGTGACATCTTTAATCAGGCGGGGCGGACGCGATCGCTCCTGACGATCGAGGAGCCTAGAGAGACCGAGGCACAAAATGGCGGATGCGGCCGACTGGACGAACATCCAGCCGGCGAGAAACGAAAACATCGTCGTCCACCCTTCGGCGATCTCATTGCGGAGCAGCCAGACGCCGACGACGTAGAGGAGGGAGAGAAGCGCTAAGGCGGAGAGGACAAGACATGCGATGCTGGCGGCCCGCAGGAGGCGTGGAGCCGAAGTCGCGATGAGCCTCGCAACGAGGTCAACGCGTCGCAGAATGAGTGAGACATCCGAGCGCGAGGGCGCCGTGTGCGTCTCGATGACGACGCGGGTGCGTGAATGCCCATGCACGGTGAAGCGGAAGAGATGCAGTTCCTCTGGATAGGCGAGCATCTCCCCTAGGAACTGGCGGCCGACACCGAGTGTGCGCTGAAACCGCGTATCCACCTCGAGCCCCGTAAGGCCGCGCACAAGCCAAGAGCTCGTCCGCTCTATCAGGGAACTGCGCTTCCGGCGAAGACGTACCAATTCGGCGCCCGAACTCAGCTTTTCGAGAACGATGGCGAGATCAATTGCTCCGATCTCGTCGGACGAAGACAGAATCACAACATCCCCGATGCATTCATGATAGCCATGCATAGCCGCGCGATCGAAATCGCCCGCGTCTGCGACTTGTAGGAAGCGAACATGAGGCACCTCGAAGCTCAGCGAGCGCACCAAGCACTGCGTAAGCGAGATATCTCCGTTTCCAATCAGAAGGAGTTCGAAGAAGGCGTGCCGCTCCCGCAAAGTGCTTGCCGCCCGCTTTATATCCCCCTCCAAAGCTGCCGACACCTCGTCGAATACGACGATCAAGCTGACGAGCAGAGAGCGGTCAAGCACTGACGGGCCCTGTGCGTCAGACTTTGAGTGAAGCGAAGCGTCCATGGTACTCCAGCAAAGCAGTTCACGGACTTCATAGCCAAATTGATTATGAGGAGCAATCGCGCGCCGTGTTACGCGGCCCGACCACGGCCGGCGAATCCTGTTCCGCCTGCGCGACCCAGCAGGCGGTCGAGAGATTGATAGACTGCGCAGCTCTGATCGTTAGGCATACGGATTTGTGCTTGTATGCGAACCGGGATGGACTTGCCCGGAAAATGTGGAGAGCACCAACTGAGGAACCACGAGGTGTTCTATGGGCAACGGGAACAGACCGACGCCGGAGTTTCGGCGTGAGGCAGTGCTGTGCGGCTGGCATTGAGCAGCGGCCGGACACGGCGGGAGATTGCGGAGGATCTCGGCATTGGCTTGTCGACTCTGACGCGTGGCTGAGCCAGGAGCGCGACGCCAGTGTGGTCTTGGTCGGTGGATCACCTATTACAACACCCAGCGTCCGCACTCGAGCCTTGCCGGTAGAACGCCGGTCGAGGCCTATCGGCGGAACGGGAATCAGATCATGGGAGGCATGCCCCCATGATCTGATGATCAAGCAGGCGGCATGTACGACAACAGGGATTTGCTTAACTCAGCCGCCAAACTGTCCAGGAAGGCGAAAAGCGAAAGATGTTACCCATGTCCGGTACAAATCGTCACCTATGCCTCCGGTCGTTCAAAGACTGATTTCCGATGCGGAAATCAGCCTTTTCTCTTTCAGGCCTCGTCGAGGCTTTCCAGCACGACATTGTCGTTGGTGTAGATGCAGATTTCGGCGGCGATGCGCATGGCGCGCCGGGCGATATCCTCTGCCGACAGATCCGTCTCGGCCAGCGCCCGGGCCGCGGCCAGCGCGTAGTTGCCGCCCGAGCCGATGGCGATGACGCCGCCTTCCGGCTCCAGCACGTCGCCATTGCCCGTCAGCGTCAGGGTGACACTCTTGTCGGCCACGATCATCATGGCCTCCAGGCGCCGCAGGTAGCGGTCCGTCCGCCAGTCCTTCGCCAGTTCCACGCAGGCGCGCATGAGCTGGTCGGGATACTGTTCCAGCTTGCCTTCCAACCGCTCCAGCAGCGTGAAGGCGTCCGCGGTGGCGCCGGCGAAGCCGGCGATCACCTGCCCGCCCTTGCCGATGCGCCGCACCTTGCGCGCATTGCCCTTCATGACCGTATTGCCCAGGGACACCTGCCCGTCGCCCGCCACGACCACCTTGCCGCCCTTGCGCACCGTCACGATCGTCGTGCCGTACATCTTGGCCGGATCGTGCTGTTCCATACTCATTATCGACGATTCCTTGTATCCTGCGCCGCCTGGGCGGCCCTTTGCCCGCTCATATGGGTGGCGGCGACGGCCCACGCAAACCGGCGCCCACGGCCGGGGTTTCCTCGCAGCCGAGTTTGCCCTACAGGATCGACCATCAACAGCGTAAGGGACAGGCGGTCATGGGCGACACGGCCGGGCGGCGCGATTCAGCGATCGAGCGCACGACGAAGGAAACGGCCATCCGCGTTCGGGTGGAGATCGACGGGCAGGGGCGCGCGGACGTCGCCACCGGCGTCGGCTTCTTCGATCACATGCTCGATCATCTCGCCCGCCATTCGCTGATGGACATAAGCGTGGCCGCCGAGGGCGACCTGCATGTCGACGATCACCATACCGTGGAGGACGTCGGCATCGCGCTCGGCCAGGCCCTGCGCAAGGCCATGGGAGAGCGGCGCGGCATCCGCCGCTATGCCTCGCTGGACCTTGCCATGGACGAATGCCTCACGCGCGCGGCGGTCGATGTTTCCGGTCGACCCTTCCTGGTGTTCCGTACGCGGTTCACGGCCGAGAAGATCGGCACCTTCGATACGCAGCTCGTTCGCGAGTTCTTCCAGGCGCTGGCGCAGAACGCCGGGCTGACGCTGCATATCGAGACGCTGTACGGCGACAATGCACATCACATCGCGGAAACCTGCTTCAAGGCGGTCGCCCGCGTGCTGGGTGATGCGCTGGCCATCGATCCGCGACAGGCCGACCTGATCCCCTCCACGAAGGGGGTCCTTGCCTGAGATGACGCGCTTCGTTGTCATGGATCCGCCGTCGCGCCTGCCTGCGGCCGAAGCCGTCTTCGTCCGCGACCGGTTCTCCTGGCTGGCCTTCCTTTTTCCGTTCGTCTGGCTGTTGTGGCATCGCCTGTGGCTGGCGACGGTCGGCTTCGTCGCAGCATCGGCAGCGGTGGCATTCGCCTTTCGCGCCGTCGGCTCCGGCCATGGGCAATTCGCCATCCTGGCGCTCTGCGCTCTCGTCGCGCTCGAGGGGCCGGCATGGCGCATCGCCAAGCTCAGGCGTCTCGGCTATACGGAAACCGCGATCCTGAACGCCGACGGGCTCGACGATGCGGAGCGGATCTACGCGGAAAACGCCGCGGATGCCGCGCCGGTCCGGCGCATGGCGCTGACGCCGGCCGGCCGACAGGCGTCGCGGGCGGTGCGCACGCTGCTCGACCCGATCGGAGGCTGAACCGGCCATGCAAACCGTCGCCATCATCGATTACGGGTCGGGCAACCTCCGATCGGCGGCCAAGGCCTTCGAGCGGGCCGCATCCGACAACGGCATCGACGCCCGGATCGTCCTGACCGACGAGCCGGAGCGCGTACGTGACGCCGACCGCATCGTGCTTCCCGGCGTCGGCGCCTATGCCGATTGCCGCGCCGGCCTCGACGCGGTGCCCGGCATGGTCGAGGCCCTGCGCGACGCGGTCGAGAGGAGCGGGAAGCCGTTCCTGGGCATCTGTGTCGGCATGCAGCTGATGTCGGAACGCGGCCTGGAAAAGACCATCACGCCGGGCCTCGGCTGGATCGCCGGCGATGTGGAGCCCATCGTGCCGGCCGATCCGACGCTGAAGATCCCGCAGATCGGCTGGAACACGATCGACGCGTCGTCCGTACACGCCCTCCTGGCCGGCATACCGACAGGGCCCGAAGGCCTGCACGCCTATTTCGTGCATTCCTATCACCTCGTCCCCGCCAGGCCTTCGCAGGTGGTTGCCACGGCCGATTATGGCGGCCCCGTCACGGCCATGGTGGCCGAAGGCAACAGGGCGGGAACGCAGTTCCATCCCGAAAAGAGCCAGGCCCTCGGCCTGGCGCTGATTGCCAATTTCCTGACCTGGAAGCCCTGAATGCCTCACCTTTTTCCGGCGATCGACCTGAAGGACGGACAGTGTGTGCGGCTGAAGCTCGGCCACATGGACGAGGCCACCGTCTATAACGACGATCCGGCCGCGCAGGCGTGCGCCTTCCGCGACCAGGGCTTCGCGCATCTCCATGTCGTGGACCTGAACGGCGCCTTCGAGGGGCGATCGGTCAATGGTGCGGCGGTGGACGCCATCCTGGCCGCCGTGGACGGCGACGTCCGGGTGCAGCTCGGAGGGGGCATCCGCAGCCTCGACGCCGTGGAAGGCTGGCTGGCGCGCGGCTTGTCGCGCGTCATTCTGGGCACCGTTGCGGTGCGCCGGCCGGACCTGGTGCGCGAAGCCGCAAGGCTGTTTCCGGGCCGCATCGCCGTCGGCATCGATGCCCGCGGCGGCAAGGTGGCGGTGGAGGGCTGGGCCGAGGCATCCGAGCTGGATGTGACGACATTGGCGCGCGCCTTCGAGGATGCCGGCGTATCGGCCATCATCTACACCGACATCGACCGAGACGGCATCCTGGCCGGCATCAACTGGCCGGCCACGATCGAACTCGCCAATACGGTGCGCATCCCCGTCATCGCCTCCGGGGGCCTCGCCTCGATGGCCGATATCGAGCGCCTTGCCGCGCCGGACGCCGCCGTTCTGGAGGGAGCCATCTCGGGCCGGGCGTTGTATGACGGGCGTATCGACGTTGCCGAGGCCCTGCGCATCTTGCGGTGAACCGGCCGGAGGGCGCATAAGCGGCCGGACGGAGACCAGAAAGCGGAACCCACGCCACGTGAGCCTGAAAAGCCGGATCATCCCCTGCCTCGACGTCAAGGACGGCCGCGTCGTCAAGGGCGTCAATTTCATCGACCTCGTCGATGCGGGCGATCCGGTCGAGGCCGCGCGCGCCTATGACGCCGCCGGGGCGGACGAGCTCTGCTTCCTCGACATCACCGCCTCTTCGGATGGCCGCGACACGCTTTACGATGTGGTGGCGCGCACCGCCGAGGCCTGCTTCATGCCGGTGACGGTGGGCGGCGGCGTGCGCGAGGTGGCCGATATCCGCCGCCTGCTGCTGGCCGGCGCCGACAAGGTGTCCATCAACACGGCGGCGGTGAAGCGGCCCGAATTCGTGGCCGAGGCAGCCGACAAGTTCGGCAACCAGTGCATCGTCGTCGCCATCGACGCCAAGCGCGTATCGGTTGGCGGCGAGGCACCACGCTGGGAAATCTTTACACATGGCGGACGCGAGCGTACCGGCATCGACGCGGTGGACTTCGCGCGGCGCGTCACCGCGCTCGGCGCCGGAGAGCTGCTTTTGACCTCGATGGATAGGGACGGCACCAAGGCCGGCTTCGACATCGACCTCACCCGCGCCGTAGCGGATGCGGTGAGCGTGCCGGTGATCGCTTCCGGCGGGGTCGGCACGCTGGACCATCTGGTGGACGGCATCCGCGAGGGGCATGCGACGGCGGTGCTTGCGGCCTCGATCTTCCACTTCGGCACCTATACGATCGGCCAGGCAAAGCGCCATATGGCGGCGGCCGGCCTGTCGATGCGCCTGGACGGACACTGAGACGATGACGACGGATTTCACGCTGCGCGACCTCGAGGCGCGCGTCCGCGAGCGGGCATCGAGCGCCGACCCCTCTTCCTACACCGCCAGGCTTGCGGCGCGGGGCATGCCGAAGGTGGCGCAGAAGCTCGGCGAAGAGGCGGTCGAAACGGTCATCGCGGCGCTCGGGGAAGGCGACGAGGCGCTGACGGGCGAGGCCGCCGACCTCCTCTATCACCTCATGGTGCTGCTGCATCTGCGCGGTATCCCGCTGGCGGCCGTCGAGGCCGAGCTGGCCCGCCGCACGGCCCAAACCGGGCTGGAAGAAAAGGCCGCGCGCGGGGCCGCGACCTGACCATGGACCAGATGTCGCCGTCGGGCCTGTCTCCCTATCGCTTCTATTCGGCCCAGGAATGGGGTGGGTTCCGCGCCGACGAGCGGCTGACGCTGACCGCCGAGGAGGTGAACCGGCTGCGCTCGATGGGCGATGCGGTCGATCTCGACGAAGTAGCCCGCATCTACCTGCCGATCTCGCGCCTGCTATCCTCGCATGTCGAGGCGATGCAACTCCTGTTCCGCGAACGGCAGCGCTTCCTGCGCCGCCCGGAGCTGCGCAAGACCCCGTTCATCATCGGGATCGCAGGGTCCGTGTCGGTGGGCAAGTCGACCACGGCGCGTATCCTGAAGGAATTGCTGGCCCGCTGGCCGAGTTCGCCGAAGGTGGACCTGATAACCACCGACGGTTTCCTCTACCCGAATGCGGTGCTGGAGGCCGAGGGCCTCATGCAGCGCAAGGGCTTTCCGGAGAGCTACGATGTCGGCGCCATCCTGCGCTTCCTGTCGGACATCAAGGCCGGTGCGCCGGAAGTGCGGGCGCCCGTCTATTCGCATTTCCACTACGACGTGATGAAGGGCGAAACGATCACGGTCGACCGACCGGACATCCTGATCTTCGAGGGGCTGAACGTCCTCCAGGTGCGCGAGATGCCGAAGGACGGCAAGGCAGTGCCCTTCGTCTCCGATTTCTTCGACCATTCCATCTACATCGACGCCGACGAGGCGGACCTCCGCCGCTGGTACATCTCGCGCTTCATGAAGCTGCGGGAGACGGCGTTCCGGCAGGAGGGCTCGTTCTTCCATCGCTATTCCAAGGTCTCGGATGCCGAGGCCCTGGCGATCGCCGAAGGACTGTGGAGCAACATCAACGCGCGCAATCTCTATGAAAATATCCTGCCGACACGCCCGCGCGCGGACCTGATCCTGCGCAAGGGCGGGCTGCATCGCGTCGAGCAGGTGGCCTTGCGGAAGATCTGATCCATGAAACGCCCGTCCGTCCTGTTCGTCTGCCTCGGCAATATCTGCCGCTCGCCCCTGGCCGAGTTCGCCTTCCGCGCGGCGGCGGCGCGCGAAGGACTCGATGTCGACGTCGAATCCGCCGGCACCGGCACCTACCATCTCGGCTACGCGCCCGACCCGCGCGCCCAGGCCGTGGCGCGCAAGGTCGGGCTGGACATGTCGGCAAAACGGGCGCGCCGCGTCACGCCGGACGATTTCCGCCGCTTCACTCACGTCGTGGCGCTGGACGAAGACAATCTGGTCGACCTGGAGCAGATGCGGCCTTCGGACGCGACGGCTGAGCTTTCGATGCTGCTCGACCATGTTCCCGGGCGCCACGGCGAGCCGGTGGCGGACCCGTATTACGGCGACGCCGACGGCTTCGACACCACCTGGAACGACGTGACGGCCGGCGCGGAGGCGATCGTCGAACTCCTGCGGAAAAGCCGCGGGACGGGACGTTAGCTGAGGTAACCGAGCTGCGCGGCCATGGCCACCGCATGGGTGCGGTTGGCGGCGTTCATCTTGCGGGTCGCCGATGCCAGGTGCTGCGACACCGTATGCTCCGAGACGCCGAGGCTGTGTCCGATCTCGGACGAAGTCTTGCCCAGCATGGCGAGCCGCAGGCAATCCATTTCGCGATGCGACAGCGGGTTGTTGGAGCGGTTCTCCTCCAGCCGGCAGGCCGACAGGATGCCGAACAGGGTGAACGTCAGGCAATGCAGCCCGGTGCGCGCCGCCTCGTCCGGAACGGGGTGCGTGCCGCCGAAGACGCCGGCGCCCTGCAATCCGCCGGGGCCGTGGACGGGCAGGAACAAGCCATGCACGTGCCCGCACGAGAGGAGGAAGCTGACCGTCTCGTCGGCCGGCTCGCCGCTGCCGGGCGTGTAGCCGAAGAGACTTTCGATATCCCATACGAAAGGCGACGGATCGGCCCTCAGGGCACGCATGACCGGGGAATAGCGGCCGAGGCCGAGCCGTTCGAAGCCGTCGCGGAACGGATCGCTCCAATTGCTGGCTACGGCCCGCAATTCGCCCTGCCCCGTTTCCGTGCCGTGGAAGACGGACAGGGCGCCATGGGTGAACCCGTAGGCATGGCATAGCCGACCGAGCACGCGCGACACGTCGGCGGCAGCCCATGGCCGCGGCATGTCCAGCATGTCGCACAGCGCATGGCTCGCTGCGGTTGACGCCCTGCCTTCGTCGAACGGCATGCCAGTTCCCTTTTTTCCCCAGTGTCTGACCTTAGGCGCGATCGGCTGCCGAATGAATCGGCATCGCATCGTCCGCCTGCTCATACCCAGCTTTTTGAGGCCATTTTGGGTGGGGGCCGGGCCCGCCATTGGCAAAATACGGTTCGTGTCCCCATCTGTCGTCGGGACAGGCCCGGCCGGGCCATCTCATTTTCCGGACAAGCGAAAGATCATGACCGACTTTTCACCCCGCGAGATCGTCTCCGAACTCGACCGCCACATCATCGGCCAGAACGACGCCAAGCGCGCCGTTGCCGTTGCGTTGCGCAATCGCTGGCGCAGGCAGCAGCTCGAAGGCTCGCTCCGCGAAGAGGTGATGCCGAAGAACATCCTGATGATCGGCCCCACCGGCGTCGGCAAGACGGAGATTTCGCGGCGCCTGGCCCGTCTGGCCGGCGCGCCCTTCATCAAGGTGGAAGCGACCAAGTTTACCGAGGTCGGCTATGTCGGCCGCGACGTCGAGCAGATCGTCCGCGACCTTGTCGAGATCGGCATCGTGCTCGTGCGCGACCGGAAGCGCGAGGAGGTGCGCGCCAAAGCCCATCGCGGCGCCGAGGAGCGCGTCCTCGATGCGCTGGTGGGCAAGACCGCCTCGCCGGCCACCCGCGACAGCTTCCGCAAGCGGTTGCGCGCCGGCGAGCTCGATGACAAGGAAATCGACGTCGAGGTGGCCGATACGTCCAACCCGATGGGCGGCATGGACATCCCCGGCATGCCGGGCGCCAACATCGGCGTGCTGAACCTGTCCGAGATGTTCGGCAAGGCCATGGGCAACCGCACCAAGCAGATGCACACGACCGTGCGCCAGAGCTACGACCTTCTGATCAACGAGGAATCCGACAAGCTGCTCGACAATGAAGCGCTGGTGGCCGACGCCATCGCCGCCGTCGAAAACAACGGCATCGTCTTCCTGGACGAGATCGACAAGGTGGCCAACCGGCAGGACGGCATGGGCGGCGGCGTCAGCCGGGAAGGCGTGCAGCGCGACCTCCTGCCGCTGGTGGAGGGCACGACGGTCGCCACCAAGCACGGGCCGGTGAAGACGGATCATATCCTGTTCATCGCCTCGGGCGCATTCCACGTGGCCAAGCCGTCCGACCTCCTTCCCGAGCTGCAGGGCCGTCTTCCGATCCGCGTCGAGTTGCAGGCGCTCACCAAGGACGATTTCCGCCGTATCCTGACCGAGACGGAAGCTTCGCTGATCAAGCAGTATGTGGCCTTGCTCAAGACGGAGAATGTCGATCTCGAGATCACCGACGACGCGATCGACGCCCTGGCCGATATCGCCGTGAGCTTGAATGCGAGCGTCGAGAACATCGGTGCGCGGCGCCTGCAGACGGTGATGGAGCGCGTGCTGGACGAGATCTCCTTCGACGCCCCGGACCGCGGCGGGGAGCGCCATCTCGTGGATGCCGCCTATGTCCACAAGGCGCTCGACGGCATCGCGGGCAATACGGATCTGTCGCGCTTCATCCTTTGACCTGTCGGTCGGGTATGGCCGCAACTCACGAATGAGTGTGCACGACGTGTAGGCGATATGGGCGGTGCTCGGGAAACGGAGTGCCGCCTTTCTCATTAGGTCATTCGAGCACAATCACTTATCGAACAACGGGACTCCTATGACGCGATTCACGACACTTCTGGCTTCGACCGCGCTTCTGACGGGCGCGGCCTTCGCCCAGACGAACGATTCCGGCCTGGGCCACGTCGAAGGGCAGGCGCCGGCCACCGGCGAAACCGCAGCGGCCGGCGCGCCTGTCGAGACGAACCCGCCCAACGCCCCGGACCAGCAGCCCGCCAGCACCGACCAGACGCGGGCTCCGCAGCCCGGCGCGACGCCGGAGATCGTCACCGAGGTCGTCGCCGAAGGCCTGCCGCATCTTTGGGCCATGGAATTCCTGCCCGATGGCCGCATGCTCGTTTCCGCCAAGGACGGCCAGATGATGATCGTGACGTCCGAAGGCGAGGCGGGCGAGGCGATCGCCGGCGTACCCGAGGTGTCTTCGGCAGGCCAGGGCGGCCTTCTCGACATCGTGCTGAGCCCGCAATTCTCCAGCGACCAGACCATCTATTTCTCCTTTTCGGAACCGCGCGACGGCGGCAACGGCACCAGCGTCGCCAAGGCGCGCCTGGTGGAGGACGGCGATACGGCCAGCCTCGAGGATGTCGAGGTGATCTTCCAGCAGATGCCCACCTATGACGGCGACAAGCATTTCGGCTCGCGCCTCGTCTTCGCGCCGGACGGCAACCTGTTCGTCACCGTGGGCGAGCGGTCCGACCCGGAGCCCCGCGTACAGGCGCAGGACCTCTCCAGCGGCCTCGGCAAGGTGTTCCGCATCACCCCCGACGGCGCGGCAGCGGAAGGCAACCCCTTCGCCGGGCAGGCGGATGCATTGCCGGAGATCTGGTCCTATGGCCATCGCAACCTGCAATCGGCCGCACTGGACCAGGAAGGCAATCTCTGGACCGTCGAGCACGGGCCGAAGGGCGGCGACGAACTGAACATGCCCGAAGCTGGGCTGAACTACGGTTGGCCCGTCATAACCTATGGCGTGGAGTATTCCGGCGCTGAAGTCGGAGAAGGCCAGACCGCCGCCGATGGCATGGAGCAACCCGTCTATTACTGGGATCCCGTCATCGGGCCGTCGGGCATGGCCCTGTATGAAGGCGACGCCATTCCCGAATGGGACGGCGCGATGCTGATCGGTGGTCTCGTCTCGCAAGGCGTGGTGGTGCTGCATCTGGAGAATGGCCGCGTCGCGTCCGAAGAACGCGTACCGCTGGATGCGCGCATCCGCGACGTGCGCGTCGGGCCGGACGGCGCCGTCTATGCCGTCACGGAGGTGCGCGGCGGTGGCGACAGCAGCATCATCCGCCTCAGCAAGGCGGCAGACTAACCTTCCGATTGTACCAACCGGGGGTGCGTGCTATTCAGCGCGCACCCTTTTTGTTGCGCGCCGCAGACCGGCTCGCCTGCAATCTTCCGGATAATGTCAGCGATGGTTCGGTTCACGCGTCGGCTTCCCGGCATGCTTTCCCTTTGCCTTGCCGTTATGGTCGGCCTTTCCGCAGGCGCCGCGAAGGCGCAGGATCTGGTGCCGCCCGGCAACCGCAACGCCAGCCAACCGGCCGTGCCCGGCGGCTCCCACAGCCGAACGCGGCAGTTGCGCACGACCTTCGATACCAAGTACCAGCGCATCTACGATCTTCTCAGGCACGACAAGGACCTGCGCACGAAGATCGTCGCCGTATCGCGGCGCTACTCCATCGACCCGGTCCATATCGCCGGTGCGCTGGTGGGCGAACATACCTACAATGTCGATGCGCTGGATCGCCTGCAGACCTATTACGTCAAGGCGACATCCTACCTCCAGTCCGGGCTGACCTTCGCCTACAAGGGCGAAAAGCTGACGGACTTCCTGTCACGCGAGCAATTTCGCGCCTGCGACGCGTCGCGCAGCGACGAGGCCCTGTGGAATTGCCGGGAAACCGTGTTCGAGGCCAATTTCCGCGGCCGGACGGTGGATGGGCGCAGCTACCCGAACCAGCGGTTCGGCACCACCTTCTTCCAGCCCTATTATGCCGGGCAGACTTTTGGCCTGGGTCAGCTCAACCCGCTGACCGCATTGTCGGTTTCCGATGTGGTCCACCGCGTGTCGGGCTATCCCGAGCTCGATCCGGCCGATGCCGCCGGGGTCTATGCCGCCATCATGGATCCGGACAAGACGCTCGCCTACATGGCGGCCGTCATTCGATCGTCCATCACGGCGTATCGCAGCATCGCCGGCTTCGATATCTCGAAGAATCCGGGCATCGTCGCGACGCTCTACAACCTCGGAAACCCCGTGGCCCGCGCCTCGACACTGGCGCGCGACAACCGGCAGAGGGCCGCCTCGCGGCAGCCGAAGCGGCTGCCGCAGGAAAATTACTACGGGTGGCTCGTCAACGACAAGGAAGACGAGCTACGCGCGCTCTTCCGCTGACGACCATCAGCCGAGGCGCTCGGCAACGAGCCGACGCAGGTTGGCAAGGTCGCCCGCGAAAGAGCGGATACCTTCGGAAAGCTTTTCCGTGGCCATCGCATCCTCGTTCATCGCCCAGCGGAACGCCTTCTCGTCGAAGGAGCGGCGTTCGGGCACCGCGCCGCCGACATCGGGCGACAATTTACGCTCCAGCGTGCCTTCGTCCTTGTCCAGCTCGTCCAGGAGGGCCGGCGAAATGGTCAGGCGGTCGCAGCCGGCCAGGGCCTCGACCTCTCCGGCCGATCGGAACGAAGCCCCCATCACCACCGTCTTGATGCCGTGCGCCTTGAAGTAACGATAGATGCTGCGCACCGATTGCACGCCCGGATCCTCTTCCGGCGTGAAGGTCTTGCCGCTCTGCTTGACGTGCCAGTCCAGGATGCGGCCGACGAAGGGCGAGATCAGGAAAACGCCCGCATCGGCGCATGCGATGGCCTGCGCCTCGTTGAAGATCAGCGTCAGATTGCAGTCGATTCCTTCGCGCTGCAGAATTTCCGCCGCGCGGATCCCTTCCCAGGTCGCCGCCAGCTTGATCAGGATGCGCTCTCGGCCGACGCCGCGCTCCTGGTAGGCGTCGATGATCTGCCGCGCCTTGGCGACCGACCCTTCCGTGTCGAAGGACAGATCCGCATCCACCTCGGTGGATACCCGCCCCGGCACCAGTTCGGTCAGCGCCGCGCCGACCGAGACGGCCAGCCTGTCGGCCACGACGACGACGCGCTCGTCTGCGCCCAGCGATTGCTGGCGCCCCCAGGCCACCGCCTCGTCGAGCTTCTCGGCGAACATCGGCAGCGCCACGGCCTTCAGCACGAGGGTCGGGTTGGTGGTGCAGTCAACGGGTTTGAGGCGTCGGACGGCTTCGATGTCGCCCGTGTCGGCCACGACCACCGTCATGTCCCGCAATTGTTGCAGCTTGCTCGTCATTGCCTTTCGAACCTCGTTTCTTGCGATTCGACGGGGGCCGTACGGGCCCCGGATCATCGGATATCTGCCCTACTACATAATCATCGCCGCGCTTGGAAACACCGATTGGACGCACGCAAGGGCACGATGCGTAAAATTTGTACGTGGCTGCGTAGACACAACCACTGGTATTTTTCCTGTGCACAATCGCGGCAACTGGACGTCACGACTCCGAAACGGAATAAATACTCTCGTTCGCATCCGGCCTACCGCCTTTTCCGTATGTCCGAAAGGGGTAGCGGCGGCAGGTTGCGATATGCCGGCAGCCATCTCCCATGGTTCCGGCACTATCGACAGGAGTGTTTCAGCCTCGTGCCCATGCCGCGCTCACCGAGTTCCCTTTTGCGCTTTTCATGCATGGCGGTGGCGGGCATGCTGCTTGCGGGTTGCATGACGGGCCAACCCGACCTGTCATCGAGCTACCGTTACGTGCCGCCGGAGGGCGCCTTCGTCCTGCCGCCGCCGGGGGGGCCGTCCGTCGTCAGCGTCATCGAGCGGCGTTACACGGACGCCACCGAGCAGCGCATCGTGCTCGGGACGCAGGGCGGCCAGAGCGGCGAAAACTACCTTCTGGTTCAGTTCTTCGGTCCGGTCGGCAATTCCGGTCCCGGCATGGGAGACAGCCCGCTGAACGACCGGCCGCTGCGTGCATCCGAAGTGGCCAAGGAAATCGCCGCCGCCATGCCCGGCGTGCCCATGCGCCAGTCGCCCAGCTATGTCCAGAACCGCTACGGCACATTTTCCTATGCGGTGGGGCGTGCCGGCAGCGGCGACATATGCCTCTACGCCTGGCAGCGCATCGTCGGCATGGACAACGCGACGCTGATCCTGCGTGCGCGCGGCACGATCCAGCTGCGCATGCGGCTTTGCGCGCCGAACCAGAGCGAAGAGCAGCTTCTGCTCACCATGTACGGCTTCTCCATCAACGCCTTTTTCGACAACTACCAGTGGAACCCCTACGGGGAGCCACCGGGTCCGTCGGAAACGCTCGGCCGCCCGGGCGATCCCATCTATCCCGTCGCGGCCGGCGGTTTCGAGCCGGTGCTGTCCGATCCGGAGCCCGCCCCGGCGGCGCTCCCGCCGGCGCGCCGGGCGGCTCCGGCACGCGCGGCGGCGCAGCAGCCCGCACCAGTGGCGTCGGCACCGCTGCCCGCACCGGTCGGCACTCCCGTTCCGCCGCCTCCGCCGGCTGCGCAGACCCCGTCCGCGCCGGCGGCCCCGCCGCCCTCCAGCGACAGGCCCTCGACGCCGCTCTGCATGCCGCACGAAAGCGGGGAGGGCGTCGTATGCCGATAGAGCGCAAGCGCCAGGGCTCCACGGGAGGCGTCGAATGACGGCCGGCACATTCCTGCTCTGGGCCCTCACCGCCGCGTTGTCGATTTCGCTGATCACGCTTCCGGTCAGCGTCGAGACGCAGCTTATCTCGGTGGCGCTGATCCTTGTCGCGATGGCCGTCATCAAGGCGCTCAAGCTCTCCGGCAACTGGCGGCTGGTCGCGCTGGCGCTCGGCACCGCCGTCGTGCTGCGGTATGTCTACTGGCGGACGACGAGCACGCTGCCACCCATCAACCAGCCCGAGAATTTCGTGCCGGGGCTGATGGTCTACCTGGCCGAGATGTACAGCGTGTTCATGCTGTTCCTCAGCCTGTTCGTGGTGGCCTCGCCCATACCACCGAGGCCGCCCCGTCCGGCCGAGAAGCCCGAGGACCTGCCCTTCGTCGACGTCTTCGTACCCACCTACAACGAAGATGCGGGACTTCTCGCCAATACGCTGGCCGCGTGCCTGGCGATGGACTATCCGGCAGACAAGCTCAAGGTCTGGCTGCTGGATGACGGCGGCACGGTGCAGAAGCGCAATGCGGACGACCCGGAGTCGGCCCAGGGCGCCGAGCGGCGGTACAAGGAGTTGCAGGCCCTCTGCGCATCGCTGGGCGCCATCTACCTCACGCGCGAGCGCAACGAGCATGCCAAGGCCGGCAACCTCAACAACGGCATGGCCTTCTCGACCGGCGAACTCATCGTGGTCTTCGATGCCGACCATGCCCCGGCGCGCGACTTCCTGCGCGAGACGGTCGGCTATTTCCGCGAGGATCCGAAGCTCTTCCTGGTCCAGACGCCGCATTTCTTCCTGAACCCCGACCCCGTGGAAAGGAACCTGCGTACCTTCACCCATATGCCGTCCGAGAACGAGATGTTCTACGGCATCATCCAGCGCGGCCTGGACAAGTGGAACGCGGCCTTCTTCTGCGGCTCGGCCGCCGTGCTCAACCGCAAGGCGCTGGAGACCACCGGCGGCTTTTCCGGCGTCAGCATCACCGAGGACTGCGAAACCGCGATCGAACTTCATTCGCGCGGGTGGAACAGCGTCTATGTGGACAAGCCGCTGATCGCCGGACTGCAACCGGCAACCTTCGCCAGCTTCATCGGTCAGCGCTCCCGCTGGGCCCAGGGCATGATGCAGATCCTGCGCTATCGCTTCCCGCCTCTGAAGCGCGGCCTCTCCCTGCCGCAGCGCCTCTGCTACATGTCGTCCACCTTGTTCTGGCTGTTTCCGTTCCCGCGCGCGATGTTCCTCGTCGCGCCGCTGTTCTACCTGTTCCTCGATCTCGAGATCTTCACGGCGTCCGGCGGCGAGTTCCTGGCCTATACGCTGACCTACATGGCCGTGAACCTGATGATGCAGAACTACATGTACGGCTATTTCCGCTGGCCGTGGATTTCCGAGCTGTACGAATATGTGCAGACGGTGCACCTGCTGCCGGCCGTCATCTCCGTGATGCTGAACCCTAGCAAGCCGACCTTCAAGGTGACGGCCAAGGACGAGTCCATCTCCGAAAGCCGATTGTCGGAGATCGCCCTGCCCTTCTTCGTCATCTTTTTCGTGCTGCTGGCGGCCGTCGGCGTCACCATATGGCGCATCTATACCGAACCCTACCGCGCCGACCTGACTTTGGTGGTGGGTGGATGGAACCTGCTGAACCTTCTGATCGCCGGATGTGCGCTCGGTGTCGTTTCGGAGCGCTCGTCCAAGCGCCAGACGCAGCGTGTGCGCATCAAGCGCCGCTGCGAGATCGAGGTCGACGGACAGATCCTGCCGGGCACCATCGAGGACGTGTCCGTGTCTGGCGCCCGCATTCGCGTCTTCGGCACCTTGCCGGCCAATCTCGGACAGCATGCCGACGCGATCCTGCGGTTCAAGCCCAGCCGCCCGCTGCGCGGCGACGCCCTCGCCATCGACATCCGCAATGTCGAACGCGTCGGCAACGGCGCTGCGATCGGCTGCCAGTTCGCACCGGCGACGGCCTTGCAGTACAGCCTCATATCCGATCTCGTCTTCGCCAATTCCGACCAGTGGTCGTCCATCCAGCAGTCCCGCCGCAAGAACCCGGGCGTGATTCGCGGCACGCTGTATTTCATACGGATCGCCTTCTTCCAGACGCAGCGCGGCCTGTTCTACCTGTTCCGGCAGCGGTTCGGGCGGGCGGAAAAGCCCGCCGCCATCCAGGCGCCGGCGCAATGAGGGGCCGTCTCGCAGCCCTTCTCGTCGCGCTCGCATGCGCGCTGTCCGGCGCCGGCCATGCCATGGCCCAGTCCAGTCCCTTCGACATGTCCGGCGAGCGGCCGGAGGAAGTCGCCCCCGTACCCCAGCAGCCTGTCGCCGCGCCGCCGCCTGTCCAGGCGGAAACGCCAAGCCCACGGCAGCCGTCCGCCCCGCTCGAGGAAGCCCGGCCGTACCAGCGGTTCGTCGCGCCGTTCGAGCGCCTGACGCTGGCCGGCGAAACGGCGCGGCGCGCGTGGTCCATCTACCTGACGCCGGAAGAGGCCGCAGCGGGCAACCGCCTGAGCATCGGCTACCAGAATGCCATCTTCGTCGCTCCGGAGGCTTCGCGGCTGCGTGTCAGCATCAACGGCGCGATGCTGGTGGACGAGGCCATCGCCTCTCCCGACTCCGTCACCGACCTTGCATCGGACATCGCGCCCGGGCTTCTCAAGCCGGGCTACAACCTGATCCAGTTCGAAGCCTCGATGCGGCACCGGACGGATTGCAGCATCTCGTCCACCTACGACCTGTGGACGGAGATCGCCACGGCACGCACGTTCCTGCAGTTTTCCGATCCGGATGCCGGGCAGATGCGCCGGCTCGAGGATATCCGGGCCCTCGGCGTCGACGCCACCGGTTCCACCCGCTTCACCATCGTGGTTCCGACGGCCGAGATCGCCGCGGCCGCGGAGCCTCTGGTCCAGTTGTCGCAGGGCCTCTCGCTGATGGCCTCGATGCCGAACCAATCGGTGCGGGTTGTCCCGGAGCTGCCGACGTCGATGGAGCCGGGAGAAGCCGTGATCCTGCTCGGTCCGGCCAACGCCCTCCGTCGTATCCTGCCGCAACTTCCCGACCAGGCCGGCAGCGCGGCCACCCTCGATTTCCTTCCCGGCATCGTCGAGGGCGGAACGGTCATGCTGGTCACCGGCGCCGGATGGTCCGACGTCAACGCCGCCATCCGCCAGATCACCGCCCCGTCGGAGCGCTCCGTCGCGGTCGCCCGCACCGTTCTGTCCTACAATGGCTGGATCTACCCGGACGCCCCGTTCGTGCAGGGCAATTCCAGCATCAGCCTGGCGACGCTCGGCGTTCCGACGTCGGAGTTCTCCGGTCGACGCTTCAATACCGAATTCAACATCGGCATCCCCTCCGACTTCTATGCCGAAGCCTATGGCGAGGCCCGGCTGGTGCTGGATGCGGCCTACTCGCGCGATATCCTGCCCGGCAGCCATCTGGACATCTACGTCAACGGCAATATCGCGACCACCGTCCCACTGGGCGCGGGCAGCGGCGCGATCCTGCGGCAGGTGCCCGTCAACGTGACGATGCGGCACTTCCGGCCGGGCCTGAACCGCGTGGGGATCGAAGTCGTGCTTCTGACCGAGGGCGACGCCGTCTGCGCTCCGGGCGCAAGCGCCGGCAACGACGTCCGCTTCGCGCTCTTCGACACCTCGACCTTCGATATCCCCAACTTCGCGCGGATCGGCACTCGCCCCAACCTGTCTGCACTGGCGGGTACCGGCTTTCCGTACAACCGGCTGGCCGAACCCATTCCCGTCGTCCTGGATCGCGGCAGCCGCGACACGCTGGCGGCGGCGGCGACGCTGATATCCCGCCTGGCCCTGGCGGCCGGCCGCGTGATCGAGATCGATACGACGATTCCCATCACCTCCCTGTCCAGCCGCAACGCCCTGTTCGTCAATACGCTGCCGCAAGTACCCGTCGGCGTCCTTGCGGCGGTCGGCATCGCCGAGCAGGCGCGCGTCAGCGGCGGCGACACGACCGGCCAGTCGGCCGCTTCGGCCGGAACCGTCGCGGCCATGAACCGCTGGAGCAGCGAAGTCGGCACCAACTGGCTGCACCCCGTGGAACGCTTGCGCGAATGGCTGTCGGAGACGTTCGACCTGTCCTTCGACGCGCTGCGGCTGCTGCCCGCCGATACCGCGCCTTACATGCCCGCACCGGGCGTATCCTTCATGCTGGCGCAGGGCGTGAGCCCAGGCGGCGACGCGGCCTGGACGCTGGCGACCGCCGCCACCGACGCGGACATGGCGACCGGCATGGACCGGCTGGTGCGGTCCGACGGATGGTCGGAGCTGGCCGGGCGCCTCGTAAACTACACCGCCTCGACCGACAGCTTCGCGAACGTCCCCGTGTCCAATGTCGAGTTCTTCCAGACGCAGCCGCTGTCCTACGCCAATCTGCGCCTTGTGGCCGCGAACGCCCTGTCGGAGAATATCCTTCTGTATGCCGCGATGCTTGTTCTGTTCTCCATCATCCTCGGCGTCACGACGACGTGGCTGACCAAACGCCTGGGGCGCCACTGATGATCCGACGCCTGACCGCCCTCCTCTCCTGTGCCCTCGCCATGCTGTCGCTGACCGGTCCCGCCGCTGCCGCCTCCGTCGATTCGGCCGACTGGAGGGCTTATGCGGACGCCTTCGTGGAGCCGAATGGTCGTGTCGTGGATACGGCCAACGGCCGCATCAGCCACAGCGAAGGCCAGGGCTACGGCATGCTGCTGGCGTTCCTGGCGGACGACAGGGGAGATTTCGAACGGATCTGGTCCTTCACCCGGACGGAATTGCTGCTGCGCGACGACGGGCTGGCCATGTGGCGCTGGGACCCGGCATCGACGCCACGCGTCACCGACCCCAACAATGCCAGCGACGGCGACATCCTCATCGCCTATGCGCTCGGCCTCGCGGGCCAGGCCTGGCAGCGCCCGGACCTGACCAATGCGGGCGCGGCGCTGGCCACCTCCATCGGGGACAAGGTCGTGGTCCAGCATGGCGGCGCGCCGATCCTTCTGCCGGGCGTGGAAGGCTATGGCCGCGACGCGCGCGACGACGGGCCCGTCGTCAACCTGTCCTACTGGATATTCGAGGCTTTCCCGGTGCTCCGGCAACTGGCCCCCGATACCGACTGGGAAGCCCTTTCGCAAAACGGCATCGCGCTGACGCGGCGCGCCCTGGGGCCGGAACGGCCGCTGCCGCCCGAATGGCTATCGGTGCAGACGGTGCCGCGGCCGGCCAAGGGTTTCAAGGACGAGTTCGGCTATAACGCGATCCGCATACCGCTCTATCTGATCCGGGGCGAGGTCGCGGAGCCGGAGCTCATCCGCAGCATGATATCCGCGATGGCGCCGGACGGCACGGCAGTCAACCTGACAGACCTGAACAACGGCCAGGTCACCGAGCGGCTGACCGACCCGGGCTACCGCATCCTGCCGGCGCTCGCCGCCTGCGCGCTGGACGGAACCGCCATTCCGGCAGAGCTGCGCCGGTTCCAGCCCACGCTCTATTATCCGTCGACGCTGCACCTCCTGTCCCTCGCCTATGTGGCCGAGCGCCATCCGGAGTGCCTGTCATGAACAATATGGGCCTCTTCAGCGCAGGTGCGGGGCTGATCGCCCTGCTGGGCATATCCGGGCCGCTGTCGCCCTTCGCGTCCGATGGGCCACGGGCGCCCGACAGCCGCCTTCTGGCGCAGGCCACGCCGGAACAGCCATCCCCCCGGCCGCCGGCGCCACCGGCAGCGCAGCCGGCGCCGGCGCCGGCGGCCTCCCCGGTTCCGGCTTCATCAGGCGTGCCGGAAGTGGACGAAACGGCGTTGCGCTATTTCGCACGGCAGGGCGACACGCGCCGGCTGGAAGCCGAGATCGCCCGCCTGCGATCGCTCTACCCCGACTGGACGCCGCCCGCCGACCCGCTGGCCGTCGAGGATGCCGGCGATCCGGAGCTGGACAGGATGTGGCAGCTCTACGCACAGGGCCAGTATCCCCAGGTCCGCGAGGCGATCGCGCAGCGCCAGGCGCGCGAGCCGGCATGGCAGGTGCCCGCCGACCTTCTGGACCGGCTTGCGCTGGCCGAGGCGCGACAGCAGATCATCAACGCGTCCGACCTCAAGCAATTCGAAACGGTGGTCCGGCTCGGAGCCGACAATCCCAGCCTCCTGACCTGCAGCGACGTCGACGTCCTGTGGCGGGTAGCGGCCGCCTTCGCGCAGACGGATCGTCCGGCCCGCGCCACGGACGCCTACCGCTACATCCTCACCAACTGCAACGACGCCAACGAGCGTCTCGCAACGGTGCAGATGGCGCTTCCGCTGCTTCCGAGAAGCGATCTGGACCAGTTGCTGGCGCTCGAGCGGACCGGCCAGAACGGTGTGGGCGAGTTCCAGCCGGTGCGCGTGGACATCGCACGCCAGGCCGTTGCCGATGGCGGCGCCAACCCGGACGAGACCGTGGCGCAGCCCGACCTGCGATTGGTGGAGGACGCCGCGCGCGCCTCCGACACGGCCGGCGATCCGCTCCTTCTTGGCTGGTACTACGTCCAGCGTCAGGCCTATGACGACGCCCGCCGCTGGTTTTCCATGGCGGCGGAACGCGAGCCGACCGCAGAGGCGGCGCGCGGACTGGCCCTTTCCCTGATCGGACTGCGCCAGTTTGCGCAAGCCGAAACCGCGATGCGGCCTTACAGCAGCGAATCCACCCAGTCCCGGTCGGTTTATCTAGCGGCCGCAGCCAATCTTCTGGCGATCGAGCCGCCCGTCAGCCTGCCCCCTGAGGTTCTCGGCCGGATCGTGCAGGAGGTGGCGACGGGGCGCGATGCCGCAACCGCCGAGCAGCTCGGCTGGTATTCCTATGCGCTCAACCAGTTTCAGACCGCGGGACAATGGTTCACGACAAGTCTGGAGTGGCGGCCCGACGGAGAACTTGCGGCATTCGGCCTGGCGCTGACGCGCCAGCGGCTCGGCGATGCGGCGGGCCTCCGCGCGATCCAGCAGCAATGGGCCGGCCGTTCCGAGCGCATCGCCAATATCGGACGGGACTGGCGCGGCGCGACGCCGCAGGCGGCGACGGCTGCTCCGGTCCAGGTGCAGGCGATCCCGCCCGTGCCGCAACAGCCGGTCGCGCCGGCGCAGCCGCCCGCCCAGCCCACCGCCATGTATCCTCCGGCCCAACCGCAGCAGGCACAACCCGTGCCTCAGGCGATGGCGTATGCAGAGCCGGCGCCGATGGCGCAGCCGGCGCCGCCCATCCAGCAGCCGGCGCCCGCCGCGCAACGGGCCCCCGCCCCCCGCGTCGCAGCATCCGGCGGCGGAAGCGGAGGAGGCACCACGGGGTGCCGGGGCTTCGTCCCGCCACAAACCCTGTCGGCGCAGGCCGCCTTGAATCGCGCCTGGTGCCTGATGGAGCTGAACCGACCCATGGAGGCCGCGCCGGCCTTCGAGGTCGGCCTTCAGACGACCAATCCGACGACCCGGCAGGACGCCGCCTACGGCTTGGCGCTGGCCTATCTTCGGCAAAACCTGGTGGACAAGGCGGCCGTCGCCGCCACCATGGCGCCGCAGCCGCGCGCCCGCAGGATCGAGCTGGAGAGTTCCATCCTGTCGCAGCGCGCAACCAGTAATTTCGATGCCGGCCGGCCGGTCGAAACCATCATGACGCTGGACCAGAGGGCACGGCTCGTACCCGAGCAGCTCGACCTGATGGTCCTGCGTGGCTATTCCTACATGCAGCTACGCCGTTATCGCGATGCGGAGCGGGTGTTCAAGGCCGTGGCGGCCACCGGCAACCGCGAAGGGATCAGGGGGCTTGCCGCGGTTCGCGAGGCCATGCGTCCGACCAGCCGCTGAAGCGCTGGAGCGTTTCCGGCTCATATGGAACCTTCATAGCAGCGGGCTGATGAGGCGCGCCCAGTTCTCCATGAGCTTCTGGCTCAAGGGCCGCTCCTGCCAGGTTTTCGGATCGACCTTGTCGGAGGCGTGGATGTAGCCATCCTGGATGCCTTCCAGTGCGGCCACCTCGACCGCGTCGTACAGCAGGATGCTGACCTCCGCGTTGAGCTGGAACGAGCGGATGTCGACATTGCTGGATCCGACGATGGCCACGCGACCGTCGATGCTGACATGCTTGGCATGCAGCAGGAAGCGCCTGTAGCGGTGGATTTCCACTCCGATATGCAGGAGCTCGTCGTAATAGGAACGCTGGGCCAGGCTGACGAGGAGCTGGTCGGCCACCAGCGACACGATGAGATGGACCTCCACCCCGCGCAGCACGGCCGTTCGCAACGCGTTGAGAAGTGCGGCATCGGGAATGAGATATGGCGTGGTGACGATGACGCGCGAGCGCGCCGCGTTGATCTGCGACACGAGCAGCGTCTCGAATCCCTCCACCGGATAGTCCGCACCCGAAGGGAGCACCTGCGCGACCATCCCGTCGTCGCCCTCCTTCGGCAACGGCGGATCGCTCAGCAGTTCCTCGGTTTCCAGGAACCAGTCGCTCTGGAAGATCGAGCCCATGGCCGCGACGGCGGGCCCCTCGATCCGCACGACCAGTTCCTTGTTGACGATACCGGGCCTGAAATCCTTGGCCACGATGTTCTGCGAACCAGCATAGCCGATACGGCCGTCGACCAGATAGAGCTTGCGGTGATTGCGCATGTCGCCGCGCGTCCGATCCCGAAGAAAGCGCAGCGGCAGAGCCTGGCGCGCGTCGACGCCGCCGTTCCGAAGCAGGCGAAGGGTCCGCTTCATCCACCGGCGCGAACCCAGCGCGTCGATCAGCACGCGCACCGTCACGCCCCGGTGCACCGCCCGCAGCAACGCATCGATGACCAGGCGTCCGGTCTCGTCGTCCGCGAAGATGTAGACGAGGATATGCACCTGGTGCTTCGCCGCATCGATATCGGCGACGAGACGCCCGATCGTACGGTCGTAATCGTCCAGCCATTCGAGCCGGTTGCCGGCCACCGGCGGATAGGCCCCGACCCGGTTCGCCAGCGCCGACAATTCCGTTTCGCGTCGGGACAAGTCCGGCAGGGCCCGGTGCCGCATCGCCTCCATGATACGGTCGCGCGCCGGTGCGAAGCTGGCGAAACGGGCCGCACGCCAGGGAGGGAAGCGCGGCCGCCCGATAAGCAGAAACAGGATCAGGCCCGGTATCGGCAGGAAGAACACCAGCAGCAGCCAGCTTCGGGCGGCATCCGGGGTGCGTCGCAACGGCGCCACCCCCAGCATCACGAGACGGACGATCCATTCCGCCAGAAGATAGGCCGTTCCCAGATTGATGAGGCTGTCCAACGCCACGCGACTCCCTGTCGATCGAGCGATAACGGTGGACGGTCGCAAACTCGTTGTCCATCCTGTGCGCCCCAGCCTATCCTGATTGCACAGAGGCAGGGTTCGGACAGGCATGCGGCATATCCACATCATCGGCATCGGTGCGGGCAAACCCGATCACCTGACCATGGAGGCCGTCTCCGCGATCGCCGCCAGCGACGTCTTCTTCCTGTTCGACAAGGGGGAGGACAAATCGCAGTTGACCGACCTTCGCCGCCATCTGATCGAGCGACACAAGGCCGGCGCGCCCTATCGCCTCGTCTGGGGCGAGAGCCCGCAATGGGCCAGCCGCGAAAGCGGCTACGGCGCCGTGGTCGACGATCTCAACACGCGCAAGCGACTGTTGACCGGAGCGCTGGTCGATGCCGAGGTCAAGGACGGGCAGTCCGGCGCCATCCTGGTCTGGGGCGATCCGGCGCTCTACGATTCCACGCTCCGCATCATGCAGGCGGTTTGCCAGGGCCGCGACGATGTCGATTATTCCGTCATTCCGGGCATCAGCAGCCTGCAGGCACTCGCGGCCCGGCATCGCATTCCGCTCAACGCCATCGGCGGTGCGGTGACGATCACGCCGGGGCGCGGGCTTGCCGCGTTGATGTCACGGCGCCCGGAAACGGTCGCGGTGATGCTCGACAGCCGGGACGCCTTCCAGGAGGCGTGCGGTGCAGGATACGTCATCCACTATGGCGCCTATGTGAGCCTGCCGCAGGAGCAGTTGTTCGCAGGCCCGCTCGACGCGCTGGCCGGCACGATCTCGGCCTATCGCCGGGAGGCGCGGGCAAGGCACGGCTGGATCATGGATTCCTATATCCTCAGCCGGCCGCTAACCGCTTAAGGCTGCAAGGCCGGCGCGCAGATCGTCCAGTTTCCCGGGTCCGAGTTGCTGCTCCAGGCGTTCGTGCGCTTCGCGCCATAGCGGCACGGCCTCCGCCAGAAGGTGCTGCCCAGCGGCGGTCAGCAGCAGGCGGCGGCTCCGCTTGTCGCCGGGGTCCACCAGCACCTCCACGAGCCCGCGCCGCTGCAGGGGCTTCAGGGCCGCCGTCAGCGTGGTCCTGTCCATCGCCAGCAGGGCGGCGACCGAACCCATGCCCGGCGCCTCGGGCCTGTTCAACGACATCAGCAGGGAAAACTGGCCATTGGTCAGGCCGTGCGGCGCCAGGATCGCATCGAAACGACGCGCAAGGGCCCGCGCCGCCCGCTGCACATGCAGGCAGATGCACGTATCGCGGACCAGCAGTGTGGTCGCATAGGAAACAGGTCTGTCGTCGTCCTTGGAAATCGTCATGAATTCAATATGTTGATATCAAGTATTTTGCGCAAGCCTTCTGCAGTGCACACATTGTGGACGAATCGAGAAACGGAACCGACACCATGAATATCGGGCAGGCTGCAGCCGCATCGGGCGTATCGGCAAAGATGATCCGCTACTACGAATCGACGGGCCTCGTCGGCCCGGCCGGACGAAGCGGCAGCGGCTACCGCATTTATGGTGCCGACGACGTTCACCGGCTCGGATTCATTCGCCGCGCCCGCAATCTGGGCTTCACCATCGAGCAGATCGGCGAGCTGCTGTCGCTCTGGCAGGACAAGAGCCGACCGAGCCGGGACGTCAAACGCATTGCCGAGGCACACCTGGATCATCTGCGGGACAAGATCCGGGAGATCCAGGCCATGGTGGACACGCTGGAAGCCCTTGCCGACGGCTGCTGCGGAGACGACAGGCCCGACTGCCCCATCCTGAAGGACCTGGAAGCGACAAATGGTCGCATATCCGACCTCGCCCCGCCGCAGATGCACCGCCTCAACAGCATCTGAGGTTTGGAGATCGATTTCGTATCTCAATCACTATTACCTATAGCGTTTACAAGTCATCGATTGCATGTTTGAGTGCCGACAATGGGCTCGGCATTTGGACCGTGCGCCCATGCGGCAGCAGGGACCGGCATCGCAATGCGCCAATTTATTAATATATATGTATTAGGATATTTTTATTCTCGACTGGAACAGTAGGTCCGAATGCGCAGCGATTTCAGATATGGGCTCGCCATCAGCGCCGCCCTCCTGCAGGGTCTCGCCGGTTGCACGGTCTCGGATGGCCCCCAGGCCGGCAAGGGCGTCGCCTTCCTGTCCGACCTCATCAGGCACGACCCGGCGCAAGGCGCGACGGACGGCCCTGCGTCATCGACGCCGGCCGGTTCAACCGCCGAAAAGCCCGGCGCTGCGCCGACGGTCTCTTCCCTCCCGGCCACGGCGTTGGTCACGCCGCTTCGCGGCAACGGCTACGGCATCGCCGACCTTGTGGCTCGCGCCCAACGGGACAGTCCGTCGTTGCGCATCAAGGCCAGCAAGATCCAGAGCGCGCAGAACCAGGTCAACGTCGCGAAACTCCAGTTCCTGGCGACTCCGAGCGTCTCGGTCGAAGACGCGGTCAGCCAGAACGACCCGTACCTTCATGGCGACAGTACCGTAACGGTGCTGCGCGTGCAGCAGCCGCTGTGGACGGCCGGCCGGCTGACCTCGACCCTGCGCCGCGCAAAGGCGGGCGTGGAGGTATCCGAGGCGGATCTCGATCATGAGCGGCAGGGCGTCGCTCTCAGCATCCTCGAAAAATACGGCCAATGGCTGTCTTCGCGCCTGAAGCGCGAGGCGATGCAGGATGGCGAAAAGCTTTACACGAGTCTCGGCCAGCTGATCGACCGGCGAATCGATGCGGGGGCATCGGCGGAGAGCGACATGCTGATGCTGCAGAGCAGGGTGGACCAGCTGCGCGTCAGCATAAACCAGATGCAGACCAACGAGGAGACGTCCATCGCGGCGCTGAGCCAGCTGATCGGCGGACCTCTCGCCGCCAGCGAACTCGCTCAGGAGTTGACCGGCCCGCCCGTCGATCCGTCCCGGGGGCCGCAATTGATCGAACAGGCGCGGGAACGCAGCCCCTTGCTCCGGCGTCTGGGCGCCGAGGTCAAGGTTGCCGATCAGTCGGTCGTGCGGGCGCGCTCCAGCCTGTCGCCGGAAATCTACGTGCGAGCACAGCGCCAGTACGGGCGCCAGGACATCAAGGTCGACGAACCGGTCGACAGCGTCTTCGTGGGGGTGCAGAGCCAGTTCGGCGCCGGATTCTCGAATGTCCTGGATATCCAGAACGCCCGCTACGATCGCGATGTGGCCAAGCTGGCCATCCGCTCCGGCGAGTTGTCGCTGGTCGAGCAGATGTCATCCGACCTCGCCGTCGCCGGCTCTATCGACGAACGCATCCGCAATCTGGAAAACGCCGTCCAATCCACCAGCATGACCAAGGAATCCTGGGACCGACAGTTCGTCGCCGGACGCAAGACATGGCTCGACGTCATGAACGCAGCGCGCGAGCACATGGACATGAAGGTCCAGCTGGCCGAGGCGCGGGCGACCGCCGTCATCGTGAAATGGCGACTGCACATCCTTGCCGAAGGCGTCTCACCCTCCGCTCCGAACACGAAAGGGCAACGCAGTTGAGCGTGCTTTTCGCAATTCTAAGTCGCATTGCCACCCTGCAGGGCGAGGTCGTCGACCGTCTCGCGCTCAAGGACGCCGCCGAAGCCGCGGAAAAGGCCGGTACGAAGCCGCTGGGGCAGCTTCAGTTCGTGGTTGCCCGCATGCATCTGCCGAAGCTCCGGCCTATGCAGCGGCCCGACCCGGCGATCGTCCCGATGGTGGTCCATAGCGATGGCCGCTGGCTGATCCTGCGCGGCCAGAACAGCCAGGGCCAATGGGTCATGGAAAGCTGGGATGCCGAGAAGCAAGGCTTCGTGGAAAGCGTCTGGACCGAAGACGCCAAGGCCGGCTTCTACCGCATACGCATGGCCCTGCCCTTCAAGGCGTCCAGCAGCAAGGTCTTTCATCTCATCCGAGACGAGGTCTTTTCGCACTGGAAGACCTTGGGCGACATCATGCTCAGCACGGTACTCATCAATCTCATCGCGATCGCCAGTTCCTTCTACTCCATGCAGGTCTACGACCGCGTCGTTCCGACCGGCGCAACCCAGACGCTCCTGGTGCTGACCATCGGCGTCTTCGCCGCCATCATGTTCGAGATGGCGTCGAAATATGCCCGCAGCGCAGCCTATGAACGCCTTGTCGATTTCGTGGACCAGCATCTGACGCGCGCCGTCTATATGCGGCTACTGTCCGTCCGGCTGGACCAGATGCCGAAAAGCGTGGGCTCGTTGGCCGCCCAGATCCGCGGATACGAATCCGTGCGCGCCTTCCTGACCTCCGTTTCCTCCTACCTTCTGGTCGATGCGCCCTTTGCCATCTTCTTCATCCTGATCATCTGGTCGATCGTCGGCTGGATCGCCGCGATCCCCGTCGCCATGCTGATCGCAAGCATCTGCATCGGCCTGTACTACAAGCGGCGCATGGATGCCCTGGCGATGAAGGCGAATGCCGCGAGCAACCTCAAGAACGGGCTGCTGGTCGAGACCATCGAGGGAGCGGAGACGATCAAGTCCGGACAGGGCGGCTGGCGGATGCTGTCACGCTGGCTCAGCGTCACCGACGACGCCCGGCAGAACGAGATGGAGATGAGGCGCGTCTCGGAACATGCGGCCTATCTTGCCGCTGCCATGCAGCAGATCTGTTATTCGGGGTTGATCGCCGCCGGCGCTTTGATCGTCAGTACCGGCCATGTGACGATGGGTGGGCTGATCGCCTGCTCCATCCTGTCGGGCCGCGCACTTGCCCCCGTGTCCGCCATTCCCGGCCAGCTCGTGCAGTGGTCCAACGTACGGGCCTCGGTCCAGGGGCTGGACAGGTTGTGGCAGCTGAAGGACGATCACGACGGCGAAGAGCAGCCCGTGATCCTGCCGCGGCTGACCGGGCGCTATCGCTTCGAGACGGTCGCTTCCTTCTACGGCGAGCGCGTCGCCTTCCAGGTCGAGAAGCTCGACATCAACGCCGGCGAGAAGATCGGCGTCATCGGGCCGATCGGCGCCGGCAAGACGACGCTGCTGCGGCTCCTGAGCGGCATGTACAAGCCCGGCAAGGGGCGCATCACCCTCGACGACGTCGATCTGTCCCATCTGTCCAAACCGGTCATCGCCGAGAATGTCGGTTATCTCCAGCAGGAGGGGCGGCTCTTTGCGGGTACGCTGCGCGACAACCTCGTCCTCGGCCTGCTGGACCCCGGTGACGAGGCCATACTGGAAGCCGCGCGGCTGACCGGCCTCATGACGGCCGTCATAGCCGGCCATCCGAAGGGTCTGCAGCAACCCATCTTCGAGGGCGGCATCGGCTTGTCGGGCGGACAACGCCAGCTGGTCAACCTGACCCGCACCTTCCTGCGCAAACCCAAGGTTTGGCTGCTCGACGAACCGACGGCCTCGATGGACCGCGCGACCGAGGAGATGGTCATACAGGCGCTCCGCCGCGAGATCCGGAAAGACGACACGGTGGTGATCGTGACCCACAAGCCGGAGATGCTCTCGCTCGTCGACCGGCTCATCGTCGTGACCGGCAACAAGGTCGTCGTGGACGGCCCGCGCGACGCCGTGCTTCGCCACCTCCAGCAGATGAGCCAGGGCCAGGCCGAAAAGGTACCCGCATGAGCACGATGTCCAGCCACCATGCCGACCGCTCTCATGGGCGTCGGTTTCCGATGTCCGTCCTGCTGGCGGTCGGACTTGCCATCTTCGTGGGGTGGGCTGCCTTCTTCGAGATCGACGAGGCGGTCCGCATGACGGGCCAGATCATCCCGAGCGAGCGCACCCAGATCATCCAGTCGGTGGACGGCGGCGTCGTGTCGCAGATCCTCGTCCAGGAAGGGCAGGTCGTGACGGCGGGCCAAAAGCTTGCCGTGCTCGAACGCGGCCGCGCCGAAGCCGGATACGAGGAAAGCCGTTCGCGGCGGGCCGCACTTCGCACGTCGCTGGCCCGCGCGCGTGCCGAAGCCGTGGATGGCGACTTGAAGTTCGATGAAGACCTGTCCCAGTATCCGGACTTCGTCGAGGCGCAGACACGCCTTCACGAGCAGCGCCAGAGGGCGATCGACGAGACGCTCGATACCCTGAAGGAAGCTCTCAGGATGGCGAAGCAGGAACTCGACATGACGGAGCGCCTGTTGAAGGATGGCGACGTCAGCAAGCTGGACATGCTGCGCGCCCAGCGCGCCGTGCTGGAGCTGGACGGAAAGATCGCCGACATCAGGAACAAGGCGATCCAGGATGCCCGCGCCGAAGTGGCCAAGCTGGAAGAGGAATTGTCCTCGACCGATTACAAGATCGACGAGCGTCAGGACATACTGAAGCATACCGATCTCGTCTCGCCGGTAACCGGGGTGGTCAAGTTCCTGCGCATCAATACCGTCGGGGGTGTCTTGCGCCCCGGTGACGAACTGATGCAGATCGCGCCCACCGACGGCGGAGTCATCATCGAAGGCAAGGTCCCGCCTGCCAATATAGGCAAGCTGACCGAGGATCTGCCCGCCTCCGTGAAGATCGATGCCTTCGATTATTCCATCTACGGCTCGCTGCACGGGCGCGTGACCCTGATCAGCCCGGACACGCTGACCGATACCGCGGCCAACGGGCAGAGCACGCCCTACTACCGCGTCCACGTCCGGCTCGACGACGATCAGTCCTGGAATGCTAAGTCGGACCAGATCCTGGTCAAGCCCGGCCTGACCGCGACGGTGGATATCCGGACGGGCCAGCGCACCGTGCTCAAATACCTCATGAAGCCGGTCGTTAAGGCCTTCAGCGGCGCCATGCAGGAAAAGTAAGCAGGCACGGCGCTCTATCGTCGCGCAATGACCCGGCTTCCTCGATGTGAGCCGGGATCCGGGCGGCGCACCTCGTCGGCGCGAGCCAGTGCGGCGCCGAGCGCCGCCGCCGCCTGGGCGACATCGTCCGGACGCGGCATCGGCGCGCGATGATCCGGCCGGTGGTTGCGCAGCGGACTTTTGACATGGTCCGTCGGCGCAAGCAGGCGGGCGCCCTCCAGCCCGCCCCGTGCGATGCGCACCAGCATGGATGTCAGGTCCACGATCTCTTCAGCCACCACATGGATGACGCCGTGGCTGGCCTGAAGCCGGCCCCGCACTTTCAGGAAGCGTCCGCCCAGGACCACCGCACGATAAGCTTCGAAAACCTTGGGCCAGACGATGACGTTCGAGATGCCCGTCTCGTCTTCCAGCGTCATGAAGATCACGCCCTTGGCAGAGCCCGGCCTTTGCCGGATCAGCACCAGGCCGGCTACCGTGACGCGCCGGCCGGATCGGATATCCGGAAGGCTCGAATGCGGAATGACCGCCAGGGCGCGCATATCCCCGCGCAGGAAGGATACGGGGTGCGCCTTGAGCGACATGGACAGGAACCGGTAATCGTTCACCACCTCCTCCCCCGGCGGCATCGGCGGCAGGTTCGCTTCCGGCTCCCCATGCAGATCCTGCGTCGACGCAATCGCGAACAGCGGCAGGTGCTCGGCCGCCCCGCCGGCATCCAAGGCCTCTGCAGCCCACAGCGCATCGCGCCTGGAAAGCCCGAGGGCCGCGAAGGCATCGGCGTCCGCAAGCCGCGCCACGACCGCGCGTGCAAATCCCGTGCGCAACCAGACATCCCGCACGGAATCGAAGGGGCGTTGCCGGCGCACGTCCACCAGATGCTTCATCTGCGTTTCAGACAGGCCCTTCACCTGCCGAAAGCCGAGCCGCACGGCATGGCGGGTGCGTATATGAGGCGCCATCTCCAGATTGCGGCGCGCCATGCGCGTCGCGTCGAATGCGGCTTCCTCCAGCCCGTTGTCCCAGCCGGACGCGTTGATGCAGACGGGGCGCACCTCCACTCCGTGCTCCCGTGCATCGCGTACGATCTGCGCCGGCGCATAGAACCCCATGGGCTGGGCGTTGAGCAGGCAGGCCGCGAAGACATCCGGGTAATGGCATTTCAACCAGGCCGAATCGTAGACGAGCACGGCAAAGGAGGCCGCATGGCTTTCGGGAAAGCCATATTCGCCGAAGCCCTCGATCTGCCGGAAACATCGGGCGGCGAATTCCGCATCATAGCCGTTCTCGACCATGCCGCCGATCATCTTGTCGCGGAAATCCTGCACCTTGCCCGTGCGCTTGAAGGTTGCCATGGCGCGCCGCAACTCGTCGGCCTCGGAGCCCGAGAAATTGGCTGCCACCATGGCGATCTGCATGGCCTGCTCCTGGAACAGCGGAACGCCGAGTGTCCGCTCGAGAACCTCCTTCAGCTCCGGCTTCTGGTAATTGACCTTCTCGAGGTCCATGCGCCGACGCAGATAGGGGTGCACCATGTCTCCCTGGATGGGGCCGGGGCGCACGATGGCCACCTGGATGACGAGGTCGTAGAACTCCTTCGGCTTCAGCTTGGGCAGCATCGACATCTGCGCCCGACTTTCGATCTGGAATACGCCCAGCGTGTCGGCGCGCTCCATCATCTTCCAGACCGGCCCCTCCTCCTCTTCCTTGGGCAGGACCCCCAATCGAAGAGGTGCGTGGCCGCCGAAATCGTCGGCGTAATGCGCACCCAGCATGTCGAAGCCGCGCCTCAGGCAGCTCAGCATGCCAAGCGCCAGGATATCGATCTTCAGGATGCCGATTTCTTCCAGGTCGTCCTTGTCCCACTCCACGATGATCCGGTTCTTGTCGCCCGTGTTCAGGACGGGCACCGTCTCGTCCACCCTGCCGCGCGTCAGGACGAAGCCGCCCACATGCTGTGACAGATGGCGCGGAAAGCCGGCAAGCTCATGGGCGAAATGCAGGACGTTGGCCGTGGTGGCGTCGGCTTCGCTGAGGCCTGCCGCGCGCGCCTCCCAGGCGCCCAGGGCCGAATGCGACGTGCCCCAGACGGAGGCGGACAGCGCTCCGACCGCATCCTCCGACAGGCCGAAGGCCTTGCCTACCTCGCGCGCGGCGGAACGCGAGCGATAGGAAATCACCGTCGCCGCGATGGCCGCCTTGTCCCGCCCGTAGGTCCGGTAGATCCAGTCGATGATGTCGTCACGCTTTTCATGCTCGAAATCGATGTCGATATCGGGCGGTTCGTCCCGTTCCAGGGAAATGAAACGCTCGAACAGGAGGTTGCCGCGCTCCGGGTCGACCGACGTTATGCCAAGGCAATAGCAGATGGTGGAGTTGGCGGCCGATCCGCGCCCCTGGCACAATATGCCCATGTTGCGGGCAGCCGTGACGATGCGGTGCACCGTCAGGAAATAGGGCTCGTACTGCTTCTGCTCGATGATCGCCAGTTCCCGCTCGATCTCGTGGCGCACCTTCTGCGGGATCCCTGCCGGAAAAAGCCCATGCGCCCCTTCATAGGCAAGATAACGCAATTCGGCCGCGGGCGAGCGCGACAAGGCAAGCCCTTCGTCCGGATACTCGTATTGCAGCGTTTTCAGGTTGAAGTTCAGCCCCTCGAAGAAGCGCCGGCTTTCCGCCACGGCCTGCAGGTGGTCCCGAAACAGGAACTCCATTTCCGCCGTGCCGCGCAAATGGCGCTCGGCATTGCGCGACAGGGCAAGCCCGGCCCGGGAAAGCGGAACATGGGTGCGGATGGCGGTCACGACATCGGCCAGCATCCGCCTTTCCCGCACATGGTAGAGGACATCGTTGGTGGCCAGCATGGGCACGCCGGCTCGCGCCGCCAGACCGGCGGCGCGGGCAAGGAAACGCTTGTCCCGCCCCTCCTGACGGGCGGCGACCGCAAGCCAGACGCGGCCGGGTGCTGCCTCGTACAGCTTCACCAGCGCTTGCGCCGCACCATCGGCGGCATCGGCCCACAGCGTGCCGGCCAGCGCCTCCGGACACATCAGGGCAAACCGGCAGTGCCCGGCCCATGACATGAGATCCTCCAGCGCGAGACGGCATTCTCCCTTGTCGGCACGCAGGTTTCCCGTACTGATAAGCCGGCAAATATTTCCCCAGCCTTCCCTGTCTTCGGGATAGGCGAGGATATCCGGCGTATCGTCGGCGAACACGAGACGAACGCCGGGCCGGAAAGCGAAATCGCAGTCGCGCGCAGCCTGCAGGGCCCTCACCACCCCTGCCACGCTGTTCCTGTCGGCAAGGCCGACGCCTCCCAACCCCAGGATCCGGGCCGTGCCGACCAGCTCCTGCGGAGACGAGGCCCCCCGCAGAAACGAGAAACTCGACTGAACGCCGATCTCGCAGAAACCGGCTCCCATGGGCCGGAAGGCAGCCGCTATCGCGTCATTGTCCCTGCTCATGGGAATATGCCGTGCAGGAACCAGCGGGCCGGCCGCATGTCGGCCAGGCCCTCGCGGAACATCCAGTAGCGCCGTCCCGCATCGTCCTCGATGCGGAAGTAATCGCGAAACAGCCCCGGCGCGGCGATCGTGACATCGTCATGCCACCATTCGGGCTCGATCCGCTCCGGCCCTTCGAGGCGCAGCACCCTGTGCGCAGCCCGCCGCCAGACGAACCTGATGGGCTCTCCCTCGGGCAGGACGGAAATGGCCTCGACCGGTTCGGGCGGATCCAGGATACGCAAGGGACGGGGCGGACATTCCATTGCGGTATCTGCGGCGAGGCCACCGGAAAACCCGGTCACCAGGACCTGCGCCTTTTCCGGCCAATGCGATGCTCCGTCCCGCAGCGACTGGACGGCCCCGGGCCCCAGCCGCGCCGTCAGCCTGTCCACCAGCGAGACCATCTTTTCGGCCGTGACGCCGCTTGCGATGAAATCGGACTGGTCGTCGCCGAGCACATCCATGGACAGGACGGACAGACGCAGGAGGTCGTAGCCGTAACCGGCATCGCGCTCGTCGCCGATGGCCTTGAGACGCTCCGAGAACAGGCGGCGGACGGAAGACGGATCCCGCATGGGGCGCGCGGTGGCGAGGGCGATGCGCTCCACGACGCCATCGACACGAAACAGGGATAGTTCGAGCTGCCGCACGCCCTGCCCCAGACGCTCGAGATCCGGCTTCAGGCGCTGGGCCAGATGCAGGACGAGGTTTTCGATATCGTCCACCCGCCCGATCGGCTCGAACAAACGCCGCTCATGAATAAGGGCCGGCACCGGGCGCCGCGGGTTCAGGGGGCGGGTGCTGCGGCCGGTCGCGAAGTCCAGCTGCTCCATGAAGGCAGCGCCGAAACGACGCCCCAGAGAGGCGCGCGGCATCGACAGCAATTCGCCGACGCGGCGCAGGCCCAGCCTGTCCAGCGTCGCCGACAATGCAGGTTCGAAGCGCAGCGCACGGCAGGGCAAGGGCGACAGAAGGGCCACCTCCTCGCCGGGTCTCGTGATCGTTCCCGGAGCATGGGCGGCCAGCGCCGCGGCCGGCCCCGCCGAGGATGCGATGGCCAGCCCTGCAGCAAGGCCCTGACCGTCCATGCGGCCTGCCAGGTCGCGCATGAGTCCGTCTTCGCCGCCGAACAGATGCGCGCAGCCGGAGATATCCAGAAGCAGCCCGGCCGGCCCATCCAGCGCGACCAGTGGCGTATAGCGATCGCACCAATCCGCGATTGCCGCCAGAAATCCGGCATCCGCGCCCCTGTCCATTTCCTCGAACCGGACAGAGGGGAAACGGGCGCGCGCCTCCGCCAGCGAAAGCCCCGGAACGAGCCCCGACAGGCGGGCGCGTTCGCATGCCGCCCGGATGCGCATGAGGCCGCCATCCTTGTCGTAGAGCGCCAGCGGCCGGAGTTCGTCCGGCGCGCCCTGCCCTGCCGGATGCTCCGCCCGCGCCGCCAACCCACCCCCGCGCGGTGCGCGGTGGGCACTGCCCGATGCCTCGCGGAACAGACCGGCCGTTGCGACAGCCTCCGGCCCGAAACTTCCCGCGACGGGAGAATCAGGCGTGGCGACGCCGTGCATGGGATACGTCCGGCGCCAGGACCGGCCAAGGCTTCTGCGAAACAGCCTGTCTGTCGACAGATGGGGCAGGCACACGGCCAGAATTCTGCTCGGCGGCTGTGAAATGACGCTCATCCTGGTTCCACTCCAGTCGAAATCTTCCGGCCCGTCCCGACGCCGATTTCTCCACCGCCACATCGAAGGCAGGCTGCCCGACGAGCCGGCCGATATGGGCAAGGTCCGGCACGGCGCCTGCGGCGGCAGGGGCAATTTGCAGGCGCAGCGGGGCCGCAGTGGCCTCCGGCTGCCCGGCCTGCCGCAAAAGTACCAGCGGCAGGCCGCTCGCGCGGGCCCGCACATGCAGTCGCCGCGTGCCTTCCAGCCCCAGAAGACGCGGGTTGCCGGACACTTCGAGCACGACCAGTGCCGCACCGCCCGAACCTGCCGCCTCCTCCGCCGCCCAGAGGGCTTCCTGCAGCCGCCGCGTATGCACCAGCAGCAGGGAAGACGGGTCCAGCCCGAACGTCCGCAGGCCGGGGGCATAGAAGACGCCGAGCTCCGCCTTGACGCGCCCTTCGCTGATCCACAGCAACGGACGGTCGGCAGAAGCACCGCACAGGCTGGCCAGCCCCGCCAGGAAACCGGCCCCGCCACCGCCACCGCGCGGTTCGGCAAGGCGAATCTCGGTCAGCGCCGCAGATGGAAAGCCGCCGCCCAGCACCCTGTCTGCAGAGGCGACCCGCAGCGGCACGAACTGCCCGCCGGATGCCGCCTCGCCTTCGGGCCTCACCTCCGGAAACGCCCCCTCCAGACGCGCGATCCGATGCCGCAATTCCGCCAGTTGCCGGGCCTTGTCCGGCAATGAAGGTGGCATCTCGGCAGATGGGTCGCATCGCCGCTCCATAAGGGCTCCAAGAGTTTTGTTCCTGTTATGTTCTTATGGATTCCAGAGCACCAGCGCAGAGTCAAGAGAGCTGCGGATGGATGGCGACGGGCCGGCGCTTCGTCTAAAAGAACGACGATCGGTATCCTGCGGAGGCTTTGAGTGATGGGACAGCTTGACCATGGCGACGACTGGTCGCGGCGCATGGCGCCCAGCCTCGACGACATAGAGCGGCTTGCCATCGATGCCTATGCCGGTCTTCCGGAAGAATTTCGCGCCCTATGCGGCGATATCCGATTTCATGTCGCCGACTTTCCCGAAGACGACGTCGTGGCGGAGATGGAGCTCGAATCACCCTTCGACATTCTCGGTCTGTTCGAGGGGCGCGCCGTCGCAGCATCCGCCACGGAGATGACGGGCGAGATGCCCAACCGTATCCTGCTCTATCGCCGGCCCATCCTCGACTATTGGGCCGAGCACGAGGAAACGCTGGGCATGCTTGTCAGCCACGTGCTGATCCACGAGATCGGCCATCATTTCGGACTGTCCGACGACGATATGGAAACGCTGGAAGCCGCGGCCGACTGACGCCGGCCTGCCGGGCCTACTGTTCGCCGAGCTTCATCGACGGATCGTAGTCCTTGCCCTCGACCACCTTGGTGACGGGCTGGGCGCATTTCATGACGCCTTCCGCCGCATCGAAGGCATAGGCAGGGCTGCCGGCCAGCTCCCACCCCTTTGAAAGGGCAAGGGAAACCTTGTGGCAGAAGGCGGCGTCGTCGACGCCCGTCAGCAGACGATAAAGTTTCATGATCTGTCCTTCGGATTGCGGATCGATTCCGCGATGTCGAGCAGCCGCCCTGCATCGGCAAGATGCAGCCGCTCCACCATCCGCCCGCCGATCCGGATGACGCCACGGCCGGCATTGGCCGGGTCGTCGAAGGCGGCGACGATTTCCCGCGCAGCCTCTATTTCCTCGGCGGTGGGGCCGAAGGCCGCGTTGGCCGGCTCCACCTGTGACGGATGGATCACCGTCTTGCCGTCGAAGCCCATGCGCCGGCCGGCGGCGCATTCGTCCGCAAAACCTTCGGCATCCCGGAAATCGTTGTAGACGCCATCCAGCACTGGAATGCCGTGGGCCCGCCCGGCCAGCACGATCTGGGCCAGCCAGGGGATGAGTTCGGGCCGCCCGGCGGAAGGGCGAAGTCGGCCCGCAGCGACGATGTCGTTGGGCCCCGCGACGAGCGCTCCCAGTGGATAGGCCATCCGCACGGCGGCGATCGCGCCCGCATTCAGGATGCCGAGCGGGGTTTCCACCATCGCCCACACCTGCAGCGCCGGCGGTGCATCCGTCTGCTCCAGCGCCGCTGAGATATCCAGGAGATCGGCCGCGGAGTCCACTTTCGGAACTAGGATCGCATCCGCATGCGCGCCCCGCGCCATCAGCAGATCCTCGGTGCCTTCGGGCGTCGCCAGCGGGTTGATGCGCACCACCCGCATGGCGCCGCCCCGGGGCGCGGCCAGATGCTCGCGCAGGCGCTCGCGCGCCTCGGCCTTTTCTTCCGGCGCGGCGGAATCTTCCAGGTCGAAGATCAGCGCATCCACCGCGAAATCGGCGCTGCGCGCCAGCGCGCGGCCATTCGCGGCAGGAACGAACAGGGCGGATCGGAGAAGGCGCGGCGTCTGTGTCATCCCTGCTTCCTGCCAAATGGCGGCCGGGGCCGCAATGGTTTTGACCCGCCTGCCGCCTTGATATATCGGAAAGCGGAAAAAGCCACGCAGCCGAGGAGACATGCCGATGCAGAAGTTCGACACGCTGACGGGCGTTGCCGCCCCGTTGCCCATCGTCAACATCGACACCGACATGATCATCCCCAAGGATTACCTGAAGACCATCAAGCGAACGGGTCTCGGCGTCGGCCTCTTCGCCAACATGCGCTATCGCGACGACGGCTCGCCCGATCCCGACTTCGTGCTGAACCAGCCGGCCTACTCCAAGGCCGAGATCCTGATCGCGGGCGACAATTTCGGCTGTGGCTCCTCGCGCGAGCATGCGCCCTGGGCGCTGCTCGATTTCGGGATCCGCTGCGTCATCTCCACGTCCTTCGCCGACATCTTCTACAACAACTGCTTCCAGAACGGCATCCTGCCGATCCGTGTCACTCCGCAGGAGCTCGATGAGTTGCTCAAGGATGCCGAGAAGGGCTCCAACGCGCGGCTGTCCATCGATCTGGAAACGCAGGAAATCCGCCGGCCGGACGGACAGGTGATCCATTTCGACCTGGAGGCGTCGCGCAAGCACCGCCTTCTCAACGGCCTCGACGATATCGGGATGACGCTGGAGCGCTCGCCCGGGATCTCGTCCTTCGAGCAGAAGCTCGCCGAGGACCGCCCCTGGGCCTGATCGCAATCGCCCGACCTGCCTTTCACGATACCGCTTACCGGCCGGAGGACCGCCGCATGACGACCCGTAACCTGCTTCTACTCCCCGGTGACGGGATCGGCCCGGAAACCATGGCCGAGGTGGAAAAGCTGATCGCTCTCATGAACGCGGAGGCGGGCGCGGGTTTCACCATCGAACGCGGCCTTGTCGGCGGCGCCGCCTACGACGCCCATGGCGTGCCGATCTCGGATGCCGACATGGCGCTGGCGCTGGCGGCGGACGCAGTGCTGTTCGGCGCCGTCGGCGGCCCGAAATGGGATGGCGTCGCTTACGAGCAGCGGCCGGAGGCCGGGCTTCTGCGCCTGCGCAAGGAACTGGAACTCTTCGCCAACCTGCGCCCCGCCATCTGCTATCCGGCCCTCGCCGAGGCGTCGTCACTGAAGCGCGAGTTGGTCGACGGGCTGGACATCCTCATCGTGCGGGAGTTGACCGGCGGCGTCTATTTCGGCGAGCCGAAGGAAATCCGCGATCTGGGCAACGGCCAGAAGCGCGGCATCGACACGCAGGTCTACGACACCTACGAGATCGAGCGCATCGCCCGCGCGGCCTTCGAGCTGGCGCGCACGCGGCGCGGCAAGGTGACGTCGATGGAAAAGCGCAACGTCATGAAATCCGGCGTCCTCTGGAACGAGGTGGTCACGGCAACCCATGCCGACTACGCGGACGTGACGCTGGAACACATGCTGGCGGACGCCGGGGGGATGCAGCTGGTTCGCGCGCCAAAGCAGTTCGACGTCATCGTGACCGACAATCTCTTCGGCGACATGTTGTCCGATATCGCCGCGATGCTGACCGGCTCGCTCGGCATGCTGCCATCCGCCTCTCTCGGCCGGCCGGACGACGCGACGGGGCGCCGGCGCGCCATGTACGAGCCGGTGCACGGTTCGGCGCCCGATATTGCCGGACGCGGCGTCGCCAACCCCATCGCCATGATCGCCTCGTTCGCGATGTGCCTGCGGTATTCCTTCGGCATGGTCGCGGAAGCGGACAAGCTGGAAGCCTCGATCGCCGAGGTGCTGGAAAAGGGCATCCGCACGGCGGATATCGTTGCCGAGGGCGCGCGCCGGGTCGGCACGGCCGAAATGGGCGACGCCATCGCCGCAGTATTCCGCGACAGGCTCGCCGCCGCCTGATCGGGCCCGCCGCGCACCGCAGACGGATATGAAAGGGCCCCGGTGTCGCCACCGGGGCCCTTTCTTCTGGTGGCGTCCGTCGCGCCGCCGTCAGTCCAGCTTGTGGATGTCGACGTGGCGGGTATCGCGCAGGAAGATCATGCCGACGATGAGCGACATCGCGGCGATGACCACGGGATACCAGAGACCGGAATAGATGTTGCCCGTCGCCGCCACGATGGCAAAGGACGTCGTGGGCAGGAAGCCGCCGAACCAGCCATTGCCGATGTGATAGGGCAGCGACATGGACGTGTAGCGGATGCGTGTGGGGAAGAGTTCCACCAGATAGGCCGCGATCGGTCCGTAGACCATCGTAACCAGCAGGACCAGGAAGAACAGGATCGCCGTCGTGCCGATGTAATTGATCTCGGCGGGGTTTGCGGCCGCCGGATAGCCGGCGGCGCGGATCGCATCCGTCGCGGCCGCGCCGAAGGCGTCGGTCTGCGTCTTCAGGTCGGCGGCAGACAGGCCTTCGCCCTCGAAGCTTTCGATGACCACATCGCCCACGCGCACATTGGCGACCGTGCCCGGAGGCGCTTCGATGTTGTCGTAGTTCACTGCGTTCCTGGCCAGGAAGGCCTTGGCGATATCGCAGGAGCTGGTGAAACGGCTGGTTCCGACCGGGTTGAACTGGAAGGAGCAGGTCGCCGGATCCGCGGTCACATGGACCGGAGCGGACGCCTGCGCCGCCGCAAGGGTGGGATTGGCCATGCGGGTCAGCATCTGGAAGGCCGGGAACAGCGTCACCACCGACAGGGCAAGGCCCGCCATGATGACGGCCTTGCGGCCGATCCGGTCCGACAGGATGCCGAAGATCAGGAAGAACGGCGTTGCCAGAAGCAGGGCCACCGCCATCATGATGTTGGCGGTCGCGCCGTCGACCTTCAGCGTCTGCGTCAGGAAGAAGAGGGCGTAGAACTGCCCCGTATACCAGACCACCGCCTGGCCGGCCGTCAGGCCGAACAGCGCCAGGAGCACGATCTTCAGGTTCGACCACTGGCCGAAGGACTCGCGCAGGGGGCTCTTGGACGCCTTGCCCTCCGCCTTCATCTTCTGGAAGACCGGGCTTTCGTTCAGCTTGGTGCGGATCCAGACCGAGATCGCCAGCAGAACGATGGAGATGAGGAACGGAATACGCCAGCCCCACTCGGCGAAGGCCGCCTCGCCCATCATCGTACGGGTGCCGAGGATGATGACCAGCGACAGGAACAGGCCCATCGTCGCCGTTGTCTGGATCCACGAGGTGAAATAGCCGCGCTTGCCGTTGGGCGAATGCTCCGCGACGTACACCACCGCGCCGCCGTATTCGCCGCCGAGGGCGAGGCCCTGCAGGAGGCGCAGGATGATCAGGATGATCGGGGCGAGAACGCCGATCGACGCATAGTTGGGCAGAAGACCGACCAGGAAGGTCGACAGGCCCATGATGATGATCGTGACGAGGAACGTGTATTTGCGCCCGACAAGGTCGCCGAGCCGCCCGAAGACGAGAGCGCCGAAGGGACGCACCGCGAAGCCGGCGGCGAAGGCCAGCAATGCGAAGATGAAGCCCGCCGTGGGATTGACGCCGGCGAAGAACTGCGCGGCGATGATGGCCGCCAGCGAGCCGTATAGATAGAAGTCGTACCACTCGAAGACGGTCCCGAGCGATGAGGCGACGATCACCTTCCGCTCTTCGCGCGTCATGCTGGTCTTGCTTCCGGACGCAGTCGTATCGTTGTAGCTTGCCACGTAGTTCCCCTCCCGGCCGCCGTTCCAAGGCGGTCTCGTTGCTTACACACCGACGTGTACTGATGTGTGTTGACAGGCAGGCTAGCCTATCCAGCGTAAATGAAAAGTGGCAAAATTCTGTTCTGCCGAAATCTGCACGCGTATGATGACATGATCTTCCGCCGACCTTCAGGGAACGCGAGTGCCCTCAACGCCGTTGTACTGTGCATCGAAAGTTCAACAGGGAAACTGAGGATATGATCAGAGGTTTGATCAAGGCCGTGGTTATCGGCTGGGTTATGAAGAAGCTGTTCGGCCACGAGGAACGGAACGAGCGCAACAGGGGCCGCGGCGCGCGTTGAGCGCCGCGACCTTCGATTGACAAGCCGCGCCCGAGGGCGCATATGCGAGCCCATGTCCACACGCTCCACGATTAAAACCGCGATTGGCTGATACCTTCGTCCCGCACTCCCCCGGGACGGGGTTGGAGGCGTTTGACGAAGTCGCGGGGAGCAGAGGAACTGGGTCCAGATGGGTTACAAGGTAGCTGTCGTCGGCGCGACTGGAAATGTCGGTCGGGAAATGCTGAACATCCTGCACGAGCGCGGCTTTCCGGCCGACGAGGTCGTGGTGCTTGCGTCACGCCGCAGCCAGGGCAAGGAAGTCACCTTCGGCGATACGACCTTGAAGATCCGGTCGCTGGAATCCTACGATTTCTCCGACACGGACATCGCCCTGATGTCTGCCGGCGGCTCGGTCGCCAAGGAGTGGGCGCCGAAGATCGCGGCCCAGGGCTGCGTCGTCATCGATAATTCCTCCGCCTTCCGGTACGAGCAGGACGTACCCCTGATCGTGCCGGAAGTGAACGCCGACGCAGTGTCGGGCTTCCGCAGGCGGAACATCATCGCCAATCCGAATTGCTCCACCGCGCAACTGGTCGTGGCGCTGAAGCCGCTGCACGACCATGCCACCATTCGCCGTGTCGTCGTATCGACCTACCAGTCGGTATCGGGCGCCGGCAAGGACGGCATGGACGAGCTGTTCGAGCAGAGCCGCGCCGTCTTCGTCGCGGATCCGGTAACGGCCCGCAAGTTCACCAAGCGCATCGCGTTCAACGTCATTCCGCATATCGACGTCTTCATGGAAGACGGATCGACGAAGGAAGAATGGAAGGTGATGGCCGAAACCAAGAAGATGCTCGATCCCCGGATCAAGGTCACGTGCACGGCCGTGCGCGTTCCGGTCTTCATCGGGCATTCCGAAGCCGTGAACATCGAATTCGAAAAGCCGATCACCGCGGACGAGGCGCGCGATATCCTGCGCGAGGCGCCGGGCTGCCTCGTGATCGACAAGCACGAGGACGGCGGATACGTGACGCCGCTCGAGACGGCCGGCGAGGATGCCACCTATATTTCACGTATTCGCGAGGATCAGACGCTCGAGAATGGTCTCAACCTGTGGGTCGTCGCCGACAACCTCCGCAAGGGCGCGGCGCTGAACGCCGTGCAGATCGCCGAGTTGCTGGTCAACCGCAAGCTGCTGGATCAGCGCAAGGCAGCCTGAACCTGCATTGCGGCGGAGCGGTTCGTTTCGCCGCAATGCGGCCACAGGTCGGTTGCAGTGCCGTTCATGCGATATTAACCATGGACGGCGCACATCCTGCGCGATCTTTCTGAGAGATGAGCCTGCGATGAAAAAGACCCTGGCCGCGTGCGTGTCCCTTGCCGTTCTCGGCGGTTGCACGACGACGAATCCCTATACCAACGAGTCTCAGATTTCGCGTACGGCCGCCGGCACCGGCATCGGCGCCGGCGTCGGCGCGCTGGGCGGCCTGCTCGTGGGCGAAATCGCCGGCGTGGATCGCGGACGGGCGGCGCTTCTAGGCGCCGGCGTCGGAGCCCTGACGGGCGGCGGAATCGGCGTCTACATGGACCGTCAGGAGGCCGACCTGAGGGCACAATTGCAGGGGACGGGTGTTTCCGTGACCCGGCAGGGCGACCGCATCATCCTGAACATGCCCTCCAACATCACCTTCGCGACGGACCAGGACCAGGTCCGCTCGGAGTTCTACCCGACGCTGACGTCGGTGGCGATCGTGCTCAACAAGTACAACCAGACCATCGTGGACGTGATGGGCCACACCGACAATGTCGGGGCCGAGGGGTATAATTTCGCCTTGTCCCAGCGCCGCGCGGCCAGTGTGGGCCAGTTCCTGCAGACGCAGGGCGTCACGGGCAACCGCCTCAACATCCAGGGCTTCGGCATGTCGAGGCCGGTCGCGTCCAATGCCACCGAGCAGGGCCGCGCGCAGAACCGCCGTGTCGAGATCGCCATCTCGCCGCTGCAGGCCGGCTGACCGGCTGACCGGCTGACCGGCACGGATCAGTCATGCAATCCAGGGGCCGGCAAGCTGCCGGCCCCTTTTTCATGCCTTTGGCCGCTTTGACGTGCGGTCGAGCAAGGCAGACAGAAGCGCGACGCAAACGCCGAGCACGGCCATGGCCAAGGCTCCGAGCGGTAGATCGCGATAGCCGAGGCCGAGGGTAATCAAGGCACCGCCGAACCAGGCTCCGATCGCATTTCCGAGGTTGAAGGCGCTCTGGTTGAAGGTCGACGCCAGGTTTCGCGCCCCGACCGCGCGGGAGACGATCCGCATCTGTATGGGCGCCACGAGGCCGAAGACGACGATCCCCCACAGGAACATGACGCCGATCATGGCCGAAGCATGCGTCATTGCGGGATAGAGTGCGATCATGACGACGACCATCGCCACGAACAGCCCGATGATCGCCGGCATCATCCGCCAGTCCGCAAGCCGCCCGCCCAGCACGTTGCCGATCGTCAAGCCGACCCCGAAGACCAGCAGGACGTAGGGAACGCTGGCCGGCGCAAGCCCGGTCACCTGCTCGAGCATCGGCGCGATGTAGGTGAACACGGAAAAGAAGGCGACGGATGCCAGCACGCTGAGCAGCATCGCCAGCAGCACCTGCACGCGGGTCAGGGCACGGATTTCATCCTTGAAGGCGATGCCCGCCAGCGGATAGCTGCGTGGCAGGAAGGCGTAGAGGGCGATGCCGGACAGGATGCTGAGCCCCGTGACGGCCCAGAACGTCGCGCGCCAGCCATAGGCCTGGCCGATGAACGTGCCGAGCGGTACGCCCATGACGTTGGCCAGCGTCATCCCGACGAACATCAGCGAGATGGCTTGGGCCTGCCGGCCAGGCGGCGAGATATCTGCTGCCAGGACGGCGCCGATGCCGAAGAAGGTGGCGTGGGCAAGCGCGGTGAAGACGCGGGCGGCCATCAGCAGGCCGTAGCCGGGCGCCAGGGCGCAGGCGAGGTTGCCGAGAACGAAGATGACGACCATCGAGAGAAGAAGGCGCCGCCGCTCCATGCGCGATGTCAGCCCGGCCAGCAGTGGGCCGCCGAAGACGACGCCCAGGGCATAGCCTGTCACGAGCAGGCCTGCCTGCGGGATTGTCACCCCCAGATCGTCGGCGACGCCCGGCAGAAGGCCCATGATGCCGAATTCCCCGACGCCGATGGCGAAGGATGCGATCGACAGCGCCGCCAGTGCAGGTGCAGCGCTGCCGAAGCCCTTGGCGGAGACATCGGCGTTGCCGGCCGGCGGCACGGTGTCCGCGACATCGGTTGTCGGAAGCATGATGGAAGCCTGTGACAGGTGGATGGCGGGCTCGCGGCCGCCTGGGGCGAACCATACTGCAGCGCGTCATTGCCAACAAGACGACCACCGGAGATTGTTAAGCGATCATGACGATCCATCTTTTTGTGACGGGCGTCATTTTCCCTTTGCATCGACGCGGAGCCATTGTTATAGAGGCGCCCGTCGGCCAAGTCCGGCTCCCTGCTGGGGGATAGTTTAAGGGTAGAACAGCGGACTCTGACTCCGTTAGTCTTGGTTCGAATCCAGGTCCCCCAGCCAATTCTACAATTGATCACTTGCTTTATATGGCGGGAGAGCGTTGTGCTCGTCTCGTCCGACTGCGTGCACCGATCGAACACGCCTCAGACTGATCCTCAATTCCTTACAAATGCATCATCTTAACGCTCAGGTAAAACTGAACGCCTTAAATGGCATCCTCGGACGGCATTGTCGCCAGCAGTTGCCCTGAAGCTTACACACCTATATTACCGCCGCGTATTCGCCCTGTTAAACGTCATAACATCGTGGCCGTAATCTTCATGGTACCCGTGGAGAGGCGTACTGGAATGGGACATTGGATGGCCGGCTTCGCCGCGCTCACCGTCGAACAGCAATTTTAATTGAGTACGGGAAATATGGTCTGGAATAAAAATAGCTTTGTTTGGCTCGAGCTAAGAGTAGTAGCGATATGACGGTAACCGTATTGGGAGGCGGCGGCTTCATCGGCACACATGTAAGCCACGGATTAGTTAAATCTGGATTTGATGTTCGCGTTTTTGGGCGGCATTTTTTGGATCGGTCACTCTTGGCTGGCGCTGAATTATTCGAAGGCGATTTCAACGATGAAACTGTACTTGCAACAGCGTTACAAGATACGGATATAATTATTCATCTAATACATGCAACTTTCCCAACAGTCGCGAATGTCGAGATGATCGCAGATATCGAGCGAAGCGTCATGGGAAGCGTTAGAATGCTCGAGGCCGCTCGCGCTAACGGGGTCAAGCGCATCATCTTTTTCTCTTCAGGCGGTACCGTTTATGGTCCCACTGCCCAGACTCCCATATCTGAGACAGCAGCGACAAATCCTATAGGGGCTTACGGTATCAATAAGCTCGCCATTGAAAAGTACGTTGCGTTGTTCGAAAGACTACATGGTATCGAAGGTTTTGTCCTTCGACTAGCAAATCCGTTTGGACCCTTGCAGACGGGTCGACGACAACAAGGCCTAATTCCCAACGTTTACTCAAAAATAAAAAATTATAGGAAAGTTCCCATATACGGCGACGGATCAAATATTCGAGATTATATTTACATAGACGATGTTGTATCATCAGTTCATAGAATAATAGAATACAACGGGTATGAAAGATGTTTTAATGTCGGTTCCGCCACTCGCGGTAAGACAATAATTGATGTAGTGAAGTCTATAGAAAACTCATGTGGCGTAAGGGCAGATCTTGAGTTTTTGCCGAGTAGAAGCTTTGACGTCCCAGAAAATGTACTTTGTTGCCAACGCTTGATAGATCAAACAAATTGGCGACCTACGGTCGCTTTCGACACCGGAATTGAAAGGACAATTCGATGGCTCGAAAATCATGCTGCCATGTGAGGTAAGTACGTTAACAGCCAAAATACCTAGCGCATCTTCGATGAACGCAGAGTCGGATTGAGGATTCACTCGGTCGGCCTTGTCTGATTCACTGGTCCTGGTGGATTGCCAGGNGGATTGAGGATTCACTCGGTCGGCCTTGTCTGATTCACTGGTCCTGGTGGATTGCCAGGAGGTGATGATGACGAGGAGCCTTAGCAGCGACCTTCGTAGTCGTGTGATTGCAGCGATCGAAGATGGAGTTTCGACGCGAGAGGCTGCGCGACGCTTCTCGATCGGGATTTCGACGGCCGGGGCTTGGTATCGCCGCTATCGCGAGACTGGCGAGACAGTGGCGCGTAAGCAGGGCCAACCGTCCCGCTTGAAGCTCGATGCGCACGCGGCCTTCATTCTCGGCCTGATCGAGGCGGCGCCGGACATTACGCTGGCTGAGATCGGGGAGCGCCTTGCCGCCGAGCACGGTGTGCAGGCAGCGCCCTCGACGGTCTGGCTGTTCCTCGACCGACGCGGCATCACGTTCAAAAAAAGACGGCGCACGCTTCAGAACAGCAGCGCGCGGACGTCCTTCGCCGCCGCATAGCCTGGTTCGACGGCCAGCTCGATCTCGATCCGGAGAAACTGATTTTCATCGACG
>NZ_JAMQCO010000017.1 GCF_023702225.1 Aureimonas altamirensis | reverse complement strand
AACGTTGTAATCCACAACGCGCTTGATGCAGACGAGTATCTTCATCGTCTCTCCCTTTCTGTCAGCGCAGCACGAACGGGTTCGGTACCCCCTCGGCGAGATTGATCCAGACGCATTTGGTCTGGAGATACTCGTCGATCGCGTGCTGGCCGCTTTCGCGGCCGATGCCGCTTTTCTTGTAGCCGCCGAACGGCGCCAGATAGCTGACGGCGCGATAGGTGTTCACCCATACGGTGCCGGCGCGAATACGGTCGGCCATGGTGAAGGCGCGCCGGATATTCGACGTCCAGACGCCGGATGCAAGACCGTAGATCGTGTCGTTGGCGATCTCGACCGCTTCCTCGTCGTCCTCGAAGGGAATGATCGAGAGAATGGGGCCGAACACTTCTTCCCGCGCGATGCGCATGTCGTTGGAGACGTCGGCGAAGATGGTGGGCTCGACGAACCAGCCGTCCTTCAGGTCGGGCCGGTCGGGGGTGCCGCCGCCGAGCAGGCAGCGCGCGCCTTCGCCCCTGGCAACCTCCATGTAGTCCAGCACCTTCCGGCGCTGCGGCTGCGTCGTTATCGGGCCCACCTGCGTGCCGGAATCCATCGGGTCGCCCAGCCTGGCCGTGGCGGCGAAGCTCGCCACCTTTTCGCAGACCTCGTCATAGACGGCGCGTTGCACCAGCAGCCGGGAGCCTGCGATGCAGGTCTGCCCCGAAGCGGCGAATATGCCGGAAATGGCCCCCTTGACGGCGTCGTCGATGGCGGCGTCGGCGAAGACGATGTTGGGCGACTTGCCGCCCAGCTCCAGCGTCACGTGCTTGATGCCGCGCGCCGCCGCTGCATAGACCGAAGCGCCGGTGGCGTCGCCGCCGGTGAAGGCGACTTTCGCCACCTTGGGGTGCTCCACCAACGCCGTCCCGATCTCCGAGCCGAAGCCGGTGAGCGTGTTGACCACGCCCTGCGGAAATCCGGCCTCCGCGATCAGGTCCATGAAGGCCAGCGTGGAGCAGGAGGTGAACTCGGACGGCTTGATGACGATGGTGTTGCCGGCGGCAAGCGCCGGGGCGAGCTTCCACGTCAGAAGCAGCAGCGGCGAGTTCCACGGCGTGATGCACACGACGACGCCGAGCGGCTCGCGTTTGGTATAGGTGAACATGTCGGGCTTGTCGGTGGGGATGACCCCGCCTTCGATCTTGTCCGCAAGTCCGCCGAAATAGTGGAACCACTCGGCCATGTAGCGCACCTGGCCGGCCATTTCGGCCAGGAGCTTGCCATTGTCCTTTACCTCGATCTCGGCCAGCCGCGCGGCGTCCCGCTCGATCAGGTCGCCGAGCCGGCGCAGGAGCTTGCCGCGCGCGCTGGCCGTCATGGAGGGCCATGGCCCTTTCACGAACGCCTTGTGCGCCGCATCCACAGCGCGGTCGACATCATCGAGCCCGCAATGCGGCACCTCGGCCCAGGGCTTGCCGGTAAAGGGGTTGGCGCTTTCGATCCAGCGCCCGTCCGCGCTGCCGAGCCTGACCCCATCCACCACATTCTCGAAACGGACGCGTTCCGCCATGTTACCTGCTCCTCCCGGGGCCGGTCAGATCGTCGCGAAGCCGAGCGCCGCCCTGAACCGGTTCTTGATATAGGGCCCATCGCGCGGCGGCAGCACGCGCGGCGCGTTTTCCGGCCGGATCTTGATGGTCGCCAGCTTGACGCCCTCCCGCTCGGACAGCCTGGCGCGCAGGTCGTCGACGCCGCCCATATCCTCGATGCAGGCCGTCCACGCAAAGCCGCAGGCCGCCGCCACCTTGTCCAGATCGATGCCCTGGCCGGCATGGCTGAGCTGCATCCCCGTCTCGCCGTAATGGCCGTTGTCGAGGATCGCGATCGTCAGGTTGGCGGGGTTCTGCAACGCCACGGTGGCAAGCGCGCCGAGGCCCATCAACGCCTCGCCGTCGCCGGTGACGACCAGCACGGAGCGGTTCGGCTGCGCCTTGGCAAGGCCGAGCCCGACCGTGATCGCGCTGCCCATCGCTGCCCAGAGATAGTAATTGTTGTCGTGGTCGCCGGCGGCCATCACATCGTAGGACGGCGAGCCGAGGCCCGTGACGACGAGAAGCTCGTCCCGGCCGGCCAGGAGGTTGCGGACGACGTCCCGGCGATCGAGGTCGCCTCCGACTTTTACTTCACCCATTTCTTTTCTCCGATCAGCCGTTGCCCGAGCAGGAGGGCGGTTGCGGAATCACCATTGAAGGCCATCGTCGCCGCGCCGTGCAGAAGCGGTTCCACCTCGGAGGGCACGTCGGCCCGCCACGTCATCACGCCCATCAGCTTCAAGGCCGCCTCGGTGGCCTGGCCCATCGGGTTCTGCCAGGCGTTGAACTCGGCCCAGTCGCCGCGCATCGTAACGAGCATCAGCAGGGGAAAACGGACGCAGGCCTGCAGCGCCAGCGTATTGATGCAGTTGCCGACGCCGCTGGATTGCATCAGCAGCGCGCCGCGCTCGCCGCCCAGCCAGGCGCCGGCCAGATAGCCGATGCCTTCCTCTTCCGTCGTCAGCACCACCGAGTGCACCGCCTCGTCGGCCACCGCCATGCGGATCGCCGTCGAATGGCCGGCATCCGGGACGTAGACGACATGCCGGACATCGTGCTGTTTCAGCACCCGGTATACGTCGCTCTGCCAGTCGATTTCACCGGCCAGTTTCGAAGCCATTTCGTTCATCCAATCCTCCGCGTCCGAATGTCCGCATGTCCGGATCCCGGTTTAATCCCGAATTGCCCTTCATGCGATTATCCGATTTCGCATTGAGATATGCCGAGCTGTTATGGCTTGTCCGCCGGGGGATCGGCAAGCATCCGTCCGGCCCAGACCCTGCGCTCGACCAGGTCGGCGGCAATCGACACGAAGGTCTCCGCGACGAGGCGGGTGGCGCGCGCCACGGGCCTGTCGGACGGGTAGGCCAATACCAGCTTGCGCGTGGGCACAGGGTCGATCACCGGCGTCGCCCCGAGCGCGCCCGACTGCACGAGGGCATAGATGGGCGCCAGGGGCAGAAGCGTCGCGCCGAAGCCGTTCCGCACGAGGTCGATCATGGCTCCGAAAGAGTCCGCTTCGACGCCGGCCTTCAGCGAGACGCCCGCACGCAGGGCGCAGTCCTCCACGATGGCGCGCAGGCCGTGCCGGGAACTCGGAAGAACCAGTTCCATGTCGGCCAGTGAGGCGAAGGGCAGCGGGTCGGGCTGCAGGCCCGCAGGGGCGGCCTGCACCAGCAGAAGCTCCTCCAGCATCACGGGCACGATGCGAAGGGAGCGCATGGGCGGCGGATCGTATGAGACCGCAAGTTCCAGTTCGCCGCGCTGCAGCCAATCCAGGAGATGGCCGCTGAAGGCCGACGCCAGGCGAAGGTTCAGGCGTGGATGCCGCTCTCGCAGTTCGCGCACCAGCGGTACGGTGATGATCTCCGCAACCGTCGGCGTGGTGCCGATCGTCGCCGTGCCGGCAAGCTCCTTGCCGGTGCCGGCGGCGACGTTGCGGATCGCTTCCATCTCCGCGAGGATCCGGGACGCGTGCTCGAGGATGTCGCGTCCGACATCGGTGACGACCATGCCGCGCCCGTGCCGCTCGAACAGCGTGACGCCGAGCTCCTGCTCCAGAAGGCGGACCTGGCGGCTGAGGGCCGGCTGAGCCACGTGCAACCTGTCGGCCGCCTTGCTGAGGCTGCCGAGTTCGGCAACGTGGATCAGGGTCTTGAGTTGCGTGACGTCCATGCCCGTCAGTTAACACGAGACGGCCAGCGATAGAATTCCCTTTTGCCTCGCACACCCTCGGCATCGGGCCATCGCATCTTGCAACAGATTACGATTAATCTACAGTTGTATTGTTTCAACGCTGTCTCCAGGTCTGCGAAAGCGCATGCAATCCATTCGCCGCTTCTTTCCGCGCCAGTACCTGGTGCCGACGGGCCTGTTGGTCGTCACGTCGTTCGCGGCCCTGTTTTCGCTGCTCTATTACCTGACGAACGCGCAGGACAGGCTGGATACGGAACGCGACAGGCAGACGATCGCCAGCGCCATGCAGAGCCTCGTCGAGTTCGCCGTGCACGATCTGCAGGATTATGCCGTGTGGGACGATGCGTTCCGTGCGCTGGTCCTGTCGTTCGATCCGGCATGGGCAGACGCCAACATCGGCGTCTATCTTGGCCAGCGGCAGGGCTATACGCATCTGTTCATCATCGAGAACGGCGCTTCGACTGTTTATTCCTATGACGACGGCAACCCGACGGCGCAGCCCCTGGACGCATTCGCGACGGTGGGCGAGGCGCTGCGCGCCGGCGTAGAGGCCGCCGGCACGGCCGAATATTCGGGCAGAACGGCCGTCGGAGCCTTCACGTCGCTGGGTGAGAACCTGTTCGTCTACGCGGCGGCCGACCTTGCGCCGCTGACCCCGGGGCTGACCGGCCCGGAAGGGCTGCGGCGCACGATGGTGATCGCGCGCCCGATCGACGGCGTCCTCCTCGACGGGCTGTCCGCCCGATACAGCACCGGCGCCCTGCGCCTCCTGACCGACAGCGGCACCCTGGCCGGAGAGGAGACGGTGGTCCTGAGAGGCTTGACCGACGAGGCCGTCGGCATCGTCGCCTGGACGCCCGACCGTCCCGGCACCGCCCTGATGCACCAGATCCTGCCGGGGCTGATGCTGATCGCGCTCATCTCGTTCTTCGCCGCGGGCATGATCCTGAACCGCGCGCGCCTGTCCAACGAGGCGCTGCATTCCAGCCGGGCCAATATCCGCTTTCTCGCCTATCACGACGCCCTGACCGGGCTTGCCAATCGCGGCCGCTTTCTGGCCCAGCTTCGCCACGGCGACCGGCGGCCGGACCAGTACCTGCTCTACATGGACCTCGACGGCTTCAAGGAGGCCAACGACGTCTACGGCCACGCCACCGGCGACGACCTCTTGGTCGAGGCGGGCCGTCGCATCCAGCGGTCCACGCCGCCCGGCTCGGCCGTGGCGCGCACCGGCGGCGACGAATTCGCCGTGCTTTTGCCGGGCGGAGCGCCGGACGAGCCGGAGCGCACGGCCGACAGGGTCCTTGCGGCCTTCGAGCCGCCGTTTCACGTCAGCAGCTACAGCGTGAATATCGGCGTCACCATCGGCGTGGCGCGCCGCGAGGCGCGGCTGGAGGCGGAAGAAGTCATGCGGCGCGCGGACGTCGCCATGTATGCCGCCAAGTCGCGTGGCAAGCGTGGCTGGCTGGCCTACGAGCCGCAGCTAGACGAAGCGAACCTGGTGCGCCACGCCATGGAGGGCGCGTTGCGCCAGGCCGTGGCGCGGGACGAGATCGAGGTGGCCTTCCAGCCGATCGTCAATGCGATCACCGGCCGCATCGAAATGGTGGAGGCCCTTGCGCGCTGGGAGCATCCGGAGACAGGCGCGGTCGCACCCGACCATTTCATCCGTGTCGCCGAGCAGAGCGGCCTCATCAACGAACTCGGCCGACGCGTGATCGCCAAGGCGTGCCAGCGGGCGCGGGCGTGGGATATCGGCCTGTCGGTGAACCTGTCGCCGGTACAGTTCTGGGATCGCAACCTGGTCTGCTCGATCGTCGAGGCGCTCGAAGAGGCGCGTTTCCCCACGCGGCGGCTGGACCTCGAGATCACCGAGAAGCACCTCCTCCGGCGGCCGGAGGAGGCGGAGCGGATCCTGGGTGAATTCCGCTCGCGCGGCATCCGCATCTCGCTCGACGATTTCGGCACGGGTTTCACCAGCATCGGATATCTCCAGCGCCTGTCGCTGGACCGGATCAAGATGGACCGATCCTTCGTCGTGGCCGCGGAGCTCGGCGGGAAACCCTACCGCCTCGCCGCGGCGATCGTGGAACTCGGCCGCGCACTGGAACTGCCGGTCACGGCCGAAGGGGTGGAAAACGAAAACCAGGCGCAACTGATGCGGCGTATCGGCTGCACGAGCCTGCAAGGCTGGCTCTTCGGGCATGCGCTGTCGGCGCAGGAGGTGGAGGCGCGGCTCGGCGTGGCTTCCCCTGCTGCCGTTGCGGCGGGCGGGGCGGCCAACCCGTAGGCTCGGAAGTCTGACGTCTGCGTGTCAGAGGCCGTAGACGCGCCGCGCGTTCGCGCCGAAAACCCCTTCGACGGCCGATCGGCCAAACCTTGAAAGGACGCGGCGCTCGACGGTCTCCACCCAGTCGGCGTACCGCCCGGCAAGCTCGATCACGGGCCAGTCGCTGCCGAAGATGACGCGGTCCGGCCCGAAAGCATGCAGGATCGTGTCGGCCACGCGGCCGACGCCCTCCATGTCGGGCGGGGCGCCCGCTTCGGTGACGAGGCCCGACAGCTTGCAGAAGACCTGCGGCATCGCCGCCAACGCATCCATGCCGCGCCGCCAGGCCGAAAGGTCGCCGTTGGCTATATCGGGTTTGGCGCAATGATCGATGACGATGGGCAGGTCCGGATGCCGCCGCGCGAACCGGACCAGCGCCGCAAGATGCGCCGGCTTGACGAGGGCGTCGAAGACGAGGCTCGCCGCCAGCATCGCGGCCACGGCGGGATCGAGCGCCGGATCGTCGATCCAGTCGACGTCGGGTAGGTCCTGCAGCATGGGGCGCAGGCCCTTCAGCTTCGGGTGCCGGGCCAGGTCGGCGATTGTGGCCGCCGCGTCCGGGGCCTTCATGTCGGCCCAGCCGACGACGCCAAGAACGAACGGCTCGCGGTCCGCGAGGTCCAGCATGAAACGCGTGTCGGCAAGGCTGGGAAGGGACTGGACGAGCACGGTCGCCTCGATGTCCGCCGAGGCCAAAAGCGGCTTCAGGTCCGCCGGCGAGAAATCGCGATGGATGGCGGCCAGGTCCGGCGGCGGCCATTGCCCGACACGGTCGGCGATCGCCCAGAAATGCTGGTGTGCATCGATCCGCATGTCACTGCCCCGGAACGGGCGCTTCGGGCGCGATCAGGCCACGCTGCGCCAGGGTCGACCAGAATTCGGCTGGAATTACCGTTTCGAGCCAGCGTGCGCTTGTCTCGATCTGGTCCGGACGGTGCGCGCCGGTGTTGACGGTGACGACGGCCCGGTGCGCCAGGGGAAACTGGATCGCGGCAGCGGGCAGGGGGATATCGAACGCCCGCGCGACGTCCGCCAGCGCCTCGGCCCGGCGGACGACGCCGTCCGGCGCGTCCTCGTAATTGAACTTGCCGTTGCCGACCAGCAGGCCGGAATTGAAGGGCGCCGCCGCCACGATGGCGTGGCCTGCCCGGGCAGCGCGATCCAGCATCGGAAGGCTTTCCTGCTCCAGCAGCGTGTAGCGCCCCGCCAGCATGGTGCAGTCGAGATCGATTTCGTTCATGGCCGCCTCGACGACCGCCACTTCGTTGACGCCAAGCCCGACCCCGCGGACGAGGCCGGCGCCGCGCAGCTCGTCCAGCGCGCGGAAGCCGCCGCCATCGGTCAGCTGCCGCCAGTGATGGTCGGCGCGTTCGCCATGCGTCATCCGTCCGATATCGTGCACGAAGAGAAGGTCGATCCGCGTCAGCCCGAGGCGCTGCAGGCTGTCCTCGAAGGAACGCATGATGGCGTCGTAGCCATAGTCGTAAGTCGGGCGGAAGGGCATGGGTTCGGCATAGCCCTGTTCGAAGGCGCCGACCGTCGGGTCGGGTCGCATCAGCCTTCCCACCTTCGTCGACAGAACGAATGCCTCCCGGTCGCGCGGTGCGAGCGCCGCGCCGACACGGCGCTCCGAGCGGGTAAACCCGTAGAAGGGCGCCGTATCGAAATAGCGGATGCCGGCATCCCAGGCGGCATCGACGATGGCTGCGGCGACGCCTTCCGCCATCGGGCGGTAGAGTCCGCCGATCTGCGCGCCGCCGAGGCCCAGCACGGTCAGTTCCAGCCCGGTGCGGGGCAGGGCGCGGCGGTCCGAAACCTTCATGCGTCGTATTCCTTGTCGATGCTGCCGCAAGCCGCTGCGCAGGGCGCCGGGCCCGGCGAAGCGGCATCGGCTCAGTAGAGGACGTTCTGCGCCTCGGGGGTGTCGATGTTCTCCCTGGTGACGAGCACGACGCCGGTATCCTGGTTCTTCTCCACCTTCGTGCGGTCGATGACGTCGACCACCGTCTCGATGCCCTTTTCTCCCATCTGGAAGCTGCCCTGCACGGCTATGGCCGCCAGCGTGCCGTCCTTGACGAAGTTCTGCAGGTCCTCGTTGCCGTCGAAGCCGATGCCGACGACCTGTCCGGAGCGACCCGACTGGGCAAGCGCGCGGCCCATGCCGATAGCGGTCGGCTCGTTGGCGCCGAAGATGCCCTTGAGGTCCGGGTTGGAGGCGAGGACATCGGTGGTCTGGTTCAGCGCCGTCGCCATCTGGGAGTTGGAGTAGAAGGGGCCGACGATCTCGATCTCGGAATTGGCCTTCAGGTAGTCGACGAAGCCGCCCACGCGCCCGATCTCGGAACCCGCGCCCGCCACATAGGACATGACGGCGACCTTGCCTTCCTTGCCGATGCGCTCGATCATCGCCTGCGCCGCCAGTTCGCCGGCGGCCTTGTTGTCGGTGGCGAGGAACGACTGGTAGTAATCCGACGCATCGTCCGAAATGGCGGAATCGATCAGCACCACGGGGATGCGCGCTTCCCATGCCTTGCGGATCGAGGGCACCAATGCCTCCGGATCGGAAGGGGCGAGGACGATGCCGGCGACACCCCGGTTCACGGCGTTGTCCACCATGTTGACCTGGTCGGCTATGGCCGATTCCGAGGCGGGGCCCTGGAAGGTCATGCTGTAGCCCTCAACATCCTGCATGGCCGCGTCCGCGCCCTTCTGGACGTTCTGCCAGAAGGTGGCGTTGGCCGTCTTGACGATGACGGCGATCTCCTTTTCCTGCGCCAGGGCCGTGCCGGCGGTCAGGGTCAGGGCCGATGCGAGTGCGGCGAGTGCCAGTCTTTTCATGCTCATTCCTCCTCTTTGATCTGGGTTCGGTTCAGCGCCGGTTGCGGATCTGGTCGAGCCAGACCGTCAGCAGGATGACGAGGCCGATGATGATCTGCTGCGTGAAGGCCGACACGCCGTTCATGTTGAGGCCGTTGCGCAGGATGCCGATGACGAAGGCGCCGATGATGGTGCCCGAGATGGTGCCGACGCCGCCCATCAGCGAGGTGCCGCCGATGACGGCGCTGGCGATGGCGTCCAGCTCGTACATGACGCCTTCGTTGGGCTGTGCCGTGACGAGGCGGGACATCAGCACGCAGCCCGTCAGGCCGGCCATGGTGCCGGACAGGACATAGGTGAACAGCGTGACCGCCTTGACGTTGACGCCGGAAAGGCGCGCCGCCTCGACATTGGAGCCGACGGCATAGATGTGGCGTCCGAGCGTAGTGCGCGTCAGCATGATGGAGATGGCGATGGCAAGCACGATCATCAGGATGACCGGATAGGGGATGCCCGGAAAGACGACCGTCGGAAATCCGTCGTCGCCGATGTCGACGATGCGGAACAACGCCCCGTTGCCCAGTTCGCCGAAGGACTGGCCAAGGCCGGAAACCGGCCGCGCACCGGTGATCTGGAGCGCCAGGCCGCGAGCGATGAGCATCATGCCGAGCGTGGCGATGAACGGGGGCAGGCGCAGTTGCGTGACGGCGATGCCGTTGACGAGGCCGCACAGGGCGCCCACCGCGACGCCGCCCAGCATGCCGACCGGCACGGGAACGCCGGCCTTGACCAGCAGCGCGGCGGCGACGCCGGCCAGCGCGAGCACCGATCCGACCGAAAGGTCGATGCCGCCGGTTATGATGACGCAGGTCGCCCCGAATCCGAGAATGGCGATGGACGTGACCTGCAGGGCGATCGTCATGCCGTTGCTGACGGTCATGAAGGCGCTGCTGGTGACGGAGAAAGCGATCGTCAGCAGGAGCAGGCTGCCGAGGGCCGCGAATTTCTGGAGAAGGTCTTTTCTGCGGTCGCTCGTCATTCGGCTTTCCCGGCAAGCTGTTGCGCCGCGGGCCGGCCGTGGCCCGAGGCATGGTGCATGATGTCTTCCTGGGTGGTTCGCGCCGTATCGAGGGTCGCCATGACGCGCCCCTCGTGGAAGACGGCGATACGGTCCGTCACGCCGAGGATTTCCGGCAGCTCCGAAGAGATGAGCACGATGCCGAACCCCTCCGCGGCGAGCGCGTCCATCAACTCGTAGATCGCGTATTTGGCGCCGACGTCGATGCCGCGGGTCGGCTCGTCGAAGAACAGGATGCGCGAGCCGCGATACAGCCATTTGGCGATCACGATCTTCTGCTGGTTGCCGCCGGACAGGAGCCGCGTTACCTGCCGTGCCGAAGGGGTGCGGATCGACAGGCGGTCGATATAGTCCCGCGCGACCTCCTGCTCCTGTTTGAAGCGGATGAAGCCGGCCGGCCCGGACACCTTGTCCATGCTGGGCAGGGTGATGTTGTCGGCCACCGTCATCTTCAACGCCAGCCCGTCACCCTTCCTGTCTTCCGAAAGATAGGCGATCCCCTCTCGTATCGCGTCGCGCGGGCTGGCGATGGACAGGGTGCGGCCGCCGAGCCGGATCGTGCCGGCATCCAGGGGGTCTGCCCCGAAGATCGCGCGGGCGACTTCCGTGCGCCCCGCGCCCATCAGGCCTGCGAAGCCTAGAATCTCGCCACGGCGCAGGTCGAAGGAGACGTCCGCGAAGACCCCCTTGCGCGTCAGACGTTCGGCGCTGAACAGGATTTCGCCCGTGGGTACCGAAGTCCGCGGCGGAAATTTTTCTTCCAGCGAACGTCCGACCATGTCGGCGACGATCTCGTCCACGCTGGTATCGGCGAAATCGCGGGTCGAGACGTGGGTGCCGTCGCGCAGCACGGTGACGCGGTCGACGATCTCGGCCATTTCGTCCAGCCGATGCGAAATGTAGACGATCCCGACGCCGGCCTTCTTCAGATCCTTGATGATCCGGAAGAGGACGCTTGTTTCCGATTCGGTCAGTGACGATGTCGGCTCGTCCATGATGAGCACGCGCGCATCGAGCGAAAGAGCCTTCGCAATCTCCACCATCTGCGATTGGGCGATGGACAGGCGGCGCACTTCCGCCGTGGGCGCGATGGCCACCTTGAGCCGCTCCAGCAGGGCCTTGGCATCGCGGTTCAGGCGCGAACGGTCGATGAAGGGTCCGCGCTTCGGCTCGCGCGCCAGAAAGATATTCTCCGCGACGCTGAGATGCGGAACGAGGTTGAGCTCCTGGTGGATGATGGCGATGCCGGCCGCCTCGGACTGGCGCGTGCCGGCGAAACGGGTTTCGGCTCCGTCCAGCAGGATCCGGCCCTCGTCCGCCTGGTACAGGCCGCCGATCACCTTCATCAGGGTGGACTTGCCGGCGCCGTTCTCGCCGCAGACGGCATGCACCTCGCCCGGCCTCAGGTCGAAGGAGACCCCGCCGAGGGCTCGCACGCCCGGAAACGTCTTCACGATGCCGTCGAGGGCAAGAAGCGGTGGCGCGTCTCCGCGCATGGATGCTGCTGCATGCGTCATGCGGACGGCCTGCCTCCCTGCTTGCCCGCGTCGGCCGGCCCCTCCCGAGGGCCAGTGCGCAAGACTTATCGTCCAACAGGAAAGTGGTCAATCCAATTTGCGCATCCCGCATTCACGCTACGCAAACGCCACCAAATGTGGCTATTTGGTCAGGCCAAAATCAGGCCTCTACCGCTCGCCGCTGCTTCAGGCCGTCCAGCACGGCCAATGCCTCGGCCACGTCGCCGACCAGGAAGGAGCGGTCGCTGTTCGTCGTCTTCCATGCGGAGATGAGGCCGCTGGTCTTGCCGTAGCTGTTGTCGAGCACGCAATGGGGCCGGTCGATCAGCACGCACATGATGTGGCCATGCATGCGGTCGGTGATCACCTGCCGCGCCGAGCCGAGCAGCGCGATGCCGCGCTCGAAGCGCTGGCGGGCGCGTTCGCGGTAGGCCAGTTCCGTCATGCGCGCCCGTCCGCCGACCTGTCCCGCAAGGAAGCCGCGCAGGATCGCGGCCCGCTTGGTGCGCTGCTGGAAGTCGGCCGGCTCTTCCGGCCAGTCGGACTGGATGGTGCCGGGCCGCTTCACGGCTTCGGACACATCGTGTGCGCCGGTGGCTTCGTGGTCGTCGCGCAGGTTGAGAAGCAAGTCATGAACCGGCTTAGGTGGCGCGACGGGGCCGATGCAGAAGGCCATGTCGGGCACGAGCCGGCTTTTGCACTGGAAATGCGCGCGGGCGTAGTCGAGGCTGCGCTGGTCGCGCACCAGAAGGGTGAAGGCGCCGTGCTTCTCGATGGCACGGGCCGTGGAATCGCGGTTGGCCTCGGAATTGAACTTGATGGTCTGCGGCAGCTGGACGACGGGGCGTCCCTTGTGGCGATCCAGCAGGGCTTCGCGAAAGGGCCGGAAACCGGGCCAGACATCGCCGAAATTGCCGCCGCCATGCAGGAAGATCGGCGCGTTGCCGACGGCCGCCTTCATCTTGCCCTCGTCGAAAGTCGGGATCTCCGACACATAGCCGGCGCGCATGCCGCGACCGTCGAAATAGGCGAGTTCGCCCATCCAGATGGCGCTGTCGCCGATGTTGTAATGGTTCGGGAAATCGAGCAGCGCGAACTTCTGTGCCGGATCGACGAGGTCGGCGAGCGCGTCTTCGATAAGGCCCTTGAGGCGGGCGATGATGGCTGCGTTCGTTTCCGGCATCAGGCTTCTCCGGTGGATGTCGCTGCCGCGCGGCCGCGACGCAGCGCGGACAGGGCGGTATCGATATAGGGTTTCAAGGTACGCCGGCCGAACAGGGCGAGAAAAAGCACGTAGGCGATGGCGCCGAGGGCGACGGATGCCGCGAGGGCCGCGGGCGGCCAGCCGATGGCGCCGGCGATCGGCGCCTTGGTCAGCCAGACGATGGCGGCCATGGCCAGCGAGCCTGCCAGCGGCATTGCGACCGCCCGGATCGTTCCGCCGGGGTCGATGCCGGCATGCTTCTTCAGCAGATATTGCTGGTACGGCATCGTCGCCCAGGCGCGCAGCGTATAGCCGGCGGCGACGGCGACCACGCCATAGGGCACCAGCAACCATGTCAGGAGCAGCGTGGCGGCCAGTTGCAGCGCCGCGACGGACATGATCGTCTGCGCCTTGTCGACCGCCGCAAGCGCCGGCGCGGCGAAGACGTTCATGACGAAGGGCACGGCCATCAGCACGAGGGCCGTCGCAATGGGACCGGTATTCTGCCATTGCCGCCCGAACAGGAGGTCGATCGTTTCCTGCGACAGCGCGCCGAAGCCGAAAAGCAGCGGGAACGTGCCGAGTGCCGCGGCTCCGACGATGCGGTTGTAGGCGTTGCGGAATGCCGCCCGGTCGTTCTGCAGGCGCGACAGCGTCACCAGCGAGACGCTTCCGATCGGCGCCAGCACGGCCTGACCGATCAGTTCGATCAGCCGCCAGGCGATGCGATAGCGGCCGACTTCGGCAGGGCCGTACCATCGGGCGATGAAGATATCCTGGACGCGGGTCAGGAGCATCCAGAGAAGCTGGCTCACCATCAGGCTGATGCTGAAGGTGAAGACGCCGCGAAACCGCCGCATGTCGAAACGCAGTTTCGGCAGCCACGGGAAATAGTACCAACCCAGTGCGACCGTCACCACGGCCTGGACTGCCGCCTGCGCGACGAGGGCGTAGACACCCCAGCCGCCCAGGGCGGCCGCGATGGCGGCGGCCCCCGACAGCATGCTTGCGACGATGCTTTGCGCCGCAAGGTTCTTGTGCCGGAAGTCGCGCGCAAGGCGCGCATTGTGCACCACGGCCAGCGACCCGAGCGGAATCAGGAAGGCCAGCCAGTGCAGGATCGGCTCCACCGCCGGGTCGCGCACGGCGGATGCATAGAAGGGGGCGCTGAAGAAGATGACGAGGCCCATGGCCACGCTGAAGGCGACGAGCGCCCAGAAGGCGGTGTCGGCGAGTTCCTCGTCCAGGTCGTATTGCCGCGTCACCGCATCGCCGAAACCGCCGAAGGCGATGATGCGGCCGACCTCCGTGAACAGGCTGGCCAGCGCGAACGTGCCGAACTCGGCGGGCCCCAATACGCGCGCGAGCACCAGAAAGATGACGAAGGTCGCAACGGTGCTCCAGGCCACGCGCACGACGGACCACAGGACCGACAGGACCGTCTTGTGCTTCAGTTCCGCGGTTGCGGCGTCGCTCATCGGTCAGGCGGCCGGCCGGTTGAGCCAGTACGACATCATGCCCGAAAGGCTGTCGCGCATGGTGTCGCGATAGGTCAGCCCCATCTCGGCGCTCATCGTCCGGCCCGTCCACAACTCGCGCGCAGCCATCCGCATGTCCCAGCGCAACATGCCGCGCATGTTGGAACGGCGGTCGAACAGGTATTTGGCATAGAGCGCGCCATTGCCGAAGGCGTAGCCCGATTGCAGCTTGCGGATATCCTCCGGCATGCGGCGGCCGTGGAAGTGGTGCACCACGATGTCGGGGCAGTAGACCACGGGAAACCCGGCCTTGAAGGCGCGGTGGGTGAAGTCGGTATCCTCTCCGGAGCGGAACGGCGCGCCGGCCCCGAACCGCTCGTCGAACGGGCCGATGGCCTCGATCAGCGTGCGCGGAAAGGCCATGTTGCAGCCGTGGATGAAGCCGCCGGGATGCAGCGTGCGGTCCAGCGTGGCGGGCTCGATGTCGGGCTTTATGGTGACGGGAAGGTCTCGGGCGTCGCCGAGCTCCACCCGTCCGCCGCGCAGCACCGGGCCCTCGTCGGCGGCGAAGGCCTGCGACAGCGCCGGGAAGAAGCCGGGTTCCGGCTCGCAATCATCGTCGGTAAAGGCGATCAACCCACCACGCGCTGCCGCGATGCCGGTATTGCGTGCGACCGCCAGACCGGGGCGAGCCTCGTGCAGCAGGCGGACAGGCAGCGGCGCCGACGCCGCCCAGGCCGAGACGACGGCGCTGGTGTCGTCGGTCGAGCCGTTGTCCACGAAGACCAGTTCGACCGAAAGCGACTCTGCCGCCCGCGCTGCGCGGCCGATCGCCTCCAGGCAGGAGGTGAGGCCATAGGCGCGGTTGCGCGACGAAACCACAAGGCTGATATCGCATGCACCCGAAGACATAGGGGCTCCTCGAACTTTCGGTCGATGGTCGCAGGATACGGGCACGATGGCGGTGCGACAAGTTTATTGTGCCGTGCAGCATAATCGGCGTTTGTTCGCGGTTAGATGGCAAAATTGGCATCAAAGGGGCGAAGGCGAAAACCTCAGGGTTGCTCTCGCATCGAAAAGCGTGTCGGTTCTCACCGCATTGAAGGCTCGTTCAACCGCAACCGGGCCACGACCATAATGGAGCAAGTCATGAACCGATTCATAGGCGTGGCGCTGATGGGCCTCCTGTCTGCCGGAACCGCACAGGCCAACGATCCGCAGAGCTGCGCAACCGTGCGCCTGTCCGATCCCGGCTGGAGCGACATCACATCGACGAACGCGCTGGCCTCGGTGGTGCTGGAAGGGCTCGGCTACACCGCCGACGTCAAGACCCTGTCCGTGCCGATCGGCTACCAGGCCCTGGCCAACAAGGAGATCGACGTCTTCCTCGGCAACTGGATGCCGGCCCAGACGGCCTTCCGCAAGGATCTCGACGACAAGGGCGCCGCGGACGAACTGGCGCGCAACCTCGAAGGAGCGAAGTTCACCCTTGCCGTTCCGAAATATGTCGCCGACGAAGGCGTCGGGGACGTGAAGGATATTGCGGCGCATGCCGACAAGTTCGGCTCGCGCATCTATGGCATCGAGGCTGGTGCGCCCGCCAACGAGAATATTCAGAAGATGATCGCCGATCCGGCCTTCGGCCTGTCCGGATGGGAGCTGACCGCCTCGTCCGAGCAGGGCATGCTCTCGCAGGTCTCGCGCGCCGAGAGGCGCAAGCAGTGGGTGGTGTTTTTGGCCTGGGCGCCGCATCCCATGAACAACAGCTTCGACATAACCTACCTGTCGGGGGCGGACGATTTCTTCGGCCCGAATTACGGCGGCGCCGAAGTCTTTACCCTAGCCCGCACCGGTTATGCGGACGAATGTCCGAATGCGGCCGGATTCTTCGAGAAGCTCGTCTTCGACATCGACATGGAAAACGAGATGATGGCGAAGCTGGCCGAGGGGACCGAGCCGCGGGCCGCGGCGCGCGAATGGCTTGCCGCCAATCCTGACGTGCTGGACGGCTGGCTGGACGGAGTGACGACGCTGTCGGGCGAGCCGGGGCTCCCGGCCGTCAAGGCCGCGATCGGAGGTTGAGGCATCTGCATGGCATTCCGCCGACCGAATATCCTGATCGTCATGGTCGATCAGCTCAATGGCACACTGTTTCCGGACGGCCCCGCCGACTTCCTCCATGTTCCGCACCTGCGGGCGCTTGCCGCCCGCTCCATGCGCTTCGCCAATGCCTATACGGCCAGCCCGCTCTGCGCCCCGGCAAGAGCGTCGTTCATGAGCGGGCAGCTTCCGTCGGCGACCCGCGTCTACGACAACGCGGCGGAATTCTCGTCCGAGATTCCGACCTTTGCGCATCAATTGCGTCTTGCCGGGTATCGCACGATCCTGTCCGGCAAGATGCATTTCGTCGGTCCGGACCAGTTGCACGGCTTCGAGGAGCGGCTGACCACCGACGTCTATCCGGCCGATTTCGGCTGGACGCCCGACTATACGAAGCCCGGAGAACGCATCGACTGGTGGTATCATAACCTCGGATCGGTAACCGGCGCCGGGGTCGCGGAGATCACCAACCAGCTCGAATATGACGACGAGGTCGCCTTCCATGCGGCGGCGCGGCTCTACGATCTGTCGCGGTGCCAGGATGACCGGCCCTTCTGCCTGACCGTCTCCTTCACCCATCCCCACGATCCCTATGTGGCTCGCCGGCGCTTTCACGATCTCTATGCCGATTGCCCGGCCCTGCAACCGGAGGTCGGCCGCATGCAGGATCCGGATCCGCATACGGCGCGCCTGATGGCGGCTTGCCAGGACGAGGCCTACGACATCGCGCCTGAGATGGTGGCCAGGGCGCGCCGGGCCTATTTCGCCAACCTCTCCTATGTCGACGACAAGGTCGGCGACCTTTTGGGTATCCTCGAGCGCACCGGCATGGCGGACAACACCGCCGTGCTGTTCGTCTCCGACCACGGCGACATGCTGGGCGAGCGCGGATTGTGGTTCAAGATGAACTTCTACGAAGGGTCCGCGCGCGTGCCCCTGATGCTGGCGGCGCCGGGCCTCGGACCCGGTCTCTGCCGGACGCCGGTTTCCACCATGGATGTCATGCCGACATTGTCCGAGATCGCGGGCCGGCCCCTCGGCGCGCTGGCCCCATGGCTGCACGGCGTATCCCTGTTCGAGACGCTCGAGGGCGGCCGCGCCCCGGTGCGCATGGAATATGCCGCGGAAGGGTCTGTCGCCCCGATGGTCTCGCTGCGGTCGGGCCCATACAAGCTCAACCGTTGCAAGGCCGATCCGGACCAGCTGTTCGACCTGTCCGCCGATCCGTCGGAACTGACCAATCTTGCCGCCGATCCGGCGCATGCGGCGACTTTGGCGGCATTGTCGTCGGAGATGGACGCCCTGTGGAATCTCGAGGCGTTCGACGCCGCCGTCCGGGAAAGCCAGGCCCGGCGACACATCACCTATGCGGCGCTCCGCAACGGCGCATACTATCCCTGGGACTACCAGCCGCTCCAGCGCGCATCCGAACGATACATGCGCAACCACATGGATCTGAACGTCCTGGAGGATGAAAAGCGCTTCCCCCGAGGGAAGCGCTGATGCGATAGCCCGCATCGAACGGAGCTGTGGATGGAAATACAACTTTAGGTTCAGGGCGTTGCCCTGTCATGAAACTATCTTAGGTTTGTCACCGAGCTGTTTGCCGGCATGGGCTAGGAGGAGCCCACCGGCAGGACCGTGAACGGTCGCAGCGTTGGGAGATTGGAACCTATGAAGAAAATCGGGGTAATGGCGGCGGCGATGTCCGCGCTTCTGCTGACGGCCGGCCACGCCGCGGCGCAGACGGAGATCCAGTGGTGGCACTCCATGTCGGGCGAACTCGGGCAGAAGCTCGAAGGCCTGGCGAACCGGTTCAACGAGAGCCAGTCCGAATTCAAGGTCGTGCCGCTCTACCGCGGAACCTACCCGGAATCGATGACGGCGGCGATCGCGGCGTTCCGTGCGGGCGAGCAGCCGCACATCCTGCAGGTCTTCGAGGTCGGCACCGGAACCTTCATGGCGGCGCGCGACGCGATCTACCCCGTGCAGGAACTGATGACCGACACGGGCGAGACGTTCGATCCGGCAAGCTATCTGCCGGCGGTGACCGGCTATTACCAGACGGGCGACGGCGAACTTCTTTCCTTCCCGTTCAATTCCTCGTCGGTCATCCTGTACTACAACAAGGATGCCTTCGAGGCCGCCGGCCTCGATGCCTCGCAGCCGCCCAAGACGTGGGACGAACTGGCCGAGGCGGCGCAGAAGATCGTGACCTCCGGCACCAAGACCTGCGGCTTCACCACGACCTGGCCGGCCTGGGTGAACCTCGAGAACCTGTCAGCCTGGCATAACAAGCCGATCGCCACGCAGCAGAACGGCATGGCCGGTTTCGACGCCGTGTTCGAGTTCGACGAGGCGGGCCTCGTCGCCAAGCACTGGGCCAACCTGGTAAATTGGCAGGAGGGCGGAGCCTTCCAGTATCGCGGCCGCACCAACACCGCCGGTCCGTCCTTCAACTCCGGCGAATGCGCCATGCTGCTGGAATCCTCGGCCGGGCGGGCATCGATCACCGCCAATGCCGATTTCGACGTCGGCTACGGCATGATGCCCTATTACGACGACATCGAGGGCGCGCCGCAGAACTCGATCATCGGCGGAGCCTCGCTGTGGGTGCTGCGCGGCAAGGACGACGACAGCTACAAGGGCGTCGCGGAGTTCCTCTCGTTCCTGTCGCAACCCGATATCCAGAGCGAGTGGCACCAGAGCACGGGCTACCTGCCGATCACGCAGGCCGCCTACGAGGCGACGAAGGCTGCGGGCTTCTACGAACAGAATCCCGGCGCCGACACCGCCATCCAGGAAGTGACGCTGAACGCGCCGACGGACAATTCGCGCGGATTGCGCTTCGGTAACTACGTGCAGATCCGCACCATGTTCGAGGAAGAGCTCGAAGCCGCGCTCGGGGGGCAGAAGAGCGCCGAGGACGCGGTCAGGTCGGCACAGGAGCGCGGCAACGAGATGCTGCGCGAGTTCGAGTCCCAGCACCAGTAAGGCGCAGCCTCGCGGGTCAAGACCGGGCCGTTGCCGGAGGGCGGCGGCCCCTTTCCATCATTCATCCTGACAAGAGGTAGGCAGGGGCCGCATGGCACAGAAGCGCGTCACCTTCGGCGGCACCGCACTGCCGATCCTGCTGCTCGCCCCTCAATTGGCGATCACGGCGATCTTCTTCTTCTGGCCGGCCATCCAGGCCGTGCGGCAATCCCTGTATCGCTCCGATGCATTCGGATTCGGGGAGCGCTTCGTCGGAGGGGATAATTTCACCGCGCTGTTCCGTTCGGCACGGTACTGGGAATCGGTGCAGGTGACGGCGATCTTCGCCGCATCCGTCGCCATCATCACGCTGTGCGTCTCGCTGGCCTTCGCCTCGGCGGTGGACCGGATGATCCGCAGCCGGACCACCTATTCGACGCTGCTGATCTGGCCCTATGCCGTGGCGCCGGCGGTGGCCGGCGTGCTCTGGTGGTTCCTGTTCAACCCCTCGGTGGGCATCCTCGCCTATACGCTGCGCGGCTTCGGCATAAGCTGGAACCACTTCACCAATGGCAACCAGGCCCTGCTGCTGACGATCATTGCGGCAAGCTGGGCGCAGATTTCGTACAATTTCATCTTCTTCCTGGCAGGGCTTCAGTCCATACCGCGCTCGCTGATCGAGGCTGCGGCCATGGACGGCGCCGGTCCGGCCAAGCGCTTCTTCACGATCACCCTGCCATTGCTGTCGCCGACGATCTTCTTCCTGTCCGTCGTCAACATGGTCTACGCCTTCTTCGACACGTTCGGCATCATCGATACGACGACGGAGGGCGGGCCGGGCCGCCAGACGACGACATTGGTCTACCAGGCATATACGGACGGCTTTCTCGGGCAGAATTTCGGCTCGTCCGCCGCCCAGTCGGTCGTGCTGACCGTCGTCGTGATCCTTCTGACCGTGGTGCAGTTCCGCTTCGTGGAACGGCGCGTGCATTACTGACGAGGCGCCGAACCATGGTTGAGAACCGCCCCCTCTATACGTTCCTCACACATGCGATCCTGATCCTCGGGGTCGCGCTCGTGCTGTTTCCGGTCTGGATCGCCTTCGTCGCATCCACCCATACGTCGTTCCGGCTCAACAGCGGCATCGCGCCGTTCTGGCCGGGCGGCGAATTCTGGACGAACTACAGCCTGATCCTGTCGGACGGAGCCAGCCGGAACGGGCTGCCGCCGGTGCTGCCGATGATGCTCAATTCGCTGGTGATGGCGCTCGGGGTCGCCTTCGGCAAGATCGTCATCTGCATCCTGTCGGCCTTCGCCATCGTCTACTTCCGCTTCCGCTTCCGCATGGTGGCCTTCTGGGCGATCTTCATGACCCTGATGCTGCCGGTGGAGGTGCGAATCGTCCCGACATTCCAGGTCGTCGCGGGGCTCGGGCTGCTCAACTCCTATGCGGGGCTCGTCGTGCCGCTGATCGCCAGCGCGACGGCGACGTTCCTGTACCGGCAGGTATTCCTGTCCATTCCGGACGAAATGCTGGAGGCGGCTCGGATAGACGGGGCGGGGCCGCTGAAGTTCCTGTGGGATATCGTCATACCGCTGACCCGCACCTCGACGGCGGCGCTGTTCGTCATCCTCTTCGTCTATGGATGGAACCAGTATCTGTGGCCGCTGCTCGTCACCACCCAGCCCGACTATTACACCGTCGTCATGGGTATCCAGCGCATCGCGCGGGCCGTCGATTCGGAGCCGGTCTGGAATCTCGTCATGGGCGTCGCCGTGATGGCCATGCTGCCGCCGGTCATCGTCGTCATCGCCATGCAGAAGCTGTTCGTGCGCGGCCTTACGGAAACGGAGAAATAGGAAATGGCGTCCATCGTTCTGGACACGGTCCGCAAGGTCTATCCCGGCGGACAGGAGGCGGTGAAGGGCATTTCCCTCGACGTGGCGGATGGCGAGTTCGTCGTGCTCGTCGGACCGTCCGGCTGCGGCAAGTCGACATTGCTGCGCATGGTGGCTGGGCTGGAAACCATCACCAGCGGCGAATGCCGGATCGGCGATCGCCTCGTCAACGATGTCGAGCCCGCCGACAGGGACATCGCCATGGTGTTCCAGAACTATGCGCTGTATCCGCATATGAGCGTGCGCCAGAACCTGGCCTACGGCCTGCGCAACCGCAAGACGCCGAAGGCCGAGATCGAGAAGCGGATCGCCGATACCGCCGCGATCCTGGAGATTTCCGATTTCCTCGATCGCAAGCCGCGGCAGTTGTCCGGCGGCCAGCGGCAGCGCGTGGCCATGGGCCGCGCCATCGTGCGGGAGCCGGCCGCCTTTCTGTTCGACGAGCCGCTGTCCAACCTCGACGCCAAGCTGCGCGTGCAGATGCGCGCCGAGATCCGGGCCTTGCAGGCGCGCCTCGGGACCACGAGCCTCTACGTCACCCATGACCAGCTCGAAGCCATGACGCTGGCCGACAGGCTGGTGGTGCTGAATGGGGGACGAATCGAGCAGGTCGGTACTCCGCTCGAGGTCTACGAGCGACCGGCCAGTCTTTTCGTCGCCAGCTTCATAGGCTCTCCCGCCATGAACCTCGTGCCTACGGGCGCCCTGTCGAACATGGCCGGCCAGCCGGGCACGGCGGACACGATCGGGGTGCGGCCCGAGCATATGCGCCTTGCCGAGCGCGCCGGCCCGGGGGAACTGGGGCTGGATCTCAAGGTCAGCGCCGTCGAGATGGTCGGAGCGGAAACCTATCTCTACGGCCTGCGGGACGGGCTGACGGCGCCGATCGCGGTACGCATGCCCGGATATCAGAGGCGCAATATCGGCGAAGCCTTCACCGCGGTCGCCGACATTGCGGGCCTGCATCATTTCGACAGGGACGGACGTCGTATCGGGTGAGATAACTGGAAGTAGACGGTGCACACTCGAACAGTGCCTAAAAGTTAATCTTGCCGCTCGGTGCGGCAATGTGTATAAAGTCCCTACACGCCGCTTGCGGGAGAGACTGGCCTTTAACGGCCGGCGCCGAAGGAGCAACCGCCCCGGAATCTCTCAGGCAGAAGGACCGCGCGGCGTTAAACATCCGGAGAGTGGTCGCGGCAACGCGGCCCGCCGAAGGAGAAAGCGTTGCGGGACTGACTCGCGCAACGTGAAGCTCTCAGGCCAATGACGGATGGGGCACGCAGTCAGCGCCGCGCACAGCCGCGGCCGAAAGGATCTGTCGTGACCTCAGTTGCCGTCATCGGCGCCGGTATCACCGGCGTGACAACCGCTTACAAGCTCATGAAGCAGGGCATGGACGTTACGGTCTTCGACCGTAATCCCTATGCGGCCATGGAAACGTCCTTCGCCAATGGTGGGCAGCTTTCGGCGTCCAACGCCGAGGTATGGAACTCGCCGTCCACCTTCATCAAGGGCGTGAAATGGATGCTGAAGAAGGATGCGCCTTTGCTGGTGCACCCGGCGCCGACCTGGCACAAGCTGTCCTGGATGGCGGAGTTCGTCCTTGCGGCCCGCAATTACGAAGAAAACACCATAGCGACGGTCAAGATGGCGATCGCCGCGCGCCGCCATCTCCTGGAGATGGCCGAGGCCGAGGGCTTCGGCTTCGACGTCGAGAAGCGCGGCATCCTCCATGTCTACGAGTCCAAGTCCGAATTCGAGCATGCGAGCCGCGTCAGCCAGCTCTACAAGCAGGGCGGGCTCGATCGCCGCGCACTCGGCGACAGCGAAATCCATGACATCGAGCCGGCATTGGCCGGCAAGTTCTATGGCGGCTTCTTCACCGAAAGCGATTTCACCGGCGATATCCACCGCTACACGCGCGGGCTGGCCGATGCCTGCCGCCGCAAGGGCGTAACCTTCGTCTACGAGGCGAACGTCTCCCGGCTGCGGCATGGGCCCGAGGGCGTCACCGTATCCAGTTCGCTGGCCGACGCGTCGGAAGCGACGCACCAGCGCTTCGACGCCGTCGTCATCTGCGCGGGTGTCGAAAGCCGCCGTTTCGCCTCCATGCTGGGAGACCGCGTCAACATCTATCCGGTAAAGGGCTACTCGATCACCGTCAATCTCGAAGATCACGAAAGCCAGCAGGGCGCCCCCTGGGTCAGCCTCCTGGACGACAAGGCCAAGATCGTCACCAGCCGCCTCGGCCGCAATCGCCTTCGGATCGCCGGTACGGCCGAGTTTGCCGGATACAACCGCGACATCAAGATGGATCGCATCCGGCCGCTCGTCGAATGGTGCCGCCATCGCTTCCCGCGGGTATCGACGGCCTCGTCCGTGCCGTGGGCGGGCCTGCGGCCCATGATGCCCGATATGATGCCGCGCGTCGGCCGCGGCCATGCGAAGGGCGTCTACTACAATACCGGCCATGGCCATCTGGGCTGGACCTTGTCGGCCATCACGGCCGACACCATCGCGGCGGAACTGGCCGGCGACATGCCCGGCAGCCGTCATGTCGCGCCTTCGCTCCCGACGGTGAACGAAGTCCGCGAAGAGGCGGCGGAGCAGGCGGCGCGCCAGGCCGCCTGAGCGTTGCGGAAGGCCGGGCGATAACCCCGGCCTTCGTCCGTTTGCAGCCGATGGGGGTGGCTATCGCAGACCGTTCGCCTATGTTCAGGGGCGAGATGCAAGCCAGAACCCAAATCGATTTCAGTCGCCATGCCCTGTTCCTCGACTTCGATGGAACGCTCGTCGATTTCGTCGACGATCCGTCAGCCGTTTCCATTCGTTCGGGCACGCTCCGAAGTCTGATGGCGCTGCAGGCCGCGCTGTCCGGCGCGCTCGCCATCGTCAGCGGCCGGCGCATCGCCGACCTCGACCGTTTCCTGTCGCCGCTCGAATTCGCCGCCGCCGGCGTCCATGGGCTGGAGCTTCGCTCAGGCCCGGGCGCCCCTGTCGAGCGGATCGCCCGTCCCGAGGATATGGACCCCATCCGCGCCGCACTTGCCGAAGGGGTTGCCGGGGATGCCGATCTGAGGCTCGAGGACAAGGGAACGGCGCTTGTCCTGCATTACCGGACGGCGCCCCACCGCCGGCAGGACGCCGAACGCCTGATGGACGACGCCGTCTCCGGGGTTTCTGGCCTGAAAGTCATGCGCGGCAACAATATCGTCGAGGTCCATCCGGCCGGAATGGACAAGGGCGCGGCCCTGCGCCGGCTGATGCAAGCCGCGCCCTTTGCCGGCCGCAAGCCGATCTATATCGGTGACGACACGACGGATGAGTTCGCATTCGCCGTTGTTCCGGAACTGGATGGTGCCGGCATCAAGGTGGGGCAGGGCGCGACCGCGGCAACGGAGCGGCTGGCCGATGTCTCGGCCGTCGAACGCTGGCTGGCAGAAGCTGGAGAGCGCACATGAGCGGGGAGGCGAAAAGGCTCGTCGTGGTTTCCAACCGCGTCGGCCCTCTCAATGACGAGGGCAAGGCCGGCGGCCTTGCAGTCGGCCTTGCGGATGCCCTGCGCAGGCGAGGCGGCCTGTGGTTCGGCTGGAGCGGCGAAGTCTCGCCGCAGGGCACGTTCAGCGAACTCAAGACGGAGATCGTGGGGTCGACGGCGCTCGTCACCATCGATCTCAACAAGGAAGAACTGGCCGGCTTCTATTACGGCTATGCCAACCGCTCGCTCTGGCCGCTGCTCCATTACCGCCTCGATATAGCGCAGTTCGACCGCCAGTCCGACCGCATCTACCGGTCGGTTAACCAACGTTTTGCCGCACGGCTGTATCCCCAGCTCGACGAAAGCGACGTCGTCTGGGTGCATGACTATCACTTCTTCTACCTGGGTTCCGAGCTTCGGCAATGCGGCTTCAATGGCCGGCTCGGCTTCTTCCTGCACATACCGTTCTGCCCACCGGAGATACTGACCGCACTCCCGGCCAGCCACGACCTCGTGCGCGCCATGCTGGCCTATGACGTCATAGGCTTCCAGACCGCGCAGGACAGGCGCAATTTCGTGGCCTTCTGCACGCAGGAACTGGGCGGCGAGGAACTCGACAAGGACAGGGTCCGGGTATCCGGCCGGACCGTCCGCGCCAGCGCCTTCCCCATCGGCATCGACGCGGAAGGGTTCGCCGAGTTCGCGCTGAGCCCCGAGGCGGTCGAGCACGAGGAGATGGTGCGCGACATCGCCCATGGCCGGCACCAGATCGTAGGCGTCGACCGGCTGGATTACTCCAAGGGGATCATCGAGCGGCTGCGCGGCTTCGAACAGCTGCTGGAAGACTACCCTGAAAATCGCGGCGCATCGCAGTTCCTGCAGGTGGCGCCGCTGTCGCGTGCCGAGCTGGACGCCTATGCGGAACTGCGGGTCGAGGTGGAGCAACTGGCCGGCAACATCAACGGGCGCTTCGCCACGCTGGATTGGACGCCGGTCCAGATCATGACGCGCGGTTTTACCCGCCGGGCCCTGGCCGGCATCTACCGTGCAGCGCGCGTCTGCATGGTGACGCCGCTTCGCGACGGCATGAACCTCGTCGCCAAGGAGTATGTCGCGGCCCAGAACAGCAACGACCCCGGCGTCCTCGTGCTGTCGCGGTTTGCCGGTGCGCGGGAGGAACTGGGGCAAGCGCTGATCGTCAATCCCTACTCGTCCGAAGATGTGGCAAGGGCCATGCAACGGGCGCTGACGATGTCTCTTTCCGAACGCAAGGAGCGTCACGAGGCATTGCGGCGAACCGTGTTCGGCAATACCGCAGGCCACTGGTGCGCTGCTTTCCTTTCCGCGCTGGAGGACGACCGGCCCGAAGTCGCCGCACAGGGCGACCCGGTCATCAAGGGCTGACGGCGGACGGATCGCTCCCGCTCTGCCGCAAAATGCTGTAGAGCGTTTCCTACTCATATCGAAACACTCTAAAAGCACGGGCGAGCGAGTCGCGATGCCCTTGCCGTATGTCCAGGAGAGGAAGTGAGATGGCGCAGAAGACGGATGCCTTGCGGACGGTCCTGACGGGACAGCCTGTCATTCCCGTGGTCGCTGTCGAAAGCGCCGCCGCCGCGGTGGACCTTGCCCGCGCGCTTGCAGCCGGCGGCCTTCCGGCGATCGAGATCACGCTGCGCACTCCTGCGGCGCTGGACGCCATCCGCGCCGTCGCTTCCGACGTGCCCGAAGCCATCTGCGGCGCAGGCACGATCCTGACCCCGCAGCAATACGATGCCGCCGAAGAGGCCGGAGCCACCTTCATCGTATCGCCCGGCGCCACGGTAGAAGTGCTGGACGCCGCAAAGGCCGGCGACGCGCCGCTTTTGCCCGGCGCGGCGACGCCGAGCGAACTGATGGCGATGATCGAGGAGGGCTACGAAGTCCTCAAGTTCTTCCCGGCCGAGCAGCTGGGCGGCATCGCCTATCTCAAGGCGCTTGCCCCGGTGTTCCAGAACATAAGCTTCTGTCCCACGGGCGGCGTCTCGCCGGCCAACGTACACGACTATCTCGCCTTGCCCAACGTGATCTGCGTCGGCGGATCCTGGGTCGCTCCGAAAGACCGCCTCGCAGCGGGAGATTTCGCGGCCGTCACGGCCCTGGCGGCGGAAGCCGCCGCCCTGCGCGGCTGAGAACCCGGATGCACACCGACCTCTCGCACTACACGCCGCGTCCGCACCCCGGCGACGCGCCGATGGCCGGCCGCTTCGCGAATGTCGTACGCATCGACCGCGCCCACCTGCGCGACCTCCACGAAGCGTTCACCCTGCCCGGCAGCGAAGGGCTCTGGGACTATCTCGCCTACGGGCCCTTCGCGGATTACGACACCTTCGAGCGGTTTGCCGAGGCCACCTATTTCGGCGACGATCCATGCTTCTACAGCGTGATCGACCGCGACAGCGGAAAGGCGCTTGGCGTCCTCTCGCTCATGCGGATCGACCGCGCGAACGGCGTCATCGAAATCGGCAACATCTGCTTTTCGCCGGCCCTCCAGCGGACCAGGATCGCCAGCGAGGCGTTTCACCTCGTCTTGCGGCGCGTCTTCGGCGAGCTCGGCTATCGCCGCTACGAATGGAAGTGCAACGACGAGAATGCGCCGTCCCATGCAGCCGCACGGCGGCTGGGATTCCGCTACGAGGGCTTGTTCCGCCAGCATATGATCGTAAAGCAGCGCAACCGCGACACGGCGTGGTATTCGATCATCGACGGCGAATGGCCGGCGCTCGACGCCGCCTATGCGGCCTACCTCGACGATTCGAACTACGATGCCGAGGGCCGGCAGAGCCGATCCCTCGGTCGTTTCATCGCCGAAACGCTCTAGCTTTTGGCGGGCACCACGGTGATGAGCGCCGTTGCCGGGTAGACGCTTTCGTACAGGACGCCGTCGCCCGGCGAGAACTCCAGCACCGTACGGCCGCTGTCGTCCGCCATCAGCAAGGTGCCATTCGCCCCGATGCGCCAGTAGGCGGCCTTCGAAAGGTCGCTCGAAGACGCGCAATCCGGCCCCATGGGAATGCGCTGCCAGGAGCCGTCGACGTCCGTCGGCTCCGGAACCTTGCAACTCGCGCCGTCACGAAGATCGATGAAGCGGAGCGCCTTGCGCTCCGCGCCGTCGGCCTGTCGCGTCGAATTGGTGATCTCCGGCGACGGCGACAGCGACGACAGCAGCGACTCGTGCGCGGCCACCGTGGCGCCCTGCATGTTCGACACCGCGATCACACCGGCCAGGCCGATCGAAAGAACCATCACGGCGTAATTCATGGCGATCCCTCCTCTTCGGTTGGAAGACCGGAAGTATAGCTTTCTTAAGCTTACCTAAGGGTTAACCGTGGCGTCGGACACCGGCCGAGACGCATTCGGCGACGGGTGTCGGCACGTCGCTTCCGGAAAACCAGGCTTGAAGGTTCCGGACGACGAGGTTGCCCATCTCGTTGCGCGTGTGGTGCGAGGCCGACCCGACATGCGGCAGAAGCACGGCATTCGGCAGGTCGATTAGCGCCTGCGGAACCTTCGGCTCCTTTTCGAAGACGTCGAGGCCGGCCGCCATGATGGTGCCGTCCTGCAGCGCGGCGATCAGTGCGTCTTCATCCACGGTCGTTCCCCGCCCGATATTGATGAGAATGCCATTCGGTCCGAGCGCCTTCAGCACCGCAGCATCGATGGCCTTGTCCGTGGACGCGCCGCCCGGCGCGGCGACGATCAGGGTATCGACGGCGCCGGCGAGCTCTTCCAGCGACCCATGATAGGCGTAGGGCACGTCGTCTCGCTTGCGACGGTTGAAATAGGCCACCGCGACGCCGAAGCTCTCGAGGCGCCTGGCGATGGCGATGCCGATGCGACCGAGCCCCATGATGCCAACGGTGCGGCCGCGCAGCGTGCCATGGGTCAGCGGGTAGGGGCCTTCCCCTTCCCATTTTCCGGCGCGCAGGTAGCGCTCGGCCTGCGGCAATTCACGCACCGTCATCAGCAGAAGGCCAAGTGCGGTGTCGGCGACCTCCTCCGTCAGGACATCGGGCGTGTTGGTAACCATGATGCCTTTGGAAGCGGCATGGGCCGCATCGACGCTGTCGTAGCCGACGCCGAAGCTCGCGACGATCTCCAGCGCCGGAAGCGCGTCCATCATCGAAGCGGAAACGTTGCCGAAGGATGCTATGCCGCGGATTGCGGCTTTCTCGTCCTCCGACAGTTCGGAAAGGTCGCGTTTCTGGAATTCCCGGACCGAGAACAGCGCCTCCAGGGCTTTGCGAGATTCGGCGTGAAAGCCGATCGGGACGAGCACGGGCACTGTCTTGAGGTCTGCCATTTTCAGTCGTTTCCTTCTTGTGGATAAGGGCCTGTCGTCAAGGCCCTTCCGTGGATTGCCTGACCTTGATCTGCGGTGTGATCAACTCGACGGACTCGACGGCAGGGGCGCCGTTGAGCCGGGCCAGCAGCGCGGCCGCGGCGCGCCGGCCCACCTCGCTCTGGCCGTTGGCGACGGTGGTCAGCGACGGCATGGCGATGGCCGCCTCGTCGATATCGTCATAGCCCGTCACCGCGATGTCCACGCCGGGACGAAGGCCCTCGCGGGCCAGCCCATACATGAAGCCGAGCGCGACGAGGTCGGAGAAGCAGGCGACCGCATCGGGCCGCTCGGGCAGCCGCAGGAAGCCCGCGACGGCGTCGAAGCCCGAATGTCGGCTGCGCGGTCCAGGGATCCGCCATTCCGGCCGATAGTCGATTCCGGCCTCGGCCAATGCCTCGCGGTAGCCGCGCTCGCGCTCGCGGCCGGTGGAGGTAAGGTCCGTGCCGCCCACCATGGCGATGCGACGATAGCCTTTGCCGATCAGGTGATTGACGGCAAGACGCATGCCATAGCTGTCGTCGCCGCTGAAGGACGTGACGCCGCAGCCCTCGACCGTCCGGGCGATGAGGGTGACCGGCAGGTCGTTCTGTTCGGCAAGGTGGATGTCGGGAGCGGGCGTCCCGATGGCCGGAGACATGATGAGGCCGTCTGCGCCGAGCTGCAGCATCGTGTCCACGAAGGCGCGCTGCTTGGAGAGCTGGTCGTAGTGATTGCACAGGACGAAGGTCTGGCGATGCCGGTCGAGCTCGTTCTCGATGGCCTTCAGGATCTCGCCGAAGAACGGGTTCATGATGTCGCTGACGCAGACGCCGATGATGCCGGATTTCGACGTGCGAAGGCTCGCTGCGCGCCGGTTGTAGATGTAGCCGGAGGCGCGCGCCTCTTCCTTGATGCGCTCACGGGTCGACTCGGCCACCAGCGGGCTGTCACGCAACGCCAGGGACACGGTTGCGGTGGACAGGCCGAGCGCCTCCGCAATCGTCGACAATTTGACCTTTTGAGCCACCGATCTCCCGAGACATTCGATCCGGCAGTGAATCTGCCTGAACGATCCTTAAGCGATGGACCGCTTTTCATGCAACAGAGGAGTGCGACGCTTCCCCCTCTTCGCCGCTTTCGGCGGCGGCCGGCGCCAGGTTGCGGTCCATCTTGCCGAGGAGCTTGCGCAGGCGCCTGCGCTGCTTCTGGCTGAATCCGGCGAGCGCCGTCTCCTCCATGTCGCGGCGCGCCCGCCTGACGGCGCTTGCGGCCAGGCGGCCGCTGTCGGTCAGGAAAGCGAAGTTCTGGCGCCGGTCTTCGGTCGACGCGCGCTTTTCGAGGAAACCTTCGGCGGACATGCGCCCGACCGTCTTGGTGACGGTGGGCGCGGACACACCCAGGCCGGCGGCAAGTTCAGCCAGCGATTGTCCGTCGCGCGCGGCGAGCGCAAGAAGCAGCGCGTCCTGGCCCGGATGCAGGCCGAGGCCGGCCAGATGCCGCGCCAGCAACTGGCGTTCCGCCCGTGCGGTAACGGTCAGCTGCCGCAGGATGGATGTCTTGCCCTTCTTCATGCCTGGCCTTTCCGCACTCGTCCGTCGCGTCACTCTTGCAGGGGCGCCGGCGGTCCGTCCATAGGAAGCGCGGCCAGAAGCCGCTTCCCCTCCAAAATCATCCGTGCAATCGCAGCGCCGGCTCCTTATATCGGTGTCCAACCTATCCGCAGGAGACAGGCAAGCCCATGTCGCGCACAGATAACGCCGCCGCCGAACAGGTTCCCGTAACGGTACTGACCGGCTATCTCGGCTCGGGAAAGACCACCCTGTTGAACCGCATCCTGACCGGCGATCACGGCAAGCGCTATGCCGTCATCGTCAACGAGTTCGGCGAGATCGGCATCGACAACGACCTGATCGTGGAGACCGACGAGGAAATCTACGAGATGAACAACGGCTGCATCTGCTGCACCGTGCGAGGCGATCTCGTGCGCGTGGTGGAAGGGCTGGTTCGCCGCAAGGGCCGGTTCGACGCGATCATCGTCGAGACCACCGGTCTGGCGGACCCGGTGCCCGTGGCGCAGACCTTCTTCATGGACGACGACGTGCGCGCCCGCACGCGCCTCGACGCCGTCGTGGCCCTCGTCGACGCCAAGCACCTTCCGCTGCGCCTCAAGGACTCGCGCGAGGCCGAAGACCAGATCGCCTTCGCCGACGTCGTCATCGTCAACAAGACGGATCTCGTGACCGCCGAAGAGCTTGCCGCCGTCGAGGCCACCGTGCGCGCCATCAATCCGCATGCCCGCATCCACCGCGCCGCCCGGGCCGAGGTGGACCTTGCCCGTGTGCTGGACCAGGGAGCCTTCGACCTTGCGCGGGTGCTGGACGAAGACCCCGCCTTCCTGGAGCAGGCCGCCCACGCGCATGACGACCATGTCTGCGGGCCGGACTGCGACCACGACCATCATCATCATCATGACGACCACGATCATGACCATCATCATCACGACCATGGCCATCACCACCACGGCGAGGCGGCGGCCATCCACGACGTCACGGTGACGTCGATCTCGCTCAAGGGCGGCGAGATGGATGAGAAGAAATTCTTTCCCTGGATACAGGCACTGACCCAGACCGAGGGGCCGAACATCCTGCGGTTGAAGGGCATCATCGCCTTTGCAGGGGATCCGGACCGTTATGTTGTGCAGGGCGTGCACATGATCATCGAGGGTGACCACCAGCGCAAGTGGCGGGACGGGGAGCCGCGTGAAAGCCGGCTCGTCTTCATCGGCCGCGAACTGGATCGTGCGCGGCTGGAAGCCGGCTTCATGGCCTGCAGGGCGGAAGCGAAGACGCCCGCCTGATGCCACAGATCGCCCCGTACGAGTTCGACACCTTCGTCGCCTGCGCCACCTTCCTCGGCGACGTCCCTTTCTTTGCGCTCGCCGACGGTACAGTCCGGCGGATGCAGGGTGGGGAAACCGCCATCGAGACAAACCCGGCCGGCCTGGTAGTGGCCAGGCATGACGAAACGTCCAACCGTCTCCTCTGCGGCGGCGAAGACGGGCGCGTGGTCGCGCTCGGCGTCGATGGCCAGGCCGTAGAGCTGGCCTCTATCGGCCGCAAATGGATATCCTCGGTCGCCGGAGGTCCGTCCGGCGCCGTCGCCTTCACCTCCGGTCGCACGGTCCATGTCCGCCTGCCGGACGGCACCATGAAGACGCATACGCACGACCGCTCGGCCGAGGACGTCGCGTTTGCACCGAAGGGCATGCGCGTCGCCTTTGCGCGCTACGACGGCGCGAGCCTCTGGTTTCCGGCGATGCAGACGCCGCCGACCGGCCTGGAGTGGAAGGGCGCGCACATGTCCGTCGGCTTTTCTCCCGATGGGCGGTTCCTGGTGACGGCCATGCAGGAAAACGCTCTACATGGCTGGCGCCTGGACGACGGAAAGCACATGCGCATGACGGGTTATCCGTCGAAGGTGAAAGGCTGGTCCTGGTCGGCGAAGGGCAGGTATCTTGCCACGACGGGAGCCCCGGCGGCGATCCTCTGGCCATTCTCCGGCAAGGAAGGTCCGATGGGCAAGGCGCCGCTGGAACTGGGTACGCGCGGCGACACGATGGTCACCAGCGTGGCGTGCCACCCGGGCGACGATATCCTGGCCATCGGCTATGCGGACGGAATGGTCCTTGCGGTTCGCTTCGCCGACCAGAAGGAGGCGCTGCTGCGTCGCGGCGGCAAGGGTTCGGTGAACGGCATGAGCTGGCACCGTGAGGGCCGGCTTTTGGCATTCGGCACGGAATCCGGCGAAGCCGGCGTCATCGATATCGCCGTTTAAGGTCTTTCTGCGGCATCCCTCGGCGGCCCGTCCCCGCGGTTTTCAGCCTCGTCCGGGCCGAGATGCACCGGCGCCTCGATGACGAGGCTGGCTCCGTCCGGGGGAAAGGTCAGGTCGACCGTTCCACCGATCTCGACCGGAAGGGACTGCCGGATCAGCTTCAGGCCCAGCCCGAAGCGGCGCGGCGGCTGGACCGTCGGGCCACCCCGCTCCTTCCAGATCATCCGGAGGTGCGGGCCGGAAGGCGTCATCGAGACCGACCAGCCGAGATCGACGATCCCCGTCCCGCCGCTCAGGGATCCGTAGCGCATCGCGTTCGACAGCATCTCGAAAAGGGTCAGTGAAAGGGCAAGGCTCTGCCGGGCCGACAGATGCACGTCGGGCCCGCCATATCGGATACGCTTGGCCTTCGTCGCATCGCGGCCGGCCATGATCCGGTCGACGACGGCGCGCAGCGGCGCGCTGGTCCAACTGGTCGTCGTCAGGATTTCGTGCGCCTCGCGCAGGGCGGCCAGCCGGGCGACGAACGCGGCGAGCCCCTCGCGCGGGGTGGCTGCCCGGCGCATGGTCAGCCCGGCCAGCGCCTCTACCATGGCAAGCGTGTTCTTGACCCGGTGTCGCAGTTCCCGCGTCATCAAGGCTTGCCTGTCCTGTGCCGTCCTCTCCTCCGTCACGTCATGCACCGCCCCCACGAAGCGGACGACGCGCCCCTCTTCGGCAACGGTCTGCGCTTCCAGGCGGATGTGCCGGATGCCGCCGTCGACCCGATTGAAGGTCCGGAACTGCAGGTCCAGAAGGCTTTCCGTGCCGGAGCCGAGCGCCTTCTCCACCTGGACCCGAAGCACGGGACAGTCTTCCGGCGCGATCGACCCAAGGAGATCGTCCGGAAAGATCGGCTCGGCCGTCCCGGCAACGCCGAAGATGGCCCTGCATCTTTCGTCCATGTCGAACGCGCCGGACAAGGGGCGATAGTCGAGCGTGCCGATATCCGCGGCTTCCTGCGCCAGGCGGAGCCGCGTTTCGGTTTCGATCAGCCGCCGCTCCGCGAGCCGGCGGCGGCTGTAGGTCCACGCACGGTTGAGGATGTCGCGGACGAAAGCGAGCTCCTCTTCGTCCCAGTTGCGGGGGCGGGAGCTGAAAAGAAACAGGATGATCCGCACACGGCCGTCTTCCACCACCGCCATGTTGATCATGGCGGCGACGTTCAACCCTTGCCAGAACTCCATGTTTTCGCGGGTGGCTGGGTGCAGGTGCACATCTTCCACAACCAGCGTTCCGTCCTGCGTGAGCCGATCCACCAGCCGCCGTTCGATCCGGCCGATCTTCCCGTGCGGCGGGATGGCGGGCGAAACGCCGTCGGTCCATTGCGCGGTGACCGCGAAATACTGGCCGTCATCGGTGATGGCGGCGTATCCCACCTGGCCCAGCTCCAGCGTCTCCCCTATGATCGCCAGCGAGCGCACGGAATAGTCGATCGAATCGCCGAGCTGCTCGACGCCTTCGTCGCCCAGGCGCAGCAGCGCGGCCTGCATGTTGCGCCGTCGCTTTTCCTGCGTGATGTCGATGATGGCCCCGGGAAACCGGATCGGATCGCCGAGCGCATCGTGGAAGCAGCGCCCCTGTGCCGATACCCAGTGGACATCGCCCATACGGTCGATGGTGCGGTATTCCAGCGTAAAGGGCTGGCCCGATATCTTGGCGGCCATGATCCGGGTTCTGGCCGTCTCCCGGTCTTCGGGGTGGACACCCTCCAGAAACCGTTCGATAGGCAGCGGGCCCGTCGCTGCGGATGTCGGCAATCCGAAGAAATCGCGGAACTTGTCGTCGGCATAGACGAGATCGTTGACGACGTCCCAGTCCCACGTGCCGACCAGCGCGGACGAATTGAGAGCATAGTCCAGCCGCTCGCGGCTCGCCTCCAGCTCATGCTGGATGCGTCGCTCTTCGGTACGGTCGCGAAGGATGTGCAGGAAGCCCGCCAAAGCATCGCTGTCGTCTCGCAAGACCATGACTTCTCCCGAGGCGAAGAAGTGCATGCCGTCGGCGCGGCGATGCCACCGCTCCTGCCGGGTCGAGCTGGAGGCGAGGGCCGCGCGCATCGCCGCCGACGGTACTTTGGCGAGGATATCCGCCTCGGTGAAGATTTCCTCGATGGAGCGGCCGATCATCGCCTGTTCGGACCATCCGAACAGCGTGGAGGCCGACTCCGTCCACAGGGTTATCCTGCCGTCCAGGTCGGTGGCGATGATCGCATAGTCGACGATGCTGTTGACGATGAGGCGATAGCGCGAACGGCTTTCGTTGAGTGCCTTGCGCGCCAGCGCCAGCTCCGCCTCGAGCGCGGCGATGCGCGCTTGCGCCGGATCGGGGGCCTCAGGCTCGGGCATCGGAATGGGCGCATGGAGCAGGCATCGGAGCGCAATCGGCTAATCGCAATGCGTTAGCTAAACGTGTGTCGCTCGATTCCGCAATCTTAACTCGCGGTTCTCCTGCGTTCGACTGATCCTGAATGGAATATGCTCAATCAAAAGTTATAATCGTCATGCGGATTCGACATGGTGCAGGCTCTTTGCCTGTTCCTCTGCAAGCACGCCTCTGATGCAATCGGCCAAGGCGGCGAAGCCCGACTCCCGTCCGGAAGACGCGCGGTAGGCAAGGGCCAGTCGGCGGATCGGCTGCGGTGCACCGAAGGGCAGGAACTCTATGCCGCCGCTGCGGCCTTCCGCGGCCAGTGCCAGCAGTGGCGCCAGCGTGACGCCGAGTCCGCCGGCCACCATGCGCAGAAGCGTCGCGAGTGAGGTGGCGCCCAGCGATGCCAGGTCGCGGGTTTCCACGATCTTGCACACGGCCAGCGCCTGGTCGCGCATGCAGTGGCCCTCTTCGAGCAGGATCAACCGTTCGTTGACGAGCGCCTGAGGCCGCACAGGTGCTGCGATGCGCGCCGCATCGGCCGTCGGCACCGCCAGATAAAAGGGATCGTCGACCAGTTCGACGACGCGGAAGGAGGGGTCCGTGACCGGAAGCGCCACGAGGGCGCAGTCGAGGCTGCCGGCCGACAGGTCCGCCAGGAGGCGCTCGGTAACGTTTTCCTTCAGGCCGAGATCGAGGCCGGGAAAGCGCGTTGCGGCCTTGGGCAGCAGATCGGGCAGCAGGTACGGCGCAACCGACGCGATGACGCCCAGCCGCAACTGGCCGGTCAGGCCCTCGCGCCGTCCCGCCATGGCTTCGAGGTCCCGGATCTCGCCCATGATCCGCCGTATGCGCTGGCGAACCGCGTCGCCTTCCGGTGTCAGGACCACGCCCGATGGACGACGCTCGAAAAGCCGTGCCGCAAAATCCGCCTCCATCTGCGCGATCTGGCCGGAAAGGGCGGGTTGCGTGATGTTGAGGCGATGGGCCGCGCGCCCGAAATGGAGCGTGTCGGCAAGCGCCTCGAAATAGCGCATCTGGCGTACGGTCAGCATCGTCATCAGATAAACTAATCGACGCGCAGCGTAAATACGATTGGAATTTATCGAAAAAGGATGTTGGAACGTCTCCAGGTTTCGCCTGTTGGACGGCAAGACGGAGATTGACATGACCGATCGCAAGACCCTGACGACGACCGCCGGCTCGCCGGTGCCCGACAACCAGAACACGTGGACGGCCGGTCCTCGCGGCCCGGCGCTCCTGCAGGACTACCAGCTCATCGAGAAGCTGGCCCACCAGAACCGGGAGCGCATTCCGGAACGGGTCGTTCACGCCAAGGGCTGGGGCGCCTTCGGTACGCTGACGATCACCGGCGACATCTCGCGCTACACCAAGGCCAAGGTCTTGCAGCCGGGTGCCGAGACGCCGATGCTGGCACGCTTCTCCACCGTTGCCGGCGAAATGGGCGCCGCCGACGCCGAGCGCGACGTGCGCGGCTTCGCCCTGAAGTTCTATACCGAGGACGGAAACTGGGATCTCGTCGGCAACAACACGCCTGTCTTCTTCGTGCGTGACGCCTACAAGTTCCCGGATTTCATCCACACGCAGAAGCGCCATCCCAAGACCAACATGCGTTCGCCGACCGCCATGTGGGACTTCTGGTCGCTTTCGCCCGAGAGCCTGCACCAGGTAACGATCCTCATGTCCGACCGCGGGCTGCCCGTGGCGCCGCAGTTCATGAACGGCTACGGCTCGCACACCTTCTCGCTGTGGAACGACGCGGGCGAGCGTTACTGGGTGAAGTTCCACTTCAAGACCCAGCAGGGCCACAAGCACTTCACCAACGAAGAAGCCGACCAGGTCATCGGGCGTACGCGCGAAAGCTACCAGGAAGCGCTGTTCGGCGGCATCGAAAAGGGCGAGTTCCCGCGCTGGACGCTGCAGGTGCAGATCATGCCCGAGGCGGATGCCGAGAAGACGCCCTACAACCCGTTCGACCTGACGAAGGTCTGGCCGCATGCGGACTATCCGCCGATCGATATCGGCGTCATGGAACTGAACCGCAACGCGGAAAACTACTTCGCCGAGATCGAGAACGCCGCCTTCTCGCCGTCGAACATCGTGCCGGGCATCGCCTATTCGCCCGACAAGATGCTGCAGGCGCGCGTCTTCTCCTACGCCGACGCGCATCGCCACCGCCTCGGCACGCATTACGAGACCATCCCGGTCAACCAGCCGCGCTGCCCGGTGCATCACTACCATCGCGATGGCCAGATGAACGTCTTCGGCGGCATCAAGACCGGCAATCCGGATGCCTATTACGAGCCGAACTCGGTCAACGGCCCGTTCGAGGACAAGTCGGCACAGGAGCCGCCCCTGCGTATCTCGGGTGATGCCTCGCGTTACGACCACCGCGAAGGCAACGACGATTTCGGCCAGCCGCGCGCCCTGTTCAACCTGTTCGACGATGGCGAGAAGGCGCGCCTCTTCGCCAATATCGCGGCGGCGATGGGCGGTATCCCGGAAGAGATCGCCGAGCGGCAGATCGCCCTGTTCGACAAGGTCCATCCGGATTACGGGGCCGGAGTTCGCAAGGCCCGCGCCGAACTCGCGGGCCGCGAGCCTGCAATCTCGGTGACGCCGAACACGCCGCAGCAGGCCGCCGAGTAACCACCGCGAGCCGACATTCCGAAGGGGGCTGCCTGGCGACGGGCGGCCCCTTTTTCGATGGGCTTGCCGATGCCGGGTGCCTTCGGTACCAAACGGCAGGAACGACTTCAGGATCTTGTCCATGCGCCTTGGCGGAAGAATCGCGGCCGCGATCGAAATCATCGAAGACATGGATTCGCGCCGACGCCCTGTGGCCGATGCGCTGAAGGACTGGGGCCTTTCGCATCGCTTTGCCGGCTCCGGCGACAGGGCGGCCATCGGCAATATCGTCTACGACGTGCTGCGACGCCGCCGTTCTCTGGGCTGGCGCATGGGCGACGATACACCCCGCGCACTGGCGTTCGCGGCAGTGGTGGATGCCGGCCTGCCTGCGCAGGATCTTTCGGTAGCGCTCGCAGGCGACAGGTTCGCGCCGCAGATGCCGGCTTCCGACGGTTTCGTCCGCCTGACACAGGCGCCGCTTTCCGATGCGCCGGATGCCGTGGCGGCCGATGTGCCGGATTGGCTGGCCGTGCCCCTTGCGCGCTCGCTCGGCGACGAGTGGGTGGCCGAGGCGCGCGCCATGGGCGATCGCCCCCCGCTGGACATGCGCGTCAACACGCTGCGCGCCAACCGGGACGAGGTACTCGAAAAGCTCCGCGGGTTCGGCGCCGTGCCGACGCCGTACGCGCCGCAGGGCTTGCGGATACCGCCGATCCAGGGGGACGGCCGCCACCCCAACGTGCAGGTTGAGGAAGCCTTCCAGACCGGCCTGTTCGAAATCCAGGACGAAGGGTCGCAGATCGCGGCCTTGCTGGCCGGGGCGCGGCCCGGCATTTCGGTGCTCGATTACTGCGCCGGCGCCGGCGGCAAGACGCTGGCGCTGGCGGCCGACATGGCCGGCGAGGGGGCCGTCCACGCCTACGACGCGGACCGCCAGCGGCTGGCCCCCATCTGGGAACGGCTCCGGCGCGCCGGCGCCGAGGCGATCACCGTTCATGCGCCGCGCGACGATCTTTCGTCGCTTGCGGGGTCTATGGATCTCGTCCTGGTTGATGCGCCATGTACCGGGTCGGGCACCTGGCGGCGCCGCCCGGATGCCCGGTGGCGGCTGACGGAGCAGCAGCTTCACCGCCGCATGGCCGAGCAGGACAAGGTTCTGTCGGCGGCGGCGCAATATGTCAGGCCCGGCGGGCATCTGGCCTACGTGACCTGCTCCGTCCTGGAAGAGGAGAACGGCGCGCGCGTCGCCCGCTTCGTCGACACGCATCCTCAATTCCGCGTCGAGGATGCGTCGACCCTATGGCAGACGGCGATACCGCAGCCGGGCGCACCATACATTCCGGTCGATGTCGCGGGCGGCCGGGCGATGACGATGACGCCGCATCGCACGGGTACGGACGGGTTCTTCTTCGCCCGGCTGACCCGGGTTGGAGCTGCATGATGAGCCAGGCGCGGATCGCATCGCTGGGTGGGGTACCGACCTTGTTCGTCATGGCGGCGATGCCGGAATACGGGCCGCAGCTGCGAAAGCGCATCCAGCCGGCCATCGTCGGCGTCGGCCCCGTGGAGGCCGCGCTCGAGACCGGGTTGGCGCTCAGGCTGGCGCAGGAAGCCGGCGCCATGCCGGGCCTCGTGGTATGCCTGGGCTCCGCCGGCTCGCGTACCCTGCCGCAGGGCGAGATCTACCAGGCGTCCAGCGTCTCGTGGCGCGACATGGACGCCTCGCCGCTCGGCTTCGACAAGGGGCAGACACCGTTTACGGACCATCTCGTCGAAACGCCGCTGGAGACGCCGCTGCCCGCAGTCCCGTCCGCGCGCCTGTCGACCGGCTCGGACGTGGTGACCGGGTCGCGCTATCTGGCGATCGACGCCGACATGGTCGATATGGAAAGCTTCGCCGTCATGCGCGCCTGCCAGCGCTTCGGCGTGCCGATGGTGGCCCTGCGCGGCATATCGGACGGCGCCGCGGACCTGCGGCGCTACGAAGACTGGACGCGTCTGCTGGATGCCCTCGACGAGCGTCTGGCGATCGCCGTCGATACGCTGGAGGTCGTGCTTGCCGGCGGCTGGCGTCCGGCTCCGATCTTGGCGAACGAGAACGAGGGCTGACAAGCCGATAAGGGCGAAAAAGGCCCTTGCCTTTTGGGCGACTTTATCTAGAAGTTCGCCATGACCCAGCACCCCGACACTATCCTCATCATCGACTTCGGCTCGCAGGTGACGCAGCTCATCGCGCGACGCGTCCGCGAGGCGGGCGTCTACTCCGAGATCGTACCGTTCCAGTCTGCGGCGGAAGGCTTCGCGCGGTTGAAGCCGAAGGGCGTGATCCTGTCCGGCTCCCCGGCTTCGACGACCGAGCAGGATTCTCCGCGCGCCCCGCAGGAGATCTTCGACGCGGGCCTGCCGGTTCTCGGCATCTGCTACGGCCAGCAGACCATGTGCGCCCAGCTCGGCGGACGGATCGAGGGCGGTCTGCATCGGGAGTTCGGCCGCGCCTTCGTCGAAGTGCAGAAGAATTCGCCGCTGTTCGAGGGCGTGTGGGCCGAAGGCACGCGGCATCAGGTCTGGATGAGCCATGGCGACAGGGTTACCGCGCTGCCCGAAGGCTTCGAGATCGTCGGAGTTTCGCCCGGCGCGCCCTTTGCCGCCATTGCGGATGAGAGGCGGCGCTTCTATGGCGTGCAGTTTCACCCGGAGGTGGTGCACACGCCGGATGGCGCACGGCTGATTTCCAATTTCGTGCACCGGATCGTCGGCCTGAAGGGCGACTGGACAATGGCCGCCTTCCGCGAGCAGGCGGTTGCGGAAATCCGCGAGAAGGTCGGCGGCGGGCGGGTGATCTGCGGATTGTCAGGCGGCGTCGACTCTTCGGTTGCGGCGATCCTGATCCATGAAGCCATAGGCGACCAGCTGACCTGCATCTTCGTCGATCACGGCTTGATGCGCCTGAACGAGGCGCAGGAAGTGGTCACGATGTTCCGCGACCATTACAACATCCCGCTGGTGCACGTCGAAGCTCAGGATCTGTTCCTCGACGCGCTGGAGGGCGAACTCGACCCGGAGATCAAGCGCAAGACGATCGGCCGTCTTTTCATCGAGACCTTCGAGGCGGAAGCCGCCAAGATCGGCGGCGCCGACTTCCTGGCGCAAGGCACGCTTTATCCCGACGTGATCGAGAGCGTGTCCTTTACCGGCGGCCCTTCGGTGACCATCAAGTCGCATCACAATGTGGGCGGTCTTCCCGAACGCATGAACATGAAGCTGGTGGAACCGCTGCGCGAGCTGTTCAAGGACGAGGTTCGGGCCCTCGGGCGGGAGCTTGGCCTGCCGGAGCAATTCGTCGGGCGGCACCCTTTCCCTGGACCGGGGCTTGCGATCCGCTGCCCGGGCGGCGTCACGCGGGAGAAGCTGGATATCCTGCGTCAGGCCGACGCGATCTACCTGGACGAGATCCGCAAGGCTGGCCTCTACGATGCCATCTGGCAGGCCTTCGCTGTGCTTCTGCCGGTGCAGACGGTGGGCGTGATGGGTGACGGGCGGACATACGAGTTCGTCTGCGCCCTGCGCGCGGTGACGTCGGTGGACGGCATGACGGCGGATTTCTACCCGTACGACATGGAATTCCTCGGCAATGCGGCAACCCGCATCATCAACGAGGTCCGCGGCATCAACCGCGTCGTCTACGACGTGACCTCGAAGCCCCCTGGCACGATCGAGTGGGAATGATTCAGGCCTATCCAAACGCCGCCGATAGCCCTCCAGAGCCCTCTATAACACTCTGAAATCAAACGATAATTTAATCTCTGTCTATCGTCGTCTATCGCAGGGCAAGCCTCGCGATAGACGGACTTTTCGACGGCATCCCCGAACTTGCTCAATCGACTTTTTGAAAGTACCGTCAGGGGAATGGAAGCCGCTGACGGACTTTTTTTGACCATAAGTCATTGAATTTCATGAAAGAAATTTCTGCGAAGGGGTCAAAATTGGGCTGACGGACTTTTTGGGCGGATTCCTCCTTTTCGGGTCAATTTCGGAGGGAAGAATGCTCACGGATGCAGCCATTAAGGCATTGAAACCACGAGACAAAAAATACAAGGTGACGGACCGTGACGGTATGTACCTTCTGGTCTCTCCGACTGGAGCGATGACCTTCCGGTACGACTACCGTTTGAACGGACGGCGGGAAACGGTAATCATCGGCAAGTATGGTCCCGCCGGTGCCTCGCTCGCTCGTGCTCGGGAGAAGCTGATCGAGGCCAAACTGATGCTCCAGGATGGCATCTCACCGGCCCACGAAAAGCGGCGGGACAAACGCCGTATCAAGGAAGCAAAGAGCTTTGGCGAGCTTGGCGAACGCTGGCTGCAAGAGGCGCGGATGGCGGACAGCACCCGCGCGATGCGCCGCTCGATCTTTGAGCGTGACATACTGCCTACGTTTCGCAGGCGGCTCCTGACGGAAATCACACCGGATGATCTGCGTTCACTGTGCGAGAAGGTGAAGGCACGGGGAGCCCCGGCCACAGCCGTCCACGTCCGCGATATTGTGAAGCTCGTCTACGCCTTCGCGATCCTGCACGGGGAAAAGGTGGCCAACCCGGCCGATGAGGTTGGGCCTGCCTCCATCACAACGTTCGTTCCCAGAGACCGCTCTCTGTCGCCTGCCGAAATCCGGGTCATGCTCGGCCAGCTTGAGCATGTGCCCACGCTGCCGACGATCCGGCTCGGCATGAAGCTGTTCCTGCTCACCATGGTCAGGAAGAGTGAGCTACAGGACGCGACCTGGGATGAGGTCGATTTCGAGAACGCCGTCTGGTCGATCCCGAAGGAGCGGATGAAGCGATCCAAGGCGCACAACGTCTATCTTGCGCAGCAAGCAATCGACATCCTCATTGCGCTCAAGACCTGCGCCGGCAACTCCAAATATCTGCTGCCATCGCGCTACGATGCGGATGCGCCGATGTCGCGCGCGACGTTCAACCGCATTACCACGGCCGTCGTGGTCCGGGCGAAGAAGGAGGGTTTGCCGCTCGAACCGTTCACGGTCCACGATCTGCGCCGGACAGGCTCAACCCTGTTGAACGAGTTGGGCTTCAATAGCGACTGGATCGAAAAGTGCCTGGCGCATGAGGACGGACGTTCGTCGCGCGGCATCTACAACAAAGCCGAATACGAGCACCAGCGCCGCCACATGATGCAGGAGTGGGCGAACCTCGTGGATGCCTGGGTTGCCGGCCAGAAATACGTCCCGACGCTGTATCCGCCGTCCATGGACCTTCTGCGCTCTGAACCTACTGTTTGACGGGTCGGAATTTCCTGAGCTTCACGTCGGGAGACGGCGCGCGCTTGATGGCTTTCTCTCTGGAGGCTTGGCGACGTTCCTCAAGCCATGCCTCCACTTCGGCAAGGTCCCAAACTACGCAACGAGCCGTCAAATAGAACCGTTGAGGAAATTCCCCCCGTTGCTCCATGTCGTAGATGGTGGTGTCAGCAAGGGGAACCAACTCGCGAAGCTGGTGCCTGCGAATGGTCCGTTTCGTCAGCGCAGATAGCGAATGATCTGTCATAATACCTCCGTGCTCATGTCCTCGCCGACGACGCTCTGTCGGTCGAGCGCCGTGCCTTCGCAAACCCCCGATCCGTGGCGATGAACCGCTCCAGCATGGGCACGATCAGCTTGATGGGATCGGCGACGGGCTGGTCGGTCTCGCGGGCCAGCACCTCGGCATAGGCGGTCAGATCGCGGTGGAGCGACGCGGGCAGCTCCACCGTGACTTTCATTGGCTTGTCGTCGGGGATCGCGCCAAGTTTCAGTTTAGTCATGGTCAACCTCCTGCTGGCTCGAATATGAGGTCGCGGGTCACGATGACCCTGACCGGGAAGCCCGGCCTGATGGTCAGCGTGGGCGCGACCTGCAACTGGCGCTGGATGATCTGCTGACCGGCCTGATTGATGGTGTCCTGCGCCCCGTCGCGGATGGCGCGAATAAGCCGGTCCTCGTCGCTGGTCGCCAGCTCCGTGCCGACCGCGAGCAGCGTGGACAGTCCGGCGGCCTTCATCAAATCCCACCAGTGATAATCGACGCCATCCTCAAGACCGGCATAGCCGGAAGCATCCGCGCCCGGCAGGCGTTCGAGGACGATGGAGCGTCCGCCCGGCAAGATCAGACGATTCCACACCAGCAACACGCGGCGCTGGCCGAACTGCACGCCACTGTCATACTGGCCGATGATGCGCGTGCCCTGCGGGATCAGGAGCAAGCTGCCGGTCGGGCTGTCATAGACGTTCTCTGTGACCTGGGCGGTGATCTGGCCAGGCAGATCGGAACGAATGCCGGTTATCAACGCAGCGGGGATGACGGCTCCGGCCTGAAGGATGTAAGGCGAGGGTGGCGGCATGACGCGATCCGCCGAGACGGTCTGCCGGTCCACCGGCCCGTTAAGGAACGCCGTTTGCCGATCCTGTGTCGCCGTCTGGCCTCCAAGGTCGAGACCGGCAAGGCCGGGCATGGTCGCGCCGGGGACGGCTCCTGCGCTCGGACCTGTCTGGAAGAACACGTTGCTCAGGCGTGCGGCTTCTTCCTCGGCGCGGCGACGTTCTTCCTCGGGATCGACGGCGGGCGTCGCCATGACCGGCGGCGCAACCGGCTGCCCCCGNGCCGGGGACGGCTCCTGCGCTCGGACCTGTCTGGAAGAACACGTTGCTCAGGCGTGCGGCTTCTTCCTCGGCGCGGCGACGTTCTTCCTCGGGATCGACGGCGGGCGTCGCCATGACCGGCGGCGCAACCGGCTGCCCCCGGTTCTGCGCGTCGAGGATCGGACGGCCGAGGTCGCCGGGCAGCGCCGGCCCTAGGACCGGGCCGGTATAGTCACGCGGCAGGCCGGACAAGCCGTCCGCCGTGGGGCGGTTCTCGGTCGAATAGAGTTCGCCGCCGCCCGGTCCCACGTCGCGGGTCTGGAGGGCGTAGATCAGAGCGCCGCCGATGCCGAGCAAGGCGACAGCGCCGACGCCGGCGAGCATCTTGCGGGACAGGCGGGTGACGCGCGGCGGCTCGGCGCGCAGCCGCATCGGAGCTGTGGTATTCGTGCTGGTGACGGTTTCCGTCATGACGACGGCCCTCCTGTGCTTGCCCCGATGACCTGCGGGGCCACCGCCTGCGTCTGCTCGACGCGCACGATCCTGACGACCTGCTGGCGGTCGCCGCCGCCAAGGCGCAGCTCGGCCGCGCCGAACAGGCGGTCCACGATCAGGACGTTCTGGTGGATGCGGGAATTGACGATCTGCGGTTCGCCATCGGAGCCGAGCACGAAGATCGGCGGCATTTCGCCCTGCACGATGCCGGCCGGGAAGACGACATAGACGCGGCGGCCGTCGTCGAAGACGGAAATGGGCCGCCATGGCGGACTGTCGCCGGTCAGGCCGTAACGGTAGTTGCGCGCGGCCTCGGCCGGGATGACCGGCGCGGCCGGAACGGTCTGGCGCTGGCCTGCCGGCGGCGCGGGATAGGCCCAGGCGACGGCGGGCATGTAGAGCGCATCGCGGGCGCGCAGCTCGATCATGTAGATGCGGCGGTCGGTGGAGATGACGAGGTTGGTCGAGATGTCCGGCCGGGTCGGCTTCACCAGCACATGCACGCGCCGGGTCGTGCCGCTGCCGCTTTCGGTATCGCCGATGATCCAGCGGGCGGTGTCGCCGGCCGCAATCGGTCCCGCGCCGGTCAGGCCCTCGCCCGGTTCCAGCGCAATGGTGGTGATCTGACCGACTGCGGCATAGACCTGATAGAGCGCGCCTTCGCTCCAGGGGTAAATCTGGATGGCGTTGTAGTAGCCCTCGCGGCGTGGCTCGACGCGGGCGGCCGCATTGGCGTTCTCGACGCGGGCGGCCGGCGTGCTCGCTGCGGTGCCGCCGCGCGCCACGGTCCATGCCGGCGGAACATGCAATGGCCGGGGCATGTCGTTGGTGACGGCCGCCTGCACGGTCGGCAGCGGTGGCACGCTATCGTCATAGCTCCATTGCTGGGTGCGATTGGTGGCGCATCCGGCCAGCATGGTCGCCGAAAGCAACATGGCAGCAATCGCGGGCGTGCGGGTGATCGTCCTCATTGGCTCATCTCCCGCGACCACGAAATTGCGTTCACATAGATGCCCAGCGGATTGGCGCGCAGGCGCTCGGCGTCGCGCGGGGTCTGGAGCACGGTGGTCAGGATCGCGGTCCATCGCTCGGTCGTGGCGAGTTGGCCATTCTCGTAGTGCCGTTCGGTCCATGCCACCCTGAACGAGTCGGGCGAGGCTCGAATGACGCTGGAGACCTCAACGGCGATCTGCTGGCGGCCGACGCGGGTGAACGGGTCGTTGGCCCGCGCATAGTCGTTGAGCGCCGCCGCGCCGCGATCCGTGGTGAACTCGTAGGCTCTCAACCAATTCTGGCGGACGATGATGGCGTCTGCCGGGATCGCGCGGACCTGCTCGATGAAGCGGCCGAGATGCCATGCGATCTGCGGGTCGGTCGGGCGATAGTCGGCAACGGCCGGGGCGACGGTCTGCGCCTGGCCGAGATCATCGACCTGAACAACCCACGGCACGACGGTCCCGCGTGCGGACTGCCAGACCAGCGCCGAGGCGAAGCCGGCCGAGAGGAACAGGGAACCGAAGGCCATCAGCCGCCAGTTCCTCGCCTGCACGCGGGCCGAGCCGATGCGCTCGTCCCATGCCTGCGCGGCCTTCTGATAGGGCGTCTCGGGTTGTGGGGTCTTGCCGTAGTGGGCTGCTGGTCGTTTGAAGATGCTCATGAGCGGTCGCTTTCGGAAAGATTGACGGAAGAGCCGCCGCCATGGCTATCGCCGGAGCGCACGGCATGGGCGGCCATGGTGGTGCCGTGGTTGAGCGCCTGCGAGCGCTGCATCCGCTGCGCCCAGGCTGGCGGCGTGTTGGTTTGGGGAGACGGCGATGCGGCTGCCGACGCGCTATCGCCGCCGCCGACCGTGCCGCCGGTCGCGCCGAAGCCGGCGCGTGCGCCTTCGGTGAAGCTGGATTTGACGGAATCACTGGCCCGCGCGGCGGTGCGTTTGAGCGGCGAGACGGCGGCGGAGCCTGCGGCACGGGCGACGCCGCCAAGGCCGGAGGCGACGCCTGTCGCGCCAGACTGGCCGAGCGCGCCGACGCTGTAGGCGGCGGTCGCCGCGCCTGCGGTGGCAGCACCTCCGCGAACGGCCGCGGCCCCGCCGGACAGGGCGGCGGCACCGCCTCTTGCAGCCAGCATCGCCCCGCCCCCTGCCGCCGCGCCGCCAGCCAGCACCATGCCGCCTGCGGCAAGGCCGGTTCCCACGGCCGCGCCCGCACCGAGCTGCGGGCCACCGGAGACGATGCCGTTGGCGATACCGGGACCGAAGATGCCGAGGCCGAGCAGCGACAGCGCGGCCAGAACGATGGCCATCGCGTCGTCGATGCTCGGTGTCTGGCCGCCGAAGCCGGCCGTGAACTGAGAGAACAGTGTCGAGCCGATGCCGATAATGACGGCCAGCACCAGAACCTTGATGCCGCTGGAAATCACGTTGCCCAAGACCTTTTCGGCCATGAAGGCGGTCTTGCCGAACAGGCCGAAGGGGATCAGCACGAAGCCGGCGAGCGTCACCAATTTGAACTCGATCAGCGTCACGAAAAGCTGGATGGCGAGGATGAAGAAGGCGAGCACCACGAGCGCCCAGGCGAACAACAGGCAGGCGATCTGAATGAAGTTCTCGAAGAACGCGATCCAGCCCATCAGGTCGGAGATGGAATCGAGCAGCGGCCGGCCGGCGTCGAGGCCGGTTTGCGCCACGCGACCGGGCCGCATCAGATCGGTGACGGAAAAGCCAGTGCCCGACGCCATGAGTCCGAGTCCGGCGAAGCTCTCGAAGACGATGCGGGCGAGGTTCTGCCAATTGCTGATGATGTAGGCGAACACCCCGACGAACAGGGTCTTCTTCACCAGCCGGGCGATGATGTCGTCATCCGCCCCCCAGCTCCAGAACAGGGCAGCCAGCGTCACGTCGATGACGATGAGCGTCGTGGCGATGAACGCCACCTCTCCGCCGAGCAAGCCAAACCCGGAGTCGATATATTGGGTGAAGACCCCGAGGAAATTGTCGATGACGCCCGTGTTCCCCATGTGCCTACCGCCTTTCGCTGGACTGCGGCGCGGCGGGCGACGGCGTGGGACGCAAGAAGCGGTCGCGGGATTCAGCCCAGGCGGCGAGGCAGTCGGCGTCGCTGGCGGCCGCCTCGCCGAGCCGCTGGCAGCGGCGCAGGGTTTCGCGCAGCGGATCGGCCGGCGGCTGGAAGGTCGGCGCAGCGGGCGGCGCGGACGGTTCGTCCTTCCGCGCCATGTCGATGGCGGTCGCCGTGACGGCGATGGCGATGAACACCACGGCCCCGAGCCGGGCCAGCATCTTGCCGTCCATGGCGAGCCTCCCGTCAGTTGTTGCCGTTGAACATCTGCGCATTGCCCGGCTGGTAGCCGGTACCCGGCGTCAGGAACCGCTCGCGCTGGATGCGGCCCTGTTCGGCGGCGGTCGCGCGCTCGGCCTCGGTCAGCGCGCCCGCCCGACCGTTGGCGGCGAGCAAGGCGATCAGGTCGGAAAGCTGCTGCGACTGGAGGGCGAGAAGCTGGTTGCCCGCCTGCGTGGCTTGCAGCGCGCCGGTGGCGTTCTGGCTCTGCCCGACAAGCTCCGACATCTGCGTGCGGTTGGTGTCGATGTTGCCGACGACGCCGGCCTGCACGCGCATGGCGTCCTGCAAGCCGCCGACCGTGTTCTGCCAGCGCGCGCGGGCATCGGCGACGAGCTGCTGGTCGGTGGCCGAGAGCGAGACATTGCCGTATTGCTGCTGGAACGCCTGGTCGATCCGCTGCACGTCGAAAGCGATGTTCTGTGCCTGTCCCAAAAGCTGCTGCGTGCGGCTCACGTTCTGCTGGAGCTGCTGAAGCGACGAGAACGGCAGGCTCGCCAGATTGCGGGCCTGATTCATCAACATGGTCGCCTCGTTCTGGAGGCTTTGAATCTGGTTGTTGATCTGCTCCAGGGAGCGGGCGGCGGTGAGCACGTTCTGCGCGTAGTTGGACGGGTCATAGACGATCCGGCCGAAAAGCTGGGCGTGTGCCGGTGCCGCCGCCATCGGCGAAAGCGCGACGGGTACGGAAAGCACCAATGCGAGGGCCGAAGCCCGAGCGATCTTGGAATAGGTCATGGAAGGATCTCCTGCGTGGGGTGGGTATCGAGCCGGGCCGGCGCGGCGGATTCCGGTCGGTCGGCGAGGTTGGTGAGGTCGGGGATCAGGTCGGCCGCCCAATCGACGCCGCGCTCGCGCAGCCAGGCAGCGAGGAAGCCGGCGCGGCCGTGTTCGGCGACGATCTGCGCAATGAGCGTCTGGTCGGACTTGGCTGATGCGGCGCAGAGCGCGAGGCCGACTTCGGACAGGCCAAGCTCGAACAGGCGATTTCCGCGCCGCGACTGGCAGTAATAGTCGCGCTTGGGCGTGGCCCTTGCGAGGATTTCTATCTGGCGGTCATTGAGGCCGAAGCGGCGATAGATGGCTGTAATCTGCGGCTCGATGGCGCGCTCGTTCGGCAGCAAGAGCCGCGTCGGGCAGCTCTCGATGATGGCGGGCGCGATGTTGCTCCCATCAATGTCGGACAGGCTTTGCGTGGCGAAGATGACGCTGGCGTTTTTCTTGCGGAGCGTTTTCAGCCATTCGCGGAGCTGGCCGGCGAAACCCTCGTCGTCCAGCGCAAGCCAGCCCTCGTCGATGATGAGCAGCGTCGGCCGCCCGTCGAGCCGGTCGCCGATGCGATGGAACAGATAGGCGAGCACGGCCGGGGCCGCGCCGGTTCCGACAAGGCCCTCGATCTCGAACGCCTGCACGTCCGCCGATCCCAAATGCTCCGTCTCGGCGTCGAGCAGCCGGCCATAGGCACCGCCGACGCAGAACGGGCGTAGCGCCTGTTTCAGATCATTGGATTGCAGCAGGACCGCAAGGCCGGTGATGGTGCGTTCCTCGACCGGCGCGGACGCCAGCGAGGTCAGCGCCGTCCAAAGATGCTCCTTCACCTCCGGCGTGATCGACAGCCCCTCGCGCATGAGGATGGCGGCGATCCAGTCTCCGGCCCATGCCCGTTCATAGGTGTCGTGGACACGGGCGAGCGGTTGCAGCGCGACGCCATCGTAGAGGGGATCGAGCGCGGCCAACGCCCGGTCGATGGCATCGGTCTCGTCCACTGGCGGCGCGGCGGCGCTGTTGCCGCCGAGATCGTGCCAGTCCCCGCCCATGGCAAGTGTAGCGGCCCGGATCGAGCCACCGAAATCGAACGCGAACACCTGCGATTCCGCATAGCGGCGGAACTGCAAGGCCATGAGGGCGAGCAGCACGGATTTACCCGCGCCCGTGGGGCCGACGACAAGGGTGTGGCCCACATCGCCGACATGGAGACTTAGCCGGAACGGGGTTGAGCCTTCGGTCTTTCCAAAGAGCAAAGGGGGTGCACCGAAATGCTCGTCTCGTTCCGGCCCCGCCCACACCGCCGATAGCGGGATCACGTGGGCGAGATTCAACGTGCTGATGGGTGGCTGCCGCACGTTTGCGTAGGCATGGCCGGGCAGGCTGCCGAGCCATGCGTCAACCGCGTTGACGGTCTCGGCCATGGCGGTGAAGTCGCGGCCCTGAACGATCTTCTCGACCAGGCGCAATTTCTCGTCGGCTATGCGCGGGTCGGCATCCCATACCGTCACTGTGGCGGTGACGTAGGCCATGCCCGCCAAGTCCGCGCCGAGTTCCTGCAACGCCATGTCGGCGTCGAGCGCCTTGTTCGCGGCGTCGGTGTCCACAAGCGCGGACGCCTCGTTGGTCATCACCTCTTTCAGGATCGCCGCGATGCTCTTGCGCTTGGCGAACCATTGCCGCCTGATCTTCGTCAGCAGCCGGGTCGCATCGGTCTTGTCGAGCAGGATCGCGCGCGTGCTCCACCGATACGGAAACGGCAGCCGGTTCATCTCGTCCAAAAGGCCAGGCGTGGTCGCGGTGGGGAAGCCGACGATGGTCAGCACGCGGAGGTGCTGGCCGCCCAGGCGCGGCTCCAGACCGCCGGTCAACGGCTGGTCGGCGAGCAGCGCGTCCAAGTGCATCGGCACCTCAGGCACGCGCACGCGATGCCGGTTCGTGGAGATGGTGGAATGCAGGTAGGTCAGCGTCTCGCCGTCATCGAGCCAGCGGCATTCGGGCATGAAGCCGTCGAGCAGCGCCAGCACGCGGTCTGTGCGGTCGGCAAAGCCGCGCAGGGCTTCCCAAGGATCGACGCCGGCTTGCTCGCGACCCTCGTAGAGCCAGGATTCCGCGCGGGCGGCTTCCTCGGCCGGCGGCAGATAGAGGAAGGTCAGGAAGTAGCCGGACACGAAATGCGTCCCGGCTTCCTCGAATGCTGCCTTCCGTTCGGCGTCCAGCAACGCAGATGCTGCGTCGGGAAAGATGCTGTCGGGATAGGTCGCGGCCTCGGAGCGCTGCGCCTCGACGAAGATGCTCCAGCCCGATCCGAGGCGGCGCACGGCATTGTTGATCCGGCCGGCGACGGCGACCAGCTCGGCGGCGACGGCAGAATCCAGATCGGGACCGCGAAACTTCGCTGTCCTCTGAAAACTCCCGTCCTTGTTCAAGACGACGCCGGAGCCGACCAGTGCGGCCCATGGCAGATAGTCGGCGAGCCGGGTGGCGGTGCGGCGATATTCTGTAAGGTTCATCATGGCCGCGCCCTCACACCGCCAGATGGCCGGGGATGCGCAGATGTCGCCGCCCGACTTCCACGAAAAGCGGATCGCGCTTGGCCGCCCAGACGGCCGCGAAATGGCCGATGGCCCATATGGCGAGGCCGACCAGCCAGAGGCGCAGGCCGAGGCCCACGGCCCCGGCCAGCGTGCCGTTCATGATGGCGATGGAGCGTGGAGCGCCGCCGAGCAGGATATGCTCGGTCAGCGCCCTGTGGACCGGGATCGTGAAGCCCGGCACCGTGTCCAGTTGCTCGAACGCGCCCGCCATCAAACGAGCGCCCCGCCGCCAAAGCTGAAGAAGCTCAAGAAGAACGAGCTGGCGGCGAACGCAATCGACAGACCGAACACGATCTGAATCAATCTCCTGAACCCGCCGCTCGTATCGCCGAAGGCGAGCGTCAGGCCGGTGACGATGATGATGATGACGGCCACCACTTTGGCGACCGGCCCCTCAATGGACTGGAGGATGCTTTGGAGAGGGGCTTCCCACGGCATCGACGAGCCGGACGCATGGGCGGCCGGGGCGAGGAACAGGCTGACGTAGGTGACGGCGGCGGCCGTCGCGATATGGCGACGGATACGCAGGGCGTGATGGATCATTGGGAATCTCCTTCGGTGCTGGTTGCGGGGTTGATGCGGTAGTCGCCGTCCGGCCCCAGCCCTTCGACGCGGGCGAGTTCGGCCAGCCGACGCGCGGAACCGCGCCCGGCGAGGACGGCAACAAGGTCGATGGTTTCGCCGATCAGCGCCTTGGGGACCGTGACGACGGCCTCCTGAATGAGCTGTTCGAGGCGGCGCAGCGCGCCGATGCCGGAACCGGCATGGATGGTGCCGACCCCGCCCGGATGGCCGGTGCCCCAAAGTTTGAGCAGGTCGAGGGCTTCCGGGCCGCGCACCTCGCCGACGAGAATGCGGTCGGGCCGGAAGCGCATGGACGACCGCGCCAGTTCAGTGAGGTCGGCCACACCGTCCTTGGTGCGCATGGGCACCTTATTTTCCGAGCGGCATTGCAGCTCGCGCGTGTCCTCGATGATGACGACGCGATCCGCGCTGTTTGCGATCTCCGACAGAAGCGCGTTGACGAGCGTGGTCTTGCCGGTGGACGTGCCGCCCGCGACAAGCACGTTGGCGCGCGAGGCGACTGCTTCGCGCAACGCCGTTGCCTGATCGGCGGACATGATGCCGGCGGCCACATAGTCGTCCAGCGTAAACACCGCGACGGCGGGTTTGCGGATGGCGAAAGCGGGTCCGGCGACAATCGGGGGAAGCAAGGCTTCAAAGCGCTCGCCGGTCTCGGGAAGCTCGGCCGAGACGCGCGGGCTGCGCGGATGAACCTCCGCGCCGACATGGTGCGCGACCAGCCGAACGATGCGTTCGCCATCGGCCGGCGACATGATCTCGCCCGTGTCGGCCAGCCCTTCGGAAAGTCGATCTATCCATATACGGCCATCGGGATTCAGCATCACCTCGACGACGGCGGGGTCTTCCAGAAAGCGCGCGATGGCGGGGCCGAGTGCGGTGCGCAACATGCGCGCGCCGCGCTGGATCGCTTCCGGTCTGTTGTGTGTGGCGGTCATCGTGGCCCCGTTTCCTCACGGGGCGCGACAGATGGTCCCCGCAATGGGGTCGATTAAGAAAGCCCGAAATCGGGCTGGTTCAACAACTATCTAAGCGAATGCGGTGATCGGCGGCTATCGACGGCAAATAGGATGGGTTGAATACTGCCGCTCAATCCTCCGGGACTTCCGATGACCCGGAATCGGCAGGTTGTGATTCGATGTCGCGCGACAGCTCTTTCAGGAATCTGTCTCCGGTCGCCAGACGCTTGCCGAGCATTTGCATGAAGCCCTCGAACCGTTCCACGCCTTTGGCGCGCGCAGCAGCCTGCGCGCTCTCCGGCAGCGTCGGCGTGGACGAAAGCCATATGCGGATGAACAGCGAGACGGTCTCGCCGAGCACGGCGAGATCTTCGTCGAGCGTATCGATCTGGCGGCCGAGCTTGTCGAGCCGCCGTGACATGGCCGCCTCCAGCCGATCCGACGTGTCGCCGGACAGGAAGGATGCGACAGCGGCCTCCACGATCTTGGATTGAGCGACATTGCGGCGCAGGGCCAGCGTCCTCACCTCGCCAAGCAGTTCGGGGGCCAGATAGACATTGATGCGGGTGCGGTTGGTCAAAGGCACGTCCTCATAGTTCGATACCGTCATCGGGATTCATGGAGACCTGCCGCGCCACCATCCGCATCCGCTGGCGCAGCGCGCGGGCCTTGGCGGGGTCAACGTCCGGCTCGTCGTCCAGCAAATCGAACTCCTGTTCGGACGGGGGTGGCTGCGCGACGATTTCCTCATGCTCGGGCAATTCCGGCTCGCGGCGGATGCCGGCATTGGCGGGATCGCCTTCGGTCCCGCTGGCCGTGGCCGGAGCCGCCGCATTCGTCGCCGCGACGATGCGGTTCGACCAATCGTCGGAAGATAGGTTTGCTATGGCGGGACTGGCCGCCGGGTCGGGCGGGGTCAGGATGCGTTCCATGAACCGCGCATCCTCGAAATAGCGTGCCTTGGCCGCCCGGATGGGCGGCGTGCCCGCGACCATGACGATTTCGTCGCTGGGCGGAAGCTGCATGACTTCGCCGGGTGTGAGCAGCGCCCGCGCCGTCTCCTGACGCGAGACCATGAGATGCCCCAGCCAGGGCGCGAGCCGATGCCCGGCATAGTTGGTGGAATCGCGCATCTCGGTCGCGGTGCCGAGCGCGTCGCTGATCCGCTTCGCGGTCCTCTCGTCGTTCGCCGCAAAGGCGACGCGGACATGGCAATTGTCCAACACGCTATTGTTGACGCTGTAAGCCTTCTCGATCTGATTTAGGCTCTGCGCGATCAGGAAGGATTTGATCCCGTAGCCGGCCATGAAGGCGAGTGCTGATTCAAAGAAGTCGAGTCTGCCGAGCGCGGGAAACTCGTCCAGCATCAACAGAAGCCGATGCCGCTTGCCGGACGTATGCAATTCCTCCGTCAATCGCCTGCCGATCTGATTGAGGATCAGGCGGATGAGCGGTTTCGTTCTGTTGATGTCGCTGGGTGGCACGACGAGGTAGAGACTGACCGGCTCCTTGCTGCCGACGAGATCGGCAATGCGCCAGTCGCACCGCGCCGTTACCCGCGCCACGACAGGATCGCGATAGAGGCCGAGAAAGGACATGGCGGTGGAGAGCACGCCCGACCGTTCATTCTCGGACTTGTTCAACAGCTCGCGCGCCGACGACGCGATGACCGGATGAACGCCCGCGTCGCCCAGGTGCGGCGTGTCCATCATCGCACGCAAGGTCGCCTCGACCGGGCGGCGGGGATCGGACAGGAAGTTTGCGACGCCCGCCAAGGTCTTGTCGGCCTCTGCATAGAGAACATGCAGGATTGCGCCTACCAGAAGGCTGTGGCTCGTCTTTTCCCAATGGTTGCGCTTGTCGAGGCTGCCTTCGGGATCGACCAGAATATCCGCGACGTTCTGCACGTCGCGGACTTCCCATTCGCCCCGCCGCACCTCCAGCAACGGGTTGTAGGCCGACGATCTGGCGTTGGTCGGATCGAACAACAACACCCGGCCATGCTTCGCGCGGAAGCCCGCTGTCAGCGTCCAATTTTCCCCCTTTATGTCGTGGACGATGCAGCTTCCCGGCCACGTCAATAAGGTGGGGACCACCAAGCCGACGCCTTTGCCGCTTCTGGTCGGCGCGAAGCAAAGAACGTGTTCCGGCCCGTCATGGCGTAGATAGTCGCGCTCGTATCGGCCGAGCACGACGCCATCCGGGCCGAGCAGCCCTGCGGCGCGGATTTCCCGATCCTCGGCCCATCGCGCCGAGCCATAGGTTGCGACGTTGCGCGCTTCCCGCGCCCGGATGATCGACATGAGAATGGCGGCGGCGACAGCCATGAGGCCGCCCGATGCCGCGATGACGCCGCCCTCGACGAAGATCGAGGGTGCATAGGCGTCGAAGGCATACCACCACCAGAACAGCGCGGGCGGATAATAGATCGGCCAGCCGGCCAGCTCGAACCATGGGTTGCCAAGCTGCGGCTGAAACCCGAGCCGCCATGCCGTCCATTGCGTCGCCGCCCAGGTCATCACCAGAACGATGGTGAAGACCACGGCGATCTGACCCCAAAGGATTCGGCCTCCGCGCATACGGGCTCCAGTCGGCAAAAGAGACGGAGCCGATCAGAGAGTAGGCAAATCCGGGACAGGCAACAGAAAAGAGAGGGCGGGAGGGCTGCCGGATACTATCGGCGGTAAATAGGAGGGGTTGTGTTCGTGCGCTCGCCTGCGCCGTAGCCTCGCCGATGTGGCCGGAGCGAATCGCCCCAAGGCTCAATGGCCAGGGCTCGACCGCTCCATCTCGCTGGCGAGGGCGAGGATGTTCCTGAGCGCGGCGCTGCGGTTGTGGGGCGACCACATGGCCGAGAAGGCGATCGGTTCGGGTTCGTCCGTG
>NZ_JAMQCO010000016.1 GCF_023702225.1 Aureimonas altamirensis | reverse complement strand
CGATGGCTATGAAATCCAGCTACACCACTCCATGGGACACGATCTAAAAATTCAAACGAGGAAGTCGGACACAGCGATCATTGCAGCGTACGTACTTATCTCGCTGATGCTCGGTGCAGTCGGATCTGTCATTGCATCTTTCGCAATTTCGTATTTTGTAGGCGCTAAAGGATCGTAAGCATTCGTTACTCCGCGCGTCCATGTCGCTTGCTCTTCTAACAACGGGGACGACGCCAAGTTCTTGCCGGTTGCGCATTGCGAACTTTCGGCTTCGGCGCGTCGTAATCCAGGCCAGCACTGTCTTCGACGCTCGAACGATCGTTCAGTGATACCTGATCCGTCCATTACCTTCGTTGTTTCTCATTCGGTACGTTTTGAGTGTGCCTTTCGCAGACTCCGTCGTTCGCGGTCTACCAAATTTGCGGACGGCACGTAACAAGGACCAAAGGCAAGGAGACGACCCATGGCGGACCGAGCCATGATCGTTTTCGAGCATCTCTGGAAGTCACCTCCATCGTTGAGCGAAATCTCACATAGCTGGCCTGATGTCCGCTTCTAGAAATTTTAAGGCGTGCCGTGAACGACCGAGATGGGGCGCATAGCGGTCGTTTAGTGCCCCATAAACCACGTCTGTCAGGGTCAAAATCGACCAATTGGCCGGAAGCGATTCGAGCTTTTTCACCGCCAAACACCGCCGTTTCTACGCTTCTCGCGCAAGCGCCGACTCACGCTCTTTGCGCGGGCGTACTTTCGCGGCTATCGGCGGCAATAGAGGGCAATCGGCGGTTTTGGCGCACCCGACAGGATTCGAACCTGTGACCTCTGCCTTCGGAGGGCAGCACTCTATCCAGCTGAGCTACGGGTGCGCAGAGCCGCACTCCTAGCCTATCCCTTCGGCCGCGACAAGAAGACGGGCCAGGAAATTTCCCGAGGCGGGCCGATCAACGGCCTAGCGCGAAAGGGGTAGGCGCTATGGCGTGACGGCAACACCGCAGCGTGAAATGTGGTGATTTCCTGTGAACAGGCATAAAAAAGAGCCGTCGCGGACTGGAGGGGGATTGTCGCGACGGCTCTCTCTTTATAAGCGGATATCCCGAGAGGGGGATTGGGATCATCCGCTCCACGAATTCGGCTCTAAGCGGGGGACGAGCTTGAGGCCGAACCACGACGCCTGTGAACATCGCGTCGTTGTGGATAAAATGCGCCTTCCCACCGGACGGTTCAAGACCGCCCGATCACAGTTGCGTGATAATTCGGATTACGTTTTCGTAATACGTTACGCAGAGTCTCCAAGAGATACCCTAAAGCCCTGCAGATGCTGGATTTTTTCCGCGTCAATCCCTGAAGTGCGACGACGGTTAAGAACTCGTTTCGCCAAACCCCCCCGATGGGGTAAAGCCGGAGCCGTGCATGGACACGGAGCCTCGGTGCGGAGTACGAGCAGGGCATGAAAAAGGGCGATCACCTCTTCCTCGTCGATGGCTCGGCCTATATTTTCCGGGCCTACCACGCGCTTCCACCGCTGACGCGCAAATCCGACGGAATGCCAGTCGGCGCCGTGTCCGGCTTCTGCAACATGCTCTGGAAGCTGGTCGAGGAAACCAAGGACACCTCGGTCGGCGTCGTGCCCTCGCACTTCGCCGTCATCTTCGACCATTCTTCCACGACCTTCCGCAACGCCCTCTACGATAGCTACAAGGCCAATCGGCCTGCCCCGCCGGAAGACCTCGTCCCGCAATTCGCCCTGATCCGCGAGGCGGTGCGCGCCTTCGACCTGCCCTGCATCGAGAAGCAGGGCTTCGAGGCCGACGACCTGATCGCCACCTATACGAAGAAGGCGCTGGAGGCAGGCGGCGACGTGACCATCGTCTCGTCCGACAAGGACCTGATGCAGCTCGTCGGGCCCTGCGTCACCCTGTACGACCAGATGAAGGACAAGCGCCTCGGCCCGGCCGAGGTGTTCGAGAAGTTCGGCGTCTATCCGGAGAAGATGATCGACCTTCAGGCACTGGTGGGCGATACCTCCGACAACGTTCCCGGCGTGCCGGGCATCGGCCCCAAGACAGCGGCGCAATTGCTGGAGGAATTCGGCGACCTTGAAACGCTGCTGTCCCGGGCCGGCGAGATCAAACAGGCCAAGCGCCGCGAGAACCTGTCCGCATTCGCCGAACAGGCGCGGCTGTCCCGGCGCCTGGTGACGCTGGACGACAACACGCCGCTCGACGTGCCGCTGGAGGACCTTTCCATACGCGAGCCCGACGGTGAAAAGCTGATCGGCTACCTGAAGGCGATGGAGTTCACCACGCTGACGCGGCGCGTCTCCGCGAAGCTGGGAACCGAAGCGGCGTCGGTGCCGGCCGCGGAGGTGGACGTGACGGCCCCGGCACGCGGGCCCGACCTCGACCCCGGCGGCACGCCGGGCGGCGAGAAGAGCGACGCCCATCTGCCGCTGACGCCCGCCGCCTTCGCCGCGGGCCGCATGGCCGACATGGCCGATACGCGCTTCGACCGCAGCGCCTATGCCACGATCCGCGACGTCGAAACCCTGGACCGCTGGATCGGCCGCGCGCACGAGACCGGCCTTCTGGCATTCGATATCGAAACGACCGCGCTCGACGCCATGGAAGCCGATATCGTCGGCCTTGCCATCGCCGTTGCGCCCGGCGAGGCGGCCTATATCCCGCTGGCGCATGTGGCAGAGGGCGAAGGCGATCTCCTCGGTGGCGGCGACACCGCATCCGGACCGGGCGTCCAGATGCGGGAGGCGGAAGCCCTCGCCCGCCTGGCGCCGGTGTTGACCGACCCGGCGATCCTGAAGATCGGACAGAACTTCAAGTATGATTACCTGGTGATGCTCCAGCGCGGCATCGCCATCCACCCCTTCGACGATACGATGTTGATCTCCTATGCGCTCGACGCCTCGTCCTCGCTGGACGGGCACGGCATGGACGAACTGTCCGAACGTTTCCTCGGCCACAAGCCCATCAGCTACAAGGAGCTGTGCGGCAGCGGCAAGGGTGCCAGGGCCATCGCCGCCTGCACGGTCGAGAAGGTCACCGAGTACGCCGCCGAGGATGCGGACGTGACGCTGCGCCTGTGGGAGGTGCTGAAGCCACGCCTCGTCGCCGACGGGCTGGCGCATGTCTATGAACGGCTCGAGCGGCCGCTGGTGCCCGTCCTGGCGCGGATGGAGCAGCGCGGCATCAAGGTGGACCGGCAGATCCTGTCGCGCCTGTCGGGCCGATTCGCCCAGAAGGCCGCGGCGCTGGAGGCCGATATCCACGCTTTGGCGGGCGAAAGCTTCAACCCCGGATCGCCCAAGCAACTCGGCGAAATCCTGTTCGGAAAGCTGGGCCTGCCCGGCGGCAAGAAGACGCGGACAGGCCAATGGTCTACCGACGCCCGCACGCTGGAAGATCTGGCCGCCGAGGGTCATGAACTGCCCCGCCACATCGTGGACTGGCGGCAGATCACCAAGCTTAAGGGCACCTATACCGACGCCCTGCCGCTGCACATGGATGCGGCAGGGCGCATCCACACGTCCTATTCGATGGCGTCCACCACCACCGGGCGGCTTTCGTCCTCCGAGCCGAACCTGCAGAATATCCCGGTGCGCACCGAAGAAGGACGCGCGATCCGCACCGCCTTCGTGGCACAGGGCGGCACCCGCCTCGTCTCGGCCGACTACAGCCAGATCGAACTGCGCATCCTGGCGCATATGGCCGATATTCCGCAGTTGGCGCAGGCTTTCCGCGACGGCATCGACATCCATGCCATGACTGCGTCGGAAATGTTCGGCGTGCCGGTAGAGGGCATGGAGCCTTCTGTGCGCCGGCGCGCCAAGGCCATCAATTTCGGCATCATCTACGGCATCTCGGCCTTCGGCCTTGCGGCGCAGCTATCCATTCCACGCGAAGAGGCAGGGCTGTACATCCGGCGCTACTTCGAGCGATTCCCCGGTATCCGCAACTATATGGACGCGACGAAGGCGCGCGCGAAAGCCGATGGCTATGTGGAAACCCTGTTCGGTCGCCGGGCGCACTACCCGGACATCCGCCATTCCAACCCGTCCGTCCGCGCCTTCAACGAGCGCGCGGCCATCAATGCCCCGATCCAGGGCACGGCAGCCGACATCATCCGCCGCGCCATGATCCGCATGGAGGGCGAACTCGCCGCCGCAGGCCTGTCGGCCCGCATGTTGCTGCAGGTTCATGACGAACTCGTCTTCGAAGTTCCGGAAGACGAGGTGGAGGAGACGATCCCGCTGGTCCGGCGCGTCATGGAGAACGCCGCCGACCCCGTCGTGACACTATCGGTGCCCCTCGTCGTGGACGCGCGGGCCGCCGCCAACTGGGAAGAAGCCCATTGACCGCCATCCTGCCCGCAGACGACCGGCTGATCGTCGGCCTGGACCTTCCCGACCGCGCCGCGGCCGAGGCCATGGTGGACCGCCTCGGCGATACGGTTTCCTTCTACAAGATCGGCTTCCAGCTGGCGCTGGCCGGCGGCCTGCCGCTGGTGCGGGATCTCTCCCGCGCCGGCAAGAAGGTCTTCCTGGACATGAAGCTTCTCGACATCGAGAACACGGTGGAGAAGGGCGTCGAAAGCGCTATCGGGCTGGGCGCCGCCATGTTGACGGTGCATGCCTATCCGCAGGTGATGCGCGCCGCCGCCCGCGCGGCGGAGGGGTCCGGCCTGACGGTGCTGGGGGTCACGGTGCTGACCTCCATGAACCAGTCCGACCTCGACGAGGCGGGATACGCCACGCCCCTGCCCGATCTCGTGGCGCGCCGGGCCGCGCAGGCGCGCGAGGCCGGCATCGGCGGCATCGTCGCCTCGGCGGCCGAGGCCGCCGCGATCCGCGCCATCGTTGGACCCGGCATGGCCATCGTGACGCCGGGCATCCGACCGTCCTTTGCCGATGCCGACGACCAGAAGCGGATCGTCACGCCGGCCGACGCGTTGAAGGCGGGCGCCTCGCATCTGGTGGTTGCCCGTCCGGTAATAAGGGCGGCTGACCCGGCGCGAGCCGCGGAAACCATCAAGGCCGAAATGGCCGCCGCCCGAAGGGAGCAAGTCGCATGACCAAGGCCTACTGGATCGCCCGCGTGGACGTGACGGACCCGGAACGCTACCAGGATTACGTCGCCACCGCGGCCCCGGCCATGCAAAGGCACGGCGCGCGCTTCCTGGCGCGGGGCGGTCCCTTCCACGAACTGGAAGGCAAGGCGCGCGCGCGCAACGTGATCATCGAGTTTCCCAGCATCGAGGATGCGCTCGCCTGCTACAGTAGCGACGAGTACCAGCAGGCCAAGGCGATCCGCCAGGAAGTCTCGGAAGCCGAACTTCTGATCGTCGAAGGATACGAAGTTCCCGCCCCCGCAAAGGGATAGGGCCGGCCTACGCCGTGGCGGGGCGTTGACGAGCGGCCGCTTGGGGCTCATTTTGCGGGGTGCGAGATTACGGCGGGGTAAGGGCCTTGTACCAGCTTTACGAATGGAACCATGCGATGCTGGCGCCCTTCCGGGCGGTAGCCGATGCGACCAAAGCCTTCTACGAAAACCCGCTCAATCCGGTGTCCCGCACCAGCCTCGGGCGCACAGCAGCGGCCATGGCCGAGTTGTTCGAGCGCTCCACGCGCATCTACGCCAAGCCCGAATTCGGCCTGGACGAGACTTTCGTCGACGGACGGCGCATCCCGGTCGCGGACAAGGCCGTCTGGGAGCGGCCCTTTGCCCGGCTGCTGCATTTCGAGCGCGATCTGCCCCGCGCCCGCGCGGCAGATCCGCGCATCCTCGTCGTGGCGCCGATGTCCGGCCACTACGCGACGCTGCTGCGCGGCACCGTGGAGGCGATGCTTCCCTATGCCGATGTGTACATCACCGATTGGGAGGACGCCCGCAAGGTGCCCCTTTCGGCCGGCACGTTCAGCCTGGACGATTATGTCGACTACGTCATCGAGATGCTGCGCTTCCTTGGCCCCGACACCCATGTCGTTGCCGTCTGCCAGCCGGCGGTGCCGGTGCTGATGGCCGTGGCCCGCATGTCCGAATGGGACGACCCTGCGGTCCCGGCCTCCATGACGCTGATGGGCGGGCCGATCGACACCCGGGCCAACCCCACCGCCGTCAACCGCCTGGCGGAAGAGAGGGGCATCGACTGGTTTCGCAACAACGTCATCATGAAGGTGCCGTTTCCTCAACCGGGCTTCATGCGCGAGGTCTATCCCGGCTTCCTGCAACTGTCGGGCTTCATGTCGATGAACCTCGACCGGCATCTCATCGCCCACAAGGACTTCTTCTGGCATCTGGTGAAGGACGATGGCGACGGCGCCGACAAGCACCGGGCCTTCTACGACGAGTACCTCGCCGTGATGGACCTGACCGCGGAATTCTATCTCCAGACCGTGGAGGAGGTGTTCATCCGCCATTCGCTGCCGAAGGGCGAGATCCTGCATCGCGGCGAACCGGTCGACCTGAAGGCGATCCGCAAGACGGCGCTGATGACCGTCGAGGGCGAGAACGACGATATTTCCGGCGTCGGCCAGACAGAGGCGGCGCACCGTCTGTGCGCGAACATACCGGACGACATGCGCGTCCATTGGCTGCAACCCAAGGTCGGCCATTACGGCGTCTTCAACGGATCGCGGTTCCGTGCCGAGATCTGCCCCCGCATCATCGACTTCGCGTCGACGCATGGCCAGGCCGGCAAGGCTGCGCGCCAGCGGCGGGCCGAGAACCAGGGCGCGAAGCCCGCGGCATCGAAGCCGACGCCCGCAGCATCGAAGCCGGCGCGCAAAAGGACGACGAAGAAGGCTGCCGCACCTTCAAGCCATTCCAACGCTTGAAGATTTTCACGCCGGCAAGATTGAACGGCCACAATCGGCTCCCCATGTGAAAACCGGAAGCGGCGCAAGGCTGCTTACCGGTTTTCGGCCTTTGATTGGAGCAGCCCATGACGTCACAAGCATTGATCCGCCCGGCGTGGACCCCGGCGACCATCGCATTGATGGTTCTGGGTTTCATCGTCTATTGGCCTCTCGGCCTCGCCGTCCTCGCCTACATCCTCTGGGGCGACAGGCTGGAAGGGTTCCGACGGGACGTGAACCGCTCGACGGACCGTTTCATGGGCAGCTTCCGCCGCTCGGGCGTGAGCCGTCCCTTCACCGAGGGGCGCACCGGCAACGTGGCCTTCGACGACTGGCGCGAGGCCGAGCTGTCGCGCCTGGACCAGGAGCGCCGCAGGCTGGACGAGGCCCGCGCCGAATTCGAGACCTATGCGCGGGAACTGCGCCGCGCCAAGGACCAGGAAGAGTTCGACCGCTTCATGCGCGACCGCCGCGGGAACGGCTCCACCGGCCCGGTTGTGGACGCAAGCTGACTCGAGCATCCTCGCTGTTGCATTACGCACTGGCCGCGGCGACCATCGCCGCGGCCTTCTTTTTTCGATTCGGAGCAATGTCGACACGACCATGGGCGTTTTCCTGCCGGCTTTCCTGAAGCGCCGGGCGCGCGAAGCCCCATGGCCGGAGCGGCTGGACCTCGATACGCATTCCGTCCCCCTGTCCTTCCGCGAGCATCCGACCGCCAAGCGGCTCATCATGCGCGTGACGCCGGCCGGGGGCATCGTCGTCACCATGCCCAGGCGCACGGCGCGCCGCACGGTGCTGGAGTTCGTGGAGCGGCACAGGGGCTGGGCCGCCAGCCGGCTGACCGAGCGCCGGCCGCCCGGTCGTATCGCGGATGGCGGCAGCCTGCCCTTTCGCGGCGGCACGCTGCTGCTGGTCCACCGGCCATCCATTCGCGCGACGCGCTTGCGGCAGGCGGATGGAGAAGGTCCGGTGCTGGAGGTCGGCGGCGAGGCGGCCTTCATGGGCCGTCGCGTGCGAGACTTTTTGGCGCGGCAGGCGCGGGCCGACCTTATGGACGCGGTGGCGCGACACGCCACGACGGTGGGGAAACAGCCGCGCGCCATCGCCATCAAGGATACGGTCAGCCGATGGGGGTCCTGCACGGCGGACCGGCGGCTGTCCTTCTCGTTCCGCATCGTCATGGCGCCGCCTTCCGTGCTGGATTATCTGGCGGCACATGAGGTGGCGCATTTCGTGCACATGAATCACAGCGCCGAGTTCTGGGCGCTGTGTCGCGCGCTATGCCCCCACACTCAGGAAAGCCGGCGCTGGCTTAAGGCAGAGGGAACGGCCCTGCAGGCCATCGAGTTCATTCCCGCAGAAGGCTGAACAAGGCGCGGCGAGCACGCGATACGGGGGTTTACCTGCAGCCGTTTCAGCGCGATAAGCGGGTCGCGTGCCCATGACGATGGGCGATGATCATCTCTGCATGGAAGGACGAAGCGGCCGTGCGCCATCCGCGCATCAAGATCTGTGGCCTCCGGACGACGGAGGCGGTGGACGCCGTCCTGCGCCGCGGCGGGCCGGAGGTCGGCTTCGTCCACTTTCCGCGCAGCCCACGCCATCTCCCGCTGCCGGAGATGGCCGCGCTGCGCGCTTATCTGGGCGACAGGGCCGCCGTCAGCATCGTGACGGTGGATCCGGACGACGCACTTCTGGCGGCGATCCGCCGGGACGTTCGGCCCGATACGATCCAGCTTCACGGGTCCGAGACGCCCGAACGCGTGGCCGAGATCGGCCGGCGCACGGGACTTGCCGTCATGAAGGCACTGTCCGTGCACGACGCACGCGACATCGCGGCCGTGGCGTCCTATCGTGGCAGCGCCGACCGCCTGCTGCTGGATGCGAAGGCTCCGAAGGGCGCCGCAATGCCCGGCGGCAACGGTGTCACCTTCGACTGGACGCTGCTGGCTGGGCTTCCCGCGGGGCTCGATTACATGCTGTCCGGCGGCCTGACGCCCGACAATGTCGGTGCGGCCATCCGTCAAGCGGCGCCTCCCGGGCTGGATGTCTCGTCCGGCGTGGAAAGCGCCCCCGGCATCAAGGATATCGGCCTTATCGACCAATTCTTCGATGCGGTCCTGGCCGCATTGCAACCTCATGAAGGAAGGCGGGCGTCATGAACGAACAGCTCAAGCCCAATACCCTGCGCGGCGGACCGGACGCCGAAGGCCTGTTCGGCATCTATGGGGGCCGCTTCGTGGCCGAAACGCTGATGCCGCTGATCCTGGAGCTGCAGCAGGCCTACGAGGACGCGCGCAACGATCCGGAATTCCAAGCCGAACTGAATAACCTGTCCACCCATTACGCCGGGCGCCCGTCGAAGCTGTATTTCGCGGAGGGGCTGACGCGCCATCTGGGTGGCGCACGCATCTTCCTGAAGCGGGAAGACCTCAACCACACCGGCAGTCACAAGATCAACAACTGCCTCGGCCAGATCCTGCTGGCAAAGCGCATGGGCAAGACGCGCATCATCGCCGAAACGGGAGCCGGCCAGCACGGCGTCGCCTCGGCCACGGTCGCGGCGCGCTTCAACCTGCCCTGCGTGGTCTATATGGGCGCGACGGACGTCGCCCGGCAGGCGCCGAACGTCTTCCGGATGAAGCTGCTGGGTGCCGAGGTCAAGCCCGTCTCGGCCGGCCACGGCACCCTCAAGGATGCCATGAACGAGGCTCTGCGCGACTGGGTCACCAACGTGCAGGACACCTACTACCTCATCGGCACCGCCGCCGGCCCGCACCCCTATCCCGAGATGGTGCGCGATTTCCAGGCCGTGATCGGCCAGGAGGCACGCGCCCAGATGCTGGAGCAGGAGGGCCGGCTGCCCGATGCCATCATCGCCGCGGTGGGCGGCGGCAGCAACGCCATCGGCCTGTTCCACCCCTTCCTGGACGATCCGGACGTCGCGATCTACGGCGTGGAAGCCGGAGGGCGCGGCCTCGACGGGCAGGAGCATTGCGCCTCGATGACGGCCGGCAGCCCGGGTGTGCTGCACGGCAACCGAACCTATCTGCTGCAGGACGGCGACGGCCAGATCCTGGAAGGGCATTCCGTGTCCGCCGGCCTGGATTATCCCGGCGTCGGGCCGGAGCATTCCTGGCTGAAGGATACGGGCCGGGTCTCCTACGTACCGATCCTGGATACGGAGGCGCTGGAGGCCTTCCAGCTTCTGACGCGGGTTGAGGGGATCATTCCGGCGCTGGAATCCGCCCATGCGATCGCGCAGGCGATGAAGCTCGCGCCTGCGATGGGGCCGGACAAGACCATCATCGTCAATCTTTCGGGCCGCGGCGACAAGGATGTCCATACCGTCGGCACGATGCTTGGCGTGGAGCTTTGAGGATTTCAATGACGACGCGTATCGAAGCCCGGTTCCGGAAACTCAGCGGCGAAGGCCGCCCCGGCCTCGTCACCTTCATCATGGCGGGCGACCCGGACGGCGACACCACCCTGTCGGTCATGCGGCGCCTGCCGGAGGCGGGCGCCGACCTGATCGAACTCGGCATGCCCTTCTCGGACCCGATGGCCGATGGCCCCGCCATCCAGAAGGCGGGACTGCGCGCGCTGAAGGGCGGCGAGACCCTGCACCGGACACTGGACACCGTACGCCGCTTCCGCGAGGGCGACGGCGATACGCCGGTGATCCTGATGGGATATTTCAATCCGATCTACATCTACGGCGTCGACAGCTTCGTGGCCGATGCGCGCGCGGCGGGCGTGGATGGGCTGATCGTCGTGGACCTGCCGCCCGAGATGGACGCGGAACTGTGCCTGCCCGCCATCGAGGCCGGCCTGAACTTCATCCGGCTCGCAACCCCCACGACGGACGAAAAGCGCCTGCCGGCCGTACTGCGGAACACATCCGGCTTCGTCTACTACGTCTCGATCAACGGAATTACAGGCTCGGCGGCGCCCGATACGCAAGCCGTCGCCCGGTCCATCGCACGCATCAAGGGGCAGACCGATCTTCCCGTGGCCGTCGGCTTCGGCGTCCGTACCGGCGCGCAGGCGGAGGCGCTGGGCCGGGTGGCCGATGCCGTGGTGGTGGGCTCGGCGCTGGTGGCCGCCATCGAGGCGGCGGAGGCCGAGGGCAAGGATCGCGATGCGGCCGCGGATGCCGTTCTGGATGTCGTCCGCGACCTGTCCGCCGGCGTCCGGCGGGCCCGGCTTGCCTTCGCCTGAATTGGCGACGATATGAAGCGACAGAGATCGATCGAAGGAACCTTCGTGTGAACTGGATCACCAATTACGTTCGCCCAAAGCTGACCAGCCTGCTCGGTCCCCGCGAGGTGCCCGAGAACCTGTGGATCAAATGTCCCGAAACGGGCGAGATGGTCTTCCGCAAGGATCTGGAAGCCAACCAGTGGGTCGTGCCCTCGTCCGGCGTCCACATGAAGATCAGCGCCCGCGAGCGGTTGCAGGCCTTCTTCGACGACGGCGCCTTCGACACGGTCGACCTGCCCAAGGTGCCGGTGGACCCGCTGAAGTTCCGCGACTCCAAGCGCTATACCGACCGTCTCAAGGAGTATCGCTCCAAGACCGGCCTGGAAGACAGCATCCTCGTGGCTACCGGCGCCATCGAGAGCCAGCCGATCGTGGCCGCCGTGCAGGATTTCGCATTCATGGGCGGCTCTCTCGGCATGGCCGCGGGAGAGGCCATCGTGACGGCCGCGCAGAAGGCCGTGGAGCTGCACAGGCCGCTGGTGCTGTTCGCCGGCTCAGGCGGCGCGCGGATGCAGGAAGGCATTCTGTCGCTGATGCAGTTGCCGCGCACCACGGTGGCGGTGGACATGGTCAAGGATGCCGGGCTTCCCTACATCGTCGTCTTGACCAACCCCACCACGGGCGGCGTCACCGCATCCTACGCCATGCTGGGCGATGTCCATATCGCCGAGCCGGGGGCCCTGATCGGTTTTGCCGGCGCCCGCGTGATCGAGCAGACGATCCGCGAAAAGCTGCCCGAAGGGTTCCAGCGCTCCGAGTACCTCATGGAGCACGGCATGGTCGACATGGTCGTCCATCGCCATGAGCTGAAGCCGACCATCGCCCGGTTGCTCAAGATCCTGATGCATGTGCCCGTCGCGCCGGCCCAACCCGCCCTGCCCGCGCCGGAAGCCGCCTGAACGCCCTGCGAAGTACCGGACATGACGGACGATACCCTGGCGGATGCCGAAATCGCTGCACTGATGCTGCGGCATCCCAAGGGCTTCGACCTGTCGCTCGACCGTATCGCGCGGTTGCTGGACGCGCTCGGCAACCCGCAGGACAGGCTACCGCCGGTCATCCACGTGGCCGGCACCAACGGCAAGGGCTCCACCATCGCATTCGCCCGCGCCATGCTGGAAGCCGAAGGGCTGGCGGTGCATGTCCACACGTCCCCGCACCTCGTATCCTGGCACGAACGCTACAGGCTGGGGCGACGCGGCGCAGCCGGCCGGTTCGTGGACGACGCAACCCTTGCGGCCGCCATTCACCGGGCCGCGACCGCCAATGACGGCGCCCCGATCACCGTCTTCGAAATCCTCACGGCCGTGACCTTCCTTCTCTTCTCGGAGCACCCGGCCGACGCCGCCCTGGTGGAGGTGGGGCTCGGTGGGCGCTTCGACGCCACCAACGTCATTCAGCGGCCGGCGGCCGCGCTGGTTTCGACCGTCTCCCTCGACCATCAGTCCTATCTCGGCGACCGGGTGGAACTGATCGCGGCGGAAAAGGCCGGCATCTTCAAGAACGGGTCTCCGGCCGTCATCGGCCAGCAGGGCGACGATGGCGCCCTCGATGCGTTGCGCAGGCGGGCGGCCGGCGTCGGCGCGCCGACGACGATCTATGGCGAGGATTTCCTGGCCTATGAAGAGCACGGGCGGCTGGTCTTCCAGGATGCGGACGGGCTGGTGGACCTGCCCCTGCCGCGCCTGCCGGGCCGGCACCAGCTGGCCAATGCGGCGCTGGCCATCGCGGGCTTGCGCGCAGCCGGTTTCACCCTGCCCGATCCGGTCCTGGAAGCCGGCGTCACGGCGGCGGAATGGCCGGGCCGCCTGCAGCGCATATCCAGCGGGCCCTTGTTCGAGCTGGCCGTGCCGGGCGGGGAGTTATGGCTGGATGGCGGGCATAATCCCGGCGCCGGCACGGTGGTGGCCGAGGCCATCGCCGAGATGGAGGACAGGAGCCCGAGACCGCTTTTCCTGATCGCCGGCATGCTGTCGACGAAGGATCCGGTCGGCTTTTTCGAAGCCTTTGCCGGGATGGCGCGCCATGTCTTCACCGTGCCGCTGCGCACGTCCGACGCCGGGCTGTCGCCCGACGAACTGGCCGACGCCGCCTACGACGCAGGGCTGGAAGCCGAACCATGCGACAGCGTGGAGCAGGCCATCCGCCTGATCTCCACCGGATGGAGCAGCCGGCCGGCGCCGCGGATCGTCATCTGCGGGTCGCTCTACCTTGCCGGAGAGGTCTTGCGGGCAAGCGGGCTTTCACCGCGCTGAACCGTCCTCTGCCGGCGTATAGACCCATACCCGCGCCGGCGGAATGTTCCTCCAGACGATGTCGGACGAGGAAACGGAGAAGCGACCGGCGATCGGCTCGATGGGGGGCTTCCAGAGATAGGATAGCTGGGTGAGGTTGCCGCCCGGAGCCAACCGCCGGAGATAGCGCTGCAACAGTGCCTGCCGCTCGCCCTGGCGCAGGTTGACGATGGGGATCGCCAACAGGATCGTGGCGAATGTCTCGGCCCCGCCGTCGCCGAGCGTCTTGTCGAGGTCGAAGCCATCGCCCTCGATGATGTCGACGCGGGGGAAGCGCGCCTTCAGCGCGGCGGCGAACTGGCTGTCATATTCGATGGAAACGATCCGCTCCGGCTCTACCCCGGCGCGCAGCAGCGCGCGCGTTACGGCGCCGAGGCCGGGTCCGAGCTCGAGGATGCGGCCGGTGTTCCCGATCGCTGACCGAGCCACCATCTCGTCGCAATAGGCCGTCGACGAGGCCGCCACGGCCCCCATCTTGAGGGGGTGTTTCAGCCATGTCCCGAGGAAGCGGGCCCAGTCGCCCCTGTTCTCTCCCATTCGCCCGGCCTCATGGGCCTCATTGCTGTTCCGTTCGCTCATCGGGCAAGCGGCTCCTGTTTCGACACGGTTTGAACGGCTATTCAGGCCGAGGCTGCGGCATCGGCGGCAATTTCGCGGCGATAGACGAAGACGCGCGCCGGCGGCAGGTTTCGCTTCACGAATGCGGCGCATTCGGCCGTGGCATCGATTCGCGCGGGGCGCACGGGCGGCGCCAGCGCATAGGTGAACTGGATGAAGGGCGCGCCGGGCGCCATCAACGCCAGGTGCCCGCGCAGCGCCTGCTCGCGCTCGTCCTCGGGACGGGCCATCAGGGGCAGGCTGGACACGATGGCGGCCACGCTGCGCCCGGCCAAGGCGCGTTCCAGCGCGGCGCCGGGGCGATAGGCATCGCCCTCCACCACGGCCGCGGCGGCATGGCGAGCACGCAGGAGCACGCAGAAATCGCGCGAGTATTCGACGAGGACCAGGTTGGCTTCGGGCACGCCATGCTCCAGCAGCGCGCGCGTGACGACCCCTGTTCCGGGCCCCAGTTCAAGCACGACCTGTCCCGGCGCAAGGGCCGAGGACGGCACGGGGCGCGCCATTGCGGCGCACAAGGCGCGCGACGACGGGAAAATGGAGCCGGTAACCAGTGGCTTGCGGAACCACCCCGCCAGGAATTTTGCCTCGTCGACGCCACGTCGGCGCACGGAGGGAGAAACTCCTTGTTTGGATTGCATCGGTACCGCTTCCGCCCGTTCCGGCCGAGCGTCCGCCCGGCTTTCTCGTGCGGGAGAGTAGTCATTCGGAACCCTGGCGAAAGTGAATTTTTCGCAAGCGCCCCTGATTGTCCGTTCAACTGTCGCCGAGGCCGCCGAGGAATTCCTTCATGCGGGAGAAGAAGCCGGTGGACTGGGGCGAATTCTCGGTTGAGGAGATTTCCTGGAACTCCTCCAGCAGTTCGCGCTGGCGGCGCGACAGGTTCTGCGGAGTCTCGATCGTGACTTGGATGAAGAGATCGCCCACCTGGCTCGATCGAAGAACGGGCATTCCCTTGCCCCGCACGCGGAACTGCGTGCCCGCCTGGGTGCCTTCCGGCACCTTGACGCGGTTGTTGCTGCCGTCGAGCGTCGTCACCTCGAATGCGCCGCCGAGCGCGGCGGACACCATGGAAATCGGAACCTTGCAATAGAGGTCCGCGCCGTCGCGCTGGAATATCTCGTGGTTGCGCACCGAGAGGAAGATATAGAGGTCGCCCGATGGACCGCCGCGCAGGCCGGCCTCGCCCTCTCCGGCAAGGCGGATGCGGGTTCCGTCCTCGATGCCGGCCGGGATGTTGACCGAAAGGTTCCTCTCTTCCGGAAGGCGGCCGGCGCCGCCGCATTTGCCGCACGGATCGCTGATGATCTGGCCGTTGCCGTGGCAGGTGGGGCAGGTCCGCTCGACCGAGAAGAACCCTTGCGAGGCCCGGATGCGCCCGGCGCCGCCACAGGTGGGGCAGGCGCGCGGCGAGGTACCGGGCTTGGCGCCGGTGCCCGTGCAGACTTCGCACTGGATGGTGGTGGGCACGCGGATTTCGGCCGTCTTGCCGCTGAAGGCTTCCTCCAGCGAGATTTCCATGTTGTAGCGCAGGTCCGAGCCGCGCTCGCGCCCGCTATTGCTCGTGCGCCCGCGCCGCTGGCCGTGCATCTGGCCGAAGATATCGTCGAAGATGTCGGCCATGGACGAGGAGAAATCCGAGCGGAAGCCGCCCGCGGCGCCACCACCGTTCTGGAAGGCGGAATGGCCGAAGCGGTCGTAGGCCGCGCGCTTTTGCGGATCTTTCAGGACCTCGTAGGCCTCGCCGATCTCCTTGAACTTCTTTTCCGCTGTCGTATCGCCCGGATTCTTGTCCGGGTGGTACTGCATGGCGAGCTTGCGAAATGCCGACTTGAGAACCTTGTCGTCGCATGTCCTCTCGACACCGAGCATTTCGTAGTAATCGACCTTTACGGACACTTGAGCACCAACCCACGATTTTAAGTTGTCGAAATAGGACGAAAGCCGCGTAACGGGCCTTGCCCTGATTTAAGCATTGGCGGCGGCGCTTGCTACAGGCGCGGTGCTGCCAATCGGCAACTTCGTTCAAGAAAAGGGCCCCGGTCTTGCGACCGGGGCCCCGATTTCAGCCTGCGCGAAGTCCGCTCAGGCGGACTTCTTGCGATCGTCGTCCTTGACCTCTTCGAAGTCGGCGTCGACGACGTCGTCCCGGCCATCGGAGGAGCCGGCCGGCGCCTCTTCGCCGCCGGCGGCGGCCTCGGCCTGCGACGCCTCGTACATTGCCTGGCCGAGCTTCATCGAGACTTCCGCGAGACGCTCGCTCCTGGTCTTGATGGCTTCGGCGTCGGCTTCGTCCTTCTCGAGCTCGGCCTTGAGATCCGCGATCGCATCCTCGATGGACTTGCGATCATCGGCACCGACCTTGTCGCCGTAATCCTTCAGCGACTTCTCGGCCGAATGAACGAGGCTTTCGCCCTGGTTCCGGGCTTCCACGCCGGCACGACGCTTCTTGTCGGCTTCGGCATTGGCCTCGGCGTCCTTCACCATCTTCTCGATATCGGCATCGGAAAGGCCACCGGACGCCTGGATGGTGATCCGCTGCTCCTTGTTGGTGCCCTTGTCCTTGGCCGATACGTTGACGATGCCGTTGGCGTCGATATCGAATGTCACCTCGATCTGCGGCACGCCACGCGGTGCGGGCGGGAGACCCTCCAGGTTGAAGCGGCCGAGCATCTTGTTGTCGGCGGCCATTTCGCGCTCGCCTTGGTAGACCTGAATGGTCACGGCGTTCTGGTTGTCCTCGGCCGTGGAGAAGACCTGGCTCTTCTTGGTGGGTATGGTCGTGTTGCGATCGATCAGGCGGGTGAACACGCCACCCAGCGTCTCGATGCCCAGCGACAGCGGCGTCACGTCGAGCAGCAGGACGTCCTTGACGTCGCCCTGCAACACGCCGGCCTGGATGGCGGCGCCCATGGCCACGACCTCATCCGGGTTGACGCCCTTGTGCGGCTCCTTGCCGAAGAAGTTCTTCACGACTTCCTGGATCTTCGGCATGCGCGTCATGCCGCCCACCAGGACGACTTCGTCGATGTCGGCCGCCGTCAGGCCGGCATCCTTGAGCGCCGACTTGCAGGGATCCACCGTGCGCTGCACGAGATCCTCGACGAGGCTCTCGAACTTGGAACGGGTCAGCTTGAGCGTCAGGTGCTTGGGCCCGGAAGCGTCTGCTGTGATGAAGGGCAGGTTGATCTCGGTCTGGGCGGCAGAAGACAACTCGATCTTGGCCTTCTCCGCAGCTTCCTTCAGGCGCTGCAGGGCAAGCTTGTCGTTCTTCAGGTCGATGCCCTGATCCTTCTTGAACTCGGTCGCCAGGTAATCGACGAGGCGAAGGTCGAAATCCTCGCCGCCGAGGAAGGTGTCGCCGTTGGTCGACTTCACCTCGAAGACGCCGTCGCCGATCTCGAGGATGGACACGTCGAACGTGCCGCCACCCAGATCGTAGACCGCGATCGTCTTGCCGTCGTTCTTCTCCAGGCCATAGGCCAGCGCGGCCGCCGTCGGCTCGTTGATGATCCGCAGTACGTCCAGGCCGGCGATCTTGCCGGCGTCCTTGGTGGCCTGGCGCTGGGCGTCGTTGAAGTAGGCCGGAACGGTGATGACCGCCTTCTCGACCTTCTCGCCCAGATAGGCTTCTGCCGTCTCCTTCATTTTCTGAAGGATCATGGCCGAAACCTGCGACGGGGAATATTTCTGGCCGAGGGCCTCGACCCACGCGTCGCCATTGTCGGACCGGACGATCTTGTACGGAACGAGGTCCTTGTCCTTCTGCGTCAGCGGATCGTCGTAGGTGCGGCCGATCAGGCGCTTGATGGCGAAGAGGGTGTTTTCCGGGTTCGTGACGGCCTGCCGCTTGGCGGGCTGGCCGACGAGCCGCTCGCTGTCGTCGAGAAAGGCGACGATCGATGGCGTCGTGCGCGCACCCTCGGCGTTCTCGATGACTTTCGCGTTCTTGCCGTCCATGACGGCGACGCAGGAATTGGTGGTGCCGAGATCGATGCCGATCACCTTGGCCATGGGTGTCTCCTTCTTGAGCGAACTGCCCGGACCCTCGTTGAGGCGTTCCGCGCGGCGGTTCCTGGTGAGTTATCCATACGGGTGCCGCGCGCCCGGCCCGCAAGAGGCGGTCGCGCTGGCTGAGGGCTATATATGAACGGGCCTTGGCGGACGCAAGGCGCTGGATCACATCCTGTTTACGAGCCGGCGGTCAGCCGCCGAAGAGGCCCCGGAAGAGGGAACGGTCGGATGCGCGGCCCCCCTGGGCGGGGCCTTCCAGCACGGCGTCCGGAGGAAGCTGATCCTGGCGGACGACACGCGCCGGCCCTTCCAGGACATCGCCCGAACCCTCTCCGTAGACGGGGGGCGGGCCGCCGTAATACCCGTCGCCATACGGATCCTGCCGCGCCTGCTGCTGCGGCATCGGTGCGCCGGGCGGCGGCGCCACGGATGCCGCGGAACCGGCTGCCGGCTGTTCGTAGCCGCCGCCCGCCTGCATCTCGGCCTGCGAAGGCGGCTGGTTCGGCATCATGTTGCCGTACTGGTCGAGAAGGTTTCCGTATTCGTCGACATAGGTGGCGCGCGGCGCTTCGCCGCCGCCCTGCACCGGCTGCCCTCCCTGCACGGGCAGACCGCCTGCGCCGGGTTGATTCGCGGCCATCGGCACTTCGCCATGTTCGCCCCCGATCACGTAGTTGCCAGGCAGGGGCGTCGGCGGCAGCCCCTCATGCGCGACCTTCATGTAGGCCTTCCAGGCATCCGCGGGGAGCGAGCCGCCCGTCACCTTGCGCATCGGCTTGCCGTTGTCGTTGCCGAGCCAGACGCCGGTGGTAAGGTTGGCCGTGTAGCCGACGAACCAGGCGTCCTTGAAGTCCTGCGTCGTTCCGGTCTTGCCGGCGACCTGCCAGCCGTCCAGCGCGGCGCGGCGCCCCGTACCGGACGTCACCACCCGGGTCAGCATCGCGTTCATCATTCCGGCGATGTCAGAGGTGACGATGACGGGCGGAACCTCGGACGGACGCTCGTACAGCACTTCGCCGTCCACCGTGGTCACCCGGTTCACCAGATGCGGCGTGGCGCGATAGCCGCCATTGGCGAAGGGTGCGAAGGCGCCCGTCAGTTCCACCAGCGACACTTCGGCCGTTCCGAGTGCGATGGACGCGTTTTCGGCCATGGGCGACGTGATCCCCATGGAGGTCGCCGTCTCGATCACCGTCTTGGGGCCGAGCTCCGCCGTCAGCGCCGCCGCCGTCGTGTTGAGCGACTGGGCGACGGCCTGCGCCATCGTGACCGGCCCGCGGAACTTGTTGTCGTAATTGGACGGCGACCAGTTGCCGATATGAACCGGCTGGTCGACCATCATGCTCTCGGGCCGCCAGCCGAATTCCAGGGCCGTCTCGTAGACGAAGGGTTTGAAGGCGGAGCCGGGCTGGCGGCGCGCATCGACGGCGCGGTTGAACTGGCTTTCGGCATAGTCGCGTCCGCCGACGATGGCGCGGATGGCCCCGGTACCGTCGATGGACACGAGCGCGCCTTGCGTGACGTTCTGGGTGGCGGTGTCCACCGTGTGCCGGATCGCCTCCTCGGCGGCCTTCTCGAGCGGCAGGTCGATCGTCGTCTCCACGATGACGTCGTCCTTGATCTCCTCGCCGACGAGACCCTTGATGTCCCGCATCACCATGTCGGCGGCGTAATGCTCGGCCCCCGTCCAGAAGCTCTTGGGCTTCGTCGGCTCCTCGGACAGCGCGGCCTTGTACTCCGCCTCCGTGATATAGCCGGCATCCAGCATGGCGCTCAGCACCACGTCGGCCCGCGCCTTGGCGGCCTCCGGATTGCGCACCGGGTTCAACGTCGAGGGCGCCTTGAGAAGGCCGGCCAGCATGGCGGATTCGCTCAAGGTCAACTCGCTCGCATTCTTGTCGAAATAGCGCCGTGCGGCAGCCTGCGCGCCCGTCGCACCCGAGCCGAAGAAGACCCGGTTCAGGTACATTTCGAGGATCTGGTCCTTGGAGAAGCGCTGTTCCAGCCACAGTGCCAGGATCGCCTCCTGCACCTTGCGGCGCAGGGTCTGCTCCGGCGTCAGGAAGACGTTCTTGGCCAGCTGCTGCGTCAGGGTCGAGCCGCCCTGCACGGTGCCGCCGGCCGTGAAGTTGGTGACGGCCGCGCGGACGATTCCCACCGGGTCGACGCCGAGATGCGAATAGAATCGCCTGTCCTCGATGGCCATCACGGCCTTCGGCAGATATGGGCTCATCTGGTCGAGCGCCAGCGCCTCGCCGCCCGTGACGCCGCGATTGGCCAGGAGATCGCCCGATACGGACACGATCCGCACGTTGGGCGGACGGTCCGGCACGACCCAGGCTTCCTGTGGCAGCGTCATGGCGAAGTAGCCGACCACACCGGCCGCCGCGATCATGCCCCAGAAGCCGAGCATGAAGAGAAGGTTGGCAAGCCGTGCCAGCGGGGAACGCCGGCGACGCGTCCTGCGGCCGCCGCGGCCGCTGCCACCGCCACCGCCGCCGCGCGGAGGCTTGCGGGAGGCCTTGCGCTCGCCCCGGTCCTTGCGGGAGGCTCCGGGCTGGACGGCACGGTCGTCCGCCGATACGCGGAAGCCGTCGCTCCCGCGCGTCTCCCGGGAATCCCCGAAAGTCGGCTCGATCCGTGGCTCCTTCCGTCCCAGACCCATGGCTACCCCTTCGACACGATTGAAATTGCCTGCGCCGACAAGAGGCGCGACCTTCGCGTTGCAGCGTAAATATGGCGGTTTAACGGGTCGTTATCGAATGACCAAGCCGGCTGTTGCCGCCGGGCCACGCATGTCGCACAATCAAAAGTTCCATGAGGAGTTTGAGGAGGAGCATTAGTGCTTATGAGATCCATTACCCGTCACGCCGTCGCCCTGATGGCGCTGGTTGCCGCCGGTGCGGCCCCGGCCGCTGCGCAATCGGAGTTTCCGACGCAACCGGTGACGATGGTCGTTCCCTTCGCGGCGGGCGGCTCGACCGACCTCGTCGCCCGTATCGTCGCGCAGCGAATGAGCCAGGAGCTCGGGCAGCAGGTGCTGGTGGACAATCGCGGCGGCGCCGGCGGGATGCTGGGGGCGACGGCGGTCGCACAGGCGCAGCCCGACGGCTATACGATCCTGATGGGAACCATCGCGACGCACGCGCTCAGCGCCTCGCTCTACGCCAACCCGCCCTTCGACCCGGTCGAGGATTTCGACCCGGTGGCCTGGCTCGTGACGGTGCCGAACGTCCTGACGGTCAACCCGCAGTTCCCGGCCCAGAACGTCGAGGAGCTGATCGCGCTCCTGAAGGAAAAGCCGGGTGAATATGCCTATGCTTCGTCCGGCAACGGCACGCCGCTGCATCTGTCCGGCGAGCTCTTCAAGTCGATGGCGGGCGTCGACATCATTCACGTGCCGTATCAGGGCTCCGGCCCGGCGCTCGTGGACGTGATCGGCGGCGCGGTGCCGATCTCCTTCGACAATCTGCCCTCCTCGACCGAACCGATCCGCTCGGGCCAGCTTCGTGCGCTGGCGGTCACCACCAAGGAGCGCGCACCGAACTTCCCGGATATTCCGACCATGGAAGAGGCCGGGGTTCCCGGCTACGAAACCAACAGCTGGAACGCCCTCTTCGCTCCGGCCGGCACCCCGCCCGAGGCGATCGCCCGCCTCAACGAGGCCGCCAACAAGGCGATCCAGGATCCGGAGGTGCAGAAGCGCCTTGCCGAGGTCGGCGCGCAGATCGTCGGCTCCACGCCCGAGGAACTGGGCGAGCACGTGAAGACCGAGGTCGAGCGCTGGAGGCCCGTCGTAGAAGCCTCCGGCGCGCGGATCGAGTAGACAGGCGCATCACCACGCGGACGGGCGCACCAGTGCCCGTCTGGCCGACAAACGGGAAGACACATCATGTCCACATCCTCCACGGGCCGCATCGAGACCGCCAGCGCCAGCCGCTATCTGCAGCAGCTCTGCAAGCACTGGGCGCACAAGTTCGACGTCACCTTCGACGAAAACCAGGGAACGGTTCCCTTTCCGAACGGCGCCGTCGCCCGTCTTTCCGCCGACCCGGAGGGCCTGACGATCGCCGTCGACGCCCCGGAGCCGGAGGCGCTGGAGCGGATGAAAACCGTTATCGTCGAGCATCTCGACCGTTTCGCGTTTCGCGAGGCGCCCTTGAAGGCAGACTGGAGCTGAGCGCCGCGCCCTTTACAGGCGCACGGCCCGGACCATTTCGACAAGGGTGGCTTGAAGGGGCCATGGGGCCGCAACAGAGGGCAGGCAGGACATGACGATACCGACCGATGATCGTGAAGACATTTCCCGCAACATGGAATCCCGCTTCCGAACGGAGCTGCACGAGCATTGGAAGGCCTATGCCTTCCAAGGCGTGCTGCTGCTGGTGGTCGGCGTCCTGGCGCTGATGGCGCCGCTTGCCGCCACCCTGGCTTCCACCCTGTTCTTCGGCTGGCTGCTGATCATCGGCGGCGTCATCGGCATCGTCGCCGCCTTCCAGGCGCGCCGGCATTCCGGCTTCTGGTCCAGCCTCGCCCTTGCGGTTCTGGTGACGATCCTCGGCGCCGTCATCGTCTACGATCCGTTCGCCGGCGCGGTCACGCTGACCTGGATGCTGGCCACCTATTTCGTGCTCTCGGCCTTCCTGGAGTTCGCTCTGGCCAGGGCCGTCCGCTCCGGCAGCCGGGGCGGCTGGTGGGCGCTGGTGCTGACCGGCATCCTCAACCTCGTGCTTGCCGCCCTGCTGGTGCTCGGCCTTCCCGGCACCGCGGTCTGGGCGGTCGGCGTCTATCTTGGCATATCCTTCATCTTCTCGGGCGTCGGCCTTCTGTTCGCGGCCCTCGACGCGCGGCGCGGCGCACCCTCCGCCTGATGCCGGCTCAGACGTGCTGGCCGCCATTGATGTGGATTTCCGCGCCGTTGACGTAGGACGACTGCCCGGAGCACAGGAAATAGATGATATCGGCCACTTCGGCGGTCTTGCCGAGGCGGCGAAGGGGGATCGTCTCGACGATCTTCTCCGTGCCCGGCGACAGGATCGCTGTATCGATCTCGCCGGGGGCGATCGCGTTGACGCGTATGCCGGCCGGGCCGAAGTCGGCAGCCATCTCGCGCGTCAGCGAGGCCAGGGCGGCCTTGGACGTGGCATAGGCCGTCCCCGCGAAGGGATGCACGCGGCTGCCGACGATGGAGGTGACGTTGACCACCGATCCCCCGGCGGCATGCAGTTCGGAGTAGAGGCCGCGCGCCAGCATGATCGGCGCGAAGAAATTGACCTGGAACACGTCGCGCCAGACATGCATCGGCGTCTTGATGGAGTCCATCCGCTCGCCGCCCTTCATCTTGGGCGAGATGGCGGCATTGTTGACGAGGGCCTGCAGCCGGCCGCCATTGGCTTCCAGCCGCCGCCGGATTTCGGACACCGCATAGCCGACATCTTCCGGATCGGACAGATCGACGCGGATGTGGTCTTCGGGCCCCGCCGGCCACGGGCAATCGGCCGAGAAATCTTGCCGCGAACAGGTGATGACGCGCCACCCCTCCCGAGAGAAGCGTTTGACGGTCGCGTGGCCGATGCCGCGCGACGCACCCGTCAACACCAGCGCGGGGCGTGCATCCTTGATCTCGCTGTCCGTCATGCTCGGTCCCCGCAGGCTCGTATCCAGGAGTGCTTTAGATGGTGAGGCCCATCGTGAAAAGCCATTCGATGGGCATTGTCTTTGACGCCGATGCATGAAAAGCCCATCTCTGCCCGGATAATCCGATGACCTGTCGAAAGCTCGCCATGCCGTTCCGCCGCGCCGTCCTTGCCGCCATACTGACCTTTGCGATAGCCGCGCCGGCCGCGGCCCTGCCCGACCTGAAGGACTGGCCGGCGATCGCGACCGCGGCGCAGGGCGGCACGGTGCGCCTTGGCCTTGCCGGCGGAAGCGCGGGGCAGCAGCGCTTTCTCGACTGGGCCGGCGGCGAGCTCGAGCGGCTCTACGGCATCCGGCTGGAGATCGTGGATTTTCCCTCGCAGCGAACGCTGCTCGACGCGCTCGGCGCCGGGGACGAATCCGGCATCGACATGGCCGCGCTGGGCTCGCGCGCGGTGGCCGAGGCGCGACGCACGCAGCTCCTGCCCGAGCGCTACGCCTACAGGTTGCCGAACTGGCATTTCGTCGACAGGGCGGGCACGCCTTCCGTCATCATCGCCGCAGGGCTGCCTACCCATTACAGCGCCGTCCCGTGGGGCAAGCGCAGCCTGACGCTCTACGCCAACGGCGCGGCAACGGCGTCGCGGCCCGATTCGCCGGCCGCCCTCCTCACCTACGCCCGCGCCAATCCCGGCCGGTTCGCCTTTCCAGATCCGGCCACCCCTGCCGGGGCGGCCTTCGTGGAAGAGGTCCTGCGCAGCCTTGCCGAGGACCCGTCCGTGCTGGATCGGCCGATCGCGGCTGCCGACGCCGACGCCGTCGCCGCACCGCTTTTCGCCTGGCTGGACGAAATCCGCCCGTTGCTTTGGCAGGAGGGGCAAAGCTTTCCGCGTTCGGAAGCCGAGGCGCGCGACCTTCTCGCACGCGGCGAGGTCGACATGATCGCCGATTTCAATCTGCTGGCCGGTGCCGCCGGAAGGGCCGGCGGAAGATGGCCCGAGGGCGTGGAAGGGTTCGGTTTCGCCAATGGCGAAGTGACCGATACCCATTTCCTGGCGGTGGCCGCCGATGCCGCCGCCCCGGAAGCCGCTCTCGTGGCGGCGGATTTCATGCTGTCTCCCGTCGCGCAGATCCGAAAGGCCGATCCCGCCATGTGGGGCGACGCCACGATCCTCGATCCTTCCCGCCTGCCACAGCAGGAAGCGCAGGATCTGCGCGCCCTGATGCGCAGCGGGTCGCCGCGCATGTCGGGCCTGGCCATCCCGCGACCGCACTACAGCTGGATGGAATGGCTGGACGAGCGGGTCCCGGAGCATCTGGCAGCCCGATGATCCTGCAGGAAAAGCTGCCCGTAGAGGCGGTTCTGGCGGATGTCGAGGCAGCGTTGCGCACGGTGCGACGCGCGGTGCTGGTAGCCCCGCCCGGCGCCGGCAAGACGACCATGGTGCCGCTGCACCTGATCCGGCAGCCGGACCTTGCGGGGCGCATCATCCTTGTCCAGCCCCGGCGCATCGCCGCACGCGCCGCGGCAACCCGCATGGCCTCGCTTCTGGGCGAGGCGGTCGGCGAAACGGTCGGCTGGCGGATGAGGCTGGATACACGGGTCTCCGCCGCTACCCGCATCGAGGTGGTGACGGAAGGCGTCTTCACGCGGCTGATCCTGTCCGATCCCGAGCTTTCGGGCGTTTCCGCCGTGCTGTTCGACGAATTCCACGAGCGCTCCCTGGACGCCGATTTCGGACTTGCGCTCGCGCTCGACGTGCAGGCCGCCCTGCGGGAAGATCTTGCGATCCTGGTCATGTCGGCGACGCTGGACGGCGCGCGCGTCGCCACGCTGCTGGGCGACGCCCCGGTCATCGAAACGCTGGGCCGGAGCTTTCCGGTGGACATACGAAACCGCGACAGGAACGGCACGGAGCGTCTCGAGGACGCCGTCGCCGACGTCGTCCGTCAGACGCTGCGCGACGTGCCGGGGAGTATCCTCGCCTTCCTGCCCGGCCAGCGGGAGATCGAGCGGGTGCGCGAACGGCTGGAAGGATGCGTTCCGCCGGACGTCATGCTGGCACCGCTTTACGGCGCGCTGGCGACATCCGACCAGGACCTGGCAATCCGCCCGGCACCGCCCGGCCGCCGCAAGGTGGTTCTGGCCACGTCCATCGCGGAAACCTCGATCACCATCGACGGCGTCACGGTGGTCATCGACAGCGGCCTTGCGCGACGGCCCGTGTTCGAGCCGGCCAGCGGCCTGTCGCGGCTGGAGACCGTGCCGGTATCGCGCGCCGCCGCGACGCAGCGGGCCGGCCGCGCCGGGCGAACCGGGCCGGGCACGGCCATCCGACTCTGGCGTGCGGAACAGACGAACGCGCTTCCGGCTTTCGATCCGCCTGAAATCCTGTCCACGGATCTGTCCGGCCTGCTCCTCGACTGTGCGGCCTTCGGGGTCGGGGATCCGACCGAGCTGCGATTCCTCGATGCGCCGCCCAAGCCGGCGCTTGCCGAAGCCCGTCTTCTGTTGCGCGAACTCGGCGCCCTCGATGCCGATGGCCGGCCGACGGAAATCGGACGCGAACTGAGGCAGGTGGGGCTGCCGCCGCGCCTCGGCACGATGGTCATCCGCGCCGGCGCGGGCCAGCCGCGCCGCCTCGCGGCGGAGCTGGCCGTTCTTCTGACCGAGCGTGGCCTGGGCGGCAACGACCCGGACCTGGCGGAGCGGCACCGGCGCTGGCGCACCGATCGGTCCCCGCGTGGCAACGCCGCGCGCGGCCTGGCCGAACGCCTGGCACGGCAGGCCGGCGCGCCCGGCGACATCGAGGATGCCGATGCGGGACGCCTGCTGGCCGTCGCCTATACCGACCGCGTCGCGGTGGCGCGGGGGGCGCATGGCCACTTCCTTCTGGCCAGCGGACGCGGCGGCCAGGTGGATGCCGCCTCCACGCTGGCCGCGTCGGCCGGGCTGGTGGTGGCCGAACTGCAGGGACAGGCGCGAGCCGGGCGCATCACTTCGGCCATCGGCCTTGACCGCCGGCAGCTTGCGGCCCTGGCGGAAGAGCGCGCGGTCGACGAGGATATCGTCCTTTTCGACGCGGCGTCCGGTGCCGTCCGCGCGCGGCGGGTACGCCGGATCGGCCGGGCCGTTCTATCGGAATCCCCCCTTCCGAATCCGCCTGCGGGCCAGGTCCAGGCGGCGCTGGCGGAAGCGATCCGTCAGGAGGGCATGCGGCTGTTGCCGCTGGACAAGGATGGCGAGCGGTTGCTGGAGCGCCTGCGTTTCCTGCACGCCTCGCTGGGGGAGCCGTGGCCGGATCTGGCCGAAGCCGCACTCATGGAACGGCTGGACGAATGGGTCATGGCCTTCCATCCGGATGCGACCCGCCTGTCGGACCTGCGGCCGGAGCGGCTGCGGCAGGGCCTCATCTCACTTCTGCCGGGTCAGTTGGCCCGGCAGGTCGACGAATTCGCGCCATCGCATTACGAGGCGCCCACCGGATCGCGCTTGCCTCTGCGCTACGAGCCCGAGCAGGTCGTTCTGGCGGTGCGTGTACAGGAGATGTTCGGCATCACGCGGCACCCCGCCATAGCCGGCGACAGGGTGCCGCTGACACTGGAACTCCTGTCGCCGGCCCATCGCCCGATCCAGATCACGCGCGACCTTCCCGGTTTCTGGGCGGGCTCCTGGCGTGAGGTGCGCGCCGACCTGCGCGGGCGATATCCCAAACATGTCTGGCCCGAGGATCCGGCCCTCGCCGCGCCGACGGCGCGGGCGAAGCCGCGAGGCAATTAGGACGTTTCCACTCCGAATTTCCGCACACGCAACCTCCAGGTGTGTTTTCACGTTGTGAAACCGTGCCTTACGCGTGGGAGAAGTTCCGTATGAATGTGGAGACGCCAGCTAGGGAGTTGCGTGGCCCCCTCGCCGCAGCCGGAGAGCGCAAGATCATGCTGGTCGACGAAGACCATGGTTTTGCGGCCCGCCTGTCGCGGGGGCTGGAGCAGCGGGGCTATACCCCGGTTCTGGCGGGCAGCTTCTCCGAAGCGCAGAAGGAAATCGCCTCCACCCCTCCGGCGATGGCGGTGATCGACCTTCGGCTGGCCGGAGGCAACGGGCTGGATCTCGTGGAGGACCTGCATCGCCGCCGCAAGGACAGCATGATCGTGGTTCTGACCGCCTATGGCAACATCGCCACGGCAGTCGCGGCGGTCAAGCTGGGCGCCGTCGACTATCTATGCAAGCCATCCAGCGCCGAAGAAGTAGTTTCGGCACTCACGCAGCGCGGTGAGAAGCGCCCCACGCCCCCCGACAATCCCATGTCGGCGGACCGCGTGCGATGGGAGCATATCCAGCGCGTCTTCGAGCTTTACGGGCACAATGTTTCCGAAACCGCGCGCCGCCTGTCCATGCATCGGCGTACGCTGCAGCGGATCCTGGCCAAGAACGCGCCGCGCTGACCCGCAGTCAATCCGCGATCTCTTCCCGGGAGCCCGTCATATAAGGATTTGCCGCCCACTCCGCCTGGAGCAGCCGGTTCGCCGCCAGGGTTGCGAACCGCAGCGTCAGCGCCTTTCGCGTCGCCGGCGGCATGCGATGCGACGGCGCATCCCGGAGGATTTCGGCGCCGTAGCCGTCCGACAGGATCAACCCGCAATCCTGCGGAAAGATGTCGATAGGAACGTCCGGGTGCGTCGCAAAGAACAGGCGGTCGCAATGCAACCGGTAGTCCGGCCATTTGCGATCGACCCGGAAGTCCGCGATCGACGTCTTGATCTCGACGATCGAGAATTCGCCCTTCGCCGACAGGCAGACAAGGTCGGCGCGCCGGCCCGAGGCCAAGGGCATCTCCGGCAGGACGGACAGGGCCTGCGCCATCATCAGCCGCTGCACGCCCCGCCGCACCAGCATGGCGCGGTCCGATTGCCGCCCGTCGAGCAGCGGCTGATAGGGGACGGACGAGACTATGGGCATGCGAACCTGGCTCCGGCAACGCGGCTGTGCCCGCATCGCAACAAACGTTTGTTAACCATCATGCGTTAGGCTTGCGCCAATTGCCAGTCGGGGAACGAGGGCATATCGGTGGTGACAGCCAGCCGGTGTCGTACAGCTTTACCCGGCACGGCCTGCCTCGACCGGACTTCTCGATGACGACCCACTCTACCCTATCCGTTTTCGCCGTTGCCGCCCTGGCGCTCGGCCTCGCCGGCTGCACCACCTCCGGCGACCGCGCAGCGATCAGCGGCGATTCGCCGGTTGCGACGGCCTATGCATCCACCGACAACGCCATCCTGGATGGCGGCCCCCTGGGGCCGGTCGATCCGCTGGCCTATGCCGCCGTCCAGGACGGCGGATTCAACCTGCCGGCGATTCCGGTCGAGAAGATCGATCCGCGTTTCCTGCGCCAGCGTGTCGTCTACGACGGCATGGGCTTCGCACCGGGCACCGTCGTCGTCGATACGGGCGATCATTTCCTCTACGTCATCGAGTCGCGTGGCACGGCCATGCGCTACGGCATCGGCATCGGCAAGGCCGGCTTCTCCTGGTCGGGCGAAGCCTATGCACGCGACAAGCAGCATTGGCCGAAGTGGTTTCCGCCGAAGGAGATGATCGAGCGCAGGCCCGAACTTGCGCCCTACGGCAATGAAGTCGGCATGAACCCCGGCCTGCAGAACCCGCTCGGCGCCCGCGCCGTCTATCTGTGGCAGGGCAACAAGGACACGCTGTATCGCCTGCACGGCACGCCGGAATGGTGGTCGATCGGCAAATCCGTTTCGTCGGGCTGCATCCGGCTCATCAACCAGGATGCCATCGATCTGTACGAGCGCGTGCCGCTGCAGGCGCGTGTCATCGTGCTGATGCCCGGCGAGACGCTGGCCCAGAAGCGCGTTGCGGAAAACCGGAAAGCCCAGGCAAGCTGATCGTGCAACACTGAAGTTTCGAGGCGGGGGACCGCCATGGCCGGGTGCTTCGGGGGAGGCGCCCGGCCTTTTTTTTCCGGACTGCCGCCTGCCTCCGCCCTTACGGCGCAAACGGGTCGTATGTGCCGAAATTCCAGAGATGGCCCTCAAAATCCCGGCACGAGAATTCCCGGCTTCCGTAAGGCTGGTCGTGCAGGGGGATGACGATCTCCGCGCCGGACGCCGTCACGCGTTCGAACAGGGCGTCGGCATCCTTGACGACGATGTAGGGGCTTTGGGTGACGCCGCCGGCTTCGTCCGGCGTGATCTGCATTTCGCCGAAGGCGTCGTCGCGCACGCTGCCCAGCATGATCATGCCGCCGCCGAGCGTCAGCTCCGCATGGGCGACGACGCCGTCATCGTCTTCCATCACCATTTCGACGTTGAAGCCGACGACGGCCGACAGCCAGTCGATGGCGCCCTGTGCGTCCCGATAGCGCAATGTCGGAATGATGGTGGAAACCATGCCGCGAACCCCTCCCGCGTTTGTCGCATGCGGGAGGGTAGTCTGTTTTTCGCCCTGATTGAACAGGCCCGAATTATGCGCGGGCGGCGGCCTTCTTTTCGAGGCGGCGGCGGTGCAGGACGGGCTCGGTGTAGCCGTTGGGCTGTTCGCGTCCCTTCAGGACCAGGTCGAGCGCCGCCTGGAAGGCAATGGACCCCGCATAGTCGGGGGCCATCGGTTCGTAGGTCGCATCCGATGCGTTCTGCCCGTCGACGACGCGCGCCATGCGCTCCATCGTCTCCACCACCTGGTCGCGCGTCACGACGCCATGGTGCAGCCAGTTGGCGATGTGCTGCGAGGAGATGCGGCAGGTGGCGCGGTCCTCCATCAGGCCGACATCGTTGATGTCGGGCACCTTGGAGCAGCCGACGCCGGAATTGATCCAGCGGACGACGTAGCCGAGGATGCCCTGCGCGTTGTTGTCGAGTTCGGCCTGGATGTCTTCCGGTGTCCAGTTCGGACGGACGGCAACCGGAATGGTCAGGATATCCTCGAGGCTGGTGCGGCTCTTGCCTTCCAGCTCTGCCTGGCGCTCGGCCACGTCCACCGTGTGGTAATGCGTCGCATGCAGGGTCGCGGCCGTCGGTGACGGAACCCAGGCCGTGTTTGCGCCGGCCTTCGGATGGCCGATCTTCTGCTCAAGCATGGCGGCCATCAGGTCGGGCATGGCCCACATGCCCTTGCCGATCTGCGCATGGCCCTTGAGCCCGCAGGCCAGGCCGGTATCGACGTTGCGATCCTCATAGGCCTTGATCCATGTGGACGCCTTCATGTCGCCCTTGCGGATCATCGGGCCCAGTTCCATCGACGAGTGCATCTCGTCGCCCGTGCGGTCGAGGAAGCCGGTGTTGATGAAGACGACGCGCTTGCGCGCCGCACGGATGGCTTCCTTGAGGTTGACCGTGGTGCGGCGCTCCTCGTCCATGATGCCCATCTTCAGGGTATTGGGCGCAAGACCGAGGATGGTTTCGACGCGGGTGAAGATCTCGTCGGCGAAGGCGACCTCGTCCGGCCCGTGCATCTTGGGCTTGACGATATAGACCGAGCCGGCGCGCGAATTGCGCTCGCCGCCCTGCTTCTTCAGGTCGTGCATCGCGATCAGCCCGGTGAAGAGCCCGTCGAGCATGCCTTCCGGCGCTTCCGATCCGTCGGCCAGAAGGACGGCCGGGTTGGTCATCAGGTGGCCGACATTGCGCACCAGCATCAGCGAACGTCCGGGCAGTACGAGGGTGCCGCCGTCCGGCGCGGTGTATTCGCGATCCGGGTTGAGACGGCGGGTGACGCTTTTGCCGCCCTTCTCGAAAGTGTCGGAAAGATCGCCCCTCATCAGGCCGAGCCAGTTGCGATAGATGACAACCTTGTCGGCCGCATCGACGGCGGCGACGGAATCTTCGCAATCCTGGATCGTGGTCACGGCGCTTTCCAGGACAACGTCGGAAATGCCCGCCGGATCGGACTGGCCGATCTGGGATGTCGGGTCGATGACGACGTCGCTGTGCAAGCCGTGGGTGACGAAGAGAAGGTTGCTCGGCTGGCTTGCCGAGCCACGATATCCGGCGAACTGGCCGGGGCTCTTCAACCCGGTCGCGCCGGATTCCAGCCTGACCGTGAGGGCGCCGTTTTCGATGGAGAAGCCGCGCGCGTCGTTCCACGACGCATCGTCGAGCGGAACCGACCCGTCCAGGAAGGCGCGTGCCCAGGCGATCACCTTCTCGCCACGGACGGGGTTGTAGCCCCGGCCCTTTTCCGCGCCGCCCTCTTCGGCGATCGCATCGGTGCCGTAGAGCGCGTCGTAGAGCGAACCCCAGCGTGCGTTCGCCGCATTCAGCGCATACCGCGCGTTCATGACCGGCACGACGAGCTGCGGTCCGGCCACCGAAGCGATTTCAGGATCCACATTGGCGGTCTCGACCGAGAAGGCCGGCCCCTCGGGGACGATGTAGCCGATCTCGCGCAGGAAGGCCTCATAGGCGGCTCCGTCCACGGCGCCGCCCTTGTGGGCCGTGCACCAGGCATCGACGCGCGCCTGCATGTCGTCGCGGATCTGCAAAAGCTCGCGGTTGCGCGGAGCGAGATCGCCGAGGAGCCCGGCGAGGCCCTCCCACAGCCGGTCGGCGTCGACGCCCGTGCCGGGAAGTGCTTCCTTCTCGATGAAATCCTTCAGCTCGGAATCGACCTGCAACCCGGCCACCGCGACATAACTCGACATGAATGCTCCCTTCCGCAAGCTCCTCTGCGGACGCCATCGGCCATCGGAGCCGCAAAGTCAAATGTCGCAAGCGTGTCAGGCCCGTTCGGAATAGAGGACCCGGCGATCGGTAAGGTAGCGGGCGAAGAAGGGCAGGCTCGCCGATCCGATCTCGCGCGCGTCGCGGCCGATGGTGCCGGCACGGACCGCCACGGGCACCAGGCCGCGCGTATCCATCCCGGCAAGGGCCTCGGCCACGCGCGCCACGAGCCGCTCGCGGACGAAGGGCGGAAAACTGCCCTCGATGACCGCCGCCTCGAAATCGTAGACGGCCGAAGCCGATACGACGGCATGGGCGATGCCGGTGGCCGCCTCGGCCAGCCAGCCATCCAGAAGCTGCCCCAGACCATCCCAGCCGCAATCCTTGCGCCACAGCTCCACACCGTCGCCTCCGGATCGTTCGATCATGCGTTCGAGAAGGTGGATCGACGCGGCCTCGATCAGTTGCCGGCTTCCGCCACCGGGTGCGGGAACCGGCATGGACCCAAGCGCTCCGGCATTGCCGACGCGCCCCTCCACGAGCTGCCCGTCCATCACGACGCCGCCGCCGATGAAGGCGCCCACGAAGAAATAGACGAAATCGGCGCCGGCACCACGTCCGAAGGCGCGCTCCGCCCCGCAGGCGGCCGTCACGTCATTGGCCATCGTGACGGGCTGTCCCGTGCGCCCGGCAAGCTCCGCGACGATGTCGGCCTCGCGCCAGACGGCCAGCTCTTCGGCGGGCGCGCCGTTTGTGGCGCCCCACGACCAGATCTCGAAAGGCAGCCCGACGCCGAGCCCTGCGACGCGGGCCCTTTCACCCGGCGCGAGCGTCGCCACCAGGGATTCCGCCGCTCCCTGTGCGAAATCCATCACCTGCCCGTGCAGGGGGCGGCGATAGAAGATGGCACGGCTGTCGAGCACCGTCCCCACGAAATCCATCAGCACCATCTCGCTGGTCCGCCGGCCGATCTTCAGGCCCAGCGAGAACGCACCGCGCGGGTTGAGGCGCATGGGAACAGAAGGTTGTCCGACCTTGCCGCGTCTCGGCGTCCCGGCCAGCACGAGGCCGTCCGCTTCCAGAACGCGCATGATCACGGAGGCCGTCTGCGGCGACAGGCCGGAATGACGTGCGATCTCGGCCTTCGCCAATTCGCCCCCGGCGCGGATGAGGGACAGGACAAGCCGTTCGTTGTGCGCGCGCAGGCCTGCCTGGCTCGACGCGCGGAAGCCCTCGCGGAGCGCCGCCTCGCCGGACGCGGAAAGCGTCGCCGTATCCGGAGCAGTGGGTCTTCCGCCTGCCATGTCCATCGATGTCCTCCCGCTCGAACGATGATCTCGCGCCATCCTCGTGTCAATAAATAAATCAGCGTGATTTATCGATTGACAGTGACCGCTCTTTGCCGTCCAATCCGTGCGAGCCGGACGGGGAGGTCCGGGCCGGGCGCTGAAAGGCGACCGCCTTATCGGGAGGAAATTCGATGATTCTCAAGTATCTCGGCTATGCGGCCGCGCTCGGCGCCGCCACGCTGGCATTGCCGGCGGCATCCATGGCGCAGGACCAGGTCACGGCCTGCCTCATCACCAAGACGGACACCAACCCGTTCTTCGTGAAGATGAAGGAGGGCGCCACGGCCAAGGCCCAGGAGCTCGGCATCAACCTGCAGTCCTATGCGGGCCGGATCGACGGCGATTCCGAGTCGCAGGTCGCGGCGATCGAAAGCTGCATTGCAGCCGGGGCCAAGGGCATCCTCATCGCCGCTTCCGACACCAAGGGCATCGTACCCGCGGTCAAGCAGGCGCGGGACGCGGGCCTGATCGTGATCGCGCTGGATACCCCGCTCGAGCCGGTGGATTCGGCGGATGCCACCTTCGCCACCGACAATTACGAAGCCGGCGTGCTGATCGGCCAGTGGGCGAAGGGCAAGATGGGCGCCGAGGCGGAAAACGCGAAGATCGCTTTCCTCGACCTGACGCCGCAGCAGCCCTCGGTGGCCGTCCTGCGCGACCAGGGCTTCATGGAGGGCTTCGGCATCGACAACAAGGACAAGGCCGTCGTCGGCGACGAGGACGATCCCCGGATCGTCGGCCACGACATCACCAACGGCAACGAGGAAGGCGGCCGCCAGGCCATGGAGAACCTTCTCCAGAAGGACCCCTCCATCAACCTCGTCTACACGATCAACGAGCCGGCCGCCGCAGGGGCCTTCGAGGCGCTCAAGTCCGTCGGACTGGAAGGCAGCGTCACGATCGTATCGGTGGACGGCGGCTGCCCGGGCATCACCANCAGAAGGACCCCTCCATCAACCTCGTCTACACGATCAACGAGCCGGCCGCCGCAGGGGCCTTCGAGGCGCTCAAGTCCGTCGGACTGGAAGGCAGCGTCACGATCGTATCGGTGGACGGCGGCTGCCCGGGCATCACCAACGTCAAGGACGGCGTCATCGGCGCGACGTCGATGCAGTATCCGCTGAAGATGGCGTCCATGGGCATCGAAGCCATCAAGGCCTTCGCCGATTCCGGCGAGAAGCCCGAGGCCAGCGAGGGGCTGGAGATCACCGCCACCGGTGTCGATCTCGTGACCGACGAGCCGGTCGACGGCGTCACCTCCATGACCTCCGAGGAAGCCGCTAAGCTCTGCTGGGGTTGATCCGCGCATGACGACCGGCCGTCGCACGGGGCGGCGGCCGGACATACGTTCGGACAGGGAGGCAGGACGATGACGGATACGACAGGCAGGAACACGCAGACCCCGGGCAGCTTCGAAAAGGGCCTTTCCGGCGGCGCCGGACAGGTTGCCGACTTTTCTCAAGGCCTGCATCGCGGGCCGATGGACAGGTTGCAGCATTTCCTGCACGCCTATCCGACCATGGTGCCGGTTCTCGTGCTGATGGTCGGCGTCGGGACGTTCGGGGCCATCATCGGCGAGCGGTTCTTCAACGCCTTCACGCTGACGCTCATCATGCAGCAGGTGGCCATCGTCGGCATCGTCGGCATCGCCCAGACCCTGGTGATCCTGACCGCAGGCATCGACCTGTCCGTCGGCGCCATCATGGTCCTGTCATCCGTCCTGATGGGCAACCTGGCCGTGACGCATGGCATGCCGGCACCCCTGGCCCTGTTCTGCGGCCTCCTCACCGGCACGATCTGCGGGGTGATCAACGGCTTCCTGGTGGCGCTTGTCCGCCTGCCGCCCTTCATCGTGACGCTCGGAACGTGGTTCATCTTCGAGGCCGCGAACTTCATCTATTCGCAGAACGCGACCATCCGCGCACAGGACGTCGAAGCCTCGGCGCCGCTCCTGCAGTTCCTGGGCACCACCTTCCGCATCGGCGGCGCCGTCTTCACCTATGCGGTCGTCGCCGTCGTGGTTCTCGTCGCCCTGTTCTACTACATCCTCAACCACACCGCCTGGGGGCGGCATGTCTATGCCCTGGGCGACGATCCCGACGCCGCGCGCCTGTCGGGCATCCGTACCCGGCGCGTGCTGATTTCGGTCTATGCGGTGGCCGGCCTCATCTGTGGCTTCGCCGGCTGGGCGCTCATCGGCCGTCTCGGCTCGGTCTCGCCGACCTCCGGCTACGAGGCCAACATCCAGTCCATCACCGCCGTGGTGATCGGCGGGACCTCGCTCTTCGGCGGGCGCGGCTCGGTCATCGGCACGCTCATCGGAGCGCTGATCGTGGGCGTCTTCGCCATGGGCCTGCGTATCTGGGGTACCGACCCGCAATGGACGCGCCTGACCGTGGGCGGCCTCATCATCCTCGCCGTCGCAGCCGACCAATGGATCAGGAAGGTGTCCGCATGAGCCCGCAAGAACCGATCCTCTCGGCCCGCAACCTCACCAAGCGCTACGGGCGCGTCGTGGCCATCGACAACGCCGATTTCGACCTGATGCCCGGCGAGATCCTGGCCGTCATCGGCGACAACGGCGCCGGCAAGAGCACGATGATCAAGGCGCTGACGGGCGCGATCCAGCCGGATGCGGGAGAGCTTCGGCTCGACGGCAAGCCGATGACGCTGGCCAACCCGCAGGCGGCGCGCGATGCCGGTATCGAAACCGTGTACCAGCAATTGGCGCTGTCGCCGGCGCTATCGATTGCCGACAATATGTTCCTGGGCCGGGAGATCCGGCGCAGCGGCCTGCTGGGCTCGATGTTCCGGATGCTCGACAAGGGCACGATGCGCCGCATCGCCCGCGAGAAACTGTCGGAGCTGGGGCTCATGACCATCCAGAATATCGACCAGGCCGTGGAAACGCTGTCCGGCGGCCAGCGGCAGGGCGTCGCGGTCGCGCGGGCTGCGGCCTTCGGCACACGGGTGCTTCTGCTCGACGAGCCGACGGCCGCTCTGGGGGTCAAGGAATCGCGCAAGGTGCTGGACCTGATCCTCACCGTGCGCGAACGCGGGATCCCCATCGTGCTGATCTCGCACAACATGCCGCATGTCTTCGAGATCGCCGACCGGATTCATATCCACCGGCTCGGCAAACGCCTGTGCGTGGTGGACCCGAAGGCGATCACCATGTCCGACGCCGTCGCCCTGATGACCGGAGCCAAGGCGCCCGAGCCCGCCATGGCGGCGTAAGCCCGTTTCAGGTCATTCGGCCAGGCGCGAGGCAAACAGGGCCAGGGCCTGCTGGTAGACGCCAGCCCTGTTCCAGTCGCGCAGCCGCGCGAAGTTCGGCTCGCCCGGCATGTAGCCGGCGCCCGGCTGCCAGCCATGCTGGCGCAGGAAATTGGCGGTGGAGGCCAGCACGTCCGGCCGCGAGCGGATGAGGTCGCGGCGTCCGTCGCCGTCGAAATCCACTGCGTAGCGCAGGTAGTTAGACGCCAGGAACTGCGTCTGGCCGATCTCGCCCGCCCAGGCGCCCTTCATGTCCTCCGGCCGCTTGTCGCCGCGCTCGACGATCATCAGCGCGGCATTCAGCTCGTTGGTGAAGAATTCCGACCGCCGGCAGTCATAGGCCAGCGTCGCCAGCGAGCGGAAGATGTTCATGTTGCCGGAGTTGGAACCGAAGCCGGTTTCCATGCCCCAGATGGCGACGAGGATTTCCTTCGGGACGCCGTATTGCTTCTCGATGGCATTCAGCAGCCGCGCATTCTCGCGGATGATGCCCTGGCCCCGCTTGACGAAGGAGGCCGGCGCGCGGCGCTGCATGAACTCGTCCAGCGACAGCTTGAAGGAGCGCTGGTTGCGGTCGAGCCGGATGACCTCGCGGTTGTAGGATACGTTGCCGAGCGCGGTCTGCAGCGTCCGGTTTGAAACCCCCTGCTGGCTCATCGCCTGCTTGTAGGAGGCGAGCCAGCGGTCGAAGCCGGCGCCGTCATTGCCGCAACTCTGCGCCAAAGCGGGCGTCGCCGATACGGCCAGAACCATGCCGACGGCCAGGACCGCCTTGCGTATAAATGAGCGACCTGTCGCCATTTCAGCCTCCTGCAACGGGTGCGTAATCAATCCGAAGGCAGTAATAGCAATCTACAGTTTAACGTAGTGCGAATGCACCACAATCGCCGGTCGATCGAACCTGTGGCGTCACTCTTTCGCGATCAGCCCGCCGCCTGCGGCAGCACGAAGGGCAGGTGCGTGGGTGCGTGGCCGACCGGAAGGCGCACGCCGTAGACGCGCTCGATCAACGCGTCGTCGACGATGTCGCGGGGGCTGCCATTCGCCATGACTTGGCCATCCGCCAATGCGGCAAGCCGTGTGGCGGCAAGGCAGGCAAGGTTGATGTCGTGCAGGATGGCGAGAACGCCGACACCTTCCTGCGCCATGCGACGCGCCAGCCGCACCACCAGGAGCTGGTGGCAAAGATCCAGGCTTGCCGTGGGCTCGTCCAGCAGCAGAAAGCGTGGCGCCCCCGGCATGGCCCGCACCTGCGCGATTGCCCGCGCAAGATGAACGCGCTGCGCCTCGCCCCCCGACAGGCTGGAGACCTTCCGGTCCCCGTATCCCGCAAGCCCGACATCGGACAACGCGGCATGGCACAGCCGGTCGGCCGACAGGCCGCCCGCACCGCCGGATTCGGCCCCCAGGCGTACGATCTCGAACGCCGTGAACGGAAAGGCGAGCTCCACCGATTGCGGAACCACGGCCCGCACGCGCGCCATCGCCGATGGGTGCCGCGCCTCGGCGACAGGACCGCCGACATGGCCGTCATCCGGAGCGCTTTCGCCCGACAGGATCTTCAGGAGCGTCGACTTTCCGGCGCCGTTCGCACCGATCATCACGACGACCTCGCCGGTCTCGACCGACAGGTCGACCCCATCGAGGACAGCCCTTCCGCCGATGACGCGACGCACGCCGGAAGCCTTGATCGCGGCCGCCGTCACAGGATGCCGGCCCGGCTTCGCTGCATCAGCAGATAAAGGAAGAAGGGAGCGCCGATGAGTGCCGTCACGATGCCGAGCGGCAGCTCTGCCGGGGCCACGATGGTGCGCGCCGCCAGATCTGCGATCGCCAGCAGGCCCGCGCCCAGCAGCGCCGCGGCAGGCAGCAGCGTCCGATGCCCCGGCCCGACCGCCAGCCGCACCAGATGCGGCGCGACGAGCCCGACGAATCCGACGATGCCGGACACCGATACGGCGACGCCCACGCCGGCGGCGATGACGAGGATGGCAACGCGCTTGACGGTCTGGACCCGGACGCCGAGATGGAACGCCTCCGACTCGCCGAGCGCCAGCCGGTCCAGGGCCCCGGCCAGGAAAGGCGCTGCGCAGAAGGCCGGCGCCATGAAGGGCAGCGCTACCCCGACCTTGTCCCAGGTCGCGCCGGAAAGGCCGCCCATCGACCAGAATGTCAGCTCCCGCAATTGCTGGTCGGTCGACAGAAAGGTGAGGATGCCGGTCAGTGCGCCCGTCAGCGCGGCCAGTGCGATGCCCGTCAGCAGCATCGTCGCCATGGAGGTGCGGCCTCCTATCGTGGACAGGCGATAGACGAGGAAGGTCGATATCGCGCCGCCCACGAAGGCCGCGACGGGCAGGAAGTGACGCATCAGCGCATCGGGCAGCATCGGGGCGGCATGCGCCCCCAGCACGATGACCGAGATGGCCCCGAGGGCCGCACCGGACGACACGCCGACGAGGCCGGGATCGGCCAGGGGGTTGCGGAACAGGCCCTGCAGGATGGCGCCGGACAAGGCGAGGCAGGCTCCGACCATCAGCGCCAGCAGCACGCGCGGCAGCCGGATATCGAGAAGGATCGCGGCGGCGCCCGCATCGACCGTGTCCCGCGTACCCGACACGCCGGCGACGAGCGTGGCGAGCACGGTGCCGAGGGAAAGGCTCGCCGCGCCGGCCGTCAGTGCTGCAAGCCCTGCCGCGATGGCAATGGCGCCGCAGGCCGCGATGGCGAGGACGCCGCGCCGCAGGCGCGGCGGGCGCCGGACGCCCTGCCCCGCCATTGCCGTCATGGCCCGCCGGCCCCGACCCATGGGCGTGCCGGCAGCTCCGCGATATTCGCCTCCGGATGCAGGCTGGCCGCCAGGTCGCGCATGGCATGGGCCGCGCGCGGCCCGAAGCCCAGAAGGTATGTCCCGTCCATCGCCACGATATTGGCGTTGCGGCCGGCCGGCGTCGACGCGAAGATCGGGCTCTGCGCTATGGTTTCGGGCCGATGCGCAGGGCTTTGCATCGTCACGATGACCTCGGGCGCCGCGGCAAGGACGCTTTCCGGGGTCGCGGGCTTGAACCCGCTCAGTCCCGAAAAGACGTTGTCCGCATGCGCAAGGGCAAGCGCGCCGTCTGCCGAGGTGCCCGCCCCACCGACCAGCGGTGCGCCCCCGCTCATGGTCAGCACGAAGGCTGCTTTCGGGCGTCCCTCGATGCCGGCAAGCTCTGCTTCCAGCGTCGCGAAATCCGCCTCCACCGCGGCGGCCAGGTCTTCGCCGCGCTGCCCTTCGCCGATCGCCGCCGCAACGGCCCGTATCTTGTCCGCGACGCCCTTCGGGTCGGGCCCGTCCGGGATGGTCACGAAATCGACGCTCGCTCCATCCAGCAGGTGGATGACGTCCGGCGGACCGGAGCCCTCGACGGCGAGGATGAGCGTCGGAGACAGGGACAGGACGCCTTCGGCCGACAGGGCGCGCATGTAGCCGACATCCGGCAGGGCTTCGGCCTGCGGCGGGTAGGTCGAGGTGGAATCGCGCCCCACGATGCGGTCCTGCGCACCCAGTGCGTAGAGGATCTCGGTGACGGGACCGCCGATCGACACGATCCGGGAGGAATCATGGGCCGCGGGCTCTTCGGCCATGGCCGACGACGCAAGGAAGACGAGTGCGGCCAGAATGAGCGGGCGAAGGGTCATTTGGTCAGGATCAGCTTGTTGTTGGATGTCAGTCGCAGGCGGTAACGCTCGTCCTGATGCTGGATGATGATCTCGCGCGTGTCGGAAAACAGCGTTCGGCTGTCCAGCTCCCGCGTGGTGTCCGCCGGCCGCCGCTGCGTTTTCTGCCCACTGTCCTGTCCTGTGGGGTCCCCGCCCATTTTCGAGCTTCTCCTGACGGGTCGTGTTGCGCCGATACCGCAGTGTGGCACCGCAACGACCGAAATCCTCTGAATAAAGTTGACTGGCTATATCATATTAAATAGCGGTCGCAAGGCAAGGCCGTCATGCGGCCACGACCTCCAGCCAGCCAGCGCGCCGCATGCGCAGCCAGCCAGCCCTTCCCACCTCTCGTGACGAAGTTCCCGCCATGCTGCGCCCATATCGCTTCACCTTTCTTCGTGCCGCCCTTCTTTCCGGCACCGCCCTGCTTTCCACCGCGCCGATGGCGCAGGAGGCCGTACGGCCCGCCTCAGCGGACGTGATCGAGCTGGATCAGGTCACGGTACTCTCCGACCGTCGCCTGCAGCGCCCGATCGAGACGCTGGGGGGCGTATCCGTCGTCTCCCGCTCCGAAATCGGCCGCTTCAATCCGTCGCTGATCGACGGCGTTCTGGATACGATTCCGGGTGTCGCCACCGCCCCGCGCGACGACGATCCGGCGACGGCGGTGAACATCCGGGGTCTGCAGGATTCCGGCCGTGTCAACGTGCTGATCGACGGCGCGCGCCAGAACTTCCAGGTGACCGGCCATAATGCCGGCAACGCCTTCTATGTCGAACCTTCGCTGCTGGCCGGGGTGGACGTGATCCGCGGCCCGATCGCCAATGCCTATGGTTCGGGTGCCATCGGCGGCGTCGTCTCGATGCGCACGCTCGGGATCGACGACCTGGTCGATGCGGACGAACGCTCGGCCGCGCGCATGGGCGTCACTCTCGGCTCCAATGGCCCGTCTGGCCTCGTCAACCTCGAAGCGGGCAGCTACCTGAACGACCAGTGGGACGTTTACGGAGCCTTCGCGCTGCGCCGCAACGCCGACTATTACGATGGCGCCGGCGACCAGGTGGACCGCACCGGCTTCGACGTGCAGAGCGGCATCTTCAAGACGCGGGTGCGGCCCGCCGAAGGCCATCAACTGGAACTGGCAGGCATCCTCTACGACACGAACTTCGAATCGGCGACCGGCGATGGCGACGCGCGCGATACGGACGTGACGACCAGCACCTACCGTCTCGGCTATCGCTTCGACCCCGTCGATTCGCAGCTGATCGACATGACGCTGAATATCTACCGCACCGATACGGATTACCGTCAGCGCCTCCAGGACGGTTCGGGCGATCGTCGCAAGGTCGATGTCGCTACCACGGGTATCGACCTCTACAACACCTCGATCGTGGACATCAGCCCCGCGCTGTCGACCACGATGACCTACGGGGTGGACGGCTTCCGCGACGAAGTGGACGCGTCCAGCGACTACGACACCACGGCCCTGTTCAACCCCAATGGCGACCGTACCGTCTATGGCGGCTTCGCGCAGGCCCTGTTCGAATACGAGGAACTGATCGATTTCACGGTCGGCGGCCGCTTCGACCGTTACGACCTGTCGAGCGCGGCGGCGCCCGACAACAAGGGCGATCGCTTCTCGCCCAAGGTCAGCCTCGGCATCACGCCCGTCACCGGCTTCCAGCTTTATGGCCTCTACGCGGAGGGGCTGCGCGCGCCGACGCTGCAGGAAGCGCTCGTCTCGGGCTTCCACCCGGCCCCGGCCGCCTTCGAATTCATTCCCAATCCGGCACTGTCGCCCGAAGTCGGGCACACGATGGAAGCAGGCGTGAACCTGGCCTACAACGATATCCTGACGGCGGGCGACGCCTTCCGGGCCAAGCTTTCGGTCTACCAGAACGACGTGGACGATTACATCGACATGGAATCGATCGACCGGCCGGGTGTTCTCAACCCCTGCGCCGCGTCGGGCCCGGGCGGCCGTTGTTTCTATCGCCTGCCCTTCGACGCCGTCACCTATGTCAACGTCAACGAGGCACGCATCCGCGGCGTGGAGCTTGAAGGCGCCTACGATTGGGGCTGGGGCTTCGCGGGTCTCGCCGGGAGCTATTCCGAGGGCAAGAACCGCGAGACGGGCGCGCGGCTGGATTCGATCTTCCCGGCCAAGGTCACGACGACCATAGGCTTCCGCGCCATGGAGAACCGCCTGAGCTACGGCGCGCGCTGGCACTGGGTGGACGCCAAGGGTGTCGACGACGTCAGCAGCCCGGACCTGGCGACCTCGGCCTACAACCTCGTGGACCTGTTCCTTGCCTACGAACCGAACGACGATACGCGTTTCGACGTCTCGCTGAAGAACGTCTTCGATCACAAATATGTCGCCTACACGGGCGGGCCCAGCGTCGAGTCCTTTTCCGCGCCGGGATTCGAGGCCATGGTGGGCATGACATTCAAACTCGGCGTTCCGCGCTGAACCACGACATAAAGGACAGATCGCCCATGTTCATCGCCATGAACCGCTTCAAGGTCGTCAAGGGGTCGGAGCCGGAATTCGAATCCGTATGGCTCAACCGCGAATCGCACCTCCAGGACCTTCGCGGCTTCATCGAATTCCATATGCTGAAGGGGCCGGACCGGGACGACCATACGCTCTATTCGTCGCATACGGTCTGGGCAAGCCGAGGCGATTTCGAAAACTGGACACGGTCGGAGGCGTTCCGCGCCGCCCATCGGGGGGCGCCGACATCCAAGCCGCTCTATCTCGGCCATCCGGAGTTCGAGGGCTTCGAGGTGATCCAGACCGTAAGCCGCGCCGACAAGGCCGCCTGACGCCCCGTCCGTCTTGTAGCGAGGGCCCGCGCCGGACGACCGGCGCGGGCCCTTTGCTATTCGGCTGCCAGCGGGCGGACCCATAGGCTGGAGCAGACGATGCGGCTTTCGTCGCAACGGTCGCGATGCCGGGCGGCGATATCCACCACCTCGGACATCAGCCCCTGCGACAGGCGCGTCGGCTCCAGGCCGAGCTTGATGAGCGTGTCGTTGGCGACGACGAGGTCGTTCTCCGGCATTTCCTTGCGGGGGTTGTCGCGCAGCTCCACCGGAACGCCCGTCATGCCGGAGATCATCTCCGCGAGGTCGCGGACCCTGTGCGTTTCCGTCATCTGGTTCATGATGCGCACCCGCTCGCCCCGCTCCGGCGGCGAGCTTGCGGCCAGCGCGATGCAGCGTACCGTATCGCGGATATGGATGAAGGCGCGCGTCTGGCCGCCCGACCCATGGACCGTCAGCGGATGTCCGATGGCCGCCTGCATCAGGAAGCGGTTCAGCACGGTGCCGTAATCACCATCGTAGTCGAAGCGGTTGACCAGCCTGTCGTCGAGCAGCGTTTCCGGCGTCGTGGTGCCCCAGACGATGCCCTGGTGCAGGTCGGTGATGCGCAGCCCGTCATTCTTGGCGTAGTAGAAGAACAGCAGCTGATCGAGCGTCTTGGTCATGTGGTAGATCGAGCCGGGGTCCACCGGATACAGGATCTCGACATCGGCCGATGCGCCGGCCGAACGCAGCGTAGCGTCGATATAGCCTTCCGGAATCATCATGCCCTTGGTCTTGCCGTAGCCATAGACCCCCATCGTACCGAGATGGACGAGGTGCGCGTCGGGCGCAGCCTCCACCATGGCGCACAGGACGCTGTTGGTGGCATTGACGTTGTTGTCGACCGTGTAGCGCTTGTGGCGCGGCGACTTCATGGAATAGGGGGCGGCCCGCTGCTCGGCGAAATGCACGATCGCATCCGGCTTGACGGCATGGAACAGCGCTTCCAACCGCTCGTATTCCTCTGCCACGTCCAGTTCCACGAAGTCGATCGGCGTATTGCGGGTCTCGCGCCAGGCGGCCAGCCGCTCGTCCATCGAGCGGATCGGCGTCAGGCTCTGGACCCCCAGCTCCTCGTCGGTGCGGCGTCTGGCGAAATTGTCGACGATGGTCACGTCGTGCCCTTCCGCCGACAAATGCAGGCTGGTCGCCCAGCCGCAGAAGCCGTCGCCTCCGAGTACGATGATTTTCATTGCTTCACGGCTCCGTCACGCTTTCAATACGGAAGTGTGATTTAGCATTCTTGTCTGTCGCGACAAATGCGTTCCGCGCGCGGGGGTTAAATCGGATGCGAATTCTCATCATCACAGATGCCTGGCACCCACAGATCAACGGCGTGGTCCGCGTTCTGGACATGACCGCGGAGCTTCTGCGGCGGAGCGGCGATACGGTGATGGTCATCGAGCCCTCGATGTTCCCCACGCTTCCGGCGCCAGGCTATCCCGAAGTGCGGCTGGCCCTGATGCCGGGGCGCAAGCTGGGCAGGATGATCGAGGATTTCGCCCCCGACGCCATCCACATCCCGGTCGAGGGCCCGCTGGGTCTCGCAGCCCGGCGCTATTGCCGCAGGCGCGGCATACCGTTCACCACCTCGTTCCACACACGGTTCGGCGATTATATCGAAAAGCGGATCGGGCGCGGCGTCGACTTCGCCTACGCGCTGCAGCGCCAGTTCCACAATGGCGGCGCGCGCATGATGGTGCAGACGGCCACGCTGGAACGCCAGCTCGGCGCGCGCGGCTTCCGCAACATGTCGCATTGGGGCCGGGCGGTCGACCTTCAGGCATTCCACCCGTGCCGGAACGATCCGTCCTTCGACAAGGACTTCCTGGGCCTGCCGCGACCGATCTTCCTGTATCTCGGACGCGTCTCGGCCGAAAAGAACATCGAAGGCTTTCTCGATCTCGACCTGCCCGGCTCGAAACTCGTCGTCGGCGACGGCCCCCAGTTGTCGAGCCTCAAGGCCCGCTATCGCGACGTGCATTTTACAGGCTATCGAACGGGAGGGGATCTTGCCCGTCACTTTTCGGCGGCGGACGTCTTCGTATTTCCGTCCAGATTCGAGACTTTCGGCCTCGTCGTCCTGGAATCGCTTGCCTGCGGCACACCCGTCGCCGCCCTGCCTGTGCCTGGGCCCGCCGATATCGTCGGCGGCACGCCGCATGCGGTCCTGTCGGAAGATCTCCGTTCGGCCGCGCTGGCCGCACTGGACATCGACAGGGCCGGCTGTCGCGCTTTTGCGGAGACCTTCTCCTGGGCCGAATGCACCGCCGACTTCCGCGCCAACCTCGTGACGGTGCCGGACCAGCTCTGGGCCCTCAAGGCCGCGTGAGGTGCTCGTAACGATTCCGGACTGGCCAACTGCCCTGATAGGAGGCATGATCCGAATATCAGCGGTTTTGACGGGACGCGGGAATGGCCTCGCAGGTGACGGCCCATACGAAACGGTTTGCCGAGCGGCCGGCGCTGCGCGTCGGCTTCCTGCCGGCCAACAACTTCACCCTCTCGGCACTCTCCCTGTTCATCGATGTTCTTCGGCTGGCCGGCGACGAAGGCGACAGGTCGCGGCAGATCCGCTGCAGCTGGTCCGTCATGTCGGCGCGGCCGGAGCCGATCCGATCCAGTTGCGGCGTCACGATCCAGCGTAACGCCCCGCTGACCGACCCGGCGCTATTCGACTACATCGTCGTCGTCGGCGGGCTGTTGCATGCCGGCGACCAGCTCGACGACGCCTCCATCCGCTATCTGCGTGCGGCGGCCGATGCCGGCGTCACCCTCGTCGGCGTCTGCACGGGCTCGTTCATCCTGTCGCGCGCCGGCCTGATGAAGGGTCGGCGCACCTGCGTCTCGTGGTATCATTTCGCCGATTTCGAAACCGAGTTCCCCGACCAGACGCCGGATGCGGACCGCCTTTTCATCGAGGACGGGGATCGCATCACCTGCGCCGGCGGAAGCGGTGTCGCCGACCTCGCCGCCTTCCTGATCGAGCGGCATATCGGCCCGCAGGCGGCGCAGAAGGGGCTGCATGTCCTGCAACTGCAGAATGCCCGTTCGGGCAGCGACGCACAGCCCCATTCGGGCGCCGCCAGCATCGGCGACGACAGGGTGCGCCGCGCGATCCTGCTGATGGACCAGCATGTCGCCCAGCCCCTGTCCGTTGAGGCCATCGCCGCCCGGCTGCAATTGTCCACGCGGCAACTGGAGCGCCTGTTCCATGAAACGCTGACCATGAGTCCGGCGCTCGCCTACAGGCAGCTTCGACTTCGCTATGCGCGACGACTTCTGGAAACGACGAAGAAGAGCGTAACTGAAATCGCAGTCGAAGCAGGATTTTGCGACGGCGCGCATTTCGCGCGACAGTTCAGACAGTTTTTTGGCACTGCACCAAGAGATATCCGCGCTGCGGAAAGAGGCATTCTGCACAGCGATGCGGCGGTTGACTATCCGGTTCTTGTGCAGTAGCGAAGGGCACACCCTCCCAAGCGCCATTCTGATGAGGCGCTGATCTATCCTCTGTCGGGTTTATACCTGTCCGTGTCCGTTCTGGCATCGTCAGCGGACAGGCTTCCCGTCACGATCCCTTTGCAACCGGTGGTTTTGCAGCCCTTGGCGCAACCGCCGGCAACGACGGAGCATCGATGACGAAAGAACGCATCCGCGTCGACAATGTCGTCAAGCTGTTCGGCGACAACGCGCAAGCCGGGCTCGAATTGCTTCGGGCCGGCAAGGGCAAGGACGCCATCCACGACGAGACCGGCGCCGTCCTCGGCCTTCACGATGTCTCCTTCTCAGTCAATGAAGGCGAGATTCTGGTGGTCATGGGCCTTTCCGGCTCCGGCAAGTCCACCATGCTTCGCTGCATCAACCGCCTGATAGAGCCGACCGGCGGCTCGATCCGCGTCGACGGCACCGAAGTGACCAGCCTCAACCACAAGCAATTGCTGGAATTCCGTCGCGCCAAGTTCGGCATGGTGTTCCAGCACTTCGCGCTGTTTCCCAACCGGACCATAGCAGAGAACGTCGAATACGGGCTCGAGGTCCAGGGCATCGACCGCAAGACGCGGCGCGACAAGGCGTTGGCGGCCATCGAACTGGTGGGGTTGAAGGGATGGGACAGCCGGTATCCGAGCCAGTTGTCGGGCGGCATGCAACAGCGCGCCGGCCTTGCCCGCGCCCTCGCCGTGGATGCCGACATCCTGTTGATGGACGAGGCCTTCTCGGCGCTCGACCCGCTCATCCGGCGCGACATGCAGGATGAGCTGCGCACGCTGCAGCGAAACCTGAAGAAGACGGTCGTCTTCGTCAGCCACGATCTGGACGAAGCCATCCATCTCGGCGGACGCATCGTGCTCATGAAGGACGGGGCCATCGTGCAGAGCGGCTATCCGGAAGAGATCCTGCTCGATCCGCAGGGCGAGTATGTGCGCCGCTTCGTCGAACATATCGACGTTTCGTCGGTCATCACGGCCGGCCGCCTGGCCACCCGGGAGGTGCCCTCGGTACCGTGCAAGGCCAGTGCCGACAAGGCGTTCTCCCTGGTCGAAGGGCGGCGTGGCGACGGCTTCATCGTCACCTGCGACCGCAACATGCCGATCGGCCGGATCTCGCGTGATTCGCTCAGCGGCGCGCGCGGCGGCGACCGTCCGGTGGAGGCCCTGATGCAGGGGGGCGTCGCCACCGTCGGCGCATCGCAGGTGCTGAAATCCATATTGCCGCGCCTTTCGCAGGAGCCGCATGGCCTCGCGGTCGTGGCCGAGGACGGCACCTATCTCGGCCAGATCACGCAGGCGATGGCGCTGAAGGCGCTGTCCGGCGCATCCGATGCCATAGAATCCACCGAAGAAAGCGGAGACGCGTCTTGGACTGGACAGTTCCCAAATTCCCACTGGACCGATACAGCGACAACGCCCTCTCCTGGCTCACAGCCCACTTTTCGGATGTGACACGCAGCACCAGCCGCATCGTCCGCGGCTGGATCGAGACGGCGACGGATCTTCTGACGGCGCTGCCTGCCCCCGTGGTGATCCTGGCGATCGTGCTCCTGGCCTGGTGGCTTGCCGGACGCCGCGTCGCCATACTGGCGGCCGTCGGCTTCCTGTTCCTATGGAACCTGCGCCTGTGGGGCCCCACCATGGAGACGCTGGTGCTGGTGATCCTGGCCACGCTTGCGGCCTTGTCCATCGGCATTCCCATCGGAATCCTGTGCGCGCTGTCCAAGCGCGTCTGGAAGACCGTCGGGCCCGTGCTCGACATGATGCAGACGATGCCCAGTTTCGTCTATCTGATACCGGCGATCCCCTTCTTCGGCCTCGGCTCGGTTTCGGCCGTCTTCGCCACGATCGTCTTCTCGATGCCGCCGGTGATCCGGCTGACGGCGCTCGGCATCCTTTCGGTGCCGAAGGAACTGGTGGAGGCGTCCGACGCCTTCGGCACGACGACCACGCAGAAGCTTTTCAAGGTGCAACTGCCGCTCGCCCTGCCGACCATCATGGCCGGCATCAACCAGACGATCATGCTGTCGCTCTCGATGGTGGTGATCGCATCCATGATCGGCGCCGGCGGCCTAGGCCGCGAAGTCTGGCGCTCGATCCAGCGTCTCGACGCCGGATCGGGCTTCCAGGCCGGCATCGCCATCGTGATCGTGGCCGTGGTGCTGGACCGCATCACCCAGGCCATGGCGCAGCGCGCGCGCCCCAGCTGAGGGCGCCGCACCCATTCGTTTCATAACCCCAGGAAGGAAACAGACATGATACGCGTATTGACCGCAGCACTCCTTGCCACGGCCGCCTACGCGGGGCCGGCCAGCGCCCAGTCGGGCGGCACGGTCGACCTTGCCTATGTCGAATGGTCCGACGCCGTCGTTGCGACGAATATCCTGAAGGCCGTGCTGGAGCAGGAAGGCTACACGGTCAACCTGACGCCGTTGCCGGCTGCCGCCATGTGGCAGGCCGTCGCCACCGGCGAGGCCGACGCCATGGTGGCCGCCTGGCTCCCCGTAACGCACGCCGCCTATTACGAGGAACTGAAGGACCAGGTCGAATTGATCGGCCCGAACGTCGAAGGCGCCAAGATCGGATGGGCGGTGCCGGCCTATACGGACATCGCCTCGGTCGCGGACCTGAAGGAAAAGGGCGATCTGGTGGACAACCAGGTCATCGGCATCGATCCGGGAGCCGGCCTGATGCAGGCCTCCGAGAAGGCGATCCAGGAATACGACCTGTCGTCGATCACGCTGGTCGAGGGCTCTGACGCCACGATGACGGCGGCGCTCAAGGACGCGATCGACCGCAAGGAGGACATCGTCGTCACCACCTGGACGCCGCACTGGATGTTCGGCCGCTGGGACCTGAAATATCTGGACGACCCGAAGGGCGCCTTCGGCGGCGAGGAGACGGTCAACACCGTGGCGCGTCAGGGCCTGGCCGAGGACATGCCGGAGGTCCACGCCATCCTGAAGAACTTCAAGCTGAGCCTCGAGGAAGAACAGAAGGTCATGCTGGAGAACGAAGAGGGGGCCGATCCCGCTGCCACGGCGAAGGCGTGGGTGGAGGCGAATGCCGATACCGTCGGCCAGTGGACGGCCGCCAGCCAATAAGACAGCACAACTTTAGATCAGATGGCCGGCATCCACTGGATGCCGGTTATTTTTTGTGCATTTTTCTGCGATGGATAGGCGTTTACGATGGTAAAATGACGCTGCCATGCGCGCAACGCACAACTGGTGTGCAGCAATTGCTCTCCTATTGGGCAGGCAGTCGAATTATATGACTGTCAACAGATTTGATTGTCCGTAGGTGAACCGAAATGATCTCCCAGCTCGCATCCCGTATCCGCAGCTTCCGCAACCGTCAGCGCGTCATCAACGAGCTGGCCTCGCTGGACGACCGCCAGCTCGCCGACATCGGCGTCTCGCGCGGTGACATCAAGCGCGCCGTGACGTTCGGCCGCTTCTAAGCTTCATCGCTGCAAGGCGACACTGATCGAAGGGCGGCTGCCTCCGGGCGCCGCCCTTTTTGCCGTGCGCTTGCTGGAAGCACGCCGAACGATGGGTTACACAAACGGACCATCCTGACTGGAAGACCTGCTCATGCCCATCCGCGTACACAAGGGCGACCTGCCCGACCTTGCCCGCTATACCGGCGCTGTGGCCATCGACACCGAGACGCTTGGCCTCGATACGCGCCGTGACAGACTGTGCGTCGTGCAACTGTCGCCCGGCGACGGATCTGCCGATGTCGTGCAGATCGCGAAGGGGCAGACCGACGCCCCCAATCTCAAGGCGCTCCTGTCCGACGACGGCAAGGTCAAGATCTTCCACTACGCGCGCTTCGACATGGCGGCCCTGTATCATGCCTTCGGCGTGATGCCCGGACCGGTCTTCTGCACCAAGATCGCCTCGCGCCTGACGCGCACCTACACGGACCGCCACGGCCTGAAGGACCTGACCAAGGAACTGATCGGCGTCGATCTCTCGAAGCAGCAGCAATCGTCGGACTGGGCCGCGGAGACACTGTCTCAGGCGCAGATCGACTATGCGGCGTCGGACGTCCTGTATCTGCATGACCTGATGGGCGTGCTGCTGCAGCGCCTCGAGCGGGAGGGCAGGCTCGACATCGCCCGCGAATCCTTCCGCTATCTGTCGACCCGCGCGCGCCTGGACCTGATGGGATGGGGAGAGGAAGATATCTTCTCCCACTCCGTCACGCGGGGCTGACAGACCTCAGGCTTCGGGTTCCACCGGAAAGATCGGCACATGCGGCGCGGCGCTCATCGGCAGCACGCCGCGCAACCTCGGATCGTCCGCAACCTCGATCTGCTGTGAAACCGCCACGAAGCCGGTGCGCCGGTAGAAGGCCATGGCGTTGGGGTGGTCCAGCGTGTTGGTATGCAGCCAGACGCGGCTGACAGACCTCAGGCTTCGGGTTCCACCGGAAAGATCGGCACATGCGGCGCGGCGCTCATCGGCAGCACGCCGCGCAACCTCGGATCGTCCGCAACCTCGATCTGCTGTGAAACCGCCACGAAGCCGGTGCGCCGGTAGAAGGCCATGGCGTTGGGGTGGTCCAGCGTGTTGGTATGCAGCCAGACGCGGCTGACAGACCTCAGGCTTCGGGTTCCACCGGAAAGATCGGCACATGCGGCGCGGCGCTCATCGGCAGCACGCCGCGCAACCTCGGATCGTCCGCAACCTCGATCTGCTGTGAAACCGCCACGAAGCCGGTGCGCCGGTAGAAGGCCATGGCGTTGGGGTGGTCCAGCGTGTTGGTATGCAGCCAGACGCGGCTGACCGGGCGCGCGAAGGCCGTTTCGATGGCATGGTTCATCAGGCGGCGCGCCGCGCCGACGCCCTGCAGCGGAACGGTGACGCCGAAATACTTGATCTCGCAGGTGTCGTCTTCCGAAAAGTCGAGTTCCAGGAGGCCCTCGTCCTGTCCGTCGATCGTCAATGCCGCCACATAGGTGGCCGCATCCGCCAGAACGGCGGCCAGCGTCTCACGCTCCATGAACAGCCGTGAAAACCACAGATGGTCCGCGCCGACGCGCCGATAGACTTCCAGATACCAGTCTATATCGGGACGCTCGACCGGCCGGATGACACCCGGCGCTCCGGGCCTCTCGGGTCGTAGCTCCGGCTTTTCGACCAGTTCCATCGACGTGGCGATCGCGGCGATCTTGCCGCGTGGAAGCGTCTCGAACCGTTCTTCCCAATTTCTCATCGAGCCGTCCTCAATTCCCGCCGCCTGCGATCCAAAAAGTTGGAGCCCGGCTTGGCAAGCACCCTGTCCCATAAAAATGCCCGCGGCGCCGATGAAGCGCCGCGGGCTGGTTCGACCGATGTCGCATGATGCGATATCGGAACGCCTTATTCGTCGTCGGAACGGTTCTTCAGGGCCGCGCCGAGGATGTCGCCCAGCGAGGCGCCGGAGTCGGAGGAACCGTACTGCGCGACGGCTTCCTTCTCTTCCGCGATCTGCATCGCCTTGATCGACACGCCGACGCGATGCGCCTTCTTGTCGAACTGGGTGACGCGGGCATCGACCTTCTGGCCGACCGAGAAACGCTCGGGGCGCTGCTCTTCGCGGTCACGGCCGAGATCGGCCCGACGGATGAAGGAGGTGAGGTCCGTATCCACGATCTTGACCTCGATGCCGCCCTCGTTGACCGAGGTGACCTCGCAGGTGACGACCGCACCGCGGCGGATGTCGCCGGATTCGGCAGCGTTGACGAACGGATCGCCACCGACCTGCTTCATGCCGAGCGAGATGCGCTCCTTCTCGACGTCGACGTCGAGAACCTGCGCCTTCACCATGTCGCCCTTGTTGAACTCCTCGATGACCTGCTCGCCGGGGCGGTTCCAGTCGAGATCCGACAGGTGCACCATGCCGTCGACGTCGCCGTCCAGGCCGATGAACAGGCCGAACTCGGTCTTGTTCTTGACCTCGCCCTCGACGATCGAGCCGACGGGGAACTGGTCGCGGAACGCTTCCCAGGGGTTCTGCAGGGTCTGCTTGAGGCCCAGCGAGATGCGGCGCTTGACCGGATCGACCTCGAGCACGACGACCTCGACCTCCTGGGAGGTGGAGAGGATCTTGCCCGGATGGACGTTCTTCTTGGTCCAGCTCATCTCCGACACGTGGATCAGGCCTTCGATGCCCGGCTCCAGCTCGACGAACGCGCCGTAGTCGGTGATGTTCGTGACGCGGCCGGTGACCTTCACGCCCATCGGATACTTGACGCCGATGCCTTCCCAGGGATCCGCCTCGAGCTGCTTCATGCCGAGCGAGATGCGGTGCGTGTCCTGGTTGATGCGGATGATCTGCACCTTGACCGACTGGCCGATCTGCAGGATCTCGCTCGGGTGGTTCACGCGGCGCCACGCCATGTCCGTGACGTGCAGCAGGCCGTCGATGCCACCGAGGTCGACGAACGCGCCGTAATCGGTGATGTTCTTGACGATACCGTCGACGACCTGACCCTCTTCGAGGTTCTGGACGATCTCGGAACGCTGCTCGGCGCGGCTCTCTTCGAGCACGGTGCGGCGCGACACGACGATGTTGCCGCGGCGCTTGTCCATCTTGAGAATCTGGAACGGCTGCGGCGTGTTCATCAGCGGGCCGACGTCGCGGATCGGACGGATATCGACCTGCGAGCGCGGCAGGAAGGCCACTGCGCCGTCCAGATCGACGGTGAAGCCGCCCTTGACCTGGTTGAAGATCTGGCCTTCGACCTTCTCGCCTGCGTTGAAGCGGGCTTCGAGCTTGACCCAGCTCTCTTCGCGGCGGGCCTTGTCGCGCGACAGGACGGCTTCGCCGAGGGCGTTCTCGATGCGCTCGACATAGACCTCGACGGTGTCGCCGACGTTCAGCTCGCCATCCTTGCCCTTCGAGCCGAATTCCTTCAGGGCGACGCGGCCTTCGACCTTCAGACCGGCGTCGATGACGGCCATGTCCTTTTCGATGGCGACGACCGTCCCCTTGACCACGGTGCCTTCGGCAACGTCGTGATCGTGGAAGGAGGCTTCGAGCAATGCGGCGAAATCATCGCGCGCGGTTTGTGTGTTGGACATTCGTTCTCCTTGGATGCCCGCTTGCGAAGCGGACGCGCGCCATGGTTGGTGTTTCGTCGAACCCCTGTCCAATCCAGCTTCCCCGACAAAGAACCCGGGAAGCGAAGCCGGCGACGCCCTTAAGGCGCGGCAGGCTGAAAATCGGCGCGGCGGACCGGCCAGGAGCTGTTCTGCATTATCGTGATCGATGGTCACCGCTTTCGCAGGGGCCCGTTCCGGCCATGCCGGCGTGGCATCGGGCATGGAACCCGAGCCATCCGCTCAAGATGTGGCGCGATCGATCAAACCGCAAGCCGCACGGAACGCGCTTTCTATATCCATTTCGCTCGTATCCAGCAAGTGCGCGTCGGCAGCGGGCTTCAGCGGCGCCGCGGCGCGTCCGGCATCGCGCGCATCGCGCTCGCGCACCTCCGCCAAAATCGTGTCGTAGGATACGTCGCGGCCCTTGGCGGACAGCTCGTCCGTCCGTCTCCGGGCCCGCACTTCGGGCGAGGCCGTCACGAATATCTTCACGCGCGCATCGGGACAGATCACCGTGCCGATGTCCCGGCCATCCAGAACGGCGCCCTGCGGCCCCGACGCGAAGCGCCGCTGGAAATCGACCAGCGCGGCGCGGACCTGCGGATGGACGGCAACGCGCGAGGCGCGCTCCCCCGCTTCGCGGCCGCGCAGGGAGCCGTCATCGAGATGGCTCGTATCCAGGCTCGCCGCGATGCGCCCCACCGCTTGCGCATCGTCGAGGTCGACGCCGCTGTCGGCCGCCAGCCGCCCGACCGCACGGTACAGCAGACCCGTGTCCAGATAGGGCAGGCCGTAATGTACCGATATGCGCTTGGCCAGCGTGCCCTTGCCGGCCGCCGCCGGGCCGTCGATGGCGATCGTCAGGCGTACGGGGGCCGCGTCGCTCGTCATCATGCCGGCTCGACCGTACCGCCGAGCGTGGCGATGAGCCCGACGAATTCGGGGAAGCTGGTGGCGATCATCGCGCCGTCATCCACGGCGACGGGCCGTTCGCAGGCTAGGCCGAGCACCAGGAAGCTCATGGCGATGCGATGGTCGAGATGGGTGGCGACCATTCCGCCGCCATAGCCGCGACCGTCCGGACGGCCGGTGACCGTAAGCCAGTCGTGGCCCTCTTCGTGGGCCACGCCGTTGGCGGCCAGGCCAGCCGCCACTGCGGCCAACCGGTCGCTTTCCTTGACGCGCAACTCGTCCAGCCCGTTCATGCGGGTGGTGCCCGCCGCAAACGCAGCAGCCACGGCCAGCACCGGGTACTCGTCGATCATCGACGGCGCGCGTTCGGCCGGCACGTCGGTGCCCTTCAGCTCGGAATGCCGCACGCGCAGGTCGGCCACGGTCTCGCCGCCCGATTCGCGCTGGTTCAGGATGTCGATCGAACCGCCCATCTCGATCAGCGTCTGCACGAGGCCGGTTCGGGTCGGGTTCATCAGCACGTTCTCGATGGTCACGTCGGAACCCGGCACGATCAGCGCCGCGACCACCAGGAACGCGGCGGAGGACGGATCGCCCGGCACGACGAAGTCCGGCACGGCGGACAGACGCCCCTGCCCTTCCAGCCGGATGGTGCGCACGCCTTCGGCATCCGTGTCCACCGACACGGTGGCGCCGAAGCCCTGCAACATCCGTTCCGTATGGTCGCGCGTCATGACGGGCTCGATCACCGTGGTGACGCCCGGCGCGTTCAGCCCGGCCAGCAGCACGGCGGACTTCACCTGCGCGGATGCCATCGGGACACGGTAGGTGATCGGCGCCGCCACGCGCGGCCCGTGGATGGCCAGCGGCAGCCTGTCGCCCGAACGGGCGATGACCTGCGTGCCCATACGGCGCAGCGGATCCAGGACGCGGCCCATGGGCCGGCGGGACAAGGACGCGTCGCCGGTGAAGCACGTCGCGAAATCGTAGGTGCCGACGAGGCCCATGGTCAGGCGCGAGCCGGTGCCCGCATTGCCGAAATCGAGGAGGCCCTCGGGCTCCAGCAGGGCGCCGTTGCCGACGCCGTCGATGACCCAGCCATCGCCGTCCCGCTCGATGCGCGCGCCCATCTGCCGCATCGCACGGCCCGTGGCCAGCACATCCTCGCCTTCCAGAAGCCCGGTGACCCGCGTGCGGCCGGCGGCCAGGCCGCCGAACAGGAAGGCGCGGTGGGAAATCGACTTGTCGCCCGGCACCCTGACCGTGCCGCTCAAGCCGCTTCCGAAGGCAGCTCGCAAGGGGCCCGCACCATCACCATGTCCGCTCATGTCGTATCCCGAACCCCTGCACCGCCGTTTGCCGCATTCGCACCGCCCTGTCCGGGCGCAACCCGCGTTATCACGCAACCCGGCGTCGCGTCACGCGGTTTACTTCCTTTTGCGTGCGTCCGAACATGCTTTGACAAGGGCAAGGCAAGGCCGTAAGGGACCAACGATTTTTCCGGTGGGCGGCGCGCATGCGTCGGCCTTCGTCCGGGCCAGCAATCGGCCGGCGCGCTCCGGCTTTCTTCCCTTCAGGATGGCAACGAGGTCATGATGGCGAAACCAGAACTCGGCACCAAACGGGTCGATCCCGAGACGGGCCGCAAATTCTACGATCTGAACAAGGATCCCATCGTCTCGCCCTTTACGGGCAAGGAATATCCCCTGTCCTTCTTCGAGGCCATCAAGGCCACGCCGACGCGCGGCCGTGCCGCCGCCCCGCGCGAGGAAGAAGAGAGCGAGAACGAGAATACGGAGGTGGCCGACACCGACGAGGAGACGGTCTCGATCAACGACATCGACGAAGACGATGACAGCGGCAAGGACGACCTGCCCGATGTCGACGGCGACGACGACGACGGCATCGTGGTCGACGACGACGGCGACGACGATTCGACCTTCCTCGAGGATGACGAGGACGAGGACGACGACATGACCGACATCATCGGCGGCGGTCGCGACGACGAGGACGACGCCTGACCGGCGCAACCGGGGGGGCTGCGGGGACCGGTGGAGAAAAAAGCGACAAATAGCGCTTGATCTTCCACCGGCTTTCCAATACGAAGCCGCCACACAGCGCGATGCCGGGCGGAAATCCCGGTGCTTCGCCTGGGGCCATAGCTCAGTTGGGAGAGCGCTTGAATGGCATTCAAGAGGTCGTCGGTTCGATCCCGATTGGCTCCACCAGATAAATCCTGGCCAAACAGGATAAAACGGCCTCCCCTTGCGGAGGCCGTTTTCCGTTTGAGCAGTGGTAGGCTCGTCGTCGCCGTTATTTAGACCCATCGGCAATCTTTCACGCTAGAGCATCTTCGATGAACGCAGAGTCGGATTGAGGATTCACTCGGTCGACTTTGTCTGATTCACTGGTCCTGGTGGATTGCCAGAAGGTGATGATGACGAGGAGCCTTAGCAGCGACCTTCGTAGTCGTGTGATTGCAGCGATCGAGGATGGAGTTTCGACGCGAGAGGCTGCGCGACGCTTCTCGATCGGGATCTCGATGGCCGGGGCTTGGTATTGCCGCTATCGCGAGACTGGCGAGACAATGGCGCGTAGGCAGGGCCAACCGTCCCGCTTGAAGCTCGATGCGCACGCGGCCTT
>NZ_JAMQCO010000015.1 GCF_023702225.1 Aureimonas altamirensis | reverse complement strand
TGCCGCATCCGGGGGTGCTTCTGAAAATAGGAGTCTTCGGTCTCCCGATCAAGCGGCCGCGAATGATTTGTCCAATATTCGATATAGGAATCGATTCGACTTTTGGGTAAAGGCGAATGCACCGACGCCCCCTGGCGGGCGGTCGGCATTCGGGGACGACGCAGAAAAGCGTTGCGCCAGCCCGACGCTGCCTTGGACGATGAGCCTCCAAGGCTGTGGCAACAGGCTTGTCCCCGAACAGGAGTGAGAGCGATGGTTCTACTGATCGTGATCACACTACACGTGAGAAAAACCCGGAGCGGCTGGATGATCCGGCTCCGGGTCGCATTGCTGATCAAGTAGTGAAAGGTCCCCGGGTGTTTCCCGCATCCGGGGGCACTTCTGACGATAGAGGCGTTTGCGCCTTCGATCAAGCGACCGTGGATGATCTGAAGATGCCATTTGTGATCGGCGGACCCGAACCGATGTCGGATCGACCCGTCACGCCGTGGGCTTCAGTTCCTCGTAGGCCGGATAGGATTTTGCGAAATCCTCCAGCCAACGGACGAGGTTGGGATTGTCGCCTTCCCATTCACCGCCGAATCGAAGCGAGAGCCAACCGAGATCGGCGGCAAGCGCGAAATGCGCGATATTGGGCTGGTCGGGCAGGGAGGCGACTTCGCCATCCAACACCTTCAAGGCACGCATAGCGCGGCCCCACTGCTTGTCCATCATCGGCTGGTAGCGCATTTCCTCCGGCCGGTAGCGGACTTCGTAGAGGCGAAGCTGCGCGCATTCGGTCGCACCATCGATCAGCGATTCCGTACGCTTGGCCTGCAACCATGCTTCCATGGTCTGCGGTATCAGCTGATTTCCGCTGAGCCTGTCGAAATATTCGCAGATGACCTTGCTGTCATGCACGGACGATCCGTCTTCCAAAATGAGAACCGGAATCTTGCCGAGCGGGTTGGCCTCGATCAACTCGGCAGGCGCGGAGCCGGTGTCGGTTGGCACGAGTTCCAGCTTCAGGTCGCAGTGGTGCGCGGCCAGACGGACCTTCGACGCATAGGGCGAAGGCTTGGAATACAAAAGTCGCATGATGATTCCCGATCGAGAAGCCGCGTCAGAAGCGACGCAGCGATTGGCAGTTCGCGCCGTAGACGCGCCAGGCATCATAGCCGAGGAAACAGCCTTCCGCGCGCCAGCCCACACCGGCGAATCCCATGGGATATTCGATGACGTAGTAGACGTTGTTGGCCGTCGTGCCGCCCTTGTAGTCGCCCCCGGTCACCAGGGCCTGCCCCTGGCAATAACGGCGCTCGACGGTGCGCAACCCGATTGCGGGGAAGTATGCCTTCTCGTGAAGCCCGGCAAATTCCATCACGGCCAGCGGACGGCCCTGCACGTTCGGCGCCCCGTATTCGAACTGATCCTCGATCTTCGCAAGGACGCGGGGATCGTTGCACGCGGGCAGGTTGCTGCGCACCACGATGGCCGTCTGGGCCTCGGGCACGGCGCGAAAATAATCGGCGGCCTGGGCGGCCCCCGCCGCAAGGCTGGCCATCACGCTTGTCGCGGCCAGAATACCGAGCTTCATGACTGTTTCGTCCCCTCAGGCGGTATGAGATATGCAACTTCTGGTAACATAGCTCATATGCGCTCCGCCGCCAGCACATTGATGCCACAATGCGCAGTGGACGAACTGGAGAGGACGGGCAGCAACACCTCCATGATGGTTCGGGCTTCGTCCACGAAGCCGAAGGGTGGGTTGATGACCATCAGCCCGGAGCCGACGAGTTTCTCCTCTGCGCCGTAATCCTCACGCAGGAAGTCGAGCGCCAGAATATCCGGTATGCCGCTGGCCGACAGGGTTTCGTGGAATTGCCGCACGTCCGAGCCTCGCTTGATGGGATACCATACCGCGATGGTGCCCCCGGCCCACCGACGCACGGCCTTCTGCAGATGGTCCACAATACGCCGAAACTCCCCCGCTTCCTCGAAGGGAGGATCGATCAGCACCATTCCGCGCTTTTCCTTGGGCGGCAGATGGGCGCCGAGCGCCAGCCAGCCGTCCAGGTGAATGGCCTTCACCTGTACGTCGCCGGCGAATGTGGATGCCAGTTTGCGGGCATCGTCTGGGTGCAGCTCATAGGCCGAAAGCCTGTCCTGCGGGCGCAGCAGACGGCGGATCAGCATGGGCGAACCCGGGTAGGCCCTGTACCCGGCCTGGCTGTCGACCTGGGCGACGATATCGGCGTAGGTGGCCAGAAGCGGGTGCGAACGCGCTGCGCTGGCCATGAGCAGGTCGATTCCCGCTTTGGCCTCGCCTGTTCGCAAGGCTGCGTCGGAGGTGAGGTCGTACAGGCCGATACCCGCATGGGTATCGTAGACGCGGAATGCCTTGTCCTTGCGCTTGAAGCTTTCCACAAGCCGGGCCAGGAGCGCGTGCTTATGCACGTCGGCGAAATTTCCCGCATGGAATGCATGTCGATAATTCAAAAGCTTGCCGCCTCGTCTCGCGATTGCGAACGCACCGTTCACCATTTCTCCGGCGCCTGGAGAGTTCGCTGTAGCCATATCGAGGAACTCGGCCCGCCGGAAGCGTGTTCGTGTCGGGCCAACGGAAGAGGGAATATCCCGTGAGCCATCACAAGCTATTCGAGCCGGTCGATCTCGGCCCCGTGCGCCTGCAGAACCGTGTCGCCATGGCGCCGCTGACGCGCTCGCGCGCAACGCCGGACGGCGTTCCGAAGGACATGCATGTAGAATATTACCGCCAGCGCGCCAGCGCCGGGCTCATCATCGCCGAGGCCACCAACATATCGGCCGAAGGCCGCGGCTACGCCTGGACGCCAGGTATCTGGACCGACCCTCAGGTCGTCGGGTGGCGCAAGGTGACGGATGCCGTCCATGAGGCCGGCGGCCATATCTACCTTCAACTCTGGCATGTCGGACGTGTGTCGCACCCGGACCTGCAGCCGGGCGGCGCCCTGCCGGTGGCGCCCTCCGCGGTGAAGGCGAACGGGCAGAGCTTCACCGAGAGCGGCATGCAGGACATGGTAACCCCCCGTGCGCTGGATATTTCGGAGCTGCCGCGCGTGGTGGAAGATTACAGGCATGCCGCAAGGCAGGCCAAGCTCGCCGGCTTCGACGGCGTCGAGATCCATTCGGCCAATGGCTACCTTCTGGACCAGTTCCTTCGCGACGGGGCCAACCAGCGCACCGATGCATATGGCGGCTCCGTGGAAAACCGCATGCGCTTCCCTCTCGAAGTGGTGGACGCCGTTACCGAAATCTGGGGCGCAGACCGCACCGGGATCCGGATTTCCCCCGTCAGCCCGGCCAACGATCTGACCGACAGCGACCCGGCAAAGGTATTCGTGCCTTATGTCGAGGAACTGTCGCGACGGGGGCTCGTCTATCTCCATGTCATCGAGGGCGCTACGCGGGGCGATCGCGATGTCGACCGCTTCAAGCCCTGGAGCCTCAAGGACCATTTCTCCGGCCTCTACATGGGCAACAACAATTACACGCGTGAACTGGCGATCGAACGGGCCGATGCGGGCGAAATCGACATGGCCTGCTTCGGACGGCCGTTCATTTCCAATCCGGACCTCGTCAGGCGTCTTGCGCTAGGGGCGCCCCTGGCCGAATGGGACGAGAGCACATTCTACGGCGGCGACGAGCGCGGCTATACGGATTATCCGGAGCTGACACCCGAAGAGGTCGCCCGATACGGACGAGCCGCCTGAGTATCGCCGGCACGCATGAACGATCCGGATATCTCGAATCGTCAAATTGAATGAGGAAGCGGCTGCATGCTTTGATATAAGGGGGCATGAACAAGCCTCTTCCCATCGCCAAGGGCCATACGGCCTGCCCCCACGATTGCCCGTCCACCTGCGCGCTCGAGGTGGACCTGATCGACAGCCGCACCATCGGACGCGTCCGTGGGGCGGAGGCCAATAGCTATACGGCCGGCGTCATCTGCGCCAAGGTCGCGCGCTATGCGGAGCGCGTGCACAATCCCGACCGCCTGATGCTTCCCATGCAGCGCGTCGGCGGGAAGGGCGAGGGCAACTGGCGTCCCGTCGAGTGGAGCGACGCACTCGACATGGTGGCCGAAGCGTTCCTGAAGGCGGAGGCGCGATACGGCTCGGAAGCTGTCTGGCCATTCTACTACGCAGGCACCATGGGGCTGGTGCAGCGCGACGGCATCAACCGTCTTCGCCATGCCAAGCGCTACTCCGGCGAGTTCGGCTCCATATGCGTCAACACGGCTTGGACCGGCTGGTACGCGGGCACCGGGGCGCTGTCCGGAGTCGACCCTCGCGAAATGGCAAAGGCGGACTGCATCGTCATCTGGGGCACCAATGCGGTGGCCACGCAGGTCAACGTGATGACCCATGCCGTGCGGGGCCGCAAGGAGCGCGGCGCGAAGATCGTGGTGGTCGACATCTACGACAACGCCACGATGAAGCAGGCGGACATGGCGTTGAAGCTGCGGCCGGGCACCGACGCGGCGCTGGCCTGCGCGCTGATGCATATCGGGTTCCGGGACGGCACGGCGGACCGCGCCTACCTCGATCGCATGACCGACGATCCTGCCGGACTGGAAGCGCATCTCCAGACACGTACGCCCGAATGGGCAGCCGGCATCACCGGACTGAGCGTGGAGGAGATCGAGGCGCTCGGCGCGTTGATCGGCCGGACGCCACGTACCTATTTCCGCCTGGGCTACGGGTTCACGCGTCAGCGCAATGGCACGGTCGCGATGCATGCGGCCTCATGCGTGCCCGCGGTGTTCGGCCACTGGCAGCATGAGGGCGGTGGTGCTTTTCATACGAATGGCGGCATATTCGGCCTCGACAAGAGTTTGGTGGAAGGCGGTTCCTATGAGGATCCGTCCATCCGTCATCTCGACCAGACCCAGTTCGGCCGTGTGTTGACGGGCGATGCCGCCGCCTTGCAGGGCGGCCCGCCCGTCATGGCCATGCTGGTGCAGAACACCAACCCCGCCAATGTCTGCCCGGAGCAGCGGCTGGTGCATGAGGGACTGATGCGCGACGATCTCTTCGTCGCCGTGCACGAGCAGTTCATGACCGATACCGCGAAGCTGGCCGACCTCGTCCTGCCGGCGACGATGTTCCTGGAGCATGACGACATCTACCGCGGCGGCGGGCAGAGCCATATTCTGCTTGGGCCCAAGCTGATCGACGGCCCCGATACGGTCCGCAGCAACCACTTCGTGGTCGAGGAACTGGCGAAGCGGTTGGGTGTCGCCGACCGGCCGGGCTTCGGCCTGACCGAGCGCGAGCATATCGATCGGATGCTCAGGACGAGCGGCTATGATGGCGGGCTGGCGGAACTGGAGGAAAAGCATTGGCTGGATGTGCAGCCGGCTTTCGAGAAGGCGCATTTCCTCGACGGTTTCGGCTGGGCGGACGGAAAATTCCGCTTCAGGCCGGACTGGACGGGCATGCGTCCCGGAACCCGGCCGAACGAGCGCATGGGCCTGCTCGGCGACTATCACAGGCTGCCGGAATTCCCCGACCATGTCACGCTGATCGAGGAAGCGGACGATGCGCATCCGTTTCGTCTTGCAACGTCGCCGGCACGGCAGTTCCTGAACTCGACCTTTGCGGAAACGAAGAGTTCGCAGGGGCGGGAAGGCCGGCCGGAGCTGACGATGCATCCCAACGATCTCGATCGCCTAAACCTTGTGGACGGGCAACGCGTCGTGGTGGGCAACGCGCGCGGCGACGTGACGATGCCGGTCAAGGCCAGCGATGCCGTACGGCCCGGCGTGCTTGTGCATGAAGGGCTTTGGCCGAACAGTGCCTTCGAGCGGGGCGAAGGCATCAACGTGCTGACGGGCGCCGATGCTCCACCGCCCTTCGGCGGCGCCGCTTTCCACGACACCCGCGTCTGGGTTCGGGCGGCCTGAATTTCAGTTATTGCAGTTATTATGGCCTGCGGCTATCCTGTTTCAAGGAGGTTCCTGATGGTTGGCCGTATCGTCCAGTTTTCCAGTCTTTCGGGGTCGGACAGGCAGTCCGTATCCGGATTGCCGAGATTTGGGCAATCGGATCGCGTTTTCCTCCGCGTAAGGCACTCCGACGGGGCAGAGGAATCGGTGAACTTGCCTCCGGCGGTTGCGCAGGCTGTGGAGATACTGCTGGACCGCATGTCTGCCGGCGAGCGCGTTGCTGTTCTGACGGAGGAGCAGGAGGTTAGTCCGAGCGAGGCTGCCTCCATTCTTGGCATATCGCGTCCGCTTGTCGTACTCAGAATGGATCGCGGCGAACTTCCGTTTCGATATGTCGGCAAGCATCGCAGGGCGATCCTACGCGATGTATTGAGACTCAAGTCCGAGCTCGACAAGCGACGGGGCGCTCTTGATGACCTTTCCGCGGATACGGAAGAGTTGATCGTCGATCATAACCTCTGAACGTCGACGATGCCGCGCCTTTCGTTTGTCGCCGTTCTCGACGCTTGTGTTCTATACCCGTTTCAACTTCGCAATCTGTTGATCCAGTGTGCCTTCGATCGGTTGCTGGATGCGCGGTGGTCCGATCGGATACATGATGAGTGGATCCGGAACCTCTCTGCAAATACGCCTGGTCTCAGCATCGACAGACTAAGGTCGACACGCGACAAGATGAAAGCGGTTCTGCCTGAAGCCGATGTCGTCGGCTACGAATCTCTTATCAACCAACTGACTCTGAAGGATCCGGACGATCGCCATGTTCTGGCGGTGGCGATCAAGGCGAATGCACGGCTGATCGTAACGTGGAATATGCGAGATTTTCCGACCAGGGTCCTTCAGCCATTCGGCATCGAGGCAAAGTCGCCGGATGTGTTCTTGATGGAGGTCTATTCCGCCTATCCCAGGCATTTTATGGCTAGCCTGACACAGGCAAGACTGAACCTGCGGAAGACGAAACCTTCTCCCGAAGAATTTGCCGCCTCGCTTGAGAGGCAAGGCCTCGCCAATGTTTCCAAATTGGCTCTACAACATCGTTGAACCTGAAGCAAAGCACTCCCATCAAGCTGGACTTACGAGCATCTCGCCGGTAGCTGCGCGCATGCGGGCGCGTATCTCGGCCTTGCCGTCCCGATAGGCGACATCGCCGCGCAGCACCATGGCCAGCGCATGCGGGTAAAGCGTATGCTCGGCATGCAGCAGGCGCGCCGACAGGGCATTAGCGTCATCGCCGGGCAGGATCGGCACCGCTGCCTGCGCGATGATCGGTCCGCCATCCATCTCCTCGGTCACGAAATGCACCGTGCAGCCATGCACCCGCATGCCCGCCTCGATAGCCCGCTCATGCGTATGCAACCCTGGAAACAGCGGCAGAAGGGACGGGTGGATGTTGATCATCCGTCCGAGAAACCGTGCGACGAAGGCCGGTCCTAGAAGGCGCATGTAGCCGGCAAGGCAGATGACGTCCGGCCGTGCCGCATCGAGGGCCTGCGCCACGGCCGCCTCGTGACCGGCCCGATCCGGGTAAGACTTGTGGTCGAGCGCCAGTGTATCGATGCCGGCGGCGGCGGCCGTCTCCAGCCCCTTGGCCTCGGGCCGGTTGGACAGAACCAGCACGATCTCTCCCGGAAAGTCGGGACTTCTCGATGCTTCGATCAAGGCTTCCATGTTGGAGCCGCGCCCGGAAATTAGCACGGCTATACGCTTCCTTTGCGGCGTCGTCACAGGGAGAGGCTTCCGTTGAAGGTGACGGCCGGCCCGGCATGCCGTGGCAGGATGCGGCCGAGCGGCACCACCGTCTCGCCCTCGCGCTGAAGCACCGCCCCGACGGTTGCCGCATCTGCCGCCGGAACGACGACGATCATGCCGATGCCGCAGTTGAAGGTGCGCAGCATCTCCGCTTCGGCGACGCCGCCCTGCCGCGCCAGCCACTGGAACACCGCCGGCACCTTGAAGGCGTCAAGGTCGATGTCGGCGCGCAGGCCCTCGGGCAGGACGCGCGGGATGTTTTCGGGGAAGCCGCCGCCGGTGATATGCGCCAGCGCCTTGATGCCGCCGGTCTCGCGGATGGCGGAGAGCAGCGGCTTCACATAGATCCGCGTCGGCTCGATCAGCGCGGCTGCCAGGGTCCGGCCATCATCGAAGGGAGCCGGCGCGTCGTAGGCCGCGCCGCTCCGCTCCACGATACGGCGCACCAGAGAGTAGCCGTTGGAGTGGATGCCGGAGGAGGCGAGACCCAAGATCATGTCGCCCTCGGCCAGGCCGGCGGACGGCAGCAACTGGCCGCGCTCCGCGGCGCCGACGGCGAAGCCGGCGAGATCATAGTCCTTTTCGGCATAGAGGCCGGGCATTTCCGCCGTCTCGCCGCCGATGAGAGCGCAACCGGCCTGGCGGCACCCTTCCGCGATGCCGGCGACGATAGCCTCGCCCTGCGCCGGATCGAGCCGGCCGGTCGCGAAATAGTCGAGGAAGAAGAGAGGTTCGGCCCCCTGCACGACGAGGTCGTTGACGCACATCGCCACGAGGTCGATACCGATCGTGTCGTGGAGGCCGGTATCGATCGCGATCTTCAGCTTGGTGCCGACGCCGTCATTGGCGGCCACGAGGACAGGATCGGCAAAGCCCGCCGCCCTGAGGTCGAACAGGCCGCCGAACCCGCCGATCTCGCCATCCGCGCCGGGACGGCGGGTGGACTTGACCAGCGGCTTGATGCGCTGGACGAGTTCGTTGCCGGCATCGATGTCCACGCCCGCATCGCGATAGGTGAGCCCGTTGGTCTTCTGGTCGGTCATTGTCTCGAAACCTTCGTCTTTGCCGTTCGGTTGACAGAAGCGGGGATGGGAAACAAGTGCAAAACGCACGGAAAAGGCGGGATAATGCCGCGATGCATCCCTTGACCCCTTGTCCGGCGGCTGCCTATCTCGTCTTTGAAGTCAGGCGGCCGCAGGGCCGTATTCGCCGGGGAAAGTGCAGCACGGACAAATGGTGAAGGATCGCAGCCGGCTCCTCCGGCGTCAGGCCATGTTCTGGGGCATCGCGGCGGCGGTGGTGCTGGCCTTTATCTGGCTGTTCAGCTCCATCCTCCTGCCATTCGTGCTGGGCATGGTGCTGGCCTACTTCCTCGATCCGATCGCCGATTGGTTCACGCGGCGCGGCCTTTCGCGGCTGACGGCTTCGCTGGTCATCCTCGTCCTGTTCATCGTCCTCATCATCGCGCTGATCCTGGTTGTGGTGCCGGTGATCTCCAGCCAGATCACCGCCTTCGTGTTCAACCTGCCGCATTACCTGCAACGCCTTCAGGAACTGGCCATCGAGGCACGCACCGGCCCGCTGTCCTGGCTGTTCCAGGATCAGGAGCAGAGCCTCAGCCAGGATTTCTCCGATATCGTGCGGCAGAGCTCCGCCTTCTTCACCTCCTTCGTTGGCCAGTTATGGACGTCCAGCCTGGCACTGGTGAACTTCCTGTCGCTCTTCGTCGTCACACCGGTCGTCGCCTTCTACCTGCTGCTCGACTGGGACAGGATGATCGACAAGATCGATACGTGGGTGCCGCGCCAGCACCTGACCACCGTGCGCCGCCTCGCGCGGGAGGTGGACCGGTCCGTGGCCGGGTTCGTTCGCGGGCAGGGCAGCCTGTGCCTGATCCTCGGCACCTACTATGCCGTCGGCCTGACGCTCGTCGGGGTGAATTTCGGGCTGCTGATCGGTTTCTTCGCGGGGATGATCTCCTTCATTCCCTATGTCGGTTCGGCGCTCGGGCTGATCGTGGCCATCGGCGTCGCGCTCGTCCAGTTCTGGCCCGACTGGGTCTGGGTGGCGGCGACTGCCGGCGTGTTCCTGACCGGGCAGTTCATCGAAGGCAACATCCTTCAGCCGAAGCTGGTCGGCGCTTCGGTCGGCCTGCATCCCGTCTGGCTGATGTTCGCCCTCTTTGCCTTCGGCGCCATGTTCGGCTTCGTCGGTCTGCTCATCGCCGTGCCTGCGGCGGCGGCCGTGGGCGTGCTGGTGCGCTTCGCGCTCGGCAAATATCTCGAAAGCGACGTCTATTATGGGCGCACCATCGAACAGCAACCTGCGCCTGTGGTGGAAAGCCTGAACCTGTCCGCTGCCATCCGCAGCGAATTCTCGCCCCGGGGCGAGGCCGGGGACGGAGGCAAAGCATGAGTACGACACGTCAACTTCCGTTCGAACTGCCGCACCGCGCATCCTTCGACCGCGCGGACCTGATAGAGAGCGAAGCGAACCTTCTTGCCATCGAGGCCATCGACGCCTGGCCGCACTGGCGTCACCCCGTGCTGATGATCGTGGGGCCGGCAGGCAGCGGCAAGACGCATATAGCCGAAGCCTTCGCGGCCATGTCCGGCGGCAGCCATGCGCGGGCCGGGGACATTTTCGAGCCGCAACCCGGCTTCGTGCGCGTGATCGACGATGTGGATCGTACCGACATGGCTGAAGAGGAGATCTTCGCCATCGTCAACGCCGCGCGCACGGGCCTCGGCCATGTATTGTTGACCAGCCGCACGCCGGCTCCGCTCCTGCGCCTTCGCCTGCCGGACCTTGCCTCCCGGCTTCGAGCGGCAACCCAGATCGAACTGGGGGCACCCGACGACATGCTCCTGCATGGTGTGCTGGTGAAGCTTTTCGCCGACCGTCAGATGGACGTCGACCCCAAGCTCCTGGCCTATGTCCTGTCGCGGATGGAACGCTCCATCGCCTCTGCCGAAGCGCTGGTGGCGCGCCTGGACCGCGAAAGCCTTGCCAGCGGCCGGCGGATCACCCGGGGGATGGTCGCCTCGGTGATCGAGGATGGGGAGGCCTGACCGTCATCAAAGCGTCGCCGCACCCGGCTATGCGCCTTGCAGTTTTGTCCTAAGATGAAGGCGGGAAGAATCGAGTGAGCGAGATGAGCGGCAAGACGACCCGTAGGAAAGCCGGCGCGACGGCGGCGCAGCCCACACGCAGGGCGGCCCCGCGCAAGCGCAAGGAGCCGGCCATCGCCAAGGCCGATGTCGAGCGGGCGGAAGTGGCGGCCGCCGCCGTCGTGGACGGGCTCGTCGGCAATCTCGCCGCCACGGCGGTGGTGACCGCGGCCCATGCCGGCGCCGACGGGATGCCGCCGGTCATGATGCCGGACCGTCCGCTGATGGAGGCGATCGGCGTCGTCCCGGTGGCTCCCCGAAACGACAATCCGCCGGCCGCAGACGAACTGCCGGCCGACCGCTTCGTGAACCGCGAGTTCTCGTGGCTCCAGTTCAACCGCCGCGTGCTGGAGGAGGCCGAGAACACCAAGCATCCGCTGCTGGAGCGGCTGCGTTTCCTGTCGATTTCGGCCGGCAATCTGGATGAGTTCTTCATGGTCCGCGTCGCCGGGCTGGCGGGACAGGTGCGCGAGAAGATTCCGGTGCGCAGCGCCGACGGGCTTCTGCCGCAGGAGCAGCTCGACAGGGTGCTGGACGAGGTGGAGCTTCTCCAGTCCGAGCAGCAGGCGACGCTTGCGGACCTGGTCAAGGAACTGAAGGCGCAGCGCATCAACATCGTCGCGGCCGGAGAACTGAAGAAGCCCGACCGCGAATGGCTGGAGCGCCATTTCGACGAAACCATCTTCCCGGTGCTTACGCCGCTTTCGATCGATCCGGCGCACCCGTTTCCCTTCATTCCCAATCTCGGCTTCTCGATGGCGCTGGCGCTGGTGCGCGAGCGGGATTCCCATCGCATGAACGCGCTTCTGCGCCTGCCCGTCGCCCTGCAGCGCTTTATCGAGATGCCGGTGACGGAGGCGGGAGAAAACCGCTTCGTGCCGCTTGAAAGTGTCGTGGCGCTGTTCATCGGGCGGCTGTTTCCCGGGTACCGGGTGCGGGGGCAGGGCACGTTCCGCCTGATCCGCGATTCCGATATCGAGGTGGAGGAAGAAGCCGAAGACCTCGTCCGCCTTTTCGAATCCGCGCTCAAGCGGCGGCGGCGCGGCTCGGTGATCCGCATCGAGTTCGATTCGGTGATGCCCGAAAGCCTGCGCAATTTCGTCGCCACGGAACTGGCCGTGGCGGAAAACCGCGTCTCGGTGATGGATGGCATGCTGGCGCTCGACGCCGTGTCGCAAATCGTGAAGCTGCCGCGCGAGGACCTGAAGTTCGAGCCTTATATCCCGCGTTTTCCGGAGCGCATCCGCGAGCATAACGGCGACTGCTTCGCCGCCATCCGCGAGAAGGACATCGTCGTCCATCACCCCTACGAATCCTTCGATGTGGTGGTTCAGTTCCTGCGGCAGGCGGCCTCCGACCCCAATGTCGTGGCGATCAAGCAGACGCTGTACCGCACGTCCAACGACTCGCCCATCGTGCGCGCGCTGATCGACGCGGCCGAGGCCGGCAAGTCCGTGACGGCGCTGGTGGAGCTGAAAGCCCGATTCGACGAGGAGGCGAACATCAAGTGGGCGCGCGACCTCGAGCGGGCCGGCGTGCAGGTCGTGTTCGGCTTCATCGAGAAGAAGACCCATTCCAAGCTGTCGCTCGTCGTGCGGCGCGAGGAAGGGCGCATGGTGTCGTTCGTGCATATGGGCACGGGCAACTACCACCCGATCACCGCGCGCATCTATACCGACCTGTCCTACTTCACGGCCGATCCCGACATCGCGCACGACGTGTCGATGATCTTCAACTACATCACCGGCTATGCCGAGCCGACGGAACTGCGCAAGCTGGCCGTCTCTCCCTTGAACCTGCGCCAGCGCATCATCCAGCATATCGAGGAGGAGGTGCAGCACCAGCGCGCCGGGCGGAGCGGCCAGATCTGGATGAAGATGAATTCCCTGGTGGACCCGAAGATCATCGACGCCCTGTACCGCGCCAGCCAGGCCGGAGTGGAGATCGACCTGATCGTGCGGGGCATCTGCTGCCTTCGGCCACGCGTACCCGGCCTTTCGGAAAATATCCGCGTCAAATCTATCGTCGGCCGCTTCCTGGAACACAGCCGCATCTATTGTTTCGGCAACGGCCATGGGTTGCCATCGGAAAAGGCCATCGTCTACATGAGCTCGGCCGATCTGATGCCGCGCAACCTTGACCGGCGGGTGGAAACGATGATTCCGATGACGACCCCGACCGTGCACAGCCAGGTTTTGTCGCAGATCATGCTCGGCAATATTCTCGACAACCAGCAGAGCTGGTCCGTCCTGTCGGACGGCACCTCGCGGCGCATCAGCCCATCGGTCGGCGAACAGCCTTTCGACGCGCAGCGCTACTTCATGACCAATCCGAGCCTGTCCGGGCGCGGCAAGGCCCTGAAGTCGAATGCGCCGAAGCTCATTGCAAGGCAACGCGCGGAGCACTCCCGTTTCGATTGATCTTACAGGCCAGGGCCGCATTGCCGGGCGTTTGCCCGTCGCGGTCGTCGACATCGGCTCCAACTCGGTGCGCCTCGTCATCTATGAGGGCAACAGCCGCGCGCCGGTACAGTTGTTCAACGAAAAAGTCCTGAGCGGGCTGGGCAAGGGCCTTGCCCGCACGGGCCGGCTGGACGACAAATCCGTGGCCAGCGCGCTGGCCGCCCTGACGCGCTTCCGCGCATTGGCGGAGCTTGCCGGTTGCACGGACGTCTATCCGCTGGCTACGGCGGCCGCGCGCGAGGCGTCCAACGGGGCGGAGTTCATCGAGGCGGCGGAGGCCGCAATCGGCCGCGCCATCATCATCCTGTCCGGCGCGGACGAAGCGCGCTACGCCGCCGAGGGCGTGGCCGCGGGCTTCTTCGCCCCGAATGGCATCGTCGGAGATCTGGGCGGCGGCAGCCTTGAACTGGTGGAGGTCTTGTCCGGGCGGTTCGGGACCGGGTTGACGACGCCGCTCGGCGGCCTTCGCCTGCGCGACCTTTCAGGCGGGGAGATCGCCAGGGCCCGTGCCATCGCCGACGGCGAGATCGGCGGATCGACGCTGGCAGGCGCCTGCGAAGGCAAGAGCTTCTACGCCGTCGGCGGCACCTGGCGCAACCTTGCCAAGCTGCACATGGAGCAGACACGCTATCCGTTGCAGGTCATGCATGGGTACCGCGTCGCCGTGGCCGAGCTTGCGGATTTTCTCGACAAGGTGGCGACCGGCGATCCGGAAAAACTGCCGGGCATCGACGCCGTATCGCGCAGCCGCCGGCCGCTTCTTCCCTATGGAGCCGTCACGCTGCAATCGGTGATAGCCAACCTCAAGCCTGTCGATGTCGTGGTTTCCGCCTATGGCGTGCGCGAGGGATATCTGCACTCGCTTCTGCCCCAGGCCGAGATCGAGAAGGATGCGCTGCTGGTCACGGCCCGGGAATTGTCCACCCTGCGGTCCCGCTCGCCCATTCACAACGAAGAGCTCGTCCGCTTCGCTGCCGATACGTTCCACGCGCTGGGCATCGAGGAGACGCCCGAGGAAGAGCGCCTTCGGGACGCCGCATGCCTCCTGGCCGACGTCAGTTGGCGCGCCCATCCGGACTATCGCGGCGGCCAGGCCCTGTCCTTCACGGTGCATGCGGCGCTGCCGGCGCTCGACCATGCCGGACGGACCTTCCTCGGGCTGACGAACTACTTCCGCTACGAGGGGCATTTTGAGCAGGGGATGATGCCTGACCTGGAAAGGCTGATCCCACCGCGCATGCTTCAGCGCGCGCGGGTGTTGGCTTCCTTGTTCCGGGTCGTCTTCCTGCTGACGGCAGCCATTCCGGGCGTGCTCGGCAAGCTGCGCTGGCTGCAGGATCCGCGTGGCGGCTTTACCCTGGCCGTGCCGGCGGAACTGGCCGACCTTCTGGGGGAAAGACCACGTGCGCGTTTCCAGCAATTCGCCAAGGTGGTGGAGCGCACCTTGCGGCTGGAGGTCCGTTAGAGGGCGTCCCAGTCGATGCGAGCGACCGCGTAGGGTTTCAAGGTCAAGGTGGAGCCGGAAAAGGGCTTTGCCAGGGTTTCCGCGGCGTCCGGCATTCGGCTGGCCGCCTCGAAACTGTCTTCGTCCAACATGAAAACAGCGGTTGCGTTTGCCGGAAGCTGCACGCGGTTTTCCCTGCCGGTACGATTGGCGATCCACAAGGCCGTTCCACGCTCGTCCCGAACGGCCAGCGCCTCGACGCTGTCCCCATGCGAGACCGAAAGGCGCGCAAGCCCTTGCAGTGCGGCAAGGCCACGCAAGACGTGGAAGACGGGGAACAAGCCTCTGGCCGCGTCATACCACGGCTGGGGCCAGTCTCGGGGCGTGTGCACAAGCCCGAACGGACCGGTCGCGCCTCCCAAGGTAATGGCGCTTGCGCCGCCTGCCGCCAGACGCGCGATATAACCCAGCATCCACGCGGCCCCGAGCAGGCCGCGCTGGCGCGGATCGTTGAAGTTCATCGCCTGGCGGATATTGCCCGGATTGGCCATCGGGGCGTCGCCATAAGGGTTCATGCGCATGCCGATGGCGCTGGGACCGATGGCGATGGGTTTGCCGGCGGCGATCGCCCCCGCACTGTCAGAGATCGCCGGAAGCGATTCCAGACCTTCCATGATCGAATGATCGTCGCCCGCATGCAGGGTCGCCGTGGTGGTGAAGCTGACGATATCGAGGAGGTCGGCGGGTGGACGCTTGCGATTCATCTCGGTGAAGTAGCTGAACATGCCGCCACCGATGCGCGCACCGGGAAAGGCCAGTCGCGCCGCCTCGAAAAACCGGCGTGGAGGCGGGGCATCGGGCCACGCGCTGCCCGGCAGCGTGCATTTGAGATCGGGTGCGGGGGAAACAAGGACGGTGGTGAACGGCCGTTCCAATGCGTCGACCCAGCGACCGAGCGTCGACAATTCGGCTTCGAACCCGTCGATGGACTGGATAACGGCTTCGAGCCAGATATCGTCCCCCAGCTTTCGCGCGGTTTCCACGAGGACGCGCAAGGTGGCCTCGTAATGGCCGAGCGCCGGGTTGAAATGACAGACGATCTGCCCTGGCCGGATCGTCGACAGCACGTCGGCCTGCGCCAGCGCCGCCTCGATCTCGGATGGGTCGAGGCCGTAGCCGATGGCAGGTATCGCGCCGGCTTCCTCGCGGATGGACACGCGCTCGCCGACGGCTTCCGCCGCCCTCGCCGGCAAGGCGCCGTCAACCGTCAGTGTCACGACCTGCGCGATCTTCTCGCCCTTCTGCAGGGTATAGGGCCATGGTAGGGAAAGAGGGCGGACATAGGTCTTGTATGATGCGTCCGTCCAGTTGCGCTGGTCTTCCATCTCATAGACGTCGCCTTCCATCCGGCATGTGACGGACAGCCCCGGTGCGGCTTCATGCGTCAGGGCGCGCAGGTTCATCATCGGCTGCACGGGGTCGATCAATTGCGGAAAGGTTCCGTCTTCGATCGTCCCGTCGGCATGCTCGATGCGCACCGCGCGGCCGGCGACGCCGACGATGGGGTGCAGCACCACGAAGCCGGTGCGATTGGTGAGAAAATCTGTATCCGCCGATCCGTCGGCGCTGAAGGTGAGTTGCCCGGCGACGGTGGCGGAGATCCGGGCGCTGTAGCGGAAGGCCTGCGCCTCGTCACGCGCGACGGCGTCGTAGGTGATGCCGAAGCCGTCGGCATTCTCGTCGATAGACAGGTTCTCGATCACGGGATTGTAGGTGCCCCAGTTCCTGTCCCGCACGATGAAGGATATCGCCCTTATCAGTTCCACGCCGCCGAAGCGGATGTGCCGCAGGTTTCCCGCGTCCAGTTCGGCCGTCAGCGGACCCGCGGCAAGGATGCGCGGTTGCGGCGAGGGCTCTTCCGTTCCGAACAGGCGAACGGCGGTGGAGGGTGCGTGCGTCATGGATTGACCTTCGAGCTTACGAGGCGTTCGGCCAGCAAGGCGACGATGATGATCGTGCCGATCGCGGTTCCCTGCCAGAAGGGTGAAACGCCCATCAGGTTCAGGCCATTGCGGATCATGACCATGATGAACACGCCGAACAGCGTGCCGATGATGGAGCCGCGTCCGCCATAGAGGCTGGCGCCCCCGATGACGACCGCCGCGATGGCGTCGAGTTCCATCGCATTGCCCATCAGGGGGTCGGCGGACAGCAACTGGGCAATGGAGAAGGTGATCGCGACGGCCGAGAGCGCCCCGGAAATCACGTAAGGCAGGACGGCATAGAAAAGAACGCTCAGGCCGGCCGCCCGCGCGGCTTCCTTGTTGGAGCCGACGGCGTAGATGGTGCGCCCGCCCTTGGTGTAGCCGAGATACAGGAAGGCGGCGAGGTAGAGCGCCAACAGGAAGACGACGTTGGTCGGCACGCCGAGTACGGTCGTATAGACGATGGACTGCATGGCATCCGGGATGGTCGAGATGGCCGTCTGCCCGGACAGGATGTAGGCCAGGCTGCGTCCGATGGCCATGACGCCCAGAGTGACCACGAAGGCCGCGAGGCCGAAGACGTTGATGAGCAGGCCGGACAGAAGGCCAATGCAGCCGCCGGCGGTGACGGCCAGCGCTATCGCCGGCACGATCGGCATCTCACGCAGGGCGAGGCCCAGGATGATGCCCGTCAGCCCGGCGACGGAGCCGACGGAAAGGTCGATGCCGCCGGTCAGGATCACGAAGGTCATGCCCACCGCCACGATGCCGATGACGACGGACTGGTCCAGCATGTTGAAAATGTTGGATTGCGTCAGGAAGTACGGAGACATGAAGGACAGGCAGAAGGCGATCAGCAGCGCCAGAAGCGTCATGCGCACCTCGAGCCGGCCGATCAGCCGGCGGCCGATGGAGCGACCGGACCTCGATCTTGGGGAAACGGTATCTGCGGTCATGTCCATCAACCTCAAAGCGTTTGCGCCATCGCGTCGATATGGCTGCGGATGGTTTCAGGCGGGGGAAGCGGCGCATTGTCCGGCAGGCTGATGCCGACCCAGCCGAAATCATGCCCGCGCGCACTGCGCATCTGCGTCATCAGGGTGGCGCGGCCACCGGCTGCATCGATCACGAAGCCTGCGTCGCGGCGGGCAAGGGCCGCCGGAATCCGCGTTTGCGCGAAGCGGCACGCCTCGCCGCTGCGAAAGCCCGGGTCGGCTGCCGCGTTCTCCACCACCGCGTTCAGGCAGATCAGGCTGTCGTCTTCCATCAGGGCCCAGAATCCCGCGCCGCCATGCTGCCGGGCGAGACGCTGCAGAAGATCGGTGTTGCGCGCCATGGAGGTGCGCGGCGCGGCCAGAAGCGTCAGCTTTTCCTCGTCCAGCATGGCGCTCGGCAGGTCTGCGATGGAGCGTCCGTCGCTGATGACGACGACCCGGTCGGCAAGGCCCAGCAGTTCCTCAAAATCCGACGATACGATCACCAGCGCCACGCCTTGCGCCGCAACCTCGCGCAGCATGGCGTAGATACCTGCCCGGGTGCCGATATCGACGCCCTTGGTCGGTTCGTCGAGGATCAGCACGCGCGGCTCCAGAAGCAACCACCGGGCGATGATCACCTTCTGCTGCATGCCACCCGAGAAGTTCAGCATGGACGCGTCCATGAGCCGCTCTTCGGGCAGGCCGAGGCCGGCGAGGAGGCGCGATACCTGTTTGTCGCGGGCGCGGTAATTGCAGAAGAACCCGCGATGGGCGCCAAGGTGCGCGAGAAGAAGGTTCTCGCGGACAGAGAAGTCCGGAACGATGTTCTGGGAGCGCCTGTCCTCGGCCACGAAGCCCAGCCCGGCGCGCATGGCCTTGTCGGGCCGGTCGGCGGGCAGGGGCTTGCCCTCCAGCATGACGGTGCCGCCATCGCGCCTGCGCAGGCCGAAGATGGCCTCGATCGTTTCGGAGCGGCCCGCCCCGACGAGCCCGCCGAGGCCGAGGATCTCACCCTTGCGAACGGTAAAGGAGACGTCGCGCACAAGCGGCGCGGATGAAAGGCCGCGCACTTCGAGGGCGGGTTCACCGCCGGCCTGCGGTTGCGCGGCGCCCTCGCGGTGGTAGATCGAATGCAACTCGCTTCCCACCATCGCCCGGATCAGCTCGCCCTGGCTCAGGCTGGCGGTGGGGCGCGCATCCATCACGGTGCGTCCCTCGCGCATCACCGTGACGCGGTCGGTAATGGAGAACACCTCCTCCAGCCGGTGCGATACGAAGACGAGGCCCCGGCCCGATGCGCGAAGGCGCTCCATGACCTCGAACAGGCGCTCGACCTCGCCGGGGCTGAGCGCCGCGGTCGGCTCGTCGAAGATGATGAGCTTGGCGCGGACGCCCAGCGCCTTGGCAATCTCGACAAGCTGTTTCTGCGCCGAGGACAGGGTTCGCACCTCCCTGTCGAATGCCAGCCCCTCGCGCTGGCCGAGAGCCTCGAGGATCTCTTCTCCCTGGATGCGCAGAGTGCGATAGTCGAGGCGGCCGGGGCGTCCGAGCTCCGGCAGGAACATGTTCTCCAGCACCGTCAGGTCCGGCACGAGGCTCGTTTCCTGCATGACGATGGCAATTCCCGCCTGCAAGGCGTCGCGGGTGCTGCGCATGTGGATGTCGTGGCCGCGATATGTGATGTCGCCCGTATCGGCCATGACATGCCCGGAGATCACCTTCGACAGCGTGGACTTGCCCGCGCCATTCGCCCCGAGCAGCCCGTGCACCTCGCCCTCCCGGAGTTCGAAATCGGCTCCGGCGAGGGCGCGGGTGCGCTCGAATGTCTTGGTTAGTCCGCGCGCGCTGAGAAGTATGCCGCTGCGCGCCTGATCCTCATCCACCACCTTGCATCTCCGCACGTCACGCCAGACTATTGGCAGGCCACGCATCGACTCGGCCTGCCTAAGGGCAGTGTCAGACTTCGTTTGCGAAGACGGTTTCCTTCACCGTCGGCAATTCTTCGGCGATGTTCTTGCTGGTGATCGCGAGGATGGGAACGGTGATCTCCTTTTCGGGCGTCTTGCCGTCCAGAACGTCGATCATCGCCTCGCCGGAGCGCACGCCCATGAGATAGGGCTGCTGCATGCCGGACACGACGAGGTCGCCCGACTCCAGAAGCGGCACGAAATCCGGGATGCCGTCAAAGGCCGCCACCAGAACCTCGCCGTCCTTGCGCGCCGCCTTGATGGCCCGCAGGGCGCCCATGGCCGGCTGGTCGGTCTGGATGAAAAGTCCGCGCAATCCGGGATTGGCGGTCAGGATATCCTGCGTGAACTTGAAGGTCTCGTCCGTTGTGTAGCTCCGCATCTGCTGCATGCCCGCCTCGCGGCCGGTGAAGCCGCCTTCCTTCAGCCCGTCGAGGAAGCCTTGCGTGCGCGCCTGGCCGTTCTTGCGGGCCTGCGAAATGGCGACGATGGCGACGTCGCCGCCCTCCCAGCCTTTTTCCTTCAGGGCGGCGGCCAGCGCGGTGCCGACATCGTGCGCGCCGCGATAGTTGTCGGAAATGATGAAGGAGGCATAGTCGCCGCTATTGGTGCCGATATCGGCGATGACGACCGGTATGCCGGCGCGCTGCGCAAGCTGCAGCACACTGGGTGCGGTCGAGGAATCTGTGGGGGAAATGATGATGCCGCCCACGCCGCGCGTGACGGAATCCTGCGCATTCTGCAACTGTGTCTGTGCGCTGTTGTGCGAATCCAGAGCCTGGAAACCATAGCCCTTGGCTGTCACCGCGCTTTCGATGCCTTTGGACAGGTAGCGCCAGAAGGGCAGGTCGAGCCCGGGCGTCAGGTAGACGATGTCCTTGCCCTGGGCGATGGCCGAGGTGAAGGCCGAGAAACCGGTGCTTGCCAGCACGGCGCCGCCGATGGCGAGCTTCAAGACTGTTCTGCGTTCCATTTCGTGTTCTCCTCCCGAACGAAATGTTGAATTCTCTGATGGGTCAGGGGTCGCGCCGCCGGTCTTTGCCGGCCTTTGCGCGGTTTGCATCCGGGGGCGCCTGCCCCTCCATGACGGAGCGCGTCGTGGCATAGATGCGGCCGGTGTGGACGGCAAAGGCCGACACGGCCGCATTCGCGTCTCCAGCTTCGATGGCGGAGACGATGGCTTCGTGTTCGGCGTGGCTGCGCCCGATGGCGTCTGGCTGGCCGATCGCCCGCCGCCTGTATTCCATCATGTAGGTGTAGAGGTCGGTCGCGAAGTCGGCCAGAAGCCGGTTTCCCGGCGCCCGGTAGATCGCAACGTGGAATTCCCGGTCGCAGATCAGGAAGCGGACCGGATCGTCCAGCATCCCGGCCTGCGCCTGCAACAACTCGCGAAGGATGCGGCAAAGCCGGCGGTCGGCCTTGCGGGCAACGTCCGCGACGAGCTTCTGCTCTATGAGGATGCGTGCCGAATGGACGCTGTCGATGTCGTAGGCGTCGATGGCGCGGGCCAGCGCAAGGCCCACGGTGACGGGCCCGACATCGGCGCTGAGGATGCGGGTGCGCGCGCCGTGGCAGACTTCGAGGATTCCGCGTGCGGCAAGGGTTTGTATGGCGCCGCGTACCGCCTCGCGACTGACGTTAAGCGCCAACGCCAGGTCGCGCTCTCCGGGCAGCGTGTCGCCGACCTGCAATATGCCGCTGGCGACAAGCGTGGACAGTTTGTCGGCGATGACTTCGCGAATGGGTTTGCGCACGATCCCCTCGCGGAAGACCGGTAGCTCGGAAAGCTGCAGCGTATGCCCGGCAGCACCCATGACGCCCTCTGATGAACTGGTTGGACCAGTAGACCACTTCAGAGAATGACGAAACGCCGCACCTGTCAAGATGCTGCGAAAGCGGTAGCGCCGTGTGCCGGTCAGGCGTCCGGCATGTCTACGATCTCGACCTTGCGATTGCGGTAGACGAGTGCGGACTGGCCGGAAAGAAGGTCCAGCGCCCGCGCGCCGAAGATGGTCCGGCGCCAGCCAGACAGTGCGGGGATCTGCGCTGCCTCGCCGTGGACGGCCAGCTTTTCGAGGTCGTCGCCGCTGACGAGGATCTTGGCGGCGACGCCTTCCTCTTCCGTCACGATCTTCAACAGGACCTTCAGGAACTCGACCGCTGCAGCCGTACCCTCGGGCAGGGCCGGCGGACGGGGCAGGGCCGGCAGCTCCGTCTTGGGAATTGCGAGCGCGCGCTGAACGCCGGCCAGGATCTCCCGTGCGGCGGACGAGCGTTCGTAGCCGCGCGGGATCGTACGCAGGCGACCGAGCGCCTCTTCGGTGCGCGGCTGCTGCTGGGCGATCTCCTGAAGGGCGTCGTCCTTCAGCACGCGGCCGCGCGGCAGGTTCTTCTGTCGCGCCTCACGCTCGCGCCATGCCGCCACCTCTTTGAGGACGGCCAGCTCGATCGGTTTTTTCACCCGCATCTTCACCCGCGTGTAGGCAAGGTCGGGATGCAGGTCGTAGGTCTCCGGCGTGGTCAATATGGCGAGCTCGCCCTCCAGCCACTCGCGGCGGCCCTGCCTGTCGATCATCGCCGTCAGGTAGCGATAGGCATCGCGGAGATAGGTAACGTCGGCGAGGGCGTATTGAAGCTGGCTCGGCGACAGCGGGCGGGCCCGCCAATCGGTGAAGCGCGAGGTCTTGTCGATTCGACCTTCCGTTGTGCGCGCGACGAGCTGGTCGTAGGCGATGGCCTCGCCGAAGCCGCACACCATGGCGGCGACCTGCGTATCGAACAGCGGCGCGGGTATGATGTTTCCCAGCTTGTAGACGATTTCCACGTCCTGGCGCGCGGCATGGAACACCTTGACGACGGAGGTATCGGCCATCAGCGCGAAGAAGGGGGCGAGGTCGATACCCTCCGCCAGCGGGTCCACCAGGACGGCGCGCTCGTCGCTGGCCATCTGGATCAGGCACAATTCGGGCCAGAAGGTCGTTTCGCGGATGAACTCGGTGTCCACCGTCACGAATTGCGCGCGGGCAAGAGCGTCGCAGGCTTCGGCTAGGGCGGATGTGGTGGTGATGGGCTCCATGAGGTCTTCATAGATCAACGGCCGGCGGCTTTGAACCGCGTTCTGCGGCAGGGACCGCGAAAATCTTGACAGGACAGGCGCGCCATGCGCTTTTCCGCGCGAATTGAACGCCCGACATCCGGGACATGATTTGGCGCGCCTTTGGTCGGCGCCGGGAAGAAAAAGATTATGCATCGCTATCGCAGCCACACATGCGCGGCCCTTCGGGCCGCCGACGTCGGAAGCACCGCCCGCCTGTCGGGCTGGGTCCACCGCGTCCGGGACCATGGGGGACTGCTGTTCATCGACCTGCGCGACCATTACGGGATCACGCAGATCGTGGTGGACCCGGACTCGCCGGCCTTCGCCACCGCCGAGACCGTGCGCAGCGAGTGGGTGATCCGCGTCGACGGCGCGGTCAAGGCGCGCTCGCCCGAGACGGTCAACGCCAAGTTGCCAACCGGCGAGATCGAGGTGTTCGCCGCCGAGATCGAGGTGCTCAGCAAGGCGCGGGAACTGCCGCTTCCCGTCTTCGGAGAACCGGATTATCCGGAAGACACGCGGCTGAAGTTCCGCTTCCTCGACCTTCGCCGGGAGACGCTGCACCGGAACATCATGCGCCGCACGCAGATCATCGCCGCGATGCGCCGCCGCATGGGCGAGGCCAGCTTTACCGAATTCTCGACGCCCATCCTGACGGCATCCTCGCCGGAAGGCGCACGGGACTTCCTGGTGCCGTCGCGCATCCATCAGGGCAAGTTCTACGCGCTCCCGCAGGCGCCGCAGCAGTACAAGCAGCTCATCATGATGAGCGGCTTCGATCGCTACTTCCAGATCGCGCCGTGCTTCCGCGACGAGGATCCGCGCGCCGACCGCCTTCCGGGCGAGTTCTACCAGCTCGACCTGGAAATGAGCTTCGTGACGCAGGAAGACATCTTCCAGACGATGGAGCCGGTGATCCGCGGCATCTTCGAGGAGTTCGCCGAGGGCAAGCCCGTCTCGCAGGAGTTCCGCCGCATCCCCTATGACGAGGCGATGCGCAAATACGGCAGCGACAAGCCGGACCTGCGCAACCCCATAGAGATGCAGGCCGTGACCGGGCATTTCGCCGGTTCGGGCTTCAAGGTATTCGCCAACATGATCGCGTCCGACCCGTCGGTCGAGGTCTGGGCGATCCCGGCCCGCACCGGCGGCTCGCGCGCCTTCTGCGACCGCATGAACGGCTGGGCGCAGGGAGAGGGCCAGCCGGGCCTCGGATACATCTTCTGGCGCGAGGAAGACGGCAAGGTGGCAGGCGCCGGCCCGCTGGCCAAGAACATCGGCGAGGAGCGGACGGAAGCGGTGCGCCAGGCCATGGGGCTCGAGGCCGGTGACGCTTGCTTCTTCGTGGCCGGACAGCCGAAGAAGTTCGTGGACTTCGCGGGGGCGGCGCGCACCCGCGTCGGCGAGGAGCTTAACCTCGTGGACCGCGATCGCTTCGAGCTGGCGTGGATCGTCGATTTCCCCTTCTACGAGTGGCAGGAAGAGGAACGCAGGATCGACTTCTCGCACAACCCGTTCTCCATGCCGCAGGGCGGCATCGAAGCACTGGAAGGCCAGGAACCGCTCACCATCAAGGCTTTCCAGTACGACATCGTATGCAACGGCTACGAAATCGCCTCGGGCGGTATCCGCAACCACCTGCCGGAAACCATGGTGAAGGCGTTCGAGATCGCCGGCTATTCGCGCCAGGACGTGGAAGACCGGTTCGGCGGGCTTTACCGGGCTTTCCAGTATGGCGCGCCGCCGCATGGCGGCATGGCGGCAGGCGTGGACCGGATCGTGATGCTGTTGTGCGGCGTCCGCAACCTGCGGGAGATCACCATGTTCCCGATGAACCAGCAGGCCTACGATCTGTTGATGAACGCGCCGTCGGAAGCTTCGACGACGCAGCTTCGCGAGTTGGGAATCCGCACCGCGCCGCAGCCGAAGGCCTGACCGGGCCCAAAACGCCAGACATGAAAAACCCGGCTGCGCCAAAAGGCGACGCCGGGTTTTTTCGTTCCGCTATTACTGGTTTGCGGTGATGTCGAGATTCAGCACTTCCGGCAGCGTCTGCGGAGCGCCCATCGCAGCGCCGATGACCTGGGTCGCCGGAACGGGAGTCTGCGGCGCAACGGCGATAGACAGGTTCCCGGGGTTGGTCAGATAGGCGGAGACCGCGTCCTGTACCTTGGTCTGGAAGGCTGGATTCTGGATATAGGCAAGCATGGACGGCAGCATCGCCTGCAACTGCTGGACGAGCTGCTCGCGGGTCTGGCCGTTGCGCTCCGCGTAATGGTCCAGCAGCTTGTTCGTCAGGGAATTGTCGGTGATCGCAAGCCTGGCATTGTTGAGATATAATTGCGAGATCAGGCCCAGCATTGCCATGCCGGTGGAGTCGCTACCCTCCGGGTTGGCTGCCATCTGCTGCTGGAGCTGGCTTAGCTGCTGGATGAAGGCAGGCGTATAACCGGTTATCGTGTAAGCAAAATCAAGTTCGGCCGCATCATCCCAGATGATCTTCAGCGGATCGAGCTTCAAAAGGCCGTCTGCCGGATTCCACTCCGCCTGGCCGCTCATGCTGCCATGGATCTGCGGATATCCGATGGCGGCCATGGTGCGGGCGCCCTCCGATTCCGGCTCGACCGTGGTGTCGAAGCTGAACCGGCTGACGTCGAACGTGCCGGAAATTCCTCCGGCCGAGCCTTCCTCGCTGGTCAGCTCGGTGGCTCCCACCGTCAGGACGTCCTTGCCCTGATGCTGCATCGTGATGGCATCGAAGCCGGCGCGGTCGATCTGGATGTTGCTCGGCAGGGCGGGATCGGTCGCGGCGGCGGTGCCGGCCAGGCGCAGGCCCTCCACTTCCATGCCCTTCACCTGCAGGCGGCTGTCGCTTTCGGTGCGGTCGACGTCACGCAGGCCGATGCGAGCGGCGGTGAACCCCTGCTCGACGGTGCCGTCCACGTTTTCGAAGGTCAGATCGCCGAGTTCGAGCTGCTCGCCTTCGCCGGCGATCGAAGCACCCTCGAGGACGACGTCGTCGCCGCTTTCCGAAACGCCCGTGTAATTGAGCGTGACGCCCTGCGGGGCCAGAAGGGTCTTCAGGCGCTGGGCGAAAGCCTCGCCATCCGCGGCGTGGGCCGCCGTCGAACTCATCAGTCCGACGATCAGGCCGGCCATAATGCCACGGGTGCGGAAATGCATCATCGATTGCAACCTCATCAAACGGCCGCCGCGCCTTCGCGGTCCGGCAAATCCTTCGAATCTCGACTGTCGCCCCGGTTTATGGCGCGGGCGCGACGGAAGGCAATCCATGGCGACCGCAAAAAGCATTCCCGGCACGCAAAGCCTTGGATAAGCGCTGTTCCTTGCTTGTTCTTTTCATGTTCGTCGGCTAGGCCAGGATCATGGGCAAAAGCGTTGAACCGCCCGCCGGCGGCGGCGACATCGAACCGGTAGACCTGAAGGCCGCGCTGGAAGAGCGTTACCTGGCCTATGCCTTGTCGACGATCATGGGGCGCGCCTTGCCCGATGTGCGCGACGGGTTGAAGCCCGTGCATCGCCGCATCGTGCACGCCATGCGCGTACTGCGGCTGGACCCTGGCCAGGGCTACAAGAAATGCGCACGCATCGTGGGCGACGTGATGGGCAAGTTCCATCCGCACGGGGATGCCTCCATCTACGATGCGCTTGTCCGCCTGTCTCAGAATTTCGCGATCCGCTATCCGCTGATCGACGGGCAGGGCAATTTCGGCAATGTCGATGGCGATAGCGCGGCCGCCATGCGCTACACCGAAGCGCGGATGACGGATGTCGCCACGCTGCTTCTTCGCGGGATCGACGAGGATGCCGTCGATTTTCGTCCGACCTACAACGAGGAAGACCAGGAGCCCGTCGTCCTGCCGGGCGCGTTCCCGAACCTTCTCGCCAACGGTTCCTCAGGCATCGCCGTCGGCATGGCGACGTCCATTCCGCCGCACAACGTGGCCGAGATCTGCGATGCGGCGCTGAAGCTGATCGAGACGCCGGATGCCCCGGTGGAGGCGCTCCTGCGTTTCGTGCAGGGGCCGGATTTCCCGACGGGCGGCGTCGTGGTGGAAGATGCTGCCGCCATCCGGGAGGCCTATGCCACCGGCCGCGGCTCGTTCCGCGTGCGCGCTCGCTGGGACAAGGAAGACACCGGGCGCGGCTCCTATGTCGTGGTCGTCACGCAGATTCCGTACATGGTGCAGAAGTCGCGCCTGATCGAGAAGATCGCCGACCTGCTCACCGCTCGCAAGCTGCCTCTTCTGGCTGATGTGCGCGATGAATCCGCCGAAGACGTGCGCATCGTGCTCGAGCCGCGTTCCCGCACGGTGGACGCGGAACTGCTGATGGAATCGCTGTTCCGCCTGACCGACCTGGAAAGCCGCATTCCGCTGAACATGAATGTCCTGTCCGGCGGCAAGGTGCCCCGCGTCATGTCGCTGCGCGACGTACTGGTGGAATGGCTGGCCCATCGTCGCGAGGTGCTGCAACGGCGCACGGCCTTCCGCCTCGGGCAGATCGCCCGCCGGCTGGAGATTCTGTCCGGCTATCTCGTCGTCTTCCTGAATATCGACGAGGTGATCCGGATCATCCGCGAGGAGGACGACCCGAAGGCCGAGCTCATGCGAACCTTCGAGTTGACGGATGTCCAGGCCGAAGCCGTCCTGAACCTTCGCCTGCGGTCCTTGCGCAAACTGGAAGAGATGGAACTGCGGCGCGAGTTCGATGCCCTGAGCGAGGAGAAGGCGCGCAAGGAAGCGCTGATGGCGTCGGCCGAACTCCAGTGGTCGGCCATCGGCGAGGAAATCCGCGAGGTTCGCGAGACGTTTTCCAAGAAAACCGCCATCGGGCGCCGGCGCACCTTGTTCGCAGAGGCGCCGAGCCACGATGCCGGGGTGATCGCCGAAGCGATGATCGAGCGCGAGCCGGTAACGATCGTGCTGTCGCAGAAGGGTTTCCTGCGGGCGATGCGCGGCCACATGGCCGATACGTCCACCCTGACCTTCCGGGAGGGCGACAGGCTCAAGATGGCGTTTGCTGCGCATACGACCGACAAGCTCGTCTTCCTGTCCACCAACGGCCGGGCCTTCACGCTGGGGGCCGACAAGCTGCCGGGCGGCCGGGGCCACGGCGACCCGATCCGGCTGGCCATCGAGCTGGAAGACGATCAGGACATCGTCACCGGCTTCGTGGCCAATCCAGGCGCGCGCCGGCTGATCATAGCCGACGACGGCAATGGCTTCGTGGTGGGCGAAGGCGACCTTGTCTCCGGTATGCGCCGAGGCAAGCAGATATTGAACGTCACCGCCAAGGGGCGGCTGGCGCTGGCCGTACCCGTGGATGGCGACAGCGTCGCCGTCGTCGGCGAAAACCGCAAGCTTCTGGTGTTCCCGCTGTCTCAGGTGCCGGAAATGGCGCGGGGCAAGGGGGTGCGCCTGCAGCGCTACAAGGATGGGGGCCTTGCCGACGCGAAAGTGTTCCGGATGGCCGATGGGCTGACATGGACGGATGGCGGCGGCCGGCTCTTCCTGCGCGGCGAGGCCGAGCTTCTGGAATGGCGCGGCGACCGCGCCCAGGCCGGGCGGCTGGTGCCCAAGGGCTTCCCCAAAAGCGGCCGGTTCTCCGGTAGCTGACGGGTTCTCCATTCGATCGCCCCCATTGCATCGAGCCGACCGAGGGAGGAAACCGGATGGCGCTGATCAATTACCTGACCAGAATTCAGTTTGCGGAGGGCGCGGTAAGCCTGCTGGCCGAGGAGCTTGCGGCGTTGGGCATCGCCCGGCCGCTGGTTGTGACGGACCGGGGAGTGCGGGAGGCCGGGCTGCTGGACAAGGCGCTGGCCGGGCTTGCAGGCAATCCCGCCGGGGTATTCGACGAAACGCCCGGAAACCCGACGGAGGCCGCCGTTCGGACGGCAGCGGCCGCATACCTGGAAAGCGGGGCGGACGGCATCGTGGCCATCGGCGGCGGCTCGGCCATCGACCTTGCGAAGGGTGTCGCCATCGCCGCAACTCATGACGGCCCGTTGAAGGACTATGCCGCCATTGCCGGCGGTGCGGCGCGCATTACGGCGCGCACCGCACCCGTGGTGGCGGTGCCCACCACGGCGGGCACCGGCAGCGAAGTCGGCCGGGGCGCGATCATCATCCTCGACGATAAACGCAAGGTCGGGCTGCTGTCGCCTTACCTTATCCCTCGGCTTGCCATCTGCGATCCGGAACTGACGGCCACGCTTCCGGCGGGGCTGACGGCGGCAACCGGCATGGACGCCCTGTCGCATTGCGTGGAAACCTACCTGTCGGCAGCCTTCAACCCGCCGGCCGACGGCATCGCGCTGGAGGGGCTCAGGCTGGGATATGGCGCCATCGTTCGTGCGACCGAGGCTCCGCAAGATCGCGCCGCCCGTCGCGACATGATGGCTGCGTCGATGATGGGGGCGATGGCCTTCCAGAAGGGGCTTGGCTGCGTTCACAGCCTCAGCCATGCGCTGGGCGGGCTTGATCCGAAGCTGCATCACGGCACGCTGAACGCGATTTTTCTTCCTGCGGTCCTGGCTTTCAACCGCGGTGCTGCAAGCGTGAGCGAAGGAGGCAGGTTCGCGCGGCTGGCGGCGGCCATGGGCCTGTCCGATGAGGATGCCGTCATCCCCGCATTTGGGGCCTTGTCGGAGCGCCTGGGCCTGCCGACAGGCCTGTCGCAACTGGGGGTCGGACCAGACATGTTCGATGCCGTCGCCGACGGTGCGCTGAAGGATCATACGCATGTGACCAACCCGCGCGTGGCAACCCGGCAGGATTATCTCGACATGCTGCAGGCTTCGGCCTGACGGGCATCGGATTTTCCAAAGACCGGATGCCACTTTTTCATCCGATGCTCTACGCCTCGGATGGCCGGTACCGTTCCCAGCCGGCGGGGCGCAGGTGTTCCTGCGGCTGGAAGCGTATCTTGTAGCCCATCTTCTCGGACCCCTCGACCCAGTAGCCCAGATAGACATAGGGAAGGCCCATGGCGCGGGCGCGCTCGACATGATCGACGATCATGTAGGTGCCGAGGCTGCGGTCGATCTCGGCCGGCTCGTAGAAAGAGTAGACCATCGACAGGCCGTCGGCCATGACATCCGTCAGGGCTACGCCGACCAGCGCGCCGTCGGAAGAGCGGGAGAAGGCCGAATCCGGCCCGCGCCTGCGATACTGGATCAACTGAGTCTCGACCTGGCTGTCCTCGATCATCATCGAATAGTCCAGCACCGACATTTCCGACATGCCGCCCTGGGCATGGCGCGTATCCAGATAGCGGCGGAACAACGAATACTGCTCGCTGCTGGCCGAGGCCGGGTCCATCCGGCCTATGAGATCCCGGTTGTTGCGCATCACGCGGCGCATCGATTGGGTGGGGCGAAACTCGTCCACCAGGATACGAACGGAAATGCAGGCGCGGCAACGCTCGCAGGCGGGGCGATAGGCGATGTTCTGGCTGCGCCGGAAGCCGCCTTGCGTCAGGAGGTCGAGCAACTCTCCGGCGCGCGTGCCGACCAGATGCGTGAAGACCTTGCGCTCGAGCTGGCCGGGCAGATACGGGCAAACGGATGGGGACGTCAGGAAGAACTGCGGCGTTTGCGGATGATGCGCTGTCATCTCTCACCGAACCGATACCGGGCGCCGGATGCGCCGGTTACCTGCCGCATCTTACGCGAAGCGGGCCGGTAGGGAAGTGGCGCGTCGGACACGAAGAGAACAATCAGTGATTTCTGACGACGACAGTGCCGAGCAGGTAATCGTGCAGCAGTTCCTTATGCCGGGTGAACAGCGAAACGAGAAGCACGAGCGGTGTCAGAAGGGATACGCTGGCCCAGAACAGCACGCCATGAAGCACGGCAAGGACCGGATCCACCGCCACGCCGTCGAGCCGCGAGACGCGTATGTCGAAGAGGCGCATGCCAAGCGTCGCCTGCGTGCGGCCACCCATGGTGAAACCGATGTAGAAGATGGCGATCAACGGAAGCATCACGGCGTAGAGCGCCCAGCCGAGGCCGAGCGTCAGCAGCCCGAGAATGGCGACGACGATCGCCGCGGGTACGGCCAGCGCCAGCACGATGGCATAGTCGACGAGAAAGGCGCAGATGCGCCGGGTCCGCACGCCGCGATAGGCCCGGACGTCGTTTACGATCGTCTGGTCGGTATTCATGTCGGCGGTCTGGCTCATGGGTCTCGTCTCTTTCATCACGGTCACCCCTCGCAGATGGGCGCGGCGCACGCCATGCGCAAGGCTCAGGCCAGCGCTGCCGCGGCGCGTGGCGCGAAATAGGTCAGGATACCGGCCGCCCCTGCGCGCTTGTAGGCCGTCAACACCTCCATCATGGCGGCATCGCCGTCGAGCCAGCCGCGCTCGACCGAGGCCATCATCATCGAGTATTCTCCCGACGTTTGGTAGGCGAAGCAGGGTATGTTGAACTCCTGCACGAGGCGGGTCAGCACGTCGAGATAGGGCAGGCCGGGCTTCACCATGATCATGTCTGCGCCCTCGTCGATGTCCTGCGCGGCCTCGCGCAGCGCCTCGCCGCAATTGCCCATATCCATCTGGTAGGTGCGCTTGTCGCCTTTCAGGACGCCGGACGAGCCGACCGCGTCGCGGAAGGTGGAATAGAAGACGGATGCATATTTGGCGGCATAGGACATGATCATCGTGTCCTGCAGCCCGGTATCGTCCAGTGCCTGCCGGATCAGCGCGACCCGGCCATCCATCATGTCGGACGGGCCGACGATGTCGCAGCCGGCTTCGGCCTGCACGATCGCCTGCCGGCACAGCACCTCCACCGAGCGGTCGTTGTCGATGCGTCCATCGTGCACGATGCCGTCATGGCCGTGGCTGGTATAGGGATCCAGCGCGACATCGCACAGGATGCCCACTTCCGGCACGGCCGCCTTGATGGCCCGCGTGGCGCGGCAGACGAGGTTGTCCGGATTGAGCGCCTCGCTGCCCGTCTCGTCGCGGCAGCCGCCTTCGTTGAAGGGGAACAGGGCCAGAACCGGAATGCCGAGGTCTCGTGCCCTGCGTGCGGCCTCCACCGCACCGGCCACGCTGTGGCGGTGCACGCCGGGCATCGAGGCCACGGGCTCCGGCGCGCCGTCGCCATCCCGCACGAAGATCGGCCAGATCAGGTCTGCCGGCGCAAGCCGCGTCTCGCGGACCAGGCGGCGCGACCATTCATGCTGGCGAAGCCGTCGCAGACGCCGGCCGCCCGTGGCCACGTCTATGGCACGTGTGATGTCGCGATGCTCTCGGCCGGTCATGCAAAAACCCTTTCGAACTCTGGCGGCGTTCTAGAACAAGGGGGCACAAATTGGAACCATTCCGCGAAGTACGGGCGCCATGTGCCCGTTTACGCCTTCACAAGCGTCTCCGGCGCGCGCACTATCGCAGCATGAAGCGTTCGACCCCCCAAGAGAATCCCTCAGGCAACCTGACGCGGTCTATAAGCAATTTTATATATAGAATTGTTGCAATTGCCTTTTTTGGCGCGGGAGCCTATTACTGGGTGCGTCTTGTGGGCGTGTACGACGCGCCGTTGTGGCGTTTCGACCTGATGCCGCTTGGCTGGCGGGTTGCCGCCTGCACCTTCGCGGTGCTGTACCCGTTCGCCGGCCTGGGCCTCTGGCTTGCCGGGTCCTGGGGCGCTGTCCTGTGGGGTCTCGTGGCCTTGATCGAGGCGGGCCTGGTCATCGGCCGGCCGGCGGAATTTTCGGAAAACTGGCCGATCGCCGTGGCCCATGGTGTCGGCCTTTCGCTCATCCTTCTGCTGCGGGTGGCCGATATCGTGGCCAGGCGTACCCGGTCGCGCACCGTGCGCAGGGCAGCGGCGCCCGCGCATTCGTAAACGGCTTGTTAAGTGCGATTGCGTCGGAGGGAAGATTTAACGCTTCGTTGACTCTGCCTTTTAAGGCGCCGTTTAGGCGCCCCGCGCGAGGCTCCGGCCGATCATGCCGCCATGCGCGGCCATCCGTACAAGGACCGGAGCAAGATTCATGAGTAACCAGAGGAACGCCCAGGCTGTGGCGGCCCAAAGGGAAGGAGCGTCGGAGGACGATGCCCCGCTGAAGACGCTCTACCTCGAAACGCTGCAGCTGGTGGAGCGCCTGCACCGGCGTCTGCTGGATGTCGTCAAGGACGAGTTCGACCGCGCCGGCCGCACCGATATCAACGCGGTGCAGGCCCTTCTGCTGTTCAATATCGGCGACAGCGTCCTGACCGCGGGGGAACTGCGCTCGCGCGGGTTCTACCTGGGCTCGAACGTCTCCTACAATCTGAAGAAGCTTGTGGAGCTCGGCTTCATCGATCATCAGAAGTCGGCCAGCGACAAGCGCGCCGTACGCATCTCGCTGACGCCCGAGGGTCTGGCCATCGCGGAAACCGTCGCAGAGCTTTACGACAGGCACATCGTTTCCATCGACAAGGTTGGTGGCCTCGGCGAGCAGGAATTCCAGAAGATGAACAGATCGCTGCAGCGGCTGGACCGGTTCTGGAACGACTCCATCATGTATCGCCTGTAGCAGGAAGAATTCGCCGAATGCGGCGATGGCGCTGTGACACATCTGTCGCAGCGCCTGCCTGCCGTTTGCGAATGTCGCGGTCGGCGGCGGATTTCCTTTCCCTTTCCACGGTTTGGCCATATTGGCATGGCTTGCAGGAAATCTTGCGGCAAGGAGTTGGCCTGCCGGATTTCCATTTGATTTACCATGCGCGTGGTAGGGGTTTCGGCTCATAGGCCGGCTGAGGGTTGCAGGGGGTGCTCATCATGGATGCGATTTCCAGGTTCGGACGTGCAAGAATGACGCGTCGCAGCGTCGTCGCCGGTGCTGCGACAGTGGCGGGGCTTGCCGCCATTCCGGGCTCCGCCCTGGCCCAGTCCGCCTTGCAGGACGTGCTCATGGCGCCCAATCGCGGCGGCTGGAACGACCAGTTCGACACGCGGTCGGCCAACGTCGCCTCCGTGCGTTCCAACCAGCCGGTCTTTTCGCCCAACACGGCGGCTGCCATGCAGCAGGCCATCGCCGCCTACAACCAGATTTCGATGGCCGGTGGCTGGCCGATGGTGCCGGAAGGCCAGGTGCTGAAGCTGGGCGTGGAGCATCCCGCCGTCATGGCCCTGCGCGAGCGGCTTGCCATCTCGGGCGACCTGCCGCGCTCGGCCGGGCAGTCCGCCTCGTTCGACACCTATGTGGACGCGGCGGTCAAACGCTTCCAGTCCCGTCATGGGCTGCCGTCCGATGGCGTCGTTTCCGAGCATACGTTCAAGGCCATGAACGTGCCGACCAGCGTGCGCCTCAGCCAGCTTCAGGTAAACCTGCAGCGCCTGCAGGCCGAGAGCTACGACGCGCCGCGCTTCGTGATGGTGAACATCCCTGCGGCGTCCATCGAGGCCGTCGAGGGCGGCCGCGTGGTGCAGCGCCATACCGCGGTGGTCGGCAAGATCGACCGGCAGACCCCGCTGCTGAAGTCGCGCATCACCAACCTCAACATGAATCCGTACTGGCATGCGCCGACCTCGATCGTGCGCAAGGACATCATTCCGCTGATGCGGAAGGATCCGACCTACCTGGAGCGGAACGACATCTTCATCTATGCCGGCGACGGCAGCGTCATTCCTCCGTCGCAGATTGACTGGAACACGGAAGAGGCGACGCGCTATCTGTTCCGGCAAAATCCGGGCAAGAACAACGCGATGTCCTCGGTGAAGATCAACTTCCCGAACCAGCACTCCGTGTACATGCACGATACGCCGCAGCAGAGCGTGTTCTCGCAGCTGATGCGCTTCGAATCGTCCGGGTGCGTTCGCGTGCAGAACGTGCGTGACCTCATCGTCTGGCTGGCCAAGAACACGCCGGGCTGGGACCGCGCCACGATGGAGCAGGTCATCGCACGCCGCGAGCGCAAGGACGTCAACCTCGTCGATCCCGTGCCGCTGACGTTCACCTACCTCACGGCCTGGGCGACGGACCCGACGGTGGTTCAGTTTCGCGACGACATCTACCGTCGCGACGGTTCGGAGCAGCTGGCCATGACGGACGTGCGTCCGGTGGCCTACCAGCCGGGCGAGCAGGTCGCCACGGGCATCAGCTACTGATTTATTGCCGATCGGAGTTTCGAGGGCCGGCGGCGCACAGCTGCCGGCTTTTGTCGTTTGGGCACCGGATAGATTCGGTGGCGCGCGTTAACCTTCCATGGTAGACGGCACCCCATCGCCGCAGGGCACAGGCAGCCCCGGCCGGTCAAATCGGAGCATTCAGGAATGTCGCAGGCTTACGCGCAGCAACCGTCGCATCGTCATGACGCCTTCTTCAACGAGGGTATCGCGACCGTCGATCCGGAGCTCTTCGCCGCGATGAAGGGCGAACTCAGCCGCCAGAGCCACGAGATCGAGCTGATCGCCTCGGAAAACATCGTCTCGCGCGCCGTGCTGGAGGCGCAGGGATCCGTTCTGACCAACAAGTATGCCGAAGGGTACCCGGGGCGGCGCTACTATGGCGGCTGCGAGTATGTCGACATCGCCGAGCAGCTGGCCATCGACCGGGCACGCGAGCTTTTCGGCTGCGGCTTCGCCAACGTCCAGCCCAATTCCGGCAGCCAGGCCAACCAGGCCGTTCTGATGGCTCTGTCCAGGCCGGGTGAAACCATCCTCGGCATGAGCCTCGATGCCGGCGGCCACCTGACGCATGGAGCAAAGCCAAACCTTTCGGGCCGGTGGTTCAACGCCGTGCAGTACGGGCTCGACGTGGAGACCGGCCTGATCGACTACGACCAGGTCGCCGCGCTGGCCGAGGAGCACAAGCCGCGCATCATCGTAGCCGGCGGCTCCGCCTATTCGCGTCGGATCGATTTCGCGCGTTTTCGCGCCATTGCCGATGCGGTCGGCGCGTTCCTGTGGGTCGACATGGCGCATTTCGCCGGCCTCGTCGCCGCCGGGGAGCATCCGAGCCCGTTCCCGCATGCCGATGTCGTCACCTCCACGACGCACAAGACGCTGCGCGGCCCGCGCGGCGGACTGGTGCTGACGAACGACGAGGACATCGCCAAGAAGATCAATTCGGCGATCTTCCCGGGCCTGCAGGGCGGGCCCCTGATGCATGTGATCGCCGGCAAGGCCGTCGCCTTCAAGGAGGCGCTGGCGCCGGAATACAAGAGCTACATGAAGGCCGTGGCGGACAACGCCAAGGTGCTGGCCGAGACCCTGCGCGAAGGCGGTCTCGATATCGTTTCCGGCGGCACGGACACCCATCTCATGCTGGTGGACCTGCGGCCCAAGATGCTGACGGGGAAGGTTTCGGAAGTGGCCCTCGGCCGCGCCGGCATCACCTGCAACAAGAACGGCGTCCCGAACGATCCCGAAAAGCCCACCATCACGTCGGGCGTGCGCCTGGGCACTCCGGCCGCGACGACGCGCGGCTTCGGGGCGGCCGAGTTCCGCGAGGTCGGCCAGTTGATCGTCGAGGTGCTGGACGGCCTTAAGCGGTCCAACGACCCGGAGGGCAACGCGGCTGTCGAGGCCGCGGTGAAGACGAAGGTGCTTGCCCTTACCGATCGCTTCCCGATCTACCCGACGCTCGGCTGATCCATGCGGTGCCCCTTCTGCGGATCGCAGGAAACGCAGGTCAAGGACTCCCGGCCCGCCGAGGAAGGCGCCGCCATAAGGCGGCGTCGGATCTGCCCGGATTGCAGCGGCCGCTTCACCACCTTCGAGCGGGTGCAACTGCGCGATCTGGTCGTGGTGAAGCGCTCCGGCCGGCGCGTACCCTTCGACAGGGACAAGCTGGCGCGCTCGGTCGAGACGGCGTTGCGCAAGCGCGCCGTCGACCAGGAGCGGGTAGACCGGATGATCTCCGGTATCGTCCGTCAGCTCGAATCCACCAGCGACGGGGATGTCTCCTCCGAAGAGATCGGCCGGCTGGTCATGGAAGCGCTGCGCGGGGTCGACGATGTCGCCTATGTGCGCTTCGCGTCCGTCTACCGGGATTTCCGGGAAGCGCGCGACTTCGAGACCTTGATCAGCGAGCTTGCGTCACCGCCGACCGCTTCCGGCGACAAGGACTGACATGGCCATCGCGCCGATCGAGCAGCATGACGAACGCTTCATGGCGGCGGCGATCCGTCTTTCGCAGCGCCATGTCGGCCTGACGGGCTCCAACCCGTCGGTCGGTGCGCTGGTCGTGCGCTTCGACGGCGCCGGCGCGCCGCTGGTGGTGGCGCGCGGGGTGACCGCCGGCGGCGGCAGGCCGCACGCCGAAGTCGTCGCGCTGTCCGAAGCCGGCGATGCGGCCCGTGGCGCAACCGTCTACGTCACGCTGGAGCCATGTTCGCACCATGGTTTGACGCCGCCCTGTGCCAGCGCGCTTCTGCGCGCGGGCGTAAAGCGCGTGGTCGTCGCCCTGGGCGATCCGGATATGCGCGTGGACGGACGCGGTTTTGCCATGCTTCGTGCCGGCGGGGTGGAGGTGGTGGAGCATGTCGGCGCAGCCGATGCGCGCGATCCGCTTGCCGGGTTCATGTCCCGCATGCGTACCGGCCGGCCGTTGCTGACGGTCAAGGTGGCCGTCTCCGCAGATGGCGGCATCGCCCTGGCCGGTCACCGCCCCGTGCAGATCAGTTCGCCCATCGCCAACGCGCAGACGCATCTGGTTCGCGCGCGGTCGGACGTCATCCTGGTCGGCGTGGGCACGGTGGAAAGCGACGATCCGATGCTTACCTGCCGGCTGCCGGGCCTCGAGAACCGCTCGCCGGTTCGCGTCGTCTACGACCCTGCGCTTCGTACGCGGGTTGACAGGCAGCTCGTGTCCACCGCCCGAGAGGTGCCCACCATCTTCGCCATTCGCGAGAGCATCTCGGAGGAACGGCTTGCGGCATTCCGCGAGGCGGGGTGCGAATTCCTTCCGCTGGCCGAAGGCGAAGGGCCTGAAGCCCTGCTGCGGCATCTGGGCGAACGCCGTGCGTCGTCCGTGCTGTTCGAGGCTGGAGAGCGGTTCGGCCGTGCCGTCCTGGATGCCGGCCTTGCCGACAGGATCGTCGTCGTGCATGCGCCGCTGACGCTGGGGCCGGGACGGGTTGTTTCCCCGGTGCGGGATGATCATCTGTCGGCCATGCGCCTGACGCGCGAGGAGCGCTTCGGATGCGACATCTGGCGCGAATACGAGAGGATTGAAAGCCCATGTTTACCGGTATCGTAACCGATGTCGGGCGGGTTGCCGCCGTTCGCACCCTGGATGAGGGGCGGGCCTTCCGCGTCGAGACCGCCTATGATCCGGCCGGCATCGATATCGGTGCGTCCATCGCCTGCTCGGGTGTCTGCCTGACGGTGACCGCGCTTTCGCCGGAAGGGTCCAACAGCCGCTGGTTCGAGGTCGAGGCGTGGGAAGAGGCTTTGCGGCTGACCACGGCGCGCGCCTGGGGCGAGGGTACGCGGATCAACCTGGAAAGGGCGCTTCGGGTAGGCGACGAGCTGGGCGGACATCTGGTTTCGGGGCATGTCGACGGCACCGGCGAGATCGTCGCCATCGAGGCCGAAGGCGAGGCGACCCGCTTTCGCGTGCGCGTATCGCCCGAACTCAAGCGTTTCATCGCCGTCAAAGGCTCGGTCTGCATGGACGGGACGTCGCTGACGGTCAATGGTGTCGACGACGACGAGTTCGACGTCCTCCTGATCCGCCATTCGCTGGAGGTGACCACCTGGGGCGAAAGACGAAAAGGTGACATCGTCAATCTTGAGGTCGACCAGATTGCGCGCTATGCGGAACGCCTGTTCGGGGCGGACGCAGGCAAGCGCGGCGGTTGACGGCCGGCTCTCCTCAACGCACACGGGGCGTTCTCCCCAGTTTTCTGACATCGGGATTTTCGAAAGACATGGCTCAGGCACCGCACCTCCTTATCGTCGAGGCACGCTTCTACGACCATCTGGCCGACCACCTCATCGAAGGGGCGCGCGGCGAGATCGAGCGTGCGGGTGCAACCTGCGATGTCGTCACGGTTCCGGGGGCGCTCGAGATTCCCGGCGCAATCACCTTCGCCCTCGCCGGCGAGGATACAGGCGGCAAATCCTATGACGGTTTCGTGGCGCTGGGCTGCGTCATCCGCGGCGAGACCTATCATTTCGAGATCGTGGCAAACGAGTCGAGCCGGGCGCTGATGGACCTGTCCATGGAAGGCGTCGCGATCGGCAACGGAATCCTGACGGTCGAGAACGAGGAGCAGGCGCTCGACAGGGCCATGACCTCGCGCAAGAACAAGGGCGCCTCCGCGGCGGCGGCGGCGCTGACCATGATCGACCTGCGCAACCGAATGGGGTTGTGAGCATGTCCGAAGAGACCCCGCGCCCTGTCCGCCAGGCCAACAAGCGCGGCGCTGCCCGGCTGGCGGCGGTGCAGGCCCTGTACCAGATGGATGTGGGCGGCACCGGGCTGGTAGAGACGGTCGCCGAATACGAGTCGTTCCGGCTTGGCCGCGAACTCGACGGTGACACCTATCGCGAGGCCGATGCGGCGTGGTTCCGCGATATCGTATCGGGCGTGGTGCGGGCTCAGAAGAGCATCGATCCGCTGATTCACTCCTCGCTGACGGCCGATTGGCCGCTGTCGCGGCTGGACGCCACCCTGCGCGCCATCCTGCGTGCCGGTTCCTATGAAGTCATGGAGCGCAAGGACGTGCCCGTGGCGGTCATCGTGACGGAGTATGTGGACATCGCCAAGGCCTTCTACACCGAAGACGAGCCGCGCCTCGTCAATGCGGTGCTGGATCGCGTTTCGCGCCGCGCGCGCGGCGAAGGCCGAGGCAGGGAGATCGAAACCAAGGATTGAACTTTCCCGGCCTCCCGCGATAAGCCTTCCATCATGCGAAGACGGCCACCCGATGGGTGGCCGTCTTCGTATCGAAGCCTAATACGGCAGCGCCTACATGGAGCCGGGCTGGTCGCGCTGCAGGGTGCGCTGGATGGCAGAGGGATCGGGCTGCTCGGACAGGATCGAGCCGAGGAAACTGGCGTCGCGGCCCCCGGTGGGCGTCGTACGGGTGACGAAGTCGAACAACTCGCCGTTCTGCAGGCCGTAATTGGCGATACGGTCGACGCGGTTGTCCTTGTTGAAGTAGACGGCCAGGATGCGCTGATCCACCAGCCTGGGCTGCATGAAGGCAAACTGGCGGACGCGCTTCTGCGAGATGTAGTAGAAGACCTCGTTGTCGAAGATCGCGGTGGTGGACGGCGACCCGAGCGCCAGCAGCACCTGCTCGCGGCTGGAGCCGACCGGCACGAGGGAAAGGGCCTGCTCGTCGATAATATAGCCCTGGTTGTAGACCTCCGCCGTCTGGCAGCCTGCAAGGGTGAGGGCGGACGCCACCCCCAATGCAGCGAGCAACGGTCGGATGGGAGGGGCAAGTCTGGTCACGCGGTTCGTCTCCCTGCTGTCGACGCGCAAAAGCATCCATACGGGCATGGGCGCCATGGGCGCCGGTGACGCACATTTAGAGCAAGGTGTGTCCAATTGGAACAGGGCGATTGCACGGCGCCGGCGTTGCAATTGTCGTCCGGCCATGCGAACGCCTGTCCGCACCAAGACCTGCCGGATGAGAAGGGATGCTTGAACGTTTCCGCCGCAAGCGCCGCAACAGGGCGATCGTCGAGCAACTCTACGACGGCATCGTCGCGCGCGCGCGCGCGACGCGCTTCTTTCAGGCGGGGGGTCTTCCCGATACGGTGATGGGGCGGTTCGACGCCCTTGCCATCGAGATGTTCCTGTTCCTGCGCCGTTGCGGAAGCGAGCCCGCGCTGCAGCCGCTGGCGCAGGATGTGGTGGACCGCTTCATGACCGACATGGACCACTCCATGCGGGAGATCGGCATAGGCTACATGACTGTGCCCAAGCGCATGCGGAAGCTGGCCGGGCTTTTCTATCAAAGGGTCCGGGCGCTCGGCGGCCCGCTGGACCGCGCCGACCGCGATGGGCTGGCGGCGGCGGTGAAGGGCGAGAGGCTGGGCGGCGGCGACGACCTGTCCGACGCACAAATCGCCTTCTGGGCCGCTCACATTCTGGACACGTCGCACCTATATGCGGCAATCGATCGAACCGAGATCCTGGCCGGCCGCTGGCCGGTCGATCCGGGCAGGAGCGGCGGAAATGAAGGATGAGAAACCGGTGGTTGATGCGGGCCGACGCTGCCTCGATCTGACGGTCGTCGTCCGCAGTTTGCCGAAGACGGGCAACAGGGTGACGTTCGAGGCTTCCGACAAGGAGCGCGCGGCGCTGGCCGCGTTTCTTGAAATCCTGTCGGTCGATGCGCTGACGGCAGACCTGACCGTGGCGCCCTGGCGTCGTGACGGGGTCAGCGTCAAGGGCGCCATGTCGGCCATCGTGCGGCAGGTTTCGGTGGTTACGCTGGAGCCCGTGGAAGAGCGGATCGACCAGGATCTGGACCTGGTCTTCCTTCCGGAACATTCGCGGCTGGCGCGAATCGATTCCGGCGACGATGGAGAGATCCATCTCGACCCCGATGGAGACGATATTCCGGAAACCTTCAGCGGCGACCGGATCGATCTCGGCGCTGCGCTGGAGGAGCAACTGGCCCTGGCGCTGGAGCCCTACCCGCGCGAGGATGGGGCCGCTTTCGAGGCGTTCGACACCGACCCGGAGCCCGATGCGCGCGCGCCTTCGCCCTTTGCCGGGTTGAAGGGGCTGAAGGCGGCAAAGTCCGAAGAAAAGGGCTGAGGCTGTTGCGGTCCGCTAACATTTGGATATTTTGGCGCCGCGCGGCCCCCCGGCTGCGCAGTGCCGCGATGGAAGGTATCGAGACTTGAGTTCCAATGCAGGAATCCGCATCGCGGTGGATGTCATGGGGGGCGACCATGGCCCGTCCGTCATCCTTCCGGGGGCGGACATCGCCCTCGAGCGGCATCCCGATACCCGCTTCGTCTTGTTCGGACGCGAAGACGAAGTCCTGCCCGAGCTGGAAAAATATCCGCGGCTGAAGGCCGCCTCGACCTTCCATCACTGCGACGTGTCCGTCCGCATGGACGACAAGCCGTCGCAGGCGCTGCGGCAGGGACGCTACAAGTCGTCGATGTGGCGGGCGATCGACGCGGTCAAGACGGGCGAGGCGGATGTCGCCGTTTCGGCCGGAAACACCGGCGCACTGATGGCGATGGCCAAGTTCTGCCTGCGCACGATGGCCAATATAGAGCGGCCCGCCATCGCCTGCATCTGGCCGACCCTCAAAGGCGAGAGCATCGTCCTCGACGTCGGGGCGACGATCGGCGCGGATGCCCAGCAACTGGTGGATTTCTCCGTCATGGGCGCGGCCATGGCGCGTGCGGTGCTGGCCATCGAACGCCCGACCATCGGTCTTCTCAACATCGGCGTGGAAGAGGTGAAGGGCCAGGACGAGATCCGGGAAGCCGGCCGCCTGTTGCGCGAAAGCACGATCGAGGATCTCAGCTACCACGGTTTCGTCGAGGGCAACGATCTCGGCCGCGGTACGGTCGACGTGGTGGTGACGGAAGGCTTTACCGGCAACGTCGCCCTGAAGACGGCGGAAGGGACGGTGAAGCAGGTGGCCTCCTACCTGCGGGATTCGCTGAGCCGGACGCTTCTGTCGCGCCTCGGCTATCTTCTGGCGCGCGGTGCTTTCGCCCGCCTGCGGGAGAAGCTGGATCCGCGGAAGGTGAATGGCGGCGTGTTCCTGGGGTTGAACGGCATCGTCATCAAGAGCCATGGCGGCTCCGACGCGGAGGGCACCGCCGCGGCCATGGATATCGCGCATGCGATGGCGACGGCGGATCTTGTCCGCAAGATCGCCAGGGATCTGGAAATATTCAACTCGGGCCTGACTGCATCCGCAGCGCCTTCGGGTCAAACTGCGGAGCGCGCCCAATGACAGTCGTACGATCGGTCGTCCGAGGCACCGGCTCCTATCTGCCGGATCGCATCATGGCGAACCGCGACTTCGAAGGCGTCGTCGAAACGTCGGACGAGTGGATCCGCCAGCGCACGGGCATTGCCAATCGCCACATCGCCGCGCCCGACGACACCACGGCCTCGATGGGCGAGAAGGCCGCGCGCCGCGCACTGGATGCAGCCGGCCTGCAGCCGGCCGACATCGATCTCATCATCCTGGCCACCGCGACGCCGGACAACACCTTCCCGGCCTCGGCAGTGCAGGTGCAGAACCGGCTGGGCATCGACCACGGTTTCGCCTTCGACATCCAGGCCGTGTGCAGTGGCTTCGTCTATGCCGTCACCACCGCAGATCTCTATTTGCGCTCCGGCATGGCCCGGCGGGCGCTGGTTATCGGCTCGGAGACCTTTTCGCGCATTCTCGACTGGACCGATCGCACCACCTGCGTGCTGTTCGGCGACGGGGCCGGCGCCGTCGTACTGGAAGCGGTCGAGGGCAATGGAACCCTGGCCGACGAGGGCGTCCTCGTTTCCAAGCTCCGTTCGGACGGCCAGCACAAGGAAAAGCTGTTCGTCGACGGGGGCCCCTCGACCACCGGTACGGTGGGCAAGCTGCGCATGGAAGGCCGCGAAGTCTTCAAGCATGCGGTCGGCATGATAACCGACGTCATCGACGATTCCTTCCAGGCCCTCGCCATCGGGCCCGACGACATCGACTGGTTCGTGCCGCATCAGGCCAACCGCCGCATCATCGACGCGTCGGCCAAAAAGCTCGGCATCGCGCCCGAGAAGGTGGTGATGACCGTCGAGAATCACGGCAACACGTCGGCCGCCTCCATCCCGCTTGCGCTGGACAAGGCGGTGCGCGACGGTCGTATCCAGAAGGGCGACCTCGTTCTCATCGAGGCGATGGGCGGCGGCTTCACCTGGGGTGCTTCCATCATCCGATGGTCTTGAATATCCTTGATTCTATTCGGCTATTCGGTATGGTTCGACCATAGGTTCGCAGGAGACGGGCAGGGGGTGCCCTCTTCCGCGGGTTTTCAGATCGAGGGGTAGATATGAGCGACAGGACGGTCACGCGCGCCGATCTGGCTGAAGCGGTGTTTCGGAAGATCGGACTTTCCCGGACGGAATCGGCCTATCTGGTCGAATCCATCCTCGAGGAAATCTGCGCCACGATCGCCCGCGGCGAGAGCGTGAAGATCTCTTCCTTCGGGTCGTTCCTGGTGCGCGACAAGAACGAGCGGGTGGGTCGCAACCCGAAGACCGGCGAGGAGGTGCCCATCTCGCCGCGCCGCGTCACGGTTTTCAAGCCGTCCAACGTCATGAAGGAGCGCATTCTTGCCGCCCACATGGCGCGCACCGAAGAAGGCGTCCTCAAGGCCGCCGAATAAAGGCCGCGCCGACCATGGTTGACAAGAGCGCCGACGCATTCCGCACGATCAGCGAGGTCGCCGAAGACCTCGATCTGCCGCAGCATGTGCTTCGTTTCTGGGAAACGCGATTTCCGCAGATCAAGCCGATGAAGCGGGGTGGAGGGCGCCGTTACTATCGCCCCGACGACGTCGATCTGCTGCGTGGCATCCGGTATCTCCTGTACGTCAAGGGATACACGATCAAGGGCGTGCAGAAGATCCTCAAGGAAAACAGCAATCGCTTCGTCATCGCCATCGGCGCAGGCGATACGCAGGGCCTGGATTCCATGCCGGCTCCGCAGGCCGGCCATGTCGCGGAGGCGCCCCCGCGCGACCTTGAGCCGCAGGCGGAGCGCCAGAAGAGCGGGCTTTCCAACCTGCTCCGCCGCGATCGCGATGGGGTCGGCGGCAGCGCGCTTCCGCCCGACGCCGCCGCACGACTGAACCAGGTGCTGCTGGAACTGCTGGAGCTCAAGCGTCTGCTCGATCAGGTCCGCTGAGCGTTGCGCCACCGCATCATAGTTGCGCAATAGCCATAATGGCCCGACGATGCGTTGCCCGCCCCTTGATAAGGTCCCTGTAACCGACAATTGTGCCGGCAAGGTTCATTGCGTTCGAGGGTCGAGGGACATGCGCAACTTCATCGCACTGCTGATGGCATGCAGCGTATTGGCCGGCATCGGCGCAGCGCAGGCACAGGAAACGCCGGTGACGGCCAACGCACCGGCGCCCGGTACGGATATCGTCATCGAACTCGGCGTGGGGCCGCTTGCCCGGCCGAACTTCGAAGGCGCCAACAAGTACGAGGTCGTGGCCAGCCCGACCATCCGGGTCCACTATCTGAACATTCCGGGCCTGATAGAATTCGGCGGCGGCCTGGATTCCGGCCTGAGCATCGGCCCGTCCTTCGGCTATGTGGGCGAGCGCAAGGCCTCCGACGCACCGGAGCTTGCCGGCCTGCGCGATCTGGATGCCACCTACGAACTCGGCCTTCGGCTCGGCTACGGCTGGGATTTCAGCCAGGCCTACGGGGCGGAAGTCTATGGCGAGGCGCGCTACGCCTTCAACGAAGCGGAAGGTTTCGTCGGCGGCTTCGGCGCCAACGCCATATACCGCCCGACGGAACTGCTGACGCTGAAGCTCGGCCCCAACGCCACGCTGGCCTCGAGCGACTATGCCGACACCTATTTCTCCGTTTCGCCCGAGGAAAGCCTCGCCACCGGCGGTCGCCTCGAGGCCTATGAGGCATCGGGCGGCTTCAAGACGGTCGGCCTTCGGGCGGAATCGCGGTTCGAGGTGCGCCCGACCTGGTTCCTGAACGGCGAATTCGGCTATGACCGCCTCGTCGGCGATGCTGCGGACTCCCCGATCGTCGATGCGGGTAGCCGCGACCAGTTCTTCTTCGGGATCGGGGTATCCAAGACCTTCTCCCTCGACCTCTTTTAGGGAATGCCCATGAACCGCCGCCGCCTGTTGAAAACGATGGCGGCGGTCGGGGCCGCGGCAGGAATGGCAGGCCTGGCGACCCGCAAGGCGCAAGCGGCCAACCGCTATTACGAGGGCCCGGTTTCCGACCATTTCGACGGCACGCGCTTCTTCAATCCGGGTGGGGAGGAGCCGGGCGGCTTCGGCAACTTCCTGCGCTGGAAGCTGAATGGAGAGCGCGCCCGCTGGCCGGAATCGTGGCCCGCAGAGCCGCAATTCGCCACGCCGGCCGAGCGCCTGCCCGACGGCGCGATGCGTGCGACGCTGATCGGCCATGCCACCTACCTCATCCAGATGGCCGGGCTGAATATCCTGACCGATCCCGTCTATTCGGACCGCGCATCGCCCGTCAGCTTTGCCGGTCCCAAGCGCGTGAACCCGCCGGGCATCCGCTTCCGGGAACTGCCGCCCATCGACCTCGTGCTTCTGACGCATAACCACTACGACCATCTGGACGTCGATACGCTCGGGCAGCTCAAATCTGCTCATGATCCGCTTGTGGCGACGCCCTTGGGCAACGACGCGATCGTCCGCCGTCACGTGCCGGACATGCGGATCACCGCCATGGATTGGGGGGAGTCCTTCGCGTTCGGGCCGGTGAACGTGCATTGCGAGCCGGCGCATCATTGGTCGGCGCGGGGCCTCGGCGACCGGCGCATGGCGCTCTGGAGCGCCTTCGCGATCACCCATTCGGCGGGTAATCTGTACCATGTGGGCGATACGGGCTTCCATTCCGGCATCAATTACAGGGACGCCGGGCGAAAGTATTCGGCGTTTCGTCTCGCCTGCCTGCCCATCGGCGCGTACGAGCCGCGCTGGTTCATGCGGGCGCAGCACCAGAACCCCGATGATGCCGTGGAGGGCTTCCGGCTTTGCAACGCCCGCTTTGCCGCCGGCCACCATTGGGGCACGTTCCAGTTGACGGACGAGGCGATCGACGCGCCGCCCTCGGCGCTGGGGGCGGCAATGGATAAGGGCGGGCTGGATCCGTCGCGGTTCCGGGCCTTGTGGCCAGGCGCCGCCTGGGATATTCCGCCGGCCGCCGCCTGAAGGCCGCTACCGCGCCGCAGGCCGGGTCGGACGGCGGGCGGCGTTGTGTTGCGGTGTCCGCGACCGTTTATCCGCGGCACGCAACGGTTTCGTGACAGGCGGCGTGGCCGGTGGGCGATCTATCCGCCGCATCGCGCTTATGGCATGCTTGCCCGGGCGCTAAAGCGGCGGAGAGGTGCATGCTGGCAGCCGTGCTCGGGTGGATCATCGCAGTTTTCTTCATCGCCAACGGGCTGGTGAACCTGTATGGGCCGGAATCCCTGCGTACCGCATTCTTTCGCTGGGGTTTTCCGCGCTGGTTCCACATTACCAACGGGTCGATCCAGATCCTGATCGGGGTGATGATCCTGATGCCGGCCACCCGTATCATCGGTTTCGGCTTCGGGGTCTTACTGTCCCTTGCCATCCTGATCGTGCTGTTCCGGCAGGGCGAAATGCGACATGCGCTGCCCTGCCTGACGCTTTTGGCCTCCCTTCTGGTCGCGGCATGGGAGCAAAGCTTGCGGTAGCGGCCTTGCAGGCCCTGTCGTCACGCCAACGGCCGGTTCCGGCGCATGAGATCGGCTATCCGCTCGGCGATCATGATGGTGGGCACGTTGGTGTTCGCACACGGAATGGTCGGCATGAGAGAGGCGTCGCAGACGCGCAGGCGTTCGACGCCGTGGACACGTCCGGCGTGGTCCGTTACCGCCAGCCTGTCCTCTGCCCGGCCCATGCGGCAGGTGCCGGACGGATGCCATGTACCACCCACCGACGTGGCGATGAACTCATTCATCGACTGCTCATCGCTCAATAGTCGGTCCAGCGTTACGCCCTGCGTGACGATGCTGTCCACCAGCGCGCCCGTGAATGAGCCTGCCACGTCCAGCCCCATGCTCAGCAGCCCGCGTTGGACCTGGTTCCAGCGGCCCGGCATCGCAACGCTTGCCACGCGGGGCGAGTAGCTCGCCGGAAACACATGCCGGCATAGCGGGGCGAGCGCGGGGTCGCGCAGGATCTTCGCGCCTTTGCGAAGTGCGGCTGCAAGGCGGTCCAGGTCGCGCGGGTCTGACAGCATGCGGAAGTCCACATGCGGCTCTTCCTTCGGGTCCGGCGAAGCCAGTTGGACGAAACCGCGCGAATACGACTTGTTGACCCAGAAGAACATGGTTCCGATACGCTCGCCCACCGAGTGCCAGCCCGAGCGGGACAGGATCGCGCCGTGCATGTCGCCCTGCGGCGTGCCGGGCAGGCCGGACGTGAAGCGCCAGATGGCCTGCTCGTGGTGCTCCGCCCGGTCGCGCACCCGCGCCTCCGGCGCAAGGATGGCGGAGACGGCTATGGAGGGGTGCTCCATAAGGTTGCGGCCGACGCCCGCCCTGTCGGCAACGACGGCGATGTCCATCGCGGCAAGACCGGCAGCGGGGCCGATGCCGCTGCGCAGCAGCAGGGCCGGTGTATGGATGGCGCCCGAAGCGACCACTGTTTCGTGCGCCTCGACGCGGCCCGACGTCCCGCCATCGGTGGGAACGATCGTCGCGCCGACGGCGGAGCGCCCATCGAACAGGATCGCCTCGGCCCGATATCCGGTAAGAATACGCAGGTTGGGTCTGCCGCGAACTTCCGGCGTCAGGTAGGCGACCGATGTCGGCATTCTTTCGCCCTGATCGCTGGCGGCGAGCGCGCCCGGGTAGACACCGTCCTGCCAGTCGCCGTTCTGGTCTTCCCGCCGGGGCACGCCGTGAAGCTGCAGCGTTTCCATGACGGCGGCAACGAAGGGCGACAGCCTGTCGGGGCCGGCGCGTCGGATCAGGAGGGGGCCATCCCCGCCATGCAGCGGCCCGCCGAAATCGCGGTCCGTTTCGAGCTTGCGGAAATAGGGAAGACATTCCTGCCAGCTCCAGCCGGTCGCCCCCATTGCTTCCCATTCATCGTAGTCCGAGGGCGCGCCGCGGTTGGCCATCAGGGCGTTGATGGCGGAGCCGCCTCCCAGAAGGCGCGCCTGTTCGTAACGACGGCTCTTGCGCGTATCGCGGTTGCCCATGGGGGCACCCATGAAGGCTGTAAGCGTCCGCCAGATATTGGCGGTATCGAGATAGGCGCGGCCTGGATAGCGCGCGCGAATATCGGCGGGCATCGTCGCCGCCGTCATGTCGCGCCCCGCCTCGACCAGCAGCACGCGCCGGCTTGCGTCCTCTGTCAGGCGCGCTGCCAGCACGCAACCTGCGGAGCCGCCGCCAAGGATCAGCACATCCGTCTCCGCCGGGATGTCCATTCTAGCGGTCCTTTTTCTGGAAGGCGGCGATGACCATTATCAAGGCGAAGGACGTGACCGTCAGCAGCGTGGAGATGGCGGCGATGGTGGGGTCGATCTCGTCGCGGAGCGCGGTAAACATCCGCCTCGTCAACGTCTGGACTTCGCCGCCGGAGATGAACAGGGCGACGACCGTCTCGTCCAGCGAGGATATGAACACGAAGATCGCGCCGGATATGACGCTGGGGCGAATTTGCGGAAGCGTCACCGTCATGAAGGCGCGGAATCGGTTCATGCCCAGCGAGCGCGCAACCATCTCCTGCGTATGGTCGAAGCTCTGCAGCCCCGCAGTTACAGCAAGGACGACGAAGGGAATGCCCAGCATCGTATTGGCGAAGACGAGGCCGGTGACCGAGGAGAGAAGGCCGATCTGCGCATAGACGAGGAAGACGCCTATGGCCACGATGATGATGGGCACCATCAGCGGCAGCATCAGGAGAATGCGCAGCACGCGCATGATCCGCAATGACGAGTAGGTAATGGCGTATGCGGCGGCGATCCCGATGGGCGTCGCCACGATCGTCGCCAGAAGCGCGACCGAGAGGCTCGTCCGTGCCGCACCCATCCACGCGGGGTTGGTGAAGAACGCCTCGTACCAGCGAAGGGAATAAGCGCGCGGCGGAAAGGACAGGAAGCGCGCGTCCGAAAACGACATCGGCACGATGATCGCGATCGGCAGGATCAGGAAGGCGAGTACGAGGCCGACAAGCGCGTAGGTCAGCACGCGGGATAGGGCGGACTGGCTCATCTGGTGGAAAACACCCTGTCGAGAGGCAGGAAGCGGCTGACGGTCCAGAAGATCGCGCCGACGATGGCAAGCAGCACCACGCTGACGGCGCTGGCCGCGCCCCATGCCTGGTAAAGTTCGATGTTGCGGGAGATGACCATGGAGACCATCACCGTGCGGCCGCCGCCCATCAATTCGGGCGTGATGTAGAAGCCGAGGCACAGCACGAAGACGAGCGTGCATCCGGCCAGAATGCCCGGTAGCGACAAGGGCAGGAAGACCCGGCGGAACACATGGAACGGGCTGCCGCCAAGGCTCGATCCGGCTGTCAGGAGGTCTCGCGGGATCCTGGCCATCGTCGCCTGCAGGGGCAGGATCATGAAAGGCAGAAGGATATGGACCGTGGCGATGATCGTGCCCAGTTCGTTGTGGACGAGCGATAGTGGCCGTTCGATCAGCCCGATATCGCGCAGGGTCGAGTTCACGATGCCCGAGCGCTGGAGCAGGATCAGCCAGGCATAGGCCCGCACGAGGACACTGGTCCAGAACGGGACCAGCACGAAGGCGAGGATAAGGGCGCGCCATTTGCCCTTCGCCACCGTCGCCGCATAGGCGACGGGGTAGGCGAGAAGCAGGGTGACGACGGTCACTATGAAGCTGATGCGGAAGGTGAGGACGAAGGTGTTGAAATAGACCGGGTCCGAAAATAGCCGGATATAGTGGTTGAGGGACGGGCCCCCGTCCCAGAACGACTGGAACAGGAGCCATGCCAGGGGCACGAGCAGCAGCAGGAACACCACCGCGAAGGCGGGCAGCGCCAGCACCGACATGAGGAGGTGCTCGCGCCGTTCGAAAGCGCGGGCCCGGTCTGTGTTTCTTTGCTCCGTCATCGAAAGCTCCGGCCTACTGGATGAAGTTCAGCCAGCGCTGCTCCGCGGCTTCGCCCTCGGGAGAGGCCTACCACTCGTCCGAGATCAGCGTCTGCCTGGCAGCGTTTTCCGGAGAGCTCGGCAATTCTGCCGCACGCCCGGCCGGGATCTTGCCCGTATCGAAGGCTGCCGGGTTGCCGGGCCCGTAGTCGATTTCCAGCGGCAGGTTGGCCTGGAGCTCGGGCGACACGGCCGCATTGATGAAGGTGACCGCCGTGTCGAGATTGGGCGCATTCTTCAGGATGCAGAGTTGCGTATTCTGCAGGAAACCGTCGTTGAAGGTGAAGTCTATATCTTCGATGTCCTTCATCACCGCGCTGGCGCGGCCGTTCCAGACCATGGCCATGTCGACTTCGCCATCGGCCAGCAGCTGTGCGGACTGGCCACCGGATGTCCACCAGACGGTGATGTGCGGCTTGATCTCCTCCAGCTTGCGGAAGGCCCGGTCCACATCCAGGGGATAGAGCTTGTCGCGCTCCACGCCGTCGGCCAGGAGGGCGGCCTCCAGCGTTACGTGCGGATGATTGCGCAGCGCGCGCGTGCCGGGAAACGCGTCGACGTTCCAGAAGTCGGCCCAGCTCTGCGGGACCTTGTCCCCGAGGTTCGCCTTGTTGAATGCGAGCACGCTGGAATAGAATTCGTAGGCCACGGAGTAGGGCGTCTTGTATTCCGCGGGCATCGACTCGGCATTCGGGATCTTCGAATAGTCGAGCTCCTCGATCAGCCCGGCCTTGCCGCCGCGCACGCAATTGGCCGGAGGCGTATCGACCACATCCCAGATCGGCTTGCCGGTCTCGCCTTGCGTCTTGATCATCGGCCAGGCGTCCGGCGCGGAATCCTGGTTGATGGTGATGCCGAGCTGTTCGGCGGCCGGGTCCAGGATCGCCTTTGTCTGCGCTTCCTGGTAGGCGCCGCCTTGCGAGACGAAGGTTATCTGACCGTCGGCCAGGGCCGGAAGGGTGCCGAGACCTGCAGTAAGGGCGGTCCCGGCTGCGAGAATGCGGATCTGCTTCAACATCGTCGTTTCTCCGTGGCGCTTAGGGGGATGAGGGGCGATCAGCGTCCGATCGCGTCGAGGAACTGGTACCAACCGGCGACGACGCGTACGGCTGGCTCGCGAATGGGATAAAGCGGAACCGCCTTGGGCGCCGGCGTGGCCAGCAGGCCCAGATCGGGCATGTCGCCCAGCAACAGATCCGCAACGCGGCTTCCCATCAGGCTGGCCGTTGCGATGCCGGTGCCGTTGTAGCCAAGCGAGAAGGCAGTATGCGGGTCCAGCAGGCCCACCTGCGGAACGCTGTCCAGCGTCATGGCGACGAGGCCCGACCAGCGATGCGTAACCCTGGTGCCTTCGAGCTGCGGAAAGATCCTGCGCATCGCCCTTTCCAGCGCGTCGAAGGCCGGCCGGCTGTCGGCCTTGCCGAAGGCTCCGCGTCCGCCGAAGATCATCCTGTCTCCATAAGGGCGGAACCAGCGCATCATCCGCCGTGTCTCGCTGTAGGAACGGCGTTCCCGCAGCATGCTGTCGCGCAGCTCCGGGGCAAGGGGTTCGGTCGCAACCATCGCGCTTCGGAAGGGGATGACGGCTCGGCGTACCGGTTCGCTCGCGCGGGTCAGGTCGCTATAGGCGTTGGTGGCAACGATCAGTCGCCGTGCCGTCAGCGTGCCGCGCGGCGTCTCGATCACGATGGAGCCCGTAGCCTTGCGGATGGAGCATGCCGGCGTGCGCTCGAAGATCGGCACACCCCGCGCAATTAACGCGCGGGCCAGCCCGCGCGCATAATTGAGCGGGTGTATGGTGCCGGCGTGGGGAGTCAGCGTGCCGCCCACAAAATCCCGAGACCCTGTTTCGTCCGCGACCTCGGCCCGCGCCAGCATGCGGATGGATGTATCGCCGAACTCCCGCCGCATGATCTCGGCTTCGGCGGACAGCGCGTCCAGCGCCACCGAATTGTGGGCACAGCGCAGATTGCCGCGCAGTTGGAAGTCCGCATCCCCGATCGCCAGTTCGTCGACATGGCGCTCAACCTCGGCCACGGCGTCGTGGCCGATGTCGTACATGCGCCGCGCCATCGCCATTCCGTGCGCGCGGGCGACTGCCGGAAGCGACACGCGAAACTTGGTGGAAACGACGCCCCCGTTGCGCCCGCTGGCGCCCCAGCCGATGCCGTTCGCATCCAGTATCGCCGGCATCTGCCCGCGTTCGGCCAGTCGGAGCGCTGCGCAAAGGCCGGTATAGCCGCCGCCGATCACCGCTACATCCGCTTGATGGTCGCCCACCAGGGTGTCCTGCGTGCCGTGCAGTGGCCCGGCCGTATCGGCCCACAGCGAGGGCGGCCAAGCCATCGGAAATTTCGTCGCTGCCGCCCTGCCGTCCATCAGGCTGCCGCCTTCCCGTGTCCGGCGCCGCCGGCGATGTCGGCCTCGATGGCATCGGCAAGCTGTGCCAGAGTGGCGAAGTGGAAATCCGGCTTGGTCACTTCGGGCGGGGTCGGCGTGCCGCCGAAGCCCTTCTGCCCCTGGCGACGCTCGATCCAGCAGACCTTGTAGCCGAGTTCCCGTGCAACGCCGATATCGTGATACTGGCTCTGCGCCACATGCAGTATCTCTTCCTGCTTGAAGCCGAAGGCGGACTGGCGTCCCCGGTTGAACGCGAAGAACAGCGGGCTCGGCTTCGGAGTCAAGGCCTCGTCGGCGGTGACGCTGTCGTGGAACGGGTTGTCCAGCGTGTGCGAATAGCTCTGGAAGGTCACGCGGTCGGCGTTGGTCATCGCAACGAGGCGGAACCGCTGGCGCAGCCGCTTCAACGCCTCGACGGAATCAGGGAAGGCCGGATGCCGGAGAATTCGGGCCTGGAAGGCGGCGGCGGCGGCATCGCTTCCGTCGAGGCCGAGCTTGCCCGCCAAATGCCGGTAGACGTCGCCCATCGCCTCGCTCGAGCGGCCCGGAAACAGGTCGCGCCCCTCCACATAGGGCTTGAAGATGTCGTCGTCCGACAAGTCTTCGCCTGCTTCGGGGTTGAGCGCCCGAACGCTGTCGAGAACGCCCTTCTCGAAGTCGATCAACGTGCCGACGACGTCGAATGTCAAAACCTTGAACCGCTCGAATGCCATGATCTTCTTCCAAGCTCCTCGTGGTGGCGGGTGGCCGGGCGGCGCACCCGATGCTTCAGCCCTGCGTTTCCGGAACCACGATCACGTCTTCCGGATGAAGCGTCAGGGACACAGGTTGCCCCGGCTGCGGGATGGCGCTGCGCGCCGCGTGGTGGCTGGGCTGGCGCAAGGCCAGGACCTGCCCGTCGGGCAGGGCCACCGTCACGCGCACGCTTTCGCCCTGGTAGATCACTTCGCGTACGGTGCCCGTCAGCCGGTTCTGCGCCGACGCATCGCCGCCGATCAGCAATTTCTCGGAGTGCACGGCCAGGAACAGCCGTTCCGCCGCCGGTACGGCGCGCGCGGACACGATGCGCGTGCCGGCAACGGAAACGGTCCGCTCGTCCAGCCTTTCGGCTTTGGCCAGCATCGCCTCTCCGATGAAGCGCGCCACGAAGGCATCGGCCGGATGGTCGTGCAGGCGCTGCGGCGCATCCACCTGCACCAGCCGCCCTTCGGACAGGATGGCCACGCGGTCGCTCATGGTCAGCGCCTCGCGCTGGTCGTGCGTCACGTAGATCGTGGTCGCGCCGAGCTTGCGATGAAGTTCGCGCAGTTCGATTTGCATCGATTCCCGCAGTTGCTTGTCCAATGCCGACAATGGCTCGTCCATCAGGATCAGCCGTGGTTCGAAGACGATGGCCCGGGCCAGCGCGACCCGCTGGCGCTGCCCGCCCGACATGGCGGCGATGCGCCTGTCCTCGTAACCGGACAGGGCCACCATGCCCAATGCGTCCCTTACCTTCGGCCCCCATTCAGCCTTTGGGATGCGGCGGGCGCGCAGGGGAAAGGCGACATTCTCGCCGACGGTGAGATGCGGGAAGAGGGCGTAGTTCTGGAAGACGACGCCGATGTCGCGCTTGTGCGGCGGCATGAAGGTGACGTCCTGGCCGCCGATCCTGACATGGCCGGCGCTCGGCGTGACGAAGCCGCCGAGAATGCCGAGGAGGGTGGATTTGCCGGAGCCGGACGGGCCGAGCAGGGAAACGAACTCGCCTGGAGCGACGGACAGGGTCAGGTCGTCGAGCGCGACGAACTTTCCGTAAGTCCGTGTCGCATGTTCGATATCCACTCCGACCCGTTCGCGTAGCTGCATGAAGATACGATGCTCCGTCGTTACGGCAATTACCTGATGTATGGGAGGCCCGATGCAGACATCGGCTCCCGTCCGGCGCGATATGGGCAATCGTGCCCTGCGGCGGTCGAACTCGGCTTGAAAGTCTGGCCTGTCCAGGACAGCTGAACAAATACCGGTCAGAAGGGCAATTGCATAATTGTGCTTCACGGAGTTACAAAATGTAATGTCATCGCTGCGTCGCCTCGTTCCTTCGATGAATGCGCTGCTGGCCTTCGAGGCGGTGGTGCGTTGCGGCAGCTTCGCGCGGGCGGCATCGGAGTTGAGCGTTACGCCGCCCGCCGTCAGCCGCATGGTCGGGCGGCTGGAAGATCATCTCGGCACGCGCCTCCTCAACCGTGCACCCGGCGGCAACACGCCAACCATGGATGGCAGCATCCTGTTCGAGGGAATATCGAAGAGCTTTCGCGGCATCGAGGCGGCGCTCAAGGAGATCGAGCGTCGCCGGAGCGACAGCCAGAGCGTGACGCTGTCGGTCTCGACGGCCTTCACCACGCACTGGCTGATGCCGCGCTTTCCACGTTTCCAGTCCGAAGTGCCGAATGTGGATCTGCGGTTCCAGCTTCTGCCGGGACCGATCGGAGGGCCGGTGGACGATGTGGACCTCGGCATGCGGTTCGACGCCTTCGGAGCCGATCACGAGGTCTTGCTGCTCGCGCCGGAAGTGCTGCTGCCGATCTGTTCTGCATCCTACCTGGAGCGGCAGAAGCGCGGGCGGCTCGGCCCGGATGGCGAAGCGGTCATCAATCTCACCGGTGCACAGCCGGACTGGTCGGGCCTTGTCGATTTCTCGGGCGCCTTCCAGGCGGGCCATGCCCTGGCCTTCTCCGATTATACGATCGTGGTGCAGGCAGCGCTGCTGGGGCAGGGTATCGCCCTAGGCTGGCTCAGCGTCATCGCCCATTGGCTGTCGGTCGGTTCTCTCGTGCCGGCATCGAACCGGCTGCGTGTCACGGGACGGCCATGTCAGATCGTGCGGTCGCGATCACGGCCGGCCCGCCCTGCCGTCGTTGCCGTCCGTGACTGGATCGCGGAGGAGGTCCGGCACGAGATCCGCGTGATCGACGCCAAGTTCCCGGAATTGAAGCTGGCGTCGGCGGTGCGAAATGGGCAGCGCCTCGATAGCACGCGCGCTGAGATCAATCGTTCGAGCACGCGTTTGTGATGGGCCGTGAGCCGCCAGACGCCAAACACGGCCAAAAACATCTACTGATCTGGTATATTATTTCTCGCTGCCCGCCGTCGACCAGCCTTAGGCTGACCTGGGGAATGCATCCTTGGAGAAGCAGCATGAGAAACCATGGGGCCATTACGGCTGTCGCCTTCGCTTTCACGATCATCGGAAGTTCCACCTCGGCCACGGCGCTCGACGCGCCGGACGGGCCGCTCGTCACCACCGAATGGCTGGAAGCTAATCTGGGAGATGAGAATCTTCGCCTGCTGGAGGTTTCCGTCGAGCCCGGCGTCTTCGAACGCGGCCACATCGAAGGGGCGCAGAACGTTGTGTGGCACACGGACCTTGTGGATCCGGTCAAGCGTGACATTGCCAGCCGTAACGAATTCGAGGCGCTTGTGCGGAAGCTCGGCATCGACGATCAAAAGACGGTTGTCCTTTATGGCGACAACAACAACTGGTTCGCGGCCTGGGGCGCCTGGGTGTTCGATACCTACGGCATCGACGTTAAACTGCTCGATGGCGGCCGCAAGAAGTGGGAGGCCGAGAACCTGCCCCTGTCGACGCGCGTCGCTTCAATACCTGAAACGAGCATCGAGCTTCCCGAGCGCAACGAGGCACTGCGTGCGCGCTTGACGCAAGTACTGGATGTAGTGAACGGCGCGGAGGAAGCCACCATCGTCGATATCCGCTCGGCCGACGAGTATTCCGGGCGAATCTTCGCACCGGAAGGCTCCCAGGAATTGACGATCCGGGCGGGGCATGTCCCCGGGGCGATCAACGTGCCGTGGGGAACTGCCGTTGCAGAAGACGGCACGTTCAAACCGGCCGAGGAACTGCGCCGGATCTACGCCGAGAAGGGAATTGACGGCTCGAAGCCGATCATCGTCTATTGCCGCATCGGAGAGCGGTCCAGCCACACATGGTTCCTGCTCGGCAAGATCCTCGGCTATGACGTGCGGAATTACGATGGCTCATGGACGGAATACGGCAATTCGGTCGGCTCGCCGATCGTGAATGTCTCCAACACCGTGTGGACCGGAAATTAGCACGGGACTATGACGGCTCGTCCGCAGAACGTCTTCGCCGCGGCGCCCGGCAGCCTGACGGTTGCCTTGCGTCGCCTCGTTCCCCTCGGCATCGCATCGGCGCTTGTGATCTCGGCTCTTGCACTGTCGTGGGGCGGGGCCGGCGATGGACTGGCGCTGTCGCTGACATTCGGCGCGCTCTTCGGCTTCGTGCTCCAGCGCACCCGCTTCTGCTTCTACTGCTCGATCCGGGAGTGCATCGAGGAAAAGGAGCCGGATGGCGTTCTCGGCATCCTGGCGGCGCTCGCCGTCGGAGTGGCAGGCTATGCTGTTGTCTTCGGCGCCTGGATGCCGGACCCTGCAAGCGGCCGTCTTCCTCCGGACGCCTTCATCGGCCCCGTTGCATGGACCCTCGTTCTAGGCGGGCTTGCCTTCGGCGCCGGCATGGCGGTTTCGGGCTCGTGCCTATCCGCCCATCTTTACCGCCTCGGCGAAGGTTCCCCGACTGCTCCCTTCGCCTTGGTGGGTGCGTTCATGGGTTTCATACTGGGGCTTGGCACCTGGAACAGTCTCTACCTCGGGATGGTCGTAGACAGACCGGCGGTGTGGTTGCCCGGTCATCTTGGATACGCGGGCTGGCTTGCGGCGTCTCTGTTGGTTCTTGTGGCCTTGGCGTGGCCGCTGATGTCCTGGAGGTCCGACCGGCGCGCAGAGACGCGGGCAAGCCTTGTTCGCCTCGATGAAGGTCCATTGAAACCGTTGAGAGCGATATTCACCGGGCGATGGCCCGGATGGCTCGGCGGTATCGCCGTGGGATTGCTGGGCATGATCGCCTTCCTGCGCGTCGCGCCGTTGGGCGTCACGGGCGAACTTTCCAAACGCGCCCGTGCGGCCGGCACCGAACTGGGTTTGGTTCCGGGGCAGTTGCTGGGGTTGGACAGGTTGCGCGGCTGCATTTCCATCGTCGCCGACGCCGCGCTGTCCAACAATGGGCTGTTCGTCGCGGGGCTTGTTTCGGGCAGTTTCGCGGCTGCACTGGCCAGTGGGCAGTTCACGCCGCAGCGTCCGGGTGTCGGGCATGTCGCGCGCGGGTTGGGCGGCGGTATACTGTTGGGATGGGGCGCAACGACCGCGCTGGGCTGTTCTGTGGGCGCGCTTCTGTCCGGCATTCATGCCGGCGCCCTGTCAGGCTGGGTATTTGCCCTTGCAATGCTTGCAGGCATCGTCATGCTTCGGGCGAGAGCGATCCTGGCTCGCTGGACGTGACGTCGACTCCGTCCACTGCACAATGATGAGTTTCTGGTGAGCGCGCAGGGATTCGAACCCTGGACCCCATGATTAAAAGTCTCATTTTTGCGAAATCCTATGGACGGAAACGAACGCTGATAAAAGGCTGAAGCCCTTGCCAAGTAACGGTTTTTATGTCCCCTTACGTTCAACGGCGTTCGGTAGAGTTCCAGCATCCTGGAACCCCCTCGGAACCCCGAACGTAAAATGTGACAATTTGGTCATGGGGTCTGGGTATGCCGAGGAAGAACCTGACAGCGCGGTTTGTGGATAGCGTCAGCGTCGAGACGAGGACCGATTTCTGGGACGAGGCAATGCGCGGCTTGGTGCTCCGGGTAGGCCCATCCGGTGCCAAGTCGTGGACGTTCATCTACACCGCCGAAGGGGACGGCGAGAAGCGCCGCGTGACCTTGGGGAGACATCCTGCCCTGACCTTGGAGAAGGCCCGGCGCAAGGCTCTGGATCTCGCCGCCGCAGTGGCAGACGGCGGAGATCCCGCCAGTGATAAGCGCGCATCCCGCGAAGCAATGACCTTCGCGGATCTGGCCGGCCTCTACGTTGAGCGCTACGCAAAGCGAAACAAGAAATCATGGGAGCAGGACGATCGCCTTCTCCGCGTCGAGGTCCTTCCCGTAATCGGCAAAAAGAAGATGACCGCCGTCACGAAGCGCGACGTCCTCGACATCATCGAGGCCAAGGCCGAGGCCGGCTTCCTTGTCCAATCAAACCGGCTGCTGGCGCTACTGCGGAAACTTGGAAACTGGGCCGTGGCGGAGGACTATATCGCGGCCTCTCCAGCGGCCGGCGTGAAACCCCGTTCGAAGCCGGTCAGCCGCGATAGAGTCCTTTCTGAGGATGAGGTAGCGGCGATATGGAAAGCGCTTCCAGGAGCCGCTCTGAGGGGCGTCACGCGCGACGTATTCCGCCTTCTCCTTCTAACCGGCCAGCGTAGCGGCGAAGTCAGTGGCATGCGCCGCTCAGAAGTTGACGTCGACGCGGCGCTGTGGACCATCCCGGCAGCGCGCACGAAGAACGGAAGAGCTCATACCGTGCCCCTGTCGCCCGCGGCGATGGAGCTTGTTAATGCCCGGCTGTCTAAGGCCGGCGAAGAGAGAGATGCTCCGCTCTTCGCCCACGTTGATGAGCCGATGCCGTCGAACGCCATCGCCCATGCGGCGCGGCTAAAGCTCCAACTCTTCGAGGATCCATGGACTCCCCATGACATACGCCGCACGGTCGCGACCATGATGGCTGACAGTGGAACATTGCCGCATGTCATAGAGGCGGTTCTGAACCATATCTCCGGCTTCCGCGCTGGCGTTGCGGGAACGTACAACCGGAACGCCTATGATCGTGAGAAACGGCAGGCGCTCGATATGTGGGCGGATCGCCTTGATGCCATAGCTACGGGCCGCGCCAGCAACATTTCCCCAATGCGCAGGGGTGCCGCATGACACCCTTCGATGAGTTCGAGCGATCTCATCGTAAGCGGATCGAAGCCTCGCTGAAATTACACAGGGCGATGCACGCTTCCCTAATAAAAGTCTGCAAATATCGACGCCGTAGTATCCCGGAGGACCTCGATTATCTCTGCATGACCATTTGGGAGGCGGAACGTCTATCAGGGCTTCGAGAAGGTGACGCGGGAGATCGGGAGTCAGTAGAACGGGTCGGCCAGTTCATCGCCGCCGCGGACGCCTTGAAGTGCGCGTCCGCGAGCCTCCTGTCGCAGGCGAAAGTCGAGACCGGGAACCGCGCTAACGTTGCCAGTGAGGCAATCGCCTCGATGGGCAGCATGCGTTCGCCGGACGAGGACCCATCAAAGGCAGGACAGTTTCAGAGAGGAGGTCATGAGATCGATGAGATGCTCCAGCGATTGGAATGGCTGGTCGACGACGCACGACACGCGCTGGAGCGACATCCTGCGATAGCAGGAGCGGCACCGAACCGCGACCGGCAGGAGACAATCAGGCAATTATTCTTCGCGTTCCGCCGAGCATTCCCGCGCGCTTCCGTAGCTGTGAACCGGAAGGGGTGGGTAACTGGCGATTTCGTAGCGTTCTACGGCGCCATTGAGCATTGCCTGCCCGAGCGGCTGAGATTCAACAATTATCCGGGGCGATCGGAGGGGATAGGGGCCGCTCTTAGGGGGGAACTCGACTGATCAACTAACAATTCCCCCCGTTCAACATTTGAATCTGTGGGAGTATCTGGAAGACCTCGAAACATCAATTGACGAGGTAAAACCAATGAAACTCCTATCAATCAAGGAAACGTGTCAGCGTTATACGTTCAGCCGAACGACGCTCTGGCATGAAATGAAGATCAATCCGACCTTTCCGAAGCCCATCGAAGTATCGAAGGGCCGGAAGGCTTTCGTCGAGGCTGAGATTGACGCCGACATCGCTGCCCGCATTGCAGCCCGTGACGGGGAGCTCGCCCGATGAACGCCTCTGTCCAAAATGCGCCGATCATGTCGAGCCGAGTATTTGCCGAGGTAATTGATAAGCGCCATGACAACGTCAGTCTGGCCCGACCTTCCAACGCCATGGCAGCAATCGTTACGGAGACCGATTTCACTGGTGCGACGGTTGAAATCGGCGCCGCCGTTGGTCTGATCGTCGATGGAGAGACGTTCGTGGCTCGGGAGGCACGGTCATGAACCACAGTGACGAAGTCTCGGCGCTCATCGATCGTCTATATGGAAAAGGCGTCAATTCAACCAACCGGTTAAGCTTCCTTTTAAGCTTGCTGCACGGCCGCCCGACTGAGGTGTTCTGGCCGGTTTTTCTGGAAACTTGGTCTAGATGCGACGACACTTGGCACGAACGGCGATGGATGCTCTTTATGTTGCGGCAGCATGGATCTGCAAAATCCGGCAATGCGGGCCGGTCGCGTGACTTCATGAGTGTCGACGGCAGGTCCTTCTTCGACAGCCTACCTGATTTAATCACGATATATCGCGGTTGCTCCCGTCCAAGGGTGCGCGGCCTGTCTTGGACAACAGACCAACGAGTAGCGCGGACCTTTGCGAGAGGCCACCGCGGAATAAGGGTTCCTGCGCCGGTAATTGTCACTGCAAGAATTCCTAAAGTGGCGATCTTCGCGGTCATCACGATCGTGTCCCATGGAGTGGTGTAGCTGGATTTCATAGCCATC
>NZ_JAMQCO010000014.1 GCF_023702225.1 Aureimonas altamirensis | reverse complement strand
GAAAGGCCGCCGCCAGAACCGTCGATGAACTCTGGTCAGTCGTCGCCAGATGCCTCTCCGCCTTCACGCCAGAGAAATGCCAACACTATTTCGAAGCCGCAGGATATAACCCGGAATAAGTCGAATCTGCTCTAACAACGCAAGATACATAAATTATTGAAATAAAAATGTATTTCATTACACTTATTATGTGTCATCTATTTTTAAGAATTTCAGCTCGCCGGAGCTTCATTCCTGTGAATGTTATTCGCAGGAATTAGCCTCCTCGTCATTGCGCACTTATAGCATGTCATCGCAACTAACGGCTGCGTCGAGCACTCATTGCATGCGCGGCGGGGAAGTCGAGGGCCGTTAACGTAACGTGGTCAAAGCCCGCCTTGAGAACCTGACACCATGCGTCCGCTCCATATTCCGTCTGAACCCGAAAGTCTTCACCGCCCTGGCTTGGGTCGCCATGATAACTCGGTATCAACCCGTCCCGCCTTCGAGACAACCTGCCGATGATGATGGGAACAGTGTAGGCGAGAAGCCCGCCAACCCGCAGCACACGGTAGCACTCTTGAAGGCCTTTAACCGGGTTCGGCACATGCTCCAATGTGTCGGAATGCAAAACGACATCGAATGACTTATCAGCATAGCTCAAGGATTGAATGTCCTCTTGCGGATATGATGCCAGCCTGTAGCCGGGAAGCGACGCAAGGAGATTGCCGATGCCAGCTGCACCATTCAGGTCCAGAATATCGATCGTCCGGGCACGAGCCTGCTCAACGAATGACGCCAGGGGCCCTTCGGCATCCCACGCGGCCAACAACGCCTTGCACAACACCATGGTACGGAGGTTACCGCCGCATGACACACAAGTGCGGCCCTGCTGACGATTGATATAAGTGACCTCAGATGACGAAAGCTCCCATTCGAAAATGAGGCCCGGCCAAAGCACCGGTCGATCTTCGAACTCTGTCCCGCCGCAGATTGAACAATGGATCATAACGTCACCAAGTGGTTCCGGCGACATGAAGGCCCGCCATCCGATAGCCAACATGCCGCGCAACAAAGGGGATCAGTCGTTCGATAGCATGCAGGACCGTTCCGTCATAAGGCACGGGCTCCTCGGGGTAATCGTCCCAGTTTAACCCAAGGCCGAATAGCGGTCGCAGGGCGCTCGGCCGAGCCCAGAACATCGTGCCGAGGGGAAAATCAAAATAGGTATCCAGGGGCAGTGACAAGCCCATCCGCTCCGCTAGTTCGCTCGCGACACCGAGATTTTCATCCCACCCCACAAGATGAGGGTCTTCGGCAATAAGAAGCCCTGTTTTCGCGTCACCGGCAAACACTGCCGCGGCCATATCCAGCATGGGATATTGTCCGCCAATCAGGTTCTCCCACAAAAACCTGCGCCAATGATCGCCAATACCACCGCCGACGACTTTCGTCTTTTTACCGTGAACATGCCCAATCAAGTCATACTCGTCGCCACTGAGCTCCAATGCAAGCTCAGTCAAAAACGGCCCAATGTCGCGTCCCCGGTTTGGGACGATCCGGACATCGACAAAACCATTGTGCCGATGGAAAATCTTCTGAAGATGGTCACGGTCCCTTTCCGATCCCGTCGTCAGGAAAAGGTCACACGTGAGCGAGTTCTGCGAAAGGCGGATGGCTAGGTCCGGCGCATCATCGACATAGTAAAAATGGCCATGCAGCGCAATTTTAAAGGCCTGCATGCTTTGATTGCATTTTGGTGCCGATGATGGAGAGTAGACTTTATGGATCCATGGACCTAATGGGCGGCCATTTCGCAGCCAGTGCAGCACCGGGTTGACGTCACTACCACTATTCATATCGAGATACGCGTGCGCATAGGCTTGCGGATGAAAGCCCTTCACCGGCCGACGCATCGGTGTGCTGACAGAAGTTACGTCGAGCATATTCCAGAGTGACCATTGCCGCATCGCAAAGGTGGCTAATTCTTCATTGTCGACAATTAGACGACCTGGATCACAGAGCATGTCATGGTCAAGCAACCCGGAGTCCGCCAACTCAACAACGTCCGCCCTGCTCTCCTTTAGCGCCGCTCGCCTGCCGAAGTCGTCCAACATCGACGCGTACCGACCCATGTCAAACGCTTCACGTCCCACGCGCTCGACGTTTTGTCGCAGTTCCTGGTTACTCCCCGGGTCAGATGCAAGTTCAAGAATAAGTTCAGCAGCCTTCTGAACATCTAAATAAGGGACGACAAGGCGCTGCGTTGCGACATCCGCAGCTAACACTTCGCCTGTGCCACATGCCCCTTCAAAGCAGACGGTAGGAATTCCACTTATAAGAGCATCAATTCCCACATTGGGCTGAGGATCAAGCCGTGACGACATGAAAAACACATCCGCTGCCTCATAGGCCGGCCCAAGATCGGCCACTGCGTCCAGTATAGTAACGCTGCCTTCCAGGCTTGATCGCCCAATTTGGTCAGCCAGGTATGCGCTGAATGCGAGGTCGCCTTCCGGATTGAAGCCATCGCCAATCCAGATGAAGCGAATAGGAGTTTCGCTGTTCATCCTTCGCACGGCGGCCGCCGTCGCGATAAAAAGGTCTATCCCTTTGCGATACTGAACCGTCCCAGCACCAAGAACCAGAAATGCGTCTTTGCGTCCTGCTGGGCGCAGTGCATCGCGAAGTCTTTCAGTATCCTCGTCGCGTTCCATCCTCGTGTCAGCGACACAGGCGATCGGCAGTTCCGCTTTCCCCTGAGGACTAATGGTGATGCCCCTCCGATACTTAAGATGGGCAAAACTATCAAAAGCTGACTGCGCAACGACTTGAGCTGGAAATATAACATATGGCGCCCACTTGAAGATATCATACATCTTATCGTATGCATTGCCTGTGTAGCTCATAAATTCATGGACAAGAGCTACCGAAGGCACGCCTTCCAACGCTAAAGGTGGAACTACTAGATGTGTTTCAATACTGTTATTGATTGCGTACAAAGGCTTATATTCATTAACCAATTTCTTCATTATCATAGAAATCTGTAATTTATGTAATTCCCCTTCTCTCAATGGACCGACTTGAACTGTTGAAATCGCCTTGAATTCTTTTTCAATTGCCCCTGCACGCAACAGAAACGAAACAATTCGGTAGTCTTTCGACAGATGTTTGATAATGTTCCATCCAAGTATGGGGGCGCCAGTCCTCGATGCCTCGTGCGAAACAACTAGCACCACGGGACGATTATCTCCCTTGGGCAAGAGCGGAAACTCGAGGTGGTCGGTTGCTGCAATCGGGCTACGGTTTTCCTGTCTTCCGCTCTGCCAGTAATGCACCAGTGGTGAGATACCCGCCTCAACGACGTCCGGATAGAACTCAGCGTAGATACCAGGGTCGAAATGTTCGGAAGGACGCCATCCTAGACGCTCGCCAATTATAGCATAATGCAGCGCTGGATCGAGCCCAGCAGGAAGGCGTCGGGCATAAAATTCCGCGTTGAATAGAGGAATTTCTCGAATCCGCGCCGCCGCTTCCTCTGCAGCGGCCTCATTGAATGCTAGCGGAACGCCACCAAGAAAAGTCAGTTCCGCCCATGTAAAGGCTGGCGCTCCGCCGTAACCACATGCGGAATAGTATGGATGCAGAAAATTACCACGAAAATCAGGGCTAGGCTCCAGACCACTCAGCCAGCCCTCCTGTAGATAATGAAGGGCTGCATTCGCGTCTGACGTTAGTCCCGCTTGCTGACGATAATACACTGTATTGAAGATACTGAAAGTACTGAGGAACGCAGCGGCTTCCAATTCTTCCTCATCGAATTTGAACAATTCAAGGATACTCACGGCCGCTTCCCCGCTAGAATACGTTCTCGTACGAAGCGCTTGGCCGATTTCGGCGTGATTTGAGCGACGTAAAGAACTCCGAATCGACGGAGAATGGCGACGAGGCGTTCGTGTAGCGCTTCATAACGCTGCTTCCATTCCGCGGCCTGCGCTTCAGCAAGCTCCAGTCGGCTATGGGAATATGTTTGTGTGGATCCGCTGCTGCCTAATCGTGTTCTTGCAGCTCGGCGCAGTAGGTCGCACTGAGCGCGCAAGACCTCATTCTCGGCTCGCAGCGTATCAGCATTATTAAGTGAAATAGCGCTCTCTTCTGGACTTTCGCATTCAGAGACTTCGCTGGATCTCGTCACCTTGGCCAACGCTAGATCACGTTCGATCTCCAGGCGGTGGCCTTCGGCCTTTTTGGCCTGACGTTCATAGATTTTCATCTGTTCGGCGTATCGTGCATTCTCTTCCTGAAGACTTTTAACGGCAGCCGCTTGCCGTACGTTTTCATCCTGCAATTGATGTAGAACTGCTAACTGATGAACCTGGTCAGTTTCAATAAAAAGCGAATTGCGCGCTGCCGGCAAAGCCTCGTTTGACGCCAAGGCAAGGAGATACGGTGGCCTTGGTAGCCCTGAACTGACCTCATAGTGCCGCGCGCCCCGCTTTTCAAATGTAAGAGTTCCGACAACGTCCACTCCTTCGTCCACCACCACAGCGGAACCGATAATTGGCCGCTGCGATACAATCTGTATGTTGGTAAAATGTTGCTCCAGCAGACGCGTAAACTCTATGCGAGATAATTCGTTGGCGTGATAAGGATTGGCTTCACTGCCGGGCGGCGAGTAGATGTCCCTCTCGGGTGATGAAAGAAGTAAAACGCCGCCAGGACGCATTACACGGAGAGCCTCCATCATAAACAATTCATGTTCCAGGAAATGCTCTAGAGTTTCGAAGGAGACAAGAAGATCAACACTGCTGTCAGGAATCGGAATCTGCCGCGCGTCACCTTGCGTGAAACGCAAATTTTCACGCGGATAAGCCCGACTTGCATGTTCTACTGCGTCTGAAGAAACGTCCACACCGATCACAGACCGCGCAACCTGCGCTATGAGAGCCGAACCATAGCCTTCGCCGCAGGCTATATCGAGCACGTCCTTGTTTCGACTGAGCCCGCGAGCCAGAAAATATCGATGAAGGTGCTCAATCTCCACTTGCCCCGCAACTGCGGAGGTTAGACGCTCTCCCGTCCATTCCAGAGGAATGTCGGGCACGGTGCGTTCGAATATTTCACCCATGGTTCAGCTTCCAGATTGAGTATTCGTTAACGTATGCGGAAAGTCACGGGTCTTATCGGGTTAAGCGCCGCTATTAAATATTGATATAATCACCGCTTAATTTAAGCGAGAATTTCCTTCATGATCACACTATAATTTTCAGTGTCGCGACTCCTTATAGGCTTCCAGCACTTCGTCAATCGGCCCGTGGGAGCGCATCCGTCCATGCTCCATCCACAAGCCGGTCGTACACCATTTGCGTAGCAGTTCTTCCGAATGGGACGCCATGATGAGCATGCCGGCCTGGCCGATGAATTCGTTCAGGCGACGCTCCGCCTGCTCTAGGAAGGCAGCATCGCCAGCACCGATCCCTTCGTCGATCAGAAGGACCTCCGGCGTGATGGACGTGGAGATCGCAAAGGCCAGCCGCGTCGACATGCCGGCGCTGTAGGTTCGCATCGGCATATTGAGGAATTCGCCAAGCCCCGTGGCCTTGCCGATTTCCATTTGGCGCGCCTCGATCTCCTTGCGGGAATAGCCGAGGAGCATTCCCCGCAGGATGATGTTGTCCCAGCCTGAGGCATCCGGATCCATGCCGAAGCCGATATCGAACATCGCCGCCGTACCGCCTTCGACGCGAAGGGAGCCGCCTGTCGGCTCGTAGATGCCTGCTAGGACGCGCAGTAGGGTCGACTTGCCGGAACCATTGTGGCCGACGAGCCCGAGCCGCGTGCCGTGAGGAAGGTCAAGCGTCAGATCGTCGATGGCGCGGACGGTCAGCTTGCCACGCCCCTCGCGCGGCCGGATCTGTCCGCCGGTCGCGGCAGCGAGAACCTTGTTCTTCAGGGACCGGCTCGTTGCATCGAATATGACGATGTCGACCTGTACGTTCTGCAGTGTGATCGATGCCATCGTATCAAGCCCAGTACGCTATGCGAGCACGAAACCGTGCGAGAAAGAGAGTGGCAACCACGCCCATCACCGCCGTCAGGATTGCAACGACAACCCAGTTTTCCACAGTTCCGGTGCCGCCAAGAAGCGGGTCGCGCGCAATCTCTATGAAGTGATAGAAGGGGTTGAAATGCACAAAGACCGCCCGCTCGGGAAGCTGTGTTGCGCTCCATATGATCGGTGTCATGAAGAAGGCCACCTGGGTGATGCTCTGCACGATCATCGGCATATCACGGAAGCGAGCCGAGAACGGGCCGAGGATCATCGCGCAGAAGATCACGTTCAAAAGGATGAGTAACATGGCCGGCAGGAACAAAAGACCATTCCAGCCTGGATTCAGCTGAAAGATTACGGCAACGACGACGAAAATCAGAAGGTTATGCGCGAAGGTAATGAACTGCGCCCAGGCGAACTGCATCACATAGACCATCAGCGGCAGGTGGATTTGACGCACGGATGCGGCCGCTGAGGTGAATACGGTGCAGGCATTATTGATCGAGCTACCGATCAATCCCCAAAGGATCAGGCCCGTCGCCAGAAACGGCAGGTAGGTCGAGATATCCATGCCGAATATCTGCGAGTAGAGGACGCCGAGGCCTCCTACCATTACGCCCATCGAAAGTGTCAGCCAGAGCGGACCGAGAACGGAGCGCTGGTAGAGACGGCGGACGTCACGCCATCCAAGGAACAGCCAAAGCTCGCGCATCGCGATTGCGCGCCGGACGTCTCGGCCCAAGGCCGCGAGCCGTTGGGCGAATGACTGTCCCGCATGAGAAATGAGAACGCGTTGACCGCCTGCGCCTGCCATATGTCTCTGCCTTGGAATGGTGACTTGTCGTACGCTGGACGAACAAGTTATCGGTGAAGCGCCTATAGCCAATTCGTGATCGGCTGTCCAACAAGGCGGACGTTTGGTTATCGACCGCTTGAGTGGAAGGCACCGGTGAATGTTTGTTTGACGAAGCGGCGAATAGAAGCCGGCAGCGCCGCATAGAACGGCGTGACGAACCATAGATAGCGCATGACGAATGCGCCGAGACGGCTAGGGTGGCGCACATGAACCGTGTCCGTATCCACGACCTGTAGCGCTTTCGACTTCAAATCGTCCAGGGTCAGGCCGTCCGGCAATTCGCAGACCATGGACGTGGTGATCGTCGCCGCGCCCTCATGACCCGCGATGGCTGGAAACAGGCGTTCGAACGCGTGGGCCACCGTTCCGTCCGTCTGTCCTTTTTCGGCCGAAAACAGGTCGCCGTAGTCGTGCCGGGAAAGGGCCTGCAAGGCACTCGACCGAAACCAGAACATGGTGCCTGCGGCGAAATACGGCGTATCTGAAACCAAGGGTTCAAGATCGACGTTCATATGCGTCGCTATTTTTCGCAATGACCGCATGTTGCGGCCGATATGGCGGTCCAGTGAGCACAGGGACTTGTCGGGAGCGACGATGCCGATACGAGGGTTCGAAGCTATCCGAGCCACGATCGCGTTGACCTGGTCCGGATCCGGCAGAAGAGACTGCAGCAGGGCGTCTCGCCATGAGACACCATCAAGCCGGTGCAGCGATTTCTTGCCATGCAGTTTGAGCCCGACATCGAATGGTTCCGCCAACCGCAACGCCTCCAGGAAGGGTAGGACATCGCGGCCGCGATTTTCCGTCGAATACGTTGCCATTGTAACCAGGTATTCGGACTTCGGCGGATCGAACTGGTCTGGATCGGACGTTGTCGTCAGGATGATGCGATACGGCATCGCCATACGTTGCTGGAGACGGTTGCGGATCGGAGCCCATGTGTCGGGATAGTGGATGTGCACAAAGACAGCTACGGACGTCACCACTTGCCTCCGGAAGCAAATCCCGAGCATGCTGCGCGGACCGCCCGTCCGATGAACCCGCGCGACACCGGCGATCGCAAAGCGTAGGCCAGGATCTGAAGCGGGACGTATATTATCAAGCGCAGCTTCCAACCGCTGGGTACATGGGCGAGCCGAAGCATCAGAGCCTGACTATGTACATAATTGAGCATCCGGAACTCGTTCTGGTAGGGAAAGACGACCGGACCAAGGCGCACGACGCCGTTGCCGACGCGATGCGGCATGATGGAGGCCGTATCGCACCACAGACTATAGCCGTGAGCGCGGGCCCGGAACGACCACTCCACATCGACCCCGTCCATCCTGAGATCCTCCCGGAAGGGGCCGACCGCCGCGTAGGCGGAGAGATCGAGACAGCAGCCGGAGATGATGAGATAGGCGACCTCCTGCCTGGCGTCTGCGCGCTTCCCCGTGAGGCGATAAGAGGGCGCTTTTGATCGCGGATCGGCAGTGGTGGGCATGGGCCCCACCGCAGCAGGCTTGTGGCCCTGGAAACCGATTTCGGTAAGCGCCACGTCCAACGCGTCTGCCAATTGCGGCCCGACATCGCTGTCCTGATCGAAGAAGATCAACCTGTTATAGCCATCCTGAATGGCCGCCGCGACCATCCGGTTCAGGCCTGCGGCAATTCCGGTGTTCGTGTCTGATTGAATTATCCGGACGCGATCGCGGCCATCGAAAAGCGCCAGTCCATCGGGGTCGATCGCTTCACCCAACGGGCCGTCGATATAGACATAGGTTCGGTCCGCGCAACCGGCGAGAACATCGGCCAGCCGTTCGAGAGCGGCGGGATCGGGGCGGTAGACGGTAATCGCGGCCGCAAGCCCCATGCGGTGCGGCCGGCTCATGCACCCCACCGACGATAGAGGGCGGTCGTAGCGGCGATGACGTCCTTCTCGGTGAAGCCGCGCTCGACCCGGTGGCGTGCCGACAGGCCGTAGGCACGCATTCGATCAGGATTCCGCCAGAGGGCGATCAGCGCATCTTCCAGCGCCTCGACATCGTTGGGAGGCACGACGATACCATCGACCTCGTCGCGCACGAAGCTTCGGCAACCCGGCACGTCCGTGGTCAATAACGTGCGGCCGCATGCTGCCGCCTCCAGCAATGTTCTGGGCAAGCCCTCCCCGCCGCGCGACGGCAGGCACGCTACGTGATTGGCGCTCCAAACGGCGCGAACGTCGGTCGCCACGCCATGCCAGTTGATACCCTCGCGGGCCGACCATTCTTTCAAGGTCGCCTCCGGAATCGACTTTGGGTTCTGAGCATCCGGCGCCCCAAACAAGGAGAGTTCGATGATCGCGCCCCGCTCCCGAGCCCGCGTGACGGCTTCGACGGCCAGGTCGATCCCTTTCGACCAGACCATGCGGGCGACGATCGCCACCTTGAGCGGCGGAAGCCCCGGCATGGGCGTCTGGCGGAAGTGATCGGGATCGATGCCGGCGCCTCCAACGATGGTAACACGCGCATCCCCCGGCTCGAGGCCGAAGCTGACGGGGTCGTCCGGATTCTCGAACAGATACTGCGTCTCGCGTGTCTCAAGCGCCTTGCGGATTAGGCAGACGATGGATCGCGCAGAGAAGCGACCCAGGCGGTCCTTGCGCGCCGTCAGGACGCCGCCTCCGGTTACCGCGAATACACGCTTGCCGATACGGGCCAGCGACGCGGCCGCCCCTCCGATCAAGATCGAACGCAATGCGATGAGGTGGACTCGATCAATCCTCTCCCGACGCAGTATGTTCGCAAGCCGCCTGATCGAAATCGCCACGGCGATGGGATCGAGACTTCGGCGATCGGCCTCGAATGCGACGACACGCCCCCCTGCCGCCTCGATGATTCCGGCATGGTCACGCACCCGGGTGATTACCACCGGCTCGAGCCCTGCGTCGCGTGCGGCATTCAGCATCGGCAGAAAATGCGACACGAAAAACCAATCCTCCGTCACGATGAATGCGAGTTTCCTGCCACCGTTCATGAGAGGTTCGACACCCTTCGTCTCACTCCGCTTCAGTCAAGGCCTCCAGGCATCGCGACACGCCCGTTTCCCAGGCCGGCAGACGGTAGCCGAAGGTATCGGAGAACCGTTTCGTCTCAAGGCGGGAATTCGCCGGGCGCTGGGCCGGCGTCGGATAATCGGCGCCTGGGATCGGCTCGACAACGGCAACGGCGCCACCCGCCTGGACCGACTGGCGGAATATCTCCTCCGCAAAACCGGCCCAGGTGGTTTCCCCCGACGATACCATATGAAACACGCCGGTGGGGGCGCCTGAATCGGCAGCGAGCCGGCGTGCGACGACCACAATCCCCTCGGCGATGTCGGGCGCGTAGGTCGGCGTGCCATGCTGGTCCGCGACGACGCGCAGCGTATCGCGCGTTGCTGCGACGCGCAGCATGGTCTTCAGGAAGTTGTTGCCATAGGGGCCGTAGACCCAAGCCGTCCTGAGGATGACATGGCGCGGGTTCGCGGCGGAGACGGCCAGTTCTCCTGCCAGCTTGCTGCGGCCATAGGCGCCCTTCGGCCCGGTCTCATCCGTTTCGACATAGGGCGTCGACTTGTCGCCCGGAAAGACGTAGTCGGTTGAAATATGGATGACCGGAAGCCCGGCAGCAGAAGCCGCGGCCGCAACGTTGCCTGCGCCCTGCGCGTTGACGGCAAACGCGGTTTCCTCGTCCGTCTCGGCCTTGTCGACTGCGGTATAAGCGGCGGCATTGACGATCACGTCGGGACGGAAAGCCGAGATCGCGCGCTCGATCGACGAACGGTCGGTCAAGTCGAGTGTCGGCCTGCCCAAGGCCTCGATCTGAAGATCGTCATTCTGTAGGGCAAGAAGGGCCTGTGCCACCTGCCCTTCACGTCCGGTTACGAGAAGACGCAAGGTCATGCGGAAACCTTTTGGCCCAGACGCTGCCCGCTGTACCGCTGCTCGCGGAGAGGGCGCCACCATGCCTCGTTCTCAAGATACCAGCGGACGGTCTTTTCGAGGCCGCTCTCGAAGTTCTCCCGCGCCTTCCAGCCAAGTTCCTGCTCGATCCGGGTCGCGTCGATCGCATAACGCAGGTCGTGACCGGGCCGGTCCGTGACGAAGCGGATCAGGTCGCGGCGCTTGCCCCCGTCGGCAAGCGGCCGGAGCCTGTCCAGCGTATCGCAGATCGTCTCGACGACGATCAGGTTGGACCGCTCGTTGCGCCCGCCGATGTTATAGGATCGGCCGGGCTCTCCTTTGGTAGCCACCAACGCCAGCGCGCGTGCGTGATCTTCCACGAAAAGCCAGTCCCGGACATTCTCGCCCTTGCCGTAGACCGGAAGCTCCTTGCCGTCGAGGCCGTTGAGAATGACGAGCGGAATCAACTTTTCGGGGAAATGATACGGCCCGTAATTGTTCGAACAATTCGAGAGGACGACCGGCATGTGGTAGGTATGGTGCCAGGCCATCACCAGATGGTCCGAAGAGGCTTTCGACGCCGAATAGGGCGAAGACGGCGCATAGGGCGTGTCTTCGGTGAACAGCCCACCCTCGAGCGGAAGCTCGCCATACACCTCGTCGGTCGAGATATGATGGAAGCGAAAGCCTTGCTTGCGGGCATCGTCCAGCCCGGACCAGTATGCGCGGGCCGCTTCCAGGAGCTGGTAGGTACCGACGATGTTCGTCTGGATGAAGTCCCCCGGGCCATCGATCGAACGGTCGACATGGCTTTCCGCCGCCAGATGCATGATCGCATCCGGTTTCGCCTCGGCCAGAAGCGCCTCGACCATCGGACGATCGCAGATGTCGCCGCGCACGAAGCGGTAGCGCGGATGCCGTTCCAGCTCGGCGACCGAGCCGAGGGTCGCGGCATAGGTGAGCTTGTCGAGGTTGACGACCTCGTGCTCCGTATCATGGATCAGATGGCGGCAGACCGCCGAGCCGATGAAGCCGGCTCCGCCGGTAACGAGGATCCTCATCGCTTAGGCTCCGTAGACGAAAGGCGTTTGAATTTGCGAGAGACGAGGGGCTGCCGCATCCTTTGCCGAAAGGATCGGCGTCCGGCCTTCGAGCGGCCAGTCGATCCCGATATCGGGATCGTCGAAACGAATGGAGCGATCATGCTCGGCGCTGTAGCGCGCGGAGACCTTATAGAAGACCTCCGTATCCGGCTCCAGCGTCAGAAAACCATGTGCGAAGCCCGCCGGCACGAGGATCTGATTGAAGTCATCGGCCGATAGCTCGAGGGATACCCATCGGCCGAACTGCGGAGAGCCCGTGCGGATGTCGACCGCGACGTCGAGGATCCGGCCCTTCAGCACGCGCACCAGCTTGTCTTGCGCGAATGGGGGCTCTTGATAATGGAGCCCGCGCAGGGTGAATGCCTCTGCCGAGAAAGACTGGTTGTCCTGCATCCAATCGATCGCCACGCCGTGATCGTGAAAGCGTTCGCGATTGTAGGTTTCAGCAAAGAAGCCGCGATCGTCGCCAAATTTGCGAGGCTTCACTTCCAGAACTTCCGGCAGTGCGAGCTTGCGAATTTCGAGCATCATGTCTCCATGGAAAAAGCCTCCCCGTGCCCGGGGGCCGTCGCTGCGTCACAGGGAACTGGCTCTAGACCAAATCGGACGGAAAGAAAACGTGCCCATTCGATGGCGTGCCACCCGCCTTGCAGCGGACCTTTCGCCCAACGCCGTATTCCGATAGAAGGCCGGCAGTCTTCAAGTAAAGCGGAATGGGCCTATGAAGGGCATTATCCTCGCCGGCGGCAGCGGCACACGACTGCACCCGATGACCCTCGTGGCATCGAAGCAGTTGCTCCCAGTCTACGACAAGCCGATGATCTATTATCCGCTGTCGGTTCTCATGTCCGCCGGCATACGCGAGATCCTGATCATATCCACCCCGCATGATCTTCCGCGCTTCAAGGCGTTGCTGGGCACCGGAGAAAGGTTCGGCATCGACTTGACCTATGCCGAGCAGCCCAGCCCCGATGGTCTGGCGCAGGCCTATCTGATTGGGGAAGAGTTCATCGGCGGTCAGCCATCATCGCTGATCCTGGGCGACAATCTCTTCTACGGCCATGGCCTGCCGGAACTGCTCGGCAATGCCTCGAGCCGCACCAACGGCGCCACCGTCTTCGCCTACCACGTCAGCGATCCGGAGCGATACGGCGTGGTCGAATTCGGCTCCGATGGCCGCGCCGTCTCCATCGAGGAAAAGCCGGCGCAGCCGAAATCCAACTGGGCCATCACCGGCCTCTACTTCTACGATGGGCGCGCATCGGAGATCGCGCGCAGCCTGAAGCCGTCCCCCCGCGGCGAACTCGAGATCACCGATCTCAACAAGGTCTATCTGGAGGAAGGCAAGCTCTCCGTCGAGCCGATGGGCCGGGGCTTCGCCTGGCTCGATACCGGTACGCCGGATTCGCTGCTGCAGGCCGCAGAGTTCGTCCAGACGCTCGAGCAGCGGCAGGGGTTCAAGGTCTGCTGCCCGGAAGAAATCGCCTTCGTCAACGGCTTCATCGATGCCGACCAGTTGCGGACGCTCGGCCGCGAACTCGGCAAGAGCAGCTATGGCCAATATCTGCTGCGCGTTGCAGACGACGGTCTCGCGAATCCGTTCTGAACGCTCGGCAGACACAACCAGTCATTGTTTCGTCATCGACCTGTCATGAAGGTGTAGCGCCCTTTTGCTTGGAAACGGCATCGCCACAGCAAGAGGTTCGCCGCCGTGCGCCACCCCATGACCCTTCCCCTCGCCGCGCTGCTTCTGGCGTCGTCCGCCCTGTCGGCCGCCGCGGAGCCCGTGTTCAATCGCATCGCGTCCTTCCCGGTCGCGCTGAACCTGCCGGAGGGGGTCGATCCGAACAGCGAGACCTCGGCCGAGATCATCGCGGCTTCGCAGGACGGGTCGATGCTCGTCTATTCCGACAGCCCTCATGGCGGCATCGGCTTTATCGACATCACGGACGGGACGGCCCCGAAAGCGGCCGGATACGTGACCTTCCAGGGCGAACCGACGTCGGTCGCCATCGCCGGTGGCAACGTTCTGGTGGGCTTGCGCACCTCCGATTCCAAGACGGAGCCTGCGGGTGAACTGGCCGCCGTCTCCCTGTCCGGCCGGGAGGTCGTGGCCACCTGCGACCTCGGCGGCCAGCCCGATTCCGTCGCCGTGTCGCCGGACGGCACGCTGGCGGCGGTGGCCATCGAGAACGAGCGCGACGAAGACCTGAACGACGGCGCACTGCCGCAGATGCCTGCCGGCTATGTGGTGCTTCTTGCGCTGTCGAACGGCCTGCCGGATTGCGACGGCCTGAGGAAGGTAGACGTGACCGGGCTCGCCGAGATCGCGCCCGAGGATCCGGAGCCCGAATTCGTCTCCTTCAACGATGCCAACGAGTTGGCCGTCACCCTGCAGGAGAACAATCACATCGTCCTCATCGATGGCGCTTCCGGCGCCGTCACCGGCCATTTCAGCGCCGGTACCGTGGCATTGGAGGGTGTCGACGCAGGGGATGACGGCGCACTCTCCTTCTCGGATTCGATCGAAGCGCGCCCGCGCGAGCCCGATGCCGTCAAATGGCTGGGCCAGGATCGCCTCGTGATCGCAAACGAGGGCGACTGGAAGGGCGGCACACGCGGGTTCACCATCTTCAACCGCGACGGTACCGTTTCCTACGAATCCGGCCCTTCCTTCGAGATGCATGTGGCGCGCGCCGGCCATTATCCGGACAAGCGGTCGGACGCGAAGGGCGTCGAACCGGAAGGGCTCGAAGTCGCCCGCTTCGGCGACGACGACCTGATCTTCGTCCTGTCGGAGCGCGGCTCCGTGGTCGGGGTCTACCGCGACACGGGCGGTGAACCCGAATTTCTTCAGCTTCTGCCCTCCGGCATATCGCCGGAAGGCGCCGTCGCCATATCCGGGCGCAATCTCCTGGCGACTGCGAACGAAGCCGACCTCGTGGAAGACGGCGCCGCGCGCAGCCATGTCATGCTGTTCGAACGCGGCGAGGGCGAACCGGCATATCCGCAGCTCGTCTCCGACGATCGGGACGGCAAGCCGATCGGCTGGGGCGCCCTCGGAGCTCTCGCCGCCGATGCCACTGAAGCCGGCAGGCTCTATGCCGCCAGCGACAGCGTGTACAAGAGCGCGCCCACCATCTTCACCATCGATGCGACGGGCAAGCCGGCACGCATCGTCGATGCCATGACCGTTACCGAAAACGGAGAGCCGGCCGGCAAGCTGGACATCGAGGGACTTGCCCTCGACGGCGACGGCGGCTTCTGGCTTGCCAGCGAGGGTGACGCCAAGAAGGAAATCCCGCACCGATTGGTGCATGTCGATGCCTCAGGTTCGATCGTGGAGTCGGTTGCGTTTCCTCCGACCCTCCTGGCCGGCCAGACGCGGTTCGGCGCGGAAGGTATCGCGCTCGACGGAGACAGGCTCTGGGTCGCCATCCAGCGTCCCTGGGAAGATGATCCTGCCGGGATGACGAAGCTGCTGGCCTATGACCTCGGAACCCGGCAGTGGGGCGCCGTTCGCTACCCGCTGGAGACCCCAAGCCGCGAGGGCGCCTGGGTCGGCCTGTCCGAGCTGACGATCCATGACGGGTACGCCTATCTGATCGAGCGCGACAATCTGATCGGGGACGAGGCAGCGCTGAAAAGCCTGACCCGCGTCAGCCTCGCGGATATGCAGCCGGCCGCGCTGGGCGGCGATCTTCCGGTCGTTCGCAAGGAGCGTGTCCGCGACTTCATTCCGGACCTCAAGTCGCAGACCAACGGATACGTGGTGGACAAGGTCGAGGGTTTCGCCATCGACTCCGGCGGCAACGGCTTCGTGGTCACGGATAATGACGGTGTCGACGACTCGTCCGGGGAAACGCTCTTCTTCGGGATCGGCCGCATGGATGAACAGTCGGCCGGGCTCACCGCCGAATAAGGCCTATGCCCCGGCGGAGCCCAGCAGTATAGAGGCAGGATAGCTTCAATCTGTCGGACTCCGCCGGGATATGCAGCAGCCAGCCTTCCACATCCGAAGCTATGGGCACGGCCATCCGCCGGAGCGGCACGATTTCGCGCAGTTCGTCCTGCCCCTCCAAGGCAGCTTCGAGATGGAGATCGCCGGGCGAGCCAATCGTGTATCGCCCATGCGCGCCGCCTTCGTGGAAGAAGGCGTATCCCATTGCCAGGAGGCGACCGGCTCAAACCGATCTCTGATCGTCGATGTCGACATGGCGCAACTGCCGGCCTGCCGGATCGACCGGCTCCGGCTGCGTCCCTTTCCGCTCATATCGCGGATGTCGGCCCGGCTAGTCGAGTATATGGCCCTGGCACGCGCCGGCGCGGACGAGGCCGCAGCATTCGGGGCGCAGCCATGGCTGGCGCTTCTGGTGGAGGGTCTGGCAGGGCCGGCGCCGACATCTCCGGGCGCCTTCGATGCCATGCTGGCCGCCGTGGAGGCACGCCCGCAGGATGGATGGACGACCCGCTCGATGGCGCAGGCCGCCGGAATGAGCGTCAGCCGGCTGTACGACCGGTTCCGCGCCGCGAAGGACACGACGCCACACGCCTTTCTGGAAGCCGCGCGCCTGCGGCTGGCAGGCGATCTTCTGGCCACGGGCACGTTGTCCCTCGCCGATGTCGCCCTTGCCGCCGGCTACGGAGACCAGAGCGCCCTGTCGCGCGCCATGCGCCGCACGCTGGATACGACGCCGGCCGCGTATCGCCGAGCCATGCGAGAAAACGCCGCTTCGTCGTAGATATCGCCAATCCCCGGCAGGCGAATCCGGCTATCGAGGGCCAGATCCATTCGACACAAGGCGGGCGCCGCAATGAAATTGACAGATTTCGATACGTTGACCTTCGACTGCTACGGCACGCTCATCGACTGGGAGAGCGGCATGGTGGAAGGCCTGCGCAGCCTGACGGGACGCATGCGGGAAAGCCTGTCCCGCGACCAGATCCTACAGGCCCATGCGCGGCACGAATCCGCCCAGCAGGCATGGACTCCAGCGCGTCCGTACCGCGAACTCCTGGCCATCGTCTACAAGCGCCTGGCGGAAGAATGGGGGGTGGAGACGTCCTGGGCGGACTGCGAAGCCTATGGCGACAGCGTCAAGGACTGGCCGGCCTTTGCGGATTCGGCCGAGGCGCTGGCCTATCTCAAGTCGTATTATCGGCTCGTGATCCTGTCCAACGTCGACAACCGCTCCTTTTCGCATAGCCAGCGGAAACTGGGCGTCGCGTTCGACGCCGTGTATACGGCCGAAGACATCGGATCCTACAAGCCTGCCGCCAGAAACTTCGACTACATGATGGAAAATCTGAAGGGGCTCGGCGTGGAAAAAGGCCGGATCCTCCATACGGCGGAAAGCCTGTTCCACGACCACACGCCCGCCAATGCCGCAGGGTTGAAAAGCTGCTGGATCTTCCGCCGTCACGCCCAATCGGGCTTCGGCGCGACGATGGATCCCGGTCAACTGCCGCATGTCGACTTTCGCTTCGACAGCATGGCGGACCTTGTCGCGGCCCACCGCGCCGAGATGCGATAGCGAGCCTACTCTCCGCCCAACGCCTTGCGACGCCGGTGCAGTTCGTCCAGCGTCTCCTGCTGCTCTTCCAGCCGGCGGGCGATATTTTCTTCGCTGGCGGCGCCGGAGGCGGCCGCCGCAGCCTCGGTCAGGTCGCGCATATTGGCTTCGACCATCTTGATTTCACTGTCCAGTGCCGCAAGCTCGTCCGTTTCGCTCATGAGAGGTCTCCGCTTCTTAGGTCTGTAGGGATGTGGGTCGGCCGGCGCCTACGGCAATGCGCGTCACGCCGGCGGGCATTCCACCGCGATGGCCGTGGCCTCGCCTCCGCCGATGCAGAGCGAGGCGACACCACGCCGAAGGCCCCTCGCCCGAAGGGCGTGGACGAGCGTCACGATCAGGCGCGTGCCCGTTGCTCCGATCGGATGGCCGAGCGCGCAGGCGCCGCCATTGACGTTCAGCCGCTCGCGCGGGATCGACAGTTCGCGTGCCGCAGCCATGGCAACCAGCGCGAACGCCTCGTTGATCTCGAACAGATCGACGTCGCCGACGCTCCAGTCCAGTCGGTCGAGCAGCTTGCCGATGGCCGGGATGGGCGCCGTCGCGTACCAGGCCGGCTCCTGGGCATGGGTGGCATGGCCCAGTATCGTGGCCAGCACGGGCAGGCCGAGCGCGCGGGCGCGCGCCGCCGTCGTCAGAAGCAGCGCGGCCGCCCCGTCCGCATTGACCGACGCGCTGGCCGCCGTGATGGTGCCATCTGGCCTGAAGGCCGGCTTCAGGGCGGGTATCCGCTCGGGTTGAACCTTCGTCGGATGCTCGTCGGTGTCCACGATGGTGTCGCCGCCCCTGCCCGATACGGTGATCGGCGCGATCTCGGCCGCGAAGGCGCCGTCGGCCGCAGCCGACCGGGCGCGCTTGAGCGTTTCCATGGCGAAGGCGTCCTGGTCCGCCCGCGAAAACTGATAGGCAGCGGCGACCGCTTCCCCGAAATCGCCCATCGGGCGCCCCTTCTCATAGGCGTCTTCGAGCCCATCCAGCATCATATGGTCGAAAACCGTGTCGTGGCCGACGCGGTAGCCGCTTCGCGCGCGCTTCAGCAGATAAGGGGCGTTGGACATCGACTCCATGCCACCGCTGAGCACGATGGAGGCCGACCCGGCGCGGATCAGGTCATGCGCCAGCATCGTCGCCTTCATGCCGGAGCCGCAGACCTTGTTGACCGTCGTGGCGGCGACGCTGTCGGGCAGCCCGGCGGCGCGCGCGGCCTGTCGTGCGGGCGCCTGGCCCTGGCCGGCCGGCAGGACGCAGCCCATCAGAACCTCGTCCACGGATGCGCCGTCCGCACCGCCTGCCCGCTCCAGCGCCGCGGCGATGACGTGAGCACCGAGCTGCGGCGCTTCGATCGGCGCCAAGGCTCCCGACACCCGCCCCAGGGGCGTCCGGACTGCGGAAACGATGACGACGGATTGGTCCGATGCGGACATGCTGGTAACCTCCCGAAGACGCGCGCTGTTGACCGCGCTTGCGACTGGACGCCTTATGCAGCATCTTGCGGTCGGGGAACAACAGCTTCGTGCTTCCCGATACGGTCTATGCTGCGTTGCAAAATGCGCAACCGGGCGAAATTCGTCGCGTGTTCGGGTTGCGCACATACATGCACAGATGTATCTATGTCGCACTGCAACTCAGACGCGCCGATCCATGCCCGGAGTCCGCGCAGTCGTCCGTGCGGCCCGACGCCGCAACAGCAAAGGCATCCCGATGCGTAGATTCAAGTCTCTGGTCCTGTTGCCGCTCGTGGCCTCGACACTGCTTCTCGCTGCCTGCCGGGAAGAGCAGCAGGCCGGCGGCGGGGGTGCTCCGCAGATGCCGCCATCCCAGGTCGGCATCGTGACGACCCAGCGCGAGGCCCTGCCCGTGGTCTCCGATCTTCCGGGCCGCATCGCCCCGACGCGCATCGCGGAAGTGCGTCCGCGCGTCGGCGGCATCATCGTGCGCCGGGTCTTCGAGCAGGGCTCCGACGTGGAAGAGGGCCAACCGCTGTTCGAGATCGACCGCGCGACCTACGAGGTCGAGGTGGAAGCCGCCCGTGCCGCCGTCATGCGCGCCGAGGCCGTGTTGCTGCAGGCCAACCAGGATGCCGAGCGTGCACGCCAGCTCGTCTCGACGCGTACGACCAGCCAGTCGAGCCTCGACACCGCCATCGCGACGCAGAAACAGGCCGAGGCAGACCTTGCATCGGTCCGGGCGTCGTTGCGCGGCGCGGAGATCAACCTCGACTATACCACCGTCCGTGCCCCGATCGCCGGCCGGATCGGCCGTGCGCTTGTCACGGAGGGAGCACTCGTCAGCCAGAACAACACGGAAGCGCTCGCGACCATCCAGCAGCTCGACCCGGTCTATGCCGACGTCCAGCAGCCGGTAACGGAGCTGATCCGCCTGCGCAACGCGCTGGCGCGCGGCGAGCTGGAGCAGATCGAGCCGGACGTGGCCAAGGTCAGCCTGATGCTGGACGATGGCTCCAGCTACGGAGAGCCGGGACGACTCCTGTTCTCGGAAGCCACGGTGGACCCGGCAAGCGGCCAGGTGACCCTGCGCAGCGAGTTTCCCAATGGCGACGGCAACCTCCTGCCGGGCATGTATGTGCGCGTGGCGGTGGAACAGGGTATCGACCAGGCGGCGATCGCCGTGCCCAACCAGGCCATCCAGCGCGATACGGCGGGCCGGGCGCAGCTCTTCGTGCTCGACCCGGACAATAAGATCATGCTCCGCAACGTCACCATCGGCCGCACCATCGGCAACCGCGCGGTCGTTTCCCAGGGCCTGGACGCCGGGGAGCGCGTCGTCGTGGACGGGTTCCAGAAGACCGGTCCGGGCGCGACCGTCGAGCCGGTCGAATGGACCGATCCCTCGCTGGCCCAGCCGGCCGGGGCGGAAGGCGCCGCCGCCCAGACGCAAACCCCGACCGAGGCCGCGCCGCAAGGCGATGCTGCTCCGGCCGGCCAGACGGCCGAATAAGGGACCGACAGCCAGATGCCTCGCTTTTTCATCGACCGACCCATCTTCGCCTGGGTGGTCGCGATCTTCATCGTACTGGCCGGCGTGATCTCGATCCCGAACCTGCCGATCTCCCAGTACCCGAACGTCGCACCGCCGCAGCTGACCATCTCGACGAACTATCCCGGCGCGTCGCCGGAAGACCTTTACCTGCAGGTGACGAAGCCGATCGAGGAAGAGCTGAACGGCGTTCCCGGCCTCATCTATTTCGAATCGACGAGCGATGCGAGCGGCCGGGTCGAGATCACCGTCACGTTCGAATCCGGCACCAATATCGCCCAGGCGGTCGTCGATACGCAGAACCGGATCAAGCGCGTGGAAGCGTCGCTTCCGTCCGTCGTGATGCAGCAGGGCCTCCAGGTCGAGGAAGCGGGTTCCAGCTTCCTGATGGTCGTTTCGCTGATCGCCGACGAGAATTCCAACCTCGACGCCGTCGGCCTCGGCGACTATCTCAGCCGCAACGTGATCAACGAAATCCGGCGTGTGCCGGGCATCGGCCGTGCGCAGCTGTTCGCCTCCGAGCGGGCGATGCGCATCTGGCTCGACCCCGACAAGCTGATCGGGCTCAACCTCTCGGTTTCCGACGTCACCGCCGCCATCCAGTCCCAGAATGCGCAGGTTGCGGCGGGCTCGATCGGTGCACAACCCAATCCCGTCAGCCAGCAGACCACCGCGACCATCCTGGTGCGGGGCCAGTTGTCCACCCCGGAAGAATTCGGCGCCGTCGTGCTGCGATCCAACGAAGACGGATCGCTGGTCCGCCTCCGCGACGTGGCGGATGTCGAGATCGACGCCGAATCCTACGCCTTCACCACCTTCCTGAACGGCCAGCCCAGCGCCGCGATCGGCGTCCAGCTATCGCCCACCGGCAACGCGCTTGCCGCGGCGGAGGGCGTGCAAGCGGTGATGGAGCGGCTGCAGCCGCTGTTCCCGCAGGGGGTTTCCTACGACATCCCGTACAACACCGCGCCCTTCGTCGAGGCATCGATCGAGAAGGTCGTTCACACGCTGATCGAAGCCATCGTGCTCGTCTTCGTGGTGATGTTCATCTTCCTGCAGAACTTCCGCTACACGATCATTCCGACGCTCGTCGTGCCGGTTGCGCTGTCGGGCACCCTCGCCGTCATGCTTGCGGCCGGCTTTTCCATCAACGTCCTCACCATGTTCGCCATGGTGCTCGCCATCGGCATTCTCGTCGATGACGCGATCGTGGTGGTGGAGAACGTGGAACGCATCATGTCCGAGGAGGGGTTGCCACCGCTGGAGGCCACCCGCAAGGCGATGTCGCAGATCACCGGTGCCATCGTCGGCATCACCCTCGTGCTGGCCTCGGTGTTCGTGCCCCTCGCCTTCTTCCCGGGTTCGGTCGGCGTCATCTATCGACAGTTCTCGCTGACGATGGTGACATCGATCCTGTTTTCGGCGCTGATGGCCCTTTCGCTGACGCCGGCGCTCTGCGCCACCTTCCTGAAGCCCGTCAAGGCCGGCCATCACCACGCCAAGGGTGGCGTCTTCGGCTGGTTCAACCGCGGCTTCGACAAGACGTCGCGCGGCTACAGCAACATCGTCGGCCGCTCGGTGCGCAAGGCTGGCCGCCTGATGCTGATCTATATCGCGCTCCTGGCAGGCCTCGGATATTTCTATGTCCAGATCCCCAGCGCCTTCCTGCCGCAGGAAGACCAGGGGTTCCTGATCGCCAGCTTCCAGGGGCCCGCCGGCGCGACGGCCAACCGCATGCGCGAAGTGACGCGGGAGAGCGAGGAGTTCATCCTTGCCAACCCCGCCGTCGACAAGATGATAACCATCCAGGGCTTCTCCTTCTCGGGTACCGGGCAGAACGCCGCCCTCGCCTTCATCACCCTGAAGGACTGGTCGGAGCGCACGGGCGAAGGGCAGAGCGCGGCGGAACTCGGTGGCGCCTTCACCATGCGTCTGCTGCAATTCCGCGATGCCATAGCCTTCGCCCTGTCGCCGCCGCCCATCCAGGGCCTCGGCAATGCGGGCGGCTTCGAGTTCCGCCTTCAGGACAGGGGCGGGCAGAGCCCCGAGGCGCTCGCCGCCGCGCGCGACCAGTTGCTGGGGGCAGCCTCGCAAAGCCCTCTTCTGGCCGATGTGCGCTTCGACGGCCTGCCGGACGGACCCCAGCTCATCATCGACATCGACCGCGAGAAGGCCAACACGTTCGGCATCACCTTCGCCGACATCAACAACACCATCTCCACGAGCCTCGGCTCCAACTACGTCAACGACTTCCCCAACAATGGCCGCATGCAGCGCGTCATCGTGCAGGCGGACCAGAGGGCGCGCATGGATGCCGATCAGGTGCTCCAGCTCAACGTGCGCAACGCTCAGGGCGGCATGGTGCCGCTGTCGGCGGTGGCGACCGTGGACTGGACGGTCGGCACATCGCAGCTCATCGGCTACAACGGCTATCCTTCGGCCCGCATCACCGGCTCGGCGGCGCCCGGCTACTCCAGCGGCGAGGCGATCGCCGAGATGGAGCGGCTGGCCGGAGATCTGCCGCAGGGATTCGCCTTCGAGTGGACAGGCCAGTCGCTGCAGGAAATCCAGTCCGGCTCGCAGGCGCCGATCCTGATCGGCATGGCCATGCTGTTCGTATTCCTGTGCCTGGCCGCGCTTTACGAAAGCTGGTCCATCCCCTTCGCGGTCATGCTGGTCGTGCCGCTGGGCATCATCGGCTGCGTCGCCGCCGTGCTGCTGCGCGGCCTGGAGAACGATGTCTACTTCACCGTCGGCATCATCACGATCATCGGTCTTTCGGCCAAGAACGCGATCCTGATCGTGGAATTCGCCAAGGACCTGCGGGCCGAGGGCAAGGGCCTGATCGAGGCGACCATCGAGGCGGCGCACCTGCGTTTCCGTCCGATCCTGATGACCTCGCTGGCCTTCACCATGGGCGTCATCCCCATGGCGATCGCCACGGGCGCCAGTGCGGCCAGCCAGAACGCCATCGGTACGGCCGTCATCGGCGGCATGATCTCGGCAACCGTCCTGGCGGTGTTCTTCGTGCCGATCTTCTTCGTCTTCGTGATGCGCACCTTCTCGCGGCACAAGGCGAAGAAGGACGAGACGCAGGCGCCGGCACAGGGCGCCTGACAGCAAACCGCACGAACAACGGAAAGGGCCGCCCGGCGTGACGCCGGGCGGCCCTTTTGCGTTCTCGATATCGAGGGGCGTTCAGGCGTCCTTGCGGTTCTGCCTGTTGTCGATCAGGTCGTCGACCACGCCGGGGTCGGCCAGGGTGGAGGTATCGCCGAGCGCGCCGAAATCGTCTTCCGCGATCTTGCGCAGGATGCGGCGCATGATCTTGCCGGAGCGCGTCTTGGGCAGGCCGGGCGCGAACTGGATCTTGTCCGGAGAGGCGATGGCGCCGATATCGGCGCGCACATGCTGGACCAGTTCCTTACGCAGGTCGTCACTGGGCTCGATGCCCTCCATCAGCGTGACGTAGCAGTAGATGCCCTGCCCCTTGATGTCGTGCGGATAGCCGACCACCGCGGCCTCGGACACTTTCGGATGCGCCACGAGGGACGATTCGACCTCGGCCGTGCCCATGCGATGGCCGGAGACGTTGAGAACGTCGTCGACCCGGCCGGTGATCCAGTAATAGCCGTCGGCGTCGCGCCGCGCGCCGTCGCCGGTGAAGTACTTGCCGGCATAGGTTGCGAAATAGGTCTGTTCGAAGCGCTCATGGTCGCCGTAGACCGTGCGCATCTGGCCCGGCCAGGAATCGACGATGCAGAGGTTGCCGTCGGCCGCCCCCTCGAGAACCTTGCCCTCGTTGTCGACGATCTGCGGCTGGACACCGAAGAAGGGGCGCGTTGCCGAGCCCGGCTTCAGCGGCGTGGCACCGGGCAGCGGGGTTATGAGGATGCCGCCCGTTTCGGTCTGCCACCAGGTATCGACCACGGGGCATCGCTCGTCGCCGACCACGCGGTAATACCAGTTCCACGCCTCGGGGTTGATGGGTTCGCCAACCGACCCGAGCACCCGCAACGACGCGCGAGACGTCTTGCGCACCGGATCGTCGCCGGCGCCCATCAGGGCGCGAATGGCCGTCGGCGCGGTATAGAAGATCGCAACCTTGTGCTTGTCCACGACCTGCCAGAAGCGGGATGCATCGGGATAGCTCGGAACGCCCTCGAACATCAGCGTCGTCGCCCCATTGGCCAGCGGCCCGTAGACGATATAGCTGTGACCGGTCACCCATCCGACGTCGGCGGTACACCAGTAGACCTCGCCTTCGCGATAGTCGAACACGTGGGCATGCGTCATAGAGGCATAGACGAGATAACCCCCGGACGTATGCAGCACCCCCTTGGGTTTGCCCGTCGAGCCGGAGGTATAGAGGATGAACAGCGGATCCTCGGCGTTCATCTCTTCCGGCGGGCAATCGTCGGAGACGGTCTCGCGGACTTCATGCCACCAGAGATCGCGGCCGTCGACCATGTCGACATCGCCGCCCGTGCGCCGCACCACCAGCACCGTCTCGACGGCCTGCCCCGCCTTCCCGGCAATGGCCACCGCGCGATCGGCATTCTTCTTCAACGGGATCGTACGTCCGCCGCGCAAGCCCTCGTCCGCCGTGATCAGGACCGAGGAGCCCGCCCCCTCGATACGACCGCCGAGGGCGTCGGGCGAGAAGCCGCCGAAGACGACGGAGTGGATCGCGCCGATCCGCGCGCAAGCCAGCATGGCATAGGCCGCTTCCGGAATCATCGGCATGTAGATGGTCACGCGGTCTCCACGCTTGACGCCCCGTCCCTTGAGGACGTTCGCCATGCGGCAGACTTCGTCGTGAAGCTCGCGATAGGTTATCGACTTGCTGTCGGCTGGGTCGTCGCCCTCCCAGAGGATAGCGGTCTGGTTGCCGCGGGTCTCCAGATGGCGGTCGATGCAGTTCGCCGCGACATTCAGCGTACCGTCCTCGAACCAGCGGATGGATACGTTGCCGGGTGCGAATGAGGTGTTCTTGACCGTTTCGAACGGCTTGATCCAGTCGATCCGCCGGCCGTGCTCGGCCCAGAAACCGTCAGGGTCTTCGACGCTGCGCGCGTACCAGTCTGCATAGGTACTTTCGCTCAGGCGGGCGCCCTTCTTCCATTCGTCCTTGATGGCGACGACCGGAGACTCCATTCCATTCCTCCCAGCATTTCAGTTCGACAGGCGGCGCGCGGCTGCCTCCATGCAATCTAGTCAGCACCGGCCGCAAAGGGAATTGCCGTCAGCGCCTTATTGCGGCCCGGCATGCCGCAAATCTGCGACAGGCGCGCCCTCATGCATCCTTCTCCTCCGCCGGTCCGCCCAGAACGTCCTTCACGTAAAGCTCGCTTACCAGTGTCTGCGCGACAGCCAGCATGGGTACGACGAGGATCAGGCCAAGGAGGCCGAACAACACGCCGAAGAGAAGCTGTGCACCCACCATGAGCGCCGGCGCGATCGACGATGTGAAACGCTGGGCGATCGGCTCGGCGACATTGCTTTCGACCCCCTGGATCAGCAGGTACACGCCAAGCGCCCACAAGGCCATCTCCATTCCCTCCGACCACGCGGCCAGCACGATGATGACCCCGGCAACGAAGGGGCCGATGGTCGGGATGAAGGCCAGGAAGCCGGCCTGAAGGGCCAGCAGGAAAGCGTAGGGCATTCCGATCGCCCACAGGCCGATCCACGAGACGACGAAGACGATCAGCATGGAGATGCCGACCCCCGCAAGCCACAGGCGCAGCGAATGCGCGCTCTTGCGCAGCACCTCGCCGAACCGTGCCCGCTTGTCCTTCGGGACAAGGCTGACCAGCCCGCGGCGGTACAGGCCGGGCTGCCACGATATGAAGATCGCCAGGAAGAGCATCACGAAGATATTGCCGAACCCGCCCAGAACGGAGAACAACGCCTGCGACGCCGAAGAGAAGACGCCCGAAGGATCGGGCAGTAGCTGGTTCAGCGCATCGCCTTCCGACCCCGATCCGATCGGAAGTCCGCTATCGCGGAGAGCGTCGATCGCACGTCCGAATTGCTGCTCGACGGCGGCGAACAGCTCGTTCCACTGCTGAACGAGCGCAACGCCGCCCACTGCGACGGGGGTTGCTATGAGGGCGAAGATCGCGAGGTAGGACAACAGCAATGCCAGCGGCCTCGGAATGCCGATCCACCGAAACAATTTGGAGCAGCCGTCGAAGATGGCTGCCAGAATGAAGCTGGCGAAAAGGATGAAGACGGCGGACGAACCGGCGTACAGCGTGAGAAGGCCCACGACCATGGCCAGCACGATCGCGGTTACGGTCACGGTCTGGCGAGCGAGATCCGGAGAAGATGAGTGGCGAAACACGAGACAGGTCTTTCAGGGTTGCGAGCCACCCGACAAGTAGGACCCGCCCCCGACATGCACAGGGTGCCGGGCGTCTGTTTCACGTGAAACCGGATCAGACCCCCGCGTGCCGCGCGCCGAAGATGGCGCTGCCGACGCGGACGCCCGTCGCACCGAAGGCGACCGCGATGTCGTAATCGCCCGACATCCCCATCGAAAGCTTCGCCAGGCCGGCCTCACGCGAAAGCTTGCGCAGCAGTGCGAAATGCGGGCCGGGGTTTTCGCCGGCAGGCGGGATGCACATGAGGCCTTCGATCGCCAGGCCGTGAACCGCGCGGCATCGCGCCACGAAATCGACCGCGTCCCGGGGGGCTATACCGGCCTTCTGCGCTTCCTCGCCCGTATTGACTTGCACGTAGAGCAAGGGGGCACGCTTCTGCCGCTCGATTTCCCGGGCCAGTTCCCGGGCGATCTTCTCCCTGTCGACGGTTTCGATGACATCGAAAAGGGCGACCGCATCGGCCGCCTTGTTGGATTGGAGCGGTCCGATCAGATGCAGGCGGATATCCGCGAATTCGGACCGAAGCGCGGGGAACTTGGCTTGCGCCTCCTGCACCCGGTTTTCGCCGAAGATGCGGTGTCCTGCCTCCAGCGCCGGGCGAATATGGGTCGCATCGTAGGTCTTGGACACGGCGACGAGTTCGACGGATCCGTCCGGCCGTCCGGCCTCATGCTCCGCCTTGCGCAGATGCCCCAGCACTTCGGCGAGTTGCCCGGCCACGTCGATCATCGACGGCGATCTCCTTTTCGTTCCAGCGGCGCTGGCTGTACCCCAGTTTGCCCGGCTTCGTCACCCCTCCGCTGTTGACGGAGCGGACCGGGCATGGTGAAGCACTTCGTAAACATAACAGCACCGCCGAAAGATCGCCGCGTCACCATGGCCACAGAACGTTACAACCCGCGCGCCGCCGAACCCCGCTGGCAGGAGGCCTGGTCGAGCGCGAAGCTTTTCGAAACGCAAGACGACGCCCCCGGCGAGAAATACTACGTGCTCGAGATGTTCCCCTACCCGTCGGGGCGCATCCATATCGGCCACGTGCGCAACTATGCGATGGGCGACGTCGTCGCGCGCTACAAGCGCGCCAAGGGCTTCAACGTGCTGCATCCCATGGGCTGGGACGCATTCGGCATGCCGGCAGAGAACGCCGCCATGCAGAACAAGGTGCACCCGCGCGAGTGGACCTATGCCAACATCGCCGCCATGCGTGGGCAGCTGAAGTCCATGGGCCTGTCGCTGGACTGGTCGCGCGAATTCGCGACCTGCGACGTCGACTATTATCATCGCCAGCAGATCCTGTTCCTCGACATGCTCAAGGAGGGCCTGGCCTATCGCCGCAAGAGCAAGGTCAACTGGGATCCGGTGGACCAGACGGTGCTGGCCAACGAACAGGTCATCGATGGCCGCGGCTGGCGCTCCGGCGCGGAAGTCGAGCAGCGCGAACTGACCCAATGGTTCTTCCGCATCACCCGCTACGCCGACGAGTTGCTGCAGGCGCTGGATACCTTGCCCGGCTGGCCGGAAAAGGTCCGCGTCATGCAGAAGAACTGGATCGGCCGGTCCGAGGGGCTGTTGCTGCGCTGGGCTTTGGCGGGCAACGAGCGCCTGTCCGTGGCCGAACTGTCGGGCGAAGGTGTCGGGCGCGAAGTGGAGGTCTTCACGACGCGTCCCGACACGCTGTTCGGCGCTTCCTTCATCGCCGTGGCAGCCGACCATCCGCTGGCACGCGCGGCAGCGGCGACGGACTCGAAGCTGGCCGCCTTCATCGCCGAGATCCGGCGTGGCGGCACCAGCACGGAATCCATCGAGACGGCCGAGAAGCGTGGCTATGATACCGGCCTGCGCGCCATCCACCCGCTGGATCCGTCCTGGACGGTCCCGGTCTATGTCGCCAATTTCGTGCTGATGGAGTACGGGACCGGCGCCGTCTTCGGCTGCCCCGCCCACGACCAGCGCGACCTCGAATTCGCCCGCGCCTACGGCCTTCCGGTAAAGCCCGTCGTACTGCCCGCCGGCGCCGAGCCTGCCGATTTCGCCATCGCCGACGAAGCCTATGTCGGCGACGGCACCTTGTTTCACTCGGACTTCCTCGACGGGATGAGCCCGGACAACGGTTTCGACGCCGTGGCCGATCGGCTGTCCGGAACGCAGCTCAACGGCCGGCCGCAGGCAGAGCGGCGCGTCAATTTCCGCCTGCGCGACTGGGGTATCTCGCGCCAGCGCTATTGGGGCTGCCCAATTCCCGTCCTGCATTGCGACACATGCGGGATCGTGCCCGAGGCTCCCGAGAACCTGCCCGTCGTGCTGCCCGACGATATCGATTTCGACATGCCCGGGAACCCGCTCGACCGGCATCCCACCTGGCGCCGGGCCACCTGCCCGCATTGCGGGGGTGCGGCCCTGCGCGAGACGGATACGATGGATACCTTCGTCGACTCGTCGTGGTATTTTGCGCGCTTTACGGCGCCCCACGCCGCGCAACCGACCGTCCCGGCGCTGGCCAACGCCTGGCTGCCGGTCGACCAGTATATCGGCGGCGTCGAGCATGCGATCCTGCACCTCCTCTATTCCCGTTTCTTCACCAGAGCCATGAGCGCCTGCGCGCACATGGCGGTGGACGAGCCTTTCAAGGGCCTGTTCACGCAAGGCATGGTGGTCCACGAGACCTATCGCGACGGGCGGGAATGGGTGGCGCCCGCCGACATCGTGCTGGAGGAAGCGGACGGACGCCGCATCGCCCGGAGGCTTTCCACCGGGCAGGAGATCGAGATCGGCCCGATCGAGAAGATGTCCAAGTCCAAGAAGAACGTCGTGGACCCGGATGACATCATCGCCTCCTACGGGGCGGATACGGCACGCTGGTTCATGCTGTCGGACTCCCCGCCCGATCGCGACGTCATCTGGACGGAGGCCGGCGTCGAGGGCGCGTTCCGGTTCGTCCAGCGCTTGTGGCGCGTCGTCAACGAGGCGGCGGACACGCTGCGTGGCCCCGTTGCGGGCACCGTTACCGATCCGGCGCTGGCAGCGGACGTCAGGCGGGCGGCGCATCGCGCCGCGGCCGGCGTGGCCGACGATATCGAGCGGCTGGCCTTCAACAAGGCCGTCGCGCGTCTGTACGAACTGGTCAACACCCTGTCGGCGGCATTTTCCACACCGGCCTTTGCTGCCGACCCGGCGGTCCGCGAGGCCGGTGCGGAGGCCCTGTCCATCCTCATCCGCCTCGTGGCGCCGATGATGCCCCATCTCGCCGAAGAGTGCTGGCAGGCGGCGGGACAGGAAGGGCTCGTTGCCTCTCAGCCCTGGCCGAGCGTCGATCCGACCCTGCTGGTGGATGACGAGATCGTGCTGCCGGTCCAGATCAACGGCAAGAAGCGCGCCGACCTGCGCGTTGCCAAGGATAGCGCCGTCGAAGAGATTGAAGCGGCGGTTCTCGCCCTAGATGTCGTGCTTGACGCGCTCGCGGGCTCCAGCCCCAGGCGCGTCGTCGTCGTACCCGGAAGGATTGTCAATGTCGTTCTCTGATCCCGCGCGGCTGCGCAGCATCCGCATCGCCGGCGCGCTGGCCGGCCTCGCCCTGCTGGCGGCCTGCACCTCGGGCCCGGCCTATGCACCGCCGCCGACGTCTACGGGGCCCGCCTTCGACGGGCCGGCCTTGCTGACCGACATGCGCGGGCGCGTGTCCGTGGCGGCGGCCGCGACGCGCACCGATCAGCTGTTCCGCAACGCGCTCGTCTATCGCCTCAACGGCGCGGACCCGGTGTCCAGCCCGCTTTACGAAGTCCGCTTCGTCGTAACGGCGTTGGACGAGGTCACCTCCGTCGAAAGCGGCACGGGCGTTCCGTCGGCCGCCTCCTACCGCATGCAGGCCGATTATACGGTGATCCGGCTTTCGGACGGCGAGACGATCGGCGCGGGATCGAGGTTCAGCACCGTGCCCTACGACCGCAACTCGCAGCTCTACGCCTCGCAGAGTGCCGTTGAGGACGCCCGCGCCCGCGCCGCACGGGAACTGGCCGACCGCGTGGGTATGGCCGTCCTGCCCGTTCTGAAGCGCGAAGCGCCACAGAGCTGACACGACAGGCATGGCGCAGAAGAAGGCCGGCGAGGTTGATGCATTTCTGTCGCGGCCGGACACGTCGTTTCCGGTGCTTCTGCTCTACGGGCCCGATACGGGGCTCGTGTCGGAACGGTCGGCGCGCGTCGCCGCCCTGTCCGGCGTCGATCTGAACGATCCCTTCGCCAGCATCACTTTGTCCGCCGACGAGCTCGAAAAATCCATCGGACGCCTGTTCGATGAAGCCAATACCGTCTCGATGTTCGGCGGACGACGCCTGATCCGCATCCGCGGCGCAGGCAATGGCAAGGCGCTGGCCGACGCCGTGGCAGACCTTGCCGCCAATCCGCCGGCCGAAACCACCATCGTCATCGAGGCCGGCGAGCTTCGCAAGTCTTCGGCACTGCGGGTCAACGTGGAGCGCGGCCGCGCCGCCCTGGCACTTCCCTGCTACCCGGACGAGCAGCGCGGCCTCGACCGGCTCATCGACGAGGAACTGTCGTCCGCCGGCCTGTCCATCGACCGGGCCGGGCGGGACCTGTTGAAAAGCCGTCTCGGCGCCGACAGGCTGGCCTCGCGCGGGGAGATCCAGAAGCTCTGCCTCTATGCGCGCGGCCAGGCCACGATCACCATTGCGGATATCCAATCCATCGTCGGGGACGTCTCCTCGGAAACGGTGGACGAGGCCATCGACGCCGCGGCCTCAGGCGAAGTCCGGCGACTTCCCCATCTGATCGAGAGACTGATGGGATCGGGCGTCAGCACCTTCCAGCTCCAGAACCCGATGCTGCGCCATTTCCAGCAACTGCAGCTCATGCGGCAGGAGATGGATCGCGATGGCCGCTCGGCGAAAGACATCGTCGCGCGCCGCCGCGTTCATTTCAGCCGGCAAGGCGCGCTGGAGGCAGCCCTGTCGCTCTGGTCGCAGGACGCAATCGCGACCGTGCTGCTACGCATGGAAAGCGACATTCTGAAAAGCCGCAAGGAAGCGGCCTTGCAGCAGATCATCACCTTCCGCCTGCTGATGGATATCGGCGTGGAAGCCGCGCGCGCCCGCCGGCGCTGACGACCGTTCAGGCGTCGACGCTGCCGCCCTGCAGCAGGCGGCACAGATCGTCGAGTTGCTCCAGATTGCCGAATTCGAGGGCCAGTATGCCGCCCTCGCCCTTCAACCGCACGCTGACAGGCATACGCAGCGCCTCTGCCAGGAGTTTCTCCAGCGCAGCCGTGTCGGCGTCATGCGGGGTATCGGCGTCTTCGATCGTGTTAGCAGCGGTGGCCGGCCCGGCCTTTCGCGCCCGTCGAACCGGGACAACTTCATCTCCGCGCGCGAGTTTCTCCGCCTCGCGGACGCTCAGTCCGCGTTCCACCACCTGCCGGGCAAAGGCTTCCGGATCGTCCATGGAAATCGCGCTGCGGGCAGCGCCGGGCGACAACGCGCCCTTTACGACCATGGTGCGGACGGTGTCGGGCAGTTTCAGAAGCCGCAGCGTATTGGCGACATGGCTTCGGCTTTTGCCCAGGATGTCGGCTAGATCCGCCTGTGTGTAACCGTGCTCGTCGATCAGCATCTCGTATCCGAGCGCTTCCTCGATGGCGTTCAGGTCGGCCCGCTGAACGTTCTCGATCAGGGCGATCTCCAGCGACTCCCGGTCGCTGATATCGCGGATGACGACAGGCACGTCCTTCAAGCCGGCTGCGCGTGCAGCCCGCCACCGTCGCTCGCCCGCGACGATCTCCAGTTCGGCCTGGCCGGGAACCTTGCGGACGAGGATCGGCTGAACGACGCCATGATTGCGTACGGATGCCACAAGTTCCGCATGATCGGCATCTTCGAAGGTGCGGCGCGGGTTCTTCGGGTTCGGCGTCAGGGCCGACACCGGCACCTTGCGCTCCCCCCCGGCCTGCGGCTGGGCAAGAAACGGACGCGGGCCCGGCCCGCTCGAAGAATCCCGTCCTGCATCGCCTGCCCCGCCGATCAGCGACGCCAGGCCACGTCCGAGACGCGCGCGCGACTTGTCTTCCTTCATTTCTTCCCTCTTCATGCGGCAAGCATTTCGCGTTCGCGCTGGATCACTTCGGATGCCAGGCGGATATAGGCCTGGCTTCCCGGGCACTTCATGTCGTACAGGATCGCCGGTTTGCCGAAGGACGGTGCCTCCGAAACCCGGACATTGCGCGGTATGACCGTCTGGTAGACATGGTCGCCCATATAGGTCCGTACATCCGCCACCACCTGCTCTGCCAAGTTGTTGCGGCCATCATACATGGTCAGCACGATGCCATGCAGGGCCAGCGTCGGGTTGAGCGTGTCGCGAACCTGCTCGACCGTCTCCAGCAACTGGCTCAACCCCTCCAGGGCAAAGAACTCGCACTGCAGCGGCACCAGGATCGAGTCCGCCGCCGCCATGGCGTTGATGGTCAACAGGTTCAGCGATGGCGGGCAGTCGACCAGCACGAAATCGAACTGGGATCGTGTCAGGCTATGCTCGTGAAGCGCATCGCGAAGCCGATAGGCGCGTTCGGCGGCAGACGCGATCTCCATCTCGACGCCCAGAAGGTCGAGCGTCGACGGGATCAACGAAAGATTGGGCACCACCGTCTGGATGGAAGCCTGCGCAACCGAGGCGTAACCCAGAAGGACATCATAGGAGGAGCGATCGCGAACCGCCTTCTCCACGCCGAGGCCCGTGGAGGCATTGCCCTGCGGATCGAGATCGATCAGCAGCGTCTCCTTGCCGACTGCAGCCAGGGCCGTGGCGAGATTGATCGCCGTCGTCGTCTTGCCGACGCCACCCTTCTGGTTGGCGATCGTGATGACACGCATGCGCCCTGATGACAAACTATCCACAGGATGCTCCTGTCGCCTCGTCCGATCCGGCACCGAATGTTTCACGTGAAGCACGTCATGCGGCCGTAGGGCGGCAGTTCCGGATCTCCAGGATAACGGATTCGGCCTCCGTTCTTGACGAATGCTTTACCATGTCGAAGCGCCAATGGGCAGTGGCGTCGGTAACTTCGGCCTCGTGTGCGCGACCCTTCAGGAAGTAACACACAGTTTTCGATTGGATGGCCGGCGCAACGAGACCAAAAAGGCTGTCCAGAGAAGCGAGCGCGCGAGCGCTGACCGCCTCGGCCCGCTCCATCACCTCGCCTGCTGCTTCGATGCGCTGACAATGCACGGTAGCAGGCAACGATAGCTCCCGGATGACAGTGCGCAAGAAAGCCGACTTCTTCGCGTTGGCCTCGATGAGGTCCACATGGTGCCCCGGACGGTCGGCCGCCAAACATGCCAGGACAAGCCCTGGAAAGCCACCGCCCGACCCGATATCGACCCAGCGTTCTATCGATCCTGCCACGCCATTAAGCCAGAGGCCGTCCTCGATATGGCGGCTCCAAAGCGTCGGCATCGTCGAAGGCGCGACGAGGTTGATATGCTTCTGCCACATGCGGACAAGGTCGGCATAGGCAGACAATCTAGTCTCCGTTTCACGTGAAACAGACCAGCGGTTGAGAACCGCGTTCTTGTCGCCGATATTGTCAGGCTGCTGCTTTGCGGAACTCATGACGCCTCAGGGCTACAAGAAGAATGGCCATGGCTGCGGGGGTCATTCCGTCGATGCGCTCCGCCTCTGCAATCGACCCGGGCCGGCGTTCGCGAAGCTTCTGGGCGATCTCGATGGACAATCCCTTCAAGGCCGTAAAGTCGAACCCCTCCGGAATCACCCTCTGCTCGTCGCGCTTGAGGCTTGCCTGTTCCCGCTTCTGGCGGTCGAGATAGACATCATAGCTCGCTTCGATCTCGAGGCGCTCGCGGATCGGTTCGGGTATGGGCCCGATCGTCTCCGCCCAGACTTGCGAAAGGCGCTCGAGGGTTACGCCGTCCTGCGCCAGAAGTTGCCAGGCGGTCCGGCGACGCCCATCCTGATTGACCTGAAGCCCATGGCGCTGCGCCTCGCCCGGCGTCAGCGACAGGGCTCTCAATCCCTGTTCGGCGCCGATCAACAGGGCTTCGCTGGCCTCGAAGACAGATTGGCGCTCGCTACCGACCAATCCCAGTTCGATTCCCTTCGGAGTCAGGCGGCGGTCGGCATTGTCGGCGCGCAGCGACAGGCGAAACTCGGCGCGCGACGTGAACATGCGATAGGGTTCGGTAACGCCGGTCCGCGTCAGGTCGTCGACCATCACGCCGATGTAGGATTCCTCCCGCCCGAAGATGATCGCCTCCAGACCGGCAGCACGCCGGGCGGCATTGAGCCCGGCTACAAGGCCCTGTGCCGCCGCCTCCTCATAACCGGTCGTACCGTTGATCTGGCCGGCCAGAAAGAGGCCCGGCGTCTTTCGCACCTCGAGACCCCGGCTCAGTTCCGTCGGGTCGACATGATCGTATTCGATGGCATAGCCGGGCTTGATAATGCGAACCGCTTCCAGTCCCGGAATAGATCGGAGAAACGCGTCCTGAACGTCTTCGGGCAGCGATGTCGACAAGCCGTTCGGATAGACGGTGTCGTCATCCAGCCCCTCGGGCTCCAGAAAGATCTGGTGCCCGTCCCGATCGCCGAACCTGACGATCTTGTCTTCGATGGAGGGGCAGTAGCGTGGCCCCGTCCCCTCGATACGACCGCCGTAGAGAGCCGAGCGATGGAGATTGTCGCGGATCAGACGGTGCGTCTCGGGCGTGGTTCGCGTGATGCCGCAGTCGATCTGCCTGTTTTCGATCCGGTCGGTCAGATAGGAAAAGGCATAGGGCGTCTCGTCCGGCTTCTGCATGTCCAGCGAAGCCCAATCGATCGTGCGTCCATCCAGACGCGCGGGCGTGCCCGTCTTCAAACGGCCGAGCCGCAAGCCCATGCGCTCGAAGGTTGCGGACAGGCCGAGGCTTGCCGCCTCTCCGACCCGTCCTGCCGGGATCTGCCGCTCGCCGAGATGAATCAGCCCGCGCAGGAAAGTGCCGGTGGTGATGACGACATTGGCGGTGGCAAGCCGGCGTCCGTCCGCCATGACGACAGCCTCTATCCCGCCGTCACCGATGGCGATATCGAACGCATCGCCCTCGACGATGGTCAGCCCCTGGCGGCTCCGGATCGCGTGCTGCATGGCGTTGGCATACAGCTTGCGGTCGGCCTGCGTACGCGGCCCCCGCACGGCGGGGCCCTTGCGTCGGTTGAGCAGTCGAAACTGGATGCCTGCCCGGTCGGCAACGCGGCCCATCAGGCCGTCGAGCGCGTCCACTTCGCGGACAAGATGGCCCTTGCCGATACCGCCGATGGCGGGATTGCAGCTCATTGCGCCGATCGTCTCGAAACGATGCGTGACCAGGGCCGTTCGCGCGCCCAGGCGCGCGGCCGCATCGGCAGCTTCGCAACCGGCGTGGCCGCCCCCGATTACAACAACATCGAACTTCGAAGCATCCGTCATGCCGGTGGTTAAGCCAAGTCCGGCGGCGCATGTCAATCGCCCGTGGAAAGCGTAGGCCTCCGCCTGCCTATTTGCCGATACAGAACTGCGAGAAGATGACGTCGAGCAGATCTTCCACACCGCGCTTGCCGACGATCCGGCCAAGGGCGTCGGATGCCATCCGCAGCAGTTCCGCGACAACTTCCGGCGGCAGCGTCCGGACGTCGCATTCGTCGAGATAGCCGATGGCCATGCCGATGGCGTCCCGATGGCGGCTTCGGGTCGGGATGCTGCCATCCGGGTTGCCGGCGGCCTCGCTCGCCTGCCTGCGCACCTGCTCGACCAGCCGGTCGATGCCGGCCCCACTGACGGTCGAGATCGCGAGACCGGGCAGATCACCCCGGCTCCTGTCCGCCTTCGTGGTGACGATCCATGTCGGTGGGCCTTCCATGCCGACATCCAACAAGTCGGCTGTTTCGCCCACGGGGCAGAGATGCAGCACAAGGTCGGCATGACGGGCGGCATCCATGGCGCGTTCGATACCTAGACTCTCTATCGGGTCGGCCGTCTCGCGCAGTCCTGCCGTATCGATCAGTCGGATAGCCAGGCCGCCGAGATCGAGCGTCACCTCGATCCGGTCGCGCGTGGTTCCCGGAATGTCGGAAACGATTGCGACATCGCGCTCGGCCAAACAGTTGACGAGGCTCGACTTGCCCGCGTTCGGAGCGCCGACGATCGCGACCTTGAAGCCGTCTCTCAGGATCTCGCCCCGTCGTGCGTTTGCAAGGGCTGCCTCGAGTTCCTCGCGCAGCGTGACGATTTCACGTGAAACATCCGCCGCGACATCGTCCGCGACGTCGTCCTCGTCCGAGAAGTCGAAATCGGCCTCCAGCATCGCACGCATATGGGTCAGCCGCCGCATCCAGCCTTCGCAGGCCCGGCGCATGGTGCCGCCGGTCTGGGCAACGGCCAGCTTGCGCTGGAGCTCGGTTTCCGCGGCCAACAGATCGGCCAGCCCCTCGGCTTCCGTCAGGTCCATGCGACCATTGACGAAGGCCCTGCGCGTAAACTCTCCGGCGTCGGCAAGCCGCACCCCGCGATGCATCGTCAGGGCCTCCAGGCACGCGGCCACGACGGCCTTGCCGCCATGAAGGTGCAACTCCACCAGATCTTCGCCCGTTACGCTGTCTGGGCCCGGAAACAGGATGACCAGCCCCCGGTCCACGATGCCGCCATCGACATTCCGGATCGTCCGCAGTACGGCGCGCCGTGGCTCCGGCAGTTTGGCGACATGGCGGGCAACCACGGCAAGGGCTGCCGGACCGCTGATCCGCAGGACGGCGATGCCGGCAGGCAGGCTGCCGCTGGATAGGGCGACGATCGTATCGGTTGCGTCCAACATATGCGATGCGGTGGCATGACGGCGCTGCATCGTCAACGAGTCATTTCAGGAGTGCATATGACCGGCAATCGACTGAACGCCGCCCTAAGCCCCTATCTCAAGGATCATGCCGACAACCCGGTTCACTGGCGGGAATGGACGCCCGAAACTCTGGCCGATGCACGGGCACAGGATAAGCCGATCCTCCTGTCGGTCGGCTATGCGGCATGCCATTGGTGCCATGTCATGGCGCATGAAAGCTTCGAGGATGCCGCGACAGCCGACTTGATGAACCGGTTTTTCGTCAACGTGAAGGTGGATCGGGAAGAGCGCCCCGATATCGACCAACTGTACATGACGGCCCTGCATGCGATGGGGGAACAAGGCGGCTGGCCGATGACCATGTTCCTGACGCCGGATGGAGAACCGTTTTTCGGTGGCACCTATTACCCGCCCAGGCCGGCTTTCGGCCGGCCAGGTTTCCCTCAATTGCTGGAAGCCGTAGCGGCCGCCTGGCGTGACAGGCGCGACGAGATCCATTCAAGCGCCGAGCGGCTGGCCACAGGGTTGGCGAATATCCTGGGCGCAGATCCGGCAGCGTCCTCCAGCGCCGCCGACGTGCCATCCCTGCCGGATGCCGCCGCTTCCGTAATGCGGATGGTGGATACCTCCAGGGGCGGTCTGACGGGCGCTCCGAAATTTCCGAGTGCACCCTATTTCGAGCTTCTTCTGCACAATGGCTGGCCCAGCGGACCCGAAGACCAAAGGCAAGCCTTCATCACGACGATGCGCAGCCTGTGCCAGGGCGGCATCTACGATCATCTGGGTGGCGGTATCCACCGGTACGCCGTCGACGCGGTCTGGCTCGTCCCGCATTTCGAAAAGATGCTGTACGACAACGCCCAGTTCCTCCGGCATCTGACATACGCATTCCGCGCCACAGGCGACGAGCTGTTTCGGCGTCGGGCCCGCGAGACGGTGGAGTTCCTGTACCGGGACATGGCGCTGGCCGGAGGCGGCCTTGCGGCCTCGCTGGACGCGGACAGCCTGGACCGGAACGGCCATCTGCACGAAGGAGCCTACTACGTCTTCTCCAGGGACGAGGTCATTGCGGCGCTTGGGCGCGAGGCGGCCGAATTCTGTGACGCCTACGGCGTCGGACCGGACGGCAACTTCGAAGGCAAGACGATCCTGAACCGACCGCTGCACGCGCGGGACCAGTCCGACCCGTTCGAAGAGGCTCGCGCGAGGCTTTTGGCATACCGGCTCCAGCGTACGCCCCCGAAGCGCGACGACAAGATGCTGGCGGACTGGAACGGGCTGGCCATCCGCGCGCTTGCGACGGCACACGCCATCCTGCCGGAGGGGCCGGCACTGGAGATGGCAAGGCAGACCCTCGATGCGGTCTTCGCCAGGATGATGCCGGACGGACGCCTCGTCCACGCCTGTCGCGACGGGCAGCATTCCCGCCCTGCCCTCGCCTCGGATTACGGTGCGCTCATCACCGCCTGCGTGACCTTGCATGCGGCATCGGGCGACATATCGGCCCTGGAGCGCGCCGAACATCTGGCGAATGCCTTGCAGGTCCATCACGCAGACGGCGACGGCGGACACTGGTTGACGGCAAGAGATGCCGACGACGTGCTGTTTCCGCTGCGCGGGGATCAGGACGAGGCTATACCGGGTGCAACGGCCCTGGTGATCGAGGGCCTGAGCCTTCTTGCCCGTGTCTCCGAAGATCCACGTCATCACGCCGCAGTGCGCGACGCAGCGCGGCTTGCGGCCGCCCGCGCCGGAACCGGCAGGACGCTGCAACCGGGCATCGTCGCCGCCCTGCACGGATTCAAGGAAGGTTCGGAACTGGCGATCTTCGGGCATGAGGGCGACGACCTGCAGGCATTGCTTGCCGTTGCTGAACGCGTGGTCGATCCATGCCGCCTGGATAGGGGGACAGCCCTGCCCCAACGCTTTGCCGGCGTATCGTCCATGGGCGAGGCTGCTGCCATGCTATGCCGGGGAACGGCATGCTCTCTACCGGTTCACGCCGCCGACCGGCTGGAACGGCTTCTCGACGCATGAAAAGGGCGCCGGTGCGCTCATCGCACCGGCGCCCTCGCCCTTGCTGACGGTCGCGACCCGTCAGGTATTCATCGAATCGAAGAAGTCCGAATTGGTCTTCGTCTGCTTCAGCTTGTCGATCAGGAACTCGATCGCGTCCGTCGTGCCCATCGGGGCAAGGATACGGCGCAGGACGAATATCTTCTGCAGGTCCTGGCGTGGAACCAGCAGGTCTTCCTTGCGGGTGCCGGACTTGAGGATGTCCATCGACGGGAAGATGCGCTTGTCGGCCACCTTCCGGTCGAGGACGAGCTCGGAGTTGCCGGTGCCCTTGAACTCTTCGAAGATGACTTCGTCCATGCGCGAACCGGTATCGATCAGCGCGGTCGCGATGATCGTCAGCGAACCGCCCTCCTCGATGTTGCGCGCCGCGCCGAAGAAGCGCTTCGGCCGCTGCAGCGCGTTGGCGTCGACACCGCCCGTCAACACCTTGCCGGATGACGGCACGACGGTGTTGTAGGCGCGGCCGAGACGGGTGATCGAATCCAGAAGGATGACGACATCGCGGCCATGCTCCACGAGACGCTTGGCCTTCTCGATCACCATTTCGGCAACCTGCACGTGGCGCGTGGCCGGTTCGTCGAAGGTGGAGGAAACGACCTCACCCTTCACCGACCGCTGCATGTCGGTCACTTCTTCCGGCCGCTCGTCGATCAGCAGCACGATGAGATAGCATTCCGGATGATTGGCCGTGATGGAATGGGCGATATTCTGCAGCAGCACGGTCTTGCCGGTGCGCGGCGGCGCGACGATGAGCGCGCGCTGGCCCTTGCCGAGCGGAGCCACCAGATCGATGACGCGCGCCGACAGATCCTTGCGGGTCGGATCGGCGATCTCCATCTTGAACCGCTCGTTCGGGTAGAGCGGCGTCAGATTGTCGAAATGGCTCTTGTGGCGGATCTTCTCGGGGTCGTCGAAATTGATCGTATTGACCTTGAGAAGCGCGAAATACCGCTCGCCATCCTTCGGACCGCGAATGGGCCCCTCGACCGTATCGCCGGTCTTCAACGAAAACCGTCGAAGCTGCGAGGGCGAGATGTAGATGTCGTCGGGGCCCGGCAGGTAGTTCGCTTCGGGCGAGCGCAGGAAGCCGAACCCGTCCTGCAGCACTTCGACGACGCCCTCGCCGATGATCTCGACGTCCTGGGCTGCCAATTGCTTGAGGATCGCGAACAGCAACTCCTGCTTGCGCAGGACGGATGCGTTCTCCACGCCGGTTTCTTCGGCGAAGGCGATCAGTTCGGGGGCGCTTTTGTTCTTGAGGTCCTGGAGTTTGATCTCAGGCATGAATTCTATGGCTCCGACCCATCGCGGTCCCGTGAGAGCCGGTGGGTGCATGCTGTAGGGGAAATGGGACGCAGGCCGTAAACTTGGAAAACCGGGTTCGGCTAAGCTGCAGGGCCGGTGCCTTGCAGGCGCCGGCCGAAAGGCGGGATGGACCGCATATAAACCTCTCTCCGCCTCAGGGCAAGAGGTTCGATCGTCAGGCGCCCGACGAACCGGCGGGCTTCGCGCCCGCATGCTTGAGGGCGGCGACGGCGTCGTCGATCACTTTTTCCGGCGTATCCTGGACGCTGACGACGATGCCGTTTTCCTCCGGCGACAGCGGCTCGAGGGTGTCGAACTGCGACTGGAGGAGGGATGTCGGCATATAGTGGCCCTTTCGATGGGCCATGCGCTCGCCCACAAGGTCGATGGGCGCGTCGAGTTCGATGAACAGGACCTCGGCGCGCGCCTCGCGCAGGATGTCGCGATAGGACTTCTTGAGGGCCGAGCAGGTCAGAACGCAGTTCAAGCCTGCATCCGACCGCCCGGAAATCCAGTCCCGGATGGATCGCAGCCACGGCGCCCGATCCTCGTCGTCGAGGGGAATGCCCGCCGACATCTTGTCGATGTTCGCCTTGGGATGGAATTCGTCACCTTCCGCGAACTCCCATCCCAGCCGGTCTGCAACGCCCTTGGCGGTGGTGGTCTTTCCGACCCCCGACGGCCCCATGACGATCGCGGCGAAAAGCCGGCTCTCTTCGGACATGCGCTATCCCTTTTTTGTCGTCCGCCCGATGGCCCCGATGGGTATCAGAAGGGCTTGACCACCACGAGGATGACGATCAGCACCATCAGAACGGCCGGAATCTCGTTCACGCTGCGCCAGAACTTGGCGCTTTTCCTGTTTTCGTCGCGTTCGAAACGACGCTGCGAGGCGGAGAGATAGCCGTGCATGCCCGACAGGACAAGCACGAGCGCGATCTTGGCGTGCAGCCAGCCGCCCTGGAAGCTGAACATCCATGCCAGCCAGAGGCCGGCAGCCCAGGTCACCACCATGGCAGGGTTGACGATGCCCTTCAGGAGCCGGCGCTCCATGATCTTGAAGGTTTCGGCCTGCTGGGAGCCGACAGCCGATTCCGCGTGGTAGACGAACAGGCGCGGCAGATAGAGCATCCCCGCCATCCAGGAGATCACCGCCACGATATGAAGGGATTTGACCCACGGCATCGCTTCCGGCGGAACGAGCGCGAACAGCGCGATCAGCAGAAGGGCGCCCACTGCGAGGGCGATCCAGAGGGCACGGTTGGATTTCATGCGGATCTCCTGAGGAAGAAAGTTGGTCTCAGCCGCCGCGGACGCGGCGCACCAGCGCCTCGACATGGGCGATGGGCGTATCGGGCGTGATGCCATGTCCGAGGTTGAAGATCAGCGGACCGCCGCCCAGCGCCTCCAGGATGGCATCCACGCCGTCCTCGAGGGCCGCGCCGCCGGCGATCAGGCGCAGCGGGTCCAGATTGCCCTGCACCGCTCCATCCGCCTGCAGGCGGCGGCCCTGCGCCGCCGGCACCGACCAGTCCAGCCCGACGACGTCGACGCCGGTTTCGGCGCGATAGAAGTCGAGATAGGCGCCGCCCCCCTTTGCGAAGCCGATGATGCGCGCGCCGGGCTCCGCCGCCCTGACCTGCGCGACGATCCTTTTGACCGGAGCTATGGCGAAGCGGCGGAAGCCGGCCTCGTCCAGGATGCCGGCCCAACTATCGAAAATCTGCACGCAATCCGCACCGGCACGCAGCTGACGGATGAGATATTGCGCCGACATGTCGGCAAGAAGCGCCAGCAACGCATCCATCTCGTCCGGATGACGATAGGCGAACAGCCGGGCAGGGGCCTGGTCCGGCGTTCCGTGGCCGGCGATCATGTAGGTCGCGACCGTGAAGGGCGCCCCGCAGAAGCCGATCAGCGCAGTTTCGTCGGGCAGGGCGTCCCGGATGCGGGAGACGGCCGCGATGACAGGCGCCAGATGCGTTTCGGCCAGGGACGGGTCGAGTGTCTCGACCTCGCGCGGCAGAAGTGCATCCATCTGCGGCCCTTCGCCTGCCACGAAACGGACATTGCGCCGTAAGGCATCCGGAATGACGAGGATATCCGAGAACAGGATGGCCGCGTCGAAGCCGAAGCGCCGGATGGGCTGCAGCGTGACTTCCGTCGCCAGTTCCGGATTGTAGCAGAGATCCAGGAAAGAGCCGGCCTCGGCGCGCGTCGCACGATATTCGGGAAGGTAGCGTCCCGCCTGGCGCATCAGCCAGATCGGGGGCGTGTCGAGCGCTTCTCCGTCGATGGCCCTGAGCAATCGGCGTCTTGGCATGTTGGCTTCCATTCCTCGTCGATCGATCGTCGGACCCGGCGATCGGGTTTATCCCCTAAATATAGAATCCCTATAGAAAAGGATTCTTATTCTTTATGGCCGTGGATTGCAGGAATTCATGGTCATCGATCGTTAGCCATGGTTGAGGGGCCCTAGCACCGGCGCCATCCCATGACAACGCGCGATCCTTTGGGAGCAGCGCGGATCGTCGGAAATAACCGTTCATTATCAATATCTTGAAGGTCAATCAGAGTGTTGTCCACCTGTGGATGGCATGTGGACCAGGCCTGGTGTCAGGCAAGGTTGTCCCCGATGTTCAGATTGCCCCCCTCAACAAGCGTCGCGCCGGCCAGCCGTGTGGAAAAGCATCGCTGTTTCCCGCGGGGTCCTTTCGAGCGGCGGCCAGACGCCTGCGCCATCCAGTGATTCCCACAACCAGGTCAGAATGTCGGGGGCGCCGCGTTGGTTCCGCTTGCGCATCGGAGAAGAATCGAGTCCGCCGTCTGGAACGCGGCGGCGAGGCTGGCTAGAAGGAATACCGGGACAGCAAAGGGGAGGTTCGCATGGCGAAACCCATCATTCTCGCGTCGGGCAGCATGCATCGACGCCGCCTTCTCGAAGGTGCCGGGATCGCGGTCGAGGCGGTCGCCTCCAGCATCGATGAACGCGCCGTCGAGGAGTCGCTCGGCGATGCGGAGGTGACGGCGGACGATCTCGCCTCCATCCTGGCGGAAGCGAAGGCCACAGATGTATCGCAGGGTTTTCCGGGCCGCGTCGTGGTCGGGGCAGACCAGACCCTGGAACTGGATGGCGTTCTCTTCCACAAGCCGACGTCCATGGAAGAGGCGCGGCGCACGCTCCTGGCCCTGTCCGGGCACACCCACAGACTGCACAGCGCCTATGCGCTCGTCAGGGACGGAACGGTTCTGCGGCAGCGCGTGGAGACTGCCTCGATCACGCTGCGCCCTTTGACGCCCGCCAATATCGGCCATTACCTCGCCAAGGCCGGCGAGGCGGTCCTGGGCAGTGTCGGGGCCTACCACATCGAAGGCCCCGGCATCCGCCTGATGGATCGCATCGACGGCGATTACTTCACCATCGTCGGCCTGCCGCTGCTGGCGTTGATCAAGGACCTGGAGGCGGAAGGCGCCCTCGATGCGTGATGCGACGATACCCCGCGCCTTCGTCACGGGCTGGCCGGTATGGCACTCCCGTTCGCCGTTGATCCACGGCGCCTGGTTGCAACGGCATGGCCTGCCGGGCAGCTACCAGCGCGCCGGCGTTCCACCGGAGGAGATCGAGGGGTTCCTGTCGGACCTTCGATCCGCAGGCTTCGTCGGCGGCAACGTGACCATTCCCCACAAGGAAGCGGCCCTCCGTGCCGCCGATCGGCTGGACGCCGCGGCCACGGCCATCGGCGCCGTCAACACGCTCTGGTTCGAAGACGACGTCCTGGTCGGCGGCAACACGGACGCCCACGGCTTTGCCGCCAATCTGGACGACCGTCTGGCAGGCTGGCGCGATGCGGAGACCGTCGTGGTTCTGGGCGCCGGCGGCGCGGCACGGGCGATCGTCCATGCCGTGCTTTCCGCCGGCGCGCGCAGCGTGCACGTGGTGAACCGCAACCGCGAGCGCGCCGCGACGGTTGCCGAAGGGTTCGGCGGGCGCGTCATGGCCCACGGGCCCGAGGACGAGGCGCGCGTGATGGCCATGGCGGACCTTCTGGTCAACACGCGACCGGCCCACGGGCCGGAAGGCGAGGCGCTGGCGATAGCCGACCTTGCGGGCCTTGCCGATGCGGCCCTTGTTACGGACATCGTCTACGTGCCTGTCGAAACGCCGTTGCTGGCGGCGGCGCGGGCACGCGGCCTCAGGACGGCGGACGGGCTGGGTATGCTTCTTCATCAGGCCGTGCCGGGTTTCGAACGGTGGTTCGGCGTGACGCCGCAAGTGGACGAGGCGCTGCGCGCCCTTGTGCTCGGCGATATCGAAAAGGGAGTGTGAAGGATGGATGCGGCAGAGCAGGGCGCGGCGACGGCCAGGGACGAGGCGATCGCCCTTTTCACCGATTATGCGGAAGGGTTCGACGATTTCGACAGCGACGCCGTTGCCGCGTGCTTCGCTTTTCCCGCGACGCTGTGGCAGGGCGGGCGTGGCAATACCTTCGCAGACGAGGACGAACTCGTCGAAAACATCGAGGCGCTTCTGGACGTCTTCGAGCGCGAGGAGATCGTGCACACGCGCTTCGATATCCTGGAGCTCACGGGTGGCGCCGACAGCGCCAATGCCGTGGTCCTATGGCGTCAGGAGCGCGCCGACGGCGAGGTGGCGCTGGAATTCTCGTGCCGTTACCTTCTGGTTCGCGACGTGCAGGACCATGGCCTGCGCATCGTCAGCACGGTCACGGACTGACGGCATGAAGATCCTCGGCCTGACCGGATCCATCGGCATGGGCAAAAGCACGACGGCAGCCATGTTCGAGGCGCTGGGCGTGCCCGTGCACGGCTCGGACGCGGCCGTGCACCGCATCTATGCCGGACCTCGGGCCCGACTGATCGACGATGCCTTTCCCGGTACCCTGCATCATGGCGTCATCGACCGCACCGCGCTGTCCAGGGCCGTCGTCGGCAATCCGGATGCCCTGGCGCGGCTGGAGGGCATCGTCCATCCCCTGGTCCGGGAAGCGGAGGCCGAATTTTTGGGCGCGTCGCGTCGCGACGGCCATCCGCTCGTCGTCCTCGACATTCCGCTGCTGTTCGAAACCGGAAGGGAAGCGGATGTCGACGCGGTTCTCGTCGTCACCGCACCGGAGTCCATCCAGCGTGACCGGGTGCTGGCCCGGCCCGGCATGACGGCGCAGAAGCTCGATGCGATCCTGGCGCGGCAGATGCCCGATGCGGAAAAGCGGGCGAAGGCGGATTTCGTGATCGATACCGCGTCCGGCCTGGATGCCGCCAGGGCGGCGGTGGAGGCGATCGTCCGGCACCTTGGATAAGTCCTCGACCGGGGTTGAGGACGGCACGCCGATGGGCGAAGAGGGGACAGGCTGGAGTTTCGGGGTTGTTCCATGCGCGAAATCGTCTTCGATACGGAAACGACCGGGCTCGATTTCGAAGCCGACCGGGTCATCGAGATCGGCGGCATCGAGTTGTGGAATCATATTCCGACGGGACGCGAGTTCCATCGCTTCGTTCGGCCGGCGGGCCGGCGGGTCGATCCGGGGGCGTTCGACATCCACGGCATTTCCGACGAATTCCTCAAGGACAAGCCGCTGTTCGAGGAGGTTGTGGACGACTTCGTCGAGTTTTTCGCCGATGCCATTCTGATCGCGCATAACGCGTCGTTCGACATGCGTTTCCTGAATGCCGAGCTGCGGCGTCTCGGTCGAGCGGAAATCTCCCAATCGTCGATCATCGATACTCTGCCCATGGCGCGGCGCAAGTTTCCGATGGCGCCCGCTACGCTGGACGCACTGTGCTCGAGGTTTCAGATCGATACGTCGCGCCGCGACAAGCACGGGGCACTGGTGGACTCCGAGCTGCTGGCGCAGGTCTATATCGAGCTGATCGGTGGCCGCCAGGCCGCGCTGCTGCTGAACCCGGAAGAAGGGCGTTCCAGCGGCAACGACACGATCGGCGATGTCGTGCTGCAGCCGACGCGGCAGCGGCCTGCCGCCTTGCCGCCCCGCCTGGACGATGCACAGCGCGCCCGTCATGCGGCTTTCGTCGCCACATTGGGCGAAGAGGCGATCTGGCGGGCCTATCTGCCGGTCGAGTGAGCCGCGCGATAGGGCAATGAAAAAGGGCGCCATCGATGGCGCCCCTCGGTCGTGATCCGGATCGAACCGGTTTCAGGAAGGCTGTACCTGCTGGCGGGCGCGCTCTTCGGCCATGCGCTGCTGGAACAGCGCAGCGAAGTCGATAGGGTCGACCATCAGGGGCGGGAAGCCGCCGTTCCGCGTGACATCGGCAATGACCTGCCGCGCGAAGGGGAACAGAAGGCGAGGGCACTCGATGAAGAGTACCGGCAGGAGATGCTCCTGCGGGAAATTCTGCACCCGGAAGATGCCGCCATACTGCAGTTCCACCAGGAACATGGCTTCGGCACCTTCGCCGGCGCGGGCGTTGAGCGTCAGCTTGACGTCATACTCGCCGTCCGTACCGGTGACCGGCAAGGCGGAGACGTTGACGCCGATATTGATGGCCGGCGGCTTTCCCTGTCCACGAAGAACGCCGGGCGCATTCGGGCTCTCGAAGGAGAGATCCTTGATGTACTGCGTCAGCACGTTCAGGCTGGGGGCCGCGGCCGGGGCAGTCTGGCCATTGGCCTTTTCGGTTTCGGACATCAAATTTCCTCGTGATATCGGTGCGTCAGGCTCGTGCTGCGCTAGCATGCCGGGTCCGGCGAAACAAGCGAACCTACGACCGGTCGGGCGGCAGCGTACGGCCGGTTCCCGCCCGGTCGTCCGACCACGGCGAGTCCGGATCGCCGTCGCGGCGTTCGAAATCGTCGTCGGCCAAGTCTATCACTTCCGGCCCCGCGCGATGCGCGGTTCCGGCCGTGTAGGTGCGGTGGCCGGGACCATAGGCGCGGACGGTGATGCGGGACCGCATGGCGTTCCAGATCATGTCGCGCACAGGCGGCACGAAGAGAAGCAGGCCGAAGACGTCGGTGACGAAACCCGGGATCATCAGCAGGATGGAGCCCATGACGATCATCGCGCCGTGGACGATCGGGCGCTCCGGAACGACCCCGGCGCGCGCTTCCGCCTGGGCGGCCTTGAGCGTGGAGAAGCCCTGCCTGCGAAACAGGACGATGCCGAGCAGGAACGAGATCACCACGAGGGCCAGCGTCCAGCCGATACCGATCTGGCTGCCGACGGCGATGAAGACGCCGATCTCGACCATTGGAAGGGCAAGAATTGCGATCAGGACGAGAAGTGCGGGCATGGGCTGGCGATGTCTTTCCCGGTCGTACGCCTGAGAGGCGGGTTGAATGTCGCGCACATAGGTATCGCGCGGCGTGATTTGAATGCCGGCCGCACCATGTCTATATGCGGAGTTATCTTTTACACGGTTTCAGGGGATGCGGAGAGCATGGGTTTCGGGACGATCTTCTTTATCGTGGTGACGGTGATCGTCCTCTACCAGTTGTGGACGGTGCTGGGCCGCCGCACGGGGAACGAGCGCCCGCCCTACGATCCCTACACCCGCGCCGACCAGAACGGCGCCGCGAACCCGGGCAATGTCGTAACCCTGCCCAGCCGCCGCCTGCCGGACACCGAGCCGGTCGCCGGCAGCTACGAGGCTATCGACAAGCTGGCGGAGCCCGGTACGACGACCAATACCGAGTTGCGGCGAATCAAGGATGCCGATCCTTCCTTCGACGCGCCCACTTTCGTCGACGGGGCAAAGATCGCCTATGAAATGATCGTGACCGCCTTTGCGGACGGCGACCGGAAGCTGCTGCGCAATCTTTTGTCGCCGGAAGTCTACCAGGGTTTCGACACGGCCATCGCAGACCGCGAGAAGCGCGGCGAGCGGATGCAGTCTTCGTTCGTCGGGATCGACGATGCCCGGATCGTCTCTGCGGAATTGAAGGGAACCGAGGCATACGTGACCTTGCGTATCGTCTCTCAGCTCATCTCCGCCGTCCTCAAGCCAGACGGGACCGTTGCCGAAGGCGATCCGGAAACGGTGGTCGAGGTGCGGGACGTGTGGACCTTCGCCCGCGACACCCGCTCGCGCGATCCGAACTGGAAGCTGGTCGAGACCGAATCCGAAGAAAGCTGAGGCTCTCTTGAGGCATGAAGCGGCGCGGCGTCCTGACCGAAGAAGACAAGCGTCTGTGGTCGGCCGTGGCGCGCACCGCACGCCCGCTGCCCGGGCGGAAACTTTCGCCTGAGCCGTCCGAGGATGCCGTAACCGAAGTCGGCAAAGCCTTCAGGGGCAAGGTCGGATCGGCCATCGACATACAGCCGGCCGGTGCGCCAGGCCTGCCGCCGCGCCCCCATGTCGTCCAGGAGCGGATAGACCGGCCGGTGCGGCGCAAGCTGGGCCGCGGCCGGCTTGAGATCGACGCCCGCATAGACCTTCACGGCAAGACCGAGGCGGTCGCCCATTACGCCTTGCTGGGATTCCTGCGATCGGCCCATGGCATGGGGTTGCGTCATGTGCTGGTCATCACCGGCCGCGGATCCTCGTCCGGATCGACCGGGGCATTGCGCCGGGCCTTTCCGCACTGGATCGCCACGGATGCCTTCCGCCGCCTCGTCTCGGGATACGACATCGCCGAGCGAAGCCACGGCGGAGACGGTGCGTTCTACGTGAGGCTACGCAAGTCATGACGCCGTTTGGGGAAAAAATTCGGGCGTTGCGGCGCGAAAAGGGGGTCAGCCAGGGACAGATGGCGGAAGCGCTGGGCGTTTCAGGAGCTTATCTTTCGGCGCTGGAGCATGGCCGGCGCGGCCGTCCGAGCTGGTATCTCCTGCAACGGATGATCGGCTATCTGGGCGTGATCTGGGACGACGCGGAAGAACTGGAGCGCCTGGCGGAGCTGTCGCATCCGCGTGTGACGGTGGAGACCGGTGGTCTTGCCCCCGAGGCGACGGTGCTCGCCAATCGTCTGGCGGAAACCATCGGGTCGCTCAGCCCCGCGGATATCAGGCAACTTCTCGATATCCTGGAGCAGGCCACGAACCGAATTGAATCTGGCCGCCGCATGAAATGAAGCCCGCCTGCCTTGCAAAGGCCATCGGCGGTCCCCAATATCCTGTCATGTTCAACGAAACGGAAGGAGGTGATCCAATGTCGAGTGGTTTGCAATTGCCGGCGGGATCGGAAATGCGCGTCGACGGGAAGGGGCAGCCTTCTTTCTGACGATGGCTTTCGGCCTTTCAGGCACGGCCTGACGGCAAGAGCTCGCAATCACGGGGCCGCTCCTTCGACGGGGCGGCCCTTTTTCGTTCAGGCATACAGGTCGCGGCGCGTGGGCGGCAGCTTGCTCGGCCCTTTCACCTTGCGCGAGGCCAGCGTCTGCTGGATCAACGCATCGCCGCGTTCGAAGCTGATGGCGCAACCCACAAGATAGGCAAGCCAGAGCCGGGCGCGCGGTTCGCCGATCATCCCGATCGCGGCGTCGAAATTGTCGTGCAACCGGTTGGCCCATAGCCGAAGGGTTCGCGCGTAATGCTCTCGCCAGCCTTCCACATCGTGGACCTCGAAGCGGAAGGCCTCGAGCTTCTGCAACGAGTGCCCGATATAATCCAGCTCCCCGCCCGGAAAGATGTACCGCGTCAACGCCTTGTATTCCGCCGACTTGCGATGGAAATGCCGCACGGTCTTCTTGGCGGGACGCGTTATGGCATGGTGCAGATAGAGCCCGCCCGGTTCGAGCAGCCGATGTACCGCGGCGAAGTACTCGTCGTGATGCGCAAAGCCGACATGCTCGAACATGCCGATGGAGGATATCTTGTCGAAGCGGCCCGACAGATCCTGGAACGGCTTCAACTCGATCGTGATACGGTCGGACAACCCCGCCTCGGCGATCCGCTCGCGTGACAGGTCGAACTGGGCCTGGCTCAGCGTCACGCCGTGGCCGACGACCCCATAATGCGAAACCGCGTGGATCAGCAGGGCTCCCCAACCGCTGCCGATGTCGAGCATCCGCTCGCCCGGCTGCAGGCGCAGCTTGCGGCAGATCATGTCCAGCTTGTCGCCCTGTGCCTTGTCGATGTCGTCGTGCCAGCCATCGAAGTAGGCACAGGAATACAGCATGCGCCGATCGAGGAACAGGCGGTAGAAATCGTTCGACACGTCGTAATGATACTGGATCGCCTGCCGGGTAGAGCCGCTGGCACCGGCGCCTTCTCCTATGGTCTGATGGACCACCTTGCCCTGCCGCCGCAATCGCAGAAGCGCGGGCAGGGCGCGGGCCACCTGCCACTTGCCGATCTGCTTAAGGGCCTGCTTCGTCTTCACCCGGCTCTTCACCCCGGCGATGTCGAACAGGGTGCCGTCCTCGATGTCGAAGGCCTTCTCCATCCAGAGTTCGACAAGGGTCGTGATCGTCGGCCGGAAGGCGAGGCGCGACAGGGCTACCGGATCATGGAGCGCCACGACCGGTCCGGAGACCGGCCCAAGGCGCTCGCCTGTCCATAATCGGATCGCTATGTCGGGTTGAAAGCTTTCGTAGCCCTGCCGTATCAGCCGGGCGAGAATTCGGGCACTTTCGTCGTCTGCGCGAACAATTTCGTGTCTCACGTGAAACACTCCCCGCATGATAAGCACACCTGAGAATAGCACGGCATCGCAGCATAGGAAGGGCTTGCCGGGCACTCGATCACTTTTCGGTGTATCGGCTCGTGACCTCAACCCGCAGGTGTTGCAAGCTTCATCAGGATGAGCCCGGTGACGATCAACGCGGCCGCCAGAAGGCGGGTGGGGTTGGCCGCTTCGCCCAGCGCAACGATCCCGACGATGAAAGCGCCGACCGCACCGATGCCAGTCCAGATGACATAAGCGGTTCCGAGCGGCAGCGTGCGCATCGATATCGACAGAAGCCCGAAGCTCGCGACCATGAACAATATGGTGACGATGCTGGGCCACAGGCGCGTGAAGCCTGCGGACTGTTTCATGGAGAAGGCCCAGACGACCTCCAGGATTCCTGCGGTGATGAGATAGGCCCATGCCATGGTTACGACTCCGGATAGATGCGGGTCGTCCCGGCAGGGATGGCTTCAGGGGAAGGTCGTCCTTCGACACCGCACGGCAGTGTCCCGGAGCACATATGAGCCCTGGAAGCCTTGGGATCAAGGCCGGCGCGCTCAGAAGTCCGAGGCTATGCCGTTCTTTTCCCAGTCCCCGTAGCGCACCGGTTCCGGCCCGTCGCGTCCATTGACCTCGACGGGCCTGTCGCCGGCTTTCGGCTCGGCGGCGCGTCGCTGCTGCGCTTCCTGCAGTGCCCGCTGCGCCGCCGCCGGCAAATCCTCGAAGCGCCGTGCCGGCGCCGCCTTGTCTTCCGTCATGATCCTGCTCCGTGGCTTGTTGCCGGTCGTCCCTGTATTGAAGGACGGACGCGGCCTTACCAGATTGTACAGAGGCCGGATGGCCTTGTATCGTTGGAGATATCGACGCCCATGAATAGGCTCAAGACTGCCATGCTGATCGCGGTGATGACCGCCCTTTTCATGGGGGTCGGTTTGTTGATCGGCGGCCGCGGCGGCATGATGATCGCCCTTCTCATCGCCATCGGCATGAATTTCTTCGCGTACTGGAACGCCGACAAGATGGTCTTGCGCATGCACCATGCGCATGAGGTGGATGAGCGTACCGCACCGGACTATTACCGGCTGGTCAAGGGTCTGGCCGCCAATGCCGGCCTGCCGATGCCGCGCGTCTATATCATCGAAAACGACCAGCCAAACGCCTTCGCCACGGGCCGCAACCCGCAAAACGCCGCCGTGGCCGCGACCACCGGCCTGCTGAAGCGGCTGACGCCGGAGGAGGTCGCGGGGGTCATGGCGCACGAACTGGCCCATGTGGAGAACCGCGATACGCTGATCATGACCATCACGGCCACGCTGGCCGGCGCCATCTCGATGCTCGGAAATTTCGCGTTTTTCTTCGGCGGCAACCGCGAGAACAACAGCAATCCGTTGGGCATCATCGGCGTCATCGCAGCCGTGATCGTCGCTCCGCTGGCTGCGATGATCGTCCAGATGGCGATCTCCCGGACGCGGGAATATTCGGCCGACCGGCGCGGTGCCGAGATCGCGGGCGACCCGATCTGGCTGGCATCGGCCCTCGGCAAGATCGCAGCCGCCGCAGGACGTACCGTCAATGTCGATGCCGAGCGCAACCCGGCGACGGCGCATATGTTCATCATCAACCCGCTCAACGGCCAGCGGATGGATAATCTCTTCTCGACCCACCCCGATACCAACAATCGGATCGCAGCCCTCAAGGCGCAGGCCGCCGAAATGCGGTCCTCCACGGGTGGCCCCAGCCAGGTCGCTTCGGCACCCCGGCAGGGCGGCTTCCTTGACGAGGCCCAACGCCGCGGTCCATGGAGCGGCGGAAGCAACAGCGGTGGCGGACGACGAGGACCATGGGGTTGAAGAAAAGGCCGCGGGCAGGGCAGGGGCCTGCGGATGCGGAGATGAACGACAAGCCGGGCCTTCCGGCGCGGCAAGTGGCTACGCGGCTCCTGTCGGCCGTGGTCGTATCGCGGACATCGCTGGATGGCCTGACCGACCGCCGGAGCGGCCATCCGGCCTTCCGGCGCCTGGACGCCAGGGACCAGTCACTGGTGCGCGCCATCCTGGTTTCTGCACTCCGCCGACGCGGTACGCTGGACGCGATCCTGTCGGAATGCCTCGAACGTCCGCTGCCGGGCAATGCCGACGCGCTGCACAGCCTTCTCCATACGGCCATGGCACAGATCCTGTTTCTGGACGTGCCGGATTCCGCGGCGGTGGACCTTGCGGTTTCGCAGACGCATGGCGATCCCCGCCTGCAACGGTTCGCAGGGCTGGTGAACGCGATCCTGCGCCGCGTTGCACGCGAGAAGGACAGCCTCGTCGCCCGGCATGGCGATCCGCTGATCGATATGCCGCAATGGCTGCAAGAGCGCCTCCTTCCCGCCTATGGTGCGGAAGCGTTGGCCTCCATCGCCGCCGCGCATCGGGCCATCGCGCCGGTCGATATAACGGTTCGCGATGGCGATGCAGGAGCATGGGCCGAACGCCTGGGCGGGCATCTGCTGCCCCTCGGAGCGGTGCGCCTCGAGGCGGACCCGTCACGTCCGGTGCAGGAGATGCCGGGGTTCGAAGACGGCGCATGGTGGGTGCAGGATGCCGCGGCGGGCATACCGGCACGATTGTTCGGTGCGGTTGCCGGCGCCAGGATCGCCGACCTGTGTGCTGCGCCCGGCGGCAAGACCGCACAACTGGCCGCAGCGGGCGCCGACGTCACCGCGATGGATATATCGGCAAGCCGGCTTGCCCGCCTGGAAGAGAATTTCCAGCGGCTTCGCCTTCCGGTGAGGGCACTGCAGGGCGATATCAGGCAGTCCGACATCGTCGTCGACGGGGCCTTCGACGGCGTTCTCCTGGACGCGCCGTGCTCCTCGACCGGCACGATCCGCCGGCATCCCGACGTCGCCTATACCAAAAGTGCCGAGGAGGTCGAGAAGCTGGCGGAGGTTCAGGCCGACCTCCTGTGGCACGCGGCGCGGGCCGTACGCCCCGGCGGGATCCTCGTCTTCTCGAACTGCTCGCTCGATCCCGCCGAGGGAGAAGCGGTGGTCGCGGCCTTCCTTGCGGCCCATCCGGATTTTCGCAGAGATCCCGTCAAGGCAGAGGAATTGCCGGGGCTCGAGACGGCCATCTCGCCCGAGGGCGATGTCCGCACCACTCCGGCCATGATGCCGGATACCAACCCGGCCCTTGCCGGCCTCGACGGATTCTACGCGGCGCGACTGCTGCGACAGCCGGCGACAGGCGGTTAAGAAGAATTTTACCTCGATTCACGAAAATGCCGCATGAGTGAATCATCGCGACGGCCCTCCGACAAGGATGGTCGCGCAGGGGAGCCGGGCGATCATGGCTGCGGAACTGGTTGACGACCCACGGTTGGCAGGTCTTGCGCTGAGAGAGGCGTGGCGCCGGGTACGGCGCGTTGCGCGCGCGCCATGGTTGTCGATTCTTCCTGGCATGGGTCCGGACCGCATCCTGGCGGTGCCGCGCGAGTTCAGGCACGGCGACATGGCGACCGCCGAGACGATCTATGCCGGCGACTTCCATCTGGCGGGACATCGCGTGGAGATCACCGATACCTCGCCGTTCGAGCGGCGCGACGCTCCCCTGGCCTGGCAGGCCGAGCTGTACGGCTTCTCGTGGCTGCGGCACCTGTCGGAAATGCAGGACGCCCTGGCGGCGGAGAACGCACGCGCCCTGGTGGACGATTTCATGGCTTTGCCGCGGCGGCGCCGCTCTCCAGTCAGCACCGCGCCCGAGGTGATGGCGCGCCGGGTCATTTCCTTCCTGACCCATTGCCCGATCGTCATGGCGCAGGGCAAGGACGAGTTCCGCGGTCGGTTCCTGGATCTCATCGCGGCCGAAGCGCGCTATCTGCGTCGGATCGCGCCGGAGGTCACCGACGGCATGCCGCGCCTGTTGGTCAGGATTGCCCTGGCCTATGCCGCCCTCTGCGTGCATGCCCACACCCATCAGATGAAGACGGCGGCGCAGAACGTCTCCGAGGAACTGGATCGCCAGATCTTCCCCGATGGCGGACATGTCTCGCGCAATCCCGAAACCATCGTCGAAATCCTGTCGTTGCTCCTGCCGCTGCGGCAGTTGTTTTCGCAACGCCAGCAGCCAGTGCCGCGCAGCCTGCTCGCGGCGATCGACCGCATGCTGCCGGCGCTCCGCTTCTTCCGGCACGGTGATGGCGCGCTTGCATTGTTCAACGGGGCGACGTCCGGCAGCCAGGCCTTGATGCTCGCGCTTCTCCGCTTCGACGAGACATTGGGCGAGCCGGTGTCCAACATGCGGCAGACCGGATATCACCGGCTGGCGCAGGGCAATTGCACCCTGATCGCCGACACCGGCATCGCGCCCGAGGGCGCATTGTCGGTCGATGCCCATGCCGGTACGCTGGCCTTCGAACTTTCGTCGGGTGCACGACGCCTGATCGTCAATTGCGGCGCTCCGCAAAAGGCGGAGGCCGCCTGGCGGCGGCTGGCGCGCAGTACGGCGGCCCATTCGACGCTGACGGTCGCCGACCATTCGTCGTCCCGTTTCGCGCGGTCCCGGTTGATCGACCGCTTTCTGGGAAGCCCCCTGGTATCGGGCCCAACCAAAGTCGTCGCCGAACGGCAGGAGAAGGCCGACGGTCTGCACCTTTCCATGGCCCATGACGGATACCGTGCGAATTTCGGCCTGGTCCACGAGCGGGAATTGTTCCTTGCGCGTGATGGCCGCCTGGTGGAGGGATGGGACCGCCTGTTCCGCTCCAATCGTCCGGCACGCGGCCGAGCCGGAAATGCGGTCGCCGAAACGCATGTCCGCTTCCATCTCCACCCGGATGTCGAAGCCGAAATCGCCGGTAGCGGCATTCGCCTGTTCGCTGGCGGCGAAGTCTGGTGGTTCTTCGCCGATGGTACACCTGCGCTCGAGGAGTCGATCTTCTTCGCAGATCCGCGCGGTGCGCGGCGGACGCGCCAGATCGTCCTGACCTTCGGCGACAATCAAGCCGAACTGCATTGGCGCCTCGAACGCAGGATGTGATCGGACAGAGGCAGCCAGCGGGTGCAAACGCCCTATATCACGGCAACCTTCTGGAACCGGGATATCGCCATGGCCGCTTCGGCAACTCGCTTTTCGTTGGCCGCATTGGCCGCATGCCTGATCCTCGGCGGCTGCGGCATGAGCCGCGCCGTAACGGTCGCGCCCCAGACGATGGACGATCTGGCGCGCCAGACCGAGCCGTTCCGCCAGGGGCGGGCGGCCGAGTGAGCCGCAATCGATATCAGCGGACGATTTAACTCTTCGGCAAAATGCCCTATCACCCCGGCTCGAAGGCGGGCGCTGCCCGCATGTAAACTATCCTGCGCATCCTGCCGGACAGGAAGCGCGCCGAGCCGGAGATCATGATGGCCATTTCTGCGAACACCTATCCTGCGCCGGACCGACTTCCGATCCGGCGCGCTCTGCTGTCCGTCTTCGACAAGACGGGTATCGAGGAGCTGGCACGGTTTCTTGCCGGACAGGGCGTGGAACTGCTGTCGACGGGGGGGACGGCGCGCGCCCTGAGCGCACAGGGACTGGCAGTCAAGGATGTATCCGAACTCACCGGCTTTCCGGAGATCATGGATGGGCGCGTCAAGACGCTGCATCCGACCGTGCATGGCGGCTTGCTTGGCATTCGCGCCGACCCCGCCCATGCCGAGGCGATGCGGGCCCACGACATCCCCGGGATCGATCTTCTGGTCGTCAACCTCTATCCGTTCGAGGAGACGGTCGCGTCCGGTGCGGATGCCGCCGCCATCGTCGAGAATATCGACATCGGCGGGCCGGCCATGATCCGCGCCGGTGCGAAGAACCATCCCTATGTCGCCGTGGTGACAGACCCCGCCGACTATTCGGCGCTCATGGACTCCGTGGCCGCAAGCGACGGACAGACCGATCTGGAGCTTCGGCGCCGGCTGGCCGGCAAGGCGTTTGCGCTGACGGCAGGTTACGATGCGGCGGTATCGAACTGGTTCGCCATGGTGGGGCAGGATGCAGCGCCGAAGCGCCGCAGCTTTCCCGGAACGCTTGCCAGCACCCTGCGCTACGGCGAAAACCCGCATCAGCATGCCAGCTTCTACCATACGTCCGAGGTGCGGGCCGGCGTCGCCACCGCGCGTCAGGTGCAGGGCAAGGAACTGTCCTACAACAATCTCAACGATACGGACGCGGCCTTCGAGCTGGTGGCCGAATTCGATCCGGCGCGGGCTGCGGCGGTGGCGATCATCAAGCACGCCAATCCGTGCGGTGTCGCCGAGGGGGAGACCCTGCTGGATGCCTATCGGCGGGCCTATGCCTGCGATACGGTGTCCGCCTTCGGCGGGATCGTCGCGCTCAACCGCCGTCTCGATGCCGCGACGGCCGGCGAGATAACCAGGATATTCACCGAAGTCATCATTGCGCCGGGCGCCGACGAAGAGGCCATGCAGATCATCGCGGCAAAGAAGAACCTGCGCCTGCTGCTGACCGAGGGCCTCCCCGATCCGCGCATACCGGGCCTGATGGTCAAGTCGGTGGCCGGCGGCCTGCTGGTCCAGAGCCGCGACAACGGCACGATCGACGATGTGCCGTTGAAGGTGGTGACGCAGCGCCAGCCGACGGCCGGGGAGATGGCCGATCTGAAATTCGCCTTCCGGGTGGCCAAGCACGTAAAGTCGAATGCCATCGTCTATGCGAAGGACCTTGCGACGGTCGGCATCGGCGCCGGGCAGATGAGCCGCGTGGATTCGGCGCGGATCGCCGCCCGCAAGGCCGAGGACGCGGCCGAGGCGGCCGGCGGCCCGGTCTTGACCAAGGGCTCCGTCGTCGCGTCCGACGCGTTCTTCCCGTTCGCGGACGGTCTTCTTTCGGCGGTCGCGGCCGGCGCTACCGCAGTCATCCAGCCCGGCGGCTCGATGCGGGACGACGAGGTCATCAAGGCGGCGGACGATAACGGCCTTGCCATGGTGTTCACCGGGATGCGCCATTTCCGGCATTGATCTGCGCCGGACCGTGACATGACAAAGGGGCGCGCCATGCCGAGGCGCGCCCCTTTTTCTTACTGCCTGCTTCTCCTGCCCCTCAGCCGGCGAGATCCATCAGAAGACCTGCCGCAAGGGTCAGCCGCGCGACGGAGGTCTCGCCGCTACCGACCAGTTCGCTGATGCGATCGGCAATCCGGTCTATCTTGTCGCCTTCCTCTGCCGCCCAGGCGGCAACGGGATCGTCGCTCTGGCCGAAACGCATCAGAACGTCGGTCGTAAGCCTGCGACGCGCATTGGATATCTGGCTGCCGGCCCGCTCCAGGGTGAGCGTCTCGAAATAGTCCTGCGGACGTATGCTCATGATCGCCGTTTCCAGACTCCCAATCCGCAGGCGCTTGGTCATCTGGAAATAGGCCGACAGTACATCTTCGCCCGGCTTGCCCGTTTCACGTGAAACGCGGGCGGCATCCGGGATCAGGCCGATCAGCGGAAGCAGCGCGACTTCGCGGGCCAGGGGCTCGGGGATGTCCTTGTCCAACAGCGCCTGCAGTCGTGCCGCATATTTTTCCCTTGCGCGATCGCTGGCAAGCTCCAGGAGTTTCGGCTTCATCGCGGACTGCATGCGTTGCAGGGCGGCGATGGCAAATGCGGTCTCCGTTTCCGCCGGCATGTTGCGCACCAGCCATGCGGTCACGATCTGCAGGGTCAGCGTCACCGTTCGATACAACTCGTTCTGCACGAGACCCGGCAGCCTGTTGTCCTGTGCATCGATCCGGGAGATCAGCGCGGCCATGTCGAGGCCGTCATAGGCAACGACGAAGGCGCGCGTCACCTGAGCCGACGTGGCGCCCGTCGCGTCGCTCATCGCCGTCGGGAAACAGGGACCGAGGCGATTGGCGAGTGTGTTGGCAAGATCGGTCGCGATGATCTCGCGGCGCAGCCTGTGGCTTCCGATATCGCCGCGATAGCTGTCGCGCATCGCCGGCGGGAAATAGGCGAACAGCCGCGCCTCCAGATAGGGGTCGTCCGGCAAGGGGCTGGCGATCAGCTTGTCGAACAGATCGATCTTCGCATAGGCGAGCAGGACGGCCAGTTCGGGCCGGGTCAACCCACGACCGGCCGCCTTGAAGTCGGCCAGCTCCCGGTCGGTCGGCAGATACTCCACCGCCCTGTCCAGTCGCTTCTCGCCTTCCAGGCGCGCCATCAGGCGGCCTTGCAGCGGCAGCCTGTCGGCGCCGGCCATCTGTTCGAGGGACAGGGCCAGCGTCTGCTCGTAATTGTTGGCCAGAACGAGCTCGGCCACATCCGGCGTCATGCGCGCCAGCAAGGCATCGCGGTCGGGCCGGGCAAGCCGCCCTTCCGCCATGGCGCTCTTCAGCGCGATCTTGATGTTGACCTCTACGTCGGAGGTGTTGACGCCCGCCGAATTGTCGATGGCGTCGGTGTTGATGCGGCCTCCGCGCAACGCGTATTCGATGCGGCCGCGCTGGGTGACGCCGAGGTTGGCCCCTTCGCCCACGACTGCGGCGCGCACCTCGCGCCCCGCAATGCGCACCGCGTCGTTGGCCTTGTCTCCGACATCCGCAGCGGTTTCGCCCTCGGCGCGGATGTAGGTTCCGATGCCGCCGAACCACAACAGGTCGACTGGGGCCCGGAGGATCGCGGAAATGATCTCGGATGGCGTGCCGGTGCGTTTGTCCCATCCGATCGCTTCGGCTGCCTCGTCCGACAGGGTGATGCGCTTTTCACGCCGCGAGAAGACGCCGCCTCCGGCAGAAATCAGGCTGCGATCGTAATCCGCCCAGCTCGACCGCGGCTTCTGGAACAGACGCTGCCGCTCCGCAAAGGATGCGACGGCGTCCGGCGAAGGATCGATGAAGATGTCGCGATGGTCGAATGCGGCAACGAGGCGCGTTGCGGGCGACAGGAGCATGCCGTTGCCGAACACGTCGCCGGACATGTCGCCGCAACCCGCCGCCGTGAAGGGCGTCGTCTGTATGTCGTGATTCATCTCGCGGAAATGGCGCTTCACCGCTTCCCACGCGCCGCGCGCGGTGATGCCCATCGCCTTGTGGTCGTAGCCGGCCGAGCCGCCGGAGGCGAAGGCGTCGTCCAGCCAGAAGCCGTCGGCCATGGCGATGGCGTTCGCCGTATCGGAGAATGTCGCGGTGCCCTTGTCTGCGGCGACGACGAAATACGGGTCCTGGGCATCGTGGCGAACCAGATTCGCCGGAGTGACCGTGCCTTCCGGGGTGACCGTATCGGTAACGGACAGCAGCGAGGCGATGAACACCACATAGGCCGACCGGCCGGCCTCGAACCACGCTTCGCGCTGCGCGGGATCCGGCAGCCTCTTGGGGTAGAAACCTCCCTTCGCGCCGACCGGCACGATCACGGCATTCTTGACCTGTTGCGCCTTCACCAGCCCCAGGACTTCGGTGCGGTAATCCTGGCTGCGATCCGACCAGCGCAGGCCGCCGCGCGCAACCCTGCCGAAGCGCAGGTGAACGCCCTCGACCCGGGCGTCGAACACGAAGATCTCGGCAAAGGGCACGGGCTGGGGCAGGCCTTCGATCCGATGCGGGTCGAATTTGAAGGCCAGTGCCGGTTCGACATGACCGGGTGACGAGTCGGCGGCGGCCGATACGTCCGGAACGCTGAAGTAATTGGTGCGGAGCGTCGCCAGCACGATGGCGACGAAACGCTGCAGAACGCGGTCGTCCTCGAGCGCATCGACCTTGTCGAGCGCGGTGCGCAGCTCGGCAAGGATCGCGCCGCATCCGCGCTGGCTCGCAGCTTTCGCGATGAGGTCCGCTTCCGGCTCGGCGCTGTCGGGCACGCGCGGCAGCGACGGATCGAAGCTGCGGGCGAAGAGATCGAACAGCAGTGCCGCGATGCGAGGATAGCGCACCAGCGTGTCGGCAATGAACTCCTGAGAGAAGGGCAGGCCGGTCTGGCGCATATAGCGGGCATAGGCGCGCAGGACATTGGCCTGCCGCCATTCCAGCCCGGCTTCGAGAACCAGCCGGTTGAAGCCGTCGTTCTCGATGCGCCCGTCCGAAACCGCCTGGAACAGAGCCTCCAGGGCGAGGCCGCCATCGGAGAGTTCGATCGTGCCGCCATTGCGCCGGGTCAGGTCCATGTCGTGGATATGGACGAGGAGGCCGTCCGGCCGGTGCACGGTGAAGCTGCGCTCGGACAGGGCCGAAAGGCCCATGTTTTCCAGTACCGGAACGCGCGTCGACAAGGGCAGCGTGTCGCCGAGCGTGTAGAGTTTCAGCCGGACGATATGGTCGTCATCGCTGTCGAGGCGGTAGAAATCGATCGTGAAGGGCGACGCCTCCGACAATGCCGCCATGCGCGTGAGGTCGCGTGCCGCATCATCGGCCGATGTCACCTCGCGGTATCCGTCCGGCAGTGCAGCCAGCAGCATGCGGTAGTCGCCGGCCCGGCCGGTGCTGGCCAAAGCGGTCTCGACATCGGCGGCCCAGTCCCGGGACAGCTGGGCGATTTCGGCTTCGAGGCTCTCCACATCGGGGCGCGGAATGACGCCCTCCCGGCCCGAACGGCCGATGATGAAGTGTACGGATGTCAGCGGACCATCCGAGATAGAGGGATAGAAGGCGGAGACATGGCCCTCATAGGCCTGCGCCAGCAATTGGCCGACCGCTTCGCGCAGGCGGGTATCGTAGCGCTGGCGGGGCAGGAAGACGATGGCCGAGACGAAGCGGTCGAACGGGTCGATGCGCGGCAGGAGACGGACGCGAGGGCGTTCGCCCAGCTCCATCATGATGCCGACGAAGGTCTCCAGCGTGTCCACGTCGATCTGGAACAGTTCGTCGCGCGGGTAGGTCTCCAGGATGTTCAGGAGCGCCTTGGCCGAATGCGAATGCGGGCGGAAGTCGAAGCGCCGGATGACGCGTTCGGCCTTCTGCCGGATATAGGGAATGGTCCGGATCGACTGTGTGTAGGCGCTGGAGGTGAACAGACCCACGATCCGCATTTCGCCGACGATGCGGCCGTCCTCGTCGAACTCCTTGACCCCGACATAGTCCATGTACACGCGCCGGTGGACCAGCGACCGCGTATTGGCCTTGGCGACGAGCAGCGGGTTCGATTCATCCAGAAACGCGTGCATTTCCGGGCTCGTCACCTGGGCCGTACGTTCCTTCCGCAAGACCCGTATGTCCCGATCCCGCAGAATGCCCAGCTCGGACCCCTCGACCCGCGACATGGTCTCACCGTCCGCATCGCGGTGATAGTCGAATTCGCGGATGCCGAAGAAACTGAAATTATTGTCGAGCAGCCATTCGAGCAGCCTGACGGCCTCCTCGGCGGTCGCCTTGTCCTCGAGGTTGTCGATATGGGCCGCACGCGCCTGCAGTTCCGCCGCCGCATGGCGTACGCGGGCCAGCATCGCGTCGAAATCGCTGTTGACGACGAGCACCTGATTCAGGATCGCCTCGAGCCGGTCCTTGAGGCGGCTGACGGATTCTGCCTCGTACGGGACTTCGAGCGCGAACTGGATCAGGCTCACGCGGGAATCCTGGTCGCTCGCGGCTTCCGGCCGCGATGCCGCGAACGAGACGATCCGGCCATCGCCGTCGCGATGGATGTCCAGTATCGGATGCGAGATGTAGTGAATTGCCGGAACGGAATCGGCCACCTCCGCAACGGCGCTGTCGAAGAGAAACGGCCGGTCGTCGTTGACCAGCGTTATCAGGAGCAGCTTGCGTCCGTCGAGGACGAACCCTTCCGGCTGTTCGGTGATCACGAGCGGCATGCCGGAGCGATGGGCGTCGAGCGCCGCGGCGCCGCGCTCCGCGGATATGGCGAGGGCCTTGGGCGAAAAGGCGCAGAGATCCTCTGCGGGTGGGCGCGCCAGCAGCATCGGAACCAGCCGCCTTGCGGGACCATCCGGAGCCTCTCTCAGGACATCCTCGATTATCTGGGCCTTCTGGGATGTGATCATGGGTCGTTTCCGGTCATTCGTATTATTGTTTCGCGGGAGAAATTCCCATGAACGTTATGGGAATCAACTCTTTGGGGCGGCACATACGGCGCGCGCTCGGCAATGTCCACCGAATGGCAAGGCCATTGCTCTCGGCGGTGTTTTCGGTCAGGCTCGCGCGCATGGAGAAACAGCATCCGGAAGATGAGCGCCGGCGCCAATCCGACGCTATCCTGACCCGTGTCCGGCAGGAGACGGAGCCGCAGGTGGGGGCAGGCATCGAACGCATCGTGCTCGACGCGCGACAGCATTTCGGCGCGGCCGACGCGGACCCGTCCGACAGGATGGAGGTGTTGGGAACGCGCATCGGCCGGCTTGCCGGCCTGGCATTCTTCCTGTTTCTCGCAGGGTCCCTCATCGTCACCTATCTCATCCCGTGACACGTCCATATGGCGCTCCGTTCGCATCCCGAAAGCTCCGGAACCGATAAAGCTGCGGTCATCGCCGCCTCCAGCCATGTCGTTCGCGGCACCGTCGGCAACCGCGCCATCGTGTTCGCGCTCGAATCGCTCGGGCATCCCGTATGGTCCGTCCCGACCGTGACATTGCCGTGGCACCCGGGACACGGCCCGGCGACCCGGCTGGTGCCGGGGCCCGCGGAGTTCTCGGCCTTCGTCGACGATCTTTGTCGCTCTCCCAAGCTCGGCGAAGTCGGCGCGATCGTCACCGGCTATTTCGGCGCGCCGGGTCAGGTCGAGGACATTGGGCGGCTGGTGCGGGCGCTGAAGGCGCAAAGGCCGGACGCGCTCTTCGTCTGCGATCCGGTACTGGGTGACGGCGGGCAGGGAGGCGGCCGCCTCTATCAGCCGGCGGAAACACTGGCGGCGATCCGCGAAGTGCTCATTCCCCTCGCCGACATCGCGACACCCAACCGCTTCGAACTCCAGTTCCTGACGGGGCTGGAACTGAATACGAACCAGCATTTGATCGAGGCGGCAGCCACATTGGGGCCGCGCCTGGTGCTCGTCACCTCCGCCTTCGCGCTTCTGCGCGGCGGGATCGCCAACCTTCTGGTGGACGGTTTCTGCGCGACGCTGGCCGAGCACCGGCATATCGAGGATGCGCCAAGCGGTACTGGCGACCTGACGGCGGCCGTGTTCCTGGCCCGGCTGCTTGGCGGAGCGTCTCCCGAAAAGGCGCTGCAGTCCACCACCGCGGCGGTTTACGAGATCCTGGCCCGCACGACGAAGCGGGGCGCCGACGAACTGACGCTCGAAACCGACGCCGACGCCCTGCGCTCGCCGCTTGCGATGGTCCAGATGCGGCGTCTGGCAGGGGCCGGAGGCCGTCGCGCCTNGGCGGTTTACGAGATCCTGGCCCGCACGACGAAGCGGGGCGCCGACGAACTGACGCTCGAAACCGACGCCGACGCCCTGCGCTCGCCGCTTGCGATGGTCCAGATGCGGCGTCTGGCAGGGGCCGGAGGCCGTCGCGCCTAGAGCATCGGACCGAAAAGTGGAATCCGGTTTTCGGACAATCCGATGCTCCAACAAATACTTGGAGCGACCTTTGTGCGTCCGAATGGACGCACGGCGCTCTAACTGCAAACGGTTGTGCTTGGGCCCTAAAAGCAGGTAGACGAAGCCCGACGCCTCGCATGGAGCAGCAACTCTCATGTCACTTCTGCCGGACCATCTTCTCGACGGCTATCGCCAGTTCATCGAGGGCCGCTACCTCCAGGAAACGCAGCGCTATCGTTCGCTCGCCAGGGATGGCCAGGCTCCCGAAACCATGGTCATCGCCTGCTGCGATTCGCGCGCGGCTCCCGAAACCATCTTCGGCTCCGCCCCCGGCGAACTGTTCGTGGTGCGCAACGTCGCCAACCTGGTGCCGCCCTATACGCCGGATGGAGAGTTCCACGGCACGTCGGCGGCGCTGGAATTTGCCGTACAGGCCCTCAAGGTAAAACATATCGTCGTCATGGGGCATGGCCGCTGCGGCGGCATCAAGGCCGCGCTCAGCCCCGCGACGGAACCGTTGTCGCCCGGCGACTTCATCGGCAAATGGATGAGCCTCATCGAACCGTCGGCCCACGGCGTCGCCGGCAACGAGATGCTGACCGACAGCGAGAAGCAGACCGCGCTGGAGCGCATCTCCATCCGGATGTCGCTGGCCAACCTGCGCAGCTTCCCGTGCGTTTCCATCCTGGAAGGCAAGGGGCGCCTGTCGCTGCACGGCGCATGGTTCGATATTTCCACCGGGGAATTGTGGGCGATGGACGCCCAGACCGGCGATTTCCATCGGCCGCTGGTGGATGTAGACCCCGAACCGGTCGCGGCCGAACAGCCGTGAGTGTATCTTTTGTGGCCGCCGGGCAACAAAATGCGGCCTGTCGATTCGGGTTTGGGGTGTCCGCCCCTTGCGAAGCCCGCTAAAAAATTATCTTGAAGGTCGACGCAAGGCTTATGTCCCGGTCCGGCCAAGTCAGGTCGGGCGGACGCGATAGAGAGGGATCGGCGCATGACGCAATGGATCAAGACGGGTGCGGCTACTCTGGCCCTGGCGATGCTGGCCGGCTGCACGCAGACGGCCGGGCCGTCGCTGGGCGGCGGTGGCTACGGCCAGCCGGCCCCGTTGACGCCCGCGCCGACCGGACAGGTCTATTCCAACCAGCTTCCGCCGCCGCCCGCGCCTCCGGCGCCGGCTGCCGGCACGACGCCGACGGACGCTTCGGCCGCCCCGGGCGCCGCCCCCGCCCAGTCCGCCTCCACCGCGCCGGTGACGCGGGAAGGGCTGGTCGGCGCCTGGCGTGTCTCGGCCGGCGGCGGCAACTGCCAGATCTTCATGGCGTTGACGCAGTGGACGGGCGGTTATCGCGCAGCGTCGCGGGGCTGCCCCGGCCAGGTGGCCGACATTTCCGCGTGGGACGTCTCGGGCAGCCAGGTCGTGCTGAAGGACAACCAGGGCGGCACCGTTGCGACGCTCAACAATACGGGCGGCACGCGCTTCGAAGGCACCACCTCCAGCGGAACGCAGATCAGCCTCTACCGCTGACGCCGAAGAGCAGGGCGTCGCCTCGGGCGACGCCCGCATGAGCCGCGAGGGCAGATGCCGCAGAACGTCGGATACGGGGTACCGGGCAGCGAGCGCGGTCCGGTCAGGACCGAGCTCGAACGCCGTATCCGCGACGCGACCATAACGCCGGACGAAATCCAGCGCCGCCTTGCCGACAGGCTGGACGTGCTGGCCCGTGCGATCAAGAGCCGTTCGCTGTCGTCCAAGAAGAGCGCGCTCGGCTGGCTTTTCGGGCGCAGCCGCCCGGAGCCGGTCAAGGGTCTCTACATCTACGGGCAGGTCGGTCGGGGCAAGTCCATGATGATGGACATGTTTTACGACACAGTGTCCGGCATGCCAAAGCGCCGCGTGCATTTTCATGCCTTTATGTCCGACGTGCACGATCGCATCAAGGCGCACCGGCAATCCGTCAAGGACGGCCGGGCGCGGGGTGACGATCCGATCCCGCCGGTCGCGGAGGCGATCGCCCGGGAAGCGCAGCTGCTTTGCTTCGACGAGTTCACCGTAACCGACATCGCCGACGCCATGATCCTGGCGCGGCTGTTCACGGCGCTCTTCGAGGCCGGCGTCATCCTGGTGGCGACATCCAACGTCGCTCCGGACGATCTGTATCGCGACGGGCTCAATCGCAGTCTCTTCCTGCCCTTCATCGACATCCTGAAACGCAATGCCGAACTGTTCGAGCTGGATGCGCCGCAGGATTACCGCATGACCAAGCTGGGCGGGGACGAGCTTTACGTAACGCCGCTGGGCCCCGAGGCCGACAAGGCCGTCGATGCCATCTGGTCGCGCATGCTGGCCGGTGCGCCGGAGCGCGCAACCTCCCTGTCGGTGACCGGCCGAACGATCGATGTTCCGCGGTCGGGCAACCGCGCCGCGCGGTTTTCCTTTGCCGACCTCATGGGACGCCCGCTCGGTGCACGCGATTATCTGGAGATGGCAAAGCGCTTCGATGCGATCGTCATCGAGGGCGTGCCGCGCCTGACGCGGGCGGAGCGCAACGAGGCCAAACGGTTCATCATCCTGGTGGACGCCTTCTACGATGCGGGCAAGGATGTCGTCCTGTCGGCCGCCGCCCCCGCGGAAGACCTTTATGAGGCGAAAGGCGGAACGGAAGCCTTCGAGTTCGCCCGGACGGTGTCCCGCCTGACGGAGATGCGTTCGGAGGATTATCGTGCGCATGCCGGAGAGGCAGCCCAGCGCAGAACGACCCCCTGAGCGATGCCGCAGCGCAAAAATCTTTTCGACGGGGGTGTTATCCGCCAGCGCGTTCGCCACGCACGGAAATCTGAATTACGTTTACGTAACTCCCACTTCTTCTAAACGGTTGAATGCATTGATGCGGAGGCCTCGGAGATTGTCTTTGACCTCGCATGCGTCTATTGCGTCCGGCACACGGGTGGTATTGCGCCCGCTGCATCACCGGCAGGGACAAGGGAAACATGGCACGTTCTAAGATCGCTCTCATCGGCTCCGGCATGATCGGTGGCACGCTGGCCCACCTGGCCGGCCTCAAGGAACTGGGCGATATCGTCCTCTTCGACATCGCCGAGGGGACCCCGCAGGGCAAGGCGCTCGATATCGCGGAATCCTCTCCGGTCGAAGGCTTCGACGCCCGCCTGTCCGGCGCCAACGACTATGCCGCCATCGAGGGCGCGGACGTCTGCATCGTGACGGCCGGCGTTGCCCGCAAGCCCGGCATGAGCCGCGACGATCTCCTCGGCATCAACCTCAAGGTGATGGAGCAGGTGGGCGCGGGCATCGCCAAATACGCGCCCGACGCCTTCGTCATCTGCATCACCAACCCGCTCGACGCCATGGTGTGGGCGCTGCAGAAGTTTTCGGGCCTGCCCAAGGCGAAGGTCGTCGGAATGGCCGGCGTGCTCGATTCGGCCCGCTTCCGCCACTTCCTGGCCGAAGAGTTCAAGGTTTCGGTGGAAGACGTCACCGCATTCGTGCTGGGCGGCCATGGCGACACGATGGTGCCGCTGACGCGCTACTCCACCGTTGCCGGTATTCCGTTGACCGACCTCGTCAAGATGGGCTGGCTGACGGCCGAGCGTCTCGAGGAAATCGTCCAGCGCACGCGTGACGGCGGCGCGGAGATCGTCGGCCTGCTCAAGACGGGGTCGGCCTATTACGCGCCGGCCGCGTCGGCCATCGTGATGGCCGAGAGCTACCTGAAGGACAAGAAGCGCGTGCTGCCGGCCGCTGCGGCCCTGAAGGGCGAATATGGCCAGAACGACCTTTATGTGGGCGTGCCCGTCGTTATCGGCGCGGAAGGCGTGGAGCGCATCATCGAGATCGAATTGAACGGCGACGAAAAGACCGCGTTCGAGAAATCGGTCGGCTCCGTGAAGGGCCTGATGGAAGCCTGCCAGGGCATCGCGCCGAACCTCAAGTAAAAGCCTTGCCGCCGCCCGCACCGGGCGGCGGTTTTTCCATCCGTTGCGCCGCCAGGCGAAACACGAGGACCATCTTCCATGAACATCCACGAATATCAGGCCAAGCAGGTTCTCAAGGGCTTCGGTGCGCCCGTCGCCGAGGGCGTCGTGGTCACCGAGGTATCCCAGGCGGAGGCCGCGGCCCGCCAGTTGCCTGGCCCTCTTTACGTCGTGAAAAGCCAGATCCATGCAGGCGGCCGCGGCAAGGGCAAGTTCAAGGAACTCGGCGCCGATGCCAAGGGCGGCGTGCGGCTGGCCAAGTCCGTCGAAGACGTCGTCGCCAATGTCGGCGAGATGCTCGGCAACACGCTGGTGACGGCCCAGACGGGCGACGCCGGCAAGCAGGTCAACCGCCTGTACATCGAGGACGGCGCCGACATCGACCGCGAGCTCTATCTGTCGCTGCTCGTCGACCGCTCGGTCGGTCGCGTCGCCTTCGTCGTCTCGACGGAAGGCGGCATGGATATCGAGGCGGTGGCGCACGACACGCCCGAAAAGATCATCACCGTCGCCATCGACCCGGCAACCGGCGTGACGGCCGAGGACGCCGCCCGCATCAGCGATGCCTACGGCCTCGACGGCGCCGCGCGCACCGATGGCGAAAAGCTGTTCCCGGCGCTGTACAATGCCTTCGTCGAGAAGGACATGTCCCTTCTGGAAGTGAACCCGCTGATCGTCATGACCGACGGGCACCTGCGCGTCCTCGACGCCAAGGTTTCCTTCGACGGCAATGCACTCTTCCGCCACGAGGATATCCGCGAGCTGCGCGACACGACCGAGGAAGACGCCAAGGAGATCGAGGCGTCCAAGTACGACCTCGCCTATGTGGCGCTCGATGGCGACATCGGCTGCATGGTCAACGGCGCCGGCCTTGCCATGGCGACGATGGACATCATCAAGCTCTACGGCAAGGAGCCGGCCAACTTCCTCGATGTCGGCGGCGGCGCCAGCAAGGAAAAGGTCACAGCGGCCTTCAAGATCATCACCGCCGATCCCAACGTGAAGGGCATCCTCGTCAACATCTTCGGCGGCATCATGCGGTGCGACATCATCGCCGAGGGCGTGGTCGCGGCCGTCAAGGAAGTGGGGCTGAAGGTTCCGCTCGTCGTGCGGCTCGAAGGCACCAATGTCGAGCTGGGCAAGAAGATCCTGAATGAATCGGGCCTCGCCATCACCGCAGCGGACGACCTGGACGACGCCGCCCAGAAGATCGTCGCGGCTGTCGCCTGAACCAGCCCATCGACCCCTCCGGAGTTCGAAAGAAACACGATGTCCATTCTCGTCAACAAGAACACCAAGGTTCTGGTCCAGGGCCTTACCGGCAAGACCGGCACGTTCCACACGGAACAGGCGCTTGCCTACTACGGCACCCAGATGGTGGCCGGCATCCATCCCAAGAAGGGCGGGGAAACCTGGCACGGCTCGAAGGGCGAGGAACTGCCCATCTTCGCCAGCGTCGCCGAGGCGCGCGAGCGCACCGGCGCCGATGCCTCCGTCATCTACGTGCCGCCGGCCGGGGCGGCCGACGCCATCATCGAGGCGATCGAGGCAGAGGTTCCCTTCATCGTCTGCATCACGGAGGGCATCCCCGTGCTCGACATGGTGCGTGTCAAGGCGCGCCTCGAAACGTCGAAGTCGCGGCTGCTCGGTCCCAACTGCCCGGGCGTGCTGACGCCCGAGGAATGCAAGATCGGCATCATGCCGGGCTCCATCTTCCGCAAGGGCAATGTCGGCATCGTGTCGCGCTCCGGCACGTTGACCTACGAAGCCGTCTTCCAGACCTCCAACGAGGGCCTGGGCCAGACGACGGCGGTGGGCATCGGCGGCGACCCGGTCAAGGGCACCGAATTCATCGACGTGCTGGAGATGTTCCTGGCCGACGAGGCGACCCATTCGATCATCATGATCGGTGAAATCGGCGGCTCGGCCGAGGAAGACGCCGCCCAGTTCCTGGCCGACGAGGCGAAGAAGGGCCGCAAGAAGCCGATGGTCGGGTTCATTGCCGGCCGCACGGCGCCCAAGGGCCGCACCATGGGCCATGCCGGTGCGGTGGTTTCCGGCGGCAAGGGCGATGCCGAATCCAAGATCGCGGCCATGGAGGCGGCGGGCATCCGCGTATCGCCTTCGCCGGCCCGCCTCGGCAAGACGCTTGCCGAAGTGTTGAAGGGCTGAAACGGCAAGCCCCTCAAAATCGCCGGCCGAAGACCTATCTTCGGCCGGAATGTTCAGCATAACCGGCGTGGCGGCGGCTACGCCGGCGTCAGCGTGAAAAGAGGGCCATGACGGTCCTTCGGCGCAATACAATCTGGGAGACGGCGCACCAGGCATGCGCCGCGAAGACGAGATGGCACGCAATCCGGCGAACGAAACCTTCGCGCTCACCTCCTTCCTGTATGGCGGCAATGCCGACTATATCGAGGAGCTTTACGCCGCTTACGAAGAAAACCCCGCCTCCGTCGACGAGGAATGGCGTTCCTTCTTCGGCGAGTTGAAGGACGACAAGGCGACGGTTCGCAAGAATGCGGAAGGCGCCTCGTGGGCGCGGCGCAACTGGCCGATCGCGGCGAACGGCGATCTCGTCTCGGCGCTGGACGGCGATTGGGGCCAGGCCGAAATCCGCGTCGAGAAGAAAGTGCGCGAGAAGGCCAAGGCCGACGGCGTCGAGCTTTCGGACGGGCAGGTCAGCCAGGCGACGCGCGATTCGGTGCGCGCCCTCATGCTGATCCGCGCCTTCCGCGTTCGCGGCCATCTGCACGCCAAGCTCGACCCGCTGGGGCTGGCGCAGCCGGAAGACGATTATAACGAGCTGTCGCCGGAGGCCTACGGGTTCACCGCCGCCGACATGGACCGCAAGATCTACATCGACAACGTGCTCGGCCTCGAATTCGCGACGATCCGCGAGATCGTCGATATCCTGTCGCGCACCTATTGCTCCACCATCGGCATCGAGTTCATGCACATCTCCAACCCGGCCGAGAAGGCCTGGCTGCAGGAGCGCATCGAGGGGCCGGACAAGGGCGTGGAATTCACCCGCGAGGGCAAGCGCGCCATCCTGAACAAGCTGATCGAATCCGAAGGGTTCGAGAAGTTCCTGGACGTCAAGTTCAAGGGAACCAAGCGCTTCGGCCTCGACGGCGGCGAATCGCTGATCCCCGCGCTGGAGCAGATCATCAAGCGCGGCGGCCAGCTCGGCCTCAAGGAGATCGTCCTGGGCATGGCCCACCGCGGCCGCCTCAACGTGCTGTCGCAGGTGATGGCCAAGCCGCACCGCGCCATCTTCCACGAGTTCAAGGGGGGCTCCTACGCCCCGGACGACGTGGAAGGCTCGGGCGACGTGAAGTATCACCTCGGCGCGTCTTCGGACCGCGAGTTCGACAGCAACAAGGTTCACCTGTCGCTGACGGCCAACCCGTCGCATCTCGAGATCGTCAACCCCGTCGTGCTGGGCAAGGCGCGCGCCAAGCAGGATCAGCTGGGCGGCGGGCGCACCCGCACCGAAGTGGTGCCGGCCGAGGTGCGCAACCAGGTCCTGCCGCTGCTGATCCACGGCGACGCGGCCTTTGCGGGGCAGGGAGTCGTCGCCGAGTGCTTCGGCCTGTCCGGCCTCAAGGGGCATCGGGTCGGCGGCTCGATCCATGTGATCATCAACAACCAGATCGGCTTCACGACCAATCCGCGCTTCTCGCGGTCGTCGCCCTATCCGTCGGATGTCGCCAAGATCGTCGAGGCCCCGATCTTCCACGTCAATGGCGACGATCCGGAAGCGGTCGTCTATGCCGCGAAGGTGGCCACGGAATTCCGGATGACCTTCCACAAGCCGGTGGTCATCGACATGTTCTGCTATCGCCGCTTCGGCCACAACGAAGGCGACGAGCCGGGCTTCACGCAGCCCATCATGTATCGGCAGATCCGCAATCATCCGACGACGTTGGAGATCTATTCCCGCAAGCTGATCGACGAGGGCGTCATCTCGCAGGAGGACGTCGACGCGCGCAAGGCCGAGTGGCGCAGCCTGCTCGACTCAGAGTTCGAGGCCGGGCAGAGCTACAAGCCCAACAAGGCCGACTGGCTCGACGGGGCCTGGGCGGGCCTGCGCCGCGCCGAAAGCAACGACGAGCCGCGCAGCGGCACGACGGCTCTGCCCATCAAGACGCTCAAGGAAATCGGCAAGCGGCTGACCGACGTGCCGGCGGACTTCCAGGTTCATCGCACCATCCAGCGCTTCCTCGACAACCGCGCCAAATCCATCGAGACGGGCGAGGGGATCGACTGGGCCACGGGCGAGGCGCTGGCCTTCGGCAGCCTCGTCGCCGAGGGGCATCCGGTGCGCCTGTCCGGACAGGACTCCGAGCGCGGCACGTTCAGCCAGCGTCATTCGGTGCTGTACGACCAGGACAGTGAAAACCGCTATATCCCGCTGCAGAACATCGCAAAGGGCCAGGCGGTGTACGAGGTCATCAACTCGATGCTTTCGGAAGAGGCGGTCCTCGGCTTCGAGTACGGCTACTCGCTGGCGGAGCCGAATGCCCTGACGCTCTGGGAGGCCCAGTTCGGCGACTTCGTCAACGGTGCGCAGGTGGTGATCGACCAGTTCATCTCGTCCGGCGAGGCCAAGTGGCTGCGCATGTCGGGCCTGGTGATGCTGCTTCCGCACGGCTATGAGGGCCAGGGGCCGGAGCACTCGTCGGCCAGGCTGGAGCGCTTCCTGCAGCAATGCGCCCAGGACAACATGCAGGTGGCCAACGTCACCACGCCGGCCAACTACTTCCATATCCTGCGGCGGCAGATGAAGCGCGATTTCCGCAAGCCGCTCATCCTGATGACGCCGAAGTCACTGCTGCGTCACAAGCGGGCAGTGTCGTCGCTGGCCGATTTCTCGGGCGAATCGAGCTTCCACCGCCTGCTGCACGACGATGCGCAGCGGGGCGTCGGCGACATTTCGCTGGTCAAGGATTCCAAGATCCGCCGGGTCGTCCTGTGCTCCGGCAAGGTCTATTACGACCTTCTCGAGGAGCGCGAGAAACGCGGCATCGACGATATTTACCTGCTGCGCGTCGAGCAGCTCTATCCGTTCCCGGCCAAGGCGCTGATCAACGAATTGTCGCGCTTCAAGCAGGCCGAGATCGTCTGGTGCCAGGAAGAGCCCAAGAACATGGGTGCCTGGAGCTTCATCGACCCCTATCTGGAGTGGGTTCTCGACAGGATCGGCACCGACAAGCGCCGCGCGCGCTATACCGGCCGGCAGGCTGCGGCATCGCCGGCGGCGGGCACGATGTCAAAGCATATGGAGCAACTCGGGGCCTTCCTCGAGGATGCACTCGGCAACGGCGATCCGGCCGGCCGCAACTGAACCGTTCAAGTCAATCCGGAAGAGAAGACGAAGCGTCCATGAGCACCGAAATCAAAGTTCCGACCCTCGGCGAAAGCGTGACGGAAGCCACGATCGGCCAGTGGTTCAAGAAGGCGGGCGACCGGGTTGAGCAGGACGAGACGATCGCCGAGCTCGAAACCGACAAGGTCACCGTCGAGGTGCCGGCTCCATCCGCCGGTATCCTGCAGGAGATCGTCATCAACGAAGGCGAGACCGTCGCGGTGGGTGCGCTGATCGGCATCATCGGCGAAGGCGAGGGCGCCGGCGCTGCCGCACCGGCCAAGGCCTCGACCAAGCCGGCCGAGACGATCGAGAAGGCGCCCAGGGAAGGCGCCGAGGACGGCTCCGACACGACCCTGCCGAACCCCAGCCATGGCGATTCCATGCCCGCGGCGCCGTCGGCGCAGAAGATGATGGCCGACAAGGGCATCGCGGCTGCCGACGTGCAGGGCTCCGGCAAGCGCGGCCAGGTGCTGAAGGGCGATGTGCTGGATGCCATCGCCAAGGGTTCTTCGGCTCCCGCCGCCTCTGCCCCGGCAGCGGCACGCGCGCCCTCCGGCGAGGCCGATGCCGCCCGCGAGGAACGGGTGAAGATGACCCGTCTCCGGCAGACGATCGCGCGCCGGCTGAAGGACGCGCAGAACACGGCGGCCATGCTGACGACCTTCAACGAGGTCGACATGACCGCGGTGATGGAGCTGCGCAAGAAGTACAAGGATCTGTTCGAGAAGAAGCATGGCGTGAAGCTGGGCTTCATGGGCTTCTTCACCAAGGCCGTATGCCATGCGCTGAAGGAGATTCCGGCGGTGAACGCCGAGATCGACGGCACCGACCTCATCTACAAGAACTTCGCCCATATCGGCGTTGCGGTCGGCACCGAAAAGGGCCTTGTCGTGCCGGTCGTACGCAATGCCGACCAGATGGGCATCGCCGAGATCGAAAAGGAGATCGGCCGTCTGGGCATCGCGGCGCGTGACGGCAAGCTGTCGGTTTCCGACATGCAGGGCGGCACCTTCACCATCTCCAACGGCGGCGTCTACGGCTCCCTGATGTCGACGCCGATCCTGAACGCGCCGCAGTCCGGCATTCTTGGCATGCACAAGATCCAGGAGCGGCCGATGGCAATCGGCGGCAAGGTTGAAATCCGGCCGATGATGTATCTGGCGTTGTCCTACGATCACCGGATCGTGGATGGCAAGGAAGCCGTTACCTTCCTCGTGCGGGTCAAGGATTCGCTGGAGGATCCGGAACGCCTCGTCCTGGATCTCTGATCGGGCCGGCGTCATGGTCGAGCGTGTCATGGTGGTTACGGGCGGATCGCGGGGCATCGGCGCCGCGGTCGCGCTCAAGGCGGCCAGCACCGGCTACGCGGTGCTCGTCAACTATGCCAGCAACGCGGCGGCGGCCGGGTCGGTCGTCGGGCAGATTCGCGACGCAGGGGGCAGGGCGGAAAGCGTGAAGGGCGATGTGGGCGTCGAAGCCGACGTCGAAGTCATTTTCGCCGCGGCCGACGCCATGGGGAGGCTGTCCGCCCTCGTCAACAATGCCGGCGTCTTCGACCAGCCCAGCCTTCTGGCGGACATGACCGCGGACCGGCTGGAGCGCACTTTCCGCATCAACGTCCTCGGCAGTTTCCTGTGCGCGCGGGAAGCGGCACGCCGCATGGCTTATTCGCGCGGCGGACACGGCGGGTCGATCGTCAATCTGACATCGGCCGCGGCGAAGCTGGGCGCGGGCGGAGAGAATATCGACTATGCAGCCAGCAAGGGTGCGATCGATACCTTCACGATTGGGCTGGCGCGCGAGCTTGCGGCGGATGGCGTCCGCGTCACCGCGGTTCGCCCCGGCATCATCGATACCGACATCCACGCTTCCGGCGGGCGTCCCGACCGGGTGGCGCAGATGACGCCCAACCTGCCGATGCGGCGGCCCGGTACGGCCGACGAGGTGGCGGAGGCGATCCTGTGGCTGGTCTCCGATTCGGCGTCCTATTCCACCGGCACCATTCTGGACGTCAGCGGCGGACGGGCCATACTTCCCTGAAGATCGACCGCTCCGGACGAAGCGGCAAGGAGTTGCGGACATGACCGAGCTTCCCCTGACGACAGAGCTTCTCGTGCTCGGCTTCTCGGTCGTGCTCCTGTTCGTGCACATCCTTCTGCAAGGGCGGCTGGCCACCCGCGAACGCGGACTGGAGTGGAACGCCGGCCCGCGGGACGAGGAGATGCAACCCCTGGGCCCCAAGGCCGGGCGCGCCGAACGCGCCCTTCGCAACTACCTCGAAACCTGGCCGGCCTTCATCGCCCTTGCGCTGGGCTTGGCCGTGACGGCCCGCAGCGGCGGCGTCGCGGCTTTCGGCGCGTGGCTCTGGTTCGTCGCGCGCCTCGTCTATCTGCCGCTCTACATCTACGGAATTCCCTATCTCCGCAGTGTCGCCTTCGTCGCGTCCTGCGTCGGGCTGTTCCTCATGCTCATCCGTTTCCTTTGAACATCGGACTGGACTTTCCAATATGGCTGAAACTTTCGATCTCGTGGTGATCGGTTCCGGGCCCGGCGGCTATGTCTGCGCCATCAAGGCCGCACAGCTGGGCCTCAAGGTCGCCGTCGTCGAAAAGCGAGCAACCTACGGGGGCACGTGCCTCAATGTCGGCTGCATTCCTTCCAAGGCGCTCCTGCATGCCTCGGAAATGTTCGCCGAGGCGCAGCATTCCTTCGGTGCGCTGGGCGTCGTCGTGGATCCGAAGCTGGATCTCGACGCCATGCTGACGCACAAGGACAAGACCGTTAAGGCCAATGTCGACGGCATCGCCTTCCTCTTCAAGAAGAACAAGATCACCGGTTACATCGGCATCGGCCGGATCGTTTCCCCGACCGAGGTTTCGGTGACGAAGGAGGACGGCGCAGCCGAGACGCTCCAGACGAAGTCGATCGTCATCGCCACCGGTTCGGAAGTGGCGGGTATTCCAGGGGTCGAGCTGTCCTTCGACGGCAAGGTCGTCGTGTCTTCGGACGATGCCATCGCCCTGCCCGCGGTGCCCGGGACGATGATCGTCGTCGGCGGCGGCGTCATCGGGCTGGAGCTCGGGTCCGTCTGGTCGCGTCTCGGCGCCAAAGTCACCGTCGTCGAGTATCTCGACAAGATCCTGGGTTCCATGGACGCGGAAGCCTCGTCGACCCTGCAGAAACTGCTGGCCAAGCAGGGGCTGGAGTTCAACCTGAGCTCGAAGGTCACCGGCGTTTCCGCAGAAGGCGGCAAGGGCCGCGTGACATTCGAGCCGGTCAACGGCGGCGATGCCGTGACGCTGGAAGCCGATGTCGTGCTGGTCTCCACGGGCCGCCGTCCCTATACGGCCGGCCTCGGGCTGGAGGAGGTCGGTGTGGCGCTCGACCAGGCAGGGCGCGTCGAGATCGACGGGCATTATGCCACCAGCGTCAAAGGCATCTATGCGATCGGCGACGTGGTGAAGGGCCCGATGCTGGCCCACAAGGCCGAGGACGAAGGCGTCGCCCTGGCCGAGATCCTTGCGGGCCAGGCCGGCCACGTGAACTACGGCGTCATTCCCTCGGTGGTCTACACCGCGCCGGAAGTCGCCTCCGTCGGCCGGACGGAAGAAGAGCTGAAAGCTGCCGGCATCGCGTATCGCGTCGGCAAGTTTCCCTTTACCGCCAATGGGCGGGCGCGTGCCATGCTGCACACGGACGGCCTGGTGAAGGTTCTGGCCGACAAGGCCACCGACAAGGTGCTGGGAGTCCATATCGTCGGTTTCGGTGCCGGCGAACTGATCGCCGAGGCGGCCGTACTGATGGAGTTCGGCGGATCGTCCGAGGATCTGGCGCGCACCTGCCATGCCCACCCGACCATGTCGGAAGCCGTGCGCGAGGCGGCCTTCGCCGCCTTCGCCAAGCCCATCCACATGTAAGGTCCGATCCGAAATCCTGTGCGGACGAGGCCCGGCCAGTTCGGCCGGGCCCTTTCGTATCCGGATCAGTCCAGGCGTTCGACGGTCCAGCCGTCCTGTCGAAACAGTTCGACGAGCCCTTCGGTGCCGATCAGATGTTGCGCCCCGACGGCGATGAAGGCCCCGCCCTCGGCCAGTATCGGTTCCGCGCGCTGGCGCATGAGGTGGTTTCGCTGGCGCACGATCCGCTCGTCGAATGCCTGCCAGATTTCGGCCGAGCGTTCCGAATCGTCGCTGGTGGGCGCGATCTCTTCCATTGCCGGTACGATGGCGGCGATGTCGCCTCGCAGGTAGAGAGCCGTCATCGTCTCGAACAGATCGTCCATGCGATCACGGTTCCGCAGAACCGATAGCAGCATGTCGGCCTGGTCCGGCATCGGCATGGACGCCAGTGCCTCCAGCTGCTCCGCTCCGGTTTCAAGGCCCAGTACCGTCTTGCCCGCGGCCATTGCGCGGTCGGCAAGATCGAGATCCAGAAGTTTCGACCCCTCTGCGATCCGTCGCTGCTCGCAGGCCGGCATCAACAGGCCGGTTGCAAGGAACCACGGTTGCATCGTGCGCACCGTCGCGGCCGGCATGCCCGACGCCTCCAGGCCGGCCTGTACAAGGGTGGCGTCGCTGCCGGAAAAAAGATCGGACAATGTCTGACCGTCAGGCAGGTTCATCAGGTCCGGTCGTGACAGGATCAGCGCCGCCATCTTCCGCTCGTCGAGAAGATCGGCGGTTTCGATCACCATCGTCGTCGCTGCTTGGAACGCGTGCTCCGCAGCGCCCGGCAGCGCCAGAACGCGCGGGTCCGTCACATGCAAGGTGCCGAACAGAATGTTGGCCGGAGTATCGTCGCGGGTGAGCCTGTATAGCTTGCCCTCGCCATTGGCCTCTCCCGCCGCCGCCGCCGCGACCGCCTTGCGCTGCGCAGGAGAGAAGTCGGCGGTCAGGTCTCGTCCGGTACGACAGTCTTCGGCGGCAAGGGCGATTCCCGATGTGGCCAGCAGTCCTGCGACAAGCGCGACGGCGGCGATGCGGCTAGGTGACATTGCGGGGCCTCCGGGCGCGGGGATGGGCGGCTGCATGCGCAGCCATCAGGCGGGCGGAGTCCACGCCCGTATAAGTCTGGGTGGTCGAAAGCGAGGCATGCCCCAGCAAGTCCTGAATGGTGCGCAGGTCCCCGCCACCGGCCAGAAGGTGGGTTGCGAAGGAGTGGCGCAGGGCATGCGGCGTTGCCGAATCGGGCAGGCCGATCAATCCGCGCAGCCGCTGCATTTCGGCCTGGACGATCTGCGGTCGCAGCGGGCCGCCGCGCGCACCGCGAAACAGTGGGCCGGACGCGTCGAGATGCCAGGGACACGACGCCCGATAGGCCTCTACTGCCTTGTGCACGGCCGGCAGCAGCGGAACCAGTCGTTCCCGGCCGCCCTTGCCGACGATTCGCATGGACCTGGCGCTGCTGTCGGTCAGGCTGTCGCCCGGCAGGCCGAGTGCTTCCGAAATGCGCAGGCCGCAACCGTAAAGCAGCGTCAGCACGGCCACGTTGCGGGCGGCGATCCACGGCTCGGTGGCCATGGCGCCGGCCTCGTCCGTCACCGTCACGGCGTCGGCCGGGCTCAGCGGTCGCGGAAGGCGGCGCGGCAGCCGCGGCGTCCGCGCCGTGCGCACCGACGCGCTGGAGGCCTGTCCGTCACGCTCCAGAAAACGGACGAAGGAGCGCACGCCGGCCAAGCCGCGCGCCAGGCTCCGGGCCCCGACGCCGTCGGTTTGCCGCGATGCCAGAAAGCTGCGGATGTCCGTCTGCGGCAGATCGTCAAGGTCCGCCAGGCGGGCAGGGCGCCCATGATGACGCGTCAGGAAGACAAGGAGCTGGCGGACATCGCGCTCGTAAGCCTCCAGCGTATTCGGGCTCACGCCGCGCTGCCCTTCCAGCCGTTTCAGCCAGTCGGTCTTGCGGTCCAGCAGGTCCGGCTCGGCATGGGTCAGGATCTCGCCGGTCATCATTGCCATCCTCCAGCGTTCGCGCGGCAGCATCGGACCAAAAGGTTTCGCATTTTTGAAGGCCGGGCTGGAAGGGCGACGCCGAGGCCCCATCTTTGCGAGCGAATGCCGCGACCCGCGGCGACTAGAATGGAGACGACGCATGAAACGCCATGCAACCGCGATCTGGAACGGAGCCCTTGCCGACGGAAAGGGCGCGCTGACGACCCAGTCCGGCGCTCTCGACAATCACGGCTACTCGTTCAAGGCTCGATTCGAGGACGAGAGCGGCAAGTCCGGCACCAACCCGGAAGAGCTTCTTGCCGCAGCCCATGCCGGCTGCTTTGCCATGCAGCTCTCGCATTTCCTGGCCGAGAACGGCACCCCGGCCGACGAGTTGAAGGCACGCTCCGTCGTCAGCGTCGAACAGGGGGCCGGCGGCTTCGAAATCAGGTCTTCGGCGATCACGCTGGAGGGCAAGGTTCCGGGGATCGATGATTCGAAGTTTCAGGAGCTCGCCGCCAAGGCCAAGGAAAACTGCCCCATCTCCAAGGCGCTCGGCGCCATAGAGGTGACGCTGGACGCGAAACTGGTCTGATCAACGGGCCCGCCGCTTGCGCCCATAGAGCTCCAGGCGGTGGAAGACGATTTCATATCCGAGGCGCTGCGCGATCTCCTCCTGCAGCGCCTCGATCCGTTCGGAGTGGAACTCGACCACCTCTCCGGTGTCCATGTCGATCAGATGGTCATGGTGCTCGGCTGCGGCATGCTCGAAGCGCGACGGCCCGCCTTCGAAGGCATGACGGTGGATCGCACCCTTTTCTTCCAGCAGCTTCATCGTCCGGTAGACGGTGGACAGGGAGATCGCCGGGTCGATCGCAACTGCGCGCCGATAGATTTCCAGCGCGTCCGGATGGTCGGCATGGCCCCCTACGATGGACAGGATCACCTTGCGTGGACGCGTGATGCGCACGCCCGCTTCCCGCAGGATCGCCTCGTAGGTCCGGCTCTTGTCTGTTTCCGACGCACTCATGCCGAATCTCTTACTGGTTTCGAATCGTGATGTGAATTCTGAAGCCGCCGTCCCCCTGGCGATTCCGGCCGGTATTCGGCGCTTCCCGCAGGATTCGGGCCGGCGGAACGCCTTCGTCGTCGCAGGGTTGTCTTGATGACAGGGCGGTGACGACGGGAAGTTCCGTCCATTACCCTGAAATCATTGGTGATTTTTAGAATTTTTCCGAACGGTCGATTTTCCTGGTTGACGGTATGAAGGTGATAGTCCTATAA
>NZ_JAMQCO010000013.1 GCF_023702225.1 Aureimonas altamirensis | reverse complement strand
CGACAATGCGTATGAGAGCCTGCTATGCCTTGAACGGGTGGAAAGGCGACTGTCTGCTTCGGTGCTCGAAGAGCCGGAAGCGGACGTTATCAAGACAACCGTGCTTATTGCGCAGTTGTCGTCAGCCGCGCCCTTCGGCGTGCTGAGCAGCAATCCAGGGCAGGTTCGGCACGTCGCCGCCGCCCCATTCCACCACGTCCGTGCCGTAGAACATGATGCCGTAGCCGTGCTCCGCATCCCAGGAGCACGCCAACTCGACGCCGAAATAGGGCGGTTCTCCGGCGACGTCCGGTAGCGTCATATGGAGAAGGCGGACCCGCAGGCGCACCTTCGCCTCATCCCACGCCTCGTTCATGTCCTTCTCCAAGCCATCCTGCATATCGGTCTGTTCGGGCAGCGAGGAGACAATAGTGGCGATGATTGCCCACTCGATGGCCGCATCGTTCGCAATAAGCCAGCGTGCCGCTGCGATCATCGCAGGGCCGGGCGCATCGCCCGTCCCTGAATCGTTCTCCAGGATCACCGGCACCTCGCCCGGCTCGGCGAACGCGACGTTACCGCGACCGGGGTCGGGCAAGGCGTCGAGCGAGTGTTGAAGCGTGGACGTCTCATCGGCTGAAGTCCCAATGCGGCTGTTCCGGCGCCTCCAAAGCATCGGGAGCGTGAAGGCCGGCAAGGAAGTCGAAAAGCGTGTCGGCGACGCGACCGAGCCCCCTGGCGTTGCCGCCCGTGCCGAACGGATCGTCGTTGCGCACCCAGAGGTAGACGGCTCGGTCGCTATGCTCCCGCCCGTTCATCAGGAGGTGGTTCTGCCCGGCGTCCGCCGTGCCGAAGAACACCATCGGCAAAGGAAAGCGGGAGCTGCCGCTGTCGTTGGCGATGAAAGCGCTATGGCGATCGAGAACCTTTCCGCAGTCAGTCGATAGCATCTGTGTCTCGTGAACGAGCCGCGTCCCGTCCTCGTAGGTGGCGACGAAGCCGTCATTCTCCTCCGCCGCGCAGGTGCCGACCCGCCGGAGGAGAGCTTCCAGATCGGGCGGAATACGAAAATCCGACCTGGTCGCGTAGGTTTCGAAGTCCGAATTCGTCCACGCGGTGCCCGGCACGGCACTAAAGGCGCAGTGCGTTTCTAGATGCGCGAGTGCGTCGTCTAGCGTCGTCATCGCCTCTCCTACATTCATTCTCTGTCGGTTGCGCCGCCACGTATTGGGGGAATGCTACATGACTACGACTGCGCAGCCAAACGGCGGCTTCCGGATCGAGGGCGGTTCGCTCAAAAGATTGACTTGGGTCGACAGCCGTCCTTAGCCTTCAGACAGGATGCGAATATTCGCTACCGTGAATCCGTGTCCGAATAATGCACGGAGGCCAATACGTGAACGGCGTCACGCTGATCGTGCGGATCGCCTCCGTCACCGGGCGGCCCTGCGAGAGCAACACGTCAACCTGCCGAAGCTTGGCGACGATCTCCTCGGGCTTGTGCTTCTTCTGCGGCATTCCTGGCATCCACCATCGGCTCAAAAGCCTACTTCAGGAAAGACCACCTTTCAGGGGGCAGACCACACCTGTGCTCGTCCGTTTGTGTCGGTGCCCGATCTCCTCATAATAGTGCATTGTTGGAGCTTTTATTCCGCGCTCCCGCGAAGCCGCATCACTGGACACCTCTAAGTTCATTTCCCACTTGCTCCTCTAGCCACTTGAGGATCCAAAATGGTCAACACAGTTGAGCAAAGGAAGCTGACATGGCCGGACAATTTATCGCCACGACCGGAACCGTATGGGGGATGGACTGTGAAGAGTGCGAGTATAAAATAAAAGCGAGTTTGAAAGCTGTCTCTGGTGTCCGGGACGTGTCGCTGCGCTACCCTGATCCGACACTCGGTGTCCTTCATAATGATAGTGTAACTCAAGCCTTAATTGTATCGACAGTTGAGGCTGCGGGTTTCCGTATAGACGTTACGAAATCCGCCTGAACGGACGCTCGGCAAGGTGCGTTCAGGCTTGCTAGTGAACAATAAAAAATCAAAAATTTGTACCTAGGACTCCTCTCGATCAATAGTTTTTTATTCACTAATTTTGCGCATTGATCCTCTAGCCACTTGAGGGAGTAGCAAACGAATTGCTTTCAACTCAGTACGAGCAAATATCCACGAAACCATTTCCAGATGCTGATCGTGATGCAGAGACCAATGCTTCGAACAGGAAGTCACGAGTCGACAGCACCCCAGCAGCTACTAATGGATCACGCCGGTCCTGTAATGCCATCAGGTCTAAAGAGGCGTCTAGGGAAACGCTTGCATCACCTCACGCAGAACCGGGAGGTCGTCGAAATTATTCCTTCTTTTGGCAGTGGCTAAAGCGCCCTGGACAAACGGGCTCGGCAATCCCGTCCGGTCACCAGCTTACTCGTCTTATGACAGCAAAGATCAGCATATCATCAGGGCGCATTTTGGAACTCGGCCCCGGTACCGAAGCCTTCACCGATGCAATGATTAAATTCGGCGTACCGCAACATAACTTGAAGATTGTATAGTTAAATGATAATTTTTAAGAAATACTATCTCATAAATATCTGTTGACACAGATATACTGCGGCAGTGCATTCGATCTATCAAAAATTGGAATAGAGAAATATAAAAAATTTAATTTTTCTGCTATTGAGCCACCGCTGCTCCCTATCTTAATAAATGAAGTGTCTAAGATAATAGAATTGATTAGTTCTAGGATCACAGCTAAATCTGAGCTTTACTAATTTACCTATGGCCCATTTTGCCCCATCCCTAGCCAAATACGCTCAGATTTTAAACTTGACACCGAACGGCTTGGAACCGCCATTTTAAATATCCCGCCTGCAACCGCATTTCGGCTCACCAAAGGATCATAAGGAATGTCTTTGACGTCGCTGCGCGTGTTCCAATGCGTTGCGCGCTGCTGACGTTTGTTAAAGTGCCTTAAAACCGTAAATATTTACCTGGAGCCCCATCGCAAAGCGCTCGTCCGCATTGCCGACGGTGATTTCCGTCAAGGCGATGGCTGCGAGGGGGTATTTCACCAGCAAATGCCTGGCCTGCGAGCGCGACTTCTCCATTGTTTCGGCGTCGATCTGCCTCAGCGCCTCCTCCTCGATCGCAAAGCCCGTCACGAAGTGTGAAAAGGTGAAGACACCCCAACTTGCCCGCCGATCATCCAGACCGGCGGCAACGAGGCATTCATGAATGAGCGAGCCGACGCGAAGGGTGTTCTCGTTTGGCACGTATGTGCCGGCGAAGACGCGGGAAGCATCCCGGCGTGACAGAAGCGCTCGGCGAAGATCGCCGGCGATCACACGCAACCGTTCTTCCCACGGTTGAGCCTCAGGGAGCCCGCGCCCCACAGGCTCGAGCAGGGCGTCGGCCATCGCTTCCAGCAGGGCGATCTTCTTGGGAAAATGCCAGTAGAGCGATGGGGCCTGCACCTTGAGGGCTTCAGCGAGCTTGCGCATCGTTAGGCCTTCAATTCCAACCTCGTCGAGAAGGGCAAGCGCCTTTGTCACAACGTCTTCCCTTACAATCTTCACGGCACTCCCCCTTTGCTCGTATTGACTCTCTAACACTGTTAGATAAGCTAACAACGTTAGATTGGAGTTTGCCGCATGAAAAATCAATTTGACGTTGTGATTGTGGGTGCCGGACCAGTAGAGTTATGGACAGGCTGCGAACTGAAACTCGCCGGCCTCGATGTCGCTATCATCGAACGACGTGCCGAACGGACAGCACAATCCCGCGCCTTGACGATTCATGGGCGCTCGTTGGAACTATTCGCAATGCGCGGCTTCGCAGACCGGCTGCTTGCGAAGGGGCGGCCCCTGCCGACGGGGCATTATGCGGTAATCGATACGCGACTGGATTTTTCGCCTTTTGATACGCGCTTCCCATACACGCTATTTCTTCCGCAGGCGGCTACGGAGGCGCTGCTTGAAGAGCGGGCTCGCGACCTTGGCGTCGACATCCGGCGCGGTGTGCGGGTGACGGCTGTGAGCGAGGGGCGATGTCATGTGGACGTCGCAACGGACGGTGAAGGGTTTGTTTCCGATTATGTCGTCGGTGCTGATGGCGCCCGCTCCATCGTGCGGGACAAGGCAGAAATCGACTTCGAAGGCCTCGAAGCTAGCAATACATTCTTGCTCGGTGATGTCGTGCTTGGGTCTCCACCATCGGCACCTGTCGTGGCGGTCACGAACGAGCGCGGCCTCGCTATGATTGCCCCACTCGGCGATGGTCGGCACCATCGCATCGTTTTGGTCGATCCGCAGCAGACGCACCTGCCCAGAACGGAACCGGTGACGCTGGACGCGCTGGTGGAAGCGACGGAGCGGATAACCGGCCAGGATTTCGCCCCGCGTAATCCAATTTGGATGTCTCGCTTTACCGATGAGACGCGGCTGGCCAGCGTTTATGGCAAAGGGCGGATTCTGCTTGCAGGCGATGCCGCACACATCCACGCCCCGATGGGGGGGCAGGGCATGAATGTCGGTTTGCAGGACGCGATGAACCTTGGCTGGAAGTTGGCGGCCGTCGTTCGGAAAGGGGCCCCGACGTCGCTGCTGGAAAGCTACACCCGCGATAGGCGACCCGTCGGCGAGGCGCTTTACGCCAACACGCTTTCTCAGGTGGGCCTCATCACGCGTTTCGACCCAGCGACGCTGGCACTGCGCAGGACGCTCGGCACACTGATGAAAATTCCGGCCGTCAATCAGTTGCTGGCGGGCGAGCTGTCTGGCTTCGACGTTGCGTATGGGGCCGCAGCCATCAAGGCGCAATCCGAAAGACGGCTGGCGGAAGGAGTTCGCATTCCCGATGCGGATATATCAATCGCGGGGACGCAGAGTTCGATATACAACCTTATGACGGACGGCAAATGGCTGCATATCGCCTTTGTCGCTGGAGCGGGCGCGACCGCGCCGGAGTGGCTTGCACAGAGCGACATCCGCTATGTCACCGCAAAGGCGGCCGATCATGCCGCTCTCGCGGACATCGGAGCCGTTCTGGTGCGTCCAGATGGCTACGTTGCCAGTATAGCGGAACGAGCAGCGTTTTCTGGGCTCTGATGATCGGGCCGGGCGAAGGTGGGAAGAAGCAGGCCATGAGCGAACCCGTCGAACATCGACATGAAGCAGGCGATGGCCACGACCATACCCAGGTCGTGACCGCCGACAATGAAAGGCGTATTCGCTTTGTCCTGATTTTCACTGCCAGCTATGCCGTCATTCAGGCCATAGGCGGCTGGATTTCAGGTTCGCTGGCGCTGATCGCCGATTCCGGCCACATGATTTCCGACGCTGCCGCGCTGCTCCTAGCGCTGATCGCCTATCGCATGGCGCGCCGGCCTGCCAATTTCTCGCGAACCTATGGTTACCATCGTGTCCGCGTTCTTGCGGCTTTGGCCAATGGTGCCTCGCTGCTGCTTCTGGTTGCGTGGATCGCTTGGGAGGCGGTCAATCGCATCAATCAGCCTGTCGAGGTGATGGCCGGTCCGATGTTTGTCGTGGCGGTCATCGGCTTGCTGGTCAACCTAGCAGGTGCGTGGATTCTCTCATCCGGCAACAAGGGCGATGCCAATCTGCGCGGCGCTTTCCTGCACGTAATTGGTGATTTGTTGGGTTCGGTCGGAGCCATCGCCGCCGCCATTGGCATCATGTTAACCGGTTGGTCTGTTCTCGATCCAATCCTCTCAATACTAGTAGCCCTCCTTGTTGTCCGCTCCGCTTGGGGGCTGGTGTCGGACTCAATTCGCGTTCTAATGCAGGCGGTGCCGCGTGGCCTTGATGCGCGTAAGCTCGAAGCCGATTTGGCATCGATACCGGATATTGACGAGGCCGGGCATTTTCACGCTTGGACATTGACCGACGAAAGCGTCGTGGCGACGGTTCACGTGACCCCGGCTGAAGGGGTGGAGCCTTTGCTTCTGCCCGGTCTGGTCAAGAAACGACTGAAAGAGACATATTCGATCGACCATGTGACGGTTCAGGTCGATCCGCGTGGCAGCCTGGCTGTCAGGGATGCTCGCATCCCATGAAATTGAAGAGCTAGAATTTTAAAATGCAAGTGCCTAACACATCAAACTCACAGATGCGCAAGCGAGGCATCAGAAGCTAAGTCCGATCGATCCTGAAACACCAAAAGTTGACAAGAAATATCCTGTTTCTTGAGTACCCTCGGGCGGTTGTCAGACCCTACCTGAAGATGAGTAATTTATGGCCAAATCGTTAATTAAGGCCTTGCTATGCGGCGTGTGCGTTTCGTCTGGTGCTGCCACTGTATCGGCAGCGGAGGTTAATCTTTACACGACGCGCGAACCCGGCTTGCTGCAGCCTTTGATCGACGCTTTCCAAGCGCAAACAGGCAACACCGTTAACACTATCTTTCTTAAGGACGGCCTTGCGGAACGCGTTGCCAGCGAGGGGGAGAGCTCTCCCGCCGACGTACTGATGACGGTCGATTTTGGCAACCTCGTCGACCTCGTCGACAAGGGCCTGACGCAGCCCGTGACGTCCGAGACGCTGGAAAGCGCGATTCCGGAAAACCTGCGCGATGCAAACGGCAACTGGTTCGGCCTCTCGGCCAGAGCCCGGGTGCTCTATGCTGCCAAGGATCTCGATCTTGACAGCTTCACCTACGAAGAGTTGGCCGACCCTAAGTGGCGCGGCAAGGTCTGCATCCGCTCCGGGCAGCATCCCTACAACACGGCGCTGTTCGCAGCCTACGACGCGCATCATGGCAGCGAGGCGACCCAGACCTGGCTCGAAGGCGTCAAGGCTAACCTGGCCCGCAAGGCCGGCGGCGGTGACAGGGATGTGGCGCGCGACATCATGGGCGGCATCTGCGACATCGGCATTGCCAATTCCTATTATGTCGGCCTCATGCGCAGCGGCGCCGGCGGCCCGGAACAGGAAGAATGGGCCAAGGCGATCAAGGTTATCCTGCCCACTTTCGAGGGCGGCGGCACTCAAGCAAACATCACGGGCGCAGCGATTGCTGCAAATGCGCCTAACAGAGATGTCGCGGTTGAGCTTGTTGAATTCTTGGTGTCAGAGAATGCGCAGGAAATATATGCCCGGGCCAACTATGAGTATCCAGTGCGCGAAGGTGTCGACCTAGACCCGATCGTTGCGGAATTTGGGACGTTCAGCATTGACCCCACGCCAATAACAACGATCGCTAGTCGGCGTGCAAGTGCAGCAGAGCTGGCCGAGAAAGTTGTTTTCGACGATTAAGTGGGTTAGTTTAGAGTGCCGCCGCCAGTGTTCCGGCGGCGGCATCGCAGCTACGATACAAATTTAATGCTGCCGCCAAGATATGTCTTTCTAACGAAATATACAACCTTTCTCTCTCTCTCTGCATTAAATAATATACTTGTTATAAATTAAGGTAGCGCCGCCGATTACTGCAAACAGAATTGGTTGGTGTAGCAAATAAATCGACAAAGTTCGGCGACCGATCCAGACTAGCCATCCGGGCGCCGGTAACCGAACCCACTCGTAGAGTTCGCGATGCTTCTCAGATAGCCGAGCAGCTGCGATTCCGAAAAGAACTATGCCGAACCAGGGGAACAGAGGAACAAAGTCGTTGGACGAGGGAGGATTGGATGCGAAACCGATCCAGGCAAGCCAGCGCGTATCGAACACCTCAAACTGAAACTTTAGGCCTAAGAGCAGTACGATGATGGCAGCGCACACAATGACGGCGATCGGGAGGCGGAGGAATATTAAGCCAAGGAGTGAGGATGCAGCGATCGCATGAAGGATGCCGAAATAGACGAAGACGTCACTCATCAGGAGGACGGTTACAACGGTGATCGCCAGCGCCGAGAGGGCAATCTTACTAAGACGCCGGATGAAACCCTTCTGGTCGAAAGCCTTGCTGTGAGCAAGGACCAGCCCGACGCCGCAGAGAAACATAAACGAGCCCGCCAGTGTCCGGGCGAAAACGATCATGGGATCGTAGTACATCATGTCAGGCGGGGCATAGCCGAAGAAACTGAGGTCCCAGCCAAGATGATAGAGCACGACACCGATGATCGCGGCGCCCCGCCAAGCATCGAGGAGAGCAATCCGGCCCGGTGAGATGGCAGGCGTGTGCTGCCGCCTAGCCGTTGGCTGTAAGTTCGCCGTCGTCCCCATTCGTTCCCCAGATTGATTCGATCTCAAGAACACGCGTAGCCTCTCTAGCGGCATGAGGAGCAAGCACGATCCGCAGTCGTGCGCTCTCCGCCGTCGAAGCTCTCATCGATCTCAATTGGACATCACGTCTGGCTACATCGTCACCGTGATGACCGATGGTTATCGGGACCTTCTAGGTGTCCAGCGCCACGGAAGGTCTCCTGCAACCCTTTGATTATTTTTGCTCGGGGGTTGGGCGGTTTTCGCCTAAGGGCAATCTTTCAGTTGCTGACAGAGACCTTAGCGCAAGTCATCACAGCGATCGGTCTCAGTGGTGTTCTGAAATGCATTCGCCATGATCGCCGAGGACTTCGATTACGCGGCATTCACTAATGCAGGACTGACAACATTCGGTCATCCGAGCGATTTCGACCCGTAGCGCGGTCAAACGGGCAATCTTGTGATCGATGTCGGCAAGATGTGCGGCCGCGATCCGATCCGCGTCTTCGCACGGGTTGTCCGGCTCTCCAGCTAGTGCCAGAAGCTCTCGGATGGGACCGATTTCAAATCCGAGTTCCCGGGCATGCCGAATGAACCGCAGGCGCAAGAGGTCCGAAGAGTCATATAGCCGCCGGTTGCCTTCCGTCCGCGACGGTGACGGCAACAAGCCAATTTCCTCATAGTAGCGGATCGTAGGGACCTTGATCCCGCTGGCCCGGGACGCTTCACCGATCGTCACACCAATGTTCATTTTTTCCTTGCTCCTCTAGCCACTTGAGGTCTTACGCATTCTGTCAACCTTAAACAAGGAGATCGACATGGATACGCAAACCACCGCAACGACCTTCGACGTGTCTGGCATGGACTGTGCCGGTTGCAGTCGAAAGATCGACAAGGCGCTGCGTGAGCTAGATGGCGTTCAGGACGTCTCGCTTCATTACCCGGACACCATGCTTGGCGTTCTTCACGACGGTCGTGTGTCGGAAGACGCGATCCGTCAGACCGTCGAGGGACTTGGGTTTACCGTCTCGCCGGCGAAGGGACTCTAAGCCTTTCTTCGCTGACTGACGGGATTGGCAGAACAAGTCCTCCCGAAAAGGAATACGAGATGAGCGAAACGTTGGTTCAGACGCGCTTTCGCGTCACGGGCATGGATTGCGGCGCGTGTGCCGCCAAGATCGATACGGCCATGCGACGTATGCCGGGGATCGCCGACGTCGCAGTGTCCTATCCGACTGAGTCCCTCACGGTCAGCCATGACGGCAGTGTCGAGAACGAAGCCGTCGTTCGTCAGGTCCAGCAATTGGGATTTGTTGCAGCCCCGGCCTCCGCCGAAGGGGATGGAAAGGCCACACAATTCCCGGAACAGAAGTGGTGGCAGGCAAGCAAAACCCAGGCGACGCTTGCTTGCGGCTTGGCGCTCATTGTCGCTTATGCGGTTGGTCACCTGTTTCCGCAGACCGAGCGCGTCGCCTTCATCCTGGCGCTTCTCGTCGGTCTCGTTCCCGTGGCGAGACGCGCCTTCACGGCGGCCCGCTTCGGTACGCCCTTTTCGATTGAAATGCTGATGACAGTTGCCGCGGTTGGCGCGGTGATCATCGGCGCGACGGAGGAAGCCGCCGCCGTCGTCTTTCTCTTCCTGATCGGCGAGATGCTTGAGGGGCTGGCCGCAAGTCGTGCGCGCAACAGCATTGCGGCGCTGGCCGATCTCGTGCCGAAGTCCGCGCTTGTCGAGGAGAATGGCGAAACGCGCGAGGTGCTCGCGGATCAGCTTCAGCCTGGCGCCGTCATCCTCGTGCGTCCGGGCGACCGGATCGCGGCGGACGGCCAGGTTGTGGAGGGAACCGGCGAGGTCGACGAGGCGCCCGTCACCGGCGAGAGCGTGCCGAAGATGAAGACTGTGAAGGATCCGGTCTTCGCCGGAACGATCAACACGACGGGCGTCCTGCGCGTGAACGTCACCGCGACGGCCGCCGACAACACGATCGCCCGCATCGTCAAGCTGGTGGAGGAGGCGCAGGAGGCCAAGGCCCCCACGGAGCGCTTCATCGACCGGTTCTCGAAGATCTACACGCCGTTCGTGGTGGTGCTGGCAGCTCTCGTCGCCGTCGTGCCGCCGCTCCTCTTCGGCGGCGACTGGTCGGAATGGATTTACAAGGGCCTGGCGCTTCTCCTCATCGGCTGCCCCTGCGCGCTTGTGATCTCGACGCCGGCGGCCGTCGCGGCGAGCCTCGCGTCCGGTGCCCGCCGTGGTCTTCTAATGAAGGGCGGCGCCGTGCTGGAGGGGCTGCGAGACCTCACCGCCGTCGCGTTCGACAAGACGGGCACGCTGACCGAAGGCAAGCCGAAGGTGACGGACGTCATCGCCTTCTCACGCTCGCGCGGTGCGGTGCTCTCGATCACTGCCGCTCTGGAGCGCGGTTCGAGCCATCCGCTGGCGCTGGCAATCCTCGATGCCGCGAAGTCGGAGAACGTGCCGGTCCCGCCCGCCTTCATGGCGGAAGCCGTCGCGGGCGAGGGAATTTCCGGCAATGTCGGCGGCGAGATGGTGTTCTTCGGCTCACCGAAGGCAGCGGCCAGTCGGGCGACGATCGATACGGAGCGTCAGAAGACGATCGATGCGCTGAACAGCGAGGGCAAGACGGTTTCGGTGTTGGTTGTGAAGGGCGAGGCGATCGGCCTCGTGGCCCTGCGTGACGAGCCGCGCGCGGACGCCAGGAAAGGTCTCGCCAAGCTTGCCGCTCTCGGCATCCGGGCGGTGATGCTGACCGGCGACAACCGCCGCACGGCCGAGGCGATCGGTGGCGATCTCGGGATCGAGGTGCGCGCCGAGCTCCTGCCGCAGGACAAGCAGCGCATCGTGCGCGAGCTTCAGGGCGATGGCTCGAAGGTCGGCAAGGTCGGCGACGGCATCAACGACGCCCCGGCGCTCGCCGCCGCCGACGTCGGCATCGCCATGGGCGGGGGCACGGACGTGGCGCTCGAGACCGCGGACGCCGCCGTCCTGCACGGCCGCGTGTCGGACGTTGCCGATCTCGTCGCGCTCTCCCGTTCGACGATGCGCAACATCTACACCAACATCACCATCGCGCTCGGACTGAAGGCGGTCTTCCTCGTCACCACAGTCCTTGGCATCACCGGCCTGTGGCCCGCCATTCTCGCCGACACCGGCGCGACGGTGATCGTGACCGCCAACGCCATGCTGCTTCTGCGCTGGAAGCCGGCATGACGGTAGACGCCGTCTTGAGATTCGCACCCGTCGTTCTGCTCGTGCTGGTCGGCCTGTGGCTGCTCCTTGCCACGCGGCGTACCTCGCGGGCGATCGGGATCAACGCCTATGGGTTCGGCGGCACGCGGCGTCAGCGCACGGCGCAGTTTCTGTTCCGTCTTGGCGTCGGCGGCGGATTGCTTGCCGCCGCTGCCTTTGCGGCTCGGATCGCATGGCCCGGCTTGCAGCCGTTGTCGCAGCATGTTGCGCATCAGGCGCTGGGCCTCTTCATCGCCACCTGCGGTCTTGGTCTCATCGTGATCGCACAGACCGACATGGGGCGCCGCTGGCGCGTCGGCGTGCCGACGACCGCACCTGACGAACTGGTGACCTGCGGCCTCTTCCGCTATTCCCGCAACCCGGTCTTCGTCGGGATGCTCGCAATGGCGCTCGGCCTCTCGATCGCCGTGCTGTCGCCCCCGATGATCGCTGCGGCTATTTGCTTCTGGCTGGCGTGTGAACTTCAGGTCCGCGACGAGGAACGCTTCCTCGAAGGGGCCTTCGGCGACGTATATCGCAGCTACAAGCGCGAGGTCCGACGATGGATCTGATGGACAGAACGATGAACGATGGAGACACTGGTTTGAGCAGAACGAGGCATCGGAGACGCGGGAATATTGTTGGCGCGTTCCTCGCGCTTGCCGCCATGACATTCAGCGTTTCGGCACACGAATTCGTGGTCAGCGACCTGACCATCAACCATCCCTGGTCACGCCAAACGCCTCCCATGGCCCCCGTCGGCGTCGCCTATCTGACGATCACCAACAAAGGGTCAGAACCCGACCGACTGATCGGCGGAAGTTCGACAGTCTCCGAAGGTTTCGAGATCCACACATCGGAGAGCCAGGGCGGGGTGGCCCGCATGCGCCGGCTCGCGGAGGGTGTCTTGATCGAGCCCGGCACGACTATCGAGCTGAAGCCGATGGGCACGCATATCATGCTTACTGGGCTGAAAGTCCCGATCAAGGCGGATGAAGCGTTCTCCGGAACGTTGGTGTTCGAGCGCGCAGGCACCCTCGACGTCACCTTCGCAGTACAAGGGCTGAGCGCACGAGTACCTACCGCGAACGACCATCAAGGACATACGCAATGAAGCTGCGGACGGTTCGCATCGCCTTGTGGGGTGCCGTCGCCGGCGTCGCCCTGATGGTCGTCGGCGCGCAGTTTGGATGGGTCGGGACCACGACCGGGCAGCAGCAGCCGGTGGCGGTGGCACAAGACACGGTGATACCAATCGGCGGCGAGTTCGAACTCATCGACCAGACCGGCAAACTGCGCAACTGGAGCGACTTCCGGGGCAAGCCGGTAGCCGTCTTCTTCGGCTTCACGCACTGCCCGGACATCTGTCCGATGACACTCGGCGAGCTTTCGGTAACACTGGCGGACCTTGATGCGGATGGCGGGCAGGGGGACGATATCCAAGTGCTGCTGATTACCGGTGATCCAGTCCGAGACACCCCGGACATCCTGGGCCGCTATCTTGAGTCCTTCGATCCGCGCATCGTCGGCCTGACCGGCAGCGACGATGCAATTGAAAAGGCGTTCACCGTGTTTCGTGCCTATCGCGAAATCGTGCCGCTGGAAGGCGACAATTACACGGTCGACCATTCCGCAGGTGTCTACCTTTACGACGCAGAGGGCGCCTTCTTTGGAACGCTGGACAAGGACGAGCCGGCGGAGGTCCGCATGACGAAGATCAAACGGCTGCTTGATGGCGCCCGCGGCATGGCCGCTGGAGGCGCATAGCCATGGCCGTGGTCAGCCCCTCCCATCCGCAGAAGGTGCCGGCGACCGGAATGCCGTTCCTGTTCGCATGGCTCGTCGCGACAGCGGCAACCCTCGGCGCCCTGTTTGTCGGCGAGGTCATGGGGCAGGCCCCCTGCAATCTGTGTTGGTACCAGCGCATCGCAATGTTCCCGTTGGCGATCCTCCTCGGCATCGCCGCCTATCGCGGCGATGTCGCGGCGCGGATCTACGCGTTGCCGCTGGCCGTGGCCGGTCTCTGCATCGCCGGCTTTCACAGCCTTCTCTATGCCGGCGTGATCCCGGAAGCGATCGAGCCCTGCGGGGCGGGTCCGTCCTGTGCCAGCGCCGACATGACCATCTTTGGCGGTCTGCCGCTCCCCTTCCTGTCGCTCGGCGCCTTTGCCGCCATTACCCTTTTGCTTGTCTTCTCACGAAAGGCCCCAAGCTCATGAACCGTCGCCGTTTCATAGTCTCCGCGTCCCTTGTCGCGCTTGCGGCCTTCGGAGGCGGTGCCGTCCTCTACCGCCGTAACCAGCCCGAAGCGGCCTCGCTATCCGCCGAAGGCAACCAGCTCGTGCGCCCGCACTCGCCGATCGTCGGCAACACCGACGCGCCGGTGACGCTCGTCGAGTTCTTCGATCCGTCTTGCGAGGCGTGCCGAGCCTTTCACCCCATCCTGAACCAAATGCTGGAACGGCATCCGGACGATCTGCGCCTGGTGCTGCGCTACACGCCGCTGCATGAGGGGTCCGACGAAGCGGTGCGCATCCTCGAGGCCGCACGACGTCAGGATCGCTTCGAGCCCGTCCTCGACGCCTTGTTTGAACGGCAACCGGAATGGGCTGTTCACGGCGCGCCCAATATGGCAAAGGCGTGGGAGATCGCTGGGACGGCGGGACTGGACCTTCCTCGTGCCCGTGCGGATGCCGCCTTGCCGGAGGTCGAGGCCGTGCTTCAGCAGGACGTAGCGGATCTTCAGGCGGTCGGTGTCGAACGGACTCCAACCTTCTTTGTGAATGGTACCGAGCCGGCGGAGTTCGGCCCGCAGCCGCTTTACAACGCCATTGTTGCCGAGATCGACAAAACCAAGGCGTCCTGAAAGACCGGCTGAAGGAGAATGGATTTCGCTATAGCGAACATATCGATCGCGGCCGCAGTCGCTGCCGGCGCGATCTCGTTCCTATCGCCATGTGTCCTGCCGCTGGTGCCCGGCTATGTATCGTTCATTGCCGGCAACAGCGTGGCGACTATGGGGAAGCCCAGCCGGCTGCGCACCGCCACCCTCAGCCTTTGCTTTATTCTCGGCTTCGCGACGATCTTCGTGGCGCTCGGCGCCAGCGCGACGCTCCTCAGCCGCGTTCTCCGCACCTGGACCGTCGAGGCGAACATCATCGGCGGCGCGCTGATCGTCTTCTTCGGTATTGTCACCACCGGCCCTGTCCGCATGCCGTGGCTCGAACGCGATGTGCGCTATCACGGCGATGTCGCGGTCAATGGCCCGTTCGGTGCTTACCTGCTCGGACTGGCGTTCGCCTTCGGTTGGACGCCCTGCATCGGGCCGATCCTCGGGGCGATCCTGACCGTCAGTGCGGTCTCCTCCAGCGCAACCGACGGCATCATCCTCTTGGCGCTTTACTCGCTCGGCCTTGGCATCCCGTTCTTTCTGGCCGCTATGTTCACACAAGGGCTGCTCGGCGCGATGGGCGGGATGCGCAGGGCGGGTCGCGCGCTCAAGATCGGCTCCGGGCTCGTGATGATTGCGATGGGTATTGCGATGATGACGGGCACTTTGAGCTGGTTCGCCTTCTGGATGCTTGCGCGTTTCCCCGTGTTCGGACAGATCGGATGACGCGACTAGTCCTTCCGTGGAACGAGGTGCATCGTCGATGTCGTTAACGATTGGCCGCTTGGCCCAGCAGGCTGAAGCGAAGGTCGAGACGGTGAGCTAGAGTATCAGCGTGCTGGTCTCCTCCCGATCCCTACACGCGAGGGCAGGTGCCTTGGCGTCCTTGGCCTTTCCATGGGCGGCAGCACGGCACTGGCTCTGGCCGGAGCCCGCTTCGACCCCCAGCTTCTGGCGGCCCACTGCGACGAGCAGGCTCGCAACCCGTCGCTTTGCGGCTGGGTGCGCCCTTGCCGCAATCCGCCCCGCGCGTCGCCAAGCCGTTCTGGTTGCAACCGTCCTGGAAGTCGCCGCGTCCCGCACCGACGATGCGGTCCTCATGTTCGATCGGATCGTCGCTTGCCTGTTTCGACGTGCCGAGCGGCGCGTGGAAGCCACCCTCAAGCGAGATCGCGGGACGATCAACGCCAAGGTTCGCCTTCTGGCCCGTCTCGGCGACGCCCTTCTGACCGCACGGCGCGACGAGCATCTTGCCCATCTGTCCCCGCTCGGTGGGCAGCACATCAACCTGAACGGCGACTACCTGTGCTCCGAGGGCGCGGGGAACGGTCGTCTGCGACCGCTCCGTCCGTCAGCTCTCACGCGAAACCGCACCGAGCCTTAGCGTATATCTGGGCCCGTTCTAGGTGCTGACCCCATTATAGCCGCAGCCTTGCACCCAGTGCCGTTTTCGTTCCTCAGTCAGCCGGCGAGCGCGCCAATGATAAAGTCGGACAGTAGCTTGACGTTTAGCAGGGCAATCGTCACCGCGATAGATATCGCTGCAATTGACAGCCAGCGCGGAGCCACCAAAGCGCCCATCTTGGCGTGGCTCATCGTAAAAAACACCAGAGGGAAGACTGCAAAGGAGAGTTGCAGGCTGAGAACCACCTGTGTCATGACAAGCAGCCTAGCAGTGCCGGAATCACCGAACCAGATCGTTACGGAGACTGCCGGCACGATAGCGATAATGCGCGTAATCAGACGGCGTAACCATGGTGCGAGCTTGATGTCGAGAAAGCCCTCCATGACGATCTGCCCCGCAAGCGTTGCCGTCACTGTAGAGTTTATTCCGCAGCAAAGAAGCGCAATGCCGAACAGGGTTGGAGCAATCGCAGCACCAAGAATTGGCGACAGGAGGCTGTGCGCCTCGCCGAGCTCGGCAATCTCAGTCCGTCCTGAGACGTGGAAGGCTCCAGCGGCCAGGATCAAAATTGACGCGTTCACGAGCAACGCGAAGCATAGGGCAATGGTGGAGTCGAGGGTAGCGTATCGCAACGCCAATCGCTTCTCGGGCACGGTCTCGCCATAGGCGCGCGTTTGCACGATGCCCGAATGGAGATAGAGGTTGTGCGGCATCACCGTCGCGCCGAGGATGCCAAGCGCGAGATAGAGCATTTGCGGGTTCGTCACGATCTCGGTGGTTGGCGCAAAACCCCGGATCACCGAACCCCAGTCCGGATCGACCATGGTGATTTGGACTGCAAAGCACACTGCGATCACCCCGAGTAACGTCACGATAAGCGCCTCGACCCATCGAAAGCCGAGCTTTTGCAAGTAGAGGATTAGAAAAACGTCGATCGAGGTTACTAAGACACCGATCTCGAGCGGAACGCTGAACAGGAGATTGAGCCCGATTGCCGTGCCTATCACCTCTGCGATATCGGTGGCGATGATGGCGACCTCGGCTAGGAACCACAATGCATAGGCAACCAAAGGTGTGTAGGCGTCGCGGCATGCCTGTGCGAGGTCACGCCCCGACGCGATTGCTAGACGGGCGCATAAGGACTGCAAGACAACAGCCATGATGTTTGACATTAGAGCAACAACCAGAAGGCTATAGCCAAAGGCCGAGCCGCCTGCGATTGAAGTCGCCCAATTACCAGGATCCATGTATCCGACGGCAACGAGGTAGCCCGGGCCGAGGAAGGCGAAAGCCTTGCGCATCGGTGTCCCGTGCCGCGCGTCGATTGAACCGTGGACATCCGAGAGTGATCCCTCCCCGCGACCCTTGCGCCAGCCCTTATTGTTTGCCGCATCCACCGAGTTCATCCAAGTTCGTCGCTGCTGCGTTTCCCAGCATCGTCACTACAAGTTGTTCGATGGCATAGAGTTTGTCTAGTGACAAACTTTGTGTCTTTGGGTGGTTCGTGATAGCCCACCATCGATATCGCAGCGCGGGGAAGGTGGATAATGGCGAAGAGCAGGGACCCGCACGCAACTTGGACGACCGCGCAGCGCTTTGATCGCGTCCGGCAAGCAGCTCAGTCCGCGACTGCAGAGGACTACGTCGAGCAAATCGACGACCTTATCGCAGAGCAGGGAGAGGCCCGTGCGACGGATTTGGCAAAGCATTTCGGCGTATCGGACGGAACGGTCGCACGGACGGTCCAGCGACTAGCACGTGACGGGCTAGTCGAGAGCGAGCCCTATCGGTCTATCTTCTTGACGTCGCGCGGAAAGGCGCTGGCTGACAAAGTCCGGGTGCGTCATCAGCTCGTGCTTGATTTCTTGATCGCGATTGGCGTCGGACCCGAGGCGGCTGAACTCGATGCAGAAGGCATCGAACACCATGTGAGTCCGGAGACCCTACAGGCATTCCGGACTTATCTTCAGAAGCTCTGAACTCGAAGAGAGTTCGCTCATCTCAATTTAAAGGTCGATGCACAGGAAGTCGAAACTTTGGTGCGTTCTTTGGAAGCCCGAAGGTCGAAATCTGCGCACGCTCTCAAACGGCGCCATTCAATCCATCCCTCACGACGATGGGAGTTGGCGTCGAGACTCGTCCGTATAGATCGACAATGTCTTGATTAATCAAACGGACGCATCCGCTGGAGACTGCCTTCCCGATCGTCCAGAACTCGGGCGTGCCATGGAGACGATAGAGGGTGTCGCGTCCGTCTTGAAAAATGTAGAGGGCTCGAGCACCCAACGGGTTATCGAGACCTGGGGCTTGTCCACCGTTTTCAGCACTGAAGCGCTCAAGTTCCGGCTGACGAGCGATCATCTCCGAGGGGGGAGTCCAGCGCGGCCACTCCCGCTTAAACTGCACGACTCCTGCACCTGACCAGGTAAAGCCTTGGCGACCGAGACCTACGCCGTATCGAAGCGCCTGACCTTCCGGTTGAACGAGGTAAAGGTAATAGCTTTGTGTGTCGACGACGACGGTTCCAGGCCGCTCACCGGTCGGATCGTCGACAAGCCGCCGGTAGAAGCGCTTGTCGACGCGTCGAAGATCCACGGCCGGAATTGGGAAGCGCTCCTGTGGCATGGCCGCGTACATGCTGACATAATAGGGGTCCAGTGGTGACAGTTCGGGTTGCGCCGACGCATCGGATGGCTCGAGCGTCGTTTGCACGCAACCGCTAAGCAGCACCGAGCCGGCGCTGGCGCCCGCCAAGGCCAGGAACTTCCGGCGTGTCGAGCATGATCCCTCGAGAATGTGGAGCATAACTTGGTTCCTTCAGGTCATTTCGCAAGGAATTGGTCAATAGAAAACCCAAATGCCACGGATCGAACGCTTCGGTTGCTACTCAGTTGGCGAGTGTGGATCGGCGAGCGCTGCATCAGGGCGACTGATCGGCACCGAGGTGGTCGATGTACGTCGCGCTAGCGACTTCTCGCCTTCGCGTTGCAGAAGAGTGCGGAAAGTAGGATGCATGCCGCCATCAGCGTAGGCATGAGCGCCAGCGAGCGAACCAGAAGAGGACAAAGCTTGGATCCGTCGGCTCTCAGTTTCAAACCTATCGGCAATGAGTGAGGCAGGGGATGCTGGATCGGAGGGGCAAGCAGCAAGCGGGTCCTGTTCGGTGACGTTTTGATCGAAAACGTAGCGCGAGCTACAGTAGGACACCTTTGGTTCGCGTCGTGTTGTCTCGAACAGGTCGTTGCCGCGCTTCAAATCCATCCAGAATTCGAAGTTGGGGTCATTCCAATGCTTGGCCATGTTCGCCGCCGTCATTCGGAATGGGTAGGCCTGCACCTGGAACGAAGCCTGCCCGCCGCCGAGTGCTTCCCGAGCCATGGCATAGATGTCCGACACACCCTCATCGGTCATCGCGAAGCATCCGGACGACGAACAAGCGCCGTGCACCATCAATGCGTCTCCGGTGTAACCCTTGGCGCGTTCGAGTTTGTTAGGATAGCCGAGATTGAACGAGAGGTAGTATTGCGAGTCCGGGTTTAGCATGCTCGCATTAACGTGGTAGAAGCCTTCTGGAGCTTGGCGGTCGCCATCTCGTGTCTTGGGCCCAAGCTTACCGGACCAACGGCACATTGGGTAAGTGCGGAGTAGCGCGTACTTGCCGCTGCGATCCTGCTTCCAAACCTCGAGTTCGCTCTCCTGCTTGAAGATCCGGATGAGGATTGGACTGCGAGGCGACGTCTCTTTCCTAGACATCTCGGCGAGTAGCTTCGTCGAGATTGGCTGGGCTGCCTTATTCTCGACGTCGAGGACACTTGCCACGCACCCGGAAAGAAGCAGAGCGATGGGAACGATACAGAGTTTCGCCAAGGCGATCATCGATCTGTGTCCTTGCAAGGTGTGGTATGAGAGCACGGCAGGATCGAAGATCCATGGTTAATAATCTCTTGGTACAGTTTTCACGAACTCGGGATATCGGTGCGGTTTGGAACGGCCGTTTCCGCTTCACTTGCAACTGAGGTGGTTCCCATAGTCCTAGCCCTGCCCAGCCATAAAGAAGCGAGGACCGCAACGGCTCCTACAACGATGGCGACATCGGCAATGTTGAAAGTCGGCCAACGCCAGTTACTCCAGTTGATATCCAGAAAATCCGTGACGGCCCCCTGCCGTAGCCGGTCGAAAATGTTTCCTAACGAGCCACCAACGATCAGTGCGAAGCCAAACCGCTCTAGTCCGATCGAGGACCTGACGGCGATGAAGGCGAACCAGACAGTTATGGCGCTGGTGATGGCAGCCAACGTGAGGGGGCGGCCTTCCATTATTCCGGACAACATCCCGAAACTAACGCCTTCGTTGAAGCCAAGCGTAAAATTTAGACCAGGGAAGACCGCAACTGGCGTTCCCAATCCAAGCAGCACGAGCGCCGCAGCCTTGCTGATTTGGTCTGCGGCGAATGCTGCGAGTATCACAACAAAAAGTTGGACGTGTCGCATTGCTAGGGATTCCTGCAAACGATTGTCATCACACCTTCGCGCTCTTCGCCAGCACCGCTTCTGTGATTGAGGCAGGCAACTTTTTTGGTTTCTCAATGAGACCGAGGACCGGCAAGACGATCATAAAATGGCCGAAGTAATAGATCGTGCCTATCAGCGACAGTAGCGGGTAAATGCCTTCGGCAGGGCGTGAACCGAGCCAGCCCAGAAAGATTGCGTTGATCGCGAATATCCAGAAGAAGACCTTATAGATAGGACGATAGGTCGTCGACTTGACTTTGGACGTGTCGAGCCAGGGCAGGAAGAACAGGATGATAATCGAGCCGAACATCACCAGTACGCCGCCAAGTTTGGAGTCGATCGGGCCGATGTTGAAGGTGATGGCGCGCAGCATTGCGTAAAAGGGCAGGAAATACCACTCGGGTACAATCTCTGCTGGCGTTGAGAGCGAGTTTGCCGGTATATAATTATCCGGATGACCGAGATAATTCGGCATATAGAAAACAAAGTAAGCAAACACAGCCAAAAACGCTACCGTTGCAAATGCATCCTTAATGGTTGCGTAGGGCGTGAAAGGCACAGTGTCCTTCGGGGTTTTAACCTCGACGCCCGTTGGGTTGGTCTGCCCCGTGACGTGTAGCGCCCAAACGTGCAGCACCACGACGCCCGCGATCATGAAGGGCAGCAGGTAATGCAGCGCGAAGAAGCGGTTGAGCGTTGGGTTGTCCACCGCGAAACCGCCGAGCAGCAAGGTCTGAATTGGCTCTCCAATCACTGGGAAGGCGGTGAAGAAGCCGGTGATCACCGTCGCGCCCCAGAAGGACATCTGGCCCCAGGGCAGAACGTAGCCCATAAAGGCCGTTGCCATCATCAGGAGGAAGATGATGACGCCAAGAATCCAGAGGATTTCGCGCGGCGCCTTGTACGACCCATAATAAAGACCGCGGAAAATATGCAAATAGACAGCAATAAAGAAGAATGAGGCACCGTTGGCATGCATGTAACGTAGGAGCCAGCCCCAATTCACATCGCGCATTATGCGTTCGACTGAGTTAAAGGCTAGTTCGCTTGATGCAGCGTAATGCATCGCGAGAACCACACCCGTCAGTATCTGAATCACAAGAAAGAGCGCCAGAATGCCGCCGAAGGTATAGGCATAATTTAGATTGCGCGGTACTGGATAGGTAACAAAACTATCCGAAATCAACCTAGGTAGAGGCAGGCGGGTGTCCACCCAGCGCATAATTCCACTCGTCGGGATGTATGTCGATGGTTTCGAGCTCATGGCTATCTCCGCGAGACCAAGCGTAATCCGAGTTTTAGTAGCGTTGACGCTCGGAGGTTGGACTTGATTCTCTTATAAAATATGGAGAACGGTCCGTCTGAAGGACGTTCGTCTGCAAGGTTCACTCCGCGCGACGTTCATGATACGGAAGAATGCCCTCCCGCTATCGATGCTGAAGCCGTTGGCGGGTCCTAAAGCAGGTTTGGTGGGCGATCGATACTGGAGGGTTCACGTCCGTTGATCCCGTCGCTGGACGCAATCCACTCTATCAAGGCAACCGGAATTCGCACTGCAACTCGGCTATCATCTACAAAATCCTGAGAGAAGCAGTGTCCGCCGTCAACCACGTCAATGTCTATCAGCGACTGACTTGTTTTTTGGGTCGTTATGGCGTCGGCGACGCTGACGGTCGATTGTGACGCTTGCCCGCCCACGACAGCTGTCGCTAATGGCTTGTGGACGGTCAGGCCCGCCGCAATACCGACTGCGATGAGGAGGAGACAGGCAATTAGCTTCATCGTACCTTTTTTAGATCATAGCAGATTGGTATGCGACCGAGGCGCTTGGCGTTTGTGTCGGTGCCAACATGTAAAGTCAATCGAAATGGGCAATTTGCGCATTGTGAACTGATCACCCAACTCCGTCCAACTGACGATCCGTTGAATGACAACATACTTTAAAACCGAGACAGAAAATTCATTGCTAACGTCTTGGGGTCAGCACATATAACGGATCCAGATATACGCTAACGGACCGCCGTAGGGCTCGGAGCTGCCATTCCTGCGCCCTGTTCGGAACGGGACACGACAGCATGCCTGCGGCGAGGATCAGCCTGATGCCGATTAGCGTGAAGGTGTTGAGCCGCTCCCCGAAGAAGGATAGGCCCCATACGGCGGCGAAGACGAGGTAGGCATAGTCGAACGTCCCCACGATGGCCGGAGGCGCGCTCTCGTAAGCCCTTACAACGCCCAGCGCGACCAGAACCATCACGCAGCCCAAGCCAATCATCAGCACCAGTCCGTCCCTTCCATCGACCTCCAGCCCCGAAGAGGAAAGGATCGGATGTGCCGAACGGTTGAAGGGTTGCGACGAGACCGCCAAGCACGCCTGCGGCCAGCAAACAGCCATGGAGCGAAAGCGCCAGAACGATGGGACTTTCGTTGGCGCAGCGCGTTCGCGTTAGCACTGCCGCCCCTGCATAGAACATGGCGCCCAGGATCGGCAGCAAAGTCCAGAACGAGAAGTCGCTGCCTGTCGGCCGTAGGATAACGAGGACGCCCACGAACCCAAGGCCGATCCCGAGGAGCGTTCGGCGAGAAACGGCTTCGCTTCCCCATCCAGCCGACAACGCCGCGATGAACAGCGGGGTCGTGTGGAGCGCCGTCGCCGCGATCGACAGGTCCATGTGAGGGAGCGCGGTGTAGTAGGCGATCCACATGCCCGTCAGAAGAACCGAGCGCAGAGCGATCCACGGCTGGACAATCCGGGCAGCTTGAACAATCCCGGAGCGGGCCGAGAGACCGATCAGGATCGGAACGGCGAACACGGATCGAGGAATATAGATCGGCCAAAGGGGAAAGTCCGCTGAAACGGACTTCACGACGGCATCGGCACTGGAAAGCAAAAACACAGAGATGAGGATCAAGGCGATCGCTATTCCGATCTGCCCACGATGCGTTGCTGCCATCCAGTCCCCTCACGGCGTACTCCTGACGCAGGGTACCACGCTTGCCCACCTCGGTTCTGGGATCCTCTAATCTCAACACCAACGTCGTGGAAAGGTCTGGCTCAGGATGGAGCCCGCTCGATCTGTGACCCCGACCTTGGGCAGCACGACCGTTTCGTATCCGAGTTCACGATAGGCGATGATGAGCCGGTCGTACTCGGCGACCGCCTCTGCCAGACCGTGTTGCCGCTCAACGTCGTTCACGTAGATCTCGGGCCACGGCGGCGTCAGGAAGACGCTTTGATGGTTAGCGTTCGTAGGGTGCCAGCACTTCGGCCGCCACGTGTCCTGTCGCGTGCTGAAGCGCCACTGCGGCGTCCACCAAACCGCGGTCGAAGAACACCCAGCCTGGCTGGTCCTCAACGCGCTTCCGGTCCTCGGCTGCGAAATCGATCGCTCGGCGGGCGAAGGCGGCAAGGAGGGTCAACTTCCCGCCAACCCGAACAGCCTGAAAGCACGACTTGGCGAACGCTCATTGCGACTCGTATTCATTGTCCGCTTCCGGGCGAACCTACTGCGGCTCGCAACGGCCAGGAGGGGTCGAACGCGGAAGCGTCAAAGGGGCAGGAGGTGGGAGACGGGCTTACCGTTGATTTCGATCGGCAGTCGAACCAAACTGCACCGAGCGGGAGGGGTATTTCCATGAGTTTGTTCGACAGGTTGTTCGGCCGCACCGAACCCGCCGCAGTCCATTCCAACCAACCTCGATTGTCGGACCTCGCCGAGGCTCCCGATGCCCGGACCTGGCTCCGCACGGCATCAGAACGCGACCATGTGTGGCGAGACCTCGGGGATCTCCGGCTTCCCAGCCGTCGCATCTTCGTCGGCGATCCGACGAACGGACACGACGGCCACATGGAGAGTGTCGCGACAATCGAGCTCGACGCCCTGCGCGTCTGGGTTCTTGAAGCGGGACCTGACCGGAGCGAGTTCGAAGCACACCGCAACGCCCTCGTTTGGCTTGAGGCTCGCGGCACGACGCCCGTTGCCCGGGGACGATCCCTCGACTTCGGCGTCGATGCCGCCTGTTTCGCGATCGGCGACGGCGAGACGGGTGATGCCTTCACGCGGTTGACCGACATTGAACTCGACGCCGGGCGCGGCGACAACTTCGAGTGGATCCTGCCCTTCATTCAGGAGCGGCCGCACTACGCTCGCTGGCTGGAGGTCCCTCCGAACGGGCACCCGATGTTCATCGCCAGCACGGGAGACGACGGGGGCTTTGCGGCAGTCTGGCTGCACGACGGAACCGACGACCTCTCTGGCATTCTCGTCGACATCGCCGGCAGGGAAAGTGACAGCCTGTTTCTCGACAAGCTACTCCCTGAACGCGCCTCGGCGACAGCGCGACCGTCGACGGAATGATGCGCCGCATCGCCATCGTGGTCATTGGGCTGCTTGGATCCGCAGAGCTGGCGTCTGCGCGGCCCGCAGTTCCGGCTCTCGAAAGGCTCTTGAGTCGCTTGAGTGCCGACGTCGTCGCCAGCCCGCGCGCCTTCAACAGGACTTTCGGCGCGAACCTCATCAAGGACGACGGCGGACGCTACTCCGCCAGAAGCTTTGCGTCCGACGTCCTCTTAGACGGGATCCCGTTTCGCGAGATCGAGTTGCGCTCCCCGCGTCGCGGATACCGACCGAAGGTAGGCCCGATCCTGATCATGAACGTCGAACACGAGGCAGCCCCTTGCATCCCGAAGGCCGAAGTTCGTCGCGCCTATCCGGACTTGGAATGGGTCGGCGCGCCTTCGCCGCATGCTATGGACCCGGATGAGATGCTGGAGCGGCGACAGGGCGCAGCGCGGCTGGTATTCGGCTTCCCGGCATTTGGAGCCGACTGCCTGCGGACGATCATCTACCGCTTCGACGACCCGTTGTAGATGCGGCGCCTGTGGAGCCTGCTCTGGCGTGATGGCGTTGCGCATGAGCGATCGCACAAGAAGGAGCTGGACCTACCGGAAGCCTTCTCGAACGATGTGAACCGCAAGGCGCTGGCCTTCGCCATGCCCCGGTCTGCGCATGGCGACGTGAGCGGGCTGCTCCTCCAATCCGTCAGGCCGCTTCCGGAAGCCGCAATCTACTGCGCCGACCCGTCAGCGTTCCGCTCGGTCTTTGTCTACCGCGACAACGTGGTCTTCGCCTTCGCGGAAGGCATGAAAGGGGTTAGCCTGCGGATGCCGGAGGGCAGCGTCGCTGACGCGATCGCCCAAGGCGCCGTCGATCGCGGTGAACTCGGTGACGGCTGGGTGCTCCTGCCCCTCTTCGCGGAGGATGGTCGCTTCCTGGCTGAATTGCCCATCCTCATGCGCGCCGCCTACGAGGCCGCAACGTGAGCGGAAAGGGAACATCGATGCTGCTCCAGATCGGCGAGAGGACGGACCCGGCGGAGGCGCTTCGCGCACCCGGACGGATCGGCGGCATTCTGTGGCCGGCGACCGACTTCGAAGTTCCGCGCTCCATCCTGACGGGCGAGCCGATGGCATTCCTGTTTCAGATTGCATTCCCGCCCCATCACCTGCTCAACCGATCCACAATGGCGATGTTCATGGCGTTGGACGGCGTCAACGAGGACCTTGTCGTTCCGCCCCTGTCGTGCGGCGAGCTATCGCGTGGTCCGGTGACGCCGGAGCAACTGGTTGAGCAACAGGCGCTTCATGGCGCCTACCTCTTTGGGCAGGATGATCTGCAACCCCGTCCCGACCTCCTGTCGCCGGTCGAGGCACATCGGCTCGTTACCAACGAGCATTCTAAGGTTGGTTCGATCTTCGGCCGGATGGGACCGTGCCCCGAATGGCTTTAAAGCGACGAAACGCCCGGCACCTGGACTGATCGAACTGCGAGTGTGTTCGCCTTTTCTATTGCGGAGAACCTCGTCCTCCCGAGGCGAGCCGGAGGGCCGCCCCAAATCGAGTTCAGCTTCTTCGAACCGGAAGGGTGCCGAGCGCGGACTGACGGCTACGAGCTGTTTGCCGGCAACTCCGTCTACTTCTTCGCTTATCCTGAAGCGGAGAACCGTGTAGCCGTGGTCGTGCAAGGAGAGTGAAAGTCTGCTTCCAGCATATCCGCGGACGACCGCGAATGCCTTGGAAGGGTCGAAACGGTAGCCAATGGTACCGCTCAGCCAATCTGCCGAACGGAACGATGGACGCCTCGCTCGACACGGGTGGGATGGACCGGTCCGAGTTGCGCAAGCATGACGAAGTGCTCTAGCGCGAACGCGGCGGACGCTTTCGACGGATCTTGCCTGACCGAAGGGATCGGCAGACGCCGAGGCCGGGAAAAAACCGTAGCATTCCCCTCGTTCAAGCGCTCCAAGCGCGGCCATGCATCGCGCGAACATCGGCTCCCCGTCGGCGTCGTATTCCTCGTAGCTGTCCGGCCGGAACGGTAGAAGGTTACGCGCCAGAACGTTCTGATAGGTGCTTCGCTCGCGTTTTGGTGCACCGGGTCTCGAGAGGAGCGGCGAGGGTGCTAGTTTGGACGACATCAATCGCAGCGAGGAGAGACCGACCTTGAACGCGTCGTGTCGTTCCGACCAGCACACCAGCTCGCCGAACGCCGAGTAGCCAACGACGAAGCAATCTGAAGGGCCGAAGTCCGGATCGGCGTCGAAGATGAAGGAGAGGACGGACGCGTACTCACGCGGTCGCCGACACGTCGCTGTCGGGCATGCTGGTCGCCCGCGAACCGGACGGGCTCGTTGCAGAGAGGGGACGGCCGAGGATGAGCGTCAGCGACAATAGCAGCGAGTTCACCTCGAACGCCATCCTCGCCTGGGCCGATCAGAGCCGCGTCGAGTGGCATTACATCGCGCCGGGCAAGCCGATGCAGAACGCCTTCATCGATAGCTTCAACGGTCGGCTGCGGGGACGAACTGCTCAACGAGACCCTGTTCACCTCGCTGGCTCGGGCTCGCGCGGAAACCGCCCTCTGGCGTGCCAACTATAACACTGCCCGGCCGCACTCCCAGATCGCCTGGCAGACACCTCACGAGTTCGCCAGCACTTTCACCCCGCGACGGTCGCTCGCGCTGCGCTACCCCAACGGCTCCCCGCCAGCGCCCGCCGCTTCACCCGCCCAGCAGGGCAAAACCACCGCCGGAAACGAACTCAAAACTGGATAGAATCTGAGGGCAACGTCACTGAAGCAAGCGACCAAACCCGCTCAGCAATATTTAGGATTGCCGCTTAGAGGAGGGCGATCCAACTGTGCAGCATGGCATCAAAATGGCTCGTCGTTCCCGCACTTTCTCAACATAATATGGTTGGTCGGTACCAACGACAGCCGTTGTTGCAATGTGAAGGACAAAATCAAATAAATACAAAAGTAGGCTTGCACCTCTAGCCACTTGAGGGTGTAGAAAACGGGCGTACCGCTGAGAGGCAATTGGGAGAACAGAATGAACGCCATCGCGAGGGCGGCCGAGATCACGATCTGCTGTGCGATATATGCTTTCATCGGTCTTTTGATCGGTATCGCGTCAGGCTATATCTTCACTAGGCTAATGGAATTGGTAGTCGGTGCGTCTTTGGTGTTCAGCACCTTGGGGCAAATCCTTGTGGCCCTATGGGCGCTTTTCCTTGCAGGGCTCGCTGTCCTTGCTTACTTGCGCTCCTCGCAGCGTTAGCAAGGGCCTCGAAACGGTAACCACCAATATGGGTGGTATGAGCAATTGCGGCGGGCCGAAGAAGTCAGGTCTCCTCTTCCTTCCCTGCGCTCTCATTGAGTACGCGGAGCCATTCGGGCCGCAACGGATCGTGATGATGAATATCGTCAGCTTGCCCTTCCGCTTGCACGGTGCCGGATACCGAGCGCGTAGACCCATCTGCAAAAGCTAGCCGTAATATGAATACGTCGCCCAAAGCCATCGGACGATTTGGCGTCAAGTGCAGATGGACCCCTCTTTGCAGCATCACTAGTTCGGAATGGGCCGGGATCAAAACATTTGAAAGTTCAATTTTGGCTATGTGATCGCCGGTGCGGGAGCTCTGGGCAAACCCAACGTCACTGAAGGCCTCGCTCTCGACGTTCGTGAGCAGCGCCGCCGACGTTGTACCGTTCCATACCACGAGATATCCCTCAAGTCCTTCTCCCGAGTCCTGAGGCGAAATTATAATAACCGCTTTCTCGGGAACGAGGCTTTTCGTTTGTGCCTCTGACGAGCTTTGTGCTGCAGCAGTACTAGTCATAAGGGCAGCGAGAAGGGCCGTTTTGACAAGGCGAACTATCATCTGCAGATTCGAGGTTCAGTGCGTTTTAGGAATGCATTCTGCATGATCGCCACGCACTTCCGTCACACTGCAATTGCCACTGGCATTTGCTCATCTGGGCAATTTCAGCGCGTAGCGCCGTAGGGTGGGCGAACTTGTACTCAATTTCAGTCATACGTGTTTTTACAATGTGGTCGGCATTCTCGCAAGAACGATCCGCCGCTCCGCACAACGCGAGCAGTTCCCTAGATTGACCGATCTCAAAGCCAAGTTCTCGTGTGGTCTGCCCCCCCTGAAAANCTCGCAAGAACGATCCGCCGCTCCGCACAACGCGAGCAGTTCCCTAGATTGACCGATCTCAAAGCCAAGTTCTCGTGTGGTCTGCCCCCCCTGAAAAGTGGTCTTTCCTGAAGTAGGCTTTTGAGCCGATGGTGGATGCCAGGAATGCCGCAGAAGAAGCACAAGCCCGAGGAGATCGTCGCCAAGCTTCGGCAGGTTGACGTGTTGCTCTCGCAGGGCCGCCCGGTGACGGAGGCGATCCGCACGATCAGCGTGACGCCGTTCACGTATTGCCGGTGGCGCAAGGAGTTTGGTGGGCTGAAGTCCGACCAGGTGAAGCGACTAAAGGATCTCGAGAAAGAGAACGAGCGGTTGCGCAAGGCGGTCTCGGATCTGACGCTCGAGAAGCTGATCCTGCAGGAGGCCGCCTTGGGAAGCTGGTGAGCCCCGCTCGTCGCCGTCGCTGCATCAACCACACCGTTCTGAAGTTTGGTGTGTCGGAGCGGTTGGCGTGCCGGGTTCTGGGGCAGCACTGGTCAACGCAGCGCAAGGTGCCGAAGGGGCGAGCTGACGACGCGTCGCTGACGGCCGACATCATCGAGCTGGCGACGCAGTATGACCGTATGGCTACAGGCGGATCACGGCTCTGCTGCAAGATGAGGGTTGGCTGGTCAACCTGAAGCGCGTCGAACGGATCTGGCGCCAGGAAGGTCTGAAGGTGCCGGCCAAGCAGCCCAAGAGAAGTCGGTTCTGGCTGAACGACGGCTCGTGCAGCCGGCTTCGGCCAGAATATCCCAACTATGTCTGGTCCTACGACTTCGTCGAGGATCGCACCCACAACGGGCGGAAGCTCCGAATGTTGAACGTGATCGACGAGTTCACCCGGGAATGCATCGCGATCCGGATCGACCGGAAGCTTAGATCTACGGAGGTCATCGACGTCATGTCCGACCTGTTCATCCTACGCGGCGTGCCCGGAGCGAAGACGGCGTTCATCGAGCCCGGCATTCCTTGGGAGAATGGCTATTGCGAGAGCTTCAATGCCCGGCTCCGCGACGAGCTTTTGAACGGCGAGCTGTTCTACAGCCTCGCCGAGGCTCGGATCGTCATCGAAGGCTGGCGACAGCACTACAATACCCAGCGCCCACACTCCGCCCTCGGATACCGACCGCCAGGACCGACCGCTATGCTGTGGCCGGCTGCGCCAATCCAACCCGCTACGCCGGCCATCTCAACCGTGGCCGCAAAGCCCACCATGCATCAGATTTGAACCGGGCCACCTAACGGGGCAGACCACTGGCTCTCGAACCCTGCGGCCAATTTGGTGCCCTGCCCACGATCGGTTTCAATGCAGCTCATCTCATTAACGGTATAGCGTTTACACCGGCAGTTAATGCCGATTTGTGATCTTGAAATAGTCCACTTCTGTTAATCACTGCGCGGCAAGGGTCGACATTACAGATGGCCAGGACCTCGTCCGCTAATGGCAGACGGCTTTGGAGCTGCATTCGAACGTCGGCAACTGGGTATCAAGAAGACCCTGATGGTGAACCAAACACAGGTTCACGTCAGGGCGCCAACCAATACCTAATAACGAGCGCAACGATCAAGACGACTGCCAAGCTCGCCATCCATATCGCGGCGAGCCAGAGGAGGCGATGCCAGAGTGGACCAGGTCTGTTTGCATCCATCAATGGTATCCGTCCGCTTCGACCTTGCCTCGGAACACCCAGTAGGAGAACGCAGTGTAGGCAAGAATGATCGGAATAAGAACGGCTGTGCCAACGAGCATAAACAGCTGACTGGAGGGTGGCGATGCCGCATCCCAGATCGTCAACGTGTCCGGGACAATGTAAGGGAACATGCTGACACCGAGACCTACAAAGGTCAGCAGGAACAGCGCTAGGGTAAGGAAGAACGGCCGTACCTCGCGTTTCCTCCACAGGGACCGCTGCAAGGCGAAAGCAAGAATTGCGGTCATTAGCGGAACCTGCGCCGTTAGGAGGATGGTGGGGTAGCTCAGCCACTTATCTCTATACTGATAGTCGAGGGTCAGGGTGGCGATGCTGACAACGCCGATGGCAATGAAGGTACAGGCTCCCGCCTTCCAGGCTAGCCGGTAGGCATGCCGTTGCGTACCGCCTCCCGTCTTCCAGATCAGCCATGTAGCACCGAGAAGAGCGTAGCCGCACACGACGCTCACTCCTGTAATCAGACTGAACGGAGTCAGCCAGTCGAGCCAGCCGCCCGCGTAGGCGCGATTCTCGATCGCCACCCCCTGCAGCAATGCACCCAAGATGATTCCTTGCGAAAAGGCTGCGACGATGGAGCCTCCGGTGAAGGCTATATCCCACCAGCGTCTATGCCCCGGGTCGCGCCAGCGAGCCTCAAAGGCAACACCCCTGAACACCAGAGCAAGCAGCATTGCGATGATCGGTGGGTAGAGAGCAGTCATAACGATCCCGTAGGCGAGGGGGAAGGCCGCGAAGAGCCCACCACCTCCCATCACCAACCAGGTCTCGTTGCCGTCCCACACCGGCGCGATGGAGTTCATCGCCTTGTCTCGCTCATCGCCGACGGCGAAAGCCGGGAACAGGATGCCGATGCCAAGGTCGAAGCCGTCCATGACGACATAGGCGAATACCGCAAACGCTATGATGAACGCCCAGATGACCGTGAGGTCGAAAGCGAAGTCGTTCATTGGGCGTTCTCCATCTGTGTCGCGGGGCCGGGGGTAATTCCCGCGGTTCGGATGGGCGCGTTCGCCGACAGTGAAGGTTCGCCCTGGTGTGCGCCCTTTCGCATTAGGCGCAGGATGTACCAGGTGCCGAAGCCGAACACGGTGAAGTAAACGACGATGAACGCGACGAGCGAAGCACCAACGGCAGGGGCTGACAGGGGAGACGCGCTCTCTGCAGTGCGCATCAACCCGTAGACTGTGAACGGCTGCCGACCAACCTCGGTCGTGATCCAGCCGGCAAGGACGGCGATCAAACCCGAGGGCCCCATAAAGACCGTCGCACGATGCAGCAGAGTCCAGTCGTACATCCGTCCACGCCAGCGAGCGTATAGGCCCCAAGCTCCCATGCCGAGCATTGCCATGCCAATGGCTACCATGACGCGGAACGACCAGAAGACGATGCCGACCGGAGGCTGGTCCTCGATCGGCACAGTGTCGAGCCCGTCCAGCGGAGCGTTTAAGTCGTGCTTAAGGATAAGCGACGAGAGCTTGGGGATCTCGACGGCGTAGTCGATCCGTTGCTCGGCACTGTTAGGAATACCGAAGAGCACGAGAGGCGCGCCATTAGGATGGCTCTGGAAGTGTCCTTCCATTGCCATCACCTTCGCAGGCTGGTACTCAAGCGTGTTCAGCCCGTGCATGTCGCCCGCGAAGATTTGCGCGGGCGCGAGAACGACGATTAGACCCATGGCCATTGAAAACATCTTCCGGGCATGGCGGTCGGAACGGTTTTTCAGAAGATGCCATGCTCCAACTGCCGCTACGATGAACGACGTTGTCAGGAACGCGGCGATGACGGTGTGGACGAGGCGATAAGGAAAACTAGGGTTGAAGACGATAGCCCACCAATCTTCTGGGACAAACTGCCCGGCCTCGTTGACACCAAAGCCGACAGGGGTCTGCATCCAGCTGTTGACCGAAAGGATCCACGTCGCTGAGATTAGGGTGCCGATAGCGACCGCTAGCGTCGAGGCAAAATGAAGGCCCTTACCAACCTTGTTCATACCAAAGAGCATGACGCCGAGGAACCCGGCCTCAAGGAAGAATGCTGTTAGCACCTCGTAGGCCATAAGCGGTCCAATCACCGGACCGGCCCGGTCCGAGAACACCGCCCAGTTCGATCCGAACTGATAGGACATGACGATGCCGGAGACGACACCCATGGCGAAGGTGATTGCGAAGATTTTTACCCAGTAGCGGAAGAGCTCGAGGTAGAGGTCTTTGCCGGTTTTCAGCCACATCGCCTCGAGAACTGCGAGAAAGCTCGCAAGCCCGATTGAAAACGCTGGGAAGATGAAGTGGAAGCTGACTGTGAAGGCGAACTGGATTCGTGCCAACAGGATGGCATCGACATCTTCGAACATTCGTTATCTCGCTTTAAGCTTGCATCCCACCAAAAGGAGCGCATGGGCCGGCAAAGACATAAGCCTGTCTTGTCACGGGCGACATTGGACGGTTTGACCTAGGCAGCGGACTCGTTACGCGTTGATCCAGATTCGGACGGCGGCGAGCTTGATGGCTGTGAGGAAGTTGTCGGCCCTTCGGCCGTAGCGGGTAGCTAGGCCACGCATCTGCTTGAGGCGGTTAAAGAAGCGCTCGACGAGGTTGCGTTGACGATAGACCCAGCGGCTGAAGACGAAGGTGCCCTTGCGTATCGAGCGCGGCGGGATGTTGACCCAAGCACCGCGCGCAGCCACGAAGGCCCGGATGCCATCCGTGTCGTAGGCCCTGTCCACGATCACGGTCGCACCGGAAGCGACGGTATCGAGCAGCTTGGCCGCCATGGGCGCGTCGCCAGCTTGACCCAACACATCCATGACTGAATCGGACCTTCGGCCGTCCCTTCGATCCGCCATCTTCCCGTGGTGACCCAATCCCGATTCGCTTCGGCGCGACGGCAGGGTCCGTCCATCGCCAGCATCTGAATGGAAGGGAACGGTGATGAGGGTTCGGGATCAGGTCTTGGCGGTGATGGGAACCGTCGCACTCCTTGCTTTCCATGCGCCAATGGCCGTCGGCGCGCAGGTTGGGGTCGGCGTGCGCAAGATGGAGGTTCCGTCGTTGGAGCGCGGCTGGCGGCAGCGAGTTCGTGCTGGGAGACACGCCGTTCTTCACTGGTACTCCTGCGCAGTGGGGTGCACCGATTGCGGAAGTCCGCTTCCCGCTTGTGCTTCTGTCCCACGGTGCGGTTGGCGGGACAGGCCGAGGCGATGAGCTGGATCGCCGCTCCCCTGGCGCATCGAGGGTTTGTCTTGGCGGCTCCGGCCCATCCGGGCAACGGCGGTCCGACGCGATCGGCGGAGGAGATCATGAAGCTTTGGCTTCGCCCGTCTGACATCTCCCGCGCGTTGGATACCATGGAGTACGCCGACCTCTTCGCTCCGCATCTCGCGCCTAACCGGGTTCGCACATAAAGCCCGGAACACATCAAGCGGCTTCAATTTATTCGACGTGCGCGAGCGCTTGGTCTGCCTTTGGCGAGCATTGTCGTTATGCTGGAGCTTTCCGAACAACGGGACGAACCCTGCGCTGTTATCGATCAGATTGTGCGGACGCATCGTGACGACATCGACTCCTGCATACGGTCACAAAATAACACTGATAGTTCGCACGTCGGCTCTTCAATCCTGTTGCCGGTCGCTAGGATTTGGGGGCGGCACCCATTACAGGTCACGGGATGATCACGTCGTGTGAGGCGCTATTGTTTGGTCCCAAGCTGCTTCAGGGAATGCGTCCAGGGGGATCTTGAGGAATCTCCTGCCACCGTCTTCCGGCTCTGGAAGGCGTCCACCCCGCAAATTCACCTGAAGCGCTGCCAGCATGAGCTTCGGCAGCGGCAGTGTTAGATCGCGCCCTTCGCGTAGAGCAACGAACTCGGCCTCCGTCGCGGCTTGGCGAAGATGGATATTGGTTTCTCGTTGCTCGGCGACGGTGGTTTCCCATCGCGGCTCGCGGCCATCGGGCTGATAGTCGTGCCCGACGAACAGGCGCATTGCATCCGGAAGGGACAGGATGTCCTGCACCGATTGCCAGAGAGAAGCGGCGCTCCCGCCCGGAAAATCCGCCCGTGCGGAGCCGCTGTCGGGCATGAACAGCGTGTCGTGAATGAACGCCGCATCCCCGATGACGTAGCTAACCGAAGCAAGCGTGTGGCCGGGCGAATGACGGACTGCCCCCTTGAGATTGCCGATGGAGAAGTCTTCGCCCTCACTGAAAAGTCGGTCCCATTGCGAGCCGTCGGCGACAAGCTCTGACCAGTCGTAAATGTCCTTCCAGAGCCGTTGAACGTCGACGATCCGCTCGCCGATCGCAATCGGCGCTTGGGTGCGTTCGCGAAGATAGCTCGCGGCAGAAAAATGGTCAGCATGCGGATGGGTGTCGAGAATCCATTCGACCTGCAATCCCTTGTGAGCAACGTGATCGAGGATTGCGTCGGCCTGCGACGTCGCCGTCGAACCGGACTTCTCGTCGAAGTCGAGAACCGGATCGATGATGGCGCAGCTCAGCGTTTCGGGACACGTGACGACGTACTGGATCGAGAACGTTCGCGGATCGTAGAAGCCTTTGACGTCGGGAAGTAGCGGCACGGAATCCTCGCTTGCAGAGTTGGTTGTCCAATCAGGTCAGCAGACCTCTACCTCCTCTAGCCACTAGAGTAGCAAGACGTTTTACAGAGCGTAGAGGGGTCCAATACCGTTCTGGTCCAGAACGATCATTGCGCTGGCGTCGGCATGACTAGTCAGATGAGTGCTGCCGGCTGGGCCTGATCTTGCTGTTCGTGGGCGAGTTTAGCGAGCAGAGTCCAAGTGTAACCAGTTGCGGTCGTGATCTGGGCCTTTATAAAGCCCGGCGGCCTTTGCTCTCGCTGTGCCTTCGGCTTGGCGCCGGCGGCGACCCTGTAGTCCATACCCAAAGCGCACCTGTCAGTTAAACGCCCATTAGAGAGAATCTTGACCGGACTACTCAAACGGACAGTCGACCCCAGCGCGGAAGCGAAGGATCACCGGCTAGGCCCCGTGTTGTGAATTCGCCCGGTAGACGAACGTCAACGAACAGATATGGTTGCCACAGTACCCACCATATGCCATTGACGGTTCAACGAAGCATGAAATGTTGAACTGTTTTGGATGAAACTTCCGCACTCGCTGGCTTTGCCGCAGTCGCTCACCTAGATCGGCTCCGTATCGTCCGGATGCTGATCGTTGTCGGCGCTAATGGGATGGCTGCGGGTGCGATTGCTACTGCGCTAGATGATGCCCTGCCGTCGCGCGTCTCGTTTCACCTCAAGGAGCTCGACAATGCGGGTCTCGTCTTTAGCCGGCGAGAAGGCAAGTCGATCATCTACAGCGCCAACTTTCCCGCTCTCTCAGATCTCGTCGCCTTCCTCATGCACGATTGCTGCGAGGGGCACTGCGCCTATTGCGACAAGGCGATTGCCCTGTTCGCCCAATGCACGGGCCGTCCTAATGGCCCGCCGCGCTGCGGGTGAGGACAAGAACCGTGCAAAGAGCCTTCGACTTTGTCGAGAACAACCTCCTGTCGCTGGCAATCGCGACCGCCATCTTTGGCCTTGCCGTCCCTTCGATCGGGTTCGCCCTCGAAGCCGGTATCAGCCCGCTCCTCGCAGCCCTTATGTTCGTCATCAGCCTGACCTTCGACGCCCATGCTGTGAAAATCGTCTTCCGGAAGCCGGAACGGCAAGTTTGGGCCTTGGCGCTGGTTTATGGGCCGATGTCGATAGCGGGTTGGCTGACAGGCCGCCTTTTCTTCGGAACCGGCAACCTCGCCGCCGGTCAGACACTTGTTGGAACGCTCCCGACCGACGTGTCCGCTCCGCTGCTGGTGCTCCTCGCGAAGGGTAACGTGGCGCTGGCGGCGGTGCTGAACGCCGTGAATACAGCGCTATCGCCGTTCATCGTCCCATTCCTGTTCCTTGCCCTGACGGGCATCGAGCTACAGGTTCCGGTCGGCGCCGTTGTCCTCGAACTGGTTCTCGTGGTGTTGATCCCGACGATTGCCGGAGTTTTCCTCCGCACGCGCTTTCCTCAAACCATTGGTCGCTGTGATGCCGTCTACCCGTCGCTTGGATCGGTCCTGTACCTACTGCTGCTGGTTGCCGTCATCGGCCCGAACGCCGAAACCATCCTCGGCTACGGCTGGTATGCCGTCGTCATTGCCCTTGCTGCATTGACCCTCAACCTCACCGGCTACGCTCTCGCTTTGGTAGCGCGAGTATTCACGGCCGATCGTGGCGAGTTGATCGCTTACCTATTCACGACGAGCAAAAAAGAGTTCTCGATCGCGGCGGCCTTTGTTGTAAGTTCGGGACTTCCTACGGAGATTGCAGTCCCTGCGGCGTTCTTCGCCGTTATCCAAATGATTACGTCGCCGGTTGCGGCAAAGTTCCTCGCCGCACGCAGCGACATCACCAACGAGGCCACTTCGGCGGCATCTTCGTCTCAGAAACACCCTTGACCGCCCGAAGCGGGTCGCGACGGTTCCAACGGGAAGCGTGCTTGCCGCCATGCCGACGACGAAGGCCGAGATCGGCAGGGTCGCCACCGCTTCGTTCGCGCCAGATGCTCGCCGACCACGGCCCCGGTCGCGAAAATGACGGTGGCATGGGCACCGCCGATCGCCTGTGCGGCCGAAAGGCCTGACCGTCCTGGCCCCGTTCCAAATCCATTCATGGGAATGCTTCAGTGTCGGCGAACTTCGGTCGCCGACTAGTCAGAGTGTTCGACCTTGGGGGTCAGATGCGCAGAGCTTCACCGTCTGCGGGGATCAGAAGCTTCTCGGAGAAGCCTTCCTTCTCGGCGAAGGCACGAAGATCGGCGCGAGACAAGATGCAGTGGTTCACCGCCTCCATGTGGCTGGCGACAAGCATGGCGTTCGGTGAAGCCCTGTGAACGGACAAAACGTCCTTCTCGCCCATGATGATGGGGTCGAGACCGATAAAGGTCGCCATGCCCGTATTCAGAACGATGACGTCCGGCTTGTGACGCTTCAGAGCGGTCTCGACATCCTCGTTCCAGATGGTGTCGCCCGCGACATAGAGGGTCTTATGGTCGGGATGGCTAAAGACGATGCCGCAGACATGGCCTAGCGGAAGCACATTGAGCGTTGCCTCTGTACCATGAAGACCTTCGGTCTTCGACAGCAAGACGCCGTTGAACTCCATCTGTTCCGTGAGAACACGCACGTCGGTGAAACCGGCTTTGCGGATCTCGCCCGCGTCCTCCTCGTTCTGAGAGAAGATCGGCAGCGCTTTGTTCAGCGTCGCGATCGCAACCTCGTCCCAATGGTCCGAGTGAAGGTGCGTGACGAGTACGGCGTCGACCTCGGTCAGCTCTTCTACGGGCACAGGCAACGGAACCAGCGGATTGCGCAGGTGGCTCATAGCCGAGCCCTCAAAACCGGCATAGGCGCCAACTCTTGCGAGCATCGGGTCCACCAGAAAGCGAACACCTCCGTAGTCTACGCGGAGCGTGGCGTTGCGAATCTGTGTCAGGGTCGCCTGCGTCGTCGCGGCAGCGGCCATCTTGTCGGTCATCAACAAGGCACCTGTCGTGGAGAGAAGGGCGCCGCCGCCCAAAAGCGCCAAGGTCTGGCGCCGATTCATCGTGAGGTTGTCGTTGGTCACGGGTTGCGTCCTTCAGGTTCGATCGTACAGCCTTGAGCTACAGGGAAAGTTGCGCCACATGGAGTGGCGTGATCGACAAAAATCGGGTCGAAAGTGCCATGATCGACGAGTTGCCGGAAATCGGCATCGTGAACTTTCCGGGCGCTCAGTTGGCGGCCGTTCTGGGAATGGCGGACCTGCTGTCCGCCGCAGATGAGCTTGCTCGTCGGGCCAGCGAACAACTGGATCGCCCGCGCCTTCGGGTCAGTCAGTGGGAATGGCCAAATAATGCCGACGCGCCTGTACGCGTATTCGACACATGTCCGGACCATTCTGGCTCCCCTGCGGTCCTCGTGCTGCCGCCAGGTTTGGGCGAGCCTCTAAGCTCGGACAAGGCTGCACCTTTCGCTCGGTGGCTGCGCGAGCAGCATGAAGCCGGCGCGGCGCTCGGATCCATATGCAAGGGAGCGTTTCTTCTCGCCGAAACCGGCCTCTTCGCGGGACGTACCGTCACAACGCATTGGACCTACGAGGCCGAGTTCCAGGAACGGTTTCCAATGGCCCACGTCGATACCGATCGACTCCTGATCGACGACGGGGATCTTTTGACCGCTGGCGGGGTGATGGCATGGACCGACCTAACCCTGCGTCTGGTGGAACGCTTCCTCGGCGTCTCGGTGATGCTCGACACGGCACAGGTATTCCTGATCGATCCGCCGGGACGCGAACAAAGCTACTACAGCAGCTTCGTGCCTAAACTGAACCACGGTGATGCGGCGATTCGGGCCATCCAGCACTGGCTCCACGAGACGGCTGGGAAAGACTTTGCGCTCCCAGCGCTGGTTGAGCGCTCCGGCTTGGAGAAACGCACCTTTCTTCGCCGCTTCCAGAATGCGACAGGACTCACGACGACGGAATACGGTCAGCGACTTCGGGTCAACCGGGCACGTGAGCTACTCCAAGCTGGACACCTGACTGGCGATCAGGTGGCCTGGGAGGTCGGCTATGGCGACCCAGGGGCGTTCCGCAAAATGTTCATCCGCATTGTTGGCTTGAGCCCCGCCGAGTATCGAAGGAGGTTCCGCGGATGACCGCTTAACATACGATGAATGTCGACGCCCACGACTATCAATATGGGGTGGAAAGCTTCCGGTTCGCTTACGGATTAAATTGGCGATAACTGTCATTCGCGATCGCGGCGAGCTTTTGCGCAAACGATAATCTATTGGGAAGCACGAGCACTTTAAATAGTGGGCGGCTTTCAGGTAGCACGACCGGAAGGTGAATATTCGCAGGAAGCCCGCCGCCTATTTCCCATCCATCTGGTTGTCGATGACGATTTTAGTTCGCGATGCCACCCACTCAATATACTCCGCCTGCAGCCCACCACCTGCCGGGTCGACATAGCAGAGCCCGACTGGCAGAGGCACGTGCAGGGCAATATCGGCCCCGACGGGGATCGTTACGCTCTCTACCAGGCCGTAAGGCCTGCTCGCCTCGCACCGCTGAAAAACCAGTGAGGGAGAAGGTCGCGCGGATCGAAATAGGTTCGTCGCCGGTCAGTTCGCCGACGCTCGGGTAGGGTGCGCAGGCCTGTACGGCGCGGAGCGCACTTACCGAGAGTGTGCCCTTACCCTCGTCACCGTATTCGAGCTCAGGTGGCCAAGAAAGCTCGCCATCCGGTGAAATCTGCAAGCGGACGACTGCCTCACCGTCGGCATTTTGCGGTGGCAACCAACATGGCTGTACCAAGCGAGCCAGAGCCTCAGTGATCGCCTGACGCAAGCGGCGCGGCCTCAGCCATGGAGGGATTGCTGCCGCACATACATCTTCCGTCAGCAGCCTTGCCAAAATCAGGCAGAGGTGAGCTTTTCGCAAACCTCGATGAACGGCATATGCCCCTTCATACCAGTGAGCCGGATCTTTCCCTGTTCATGCAGGCGAGCGAGTAGCGGCAGCTCGTCGTCTGTGAACTGGTCGAGGCTCATGGACATGCCCTTAAAACCAGCGCAAAGCGCCAACCTCTCGTCTGCGCCCATTGTCTTTTCTCAATCGTAAGTTGGGAGAATTATCAGTGAGGCACCAGATAAGTCGCGTGAGGGTTTGGGCTAGCGCGATCACGGTGAAGCTATCGAAAGCTCATCTGATTTGGTCAGTTGATATGTGCTGATCGTTAGACGCCCTTTCAAAAGACCTTTTCATGCCATCGCGTGCCCGTTGGATGGTCAAACGGCTTACTCCGTATTCGCGACTGAGCGCGGAGAGCGACGTCCCCTCCTCGAGCCGTTCGCGTACAACGCGCTTTTGCTCAGCCGTCAGCTTGGCGGGGCGGCCAAGTACCCTGCCCTGCTCCTTTGCGCGAACAAGACCAGCATGCGTGCGTTCGATGAGGAGGTCACGCTCAAATTCAGCGACAGCGTTGATGACACTCATGGTCATGCGACCCGTTGAGCTCGTCAAATCGACACCCCCTAAGGCCAGACAGTGAACTCTGACACCCATCCCTGACAGAAGCTCGACGGTGGCACGAACGTCCATGGCATTACGGCCAAGACGGTCCATCTTGGTTACCACCAAGACGTCTCCGTCTTCCATGCGATCCAGCAGTTTGGTGAACCCCTCTCGTTCCCTAGCCGCGAGCGATCCGGACACGGTTTCAGAAACAACGCGTCGAGCTTGAACCTCGAAACCAGCAGCGCGGATTTCCCCAACTTGATTATCGGTCGTTTGACCTTGGGTAGAGACGCGAACGTAGGCGAAGACACGGGACATCGAAGGCTCACGTAGCTCAAAAACGCCTCGAACCTTTAGCGCATGCGCAATATAACTTCCATCCGGTTTCTGCGCACTCTTGCCAACGCCTGCTCATAATCGAACGTTTATGCGCAGCGCGGCGTGGCAGAGATACGAGTTTGCCATTATTTTCCACCTGAGGTCGTCGAACGCCATATTGGTCGTGCAGTGATCTCAGCTGTAAACCTTCATGAGGTTATCAAAGAACTATCCGTGCAGGGCATCGACTCTCAAATGATCCGCGAGTTTCTGTATGAACTGCGCTTGGATGTCAGAGCCCACGACGAGGCAGCTGCCTACGCTGCCGCATCTCTGAATGCTCAGACACGCGAGTACGGCCGCGGACTTGGCGACAGGAGTTGCATGGCGTTGGATATTCCGGTCCTCACAGCTGATCGGGAATGGAGGAAGGTGAAGGTAAAAGGATTATCCGTCGTCCATCTTCGTTGATGACAACGTCACTTGTCGCAAGCTTCTCACGCCTACGCTCGCCCGTTCCACTAGCTTCGCGGTCACTGTCGAACACCCTCCCCTGTCTGTAAAGGATGGACTAGCTACCGCTAGTGATAGACCTATCTGAGTGGCAACCCCCGGCCTCGTTTAGGACGCTGATTTCCTCTTCTGCTTCGTCGCATAGCGGCCTTTCAGTACGCTTGGGTCCCGATGCGGCCTTCTGCTTGTTCCAGGAGTTGGCGGGCAATGCCCAACCATTCACGTTCTAAGGCGAACAAAAAGCGGCGAACATGCAGGCATTCTCAAACGTCCACCTTCGAAGAAGCCGATGATCTGATCTTCATCCGGCGACTCGATGGCAGTGGCGGCAACTGCCATGGTCACGAGTGCGCGATTGTCGATAGCACAATCGCAACGAGACCCGAGGCCGTAACGATGGCAAGATGCAAGGCCCCGAACCATGTCGCCGCGTATTTGCGGAGGAGCGCGAGAAGGATTCGGTTCGGAACGAGCAAACCAGGTCCATCGCCGGTGCCAATCCCGTACTTTCGGTAGCCATGGTTCCGCTCGACCTCCTCTTCCCACCCAGTCTGATCCATCCGGAGTAGGTGAGTAAGGATACGAGCCGCGAGTAGACAGAAGGCGACGATCAAGACGACGACCGATATCCAGCGAACGATCGCGAAGCCGACGCTTTGGGGTTCGAGAAGGAAGTCCATGAGGTGGAAGTAGGTCACGACTCGGTTAGAGCGACGGCCCTTCTGCCTGACCACCTAAATTACGCTCGTGCATTGGGGAGACACTCGCAAGGTGCTCACGCGCAAGAGACTGGTCCAGAGGTGGTCGAACGGATCGAAAAGGCAGCCATCAGCGCAGGGCGATTACGCTTTAGGGATTGTGGTTCCCGGACGAAGATGGCTCCGATAGCCAATAGACCCCGCTCTACTTATAGGGTAGGGGGTATTCTATGACGCATCTTTCCAGAGATCCCGCCAAGCTCGTTGCTCGCGTCCGTCGCCTTCAGGGGCAACTGGACGCAGTGGCTCGAGCTCTCGAAAGCGACACGCCGTGCGGCGAGGTCCTCCAACTCGTCGCCTCGATCCGGGGGGCGGTGAACGGACTGACCGTGGAACTGATCGATGATCATGTCCGCCATCACGTCGTCGATCCGGATCGCGAAGCCGATGCCGACAAGGCCAAAGGCGCGGCGGATCTGCTCGCGGTCCTGAAGACCTACCTGAAGTGAGAGCTCGTCCGATGTCCGACCTAACCCGCGCCGCGGCCCATACCCACGACTTCCTCGGAAAGAACCACGGACGCAACGAGCGCCGGGTGTGGGCCGTCGTCGCCCTCACGGTCTCCATGATGGTGATCGAGATCGCGGCGGGCATCGCCTACGGCTCGATGGCGCTCGTCGCCGACGGCTTGCACATGTCGACGCATGCGGCCGTCATGCTGATCGCGGCGGGGGCCTATTTCTACGCCCGCAGGCACGTCTCCAATCGCCGCTTTACCTTCGGCACCGGCAAGCTCGGGGATCTGGCGGGCTTTGCCAGCGCGGTGATCCTCGCCCTCGTTGCGCTCTTCATCGCCTACGAGAGCGTCCTGCGGTTGATGAGCCCCGTCCCGATCGCCTTCGGGCAGGCCATCGCCGTCGCGATCGTGGGACTGGTCGTTAATCTCGCTTCGGCGTGGCTTCTTAAGGACGACCACGCGCATCATCATGGTCATGGGCACCATCACGGACACGACCACGGACACGGCACCCATGGCGGCGGGCACGACAACAACCTGCGCGCCGCCTATGCGCATGTCCTTGCCGACGCGCTGATCTCGGTCCTTGCGGTCCTGGCGCTGGTGCTTGGCAGCTTCTACGGCTGGATCTGGCTCGATCCCATCATGGGCATCGTCGGGGCACTGGTGATCTCCCGCTGGTCCTGGGGCCTGATAAAGGATACCGGCGCCGTGCTGCTCGACTACGTTCCCAAGGACAAGGATCTGCCGGAGGAGATCCGCCAGGCCGTCGAGACCGATGAGGACCGGATCACGGACCTGCATGTATGGCAGGTCGGACCCGGCCATCATGCGGCAATCGTCGCGATCCGCACGAAGCAGCCCCAGCCCCTGGCAGTTTACCGGGCGAAGCTGGCCCATATCCACGACCTGTCGCACCTGACGCTCGAGGTGGAGGCAGCGTGAGTTTGAACCGGCGTTATCTCAGTCCCGGCGGGCTCCGAGCCGTTCGGAGTGCGCCAATGTCCGTCAATGCCAGCCGTATCCACCGACAACACAAAGCCCGCTGAAGCGGGCCTTGTGATATTGCTTCCGGAATTTCACGCGGGAAGCCGGCGTCATTTCCGCGTCGAGCCGCTCTTGTCGCGATGACCGTGCTGGTCGAGGTCGCCCGGCGTGTGTCCGGGATGGTCGTGGTGTTTGCCTGGTTTTTCTTCCGGCATGGCATCCCCCTCCAGGGATAGTGGCTTTGGGACACACTCTGATGAATACGGTACCGGACCCAACTGTTCCACGCCGCTTTTACAAGCCCCGGAGTTTTCATTCGTCGACTGGCCAGGACGCCGGATCGATACGCGAGTGATAGGTTGCGCGTCACCAGTGGACCGGCGGGATCGTCAAACGCGTCTTCCACGCTCCCTTTCCCGGCTGCTAAGCGAAACCGAATTGACGCTGATTGGCTCGAACGAGAGCGCGACGCCTGCAGCACTCTAGATCGCTTTGTTGTGGGGACGAGCTGCTTACCAAGGTTGAACAATCTCCGTCCGCGGCCCTTGGACTAATGGACATTGCTATCTCTAAGATGAAGTCCGATTCGACTGCTGTGCTTGGCCTTGCAGCCGACGCTGGCGACGCCGCACATCGAGCGGCGGCGTCGCTGCCGCCCATGGAAGCGTGGGCTTATCGGAACAAAGGTTCCAAAAAGCACCGAACAAGGCTCGATAGTGCCTTTCCTGAGGTTGCCAGCCCCTCGAAGAAGCTTGCTGGAAAGGCTCCCGCTGGGGCACCGCGCTGTTCATTGATACTGAATGCATATGTCGCCGTATTGCCCCAATCTCCTATCACCACTCGCCACAAGCTGCAAAAACCTGAGGTTAAGTCTAACCATGAACGCCATCGACATCAGCATTGTCCAGCGGCGTCGCAAACGAGTTCTACGCGTCTCGGCACTAGGACTATTATCCTTTTGCCTTGCAATCGGCCCGTTATGGGCCGAGAATTCCTTGATAGGAGATGCCGTCGAGACGTTGGGCCTTGCCTGTATCGCGCTTGGCGTCTTGGGACGGGCTTGGTGTTCCCTCTACATCGGTGGACGCAAGACGCGGGAAGTGGTGGATTTAGGCCCCTACTCGATTAGTCGAAATCCGCTCTACCTTTTCACCTACGTCGCCATGTTCGGCGTTGGCGCCCAGTCGGGTAGCCTAACGATCGGGATCATCCTAGCGCTTACCGTAGCTGCAATTTTCCGCTTAGTAATCGAACGCGAGGAGACATTTCTTGCTGCCGAATTCGGCTCAACCTACGAAATCTATCGGCGTCGGGTACCGCGTTTCGGTCCGCGTCCTTCAGTATGGAGGGATACGCCGGTGATTGAGGTTCAGCCACGACGGGTAATTAGAACCCTGGCCGATGGCTTTCTCTTTTTTTCTGCCTGGCCAGCCTTCGAACTACTGGAAGAAGCTCGACACTTTGGCTGGATTGGAACCGCGTTGCGTCTACCCTGACACCTCACGCTGATACGCCTCTCATTAGAGACATATTCATCTCGATCTTGGCGCTGGCGTAAGGCTGTGGAGTTCCTTCGAACGTGGCCTTCTGGTTGCGAGCGCAAATGTTGATGCCGACAAGCTGCACGATCAAGTCCGTATCGACGTAGCGTGCGTCCATTGAGGACTTCGGCGGCGCCGGTGAGGGTCTCGGGCAGATCACGGGTTAGGACCATCCGACGCGAGCTTTCCCTTAGGCCATGCTCAATGCGCCCGGTAAGTGCCTGGGCTTGGGCATGGATCATCTCATTGTCGGCCGCTTGAACGAGCAGGAACCCAGTTGTTCCAACAATCCCTAGAAGGGTGATCGCTTGAAAGCGTCGTTCATAAAGCAAACGCCCCGATATCGATCGCCACGAGGTCGATAGTGTAGCGCGTTTCGTTTGTGGTCGCGTCTTCGAACTGGTTCTGGCGGATGCGGCCTCGGGCGTGGACGAGGGCGCCCGTCGCGAGCTTTTCCGAAGCATACTTACGGAGCTGGCGACTGAATACCACTACCTCGTTCCAGTGCGGATCATCTTTCCACACACCGTCGTCCTGGTATCTGTAGTTGGCGCAAATGGTGACCCTGGTCGCGTTGTTATGGGTCGTGATCCTGCCAACGCGACCGATGATTTCAAACTCGGCAAGGTTCTTCAAACTTACCTCCGGTTACGACGCTTCACGCTCGGCGGGTTAATACCGAGTGCCTTCATGGAATCGGCGTCCCTTACGATATCGGCTAACGTCACTTTCTCAAGTTCTCTGAAGAAGGCCGATTTCGCTTTGCCAAGCGTTTTCACATAGAGGCTAATGCAATCCTCGGCTTCTAACTTAATGAGTTCGAAGCCACCTTCTAGCGCAGTAATTGCCTGGAGAAGGGTAATCTCATCTGGCGGCCGACTTAAGCGATAGCCGCCCCCGTTTCCGATATGGGAGGTTATGAGACCGGAAGCGGCAAGCGCTTCCAAAGGGGGCCGAATTGAGCTTATCGACCAGGGAAAAACGTTGCCGAAATCCGAGCGCGCCAACCTTCTATTGGGCTGCGAAGCCAACAGAAACAAGAGCTTCAGGCCAAGGTCTGTTCGAGCAAAGAAATACACTTCAGATCATAGCCTTAAAGGAATTTTGAACCGCTTAATAGATTTCAATAGTTGAAAGGCAATGTCCGGTGTCTGCCCGCCCATAAAACCACTGATTTTTCATAGGGAACGCTACCGCTAGCAGCACGAACGCTGTGCCCATTGCGCAACATACGCAGAAGCCGTTGGCATCAACATGTGGAAAACTTGGATATTACCGTTCAATCCATCATCCATAAGGGGTAGGTGAAAATCCAAGACGGTAAGATGTATGTCCATTTGAGAGTGAACGCCGCACAGTTTGGTAAGGCGCGACAGGGTTGGACACATGACAAACGGCACAATTGCTCTTGGCGCTCTGGCAGCGGGCTTTATCGCTTTCTCAACACAAACGGCGAAGGCCGAATGGGCGTGCGAGGTCGCCTTGTGCCTGTCCAATCCTGCCGGTCCAATGGCCGTCAGCCAGTGTGTTCCGCCCATCACCAAGCTCTATGAGCATCTTGCGAAGGGCAGGGCCTTCCCGCTTTGCCAGTCGGCCGACGGGCATGTGAACTTCACCCGCTATGGCATGGAGCGCTGGGAACGCTGCTCGGACGGGTCGCGAGCGCGCCAGCGGACGGATTATGGTAGCGGACGCCCTGGCGGCGGTGTCTGCTACGTCTTCGTTCCGGACGGTGCCGGAGGCCCTCGCAACGAGGATGACAACCGCGTTTTCGAAACTCGCCGGATCAACGGTCAGTCCGTATGGGGCGAAGTTGTCGAAGAGGACGCCGTTGCCCGCAGCCGGCCCCGATACCTCGATTACGTCGTTGAGGGTCAGTCCCAACGCATCTGGTTCTGACCGTGGATGCGCTCTCGATCCTCGCTCTGTCCTTACAATGCGCGACCACGGCGCCTGCGCCCGTGGTCGCCGCACTTGCCATGGCCGAGACACAAGGCGCGGTCTACCACGTCGCTGTGAACGGCGACCGGAGCGACCATTCTGCTCTTGATATTGCGGTCCAGTCGGTCGCCCTCGCGATGGTCTACGATTCCAAGGCGCGGATCGGGCTCGCGAGTGTTCCGGTCGATGCGTTCACCGATCGCTCCTACACGGACGGGTTCTCACCCTGCATCAACCTTTCCGTGGCAGCCGACGAGCTGCAAGCGCGACACGCGGACTTCGGCGGCGGCGATGACCATTGGCGTCTTGCGGCGCTCGACTTTGCGACGGGCGAGCCCGGTGTGAACGGGGAGTTCGCGGCTCGTTACGACGAGGCTCTTGCGGAGGTTCAAGCCCTGGTCGGGGTCTTCAACACTTCGAGCGTGGCAACAGCAAGTTCGCGGCTCGAAGAAGCCCGCGAGCCTATGCCCGCCAGTTTCTTGAGCGTGGCCGAACCCGCAGAGGAGCCCGGTTCGCAATGGGATGTCTATGGCCGCGACCAATCCCGGTCGCTGCTGGTTTTTTCACGGTGATTTCGAACATGCCTGCACTCTTCAATCTCGGCGTCGTGCGCGTCCTTCCGCTCCTTCTCGTCGCGGTCGCCTTCTCTGTCGTGATGACCGAACCGGCGTTCGCACAGAGCCTCGGCGGCGCGGAAACCATCCTTCAGACGATCGTGGACGCCCTGACCGGCAACATCGCGCGCCTCATCGCCATCATCGCCGCCGTCGTGATCGGCTTCGCGTTCCTGTTCGGCTACGTCGACCTGCGGACCGTCGGCTACTTCATCGTCGGCTGCATCATCCTCTTCGGCGCCGCCGAGATCGTCGATCTCGTCGCGACCTGATCCCGAAGGGTTTCCATGTCTGACCAGCGCGAAAAGCTCACCGAGGACATCCTGTTCCTCGCCTGCACTCGGCCTGCCATGTGGGCCGGGGTGACGCTTGAGGCCGGATTCATCATCATCCTCCTGACGGGCATCATTTTCCTCGTCGGGGGGAGCCTTCTGTATCTCGGGGTCGGGGTCATCATCTATCTCGCGTGCCGCGCAGTCTGCGCCCACGACCCCAACCAGTTCAGCATCTTCTTCGCCTGGATGGCGACCAAGCTGCGCTGCCGCAACCGCTTCTACTGGGGCGCATCGTCCGTGAGCCCCTTGCGGGTTCGCCGCGCGCGCTCCTGGCGCGATCTCCAAAAGACGGAGCTCATTCCGTGAAGCTGACGGGCCGATCGAGGGCGATCCTGCGCGAGGAGCATGTGTCGGACAAGGTGCCGTACACGCGCCATATCGATGAGAACATCATCAGCCTGCGCACCGGCCAGATGATGGCCGTCGTGGAAATGGAGGGCGCTGCCTTCGACACGGCCGACGAAGGCGAGCTGAACGACCTCCACGGCAAGCTCAATCTCCTCTGGCGCAATGTGAACGACGAGCGCTTGGCGCTCTGGACGCATGTCATCCGCACACGCGACGTCGAGTACCCCGAAGGGCAGTTCAAGGCGTCGTTCGCGCGCCAGCTCGACGACAAATACAAGCACAAGATGTCGAGCGAGACGCTGTATCGCAATCGGCTCTTCTGCGCGCTCCTATGGGCGCCGGCGCGCAACGCCGAGCGCCGGATCGGCTCGGTGATGTCCCGCCTGCGCAAGGCTCGCGGCAACGGCACCGAAATCAACGAAAAGGCGCTGCGTGACTTCCGCGGCATCCTTCCGACCGTTGTCACGACGCTGGGCCGCTATGAGGCCCGCCTGTGCGGTCTCTATGAGCACAATGGCGGGATCTTCTCGGAAGTCGCCGAGTACCTGAACGCCGTCGGAACGGTCGATTTTGAGCGTCTGCCGCTGACGAACGGGCCAATGAACGGCGCGATCCTCCTCGATCGGCCCCTCTTCGGCCGCGAGGTAATCGAACTGCGCGGCGCCGGGCAATCGCGCTTCGCCGGCATCCTCGGCGTGAAGGAATATCCCGCCACCACGCGCCCCGGAATGCTCAACAGCCTCCTCCAAGCGCCGTTCGAGTTCGTCCTGTCGCAGTCCTTCTCGATGGCGTCGAAGACCGAAAGCCGGTCGATCCTGACGCTCAAGCAGAACCAGATGACCAACGTCCACGATCGCGCGCTCTCGCAGATCGTGGACCTCGATCGTGCGCTCGACGATCTCGAATCCTCGAAATTCACGATGGGCCGCCATCACCTGAACCTGATGGTGGTTGCGCCCACGGCCGCGTCGCTCATGGACAAGATGGCCCATGCGCGCCGCATCCTGTCGGATTGCAGCATCGTGACCGCGCGCGAAGATCTCGCGCTTGAGGCGGCCTATTGGGGCCAGTTCCCCGGCAACTTTTCGAACCGGCCGCGATCCGGCCATATCAGCTCGCGCAACTTCGCGGCGCTGTCGCCCTTCATGTCCTACCCCAAGGGCTCGCAGACCTCGCCCTGGGGGCCGTCGATCGCGCTTTTGAAGACATCGAGCGGCTGCGGTTTTCACCTGAACCTTCACGTCGGGGATTTGGGAAACACGTTCATTTGCGGCCCGTCCGGCTCCGGCAAGACGGTCCTGCAGAACTTCATCCTCGCCCAGCTCCAGAAGCTCGACGTGACGACGGTCTTCTTCGACAAGGACCGCGGCGCCGACATTTTCGTGCGCGCTGCCGAGGGCAAGTACCTCGCCCTGCAGAACGGCCGGTCGACGGGCTGTGCACCGTTGAAGGTGCTCGATCTGGAGAACCCGGCTGATCACACTTTCGCCGTTCAGTGGGTCAGCCAGCTCGTGAAACGGGATGGCCGCGAGCTTTCCGTCACCGAACAGAAGGACGTTGAGAACGCGATCCAGCAGCTTCGCCAGCTTCCGCAATCGGAACGTTCGCTGACGGCGCTGCTCCAGTTCCTGTCATCCAACGACCTCGAAGGCACGGGCGCTCGCATGGAGCGCTGGTTGGACGGACAGTCGCTCGGGTGGGTGTTCGACAACGAGGCCGACGTGCTCGATCTCGACGCCCACTTCATGGGCTTCGACATGACAGACTTCCTCGACAACCCGGCTGTCCGGACGCCGCTCATGATGTACCTGTTCTACCGGATCGAACGGCTCATCGACGGTCGCCGCATCGTCATCGACATCGACGAGTTCTGGAAGGCACTCGGCGATAGCGCCTTCCGCGACCTGGCACAGAACAAGCTCAAGACGATCCGTAAGCAGAACGGCTTGATGATTTTCGGGACGCAATCGCCGCGCGACGCGATCGCCTCGGAAATCGGCTACACGATCATCGAACAGTGCGCGACGAAGATCTTCATGCCGAACGCGGCCGCGTCGGAAGAGGACTACATCAAGGGCTTCGGCCTCTCGCGGCGCGAATTTGACCTCATCAAGAACGAGCTGACGGTCGAGCGCCGGCAGTTCCTCATCAAGCAGGAGCACAATTCCGTCGTCGCGGAATTGTCGCTCCACGGTTTCGAGGACGAATTGACCGTCCTCTCGGGCCGCACCGCAAGCGTGCATCGGCTCGACGAAATCCGGGCAGAGGTTGGGGATGACCCGGCCGACTGGATGCCACGATTTCTCAACAAGGCCACTGCGAAAGGAGTAGCAGCATGACCAACGAACGGTCTTCGACGCGTCCTCGCCGTCCCCTCGGCGCACTGAAGAACCCTCTTCGGGGCGCGGTCCTCGGGATCGCCCTTGTCGGTGTGTCGGCCCCCGCCGTCGTGGCGCAGGGCATCCCCGTGATCGACGCCACCGCGATTGTGCGGTGGGGCCAGCAGCTTCAACAGATGCAGGCGCAGCTCGATCAGGCCAGAAGCATCTATGACGAGGCGCAGCACCTCGGCGACAGCTTCAACCAGATCACCGACGTGTCGAGCCTCGGCGGCCTTCTAAACGATCGCCAGTTCCAGCAGCTTCTTCCGCCGGAATATTCGCGCACTGCCGGGGCTGTGAACGGCCTCCTCCAGGGCAACATCGACGGCTTCGCGCAGCAGTACGACTACTACCAGAACGAAGGCGGCAACGCGGCCAACTCCTTCTACCAGCAGGAAGTGCAGCGGCGGAAAGGCGAGACCTACCAGGACATGGCAGTGGGTAAGGTCGTCTATAATCAAGCGTCCCAGCGCCTGGACGGCCTGAACCAGCTCCGCGATCGCCTTTCAAGCGCAACGACGCCGAAGGAGGTCATGGACCTTCAGGCGCGGCTCCAGGCCGAAAGCACGATCCTACAAAACGAGGTCCTGCGGATGCAGGGGCTCGCGATGATTCAGGAAGCTCGCAACCGTGTCGACGACCAGCGGCTCGAGGAGCGCAGCCAGATGCGCCGTGACGGCATCCGGTCGGCTCTGGAGGCAGGCCGATGATGCTAGTTCGATTGCTACTATTTGTGACCGCGGCACTCGTCCTTGTCGGCTGCGGCAGCGAGCCTGAGCAGACTGCCGAACAGCCGTCGTCGATCCCAACCGCCGAGATCGGCGAGGCCGGCACTTCCGAGGACGAAACCGTCGTTCGCGACGTTCAGTTCTTCATCGACAACCCCGACGAGCGGCGAGCGGTGCGTGAGCAATGCCGCAACGATCCGGGCGCTTTGGAAAATTCACGGGATTGCGTGAACGCTGACGAAGCCAATTCGCAAGCTCGACGCCAATCCACTCGCGAACGTCTCGGGGGATAATCCACATGTCGGTCGCGAGCAGCGTTATCAGTTCATTCGTTGACCCTCTTCAAGGGTATATCAACGAAGGTTCCAACAGCGTCGCACAGGCGGTTCAGGGTCCCCTGACCGCCGCAGCCGCCCTCTACATCGTGATCTTCGGGATTATGATCCTGCTTGGCTATGTTCGCGCCCCGATTTCGGATTTCGTCATAAACATCATAAAAATCAGTATCATCGTACTGATTGTGAACGAGGTAGACACCTACAACACCTACGTCACTGACCTGTTTTTCGTTCAGCTTCCCGAAGGCATTGGCGCCGCGGTCGGGGGTATGAGCGGCGGGTCTATGGATAGCAGCGGCATCACCAGCGGCAGCGCCTTCGACGAGATTATCAATCGGTCGATTCAAATTTCGGAAGACATCGCGGCCGAGGGCTCTTGGCGAGATTGGTACCCCTATCTCGTGGCAGCCTTCTACATGGCCCTCGCCATCATCGTATCGATGGTCCTCTTGGCCATCTACATCTTCGGCAAGGTGGCGCTCGCTCTGGTCCTGGTCCTCGGGCCCCTCTTCATCGCGCTTCTCCTCTTTCGGGTCACGCAACCCTTCTTCTCCTCGTGGTTGGCTGCCGCCGCGAATTTCGTGCTGCTGCAGGTCCTCGCCATCGCGTTGATCGGGATGATGATCTCCCTCCTGCAGGAGTTCATCGATAGTGCTGAGGCGTCGGCTTGGTACGAAGATTTCGTGCTGGCAATCCGCTTGGCAGGTCTCTTCGCCCTCACCCTTTACCTCGGCCTCCAGCTCCCGAGCATTGCCGCACGCCTATCTGGCGGTGGTCTCGCTCTCGGTAGCGGCATTGCTCAGGCAGCCATCAACGCCGCCATGAAAGTTCCCGGCGCCGGGACCGCTGCTGCCGCCCTGCGAGGCGGCTCAATCACTCCCAACAGGTAGTCCAGTGTCCCGCATCATTCGATATGCCGTCGCTCCGGCTCTCATCATGACTGTCCTCGCCGGCTGCGCGTCGATCGAGAACCGCGGCCTTCCCAAATGCTCCGGCAACGATCGCCGGCCCTTGAATGCAGACCTGTGGGCGTGGAGCGAAGGTGAGCCTTCCGCACCTGCAACGGTCATGCAGTTCGGCCCGATCCCAACGCCGCGCCCCGACTCTGCGCTCGGCGCAGTGTCCGGCGTCGTTGAACCTGAATGGAACATCGCCGCGTCCGAACGGGCGTGTGTGTAGGGATGGCGTTTGTGAAGTCCGAAGACCTGAAGGAATATTTCGACCGCTCCCGTCGTTGGGAGCAGGACGAATTGCGTTCCGCCATCCGCTCCAAGCGTCTCGCATGGACGGTTGCCACCATTTCCAGCTTACTCGCGATCGCATCTGTTGCCGCGGTCGCCATGCTCGTTCCGCTCCAGCGGATCGAGCCTTTCATCGTTCGCGTCGACACCGGGAACGGCATTACGGAGGCTGCGCAGCTTCTCCGCGATGGCCCGGTAACGCTCGATGAGGCGCAGGTTCGCTATTTCTTGGCGAAGTACGTCACGGCCCGGGAAAGCTATTCACGCGCCACGGTGACGGATAACCATCGGACCGTCGTCACGATGTCCACGGGCAACGTCTCCGACGCCTACAATCGCTGGATCTCCGGCAACAACCCGGACTCGCCACAGACGATCTACGGCCCGAACGGAACGGTCCGCGTCGAAATTCGGTCGATCCAGCTCAACAGCGAAGGCGTGGCGACCGTGCGGTTCGTGCAGATCGCGCAGTACGAGGCCAGTTCCCGCGAGCAGTACAACATCGCGACCGTCGTCTACGAGGTTCTGCCGAATGAGCGGCTGACCTGGCAACAGCGGCTCATCAATCCGATCGCGTTCGCCGTCACAGAGTATCGCGTCGATCCGGAGGTGGTCCAATGAAGTCGTTCGTGCTGGCAATCACCCTCCTTCTCGGCTCAGCCGTTGTCGCGCAAGCGCTCGAAATCCCGTCCGCTCTGCAACGCGACAGTCGAATCCGGGTCGTGAATTACACCGCGAGCGACGTGATTAAGGTCATCGGCCGCTACCGTGCATCCACGCAAATCGAGTTCGCTGCGACAGAGGAAATCGCACACATCGCGATCGGGGATAGCGCGTCCTGGGAAACGGCGCCGGCGAGGAACATCCTGTTCCTCAAGCCGCGCCTGCGCAATCCGCCGACGAACCTTCAAGTCGTGACGATCCGTGAGACCGGCGAGCGCCGGGTCTACCAGTTCGAGCTTCGCGCCGTGGACGGCGACGTGACCTCGACGGACGCTTATTTCGTGGTCCGCTTCAACTATCCGACTGACGATGCCAATGCGCGCCAGCGCGAGGCCGCGCTTCGGCAAGCCGCGCAAAGCGCGGCCGCCAACAACCAGCTCGTCGACACGGCGCTGTCTGTCCACCAGCAGTTCGGCGCCCGCAACTACCGGTACTCCGCGCAAGGGTCGCGAGGTCTGCAACCCGATAGCGTCTACGACGACGGGAAGGTCACGACGTTGCATTTTGCCGGCAACCGTGAGGTGCCGGCCATCTACATCGTTCAGAGCGATGGCAGCGAAACGCTGATCCCATGGGACGCCCGTCGCGGGGGTCAGTTCGTCGTCGTCCATACCGTCGCGCAGGAAATCCGCCTCCGGCGTGGTGGCGACGTCCTGTGCATCTTCAACGAGGCGTACGATCCCGTAGGTGTGAACCCTGGGACCGGAACGACGTCGGCTTCCGTTCAGCGCGTCGTGCAACCCGCTCCGAGGGGGAGTGATCGATGAGCCAGACCGACGAGACGAAGACGGCCGAGACACCAGGGCCCGCTGACACCGCGAGCCAGCCGCAGCCCGAAACCGTCGTCGGCGAGCGCGGCCAAGGCGTCACCGACGTTTCCGACGATAAGGGCGGCAACAACACGATCGGTCGCGCCGCCGTCCTCGTCCTTCTAATCCTTGGCGGCCTCGGCTTTCTCTGGCTCACTTGGGATCGCGGCAACGGGTCGGATGAAGAGCAGGTCACGCGAACCCGGATCGGACCTGCCGTCCCGTTCACGCCGACCACGATCACGCCACCAGAGGAGCCGGTCCAACCGCTCGACTTCACCGAACCAACGCCACAGCCACAACAACAGCCGACAGCCATTCCCGCGATCGATGAAGATCTCGACGCGACGTTCGGCGCGCCGGTCATCGCCTTCAGCTCCAACCCGCAGCAACAGCAGCGCGGCGGCCAGGGCGGCGGACAAGGGCAAGGGCAGGGCCAAGGCGGCGGTCAGGACTTCTCCGTTGATCTCCCGCCGGAGCTGGCTGGTCTGATCGGCGGCGGCGGTCAGCAAGACTTGTCGCGCTTGCGCGACCGGCTCGAGACGACGCCCTTGGAGGGCGTTCGGGCCTCGGTTATCCCCGACCTGCACATGGTGGTGCCGCAGGGCACTTCGATCCCCTGCGTCCTGCAAACGGCTATGTCGAGCGACGTTCCCGGCATGGTCTCGTGCACCGTCCAACGTGACGTTCTTAGCGCCAGCGGACAGGTCGTCCTTATGGAGCGCGGGACGGTCATCGTCGGCGAGTACGAGGCAAACCTTCAGCGCGGCCAGAAGCGCATTTTCGTGCTCTGGAACCGTGCTCGCACCCCAACCGGCGTCATTGTGAATATGGCGAGCACCGCGACGGACGGTCTCGGCCGCGCCGGCTTCGACGGGCGGATCGACAATAAGTTTTGGGAGCGCTTCGGGGGTGCCATCCTCATGTCGATCGTCGGCGACGCCTCGGCCTACGCCTTCGACCAGCTCGACGGCGGTGGTGGACGCGGCGGCGGTGGTTTCCAAACGAACGAGACGGAACGCGCGACCCGCGATGCCGCCTCGATCGCGTTGGAGAACTCGATCAACATTCGCCCGACGCTCTACAAGAACCAGGGCGAACAGGTCGCGATTTTCGTGGCTCGCGATCTCGACTTCGGCGACGTGTACGATCTGCGCGCGATCGAGACACGCAACCAGATTTTTGACCGGACCATCAGCGGCAACAATTTCTCACAGCCGATGATAACGAAGTAGCCGGGGCGGAATGTCGAACACCGCTCCGCTGCTGTCGTGGATGCAGCCGATTCAGCCCTTCCTCGACATGGACGGGCTGACGGAACTCTGCATCAACCGCCCGAACGAAATCTGGTGCGAGGGTCGCGACGGCTGGCAACGCCACCAGATCGACGATCCGAAGCTCTCGGCCGATGGGCTTGTGAACGGCTTCGCCCGGTTGGTGGCGAGCTTCACGCGGCAGGAAATCACCAAGCAGAAGCCGGTCCTGTCGGCCACCCTCCCCGGTGGGGAGCGGTGCCAGATCGTCGTCCCGCCGGCGGTGCCGGACGGGACGATCTCGATCACGATCCGCAAGCCTTCGGACGTGTCGTTGAGCCTTGGCGATCTCCGATCGGCGGGGCTGTTCGAGGAGGTTCAGACCTCGGCCGGGAAATTGAGCGAAAGCGACGAACGCCTGCTCACGCTCTACAACGCTGGCGACTGGCCGGTGTTCTTCGACCAGGCCGTTAAGGCTCGCAAAAACATCATCATCAGCGGCGCGACGGGCTCGGGAAAGACGACGTTCTCGAAAAGCTTGATCCGGTGCATTCCCGATCACGAACGCATCGTCACGATCGAGGACGCGCTTGAGCTCGAGGTGCCAGCGCCGAACCATGTTCGCCTGCTCTACTCCAAAGACGGGCAAGGCCAGTCGGTGGCAGGGCCGAAGCAGCTTCTCGAAAGCTGCCTGCGTATGCGACCGGATCGCATCCTCCTCCAGGAGTTGCGCGACGGAACGGCCTTCTTTTACCTTCGCAACGCCAACAGCGGCCATCCCGGCTCGATCACGACGGTTCACGCGGACTCGGCCATGCTCGCCTTCGAGCAACTGACGCTCCTTGTGAAGGAGTCCGAAGGTGGCGCGCAGATCGACCGCGACGACATCCGGGCGCTCTTGGTGATGCTCGTCGATATCGTCGTGCAGATCAAAAAGATGCCCGACGGCAAGCGTCGGATCACAGAAGTCTATTTCGATCCCGAAAAGAAGCGTCAGCAAGGGATCTAGGACCAAGCGGGGGACTCATGCCTGACGGACTGAAGTACGGCCTATGGGCGCTCGGCGCGCTCCTGATAGCCGCCCTGGGCGTGGTGCTCGCATCGAACCTTTCTCTCCTCTTCTACGGCGCCCACGACGGCCAGATTCACACACTGACGGTCTGGCCGATGCTCACCGGCGCCAACGAACGCGCGGCGACGGCTGCGCGTCTGGCGTCGATGCTTGTTGGCGGCGCGGCCGTCCTTGCCGTCCTCGGCATCTGGAACGCGCGTAATCGGCAAAGCCTCTTCGGTGAAGCGCGCTGGGCGACCGAAAGCGAGGTCAAGAAGGCAGGCCTTCGCTCACGCGGAGGCCTGATCCTCGGCAAATTCGGTGGCCGCTATCTAAACTTCGGCGGCCAAGAGCATGTGTTCGTCAGCGCGCCGACACGCGGCGGCAAGGGCGTCGGTATTGTCATCCCGAACCTCCTCAACTGGCCAGGGTCGACGATCGTCCTCGATGTGAAGAAAGAGAATTGGGAAATCACCGCTGGTTTCCGCCAGAGTGCAGGCCAAAGCGTCCATCTGTTCGATCCCCTCGATGCAGAGGGGCGCACGGCCCGTTACAACCCGCTCGGCTATGTGAACCGTTCCAACACGACCGAACTCTATGACGATCTCCAACGCATCGCGAATATGCTCTTCCCGTCCGATGCGCGCTCGGGTGATCCCTTCTGGACGGACTCGGCGCGAACCGCGTTCATAGGGATCGCTGGCTACATCGCCGAGACTGACGATCTCCCCTTCACGATCGGAGAGGTTCTGCGCCAAACGAGTGCTTCGCCCAAACTGGCCGATCATTTCTTTGCCATCATCGCCGCGCGAAGGGACACGCCGCGAGCCCTCTCGCAGCAGTGTTGCACGGCCCTGACCGACTTTCTGTCGAACAGCGACAAGGCGCTGCAGAGCATCCGCAGCACCCTTACGTCGAAGCTGAACCTGTGGCTCAATCCACGGGTCGACTATGCGACCAGTGCCAACGATTTCGACCTGCGCGAGCTGCGCCGGCAACCGATCTCGATCTACCTCGGCGTGACCCCGGACAACCTCAACCGCCTCGCGCCACTCCTGAACCTGTTCTTCCAACAGGCGGTCGACCTCAACTCTCGCCTCGTCGCCGAACAGGACGCCACGTTCAAGCATCAGGTCATGCTCATGCTCGACGAGTTTCGCGCGCTCGGCAATGTCGAGGTCATCAGCAAGGGGGTGGCCTTTCTTGCCGGCTACGGCTTCCGCATCGTGACGATCGTCCAGTCTCCGGCCCAGCTCCGCGCCGTGTACGGCCCTGACGACGCGGCCAACTTCATCACCAACCACGGCGTGGAGGTCGTGTTCACGCCGAAAGATTTGGCTGTCGCCAAGGAATTGAGCGAGCGCTTCGGCTTCGACACGGTGTCGCGCACATCGCGATCCCGCAATCTCGGCTTCTCGAAGCGCCACCGCTCGGAATCGACCTCCGACCAGCAACGCGCGCTGATGCTGCCGCAGGAACTCACCCTGACGCCCTATGAGGATGCCTATATCCTCAAGGGTCAGATGCCACCGCTGAAGGCCAAGAAAATCCTCTATTTCAAGGATCCGGTCTTCAAGAAGCGGCTCCTGCCGCCGCCTGTTGTCCAGCCGTCTCTCACCCCGGATCGAGCGGAAATCGAGTCACTGCAATCGCAGGTCCGAAGCTACGCAAAGCGGATCGAGGAGCTGGTTGTTCGAGACCCGTCCACTGAAGAGATTTCGGCGCCGACACAGGTCGCAGACGGTACAGACGGGCAGACCTGGCACCTCACGATCGATAAGGACCTTGGGGCAGACTTCAAAAAAATCGATGTCAGCGAAGGCGATCCCGATCAGTTTCGTGAGGCCGTCGAAGCGGAAACAATCTCATTTCTCGATAAGGCCATCACCGTTCCGCCGGAGAGGCCCGCAGGCGGTCAGCCGGAGGAGGCAGTCAACGAAATCAGCCTCGGTGGGCCAATCGTTGCCCCTGCCAAGGTTGTGAAACGCAAGAAAGCGCCAACTGCCACGAAGGCAGACGTGGTCGAGACGAAGGCGACGGCCACGGCAAAACCCCGCGCTAAACCTACAGCGTCCACGAAACCCGCGAAGCCGACTGCGAAAGGTGCGGCTGCACCGAAACGAGCGCCAGCTAAGAGCGCTGACGGCGTACCCTCGTGAACTTGAACCGGAGACCCGGCCATGATCGATGACGACGACAACGACAACGCTCGGCCCCCTCTTCGCGAGATTCCCCCCGAACCACGCGACGCACCCGTAGCCGAACGCGACCAAAGGGTTCTTGCGGAGGCCTTCGGCGACATCGACCGCGACCTCTCCCGCGACGTGCTACCAGACGCGGCTTCGAGGGACGCGGCTCCCGCGCCTACCGAACAGCGCGATCCGCATTCCCTGCCCGACGAAATCACCAAGCGGTACTATTGCCGGAAGGATCATGTAGGCGAGCAACACGTCTACGCGGATTCCAGGGGCTCGCGCGAGATTTTCCAAGCGTCCGAGAACCGCCTTCGCACGAAAGTCGATGATCCGCAGTGTGTGAAAATGATGCTCGACACCGCCGCCCATCGCGGCTGGTCGAGCATCACTGCGAAGGGATCGGACGAGTTTCGGCGTGAGACCTGGCTGGAAGGCCAAGCGCGCGGGATCGAGGTCAAAGGTTACAGGCCGAACGAACTTGACCTGCAGGAGCTTAAGAAACGCGAGCAAGCGCACCTGCGCAACGAGATTTCGCCGGCAGTGTCCCGTGAAGCTGGCGAGCCGGCGAGGACTTTGAACGCTACGCGGGACGGCCCTGACACGCGCCAGTCGCCCGACGAGCCGGAGCGGCAACGTCAGGCAGACTATAAGGCCGGAATCGAAGGCGTCTTAATCGAACAGGGCTCTCGTCCCTATCGCGACGGCCCCGATGCCGATCCCTCGCCCTACGCGGTGCTGCGCGATGCGCAGGGCCGCGAACATACGGCATGGGGCGTCGGCATCCCGAACGCCATGATGCAAGCTGGCGCCCGTGAGGGCGATCAGGTGCGCTTGCGCGAAACCGGCATGGAGCAAGTCAGCAAGTCGGTGATCCGCGAGGTCGACGGCCAGCTCCAGCGTGTCGAACAACAAGTCAATCGCCGTTCATGGGAGGCTGATGTGTCGCGCACCCGCGAGGATCTTGAACAGGAAAGCCAGAAAGTCGTGAACGAGCGCGAGACGCCCGGAGCGGCTGATCGCGAGCAACGCATACAGGCGGTCGGGGCCAAAGCGGAAAACATGGTCGATGCACGCGACCAGGCACTCCACGTCGGCGCGGGCCGCGACGCGGCCGTAACCGAAGGCGTTTACGCGAACGAAGCTCGCGCGAAGGAATATATGGCGCAGGGTCGGGCCGCTGCAGCCAGCGATCCCGGTCTCCGCGGTGCCGCCTCGATGGAAGCTTATGTGGAACGGAAGGTTCGCGCGAAGCTCGGAAACGATCCAGTTGCGGTTGATCGGGTCATGAACATGGCCCGCGCTCGCATTGGGAATGCCGTGGCCTCTGGCCACGATTTTCCGAAGGTGCGAGTTGAGGAAACGCGGGAGCGTTCCCCCAACGAGCAGGAGCGCGGTGCCGATCGCGGCCGGGACGATGATCGCTCACAGATTGAACGGGGCCAGCGCGAAGCGCGATCCGATTTGGAACGTGATCGCGACCGTGAACTTGATCGCGCTCGCGAGCGGCAACAGGATCGCGGCCGCGAACGGTAGCCGCAAAGCGGCAACCGTCCTTCAACACCGATCATCGCGAGCGGCCCTGATCTTCATCAGGGCCGCTCGCGTTTTCGGTCCCCCGTCCGCTCACTGTCCCGTTGTGGCACACTCCGATCCTGTTCCGGCCTCAAATTTAGGTTTCGTTGCGCCGCCTCGCGCTCATCCAGCCGTCGGTGGATCGTGTTCTTCATGATGTCGTGCCGCAGTTCGGGACGCTCGAGCTTTTGTGCATATACGGCAGTCGCGACGGCCAGACCTTGTTCGGCTCGACTTGGACTCCGAGTGAGCTCACGAGCGGCCATCTGATAGACCGCTTGAACACCAGCCTGTCGGTCTACCACCGCTTGCTTCCATGGGCGCGGCTGCTGGTTTTGTGATGCATTCCCTTTCTGTCGGCCTGCTCGCTCCTTTTGGGCCTCCCCCAGCGCTTCCCGCAAGGCGTTTTCGGTGTTGCGTGGAGTGACACCGCGCGCTCGCATGTGGCGCATGGACTGCCGTTCGGCCTTGGTCGTTCGTCCGCGCGCGAAGCGCGGCGTCGCCTCGGCCTCGATTCCGCGTTCGCGCAACGCGGATGCGAATTGCTCGCGGTAGCGTTCAAGGACCGGCTTGCCGGGGTTGAAGGCCCGTCCGTTGTGCTGTCGGCCGCGCACGGTGACGTGCGCGTGCGGATGCTTCGTGTCGTCATGGAAGGCGACCATGGCTTCCGAGCGAGGGCGAATTTCCCGGTCTACGAAATCGCGGACGGCGTTCCTGAACCGCTCACGATCCGAACCCGGAGGCATGGACAGGACCATATTCACCGAAAGCGGCGCCTGTCGCACGTTGCGCTGGTTGCCGTAGATCTTCTCGTCGTCGGTCCAGTCCGCGTGGAGGTCGCGCACGGCCTCCTTCCCCTTCATCATCCCGTATTCGGTCTCGGCCGCGACCTTCCCGTTGCGGGTGATATAGTTCATATGCTCGCCAAGATGGTCGCTCCCGTAGGTCCGGCCGGACACCTTCACCATCACCTCCGGCGTCTTAGACACGATGCGAGCGAGCTTCGCCGTCGCGGCCTTGGACTGCCGCATCTGCTGCATGACAGCGGGAAACTGGTCTCGGTAGAGACGCATTTTCGCTGGCGGCGTCCAGGCGGCCGAGACGCCGAAGCCCCGATAGAAGTCTTCGTAGAGCGCGCGGACCTTCGCATCATTCGCCATCGTCGCTATCCCCTTCCCACGAACGAACGTTGCCCTGCGCCATCGTATGAAGGACGCCGATGGCGCGCTCGACCTCGGCCCGCGCCTTCTCAAGAGCCTTCGCGTCCACGGTGAAAGAGGATCGCTCTAGCCGAGCCTCGTTCACCGAACGCGCAATCTGGTTGAGGTTCACGCCGACCTTGCGAACCTGAACGGTCAGCGCCCGGAGCTGGTGAAGCTCCTCGGCACTGTATTGCGTCCCGCCCCCGAGACGGACCCGGACCACGGATCGGAGCCACTGCGCGGGCTTCATGCCGCGCGCCACCGCAGCCTTTCGGACCGCTTCGACCTCGCTTTGGGAAAGCCGCACCGACAGGTGGCTGACCGCGCCTTCGGCGGCGGGAAGCGTCGGGGTGGGCGCACTCGACGGGCCGTCTACGGCCATCGTCACCAGATGACGAAGTAGGGCGGACTTGCCGCCATGCGCCTTCGCCAAGGCCGCGAAGCGGTCTGCGAGGGCGTCATCGATGTGCGTGCTGACGTGTTTCACCGCGATCCCATCATCACCAGTTTGGCAAAACTCCGTCGCTACGGCTATCCTGCACTAGAAATGCATAGCACGTAAAATTATGCTCGAACATAAAAACCTTCCTTCGGACGCTCTCCATGGGTTCACTTCCAAAGACGCGCCTTCATGGCCTGCGAACCGGCCCGAAAAGCTGCAAGGGATGCTCCGCTCTTCGCCCTTGCACCTTCCCGAACCGCTCCGTTGATCGGACAGGCGCGGCTCCGGGGGTTCACCAGTTGGCAGGCAAGCGCACAAAAAAAAACCCCGGCTTCGAGGGCCGGGGTTTTTGTCGTCGTTCGATGGTGGGTCGCGGGTCAGTAGTAGAGCGTCACCCGGTCCTTCGGCTCAAGCCTGAAGAGCAGGCTGTCGTATTTGACGCTGGCGATCGGAGAGAGGAGACCCATCGCGAGCCCTACACCGATGAACAGCGCGAACGCTTCCCATCCGAAATCGCTGCCTCGGTTCGCATTGGCATAGGCAAGGAACGCGGGCATGGCGATGACACCGCCGATCCAACCGCTGAACGTCACCAGCCCGCATACGAGCTGCATAGGACGGCGCAGGGCTGTGAGGATCGTCCAAACTGCCATGCGGACTCCATAGAGGGCCATCCGGCCCGACCAGCGGACGCTGCCCCCGAGGGCGTCGAATACGCTATGCATCATCGCTTCTACTTTCGGCTGCTCTGACAATCTCCAACAACACGAGGTCCGAAAGCCTCGCCTCTTCCTCGACCCCGTCGTCGAAGGCGACAACGCCGAAGCTCCCCCCCTGCCCCGCTTCGTGATCCAGAAGAAGCCGCCCGACACGATCACCGTCCCGAACTCGCATGGCAAGCGCCGCCCTCGGCTCGCTGGTAGCCGACACCGACACGGGCTCCTGTGGCGAAACCGGCCCGCTCTCGGAAACCTCGGATGCGTCGGGCGCCGAACGCGCGGGCTCCTGCGAAGACGGTATCGGCTTGGGGATCGACGCCGTAGCCGAGACAGGCGCAGTGTCGTCCGGCACCACTGGCGGCGGCATCACGCTCCTCGCGCCAGGGCTATCGTTGCTTGTGTTCGGGTCAACGTCGGAAAGAGCCGAACCCGCCGGGGCTGGCGCGACCGCCTGTTGAAGATGCGCGGGCACCTCCTGTCCCGCTTTCAACGACTGGCGGAAGGCGACGGCGCTCCGCTGTGTGACCGTCTCCCCGCTTGTGATGAACTCCCGCGTCTTATCGGCATCGATCTGCATGGCGGCGTGAAGCTCGTAGGCCGCGCGTGCGCCATACTCCTCCATACCGTCTTGAATGGCTGGGTCCATGTCGAAGAAATCGGCATATGCCGTCACCCATGCGGGGGGCTTCCCGAGACTCTTGGCGATGGCCGACTTCTTCGCTCCCGTCGCCATCTGGTCGCGGATGAACGTCGCCGTATCCCGATGGGAAAGCGCTTCACGCTGAACGTTCTCGATCATCTGATCGTAGCTGTCGCTCGCCTCCGAGCGGATCACGGCAAGAACGGTGTCCTTGCCCGCCAGCCGAGAGGCGCGGAAGCGGCGCGCGCCCGAGACGATCATATACTTACCGTCAGCGTTGGCCGGTTTGACCGTGATCGCCTGAATGAGCCCTCGTTCGCGGATTGAGTTCGCCAATTCCTCCAATTTCTCGTCATCGAACGCGGTGCGCGGCTGGTCCGGGTCTTCGATAATCGAGGACAGGGGCAGGAAATTCGTTGGAGCCATTGCCTTCTTTGCGTTCGCCGCATCGAGTTCGTCGAGAGCGTCGAAACCGCTGAAGTCGATCCCCTCGAAAACCTTGCTTCCCTTGCTCACGCCTCTGCTCCTTTCCAGATTCGATCCTCAATCGTTTTCATGACGCCGCGTATCTCACGCCCGGCATCGCGCGAGGCGGTCGCCGGATCGAGCCATACGGGCTCTCGCGTTCGCCCGATGCGGGCGTAAGCCTGACGCTGGCAGATTACGCCTTCGAACACTCGGCTCTTGCCCAACTTTTCGAAAATCTCGTTCAGGGCCACCTTCTGATCGGGCTGGTTGGCGACATACTTGTTCGGCAGCAGCCCCAGAAATTCGAGATTCGGATTGTATTCCCGCTTCATGCCGATGACGCTCTGGAGAAGCGCCGTCACACCCTCAAGCGAGAACGTTGCAAGCTCGATGGGCGAAACGGCATGGGTGGCGAACAGAAGCGGTCCGACGTTCAGAGCCGACGCGCTCGGCCCTGCATCGAGAATGCAGATATCGAAACCCGACGAGGCGGCGATGACGTTGTTGCGCAGGTTCGGGATGCCAACGCTGGCGTCCATCGCGAAATTCTTAACGCCATCGTCGGCGGTGATCGCCACGATACCAGGGGCATCCAGCCCCGGAACTTGAACCCGCTCGGCAAGGAGCGTCGAAGTCACGATGTCGCTGGCGTGGTCTTGCATGACGCGGGACGAATTGCGCTGGTCGTCGAGGTCAATGAACAGGACGCGGCGTTTTTCGGCAAAATACCATGCAGCGTGAAGCGCGATCGTGGTTTTGCCGACGCCGCCCTTGCGATTGGTCACATGCAGGATTTTCATGGCGGACTCCTTCATTGGCAGATCGGTCGCGGTGCATACGGCAAATTCGGCGGGCCGAAACCCTATGCCACGGATTGATACAGGACGGGACTGGTTCCTGCGATTTGGCCTAGCCGTTTGAGCCAGTTGGCGAAGTCCGAGACCGGGATGCTCGATGCGTCCTGGGCTCGGCGGGGCGGGGCCGATGCCCCCCGCCAGTTGAGGCGCGGAGGGCCGTTCCCCCCGCGCCTCGCGTTCATTCGGCGGCTTCGGCGTAGACGGTGCCCTCGTCTTCCTCGACCTCAGCCCGGTCCTCGCCGGTGTTGTCCTCGTCGGTCCCAAGCTGCGGGGCCGTGAGGCATTCGGGCATGTACCCGCTCCCCGAGATTTCGGCCTCGGTGCGATGCACGGCCTCATGCTTGAGAAGCTTCTGCATCGACGCGATACGGTCCTCTGCGACCGCAAGGCCGCGCATCACGTTCCCCATGGCCTTCTTGGACAGGCGCTCCAAGAATTCAGCGTCGGGCTTCCACCAGCGCGCCATATCGAGCCCGACCGCTTCCGCGATCTGGTCGCCCTGCCGGGTCCGGTCGCTCTTGCGGGTCTCATGCCGGAACCGGATCGCGTTCGTGTTCGCGGCGCTGGCCGTTGCCAGAAGGGCGAGAAGCGTATCGGTGTCCTTCTCCAACAGGAAATCCCATAGAAGGGCCGCGTCGTGGGGAAGCGCGCTCTTCACGCTCTCTATGTGTGCGGTCCACTCCACCACGGCGCGGTGCGATCCCGGCTTCTGGATGCACGGATCAAGAGTCTTCTTCTCGCCGCGCACCTCGACCGCGCTCTGCACGGCAGCGCCGCCATAGAGGCCGCTGTAGAACAGGCTCGCCAGAAGCGGATGCAGGATCGCGGCCAAGGCGATGCGCGGTTGGTCGATCATTTCCACCCGCAACGCGGCGGTGCGGATCGCGGTCAGTTCTTCCACCAGCGCGGCCGACAGGGTTCCGGCGTCCGCGTCGGGGCTCTCGTCCTGCGAACCGCTTCCGACTGTCGGTGCCGATCCATCACCAGCGGACTCGCCCTGATTGCGATGGGCGAGGATCGACGCCCAATCCTCCTCGCGCACCCATCCGCCCGACGCGGAAAGCTCGCCGCTGTGGTTCACACTGACGATGCACCCGGCGAATGTCTGCTCGACGGGATCGAAGCCGTTCAGGGCCTCCTCGATGTCCGCGATGCGGTCTTGGATAGCGTCGGCGCGCTGCGAGGCGCGTTCCTCGGCGCCCTCGTCCTCGCTGCCGCCCTCCATCAGCGCGGCCAGCTCGTCGTACTCGGTTCCAAGCCGGGATAGTTCCTCGGCCTCGGCTTCGGTCGCCTCGCGGCGCTGCGGCCAGATGCGATGAAGCCCGGTGTGGTGGTGATGGGCGTTGCCCTCAAGATCGGGTTCGACCCACGACCAGCCTTTGCCCTGCTCCTCGGCGGCGCTGGCGAGCTTGTCGTTGGCGAGCCTAGTCAGGAGCGGGCGATCCGAGAGGTAGCAATCGCCTTCGTCGGAAAACAGGTCGGTAATGATCGCTCCCCCTGCCGCCTTGTAGGCATCCACCCCGACGAAGCGGGCGAAGCGGTGATTGCCCTTCACTTGCTCCTTGGACAGAGTTTCGCGAAGCTGGCGCGGATCGCGCTGCCACATGTAAGGCGCGTCGAACCACACCGCTTCCTGCGTGGCATGGTCGTCGGCCAGCGCCAACGCCTCGGCCTGTTGCTGCGTAATCTCGTCGGCGCGCATAGCTTCGAGGATGCGCGGCGACAGGTGGGCGAGCTTGATGCGGCGGCGCACGGTCATGTGCGAGATACCGAACCGATCCCCGATGGCCTCCGGCGTCATCCCGTCCGCTGCGAGCTTGCGGAACGCCTCGATTTCATCGACCGCGTTCATGGCCGACCGCATCATGTTCTCGGCCAGCGAGATTTCCGTGTCGTTGGCGTCGGTCAGGACGTGGCAAGGAACCGGGAAGGCTTTCGCGATCCGCCCCTCCCCCGCCAGATGGCGCAGCGCGCCCAAGCGCCGCGCGCCCGCGACAACCTCGAACTTGCCCTTCGCGCCCTTGCGGACGGTGAGGTTCTGCAACAGGCCGTGCGCCTCGATGCTGGCGGCTAGCTTCTCGATCCCGGCCTGTGAATTCGTGCGCCGCACGTTCTCCTTGGAGGGAGCGAGCTTAGCGAGGGCGATGGTCTCGATGGCGGTGGCGCTGGCCGGTGCCGTGGTGGTCGCGGTCATGGTCGTTCCTTTCAAGAATCAAGTGTGGGGATAGGATGGCTGACCCTCGCGGGTCAGCGGCGGCGCTCGCCGTTGAGGTATTCGTTGGGGATCACCGCATAGAGGTCGTCGTCGTCCTGACCGGGATAACGGCCAAGGTTCGCGTAGAACCGCCCGTGTCCGGTGGAGAGGGTCAGCGAGTAATACGGCTTGCCCTCGACGTTCTCGTTCTCCCACAGGCCGCCGATCTCGATGCGACGGCCGCGCGGGCTCTGCGCGTAGAGGCGGAACTTGGGGGCCTTCTCGTTGGTGGACTGGACCGGAGCGCCGGTCACGTCGATGTCGAAGGCGAGCGTTGCGACGTTGCCGGACAGGCTCTTGCCGTCGATGCGAATGGCGTTGGTGACGGGCGCGGTGTTGGTGGTGTTGGACATGGGTTCGGTTCCTCTTTTCATCGCCAGTGGGCGAGGCCCCCGGCGTTCGTGCCGGTGAATGTCTGCCCTGACATTCACCGGAGCGAAGGGAGGGGGGCGAAGACCCCCGAGTGACCGCGGCCGGGACTGTCAGGGGTCGGCGACGGTGAAAATCGGAAGGTTCGGCGCGCAGGGCTGAAAGCCGATTTTCTCCGGCGAGGCCGAAGGCCGATCCGACGCGCGGGACGCGCGCTTGCCCATTGACCGACCCGGACGGGGGCGCGTGGGCGTCCTCGAACAGGCAAGAAGACGACAAGCGGCCAGCTCGTCGACCATTCAGATGTCGCGCCCGTGGCGCGTCTGACCTATTGGCTCGAGCATGGAAGCGAAGCACCAAGTGCAACAGAACGAATGCGATTAGATGCGCGGGATCTCTTTCGACGGCGACGGCGCCGATCGCGGCGGCCGTCCTGGCGCTCGCGCTCGCGCACGCAATGGCTTGGCATCGGCGCGGTCGTGCTGCTGGCTCTGGTGGTCGGCGGTCCCGACATGGCGGCCCGGGTTTGGAACGGCATCGAGGGCAGCGCCGGCGTCTCCACACCCCGCACGCCGACATCGACAGGCGACGGGACGTTCGCCGGCGTCGTGACGCAGATCACCGACGGCGACACGTTTCGCATAGGCGATCGCGCGGTTCGCATCTGCGGCGTGAACGCGCCCGAACAATGCGAGCTCGGCTATAGGGAAGCCGGCGCCTATCTCGGCCGATTGATCGACGGTCGGTCGGTTTCTTGCCGTGGCGTCGGGAGTGGTTCGGTCTGTGATGGTCGATCCGACCCGACGAGCTACAACCGAGTCGTGGCGACGTGTTTTGTAAACGGGCAGGACGTTGCCACCGAACTGGTTCGCGGCGGCCATGCCGTCGATTGGCCCCGCTACTCGGGCGGTCATTACGCCCGGTGAGGATCCGGCAAGCGGAGCGCGCAAGGTCGCGTGAGCGGCCTGGAGGCGGCAGGGATCGTTACCCGAAGGGCCGAGACCCGCAGGGCTCGGGGAGCGCAGCGAGTAGAGCCCGGCCCGAAGGGGCCGCCCGACGTTCCCCGCCATAAGACAGATGCTCATTCACCCATGAGGCTATTGATAGAACCACGTAACAATCGGAACGGGATTTCATGTTCGACACCCTCGATATGAACAACACACTCCTGATCGTTGCTTTCGTCGCGTTCGTTCTCGTGGCGGCTGTCGAGCTGTTCGGACGGCAACGCAAGACTCACGCCTCATTGGAACGGCGAGTATTTCTTACGCTGGCTGAACTCAACCTGTTGACGATCCTGCGAAACCATTTCCCGCGCCATCATGTGAACTGTCAGATTGCGATGGGCGCTCTCCTGAAGCCAACGCGCGGACTGGACCGGAAAGCCTTGCATGCGGTTCAGAACAGGATCAGTCAGAAGGTCGTCGATTTCGTCGTGATCGATCCGGAGACAGGCTGTGTCGAGACGATTATCGAGTTCGACGATGCGTCCCACGACGTCCGCAAGGACGCCGATCGAGACCGGCTCCTTTCGAAAGGGCACTATCGGATCGTTCGGATACCATCGAAGCCGCAGCCGACACCGGACAACGTGGCGGCGCGACTTGCGACTTCGAGCGCGACGGCCTGATGTCGCGGCCGAAGCCGGGGCCGTTAGGCCCCGGCGCCCCGCGTCAGCGGGGCTTCTTGCTGCTCCATTCCGCGCCGATCTCGACCTTGGCGAAGAGCGGGACGGAGAGGGTCAGCTTGACCGTGAAGCGGCCGTTCTTAGCGAGGGGCTTGATGAGCTTGCCAACGTAAGAGCGGATGCGGCGGCCAGTGCGGGCGAGAAACTTGAAGGTGGTTTTCATCGGTAGCTCCTTTGAGGTGTCTGCGTCGTTCGCAGGTCAAAGGTGCCCCTCGGCGTTGAGCGGCGTTGCACCCGCAGGGCCGGAGCGCAGCGGAGGACGTTTGGCAGGGGGAATTTTGGAGCGGCGCAGCCGCGGCCGCGAGGAGCCCGCTTGCGGGCGGGGAAAATTCTCCCTGCCAAACGTTGCAGCGACGCGGCCGAGGGGCATTCTGACCTGTGAATGAACGACGCTGACGCCTCAAAGGGGCGGTGAGAGCCGCCGGTCTCGCCCGCACTGGCCGCCGCATTCGCTCGCTGGCAGGGTCGCACCGATGAGGCCGCTTCGCGGTCAAGCTGACCCTTGGGCCTCCGGACAAGGGGGATGACATGGAGCAGCAAAAAGCCCCGCTGACGCGGGGCGATCAAACGCCGTGCGCCTGGCGCACGTCCTCATCTGCAAGCGCAGCGCGCGAGGCCCCCACGGGGCCGGAAGGCTCCACATGGAGCGTCGCCATGCCGGCTCGATGCCGGCATGGCGGCTGAACGCCTCCGGTGGGGGCTGGTGGCGCTCACGATTTGCGAGCGCCACCCATGGTTCAGGCCGCAAGCTTCTGCGGCTCCCCCTCCCCTTCCCCCTCGGCCTCGCCGGGTGCGACATATCCGGGCTGCAAGCTGTGAAGGAACGTCGCCGCCTTCTCGGCCATCGATGCGGCGGGCGCGCGCCCGCCTCGACCTGGGCCACGATCTTGTCGGTGACGCGCTGATAGACGTCGATGCGGGGGGTGTCCGATGCGGGACGACGCGCGGGTTTGCGAGCCATGGCTGTTGCCTCCTATCGCCAGTGGGCGAGGCCCCCGGCGTTCGTGCCGGTGAATGTCTGCCCTGACATTCACCGGAGCGAAGGGAGGGGGGCGAAGACCCCCGAGTGGCCGGGTTCGGGGCTGTCTATGGGGTCGGCAGCGGGTAAAATCGGAAGGTTCGCGGCCCTGGCCGTGAAAGCCGATTTTGTTCGATGAGGCGTGAGCCGATCCGACGCGCGGGACGCGCGCTTGCCCCTAGACAGGCACGGGCGCGGGCGCTTGGGCGATCAACAGACAGGGGTAAGGCGACGAGCGGACCGCTCGTCGACCGGTCAGATGTCGCGCCCAAGGCGTGCCCTGCCCTCTTCCCGCGACGGAGCGTTCCGCGCAGGGTTTCAGGGGTCGCGTGTCGTTCCACGCAACAGGAGCGCGACCGTCGCGCCCGGTGCGATCTGGACGGATGCCGGCAGCGGTGTCGGACTTACCCACAGGCTCGACCTCTCTACGGCGCTATGGGAAGCGCGTTCGGTCTCGCCTGCGCTCCCGCGAGGGCGCGGGGCGGTCCTTCGGACTGGATAAGTCCAAGGTCGGCGCCGGGGTCTCGGCGCCGCTCGAAATGTGAACCCGTCGCCTACGCAGCGCGGCGCGAGAACAGCGAGGCCAAGAAGCCTTGCCGAACGGGCGGTGCCGAAGGCGTCACCGGCGACGGTGGCGGCAGGAGGCCCGCGACCCGTTCGGCCTGTTGCGCCCAGCGGTCGCGATCGGCCTCGGCCGCCTCGCGGCGCGCCTTCTCGCCGGCGATCAGTTCACGCAGCGCCTCGATCTGCGCGGTGAGGATGCGGATCTCGCTCTCGCGTTCGATGCGTTCCGCAAGGGTCTCGCCTCGTTCCGCGTGACCGTCGTCGTGACCGTCGTCATTGTCCGGCTCGGGGGTCCGCTCGAGTCTCGCCGCATCCAGCTCGTAAACGCGGCCAAGCTCGGCGGGGTCGATGGCATAACCGCCATCGTCCTTGCGCATGGCACTCAAGCGCCCTGCTGTGATCGCGCGCGAAATGGTCGTCTTGCCGACACCGGCGAGCTTGGCTGCCTGTCCAAGGGAAAGTGTCGTCATGGCCTGTAACCCCTGCGGTTCGTTGGGGGTCGCGTCCCGTTCCATGGAACAGGCGAGCGACCGTCCCGACAGGGTTACACAGCATGGTTAAGAGGGCCTTAACCTTTCTCCTGCTGACGAACCGGCGCGGGTGGTCCTTCCAGCGGGTTCGGTCCAAGCTCTCCCCTCGACAACGGCGAGGAGGCTTTGTGAATGCTCGATTTCCTGCGCAGGCTTTTCGGCCAGGACACGTCCGCCGGCGGCTATAAGCCGGTGGACCGATCCGACGCGACCAGGCGCATCGCGCTTTGGGCGAAGGGTGGATTCCACACCGAAGATGCGGCCTTCGAGGCGCTGCGCGAGGAGTATCTAGAGCCCGACACGATCAGCCCCGACGATGCGCGCTGGATCGGCGCGGAGGTTTCGCGCGTCTTCGCTGACAAGCGCGAGGAGGAGGCCGCATGGCCTCCCGCAACGGATTTCGACCGGTTGTCGCGCGCCTTCGACGAGCTGGAAGCGTCCGGCATTCTCGCCCTGCACTGTCCCGGCAACACCCGGTCAGAGGGCGTGACCGAAGCTTACGAACTCCACCGGCAGCGACAGGACGCCGGCGAGCCATCGCGCGGCTTTGTGTTTTATCACGCGCAGGACGTGGACAAGGCTGTTGAGGGCGAGGGCATCTACCTTGCATTCGGCAGTTTCACGGAGGAGGCGGGCGTGCCTCTGACGGTTGCGCGCGAGACGGTCGCGACCGTCGAGCGGAACGGGCTGCGACCCCAATGGAACGGTGACGCCCATACGCGGATCCTCGTACCGCTTGACTGGCAGAAGCGTTCTCCGGTCGATGCGTGATCGAGGCGACGGGTGGGCGGGGAATGTGAGGGGCGGGGCGCGGGGCGCCCCTCATGGTCCAGGCGGCGCGCTCGAAGCGCGGTGACTGGACCCCTCGGCCGCGATCCGGCAGACGCGGAAAAGGGGCCTTGCGGCCCCTTCCTGCTGTCGTCGTGTTCAGGCGGTCTCCTGCGAGCGCGCCCATACGTCCGGTCGCCATCGCTGAATCAGGGTCCTGATGTCGCGCTCGTACTCGTCGGGATAGACCGGGCTCGGGGCGCGAGCGACGAAGGCGAAGACCGTCATCATGTCCTCGGCAATCGCCTCGTCGACGTTGCCCGCGTCGATCGGGTTGAAGCCGCCAAGGTCAGTGGCGTTCCACCATGCGAGCAGGAAGTCGGCCGCGCGTCGGGCCTGTCCGGTGTCGCTCTTCGCCAGTTCGATCAGCCGTTCCACGGCGGCGCGCTCTTGCGGTGTCATGGGGTCTGTCTCCTTGGCCGGTTGCGGCTCGATCCGGTCATCCCGCCTTCGCAAGGGTCTGGTCGGTCGGGTTGGCGGCAAGCGTCAGGCCCATCGCCTTCATGAGTTTGAGGATAGTCGCCAGTTCCGGATTGCCGTTCTCGCCAAGCGAGCGATAGAGGCTTTCCCGGTTCAGGTTCGCGGCTTCCGCGATGTCCTTCATTCCTATGGATCGCGCGACGGCTCCGAGCGCCTTGCGGATGATAACGGGGTCGCCATCCTCGAATGCGGCCGTGATGAAGCTCGCGCGATCCTCGGCCGTTTCGAGGAAGTCGGCGGGGTCGTATTCTTTGAGGTCGCTGACCTTCACCATGTTCCGTCCTCCAACTCTGCGGCCAATGCCTTGGCCTTGCGAATGTCGCTCTGCTGGCTGCCCTTGTCGCCGCCGCAAAGCATGATGACGACGACGTTTCCGCGCCGGGTGTAGTAGACCCGGTAGCCGGGGCCGAAGGCGAAGCGCAGTTCCGACACGCCGTCTCCGACACTCTTGTGATCCCCAAAGTTTCCTTCCTGGACATGCGAAAGGCGCGTCAGGATGCGGCTGCGGGACTGCCGGTCCCGAAGGTCCGACAGCCATTTCTCGAATACTGGATGCAAAACGAGCTTCATGGCATAGTGTAGCCTATAGGCGACACGACGGCAACGCCGTCGCGTGAAGGCGGCGGCGTTGCGCGCAAGGCGCGACCGCCTGTCAAAGGGCCGCGCTCCAGTCGGACGGGTTGCCCCACACGACGCCCTGACGGTCGGGTTGGATCTCGACCGCAACGGGTGTTGTGAAGGGCGGGGCGACGAAGGCGCTGGCGACGGGGTTGCCGTTTTGGTCCACCACGATCTGACGCAGTTCCACGGTGGCGCGGCTGACGATGCGGGTGATCTGGAAGAAGTCCTCGCGGGTGTCGTTCGGGCTGCGCTTGGCGGTCATGATGGTTCCAACGTCGAGGGAAAGGCTAAGGGCTTCGGTCATCGGCGGGGACTCCTTCATCGCCTGTGGGCGAGGCCCCGGCGTTCGTGCCGGTGAATGACCTCCTGTCATTCACCGGAGCGAAGGGAGGGGGGTGAAGACCCCCGAGTGCCGGGTCCGGGACTGTCACGGGGTCGGCGACGGCGAAAATCGGAAGGTTCGCGGCCTCGGCCGTGAAAGCCGATTTTCTCCGGCGAGGCCGAAGGCCGATCCGACGCGCGGGACGCGCGCTTGCCCCTTGACCGTTCCGGGCGCGGGCGCTTGGGCGATCTACGGACCGGCAAGAAGCCGACGAGCGGTCAGCTCGTCGACCGTTCAAATGTCGCGCCCGTAGCGCGTCCTGCTTGTCTACGCGACGGGGCGTTCCGCTCGGGGTTTCAGGGGTCGCGTGTCGTTCCGCGCAACAGGAGCGCGACCGTCGCGGGCAGTGCGAGCGGCGGCGGCGGACTGGATAAGTCCAAGGTCGGCGCCGAGAGAAACAGAGGGTTTCGCCGGGTTGCGTGGGGGTCGCGTCCCGTTCCGCGCGACCGATCGACGACGGTTCCAGGGGTTACGGTGTGAAAGGCGAGGATACGGCCTCGAATGCGTCCGCAAGCGCCAAGAGGTCCGCGTCGTCAGAGCGTGCGAACTCTACGTAGATCCGCAAAGTCGCGGACGCCTCCCGCGCGAGATTGCGGGAAGCGTCGGATGGAGCGACGGCACGAAGAGCCTCGAGGAGGTTGCGAAAGGCTTGAGCGTCCAGACGATCCGTTGCGTTGAGCCTGACGACGGACAGGCGGTGCAGATCGGTGAGGGATTTGTCGGCCGTCACTCGAAATCGACGACGCTTTTTCTCGACGCGAACCGCTCTTTGATGACCGCAATCATCCGGTCGCAGTCATTCGGCAAGGCCGCTCGCTTCTGCCCGTCGGCACCGATCTCGAAGAGGGAATTCAAATACACGACGTAAGCGACCTCGCCCGGGTCGGATGGCAACAAACCCTCGCCGTGCGCTTCGAAGCGGCGCGGCCCGTCCTCGATCGATATCATTCCTCGGCTGATGTTCGTGACGATCATCCGCCACCGTCCCGCGTCTCGACGCGCGTGACCAGTCATGCAGGGTCTGTCGCTTCGTAGTTTCGGAGGAAGATTTCCGGCACAGCGACGGGATCTACACGACCGCGGACGAGGCCCCAGGAGATGTGCCGTTCGGCGACCACGAGATCAGCGAGAGCGAGTTCGAAAGCGCGGAGGAGATCCGCGTCGGCGAGATCGAGGTAGCGCTTCGCCAAACCAGCGAGTTCGTCAGGCTCAACCGTGTTCATGAGCCTAGTTCGTGCGCGAGAGGTGCTATCTGAGAACGATTTGGACTGACGCAGCTTAGAGCGTACCCCGCAGGCCCGGGACGTTGGACAGAACTGACCCAGATATCGAAAATCTTACCCATCTACACACCACATCTTGTGTCTTGGCGACCAAATCACCATATATGTGCCTCTAAAAGCTGGAGGCATGAAATGGCATACCTCACCTTCTTCCCCGTCGGGAACGGCGATATGGCGTTGATTCAGCTCGACAACGGCCAGAATGTCCTAATCGATATCAACATTCGGGCGGCAGCCGACAACCCGGACGATAGCACGTACGACGTCGCGAAGGATCTGAAGGACCGCCTACCTCGTGATGAGAAGGGCAGGCTCTATGTCGACGCGTTTCTTGTCTCCCACCCTGATGCAGACCACGTCACCGGCTTGAGCACGCATTTTCATCTCGGCTCTCCCGACGATTTCCCCGTTGGGAACAAGAACCTAATTCTGATCCGTGAAATGTGGTCGTCACCGATCGTGTTTCGTCGGGCCAGCACGCAGCATCAGCTTTGCGAGGAAGCCAAGGCGTGGGCTTCTGAGGCTCGTCGGAGGGTTCGACGGTTTCGCGAGGATGGACTGGCGACGGAGAATGGAGATCGCATCCTTATCCTCGGCAAAGATAAGGACGGAAAAACCGACGATCTGGGCGATATCCTGATCGAATGCAAAGAGCTCATCACGAAGGTCAACCGCGTGCAGTCGGGTGAACTAGAGGGACGGCTCCTTGCCCCAATTTTTTTCGAGGACGAGGACGATCCCCTCCTCGACGAGATCGAGAAGAACAACTCCTCCGTCATCACGCGCTTTTCGATCTCAGCCGACGGCTACAAAGGAAAGTGTCTCTTTCTATCCGGAGGCGATGCTGGCGTTGCGATCTGGAAGCGACTTTGGGAACGCCATTCGGAAGATGGAACGACCGATTGGCTCCAGTATGACATCATGGAAACGCCGCATCATTGTTCATGGCGGACGTTGAGCTTCGACCGCTGGTCTCAGCTCGGTGAGGCAGTCAAGGTTTGCCCGGAGGCTCGAGACGCGCTTGGGCAGGGCCGAGAGGGCTCCGTCATCGTGGCGAGTTGCAAACCCATCAAAAAGGACGATGCGAACCCGCCGCATGAGCGGGCCAAACGCGAATACCTTTCCATGGTTGGCGAGGATACGGATCGCTTTCTATGCACGGAAGAGGTGCGCGATAAGGAAGACAGACCTGTGGAGTTCAAGATTAGCCACAGGGGTACGCAGCGCACCTTGAAGCTCGCGGCCACGATCGGCGCATCAGCGGCCGGGGTTAGCGCGGTTTCAACGACTGCACGCGGACATGGGTGAGAAATGTCTGCGGCGGACCTGCAGCGGCACGCTGAACATTTCCAGCGTGTCGTAACCGGTCACCCTCAGTGTCTTGCTGCGGGTATTGAAGACATCGGTGATCTGAGCGCACGTTTGTACGTCGACGTCGATGTCGAGATGACGCTTATCGAACGGGCGCGTGGCGTCAGTTCGAATGGGGTGCTCAAAGTCGAGCGGGTCTGGGTCGTTCTGACGAACGCCTATCCTTGGCGAGAACCGACGTTCCGCTTCCGGCGAGACTTCCCTAGGAATCTTCCGCACCTGTATCCTGGATCTGCAGACGATGAGCCTGCACCCTGTCTCGTCGACGGAGCTGCGGGAGAATACTTCAACCAGTTCGGCATGCTCGAGTTGGGGATCGTCTATCTATTTGATCAGCTAGCCGTTTGGCTCGCTCGTGCCGCCGAAGGCACGTTGATGAATGAGGCTCAAGGGTGGGAGCCCACCATTCGCTACCAGGCTAGCGGCGCCCTTATCGCGGAGACGGATTATGTCCGGCAACGTGTTGGCAAGGACGCCGGGTGGACCGCCTTGAAGACTGGGTTCTATCGCTTTGGTCGGCAGGATGCCGTTCTCGGCCCTGACGTGGAAGTTTTTTTTGATGTCGAGAATGAGCCGACGGCGCTTTTTGCGGCGACGAAGAAGCGACCTGTTCAGTTGTGGTCGCCTTCTCCTGAACGGTCATACGGTAAAACAGTTGTCGGCATTTTCTGGAGCGGCCGACAGCCTGATGGTCAGCCCCTCGTGGCTTCCGAGTTCCTCCCGGAAACAATCACTTCCATCGCCGATTTGACAGCTCGAGCCGACCAATTGGGGTTTCGAAGCCAGTTTCGATCGTTCGTTGATGGTCTCGAGCGAATGTTGGCGGACCAGAGCTGCGACTATCCCATTCCAATCGGCATCGTCTTTTGCGCCCGTCGGCCATTTGATTTGATGGATCGGCGGACGCCCATCGAACTTCTGCCGTATGCCATCGAAGTCCGTCCCACAGTTGGGCGCTCGACCTTGTTCGACGGCGAGGATGGCCTTCATTCAGCGCCGATACGATGCTTGGAGAAGACGTCGCCCGCTCTTCTGAGAGAAGTGGCCAACGAGCCCGAGCGGGCTGCGACCGCCTTGATCGGTTGCGGCAGTGTGGGATCGAAGATTGCGCTGCACCTTGCGAGAGCCGGAATTCCGGTCTCGGCTGTGACCGACAAGAGCAACCTTCTACCGCACAACATGGCTCGATATGGACCCGTTGCAGGACCGCTCCCTCAGCCGAAGGCTGACGTGGTAGCCGAGAACCTTCGAAACCTTGGTCAGTCGCCTTCAGTCTATCGCGGCGACATTCTTGTCGGTCTCGCGGACGACAGCATTTGGAAGGAAGTTGCGCCCCGTCATGCTGAGACGGTGATCAATTCCACCGCATCTCTTCTCGTACGTGAAGCACTCAGCCTTACATCCCTCGAACACTTTCCCCCGCGAGTTTCTGAAGTCGCGCTTTTTGGACGTGGCGAGGGGTGCTTCGTCCTTTACGAAGGGCAGGGGCGAAACCCGAACCTCGTCGATCTGATGGCCGTGCTTACAGGAGCGGCAGCACCTCATGAGAGTGCTTTGCTGTTCGACGAAGAGCATGGCCTTGCGCAGGTTCAGATTGGTCAAGGTTGTGGATCTTTGACGATGCCTATGTCGGATGCTCGTTTGTCATCGATGACAGCGATCGCGACAGAGGAAATTCTAGATCGATGGGAAGAGCGTGAGGGTGGGGGTCACGTCGCGATTTGCGTTCGGGATCGCACGACGTCAAACCTCACCTGGCGGCGATTGGCCGTTCCACCCTTGATTGAGATACCGGTCACGGGGGCAGACTGGAGAGTTCGGGTGACGGTTGAAGTAATCGACCGCATTCGAGCCGAAGCTGCGGCCTACACGGATGTGGAGACTGGCGGCTTTCTCATCGGGAGCTGCAGTGCTCGCATGAGAACGATCACCGTGGTCGATACCTTACCCGCGCCCCCTGACAGCACGAGAAGCGCGACGAAGTTCGTTCTGGGAACCGAGGGGGCCCAAGCCGCCATTCGAGACAGACACCAACGCAGTGGCGGCGGCCTGCTCGATATAGGCACATGGCACAGCCATCTCGTGGACGTTGGACCTTCAAACCTTGATCGCGACACAGCGCGACAGTTAGCGGATGAAAGGGCTCCTCCCGCCATCCTCCTGATCGTCACGCCAACGGATTTCCATTGCATCATGGGAACGGAAGAGGGAGCGAATGGAATTCCTTGACGCATACTCGATTCGAGCCCGTCTCTTCCCTGCGATCCTGACGATCGCCCCGGCGGTGGCTCTTGCGCTGCTCGCCACGAACTGGACTGACCCGGGCCTTTCCGAAATCGTCTCTACGGCCGGGATCGCTGTTCTTTTCTTTGCTGCGGCAGATCTAGCTCGCCGCATGGGTAGACGGCGAGAGCGTCAGCTTTTCGCTGAGACAGGTGGAAAGCCCTACAACACTGAGCTTTGTCATGACAATTCTACGCTCGTCAAAGGCATGCGCGACCGCTACCGCGCTTTCATCGCTAATAAAATAAATCAAACGCCTCTATCGGAAGACGACGAAAGGCAGAACCCACAACTTTCACGCGATTTCTATGATGAGTGTTTCTTCTGGCTGCGGGAGAACACACGCGATACGGAGCGTTTCAAGCTACTGTTCCACGAGAACGTCAGCTATGGGTTTAGACGCAATCTACTCGGGCTAAAACCCGTTGGTATACTCCTTAACATACTTGTGTTCGCGTTGGCTGCCGCCATCGTTTGGCTTGAGCCCGGGTTTGCCAGCTTGAGTGATGGAAAACTCGTCTTCCTGGCTATTTTCTCACTCATCCACGCCATGTTCTTCATTTTCGGCGTAAGTCAGGCCAGTGTTCTGGATGCATCTAAGACATACGCACGGCAGCTCGCCCTCAGTACCGAGACGCTGATAAGCTCTGAAAACAAGGCAGGCTGACGCTCCCTAATTTGCGGTTTGCGAAGCACCTTGAGCGCGCTGTTCCCGTGTAAGCTTCGCGAGAAGGGTCCGACTGCATCCGGTTGCGCTCATGATCTGGTTCCATGTCCGCCCATCTTGGAGCATGGCCGCGATAGCCGCATTGCGCGACAAGTTCGCGGGGCGGCCCTTGTAGAGCCCAGCGGCCTTCGCTCGGGCAGTACCCTCCAACTGGCGCCGGCGACGATCCTCATAGTCCTTGCGCGCGACGGCCGCGAGGACATCGAGCATCATGTTGTTCACTGCCGAAAACATCCGGCTTGTGAACTCGTCCTCCGGCGCAGCCAAGTTCCAAGACGTCGGCAGATCAAGCGCGACTATGCGGACCTGCTTGGCGTCGATCTCAGCCCGCAGCTTCATCCAATCGGGGGAGGTGAGGCGGGATAGACGATCGACCTGTTCCACGAGAAGGACGTCGCCGGGCTCGCAGTCGGCAAGGAGACGAAACAGCTCAGGCCGGTGCAGCTTCGCGCCGCTCTCGTTCTCGACGTAGCGGGCCGCGATGCGCAAACCTCGCTCGGCCGCGAAGGCGTCGAGCGCTCCACGAGCTCGTGACGCGTCCTGCTGCGAGGTGGACGCTCGAAGGTAGGCGCGCACGAACATGGCTTGATCCGTTTTGGATGGTCTCTTTGCGTTCAGTCCTTTTTACGCGGTTAAAGCGCACTTATGTGAACGGTCGAGATGAATAGCGGGAATCTGGTCACGATAAGTGTCGTGCCGCCGGTTCGGCGGATTAGTCTCGGACCGACCCTGCGGACCCTCACGGGGGGGTCAGCACACAGAGATGTACGCCAAGGGATCGCAAACGCCGTTGAAGCAGAGCGTCCGCTAATGGCGAGGTGGGTGGATAGTGGAAAGGCCGCTTTTCGACGAGGACGTTAATAAGCAGACGTCTCAGCCGGCTTGATGGCGGTGGTCCTGTCGCAACAGCTGTAAGGTGCCGAGCGCTCCGATCGAGAGAACCGCGAGAAACAGCATTGTGGCATTGGCTCCGGCTAAAGCAAGGATCGCTGCGCCTATCGTCGGTGCGAGCGCTTGCGCGATCTGCGCCGGACGCGCCAGCCGGCCCATGACGGCGGCGTAGGTCTCGGGGCCGAACAGGGCCAACGGCACCGTACCTCGGGCGATGGACAGGATGCCGTTACCTGCACCGTAGAAGACCATCGCGGCGGCGATCGGCAAGAGGTTGAAGGCAAGCGAGCAGATGCCGATCGCCGTCAGCGCCACGGCGGCGCGTAGAGTCCAGAGCGGATGGTGGCGACCGCGTCCGGCCATCTCCAGGATACGGGCGCCAACTTGCGAGGGCCCGACCATCGCACCGAAGGCGACGGCAGCAGCGAGCGTCTCGCCGCGGGCTTGAAGGAGCGTCAGGAGGTGCACGGACACGAGCCCGAAGATCGTGCTACACAGGACGAACAGCGCGATCAGGAGGAGGAAGGCGCGACGCTCCTCCGGCGAAGGAGGGATCTGTTCCTTGGAACGCGCTTGCTGGATGCCGGTCGACACGGTCGATGGCACGAACAAAAGGACCAAGGGAAGCGAGACGCAGACGTGGAGCGCGGTGTAGGCGAGGCAGGTTCCGCGCCATCCCAGATGTTCGACCATAAAGGCCGAGAGTGGCCAGCAGACCGTGCTGGCGAACCCGCCCCAGAGGGTCAGCGTCGTGATGGCGGACCGGGCATCGGCCCCGTAGAGGCGGCCGAGGGTGGCGAATGCAGGATCGTAGAGGCCCATGCCCATCCCGAACCCGATGACGACCCAGCCGGCAAGGAACGTTGGCAGGTTTGGCGACAGGCCGAGGATTACAAGGCCGAGCGCTAGCAGAACGGCTCCGAATGCCAGCACCGGACGTCCGCCCTTCGCCGCGATGGTCGCCCCGACAATCGGAGAAGCGGCGGCCGAAACGAGAAGCCCGACGCTGATGCCGCCGACGACCCATGGGAGGGGCCATCCAGTCTCCTGCGAGATCGGGACCGCCAGCACGGCAGGAAGATAGACCGAGGATCCCCAGGCCAGTATTTCGAAGACGCCGAGCGCCGAGATGACCTGCCAGCGCGATCTCACGACACGACCGGAAGCCAGATCCAGAGCGCGACCAACGCGGCCAGGAGGACCGGAGGGGTTAGGACGAGGCCGACCTTCATGTATTGGCCCCAGGTGATTGTCTGCCCCTTGCCAGCCAGCACATGGAGCCAGAGAAGGGTCGCAAGCGAGCCGATCGGCGTGAACTTCGGCCCGAGATCGTTGCCGACGACGTTGGCGTAGACCATCAGCTCCTGCGTCAGCGGATCGAGGGCGGCACGGTCGATGGCGAGCGCTCCGACGAGGGTCGCGGGCATGTTGTTCATGACAGAGGCGAGCACGGCCACGACGAAGCCCGTCCCGACCGTTGCAACGAACGTGCCCTGTTGCGCGAGCCAGACGAGCGCTGCGGCGGCAATGTCGGTGAGCCCCGCGTTCCCGAGGCCGTAGACCACGAGATACATGCCGATCGAGAACAGCACGATCTGCCAGGGCGCCTCACGCAGCACCTTGGCGAGCGGTACGACCGCGCCGCGACCGGCAGAGAACCAGCGTCCGGCAATCGCCATAAGAATGAGGGCGGCCGCCCCGGTGACGAACGCGATCGGGACGCCCAGCGGACCTGTTACGAAATAGGCGACCAGCAGGAGCCCGAGAAGCGGGAATGCCGCCAGGAAGACGGCGTGGTCGCGGATGGCACGGCGTGGCTCCTCCAGTTCTTCGGTGCGGTAGTTCGTGGGAATGTCCCTGCGGAACCAGAGCCAGAGAACGAGAAGCGTCGCGGCGAGCGAGACGAGGTTCACAGGAACCATGATTGCGGCGTAGCGGCCGAAGGAGATGCCGAAGAAGTTCGCCGTGACGATGTTCACGAGGTTCGACACCACGAGTGGCAAGCTTGTCGTGTCGGCGACGAAGCCGCAGGCGACGACGAAGGCGAGCGCCCCGGCGGGCGGGAAGTTCAGTCGTAAGAGGATCGCAAGCACGATCGGCGTGAGGAGCAGCGCTGCGCCGTCGTTGGCGAAGACGGCGGCGATCGCGGCCCCGAGCGTGACGATCAGCGGGAAGAGCCGGCGTCCGTCGCCGCTGCCCCACCTGGCGACATGGAGCGCGGCCCAGGCGAAGAACCCGGCTTCATCGAGGATGAGCGAGATGACGATGAGCGCGACGAAGGTGAAGGTCGCGTCCCAGACGATGTGCCAGACCGTACCGACGTCCGCCCAGCCGACGACGCCTGTGACGAGGGCGACGCCGGCGCCCGCGAGGGCGGACCAGCCGATGCCGAGGCTCCGGGGCTGCCAGATGACGAGGACGAGGGTGGCGACGAAGATCGCGAGCGCGAGCATGGGAGGTCCGGGGGAGAGAGGGTCAGATGGAGCGCTGGTTCACGCGCTCAGACAGCTTCTCGGAGCTCTCGACGCGCTCGGAGTAGCGGTCCGTCAGGTAGGCGGAGCGGCCGCGCACCAAGTGGGTGAACTTCACCAGTTCCTCGCAGACGTCGACGACCCGGCTGTAGAGGGCGGACGGCTTCATGCGTCCCGCCTCGTCGAACTCGAGGAACGCCTTGGGGACGGAGGACTGGTTCGGGATCGTCACCATCCGCATCCAGCGGCCGAGAATGCGCATCTGGTTCACGGCGTTGAAGCTCTGCGAGCCGCCCGATACCTCCATGACGGCGAGCGTCTTGCCCTGCGTCGGGCGCGTGGCACCGAGCGCCAGCGGAATCCAGTCGATCTGCGCCTTCATGATCCCGGTCATCGCGCCATGACGTTCCGGGCTGACCCAGACCATGCCCTCGGACCAGTCGGCGAGGTCGCGCAGTTCCTTGACCTTCGGGTGGTCGGGCTCCGCTCCGTCGGGGAGTGGTAGGCCCCGTGGGTCGAAGGTGCGAACCTCGCACCCGAACCAGCGGAGAAGGCGCCCGGCCTCCTCCGACAGGAGGCGGGAGAAGGAGCGGTCCCGGATCGAGCCGTAGAGGACCAGGATGCGCGGCGGGTGCGACGCCTCGCCGGACGCGGTCAGCGCAGCCATGTCGATTGGCTGGAGTTGATCGAGATCAACATTCGGCATGTCGATGGACGATACGGTCACGATACAGATCCCGCCGCCTTGACCATCTCGCCGTCCTCCTTGGTGAAGGTCGCGACGGGGTTGTCCAACAGGGCCAAGACCGCCTCCGATGGACGGCAGAGCGCGGCCCCCTTGTGCGTCACGACGATCGGGCGGTTGATCAGGATCGGGTGGGCCACCATCGCGTCCATTAGGATGTCGTCGGAAAGGGTCGGATCGTCGAGCCCGAGCTCGGCGTAAGGGGTGCCCTTCTCGCGCAGGAGCTCACGCGGCTTCATGCCTATGGCACCGAGAAGTTCGACCAACCGGTCGCGGCTCGGCGGCGTCTTCAGGTACTCGATGACTTCCGGCTCCTCGCCGGACTGGCGGATCATCTCCAGAGTGTTGCGAGAGGTTCCACAGGCTGGATTGTGGTAGATCGTGACGGTCATCGGCATTCCCTACGCGACGTCCGAGCGAGGCGACGAGGCACCCTCAAGATGGCCGATCTCTCGAAGCTTGGCGGTCAGGCTGGTCCGCTCGATGCTCTCAACGGGCAAGGCCGTGAAGGCGAGAATGCGGTTCCTCAGGTAGGACAGGGCACGCTCGAAGGCGGCGCGGCGCCACATCTCGGACCCCGCCACGGCGGCCGGGTCCTCAATGCCCCAGTGTCCGGTCATCGGCTGGCCGGGCCAGGCGGGGCAGCTCTCGCCGGCGGCCTGGTCGCAGACCGTGAAGACGAAATCCATCTTGGGCGCGCCGGGCACCGCGAACTCGTCCCACGACTTCGACCGAAGCCCGTCCGTCAGATAGCCCTCATCCCGGAGGACCTCGATCGCCAAGGGGTTCACCTGCCCGTTCGGGTGGCTCCCGGCTGAGAAGGCGGCGAAGCGACCGACGCCTTCCTTGCGCAAAACGCTCTCGGCGAGGATCGAGCGGGCCGAGTTGCCCGTGCAGAGGAACAGGACGTTGAAGGGCTGGGCAGTCATCGGAAGGTCTCCGGGGCGCAGGTGGCGATGAAGTCTCCGAGGTCGCCGCAGATTTCCGGGTTCCCGGAGCAGCAATCCTCGGTGAGGAAGGCAAGGAGCTGGCGCATGTCGTCGTAGCTCGCGGCGTAGAGGATGCGACGCCCGTCCCGCCACGAGCGCAAGAGCTTCGAGCGCTCCAGCGTCGCGAGATGAAAGCTCATGCGCGTCGGCGGGATCGACAGGGCGTCGGCGATCTCGCCGGACGCCATGCCGTTCGGACCCGCGCGGACGAGCATCCGGAAGGCCGCTAGGCGGTCGGCGTGAGCAAGGGCGGAAAGGGCGGCAACGGCTGCATCATCGTTCATAAATGCAACGTTGCAAATATGATTGCAATGTTCAAGTGGCTTTGAGGCTAGCGTCCGTGTCCGGAGAGGCCTCCAGGGTGGGTCGGCTCATGCCTGGGATTAGACTGGCACTGCGGACCCTCTCGGGCATCACTTGTGCTTCTAGACCTGTCTGGGCAGATCGAAGCCTTTCCCTTTATGCGGTCGTCGCGGCCTCCCCGGCTGCACGAACGTAGGCGTAGAGCGTCGGTTTGGAGATGCCGAGCATCGAGCAGATCTTGGCGATCGGCATTTTGTTCTCGTGGTAGAGCCTGATAGCCAGATCGCGCTTGTCTTTGTTGAGCGCCGTGGGCCGCCCGCCTTTCTTGCCGCGAGCGCGCGCCGCCGCGAGACCGGCCTGGGTCCGCTCGCGGATCAAGTTGCGCTCGAACTCCGCCAGAGCACCGAACAGGTGGAAGGTGAGCTTGCCCGAGGTGGTCGTCGTATCGATCGCCTCGTGGAGGCTGAGCAGCCCGATCTTCCGTTCTTCGAGGTAGGTCATCCAGCCAATGAGATCGCGCAGAGATCGACCGAGGCGATCAAGCCGCCATAAGACCAGGGTGTCACCGGCGCGGAGCTGCTCCTTAACCTTCTCGAGACCAGGCCTGGCGGCCGTTGCGCCGGACGCCTTGTCGGTTATAACTTTCTCACACCCGGCAGCCAACAAGGCGTCCTTCTGAAAATCGAGATTCTGCTCGATCGTCGAGACGCGCGCGTATCCAATTTTCATCATGAGCGGGTGTTGTGGCTCCGGCACGCTGATTTTGGCAGGGAAGTCGTCATCGGCAGGAGTATGTTGCCCTAGTTTTCTTTACCGAATAGATTTACCTGCGACAGGTCGGTTTTGCAACGCGATCGGACTGAACATGGCGTTAGGCAAACAAATCTCCGTTTTCCTTACTCACGCTCTGAGCGCTCCGCGATGACACATCCGGCGCTCGCTCCGCCGCTGGCGATCGAGCGCTACCGTATCCTCGAGCCACATCTGGCCGATGGCGTCCCCCTCGCGGACCTCGCACGCGCCGGCACGGTGAGCGATCGGACTCTGCAGCGTTGGCTCGGGCGTTACCGAGCTGAAGGGCTTGCCGGCCTCGCAAGCCTTCCACGGGGCGACCGGGGTAGGCTGCATCTGCCGGACCATCTGGTCAGGCTTGCTCGCGATCGTGCCATCAAGCGTCCACGTCCACCGGTCGCTGCCATCCACCGGAAAATGCAGGAACTCGCCGTTGCCGAAGGGCACAGGGCACCAAGCTATTCGTCCGTCGCGCGTATTGTCAGGACGATCCCGGTGAGCCAGATCACGGTGGCCTCCGATCCAGCCGCCTACCGCGACGAGCACGAGCTGGTGCATCGGCGCGAAGCCTCGGCCGCCAACGAGATGTGGCAGGCGGACCATACCATTCTCGACATACTTGTCCTTGATGACGCCGTAAGCCCGGTGCGCCCCTGGCTGACTGTCGTACTTGACGATCACAGCCGGGCCATCGCCGGTTATTTCATCAGCCTCGATGCGCCGAGCGCCCTCAACACGGCGCTGGCGTTGCGGCAAGCAATCTGGCGCAAGCTAAACCCCGAGTGGATCGTCAGCGGAATCCCCGAACAGCTCTACGTCGACAACGGCTCGGATTTCGTTTCCGAGCATATCGAGCAGGCGTGCATCGTCCTGAAGATTCGCCTCATTCATTCGCTCCCGGGCCGTCCTCGCGGGCGCGGCAAGATCGAGCGCCTGTTCCGCACCATCAACGACATGTTCTTGCCAGACCTGCCTGGGCACCTGATCGCGGGCAAAGCCCTGTCGGCGCCAGCACTCACGCTCGACGAGCTGCGGGTCCGGTTCGAGACGTTCGTGTGCGAGGTCTATCATCGCCGCCCACATGGCAGCACCAGGGAACCCCCGATCGCGCGATGGCAGAAAGGCGGGTTCCTGCCCGCCATGCCTGACAGCCTCGAACAACTCGACATGTTGCTCGTGCATGTGCCGAAGCCACGCAAGGTGCTGCGCGACGGCATCCGCCTGATGGGCAGACGCTACGTCGAGCCGACGCTCGCCGCCTTCGTCGGTGAGCAGGTCGAGGCGGTCTATGATCCCCGCGACCTGACCGAGATCCATGTCTACCACCAAGGCCGGTTTGTCTGCCGTGCGCTCAGCCCCGAGCACGCGGGTAGTCCGTCGCTGCGCGCGATCCAGCAGGCGCGGCGCGGCGTGAAGGAGCGCGACAAACAGGCGCTTGCCAGGACGGAGGTTCCCGATGGCGACCAAGAGAGTACGACTTCCCGCCCCACAACCGTCCGAGGACTCCGGCTCTACGCCGCTGACGATTGAATTCCCCGTCGAGCAGCCGTTCCTGAAGACGCGCGAACATGCTCGATTTGTCGAGTTCGCCGAGGCTTGCTCACACTACCGCTACATCGGCGTGTGCCATGGTCGGCCAGGGGTGGGAAAGACACGATCGGCGCGCGAGTTCTCCAGCTTTCCCGACTTACGGGATTACGGTGCGTGCAACGCGATTGCTGCACCCTTCGGCGAGAAGATCGCACGCTGCAAGGCGATTTTCTATACGGTCCGCGTCAGCAACACGCCCAAGACGCTCAACACAGAGCTCGGCACGAGCCTAACAAAATTGGGATTTGCGCGGGTGACCATAGCTGCCGGCTCATTGGACGACGTGACCTTCGACACGGCCTGCATCGCCTGTCCGCTCGTCATCGTTGATGAAGCCGATCGCTTGTCCATCAAGTCGCTCGAGCATCTTCGCGATTTATCCGACCGGCAGGGCTTCGGCCTCATCCTCATGGGAATGCCGGGCCTGGAGAAACGGCTTTCCCGCTACGCCCAGATCTACTCGCGGATCGGCTTTGTCCACGAGTTCAAGCCGCTCACCGAAACCGAGATGCGCCTCTTGCTGACGACGCACGCCGGCGACTTCGGGATCACTTTTGATCCGACCCAGCTCGAAGGGATCGAGGCGCAAGCGGCAGTGATTCGGATTACGCGCGGCAACTTCCGGCTGATGGAGCGCCTGTTCGCGAAGATGAGGCGGATCATGACCCTCAACTGCGTTGAGGAGGTATCCGCCGACGTCGTTCAGGCTGCGCGTGACTGCCTCGTGATCGGACCTGGCAACTGACAAATACCGCGATCAGGATGCCGCCGTTTATCGTGGCGTTTCACAGCACTTACAAGACCAGGGTTGGACCGGTCTTCAAAAGGCATACCCAAAACGAACCCGTCCGATAGACGCCTGGTAGTGAGAATTTTGACCGGACCACTCAAACGGACACTCGGCCCGTGGTGCAGGCGCGGTGGAACGACGGCTCGGCTACGCATTGCGCATTCGTCCGTTGAGCGAACGTCATCGGACCGACGCTGTGTCAGGCGGACAAGCGGTTTCCCCGCATCGCCTGCGAGTTGTGTTAGCTTAGAATCGACGGCGATATTGGAAGGAGAACGTAGGCTTGGACATCACCACGTTTCTGGTCGTGATCCTGGCCGCATTCCTCCATTCGAGCTGGAACCTCTTCGTCAAGAAGGGGCGCGACCAGTTCCGCTCCCTCTCGCTGATGGCGGCGACGTCGGGCGTGATCTGCCTGCTCGCCCTTCCGTTCGCGCCGCCCCTTGATCCTGCCGCGTGGTGGTTTCTGGCGGCCTCCGCACCCTTGCACGCCGGATACCGGATCTTCCTCTCGGCAGGATACCGCTATGGGGACATGAGCCAAGTCTACCCGATCGCGCGCGGGGCGATCCCGCTCTTTGTCCTCCCGCTCTCCCTGATCTTCGTGAACGCCGACGTCTCCGGGGTTCAGATCGGTGCGGTTCTGACGATCGCGCTGGGCATCATGGGCCTGACGTTCGTCCGCGGGATCCCGACGAACTACCACGCCGTCGGCTTCGCCCTCGTGACGGCAGCGTTCGTCGCGTGTTTCACCCTGCTCGATGCCGAAGGCGCGGCGCTGGGCGGACAGGCGATCACCTACATCCTGTGGGTCTTTCTCCTCGAAGGGCTGTTGATGCTTCTCGCCGGGCTGGTGGCCGGTCCCCGGGCGTTTCTCGCCTACACGGCCGAGAACTGGAAGATCTGCACCGCGAGCGGCTTCGTCATGTCGCTCGCGCACGCCCTCATCATCTGGGCTCTCTCGCGCAGCGAAGTGGCCCTCGTCTCCGCCCTTCGAGAGGTCAGCGTCGTGATGACGATGATCTTCGGCTCCCTCGTTCTCCGCGAACGGCTCGGCCTTCAGAAGGCGGCTTGCACGATTCTGGTCCTGTTCGGAATCGCCGCCATAGCGCTCAACTGACAAGGGGCTTCGAGGCGTCCGTTAGACGATCGTCATCGGACGCAAGGCGGATCGTGGAGGCTACGGATGCGGGAAAGGGATACCGTGCCGCTCAGAGAGCGCAGCAAGGATCATATCTTTGCCCTCCGCGAAGAGGCGTCCCTTGAAGCTTCCGGTCGCTAGGCTGTCACTGGCGCCTTCAGCGAAGATAAGCACGGGAAGCGACTGATTTTCGGCCCCGATCAGTTCAACGACCTCATTTCTTGGCCGCGGCCATTTGACCCTCAGCACGTCGATCTTTTCCGTGAGCTTGGGAAAGCTCGCGATTACCCCTTCCATCAATGCGCAATGCCAGCAGTAGAACCACATGCCTGGAAAGGCTGGATCGATGAAATCGGGTTTGAGGATGACAAGCGTGTCGCGTTTCATTTGAGCCTCCGACACTTCAATGCGTAGCACAGGCCGCTGCCGAGAAGGACCGGGAAGGGTGGTTGCGGACCGTCCGCTTCCGGCTATCTTCCCGCGGAAGCGGACAATGGCATGGGTCTGCATGTAACGCGTATCCCGCTTAAGCCCGTTCAGAAGGTGAGATCATGCATCGGTATTACCATCTCACCACTCATCCGGCGCTTCACCCCCCTGAAATGGTACATGCTAAGGACTACGACGCCGCACGGGATGCGATGCGGGAAAACAAGCCTTATCCACGAGCCTTTAGCGCCGACGAGTTTGCGCCTGACTCGCTTTGCTTCACCGACTTCATCAAGGTCGATGCGGCCATTCCCATGGTCTCGAAGCGGTTTCGCGACGCCATGCTGGGCGCCAACATGGACGATTTCCTCTTCTACGAGACGATCGTCATGTACGGCCCTGAAAACCTGATGAACTGGATCGGCGACGACGTGGGTGGCCTCTACTGCGCGACCTACCGGCACGTCGTGGACGTGATCGACGACATCGACCCGGTGCGCTTCTGGCCGCACCTGAAGCGGTTCAAGGCGGAAAACTTCGTGGTCACCCGTCCGCTGCCCGAGGGGGCGATGGTCGCGGTGGACCGCGAGCGCCCCTACATGCCGATCTGCACGGAAGGCTTCAAAACGTGGTGCGAGGAGCAAAAGCTGAACGTCGGCTTCTTCGAGCTGCCGACCTTCGTCGCGGACGCGCCAAGCTGACGGCTCGTGATGTGTCCGCTTCTGGATCGCAGGGGTCGGCCTCCGAAGGACTTAGATGGGTCGTTACAGGACGAAGCGGCCCAGCTCGTTGGCTGGAAACGT
>NZ_JAMQCO010000012.1 GCF_023702225.1 Aureimonas altamirensis | reverse complement strand
AACGTTGTAATCCACAACGCGCTTGATGCAGACGAGTATCTTCATGGACCTTGGTCTTCTCCCTTCCATCCTGCCCCGCAAGGCGCGCTAGAGGCATAAGCGCAATTTACGTTTACGTCAAAGATCGAACCGTTCCAGGTTCAGGCCCGCGTGCCGCCAGGCACCCACAGCACATCGGCCCTGCCATCGTCGTTGGCGATGCGCGCCGCGACGAAGAGCCAGTCCGACAGGCGGTTGACATATTGCAGCGCGGGCTCCGAAACCGTTTCGCCACCCACTCTCGACAGGCCGACCATCAACCGCTCGGCGCGCCGTGCGACGGTCCGCGCATGGTGCAGATGGGCGGATGCCGGTGTGCCTGCCGGCAGCACGAAGGAGTTCAGCGGCGCAAGCCGCGCATTCATGGCGTCGATCTCCCGCTCCAGCCTTCCGACCTGCCCCTGCGTGATCGCGAGGCGTTCATATGGCAGGGGCTTGCCGGTATCGGGCGTCGCGAGATCGGCACCGAGATCGAACAGATCGTTCTGGACACGCGCCAGCGCCCCGTCCGAGGCCGCCTCCGTATGCAGCCTCGCCACGCCGATGACGGCATTCAGCTCGTCGACGGTGCCATAGGCTTCGATGCGCAGATCGTCTTTCGGGCGGCGTTCGCCGGTGCCCAGCGCGGTCGTGCCCTTGTCTCCCGTGCGGGTGTAGATGCGCGTCAGGCGTACCATCTCTCTCCTGTCCGGTCAGCGTGCGAATACAAGGAAGATGACGATGATCAGAACGGCGATCGCCTGCAACATCACCCGAAGCCGCATCAGTTTCTGCGACCGGTTGCCCGGCCCGCCCACCAGCATGTTGCGCAGGCCCGCCACCAGCACGGCGACGACGGCCAGCATCACGGCCAGGGCAAGATAGGTCAGAAAGGAGGACATGCCGGCATTCCAGTTGCTTTCCCTCGATATAGTCGGAAAGGCCGTCGCTTCAAACCGGCTTGCGGCCGGGGCGCATGGCCGCATGGACGCCGGCTCCGGCGATGACGAGGCCCAGCAGTTGCACCGCCGTCAGGCTTTCGCCGAACAGCAGGAACGCCATCACCGCCGTGACGCCGGGCGTCAGGTACATCAGGGACGCCACCCTGGAGACGGCCCCCTCGCGGATCATGAAGAGCAGCAACAGGATGGCCCCGATGGACAGGACGACCGTCAGCCAGACCAGCGCGAAGACGAGTTCTCCCGTCCAGTCGACGGCCATCGTTTCCGTCGCCAGCGCCATCAGGGCGACCGGCAGCAGGGCTCCCACATATTGCAGCGCCGTGCCGGTGCGCAGGTCGACCCCGCCGACGAAGCGTTTCTGCCAGACCGTCCCGGCCGAGATGGCTATGGCCGCCAGGATGACGGGCAGCAGCGTCTGCCACCGGTAGTCCCCATCGGGCGACAGGTTCGGCACCACGACCAGGCCGACGCCGACAAGGCCGAGCAGCAGGCCCATCCAATGGCGTGGGGTGATGCGCTCGCCAAGGAAGGACGCCGCCATCAGCGCGGTCACGATCGGCTGCAGCCCGACGATCAGCGCCGCGATCCCGGCAGGCAGGCCGTGCCTCACCGCATAGAAGACACCGCCCAGATAAAGGCCGTGGATCAGGCTTCCGGCGATGCAGGCATGGAGCGCAGGCCTGCCGCGCGGCCAGGGTGCGCGCGCCAGCGCGATCCAGGGCAGCAACAGACAAAGCGCCAGGGCGAAGCGCATGGCCAGGAAGGTGAAGGGCTCGGCATGCGGCATGGCATAGCGCGCACCGATGAAGCCGGTGGACCAGATGAGCACGAAGAGAGCGGGAAACAGTGGAACGAGCCGGATCATGGTCGACGCCGGCGGGACCGGCCTGGGGATGGAATTACAGGTTCCAATCCCGTATCAGGCAATGCGGGTGGTTGAAAGCACCGAACGGTTGCCGCCCGATCCGTTTACGCGTTCCAGCCGCCGGTTCCATGGCCCTTATCCTTTCGATCATCGTCCCCGTCTTCGGCCTGATCGCGCTTGGCTACGGCGCCGGCCGCGCCCGCCTTCTGCCGAACTCCGCACCCGAGGCGCTTTCGGCATTCGTCTTCGTCATAGCGATGCCGACGGTGCTGTTTCGAACCCTAGCCACCGCGCGCTTCGACGCCGGCAATCCGCTGGCGTTGTGGATTTCCTATTTCGCGGGTGTCGTCGTGGCCTTCGCTCTAGGCATGCTCGTCGCACGCCGGCTTGGACGCAGCGATCGTCGCGCCGCCGTCATCGCCGGTGTCGGGGCGAGCTTCTCCAACCTCGTCTTCGTCGGCGTTCCCATCGCCACGCTGGCCTTCGGCCAGGCGGGGCTCAGCGTCCTCGCCATGCTGCTGGCCGTCCATCTGCCGCTGATGATGATGGGCTCCACGCTGCTCATCGAGCGCGCCGCGCTTCTGGATGCGCGCGACGGCCAGACCGGGGCCGGACCGCGGCTGCCCGTCGCGGATATCGCGCTGCGGGTCGGGCGCAACCTCATCAGGAGCCCCCTCATTCTCGGCATCTTCGCAGGACTGGCCTTCCGCCTGACCGGCCTGCCGCTGTCCGGCCCGCTCGGCGAGATCGTGACGCTGATGGCGGGCGCGGCCGGGCCCGTGGCGCTGTTCTCGCTCGGCCTAACGATGACGCGGTTTCGGATCCGGGGCGACATGCCGGTGGCGCTGGCAATCTCGGCGCTGGCGCTCGTCGTCCAACCGGTTGCGGTCCTTGCCGTCGGTGCGCTGCTGCTGCCGCGCGAATGGCTGGCGCTGACGGTCGCGATGGCCGCCTGCCCCTCGGGCGTCAACGCCTATCTCTTCGCCACCTACTTCCGCAGCGGCGAAGGCATCGCCGCCACGACGATCATAATGACGACCGCCCTGTCCGCCGTCAGCCTGACGATCTGGTTGCTCGTTCTGGCTTAGAACGTTGCCCGTCCAAAGGGAATCCAGGCCCTAGCCCGACCATCCGGCGGATGTCGGCAGGCGTCATGCCGGCCTGGCGAAACGTCGACAGCGCCACGGATCGAATGCTTTTGGACAGCTTGCGACCGTCGGCATCGAGGATGAGATCGTGATGATGATAGATGGGGGCCGGCAGGCCCAGAAGCGCCTGCAGCACTCTGTGCACCGAAGTGGAGGGCGCCAGATCGCGCCCACGCACCACATGCGTTATCCCCTGCAGCGCATCGTCGACGACAACCGACAGGTGATAACTGGTCGGAACGTCCTTGCGCGCCAGCACCACGTCGCCCCAGAGGGCCGGCTCCGCCACGATTTCGGCTTCGCCGTCTTCTCCGCCGGTTTCCACGAAGGACACGATACCGACGCGCCGGATCGCTTCCGCCATGTCGAGCCGCCAGGCATAGGGCAGCCCATCGGCGATGGCCTTCATTCGCTCGTCCTCGCCCATATGGCGGTCCAGGCGCGGATAGAGCGGCGCTCCGTCCGGATCTCTCGGATAAGGCGAGCCGGTCTCGTCTTCAGAGCGCGCGGCAAAGGCCCGGATATCGCCGCGCGTCATGAAGGCGGGATAGGCGAGGCCGTCATCGGCCAGCGCCGTGAGGGCGGCCGCGTAGTCGGCGAAATGCTCGGATTGCCGGCGGTAGGGCGGCGGCGGCAGCACGCCGAGCCAGGCGAGGTCGTCGACCAGCGCTGCCTCCAGCGCCTGCGTGCACCGGGCCGTATCGATATCCTCCAGCCGCAACAGGAACGTGCCGCCTGCCTGCGCCGCCATGTCGGCGTTGATCAGCGCCGAATAGGCATGGCCGAGGTGCAGCGCGCCGTTCGGGCTGGGAGCGAAGCGAAATATCGGTGCCGCGTTGGACTGGACCATGACTCCTCTTATCTTCACCTGCATGATTCGGAGTCCGGATGATATCAGGACAGGGCTCGACGCCCTTGCCCGCATGGACGGGCGCCTTGCACCCGTGATCGAGCGGGCCGGCGCGCTGCCCCTGCGCGCCGGAGATCCGGGCCTGCCGGGCCTTGCCGCAACCCTGATGGGCCAGCAGGTTTCGCGCGCCAGCGCGATGGCGATCACCGGCCGCCTCGCCGGCATGGTGGATTTGAACGACGCGCCGTCCATCCTGGCGCTGGACGACGCCGTCTTCCGGGCCGCAGGCCTTTCGCGGGCCAAGGAGCGCGCGCTTCTGGCCATCGCCTCCGCCGTCATCACCGGCACGCTCGACTTCGATCGCGTCGCAGCAGCCGACAGCGCCACCGCAATCGCCGAGCTGACGTCCGTTCCCGGCATCGGTCCGTGGACGGCCGAGTGCTATCTGCTCTTCTGCCTGGGCCGCGACGACGTCTTCCCAGCGGGCGACCTCGCCCTCCAGGTGGCGGTGGCGCACGCTTTCGGGATGGAAGAACGCCCGCGCGACAAGCCCTTGCGGGCGATGGCCGAGTTCTGGTCGCCGCACCGCTCTGTGGCTGCGCGCCTGTTCTGGGGATATTACGCGGCCGTTACCCGCAGGGACGCCACCCCGGTTGCACTGCAACAAGCCCGAACCCGCCTGTGAATCCGTCCGCAAGCCTTGCTTGCGCGGCTTCACAAAGCCGACATGATGCGCCACGATAGTGCCACAGCGAATTCTTCGGGCATGAGCATCGTATCATCGCAGGACCGGATTCGATTTTGCGAGATGCTGCTTCGGTAGAGGAGACCATCCTTGACGATCGCGGTGCATCCCGGTCTGACTCCGGCTCTCGTATTGAACGCCGATTTCAGACCGCTCAGTTACTACCCACTCTCGCTCTGGTCCTGGCAGGACACGATCAAGGCGGTCTTCCTGGACCGCGTCAACATCCTGGCCGAATACGATGTCGCAGTGCATTCGCCATCCTTCTCGATGCGCCTGCCGTCCGTCGTCTGCCTCAAGACCTACGTCAAGCCGGCGCGGCACCCTGCCTTCACCCGGTTCAACGTCTTCCTGCGGGATCGTTTCCAGTGCCAGTACTGCGGCTCGCCGCACGACCTGACCTTCGATCATGTCGTTCCGCGCTCGCGCGGGGGGCTGACCACCTGGGACAACGTCGTTGCCGCATGCTCTCCGTGCAACCTGCGCAAGGGCGGCGCCATGCCGCAGGATGCGGGCATGTTCCCGGCGCAGAAGCCCTTCCAGCCGACCGTGCACGAATTGCACAACAACGGACGGATGTTCCCGCCCAACTTCCTGCACGATAGCTGGCTCGACTATCTCTACTGGGATACGGAGCTGGAGCCCGAATAAGCCCTCAGCCGCGTCGCATCGCCGTCCGGAAAGCAGCAAAGGCAAGGGCCGCCGCCGCGAGCACGTTCCATCCGGCCATGGAAAGCCCGAGGACGCGCAAGGCAGCCTCGCTGCAGGAGGGTGGGCGTATTGCATCCATGCTGGACAGGAGATCGCCCGTCAGGTCCACGGCGCCGCCGGCGGCGCAATCCGCCGGCCCCGCCCAGAACCCCCATTCGACCCCGGCATGGTAGGCGCCCAGCACCAGCGTCCAGAGCATCATGAGGCCGATAAGTGCGAAAAGCCCGCGCACCACGGCCTGCGGCAGGCGCACCGACACCGCCGCGATGGCGGCGATGCCGACGCCGATCCCGATATAGTAAGGTGTCCGCTGTTCGAGGCAGAGGGCGCACGGCATGTAGCCACCCACATGCTGGAACAGGAGGGCGCCGCCGACCACGGCCCCCATTGCGAGGGTCAGGCCGACTGCGGCGACGCCCTGCCCGGCTTGCGACTGTGCCATGCTGCACTCCACGATATGCTGCGGAGCGCGATAGCATGGCTGCCGCTTGCCGGCAAAGGGTCAGTTGGCGGTTGCCAGCGCGGCGTCGTAACGTTGCGAGACCACGTCCCAGTTGACCACGTCCCACCAGGCCGACAGGTATTCCGGGCGCCGGTTGTTGTATTTCAGGTAATAGGCGTGCTCCCACACATCGTTGCCGATGATGGGTGTGCCCTTGTCCTCCGCCACGTCCATCAGCGGATTGTCCTGATTGGGCGTCGAGGTGATCTCGAGTTCGTTCTCGTCGTTGACGATCAGCCACACCCAGCCGGAACCGAAGCGTCCGGCCCCCGCTTCGTTGAAGGCGGTCTTGAACGCGTCCATATCGCCATAGACGGCCTCGATCGCCGCCGCGAGTTCCTCGGACGGTTCCCCGGCCGCATCGGGCGCCACCATGCTTTCCCAGAAGAAGGTATGGTTCCAGTGACCGCCGGCATTGTTGCGGACCGCTGCCGGATAGGTGCCGGCATTGGCCACGAAATCCTCCAACGTCACGCCTTGGAGCGCTTCGTCCGCGGCGACGGCCTTGTTGAGATTGTCCACATAGGCGCGGTGATGCTTATCGTGATGAAGCGTCATCGTCTCGGCGTCGATGACCGGGTCCAGGGCGTCGGCGGCGTAGGGCAGTTCGCCGAGCGTGAATGGCCCTTCGGCCGTGGCGGCCTCCTGCGCCAGGGCAGGACCGGCCATCAGGCCGGCGACGATCAGGGTGGGCAGGCCTGCGAGTTTCAGCATGTCGGTATCCCTTTTGCTGCGCGTCTCCGCTTTGGAGCGTGGACCTAGCGCACCGCGCCGATCTGCAACCGGGCATCGCGCCGCAGGGCGAACACACTTGCTTGAATGGCCGAATGCCCACCCGCGACCGGGACCGCTTGGCAAACTCGTGCGTTGCACTTAGAGAGTGCGGCGGAAAGGATGCCACCCATGGTTGAAAATGCCGAAGCTGGTGGCGTGCAGGGCAGGACGGCGTCCTTTGCCGATCGATGTGCCCGCGAACCGATCCATATCCCCGGAAGCATACAGCCGCACGGGTTTCTGCTGGTCGTCGACGGCACGTCGCATGCCATCGTCGCAGCCAGCGCCAATGCCGGCATGCATCTGCAGCGGCCAGACGGGGTCGTCGGCGCGCAGCTTGCTGACATCCTGCCGCAGGCACAACCCGTACTGGACGCCGGCGAGCCTGCGGACGGACCGGCTGGCTTCGGCCGTGTGGAACTCTTCGGGCAGCATTTCGAGATGCTGGCGCATTCGAGCGGCCCGTTCATCATCGTCGAACTGGAGGAAGCGGATGCCGAGGCGGCCGGCTCGCTCGATACGCTGTATCCGCAGATTCGCCGTTTCGTATCGGAAAGCCGCACCCACGCGACGCTGGAGGGATTGAACGCCGCCGCGGCGCGCATCGTCCGCGCCCTCACCGGCTTCGACCGCGTCCTGGTGTATCGCTTCGACGAGCACTGGAACGGCACCGTCATCGCCGAGGACGGCAACGACAGGCTTCCGTCGTATCTGGACCTGCGCTTTCCGGCCGCCGACATCCCGGCACAGGCACGGGAGCTGTATCGCCTGAACCGGTTGCGCATCATCCCGGACGCCGCCTATCGGCCGGTGCCGCTCGTGCCGGCGGAAGCCGGGCCGATAGACCTCAGCTACTCGGCGCTGCGCAGCGTCTCGCCGGTCCATGTCGAATACATGCGCAACATGGGTACGCCCGCATCCATGTCCATCTCGCTCGTCGAGGACAACCGTCTGTGGGGCCTGATCTCGTGCCATAACGCCACGCCGCGGCGGGTGCCCGCCCATGTGCGCACGGCTTGCGACTTTCTCGGGCAGGTCGTCGCGCTGCAGATCGGGGCGCGCCTGCGCAGCGAGGAAACCGCCCAGCGCGTGGCCCGTCACGCCATCGAGGCGCGGCTTCTGTCCGCAATGGCGTTGAGCAGCCACTATTCGGAAGGGTTGTCGGGCAGTCCCGAGGACCTTCTCGCACTGACCGACGCGGCCGGCGCCGCGGTGGTGACGAGCGACCTTCTGGAAACCGTCGGGCAAACCCCCGCCGAGGAGGACATCCGCGATCTCGTCGCCTGGCTGTTCCGCACCCAGTCGCATGACGAGGTGTTCGCGACGGATGCGCTCGCCGAGACCACGCCCCGCGCGCAGGCCTATGCCGGCACCGGCTCCGGCGTGGTGGCCATCTCCATTTCGCAGCTTCATCCGAGCTACGTCCTGTGGTTCCGGCCCGAGCAGATCCATACGGTGCGCTGGGGCGGCGACCCGCGCAAGACCACCGATCCGCGTCAGGAGCGTCTGAATCCGCGCACCTCCTTCGAGATGTGGAAGGAAACGGTGCACCTGCGGTCCGCCCCGTGGACGCCGGCGCAACTGGCCGCCGCCGCCAGCCTGCGCAACGCCATCGTGGGCATCGTGATGCGCAAGGCGGAGGAGATGGCCGGCCTGACGGAAGAGCTGCGCCGCAGCAACCGCGAGTTGGAAGCCTTCTCCTATTCGATCAGCCACGATCTGCGCGCGCCGTTCCGGCATATCGTCGGCTTTGCGGAACTCCTGAAGGAGAGTTCCGCCGTCGGCGAAGACAAGCGCGCCGGCCGTTATGTCGACACCATCATCGACTCGGCCTTGTCGGCCGGACGCCTGGTGGACGATCTCCTGGGTTTCTCGCAGATGGGTCGATCGAAGCTCGTGCCGATCCGCGTGGACATGAACCGGCTGGTCGGCGAGGTGCTGCGCATGCAGAAAAGCGAGACCGGCGGCCGCAGCGTCGAATTTACCGTCGCGGACCTGCCCGCCGTCGACGGCGACCCGACCTTCCTCAGGGCGGTCTGGCAGAACCTCGTCGGCAACGCCGTGAAGTACACACGCGGCACGGACCCCAGCCACGTCACCATCGGCGCGGAAGCCGGCGAGGACGAGGATGTCTTCTTCATCCGGGATGACGGCGTCGGCTTCGACATGGACTATGTCGACAAGCTGTTCGGCGTCTTCCAGCGCCTGCATCGGATCGAAGACTACGAAGGCAGCGGCATCGGCCTCGCCAACGTCCGCCGCATCGTCGACAGGCATGGCGGCCGCACCTGGGCCGAGGGCGCGCCCGGCAAGGGCGCGACATTCTATTTCTCACTTCCCCGCCTGACGGAGGGCGATTGATGCCGGATATCAAACCGATCCTGCTGGTCGAGGACAATCCGAACGATCTGGAACTCACCCTGCACGCTCTGGAACGCAGCCTTCTGGCAAACGAGGTCGTCATCGCGCGCGATGGCGCCGAAGCGGTGGACTGGTTGAAAGCGGATGGCGCGCACCAGGGCCGCGAGACCGGCGATCCGGCGGTGGTGCTGCTGGATCTGAAACTTCCGAAGCTGGACGGGCTCCAGGTCCTGGAACGCATCAAGACCGATGACGACCTGAAGCATATTCCGGTCGTGATGCTGACCGCCTCCAAGGAAGAAAGCGATCTGGTGCGCAGCTACTCGCTCGGCGTCAACGCCTTCGTCGTCAAGCCGGTCGACTTCAAGGAATTCTTCAAGGCGATCCAGGATGTCGGCGTGTTCTGGGCGATCCTGAACGAGCCGCACCCGCCCCGGCGGCGCGAGCGGCCGATGAAGGTCACCGAGGTATGACGCCACCCCTCGGCGCGACACGCATCCTCAATCTGGAGGACAGCGATCTCGATGCGGCGCTGATCGAGGAGCACCTGCGCCTTGCCGGCATCCGCCACGAGACGGAACGCGTCTGGGACAAGCCGGCCTTCCTGGAGGCGCTCGAAGCCGGCGGGTTCGACCTGATCCTCGCCGATTACCGGTTGCCGGCCTTCGATGGCCTGTCGGCCCTGGAGCTGGCGCGTATCCATGCACCGGACATCCCCTTCATCTTCGTGTCCGCGACGCTGGGCGAGGAAGTGGCGATCGAGGCGCTCAAGAAGGGGGCCACGGACTACGTCATCAAGTCCCGGCTGGGCCGGCTCGGCTCCAGCGTGGCGCGGGCCCTCAGGGAAGGCGAGGAGCGTCGCGCCCGCGAATTCGCCGAAGAAGAATCCGTCAATACGCGCAGGCGCCTCAGCGCCGCGCTCAGCGTGGCGGAGATCGGCACCTTCGAATGGACGATCGCCGACGACACGGTGATCCTCGACGAACGCTCGCTCGAAATCCTCGGCCTCGACGGCGCAGCCGTGCGCATGGTGGAGGAGTTCAAGGGCATCATCGCGCCGGACGATCTCGCGCGCGTGCGGGAAGCGGCCTATGCCGCGCGCGGCACGCGCGAGCGCTTCGCGGTGGAGTTCCGGGTGGAGCACAGGCACGGCCTGGTGCGCGACGTGGCGGCGGTCGGCGACTGGTTCGGGACCGAGGGCGACCGGAACGAGCGGGGCATCGGTGTCCTGCAGGACGTGACCGACCAGAAGGCCACGCGCGAGCGGCAGGCCATCGTGGTGCGCGAGTTGCATCACAGGGTCAAGAACAGCCTGTCCACCGTGCAGTCCGTCATCAACTTCACGCTCAAGACCTCTCCGGACATGGCGGCGTTCCGCGACGGAATTTCCGCCCGCATCGCATCCCTTGCCCGAAGCCACGCGCTGCTGACCAACGATCAGTGGCGCGGCATTCTGCTGCGGGAGGTCATATCGTCGGAACTGGCGGCCTATGACGATGGTTCACGGGTGAGGTTATCGGGACCATCGGTGTACCTGCCATCCGAACTGGCTGTCTCCTTTTCCATGGCGATGCATGAATTGACGACGAACGCCGCCAAGCATGGGGCATTGTCCACGCGGGACGGAGCGTTGGCGATCGATTGGTCCATCGACCGGGAGGGCGAGGTGGATATGCTGGAAATCGTCTGGCAGGAGAGCGGTGGCCCGCCCATCCTCGGCGAGCCGACACGCAAGGGCTTCGGCACGACGCTGCTGCAGCGCCTCCTGACGATGCAGATCGGCGGAACCGTCGTGTCGACCCTTCCGCGCGACGGGGCGCGGGTCGTCATCCGGGCGCCGCTGATGGATATCGCCCCCTCGCCGATGGGCGATGCGCGGGCAGGCGTCTGACATGAAGGATCTGTGGGCGGGCAAGCGCGTTCTCGTCGCGGAAGACAATCCGCTGGTGGCGATGGATATCGAGGATACGCTCCTTTCGGTCGGGGCGCAGGTGGTCGGCCCGGTGGCTGCGGCGGCCGATGCCGTCAGCCGTTGCCTGAACGGGCCCGTGGACGCCGCCATCCTGGATTTCAACCTGCACGGAGGACCGGTGACGCCCGTGCTCGAAATCCTGTGGGAGCGCTCGGTCCCCATGGTCATCTGCACCGGGGCGGGCCTGCCCCAGGAGGTCAGTTCACGCTTTCCCGGCCTGTCCGTCTGCCTGAAGCCTGTGGTTCCGGAAACGCTTCTGACGCGGTTGAGCGAAGCGCATGAAGCGGTGCTGGCGGCGCGCTGACATTAGAGCGTTTCCGACTCATATGGAATCACTCTAGATGTCGAGTGTCACGACGATGGGAACGTGGTCCGAAGGCCGGTCCCATCCGCGGGCGGCGCGCAGGATATCGACAGCAAGGAGATGCGGTGCGAGATCGGGCGAGGACCATACATGGTCGAGCCGGCGCCCCCTGTCGGCCGCCGTCCAGTCCTTCGCGCGGTAGCTCCACCAGGTATAGACCTTTTCCGGCAGTGGAACCGCCTGCCGCACGAGATCGCTCCAGCCGCCTTCGGCGATGACGCGCAAGAGGCCATCCGTCTCCACCGGGGTGTGCGACACGACCTTGAGGAGCTGCCTGTGAGACCAGACATCCTCGGCGAAGGGCGCGATGTTGAGGTCGCCGACGAGGATGGACGAGACGCCCGGCTCTCCCGAGGCGCGCATGGATCGCATTTCGTCCACGAAATCCAGCTTGTGCCGGAACTTCGGGTTGATAGCCGGGTCCGGCTCGTCGCCGCCGGCCGGGACATAAAGGTTATGGACCCGTATGGCACGGTCGCCGACCTCGATCCGGGCGGACAGGTGCCTCGCATCGCCGACGGCGCAGTAATCCTGCTTGACGACGTCGTCGAAGGGCATCTTCGAAAGCGTGGCCACCCCGTGATAGCCCTTCTGTCCGTTCAGCGCGATGTGCCGATAGCCCAGTTCCTCGAACCGCTCCCGAGGGAACAGATCGTTCGGGCATTTCGTCTCCTGCAGGCACAGCACGTCGGGGGCCGTCTCGGCGATCAGCCGTTCGACGATCGGCATGCGCAGGCGCACCGAGTTGATATTCCATGTCGCGATCTTGAAGGGCACGGGCGGTAGCACACTTTCCGGGTTCGGGCAGGACAGGCCCCTTATGGACAAGGCGTCCTGTCGCATCAACCCGCTGGAGGCGTGATGTTCGAAGGCTTTGAAACGCGAAAGATCGCCGGGGCGGGCGCCGAGATCCACATGCGCATCGGCGGCGACGGGCCGCCTTTGCTGCTGTTGCACGGCTTTCCGCAGACGGGCGCGATGTGGGCCGGGATCGTGCCGGCCCTGGCGCAGCGCTTTCGGCTCTTCGTTCCCGACATGCGGGGTTACGGCCAATCATCGACCCCGGACAGCAAGGGCGGCTCGGCCTATACCAAGCGCGTCATGGCGCAGGACATGATCGCCGTCATGCAGGCGCTGGGCCACGAGCGCTTCGCCGTCGCCGGCCATGACAGGGGCGCACGCGTGGCGTACCGGATGGCCCTCGACCACCCTGCGGCCATCAGCCGGCTGGCGGTTCTCGATATCCTGCCGACTGCCGAGATGTGGCGGCACATGAACGCCGAAGAGGCGCTCGGCACCTACCATTGGATGTTCCTTGCCCAGCCGAACCCCATGCCGGAGCGGCTGATCGGCAACGACGCCGTCTTCTACCTGGACCACACGATCGCCAGCTGGACGAAGTCGCATGCGCTGGCGCCCTTCTCGTCCGAGGCGCTCGCCGAATACCGGCGCAGCTTCGCGCGGGGCGATTACATCCATGCGGCTTGCGAGGATTACCGCGCCGGCGCCACGGAAGACCGGAGGCTCGACGAGGAAGACATGGCGTCCGGCCGCCGGATCGCCGCCCCGACGCTGGCCTTGTGGGGCGGCCACGGCATCGCGGCGTCGGTGGGGGACGTTCTCGGCGTCTGGCGCGGCTGGTGCGAAAGCGTCGAGGGCGAAGCGCTGGACTGCGGACATTTCGTCGTGGAGGAAGCGCCCGAGCCGGTGACGCGGGCGCTTATCGGGTTCTTCTCGCAGCGCGGCTGATATCAGCCCCGCGTCTGCCCCATGGCGATGGAGTTGTAGGGGATCACGAAGACGGAAGGGTCGATGCGCACGCCTTCCTGAACGTCGTAGATCATCACCGTGGTGTCCTTGCCCTGCGCATCGCGAATCGTCCACTGGCGCAGATCGTTGGTGTTCGGATCGAACATCATGGTGATGCGCGAATTGCCGAAGACGGACTTGTCCCCCATGACGATGGTCGTCAGGTCCGGCCCTTCCTGGACATTCTGGATGTTGGCGGCCGACAGGTCGATGCGCCTGTCGAGCAGCAATTTCATCGGGGTCTTCGACAGCGGATACAGATCCCACGTGTTCATGCGGCGATTGTTGACCGCCACCTGGCTGCCGTCCGCGATGATCCGGAGCGGCTGGCCGCTATAGTCGAAGCGGATCTTGCCCGGACGCTCGATATAGAACTTGCCCTCGGTCTGGTTGCCGGCGGCGTCGAACTGCACGAAGCTGCCGGCCATGGACTGCACGGACGAGAAGTGGTCGGCCACACGCTGCGCCACGGCGCCGGCGGACTGCGCATAGGCAGGCACGGCCATGGGCAGCGCCAGGGCTGCGGCCAGGGCGAGCGCCCGGATGGAAGTACGATTTCGCGGCCTTTTCGACACAAGTCGATTCCACATGGGGCTTACGGTCCTTTTGTCTCTGGCGTCCCTGCCTTGTACGGGCCCCAGGGATAATCCGGGCCTCGGGCAGTTTTGGGGCGCTACTTTCCCCTCTTCATCACAAGATGGGGACGGCGAGCCTCCATGCCAGTGCACCGTCCGGAAATCCCGGATCAGGCATTGTCGGTCGGTACGAGGATCTCGCGTTTTCCGGCATGGTTTGCCGGCCCGACCACGCCCTCCTGTTCCATCCGCTCGATGATCGAGGCTGCCCGGTTGTAGCCGATCTGCAGCCGCCGCTGGACGTAGGAGGTAGAGGCCTTGCCGTCGCGCAGCACGATGGCGACCGCCTGGTCGTAGAGATCGGCCGATTCATCCATGCCGCCGGCCGAGCCCGAGCCGCCGGACCCCATATCCTCCTCGTCCTCCTCCTCGAGGATCGAGTCGAGGTAATCGGGCACGCCCTGCGATTTCAGATGCGAGACTATCGCCTCGACTTCGGAATCGTCGACGAACGGGCCGTGCACGCGCTGGATACGCCCGCCACCTGCCATGAACAGCATGTCGCCCATGCCCAGGAGCTGCTCTGCCCCCTGCTCCTGCAGGATGGTGCGGCTGTCGATCTTGGAGGTCACCTGGAAGGAGATGCGTGTCGGGAAATTGGCCTTGATCGTGCCGGTGATGACATCCACCGACGGGCGCTGCGTGGCCATGATGACGTGGATGCCTGCGGCGCGTGCCATCTGCGCCAGACGCTGGACCGTGCCCTCGATCTCCTTGCCGGCCACCATCATCAGGTCCGCCATCTCGTCGATGATGACGACGATATACGGCAGCGGCTGCAGGTCGAACTCCTCGGACTCGAAGATCGGCTCCCCGGTTTCACGGTCGAATCCGGTCTGTACCGTGCGCGAGATGGTTTCGCCCCTGTCGATCGCCTGCGCCACGCGGGTGTTGAAGCCGTCGATGTTGCGCACCCCGACCTTCGACATCTTGCGGTAGCGGTCTTCCATCTCCCGCACCGTCCATTTCAGCGCCACGACGGCCTTCTTCGGATCGGTCACGACCGGCGACAGGAGGTGCGGGATGCCATCGTAGATCGAAAGCTCCAGCATCTTCGGGTCGATCATGATCATGCGGCACTGCGACGGCGACAGCCGGTACAGAAGCGACAGGATCATCGTGTTGATGGACACGGACTTGCCGGAACCCGTCGTACCGGCAACCAGAAGATGCGGCATCTTGGCAAGGTCGGCGATGACCGGCTCTCCGCCGATGGTCTTGCCCAGCGTCAGCGGCAACTTGCCCTTGTTCTGGCTGAAGCTCTCGGCCGCCAGCATCTCGCGGAGATAGACGGTTTCACGCTTGCGGTTGGGCAGCTCGATGCCGATGGCGTTCTTGCCGGGAATGACGGCGACGCGCGCCGCGATGGCGCTCATGGACCGGGCGATGTCGTCGGCAAGCCCGATGACGCGCGACGATTTGATGCCGGGCGCCGGCTCGAGCTCGTAGAGGGTCACGACCGGGCCGGGACGCACCTCGATGATCTCGCCCTTGACGCCGAAATCGTCCAGGACGCCTTCCAGCAGACGCGCGTTTTCCTGCAGCATCTCCGGCGTCAGGGAATCGTCGCGCGCCAGCGCCCGGGGCGGCGACAGGAGATTGATGGAAGGCAGCTCGAAGAACTCGGGCTGGTACGCATGGGCGGGCTCGCCCTGATAGACGCGTGCCGGCGCCGTGTTGCGCGACGGGGCCGAGGGCGCGGAGGCCGGAACCACCCGAACCGGCTTTTCCAGCGAGGGCATGGGTGCGGCCGAGGGCCGCGATGGCGCGAAGCCCGGCTCCTGGCGCTCGACGCCCGTGTCGTTGCCGGGCGTCCTGTTACGCCCGAGTGTCGGGAAGGCCACCACATTGGCCGGAATGAAGTCGCGCCAGCCGCCGCTCTTCTCGCGCGGGGGGCGCTCGTCGGCGTGCAGGGGCCGGGGTGCGTCGTCCAGATCGAAGGGCGGCGCATCGCCGTAATTGGCCGGTGCGTCGAACATCAGTTCCTCGACCGAAGGCTCGTCGGGCGAAAGGTCTTCGAACTGCTCGAACGCCTCCTGGTCCCGATCGTCGAGGCCGTCCGGCGCCGCGAAGCCGAGCTCGCCCGTTTCCGGATCGAACGGTTCGTCGTCGCGCTCCCATCGCTTCTTGCCGAGGCGCGAAGCGGCATAGGAGCCGTTCCAGTCGCTGCGGCCATGCCGCACCGTGGCGCGGCTGGTATCCACGAAACGGCGCGCGGCGGCGTCCGCGTCGGAGGCCGGCTCGGCAAAGACATCGACGTCATAGGCCTCGTCGAAGGCAGGGGCCTGTGGCGGCTCCGGCCGCTGCGCCGGGCGCGCCTGCGGCTGCTGCGCGGCCGGCTGATAGCCGTAGTCGTCGAAGCCATCCATGTCGACGGCATCGAAGTGCGGCTGCTGCGGCCGCGTGTCCACCACGCGGATTTCGCGCTGCGGGCGGCCGGCGGCGGCGGGGGACGCCGCAACCGGCGCGCCTGCCGCCATGGACGGCTCTTCGCGCCAGGCCGGGCCGGAGCCCGGCTCGCGGCGCTGGACGGGGCGGGTATCCGCATTCGGCCGGCGGATGCCCGACCATGCGGAATAGGCCAGATGGGTGGCCGCACCCGCCAGAAGCTGCCAGCGGCTCTCGCCGGCTTCCTCGTCTTCGATTTCGTCCGCCACTGTCGGCGCGCGCGGAGCGGCAGCCGCCATCGACGCCGCCGGCACCGTGCGCCGCGCGCGGCCGACGAAACCCAGGCCGGTGAGGTACAGCCACGCCGCCGGCACGGCGAGGACGATGCCGAGGATGCTTCCGGCCAGACCCGAGGGATAGGCCCCCGTCACGAGGGCCGGAAACTTCAGGACGATGTCGCCGGCGATGCCGCCGAGGCCGATCGGCAGCGGCCAGCCGGCCGGCGCGCCGATGCAACCCAGCGCCGTCGCGGCAAGCAGGGTGCCGCCGAGGGCAAACCAGCCGCGGCGCCCGGCGCCGTCGATCCGCCGTCCGCCGACCAGCCTGAGCCCCCAGACGAACGGCAGGACGATCGTCAGCACCGAGGCGAGCCCGAAGACCTGCATCGCAAGGTCGGCGATGATGGCGCCGGATGCGCCCGCAAGATTGCCCACCGGGTTGGAATTGGACTGGCTCAGCGACGGATCGCCCACGTTCCAGGTGGCGAGTGCGGCGGCAAGGTAGACCGAAAGGCCGATGAGGGCGACGCCGCCCACGATCGACAATCCGCTCCGCTGCCTGCCCTCGAATTCGTCTTTTGCGTCGATCGTAGCCATGGTCATTCGCGCTTTGTCCTGTTGCCCGCCGACGACCAGCCGGCATGCGTTCAACGAGACCCGAGCCGCTTTTGGGCAGGTTCGGTGTGGTGGGCATGGCCGCGGAACGGCAGCCGGAGGCCCGTCATCCCCGACTTTAGGCAAACGAGGTTAAAGGCCGTTTAACCCTGTTCGTAAAGTCGTGAAGAGTATTTGCCGAACGCCGATCCAGCCCCAGATGATGGACGAGATCATCGCAACCGGGAAGAACGGGCATGGATATCAGGCATGAGGACAGGGGCCGTGGCGGCCTTTTCGTGACGGGAGACGGCGAGGACAGGGCGGAGTTGACCTATTCGCCCGCAGGCATCCAGGACGCCTGGGTGTTCGACCACACCTACGTTCCGGAGAAGCTGCGCGGCCAGGGCATCGCCGGAAAGTTGCTGGATTTCGCCGTGGGCTTCGCCCGGGACAAGGGCATGAAGGTGGTTCCCGCCTGCTCCTACGTGCGCGCCGAGTTCGAGCGGCATCCCGAGCGTTACGCGGACCTGGCCACCGAAGAGAAGAAGCCCTTCGGCCGCGTCTGAACGAGAATAAGGGGCGGGCGCCGGGCGCCCGCCCCTGTTTTCCTTAAGTCTGACCGCGGCGCGATCAGCTATGATAGGCGGATTCGCCGTGCGACGTCAGGTCCAGCCCTTCGCGCTCGGCTTCCAGCGTCGGGCGAAGGCCGATCACCAGGTCCACGATCTTGTACAGGATCGCCGAAACAATACCGCAATAGACGATGGTGATCACCACGGCGACGATCTGCGAATAGACCTGGCCGCCCATGCTGACGCCGTCGGCATAGCCGATGCCGCCCAGCGACGAAGAGACGAAGATGCCGGTGCCGATGGCGCCGACGATGCCGCCGATGCCGTGGATGCCGAACACGTCGAGGCTGTCGTCATAGCCCGCGGCCGGCTTCACGACCGCCACGAAGAAGTAGCAGGCGGCGGAAGCGATGGCGCCCAGCACGATGGCGCCGATCGGGCCGATCAGGCCGGCGGCCGGCGTGACGGCGACGAGGCCGGCGATGATGCCCGAGACAGCGCCCAGCATGGACGCCTTGCCGCGCGCGACCGCCTCGATCAGGATCCACGCCACCGTGGCGCCGGCCGTGGCCGTGAAGGTGTTGATCATGGCAAGGGCCGCGCCGCTTGTGGCCTCCAGGTTGGAGCCGGCGTTGAAGCCGAACCAGCCGACCCACAGGATGGAGGCGCCCACCATGGTGAGCGTCATCGAGTGCGGAGCCATCATGTCCTTGCCGAGGCCGGTGCGCTTGCCCACCAGCAATGCGCCGACGAGGCCGGCGATACCGGCGTTGATGTGCACCACGGTGCCGCCCGCGAAGTCCAGCGCCGCGACGCCCCCGGCATGCAGGCCGTTGAAGATCAGGCCGTTCGCGTCCCACACCATATGGGCGATCGGGAAGTAGACGAGCGTCACCCACAGGATGGTGAACAGCACCACCGCGCCGAACTTGATGCGTTCGGCGAAGGCGCCCACGATCAGCGCCGGCGTGATGCAGGCGAAGGTCATCTGGAAGGCGATGAAGACGTATTCCGGAAGTTCCACGCCATCGGTGAAGGTGGCGACGGTGCTGTCGACGGTCACGCCGGCCAGGAACAGCTTGGCGAGGCCGCCCCAATAGGGGCTGGTCGACCCGCCGAAGGCGAGCGAGTATCCGTAGACGACGTAGATGATCATCACGACGGCGCAGATCGTCACGCACTGCATGAGGACCGACAGCATGTTCTTGGCGCGCACCAGGCCGCCATAGAACAGGCCGAGGCCGGGCAGCACCATGAACAGCACCAGCACGGTCGATATGAGCATCCAGGCGACATCGCCCTTGTCGATGATGGCCGCGGCCGTCTCCACGGGAGCCGGACCGATGCCGGTATCCTGTGCGAGCGCCATGCCGGCGGTGGCGAGGACGCCCCCGAGCCCGCCGGCGACAACTGATTTCAAGTGTTTCATCTGAACTGTCCCCTTACAGCGCGTTGGCGTCAGTCTCGCCCGTGCGGATCCGCAGGGCGCTGTCGATGCCATAGACAAAAATCTTCCCGTCACCGATCTGGCCGGTCTTGGCCGATGCCGCGATGGCATCGACGGCCGATGCCACCGCGTCGGACGGCAGGACCACCTCGATCTTCAGTTTCGGCAGGAAGCTCACGGCATATTCGTTGCCGCGATAGATTTCGGTATGGCCTTTCTGCCGGCCATAGCCCTTCACCTCGGTGACGGTGAGCCCTTCGATGCCGAGGGCGATGAGCGACTCCCGCACCTCGTCGAGCTTGAATGGTTTGATGATCGCCACGACGATCTTCATCTGTCTTGACCTTGAGCGGGGAAACGCGGCTCCCCGAAACGCCGACGCCGCTGCAGCGGACCTTTGGGTTCGTTTCGTGGGTAGGCCGCGCCGTCGAACGGCACGGCCTACCCGGTTTCAGGGTCGGATCGCTGGCGCGCTCCGACGGCTCCGGCCGCGCGTCAGACGCGCGCGGCCGAGAATTCCGGATAGGCCTCCACGCCGACTTCGGCGCGATCCAGGCCAAGGGCTTCTTCCTCTTCGCTGGGGCGCACGCCGATGGTGGCCTTGATGGCGAACCAGACGATGGCGGAGGCGACGGCGGCGAAGATGCCGACGGCCAGGATGCCGATGATCTGCGCCGAGAAGCTCGTGTCCGGATTGGTGAAGGGAACGGCGAGCGTGCCCCAGATACCGGCCACGAGATGCACCGGGACGGCGCCGACGACGTCGTCGATCTTCAGCTTGTCGAGCAGCGGAACGGTGACGACCACCAGCGCCGCGCCGATGCCGCCGATCACGGCCGCCGACAGGAAGGTCGGGGTCAGCGGCTCGGCCGTGATGGCCACCAGCCCGCCAAGAGCGCCGTTGAGCGCCATGGTGACGTCGACCTTCTTGTAGACGAGCTGCATGATGACCATCGACACGATCACGCCGGCCGCGGCCGCCGTATTGGTGTTGACGACCACGCGGCCAACGGAGGCGGCATCCTCGAGCGTGCCCAGCGCGAGCTGCGACGCACCGTTGAAGCCGAACCAGCCGAACCACAGGATGAAGGCGCCCAGCGTCGCCAGCGGGATCGACGATCCCGGCATCGCCACGACGCGGCCGTCGGCGCCGTAACGCCCCTTGCGCGCGCCGATGATGAGGGCGCCGGTCAATGCGGCCCAGCCGCCCACCGAGTGGACGAGGGTCGAGCCCGCGAAGTCCGAGAAGCCGATTTCCGACAGCCAGCCGCCGCCCCACTGCCACGCGCCCGTCACCGGGTAGATCGCGCCGCACAGGATGACGACGAACAGAAGGAAGGGCCAAAGGCGGATGCGCTCCGCTACCGTGCCCGAGACGATCGAGGCGGCGGTGGCGCAGAACATCGACTGGTAGAAGAAGTCCGTGGCCAGCGAATAGTCGCCCGTATCGGCGGACGGCGCGGGGAAGGTCATCGGTGAGATCTGGCCGAACCAGCCGCCATCGACCCCCGAATACATGAGGTTGTAACCGACCAGCCAGTAGACGAGCACCCCGGTGGAGTAGAGCGAGATGTTCTTCAGGCACTGCATCGACACGTTCTTCGACCGGACGAGACCGGCCTCGAGCATGCAGAAGCCGGCCGCCATCCACATGACGAGGATGCCGCCAAGGAAGAACAGAAGCGTGTTGAAGACGTAGAAATAGGGGTCCGCCGCCGCGACCGCGGCGTCGGGGACGGCGTCCTGCGCATGGGCGGCGCCGGAGGACAGGGCGCCGAGAATGGCGGCGGACAGTACTATCCTTGGTATCTGCATCGTTTGGACGTTCCTTGAAGCGTTCCGAAGATCAGGCGCCGTCGGCGCCCGGCGGGCTCTAGAGGGCGTTGGCATCCGTCTCGCCCGTGCGGATGCGCACGGCCTGCTCGATGCCGAAGACGAAGATTTTCCCGTCGCCGATCTGGCCGGTCTTGGCGGCGGCGGCGATGGCGTCGACCGCTGCGGGCACCATGTCGGTTGCCACCGCGATCTCGACCTTCAGTTTCGGCAGGAAGCTCACGGCATACTCGGTGCCGCGATAGATTTCCGTGTGGCCCTTCTGGCGCCCGTAGCCCTTGACCTCGGTAACGGTCAGGCCCTGGATGCCCACCGCGGTCAAAGCCTCCCGGACTTCGTCCAGCTTGAATGGCTTGATGATCGCCATCACGATTTTCATGTTCACCTCGACGTATCTGGCGAAAGCCCCGCAACAAGGCGACGCCCGCGCTTGCGTTCAGTCCCCCGACACTCGCCGGTTCATGACGCAGAAGGTGAAACAAGACTCGTGCCAACTGCCTCAGCCTTGTGCGAAACGGCGATTTTACCGCGATTTCGCCATATTCAGGCCACTGGTCGCCTGATTTGGCGGCAATCCGGTCAACCGCGCCTGCCGCCATGCTGGACAGTCTGTGCATCTATTGTGCAGGTTGCTGCTTTCTTGGCCGGATGAGGCCTTCCTGGGCTACCGACGCCACCAGCACGCCGTCCGGCGTGAACAGCGAGCCGCGCGTCAGGCCGCGACCACCGGAGGATGATGGGGAATCCTGCGTATAGAGCATCCATTCCGACACGCGGACAGGCCGGTGGAACCACATCGCGTGATCGAGGCTGGCAGCCTGTATGCGCCGGTCGAAGACGGACAGCCCGTGGGCGAACAGCGAGGTGTCGAGAAGCGTCATGTCCGACAGGTAGGCGAGGACGGCCGCGTTGAGGGCCGGGTCGTCGCCGATCTCGTCCACCAGCCGCACCCAGATGTTCTGATGCGGCGGGAGCTTGTTTTCGGTCAGATAGTGGTCGAGCGAGACGGGCCGGAATTCCACCGGGCGCGGACGCTGCCAGTAACGCTTTACCGATTCGGGCGCATCGGAAAGGATGAGCCGGTTCAACTCCCGGTAAGGAACGTCTTCCGGCCCCGGCACGGTCGGCATCGATACCTGGTGCGACAGCCCCTCCTCTTCCCGCTGAAAGGACGCGGAAAGGGTAAAGATCGCTTCGCCATGCTGGACGGCGGTCACCACGCGGGTCGAGAAGGAGCCGCCATCGCGCAGGCGCGACACCTCGTAGATGATCGGGCGCTTCGGATCGCCGGGGCGGATGAAGTATCCGTGCAGCGAGTGGACCGGACGCCCGGCATCGACGCTGCGCTGCGCCGCCACCAGCGCCTGCGCCACGACCTGCCCGCCGAATACCCTCTGCCAACCGATGTCGGGACTGCGGCCCCTGAACAGATTTTCCTCGAGCGGCTCGAGGTCGAGCGTCGAAAGCAGGGTCGCAACCGAATCGTGCATCATTCCATCCCGTACCGCGATGCTCTACATGGACTGTCCGGAAGGTAAGGTGAATCGCCCATGCAGGATACGCAAGCTTTCGACATCGTCGTCGCCGGCGGCAATTATGTCGGCCTGACGACAGCGCTCGCCATCCGCACTTATGCGCCGGGCCTGTCCATCCTTCTCGTCGATGCCGCACCGGAGGCCGCCGGACTGGGCAACGGGCGCGCCTCGGCCGTGGCGGCCGCCGCCTCCCGCATGCTCGATCGTCTCGGTGTCTGGCAGGAGATGGCGCCGCAGGCCCAGCCGATCAACGACATGATCGTCACCGATTCCCGTCTGTCCGACCCGGTGAGACCGGTGTTCCTGACATTCGACGGCGCCATCGGCGATGGCGAGCCCTTTGCCCATATGGTGCCCAATCCCGCCATGACGGGGCCGCTGCGCGCCAGGGCGGCGGCGCTGGGCGTGGACCTTCGCTACGGCGTCGGCGTTACCGGCATGGTCGAGGCCGGAGGCGTGCGCCAGGTCGAGCTGTCGGACGGTTCGCTCGTCACGGCAAGGCTCGTCATCGCCGCCGACGGCGTCAATTCGCGCTTGCGCGGCATGGCCGGCATCCGCACGGTATTCCACGATTATCGCCAATCCGGCATCGTGGCGACCATCCGGCACGAGAGGCCCCACAACGGACGCGCGGAAGAACACTTTCTGCCGTCCGGGCCATTTGCCATCCTGCCTCTGCCGGACAACCGGTCGTCCCTGGTCTGGACCGAGCCCACCCGCGAGGCGGAGCGCCTTCTTGCCGCCAACCCGCTCGTCTTCGAAGCGGAGCTGGAGCGCCGCTTCGGCCTGAAGCTGGGCGCCCTCACCGTCGAGGGCAAGCCCCGGGCCTTTCCGCTGGGGCTGCGCCTTGCCCGCGACTACGTCAGGCCGCGATTCGCCCTGGTCGGCGACTCGGCCCATGGCTTGCATCCCATCGCCGGACAGGGCCTCAATTACGGCTACAAGGATGCCGCAGCGCTTGCGGAGACGGTGGTGGACGCCTCGCGCCTCGGCCTCGACATCGGCAGTATCGACGTGCTCGAGCGCTATCAGGTCTGGCGGCGCTTCGACACGCTGCGGATGGGCGTCACTACAGATATCCTCAACCGCCTGTTCTCGAACGACAGTGCGCTGCTGCGCCCGATCCGCGACTTCGGGCTATCGCTGGTCGACCGGGCCCCCGCCCTGAAACGCTACTTCATCGCGCAGGCGGCCGGCATCGGCGAGCCGGGAAGCCCCAGGCTGTTGCGCGGCGAGGCGCTCTGACTGGTCCAACCCGAACCAGATTGCGGCGCAGCGCCGATCGGCGACAAATTCATTCTCCACGGCGGCGGTGATTGGAACACCCATCGGCGAAGCCATGCACCGCATGGCTTAATTAGAACGGAACCAGAAGACGAGGTTCCGCACGATGGCCGACAAGAAGACAGACGGAAAGTTCAACGGCGTGAAGCTGCCGGTCGTCCTGTCTGCCAACGACCTGCTCGACGGCGAAGTCGTCTTCCTGACCGATACGGGATGGACCTTCGATCCGGCAAAGGCGCTGGTGGCCGACGACGCGGACGCCGCCGAGTCCCTGCTGCGACGGGGAGCCGAGGCGGCCAGGGCCAATCTGGTTGTCGATCCCTATCTCGTGGCCGTCGAGCGTGACGCGGACGGGTTTCCGGCCGCCAGCCATTTCCGCGAGGCGATCCGTCAGAAGGGACCGTCCATCCATCCCGAAATCGGCAAGCAGGCCGAGTTTCCTTCAGCGCAGCAGAGGTAGGGCCCATGTACCGCTACGACGAATTCGACGCCGAGTTTGTACGCCAGCGCGTCGCGGAGTTTTCCGAGCAGGTCGGCCGCCGCCTGGACGGGTCGCTGACGGAAGACGAGTTCAAGCCGCTGCGCCTGAAGAACGGACTTTATCTGCAGTTGCATGCCTACATGCTTCGCGTCGCGGTGCCCTACGGCACGCTCAACGGCGCACAGTTGCGGCAGCTTGCCCTCATCGCCGAGCGGTTCGACAAGGGCTATGCGCATTTCACCACGCGGCAGAACCTGCAGTTCAACTGGCCCAAGCTGAAGGATGTGCCCGAAATCCTCGGCCTGCTGGCGGATGTGGAAATGCACTGCATCCAGACCAGCGGCAACTGCATCCGCAACGTCACCTCCGACCAGTTCGCCGGCGTCGCCGCCGACGAGGTCGAGGATCCTCGCGTCACGGCCGAGCTCATCCGCCAGTGGTCGAGCCTGCACCCGGAATTTTCCTGGCTGCCGCGCAAGTTCAAGGTGGCCGTCACCGGGGCGGAGCATGACCGCGCCGCCATCAAGGTGCACGATCTCGGCATCCGCATCCTGCGCCATCCGCAAAGCGGCGAGACGGGCTACGAGATCGTCGTGGGCGGCGGGCTCGGCCGTACGCCGATGATCGGCAAGGTGATCCGCGAATTCCTGCCCAGGGACGAATTGCTCGCCTATCTGGAAGCGGTCATGCGCGTCTACAACGCGGAGGGCCGGCGCGACAACAAGTACAAGGCGCGGGTGAAGATCCTGGTGCACGAGATCGGCACGGACGAGTTCCGCGCCCGCGTCGAGGCCGAGTACGCCGAGCTCGACGGACCGACCGTCAACGCCCCGCGCGAGGAGCTGGAGCGGATCGGCGCCTATTTCGCCCCCCCCGCCTACGAGGCCCTGCCCGAACGCTCCGAGCGGCTTGAGGCGGCGCGCCGCGCAGACGCGGGGCTGGACCTGTTCGTCCGGCAGAACGGCTTTCCCCATCGCCAGCCAGGCTACATTGTGCTGACCGTATCGCTGAAGCCGATCGCCGGCGTGCCGGGCGACATGAGCGATGCGCAGATGCGTGCCTTCGCCGACATCGCCGAGCGCTATTCCTTCGACGAACTGCGCGTCAGCCACGCGCAGAACCTCGTGCTGCCGCATGTGCGGCAGGACGAGGTGCCCGAAGTGTACGCCGCGCTGAAAAAGGCGGGCCTCGCCACGGCCAACGCCGGGCTGGTCACCGACATCATCGCCTGCCCCGGCCTCGATTATTGCGCCCTTGCGACGGCGCGCTCCATTCCCATCGCCCAGGAAATCTCGAAAAGCTTCGCCGCACCCGAGCGCCAGCAGGCCATCGGCCCGCTGCAGATCAAGATTTCCGGCTGCATCAACGCCTGCGGCCACCACCATGTCGGGCATATCGGCATTCTCGGACTGGAGAAGTCGGGCAAGGAAAACTACCAGATCACCCTGGGCGGGGACGCCACCGAGAACGCCGCGCTCGGCGAGCGGCTGGGCCCCGGCATCGACGCGGACCAGGTGCCCGGCGCCATCGAGGCCATCGTGGATGCCTATTTTGACGAGCGTCGCGAGGGCGAGGAGTTCATCGCCACCGTGAAGCGCACGGGGCTGGACCCGTTCAAGCGTCGTTTCCAGGCCTATGTCGCCGGCGGCGCCGGCGTCGGAGAGGCGGCATGAGCGTGCTGATCGATACGAATGGCCGGCGCGACGACCGTTTCACCTCCGTCGACACGGTGGAGGGGCTTTCGCTGGCGGACGGACCGGTGCTCGTGCCCCTGACGGTGATCGATGCAGCGCTGGCCGATGGCCGCAACGCCGACATCGGCCTCCTGGTGGAAAATCACATCGGCATCCAGGCGATCCGGCCCTATCTGGATCGGGTCGCGTTGGTCGCCATCGCCTTTCCGAGCTTTTCGGACGGGCGCGGCCTGTCCATCGCCATGCGCCTGCGCCGGGCCGGCTTCACCGGTACGTTGCGGGCCCGCGGGCCGGTGATCGCCGACCAGTTCCGGGACGTTCTGGCTTGCGGCTTCGACGAGGTGGAACTGCCGGACGAGTTGGCCGCACGCCAGCCGCTGGACCAGTGGCAGGAGGCGCGCGAAGTCGTGACGCTGCATTACCAGCAGAGCTATGGCCACGATACCAGCATCCTGCAAAAGCGGCTTGCCGCAAGGACGCGAGGTTGAGCGATGACCATGACGGCCAACCAGCTCGCGGCGGATCTCGATGCCGGCTTTGCCGGAAAGACGCCGCTTGAGCGCCTTGCGCTTCTGGCCGGGTCGGTCGACGGTCGACGCGTCTTCACCACCAGCCTCGGCATCGAAGACCAGATGCTGACGCATCTGATCTTCGAGAACGCCCTTCCCTTCGAGGTGGTGACGCTGGATACGGGGCGCCTGTTTCCGGAAACCTACGCACTCTGGCAGAAGACCGAAGAGCGTTACGGCCGCCGCATCAAGGCAAAGTATCCGCAGGCCGACGCACTGGAGGCCCTGGTGGACGACCAGGGGATCGACGGGTTCTATTTCGGTACCGACATGCGCAAGGCCTGCTGCGGCGTGCGCAAGGTGGAGCCGCTGGGCCGCGCCCTGAACGGCGCGAATGCCTGGGTCACCGGCCTGAGGCGGGACCAGTCCCCCAATCGGGAGCGGCTGGACTTCGTATCCTTCGACGCAGCGCGCGGCCTCGTGAAGGCAAACCCGCTGTTCGACTGGACGCGCGAGGATATCCGTCTCTTTACCGAACGGCACGATGTTCCCGTCAACGCGCTGCATGCGCAGGGCTTCCTGTCCATCGGCTGCGCGCCCTGCACCCGGGCCTTGCGGCCCGGCGAGCCGGAACGCGCCGGCCGCTGGTGGTGGGAAGACGAGACCCGCAAGGAATGCGGCCTGCATGTCGACGATGCAGGCACCCCGCAGCGGCGGCCGGGCGCCGTCGGCGACGCGGCCTTCGAACGCGCCTGAAAAGGCAAGAGAGACAGATGACGGCACCCCTGACCCATTTGCAGAAGCTGGAAGCGGAATCGATCTTCATCATCCGCGAGACGGTCGCCACGACCGAGAATCCGGTGATGCTGTATTCCATCGGCAAGGATTCGGCGGTGATGCTGCATCTGGCCCTGAAAGCCTTCGCGCCCGGCAAGCTGCCCTTCCCGCTGCTGCATGTCGACACGACCTGGAAGTTCCGGGAGATGATCGAGTTTCGCGACCGGCGTGCGGCGGAACTGGGCGTCGACCTGATCGTGCACATCAACCAGGATGGCGTCGCGGCCGGCGTCAATCCGTTCGACAGCGGCTCGCGCGTGCATACGGACGTGATGAAGACGGAGGGGCTCAAGCAGGCCCTTGCGAAATACCGGTTCGACGCGGCCTTCGGCGGCGCGCGCCGCGACGAGGAAAAGAGCCGCGCCAAGGAGCGCGTCTTCTCGCTCCGGTCGGCCGAGCACCGCTGGGACGCCAAGAACCAGCGCCCGGAGCCCTGGCGGCTCTACAACACGCGCAAGCGGCAGGGCGAGAGCTTCCGCGTCTTCCCCTTGTCCAACTGGACCGAAAGCGACGTGTGGGACTACATCGCGCTCGAGAACATTCCCGTGGTGCCGCTGTACTTCGCGGCGAAGCGGCCCATCGTACGGCGCGACGGGGCGCTCATCATGCGCGACGACGACCGCATGGCGCTGCAGCCCGGCGAAACCGTCGAGGAGCTCTCCGTCCGCTTCCGCACGCTCGGCTGCTACCCGCTGACCGGGGCGGTGGAGTCGGAAGCCGGCTCGCTTGACGCCATCATCGCCGAAATGCGCGGATCCCGCGCATCGGAGCGGCAGGGCCGCATCATCGACCGCGACGGCGGAGCCTCGATGGAGGAAAAGAAACAGGAAGGTTATTTTTGATGAGTGCCGTGCGTAGCCTTCCCGTGGCCGAAGTCGATTTCGAAGAATCCCCGTCTGCCCCGGCGCCCGCGGTCGCGCCGGCCGCCTCGCTGCTGCGGTTCATCACCTGCGGGTCGGTGGACGACGGCAAGTCGACGCTGATCGGCCGCCTGCTCTACGATACCAATTCGGTCTTCGACGACCAGCTTGAGGCGCTGGAGCGCGATTCGCGCAAATTCGGCACGACCGGCGAGACGCTGGACTTCGCCCTTCTGGTGGACGGCCTCACCGCCGAGCGCGAGCAGGGCATCACCATCGACGTGGCCTACCGCTACTTCTCCACGGCCCGGCGCGCCTTCATCATCGCCGATACGCCGGGTCATGAGCAGTACACACGCAACATGGCGACGGGCGCCAGCCAGGCGGACCTCGCAATCATCCTGGTGGATGCGCGCAAGGGGATATTGCCTCAGACGCGCCGGCATTCCTTCATCACCTCGATGGTCGGCATCCGCTCCGTCATCGTTGCCGTCAACAAGATGGATCTGGTCGATTTCGACGAGGCGACCTTCCGCAGGATCGAGGCCGACTATCGCGCCCTGCTGCCGGCCTTCGACTTCGTCGATATCAGCTTCATCCCGCTGTCGGCGAAAAACGGCGACAACCTCATCGCACCATCGGCCAACACACCCTGGTACAAGGGGCCAACCCTTCTCGAACGGCTGGAAACGGTCGAGGCCGAGCGGCTGGCGGAAGGCGAGGCATTTCGCCTGCCGGTGCAATACGTCAATCGCCCCAACCTGGACTTCCGTGGCTTCTGTGGCCAGGTCACGAGCGGCGGCGTGCGGCCCGGCGAGCGTCTCGTGGCCCTGCCCAGCGGCCGCGAGGCGACGGTGGATACCGTCTACGGCGCAAACGGACCGATCGAGCATGCATCCGCCGGCGAGGCCGTGACGCTGACCCTGGATCGCGAGATCGACATATCGCGCGGCGACGTCCTGGTGCGCCCGGGCGATACGATCGCCGCCCGCAATGCGTTCTCGGCGCAGATCCTGTCCTTGACCGACCGGCCCCTGGTGGGCGGCACCCGGCTGGTGGCGCGGCTGGGTACCGCTCAGTCGCCGGCGGCGATCCGCCGCCTGGAAGCGGCGGTCGATATCCATACCTTCCAGGCGCGGCCGGCAAATGCCCTGTCGATGAACGAGATCGGAAAGGTCGTCATCGGGCTCGACAAGGCGCTGGTGGCGACGTTGTACAGCGAAAGCCGCGATCTCGGCTCTTTCATCCTGATCGACCCTTTGACCAACGAGACGGTGGCGCTCGGCATCGTCACCGCCCTGCCGGACGAGCACGCCCCAGCGCCTGCGCCGCAGGCGGCACCGACGAGCTGGTGGAGCGACAGGGTCACGATCTACCGCGCGGTCGCGGCGGCGCTGATCGGCATTCTGGCGCTCGTGCTCGGCCTGCCGCTCTGGGCGGCGATCATCCTCGGTGCGGTCGACTTCGCCATCCGGCCGCTGCTGCGCCAGCTCATGGCGCCGGAAGGCCCGCTGGAGAAGCCGGTGGACCCGTCCGATGTCGGCGATGGCGCTGGAATCTAAGCGATTCCGGCTCAGCGACCTTTCAGCGATCGAGGATACGAGCCTCCGACGGCAGCATGATGGGGATGCCGTCGCGGATGGGATAGGCCAGCCCGGCCTTGCGCGAAACGAGCTCGTTGCGCTCGCCGTCATATGTCAGCTGGCCCTTCGTCAGTGGACAGACGAGAAGCTCCAGAAGCTTGGGATCGGGGCGCATCGACGCCTCGTCGTTCATTGGAGGATGCCTCCGCCATCTTCCCCGCCGCCACGCGCCAGCGCGATTTCGGTGATGGCGATCAGCGTCTCCGCGCGTGTGCGAAGATCGGGCGCTTCCAGAAGAGCCTGCTTCTCGGCCGCCCCGTAGGGCGACATCATGGACAGGGCGTTGACGAGGGTTTCGTTGGATGCCCGGGTGACGCTTTCCCAATCCGCCTCGAGCTGGTTGGCTTCCAGATAATCGCGGAACGATTTCAACAGGCCGTCACGGTTGACCTCGTCGGCCCCCGCACTGAGGTCGAGATCGGCGACGAAAATGGAAACATCGCAGATGCGATACGGCTTGGTCGTCCGCTTCTCGTGCACGATACGGAAACGGCAGATCCCCTGGAGGGTGATGAGATAGCGCCCGTCGCCCGTCTCCGTAAGGGAGGTGAGACGGCCGAGGCATCCGATGGCCGACAGTTCCGAATCGCCGCTGGAACTGCGGCTGCCGTCAAGCCGGGGCTGGATCATGCCGATCACGCGGTCCGTGGCCATCACATCGTCGATCATGGCCAGGTAACGCGGCTCGAAGATGTTCAGCGGCATCTGACCGCCGGGAAGCAGCAGGGCGCCCTCCAGCGGAAACACGGGAACCGTCTCCGGCACCATGTCGCCATTCGTGTAGTTCACGTTACCTGCCTGTCCCAAGCCCTTGCCTTTCGCTTTCCCTGCAGTGAGGCCGCCGGAGCACGGATATGGCGCGGGCGGCCCGCTGCTCAAGAGAACAGGAGCGACGACAGGCGACGGCGCGCATCGCGCGTCGCCGGATCCTTGCCGCCCCATACGTCGAAGAATTCGAGCAGCTTGCGGCGCGCGCCATCGTCGTCGAAGGTGCGGTCGCGCTTGATGATGTCCAGCAGCAGCGACGCCGCCGTCTGGCGGTCGCCTTTGGCATTGGCGATCAGCGCCAGGTCGAAGCGCGCCTGGTGATCGTCGGGATCGGCGTCCAGCCGCGCCTGCAGCGCCGCCGCATCGCCGAGTTCGGCGATCTCGTCGGCCAGTTTCAGCCGCGTCCGCACCGTGGCGAAGGCCGGATCGTCCAGCGCCTCCGGGGGTAGCTGGTCGAGGATGGCGCGGGCGTGCTCGAAATCGTCGGCAGCCAGATAGCATTCGGCCAATCCGGCGGCGGCCTTCAGGTTGTCGGGGTCGTGCTGCAGTACCGCGCCGAACAGCTGGGCTGCGGCCGAAGCGTCGCCGGAGGCGAGAAGCTCGCCGGCCTTGGCGAGCGCATCGGCCACGGGATCCTGCGGCTCGCCGCCGAGCCTGTCGATGAAGGCCTTGATCTCGCCTTCCGGCAGAGCGCCCATGAAACCGTCGACGGGTTGCCCGTTGACGAAGGCGAAAACCGCCGGAATGGACTGGATGCCGAGCTGGCCGGCAATGGACGGATGCTCGTCGATATTCATCTTGACCAGCTTGACCCGGCCGCCGGCGGCGGTGACGGCACGCTCCAGAACCGGCGTCAGCTGCTTGCAGGGCCCGCACCAGGGGGCCCAGAAATCCACCAGGACGGGCTGGTTGCGCGATTCGCGCACGACGTCGGCGGCGAAGGACGCGGTGGTTGTATCCTTGATCAGGTCGCCGCCCGCGGCACCCGCCACGGAGCCGGCGGCCGGCTGTGCGGGCGTTGCCGCCGGCGACGTCGTCTGCGCGCCATAGCCGAAGGACGTCTCGTACGGATTGTTGCTCATGGGTTGGACCCTTCCTCGCTGTCGCCTGCATCGCCCGCGCTGAGATCCACGATCAGGGGATCATGTCCCGTCGCGGCAAAGAAGCGCATCAAATCGCCCCGGGAAATGCTGGTCGTTCCGGTATTCGTCAAGGGATGTGCGTTGATGATTTCATGATCCTGCAGGGCTGCGTCGACCACCAGCCGCACGTCGCCTTCGACGTCGTTCATGACGCCGAAGGCGGTGACGGCGCCGGGATAGACGCCCAGCAGCCGTTCCATCCGCTCCGCGTCGGCGAAGGACAGGCGGCCCTGCCCGCCGATTCGCTGATGCAGGCTCTTCAGCGCGACCTCGGTTTCCTGCAAAGCGACGACCAGGAAGATGCGTCCCTTCTTGTCTTTCAGGAAGAGGTTCTTGGTGTGCGCGCCGGGGATGGACCCGGTGACGCCGCTGCTGGCCTCGACGGTGAAGACCGCCGGATGCCAGGTCGTCCGCGTTTCGATGCCCAGCGAATCGAGGAAACGGAACAAGGGATCGGCGCGGTTCCGCTCGGCCGATTCGTCCGACGGATTCGAGGTTTGCGCGGCGTCCACCTGGGCTTCCTTTCGCGACACGGCCAATGGTCGCCATGACTTAGAACCTTTGCAGCCACTCCGAAAGGGCTGTGGCGGCCGGGGATGCCGAAAGCCTTCCAGCCTTTCGTGCTCCGCCTGTAATTTCCCTGTTGCAATCGCATGAAGCTTCGGCCATATAGCGCCCATCCGAGGCGCCGGCGGCGCCGCACGGAGGAGCGGGCGGGTGTAGCTCAGGGGTAGAGCACAACCTTGCCAAGGTTGGGGTCGAGGGTTCGAATCCCTTCGCCCGCTCCAGTTTCTACTTTTTATATTCCGAATAGACAGGTCATACGATCGTTACGTTCGAGGTCGTCGCAGACTGACGAGCGAGCCGGGCTCCGGTATCGATTCCCTCTTATTGAAATCTATGAGTTTCTTCTTTCGCTCAACATGAGCGAGACCTCGAGTGTGGAAGACCACTGGCAGTTTAGTCTGCATCCCCGGACACGCGGGGAACGTGGTCCCCATTGTAATATGGAATGGGTCGGCCCTGATCCGACCGGCTTCCGCTACGCCGCGCCTTATTCAAAGCTTCCCCGCCCTGCACGATGATTGTGACCAGTTGTGAGACCAGTGCATCCCCGCTCGTGCGGGGAACAGATTGGTTGTGCCGCACCATCCCTCGGTGCGCTCGGTTCATCCCCGCGTATGCGGGGAACAGTGGTTGATGGAGGCGGTCACCACTCGGTCCTCCGGTTCATCCCCGCGTATGCGGGGAACAGTCTTCCTGGAAGTCATTGATTTCAAAAAATATTTACTGCTCTAGCAGACCTACCGATTTTTCCCGGTTGTTCTGAAGTACCAAAATGAGGCAGAAATGTCCTGAACTTCCAGCGCGAAAGCCGGCTAATTTTCACGTCCCGATCGGCAATCGCCCGGGCGTTCGAGCCGGCTATCGCGTGTCGCGCCAGCCGCGCCCCAGCACGAAGCGCGCCATGACGGGCACCAGCACGAGCATCAGCAGGAAGCGGCCAAGCTGGTGCACCGCTACATAGGCGGGGTCCAGATCCATCATGAAGGCCAGCATCACCATGGCCTCGATGCCACCCGGTGCGAAGGCGATGATCGTCTGCCCGAGCGGAATGGACAGGAGCTTCGAGGCCAGCACCGCCGTTGCGCCGGCCACGGCCAGCGCCACGACGAACGCACCAAGCGACGCCTTGAGGTTGCGCGCAACCTCGCGCGGATGAATGCCCTGGAAACGCAGGGCGATGTAGGTGCCGAGGATGATGAAGCCGGCTTCCATCATCCAGCGTGGCGGACGTCCGTGCACGATATCCGCGCCGTGCAGCGCGGCACTAGCGAGAAAGGCCCCTACCAGTGCGCCGGCCGGCAATTTCAGCCGGACCCCGGCGAAGGCGCCGACCATGCCGGCCAGGAACATGAGCGACAGCTCGCCCATCGGCGGCTCTTGCACCTGCGGCACTGCCGGGTGGCCGTGCCCGACCAGCACGACGATGCTGGGCAGGATGGCGATCAGGAGAAAGACGCGCAGGCTCTGCGATTGGGCAACACGGGCGACATCCCCGCGCACGTCATGCATGATCGCGAGGACATAGGAGAGAGCGCCCGGTATGGCCGAGAAATACGCCGATTTCCGCTCCCACTTCATGGCATGGACGAGATAGGCGTAGACAGCCAGCGTCACGGCGACGGTGCCCAGCGCCATCAGAGCCAGGCTCAGAGGCCATGTATAGGCCTTGGACAGCGCATCGGGCGTCACGCCGGCTCCCATGGACACGCCGAGGAAGGTGAACAGCAAGGTAACGGCCGGCGTCGGAATGCGGGCGCCGAGGCCACCGAAAAGGACAACCAGCCCGGCACCCGCCATCGCTCCGGACAGGGAGGCCGCCGGAATGCCGGCCAGATGCGCGACGCCCGCCCCGGACACCGACGCCAAGGCGATCAGGATGGTTGCCTGCCAGCCCTCGCGTGGCATCGTCGCCTTTTCCGATAGGCTCTCCTTGATGGACAATCCTGTCTCGCTTCCGCTGTGCCGCCGCCGCAACCGGCGGGATTGTTGCCTGTGGAACAGGCTATATAACGGTTCCAGAACCACGGGACTTCTCGTCTGGAGAAGACCCCATCGCAAGGAAACAGGCCACGCATGAACCAGGGCTTCGATGCGGTGACGGCACGCCTGGTGCTTGCGCTGGCGCGCGATGGCTCCATCGGGCGCACGGCAGCGCGCGAGAACATCGCGCCCTCCGCCGTCAGCCGACGCATCTCGGAGCTGGAGGCGCGTCTGGGCATCGCCCTGTTCGACCGGCTGCCGCAAGGCATGGTGCCGACCGCAGCGGGCCGCATCTATGCCGCCGGCTGCCGCCGCATCATGCGTCGGATCCTGGATCTCGACGCCGAGATGCAGGCCATATCGCAGGGGCGCTCCGGCCTTTTGCGTATCGCCGCGACCACCTCGGCACTGTCGGGCCGGGCGCCCGAAGTGCTGGCGGAGTTTGCCCGGCTGCATCCGGACATCCGGCTGGAACTGGAAGAGATGCCGGCCGTCACCAACCTGGCCGCGCTGGAAGACGCCCGCGTCGATATCGCCATACTGCCCGACAACCACGACATGTCCGCTTTCGATACGGAGCCGTTCGACGACGACCGCGTCTATGTCATCGCGCCATCGGACCATGCCCTCGCTTCGAGCCTCAAAGCCAGCCGGCCGGTGGCCTTCTCCGACATGCCGCTGGAGGAGATGGTGGGCTTCCATGAAAACGGCGCCCTCGACAGGCTCCTGACGGAGGCCGCGCGCAAACTCGGACGACAGCTCGGTACGCGCATTCGCGCCGAAAGCTTTTCGGCGCTGGTACGGCTGGTCGAGGCGGGTTTCGGAATCGGTTTCGTACGGGCGACGGCCTTGCATCTCCTCGCCGGAACCGATGTCGCTTCCGCACCGCTGTCGGACGCATGGGCCGGGCGCTTCCAGCTTATCGCCTGCCGCCGCACCAGCCAGCCCAACCCGTCGGTCGAGGCATTCCGGGCACTGGCGCGCCATGGCGCACCGGTGCCCGCCAGGCCTTAGAATTCGGCCGTCATCGGGTCCGGCCCGATCCGCCCGCCGCTATCATCGAGGCTCGCGATAAGCGCCATGTCCGCTTCCGTCAGCTCGAAGGAGAAGAGATCGAAATTCTCCCGGATACGGCTTGCCGTCACGGATTTCGGTATGACGACGAAGCCGTTCTGGACATGCCAACGCAGGATCACCTGCGCCGGCGTTCGACCGAGGCGGCTGGCGATTTCCCCGATGGTCTCGTCGTCCAGCATGGCGCCACGTCCGAGCGGGCTCCAGCTTTCAGTCAGGACACCGCGCTCCGCGTCGGCCCTGGCCAGGGGCTTCTGCTGGAAGCGCGGATGGAGCTCGATCTGGTTCAGCACCGGCGCTATGCCGGTTTCGGCGATGATCCTGTCCAGATGCTCCGCCGTGAAGTTGGAGACACCGATGGACTTCACCCTGCCTTCCTCTCGCAGGCGGATCAGGGCGCGCCACGTATCGACATAGAGGTCGCGCTTCGGCGCCGGCCAATGGATGAGGTACAGGTCCACATACTCCAGCCCGAGGCGGGACAGGCTTTCCTCGGCCGCCTTCAACGTGGAGTCGAAACCCTGGGCGTCGTTCCAGACCTTGGTCGTGATGAAGATCTCGTCGCGGGCGATGCCGCTGTCGCGCACGCCATTGCCGACCCCGGCCTCGTTTCCATAGATCGCCGCGGTATCGACATGTCGGTAGCCGGCCTCGATGGCGGTGCGCACGGCCGTGGCCGCCGCGTCGTCCTCGGCCTTGAACACGCCGAGGCCGACCTGCGGAATGCGTCGGCCGTCATTGAGTTCGAGATAGGTCTGGGATGTCATGCGAAGTTCCGTTTCATGTCCCGGCCGGGCGGGATGCCCCGGCTCCTGCCCCATAGTTGGGCGGCATGACGGCGATTCCAACCGCCTTGGAACGCGTCGGCCGCGATACCCGTTTCCCGGCAAGTCGCAACATTCGGGGAAACGCCGTGTCGCCGCGCGCCAATTGGAAGGGATATCTCAAGATCGACGAGGTGACCTGCCCCGTCGCCCTGTACACGGCGGCGTCCACGTCGGACCGCATCGCCTTCCATACGATCAACCGCTCCACGGGCAATCGCGTCCGCCGCATCTTCGTGGACAGCGAGACCGAGAAGCCGGTCGACCGCGACGATCAGGTCAAGGGGTACGAGACGGGGCCCGACGATTACATCGTCCTGACGCCCGAGGAAGTGGCCACCGCCGTGCCCGAAAGCGACAAGACGCTTGCCGTCTCGGCCTTCGTGCCCTGCGGCAGCATAGACGACGTCTACCTGGACAAGCCGTATTACATCGCGCCTTCCGAGCCGCATGCCGCCGAGAGCTTCGTTCTGATCCGCGACGCTCTGACGAAGCGCAAGGTGGCCGCGCTGGCGCAAGCCGTCCTGTTCCGCCGTGTCCGTACCCTTCTCATCCGTCCGCATGGCGACGGCCTGATCGCCTCGACGCTGAATTTCGATTACGAAGTGCGCTCCGCCGACGACGCCTTCGAGAAGATACCGGCCATGAAGATCAAGGGCGAGATGCTGGACCTGGCCCGGCACATCATCGAAACCAAGGCCGGCCGCTTCGAGCCCGATACGTTTGAGGACCGATATGAGGCGGCGCTCACGGAACTGGTCAAGGCCAAGGCGGAAGGACGCAAGCCCAAGGCTGTAAAGCCCAGGAAAAGCGCGAAGGTCGTCGACCTCATGGACGCCTTGCGTCAGAGCGCCGGCGTAAAGGATGCCAAGGCGAAGAAAGCAAAGCCGGCTAATGTCCGCAAGGCGAGTTGAACTCTAGCGTTTTTTGCCCTTGTCATCGAGGCTCTTGCGCAGGGCGTCCATGATGCTGACGACATTGCCGGCGGCCTCCGGCGTGGGGCTTGCCTTGGTTTTTCGCCCGGATGGCTTCGATTTGCGCTTCTTGCGCCGGGATTCGATCAGCTCGAGAAGCTTGTCCTGTACCGGATCCTCCACCATGGCCGGGTCCCAGTCCGTCGTGCGGGCGTCCACGAGCTTCAGCATCATCTTCGACAGGGCGGCGTCCGCCTTCGGCTTCCCGATCCCGTCGAAGTAGTCTTTCTGCTGGCGGACCTCGTCGCCGTATCGCAAGGTCCAAAGCACGATACCCCTGTCGCGTGGCTCCAGAAGGACAGGACGCTCGCGCCGATACATGACCACGCGCGACAGGCCCGCCGTCCCGGTGGACGCCATGGCCTCGCGAATCACGACGAAGGCTTCCTCGCCCACGGGATCGCTGGGCATGACGTAATGCGGCCTGTCGAACCAGACCCACCCGACCGTATCGCGTTTCACGAAGCGCTCGATGTCGATCGTCCGGGTGCTTTCCAGCCCGACGGCGTCGATCTCCTCGTCTTCCAGCACGACGTAATCATCCTCGCCACGCTGCCAGGCGCGGGCCTCATCCTCTTCCCTGACCGCCTTTCCGGTCTCCGCGTCGACATAGCGGCTGACGACGCGGTTTCCGCTCTTTGCGTTGAGGGTGTGGAAGCGCACTTTTTCCTGATCGGTGAGCGCCGGCATCATGGTAACGGGACACGTCACCAGCGACAGCTTCAGATAGCCCTTCCAGAACGTGCGTGGCGCCATGATCGACCTTTCCAGAAAAGCCGGAACGGCCGACGCCGGGCCCGGGTTCCGGGTGGCTTTCATACCTGACCGAGGTACAAGCCGGTTGCTGCGACAACGGCAACGTATCGGGTGGCTTTGGCGACGGTAACCAGCAGAAGAAAGCTCCAGAGCGGTTCGCGCATGATGCCGGCGACGAGCGTCAGCGGATCGCCGATCACCGGCGCCCAGCTTGCCAGAAGCGACCATCGGCCGTAGCGCGCATACCACCCCTTCGCCTGCTCCATGCGCTGCGGCGATGCGGGAAACCAGCGCCGTCCCGCGAAACGGTCCACATGCAGGCCGAGCGCCCAGTTGACGAGCGAGCCCGTGACGTTGCCCACCGTCGCGACGCCGACGAGAAGCCAGACGGGATGCGCGCCCGCCGCAACCAACGCGGCCAGTACTGCCTCCGACTGCGCCGGCAGCAGCGTCGCCGCCACGAAGGCCGCCAGAAACAATCCCGACAATGCGGCCACGAGCCTACTCCATCCGGCAAGCACCGGCCCTCAGATGTCTCACCCTATATACTGCTCTCAGGCGTATTGGCTGCGGATTTCGTCCGCCGTGGCCGGCCTTCTTCCGAGGGCGGCAAGCGCCCGCACGAGGCCGGAGACGAGAGCCGTATTGTCGGGCGCGAGGCCACCGTCCGGCTTGAAGAGATTGTTCTCGAAGCCGACGCGGGCATCGCCCCCCAGAAGGGCCGCGGCCAGCACGCAATCCTGCTCGGCCGGGCCGAAGGCGCACACGGCGAATGTCTCGTCGACGGGCTCCGCAAGAAAGGGCAGGATATCCGGCGGGCTCGAACGCTGGCCGGGCGTGTAGCGTCCGAGTACGAACAGCAGCGTCTGCCGGCGCGCACCGAACGCTCCGCGCCGCCGCAGCGCCCGATAGCGGGCAAGGTCGTCGGCGCAATAGAGGATCACCTGCACCATCGTCTCCCGCGCATCGAGCCGTTCGATGAAGGCCGATGCCGCCGATACGCCGTCCTCGTCCGGCACGATCTCACGCAGGGCAAGCGAAACCGCCTCGGGCTGGGTGGCCTCCACGACATGCATCTGCGCCTGCGGTCCGTACCGCCCCGCCGCCTCCGAGGTCGGTTGGATGACGAGGTCGGGCCCGACCGCCGCGCGGATGGCCACACTGGCCGCCCGGTACGCTTCGGCGTCGAGGAGATGGCCGCCGGCAGCGTCCCGTACATGCAGGTGGAACATGCCGGCGCCCGCCTCATGGCAGGCAATTGCGCAATCGACCAGTTCCGGCAGCGTCAGCGGCACGGCGGGGTGGTCGGCCTTCGTCTTGTAGGAGCCGTTCGGCGCGACGGTGACGGCGACGGGGCGCACCGCCTTCATGCCGCCCCCTCGCGCCGGCGGATGGGAGGCAGGTCCGCTTCTACGATGCCGAGCGCCTCAGACAGCGCCATCCGATAGCGAGCCTTTTCGGCTGCGGCCTCGGCCTCCGGCCAATCGTAGAAGCCTGCCCCGGCCTTCATCCCGAGACGGCCCTCCGCGACGCGATCGCCGAGGGCGCGGGCGGGCTCGTGCGATGCCGACAGCGACGGATACATGGTGGCGGCGGCGGCGTGATGGACGTCGAGCCCGGCATGGTCGCGCTGCAGGGCCGGGCCGGCCGCGACATAGCGGAAGCCGAAGCCGAAACGTACGGCGGCATCGACATCTTCGGGCGTGGCGACGCCCGCGTCGATCAGGGCGAAGGCTTCCCGCGCCAGGGCGTGCTGCATGCGGTTGGCGAGAAAGCCCGGCAGGTCGCGCCGGACATGAACGGGCACGCGGCCGAGATCGCGCATCGTCGCCATCAGCGTGTCCGCGGTTTCCGGCGCGGTTTCTGCGGACGACACCACCTCCACCAGCGGCACGCGATGCGCCGGCATGAAGAAGTGCAGGTTGGCCATGCGATGGCGCGTCGCCAGCCCCGCCCCGATGGACGAGATGGGGAAGCCGGACGAATTGGACGCCAGGATGGCCGCCTCCGGCGCGCGCTCCACCAGGCCGGCGAAAAGCGCGCGTTTCACATCCAGCCGCTCGGGGGCGCAATCCACCACGATGGCGACGGCGGGCCAGTCGACATCGTCGAGGTCCGCCACGGCGCCGATGGCGGCGGCGTCGGCGGCATGACCGGTTTCCGCCAGTTCGGCCTGCCAATAGGTCGGCAGGCTCTGGCGTCGTGCCGCGCCCGGCTCGACCACGGTCACCGGCCAGCCACCGCGTGCGAAGACGATGGCGACATCCGCCCCCATCGTGCCCCCGCCGACGACCACCGCTCTGTGCGCTTGCGTCATTTCGTTCACTCCATGGGGCCGGCGGCCGCGATGACGCCGCGCCATTTTTCGATTTCCGCCTGCATGCGCCCGGTCTGGTCCGCACGCGAGCCCGGCGCCGGCACGACGCCCTGACGGTTCAGCGCAGCCAGTACCTCTTCATCCGCCAGGACCGCGTTGATCGCCGTATTGAGGCGCTCTGCAACGGCGTCGGGCGTATCCTTCGGCAGCAGTACGCCGAACCAGGACAAGACCTCGAATCCCTCGACGCCGCCCGAGGCGATGGTGGGCACCCCTTCCAGGAAGGGGGACGGCTCCAGCGTCGCGACGCCGAGCACCCGAAGACCGCCGCCCGTCACCGATGGCAGGATGGACGGAACGGTGTCGATCATCACGTCGACATGGCCGCCCATCAGGTCGGTGACGGCCGGCGACGAGCCTTGATAAGGCACGTGGACGATGTCGAGGCCGGCCATGTCCTTCAGCATCTCCATGCCCAGATGTTGCGGCGAGCCCGCACCGGACGATGCATAGGTGAGTTCGCCGGGGGCAGCCTTCGCCATCTCGATGAGTTCGGCGACGTTCTCTGCCTCGAAGCCGGGCCGCGTCACCAGCGCCAGCGGCACGAAGCCGGCAAGGCCTGCCGTCTCGAAATCCGTCGTCAGGTCGAAGCCTGGCGGCGGGGTCAGGTTCATGTTGATGGAATGGCTGGTCAGCGCTCCCATCAGGATGGTGTAACCGTCCGGCTGCGCCCGGGACGCCTGCAGGGCGCCGACGCTGCCGCCCGCCCCCGCGACGTTTTCCACGATGACGGACTGGCCGAGCTGGCCGCGCAGCCCCTCGGCGATGACCCGGCCGATGATGTCCGTCGCCCCGCCCGGCGTATAGGGCACGATCATGGTGATCGGCCGCGACGGATAGTCCTGTGCGACGGCCGGCCCGGCCACCATGGCGAAAGCAAGCGCCGCGGCCCCGATCAGGTTCTTCATGCGGTATCCTCCCGATTGTCGTTGCATGCCCTGCGGCAAACGGCCTTCTTCAGCGGGCCTTGGGATGCTGCAGGAAGTCGAAGTCGCAGCCCGATGGGGCCTGCGTGACGTGCCTGTCGTAAAGGGCGGCGTAGCCGCGCTGGGCCGGCGGCAGCGGTGGCGGCAAGTCCGCCCTGCGGCGCACCAGCTCCGCCTCGTCCACCAAAAGCTCTATGCGGTTGCCGGAGGCAGACAGGCGGATCCGGTCGCCGTCCCGCACCAGCGCCAGCGGCCCGCCCGACGCGGCATCGGGCGAAACGTGCAGCACGATCGCCCCGAAGGCGGTTCCGCTCATGCGGGCATCGGATATGCGGATCATGTCCTTCACGCCTGCCGCCGCCAGCTTGCGCGGAATGGGCAGGTAGCCCGCTTCCGGCATCGCCGCGGGGCTGGTCGGTCCGGCATTCCGCAGCACGAGGGCGTCATCGGCGCGCACGTCCAGCGACGGATCGTCCACCCGTGCCGCCAAATCCTCCAGCGAGGAGAAGACCACCGCCCGGGCCTCCTTCTCCAGAAGCTCCGGTGTCGCGGCCGCGCGCTTTAGGATTGCACCGTCCGGCGCGAGATTGCCGAAAAGGGCAATCAACCCGCCCTTCGGTTCGATCGGCTCGTCGAAGCGGCGGATGACCGAATGGTCGATCGTGCCGGGGTCGAAGCCGTCGAGCCTGTCGCCCAACCTATCGCCCGTCACGGTACGGCAGTCGAGGTCCAGAAGGTGGCGCAGCTCCCACATCAGGGCGGGCATGCCGCCCGCCGCGTGCAGATCCTCCATATAGTTGGAACCGACCGGCTTGAGGTTGACCAGGACGGGTGTCGTCTCGGCCAGTTCGTTGAGCCGCCGCAAGGACAGGCGAATGCCCGCGCGACCGGCGATGGCCGCCAGATGCACGAGCGCGTTCGTCGAGCCCGAAAGCGCCAGCAGGATCCGCATCGCGTTGTCGAGCGAGCGCTCGGTGACGAGTTCGGTCGGCCGGACCGCCTTCGGATCCGTCGCGAGCCAGGCCGCGATGCGGCCGGTGTCCTCGGCGATGCGCAGCCGGTCGGCGTGGACGGCGGGGGCCGTGGCGGAGCCGGCAAGCCCGAAGCCGAGCACTTCCGCAAGGCAGGCCATGGTGCTGGCCGTACCCATGACCGCGCAGGTGCCGGCCGTGGTGGCAAGGTTGGACTCCACCCTGCCGATCTCGTCGCCATCCACCTCGCCCGCCCGGAAGCGCGCCCAGTAGCGGCGGCAATCGGTGCAGGCGCCGAGCCGCTCGCCCTTGTAGCGGCCCGTCATCATGGGCCCCGTCACCAGCATCACGGCGGGCCGGTCGGTGGACAGGGCGCCCATGATCTGGGCCGGCACGGTCTTGTCGCACCCGCCGATCAGCACGACGCTGTCCATCGGCTGGGCGCGGACCATCTCCTCCACATCCATCGACATCAGGTTGCGAAATTTCAGGCTGGTGGGCGTCAGATAGGGCTCGCCCAGCGAGATGGTGGGAAACTCCACCGGCAGCGCGCCGGCCATCATCGCGCCTCGGCGGACCGCCTCCACCAGTTCCGGCATGGTGCGGTGGCAGTTGTTGAAGCCACTCGGCGTCGAGTTGATCCCGACCACGGGCCTGTCCAGCGCTTCGCGCGAATAGCCCATCGACAGCGCGAAGGAACGCCGGAGATAGCGCGCAAAATCCCTGTCGCCGTAGTTCGTCAACCCGCGCGCCATGCCGCGCGCGGTCTCCTCGCCGTCGCTCATACCGGTCCTCCCTCTAGAAGGACAAGGTTACGACGAGGCGGTTTCATATGTTAAATTCATGATTTGCATAAATTGAAACGGATTTGGCATGAATCTTTCCCCCCGCCAGCTTCGAATCCTCGTATCCCTGTCGGAGACGCTCAGCTTCAGCCGCACGGCCGACCGGTTCCACATGACGCAGCCGGCCCTCAGCCGCATCGTGCGCAGCATGGAGGAAGCGCTGGGCACGCGCCTGTTCTACCGCACGACGCGCAGCGTACGCATCACCCCCGACGCAAGCGCCCTCGTGCGCATCGCCCAGCGGATGCTGGACGATTACGACAACGGGCTGAATGCGATGGGCGGCGTCATCGAGCGGCGCGGCCGGAGGCTTTCGGTGGCGGCGCTGCCTTCCCTCGCGGCCATGCTGATGCCGCAAGTGGCGCTGGCGGTGCGCGACGCCGTTCCGGATGCCCAGATAGAGGTTCGTGACGCATTGTCCGACGCCACGCTGGACCTCTTGCGCGCGCGTGCCGTGGACTTCGCGCTGACGTCGGCGGACCCTTCGGAAAGCGATATCCGCTACGAGGAATTCCTGCGCGACCGGTATGTGCTTCTGGGTCGCCGCGACGATCCGCGCCTTGCCGGCCGGACACCGCCGGACCTTGCCTCCGCCATCGACCTCGGCCTCATCTCCATGCCGCGCGGCACGGCAGCGCGCCTCTATGCCGACAGCGCCTACCTGCAACTCGACATGCAGTTTCGCCCGGTCATGGAATTCGAGCACCTGGCGACGATCGGCAAGTTCGTGGCCGCAGGCTTCGGAGTGGCGCTGCTGCCCTGTCTTGCTGCGATGATGATCCGCGAGAAAGACCTTGCCATCCACGATCTACGGGGAGCGCCGGAACGGTCCCTCGGCATCGTCTCGTTGCGCGGCGATCCACCCGGCAGCCTGGCCGAACTTGCCATGCAGGCCATTCGCGAATGCGTGCAGGCGCTGGCCGAACTGGAGCCAGATCGCCTCAAGGCTTGACGCCCGGACTGGAGGCGGATAACATCCACAATAATAAACGCGTTCAAAATAATGAACGCAAGGGAGGATACCAAGCGTGAGCGGGCGGGGAGCCGAACGGATACTCGATCTGGTCGAGTGGATGGCCGGGCAGGCGGCGCCCTTCGGGCTTGCCGATGCCGCGCAGGCGATGGCGACCCCGAAGAGCTCGATGCTGCTGCTGTTGCGGACGCTGGTGGACCGCGGCTATGCCGAGCGGCTGCCCGATGGCCGATACGCACTGGCCCGCCTGCCGGGCGAGATGGATTCGACGGGCCGCGCCTGGGGCACCCTGCTGCGCGTGGCGGAGCCGCATCTGAAGGCTGCCGTCGCCTCCGTCCGCGAAACGGGTTTCGTCGCCGTGGTCGACAACGGGCGCATCCGTTACCTGAACAAGGTGCTGCCGGATCGCGAAATCCGCTACGACCGCGACATCGGCCAGACCCGCGACATTTCGGACGTCGCCAGCGGCATCGTCATCCTTGCGCATAGTACGCAGGAGCAGCTCGCCGCCCTTCTCGCCGGCTCTACCGGCGATCGGACCGCATTGGAGGCCGCCATGGAGCGCGCCAGGCGCGACGGCGTCTATTCGAACCGGCAAGGGCTCGTCGATGGCGCAGCGGGTGTCGCCGCTCCGATCCTGAATGCCGACGGCCAACCGGTAGCGGCCGTCAACCTTGCGGGGCCGCGCGACAGGGTCGTCGCCCAGCTGGACGCGTTGAAGACTACGGCAGTTCAGACGGTTGCACGCATCAGGGAGGAATTGCTGCGACGCAACCGGACTTGAGGATAACGGGAGGAAGAAGAAATGCGTTTTGCGATCATATGCAGCAGCATTGCAGTTGCGGCCTGCTTCTGGGCGACGGGCGGCATGGCTCAGGAGCGTCCGGATTACTACCCCGATGCGTATGACCAGCTGGTCGAGGCGTCCCGGCAGGAATCCGGCCTCGTCATCTACTCCAACATGGCGGACAACAACTGGGCACCCCTCATCGAAGGGTTCCGGCAGTCCTATCCCTGGATAAACGTCGAGACACTGGACCTCGGTTCCGGAACGGTCCATTCGCGCTGGGAAGCGGAGGCCGGCAGCGGATCGCGCACGGCCGATCTTCTCGTTTCGGGCGCAAACGACCGCTGGGCAAGCTACGGGCAATCCGAACGCATGATGCCCTATGACAGTCCCGAATTCTCGAAGCTGCCGGACTTTGCAAACCCCTATCCCGGTATCGCCGTGCTTTCGGCGGATCCCCTCGTCCTGACCTACAATACGGCACTGTTGGCGGAAGACCAGAGGCCGACCGGCTTCACCTCGCTGACGCAGATGGCGGCGGCCGATCCGGGCGCGTTCGACGGCCGTATCACGATGTACGACGCCGCCCGCAACCCCTTTCCGCTCGCAGCTTGGTCCACCTATCTCGGGGTCAAGGGTGAAGAGGGTTGGCGGCAACTGCGTTCGATAGGCCCGATGACGCGCGTCGAGCTGTCCGGCGGAGCGATGAACGAAAAGATCGCCACGGGCGAGTACGTCGTCGGCGTCGGGGTGTCCGGCATCACGATCTTTCCCCGTCTCGACCAGCCGGGCGGCGAGATTTTGGGCTTCGCCTTCCCGGACGACGGCACCATCATGATGCTGCGCGGTCTCGGCATTCCCAAGGAGGCGGCCAATCCGAATTCGGCCAAGCTGTTCTTCGATTACGCGTTGAGCCAGGAAGGGCAGACGCTGCTTGGCAAAGGCGGCCTCGTGCCCTATCGCGACGACGTCGACGAGGCTGAGGTGCGCTACACCTACCAGGGCATCGCCGAGGAAATCGGGGCCGACAACATGATCGAGGCCGGCTTCGACCAGCGGCTGATCACCGAGGGGCCTGCCTTCATCGAGAAATGGAACGCCGCCCTGCAGGGCCGCTGACGCAACCGACGGACGCCGCCGGCCGGCGGCGTCCACGGCAGCCAAGGTCTTCTCCGCAGCGACGCGGGAAGCACCACAACCCGGTGGAAACAATGTCCGATACCGTGCCAGCGCGGGCGCCCGGCCCCGCGATAGATCGATCGCGTCTCATCTTCTGGGGTGTGTCGCTGCTGACGGCGCTCCTCGTCATAGGGCCGATCGCGCCGATCGCCGTGCAGGCGTTCTTCGCCGAGCCTCTGTATGCCGACACCAACACGTTCACGCTGACGAACTTCGTCCGCCTCATGGCGGAGGCCGGCATTGGACGCATCTTCGCCAATACCCTCTATTTCGCGCTGCTCACCATGGGCGTCGCACAGCTGTTCGGGGCCATCGCCGCCGTCGTGGTGGGGCGCACCAACCTTCCCGGCCGCATCTGGATGGGCGAGCTGATGGTCTGGCCGCTCTTCGTCAGCAACCTCGTCATCGCCTTCGGCTGGTTCACGATGTACGGGCCTTCCGGCTACTTCTCGCTGGCCATGCGCAGCTGGTTCGGCGGCGTGCCCTGGAACCTCTACTCTCTGACCGGCATGGGCATCGTCGCCGGCCTCAGCCAGGCGCCGTTGACCTATCTCATGTGCATCGGCGCCGTCACCAAGGCCGATCCGCAGCTGGAATCGGCGGCGCGCTCGGCCGGCGCCGGTCCGTTCCGTGCCCTCTGGTCCGTGACCGTGCCGATGATGCGGCCGGCCATCATCTACTCCGCCGTGCTCAACTTCGTCATCGGCATCGAGATGCTGGCCATTCCGCTGCTCTTCGGCGGCCCCAGCGGCATCATGACCATCACGACCTTCCTGTACGACAAGGGCATAAACGCCGCCGTGCAACCCGATTACGGCATCGTCGGCGCCGCCGCGCTGATCCTCCTGGCGGTCGTCGCCTTCCTGGTCTGGCTGCAGGGCCGCCTGATGAAGGATTCCGGCCGCTTCGTCACGGTGCGGGGCAAGGCCAGCCGGCCGCAGATCCTGGATCTCGGGCCCTGGCGCTGGTTCGCCTTCGCCCTCGTCTTCGCCTATGTCTTCCTCACCATCATCGCGGTCTTCGGCGGCATCTTCATGCGCGCCAGCGTCAGTTTCCTGACGCCGCTGATCCCCTTCTGGAAGCTTCTGACGACGGCAAATTTCGAGATGATCCTGTCATCGAGCAGCTATGTCCGCTCGATCGTCAATACGGTGCTCGTCTCGTTCTTCGGGGCCATCATCGGCACCTTCTTCATCGCCGTCGTAACGCTGATCGCCCGGCGCTCGGAATTCCGATACGCCCGCCCCCTCGAATATCTGGCGCTGTTTCCGCGCGCGCTGCCGGGCATCATCGCGGGCCTCGGCTTCTTCTACGCGCTCGTCTGGATCCCCGGCCTGGACGTCATCCGGGGCACGATCTACGTCCTGATGATCGTCTTCATCCTGCGCTACATCCCGGTGGGCTTCGGAGCCATCGCACCGGCCCTTTCGCAGATCGGCGACGAGCTGGACAGGGGCGCGCGCATCTCCGGCGCGGACTGGTGGACCACCGTCACCCGGATCATCCTGCCGATCCTCAAGCCTGCGCTTTTCTCGTGCTTCGCGCTGCTCTTCATCCACTTCTTCAAGGAATACGTCACGGCGGTCTTCCTGTACCAGCCCGGCTCCGAAATCATCGGCACGACGATGCTTCAACTCGTGGCACAGGGCGACAACGGCCCAGTCTCGGCCCTTGCCACCATCCAAGTCATCATCACAGCGGTATTCGTGATCCTCGCGCGCCGCCTTCTGGGAGCCCGGATCTATGGCTGACCTCGTCCTCGATAAACTCACCATCCGCTACGGCGCCGTCACCGCGGTCCGCGATGTGTCGATCGTCGTTCCGAAGGGCGAGTTCCTCACTCTTCTCGGACCGTCCGGCTGCGGCAAGTCCACCACCCTGTTTTCCATCGCCGGGCTCAACAAGGCCACGTCCGGCACCATCCGCATCGGCGACCGAGTCCTCTTCGACGGAGAAGGCGGCGTAGACGTTCCGCCGGAACGGCGCAATATCGGCCTCGTCTTCCAGAGCTACGCGCTCTGGCCCCACAAGACCGTTGCCGAAAATCTCGCCTTTCCGTTGCAGTTGCGGCGCATCGGCCGGGCCGAGCGCGACGAGAAGATCGCGGAGGCGCTGGGCCTCGTGGAGATGATGCCCTACGCCGAACGCTATCCATTCGAATTGTCGGGAGGCCAGCAGCAGCGCGTGGCCCTGGCGCGCGCCCTCGTCTACCGCCCCGGCCTGCTGCTTCTGGACGAGCCTCTTTCGAACCTCGACGCAAAGCTGCGCGAGCGGGCCCGCGTCTGGCTGCGGGAACTGCAGGAGCGGCTGGGCGTCACCACGATCTACGTCACGCACGATCAGGCCGAGGCGCTGGCCGTGTCCGACAGGATCGCGGTCATGAGCATGGGCCGCATGCGGCAACTGGGCACGCCGACTGAAATCTACGAGACGCCCGCCGACGCCTTTGTGGCCGACTTCATCGGATCTTCCAACTTTCTGTCTGGCCGAATGCTGGGCCAGGATGGCGCGGGGGCGACGGTCGCCCTGGCCGACGGGACGCAGATCCGCGCTTGCGCGGGCGAGGCCGGCGGCGACGGAACGCTCGTCGTCGCCATTCGGCCGGAGAAGATCGAGATCGTCCAGGGCCCGGCCGAAAACGGCTTTGCCGCGGAAGTGCGGTCCGGCACCTATCTCGGCTCCGTCTACCAGTACGAGCTTGCCGGCGCGGGCGAAACCTTCCGCATCCAGACCACGCAGCCGGTGCACCAGGACCGCGTCTTCGTACGCATACCGCAACAGGCGACCGCGATCTTCGCCGCAGGGCCGGAGGCCGCCTGACATGGACACCGCACAGTCGACGATCCGCTTCGATGCGGGCCGGACGGGCCCGTTGCAGGGAATCCGCGTCGTAGATCTTTCCCGCCTCGTGGCCGGAAACATGCTGTCGCTGCAATTGGCCGATTTCGGCGCCGACGTCATCAAGGTGGAGGCGCCCGCAGGCGATCCCCTGCGCGACTGGCGCGATGACGGCCAGTCGCTGCACTGGAAGACCTACGGGCGCAACAAGCGCTCGGTGATGCTGAACCTGCGCGAGCCCGCACAGAAGGACGCGCTGCTGGCGTTGCTGCGGACGGCGGATGTCTTCATCGAGAACTTCCGGCCGGGCACGCTGGAAAGGATGGGCCTTGCGCCGGAGCTTCTTCTGGAAGCGAACCCCGACCTTGTCATCGTACGGATTTCGGGCTTCGGGCAGACGGGCCCCTACGCCGGCCTCCCCGGCTTCGGCACGCTGGTCGAAGCCATGAGCGGCTTTGCCGCCCGCACCGGCTTTCCGGACCGGGAGCCTGTCCTTCCTCCGCTGGCGCTCGCCGACATGATCGCCGGCATACAGGGCGCCCAGGCCGTGTCCATGGCGCTTTTGGCGCGCCAGCGCGGCCTGTCGCGCGGCCAGGTCATCGACCTGTCGCTGCTGGAGCCGATCTTTTCGGTGCTGGGTCCGGAGGCGTCGATCCATGCCCTGACGGGCAAGGTCAAGCAGCGTGTCGGCAGCGCGTCCAATACGAGCGCCCCGCGGAACGTCTATCTGTGCGGCGACGGCAAGTATGTCGCCCTGTCCGGCTCCACGCAGGTGGTCGCGATGCGCATATTCGGCATCATCGGGCGGGACGACATGAAGACCGATCCGCGCTTTGCCACCAACGAGGCCCGTGTGAAGCATCGCCCGCTGATCGACGCGGCGCTGGGAGAATGGTTCGCCACCCGCGACCGCGCGACCGCATTGCGCATCATGCGCGAGGCCGGCGCAACCGTCGGGCCCGTCTACGACATCGCCGACATCGCGCAGGATCCCCATTTCCGCGAGCGGGGCATCATCGTCGATGTGGAAGACGCCGACAATGGCAGCCTTCCCATGCACAACATCGTGCCGCGCATGTCGGGTACGCCCGGCGTCTGGAGACGCCCGGCCCCCGGCCTCGGCCAGCACACGGCCGAGATCCTCGCCGAACTCGGGTTCGAGGCGCCCGCCGATCTCACCGAAGCGCCCGGCGATAAGGAGGATCAGGCATGATCCGCTCGCTTCTCTACGTGCCGGCTTCCAGCGAGCGCTTCATCGGGGGTGCGCACAAGCGCGGCGCCGACGCGATCATCCTGGATCTGGAGGATGCGGTCGCGCCAAATGCCAAGGCCGACGCCAGGGACGCGCTGGTCCGGTCCGTACCGGAAGTGGCCCGTGGCGGCGCCAAGGTCTTCGTGCGCATCAACTCCGAGCCCGAACTCATCTCGCTCGATGCCGCCGCCGCCTGTCGGGCCGGGGCCGACGGCCTCGTCGTCCCCAAGACGAAAAGCCCGGAAACCCTTGCCGCCTTGGAAGGACTTCTGGCTCCCATCGAGGAGGAGCTGGCGCGGCAGCCGATGCCCTTCATTCCCCTGCTGGAGGATCCGGGAGCGATCTTCGACGCGCGGCCGATCGCACGCGGGCCCCGCGTGCTCGCCCTTGCAGGCGGCGGCGAGGACCTTGCCACCGCAATGGACGCGGAGGCGGCGCCCGACGTGCTGCGCCTTCCGAAACTGCTCATCCATATGGCGGCGAAGGCCGAGCGGGTTTTGTCCTTCGGCCTCCTGCGCAGCGTCGCCGATTATGCGGACGCAGCGGCCATGCGCGCGGCGGCAGAAGAAGCGCGGCGCTTCGGCTTCGATGGCGCGAGCTGCATCCACCCTGCCATCGTCCCCATCCTCAACGCGGCCTTCGCACCATCGCAGGCCGATATCGACTGGGCCAGCCGCGTGGTGGCGGCCAGCGATGCGGCGGCGGACGAAGGCGTCGGCGCCTTCACGCTGGATGGCCGCTTCATAGACGCGCCTGTCGTCGGCCGCGCCCGCTCCGTGCTGGCACGCGCCGGGCGGCAGGATATATCGGCCGGGACACACCCTTCGGGCCCGTCCCTCAGCATTCAGCGAGAGCAATCATGAATCTTTCAGCAGAAGCCGCCGGCGTCTTTCCGATCGCCGCGACACCCTTCGACGAAGCAGGCCGGCTCGATGAAGCCTCGCTGGACCGGCTCACCGATTTCTACGTCGAATCCGGGGCGACCGGGCTCACCATCCTCGGGATCATGGGCGAGGCCCAGAAGCTCGACGCGGAGGAAGCGCGGCTCGTCGTCCGCCGCATGGTCGCGCGCGCGCCGGTGCCCGTCGTCGTCGGCGTTTCCGCCCCCGGCTTTGCCGCGATGAAGGCACTGGCAAGGGATTCGATGGACCTCGGCGCCGCCGGCGTGATGATCGCGCCGACACCCAACCTGCGCACCGACGACCAGATCGTCTCCTATTTCACCGATGCGGTAGACGCCATCGGCGGCGACATCCCCTTCGTGCTGCAGGATTATCCGCTGACGCTGTCCGTCGTCATGACGCCCGGCGTCATCCGCCGCATCGTGGATGCCTTGCCCTCCTGCGTGATGCTGAAGCACGAGGACTGGCCCGGGCTGGAGAAGATCTCCACCTTGCGGCGCTGGCAGGCCGAGGGCAGCCTGCGCCCGCTGTCCATCCTGTGCGGAAATGGCGGTCTGTTCCTGGATTTCGAAGGAGAGCGCGGCGCCGATGGCGCGATGACGGGCTACGCCTTTCCTGACATGCTGGCCGAGCTGGCAGCCCTGCAAAAGGCAGGCCGACGCGACGATGCGCACGACCTGTTCGACGCGCACCTGCCGCTTATCCGCTACGAGCAGCAGCAGGGCGTCGGGCTTGCGGTCCGCAAATACATCTTGAAAAAGCGGGGCGCCATCGCCTGCGACCGGCAGCGCAAGCCGGGCGGAAGCCTGTCCGACACCGCCAGACAAGAGGTGGATTACCTGCTCGCCCGCCTCGCCCGTACCGACTCGCGCGCGGCACTATAGAGCGCCCAAGTCTCGACACCTTGCAACGCTATCGGTCGCTCTGTCTTCATACATCGAGGTTCAGCGACCGTTGGTTGCCTTGCGTGTTCTGTTGATCGCCATCGTTACGGCGATGTCCCTTCTCGGCCCGGTCGCCGCGGCCGAGCGGGCGGCCGAACGCGCCGGTTGCCATCAGCAGCGTGTCGTCGTCGACGCGGCATCCGAGCTCGGCGACACATGGTCGGACGAGGCGCGGCTGTTCTATTGCCAGGTCGCTTCCAGCATCCTGCCCGTCCACATCCTGCCGCAGCGCGACAGCGGCAGCGAACAGGCGTTCCTGCGCTTCACCGAAATTGCCGTTTCCCGGCACGTGCCGCCGGGCGACAAGCCACCGCGACGCTCGCTTCCATAGGCCACCCTTTCCGGAACGGACCGTCGAAGCCCGTGGCGCCTTGAGCGCCGCGACTTTACGAGACGAAGCGAGACAATCATGACTGATAGAACAACCGAAGCCCGGACCGGACCCGGCAGGCTGACGCGACGCGGCCTCCTGGCCGGCGGCAGTGCCTTCCTGCTTGGCGGCTGCGTCACGGCCACCCCCGTACCACCCGTACCGCCGGCGCCACCGGCCCCGCCCCCACCACCGGCAGTGCCCCTGATGTACCAGGCCATGCCGAACGAGCGTTTCCCCATCGAAGCCGTCGACGTGGCTCGCGTGCCGCAACATCTGTGGCGGCAGGAAGTCGCCTTTCCCCATGCGGAAAGGCCGGGCACCGTCGTAGTGGATACGCAGGCCAAGTATCTCTACCATGTCGGACAGAACGGCATGGCGACGCGATACGGAATCGGCGTCGGCCGCGACGGCTTTGCCTGGGACGGCCGGGCCGTCATCGCCTATAAGCGGGAATGGCCGCGCTGGACGCCGCCGGATTCCATGGTGGCGCGCCAACCCGAACTGGAGCCCTACAGCATCGCCAATGGCGGAATGGACCCCGGCCCGCGAAACCCGCTGGGCGCACGGGCCCTGTACATCCACCAGAACGGCGCGGACACGCTGTATCGCCTGCACGGAACGTTCCAGCCGTGGTCCATCGGCAAGGCGGTCTCATCCGGCTGTATCCGTCTTCTGAACCAGGATGTCATCCATCTGTACGACACGGTCCGGGACGGAAGCCCTATCGTCGTCTATCAGGGAGGCCTGCCCGGCGCGCCCATGGCTCAAGGATGGGAGCCGGCGTCCGGAAGCGCCTGATGGTAAGGCGACGTCGGCGGCCGGCAGCGCCGGAGTGCGCGTAAGAAACCGCGAGGCCGGCCCCGATGTACCATCGCGGCCGGCCGTCCGGAAAGGTTGAGGCTCAGGAAAGGGCCTGCGGGGAAGCGGCCGAGATCACCGACTGCCAGCTGAGCTGGGAGGCCAGGTGAAGGATGACCAGATGCAACCAGCCCTTCGCGTGGAATTCGAGGACGACGTCCTGCGGAAGCGCCCGCAACGCGGCCTCGTCGATCACGCGGAAACTGCTGATCTGGGCGACGATATCGTCGTCGTCGCGTCGGATCTGGGCATTGCGCTCGACCAGCAGCTTGTGTTCCAGCAGCGCGGCGCCGAAGCTTTTGATCTGCCTGTGCTCCGCCGCGTAGTTCTCGCACAGGTCGATGGCGCGCTGGCTGACGTCCGTCGGGTTGCCGGCATCGTCGAACAGGGGAAGCGCATCGACATCGGAGCCCGCCGCGGTGATGCTGTCGCTCTCTTCGTCGAAGCCGAGCATGATCCGCTCCTCGCTCGACATGGTGATGCCGATGAAGGGATAGCGGCGGATGTAGGCGGGCACGTAGAAGCCTTGCTTCCAGCGGCCATCCGCCTGGACGAAGAGGTTCTTGCCGGCTTCGATGCCGGTGACGATGACGGGCATCGCCGCATCGTCATTGGTGAACACGATCGGATATTGGCGGCCGGCCGCGGCGAATTCGCTGGCGACGATGGGGATCGCAGTCGCGCTGGCGGCAAAGGAGGCGGTGGCATCGCGCCGCAGGCCGAAGCCGGCATGCGCATCCGAACGCAGAAGCGTCGGCTTGCGATAGAAGAGCGGCAGCATCGCGTCGACGGATGGCGCTTCGCTGGATTCTACAGACGTATTCATGGCAACTCCGCAATTATAGATTCAATCACTGATCGAAACATCTACTAAAAATTGTAGTTCAGGTTCTCCCTGAACCGAATTCTCGGCGATGTCCGAACTGTATTTTCCTTTATATGACATTTCAAGATGCAGCTTGTCGTTGAGCGTCGATCTCGTTCCACCATGCGCGCGCGAATCACGCATAGGTTTAAACCGATGCTATTTTACACGTTATCATATGCATTAATAGTTTTATGAGACCAATTTTCGGGGGCCGTTTCTTCCTCTGCGTGTCGTCGTGTTCTACGCAGCGATCATGGGATGCGCGCCCGTTCCCTTATCGGCGACACAGATTTCCGGTGCTCGAATCTGGTGATTGTCCGGTGCGTTCCGTAACGTCGCGGCGATCAAGACGGGGAAGCCGCGCCATGAGTTGGAACCCTTCATTCGAACCGGGCTGCCCCGACGCGATCGACGCCGACGCGATCGAGACCCTGATCGTACCGCGCTCGCGGGACCTCGGTGGCTTCGAAGTGAGGCGCGCATTGCCTGCGCCGAAACGACAGATGGTCGGACCGTTCATCTTCTTCGATCAGGCCGGACCGGCCGAGCTTTTGACCGGGCAAGGTGTCGACGTCCGCCCGCACCCGCACAGCGGGCTGGGAACCGTTACATATCTGTTCCGGGGTGAGTTTCATCACCGTGACAGCACCGGCGCAAACCAGATCATCCGCCCCGGAGAACTGAACTGGATGATCGCCGGACGCGGCGTCACCCATTCGGAACGCACGACGACGGCCGCGCGAAGCGGTCCGAGCAGCCTGTTCGGCATCCAGACCTGGCTGGCCCTGCCGGAAAGCCACGAGGAAATGCAGCCGGCCTTCGAGCATCATGGCCGCGATGCCCTGCCCGTCATTGGTGACGAGGGGGTTTCCGTTCGCTTGATCCTGGGCTCGGCCTATGGCGAGCATGCGCCCGCGAGCATGCTCTCGGAAGCCTTCTACGCAGATGTGCAACTGGACGCGGGGCATCGGCTTCCACTGCCCGACGACCACGAAGATCGGGGCATATACATCGTCGAAGGATCGATCTCGATTGCCGGGCAGGAATATCGGGCGCCGCAGATGATGATCTTCCGTCCCGGCGACAGGATCACGGTTGCGGCGGGCGATCGCGGTGCCAGGCTGATGATCCTCGGTGGGGCGACGTTGCCGGGACCGCGTTATATCTGGTGGAATTTCGTGGCGTCTTCGCGGGAGCGTATCGAAGAGGCAAAGGCCGATTGGCGTGCGGAGAACTGGGGCATCGGGCGCTTCGACCTTCCGCCGGATGACCGCCTCGAACATATCCTGCTGCCGGAGCGATGATAAGCAGCCGGCCTGCAGGACGATGCGGTATCGCCCCGGGCGTCAGTTGCCGTCCGGGCGCCCGACTGATCGAGATGCCCGGAGGCCGCGACGCGCTGCAGAAGCTTGCTCGCCGAAGCCGGACCGGCGCTCGGTGCGCCAGTACGATTGCTGACATGATACGGGCCGCGTCCAGCTCGACCCCCGGCTCGCGAGCCGACATGGCAGGTGACTGGTCGGATCAGCAGAATGATGCGATCGTCGCGGATTATTTCGCGATGCTTGGCGACGACATCGCCGGGCGACCCTACAGCAAAGCCGAGCATAACCGTTTGCTGCAAGGTGTGATCGATCGGCCCCGCGGCTCGATCGAATATAAGCATCAGAACATCAGCGCCGTTCTCCAGGGTCTCGGTGAGGACTGGATCCGAGGCTACAAGCCGGCGTTCAATTTCCAGGCCTCGCTCGTCGATGCGGTAGTGCGTTGGCTCCAGCGTCATCCGGATTGGCTCGCATCGGCCGTGCCAGTGCCGGTGGGGCCATCGCTTTCGGCGCTTCGTGAAGAGGCGATGCTATGGATCGGCCTGCCACCGACGCTCCGGAATGCACCGCCGCCCGACGAGCTCGAGCAGATGACCACCATCGCTCGGAAGTACGATGTGGCCGAGCGCGATGCGCGCAATCGCGCGTTGGGTCGCGCCGGCGAAGAGCGCGTCCTCGCTCATGAGCGTGCCAGCCTTATTGCCGCCGGTCGGACCGATCTTGCCGAACGCATCCGCTGGGTGTCGGATATCGATGGCGACGGCGCCGGCTATGACATCCTGAGCTTCGACATCGATGGCAGCGATCGGCTGATCGAGGTGAAGACGACCAATGGCTGGGAGCGCACGCCGTTAGTAGCCAGTGGTGAGCCGCCTGCCTGTACCCCCTATTCCCACTCGATTATTAACCGAGCATCTAAGCTATTGTAATATAAAGCAAACAAAATTTTGTGGAACATAAAATACCGTCACAGAAATCGCCAAAAAAACTGGATTTTGAAATCGTTGGGTTTTTTGCCTTTCGGGCTAACTCGAACTTTTCGCCATCTATCGCCAGACGCGGTTCCTGAGATGGTGAACGGCTCTTACCGGCAAAAGTGTCAGCAACATCTATATCGTAGCTCAGCGAGTCTCAAAAGACGATGCGTTGCTAACGATTGATAAGGGAAGGTTGTCACTGCGCCTGCTCCCTACGCCTCTGTCAAGCGCAGTTCGAATCCCTCCTGCCCCGCCACTTCACCGCCGATTGTGCGATATTGCCGCCTATAACCGCCAATCACCGCACAATATTTTCGGTTATTGCGCCACCCGTTCCGCCTATAGCCCTCCACAGCACTATAAAATGAAGGTTCTCACCTACCCGACCAGATAGCATAGGTTACCCCGAAAATAGCCGCCGATTGTACGCCGGAAATTGCGCCTAGCGCCTGACGTCTCCACCACGAGCGATGACAGTTTGGCGCTAGCGGCGGACATTAAGAGATTGACGAAGGGGGGAATGGACAGTTGGCGCAGGTGGCCTTGTAGTGCATTTGGCGAAGTCGGCTGCCAAGGCCGAAAGCGCAAGTCTTAACGGGCTCCCCACCCCCGCCGATGATCAGGGTAAGGTCCGGGCAACATCGTCGAGACACCACGCCCGTAACCATGTGCGGTGTTGCAGATTTTCTTGTTGTCTGCAACAAGGAACCATGTCGCTACAAACGATTCAATTCACCCAGGAGCAAGCGCGCGATCTCGCTGGCGTGTCGCCGGGTGAGGTGCGTGCATGGCGCAAGGCAGTGAGCTACCTCGCAGCCAAGCCGGGCAAAGCGGCTCGTTTTACCTTCGCAGACATTCTCGGACTGGCGATCACGCGGCGGATCACGGGCGACTTCCACGTTCGCATCAGTGATATCGGTGACAGTATGGACGCGCTTTTTCGCGCCCTGTCAGAGACTCGTCCCTCTGATCTTGAGGGCTCGATCGCTTTGATTGACGCCCAGACGGCGCGATTGGTGGCCGGCTCGGACCTTGGCGCCAAGCCGCTTAAAGATCCGACTTTCGTCGTCCCCTGCGACCAGCTCATCCACGATTTGAGCCAGAGAGTGATGCCGCTTGCGCCCGCCTCGGTGCAAGCTGCTCTGCCCTTCGCGCCCGAGATGGTGAAGGCGGGCCGATGACTAACGCGGCGCTTCGTGAAATCCTGTCAGCGACCGGCTACATGGCGGACGGCGAAGCTGCGCCGGGCGTGCTGCTGGGCGAGGAAGCTCGCTTGGGCCGGCGAGGCCGATCCTTCACGCCCGACGCGCTGTGGCGCGGCCAGTCCTCTCTGACGGTCTATTTCAAGTTCACTTCGAGCCCGCCGGCCGACGCGGATTTGGCCGCTTGGCGTCAGGAGATCTGGAATGAGGGTTTCGCGCCCCTACTCTGGATCGTGTCGCCGGATCGCATCGATCTCTATAACGGCTTCGGTCGCCCCCGGCCGGAAGCTGATCCGGCACAGAACCGTCTCGCAACTTTCCTTACGATCGCATCCGGACTGGAGGAACTCGACGCGCTTGCTGGCCGCTTCGCCATGGAGACCGGCCAGTTCTGGGCCAGAACCAAGCAGGTGGATCGCAAGACCGCAGTCGATCAACAACTGTTGTCGGACCTTGCCGTGCTCGAAAGGGACCTAGTCTCGGCGAACCTCGTCCGGGACGAGGCCCAGGCGCTGATCGGCCGAGCGATCTTCACTCAGTATCTGCTTGATCGCGACATCATCACCGCAGAACGGATGAACAGTCTTTGCGGAACGGCACGTCTGTCAGCTGCGCTGCGCGACCGGCAGGCAACCAGCCAGCTGTTCCAGTGGCTTTCCAAGACCTTCAACGGTGACATGTTCCCGCCGTCCTCGGCGGCCCCGCCCGCGCCAGAGCATCTTTCTAGGGTCGCGAACTTTCTGGACGCCGTTGATCCGCTCAGCGGGCAGACCACCTTCTTTCCGTATCAATTCGACGTGATTCCGGTAGAGCTGATCAGCTCGATCTACGAGCAGTTCGCACACTCCGGCGCCGCGCCCATCGCGGGACGTGCCCGGTCCACGGAGGCCACCCGCGCAGGCGTTTACTATACCCGCCTGCCTGTGGTCGCCTTGATCCTTGACGAGGTCATGGACGGCCTCGACGGCGAACAGACCGTGCTCGACCTGACGTGCGGATCGGGCGTCTTCCTTGTCGAGGCGTTTCGGCGATTGGTCCACCTGCAGGGCTTGAAAACGCCGCTGACGAGGAAGGGCATCCGCAAGGCGCTTTATACCCAGGTCTACGGCGTCGACATCAGCGAAGCCGCGATCCGGGTCGCGGCGTTCAGCCTCTATCTGGCGGCCCTTGAACTCGACCCCGATCCCCAGCCTCCGGAAGGCCTGACGTTCGAGCCTCTGATCGGCCGAACGCTATTCGTTGGCGACGCTCGAACCATCGAGCAGACAGACGCCGGGACCGAACATCTCATCGAAGATAACGCCCTAAAATCGTTCGACATCATCGTCGGCAACCCGCCCTGGAGCTTCAAGGGTAAAGCCGGCACGGCCGATCGCCGCAAGGGCGGACAGACCCTTCCCGCCCAGCCACGGGGCGTGGGCCTAGACTTCCTGATGCGGGCTGTCGAATTCGCGAACCTGCAAACGCGGTTTGGCATGGTCTTGAGCGCCACCCCATTCTTCAGCGCCAGTAAAACAGGCGCATCAGCGGCACGCCACGTGGTCCGAGCTTTGGGCCCGGTGACGCTCGTCAATCTCTCGAACCTGCGATCCTGGCTGTTCGAGGGCGCAGCGATGCCGGCCATGGTCCTGTTCGCTCGGCATCGGCCCCAGCCAACCGAGACCTTGACCATCGTCCAGGTCCCGTGGTCGCCTGCTGGGCCGCGCTCCCACACCTTCGAAATCGCACCCAGCGATATCGTCCGTCTTTCGCTGAGCGACTGGGAGGCACGGCCGACCCGCCTCAAGACGGCGGCTTTCGGCCGGCGCCGGGACCTGCGCCTCGTTGACGATCTCACCGACAGGCATCAGCCGCTTGGCGAGCGGCTTCGTGATCTAGAAACTGTGCTGGGCGATGGCCTCATTCTTGGCAAAGCCGAGAACCGGAACCGCGACGCGGCTTACCTGACCGCGCTCGACTATCTGCAGAAGGATGACCTGCAACCCTTTGCCGTGCCCGACGACCTGCCCTCGTTCGGACTAACGGCCGCGCAGTGGCCGCGTGACCGGGCGCTCTACAAAGCGCCCCTGCTGCTGGTGAAGGAATTTCTGCCCGGGGAACCGAGGCCGTTGACCGCAGTCTCCGATCGCGACCTCGTCTTCGCCGAAGCCTTCTTTGGCGCACCGTTCCCCGCGTCCCATCGCGAAGCAGCCCATATCCTCGCCGGAGTCTTGGGCTCAGCCTTGGCGGCTTGGTTCTTCCTCATGACCGCCGGAGAGTTCGGCCTCTACAAACGGCGTCTCTTCCGACAGGACGTGGCGCTGCTGCCCACGCCGGATCTCAACCTGATCGCTGGCTCAGATGCCGGTCGAAAGATCTATGCGCTTGAGCAGCAATTCCGAACTCGGGCTCCGAACGCAGAAGATTGGATCGCGCTCGACGAGGCTGTCTTCGACCTCTACGACCTCGACGCCGACGATCGGATAGTGGTGCGAGACGGGCTCCTCAAAGCCGGATGGCAATGGAACGCGGGGCTTTCCGACTCCATGACTCCGGCTGATCCGCGCGAGGGTGTCGCGGCCTATGCACAGACCTTCTCGGCCGTGCTGGATCGATGGCTTTCGGCGCGTCGCCAACGAAGCGTGCGAGCGGAAGTGTTCGACCTGCGTGGCACGGATGCGATGCGGATTGTCCGGTTCGTCCTAGAGGACGGCGCCAAGGCCCCGGAGGTCGAAATCGTCTCGCCCGACGGAAGTCTCGCGGCGGTCTTCGGACGGCTCGAGGACCGAATGAAGGTGCCTCTCGCCAGCGCACTCACCGGTCAGCGCGAACTGCGGGTCCATGGCCGCAACGAGGTAGTGATCATCAAGCCTGCGGCTCGTCGCCACTGGCTGGAGAGCGTGGCGCTTGAGGACGCAGACGCGGTGATCGCCGAGAGTTTTGCGGGCCGCCGACATTGAGGATCCCCCACGAGTCCCAAGGCGCGGTCGGGCGCGAATATATCGCCCTAGCCGATGAGGTGGTCGCCGCGATCCTGGTGACGGTGCGGGAGGGCTGGGCCTTGGCGGCCATAGATGGGGAGACGGCCTTAGAGGGCGAGGTCGTCATGACCGAGCGGCTGCGAGACGGCATGCGCCAGGCTCTGACGTCCGGAACGCTGGCGTGGGGCAAGTCCTTCATCGTGGCGCTCGGCATGGAGTCGCGCTCTACCCCCGATGTTGTGACACCCGACGGTCGAACAGACATTCCCTTGTATGTCGTAGAAGTTTTCCTGCGCCACGCTGAGCACGATCCTCACGCGATCATCGAGTGCAAGCGCTTGGATGGAAGCGACACCTACCTCTGCCGCGAGTATGTGGTCGAAGGCGTCGATCGGTTCCGTTCGGGCAAATACGCCGAAAACCATGCCTCCGGCTTCATGGCGGGGTATCTGCTCGGCGGCGATGCGCAGTCGGCAGCGGCGGGCGTAAACGCGTATTTGGGGCGCGTGAAGCGGGCCGACGAACAGATCGTGCTTTCTCCAGTCGTCGAACATCCGGCATTCTGGCGATCCGAACATGCCAGAACGGTTGAGCGACCAGCCATCGCGATCCACCACGCATTGCTCGGGCTGACCGCCGAATCCTAAGTCGTAGTCTTGGCTGTCGCCAATCGATCGCGATTCTGTCAGAAGTTTTGTCCCGAGCGTGATTTATACTGATCCATGAAGTATAGGTGACGAGATCATGGAAGGGGGGCGGCGGCTGATCAAGGGAAACTTGACGCGATGAGCCGCCGATAAGGGGAGGTGGAAACATGTTTATTGAGCGGCTCAGTCTGACGAATTTTCGTTGCTTCGGACCAGTTGCGGCAAGCGTCGATCTAACCTCCGGCCTCACCACCTTTGTCGGCGTCAACGGCGCGGGCAAGACCGCCCTGATGCAGGCCCTGCAGCGCCTCTTCGGCGTGACGGGCGATCAGCGACGACTGCGGCGTCAGGATTTTCACGTCCCTTCCACCGAGCTTGTTGCGCCACTCCAGCGAAACTTCGTCCTAGAGGCAATCATTGCCTTTCCAGAACTAGACGCCGACGGCGCCGCTGGCGCGGCAATTCCGGAATTCTTCCATCAGATGGCCGCTGAAGAGGCGGGCAAGCTGAAATGCCGCCTGCGTCTCGAAGCGACCTGGACCGATGACGGTTCGCTCGATGGTGCGATTGAACAGAAATACTGGGCGGTCCGGACTTTCGGGGCGTTCACCGACGCTGATTGCACCGAGTTGAAGGCCGCCGACCGGGCGCGGATCCAATTGATCTACGTGCCGGCGACGCGGGACGGTGCCTCCCAGGTGACGGCCTTTCTGCGCGGCAGGCTGTGGCGCGCCATCAACTGGTCGCAGGGAGTCCGCGACACGTTCACAAACGCCGGCGCCGCCTTGAACGGCGCTTTCGCCGGGGAGCCGGCCGTCGATGTTATTGCCGCAGCGGTGACGCGGCGGTGGCAGGAAGTTTACACAGCCGGGACCGACACGACGCCGGTCTTCCGCCCGCTCGATCTGCGTTTTGAGCATTTCATCCGGAAGGTAGAGGTGGTCTTCCGCCCCGACGAGGTCGGCCGGGAGCGAGCCCTCGATGACCTGAGCGACGGCCAGAGGTCGCTCTTCCATTTGGCGATGACCGCGGCGACACTGGACGTTGAAGCCGGGATCGTCGCCGATCCTGCTGGGGCCGGTTTCCAGGCTGGCGGCGTACCGTTACCGGCGCTCACGCTCATCGCGATCGAAGAGCCCGAGAACAATCTCGCTCCCTTCTATCTCTCCCGCATCGTCCGGCAGATACAGGACCTGACGAAGTCGCCGCAGGCGCAGGCCGTTGTCTCCAGCCATTCCCCAAGCATCCTCGCCCGGGTGGATCCGACGCAGGTCCGGCACTTCCGGCTCGATCCGCACGATCGAACGGCCCGCATCCGCCCGATCAACCTCCAAGTCGGCGAGGAAGAGGCATCGAAATTCATTCGCGAGGCCGTGCGGACCTATCCGGAACTCTATTTCGCGCGCTTCGTCGTGCTGGGAGAAGGTGCGTCCGAGGAGGTCGTTCTTCCCCGTCTCGCCGAGGCGATGGGGCTCGACATCGATCGATCCTTTGTCGCGGTCGTTCCGCTGGGCGGTCGGCATGTGAACCACCTCTGGCGACTGCTGACCGATCTCGACATCCCCTACGCCACCTTGCTGGATCTCGACTGGGGCCGTTCTGGGGGTGGGTGGGGACGTATCAAAACGGCCTGCACGCAACTGCTTGCAAACAACGTCACGCCACAGGCCATCTTCGGACAGCATCTTAACCCCCAAGGACCAGCCGCCAATCTGGCGGCTTTCGATGCTCTGCCGATCGAGGACACTGCGAATATCACAAACTGGATGAATTGGCTGCGCCAGTTCAATGTCTTCTTCTGCACGCCCCTCGACCTCGACTACTCGATGCTGAAGGCTCTCCCGCTCGCCTATCAGATCGTCGAACCCGGCCGTCAGGGGCCCTCGCCTGCAGGGGAGCCGCGCACGGCGGTTCTCGGCGACGATGGTCTGCCTCACCTGTACGCTGCCGACCAGGACGGTTTGATGCGCTGGTATCGGTATCTATTCCTGGGGCGCGGCAAGCCCAGCACCCACGTTCGGGTGTTGAGTGCACAAGACCCGGCTGCCCTCGCAGCCGCCGCTCCCGAAGAACTGCGCGCACTCCTGACCTCAATTGTCGCTCGTCTCACCCCGCCGCCTCCCGCGGGTGCCTGACCATGCGCCTTATTCGGCCAGAGGACTGGCGCCCGAGCGGCATTAACGATCTCGAACCGGCGGCGTGGAATGCCCTGCGCCACGCCGGCTCGGCGTGTGTGGTCGCAGGCCCCGGCGCCGGCAAGACCGAGTTTCTCGCCCAACGCGCCGACTATTTGCTTGAGACGGGCCTCTGCCGAGCGCCGCACCGCGTGCTGGCGATTTCGTTCAAAACAGATGCAGCCAACAATCTCGCGTCGCGCGTCCGCCAGCGGTGCCCGCCAGAGTTCGCCAACCGGTTCGTGTCGGTCACCTTCGACGCCTTCACCAAGAGCCTGGTCGATCGCTTTCTCAACGCCATCCCCGCCGACTGGCGCCCGACCCGGCCCTACGAAATCTCCTTCCCAAAGCGCAAGGCGATAGAAGGCTTCCTCACGCTCGCCCGGCTCAGTGCGCCGCCAGAATGGCAGGCGGAAATCGCCGGCTACAGCGCGAGCGACTTTGAACCCAAGATCGTCGGCAGCTATCGCCTGCCCATGGGACCTATCGCGCCCCAGAACGCCGCCGAGTTCGCCATCGCCCGCTGGTGGGCAACGCAACTACGGCCAGGCCAGCCCTCTTCACTTACCTTCGTCGGCATCAACCGGCTCGCGGAGCTGCTGCTCCGGGCCAATCCCCACATCCGTCGGGCGCTTGTCGCCACCTATCCCTTCGTTTTCGTCGATGAATTCCAGGACACAACCTACGCGCAATACGACTTCCTGCTGTCGGCCTTCTTTGGCGGACAGACCGTCATCACCGGCGTCGGTGACGACAAGCAGCGGATCATGGTCTTCGCTGGCGCGCGCCAGGACGCCTTTCAGCGACTGCAGGCCGATTTCGGGGGAGCCCGCTTCCCCCTCCTCTTTAACTTCCGTTCCTCGCCCGACTTGGTCGCTATCCAGCACGTCGTCGCGCGCGCTCTGGATCCGAACACCGTCCCAACGGTCGCTCAGACAGCGCGCCAAGTCGATGGCGACGTGGCTCAGGTCTGGTCCAGCCAGACCAAGGCGGCGGAAGCCACCCACCTGGCGCAATGGATCGCCAACGACATGGCCACCCGCGCCCGAGCGCCGCGCGACTACGCGCTCCTCGTGAAACAGAAGTCCGACGATTATGAGCACGAACTCGCTGGAGCCTTCGCCGCTCACGGTCTGCGGATCCGTAACGAGAGCCATGCCCTTGGCAAAACCTCGCTTCAGGATTTGCTTTCCGATGACTTAAGCCGGCTCGCGATCGCGATCTTCCGCCTGGGCGCGACACGCCGCGCGCCGGCCGCATGGCAGCTGGTCTCGTCTTCTGTCCTGACGCTGCGCGCTACCGGGCAAGACGATGATGCGCGCGCGGCCAAGGTCGAGGCGGAACTCAGCGCATTTCTCACTGCTTTGCGCACCGACATGGCGGCCACTGCCCCGTCGCGGCAAAGCGCTGTCGATTTCGTCAGACGGGTTTTCGAATATCTGGATCTCGGGGCGATCGCCCGAACCTATGCCGAATATGGCGTTGGCGACCTGCTTCAGATCATTCTTGAAGCTTTTTGCATCCACTTCTTCGCTTCGGCCGATGGCGCCCCGAACTGGACGGCCTGCCTAGATGCGTTCGAGGGGGTCAATCAGATTCCGATGATGACCGTCCATAAGAGCAAGGGGCTCGAATACGACACCATCATCTTCGTTGGCCTCGACGACCGGGCTTGGTGGGCCCACACCCCCGGCGACCCCGAAGGCGTCGCAGCGTTTTTCGTCGCCCTCTCGCGGGCGAAACAACGCGCCATCTTCGCCTTCTGCCAACAACGCGGAGAGCGAAACAATGTGGCTGAGCTCTATCAGCTTCTGACTGATGCAGGCGTGCCGGAAATCGAGATATGACCAGATTGAGGCTCGTCTTAATGCGGTAAGGGACGCGATGAGGAGCGAACTGCGAACAAGCGAAAGTCTCATGGGCAGCGTCAGCTAGCTATGCCGTTCCATTGCACCTATTTTGGAGGGGTATAGAGGGCTATGGAGTAGATATAGTTCTCATCGCTATCCCGCATGGCCCGCCAAACACCGCCGATTACCGCACAAATATTCCAACTATATCTTTTATTATCAGATAGATAGCTCCTTTCTGAGCAGTTGCGCTTCGGGTCGAGGTTCTCGCACGCCCTACCAGGCAGCACAGCGTTTCGTTGCAATCCCCTAGCGGCCGGTCAGAGCGTTATGGTCCAGAGCGAGAGCATCCCTTTCTTGCCCTGCCATTCACCGCCGACCCGGGTGAAGCCCGAGCGCTCGAGATTGTTGCGCATGGTATTGCTGTCGGTGGTAGCGAAGGTGGGCTCGGTGATCTTCTCGGTAATCGCGGTGACGAGAACGCCGGAGAGTTGCTTGCCCTGCATGTCGGTGGCGATCACGACATAGCCGAGTTCGGGGGCAGCCTCGAAGCCGGCAATCGATACGCCAGCCTTGGTGAAACTGTCGCGGCGATAGGTTGCGGCAGGCTGCTTCCATGCCGCCGCGGCGACGATCCGATCGGAGCCCGCCTCGCGCAACAGCGCAACGCAGCGGGTCCGCTTGAGCCGCGCGAGGAGATCGTCGACGGTGCCGACGACGGCCTTCCCGCTGACGACAAGCTGCGCGACGGCACGCTGTTCGTCCGTGGCGAGATCGTTGAAGCTACCGGACCAAGGATAGATGTCGTCAGCCATGCATGTCGCTCGATTCTACGATTTGGGTTTGGCATCCGGGGCCGGCTTTTTCTTGAGTGGCGCGTAATAGATCGCATCGAGCATGGCGACGCGCGCGTCCCACAGCTCCGTATCGGGTCCCACCGGGCGCGGCGCATTGTACCAGGGCGCCTGTCGGGTAGGCTTGATGACCCAATCCCAATAAGTGTCGAGGGTTAGCATGTTCAGGCGAAAGTCGAGCGCTTTCGAAAGGCCGGGCTTGTTGCCGCCGTCGACGCAGACGAAGAAGTCCGGGCGTTTCATCGCAAGCAGGCGGGTCGCGGTTGCGATGGGGTTGCCGGCCTTCGACTTGGGGAGAGCCCGTTTGAAGGTCGCGGCATATTGATCGAACTGGGCGCGGGTGACATCGCCGCGCTTGGGGATCAGATCCAGGGCTTGTGCGATCGCTGAATCCTGAAGCCCGATAGCCTTAGCGAAGGCGGTGGCCCGGTTCATCGAACCGAACCAGCCCCATTCGAGTCCGCCCAGGTTCGCGGCTGTGGCTTCGACAGCGCCAAGGAGCCCGGCAACGCCCTTCCATTCCGCGAGCGAGAGATCGGCGAAGGAGCCTTTCCTCGCGAACATCTTCTGGATTTCACGGACCAGATCGATGCGCTTGTCGAAGCCATGATGTTTATCGCGCCGGGCGCGCCTGACGAACTCCTCCCAGGACATGGTCGCAAGGCGCGAGTTGAGGCGGGGCCATTGATCCTCGTCATCGGGCAGCACCGGATTACTCGGTCTCTGCGCCTTATCCGCAGCCTTGGCTTGCCGGCGGTAGCTCGCGGCCAGTTTCTTCGTGATGGGACGTTGAAGCCACTCGTAGCTCGCAAGATGCTTCCTGACCTGCTTGAAAAATGGCTCGTCCGCCGCGCCTTTCACAAAGACGCTGGCCTCAAGATTCTCGCCTAGTCCGCCGTTGGTGAAGTTGGCGCTGCCGACGATCGCCTCGGCCTCGGCGCCCGACTGAAAATAGAAGATCTTGGGGTGGAAGCAGCCGGGCCGGTTCTTCGCGACGAAGGCATTGGGCACGCCGACGAGTTCGTCGATGAGGTCGGGATCGGTCGCCGAGAAATCGAGGCCGAATAGAACAGTGTCGAATTTGGCTTTATTGGCGATCAGGGTCTTGGCAACGCCGGTCAGTTCACCCCAGGCAACGGCGATGGAGATGCTGTCGTGGTTTTCGATGAGCGTCTTCAGACGACGTGAGATCGCCTTAGCTTCAAGTAGTGCAATCTCCATGCCCCGCCCTGTCGTCTCTCCGTCTGATTTGGTCCATACTTAGCTATGTACCTGTGAATGGCCGGCCGAGTCCCGGCCCCATCATCCGCAATCTGTCAGTTTCGACCATTGCAGTACCAATAGCCGACCATCGGGGCCGGGAATCAAAAACCGTTCGCTGAGCGGCCGAGAATGGTCGGATGAAGCCATTAGTTGCCCCCGAAAGCGACACCTCGCGTTTCACAGTCAAAGGCGAAGGTGTACATTCAGCTCGCCGTCACGTGTCGCGGCCAGGTCTTGAACGTGTAGCCGATCTTCATCACACTGCCCACTCTAGGCTGCGTGGACAAAATCCGAACGTTCAGAAGCGACCCTTGTGAGACGCCAAGGGTGGTCGATGAGTTGCCGGAAGCTGCCGTTCTGCCATACGTTCCGCCGCAGCAAATGAACTCAGCGACGCGGCCATGAAAGTCTCGGAACTGCCGACCCACGGACCGAATGTCCCTGCCGAAGCTTCAAGCGCATTGCCGCTTCTGAAGCATCGACTTGGAAAATCTCTTTCGGCGGTCTATCTGCACGGCTCTGCCGTGGCCGCGGGGCTGCGCAAGAGGAGCGACGTCGATCTTATCGCTGTCGTGGACGACGCACTGCCCGCATCCATACGTGCGGACCTCTCGTCCGATCTCCTCACCGTTTCAGGGCACTATCCCTTCGACAGTCTGGGTCGTCGGCCGCTCGAGGTCATCATCTTTCGACGAGCCGATCTCGAATGCCTGCCGTATCCGGCGCGAGCGGAGTTCGTCTACGGCGAATGGTTGCGGACCGCTCTCGAAAGTGGCGCAATTCCGGAAGCGGAGGCGAGCCCGGAGTTCACTCTGCTTCTCGCTCAGGCGAGAGAAGAAGCGGTGCCCCTGGTCGGTCCGGACATTAGCGATTTGGTTTCGGGCATACCTTCCGCCGTCATACGCAGTGCGATCGGCGATCTCCTGCCAGAACTGATCCGGGCCGTCGACGGGGACGAGCGTAACGTCCTGCTGACGCTGGCGCGCATGTGGAGTACGGCCACGACAGGTCAGTTTGTGTCCAAGGATAGCGCTGCGGAGTGGGCAGCGGCGAAGTTGTCCGATCGGGCCGCGGAAATCCTCACCCTCGCGCGAGATGCGTATCTTGGACGCGCCGGCGACGAGTTGCATTGTCGGCGAACGGAGGTGTCGCAGGCGATCGACGAAATGCGCGACAGCATCGTGTCCGCGCTGCGATCATTCGAGTGATGTCGGCTGTTCCTTTGATGCGTCTGAAAGCTGCCCGCCCCCCTTTCCACCCAATCAATCGTTTCGATGAGCGCTGAATATGTCCATGCGAGCCAGGCGGGGTGGACGAATTGGTTGACGCTGGACCGAGCGGTTGATTCAACGCTTCCTTTTGGAGGCGTGATTGAGCCGGGGCGATCTGAGCGAGGTGGAGTGGCGGGTCTTGAAGGATCTGCTGCCGATCGAGCCATCGATGCGTGGTCGAGGGCGGCGTCCAACCGAGAATCGAGCGGTTCTGAACGGCATCCTGTGGCGGCTGCGTTGCGGTGCTCCTTGGCGCGACGTGCCGGAGAAGTACGGCAAGTGGAACACGATCTACCGGCGGTTCCGGCGGTGGAGTGAGGCCGGCACGTGGGAGATCGTGTCGGTCACCCTGGCCGAGATGATGGCGGACACCGGCCACTACAGCATCGACAGCACCACCATCCGCGCCCACGTATCGGCAGCGGGGGTAAAAGGGGGACTCATCGACAAGCTCTTGGCCGCTCGCGGGGCGGGTTCGGCTGTAAGGTTCACTGTATCGCCGATGCCGGCGGGCGACCGCTCGCCTTCCACGTGACCGGTGGGCAGGCCGCCGACTGCAAGGCGTACGACACGCTGATCGCGCTCCCCGAGATCGAGCCTGCCGCACTGCTGGCCGACAAGGGATACGACGCCGATGCCATGCTCGGCTGACCGCAGCACAGTTCGCTTATCAGACCGGCTCGGGCCTGATTGGCGCGGGTCTGGTCGGCCTGTTCTCGGCAGGCATTGCCTTCGGCGTTCTGGCCGGGCTGTTCGAGACGATCCGCTCGCCGGTCATCCGCCTGATCGTGGCGCTGATCTTCGCCGCGCCCGCCGCCGTGGCGGGCTATGCGCTGGTCTACGGCGTCACGCGCGAGGCCGTGCCTTCCGAAATCTGGCGGCAAATCTTCTGCATCGTCGGCGGCGGGTTCGTCGGCATCGCCGCCATGATGCGGCTCGCCGCTGGTGTCGGCCAGCCCGCAGGGCGGGCCTGAGCGGCTGATACACCGACCGTCAGTGCATTGCGCCGTCGATCACACATCGCAGCTTGTCGGGATTGCGCGTCACATAGATGCCGACGATCCTGCCATCCTCGACATGGAGCGCAGTCGTCTGCACGATGTTGCTATCCTCTATCGTGACGAAACCGGGCAATCCGTCGATCAATGCGTAACGGATCAGGCGCGACGGGCAGTCGGCGAACATCGCGGCCATCTGGCGATGGCGGGCCATGACCGCATCCACTCCCCGCAAGGGTTCGAGCGTTGCCGGAACCTTGCCGCCCCCATCGGCATAGGCGACCACATCCTCCGCCAGCATCGCCCGCAACGCCGCCATGTCCCCTGTCCGCGAAGCGGTGAAGAAGGCGCTGGCGAACCGCATTCCCTCCTCCTTCCCGAGAACGAAACGCGGGCGGGCGTCATGGATATGGGCGCGGGCGCGACTGGCGAGCTTGCGGCAGGTGACGGTCTCGCGTCCGATCGCCTCGGCCACGGCCTCGAAATCCATGCCGAACACGTCATGCAGGAGGAACGCGGCGCGCTCCAGCGGCGATAGCCGTTCCAGCGCCAGCATCAGCGGCAAGGTGACGTCATCGGCCGCATCGTCATCCCCCGGATCGAAGATCGGCTCTGGAAGCCACGGACCGATATAGGTCTCACGGTTGCGGCGGGCGGATTTCAACTCGTTGAGGCACAGCCGTGTCACGATGGTCCGCAGATACGCGGCCGGCTCGCGCACCGACGCCCGGTCGATGGCGAGCCAGCGTGTCCAGGCATCCTGAACCACGTCCTCGGCGTCCGCGACCGATCCCAGCATCCGGTAGGCGAGCCGCACGAGGCGCGGCCGCAGATCGGAGAAGACAGGTTCGGATACAATGTCGCTCACCACATCACCACGTCGCGGAATGAACCGCATCGACCCTGTAAAGTGCGGGCGACACGGACAGCGCGAGGGCGGCGAAACGCTTAAGTTGTTCTTGCGTTTCCGGGGCCTTCATGAAGGACTCAAAATCCGCCTTCGACGCCCATTGGGCATAGTTGACCACGCGCTTGCCGTCGAAGCTGCTATGGACGCTGACGGATATGAAACCCGGCTGCTTGCGGATCGTGGCTTGCGTGACCTCGGACAGCAGGCGCACCAGATCAGCCTGCTTGCCCGGCTCGACCTCATAGACATTGACAAGCGTGACGCCGGGCACGCTCGCGTCGATTGTTGCGATTTCGGTTTGGGCCATCGTCATCTCCTTTGAATTGCGGTGACGAAGGACATGACAAGGCAGCGGGACGGAACGTGACATGCGGCGGTAATTTTCAGCCAAAACCCGCAATCACGGTTTCGATGGGCAGAAACAGCGTCCGGCTGTCCTCGGGATATTCGATGAACTCAGCACAGCGCAGATAGAAGCGCTTCGCCGCATCGTCCTTGGCCTGCACCAGAACCGCCCCGATACCGATACTTTGCGACGCCAGCGCGATCCGGCGCAGCGCGTCCGACAGCAGGTCCGCGCCGAGGCCTTTGCCGGCATGGTCACGGCTGACCGCCAGCCGCCCTATGACCGAAACCGGGATCGTGTCGGGCGCATTGCGCCGCACCTTGCCGGGAGCCGCACCGCGTTCGACCGACCCGGCCGCAATGCAGAAATAGCCGACAACCCGATTTCCCGTGCAGACGACATAGGTGCGCGAGAACCGGCTTTCGTTCTTCAAGGCTCGATGGCGCAGCCAGTCGTTCAGCACCGGCTCGCCGCAGTCGAACGCGGAAAGATCATGATCGGCGGTCAGGGGAACGGGGGCCGACAGTCGCAATTCGGGCTGGTCCGGCGTATCGTCTATTTCTGCCATGCCGGGGTCCGGCGCAGCAGGGCCTTAAGCTTCGGTCCCGGCGCGGGCGGATTGTCGAGCGCGTGCATGAAGGCGTCATAGCGCTCGGGATCGAGCGTGAACAGGCGCTGGTCGAGCAGCACGTCAACCGCCTGTCGCCGGGCGCTTTCCACCATGAACTCGGTGCGTGTCTTGCCAAGGACCGCCGCTGCGTCGTCGATGAGTTGGCGGGTGCCGGTCTCGATCCGCAGGTTGATGCTGCCCTTGGCGTCGGACGCAGAGACACGCGCCGCGACAACAGCGGAACGGGCGGGTTCGGAAGGAGCTACACGAGTTTTTGCCATGGCCGGAATATGGGCCGTTGTATACACAGTGTCAATACGGAGATCGTTAAGGGAGGTTTGGGCATTGCCCTTCGGGCCGGGCTTTCGGCTGCGCCGGAACCACCCCTACGGCGCGTTTCCGCCGTTCGGCTTCAATCCCATAACGCAAGGGCGGCAGCGACCATTTCGCGAGACAAGCCCCATCGGTGCGCGGGGCACACGGGGCGTCGGCCACAGTCGCCATAGCGGGATCATGTGGTGGCATCGCCATCCCCGGCGCGACACATCCTGGCAATGGGGCGCTGGGAGAAGCCGGGGCGTCCGCGTGAGAGGTCCCACGCACTCTATCATCACGCAGGCGGCCTCGGCCACGCCGGTCGCGATTGGCCCCGCGAAGAAGAGCGACGCGGAGCCGCGGCGCTTTTGTCCGCCGGGCAACCACTCATGTCCTGCCAGCTCAGGGGTCTTTGTTCAACCGGCACGGTCCGCCATCGCCAGCACTGGTGCGGAAGCCGGGTGCGCCACCGTGTTCCTGACGATTTCCATGCTGGCCGCCCCATCTGCGTCCTCGGATGGATGAGTCTGACCGAAGACCGGCAATGTCGAAACATCGCCTCGCTCGTCTTCCCGCAACGTCCGTCGCCAGCTTTTTTCCGCCGCCTTCGGCTTTGCAGCGCGAAACAAAAAAGCCGTCGCCGGCCGCCTTCCACTTGTGTTCCAGCCCCAAGGGGTGCGGGGCCGATCGTCCCCGGTCGAACGACCGCCATCGAGGACGCGATGGGCGCGGCCCGATAAGAAAAAGGAACACGACAATGGCGACCATCGGCACCTTCACCAAGAACGAGAACGGCGCGGGCTTCACCGGCGCGGTCAAGACTCTGACCCTCAACGTCAAGGCCAAGTTCATCGCCACCGAGGGCGACAGCGAGCGCGGCCCCGACTTCCGCATCTTCGCCGGAGCCACCGAGTTCGGCGCGGCCTGGAGGAAGACCGCCCGCGAGACGCAGCGCGAATACCTCTCCGTCAAGCTGGACGATCCGAGCTTCCCGGCTCCCATCTACGCCAGCCTGGTCGCGGCCGAAGACGGCGAAAGCCACAATCTCATCTGGTCCCGCCGCAACGGCGATTGACGGCCGGAACCCCCGAAGCCCCGCTCACCCGAGCGGGGCTTGTCAGCTCAGCAATCACACGGGCCTTCGCAAAATCGGTCTCGACGTGCCGTTGCTTTCCGAATTATCTATAAAACATGAGCACGGCCAAATCAGACACTATCGCGGCGCAGATCAGCAAAACGCTCGCCAGTCGCATTATTGCCGGCGAGATCGAGTCCGGCGCGAAACTGCGGCAGGACCACATCGCCGAAGAGTTCGGAGCGAGCCACGTTCCGGTGCGCGAAGCGTTTCGCCGGCTGGAATCGCAAGGGCTAGTCGTCAGTGAACCGCGCCGAGGCGTGCGTGTTGCAGGATTCAGTCTCGACGAGGTGCGCGAAGTGGCGGAGATGCGCGCCGCACTCGAAGCCCTGGCGCTGCGCAATGCCGTTCCACATCTGACGCGAGCCATTCTTGATCAGGCAGAGGAAGCGAACAGAGCGGGAGATTGTGCGCGTGACGTTCAGGCGTGGGAAGAGGCCAATCGCACCTTCCACCGCATCATCCTGACTCCTTGCGGAATGCCCCGGCTTCTCAAGGCCATCGACGATCTGCATACGGCCAGCGCCCGTTTCCTGTTCTCCGGCTGGCGTGCCGAATGGGAGGCCCCGACCGACCGGGACCACCGTGCGATCCTCGACGCTTTGAGGGCCGGACAGGCCGAAATGGCGGCTTCCGTGCTCGCGCGGCACGTCCAAACGATCGGGCAGAGAAAGCCAAAATAGGCGAACGCGGTTCGTTCTGCTCCCGACCAGAAATGGTGTCGAGCGCATGGCTATTGCCATGATCATACTTCTGTGGATTCCTTTAGCGATAGATTCTTTAGATTATCTATAATTCGACGCTGAAGGAGAGACAGTATGAGCAATGCCGCCACGAGACCTATCGAAACCCGATTTGCGCTGCCGGCGCGAACAGCGTTGACCATCATTGCAGGCACGGCGCTGATGACCTTGGCGGCCAAGGTGCAGATTCCCTTCTGGCCGGTGCCGATGACCCTGCACACGATGGCCGTCATGGCCTTCGCCGTGGCGTTCGGGCCGCGCATCGCCGTCTCGATCTTCATTGCCTATCTGGCGGCCGGCGCTGTCGGCCTTCCGGTGTTCTCCGGTTCCCCTGAACGCGGCGTCGGCCTTGCCTACATGGTCGGCCCGACCGGCGGCTATCTCTTGGGCTACCTTGTCGCGTCATGGCTGGTCGGAGCGCTGGCGGTCGGCAAGGGCACGCTCGGACGTGTCGGCGCAATGCTTGCCGGAATGGTGCCGATCTATGCCATCGGCATGGCGTGGCTTGCCGTCTATGTTCCAGTGGGTCAGCTTCTCGCTGTCGGCGTCCTGCCCTTCCTCCTGGGCGATCTGGTCAAGATCGGTGTCGTGGCCGCTGGCAGCATGGCGCTGCCGGCGTCCTTTGCCCGCTTTCGGGGCAAAGCCGAATGAGTGCGGCCGATGGGGAAATCCGGCACGACTGGACAATCGACCAGATCGTCGCCCTCCATGAGCTTCCGTTGCTTGAGCTGGTCGGTCGTGCCAACGCCGTCCATCGCCAGCGCCACGACCCGAACAAGGTCCAGAAGGCAAGCCTTCTGTCGATCAAGACAGGCGGATGCCCTGAGAACTGCGCCTACTGCCCGCAGTCTGCCCATCACCGTGAGGTCGATCTGACCCGTGACCGGCTGATGGACTCGGCAAAGGTGATCGCAATGGCGGCGACCGCCAAGGCGGCGGGAGCCGAACGTTTCTGCATGGGCGCGGCGTGGCGGCAGGTTCGCGACGGCCGGGAGTTCGATGCCGTGATCGCGATGGTCGAGGGCGTCCGCGCCCTCGACATGGAAGCCTGCGTCACGCTCGGTATGCTGAAACCGCATCAGGCCGAACGGCTCGCAGCCGCCGGCCTCACGGCCTACAACCACAACCTCGATACCAGCCCCGAGTTCTACGGCCGGATCATCACCACCCGCACCTATGAGGACCGGCTGGACACGCTCGCCACAGTGCGCTCCTTCGGCATAGACCTGTGCTGCGGCGGCATCATCGGCATGGGTGAATCGATACGCGACAGAGCCTCCATGCTGCACGTTCTGGCGGGAATGGACCCCCATCCCGAAAGCGTGCCGATCAACGCACTCGTCCCTGTCGAAGGCACGCCACTGGCCAACCGGCCGCGCGTCGATACGCTGGAACTGGTGCGGATGGTGGCGACCACCCGCCTCGTCATGCCGGCCTCGACCGTGCGGCTTTCCGCCGGACGCTCCTCCCTCAACCGCGAGGCGCAGATCCTTTGTCTCGTGGCGGGCGCGAACTCGGTCTTCTACGGTGACACGCTGCTCACCACGCCGAATGCCGGGATCGGCCAGGATGCCGAACTGTTTGCTGCGATCGGGGAGCCGGAGCGCGCCAGCATGTCCGCGTCTGCCGCTTGACCCGTATCCGCTCCAGCGGATCGACGCGCCCCTAAGACGCCGGCAGCATCGTCACCCTGACGCTAGCATCAGGGTGACTCGCCCGCAGTTGGGGCGCTTGCGCATGTACTCGCCCAGAATTTGCAACGAAGTCGTACGGCGATCAGGATGCCTGAACTTCCAGCTTTCCCGTCTCCTTTATCCTGATCCCATCTATCTCCCCGGCCTTCGCTCCGCTGTGGCCGGGCGGAGTGCTTAGGGCCAGCCCTCGGCGCACTTCGAGAGGCTTCCGCCCAGCTTCCTCCGCGCGTTCCGCGCTCCGTGCAGCCGGTTCCCCGCGAAGCCTCCCTCCGTTTGCACACCCGGCCTCGGCGACGGCCAGGGTTGCAGCGCAGCGCTGCGCTCCAACCCAAGCCAATAGGAGACAGGACTATGACCTATCATCACCTTGCCACCCGGTTCGGCCGCAATGCTCACCAGATCAGCGGGCGCGAGGCCCTCGACAACGAGGCGCTTTACCGGCACGTCCCGTCGATCTTTGCCGGAGAGGCCCACGACAGCCGGTCCGAGCGTTACGTCTACGTTCCCACCATCGACATCGTGGAAGGGCTGCGCCGGGAAGGATGGTTCCCGTTCTTCGCCGTCCAGTCGGTTCCGCGTGACGGCAGCCGCCACGGCCACGCCAAGCACATGCTGCGCCTGCGCCGGGATGACGGCATCGGCAAGCAGGAGGCGGCGGAAGTTATCATCGTCAATTCGCATGACGGAACCAGCAGCTACCAGATGTTCGCCGGGATGCTGCGTTTCGTCTGCACCAACAGCCTTGTGGCGGGAGAGCGGTTCGAGGACGTTCGCGTTCCCCACAAGGGCAATATCCAGCATGACATTATCGAAGGCGTCTATACCGTCGCCGAGGACTTCCCCCGGCTGATCGACGCCAGCGAGACCATGAAGGAAATCCAGCTTGGTGAAGATGAGCGCCGCTTGCTGGCAGAGGCAAGCCTTATCGCCCGCTATGGCGAGGAAGAAAGCCCCGTCCGTCCAGACCAGATCATTCAGCCGCGCCGCCGCGAGGATGCCGGGCAAAGCCTCTGGATGACCTACAACACCATTCAGGAGAACATGATACGCGGCGGTCTGCACGGACAGCGGCGCAACGCCGAAGGCCGCATCCGGCGCAGCCAGACCCGCCCTATCAACGGCATCGACCAGAACGTGACCCTCAATCGCGCCCTCTGGACGTTGGCCGAGGGAATGCAGCGCCTCAAGGCGAAATGACCGCCAATGCCATAGAGCCGGTTCCCCGGCTCTATGGCATTTCAGGTTCTCAGGTTGCCAAAAATTTTCGCCGATCCGGCGGTGCGGATCGGCGGTGCGGTCATGCCCGCAACACGGCCGACGCTCGCCGGGCTATGCCCAGCTCGCAGAATCACGGAAACATCATTAAGATTTGAGTAACTATAATTGTGCTGGCATTGCGAACAACGAGTCGCATCATCCTGCCTGTTTCCAGTCGCGACAGTTGCTGACACTCTCTATCCGGGCGTTCCTCTTGCTGCCCGGCAAAGAGAGGTGACGCCATGCTCAGCATCGACTGGCGCGCGCCGGCAGCATACAGACACGCCAACAAGATCGTGGCGGCCGGCCTTGCCTGGGAATACCTCCGTCGCCACGGCGGATACCGTGATGACTTCCAGTCGATCACCCGGATCGCACGACCGGATGCCGAGCAGCTGGACTCATTCGTACAGCGCTGGGGTTTGCGATTTCCCGCACGATCCCGATGCGCCTTCTGACAGCCAGCCTCTGTTCTGGTCGCCACGGCTCCAGCCGCAGGCCGTCATCCTGTCACCCGTAGAGAACGAGACCGACGAGACCGAACCCGTCATCTCGCTCGCCCGCCTTGACGGTCTCGACCTGCGCCATGCCGCCGATGGCTGGCACGGCATCTGGCAGGCCAATGGCGTCGCGCATCAATTCTGGCTGCCGAACGCCACACCGGACACGACAACCCTCTATGTCGCCAGAGTGCCCCTCGATGCGTTCATAGACTTGCGCTCGCACGCCGCCCGCCGCTTCTTGCGGTCGGTCGAAGGGCGCTCGCCGGGACCGCCCTTCGGGAAGCTGCCCGGCCAGCTCCGGCAATGGCACATCCTGTCCCTGCGCGCGCTCGACGCCAAACTGCGCGGCGAAAGCTACCGGACAATAGCCGAAGTGCTGCTAGGCTTTCGCGGCACCAAAGAGGACTTCGAGAGCGATCCGCGCAAGAACAAGGCTCGCCGCCTCGTCGCCCACGGCCTTCAGATGATGCACGGCGGCTATCGCCTGCTGCTGCATTATCCGATCAAACGCGGCAAGTCTTGACCGGCTTCTCGCTCATCGTTCGTTCGCTGCCGCCTCTTCCAGAATCAGCTTGTAGCCCGCGCGGGAAAACCATTCAGCACGCGCGAGGTGACTTTCCCAACACCGCCGCGTCCGGGCTTCATCGCCAACCGGATCACGGTGCAGAACGATGTGCGCGACTTCCTTCCAGTCCGCGCCATCCGCCTTGGCGTCCAGAAGGCGCAGATAGGTCACATGGTGCTGTTCATCATAGGGCGTGATGGCGTTTCCCGTGGGCGCGAGATCGTCCACGTCGGGATCGAGATCGATGGGCTTTCGCATCGTCATTCCCCTTCTTCCCGGAAGGGCCTGGCTTGCGGTGCGCCCCCGCAAATGGCCCCTCTGACCTGGTGATCGGGGGGTTAGTAACCGTGACTAGACGGCCCCATGACCTTTAGGCGAGAAGCCCTGGACATGCGCCATGGGCCCCCCGACCATAAGGTTCGAGGTGTGTGGTGCCGTCTCGGTGACACCAACCGCTAGTCAGGGGTTACTAAGCCCCGAAGCAGCGCGTCTGCTCTGCCTGCATTCTTAGCCGAAGCACGCGGCAATGTCGTTGCCTATTCGGCGCGGCAAGCAATGAGTCGCTGAAATCCCTTCGTTTTTTGCCCTTCCGGGGGGTGCCGCCAGCGCATAGGCGCAAATACGGCACGCTACAGGCCGCCGGTCGCTCGCCATCGTTCGCCACAGCCCGCTGTCGCTCCCGACAGCAGCCTGTCTGACGAACCGGAGGTAATCCCCATGGCGAGACGCAACGCGGACCTGCCACCACGCCTATTGCGCACCAAGGAGGCCGCGCGCTTTCTCGGCATTTCCCTGCGCACCCTTGAGAAACATCGGACCTACGGGACCGGCCCCATCTATCGCAAGATCGGCGGCCGCGTCCTCTACGCCGTCCGCGATCTGGAATCGTGGTCCGCTGTCGGAGCCCGTAAATCCACGAGCGACAAGAACGCCGGCACGGTCTTTCCCGCGCGTCCGCTGACGCTCGATGAGCGGGACGAGCTGTAAGATGCTGCGCGACGACGATCATATCCGCGCGCAGTCCGAAGCGGTCAGCGAACGCAGCCACCTCGACCCCTTCGTGGTCGCGACGGGCGATGCGCCGCCGCGCGACCAGCGCGATCTGATGGAGCGGCCGTTCTTCTCGCTGGGCAAGCGGCCGCGCCTGAAACCCATCCTCTACAGGACCGCCGACGTAGAGGTGCACGTCTTGGCCATGCCCGAGCACGGCATGGCGACCATATGGGACGCGGACGTGCTGATTTGGGCCGCGAGCCAGATCGTCGCGGCCGAGAACAGCGGCTTCGCCACGTCGCGCTTCTTCCGCTTTATGCCCTATCAACTCCTGCGCGCTGTCGGCCGATCCACCGGCAACCGGGATTACCTGTTGCTCAAGGCTGCGCTTGCGCGCCTGCAATCGACCGTCATCGCCACCACGATCCGCAACGGCAAGCATTGGCGACGGCGGCAGTTCTCATGGATCAACGAATGGGAAGAGATGACCACGCGCGCCGGGCGTGTCGAGGGCATGGAATTCGTCCTGCCCGAATGGGTCTATCACAGCGTCATAGACCGCTCGCTGGTGCTGACCATCGACCCGGCCTATTTCCGGCTGACCGGCGGCATAGAGCGCTGGCTCTATCGCGTCGCCCGCAAGCACGCCGGCCACCAGCCGGGCGGCTGGGCGTTCGAGATTTCTCATCTCCATCAGAAATCCGGCAGCCTCGCCCGGCCTTCCGACTTCGCGCTCGACCTGCGGCGGATCGTGGCCCGCCAGTCGCTGCCCGGATACCTGCTCCAAACCGAATGGGAAGATGGGCGCGAACTACTGCGCTTCCTCCCCGAAAATCTATCCACAGTGCCTGTGGATAACCATGTGAATCCCATCGGGACATTAGGCGCGCACAGTATCGGGACATTAGGCGCAAATCGCGCGCCGGACTCTATAGAAGAACCTAACAAAGAATCTAACTCTTCTTCTTTGACGCGCGCGCACGCGATCCGTGGTGCCGGTGCCACCCGGCGAGGTGCGCCATGACCGGGCACCCTCAGCGCTGGATGCACGGCCGTCCGCTGACCAACGAGCCGCCCGCCTTCACCACGCTGGTCGAACTGACGTTCCAGAAGCAGAAGATCGAGCACTGGATCAGGTTCGGCCGCAAGAGCTATGAACAGATCCTCGACCGCCGCCGCTCCATCGTCGGCTTCGCGCCGGAGAGCGTCTTCGCCTTCGTCCGCTGGGCGAAAGGCGAGCACGGCACGATCATCTCGCGCATCGACATCGTGCGCGCGGTTCGTCGCGACGAGCCGTTCCAGACGCTGCCCTTCGTGCGCCCCGGCGGCGAAATCCTGTTGCGCCTCGACGGCTGGCCGAAGGTGCAGCGGGCGCTCGCCGTCATCGACGCCGTGGAAGCGCTCGGCCTCGACCCGGCCGACGCCGCGCCGGACTATTGGCGGCATGTCCATAACCGGCTGACCGCCGGATTGGAGCCGCACGCCTACACGCCCGAGCGTCATGCGGCCTGGCTGCATCGCCGGAGGATCGAGCCATGACGCGGTTCGGCTACGTCATGGTGACGTATTTCGCGGCGATGGGCGTCGCCATCGCCGCGTTCATCCCGACGCCCACGAAACTCATCTGGAACGCCACGGCGAGCGCGCCGGTGGGCTTCTACACCGTCGCGCCTGCCGACCGGATCAAGGTACCCGAACTGGTCGCGATCATGCCGCCCGAACCGCTCGCGGCCTTCATGGCCGAGCGCGGCTATGTCGGGCGCGACGTGCCGCTCCTGAAGCGCGTCCTCGGCCTGCCCGGACAGCGGGTTTGCCGCACCGGCCGCACGATCGCGGTCGATGGCGTGGAGATGGGCGAGGCGCTGGAGCACGACAGTCTCGGCCGCGATCTGCCTGTCTGGCAGGGCTGCCGCGTCATCGGCGACCGCGAACTCTTCCTCATGAATTGGGACGTTCGAGACAGCCTGGACGGCCGTTACTTCGGACCCATCCCCGCAGATTCCATGATCGGTCGGGCGCTGCCGCTCTGGACCGATTCCGAGGGCGACGGCCGCTACGAGTGGCGCGCGCCGACGCACTGATTTCGCTTTTCCATCAGCGGGAGCGGTGCTCGCCGATGGCCTTTTCAAACGCCACCGCCAAGGAGACTGACATGCCCCAGATCGGCGAATTCGCGCGCGACGAGACCGGCTTCATCGGACACTTCGGGACGCTCCTCCTGCATCAGGACATCATCATCGTCGCGACGGAACCGTCCGATGCGGAGAACGCACCAGACTATCGCGTTCACCTCTTCGACGGCATGAGCAACGAAACCGGCCCGGAGATCGGCGCGGCGTGGAAACGCACCGGCGAAAAGGCCGGCGAGTATCTCTCCGTGCTGATCGACGACCCTTGCTGGCCGCAGCCGATCCGCGCCAACCTGTTCCGCGACGACGACGCGGGCACGTCATGGTCGCTGCACTGGAACCGTCCGAAACCGCGCGACGAGCGGGCGTGAGTGCAATGCGATCCAGCGCCATGCCCACGCTCAGAAACCTCATCCCGTTGTTCGCGAACAAGCCGGCTCATCCCGTCGTCCCGCTCGGGCGCAGGACGGCCGGCGCGCGCAGCGAAGGTCAGGGGCGGCCATCGGCCGGCGCTCGCGCCTTGCCCTTGACCGCAGCGAGCACGCCGGCAGGCTGGCGGCGTGACGGAGACAAGGCGGCATGGCGTTGGGTCGTTCTCGCAGTGATCGGCGCGCTCTGGCTTGGCGGCGGATCGGGACAAGCGGTCGCACAATCGACGCCCGTTGTTCGTCCCGCCGCCGTCGATCTTCACGCCGATCATATTGCCGAAGCGTCACAGCGCTTCGGTCTTCCCGAGCACTGGATTGCCGCCGTGCTGCGCGCCGAAAGCGCGGGCGACGTGCGCGCCATATCGTCGGCGGGCGCGATGGGGTTGATGCAGGTGATGCCGGACACATGGGCGGGCCTTCGCGTCCGCCATGGTCTCGGCGNCGGTCTTCCCGAGCACTGGATTGCCGCCGTGCTGCGCGCCGAAAGCGCGGGCGACGTGCGCGCCATATCGTCGGCGGGCGCGATGGGGTTGATGCAGGTGATGCCGGACACATGGGCGGGCCTTCGCGTCCGCCATGGTCTCGGCGGCGATCCCTACGACCCGCGCGACAACATCCTCGCAGGCACGGCCTATCTGCGTGCGATGTGGGACCGCTACGGCAATGTCGCGGCGATGCTGGCCGCCTACAATGCCGGTCCCGGCCGCTATGACGAATACCTTTCGGCCGGCCGCACATTGCCTGCCGAGACCCGTGCCTATGTCGCCGCGCTCGCGCCCGTTCTCGTCGGCGCGGCTGCGCCCGATATGCCTTTGCCCGCACCACCGCCGCCGCCGGATTGGCGCGAGGCACCGTTGTTCGCCATGCGCTCGGCCGACGCTCCGGCTGCCGTTGCGTTGCCACCCGAGGCGCAGAGTGGCGGCATGTTCGTGGCCCGCGCGCGCGACGGGAGAACCCCATGAAGACGGCGTTCCCGCGCTTCGCGGCGCGCATTCCGGTGTCCAGTCAGGCAAGGTTTCGCCTGGCTGAAATCCCGGCAGGAAGGGCGGAAAGGGCAGGAAAAGCGGAGGGCAAGATAAAGCAAACCGGCACCATGTCGGGCCGGTTTGGAAAATTGTCGTTGTCTGCACACTGGTTAGCTGGGCCGCGACCGGCACCATGGTTTTCGCCCCGTAGTGCCGGGGTTTCGCGCAAAGCCTTGGCTTTGCTGGGTTTCGACCGGCACTACGGCTCGAAATGGGGTGTTTTCCCGCGATTTTCGTGGGGAGCGCGCCCATGAGCAGCGACGACGAAAACCACTTCCGGCCTAGGCCCGGCCGCATCCGATCCGACGCGCCGCGCGCGGGAAAGACCAAGAGCTTTCTCACGCAAGCCAAGAAGCTCGCCCGACAGCACAGCAACCACCCGTCCAAATCGTCGTCGGCCCGGTCCTCGACGCGGCTGGGGTCCAACTCCGTCACCAAGGGCGGTAGCAGCGCGCGCGCCGCGAAGGGACCGGGTGTCCGGCGCGGGCGTGGCGCGGCCTTCGTTCGTGCCCGCACCTTGTCTGGCGGCTGGCGTCACAGCGCGCCGGGAATGCGCCGCGTCGTCGTCAAGACGCGCTATGTCAAAGACACCGGCCGGAACGGCAGATCGGCCGCCCATCTTCGATATATCCAGCGTGACGGCACGTCGCGAGATGGCGAGCGTGGCCAGCTCTATTCGGCGACCGAGGACCGCACAGATGGCGACGCCTTCGTTGAGCGCGGCAAGGAAGATCGGCATCAGTTCCGGTTCATCGTCTCGCCGGAGGATGGCGCGGACCTCACAGACCTCACGGCGCATACCCGCGACCTGATGAGCCAGATCGAAGCCGACCTTGGCACGAAGCTCGATTGGGTCGCGGTCAACCACCACAACACCGGCCATCCCCATGTGCATGTCATCGTCCGGGGCAAGGACGAGTTGGGCGAGAACCTTGTCATCAACGGCGACTATCTCGCCAACGGCATCCGCGAGCGGGCGTGCGAGCTGACCACGCTGGAGCTTGGTCCCGTTACCGAGATCGAGCAGAGCCGCAAGCTGTCGGCCGAGATCGACCAGGACCGTTTCACCCGTATCGACCGGGCGATGACCGAGGAAGCCGACGACCGATTCCTCGACCTGCGCCATGAGCCGGATGAACCACGCCGCCAGCTCAATCGCACGCTGCGCCTGCGCCGTCTCGCCAAGCTGGACAAGATGGGGCTGGCGACCGAGCACGCGCCGGGCGTTTGGGAGTTGAGTGAGCGGATGGAGCCGACCTTGCGCGACCTGGGCGAGCGCGGCGACATCATCCGCACCATGCACAAGGCGCTGAAGGCCGATGGCCTGGAGCGCGATCCGCTCACCTTCCAAATCCACGATGGGCCGCCCGAGACGCCTATCGTCGGCCGCGTCGTCGATAAGTATCTGTCCGACGAGATGGGCGAGAACCTGGCCGTCGTGGTGGACGCGATCGACGGCCGGACGCACCATGTCGCCGGCATCGACCCGGCCCGCGTCGAGGATGCGCGCATCGGCAGCGTGATCGAGATCGGCCCGGCCTATACAACGCAACGACCCTCCGACCGCACCATTGCCGCCGTCGCCGAGGATGGCGTCTATCGGCCGAGCCGCCATCTGGAACAAGCGAAGTTCGAGGGACGCATTCCGGGCGGCGACTATGAAGGCTATGTCGATGCCCATGTGCGCCGGCTGGAGGCATTGCGCCGCGCCGGGATAGCGGAGCGGATCGACGCCGACCAATGGCGTATCCCCGACGACTTCGAGAGCCGCGCCGCCGACTACGATGCCGGCCGCAACCGGCAGGCCAGCGTTCGCGTCCTGTCGGTGCTCGACCTTGAAAAGCAGATCGGCGCGGACGGTGCGACCTGGCTCGACCGGCGGCTGGTTTCGCCAGAGGCATCGGATCTTGTTCCATCCGGTTTCGGCCAGCATGTGCGCGAGGCCCTGGACCAACGGCGCGAGCATCATGTCGAGCACGGCGATGCCTCGCGCCGGCAGGATGGCCGAATCTTCTACCGGCGCAATCTTCTCGCCACTCTACGCGAGCGCGAGGTTGCCAGCGTCGGCGCGGAGATCGCCGCGAGCAAGGCGCTGCCGTTCCGGGCTGCCACGGACGGCGAAACCGTCAGTGGCAAGTTCACCGGCACCGTGCAGCTAACCAGCGGCAAGTTCGCCATCGTCGAGAAGGCGCACGAGTTCACCCTTGTCCCTTGGCGGCCGGTCATCGACCGGCAGCTCGGCCGCGAGGTTGCGGGCGTCGTGCAAGGCGGATCGGTGTCGTGGCAGGTGGGGCGGCAGCGAGGATTGAGCCTTTAGCTATCCGGGCGAAGCCGGGATGAAGTTCTCCCCCATGAAATCCACGAAGGCGCGGAGCTTGGGGGAGAGATGCCGGCTGGAGGGCCAGAGGATGCGGAACGTGACGGAGTGCCTGATCTTGTCATCAAGCACGCTGACCAGCGATCCCTTGCCGAGTTGGTCGCGAATAGCAAAGTCCGGCAGGCAGACGAGACCGAGCCCCTGTTCGGACAGATAGATCAGCGGCTCGATGGCGCTGGCGACGGCGGCCGTGGGAATGTCGGCGGATGCGGGGCTGCCTTTGCCGTGTAGTGGCCAGTCCTCGATCTTGCCGGTGCTCGGATAGAGGTGGCGCAGGCCGCGATGGGCCGACAGATCGGCCGGCGTCTCCGGTATGCCATGCTCGGCGAAATAGGCCGGCGAGCCGACCAGCTTGTAGCGGAACGTGCCGAGCGTGCGCGTCATCAGCCGGGAGTCGCTGACCTCGCCCGTTCGCACCACGGCATCGAAGCCTTCCTCGATCACATCCACCAGCCGGTCGCTGAAATCCAGATCGAGTTCGATTTCGGGCCACGCCCGCATGAAGGCGGCGAGCGTCGGCATCATCAGCATACCGACCAGCGGCAGGCTCACCCGCAGCTTGCCACGCGGTGCGCCACGGGTCTGCGACAGCTCCAGCTCGGCCGCCTCGATCTCGCAGAAGATGCGCCGGCAGCGTTCGAGGAACAGTGCGCCCTCCGGCGTGAGCGTGACGGTGCGTGTCGAGCGGTGGAAGAGACGCACGCCGAGTCGTTCTTCCAGCCGCGCCACCGCCTTGCTGATCGCCGATGACGACACGCCGAGCTTCTGCCCAGCGGCGGTGAAGCTGCGCGTCTCCGCTGCGTGGACGAAGGCGTTGAGCGATCCGAGGCTGTCCATCGGCACAATTCCATTGCTGACAGTTTCGTCAGGAGTATTTGGAACTGTAGCCCGGTTCTCCATAAACGGAAACAGCTCTAGCTTTCGGACAATGCCGTCATCGGCGGATTGCGCCGGCCTTTCCAGATCGCCTCATCCGCCAGCGGCTTTTCAGACAAGGCTCAGGCGGACCAATGACTACGACGACGACGACCGAAACCACTTCCACTGAACAGGGCGAGCGGCTTCCTCTAGCTGCGCTGCTGGCGCTCGCGATGGCGGCGTTCATCACCATCCTGACCGAAGCCCTGCCGGCGGGGCTCCTGCCGCAGATGGCCGAAAGCCTCACGGTTTCCGAGGCGCTGGTCGGCCAGCTCGTCACCATCTACGCGGTCGGCTCGCTCGTCGCGGCTATTCCGCTGACGACCGCGACGCAGGGGTGGCGGCGGCGACCGCTGCTGCTGATCGCCATCGGCGGCTTCGCCATCGTCAACACGGTGACGGCGATTTCCGATAACTACATTGTCACGCTAGTCGCGCGCTTCTTCGCGGGCGTATTCGCGGGGCTGCTTTGGGCGCTCGTCGCCGGCTATGCCGCGCGGATGGTGCCCGAGCACTTGAAGGGCCGCGCCATCACCATCGCCATGGTCGGAACGCCTCTGGCACTTTCGCTCGGCATTCCGGCCGGCACCTTCCTCGGCGCGACCTTCGGCTGGCGCGTCACCTTCGGCCTCATGAGCGTGCTGACCGTGCTGCTCATCTTTTGGGTGCTGGCCACGGTGCCGGACTTCCCCGGTCAGGCACGTGGAAAGGGTTTTGCGCTTCGCGCGGTCTTCACCCTGCCAGGCATCCGGCCGGTGCTGTTCGTCACGCTCGCCTATGTGCTCGCCCACAACATTCTCTACACCTACATCGCGCCTTTCCTCGTTCCGGCCGGCATTGCCGAGCGGATCGACGGGGTGCTGCTGGTCTTCGGTATCGCGGCGCTTCTCGCCATCTGGATCGTCGGCGTGCTGATCGACCGATGGCTCCGGGAACTGGTGCTGGCGAGCACGGCGCTGTTCGGCTTCTCCGCGCTGGCGCTCGGCATCGCCGGCACGGTGCCCGTCGTCGTCTATGCGTCCGTTGCCATATGGGGGCTCGCCTTCGGCGGTGCGGCCACGCTGTTCCAGACCGCCTCTGCCAAGACAGCGGGCGAAGCCACCGATGTAGCGCAATCCATGATCGTCACCGTCTGGAACATCGCCATCGCGGGCGGCGGAATCGTCGGTGGCGTACTGCTCGAAACATTCGGCGTCGCCGCCTTCCCGTGGAGCGTGCTGGTGCTGCTGATCGCCGCGCTTGCCGTGGCTTGGGCGGCTCACTCGCATGGCTTCGTCAGGAGTCGCCATGCAAAGACGCCTTGAAATAAACGATCATGCGCAGATGCCGATGCTCATCCACGATCAGCGTCTCGTGGGCAAAGTCCCGGCGCGAGCCGTCCGGGCTGAGGACCGCTCCGATGCCTCTGGCATAGCTGTCCATATCCGGTTGCTCGAACCCGCGCCGAAAAACGGGAGACAGTTTCTTCAACTCGTCGATCAGCGCGAGCATGGCCGGATCGTCCGGTGCCGTGGCAAGGTCCGCGCGGAACTGCGCAAGCAGTTTCAGGGCATCGTCCTGCCATGCCGGCAGGCGATGGCGCATGTCAGGATCGGCGAACACCATCCGCATGACATTGCGATCCGCCTGCTCGCGTCCGGAAAAGCCGAACAGATCGTCGGCCGTCGCATTCCACGCGATCACGTCCCAGCGCAGGTTGAGCACATAGGCGGGACGAGCAGTGAGATCGTCCAGCATCTGCTGGATCAGGGGGCTCACGGACGGCCACTGATAGGCTTCCGGCGGCGGCGGACGGCGGTGGGTCAGCAGAAAAAGGCGACTGCACTCCGCATCGTCCAGCCGGAGCGCCTTCGCCACCTTGAGCAGAAAGCTCTCCGAGACCTGAACGTCGCGACCCTGCTCGAACCACGTATACCAGGTGAGGCCGACGCCGGCGAGCTGGGCCACTTCCTCACGACGCAAGCCCGGCGTGCGACGGCCGCCGGTCGTCGGCAACCCGACATCGGCCGGCGTGAGCTTCGCTCTATGCCGGATCAGGAAGTCGGAAAGATCGCTTCGCGTGCGTGCGAGGGTTCGGGCGGGCAAGGTATTACTCTTTGTAACAGGATAATTACTAACATTGTAACGGTTAGCATTCTGCCTCGATTATCCGCCTTCGACAAGGAGGCAGTCATGACGTCCCGAGAAATGGAACTCTCCGAACCCCACGCGATAGCCGAGGCCGGATCGCAATCGCCGGCCAAAGCAGGTTTGCGCGAATGGCTCGGACTGGCGCTGCTATCCCTTCCAACGATCCTGTTGGGGATGGATTTGACGCTGTTACACCTGACCTTGCCGGCGCTCGCGCTCGATTTGCAGCCAACCAGTACGCAGGCGCTCTGGATCATGGATGCCTATGGCTTCCTGATCGCGGGTTTTCTCATCACGATGGGCACGCTGGGCGACCGCATCGGCCGTCGGAAGTTGTTGCTTGTTGGCGCGGTCGCTTTTGCCTCTGCCTCGGTGGTCGTAGCCTTTTCAACCAGTGCGAACATGCTGATCGCGGCGCGGGCCGCTCTTGGCGTAGCAGGTGCCACGTTGATGCCCTCGACGTTGGCACTTATCAGCAATTTGTTTGCCGTTCCGCGTCAGCGCGCACTTGCCATAGGCCTTTACGTCGCGATGTGGGGGATTGGTTATGCATTAGGGCCAGTCGTGGGTGGCCTGATGATAGAGTGGTTTTGGTGGGGGGCCGGGTTCCTTATCGCGGTGCCCGTCGTAATCGTGCTGCTGATACTCGCCCCGTTTCTGTTGCCCGAATACCGCGCGCCAAACAGCGGAAGGCTGGACCTGTTCAGCGTCGCGCTCTCGCTCGCCTCCATGCTGCCCTTCGTCTATGGCATCAAGCAGATCGCCGGATCAGGCGTCGCTCTCGATGCCGTTATCGCCATCTTGGCTGGAATGCTCTTTGGCTGGATGTTTGTCAGGCGGCAACGTCGGTTGGTCGATCCTCTTCTCGATTTGAGCTTGTTTGCTGATCGGGCCTTCTCGGTAGCGCTGATCGTGCTGCTGTTTGGCTTGGTGGCGGTAGGCGGCACGATGTTGTTGGTCACACAGTATCTACAGTTGGTGGCAGGTTACACGCCTTTGGTCGCAGGCCTGTGGATGGGCTTGGCGGCGCTGGCGATGATTGTCGGCGGCACCGGTGCGTCTTTCGTTGCTCGCGTGATACGGCCCGGCTTTGTGGTTGCCGGTTCGCTGGCGCTGTCGGTAGTGGGCTACCTGATGCTGACGCAATTGGGTTATGGCACCGCCGGCGTGACGTTGGCGGTCGCTGCTCTGGCACTAGCCTTCTTAGGCAATGGCACTATCGCCGCCGTGGGAACCGACTTGGTGATCGCGGCCGCTCCAGCAGAGAAGGCAGGCTCTGCCTCTGCGATGACGGAGGTGATGCAGGACCTAGGGGTTTCTCTGGGCATTGTTCTGTTAGGGAGCATCGCCAGTGCGATCTATCACCGCGCGATAGCGGATAATTTGCCAGATGATCTTGAGACCACTGTGCGGCAAGCCGTCAGCGACAGCTTGTGGGCAGCATCGTCCATTACATCGGAGTTGCCGGCGGGCTTGATTGAACAAGCGCAGGCGGCATTCATCACAGGACTTCAAGGTGCAGCCGTCTTCAGCGCGCTCAGCGTGGCGATCCTCGCCCTTATGGCGGCGATAACGCTGCGGCACGTTGGACGAACCGGGCGGTCGTCCGACTGAATAGCTCATGGGCGGCGGGATCATGCGCACCAAATATGCCGGGACTACTCTGCAATCGTCAGGCGCGATGGCGTTCAAATTCGGTAATGGCGTGCTCGGCCATCGCTTGCTGCCCGGTCATATCATGACCGGAGGTGGCTAAGCACTATGCGGCGGCGGTTACGAAAGACAGCCGATACGGACGTATCCTCCCCGCTGGTTCGCGGCCGCTTCCCCATGGCGGCGCTGATCCAGACGCTTGCCGTCGCCGAATACAGGAACATTCGCCATGCCGCGACCGCGCTCGGTCTCAATCAGGCAGGCGTCAGCGCTCGGGTTAGGACACTGGAGCAAGACCTTGGCGTCCGCCTGTTCGAGCGTCATGCGCGCGGCGTCACGCTGACCGAGGCCGGAGAGCATTTCGTGGATGGTATTGCCGCCGGGCTCGACCAGATCGACCATACCTTGAGGACCATCGGGGCGATGGCGCGTGGGGAGAGTGGCCGGCTGCGCATCGGCGTCCATGCACTGATCCCCGGCAGCGTCCTAGCCGATCTTGTCGATCGTTATCGGAAACAGCATCCAAGTATCCACGTAGTGATTGCCGAAGGCACGGCGCGCGAGAGCGTCACGCAACTTCGCGCTGGCGAACTCGATCTAACCTTTGTGGCGGGCTCGCCGGAACGGGACTGTCAGGAATTCCGTGTGTGGGCGGGCGGATGAACATTATGCGGCCATTGCCCGTGTGAAGCGCTCGCCGAAGATGACGGCGAACTGGGCTTTGGCCATGCACCACTCACGAGGCGCCATTTTCCACTCTTTCTCAGTCCGGTTCAAGACCAGGAACAGGAGCTTCATCGCCGCCTCGTCGGTCGGGAAGTGGCCCCTGGCGCGCACGGCGCGGCGCAGCTTGGAGTTCAGCGCCTCGATCGCATTTGTCGTGTAGAGGATTTTGCGGATGTCGGCAGGGAAAGCATAGAACGGGACGACTTCGCTCCAGGCGCGCCGCCAGCTCTGGCCGATGGCCGCGTATTTGCGGCCCCATTCTCCCTCCTCGAACGCCGTCAGCGCGACCTCGGCCGCCGAGGCGTCGATGGCCCGGTAAATATCCTTCAGCGCGGCGGCGACGGGCTTTCTGTCCTTGTAGGACGTGAAGTCGAGGCTGTGGCGCAGGAGATGGACGATGCAGGTCTGGACCGTCGCTTCAGGGAACACGGCATGGATCGCCTCGGGAAAGCCCTTCAGGCCATCGACGACGGCCAAGAGGACGTCCTCGACGCCGCGGTTCTTCATCTCGGTCATGACCCGGAGCCAGAACTTGGCGCCCTCGTTCTGCTCGAGCCAGAGGCCGAGAATCTCTTTGGTGCCGTCGGCCCTCACGCCGAGCGCGACGTGGACGGCCTTGTTGCGCACGAAGCCCTCGTCCCGGATCTTCACCCGCAGGGCATCGAAGAACACGATGGGGTAGATCGCCTCCAGCGGACGAGCCTGCCAGGTTGCGATCTCCTCGAGAACCGCGTCCGTGACGGCGCTGACCAGATCCGGCGAAACGTCGATGCCGTAGAGCTCGCGCAGATGCCCGGCGATCTCACGAGTGCTCATGCCACGGGCGTACATGGAGATAATTTTGTCGTCGAAGCCCGGAAACCGGCGCTGATACTTGGCGATGAGCTGCGGGTCGAAGCTCGATTGCCGATCGCGAGGCACGTCCAGCTCGATCCGTCCCGTGTCAGTCGTCACCGTCTTGCGGCCATAGCCGTTGCGGGCGTTCCCGGCGCCGTCATCGCCGCCGAGATGATGGTCCATCTCCGCGTTCAGCGCTCGCTCGGCCAGCGCCTTCTTCAAGCCCTCGATCAATCCGTTTGGATCAAAGGCCGTCTTCGGATCGGCGCCAGCCAGAAGCTGATCAAGCAGCGCATCGGGTATCGTCGGTTCTTTGCGTCGAGCCATGGGAGATCTCCTTCCTTCCCACTATGCCTGCCCACACACGGAATTCCTGACAGTCCCGCCGGAACTGCCCGATTGCCACTCGCGACGGATATGGGGCGAACAGCTTCTGGCCGTTCTTCCGGTCAGCCATCCACTCGCAGGCCGCTCGAACGTCATCTGGGCCGATCTGGCAGGCGAGACCTTCCTTGTCCGTCATGGCGGCACCGGCCCGCAGGTTTACGACCATGTCACGCTGCGTCTCGCCGGACGCTTGCCGCCGCCCGCCATCCAGCGCTTTGGGGTGGAGAGAATCACGCTGCTGTCGATGGTCGCCCAAAACTATGGCGTCACCATCGCCGGCGAGGCGACGGCGAAGCGCAGCGTGCCTTGCAGCAGATGCCAGAGCACCACGCCCTTCCACTTGCCGCCGATCAGCGCAAGCGTTGCTTCCACCGGACAGCCCGGACTGCAATCGAAACGCTCATGACGCGGTCGGGCATCGGACAGTATCCTTTTCGATACTATGTGCAATTTATGTGCATTCTTGCGAAGAATACGCCGGAGCGTCACCTGTAGCCAGACACGAAGTTCTAACTCGAACCGGAGACTCCAATGCGCGCCATCGGCTACAAGACCCCGCTTCCCATCGCAGACGACAATTCGCTGGTCGATATAGACTTGCCGCGCCCCACGCCCTCCGGTCGCGACCTGCTCGTGGAGATCAAGGCCATCTCGGTCAATCCCGTCGATACCAAGGTCCGCGCCAGCGCACACCCGGACGGGGATGACTGGAAAGTGCTGGGCTGGGATGCCGCCGGCGTCGTGGTCGAGACCGGCCCGGAGGTGAGTTTGTTCAAGCCCGGCGACGAGGTGTTCTACGCCGGTGCGCTCACGCTGCCTGGCACCAATGCCGAGTTTCATCTGGCGGATGAACGCATCGTTGGCCGCAAGCCGAAGACGCTCGGGTGGGCGGAATCGGCCGCGCTGCCGCTGACCGCGATCACGGCATGGGAGACCCTGTTCGACCGACTGGACGTGAAAGGCCGCACCGTTCCCGGTGCCGCGCCGGCCATCCTCATCATTGGTGGTGCCGGCGGCGTCGGCTCAATCGCCATCCAGCTTGCCCGCAAGCTGACCGACCTGACCGTCATCGCCACGGCGTCACGGCCCGAGACGAAAGCATGGGCGACCGATCTTGGCGCGCATCATGTCGTGGATCATTCCAAGCCTCTGGCCCAAGAAATTGCCACCCTCGGCATCGGTGCGCCCGCCTTCGTGTTTTCGACCACCAACACCGAGCAGCATCTTGCCGAAATCGTGGAGTTGATCGCGCCGCAGGGCCGTTTCGCGCTGATCGACGATCCGGCCGCCCTCGACATCAATCCCTTCAAGGGCAAGAGCGTGTCGGCGCATTGGGAGTTCATGTTCACGCGCTCGATGTTCGGCACCGCCGACATCGCGGAACAGGGTGCGCTTCTCAACGGGGTATCGCGTCTGGTCGATGACGGTACGATCCGCACGACGCTCGCCGAAAACTTCGGGCCGATCAACGCGACGAATCTCAAGCGCGCCCACGCCCTGATCGAAAGCGGCAAGGTCAGGGGCAAGATTGCGCTGGAAGGATTCGACGCCTGATCAGCGCTTAGCCTGAATAGGCCGATCGTTCAGCACGTCCATCGCGGTCTCGACGATACTGCGAAGATCGTCGCGTGTTGCTCCGTCCTGCGCCTGTAGCGAAAGCCCCTGCATGACGGTGGCGAAATAGCTCGCGAGGCGTCCAGCGTCGGTCCCGGCGAGCAAGTCGCCTTCGGCCACGCCGCGCTCCAGCCGTTCGCGGATGAGCAGGAGGGTTGTGCGGCGCAGGTCGCGCATGTGGTTGCGCAAGCCGGCGTTCTGGCTCTGGCAATTAACCAGCCCGAGGCTGACCATGCAGCCACCAGAAGACGGACTGGCGAGCGCGATCTCCGCGCTCGCCAAGAGCATGGCCTCGATGGCATCCCGCGCGTTCGCCCTCTCGGCGAGCGCCCTCATGCTGCCTGCGCCGACCGTGGAGAGATAGAGATCGACCGCCTCGCGGAAGATTGCCTCCTTGGAGTTGAAGGCGGCGTAGAAGCTCGGCGGATTGATGCCGATGGCCGCCATCAGCTCGGAAAGCTGCGTCCCCTCATAGCCCTTCGCCCAAAACACCTCCATGGCGCTCGTAAGCGCGGCGTCCCTATCGAAGCTGCGGGGGCGACCACGAGCCATGCGGATTCCTTTCTGTATTTTGTACTACATAATTCTTGACATGCCACGTTGCGGCGGCTCTTTATGTAATCCAATTTACAGATAAGGAGCAAGCTATGTCCGCACCTGCCGATCCGCGCATCGAGACCGTCCGAGACTACTTCCGCAAGGTGGACGCCAAAGACCCGAGCCTGATCGACCTCTTCACCGACGATGTGGAGTTCTTCTTCCCCAAGTTCGGCACGGCGCGCGGCAAGGCCGCGGTCGCGAGGTTCGGCGAGCGGATCGCGCAGGAGGCGGCGCGGCTGACCCACGACATCGACGGCTTCGTCTTCACGGTGGAAGAAAACCGCGTTGTCGTGGAGGGCCGGGAGTGGGGCGTGACGGCGGACGGGCGGGAATGGCCGGACGGCGAAGTTTCGCAGGGCCGCTTCGCCAATGTCTTCGAGTTCGACGGGCCGCTGATCAGCCGCACCTATATCTATGTTGATCCCGACGTCACCAGCGACGACGCCCGCCGCATCGCGCTTTACCGGGAGGGAAAAACCGTCCAGACGCCGCAAAGGGTAGCCGAACTGTATCTCGAACGGGTCGCCGCGTTCCTGGCCGCGCCCGAGGCACCCGGCACGCTTGACGCGATCCTCGACCTTTTCGCCGACGACGTGGATTGGGACATTCCCGGCGATCTCGAAACTGTTTCGTGGATCGGCCCGCGCCGGGACCGCGAAGGCGTCGCCGCCTTCTTTCGTGAACTGGCTGAACGGATTGAGCCGCGCGGCGCGAAGGTCCGGCGCATCCTTGCCGACGAGCAGACGGCCGTGGTGCTGGGCGATCTGGAGTCACTGGTCCGCGCTACCGGCAAGCTGATCCAATCCCCCTTCGCCTACGACCTCACGGTGCAGGACGACAAGATCGTCCGCTACCGCATGCTGGAGGACAGCCACGCCGTCGCCCGCGCGGCGGCCTGATCCCTCACGACACCCTGCCATTCTCGGCAAGGAAGTCGAGCAGCGCCCGGACGCGGGAGGGCAGCGGGCCGCCCTGGCCGACATAGACGGCGTGGAAGGCTTCTGTTTCACCCGTGTCGAGATCGCCGAGCACGGGCACCAGCCGTCCGGCGGCAATGTCCTCGCGCACGGTGAAGGCGGCGAGCCGGGCAAGGCCCACACCTGAAAGCGCGAGGTGGCGCAAGCCCTCGCCATCGCTCGCCTGCACGCGGCCCGTCGCCGGCACCACGATGGTTTCCCCGTTCTCCCGAAGCGGCCAGCCATCGACGGTGCGCGCATAGCCGAAGCCGAGGCGATTGTGCCGTTCGAGGTCGGCGATGGTGCGCGGCTCGCCGCAGCGTTCCAGATAGGACGGAGCCGCGACAATCATCAGCGGCGTTTCCCCGAGCTTGCGGGCGACGAGGCTGGAGCTTTTCAGCGGCCCGGCACGGATTGCGACATCGGTGCGCTCGGCCAGAAGATCGACCACCGCGTCGGTCTGCACGATGTCGAGCATTACGCCCGGATGCAGCGCCAGGAATTCCGGCAGGATGGGCGCAAGGACATGATTGGCGTACGAGGCGCTGGTGTTGACGCGCACGCGCCCGACCGCCTGCTCTCCCGCGCTTGCGGAGCGCTCGGCATCCTCCAGATCGGCGAGGATGCGCGTCGCACGTTCGTAGAAAGCGCAACCCTCGGGGGTGAGCTGGAGCTGCCGCGTCGAACGGTTGAGCAGCCTTGCACCAAGCCGCGCTTCCAGCCGCGCGATGAGCTTGCTGACCGCCGAAGGCGTCATGCGGGAAGCGCGCGCGGCAGGCGAGAAGCCGCCAAGCTCGACCACACGCACGAACACCTCCATCTCCCCGGACCGGTTGACCTCAATGCGCGCCATGATGAGTTCATCTCACATGTGATGTTCCATGGCGCATTCTATTTCATCACGCAGTCACCGTCTATCTTTGGGCAATCGCTTCGAAAAGATCGAGACAACATCATGCCGCTGGCGCTCTATGCCCTGACGGCCGGAGCCTTCGGCATCGGCGTCACCGAATTCGTCATCATGGGCCTCTTGCTGGAGGTCAGCCGTGAACTCAACGTCACCATCGCCGCTGCCGGGCTCCTGATCTCCGGCTATGCGCTGGGCGTCACCATCGGCGCGCCGGTCCTGACCGCGTTCTCCGCCCGCTGGCCGCGCAAGCATGTGCTGGTCGGACTGATGGTGATCTTCGTCATCGGCAACGCCGCCTGCGCGCTCGCGCCGACCTATGGCTGGCTGATGGCCGCGCGCGTGCTGACCGCGCTGACCCACGGCACGTTCTTCGGCGTCGGGGCGGTGGTCGCGACCGGTCTTGTCCCGGACGACAGGCGCGCCTCGGCCATCGCCATCATGTTCACCGGCCTGACGGTCGCGACCGTGCTCGGCGTGCCCTTCGGCACCTGGCTCGGCCAGCACTATGGCTGGCGTTCAACGTTCTGGGCGGTGACGCTGGTGGGGCTGGTCGCGCTGGCGGTGCTCGCCGCGCTGGTGCCGCAGGACCGATTGCGGCCGGAAGCGTCTGACTGGCGGGCCGACCTGCGCGCCATCGCCCGCCGTCCCGTTCTGCTCGGCCTGCTGACCACCGTGCTCGGCTATGCCGGCGTCTTCGCCGTCTTCACCTACATCGCGCCGCTGCTGACAGAGATCAGCGGCTTCGACGACAGCGCCGTCTCGCCGATCCTGCTGGTGTTCGGCGGTGGATTGGTCGCGGGCAATCTGTTGGGCGGCAGGCTCGCCGACTGCAACCTCGTCCGCGCCATCCTCGGCGCGCTGGCCGTGCTCGCCGTGACGCTCGGGGGGATGACCTTCGCGCTGAACAGCCAGATTGCCGCCGTTATCTTCACCGCGCTGCTTGGCGCTGCCGGCTTCGCCACCGTCGCGCCCTTGCAGATGTGGGTGCTCTCCAAAGCCGAAGGCGCGGGCCAGAGCCTCGCATCGAGCTTCAACATCGGAGCCTTCAACCTCGGCAACGCCATCGGCGCATGGGCCGGCGGTGTGGTCATCGAGCAAGGACCGGGGCTCGCGCTTGTGCCGATGACGGCCGCGCTGTTTCCACTGCTCGCCATCGCCACCGCGCTGATCGCCGTTAAGGCGAGCCGGCGAAGGGGTTCTGCAACTCAAATCACAGGATGAAACCATAATGCCCTATGAAGCCCCGATACAGGCTGGCCGGAGACGGCCAATCCGGCCAGCCGTTCTTGCCGCCGCCTTCGCGCTCGGTGCTGCCCTTACCGGCCTGTCCACGGCACAAGCCCAGGACCAGAGCTGGGTCGGCACATGGACGGCGAGCCCGCAACCAATCTGGGGTTCGGATTTCCCTTTCCCGACCAAGATCCCGGCTTCTGTTGAGGATCAGACCTTCCGGCAGGTGGCGAAGATCAGCCTCGGCGGCTCGCGGGTGCGCGTGGTCTTTTCCAACGCGTATGGCGATCGGCCTCTAAGGATCGGCGGTGCGAGCGTCGGGCTGGCCGGCGAAAACGGTGCGGCGGAGCCCGGCACGATCCGCAAACTCACCTTCGGCGGAGAGGACGGGATCGTCATCCCGCCCGGTGCCCCGGCTGTCAGCGATCCGCTCGACCTGACGGTCGAGGCGCAGGCGAGCCTCGCCATCTCGATCTACCTGTCTGACGAAACCCCGCTGACCACCTTCCATTGGGATGGCCGCCAGACGGCGTGGTTCGGCGGTGGTGATCTGACGCAGGCCGAGGACTTCGCCGCGACGGCGACGACGGATGCCCGCGTGATCCTCAGCGACGTGCTGGTCGATACCCCCAACGAGGGCGCTGTCGTCGTGATCGGGGATTCGATCACCGATGGGAATGGAGCCACAGTCGATGCCGATACCCGCTGGCCCGACTTCCTTGCCCAGCGGCTCATTCCCCACCGGATCGCCGTGCTGAACGCCGGTATCTCCGGCGGTAGGCTCCTTCAGGACAAGATGGGCGTGAACGTCGCCGCGCGTCTCGAGCGCGAAGTTTTCTCGCAGCCGGGCGTAAGGGCGGTCATCCTCCTGATCGGCATCAACGACATTTCCTGGCCGGGCACGGATTTCGCGCCCGATCAGGCGCGGCCGAGCGCCGAAGAGCTGATCGCCGGCTATCGGCAGGTCATCGAGTTGGCGCGTGCGAACGTCATCCGGATCGTCGGGGCCACCTTGCCGCCGTTCGAGGGCGCGTTGAGCGGAACGCCGCTCGACAACTACTACCATCCTGACAAGGACGCGCTGCGTCACGAGATCAACCGCTGGATCAGGGAAAGCGGTGCGTTCGACGCCATCGTCGATTTCGACGCAGTGCTGCGTGACCCGGACAACTCCGCGCGGATCAGTCCGGCATTCGACTCCGGCGACCACCTTCATCCCGGCGATGAGGGCAATCGGGCCATGGCCGACACCATCGACCTCGACGCACTGCTCGGCCGCTGACCCATCCTCCCTGTAACGAAAGGACGATCCCATGGATTATCGCAATCTCGGCAAATCCGGCCTCAAGGTGCCGGTCCTGAGCTTCGGCGCAGGCACCTTCGGCGGCTCCGGCCCGCTCTTCGGCAATTGGGGCAATTCCGACGCCACGGAAGCCCGACGCCTCGTGGACATCTGCCTGGAGGCCGGAGTCAACCTGTTCGACACGGCAGACGTCTATTCCGACGGCGCGTCGGAGAAAGTGTTGGGCGAGGTGATCAAAGGGCGACGCGACGCGGTGCTGATCTCGACCAAGACCAGCCTGCCGATGGGCGACGGTCCCAATGATGCCGGTTCTTCGCGCTTCCGGCTGATCCGCAGCGTCGAAGATGCCCTGCGTCGTCTCCAGACCGACCATATCGACCTGCTCCAGCTTCACGCCTTCGATGCCGCCACGCCGGTCGAGGAAGTGCTTTCGACGCTCGACATGCTCGTTCGCGCCGGAAAGGTCCGCTATGTCGGCGTGTCCAACTTCTCCGGCTGGCAGATCATGAAGTCGCTGGCGGTCGCCGACCGCTACGGTTGGCCCCGCTATGTCGCCAATCAGGTCTATTACTCGCTGGTCGGGCGCGACTACGAATGGGATTTGATGCCGCTGGGCAAGGATCAGGGCCTCGGCGCGATGGTCTGGAGTCCGCTTGGCTGGGGGCGGCTGACCGGAAAAATACGGCGCGGCACGCCGCTGCCCGAGGGCAGCCGCCTGCATGAGACCGCGAGCTTCGGCCCGCCGGTGGACGACGAATATCTCTATCGCGTTGTCGATGCGCTGGACTCGGTGGCAGAGGAAACCGGCAAGACGGTGCCGCAGATTGCGCTCAACTGGCTGCTGCAACGTCCGACAGTTTCCTCGGTCATCGTCGGCGCGCGTAACGAGGAACAGCTTTGCCAGAACCTCGGCGCGGTCGGCTGGAGCCTGTCAGCCGAACAGGTCGCAAAGCTGGACGAGGCCAGCGCCGTCACCGCACCCTATCCTCATTCGCCCTACCGGCGACAGGAGGGCTTCGCCCGGCTCAATCCCCCGATGGCGGGATAGCGCCATGGACCGCGGGCTAATCTGGCGGCACCCGCAGCATCTCTACCAGCGCGCGCAGTGCCGCCGGGGCTTGGCGGCGGCCGGGATAATAGAGGAAGAACCCCGAATAAGGCGGGCACCAATCCTCCAGCACTCGGACCAGGCGGCCCGAGGCGAGGTCTTCGCCGATGTGTTGCTCCGTGGAATAGGCCAGTCCGACGCCATCGAGCGCCGCCGCTACCATCAGGTCGGGATCGTCGAGGACCAGCGGGCCGTTCACCGCCACGGTCAACGCCCGCCCGTCTTTTTCGAACTCCCACCTATGGAGTGCGCCGCTTCCGATCTGACGCCAGCCGATGCAGCGATGCCGGTGCAGGTCGCGTGGCGTCTCCGGCGGCGGAAAGCGGGCGAAGTAGTCGGGCGAGGCAACGACGGCAGTGTTGAGGTCCGGCGTCACCCGCACCGCGATCATATCCCGTTCGATGCTTTCGCCAAGGCGGATGCCGGCATCGAAACCCTGCCTGATAATATCGACGAAGCCGTTCTCGGCGGCGATTTCCAGCGTCACATCGGGGTAGCGCTCGGTAAAAGCGCGGAACTTCGGTGCCAGCACCCGCGCCGCCATCGTGCGCGGCACGCTGATCCTGATCGTGCCGGCGGGATGATCGCGGAAGTCGTTGATGGTCTCGACCGCCGTTTCGATGCTGGTGAAGGCTGGGCCGATCTGGCGCAACAGCGCATGGCCGGCTTCGGTCAGCGCGACCGTGCGCGTGGTGCGGCTGACCAGCCGCACGCCGAGCTTGCCTTCAAGCGAGCGCAACGAATGAGAGAGCGTGGACGGCGTGAGGTTCAGTCGCGCGGCGGCGCGGCGGAAGCCGCCTTCCTCCGCGATGGCCACGAAGGCCGCCAATTCTCCGAGATCGCCCGTTCGCATGATTGATGAATTTTACCCAACAACTCATGTGATACAAGGCGGATTATTCCGAACAATGCGACCGTGTATCGTGGTGATCCAACTCCAATTCCCATGAGGATCACCCATGCCTGACACCGCTTCCACGTCTTCCACCCGCCGTCTTGAAGATCGTGTCGCCATCGTCACCGGCGGCGGCACCGGCATCGGCCGCGCCGCTGCACTTGCTTTTGCGCGGGATGGCGCGACGGTCGTGCTGGCCGGACGCCGCCCCGCCGAAATTGAAACGGTCGCAGCCGAGATTGCAGCCTCGGGCGGGGACGCGCTCGCCGTGCCCACGGACGTATCGAAGGAAGACGACATTCGCCGCCTGATCGACACGGCGATCGATCGCTTCGGCAGGCTCGACGCCGCGTTCAACAATGCCGGCATTCTCGGAAACTTCGCGCAGATCACCGAGCAAACCAGCGCTGATTTCGACACGGTGATCGCCACCAACCTTCGCGGCGTCTGGCTGTCGATCAAATACGAAATCCAAGCCTTTCTCGCGCAGGGCACGGGCGGCTCCATCGTCAACACGTCTTCATGGCTGACGAAGGGCGCGCTGGCAGGATCGTCCAGCTACTCCGCCAGCAAGGGTGCGCTCGACGCGCTGATCCGCGCGGTGGCTATCGAGTATGGGCCGAAGGGCATCCGCATCAACAACATCAATCCCGGCATCATCGACACGCCGATGGCGCGCAGCGGCTGGACCGACGATTCCGCCTTCGTGCCCTTCATCGAGCATACCCCGGCCAAGCGTGCCGGCCAGCCCGGCGACGCTGGCGATGTCGCGGTCTGGCTTGCGACCGACGAAGCCCGTTTCGTCACCGGCCAGAGCATTCTCGTGGACGGTGGCTACACCATCGGCGGGTTGCGCTGAAAGGAAGACTGACCATGGACTACGTTCGTCTCGGCAACAGCGGCCTGAAAGTCTCGCGGCTTTGCCTCGGCTGCATGACCTACGGCGATCCGGCATGGCGGCCTTGGGTGCTCAAGGAAGACGAGGCCCGGCCGTTCATCCGCGATGCGTTGGAAGCTGGCATCAACTTCCTCGACACCGCCAACGTCTATTCCTCCGGCGAGAGCGAGCGGATCATCGGCCGCGCAGTCAGGGACTTCGGGCGGCGCGACGACGTGGTGATCGCCACCAAGGCGTTCTTCCCCATGAGCGACAAGCCGAACGACCGTGGCCTGTCCCGCAAGCATATCTTCGCCAGCGTCGATGCCTCGCTGGAGCGGCTGGGCACGGACTATATCGACCTTTTCGTCATCCACCGCTTCGACCCGGAAACGCCCATCGAGGAAACGGCCGAAGCGCTCGACGCCGTGGTGCGGGCCGGCAAGGTTCGCTACCTCGGCGCGTCCTCCATGCACGCCTGGCAATTCATGGAGCTTCTGGCCTTCCAGCGCTACAACCGGCTGGCGCGCTTCATCTCCATGCAGAGCCAATACAACCTCGTCACGCGCGAGGACGAAGAAGAAATGATCCCGCTCTGCCGCGAGGAAGGGATCGGACTGACGCCCTGGTCGCCGCTCGGACGGGGGCTCCTTGCGGGCGCGCGCAAGGCCGGCACGCTGCGCGCCGGCACCGACGAGCAGGTCAGACAATGGTATGATGGCCGCGCGGAAGTGGGCGAAACCGTTGCGACCATCGAAAGCGTTGCATCGGAACGCGGCGTTCCCCTGGCGCAGGTGGCGCTCGCATGGGTGCTGGCCAAGCCGGGCGTCACCTCGCCCATCGTCGGCCTGTCCAAGCCGCATCACCTGACCGATGCGTTGGGAGCGCTGCCGCTTGACCTGTCAAACGATGAGCTTGCCGCGCTCGAAGCGCCGATGAAGACGCATCTACGAGGGTCGCGATGGTGAACCTCGCTGCTGGAGCGTCAGTCTCCACGCTTCCCAAGCAGGAAATCCCGCACATGGACAACGCGCGGATGACGCAACGCGGGCTTGTTCCAGGTGAGATAGAGGGTGTTTTCCGGTATCGCGCCGGGCGTCGGCAGCACGGTGAGTTGGCCGGCCTTGACTGCATCCGCGCAGAGATAGTCAGGCAGAACCGTCCAGCCTGCACCGGCCTTCGCCATCTCCAGAAGGAGGCGCAGGTCCGGCGCGGTCGCCACGGCTTGCATCGCAGGGGTCTTGTTGAACACGCGCTGGAAGAACTCGCGCACCAGCGGCAGGGTCTCGCCATAGGCGATGCACGGCAGGTCGCACAGGAACTCGGCCGTCACGCTTCTGGCCTTCGCCCGCTCCGCAATGCCGGGTGCGGCGACCGGCAGCAATCGTTCCCGGCCCAGTTCGGCGAAGCCATGCGCCTTGCCTTCGGGCGGCGAAGCCGTAACGGCGAGATCGGCATGGCCTTCGTCGAGCGCGGCATAGATTCGCGCGCGGTCGCCCGTCTGGATGCGCAGCCGCAAGCCTTCGCCAGTCAGCGGTGCGAGCCTCGGCGCAACGCGCAACGACAGATATTCAGCCGGGCCGACGATATGCACGGTACCGTTCAGTTGCGACGAACGCGCCTGCGCCGCGCCCATCGTCGCCTCGATCCCGTCGAGATGGTCAGCGACCGAGCGGGCGAGATCGTCAGCCGCTGGCGTTGGCGCGACGCCGCGCGCCTGCCGGATGAACAGCGGCTTGCCCAGCATGGTTTCCAGCGCAGCGATATGCGCCGACGCGGCGGGCTGGGTGATGCCGAGCCGCTGCGCCGCCCGTGTCAGCGAGCCGGCGCGATAAGTATCGAGGAACGTCCGCAGATAGATGAGGTGGTTCATACCGGATCAGCCATAGGATTATCTATGGCTGATAGCAGAATGAGCGATTTCTGTCATGGCTCTGGATCGGTCAAACTCACGCGACCCAATCAAGGAGCCTTCCCATGACCGAACTTCTTTCACAGATCAAAATCCTGTTCATCCTCACATCCGCCAGCACCATGGGCGTCAGCGACAAGCCGACCGGCCTTTGGTTCGAGGAACTGGCGACGCCCTATTATGCGTTTATCGACACTGGCGCGTCGGTGACGCTTGCCTCGATCAAGGGCGGCTCGGCACCCATCGACCCGCGCTCGTTGAAACCGAGAGGCGAGAATGAGGCAAGCGTTGACCGCTTCCTCGGCGACGAGGCCGCATCGAAGGCGCTGCACGAGACTCTTTCGCTTTCGGCCATCGACATTTCCGAATATGACGCGGTGTTCCTGCCCGGCGGCCACGGAACTATGTGGGATTTGCCCGAGAGCGCCGAACTGGCGACGCTGCTCGGCAAGGCATGGTCGGAGGGCAAGGTCATTGCCGCCGTCTGCCATGGCCCGGCCGGGCTTGTGAACGTCAAGGACGAAACCGGCTCGCCGCTGGTAAGCGGCCGTCGCGTCACTGCCTTCTCCGACAACGAGGAACGTGCGGCCGGACTGGACGAGGCGGTGCCCTTCTTGCTGGAAACCAGCCTGCGCGAGCTGGGCGGCCGCTACGAGAGCGTCGCCGATTTCCAGCCCCATGCCGTCGCGGATGGCCGGTTAGTGACGGGGCAGAACCCGGCGTCCTCCGCCCTCACGGCGAAGCTGACCCTGGAGGTGCTTGGGCGCTAATGATCGGCCTTGCTCCCCGTCCGCAAGCGTTCGATGCCGGGGATGGCCAGCACTTCCCCGGCCAGGAACTCGATGAGCAGCCTGACGCGCGCGATGCCAGCGCGTTCCGGCACGATGAGCATGTTGAGGGGCACGGATGGCGGAGCATGGTCCGGCAGGATCGGTTCGAGCCGGCCATCTGCAAGCAGGTCGTCAACCAGCCAGACGTGCGCCGGGCCGATGCCGCGACCGGCAAGATAGGCTTCGCGGGCGGCAAGCCCATGATCGACCCGCAAGCGTCCGGCGAACGGCACGAGATGGGTTTCGCCGTCCGGCCCTTCCAGCGTGAGCGCATCGCTTCCGGCGATGTTGGACATTTGGACGCCATTGAGCGCCGAAAGCTCGCCCGGCGTCGTGGGCCGTCCGTGCCGCATCAGGTAATCGGGCGAGCCGACGAGGATGCGCCGACTATCCCCAAGCGCCCGCAACTTCATCGAACTGTCGGCGAGCGGGCCGAGGCGGATGGCTATGTCCACGCCTTCGCGCACGAGGTCGATGCGCTCGTCGGTCAGGTTGAGATCGACGGTGATTGCGGGATAGCGGTCCTGAAAGGCGAAGATCAGCCGGCTGATATGCCGGACGCCGAGCGCCGCCGTGCAGGAGATGCGAACCGTGCCCACCGATACTCCGCGTGCGCTCCGCGCTTCGTCACTGGCCTGTTCCACCAGACGCAGAATCTGGACGGCGTTGGCATAGTAGTGGCTGCCTTCCTCGGTCAGCATGACGCGTCGCGTCGTTCGGGTGAGCAGCACCACGCCCAGGGCATCCTCCAATTCGCGAAGATGCCGCGTGACGCTCGACTGGCCGATATTCATCTCGCGCGCGACGGCCGAGAGGTTCCCCCGTTCCGCGACGCGGACGAAGGTGCGCATGCGTTCGAGCGTGACATTCGATTGATCCATTTTACGGCATTTTCCTATCCATATCCGATCTATACTGGATCAATGCCTAGACGCCTAGCTTGGGAGAAATTTGACTCCAACAAGCAGGTGCTCGCCATGAACATATCGATCGTCTTTGCTCATCCCGACCCCCAATCCCTCAATGCGGCCCTCCGCGATGCTGCCGTCGAGGAACTGAAGGCACAGGGCCACGCGGTGCAGGTCTCGGACCTCTACGCCATGAACTGGAAGTCGGAGGTGGATCGTACCGACTTTCCTAACCTCGACGCTGGCGAACGCCTGAAGATCGCTCCGGCATCCGGTGCTGCTTTCGCGGCCGATGCGCTGACCGAAGATGTGAAGGCCGAGCAGGAAAAGCTCCTCTGGGCCGACGTGCTGATCCTTCAGTTTCCGCTCTGGTGGTATACGATGCCGGCGATCCTCAAAGGGTGGGTCGATCGCGTCTATGCCTACGGCTTCGCCTATGGCGTCGGCGAGCACAGCGACCAGCGCTGGGGTAACCGCTACGGGGAAGGCACGCTCGCCGGCAAGCGCGCCATGCTGATCGTGACGACCGGCGGCTGGGCGGAGCACTATTCGCCACGCGGCATCAACGGCCCGATCGACGATCTTCTGTTCCCGATCAATCACGGCATCCTGCATTATCCCGGCTACGACGTGCTGCCGCCCTTCGTGACCTACAGGGTGGACCGTCTCGACAAGTCCGGTTTCGATCAGGCGGCCCGACCGTTTACGCGAGCGGATGCGGACGCTCGAAAGCACCCCGCCCATTCCGTTCCGCCGTCAGAATGGCGGCGACTATCTGATCCCAAGTTGCGAGCTTAGGCCCGGACTGGAACCGGCCGGCGACTCCGGCTTCTCGCTGCATCTCAAAAAAGTGGAGTAGCGATGCAGCGGAGTGTGCGCGTTACGCTGAACCGACCTGACTCTGAGCTTGCAGAGAGTTCATCTGTATCGTCCCGGCGAGGTTCCCATGATGCGGCGGAAGGTCGTGCTGAAGGCAGCTTCGGACTCATAGCCCACCGACGAGGCAATAGCGGGAAGCCGCTCGTCGGTTCTCCGCAATCGATCTGCCGCCAACCGCATGCGCCAGTTGATAAGATAATCGAGCGGCGTCCGCCCGACCACGTTGCGGAAGCGCTCAGCAAAACTGGTTCTCGACATTCCAGCGAGGCTGGCGAGTTCGGCCACAGTCCACTTTCGGCCCGGCTCGGCGTGCATCGCTCCAATAGCTCGCGAAAGGCGCGTGTCCGACAATGCGCCCAGCCAGCCCGGCGCTTTCGTCGCTTCGGACGCCAGCCACAGTCGAAGCACCTGCAACAACATGATCTGCGAAAGATGCTCCGCCATCAGCGCGCCGCCCGGTGGCTGCGCCTTGAGTTCGTCGGCGAGCTGTTCCAGCGCCCAGCGCAGCACGGCCGCCTGGGCGGAAGCATCGTGAACATGAAGGACGGCCGGGAGGGCGTCGAACAACAGCGCAGCGTGATCGCCCTCGAAGGAGAATCGGCCACCGATCAGGAAGAAGTCGCCGCCGCCGTTGCAGGTCGCGATCCCGTCCACAGCCCGGTCATAGATCGTCGGGGATTCTATCGCCGGCAGCGCGAGATCGGTCGCGAACTTGAAGGGACGCCCGCGCGTCAGGAGGAAGCAGTCGCCGGCCTCGATCCTCTGCGCTTCGGATTCTCCCTCGACCTGCACCCAGCAGGACCCGCGCATGACCGCGTTGAACTTGATCCCTTCATGCGGTGGGAAACGGATCGCCCAATCGCCACCCGCATCAAGACCGGCGCTGATCGCGCTTTTCGGCCGCAGCAGGGAAAGGACATCGGACAAGGGGTCCAAGGCAACAACTCCGAACGATCAAGAAGGAAGTTTGTACCTTACAGCATGGATCGTTCGGCTTCCAGCGCCGATCCTCTCCTGAGCATCCATGATGACAGGAGATTCATATGACCGATCACCAGAAACCGCTCGGCTCTAGCTTCGGAGCGAGGACAACCGCCAACGAAGCGCTCGCCGGCATCGACCTGTCCGGCAAGAACGCCATCGTCACGGGCGGCCATTCCGGCCTGGGAATCGAAACGACGAAGGCGCTGACCGGAGCGGGCGCGAGGGTGATCGTCGCATCGCGCGACCCCGCCTCGGCGGAGAAGGCGACCGCCGAGATTAGCGGCGTGAGCGTCGAGCAACTGGACCTATCGGACCTGAACAGCGTGCGGTCCTTTGCCGATCGCATCCTTGCCGCAGGCATCCACATCGACATGTTCATCAACAATGCCGGCATCATGGCCTGCCCGGAGATGCGCGTGGGGCCGGGCTGGGAGGCGCAGTTTGCCATCAATCATCTCGGGCATTTCGCGCTGGTAAACCGGCTCTGGCCTGCGCTCGAAGGTGGTGCGCGCGTCGTTTCCGTCTCGTCGGCCGGTCATCACAATTCGCCGATCCGTTGGGACGATATGCAGTTCGAGCAGGGCTATGACAAATGGCTGGCTTACGGCCAGGCGAAGACGGCCAACGCACTCTTCGCTGTCCATCTCGACAGGTTGGGCCGCCAATCCGGCATCCGCGCCTTCTCGTTGCATCCGGGCAAAATCTTCACGCCGCTGCAACGGCACCTATCGGAAGCCGAGATGATCGCGGCCGGCTGGCTCGACGCGGACGGTTCTCCGGCCGATCCGACCTTCAAGACGCCGGAACAGGGCGCGGCAACAGCGGTGTGGGCAGCGATCTCGCCTCAGCTCAACGGGCTCGGCGGCCTCTATTGCGAAGACTGCGACGTTGCCATACGCGCCGAAGCGATCGACGTGCCGTTCACCGGCGTCCGCGCCTATGCAACCGATCCCGACGAAGCCGAACGGCTCTGGAGGCGTTCGGCCGAGTTCATCGCCGCGTTTGACGCTGCTGCCGAGGCTACCGCCGAATGATGGAGGGCGGATAGCGATGCGGCGGCGCTGGCATTCGGCACCGATGGTCGATCGCCGATGGGGCGTGCCGACGCGGCTGGGCTCGCGCATTCCCCTCGTGTCGCTGATCCAGACCCTCGCCGTTGCCGAATACCTCAACTTCCGCCATGCCGCCAATGCCCTCGGCGTCAGCCCGTCGAGCATCAGCGCCCGCGTCAAGGCGCTGGAGCAGGAGCTTGGCGTGCTCCTCTTCGAGCGTCACGCGCGCGGCGTCCGGCTGACCGATGCCGGGCGCAGCTTCATCGAGCGGGTGGCCGCCGGCGTCGATCAGCTCGACCATGCGGTCAAGGCGGCCGGCAGGGCCGCATCCGGCGAATGCGGCCGCCTGCGCATCGGCGTGCCGTCCATGATCCCCGGCAGCTTCCTCGCCACGCTGGTCGGGCAATACCGCAAGGATCGTCCCGGCGTCGAGGTCGAGGTGACGGAGGGCACGGCCCGCGATGCCCTCATACAGCTTCGCGCCGACCGGCTCGACATTGCATTCGTGGCCGGAACG
>NZ_JAMQCO010000011.1 GCF_023702225.1 Aureimonas altamirensis | reverse complement strand
ATGAGCCGTGGTCGTCTAAGCTACACCACTCCATGGGACACGATCAATTTTTACGAATGCGGAGAAACCGTTAAGTGGTTTTGTCTCATCGTCTGAAGTTATCTTACGCCAGTGGTAGACGACCATTCCATCGTTGAGTCCTTGGGGAACATATTTTTCCCAAATCTCGTTCTCTAACAATCGACTCTTGTGCCACTCCGCATGCGACGATGTTATCGATGAAACTACCGGAACCACTGCGAGGAATACTACGCGGTGTGTCTTCGCAACACCGTGTAGAGTAGACTCCGCCCGAAGAGCAATGGACCTGGGTAGTGTGCGAGCTTCATTCAGACGGCAATCGATGTACTCGATTGCATCGAAGCCACTTGTCCAACCCTGATCCTGAGGCGCTATGTAGGTAACGAACGGTCTTTCCTTCGGGGTCTTCGACATAATTCGAAAGCGAAAGTAGCCTTGGCGCACCGTATCACTCGACTGCATGTGTAGCGACTGTAACGCAACCGCAGTTATAGATATAAGAGTACCACCCTCCACGTGCTCAGTCATCAGCTCATCTAAGTCTATACCATCCACACCAGTGGAGAAGACGTGAACACCGCAGTATATTCCTTTCGTCCCTTCTAGCTCTACAGACCGTTTATTGCCCGCGTATCTAGGCGAGAGAGGCTCGTTGAATATGCCTTGTGCAAGATTTGGCTCAGCGAACTCCGCACCGAGTTCTCGGATTTGTCCCCGATCGAGGTGTATTGGAACAAATATTCTAATGGCACATATAGCAGAAGGATCATCCACTAGGATGCCTACCTCGAAGAAGTCAGAACGCTTTCTGTCTGAGAAGTGCCAGAGATTAACGTGATACTCTGCTCCAGTGTCACCAGCGCCTTTCGACTTTTCGCACCAAAACGCTATTGTCTTCCTATCAGACATGCCGTTACCGCCCCGCCGCCTCTAGTACTCTGCTCAGATCGTCAGGGCTTGCGCATAGTAAGGACGTGAAGGGTATACCGAGTTCATATGCGATCTTTCTAGCATGCTCTTTTGCCTCCGATTGCTGGTGCCTTAGCGTTTCAGCATCCCGGAGGGGTCGGTTCCGCAGCGGATCACGCAAGCGATTTTCAACGATCTTCCTAGGCTCCTGCTCCAAGAAAACCATGAGCTTTGCCCCTAGCTTTTTAAAGACCGTAGTATCTATGTGGCGCAGGCCCTCGGGGGTATCTACGACGACATGGGCATCCACCACCAAATTGTCCGCAACCTGGCTACGAACCCGTTCAAAGCCTCGTTGGAATAGTTCTTGATTCTCGTTCAGGTCTAACAACCGGATGTCGTCGTAGATAACCTCTTTCTCTGTCAGATCGGAAATCTGCTCCATTATCGTTCTACCAGCGGAAACGATGAAAAATGGATTGGAACGAGAAACTTCGTTCAGCAGGAAGCTTTTCCCTACTCCAGAAATTCCCGTAACAATGGTGACCTCTTGTTTCATGATAAGGAATGTCACTTGGTTTGCGCCGACGTAAAGATCGTACCCTTGGCACGTGTATCATTTTCCCACTTCAGACCTCGAACTGAAGGTTCGACCTCTCGACAAGCTCGGTAAGAAGCTCGTGTCGAAGAACATAAATTGATTGTTGAGGATGCCCATTCACGACGCCGATCGTTCTCAGCTCCTCAAGCGAGATCGCTGGCTCGATGTAAGCGACTAAGAGGTAGTTAATCACTTTAACCGGGCGCCCAGGCGACGCTTCCCAAGCGTCGAGTTCTGCTTCGCTGTAGACGGAACGGCCGCCTGTTAGCTGCATCAGATCCTTTGTCGATTTCGCCAGCGTCAGGCTTTCAAGGATTCCAAGAGTGGTTATCGCCTGGGAGGGCAGCTCCTTGGAGGAGCTTTTGTAAAAAAACAAAAGCGAACCAGGTGGCCCAAGGTTCGATTTAGCTCTACAGAGGTAAACTTTCCGAATGGTGTTACCTGGTCTCGCGATAGTTTCAGCTCGTGACGCGCCGCTGAAGAGGTCCGATTGCCTCGGGTTCCAAAGGTCCGGATACAATGTGTCATGATAGGCTTCCATAATTGGAATACCAAATCCCTTCGTTTCGCTGTCGAGAACGAACCGTGGGTAGTTCTCACGCGCTTCATCAAAGCGCGATTTACCGGTCGACCGAACGAGAGCCTTCTTGGAGAATTTCCGTTCGTAGATATGCTCGCCGTTCAAATTCTTCGTAGGGCTTTGAAAGCCATAGTACTCGAGAAGTTCTCTCAAGGCGACCTGATCTGCGTAGGTGGTTAAGTAGGCAAGGTCATAGTTATTTCTCTGTGCATACCATATGACTTGCCTCAGAAGTAGCTCGCCAAGTTTGACCCCCCGGCTTTCGGGGGCGACTTTGAAGGTGCAAATCTTTAGAATCTTTTCTGCCTTTGTGACAGCATCCGTATTATTCGCATTCTCGTCTTTGCGGACGATCAGGCCCGCCAGCCGGTCGTCGTCGTAGACGACCCAGCAAGGGCGATGCTGTTTCACACACTTCTCACGCCACCAATCATCGAACTCCGGGTAGCCTTCTCGCAGGCTGCAGAAGAAGGGGTCCTCCGCGTTGATCTCGTGAGCTTCCACCTCACCTACATGGCGGATCGGTACTGCTTTGGGCTCGTAGGTTTGGATAAGGAGTTCGACGGCGTCGACGACGAACAGGACGCGTCGGGCGAGATCAGCTGATCGGCTTTGGGCCCGTTGATGAAGCCCCTTGTCTTGAGTTACCAGAAAGTCAGCGGCACCTATCTCGAGCGCGTGCAATAGGGTTGCATCGACAACGTCGTTTGCCTTTTTCAGCGGGCCGAAAGCAGCTTCCAGTTTTGCCTGCATAAGCCCGCGCTGCTTTCTGAGGAGGCGATACTTTCCGATCTTGCTGGATGAAATCTCACGCCGTCTACTGTCCTTATCTCGTGCGATATCATCTTTCGCCGCTTCGTGGACAAAAACATCAACCTTATAGGTCAGCGCGAGAGCATGAAACTTAGAATAAGCAACTTCGACCGTATGGTTATCTTCAAGCCCGATCAGTATGTTCGTATCAATGAGATACGATTGCTGGCTCATCTTGAAGGGCCCTTCTCAGATCACGCTTAACGTAGAGGAATGACTGCGGCGGCTCAAACCCAAAATTCTGGCGCAGTTCATGAAGCGGTAGGGGGCGAGAAAAGGATCGCACCTCATCGAAAAGAAGCGCATAGCCGTGAGCGAGTCCTTCAAAATACTTCTCGAAGTGCGGCCGTTCGATAAACGCCGTGCTTTCGAACTCGGCCCATATCTGCTCGATCGGTAACCTGAGCACATCACGGATCGCTACTGTGCCAACTATCGCCTTAACAGGCGAACTTGAATAGATATAGGCAATGACACCGTTTGGCGCAGAGACAGGAAACCGGCGTCGCAATTCAACGGTCTTCTGACCGGCCAGGATCTTTTCGGAGTAGATAGGCTTGATCGATATGACCACGTCTCGCTGCGGCTTGAACGAATCATCGGTCAGTAAAGGCAGAACGAGTTGATCATCATTCCCGCATTCGACATCGAAATGGGTACTATGCAGTCGAGCTGCGATTGGCGCGTCCGTTGGGAAGTGAGCGTTCAAGCGTAACGAAGCGCCAAGAGCTTCTACATAACGCTGGACTGTACTGAGGTAAATTTCTTCCCCTCGCTCAATTTTGGAAATCGCAGCCTGTTGAACCTGCATGCGAAAAGCAATCTGCTGCTGCGTCAGTCCTGACAGGATCCGCAAGCGCCGAAGTCCGGGCCCGACTTGAGCCGTGTCGGCCGCGCTTTTGACGGCTTGTGCCTCAACGATCTTTCCGGCAAGCCTGCCCATGTTCTCTTGCCTTCCGAGGTCGCCCCATGGAGCGTCATTCCTTGCGAGGAATATATCTGCATTTTTCATCGGTTACAACGTAGCCGGAGATCCGAACGCAGCCGCCGTTCAATTCGGCCGATATTGTTCGCGTTTGAGTGCGCCCCGGTCGGTCCGCTTGAGGTATATTTAAAACGAACCGCCGTCGAGCCGCGCGACCTGCTGCCGTTCGGTCTTTAGGCGGAGCGGCAGCTATTAGCCTAAATCTGTTTAAAAGGGGACAGTCCGGAATCCGCCCCGTAACGGCCGCGGAAAATCATTTCCTCGACCAGACAAGTGTTGATGGCGCCAACGGCCATATTGGGATAGGAAGCGGAGGTTGAATAGGAGCCGACCACTCCGCTGGAAAGGCACCAGGCAGGCGTTTGACCTGTCGGTGCGCGCGTGGAGCAAGCCGCGGCGCGCCTCGGCGGGGCGGCAAATCTTACGCTTTCGGCACTATCCGCGCTGCACAAGATCGCCGCAGGTGGTCACTGCAATTACAAACCTGCTAAGCTGATGGCGGGAGATCTATGATGAGCGAACTTTACCTTTGCGCCGGTGACGACGGTCCGGAAAGCCTCGTCAGTCTGCTCGCATCCAAAGGTTGGGAAGGCCGCATTGACGGCTTTGGCAACGGTATGCCAATCGTCGCCGTGCCCGAGCCTGATGAGCGGCTTCTGCGCTTTACGGCCGAGCTGCTGCGCTCGGAACGTCTACGTAGCGCGGGAGTGTTCGTCCAGCGACTTCACCCAGACGATCTCTACTTAGCCGCCGAATGGTGGGGGGGGCTGGTGGTCGAGGGCGACCTTGTCGTACAGGGTGATGTTTTCGACGGCATTTTGGTGTTCGAGAAAGCATATGAACCGCGCAATCTATCAATTCTGAGGATCGCGCCTGAGGCTGCCCATGATGTCTTACATGATGAGAGCGGCGACATTGGCCCCATCGCGGCTGTGCGAATGCGGGCCACGGAGGTCCTTGCCGATCCCGTTCGCTACTATGGCGAATTCACCAAAGCAGAGGTCGGCGGCGCGAACGCCCTCTATGCGGCAGGCTTGGAAGCGGCTCAGGAACGCGGCCTGCCCGCTGGCGAGATCCTTGTGGGCGACCCTGCAGCATTCGGGTTCGAAGTTGACGCCGGCGAGAACTCGATCGTGAGATGGCGGCGCGACGGAGTGATCGCGGCCGAAGCGGCGGGTTTTGGGCTCGGGCACTGGGACGAGGCGATGCAGCTTTACGCTGCTCACGGGCAAGAACTGGACCTCCAAGACCTCCAGCTTCGGGCAGAAGAGTGGAGCCACCGTGGCCTCAGATATGGCATAGCCATAATTTTTAAGGGCCTCCAGGATCCGCCAGTGGCGATCCCCATGGGTGCGGTGTTCCAGCAGCCATCGATAGGTTCTCCGATGCAGACACTGGGCATCGCCCAGCCGGCAAATGTCGTGGTGCCGGCCGGCGCTACGGTCCCGCTGATTCTCCCGGCTTACTGCCTCAACCCCTCGTTCTTGCCGCCAAATGGGCCCGTTGCCCCGACGCCGCTCCTTGCGTCCGCAGTGTCAGGTCCACAAGGTGCTGTCTGGGACGGCATCAGCCGACGCTACAGGGGACAATCATGAGCGGCGGACGGCCAACGGTCTGCGACCCGCAGATCGAAGCCTGCATCGCAACGTCAACAGCGGCCGGCCTTGCTGCCGTCGCGGCGCCTTACCGGCCCCGCATCGAGAGCCAATATGTAATCAAATACACAAATGCGAAATTTGGTGGGGCGTATCCGCCGTCACCCAACGCGAAGTCCGTGCCTGGCCTGTTTGTATCGCCTAGCCCAGGCTTTACCTGGGGTGACGGCATTTACGCCTGTCCCGTCGCCTATCCGATTTCTGGTGCGATCTATGGCCGCTGCGGGATAGTCGCCGAACTGCCCTCCACCGCTGGTTGGCGAATTTTCGACGCGACCAACTCCCATAACGCATGGCTGTATGTTCAGTGGATCCAACTGCAGCCAATCTACCCGATGCTCACCCTGACAGCGCATGGGCTATTCGCGAACCAGCTACTCCGAAACCTCTTCAGGACCCGTTTCAGCATCGACGTGGTGGTGTTTCATCCGGACGAGTTCCACGCAACCTACACTCAAATCGCTAGCGATCGGTGGCTGGCCATCACGGAGTGGACGCCGTCGGGCCGGATTGCGTCAGGCGTACCTGCCCATCGGCCAATTAGTCCGCGCTTAACGGTGATCCTTGCTGAGGAGTTTGAGCTCAAGAAGCATGGGATCCGCCGCCAGGCTTTGATCGGTCCTACCCCGGCTATTGCATCGATGACGCCGACGGCCAGCGACGTAATTAACGCATACACGGCCTCCAACTTGCTGTGGGTGGGCGCATGACGCTGGAGATCCTGCTCGCACGTCGGCTGCTCGAGGCGGCGGTAGATCCGGAAGCGCCGCGTGCGCTCGCCGAGGAAGCTGGGGCCGAGCTTGCCGAGATCGCGTCGCGCAATGCTGAGGGGGCCTATGGCTCGTTGCCGCTCGGCAACCTTGAGGGCCTGAAGTCAGACGATCTCTCGCCCCTGGTCTGGCTGCTCTTGCTCGACGGGCGCCGGGCGGGCGACGCTGAGGTGCCGCCCGAAATATTGGAGACGTTGTTTCTCGATAGCCATGACCCGGCGATTAGATTCCGGCTCGTCAGCGGGGCACTGGCGCAGCCTGGTGCTACAGCGAGCTACGAAGGATCTTTGGGCGCGGATTTTGCTCCCGAGCGCATCGAGGGTCTGCCCGTCACCTGGCCGTGGAAGCGATTGGATCGCATCCGGCAGCTTGCCGAGAGCCCCATCGGCGCTGATACTGCGGCGGCTAGCCAGCTGCTAGCGGAATTCATGCTGTACCTGTTGCAGGACGGGTCTGACGCGGCCTTGGCCTTGGCGGCCGGCGCAATCGCGCCAGCGGATAGCTGGCGCCAGCCTGCCCACGAGCTTGTACGCAACGCCGTGCGGAGCGCTGATCCAGATCTTTCCGGCTACGGCCGGGTTTTTCGGCGGGCACGCATTTAGCGGTTCGCGCTCCCGCCGCGAGGCCCGCTGCGGCGCTGGTTCGTCATCACGAGGGACTAACGCCGGTCGTTAACGAGCTGCTCCATTGGTTAGATCGCAACGGAGGTCCAATAGTTGGGTGTTCGGGGGCATATCTCGCAGCGTTGCCGTTTACCTGATCCGAGACATCTTCAGGGGGCGGAGCCAGACGATCGAATGTCCAGTCTTCGGCCGGAACCCAATGTCAGCTCATGGCGCGGTGGCGCCGCAAGGCGATCATAGCGACAATGTGTGAGTTGGGGTCGCAAGCCGACGAGGCAAACCTTGCCCAACGACGCGAAGCTAGAATGGCAGCTTACCGCCGAGCCTTTCCTAAAACCAGACCGTCCGGAATCGGCCCCCGAGCGGTAGTGCCTGCACTGTTTCTCCTTTGGCCAATCAAGGCCAAGGAGAACTCACATGGGTCACTCTCAATACGATTATGCTGGCCGCGAACGCGCGGCTTGGAATGCTGGAAAGAAGGTAGGAACCAAACGGCCGCTCACTCAGAAACAGATCTGGGCTGTCCGCTTCTGCCTCGATCGCGAGCGCCGCATTCGTGACCGCGCCCTGTTCGATCTCGCGATCGACAGCAAGCTGCGCGGCTGCGACCTCGTCAAGATCAGGATCCGCGATGTGGTCTCGGGGCCGGAGATCAGGACTCGCGCAATGGTAGTTCAGCAAAAGACAGGGCGGCCGGTCCAGTTCGAGATTACCAATGATGTCAGAGCCAGCCTGCTGGCTTGGCTCGAACGGCGTGGCGGCACGGTCGAGGACTATGCCTTCCCCAGCCGGGTCGATCACGCACACCACATGAGCACAAGGCAGTACGCGCGCCTTGTTGACGAGTGGGTGACTGCGATCGGTCTGCGTTCAGAGGAGTATGGCACGCACTCGCTCCGTCGTACAAAGGCATCAATGATCTATAAGGCGACGGGCAATATCCGGGCCATCCAGATCTTGCTCGGTCACTCCAAAATTGAGAACACCGTCCGGTATCTTGGCGTCGACGTGGAGGACGCGCTGCTCCTAGCCGAGCGAACCGAAATCTGACATTGAGCGGCCATCCGACGGAGCTTGGATGGCCGCTTTGACGCGCGGGAAATCTTGCCGTCCCGCTCATCATGGGGTGGAAAGCGGAATGGCGGCTTTTAGCTGGGGACTTATAGAAGCGGACCTTCATCGAAAGCTACCCACCTTCAGCTTCGCGCCCTCACTTCGCCCATTGAGGAAACTTGCTATCGCGCGGGCGGGGGCATCGTGGGTGAAAGAATTACGTCGCTGTATCGGAGACTAGGGTCGACAGACCGCTAGTGATATCGGTGAAACAATCGGCGATGGAGGGACAGGAGGGGAAATGGCCGCGAAAGATCGACAGCCAAAAGGACTGGATATTAGGCGCTACACATCGATACCCAGTGTGATCGACACACTGCGCAGACGCCAACTTTCTCTCCTTGACCCCCAGTATTGGGATGACAAAAACGACAGCTACTTCATGCGGCTCTACAAGGAATATCGTGGCGTCAAGGGTCTATATGCGATGTGCGCGGCCATGTGTCCAGAGACTTACCACCACTGGCGGATATTCACTGGAACTGGAAATGGCGGAGCATGCATCGTTCTGCGGCGCAACCTTGTAGAGGCGTATCTCAGAGACGTCAAAATGCCGACAGGCGAAAAGGTAAGGTTCGACGAGGTCGAATACCTCAAGCTTCCCGAAGCAAAAAAGCTTGGTCCCAAGGATGTCAAAAGGTTGCCATTCCTCAAGAGGGTCGGATTCGTTGACGAGGACGAGTATAGGATCGTCATAGAGTCCTCGAAGGATCAGCGAGGGGCGTACCAAGTGGACTGCCCTTTGGAGTGGATCGAACGCGTCTACCTTAATCCATGGCTCCCGGAATCTGTTGCCGACAGCGTAATTAATACTCTTCTTGAGCTCCCTGGTTGCGCAGACTTGGACATCAAGCATTCGCGCCTGATCGATAGCACGACGTGGAAGAAAGCGGGGGACCGAGTAGCAGGCAAAAAGACGGGGCAGCAGCTCAAGCTGTCGGCGCAACCGCGGAAAAGAGCCACTGGAGGCCGTAGCAAAGCACGTTAGGCTGTAGCGCGAACCCGCGATGCCCGTTCCCTTAGGCCTCAGCGGCGCGTACACCGCGGCGGGGATCGGGTGGTTACGGTCACTGCTCCGTCCGAGAGGGGATTAGGCGACTTGACTTGCAGGTTTGAGGCAACACCGCCACGAGAGTACCCGTGGCATAGCAAGGAGCTTGGGCGGCAACGCAGCATCTGAGGACCGACGTCTTTAATTCGGAACGCGGACGGGCAGGCGCCGCGACGAGAGCTAAGAGGTGCAGAAAACGAGTGTGTCTCTGGCAACCGTGTCATCTGACGCATGGTGACGTAAGGGCTTGAGTTTGTGCGTAGGCGAATATCAAATGCCCGATGAAGAGGGGCGTTCGATGACACTATGTATTGTGTGGCGCACAGAGCGGAGTATTCGTTATGCATCCGATTCACGCCTAAGCTTCGGTTCGACTTATGTGGACGCGGGCATTAAGATCGCCCGAGTGCCTTACAACGTCTATTCAGTAGGTGGTCCTGGCGAGCCGGATCCACTGCTGGTGTCAGGCGACCTCGGAATGGCTTTTGCAGGCTCGTCCGTCGTGGCGCTGATGGCGAAGGAGGCGCTTGCGGAAATATTACTTAACGTCCAGGGGGTGCCCGGCCATCATAGCGGCAGCATGGATGAGATCGCAGCTCTGATCCGAGCCGGATTTGAGGTCATCGCAAAGAAGATAAGCTACGCACTGCTCGAGAATGCAAGGACATGCATTGTCTTCGCTGGATACTGTGTGGCGCGGCAGACTCTTCGAGCGTTTCGCTTAGAGCTGACTTCGTTGAACGCCGTCACTCTGATCGAGGTACTGACGAAACCCGGTGAGATCGAGATATTTGGCTCAGGCGAACAGGCAGCACGTGCTCGACTTCCAACATCTCCCGGGCTCCGCGCCGTAATGGATGCTCTCCAAAGCATCATAGAAGATGCCTCTGTAACTGACGTCGGAGGCAATATCCAATTTGGGGAATTCAAGGATCGACAGTTTCAGCCCATGGGGGTCGCAGTCCTAGGAAATTCTCAAGCGGGTGTGCACTATTGGCGCGGACCTATTGATTTGAACGCAGATGAATTCAATTCAGCGCAAGGGCCTCTGCCGCGCTTCCCGCTCTTGGACAGGATCAGCTGATAGGCGCTTAGATCGCCTTTACTGTTTCGGAGTTAACGACATTGCTCCCTTCTCCGCGAGTCTACTACGTATGAATAGCGCATCTCGGCAGGATGACCGATCTGCGGCCTTGCACTCTTGATAGATGCCCGTCCGTTTCGTGCAACGCCGCCTTCCGCCCTGTTTCCCGCGACTGTCGGGTTTCGGGCGACGACGGAAGTACTTTGAACGACGACAATGGGGACGTTTGCTGAACGGCGTCTTTCCCCTATTCTTCATTGAAACCGGTCGGTCCGCTGTCGGCCCCGAACCATACGAAACAGAAACTGGTTGAGTGGGGTGGAAAGCTTCCGATCCGCTTATGGGGCGGATGAGCGAAAAGCTGCCAGTTGCGACTGCAACGAAATCTTTACGAAGGTTCGTTTTGAGATACCTTCACGGCTGGAAGATTACCTCGATTGGAAGGGCGAAGGCGGCGGAAATCTGAAAGGCGAGCGGAAGGGATGGGTTGTATCGCCCTGCCTCGATTGCGTTGACAGTCTGGCGCGATACCCCAAGCCGTTCCCCTAGATCGCTCTGACTCCAACCACGCTCCGCACGCAGTTCTCGTAGCCGATTATTCATCGGTAGCGCCTACTGGAAACGAGCCCTCCTGCGAACCATAGTGCGGCCATGATCGGCCAAACGCCAAATGCAGGGAGCTTCGGCGCACCGACGCCTTCGGCAAACCCCCAAGCGAAGGTGAGGAAGGCTGTTCCCACGAAAGCGAAGGCGAGAGCCTCGAACTGAACCCGGCGCTCCAGCTCGTCCATGTGCTGCACCGCACGCATCACAGCCCACAGCACGGCACCGCAGCCGGCCATAGGCGTGAGGGCTAGAATGATGAGAAGCACTCCGGATGGCTCCCAGGTGACCTGAGCCCAGATCGAAGCAACGAGGAGGGCGGCGTACAAACCGAGCCCAGCCGTGAACTCGTATGCGAAGCGCGTACGCCAATGCATGAAAGCCTCCATGGAAAGTATCCTTTCCATTCCCTCCCATGGATAGCTTTGTAATACAAGCTTTACATTCCTGCCCTACACTCGAACGACCGCTTTAGCGACATCGCCGGGCTACGTTGTACGGCACTAATGGGGTCGTGAGCGGACCAGGCAAACTTCGCCCGATGATGCGAACCCAGACGTCAGCTTACCGCCAAGCGTTCACCAGAACCGGACGGTCGGGAATCGGCCCCAAAACCGCCGATCATAAGTCTTCGGCCGTAGTAGCGCCTTCGTCGACAGCTTGAGGCCTTGGCCCTTTTAATGCATCGAGAGTCAAGGGCTCTGGCTATCGCACCTTGGTAGCTGGCGATGGCTCGAAATGTCACCACCCCGCTGATGAGGTGAGACACCTATTATTCCAATGGTCTACCAGCAGAGACACTACTGGAATTTAGAGGGCTATAGCGTAGATGTACCTGTCATCTTCACCCGGCGCGGCGCGCCACCCCTACTCAGGCCTGCCCCACGAGCTTCAACGCCGCCTCGGCGTTGACCAGCCCATGGCCCGTCGCCTGGTTGGGCAGCGGGCCTGCCGCCTCGACGCCGAAGAAGTTGCGCCCGATCGATACGGGCGTGGCGGAGCGAGCCAGGATCGACTTGAGACCCCCATTGTCCAGCACCTTGCCGAGCCGCCGCGCCTCGGCCACCAGCAGGCTGGCGACGCCGGCGATCTGTGCCGTGGCGGCGCTCGTGCCGCTGGCGCCGGCCCAGCCGTCCGACCTGTCCGTTTCGTCCGAATCAGGAAAGGCCGGATCCGCCGGACCTGTCGCGGCGACGGCCTGGGCGGCATCCAGCCGCGAGCCGGGCGGGCAGGGCAGCATCAGGTAGATGCCGCGCGGCGTCTGGCCGCAAAGACCGCAGACATCCGGCACGATCCGCCCCGGATAGCGGATGCTGGCAAAGCCGCTGGCATAGTTGCTGGCTTCGAGCCGGCCAGCCGGGTCGGCGTAGACGCCGCCCACGGCGACGACCTCGTTCATCGACGCCGGCCAGGCGCGTACGCCGTTGCCGGCGGCAAACAGCACGATCTTGCCGTCGGCCACGAGCTTCTGGATCGTTGCCCGCACCACGCCGAAGACCTGCTCTTCCTCGAAACCCCACGAGCAGGAAACGATGTCGACACCCATGGCGGCCTGGCCAGCGCGCTGCAGCGGCACATGGGCGGGCAGGGACAGGTCGTGCTTGAAGCCCTTTACCCTTGCGCCCGGCGCGACCGCGAAGACGTTGAAAGCCATGGCGGTGCCGTGGCCGACCTCGTCGATCTCGGGCGTATCGCCCGGCCGGGTCGATACGCGCTCGATATCGAGCCCGTTGGCCGCGAAATAGGGGTGGGGATAGAAGCCGGTATCGATCATCCCGACAACGGCGCCGGCGCCGGTATGGCCGGCCGGAACGTTGAGATGGCGGCGCACCGTGGCGATGTCGATGGTCGGATAGGCGCAGGTCGGCGCCGTTGCGCTGACCGGCTGGAAATAGAGAGGCGGCGGCTCGAAGACGACATCGTCGGCATCGTCGCTGAAATCGGCCGGCAAGCTCAACGAGCGATGCGGCGCTACGAAAAGCTCCTCCGGCAGGGGCGGCCCTGGATTTTGCCGGAAAATCTGCGTCGAGCGCAGCCGTGCAAGGCCCGCGCGCGCCTGCAGCACGAGCTCGACACCCAGCACCGAGCGCGCCAGCTCGGCCGGGCCGCGGGCGACCACGCCGAACCAGCCCTCGTCCAGCACCTCGAATCCCAATGCACGCAAGCGCATCGCCGTGCGGCCCTTCTCGTCTTCGCGCGCCAGCAGACGGTCGATGGGAGGCAGGCGCAGACTGCCGCGATAGGCCTGGATCCGCTCGCGCGAGATGGTGCGGGTGGTGACGGTGAATGTGACGTTCTGCGACAGTTGCTCGACCCGACGCAGCAGCCGGGCGGAGCGGTTCAGCATGGGCGCAAGCCCCTCTGCGATCTCCAGCGCCTTGCGCTCGCTGGCGAAGGACCGGGCGCCAACGCGAAACAGCCTGGTCGGGGGTCGGGGCATGTCCGTCTCCTTCGTGATTGTCGCGTTCAGGGTCGAAGCAGGATCGATGCCTCCTCGACCCTGACCTCCCGCGTGCCGGTCAACGGGTTCTGCCTGTAGTCCAGCCTGGGCCAGACGCCGAAATCCTGCGGGCCGATCCGCTCCAGCGCCTCGACCAGCCGGCGCCGGGTCACCGAACGGCCGGCCTCGATGGCCGCCTTGACGGCAAGTTCGGCCGCCACATAGGCGGCGCGGTCGGTGTCGAGCGGCTCGCTGGTGCCGGCCAGCCGGGCCAGTCGGGCGGCGTCGGGCCCGGTCTCGTCGGGCATGAAGCGGGTATCGCCGACCACGGCTTTCCAGCCGCAGCGCCTGAGCTGCGCCCCATCCATGCCGGCCATCACATCGAGCGCCCCGGCGATGACGGTGAAGGACGCGTCGCAAGTCGGCGCATCGCCCCCGCCAAGCGCCAGGATGGCCGCGCCCCGATGCTCGCCCGCCTGTTCGGGGCGCTCGACCAGCGCGATATCGCGAACTCGCAGCTCCAATTCGGCCGAGCGGCGGACCGAGCGGGCGGCGGCGTCGGCGCCGGCCAGGATCATCACCGCCTCGACGTGCAACTGCCTGTCCAGATAGTCGATCAGGGCGCGAGCGACATCGGCTTCCCCGGCGGTGAACCCGCGCACGCGGCGGCTGTCCTCGGCCAGGCCGATCGGCCGGATGGGCATCAGCTCCGGGGTCGCCTCGGCGTCCAGCCCGGCGGATGCATCGCCCCGGTCGAAGGTCAAGAGGGCGGCCAGCACCGGGCGCTCGCCCCTGGCAAAATCGGCCCGGCCGTCGAACCGGGCCAGGACGAGGCGGCGGCCATAGACGCCGCCATCGGCGTTGACCTCCGCGAAGATCGATTCAACCAGCATGGCGGCGCGGCGATGATGCGGTGCGGCGCGATCCGGCCGCGGCAGGATCATGCCGAATTCGAGCCTGTCGGGGTAGACGCCCTGGCTCTCCGGGTCGCCGACCGTGGCAAGAAGCTGGACCAGCGCCGCAACCTGGCCAGACGACAGGTCGTAACGGGGCATCGGCGCGGAAATGGCGGCGCCATCGGGCCGGATGCCGGTGGCCAGCAGGCGGCCCAGCGCGGCAGCATCGTAGGGCGGCCGCTTGCCCGCCCGGCGCGCCAGGCTGCGCCACTGGATGGACGGCATCTCACGCCCCTCTTCACGCCCGCCGGCTGCGTCCATGCCGTGGCAGCCGCTGCAGCCGGGCCGGGCCGGGCCCGTGCCGAAAAAGAGTTCGGACGTTTCCGTGGACAGGGCGGCGGCCGGTTGCACCAGCATCGTTGCCATGGCCAGCGCGCCGAGACGGCAGAGCGTCGGTCCGGTCCGGGCCATTCCCCGCCTATCCCCCGACATTCCTGACCAGTTCCATCAGGCGTTCGGTTCCGGCATTGCCGACGACGATGCGGATGAACTCGCCGCTGCCCCGATGCCTGACGACGATCAGGCCGGGATGCTCTTCCAGATTGCCGGAGCCGATGCCGAACACCCGCAGCGCGTCGAAAATGTCGGCGGGCGCGCCGCTCAGGAAGCGGTCGTCGTCGCGGGCATCGAGATTGTCGGCATGCAGGGCCATTTCGGCCAGCCCGTCACGTTCGGGGTCGATGGTCATCACCACCAAAGCCGTTTCCTGCCCCGCATCGTCCAGCTCGTGGGCGATCTTCATGGCCTGCGGCACCACGACCGGGCACAGGGAAGTGCAGTTGGTATAGGTGAAGGTCAGCACCAGCGTCTCGTCGAGATTGCCCAGCAGCCGGTCGAGGGCCACCTCGCCGCCGGTCTGGTCACGCACCATCACATGCGGAATGGGCTGCTCGATGCGGCTGGTCGACTCGGCCTGCGTGGCGGCATGATGCGCCCCATGGCCAAGGGCCGGGGTCACGGCCAGCGACAGGGTGAAGGCAAGCGCAGCGGCTGGTTTCATGGTCGTATCTCGATCTGGTCGACCGCCCGGGCCGTTTCGGTTGCGCCATCGCGGAGGGTGGCGCTGACGATGAACATGCCATCATGGGGAAAGCGCAGTGAAAAGCTGGCCAGGCCATCGCTCGACAGGCCGGCCGAGCGCGCTTCCTGAAAATTGTCGCCGGCCGACAGGACATGCAGGTCGATGGCGCCCCGCGCTGCCGGTGGCGCGCTGACGACGGCCGTCACTGTCTGGCCCGACGCGGCGTCTTCGGGGATCGTCAGGGTCAGGCGCGGCGGCGGCGGCGGTGCTGCCTGCGGCGGGCCGACATCGAAGGCCAGGCACGCGGCGGCCCTGAACAGGCCGGCCGAAATGACGGCCTCGTAGCGGCCGGGACGGGGGATGGAGACGCTGGTGCGGTAGCTTTCCCCCTCCTGCACGAAGCTGCGGGCCTGAACGCCGATCGCCGCGATCTCGCCGCCGCGGATCGCCACCGAGTTGGTGGGCGCGCGCATGCCGGGCTCGTGCGGCATCACATAGACCTCACGTGTGGCCGGCTGGGCCACCAGCACCGGGCCGAGCTCGCCCACGGTCGCCATGAGGGGCCCAGGAAAGGCGGATGGCGGCCTGCCCTGGTCGGCCAACAGGATCTGCGTCACGTTGGGTGGCCGGCCGGCCTTCAGGCTGTCGGTCGAAATGCCGGCGACGGCCCAGCGGTCTGCCAGGAGCACGGCCAGCATGTCGAATGTCGTGGCGATGCCGGCGATCCCTTCCGGAAACTGCAGGCCTTGGACCAGCCGCTGGGACACCAGATCCACAACATTGATAAGGCCCGACGCCGGGTCGTAGGCGATTGCGGCCTTGCGGTCGGCCGACAGCGCCAGCCGGGTGGCATGGCCCGACAAGGCGGCCCGCTGCTCGATGGCGGGGGCGTCGGCGTGGATGATGGCGAGGCTTGGCCCCCCCGCCAGCAGGAAGGCCGCGGCCGGCGCGCTGTAGGCCAGGGCAGTGGCGGCCGGCTCCAGTTCGTGCGTGGCAAGGGCACGCCCGTCGGCGGCATCGAAGATGAACAGCCGCTTGCCGCCGGCGGCCAGAACCGCAAGCGCTCCGCCCCCTTCGGCCGTGGCCAGCGCGTCAGGCACCGTGTCGAAACGCTGCGCGACGCGGCGTGCGGCCAGGTCATAGGCCAGGAAGCCGCCATCCGACTCGGCCGCATAGGCGATCCGCCCTGCCGCCGCGAAAGCCAGCACCCTGGCGCCCGGCTCCAGCCCCGGCAGGTCGGTGAGGGCGCCATCGGCGGCGTCCAGAAGGCGCGCTCGCCCGGCGTCGACGATCATCGTGCCGGATGACGCGTCGATCAGCGGCGGGGCCTTGGCCCCGGCCGGGGCCAGCCAGCGTATATTGGCCGAGGCAAGGTTCATGCTCGGGTCGACCGAAGCCAGCATGCCGTCTGCCTGTACGACCAGAAGCGCCACGCCGGACAGGTCGATGTCGCCAAGGGCGACGCGCCCGGTGGCGCGATAGGCCTGGGCCGCTTCCCGGCAATCGGGGCGGCGCGCGTCGGCGCGGCGGATGAAGCCGGCGGGGTGCAGGCCCGGAACGGGCTGGTTCGACACGAGGTCGATCATCCGCACCTCGACCTGCACCGTCTCACCCGGCCGGATCCACCCCCCGGCGGGATCTCTCCCGCCGATGAGCCGTATGTCCACCCGTTGCCCCGCTGCGTCCGGCGCATCCTGCGCAAGCGTTCCATGGCCCGCAGTGGCCATGGTCGCGGCCAGCAGCAGATGCCTCAGCGTGGCGGCGCGCATGTCGGCTCCAGCGCGTTGCCGCCCGCCGGCAAAATGTCGACCAACCCCCAGGCGCCGCCCGCCCACATCGGGCCGGGTCCATCGCGGTACATGCTGCATCCGGCGACGCCCGGCCGAGACTCGGCGCTGACCACGTTGCCGGGAGCCACCAGTGCGCTGTGGCCCGAGCCATAGCCGTGGCGGCCGAACTCGTCATAGGCGTGGCCGGCCAGCACGAAGGAGCGCTGGCGCGCCCGCCCTTGCGGCAACAGCACATAGGTGTCCATGCGTTCGCCCGCCCGGCCCTTGAGGAACGGCGTCGATACGCCGATGAAGGCCGGGTCGAAAAGCCGGCGAGGCATGATGACGGCATTGAGATTGCCGGGGCTGGCATCGTCATCGCCAGAGGGGCGCAGCGGGCCGCTTCCCCCGCCATCGATCCATTCCTGGCGCTCCCGGGTGTAGCGCAGCGGGTTGCCCAGCGGCGCGATGCGCGTAAACAGCGGCGCCGAGCGGTAGCCGATGGCCTTTTCGCCCCGGTCGTAGCTGTCGTCGCAGACATGGCAGTCGCCGACCGGGCGGGGCGTGCCGAAGCCGCGGTTCCAGTGCCAGAGATTGAGCCCGTCCTGATAGAAAAGAATGTTCTCGTGAACTGGCTCCAACGCGGCTTGGGGCAGTTCGGCCAAAGGCGCGTCGGGCACGCGGGCCAGGGTGATGCCGGCCAGCGCCCTGTTTACAGCGGCGTCATCGGGCAGGCGCATGGCCTGGAGCGCCGCAGCGGGACGCATGAGCACGCTGTCGTCCGGTGTCGAGGCCGGCCCGGCAAAGCCGGCGCGCACGCAATGGACCGGCGCGCTTTCGGGCGTCCGGGGCTCGAAGTCCCATTCGGTCGGCGGGTCGGCCAGCATGCCCAGGTCGTCCTCCGCCGACGCGTCGGCGATGCAGGGCGGATCCCACGGCATTGTCGAGCTTTCACCGAACTGCTCGGTCTGCGGGATGACGGTTCCGGCGGTTTCGACCAGGATGGAGCCGACCAGCCCATGCGAGGCATGGCCGATCGGATCGCTGACCGACTTGATCGGCGTCGCGCCGAAGGCATAGGGCGCCAGCGAGCAGGTTTCGACCGAAGACACGGTCCGCCCGTCCGGCAGCGTCAGCGCGCCAAGCGCGGCGTTGGGTCGGAAACGGCAGAAATCCAGATCCTTCGGCAGGTTGGGCCACTGGCCCGTCGTTTCCGAATCGGCCTTCAACTGCAGCGCCTTGGCCCGCAGGATGGCCTCTTCGTCATGCGCGACGGAGCCGATCCTCGTGCCGGCATAGAGCCAGGTGGCGGTGAGGCCGGTCGTTCCCTGGCCGACATCGCCGGGCGCAAGGGAAGCCTCCTTGCTGGCAAGCAGCGCCGGGTCGGCGGTGATGTTATGGCCGAAGGGGTAACTTTCGCGGCGCGCGTCCACCAGGCGGGGCAGGGCAGGCATCAGGGCCAGATGCGGCGTCGGCGCGACGCGCCCATTGGCGCTTTCATCGCGCTCGTCGACGTTCAGCCGCGCGATCTTGGGCAGGATGGCATCGCCCGGCGCATCGTGCATCGTCGCCGGCAGGCCGTTGAACACCGTCCACCGGATGCAGTCGCCGGCATTGACCCGCAGGACATAAGGTTCGACGCCAAAGCGCACCCATTGCCGGTTGACCCGCGCGCGGAAGCGCGCGGTGTCGACCCCGAGCCGCGCCGGTGTATCCAGCACCTTGACCTCCGACGGGTCGACGTGAACCAGCACCAGCGCGTCAGGGTCGTAGACGCCATTGTTGAGATCGTAGAACAGGCCTTCCTGCCCATTGCCCCAACGGCGATAGACCGCCCCGCCCGTGGCGGCGCCCGGCCATGCGCCGGCCCCGGCCAACGTGCCATCGGCATAGTCGCGCAAGGTGAGCGCCATCGCATAGGCATAGACGAGGGGCGCCCCTGCGGGGCACAGGCTGGCGACGTTGCGGCTGAACGGCCCGGACGGCGCCTGCGACAAGCGTGCCAGCGGCGCCAGCGGAAGCTGGTCCAGCGGCGCCTGCGCATCGCCTTTCATTTTTTCATGCGTGCGCGTCAGGCCCCAGGCGCCGTTCCACAGGGCGTCCATCGTGCCGAAATGGTAGAGCCCGTCCGCGCTGCCGCGCTCGGTCGCGGCCTGCGTGCCCGCAGGCGAAGGAGCGTTGATAAAGGGCAGCGCGGTGCTGGCCCCGGCCAGCCGCGCGGTCAGGCTGGCCTCGAAATGCTCGGATATGCCCACCTCCTGCGCATGCACCATCGCCCAGGGATTGATGCTTTGCTTCAGGATTTCGCGGCGGGTCAGGCGGTCCAGCCCGGCGTGGCGGTAGGCTTCGTCGACATTGCGCGGCCATGCCACGCCATCCACCGTGAATGTGTGCTGCACCTCCTGCGCGCCCTGGATCAGCCGCACCTGCACCGGGTCGTTCTCATAGGCCTCGATCAGCGGCGTGCAGGGGTCGCCATGCAGGTCGGAGCGGAAAACGCCGTCGATGCGGCCGGCCGCGCCGGGCTTCAATTCACTGATGCCGTCACCCGGCGCGACGGCCGGCAGCACCATCTCTCCCGCCGGGCAGCGGTCGTCCGGGCCGGTGCCCGGCCTGTCGCCCAGCCGCAGCGGGAAGGGCTCATGCTTGTAGTTGACCAGATAGGGATCGTGGTGGGTCTGCGAGATCGCCTCCGGCCGGAACGGCGGATAGACCGGCTGGCCATGGGCGTCGTGCCAGGCGGTCGTGGCCGCCGCCAGGGCGTCGCGGTCGGCGGCGACCAGCGTGTCCATCGTCACCGCGCCGCCGCCTGCCTCCGGCGTGAAGCGCAGCGGCCCGGCGGCCCCGGATTGCAACTGCCGCTGGCGCGCGGCGTCGGCAAGCCCTTGCACCGGCTCGTGGCAGGCACCGTCGATGGTGCAATCGGCCTGGCGCACCAACCGGCCCAGCCCCTTGCCATCCTGTCGCTCGCCCGTAGGGTCGTAGATCAGGGCAAAATCGGCAATGGCCAGCGCCGCCTCACGGGTGTCGCGATGGCGGATCCGCTCATCGATGCCGCTTTCGAGCGCCGATGCGTTCAACTGCTTCTGCGCATCGCTGAAGCTGGGCGCGGGCTCGTTGGCGATGATCGAGGCGATGGCCCCCACCGCGCCCGACGGGGGCACCCGCGTGTCCGGGCCGGCGCTGGAATCGGCGTCCGAACCGGCAAGGCCGGCACGCGCCAGCGGCGCGCCGCTATGGCTGTCGAACCAGGCGCTGCGCCACACCGAACGGTCGGGACCGACGCCGGCAGGCTCGACCAGAAGCGCGTTGTAGAAGCCATGCTGCTGGATCGAAGACGGACCGAAGTGATCATGTGTGAAAACGGTCCGCAGGGTGCGGTCGTGCCAGACGGTGCGGGCGTCCTGGCCGGGCTTCTGCTCATGATAGGCGGCGGTAAAGGGGTCGGCGAACCAGCGCTGGACGGTTGTCTGGTAACGGTCCCGCCGGGGGTCGAGATGGGCGCCGACAAAGGCCGCCTCCATCGCATGCGCGTCGTCGGTGCACTGGCGGTCGAGCATGCGGATGCCCATCGCGTCGACCGCGCCCTGGCCGCTGGCCTTGACCGCCGCGCAGATGCGTTCGTGGATCGCGCCCGGCGCCAGGGTGCCATCCTCGTAGTTCCAGCCATTGCCCGACCCGTCGGCGGCCATCACGTCGAATTTGACGAGGTGGATATGCTGGCCGATCGTGTCGGTGGGCGTCTTCACCTGAAAATCGTCGCGCTCAAGATTGTAGGGCGTCTCGTTGGTGTGGCGAAACTCGATGCAGTCGCCCGAATGGGCGCGGAAGAAGAACGGCTCGGCATCGCCCCGCACCTTGTTCTTGAAGGTGTCGACCTCGGCCGTCAGCACGTTGATCCGGCTTTGCGGATCGTGCCAGCCCGCCTTGTTGACGACCAGGTCCAGCTCGACGACCGACGCCTCGTAGCGGCGAAAGCCCGCCAGCATCGGGTCGGGCTGGAACAGGTTGGCGGCAGGGTCGAGCGTCAGCCGGTCGGGAATCTGCCTGAGCGCGCCATTGTCCAGCAGCGCGCCGGGGCTCAGCGGCGGCGCATAATGGCTGAGCACCCTCGGCCCGCCGCAGGGGTCGGCAAACGGGGCTCCCGCCTTGGGCGGTGCGCCATTGACCAGGAAGGGCGCGTTGCCGGCCAGGGCGGCAAGCTGATCTTCCGTCGGGTCGGGATCCAGATCGGCCACCGATGCGGTCGGGGCCAACTGCGCCGGCGCCGCGCCCGCCTGGCGGCCGATGCGCAGGCTGGCATAGGTGCCCTCCACGGCCGTCATCGGGTTGCCGCGCGCATCGCTGAGCAAGGGCATCTCGTCGACACCCTCCCCGCCGGAGTGGAATGCCATGGCGCGCCGTTCGAGCGGCGTGCCATCGGGAGCCTTGGTTTCGATGAAAGCCTTGTCGATATGCACGCTGAAATCGGCCAGCGCCAGCGCTCGGCGCACCAGCAGCTTGCCGGCGGCCTCCTTGCCGATGTCGGCGACCAACTCGGCCACCGGCTTGCCGGTCATCGAGCGCTCACCCGATTTGACGATATGGCGCGGCAAGCCCCCATCCATCGCCGTTCCATCGGCCGCCCGCGCCATGTCCATGGGTGGCTGCGATACGCGGTGGCCCGGCTCGGCGTCGATATAGAACGGATAGCCGGGAAAGCCCTTCTGGCCATAGGTGGGCAGCGGCGGCAGCGCATACTCGGGCAGGGGCACGAGCCCGGGCACCGGCGTGCCGGGGCCGGGGGCCCCGGTGGCGATGTCGGTGCCGCGCCGCGCCGGGCCGACATCGCCAAGGCGCAGCGAAAGGCCCTCGTGCGCCTGGCCGTCCGGCAACCTGCGCGACCCATCCTCGATCACGTCATGGACGCGCCACAACGCCCACATGCCCTGCGCGAAATGCGGGTAGAGATGGCAGTGGAAGATCGAATCGCCGGGTGTGCGGTTGCGATTGCCGGAGCCCAGGGCCGACCACCAGCCAAGGCGCTCGCGCGCCTGCGCGCCGGCCCCGTCCAGGCTGCGCCGGTAGGCCGCCGCCGGATTGTAGATCTTGTAGGTCATGCCCTGCTGGGGGCCGATGGTCTGCGAGTCGAGATAGGACCCGTATTCCTGGTTGCTGGCCATCGTGCCGTCGCCCGCCAGCCATTGATGGGCGTGCAGGTGGAAGACGTGGGTTTCCTTGCCGACATGGAAATTGCGAAACACCACCCGGTCATTGAGGTAGGAGTGGTGCACGTTGGACGGGTCGTCCGGAAAGCTCTCGCGCAAGGCCGGGTCGCCATTGGCCCAGGATTGCAGGAAGAACTCCTCATACACGCATTCGACGCAGTCGGCGGCCGGTCCCATGCCCTTGCGGTTGGCCAAGAGCAGCGAGCCCATGCCGCTGGCGCCGTAATTGATGGCGAAGCCGTCGCCGACGCCGGAGAACTGCGAATAATCCTCCAACTCCTTGAAGTTACGGCTGTAATAGGTCTTCAACTCGTCATGGAAAATGACGGTGAACTCGCGATAGGCTTTTCCGGCGCCGTCATACATGGCGGTTTCATCCAGCCCGCCGGCCACGTGCGGGGCATCCTGGGGTGGCACCACCACGGCGTTGAGATCGCCATGGACGATGCGGAACCCGCCCGCCCCTTCCTGCAGCAGGTTGAGAACCGGCACGCCCGCGACGCTTGCCTCATAGTCGAAGCTGGCGATGCGCGCGCCGTTGCCCCGGCCGGCATCCTTGCCCCATACGGCGTCGAAGGCGGTTTGCGTCACCTGGCTGCGGTACCAGCGGCTGCCCTCCGGCTCGACGATCAGCGCGCCGAAAAGACCGTGGATCGCCGATCCGGCATCGCCCTCGCCACCCGACGGTGCGGCAAAGCTGGAAAAGAGATGCGTACCCTCGCGCTCGATGGCGTAGCGGCAGACGAAGCTGCCGCCGGGCGTCACGGCGTCCAGCCCCCGGCAGGCCGGATGCGACCCTTCGGCAAGCTCGAGCCCCGGAATGACGAATGAAAGATTGCGCGTCGCCGGCCAGTCATAGTTCAGGCCGCCCTCGGGCGGCTCCGGCGGCTCGGGCGCGGCCTCGGGGTCGGCGATCTCGGCGCCCAGCGGGTCATGCTCGCCATCACCGGCGCACAGATAGGCGTATGGGGCGGTCGGCGCGCCCGGCTGCACGGCAAAGGCCGGGTTGCCCTGGCGGCAGAAATCCCTGGTCAGGCCGGGCAGGCGCGGGCGCAGCAGGTTTGTGACGGTGATTTCCAGCGTGTCGCCCACATTGGCGCGCAGCACCAGCGGGCGGGCGCGCTTGCAATCCTTGAGGCGGACTTTGCCGGGCACCAGCGCCTGGCCGCCGCTGCCGGCCCGCACCCGGTCGGCCACCGGTGTGTCGATGCCCTCGGCCCCGGTCAGGCCGGCGCAGGCCTCTGCCGTGTGGGCACGCACCGGCGCCACCCCTTGCTCGGATGAAGCAACGTCGCGGCCAAGCGCAAAGATCATCCCGAACGGGTTGAAGGAGCCGAAGCGATTATACACGAGCGGTTGGTCGAAGGCGACAATATCCGCCCTCAGAATACGACCGGCCGTAGTAGACGACTGTTGCTGAGACTGCGGATGCGCTTGCAACGTAAGCACAAGTGACGCCAGGGCGGTCAGGAGCCCGGTTCGTATAAGACGAGCGCGCATGCCATCCTCATCGACAATGAGAAAACAGGCAGAGTGTTTACGCTATGAACCGTTCCGACAGCAGCCGCGTAGTCGCGGGAAAGGTCTGTCACGCCTCAAACTAAATCCATTCCCGCTGAACGTCAATCTGTGGTGATAAGATGGCAACAAGGGACCATTTTTTGCACGTGGTGTCGGATCGCGGACTGGTATTCAACCGACGATGCAAAGTGAGATAAGCGTTTGTTGCCGACATCGCCGACAATTCTTGGTACGGGGGACGTGCCGCTTTCGCCGACCGCCCACGAACCGCCCACTCGCCCGGCGCCTTGACGCCGACCTTCCCTTGCGAAAGGTATGCGCCGTGGATTTGCACATTGTCTGCAAAATCCATTGTTTCGCCGCTTCCTGGCGAAAAGGATCGATTTCAAGGGAGAGCCCATATGCCGATTACCGGCGAAAACCTCATTGGCGGCAAGGCCGTGCGCGGCGCCAATGGCGAAGCCCGCGCCTTCGACCCCACCAACGGCACGACGCTCGAGCCTGCTTTCGGCGGCGCCACGCAGGCCGACCTGGAGCAAGCCTGCGCGCTGGCCGAGGCCGCCTTCGACGATTACCGCGGCCGCCCGCTGGAAGAGCGCGCCGCCTTCCTGGAAGCCATCGCCGACAACATCATGGCCCTCGGCGACGAACTGATCGAGCGCTGCGTGGCCGAAAGCGGCCTTGCGCGCGGGCGCATCGAAGGCGAGCGCGGCCGCACCGTCGGCCAGCTACGCTTCTTCGCAGACATCGTCCGCAAGGGAGACTTCCTGCGGAAGGTCAAGGATGCGGCGGACGAGACGCGCAAGCCCGCGCGCCGGCCGGAACTGCGTGCGCATATGATCGGCCTCGGCCCCGTGGCCGTCTTCTCCGCCTCGAATTTTCCGCTGGCGTTCTCGATCGCGGGCGGCGACACCGCCTCGGCTCTGGCCGCAGGCTGCCCGGTCGTGACCAAGGCCCATTCCGCGCATCTCGGCACGTCTGAACTGGTGGGACGTGCCGTGCAGAAGGCCGTGGCCGACAAGGGCATGCCGGCCGGCACCTTCGCGCTTCTGTTCGATACCGGCCGCACGATCGGCCAGGGCCTCGTGGCCGATGCCCGCATCAAGGCCGTCGGCTTCACCGGGTCTCGCGGGGGCGGCACCGCCTTCATGAAGATCGCGCAGGAAAGGCCGGTGCCGATCCCCGTCTATGCCGAGATGAGCTCGATCAATCCCGTGCTGCTGATGCCGGGCGCGCTGGCGGAACGGGGTGAGGCCATCGCCACAGCCTTTGCCCAGTCGGTCACGCTCGGCTCCGGACAGTTCTGCACCAACCCCGGCCTCATCCTGGCCGTCGAAGGCGCGGAGCTGACGGCGTTCGAGACGGCGGCAGCCGCCGCGCTCGCCGGCATCGCGGCGCAGACGATGCTGACGCCCGGCATCCACAAGGCGTTCGCGGAGGGCGTTTCGAAACTTGCCGGCAACGCGGCCGTCACGGAACTCGGCCGCGGGCAGCCGGGGCAGGGATGCCAGGGGCAGCCCGCGCTGTTCGCCGTTTCGGGTGCGGATTTCAAGGCCGATCCGTCGCTGCATGACGAGGTGTTCGGCGCCGCATCGCTGGTCGTTCGCTGCAGGGATGAAGGCGAACTGCGCGAAATCCTGGAGACGATCGAGGGCCAGCTGACCATCGCGCTGCATATCGCGCAGTCCGATGGGGAGCGGGTCAAGGCGCTGCTGCCGCTGCTCGAGCGCAGGGCCGGCCGGCTTCTTGTCAACGGCTTCGGAACGGGTGTCGAGGTGTCCGCCGCCATGGTGCATGGCGGGCCTTTCCCCTCGACATCGGACGGGCGCTCCACCTCGGTCGGCGGCATGGCCATCGACCGCTTCCTGCGCCCGGTCTCTTACCAGGACTTCCCGGAAGAGCTACTTCCGGTCGACCTGCGCGGCCTGTAGGGCCTGGAGAATGCCGAAGCCGGCGCCATTCCGGTTGGCCGGCTCCGGTTCGGGCGCAATCGACGTCACGATGGGGTTGCCGGCGGCCATGTGCGCCGCCTGCGCCTTGCGCGCCTCGCTCTGCGAGGTCATCCGCCGCCCTTCGCGCAACTGGCGCGACAGCCGCTGGTAAAAGGCGTTTCCACCCGCCACCGCCACGTAGTTCATGTTCGGATACCCGAAGCTGAGACCCGCGGTGTGGAAATACATGGCGTTGCCGACCAGCGTATGGCGCTCGCCCTCCAGAACCGCCTGCGCCACCCGCTCCGCGCGCTCCTTGCCGGCGGACATGGGGCGCGTCATCACGCCGCTCGCGAACTGGTTCTTCTGCCCGACGACGCCGCAGACCGATTCCGGATAGTTGCCGGATTCGACCCGGTTCATCACAACCGTTCCGACTGCCAGCATGCCCTCGTCACTGGACCGGTTGGACTCGAAATACATGGCGCGTGCCAAGCATTCCTTGTCTTTCGGATCGACTTGTTTCTTGGGTGCAAGATCAGCCATATCCGTGGATTGGCAGGCGGCGAGTGTGCATAGAGCAAGCATCGACAGGGCCCTGACGGCCTTGCTGGCAGCGACGTCCGATATGTTCATCTTATCCGTGAAAGCAATTGTCCCCACGTCAAGCGCTATTGGCCCCTTGCGGCGAGAACTGGGCAGGGGAACCCCGATTCTATCCTGTGCGACAATGGATCGCACACGCGACGCCTCTTGCAATGCCTGTGGCTTTGGTCTGGAAGAGGACAACCGATGGTTGATCTGCAGGAGGGGAGGCCGATGCCCGGACATCGATGCACATATCAGGGGCCGTCGCGGCGGATCGCCTTTGCCGGCCTGTTGGCCCTCGCCTGCGTCGTCTCTCCTGCATTCGCACAGGAGCGGGGCGAGGGTGCGCTCGACATCGGCACGGTGCAGGAAATCTATGACGGCAGGCTGATGCCGGACCGACAGGTCCGCACCTTCCGCAACATAGACCGGCTGTTTCCGACCCGCATCGTGGCGGCCGGCGGCCCGGTGCGCGACTTCGCGCGGTCGCAGCGCAGCCTCGACGGCCTCGTCATACCGTCCGGCGGCAAGAACTACGATCTCTACGACTACATGTCGATGAACCGCGTTGCCGGACTGATGGTGCTGAAGAACGGCGAAACCGTCTTCGAGGATTACGAGCTCGGCAACGACGCGCAGACGCGATGGATGTCGATGTCGATCGCCAAGTCGATCACCTCGACCCTCGTGGGGGCCGCCATCCGGGACGGGAAGATCGAGCGGATAGACGACCGCGTTGACACGTACCTGCCGGCGCTCAGGGGAACCGTCTATGACGGGGTGACGATCCGCCAGATCCTGCTGATGTCGTCCGGCGTCAAATGGAACGAGCGCTATACGGACCCGGCTTCCGACCGCCGCCGCATGCTGGACCTGCAGATCGGGCAGAAGCCGCATACCATCCTGCAATTCATGGGCTCTCTCGACCGGCTGGGCGAGCCGGGCACGGTCTGGACCTACTCGACGGGCGAGACGCATATATTGGGGGAGCTGGTCGCCGCGGCCACGGGCAAGCCGCTGGCCGAATACCTTTCGGAGAAGATCTGGTCGCGCGCCGGCATGGAGCAGGACGCGACATGGTGGCTGGAAGCCCCGGACGGGCTCGAGGTCGGCGGCAGTGGCCTGTCCGCGACGCTGCGCGATTACGCGCGCTTCGGCCAGTTCATCCTGGAAGACGGCACGATCGGCGGCGAACGCATCCTGCCGGAAGGCTGGGTGCGGCAGGCCGGCGCCCCGCACGAGATCGGCGGGCGCATGGTAGACTACGGCTACATGTGGTGGCCGGTTTCGCAGAATGACGGGTTCGAACAGGACGGCGCTTTCGCGGCCATCGGAATCTTCGGGCAGTATGTCTATATCAATCCGCGCCGGCAGGTTGTCATCGCCATGTGGGGCGCCCAATCCAAGCCCGAAGGCTCCTGGCCGGTGGACGAGTACGACTTCCTGGAGGCGGTGGCGCGGCATCTGGATTGACAGGCGTGGGCGGCCCCGCCATCCACGGCGTTCGAGTATCGCGGGAGGCCGAATGACTATCATCGCCATGACCATCGCAGGCTCCGATTCCGGCGGCGGCGCCGGTATCCAGGCCGACCTGAAGACCTTCTCGGCGCTCGGCGTCTTCGGCACGAGCGTGCTGACGGCGGTGACGGCGCAGAACACGCAGGGTGTGATGGCGATCGAGACGCTGTCGCCCGCCATCGTGGCGGCCCAGATAGATGCCGTCCTGGCCGACATGGATGTCGGCGCGATCAAGATCGGCATGGTCTCTTCCGCCGCGACGGCGGAGGCGATCGCCGACCGCCTGGCTGCACATGGGCGGCGTGCGGTGCTGGACCCCGTGATGGTCGCAACGTCGGGCGACACCCTGCTGGAGCCGGGCGCTGTCGACAGCCTGAAGCGCATGTTGCTGCCGCTGGCCGAGATCGTCACGCCCAATCTTCCGGAGGCGGCACTCCTGACGGGCCGCGAGCCGGCAGGGGACGACGAGGAACTGGCGCGTCAGGCGGACGGCATCCTGGCGATGGGCGCCGGGGCGGTGTTGATCAAGGGCGGCCACGGCAAGGGCGCCGAGTGCCGGGACATGTTGTTCCGGCCGGGCAGCGAGCCGCTGGCGCTGACGACGCCGAGGCTCCACACCACCAACGACCATGGCACGGGGTGCACCTTGTCGGCGGCGATCGCCGCGGGCCGCGCCAGGGGCGAGAGCCTGGTCGAGGCGACGGCCTCGGCGAAAGCCTATCTGCATGCCGCGCTGGCGGCCGCCGAGGGGCTCGGGGTCGGCAGGGGGCACGGGCCGGTCCATCACTTCCACCGCTGGTGGCCCGCCTGACTGCCGTCACAGGGTGACGTAGGTGCCCAGCTCTACTACGCGGTTGACCGGAATACGGAAATAGTCGATCGCGTCGTAGGAATAGCGCGACATCTTCTTGAAGAGCTTGCCCTGCCACCGGGGCATCTCGCTTTTCTGCGCAAGGCGGATCGACCGCCTTCCGACGAAGAAGGTCGTCGACATCACGTCGAACTTCATGCCCAGCGTCCGAAGCCGGATCATCGCATGAACGAGGTTCGGCTCTTCCAGGAACCCGTAATGCAGGGTGATCCGTTCGAAGGAGGGCGACAGGCATTCATAGACCAGCCGGTCGGCCTCGGCGACGTAGGGCGAGTTCGCCGTCTTCACCGTCACGATCACGTTGTGCTCGTGCAGGACCCGATTGTGCTTCAAATTGTGCAGCAGCGCGGTGGGCACGATCTCCGGCGTGCCGGTCAGGTACATGGCGGTGCCGGGCACCCGCGTAACCGATGTCGAGCCGGCCATGCTCTTGATGAAGCTGTGCATCGGCAGGCTGTCGCGCCGCGCCTTTTCCGTCAGAAGGCTGGTGCCGCGAACCCATGTGGTCATCAGAAGCACGATCAGCCCCCCGACGACCAGCGGCAGGTAGCCGCCATCGGCGAGCTTGAGCAGATTGGCGGCAAGGAAGGCGGAATCGATGATGAGGAACGGAACCATCGTCGCCACCGCGAGGCCGAGACCCCATTTCCAGCCATAGGCGAGAACGACGATGGCCAGGAGGCTGGTGACGATCATCGTGCCGGTGACGGCGATGCCGTAGGCAGATGCCAGCGACGATGAATCCTGGAAGAAGAGGATGAGCGCCAGGACGCCCGCCAGCATGAGCCAGTTGACGGTCGGAACATAGATCTGACCATGCTCGGTTTCCGAGGTGTGCTCGATCTGCAGTCGCGGCAGCAACCCAAGCTGAATAGCCTGCTGCGACAGGGAGAATGCGCCTGTGATGACGGCTTGCCCGGCGATGATCGTGGCCAGCGTGGCCAGCAGCACGAGCGGCAGCCGCGCCCATTCGGGCGCCGACAGGAAGAACAGGTTGGGCAGGGCGGTCGGATCGCTGAGGGCGAAGGCGCCCTGGCCGAGATAGTTGATGAGCAGCGCAGGGCCGACCAGCCACAGCCAGGCCAGCCGGATCGGCCGCTTGCCGAAATGGCCCATATCCGCATACAGCGCCTCGGCGCCGGTGACCGACAGGAAGACCGAGCCGAGAACGGTAAAGCCGACGATGCCGTGGCTCGTCATGAACCACAGGGCATGCAGTGGGTTCAACGCCTGCAGGATGGCCGGCGCGTCGCCGATGTGCAGCAGCCCAATGGCCGCCAGGGTGACGAACCACAGCGTCATGATGGGTCCGAAGAATACGGCGACGCGGCCCGTGCCGGAACTCTGGACGAAGTAGAGCGCGATGATGATGGCGATGGAAATCGGAACGATGAAGGGATCGAGCGCCGGAACCGTGACCTTGAGCCCCTCCACCGCGGACAGCACGGAGACGGCCGGCGTCAGGATCGCGTCGCCGTAAAACAGCGCCGCGCCGACCATGCCGAGGGCCATGACGATGCGGCTCGGACGGACCAGCGCCTTTTGCGCCAAAGCCATCAGGGAGAGGGCGCCGCCTTCCCCCTCATTGTCGGCACGCAGGATGAGGACGACGTATTTCACCGTCACCACGAAGATGAGGGACCAGACCAGCAGCGAGACGATACCCAGGATTTCCGCCTGCGACGGCGCATGGCCGACATGCAGGAGAGATTCCTTCATGGCGTAGAGGGGGCTCGTGCCGATATCGCCGTAGACGACCCCGATGCTGCCGAGGGTCGTGGCCATCAGGCTCTTCTTCCGCAGCGCGCGCGGATGCTCGCGCGGCGGTTTCGCGACGGTGGCTTCGCTCATTCGGAGGAATGCGCCTTCTGCACGGTTGCTATGGCGGCCCGGACGCCGGAACGGGCCCGTATACTCCTGTGGCGAGATTATGAAAAGAAGTCCTTTGCGACACGTTGCCGCAAACGTGGCGGACTGCTTCGGCGCTTATTGGAACTCTTCCAGAAAACGACAGATATGCGTGGAGGCTGCCAGCCATTTTCCGGCCGCCATCCCGGTCTGGTAGGCAATGAATGGAACCGTCGAGCGGAATGATGCCGGTGATCGAGCGCCAGGACAGGCAATTCCGGCTGCTCGTCGAGGGCATCACGGACTACGCCATCTACATGCTCAGTCCGGACGGGACGATCGTCAGCTGGAACACAGGTGCGGAGCGCGCCAAGGGCTATCGTTCGGGCGAGATACTTGGCCGGCACTTCTCGATCTTCTATCGCGACGAGGACCGCCAGGCAGGCGTGCCGGAGACGGCCCTGCGCGCAGCCTTGGTGGATGGCCGGTTCGAGGCCTTCGGATGGCGAGTGCGCAAGGACGGCACCGAGTTCTGGGCCGATGTCGTCATCACGCCGGTCTTCGACGCCAGACGCCGGCATGTCGGCTTCGCCAAGATCACGCGGGACCGGACGGAGCACAACCGCGTCATGCAGCAACTGGCGCATCTTGCGCGACACGACGTCCTGACCGGCCTGCCCAACCGGCTGGCGCTTGCCGCGTGCCTAGACGATGCGCTGACCCGGGCGCAGGGCGATGGCGGCCTGGTCGCGGTCGTGACCTTCGATCTCGACGGGTTCAAGGTCATCAACGACCTGCAGGGCCATGATGCCGGCGACATGCTGCTGAGTGCGATCGCATTCCGCATCGGCCAATGCCTCCGGGAAGGGGAACTCGTCGCGCGTTATGGCGGCGACGAGTTCGTCGGTTTTACGCCTTGTCGCTCCTGCGAAGAAGCGCAGGACTTCGTGCGCAGGCTACAGACCGCCATATCGAGCCCGGTCACCCTGCCTCATGGCCGCATAAACCCCTCCGCAAGCTTCGGGATCGCGCTGTATCCGACCCATGCCGACAACAGGGAAAGCCTGATCAGCAATGCCGATCTTGCGATGTACCGCGCCAAGAGCGCCACCAAGACGCGCGTCAGGATCTATGAGGCGGAGATGGACCAGGTGGCGCGGCGCCGGCGTACGCTGGGCCTCGACTTGCGCATGGGGGTCGGGCGCGGCCAGTTCGTCCTGCATTACCAGAAGCAACTCGATCTGAAGAGCGGGGGGCATCGGGCCTGCGAGGCGCTGCTGCGCTGGAACCACCCGACATTCGGCATGATCTCGCCGGCGACCTTCATCCCGATCGCCGAGGAGAACGGAGAGATCGCCAGGATCGGAGCCTGGGTCCTGCGGCAGGCCTGCCGCGATGCGCACCGCACGGATATGGCGAGGGTCGCCGTAAATCTTTCGGCGCGCGAGGTACAGGATCCGCAGTTTCCGGACCTTGTCGAGCGCATCATCGAGCGGGAGCGGATCGAGCCCGGCCGGCTCGAGCTCGAGATCACCGAATCGATGACGATCCAGGATATCGCCGTCGCGTCGAAGAACTGTCGCAGGCTGAAGGACATCGGGGTCAGCTTTGCCCTCGACGATTTCGGCGCCGGCTACTCCACCTTCGATGCGCTGCGGGCGCTACCCCTCGATGTGATCAAGCTGGACAGGAGCCTCCTGCAGGATCTGGGCGTCGACATGCGCGCGGGGGCATTCGTCCGGGGTATCCTGGCGATGGCGCGGGCCGTCGGGCTGAAGGTGCTGGCGGAGGGGGTGGAAACCGAGCAGCAGCTGGGTTTCCTGCGCGCGGAGGGCTGCGACTATGCCCAGGGCTATTTCATCGGCCGGCCGGAACCGTTGACCGGCTCGGGCTGATCATTCCAGGGCTCCGCCGATCAATGCCGCGAAGCCTGAAATGGCCTTGCTCTCGTCGCATCGCCCTTGCACCATCGCTCCAGCCAGGGCCTCCCCGGCGCCGACGAGGCCTATGCACCGACGCTCGAGCTCTTCGGCATCCAGCGTCGTATGGGGTTTCAGCACAGCGACGAACATGCGGACGCAGTTGCCGAGCAGTTCCTGGAAAACCTCCGCCTTCTCGTCGCTGCCGGCAAGGGCCGCGCCGACGGCGTGGAACGCGTCGGTCACGTTTCCGGCGCAGAGTATGTAGGCCCTGGCCAAGGCCTGCACGGTTTCCAACCGCGTGCGCGTACCACCCGACATCGATGCCTGGAAGGACGCCACCCGTTCGGTATCGATCATGCGATAGAGCGCGATCAGAAGGTGCGAACGCGTGCCGAAATGATCGTAGACGACCGGTTTGGAAACACCCGAGCGTTCCGCCAGATGCCCCAGCGTCAAAGTGTCGGCCCCTTCCGTCTGCACGATGACGAGCGCGGTTTCAAGCAACTGCCGACGGCGGGCTTCCTTCGGCAGGCGCTTCATGGCGATCTCCGTCATGCGATGGGCTCGAGTTCGACGATCCGGCCGCCGGCGTCGTTCAGCCGCTTCAGATAGACGTCTTCGTCGAGCAACTGGTACGGGAAATAGAGCCCGGGCGCGGCCGGCGCCTGGCCGTCGAGGCCGGCCAGCCGCTCCAGGATCATGGACGTACCCAGCGCCGTCAGCGGCGCGGCGCCCCCCGGATGAAACACGCCATGTCGGGTTCGAAGCGGGTTTCCGCGCGTGTCCCGACCCTCCAGCTCGATGATGATCTCGGTGGATCTGGCATCGCCGCGTCGGCGCGAGGAGCTCACCCCCTTTGCCAGGTCGAAGCTGACGTTCCGCGCTCCGGTCGCGGTCGCAAGGCCGGCGACGTCGATGGACGAGAAGCCCGTCGCTTCGACGGCCGTGCCGTCGATCGCATGGAACCGGGATCGGGCCTCGTCGCCGCTGCGCCAGATATAGGCGCCGTCCCGCCGCGTCAGCGCGGCCGGCATCATACGGGCGAGACGCTCGAAATCCTCCGCCACCGCCGGGCCGCCGCCATCCTCCTCGTCGACGAGGGCGCCGATCGAGATGGTGTCGACCCGCGCGAAGCGCCTGGCGCAGGCAAGCGTGGCGATGGTGGTCGCCCCGACGAGCCATTCGTAGCCGAGCACGATGGCGGCAGCCTGCGGCGCGTTCATGTAGGTCGCGACCTCGGGCGCGATCTCATAGATGCCGGACGAGATGCCGAGATGGGGAATGCCGCGCGCATGCGCGTAAGACAAGCCGGCGAGCCGCTCGTCCGAATAGAACACCGCGACCGCGCCGATCTTCCGTTCGCCGAGGCCGAGATCCTCGGCACGGGAGTCGATCGCCACGCCCTGCGCATTGCCGAGTTCATGCGCCGTCGCTTGGCTTTTCCCGGAATCGCGCCCGCCGATCAGCAATGGAGCTTCGGGATGGGACGCACGCAGCGCCTGCGCCGTCAGTCTGCCGATGGCGCCGGAGCCGCCCATGAGAAGAATCGGGTAATGCGTCATGATATGGAACCTCTGCCTGCCGAAATAACCTACGATTGGTAGCTTAAGTAAGCTACCATCAGTAGGTTTCAAGTGGCGGGCACATTTCCGGTCAGCTCGGCAAAATGCGCCTGCATCCGGCGGCTATCGGGAGCGATCGCAGTGAACAGCTCGAAAGCCTCGACCGCCTGGAAGACGGCCATTCCGCCTCCGTCGCAGACCCGGCATCCCATGGCGCGGGCGGCCTGGAGCAGTTCCGTATCGAGCGGAACATAGACGACATCGGCTACCCACAGGCTCGGCCTCAGCAGCTCCTGTCGAAGCGGAATGCCGGGATAGGCGGCCATGCCCACGGGTGTGGCGTTGACCAGGCCGTCGGCCGTGGCGAGCGCTTCGGCGGGGTCGTCCGCAACCTGGATCCGGCTTTTGCCGAAGCGTTCTGCAAGTGCGCGCCCGGCGGCGGCGCTGCGTGTCGGCTGACGGTCCACCAGGGTCAGACGTTCGGTGCCGAGCGTCAGCAACGCGTGCGCGACGGCCAGGCCTGCGCCGCCTGCGCCCAGTTGCACCACCTCGTGCAGCGCCGCGTCCGACAGTTGCCCGGAAAAGCCGCGTGCGAAGCCCGTGCAGTCGGTGTTGTGTCCGGTGCGCCGGCCATGGCCGAAGACGACGGTGTTGACCGCGCCCAATGCCTGGGCTTCGGGTGACAACGCATGGAGATGGTCGATCACCGCCTGCTTGAACGGGTGGGTGACGTTGACGCCCGCGAAGCCGCGCCCCTCCGCTTCATCCAGCGACGCCTTCAATGCCGCGTCCGGGTCTGCCGCGCCGGCGAGGTCGAAGCGCTCGTAGCTGTAGTCGAGGCCGTTGGCGGCGCCTGCGGCTTCGTGCATCGCCGGAGAGAGGGAGCCGCCGATGCCGGTTCCGATCAGTCCGACCCTGACCCGGCGTCTTTCGGTTGCGCTCATGCGCTTATCGTCCCGGTTCCGAGGGCATGGGCGACACCGCCGCGAACGTGGACCTGCAGGATATCGCAGGCGCGCCGCCAGTCGCGCTCGAGCGCGCAGTCCAGCATCTCCCGGTGCTCGGCGGCGGCGACATCGCCGCGGAAGCTGAGCGCGATCATCTGGTAGCGAAGATACTTGTCGAAAACGAGGGCATGAGTGTCCTGCAGGATCCGCGATGCGCAGGCCGAGATCAGCGCCTGATGGAACTCCCAGTCACGCTGCTTCCAAAGGTAGACACTGTCGTCCTGTCCGTCGGCCACGGCGTCCTCGGTGCGGGCAAGCATGTGATGGGCGGCCACGACGCGGCTTTCCCAGGCGGTATCGCCATTGGTGAAGGATTGCTCGATGGCGCTGCATTCCAGCAGCAGGCGCAGGTCGGCGATCTCGTGAAGATTGGCGATGGATACGGCCGCCACCTCGAATCCGCGCTGGCCTTCCGCGACGACGAAACGCTGGGAGGCCAGGCGGCCGAGAACCTCGCGCAGATGGCCGGTGCCGACCCCGTACCTGTCCTTCAGCGCATCGAGCCGAAGGCGCTCGCCGGGGGCGAGGACGCCGCGTATGATGTCGTCGCGCAGTCGGTCGTAAAGGGGTTTGGGCACCCCGCCGGAAGCCATGTTCACCGCAGCACCCCCAGGCCCAGCGTATGGGCGACGCAACCATCCACGTGGCGTTCGATCAGGGCGACGCCGCGCCCGGCGTCGCGCGCCAACGCGGCTTCCATCAACTCCCTGTGCTCGCCGGACGCGACCGACCCCCGGAAGACGAAAGCCACCATCTGGTAGCGCAGGTAATGATCGTAGACCCCGGCATAGGAGTCGATGAGCTCCTGCGAGCCGCAGGCCGAGATGAGAGCCAAATGGAAAGAGCGGTCGTAATGCTTCCATACCGTCCGCTCCACCGCCTCGCCCGCCATCATGCGCCGTTCGATCACGGCAAGCTTATGATGAGCCGATACGATTTCGCCCTCCCATTCGAGGTCGCCTTTTGCGAATGAGCGTTCCAGTGCATGACGCTCGAGCAGAAGGCGAAGCGCCGCGACATCCGCCAGATGCCTGGCCGATACGGCCGCGACTTCGAAGCCGCGCTGGCTCTCGGACCGGATGAACCCCTCCGAGACAAGGCGTTGCAGGATCTCCCGGAGGGTCGAGACGCTGGTGCCGTAAAGCGCGACGAGCTCGTCCAGCTTCAGCCGGCGCCCGGGCTCCAGCACGCCGAAGACGATGTCGCCCCGGATCGTATCGTAGCGGCTGTCAGCGACGGCCGGTGCCGTCATGGCGATTGTCACGGTCCAACTCCCTGCTCCTGCCCCGGATCGATACCACGCTTCCGACGGTCAAAGTAGGATATTTTCAAAAATCTCCTACAAAATGCATTTCGCCCATTGATTATTGAAACATCCGATCGGATAGTTGGGCCAACGACCTGTGGGAGCGGGTCGATGGGAGGAACGACATGACCATCACTCGACGTGCGGCCCTGGCCGCAACAGCGCTGGCTGCATTCGCCGTCCTTATTCCCGGAGCCGCGTCGGCACAGGATGGCACGACGCTACGCTTTTCCGCCGTGTTCTCCGAGCAGGACATACGGGCCGAAATGACGAAACGGCTGGCCGAGGCCGTCGCGCCGGATTTCACGCTGCAGCCCTACTATGGCGGCAACCTCTTCAAGCAGGGTACCGAGCTGGTCGCCATTCAGCGCGGCAATCTAGAGATGGGCAATATCGCGCCCCAGGATATCGCCAACCAGGTGCCGGAATGGTCTCTCCTGACCTCGGCATACCTGTTCCGCGACGCGGATCATCTGCAGGCTTTCTTCGACAGCGAGGCAGGCGCCGAGATGAAGCAGCTCGTGGAGGACAAGCTCGGCGTACATATCCTGGCGCCCACCTATTTCGGGGCGCGGCAGGTGGGTCTGCGGCTGGACCGGGAGATCAACACCCCCCAGGACATGGCCGGCGTCAAGCTGCGCATGCCGGGCGGCGATTCCTGGCAATTCCTCGGCCAGGCCATCGGCGCCAATCCGACGCCGATGGCCTATGCCGAGGTTTATACCGGCCTCCAGACCGGCGCGATCGACGGGCAGGACAACCCCCTGCCGAATGTCGAGAACATGAAATTCTACGAGGTGATGTCGCAGATCGTCATGACGTCGCATCTCGTCGGCTTCGACGTGCTCGCCATATCGAGCAAGGTGTGGAACGAGATGAGCGAAGAGCAGCGCACCGCGTTCCAGGCTGCCGTCGACGAGGCGGTCGGCTGGAGCACGCAGCAGCACGTCGATCAGGAAGCGGCGCTCGCCAAGGGGTTCGAGGAGCGTGGATTGAAGATCCATACGCCCGATATCGACGCCTTCCGCGCCTATGCGCAGGAGCAGTATCGCAATTCCAGCCTGTCGCAGGACTGGCCTGACGGAATGCTCGAGACGATCAACGCGATGTAAGCCGAGCCGGGCGGCCCGGCGCCGCCCGTCCGAACCCGTGCGGAGATGGCCATGCGACTGACCGGCATCGCCCGATGGCTCTATGCGCGTGCCGAAAACATCCTGGCCCTCATGCTGGCCGTCATGTTTTTCGGCTTCGTCGCGCAGATCGTCTTTCGGTACTTCCTGAACTTCCCAATCGGCTGGACCTCGGAGCTCACCGTCATCATGTGGCTGTGGCTGGTGCTCTGGGGCGCGGCCTTCGTTGCCCGCGAGGACGAGGAGATCCGGTTCGACCTCCTGTTCGATTCCGTGGGGCCGGCCCTCCGCCGCCTCATGGCGGTCGTCGGCGGACTGGCCGTCGTCGGGCTCTATACGTTCTCGCTGCCGGCCACGGTGGACTACGTCACCTTCATGAAGGTGCAAGAAACCGCCTATCTCGACATCCGCTACGATTATCTCTTCTCGATCTACGTCGTGTTCGCGGTCGCCGTGATCTGCCGATATGCGTGGCTGGTCTGGAGAGCAATGCGCAGGGCGCCGAAGCAGATCGACCCCACGCACAAGAGTTCCGGCCTATGAGTTTCTCCGATCCCTTCACGCTGTGCATCGTGACGCTGGTCGCGATGAGTATTCTGGGCGTGCCCATCGGCCACTCGATGATCTGCGCATCGATCCTCTATCTGTTCGCCGCCGGGCTCGACATGGGCACCGCTGCGGAGCAGCTGTTGAATTCGATGATGACCAGCTACACCATGCTGGCCGTGCCGCTGTTCATCCTGGCCGCCGAGCTGATGAATTCCGGCTCGATGACCATACGGCTGCTCAACTTCTGCAATGCGATCGTCGGCCGGTTCCGCGGCGGGCTGGCGCAGGTCAACGTGCTGCAGAGCCTCATCTTCGCGGGGATGTCGGGATCGGCCATTGCCGATGCCGCCGGCATGGGCAAGATGATGCAGAAGATGATGACGCAGGACGGCAAGTATACGCCAAGCTACGCGGCCTCGCTGACGGCCGTCTCCGCCGTCATCGCGCCGATCCTGCCGCCGTCGATCCCCCTGGTGATCTATTCGCTGGTCTCGAACGCTTCCATCGGTTTCCTCTTTCTCGGCGGCATCCTGCCGGGCCTGCTCATCTGCGTGTCGCAGATGGGGATCGTCGCCTGGACCGCGCGGCGGAAGAACTTCCCGACGGAGGAACCCGTACCGCTTCGCCGAATCCCCGGCATCACGATCCGCGCTTTGCCGGCTCTGATGCTGCCGGTGGTGCTGTTGGTCGGGTTGCGCGGTGGCGTCATGACGCCGACGGAAGCCGCTGCCGTCGCCGCGCTCTATGCGCTGCTCGTCTCCGTCGTCATCCACCGCGACGTCGGCCTGCGGCAGTTCTACGGCTCCCTGCTTGCGGCAGGTCGCATGACGACGTCGGTGGGCATGCTGATCGCCGGCGCGATGGTGTTCAACTACGTCATCACCGTCGAGAACATCCCCGCATCCATCAGCGCGTTCCTCCTGTCCTTCGAGCTGACGCCGCTGACATTCCTGCTGATCGTCAACGTCGTCCTCCTGCTGCTCGGCTGCATCCTGGAAGGCACGACGATCATCCTCGTCGTCGTACCAGTGCTGGTGCCGACCGCGCAAGCGCTCGGAATCGACATGGTGCATTTCGGCGTCGTCGTCGTCTTCAACGTCATGCTGGGGCTCATCACGCCGCCATATGGCCTGCTGCTCTTCATCGTCGCCCGCGTATCCGGCGAACCCTTGCGGGCAATCGTAAAGGACACGCTGCCCTTCCTTGCCGGGATGATCGTCGCCCTCATGCTCATCACCTTCTTCCCCTCGCTCGTCCTCGGCGTGCCGCGCATGTTCGGCTACACGGGCTGAGGCTTTCAGGATTATGGCCATGCCTGCACCGATCCACGTCCTCAACGGCCCCAACCTCAATCGCCTGGGCAAGCGCGAGCCCGAAATCTACGGTACGGCGACGCTTGCCGACGTCGAGGCGCTGTGCCGGGATGCGGCGGGCGACCACCCGCTCGTCTTCCGGCAGACCAACGCAGAGCATCAGCTGGTGGATTGGGTGCATGAGGCGATCGACGCCGACGCGGGGATCGTCATCAACCCGGCCGGCCTGTCCTTCCGCTCGATCCCGCTTCTCGACGCGCTGAAGATGGCGCGGATGCCGATCCTGGAGCTGCATATCTCCAACATCCACCGCCGGGAGGAAATCTACCAGACCTCGCTGGTCTCCCGCGCGGCGCGGGCCGTGATCGCGGGGCTCGGCCCGGCCGGCTACGCGACGGCCGTCGCGACCATGCGCGGCTGGCTGGCCCAGCCATGAAGACGTCCATCGCCACGGTCTCGATTTCCGGAAGCCTTCCGGAGAAGTTGGAAGCCATAGCGGCGGCCGGATTCGACGGGATCGAGATCTTCGAGCAGGATTTCATCGCCAACGACGCCGCCCCGCGCGACGTCGGACGCGCGATCCGCGACATGGGGCTGGAGATCACCCTGTTCCAGCCGTTCCGGGATTTCGAAGGATTGCCGGAGCCGCTCCGCCGCAAGGCCTTCGAGCGTGCCGAGCGCAAGTTCGACCTGATGGGGGAGCTCGGCACGGACCTGATGCTCGTCTGTTCCTCCGTGCATCCCGACGCGCTCGGCGGCATCGACCGCATGGCCGCCGACTTCGCGGAACTCGGGGAGCGCGCTGCGCGGCGCGGCCTGCGGGTCGGCTACGAGGCGCTGGCCTGGGGGCGCCATGTCAACGATCACCGCGATGCATGGGAGGTCGTGCGCCGCGCCGACCATCCATCCATCGGCCTTATCGTCGACAGCTTCCATACGCTGGCGCGGAAGATAGATCCGGACACGATCAGGCGCATTCCCGGCGACCGCATCTTCTTCGTGCAGCTTGCCGATGCGCCGCAGATCGACATGGACCTGCTGTACTGGTCCCGCCATTTCCGCAACATGCCGGGCGAGGGCGACCTCGATGTCACGCGCTTCATGGCCGCGGTGGCCGCGACCGGATATGGCGGCCCCGTCTCGCTGGAGATTTTCAACGACCAGTTCCGCTCGGCCAGCCCGCGCACCATCGCGGCCGACGGATACCGCTCCCTCGTCGCGCTGGTCGACGACGTGCGCAGGCTCGAGGATGCGACCGCGCTGGAGCCGGCCGCCATGCCGCCCCGGTCGATCGTATCCGGCGTCTCCTTCGTGGAATTCGCAAGTGCCGGCGGCGAGGCGCACGCGCTCGGCCGGACGCTGGGGACGCTCGGCTTCTCGGCCGTCGCGCGCCATATCGGCAAGAAGCTTACCCTGTTCCAGCAGGGCGATATCCGTATCGTGCTCAACGAGGAGGGCGAGGGCCACGCCCACAGCGCCTGGCTCGTCCACGGGACCTCTGTCTGCGACGTCGGCTTGTCGGTCGCCGATGCGGCGGCGACGCTGGAGCGGGCCGGGCATCTGGGCGAAACGCCGTTCTCGCAGCCGCTCAGCCCCGGAGAGCTCGACATTCCGGCCATCAGGGGGCTTGGCGGCAGCGTGCTGCATTTCCTGGACGATGGCTCGGGCCTGGCGCGCGTCTGGGACGTCGAGTTCGAGCCGCTGGCGCCGGATCTGCCCCGACGCGACTGCGGCCTGACCCGCGTCGATCATCTGGCCCAGACCATGAGCTACGACGAGATGCTGAGCTGGTCGCTGTTCTATACGACGCTCTTTGACATGGGGAAGTCGGCGATGGTGGATGTCGTCGACCCGGACGGGCTGGTGCGCAGCCAGGCGCTGGCGACGGCCGACGGCAGCTTCCGCATGACGCTGAACGGCGCCGAAACGCATCGCACCATGGCCGGCCATTTCCTGCGGGACAATCTTGGGGCGGCCATCCAGCATATCGCCTTCGCCTGCGACGACATCTTCGCCACTGCCGCGGCCTTCGCGGCAAACGGCTTCCGGCCGCTCCCGATCCCGTCCAACTATTACGACGACCTGGCTGCCCGGCTCGACGTCGAGCCGGCGCTCCTGGCGCGGATGAAGGCTGCCCAGATCTTCTATGACCGCGACGGCGAGGCGGAATTCTTTCAGATGTACTCTCGCCTCGAAAGCAGCGGGTTCTTTTTCGAGATCGTGGAGCGGCGTGGCGGATATTCGGGCTACGGCGCGCCGAACGCGCCATTCCGCATCGCCGCCCAGAAGCGGCTGATGCCACCCAAGGGCATTCCGAAACTGTAGGAGAAACCGGATGCAGTTCGCGCAAGTCGGCGACCTGACCCTGCACTGCGAATTCCGGCCGGGGCCGGGGCCGGCGCTCGTCTTCATAAACTCGCTCGGGACCGATTTTCGCATATGGGACGGCGTCGTGGCCGCGCTGGGCGCCGGGCAGGCGCTGCTGCGCTACGACAAGCGCGGCCATGGACTTACCGGAGATGGGATCGGGCCCGGAAGCATCGATGCCCATGTGCGCGACCTTGCCGGGCTGATGGAGCATCACGCGGTCACCGGCGCGGTCGTCGTCGGCCTCTCGGTCGGCGGCATGATCGCCCAGGGGCTGGCGCTCGCACGGCCGGACCTCGTCTCGGCCCTCGTCCTGTCGAACACCGCGCACAGGATCGGAACGCCGCAGAGCTGGTCCGAGCGGATCGACGCCGTTCGTGCCGGGGGGCTGGAAGCCATTGCCGACGGCGTCATGGAAAAGTGGTTCACCGCAGGTTTCCGGCAGGCCGGCAACCCGCCGTACCGGCTGTGCCGGACCATGTTCGAGCGGTGCTCGCCCGCCGGTTACATCGCGACCTGCGAGGCCATCGCGGCCGCGGACTTCACCGAGCGGGCCCCGGCCATCACGGTGCCGGCCCTGTGCATCGCCGGCAGCGACGACGGATCGACACCGCCGCAACTGGTGCATGCGCTGGCATCGCTGATCCCGGGCGCCCGCACGACGGTGATCGATAATGCCGGCCATCTGCCGAACGTCGAACGGCCGCAGGCCTACGCCGATACCCTGCGGGGCTTCCTGGCGGAGCTCGCGCCCGAAGCGGGCGCGTTCGAGGCCGGCATGGCCACCCGCCGCCAGGTCTTGGGCGACGCGCATGTGGACAGGGCGAGCGCGGCGATCACCGACTTCGACCGCGCCTTCCAGACCTTCATCACGGAAGGGGCCTGGGGGACGGTCTGGACGGGGGCGCAGCTGACCCGGCGCGAGCGCTCCCTCGTCACCATCGCGCTGCTGGCGGCGCTCGGCCATGGCGAGGAGGTGGCCATGCATGTGCGCGCCACCCGCAACACCGGCGCCAGCGAGGCCGATATCGCCGAGGCGCTCATGCATGTGGCCGTCTATGCCGGCGTGCCCGCCGCCAACAGCGCGTTCAGGATCGCCAAGGCGACCATCGGCGAGATGAGGAAGGAGCCGACCGCATGACCGGTTCGTATTTCCAGCGCGATCATGCCTGGCACCCGCCGGCCCTGACGCCGGGCTACAAGACGTCCGTGTTGCGGTCGCCGCGCCACGCGCTCCTGTCGCTGCCGACGACGCTTTCGGAGGAGACTGGCCCGATGTTCGGGCACGACAGGCTGGGTCCGCTCGACGACGACCTGATCCGCAACTTTTCCACCGATGGCGGCGAGGCCATCGGCCAGCGCATCATCGTCCAGGGCCGCGTGCTGGACGAGGCGGCCCGGCCGGTTCGCGGCGCGCTGGTGGAATTCTGGCAGGCGAATGCCGGCGGGCGCTATCGGCACCGCAGGGAAACCTACCTGGCTGCGCTGGACCCCAATTTCGGGGGGTGCGGCCGCTGCATCACCGACGAGGACGGGCGTTATGCCTTCCGCACGGTCAAGCCGGGCGCCTATCCATGGCCGAACGGCGCCAACGACTGGCGGCCCGCGCATATCCACTTCTCGATCTTCGGGCATGCCTTCGCGCAGCGCCTGATCACCCAGATGTATTTCGAGGGCGATCCGATGATCCGCCAATGCCCCATCGTGCGGACCATTCCCGACGAAGCCGCCATCGACCAGCTTGTGGCGGCGCTGGACCGCAACGCCACAATCCCGATGGATGCCCTGGCCTACAGGTTCGACATCGTGTTGCGCGGCCGCCGTTCCACGATATTCGAGAACCGCCCGGAGGGAAACTGACATGGCCCAGCCTCTCGGCTATCTGAAGGAGTCGCCGTCGCAGACGGCCGGCCCCTATGTCCATATCGGCACCAACCCGAACTGGGTGGAGATCACCGGCGTCTGGCAGGAGGATCTCGGCCTCGTCCTTGTCGGACCCGAGGCGACGGGCGAGCGGATCGTGCTGGAGGGGCGGATTCTCGACGGTGGCGGCAGCCCGGTGCGCGATGCGCTGGTGGAGATCTGGCAGGCCGACGCGGCCGGGCTCTACAACGCGCCGTCCGAGACGCGCGGCAAGGCGGACCCGCATTTTTCTGGTTGGGGCCGGCAACCGATTTCGGAGGCCGATGGCGCATTCCGCTTCGAGACGGTGCGCCCCGGGCGCGTTCCCTTTCCGGACGGCCGCCTGCAGGCGCCGCACGTGACGTTCTGGATCGTCGCGCGGGGCATCAATCTGGGCCTGCATACGCGAGCCTATCTCGGCGACGAGGCGGAGGCCAATGCACAGGACCCCCTTCTCTTGCGCATTGCGGAACCGGCGCGCCGGGCCACATTGGTGGCGGCCCGCTCCGACCGCGACGGGATCGCCGTCTTCACCTTCGATATTCGCCTGCAGGGCGAAGGCGAAACCGTTTTTCTGGATATGTGATGGGACCGATGGACAAGACCGTTTCCAGCCTGGCCGATGCCGTAGCGTACATTCCGGACGGCGCTACCGTGATGATCGGCGGATTCGGCGGTTCCGGCGCGCCGATCGAGCTGATCCATGCGCTAATCGACCGGTTCGTCGCGACCGGCCACCCGACCGGGCTGACCGTCGTCAACAACAATGCAGGCAACGGCCATGTCGGACTGGCGGCGCTGATCGAGCAGGGCATGGTGGCGCGGCTGATATGCTCGTTCCCGCGTTCGGCAGACCCCCGTGTCTTTACCGAACTGTATCGGGCCGGCCGGATCGAACTGGAACTCGTGCCGCAGGGTACGCTGGCCGAACGGATACGTGCGGGCGGAGCCGGCATCCCAGCATTCTACACGCCGACCGGCTATGGCACCGCGCTGGCCGAGGGCAAGCCCGTCACGCAATTCGATGGCCGGCCCTATGTCCAGGAGCGATGGCTGAAAGCCGATTACGCACTGGTGAAGGCGCACCGGGGCGATACGCTGGGCAACCTCGTCTTCAACAAGGCGGCCCGCAACTTCAATCCGCTGATGTGCATGGCCGCCGGAGTAAGCATCGCCCAGGTATCCGAGATCGTCCTGCCCGGTGCAATCGACCCGGAGCATGTGGTGACGCCCGGCATCTTCGTGCAGCGGGTCGTGGAGGTGGCCATGCCTGCACAGGAAGAGGCGCTCAATCGTCAGGACGCGCGCTACCCGGAGGCGGTTGTATGAGCGCCCGGCTCACCCCGGCGCAGATCGCCTGGCGCGCGGCGCAGGACATCGAGGATGGCGCTTATGTCAATCTCGGCATCGGCCTTCCGGAGATGGTGGCGCGGTTCCAGCCTCCGGGCCGACAGGCGATCTTCCACACCGAGAACGGCATCCTCGGTTTCGGAGAGGCGCCGCCGGACGGAGAGGAGGACTGGGACCTCATCAATGCCGGCAAGAAGGCTGTCACCATAAAGCCGGGCACCGCATTCTTCCATCATGCCGACAGCTTCGCGATGGTGCGCGGCGGCCATCTCGACGTCGCGATCCTCGGGGCCTACGAGGTCGCCGAGACGGGAGACCTTGCCAACTGGTCGACCGGGCCAGGGGGCGTGCCGGCGGTCGGGGGAGCGATGGACCTCGTCCATGGGGCAAAACGCGTGGCGGTCATCACGGATCACATGACGAAGGACGGCAAGCCGAAACTGGTGACGGCGTGCTCGCTGCCGCTGACCGGCGTCGCCTGCGTCACGCGGGTCTATACCAGCCTCGCCGTCGTCGATATCGAGGGGGGACGCTTCATCCTGCGGGAAAAGCTTCCCGCCGTGTCCCTGGAAGACCTGCAGGCGGCAACGGGCGCGACGCTTATCCTGCCGCCGACGATCGCCGACCTTACCGCTCCGGAGCTCTGACATGGCCGAAGCCTTTATCTGCGCCTATGTGCGTACGCCCGTCGGTCGCTTCGGCGGCGCGCTTTCGGCCGTCCGGGCCGACGATCTGGGTGCGGTGCCGCTGAAGTCGCTTATGGAAAGCCATGGCGGGGTGGACTGGGCGGCGGTGGACGATGTCGTCTACGGCTGCGCCAACCAGGCCGGCGAGGACAACCGCAATGTCGCGCGGATGTCGGCCCTGCTGGCCGGCCTGCCGGAAGGCGTACCGGGTACGACCATCAACCGGTTGTGCGGCTCGGGGCTGGATGCGGTCCTGACGGCCGCCCGCGCCGTCCGCGCCGGCGAAGCCGAACTGGTGGTCGCCGGCGGCGTCGAATCCATGAGCCGCGCGCCCTTCGTGATGCCGAAAGCGGATGCGGCCTTCTCGCGCCACGCCGAGATCCACGACACGACGATCGGCTGGCGCTTCGTCAACCCCGTCATGAGGGCGCAATACGGCGTCGATGCCATGCCGGAGACCGCCGAGAACGTGGCGGAGGCGTTCGGCGTCGAACGCGCCGACCAGGACGCGTTCGCGTTTCTTAGCCAGCAAAAGGCTGCGGCTGCGCAGGCAAGTGGCCGGCTGGCACGGGAGATCGTCCCAGTCACCGTGCCGCAGAAGCGGGGCCTGTCGAAGACGGTCGATCGTGACGAGCATCCGAGGGAGACGACCATGGATGCGCTGTCGACACTGCCGACGCCCTTCCGCAAGGGCGGCACGGTGACTGCCGGCAATGCATCCGGCGTCAACGACGGGGCCGCGGCGCTGATCCTTGCCTCGGAGGCGGCGGCGCGCCGCCACGGCCTGACGCCGATGGCACGGGTTCTCGGCGGCGCGGCGGCCGGCGTCGCGCCGCGCGTCATGGGTATCGGCCCGGTACCCGCCACACGGAAACTGCTGGCCCGGCTTGGCCTTTCGACTACGGATTTCGACGTGATCGAGTTGAACGAGGCGTTCGCCAGCCAGGGGCTGGCGTGCCTGCGCGAACTCGGCATCCACGATGACGACGACCGCGTGAACCCCAATGGCGGGGCGATCGCATTGGGGCACCCGCTCGGCATGTCCGGCGCGCGGATCGCCGGCACCGCGGCGCTGGAACTGGCGCTTGCGCGGAAGCGGCGGGCGCTTGCCACGATGTGCATCGGCGTCGGGCAGGGCATCGCCGTAGCGCTGGAAAGGGTCTGACGCATGCGCTCCCTGCTGGATGTCCTGACGGGCGATGCGGAGATCGCCGGCTTCCTTGCACCCGAAGCCGAGATCCAGGCGATCCTGCGGTTCGAATCGGCGCTTGCGCAGGCGACGGCGGAGGCGGGGCTGATCGAGCCCGCCGCCGCCGCCGCCATCGAAAGCGCCGTCGCGGCATTCGTTGCGGACAGCGACAGGCTGTCGGCGGGGCTCCGGCGAGACGGCGTCATCGTGCCCGAACTCGTTCGGCAGGTGCGCGCGTCCATCCGCGACCCGCATGGCGTTGCGCTTCACCTGGGTGCGACCAGCCAGGACGCGATCGACACCGGGCTGATGCTGCGGCTGAGCGGTATTCTCGACGTGCTGGGCAAGCGGCTGGACCGCCTGATCGACGCCGTCGACGCGGCAAAGCGCACTGACGGGCAAAAATCGTTGATGGCCCATACCCGCATGCAGGCGGCGCTGCCGATCACCGTTGCGGACAAGCTGGAAGGCTGGAGCAGGCCGCTTATCCATCACCGCGAACGGCTTGCAGACCTCAAAGCGGACCTTGCCATCCAGCTCGGCGGGCCGGTCGGCGACGGAAGGGGGTTCGGGGGCAAGGCCCCGGAGGTCCGGCGCCACCTTGCCCGGCAGCTCGGCCTTGCGGACGCCGCGCCCTGGCATACGGACCGTACCCGCATCCTCGATGCGGCGCAGGGGGTTGCGCTTCTCACCGGCACGCTCGGCAAGGTCGGCCAGGACATCGCATCGATGGCCGAGCGCGGAGCGGTCACCCTGTCGGGCGGGGGCGCGTCATCCGCGATGGCGCACAAGAACAACCCCGTCGGCGCCGAGTTGCTGGTTGCGATCGGCCGGCTGAACGCCGGTCTGATGGGCACGCTCCACCAATCCATGATCCACGAGAACGAGCGCTCCGGCGCTGCCTGGACACTGGAATGGATGATCCTGCCGCAGATGGCCGAAGCGGCAGGCGCCGCGCTCAACCATGCCGCAACCTTGCTGAAGGGTGCGCGCCTCGGTCAGCAAGCATCGCCGTGATGGCGCCCAGAAGTCGTTCGCATTCGGCGAGCTGGTCTTCGTCGACGAACTCGTCCGGCCTGTGGCCCTGGGCCATGTGGCCCGGGCCGCAGATCAGCGTCGGTATACCCAGCGCTTCGTGGAACAGCCCGCCCTCGGTGCCGAAGGCCACCTTGATCGGGGGATCGCCGCTGTCGAGCATCGATTGCAGCAACCCGACCGCCGGCGTATCGGCGGGCGTATCCAGCCCCGGATAGCCCGAGACCTCCTCGACATCGATCCGGGCATGCGGAAACCGCCCGCGATGCCTGGCGGCGATCGCCTCGGCATCGGCCACGACGCCGGCGATGATCGCGTCGGGATCGTCGGCGGCGACATTGCGCAGCTCGAACTCGAGGTCGCAGCGCCGAGGCACGATATTGAGCGCCGTGCCGCCATGCATCGTGCCGACATGCAGCGTCGAATAGGGAATGTCATAGGCATCGTCGCGCGCGCCGGCTGCCTCCAGCGCCGCCTGCCGGGCCTGCAGGCGGGTCACGAACTCGGCGCCGAGATGCAGCGCGTTCAACGCCTCGGGCGCCAGCGCCGAATGGCCTTCCTGGCCAAGGCAACAGGCGCGCAGGGCGCGCTTGCCCTTGTGCCCGGTAGCGATGCGCATTCCCGTCGGCTCGCCGATCAGGCAAAGGGCCGGCCGGGCCGGGTGCATCCGGCGCATGTCCAGCATGCCGCGCACGCCGAGACAGCCGATCTCCTCATCATAGGAAATGGCGAGATGCAGGGGCAGGCTCAACGTCTCGCCGGCGGCGTGCAGCATCGCCCGGATCGCCACCGCGAGAAAGCCCTTCATGTCGGCGGTTCCGCGCCCGTAGAGACGCCCTCCTTCGAGCCGAAGGAGGAACGGATCGCCGGACCAGTCCTGCCCCTCCACCGGCACCACGTCGCAATGCCCGGACAGCACCACGCCGCCGGCGATGTCTGGCCCGACGCTGGCCCACAGGTTGGCGCGGGTGCCGTCGTCGCTGGCATAGCGCTCGAGACGGATGCCGGCCGGGGCCAGCAATCCCTCGACGTAGTCGAGAAGCGCCAGGTTCGATTGCCGCGACAGGGTCGGGAAGGCCACCAGCCGGGCAAGGATATCGGTTGTCTCGGGTATCATGAGGGCATGTCCGTCAGGCCAGCAGGCCGGGCAGGCTGCCCGAATCCGCGGCTTCGTGGCAGTGGTCGATGAAGGCCTGGATGGTGCGCGACACGTGGGCGGCGCGCGAAATGGCGATGCCCAGTTGCAGCGGCGGCACCGGCGTATGCAGCGGTATGAACTTCAACTGCTTGCCGTCCATCGAGATGTCGGAGACCGTGCGCATGTTCGATATGCCGAAACCGAACCCGTTGGCGACCAGGCTGCGCTGGATCGAAATCTCGCAGGTGCGTTCGGCGATGCGCGGACGCTGTCCGAAGCCCCGGAACAGCGACAGGAAGTAGTCGGAGCTGTGCGGCATATCCAGAAGCACCATGCCGTGCCCCAGCAATTCGTCGGCCGTCAGGCTGGTGCGGCCGGCCAGCGGATGATCCACATCCACCATGACGTAAGGAGGCAGGGTGCGCAGCGGCTGGAAGTCGATGTCGCTGGGCAGCGCGATGTCGTAGGTCAGCGCCACGTCGATCCGGGCCGACCCGAGTGCATCGAAGATCTGCGCCTGGTCCAGTTCGACCTGGCTGAACTCCACGCTGGGATAACGGCTTTCGAAGGTGCGGCGCAATTGCGGTACCATGAGCTGCACGAAGGTTCGCAGGCAGCCGATCCGCAGCGAGCCGAGGACGCTTCCGGTATAGATGTTGGCCAGATCGTTCAACTTGGCCGCGTTTTCCAGGACCACCCGCGCCTGCTCCATGAAGCGTTCTCCCGTCGGCGTCAGGGCCGAGCCCTGAGCGTGGCGACGCGTGAAGAGCTGGACGCCGAACCCCGCTTCGAGCTGCGCGATGGCGGACGACATGGACGGCGCGGTGACGTTCACCTTCTCGGCGGCCAGCGCGATGCTGCCGGCTTCACCCACGGCAATGAAATATTCCAGTTGTCGCAGGGTGAAGCGAAGCGGCATGGCAATCCCTCGAAGAACCTCGTCCGGACGCGGCGAGGTTAGTCACTCATCTCCCGGAACGCCATAAGACGGCGCCTGGCGCGGGTCCAGCGCGCGGGTGACATAGGCGGCCATCTGGGGCTGGTAGACCGACCAGGCCTGTTCCAGCGCCGCGATCGGGCACGCGTCGCTCCAGTCGATCCGAAGCTCGGCCAGCGGCCAGCTTTGCGCGTCGACGAGCAGCAGCCCGGCCGAGTGAACGGGTCCTGCCTCGCCGCCGGCATCCAGGCCGGCGCGCAACGCGCCCAACAGGCGCTGCCCGAGATGGCCCTCGGAGTTGCTGAAATGCTGGACCATGACTTCGGGCACGCCGGCATCGGCAAGTAGATTGCCGGCCGCGGCGGTATCGCGGCCCTGGGCTTCGGACCACATGCCGAGCACCTCGGTGCCCGAATAGATGGCGCTTTCGCCCGAGCGTCCGACCGCCAGGACCTGCCGGAACGCCATATGCGCGCCGCTGCGTTCCAGGATCGCCAGGGCTTCGCGCGGGCTGGCCCCCCGCTCCATGAGGTCCAGCGCATGCGGGCCGAGCCGCGGGTCGGTCACGTTCTGCGTGGCGACGGCGCCCACGCCGGCCCGTGCAAAGGAGCAGCGCGCGGCGACGGCCGGCGACGAGGAGGATATGGCGACACCGAACATTCCCGTTTCCGGGCAGTGGCCGACGATCGAAAAAGTCATGGAAACTCCCTGGGCATCCGCCCTTTCCGTCTTCTGGGGTGCGCTCAATCGGGGATGACGGCGGTCGCGTCGATCTCGACCAGCCATTCTGGACGGGCCAGGGCCACCACGGTCAAACCCGTGCAGACCGGAAAGACGCCCCTGATGTATTCGCCCATGGTCCGATAGACGGCCTCGCGGTGGCGCACGTCGGTCAGATAGACGACGAGCTTGGTCACATGCTCCATCTCGCCGCCGCACTCCTGCACCAGCTGGCGGATGTTCTGCATCACCTTGTGGGTCTGCTCCACCGGGTCGCTGCTGGCGATGTTTTCGGCGGTGTCGAGATCCTGCGGGCACTGGCCGCGCAGGAAGATGGTGGTTCCTCCCCGGGCCACGACGGCCTGCGACAGGTCGTTATCGAGCTTCTGCTCGGGATAGGTGTCGCGCGTGTTGAACTTGCGATGTCGCAAATGAGCCATGGTTCAGCTTCTTTCCCTCGTGGTCAGTACGATCTTTCCGAAATTGTCGCCGCCCTCCAGCAGCGCATGGGCCCGCGCCGCGTCGGCAAGCGGGAAGGTGCTCGACAGGACGGGCCGGACCTTGCCGGGCCCCAGCAGTGGCAGCAGCGTTTCACGGACGTCGGCGGCGATCGCGGCCTTTTCTCCGTCGCTTTTGGGCCGGAGCGTCGACGAGGTGAGCCAGAGCCCCTTGCGCATCAGCAGGCCGAGGTCGACCGGCGCGATCATGCCGGTCATGAAGGACAGGCCGACATGGCGTCCGCCGGGCGCCATGCAGGCAAGATGGCTGTTGACTGCATCGCCGCCCAGGATGTCGAGCACCACGTCCACGCCGCGCCCGTCGGTCAGGTGCAGCACTTCCGCGGCCAGATCCGCCTTGCGGTAGTCGATCGCATCGGCCCCCATGGCGGCGAGGCGCGCGCATTTTTCCGATCCGCCGGCCGTGACGATCACCTTGGCGCCCATCGCCTGCGCCAGTTGCGAGGCAAGGGTGCCGATGCCGCTGGCGCCGCCTTCGATCAGTACGGTTTCGCCGGGCCGCAGCGCTCCACGCTCGAACAGATTGTGCCGGATCGTGAAAAGCCCTTCGGGCAGCACGGCGGCCTCCTCGAGGCTCAAGCCGTCCGGTACGGGCAGGCAATGGGCGGCCCGAGCCACGGCAAGTTCGGCGTATCCGCCGGCCTTCAGCAGCGCCATCACCGTCGTGCCGAGGGCGGCAGGATCGACATCGGCGCCGATGGCGACGACTTCCCCCGCAACCTCCAGCCCCAGCACGTCGGAGACGCCGGGCGGCGCGGGCAGAGCACCGGAGCGCTGCATGATGTCGGGGCGGTTCACCCCGGCGGCGGCAACTTCGATCAGCACCTCGCCGTCACCGGGCGCAGGAACGGGGCGGTCCACCAGCGTCAGCACGTCCGGTCCGCCGGGCCGTGCGGCGATCACGGCTTTCATCGTGCGGGTCAAAGGGCATCCTCCCGGGCGTAGATCGCGGCGCCCTGTTCCGGCAGGGCGATCCCGACCGCGACACCCGGCGCGAATGCCCCGGCCGCCGGAACGCGCAGCATCACGCGTCCGGACGTCGCGGCCGGACAGTCGAGGTAAAGTTCGGCGTAGCTGCCCTGATAGACGGACAAGGCGACGCGCGCCGGGATGGACAAGGGGTCGCCCGGCTCGGTCAGGCGGCACTGCTCCGGACGGACGAACACCGTCACCGGACCCACGGCGGGCACTTCATCCTGGTAGAGCGTCAGCTTCAGGGGCGTATCGCCGATCTCGACTTCGGCGGTGGAGTCGAATCTCTTGCGCAACGTCGCCGAAAACAGGTTGGCGTCGCCCACGAAGGTGGAGACGAAGAGGCTCTGCGGCCTGTCGTAGATGTCGGCCGGGCTGCCGATCTGGCGGATATGCCCGCGCGACATGACGGCGATGCGGTCCGACATGCTGAGCGCCTCGTTCTGGTCGTGCGTCACGAAGACCGTGGTCAGCCCGAGCCGCGTCTGGATCTCGCGCAGTTCCACCTGCATCGCGCCCCGAAGGTTGCGATCGAGGGCCGAGAACGGTTCGTCCAGCAGCAGGACGCGCGGGCGGATCACCAGTGCCCGGGCCAGCGCGACACGCTGCTGCTGGCCGCCGGACAATTGTCGGGGGCGCCTGTCGGCGAAATCCTGGAGCTTCACCAGCGCAAGCGCCTCTCGGACGCGCTCGGCGATCTCCGCCTTGGCGACACGGCGGGTCCGCAAGCCATAGGCGACGTTCTGCGCGACGCTCATATGCGGAAACAGCGCGTAGTTCTGGAAGACGATGCCGATTTCGCGCTTGTGCGGCGGAACCTGGGTGACGAGCTCGCGCTCGATGAAGAGTTCGCCTGCGTCGGCTTCGAGGAAGCCGGCGATCAGGTTCAGCAGCGTGGTCTTTCCGCAGCCGGACGGCCCCAGCAGCGTCATGAACTCGCCGCGCCGCATCTTCAGCCAGATCGGGTCGAGCGCCATGATGCCGGAGAAGGACTTGGCCACGCCATCCAATTGGACGGCGGCGTCCGGCATGTCCGAAGACGCTGCGGGAATGGGCATCTCACTCGACATTGAGAACCTTTTCGAGGCGGAAGATCTTGTGGACGATCAGGAGGATGGCGGCGACGACGACCACGTAGACCACGGACAGCGCGGCCAGCGTCGGGTCCGCATACTCCCGAACGTAGTTGTACATGGCGACCGGCAGGGTCTGCGTGCTCTGGTTGACGACGAAGAGCGAGGCGGTGAACTCGTTGAACGACAGGATCGCGGCGAACAGGCCGCCCGAAACGAGGCCCGGCACCAGAAGCGGCAGGGTGATCGTCAGGAGGACGTGCAGCGGTCCGCCGCCGAGGCTTTCGGCCGCCTGTTCGTAGCGCCGCTCGAAATTGCGCAGCGACACGTAGACCGAGCGTACGACGAAGGGGAAGACGATGATGACGTGCACCGCCACGACGAGCCAGATCGAACGGGGCAGGGAGGCAGCGGCCGACAGGATCAGCAGGCCGAGGCCGATGGTGAAGTTGGGGATGATCAGCGGCGACATCAGGATCGCGTTCAGGATGCTCCTGCCCCTGAACTCGTATCGGTCCAGCACATAGGCGAAGCCGGCGCCTGCAACCATCGCGATGGTTGCGCCGACCGCCGCCACCTTCAGGGAATTGACGAGGCCCGCCCCGAAATCCCGGTACTGGAAGGCGTTCGCATACCAGCGGAAAGACCAGCTCCGGGGCGGAAAGGACAGGATCGCGCCATCGTTGAACGAGGCGATCGCAACCACCAGGAACGGCATCAGCACGAAGCACAGGATCGACGTGACGAGGATCGCCCCACCCCAGTCCAGAATGCGGTCGGACACGCTTTTCTTCATGGTCAGTGCGCTCCGATCCGTTCGAGCCGGCCGAGTCCGGCATTGAAGAAGGCGAGGACGGCGAGGGTGAAGAGCAGTCCGACGAGCGACAGCGAGGCAGCCAGCGGGAAGTTGAAGGACGCGAAGCCGACCTGATAGACCAGCGTCGAGATGGTCTGTACCTGGCCGCCGCCGATCATCTGCGGGGTGGCGAAGGCGGAGAACGTCCATGCGAAGGCCGTCGATGTCGCGGCGACGATGCCGGGCACCGACAAGGGCAGCGTCACCGTCAGGAAGCTGCGTATGCGGCCCGCGCCGAGGGAGCGCGCCGCACGCTCGAGGTTGCGGTCGATGTGCGACAGGGCGGCGGCCAGCATCACGACCACGATCGGCAGGGTGAAGTGGACAAGCGCGATCACCACGCCCGTCATGGTGAACATCAGGTTCAACGGTCGGTCGATCAGGCCGATCTGCAGCAGGAAGGCGTTGAGGAAGCCCCGGTTGCCAAGCACGATCATCCACGAATAGGTGCGTACGATCTCGCCCAGGAAGAGCGGCGTCAGCGAGATCAGCAGGATCGCGCTGCGTAACCTGGCGGATTTGGCCCGGATCATCGCGTAGGCCAGCGGATATCCGATCAGCAGGGTAAACAGCGCCGTCCAGAGACACAGCAGAACCGTGTTCAGGAAGGCCTGGCCGTAGACCGCCTTCAGGAGCGTCGTGAAATTGTCGAGCGTCAGGCCGCCGGGATCCAGAGATCCTGGGATATGGGCGCGGAAACTGTACTGGACGATGGCCAGGAACGATGCCGTGATGCCGAACGCGATGAGGATCGACGGAGAGGCGAACCAGCGAAGGAATGGGCGCTTCGACATGCGGCGGACCAGATCGGGAAGGGAAGAGGCCCCGCCGCCGATGCGGCGGGGCGATACGGGCTCAGTTGCCGGCGGTCATGTTTTCCGAGAACCACCGACGCCATTCTCCGGTCTTCTCGGCGCGCAACTCGTGCGGGATTATCAGCGTCTGGCTTTCCCACTGTTCGGGCGTCGTGAAGATGCCGGGCAGGGACGCCAGCTCTTCCGGCAGCTGGACGTTCGATACGACCGGGCTGCCCTTCTTGATTTCGGCGATCCGGGCCTGGACCTCAGGGTCGAGGGCCGTGTCGATGAACTTGTAGGCCAGGTCCTGCTTGGTGCTGCCCTTCGTGATGCCCATCGTATCGATGCCGAGCACGGCGCCTTCCTTCGGGATGGCCAGCCTCACGTCCAGCCCTTCGGACTGCATGTGGTAGGCGTTCATCGACAGGAGCACCTGCACCGGCGTCTCGCCCGTCGACAGAAGCTGCTGGGAGTTGGCATCGTTGGTATAGAACGCCTTCAGGTTCGGCTGCAGCGCCCGAAGCTTGTCCTCGGCCTGCTGCCAGTTCTCGATATCGACACCTTCCAGCTTTGCGGCGACGGCGATTATGTGAGAGGGGTCGAAGTCCGGAACGGCGATCATCCCCTTCAGCTCGGGAGACCACAGATCGTTCCAGCTTTCGAAGGTCACGTCCTGCGGGACGAGGTCGGGAAGATATCCGATCGTGTAGACATAGGCCCAGGCGCCGATATGCGACGGGCTGATCTTCGCCTGTTCGACGAGATTGGCCGCGTTCGGGATCTTCGACATATCCAGATCCTCGAAGAGGCCCTGGTTCCGGTACAGCCAGCCGACATGGGACGTGGTGAAGGTCACGTCGCTCTCCGGGTTGTCCTTGCTGAGGTTCGCCTGGTTCAGCCTGTCGATGGTGCCGCCGGTGATGAACTCGACTTCGACGCCGGTTTCCTCGGTGAATTTCGTCGCGATCGCTTCGGCGATCAGGTCGCGGAAGCTTCCGCCCCAACTGCTGACCACGAGTGTCTCGGCGAAGGCCGACGAGGTCAGGAAAGCAAATGCCGATGCGGTCAGGAGAAGGCGTCTCATGGTTGTTCCCATCTGTTGAGGCATGCGCCGTTGCCGGGTGAGCTGTCGGGGCAATATTGCGGGGAGACGGAAGGGGAAGCCTAACTGGAAATACCTATCCAGTGCGAAGCTTTTGCTGCCTCATTCGTCTAATCGTCTGTAAGGAAATACGTTTTCGAAGGACACGCTCGGGCCTCCGCAGGCAAGTGTTCAATAGGGCGGCATCCTGCCTAGTAGCCGCGCACCCGCGAAACTTCGTTTGCAAGCGGCTGCCCGGCCTGGACTGCACGGATATTGGCGGCGATCTGCGGTGCGGCACTTTTAGGCAGTGCGACGGAAGCAAGATGCGGGGTTATCAATACGCCCGGCATATCCCAGAGCGGGCTGTCGGACGGCAGCGGCTCGGTCTCGAAGACGTCGAGCGTCGCCCCGGACAAGCTGCCTGCCTGCAGGGCCGCCACCAGCGCCCCCTGGTCCACGACCTCCCCGCGCGAGACGTTGACGAAGGCCGCACCGGCTTTCAACCGCGCGAAGAAGGAGGCGTCCAGACGCCTCCGGGTACCGGGCGTCAGCGGCAGCATGCACACCACGATGTCGGCCTTGGCGCAAAGGCCGGGCAGGGCCTCCTCACCGCAGTGGACGGTAACGCCGGGCAGGTCGCGCGGCCGTGTCGCCCAGCCATGCGTATCGAAGCCCTGGCGGGCGACTTCGATCGCGGCCGGGGCGCCGAGCTCGCCGAGGCCGAGAACCGCGACGGTGATGTCCTGCGCGGCCCGCGGGTGCCGGTAGCTCCACTCGCGACGGGCCTGCGCCGCCTGGAAATGCGGTATCTCGCGGGCGTGGCGGAGCACCGAGAACAGGACGAATCCGGCCATCATCCGGCCCATGTCCGGGTCGGACAGCCGGGTTATCGGAACGTCCGGCAAGTCCTTGCGGGCAACCAGCCGGTCTACCCCGGCGCCCAGGTTGATCACCAGCTCGAGATTGGGAAAGCGATCGAAGAAGCCTTCGGGCGGCATCCAGACCAGCGCGAACCGGACCGCTTCCGGGTCGGTGACGGCGTGGGACTCCTCGATCAGGACATCCTTGCCCAGATGCGGGGCAAGCGCATCGCGCCAGGGCCCGAACGGGTCCGGGCCGCTGTGGAAGACCAGCGTGTCCGTCATGCCGCATCTCCGGCGATCATGTCGCGCATCGCGGAAAGGCCGAGCAGGTAGCCTCGTACGCCCAGCCCGGCGATAACGCCGGTCGCCGCCTTGGATATGAAGGAATGGTGGCGGAACGGCTCCCTCTTCCAGATATTGCTCATGTGGCATTCGATGATCGGGCCATCGAATGCCAGGAGCGCATCGAGGATCGCGATCGAGGTGTAGGTAAGCCCGGCGGCGTTGATGAGCAGGCCATCGCAGCTCCGGCGTGCCTCCTGGATCCAGTCGATGAGCACGCCTTCATGGTTGGACTGGCGGAAATGGAGATGGAACCCGAGCTGCTCCGCCCGGGCCATGCAGGCGGCTTCGATCTTGGGAAAGCTGTCCGTGCCGTACGTACCCTTCGGGTCGAGCCCGTAGAGATTGGCATTCGGCCCGTTGAGAAACATGACGGTCTTCATTGGCAATCCCCCTGAAAGTGCCCCGCTCAGTCCTGCGTCGCCATGGCCGGCGCGGCGATCGGCGCGGCGGCTGGCGCGCGGTACGCGTCGTAGTTGCGCTGAACGCCGATATGCGTCGCGATGTACTTGGCGTCGTACCAGCAGCCGTAGATGAAGGACGAGGCCCGATTGGTGAGGTCAGGCAGGCCAAGGAAGTAGATCCCCTGCTCGACCGAGATGCCGCGCTTGTGGAAGGGCATGCCATCCGGATGGAAGGCGTCGACCTGGAGCCAGCTGAAATCGAACTTGAAGCCGGTCGCCCAGACGATCGTCGTGATGCCCGCCGCGGCGAGATCCAGCCGGCGGATCGGGTCGGTGACGCAGGCGGGGTCTGGCTGGATCGTCCATGCCTCGGGCTCGGGTGGCAGCTCTATCCCGTTCCGCTCGACATAGGCGTCCGCCTCGGCCAGGACCTCCAGATAGGCGCGGTCGCCCTCGGCCAGGTTGCGGGCCAGATCGTCCGCGATGGCCAGCACCCCGTCCTCGTAGCCCTCGGTCATGCCGAGAACCGTGATGCCGGCGCTGCCGAGGCGACGGAAGTCGATGGTCTTGCCGCCGTCGTAGCCGCTGACCGCGAAGGCGACGTGCTTTTTCTTGGCGTTGATCTTGATCTCGTCCCACTTGCCGAGCACGCCGAGCCACCAGACATAGTCGCGGCCGCGATAGGAACGCGGCGGGCGGTAATGCTCGCCGATGGACAGGAAGACCTTGCGACCGGCCTTGTTCAGCTCTTCCGCGATCTGCGAGCCGGAAGCGCCGCCGCCGACCACCAGTACGGCGCCGTCGGCCAATGCCTGCGGGTTCCTGTAGGCCGACGAATGGATCTGCGCGATGCCGCCGTCCTCCGGCACGATGCGGGGAAAGGACGGAACCTGAAACGGGCCGGTTGCGACGACGACCCGCCGCGCCTCGATGTCGCCCGTCGACGTCGTGGCGAGGAAGCCCGGGCGTCCTTCGCAGCGGCGCACGCGCTTCACCTCGACATTGGTGCGGATCGGCGCGTCGAACATCGCCGCATAGTCTTCGAAGTAGCGCGCCATCCGCTCCTTCGGCGGGAAGGTGTCGGGCGGCAGGTCGGTGAATTCCATGTTGGGAAACCGATCGTGCCAGGCCGGTCCGTTGGCCACCAGGGAGTCCCACCGTTCCGAGCGCCAGCGCTCCGCGACGCGGCTGCGCTCCAGCACCAGATGGGGAATGCCCATCCCTGTCAGATGCTCGCTCATCGCGATGCCGGATTGCCCGGCCCCTACGACCAGCGTGTCGGTCTTCTCGACGATCATGTTCACTTCCTGGGGATTGTTGTTCGTGTCAAGAACTGCGCGCTCGCCGGCACGGAGGAAAGAAGTAACTTCCGTCGCAGGACGTAGGAAAATCCGATCCCGTGCGGCGTCGCCGGTTCTGCAATTTCAGTTCATCAGCGCGGGCAGGGTCGTGGACAGTGCCGGAAACAGCGTCAGGATGACGAGCGCCACGAACAGGCCGTAAAGGAACGGCATGTTCGCACGGGTTACGTCCCAGACGTCTTCCTTGCCGATCTTCGCCGCCACCAGGAGGGCGATGGCGACGGGCGGCGTGACCTGTCCGATCACGACTGTCATGACGATCAGGACGCCGAAATGCACTAGGTCCACGTTCATCGCCAGAAGCGCGGGCAACAGTACCGGCATGATCATCGGAATGAGCGGATCCAGCACCATCCCCGCGATCAGCGCCAGAAGCAGCAGGGCGAAGATGCGCACGGTCACGCTTTCGAACGGAACCAGCGTATCTATCGCCGACGAGAGCGCCGCGGGCACACCGCTTTGCGACAGGGCCCAGCCGAGTGCCGTCGAGAAGCCCACCACCATCAGGACTTCGCCCGTCAGGATCACCGAATCCACCAGCGCCTGCCGCAGCTTCGGCAGGGTCAGGGTCCGGTATACGAGCCCGGCGAGGACAAGCGCATAGGCGACGGCGAATGCGCCTGCCTCCGTTGCGGTGAATATGCCGAAGACGAGCCCGCCGAGGATCATGGCCGGCATCCCCAGCGGCAGGATCGCGTGGACGCCTGTCCGCATGACCCGCGACCATTCGAAGGAGTTCATCGGCTGCCAGCCGTTGCGGCGGGCGAGGATCGAGATGGTGATCATCAGCACGGCGGCCAGCAGCAGGCCGGGCACGACGCCGGCCAGGAAGAGCGCGCCCAGCGAGGTGCCCGTCACCACGGAATAGAGGATCATCGGGGAACTGGGCGGAATCAGCACGCCGATGCCGGAGGAGGTGGCGGTAACGGCCGCCGCGAACGGGCCTGGATAGCCGTGCGCCTTCAGCTTCGGGATGGTGACGGAGCCGGTGCCGGCAAGGTCGGCGACGGATGTGCCGATCATGCCGCCGAACATGACGCTGGCGGCCACGTCGACATGCGCGAGGCCGCCGCGCATCCAGCCCACCAGGGCCGCGCCGAAGTCGAACAGCCGGTCGGCGATGCCGGTGGCATTCATGATCCCGCCCGCCAGGATGAACAGCGGCAGCGTGATCAGCAGGTAGTCTCCGACGCCCGCCAGAACCTGTTGCGGGAGAGCCAGCGCCCAGCCGCCGGAGAATGCCAGGAACATCAACACCGAAGCGACCAGCGAGATCACCACGGGGATTCCGAGCAGCACCAGCGCGCAAAGGGCGCCCAGCGTTATGGCGGCAAGGCCGAGCATTACAGATCCTCCGGCGCGATCAGGTCGATGATGAAGGCGAGCGACATGCCTGCCGCGCAGCCGATGATGCCGCTGATCGGCACCGCCTTGGGAATGCCGAGCAGCGGCGAGCGGTCGGCGCCGAAGATGCCCAGATACTGCCAGGTAAACCAGGCCAGCGCGGCCATGGTGAGGATGCCGAACACGTTCTGGACCACGCGAAGCCGTCGCTGCGCCGTCGCCCCCAGCCGCGAGGTCCAGATGGCGCAGGAGATTAGCCCGTTGCGCAGGGCCGCGACCGTGATGCCGAGACCGCCGAGCCACATCAGCAGCGATCTGACGATCTCCTCGCTCCATGGCAGGGGGCGCGACAGCAGATAGCGCCCGAGGGAATTGGCGAGCACCAGGACGACGAGTGCGACCAGCAGGGCGATCGCCGCGATCTCCACCACCATCAGGGCATTGCGGCGCAGGGCGCCGCGCGGAGCCGCCATGGCGACGCTGTCAGACATCGGCTTCGAGCCCCGCGAACAATCGGCCGTAGCCGGGCCGCGCGCCCTTGACGCCGACGAGATGCAGGCAATGCCAGAACGAGGCCTGGATGGCCGAGATGACGGGCTTGCCGAGCCGCTCTTCCAGTGCGGCGATGGCGCCGACGGTGCGGAAGTTGGTGCAGGACACGAAGATGGCGGTCGCTTCCGGATGGTCGACCGACAGCACATGGTCGTAGACGCGCTCCAGCGGCACTTCGGCCAGCGCATGGTCGTCGGTGATGTCCAGATGCGCGCCCTTGACGACCTCATGTCCGTTCTCGGACAGGAAGCGTATGGCGCGATCATGGATCGCACCGACATAGGGCGTCGCCAGCGCCACCTTGCCGGCCTTCATATGCCGCAGGGCGGCAAGCGTTGCCGTCGAGGCGGTGGTGACGAGCGGGCCCGGCGTCCAGGCCTCGATCTTCCGGATCAGGGCCTGGTCGTATGCCGTTCCATGCAGGAACGAGGCGCTGGTGCCGCCGAAGCACAGGACGTCGATGGGCGGCGCGGCCGCATGGCGGGCCGCCGTCTCGAGCTCCGGCGCGCTCATCATCTCCTCTATTCCCTCGACGGTCACCTTCGGCAGGCGGATGCGCGCGGTGTGGGTGGAAACGCCGGGAGCGGACATGGCCGACATTTCTTCCTCCATCACCACGGAGGACGCGATGTAGATGAGGCCGATGCGCGCGAGGGTGCCGGAGCCATCCGGCATGAAGCGAGGGTATCTCGTTGCGACGGTGCTCACGGAAGCATGCCTTTCACGCTGTCCATGAACTCCGGCGAGACGATCTCGGCGATCTTTTCCCGGACCGGCTCGGCCGCCGCCTGGAACGCCGCGATGTCCGGCTCGGTCACGGTGACGCCGGCTTCCCGGAATTCTCCGACCAGCTTGGCGTCGCTTTCGTCGGACAGTGTCCTCGTGGCCTCGACGCCGGCTTCCGCCGCAGCCTTGACCTGCGCTTTCAATTCGTCGCTCAACGCGTCGTAGGCCGTGCCGTTCATGACCAGCGTGATCGGAGTGTAGATGTGGTTGGTCAGCGAGATGTAGGGCTGGGCCTCGTGCAGCGAGAATTCCTTGATGACGGACAGCGGGTTCTCCTGCCCGTCGATCACGCCCTGGCGCAGGCCCATATAGACTTCCCCCAGCGGCAGGTTGGTCGGGACCGCGCCCAATGTCTGGAACGCCATCATGCGCGTCGGGCTGCTGGGCGTGCGCAGCTTGAGGCCGGACAGGTCCGCCGGAGTCTTGACCTCGCGCTTCGAGTTGCTGATGACGCGAACACCGAGCTCGCCGAAAGCCAGAACCTCAAGGTTCGCCTTTTCGCGCAGCGATGCGGCCATGACGTCGCCGAATTCGCCGTCCAGCGCCTTCCTGGCGTCTTCCTTGCTGGCGAACAGGAACGGCGTATCGAAGATCGAGAAGTGGGTGTCCAGCGATGCGACGCCGTCCGACCCCATCGGAATCACCTCGACGGCGCCGGCGCGGATCAACTCGGCCAGCGCGGTTTCGTCGCCCAACGATCCGCCGTCGTTGAAGGTGAATGCGACGGAATCCCCGGCGCTCTCGCTCAACGCTTCGCGGAAGGTGGACAACATCACATGGGTCGGGTCTCCGCTCGTCGTTTCGACGGCAAGGCGCATCTGGGTTTGCGCCGACGCGGCGGAGCTCATCATGAGCCCGGCAGCGCAGGACGCGAGTATCGTCGCGATCAGTGTTTTCATGTCGATCCCCTGGAAGTTTCCACATAAGGATCGATCGCCCTGCCTTCGCTCTGCAACGCCAAAGCGGTTCAATAATTCAGCAGTCGGCGACTAAAGTGCGTCCATAATTTAAGCAGAAAACCAAAATCGATGCGTTAAAACCTTTGCCTATGCTGCGTATAAGAGGACGCTATCAAGATAGACGCTGGTTCAAACTAAGCTATGGAAAGGTGTATCCTAACCAGAGATGCCATGATTGGCGAATTCGGCGCGCAGATGGGCGGCGAACGCCTCTACGGCGGGGCGCATGGCCGATCCGGAAAGGTGAAGAAGCATGATCCGCACGGGGGGCAGGTCGCCCAGCAGCGGAATCGTCGTGATCGGGCTGCCGTCGTAGGCGATGGGCACGGCAGGCAGGACATTGCCGAGGGAGAAGCCGAGGCCGTTGCCGACGAGGCCGCGGACGAACTCGGGAGAGCGGCTGCGGAAGGCGACGTTGGGCTCGACCCCGCAGGCTGCGAAAAGGCCCGCGAAGTAATCGCGCGAGTGCGGAAGATCGAGCAGGATGAAGGGATCTTCGGCGAGATCGGCCAGCCAGACCGCCTTCTGCCCGGCAAGCGGATGGTCGGGCGACAGCAGCGCGTGGGGCGGCAATGCCGCAAGTTGGTGGGCGTGAAGCTCCGGCGGCAACGCATAGTCGTAACCCAGGGCGATCTCCATACCGCCATCCTGAAGGGCGGAGAGTATTTCGTGGTGATCGCCTTCGATCAGGCTGATGTCGATCTTGGGGAAGGCGCGCGCAAAGCCGTCGATGATGCGCGGCATGTAGCGCATGGCCAGCGTTGGAAAGCTGCCGACCACGATCTGGCCGCTCAGCGGATCGCCCAGGGAACGCGCGGTTTTCGAGAAGGCTGCCGCATGGGCCAGAAGCGGCCTGGCTTCGTCCACCAGCCTGCGGCCCGGCACCGAGAGGGTCATCCCCCGGGCATGGTGGCGTACGAATATCTGGACGCCGAGATCACGTTCCGCCTGGGCCAGCGCCGACGAAACGGAAGGCTGGGAAACCTGCAACCGGCGCGCCGCCTCGGTGACGCTGCCGCAATCCGCGGTCTCCACGATGTAGCGAAGCGTTTTCAATGAGAGCTGCAGGTCCATAGCCGAACTCTGGAAGTTGGCGGGATTCGGCGCAAGAGCGCCTAAAGGAGAGAACCGGGTATGTCTGAGGCCATCTGCGTCGAGCGCCGCTTCGCCGTTCGAAGGAAATTCCGAATTTCCCTTCCGTCTACCGGCGGGCAGGGTCCGGGTCTGCCGACCGTTTCCCTGCCAGTCCGGACCATCGCAGTGACCCTCAGGATGACCGACCGTCGCAAGACGATCCTGCCCATCTCGTCTGACGACATGCGCAAGCATGCCCGCTCGCGCATCCCGCGATTCGCGTTCGACTACGTAGACGGCGCGGCCGGCGACGAGCGCGCGGCGCGGCGCAGCCGCGAAGCGTTCGACCGGACGTGCCTGAAGCCGCGCATCCTCGTCAACTCGGAAAGCCTGGCCGATCTGTCATGCAGGTTTCTGGGCCGGGAGTGGTCGGTGCCGTTCGGCATCGCGCCGCTCGGGTTGCCTGGATTGGCATGGCCCGGCGCCGATCTTGCATTCGCCAGGGCGGCGGAAGCCTTCGGTGCGCCTTATGTCTGCCCGACGCCAGCGACGCAGACGCTGGAAGCGCTGCGCGCGGCGGCGCCCACGCGCTCGATGTTCCAGCTCTATGTCGGGGCGTCCGCCGACATCACGGAAGACCTGATCGCGCGAGTGGAGGCGGCCGGATTCGATACGCTGGTGGTCACGGCCGATGTGCCTCGCCCGGGCAAGCGCCTGCGCGACCTGCGCAACGGTTTCGGCCTGCCGCTCCGGCTGAGCGCCGGCACGCTGCTCGACCTTGCGCTTCATCCCGTATGGGCCATTGCCACCTTGCGCCATGGCGCGCCGCGCCTTGCCAATCTGGCGCCCTATGCAAGGCCCGGCGCGGGCGCGCGCACTCTGGCGCAGGTGATGGCGGCGCAAAGCTCGGGCCGCCTCGATTGGAACGTCTTTGCGCAAATCCGCCGCCGTTGGAAAGGAGCGCTCGTTCTGAAGGGTGTCCTAGACGCCGAGGATGCGGCCATGGCCGCGGCTGCCGGCGCCGACGCGATCCAGGTCTCCAGCCACGGCGGTCGGCAACTCGATGGAGCGCCGGCGCCGCTGGACATGTTGCCGGCGGTCCGCGCGGCGGTGCCGCAGGGGTTTCCGGTCGCCCTCGATGGGGGCGTCCGCTCCGGAGAGGACATCCTCAAGGCTCTGGAGGCAGGGGCGGACTTCGTCTTCGTGGGGCGGCCGTTTCTGTATGCCGTCGCCGCCTTCGGCCCGGAAGGTCCACGGGCTCTTTTCGATGTCCTGGCGAACGAACTCGAGGCGGCCATGGCGATGACGGGCCGAAGGGGCCTGGTGCGGACCTGACCGCGCCTCGCGCGCCGACAACTCGGCTCGATCCATATTGATGAAGTATGGCCCTTATAATTTATCGGTATTTTCCCTGGTCCGCTTGTCACCCGTAATCTTTTCAGAACCGCCAACGCAGCGGCTCTTGGGAGGGAAACATGAAAATGACGAGTGGGCTCGGCGCCCTCGCGCTGGCGCTTGTGGCGACCACGTCGCTTGCGCAGGAAAAACCGGAAGCTCTGCGGATCGGCATCACGACCTACAATTCGGGGCCCGCATCTGTTTTCGGCGTGCCCGCGCGCCGCGCCGCCGAACTTCTTGCCAACCAGATCAACGAGCGCGGTGGCATACAGGGTGTTCCCGTGTCGCTGACTTTCATCGACGAGGGTGCCGGCGTCGAAACGTTGACAACCGAATATCGCCGCCTCGTGGACGGCGACCTCGTCGACGTCATGTTCGCCTCGATCTCGTCCGGCGTCTGCAACAACGTCGCCCCGCTGGCCGAAGACCTCGAGATCCTCAACTTCATGTGGGATTGCGGAACGCAACGCATCTTCGAGGAAGATGAGTACGACTGGGTCTATCGCACACAGGCAAACGCCACACCCGAGGTGCTCGCGCCGTTCCTCTACCTTCTCGAAAAGAACCCGGATTTCAAGACGATCGCCGTCGTCAACCAGGATTATGCCTGGGGCCGCGATAGCTGGCATATCTTCTCGACGGCTCTCAAGACGCTCCGCCCGGATGTCGAGGTGGTGGCCGAGTTGTTTCCGGCCTTCGGCGCCCCAGACTATTCTGCCGAAGTCTCGCGCCTTCAGGCACTTTCGCCCGATGTCATCCTGTCGACGTCCTGGGGAGGCGACCTCGACACCTTCGTACGGCAGGCCAATCAGCGCGGGCTCTTCGCCAACTCCCAGTTTGTGCTGCCGCTCGCAGAATCCTCGCTGGAGCGGCTCGGCGCCGATCTTCCGGAGGGCGTCATCGTTGGCGCGCGCGGCGACCATTATTTCCTGCATCCGGAGCGTAAGGACGACGAGGATTTCCGCGCCTTCGTGGATAGCTTCCGTGAGGCGACCAATACCTGGCCTATCTACTCCGTCTTCCACATGGCGCAGGCTTTCGCGGCGCTGGAGGCGGTCTACGACAACGCGGCGGAAGCCAATGGCGGCGCATGGCCCGACCGGGAACAGGTCCGCGAGGCGATGGACGGGTTGGAATTCCAAGGCTTCGGCCGGCCGCTGACGATCCGCGAGGACAATCAGGGCGTCGAGGCGCAACTTGTGGGCGTAACCCGCTCCGTCGCCGACTATCCGTTCAAGATCATCGACGACATGGCGATCTACGACGCGACGCCGCTGATGGCGCCCGTCGGCGAAGAGTCCATCGATTGGATCGAAGGCCTCGGCCCCGACTTCCTGAACATCAAGGGCGACCGCTTCCAGCACGGCGGCTGACCGAGCCGATCCCCGCAGCCGGACAGGCCACCGGTTTCGTCCGGTGGCCCCCCTCCAGATATACAAGGGCCGCGAGCCATGTCGTTGAACTTAGCATTGATCGCAATGCTGGACGGCCTGTCCTATGCATCGCTGATCTTCCTCGTCGCTGTCGGCTTGACGCTCATCTTCGGCGTGCTCGGCGTGCTGAATGTCGCTCATGGCAGTCTCTACGCGCTTGGAGCCTATACCGCGGCGACGTTCGGCGGGCATCTCGTTGCCGATGGCTGGAACCCGTGGCTCACCTATCCGGCCCTGCTTGCTGCCGCGCTCGTCGTCGGCCTCGTGGTCGGAGGCGCCATCGAAACGCTCCTGCTGCGGCGCATATACGACAAGGACCCGGTCCTTCAGCTTCTCGTCACCTTTGCCGTCTTCATGATCCTGGAAAACCTCCAGCGTATGATCTGGGGCGTCCAGCCCTACTACATGGCCTCGCCGCTGCAATTGCTGGGCAATGTCAGCGTCTTCGGCATCAATTACACCGCCTACCAGACCATCCTGCTGCCTTCCCTCGCCATTTTGACGCTGATCGGGCTTCGGCTCTTCCTGCGTCATACCAATGCCGGAGCGCAGATCGTCGCGGTGACCGAGGATCGCGAGGCCGCAACAGCCATCGGCATCGATGCGACGCGGGTCTACTTCCTCACCTTCGTCGTCGGGGCGATTCTTGCCGCCCTCGGCGGTGCGCTCGCTACCCCCACCACCTCGGTCGTGCCGGGCATGGGCGCCAACATGATCGTCCTCTCCTTCGCCGTGGCGGCCAGCGCCGGCCTCGGACAGATCGAGGGTGCCGCGTTATCCGCCCTCATCATCGGCATGGCGCGCTCCTTCGCGGTTTATCTGGCGCCCGAATTCGAGGTGCTGATGCCCTACCTGATCATGGTCGTGATCCTTTTGTTCCGCCCCTTCGGCCTGTTCGGCACGGTCCAGGCAAGGAAGATCTGATGCGTAGAATCTCCCTTCTCCTTGTCATCCTCCTGTTGCTGGCGCTGCCGTTTGCCGCCGGCTCTATGGTCACGTTGACGACGGTTGTCCTGGCCAAGGCGCTTGCCGTCCTCGGCGTGTTCCTGTTGCTGCAGGCCGGCCAGGTTTCGTTTGGGCACGGCATGTTCTTCGCGGTGGGCGCCTACTCGGCCGCCTATATCGGAAGCGCATGGCGCGACGCCGATCTCCTTGTGCTCGCGCTCGCGGCTATCGGTCTTTCCGGGCTTGGTGGCCTTCTCGTCGGCCTCTTCGTGGCTCGCTACCGCTATATCTTCTTCGGCATGCTCAATCTGGCCTTCTCGATGGTCCTGTTCGCGGTGCTGGAGAAATTCTTCCACCTGACTGGCGGCACGGACGGAATGCGCATCCGGCGGCCAACGCTTCTCGGCTTCGAGTTCGGGCGCGATTCGTTCGACCTCGTCCTGTATTACTTCGTGCTGGTGGTCTCGCTCGGGTGCGCGGTGCTCGTCTGGCAATACCTGCGTTCGCCGATCGGGCAGGCGCTGAAGGCCGTCAAGACAAACGAAACGCGCCTCGAATATATCGGACTCTCCGCCCGCAACACGATCCTTGCCGCCTACGTCTTCTCGGCCGTCCTCTGCGGGCTCGGCGGCCTGTGCCTCGGCATCGTTCAGGGTCTCGCGACACCCGATTACACCTTCTGGACCCGCTCTTCGGAATTCGTGTTCATTGCGGTTCTCGGGGGGGTAGGCCATGTGGTCGGGGCCTTTGCCGGCTCTTTCGTCTACGAGGCTGTCCGCTTCTATGCCGCCGCCTTCCTGGAGGACAGCTGGCAGCTGATCCTCGGCATCGTTCTCATCGCCGTCATCCTGGGTGCACCGGGCGGCATCATCGATCTGCCGCGTCGCCTCGGCTTGAACCGTGCGTCGAAAGGGCAGCCCGAGGCGGTGAAGGTGCCGGCCGCGCAAGGCGAAGGTGCAGGACGATGAGCGCTCCCCTGCTTCAGGCCCGTGGACTGGAAATCCGCTTTGGCGGCGTCATCGCCGCCAACGGCATCGACCTCGACGTGAATGAGGGGGAAAACCTTGCCATCATCGGTCCCAATGGTGCAGGCAAGACGACCTTCCTCAACATGTGCACCGGTTATCTCAAGCCGCAGGCGGGGTCCGTCCGGTTCGAAGGTGCCGAGATACTGGGCCAGCCGCCACGCCGCATCACGCGGCTCGGCATCGCACGCGCATTTCAGATACCGCAGCTCTTCGTCGAACATACGGTTCTGGAAAACATGCTTCTGGCGGCTGCCGTGCGCGAAAGGGCCTGGAATCCCTTCCGATCGCTGAGCGCATTGCCGCAGCGGCAGGAAATGCTTGGGCTTCTGGACCTCGTCGGTTGCGCCGGCATTGCGGATCGCCGCGCCTCGGATCTGCCCGAGGGACAACGCAAGCTGGTTGATATCGCGCTGGCGCTGGCGCTCAAGCCGCGCCTGCTCCTGATGGACGAGCCGACCTCGGGCGTTGCCTCCGCCGACAAGTTCCAGGTGATGGAAATCCTGGTCGCGGCCCTGAGGGCGGCGAAAGTGTCCTCCGTCTTCGTGGAGCACGATATGGAAATGGTGACGCGATACGCCAGTCGCGTCGCAGTATGGAGCGAGGGCAAAATCCAGATGTCCGGCGATCCCAAGACCGTCTTGAACGATCCGGACGTCATCCGAACGGTGATCGGAGTATGAGCGCCATGCTGACCTTCGAACGTGTCGACGCATCCATCCAGCGCATTCCCATCCTGCGCGGGATCGCCTTCACGGTGGAGGAAACCGAAACCGTTGCTCTCGTCGGCCGAAACGGCGCCGGCAAGACGACGACATTGCGCTCTATCATGGGCTTTACCGACATCATGAGCGGGTGCATCCGGTTCAGGGGTTCCGACCTTGCATCGGTTGCGCCGCATCGCAGGCCCGCCCTCGGCATCGGATATGCGCCGGAAGACCGACGCCTGTTTTCCCGCTTTACGGTAGAGGAGAACATCCTCCTGCCGGCACGGGTTGCCGGTCTCGATGCCATCGAGACGGAGGCGCGCCTCCAGCGGGTCTATGAAGTGCTTCCCGAATTGCGCACGCTTGGCGAAAGGCCGGCAGGCTCGGTGTCGGGCGGCCAGGGCAAGATGGTCGCACTGGGCCGTGCTCTGATGATCTCCACGCAGTTGCTATTGTTGGACGAGCCTTTCCAGGGCCTCGCGCCGGTGCTGGCGCAGCGCTATGCGGAGGCGCTCGGGCGCCTGCGTGACGTTGCGCCCGAGATTGCCGTCATCATCACCGAGTCCAACCCTGCTCTGCTCGAACGCTTCGCGGACCGTATCATCACCATCGAGCGCGGTGCGATCGCCTCGGATGAACAGGCGCGCGTGTCTGCCGCTTGAGGCTTGGCGGCGACATCAATGGAGGAAACGAAAAGAATGTCGAACCAGATCAACGACGCCGGGCGCGAGCGCCTGTCAGACAAGGTCGCCATCGTCACCGGCGCGGGAAGTGGTTTCGGCGAAGCCATCGCCCATCTGTTCGCGGATGAAGGAGCCAAGGTTGCGCTTGTCGACATCAATGCCGAGAATGCCCGCCGTGTCGCATCCGCCATCGGCGAGGGGGCGAAAGCTTTCGTGGCCGATGTCGGCGTGCGGGACGATGTCGATCGCGCGATCTCCGAGGTGGTCGAGACGTTCGGCGCACCCGATATCGTCATCAACAATGCCGGCTGGACGCACCGCAACCAACCGCTCCTGGATATCGACGAGGAGACTTTCGACAAGGTCTTCCGCATCAACGTCAAGTCCATCTACCTGATGACCATGGCGACCGTGCCGGTGATGACCAGAGGCGGCTCAATCGTCAATGTCGGCTCGACGGCGGGCATCCGGCCGCGCCCAGGCCTGTCTTGGTACAACGGCACGAAGGGTGCGGTGAACATCCTGTCAAAATCTCTTGCCGTCGAGCTTGCGCCCAGGAACATCCGCGTCAACGCGCTGTGCCCCGTGATGGGCGAGACTGCCCTTCTGGAATCCTTCATGGGTGTCGAAGACACGCCGGAAAATCGCGAGCGCTTCGTGTCGACCATTCCGCTGGGCCGGCTGTCGCGCCCGCAGGACATCGCCAAGGCTGCGCTCTACCTCGCCAGCGACGAGTCAGACTTCATCACCGGCGTTCTTCTGCCGGTCGATGGCGGTCGAACGGTTTGAGGTAGGCACCGCCATGACGACCAGCACACGCGCCGCCATCTTGACCGCGTCTCCGATCCAAAGGCCATATGCACAAACAAGGCCGTTGGCCATAGAAACGGTCGAACTGGCGGAGCCGGGCTACGGCGAGGTTTTGGTGCGCGTTCGCGCCGCCGGCCTGTGCCACTCCGACCTTTCGGTCATCGACGGGGTGCGCCCGCGCCCGACGCCGATGGTCCTGGGTCACGAAGCCGCCGGGATCGTGGAGACGGTGGGCGAAGGCGTCGACGACCTTACCCCCGGCGACCATGTCGTCATGGTGTTCGTGCCGTCCTGCGGCCATTGCAGCCCCTGCGCTGAAGGTCGTCCGGCCCTGTGCGAGCCCGGCAACGCCAGCAATGGGCAAGGTACCTTGCTTTCCGGCGCACGCCGGCTGAGATGGCACGGCGCCCCGGTGCATCACCATGTCGGCGTTTCGGCATTCGCCGAGCACGCGGTCTTATCCCGCCGCTCGCTGGTGAAGGTCGACGCGGATATCCCGCTCGACATCGCCGCGCTATTTGGTTGCGCGGTTTTGACAGGCGTCGGCGCGGTCATCAACACCGCCGGCGTGAAGGCTGGCGAAACTGTTGCGATCATCGGCCTCGGCGGCGTCGGGCTCGCGGCCCTGCTGGGGGCGGTTGCGGCGGGCGCCTCGCGCATCGTCGCGCTGGACCTCTCCGCGCAGAAGCTGGCCCTGGCCAAAGAACTCGGCGCAACAGACACGGTCGATGCAGGCGGAGCAGGCGCGGTGGACGAAGTCCGAACCTTGACCGGCGGCGGCGTCGACCACGCCGTCGAGCTTGCGGGCTCTGCGCGCGCGCTCGAACTGGCCTTCGCCGTCACGCGGCGGGGCGGCTCCACCGTCACCGCCGGGCTTGCTCCGCCGGCGGCGACGATGGCCCTGTCGCCGCTGCGGCTCGTGGCCGAGGAGCGGGTCTTGAAGGGCTCTTATGTCGGTAGCTGCATACCCTCTCGCGACATTCCGCGGTTCGTCGCGCTTTACCGCGCCGGGCGCTTGCCCGTCGACCGGCTGATGACGAGCACGGGAACGCTCGACGACATCAATGAAGGGTTCGATGCCCTCGCCGAAGGAAGAACAGTGCGTCACATTTTGAGATTGTAGACATCAACGCCGGAAACCGGCTTCATGGGGGAGGAACAAACATGCAGGGTATCTCCAGATTCGCCACCAGCCGCCGCAATCTGTTGCTGGGCGTCGGAGCGTTCGGCCTGGCGGCGTCGGTTCCGGGCGGTTTTACAATGCGGGGCCATGCGGCGACGGCGCAAGGCGCGGACAAGCCCGCCGCCTGGTACCGCTTTCCCATCGGTGATTTCGAGGCAACGATCGTTTCCGACGGGCGCCTGAACCTCGGCAGCGCGCTCGAGCAGTTTCCCGACGCCGACCCGGAGACGGTGCGCCGCATCCTCGATGAGGAGTTCCTGCCCGTCGAGCCGATGATGCTCGAGCAGAACGCCATGATCCTGAAGACCGGCGACAAGCTGGTTCTGTTCGATACGGGAATGGGCACGGCCAAGACGTTCGGCCCCGCATCCGGCCGATTGCTGGACAATATCCGCGCCGCCGGAATAGACCCGGCCGCCATAGACGCCGTCATCCTGACCCATGCGCATCTGGATCACTGCTGGGGCATCATGGCCGACGACGACAGCCGCAACTTCCCGAATGCGCAGATCTACATGAGCAAGGCCGACTTCGACTTCTGGACCGACGAGGGCAAGCTGTCCGCGTCCGGCTTCCTGCCCGATTTCGTGCGCGGCGCACGGCGCAACCTCATCCCGAACCAGGATCGCATGATCTTCGTGGAAAACGAGCGCGAGGTGTTGCCCGGCATCACGGCACTGTCCACCCCCGGTCACACGGTGGGGCATACCTCTTACCTGATCGATTCTGGCGGCGAGACCTATCTCTTCGTCGGCGATGTCGTGCACCATTACGCCCTTCTGTTCCGGCAGCCCGAATGGGAATTCTCCTTCGACACCGATCCGTCACAGGCAGCGGCGACGCGAAAGGCGCTGTTCGACCGCGCGTCGAGCGACCGGCTGACGATGATCGGCTATCATTTTCCGTTCCCCGGCATCGGCAATATTCGCCCGAGCGGCGGCGCCTTCACCTATGTGCCGAAGGCGATGGACCTGACCTGACCCGCCGGTACGGCAAATCCCATTCTCCAACATCGACGAGGCCAGCGCCATGAACGCTCCACAAACCGCCCCGCAGACTGAGCGCCATGGCGTCTTCATCGGCAACCGCATGGAGGATCCGGCATCCGGCGCCTACCTCCCCGTCGTGGCTCCGGCCGAGGGTGTCGCCTTCGCCGAGGTCGCGGCGGGCAATGCCGACGATGTCGACCGCGCGGTCAAGGCCGGACGACATGCGCTGGAAGCGGGCGCGTGGGGCCGCATGGCGGCATTCGAGCGCGGCCGCCTGTTGACGCGGCTCGGCATCGCCATAGCCGACCATGCGGAGGAGCTGGCGCTGATCGAGGCGCGCGACACCGGCAAGCCGATGAAACAGGCGCGGGCCGACATGGTGGCCACGGCCCGCTACTTTGAGTTCTACGGGGGCGCGGCCGATAAGGTTCATGGCGAAACGATCCCCTTCCTGCCGGGACATTTCGTGTCGACAGAGCGCGTGCCGCACGGCGTGACGGGCCATGTCATACCGTGGAACTACCCAGCGCAGATGTTCGGCCGCACGGTGGCGCCAGCGTTGGCGATGGGTAATGCCTGCATCGTCAAGCCTGCCGAAGATGCCTGCCTGACGCCGCTTCGACTTGCTGAACTTGCGGCGGAAGCGGGCTTTCCCGAGGGCGCAATCGCCGTGGTGCCCGGCCTTGGCGAGCATGCCGGAAGCGCCCTTTCGAGCCATCCGGATATCGACTTCATCTCCTTTACCGGCTCGCCGGAAGTGGGAACGCTGATCCAGACTGCCGCTGCGAAGAACCATATCGGCTGCACGCTCGAACTCGGCGGCAAGTCGCCACATATCCTGTTCGCCGACGCGGATCTGGAGACGGCAGTCGGCGTAATCGCTTCGACCATGGTGCAGAATGCCGGGCAGACCTGTTCGGCCGGGTCGCGCGTCCTGGTCGAGCGCGCGATCTACGACCGTGTCGTCGAGGCGCTGGCATCGCGCTTCTCAGCCCTGACTGCCGGTACTCCGGATATGGACCTCGACCTCGGCCCCGTGATCAACGCCACCCAGAAAAATCGGATCGAAGGCTTCCTGCAACGGGCGGACAGTGCCGGTGTGCCGGTTCTGGCAAGGGGGAGGATAGCGGACGGCGTTCCGGCAGAAGGCTTCTTCGTGGCCCCAGCCATATTCGGCCCGGTGCCACGCGACAGCGAGTTGGCCATGCAGGAGGTGTTCGGCCCCGTGCTTTCGGTGCTTTCATTCGATGATGAGGGCGACGCCGTGCGCCTGGCGAACGGCACGTCCTATGGATTGATGGCGGCTGTCTGGTCACTTGACGGCAACCGGGCGTTGCGCGTCGCGCGTGCCATCAAGGCGGGACAGGTGTACATCAATGCCTTCGGCGCCGGCGGCGGCATCGAACTGCCGTTTGGCGGCATGAAGAAATCGGGGCATGGGCGGGAGAAGGGATTTGCGGCCCTGCATGACATGTCCACGCTGCGGACGGTCATTCACAAGCATCTTTAGGCTGAGTGGCCTGGATCGTCCCGAAAGATGTCAGCCGTAGCGGCTTCTTCGCCTGGCAGAAGCAGGCCGATTGCGGTTGCCGAAATCATGGGATCGACTTCGCGGGGAGGGGCCTGACATCAGCCCCCTCCCATATCCAAGCCGAGCGCGCAGGGTAAGCGGCTTCAGGCGCTCTGGATATTCTCGGCGGCGCTTTTGCCGTTCCGCTGGTCCTTGACGACGTCGAAGCTGATCTTCTGACCGTCTACCAGACTGTTCATTCCGCTGCGCTCGACGGCCGAAGCGTGGACGAAGACATCGGCGCCTCCACCATCCTGCTCGATGAAGCCGAAGCCTTTTGCGGTGTTGAAGAACTTTACTGTTCCAGTTGCCATGATGAATTCCGTTCAACCGGCGTGATGTGCCAGCGCCCGGCCGGGAGCCGTCGCCATGCTGCTCGAAATTGAAGAGGAGGGTGCGAAGGCGCTGAGCGCGGAAACATCGTTCGCAACAAGATCGATGAGGTGTGCATACGCTATGTTCGGCCACTTGGCAAACGCATGCGCTTACGGGCTCACCGTACCCGCCCGGATTCCCTGTGCGCCCACGCGGGCGGCGAGCGCATTCCGGGATGCCGAGTCTATCTCGCAAGTCGCATATTCAATGCGTTCGGCGAACTGCATGATTGTCAGGCTCGCCAGCCGGATACCTCGTGGCCGGCATCGGCCGGCAGGCGCAGGAAGGCTAGCGAAGATGCGATGCCGATGGCTCCCATCACCATGAGGGCAAGGGCGAACGCGGCCGCTTCTGGATTTGGTCCGACAAGGTCGAACGCGTGGATCAGCCGTATGACGGCAATCGATCCTGCGATGGACAGAAGTTGGGAGATCTGCTGAGACATGGCCGATATGGTGGCCGCGTCACCCCGCTGGCGAGCCTCAATGTCGGCGAAGGCAATGGTATTCAGCGCGGTGAACTGCATCGACCGCGTTAATCCGGCTACAAACAGAACCGTCCACAGGAGCGGATTGCCGGCGTCCGGGCCGATCAACCCAAGACAGGCCACGAGGGCCGAAGCGAGGACGCCGTTGAAGACCAGCAGCGTCCGAAAACCCAGAAGCCGAAGGAAGACGGTCGTGGCTACCTTCATCGCAAGGTTGCCGAGGAAATAGACGAGGATCAGCGAGCCGGTGGCGACCGGGTCGAGACCCAATCCGACTTGCAGTAGAAGCGGCAGCAGGAAGGGCGTCGCGTTGATCGCGCTTCGTGTCAGGATGCCGCTGGACAAGGCCGAGAGAGCGAATGTCCGGACCCGCAACACCTCAAGGTTCAGCAACGGCGCCAGACTACGGTTCATGTGGCGTATCGCCAGCATGCCGGTTGCCGTCGCGACGGCGACAAGCGACAGCGCCAGCCCGGCGCGCCCCTCATGCGAGAAGAGTTCCAGGCCGGTAACAAGAGCGGCGAGGGCCCCGGCGGACAGCACAAAGCCGGCCCAATCGAACCGACGGGCCGTGCGTGCTTCATCCGCAGGGATGAAAAGACGGATCAGTACGGCGCCAGCAACGCCGATGGGTAGGTTGATCAGAAAGTTCCACCGCCAGCCGAAATGGGTGGTGATGAACCCGCCGAGAAGTGGGCCCATGACGGGGGCGATCAGCGCCGGCCAGGTGATGATCGCGATGGTGCGGACAAGCTCGTGCTTCTGCGCGCCGCGCAGGACGAGCTGTCGCCCGACCGGTGCCATAAGGGCCGCCGCTGCGCCCTGCACAAGGCGGGCCAGCGTGAAGGAGGCGAGCGAGCCCGCCGCCGCGCAGGCCAGCGACGCGGCGGTGAAGAGGATCGTCGCCCAAAGGAAGACCCGTCGGGCGCCGAAGCGCTCCGCCAGCCATCCGGATGGCGCAATGAAGATCGCCATCGCCAGAAGATAGGCCGTGAAACCGACATTGAGCGAGATCGCGTTGGTCCGGAAATCGGTCGCCATGGCGGGCAGCGAGGTTGCGATGATCGTTCCGTCGATCATCTGCATGAAGAAGGCGATGGCGACGATGCCGGCGACGAGGCGCGGACGCCCCGCCCGCTCCCCCGGGCCGGTATCGTTGGTCGGTGCGCTCCGCAAGACTTAGTTGCCGGCAGTGCGCTCGGCCGTCGCCGCTTCGAAGAAGGATCGGTCGATCCAGCGATCGTAGTCGATCGACCCCTGCAGCAGGCCGGCCTTCGCCATGAAGGCTTCCTCGCCCTTGAGGGCTTCCACGGCCGCCGGCGTGATCTCGGGGTTCTGGTGGAAACGACCATCCGCGTATGTCGCCCTAACGGCGGCTTCGCTGTTGCCGGTCTCCTGGACGAAGATCGAGATGGCTTCTTCCGGATTGGCTTCGACCCACTCGGCCGCAGCAATGTCGACCTTGAGGATCCGCTCGACAATGTCAGGATAGCGCTGGGCGAAATCGCCGTTGACGCTGATGGCGTGCGGCACTGCCCATTCGGGCCGGCCGTCCTTGGCCGCATCGAAGACGATGCGTGCCTGACCCGCCTCCACAAGACGCTGGGCGGGACCTTGCCCCTCCACGATCGCGTCGATATCACCTCGGGCGAGGGCGGGCCCGGAGTTTTCGATGCTGATATTCAGGCTTTCGACATCGTCGATCGACAATCCTTGTGCTTCCAGCGCTTTGGCGAATGTCGAGTGGCGAACCGTCCCCGCAAGATAACCGACACGCTTGCCTTCAAGGTCGGCAAGCGTCTGGATGTCGGAGTCGGCGCGGGTGAGCACAAGGGTCTCGTTAGACGGCAGCCAGCTTGAAAGCCCGACAAGCTTGACGTCGGCGCCGCTCGCCGCCAACCGCAGCGAAGGGTTGTTGCCGATATAAGTGACGTCGATGGCGCCGGACCCTAGTGCCACAGACGCCGCGGAGCCGCCGTCGAACGTCGTCAGTTCGATCGGAATTCCATCCGCCTCGAATTCCTTCTCGAGAAGCTTCTGGTGGCGGAACAGGATGAACTTGAAATGCCCCGGCGCCGTGGAGCCGATGCGTATGGCATCCGGCTTGTCATCGGCCGCGGACGCTGCCCCGGCCAGGGGAAGGGCGCCGACGGCGACTGCGGCGGCAAGAGTGGCGGAGAACAGGCGCCGCGTGAGAAGAGGTTTGGTCGTGCGCATGGGTAACGGCCTTCCGTTTGGATTGAATTGAGAGCGAGTCAGTCGGTTTCGTCACCGTGCGGCTGCCAGCGCGTGGCGCGACGCTCGAAGGCGACGAGAGCATAATTGAGCAGAAGCCCGGCGATCGTCAGCGTCAGAATGCCGGCATACATGCGGTCTGTCTGGAGCATCAGAGACGAGTTCTGGATGAGAAAGCCGATGCCCGATTGCGCTGCCAGCATCTCAGCCGCGATCACCGAGAAAAGCGAGGATTTTACGCCCAGTCGCGCGCCGGCCACGATCGACGGGATCGCCGACGGCAGGATCACCTTGCGGAACAGGTCCCAGTCCGACGTGCCCATCGAGCGTGCGGCCTTCAGGAGCAGCGGGTCGGTCGACTTGACGCCGACGATGGTATTGACCAGCAGGAAGAACACGGCGGCATAGAAGGTGATGGCGATCTTGGACGCCTCGCCGATGCCCAGCACCAGGATGAAGACGGGAAGCAGGGCGAACTGCGACGTGTTGCGCAATGTCTGCACCAGAAAGTCGCTCATGCGCTCGAATAGCGTGTAACGGCCCATCAGGAGCCCAAGCGGGATGGCCACCGCGACGGCGAGCAGGAAGCCGATGGCAGCACGTTGCAGGCTGATTCCCAGATGCCGCACGATGAGGCCACTGGCGATCATGTCGCCGAGGCTGGCCAGGACCCGGCTGAGCGGCGGGAAGAACAACGCGTTGATCCAACCCAGCCGGGGCGCCATCTCCCAGAGGAGGGCGAATGCGAGCATCGCTGGGAGCCCGTAGCCGATCGTGCTTGCGGTAGCCCGCAAGGCCGAGTTGGCCACGCTGAACCGAAGTCGCCTATTCGTCGGAAATGGCGTTTCGCCGCCCTTGGCGGATGATGCATAGGTCATGACCGGGTCCTCAATGTTCGAAGCCGGAGGCGAGGGACCAGTCGGCCTGGGCCTTGCGGACTTCATCCCGAAGGGCATTCCAGACATGGCCGCGATAGTCGTTGAAAGCCGCGCCGTTTCGACATTCGATGTCGCGCGGGCGCGGCAGGTCTATCTTGACGATCTCCTTCACCCGGGCCGGACGTGCCGTCATGACCACGACGCGATCGGCAAGGAAGATGGCCTCGTCGATCGAGTGAGTGACGAAGACGACGGTCGTACGGATCGTCTCCCATATGCGCAAAAGCTCCATCTGCAGGATATCGCGCGTCTGTGCGTCCAGCGCGGCGAAGGGTTCGTCCATCAGCAGGACTTGAGGATCGCTGGACAACGAGCGCGCGATGGCCACGCGCTGCTGCATGCCACCCGACAGCTGCGAGGGATAGCGATCCTCGAAGCCTCGCAGACCGAAGAGGTTGAGGAAGTGGAGAGCCCGCTCCCTCCGTTCCGCCTTTCCAACGCCCCGAACCTCGAGCTGGTACTCGACGTTCTCGATGGCCGTCCGCCAAGGAAACAGGGCATATTGTTGGAAGACGTAGGCCGTATCGGCGTGAGGTCGCGTCACAGAGCGCCCGTCGATCTGCGCGCTGCCGGACGTCGCATCCGTCAATCCGGCGATGACGTCGAGCAGGACCGACTTGCCGCTGCCCGAAGGGCCGACGAGGGTAATGAACTCCCCTTGGCGGATTGAAAGATCGACACCAGCCAGAACCTCGACCCGATCGCTCCTACGGCCATCCAGTGTCACGCTCTGGCCCGGCCTGAGGCGAAACGTCTTGCAGACGTCGCTCACGGTTATTCGGTCCATGGGCTTCTCCTCTCGAACTTCATGACTGCGCCATCCGGAGGCGATGTGTAGGATCGTCCGCGATGCCGCCGGAGCGGCCACGCCGCCATCCGAGAGCGCGGGCATAACTGCCGAAGAGATCGGCCGCCTCGGCTTCCGCCTCGCTGATGCCGGTCGGCCCGTGGGCCAGCTCGGCCACGTAGAGCGCGTCGGTGGGACAATAGATTTCGCAGAGGAAACAGGTCTGGCAGTCATCCTGCCTTGCGATGAAGGGAAGTCCGGATTCATCCCGTTCGAAGACGAAGGCAGGGCAGACCCGTTCGCAGATATCGCAGCGGATGCAGCGTGCCTCGGAGACGATCTCGATCATGATGCGAGCCCGCTACCGATCGCCTCGGGCGCCGCTTCCAGCTCCACCGAGACGGATTGCACGCCGGATACGATGATGCGGCGCGCCATGCCGGGCATTTCGCCGGGGAAGTCCGCGCGGCGATGAACGCCCCGGCTTTCCGTGCGCGAAGCGGCGGCTGCCAGCGTGGCGCGGCCTGCAGCTGTCACCGCTACCAGTTCCCGGGCACGCAGCCGCTCGCGACCGGTCGCCTCCAGGTGGTCATGGAGGTCCTGCCAGACCGCGTCTACGGTATTCCGGCTTTCCCGCAAGGTCGCGGCATCGCGAATGTAGCTTTTGCCAAGCGGCGCAATCTCGGCATGTACCAGCGACGCGGCCGCCGCGATATCGACGGGACGGGCGCTGCTTGCGCCGCGGAGCCCCGTCCGCCCGAGGGGTGTCAGCCGCCCGGAGTCGATGCCCGGCCGCCGGGCCGCGAAGCAGGCCGCGCCGTGGCCCGCCCACCAGCCGCTCGCCATTGCCCAGGAGGCGTTGATGGCACCGCCGCCGGAGATCGCACCGGTCACGTTTTCGCGGCTTGCAGCATCGCCGGCGACGAACAGGCCGGCGACGCCGGCAGCGCACTCGGCGGAGGCGATCCGGATTCCGCCCGTACCGCGGATGGTCCCTTCGTATTTCAACTCAATACGGAAGCGATCCTCGAACGGGTCCAGCCGCATCCGGTCATAGGGGACAAAGCAATTGGGTTGCCCCCGGCGGAGTGCATCGCGCAGGGGAGCGTTTGCCAGATCGAGCCGGGCGAAAACCGGTCCTTCCATCAGGGCCGCGGCTATGGCCTGTTCGGCTCCGCCTATTCCATTCGTCAAATGTGCGCCGTCCGGGCCGACAAGAGGGGTGCCGCCTTCTCGGTAGAAGCTCGCCCAACGGAAGGGCAACCCCTTGTTGACGGAGGATCCGTAGGGGGCGAGCGTGTACTTCCCGCTGAATTCCATTCCGGACAAGGCGCCCCCTGCCTCGAGCGCAAAAAGATGCCCGTCGCCGGTCAGGCCCGTTCCGCCAAGGATGCGCTCGAAGAAGGCGCATCCGCCGGTGGCGAGCACCACGGCCCTGGCCTCGATCCGGAAATCGTGCCCATTGGCGCGCGCCATGCCGGCGGCACCCGATATGGATGCGCCGTCGCCGATAAGTTCAAGGATCGGGTGATGGTCGAGGATACGCACGGCCGCCTTCGACACGCGCTCGCGCATGAAGCGCATGTAATCGGGACCGCGCAGGTTGGCGACGTACAGGTTTCCACCATCGTCGCTGGGGAACGGGTATCCCCATTCGACCAACCGGGACAGGTTCTCGTAGCAGGTATCGACGCAGCGCATCATCCAGCGGCGATCGGCAAGCCCGGCCGTCTTCTTCCAGCGGGCATCCACCGCTGTTGCGCGGGCTTCGCCCGGGGGCACGCACCAGGTGCCGGTATTGGACGGGGCCGTCGCGCCGCTCGTGCCAAAATAGCCCTTGTCGGCAAGCACGACACGGGCACCCGCCTCGACTGCGGACAAAGCCGCCCAGGCCGCTGCCGGCCCTCCGCCGACAACCAGGACGTCACAGCCGAGCACGGTGCCATTGGGTAGCGATCTGTCCTTACGGGCCGTTGCCATCGGCGTTCCTGACTGAAGATGTGTTGCAAAGGTTGGCGCCGCGATCAGGAGGCCTTGCGCTGGTCCGGCAGGATCTCGGCAGGAAGCCACTTGATATTGCACCCGATGGACGGAAGCTGCGCCGCAACGGGCGAGCGACCCGCCAGGATGGCGTCGCTTGCCCTCCTCAGATCCGCTCCCGTCACCGGCTTGCCGTTGCCTGGACGCGCGTCGTCGAACTGGCCGTGGTAGGCGAGGCGGCGCGCGCCATCATAAAGGAAGAGGTCTGGCGTGCAGGCTGCCAGGAATGCCCGCGCGACGTCCTGCGTCGCGTCCTTCACATAGGGGAAGGCATAGCCTTGTTCGCTCGCCTCGCGTGCCAGCGCCGCCGACGCTTCTTCCGGGTAAAGGGTCGCATCGTTGGAATTGATCGCCAGAACCGCGACACCCTTCTCCGCGTAATCGCGGGCATAGGCCGCGAGCTCTTCGCGGATCAGTACGACGAAGGGGCACCGATTGGAAATGAAGGCCACCAGAAGCGCCGAGGCCCCGGCAAAGTCGGCCGGGGTTATGCGTCCGCCATCGTGCGTCGGCAGGACGAAGTCCGGAAGGCTGGATCCCAGTTGGATCGGATTGGAAGGTGTCTGCGGCATCGAAATGACCTCATGTTCGTCACCGCATTAAAGTCTATAAAATTAATAGATTTTGGAGGTAGTTTATTTTCTTGTTGTGGACGTCGAGAGTTTTTCGTTCCGCGAGGTGTTCCCGCCGACCTTGAGCGGGATTGGCGGTTTCAGGCGGCGGACGCCCTGTCGCTCTCGTTGCAGGCTCGAACCGTCGCCGCCGACCTGCGCAGCGAAATCGTCGATGATAGAGAAGCTGGCCTTTTCCACTTCCGGGTCACGTGAACTCAACCTATATGGAGATTACGGAGGCGTACCAAAACCGGCGGGACGGAGAGGAGCAGGCGATGAGCGTTGCGTTCGTCAAAGAGCCCAACGAAGATCAGGTCGAAGGCCTGCCGGAACGTGACCTCGGCACTGACCCGAACTTCGTGACAGTACGTGGCCTTGCGTTGCTGGACGAAGCGATCGAAGTAGGTCAGACCCGATTGGAAGAGGCTCAGTTCGCAGGCAACAAGATCGCCGTCGCCATGATCCGGCGGGACCTGCGCTACTGGCGCGCTCGTCGCTCGACGGCCGAAGTGGTGATACCGCGAGAAGACAGCCATTTCGTTCAGTTCGGCCACGCCGTTACGATTCGGCGCCCCAACGGACAAATTGCCGTCTTTCGGGTCGTCGGAATTGACGAAGCCGATCCCGGCGAGGGACGAATCTCCTACCTGTCTCCAATGGCGCGTCAACTCGTCGGAAGGGAAGAGGGGGAAACAATTCGCGCCGGTGCGGGTTACGCAGAGATAATTTCAATCCTCTGCTGAAGTTGCTCCGTATGCCTTCTTATGCGGTTCGTGTGAGACCACTGTAGTGACGGCGAGAGCTTTTTTGGCGGGGAGCTTGAGCAACCGACCCCAAATGGGACGTTTGGGCGTCGCGTGGCGAATGTTCGCTTCGGGTCTCTGGCTCCATCGAAGATATCTTACTCCTTCGTCGTATTGCGACGGCTCATCAGCAAAGCACCGGCTGCGATTAAGACGATGCCGGCAGCCTCTCCCGGATTGAGTGTGTCCGCGAGGAGAAGTGCGGACCAAAGAGCTGCGAAGCCGAGATAGGAATTATCGAAGATCCCGACGAGCGGCGTGGGCGCCAAGCGATAGGCGAGCGCGACTGTCGTTGTAATGAAGGCGAGGAGAACCCCGAGGATCACAGCGAGGCTGAAATCCGGTGCTGACAGTTCAGGCCAGAGTGCAAGGACGAACCCTTCGCCGTCCCCCGGGCGGAAGAGCGACAAGGCGAGGATGCCAAGTCCGGCGACCGCCACGAGACAGAGGTTCAGATTGAACGCCATTGCTCCTGCCGTCTCGTTCCGGCACCACCTCCAGGTGATCGTACCCGCAAGTGCGTAAAACATCGCGGCGGCGAGCGGAAGGAGCACAGCGAAGGTCGACTGTTCTACGGCCGGGTTCACCGCGAGGAGAACGCCAAGGCTCGACAACCCGATAGCGGCCCATCCATTCGTGCCGATCGCGACTCCGAGCCAGAAGCGCGCCATCAGAGCCATCCAGATCGGAGCGGTGTAGTAACAGGCGGCGGCAAGCGCGAAAGACATGGATGGAAGAGCGGCATAGTAGGTTGCCCACATGGCCGTCAGGCAGAGACTTCGCGCTGACACCCATCCCAAGCGTTTCGCGCGAAGGGCGCGCAGCCCGGAGACGATCCAGAATCCGGCGCCAATGAGTCCTCCGGCGACGAGCGAACGCAGAAGGATGAGCTGTGCTAGTCCGAACCGATCGCCCGCGAGCTTCACCAATGCGTCCGAAAGCGAGAGGAGGAACACCGCGAGAACGATCGCGGCTATTCCTCTTAATCGCGGGGATACCGAATAGACGATTGTCGTGACCCATGCCATGGACACATGGAAAGCTCGTCTGCGGACATATATAAAATGAAAAATGGCCCCCAATGCATGAGGTCGTGGAATGGATGTTCGATCTATGCCGCCACTTTCGCGCCTGCGCCCGTTTGAAGCGGCTATACGGCACGAAAGCTTCACTGCGGCGGCTCGCGAACTGGGTCTCACGCAAACGGCCGTGACGAAGCAGATTGCGGCGCTGGAAGCCGATCTGGGGATGACGCTCTTTGAGCGACGCAACCGCACCGTCTTCCCGACTGAGCAGGGGCAAGCCCTCGGCCGCGTCGTCGGTCACGCACTGGGCCAAATAGCGGACGAAGTCGCCCGCCTCCGCGGGGCGTCTCATTCCGGTGGCGTGGTCCTCCGCTGTCAGCTTTGCGAGGCGTTCTACTGGCTGATGCCGCGCCTTTCACTCTTCCATGAGAGACATCCGGATATCGAGCTACGTATTTCGAGCTCGCTTCGGCCGATCACGGAAGCTTCGGAGCCGTTCGATATCGCCCTCCAGACCACCGGACGCCCATCGGGGTCGGCCCGGCTGGCCTTCACCGCCAGCGATGCGATCTTTCCTGTTGCCTCGCCAGAACTTGTGTCAAGAGCGTCTCTTCCGATCGAGCGCTGCGACCTCGCGAACTATCCGCTCCTGTCCTATCGTGTCGTTCCGCAGGACTGGTTGGATTGGCCGGACTGGTTCGCCGCTTTCAACGAGGCCTTGCCTGCGAACTCAAGCATCGTAAGGTTCGACAGCTTTCCCCTCGTCTTGCAGGCGGCCATCTCTGGCATAGGGATCGCACTTGGCTGGGAGCGAACGGTCGAAAGCCTGATGCGGGAGGGTAAATTGGTCCGTCTAGGTGCAGAAGTCCTTATGCGTCCGACTGAGATTTCGATCTTTCACGGAATGCGGGGTGGAAAGCGCAACGAGACGCGAGCGGTTCTGGATTGGCTCCGCGACGAGCTCGGATGAGCGAGCTCCTCTGGAGGCGGCTTCTCCGCCGAAAGCTGCCGTTCAGCCAAATGCCAGGAGCCGGGCCGTACTTTACGCGCGCGAGCTTGGCGTCCTTGGTGCCGAGCGACACGAGTTCCTCTCGCTTGCCAACGGCGTTGCGAAGGCTCGCCGGGACAGCCCGTCGGAACCAGAAAACATCGGTCTTGGCNGTTCAGCCAAATGCCAGGAGCCGGGCCGTACTTTACGCGCGCGAGCTTGGCGTCCTTGGTGCCGAGCGACACGAGTTCCTCTCGCTTGCCAACGGCGTTGCGAAGGCTCGCCGGGACAGCCCGTCGGAACCAGAAAACATCGGTCTTGGCATGCGGCCATGGTTGAGCCATACGCAGGACCATTTGTATCACCCGTTTGTATCACTCGGGCTAATCGCAAGTCCGTGATGTGGCTGAACTCTTGGCTTCCCTGAACAATTAGGGGAATTGGTGCCCAGGAAAGGATCGGGCCCGGACGCGCTTATGCCAATTTGAAACAATGACTTATCAGATGCCAACCTATGGGCTTTGTATCACCGTGCTGTAGCAAACGGCAAGTAGACCAATGATCGTATTGACAGCAACTTGGTGCAGGAGAACGACTGCATAGGCTGCCTAGCGCATTTCGTTAGCGACGGCTTCCACTGAAACTAGCGGACCGGCAACTGCGGCGTGTTTTGCAGACGGTCAGCTTCAGGACGATAGAGCTGGTAAGGTGGCCATTCGTGGCATCCCCGTCGCGCCCCGGACGGGATCACCAGCATTGATTCGCACTATCCAGTAGTTGCCGCTCCAGGCCACTGATCATTCGATTCTGAGTAACAATGTCATTGGTAAAGGCGGACCTCACAAATGCGAACCCGGCAGAGATACGCAATGAATGATATTTTCCACTTGATTTGTCGGTGCTCTTCTTGAAGTGGCACGGCCAAGCGGACGTTGAACGGCGAGGGTGTCAGGATTTGGTGGCCGCAGCGGCTAAGGGCATTGTGATGTGCACGAATAGCGGCTTAGGGTAAGCGGGCGACAGAAGCGCAAGTGTTATCGTATTGAGATGGGATAGGATGAATGGGCGAGGAAATAGTTCGGAGCACGGTTCCGGACGAGGACGTTGATGGCTTTGACAATGCGGAGGACGTCGGCGGCCACGCGGAAACACTCAAGCCATGGGATCCAGGCAAGATCCGCATCACCACGAAATCGTTCACGCTCCGCGAGGTTATGGGGCAGATCGAAGACGACGACATCGACCTTTCCCCCGATTTCCAGCGTGAATACGTCTGGAAAGATCGGCAGCGGACGCGATTAATCGAGTCCATTCTGCTGGGAATTCCTTTGCCTGCATTCTATTTCAACCAGTCAGAATCTGGCAGGTATCAAGTAGTCGACGGAGTTCAGCGTCTATCGACAATAGCGCTCTTCATGCGGAATGGGCACAGGCTGTCCGCATCGGATCTTGAGTATCTGTACGATTTAGACGGCATGCTCTACGAGCAACTCGATACAGCAGCCATTCGTCGGTTCAGAAGCACACAGATTGTGGTGCATATTATTGAACCCCAAACTCCCGATGAAGTAAAGTACGACATTTTCAATCGCGTGAATACGCTCGGAAGTCCGCTTTCAGCGCAGGAAATTAGACACGCGATGAGCGCAATTCGCTCTCGGGAGTTTATTCGGCGCCTCGCTGAAAGCGATGCTTTCGATGCAGCTACCGAACATCATTATTGGAAGAAGTCCCCAGGAGGAGCGGTTGTTCGCGACAGCGGCCGAATGGCAAATCGCGAGCTCGTCTTGCGCTTCTGTGCATTTCGGGCCAGCTCTATCGAGGAGTATCGACAGTTCGCAAGCCTTGACGCCTTCTTAATGAATTTCACGAAGCGGATCGACGGGGCGGTTGAGACGGCTATTTCAGATCAAGCTCTTGAACACCTTGAGGATGCATTTCTGCGCGCGATGGTTGCCGCAAAACAGGTCCTCGGAATTGCTGCGTTCCGGCGCTGGCCATTGGGAGCTGACCGTCGCGGTCCTATCAATCGTGCGGTGTTTGAGGCACAGGCCAACGCGCTTGCCGATCATCCGCTTGACGCAATGCTTCAGCGTCGCGAGGAGATCATTGCTGCGTTCAGGTCCGCATTTGTCGAGCAAGAGTATCTACGAGCGGTGACTGTGAGTACAGGCGATCCAAATCGCGTTTCCTACCGCCTGCAACAAACCCGCAACATCCTCGCGGACGCGTTGAGATGATTATTAAGACAGAGATACGCGGCTTCAAACGCTTCGCACACGAACAGTTTGTGATGGCACCTCTGACAGTGTTGGCTGGATTGAACGGCTCTGGCAAAACCTCCTTATTGCAGTCAGTGTTGGTGGCAGCCGAAGCGTCCAGAACGAAATCTGCCGCTATAAGTCTCAACGGTCCGTTTGGCCTCGAACTTGGCACGGCCGAGGAGGTGCTCAATTGGCAGTCAAAGAGTCCGATCGAAATCGCGTTTAGGGGGACGACGACTGAGATTGCTACCTGGCGGTTCAGCGTTCCATCTGAGGAAGCTCTTTACCTCGATATCGCGGAACGGCCAGTAGAACTGCTGAAAGCCTTTTCCGGAACGCCCCGCGCGTTTACTTTTATCAGCGCTGAACGGCTGGGGCCACGAGGGTTCTCCGCTGCTTCTTCTCTACCAGAAGCCGAGCTTGAGGTCGGCGTCCAGGGCGAGTTCTGCGCACATGTTCTCAGTGTTCTAGGCGACCGCCTAATAGAGGCGGTCGACCGCAGTCATCCGCTATATAGCTCATCATCTCCGCGGCTACTGAAATATGAAGTCGAGCAGTGGTTAAGCGAGATCGCCCGCCCAATTGAGGTCACCGGTGAGCGCGCGCCGGGCGGCACAGTGGCCGAGCTTCGTTTCAGGACGCCGGGATCTGCTTGGGTGCGTTCTACGAATATGGGCTTCGGTATTACTTATGCTCTCCCAATAATATTGGCTGGACTGATCGCCGAGAAAGGCGGACTTCTCGTCGTCGAAAACCCTGAGGCACACCTACATCCGGCGGGCCAGTCTCGCATGGGCGTTTTCTTGGCGTGGCTAGCAGGCCATGGCGTGCAGGTCCTTATCGAGACACATTCTGATCATGTCATTAACGGTATCCGTCGAGCCGTCGCCGAGCACAGCTATCTCGACGCCGCTTCGGCGATACTCCATTGGTTCGGCGACGATGGCGATGTACAAGAAGGCCCGGTTTTCTCGACTCTGGCCATCGGCGACACCGGCAACCTTTCCGATTGGCCCAAGGGATTTTTCGATCAGTACCAGATCGACGTGGCAGCACTTGGGCGGATCAGGCGGTCAGACCGGAAGATGCAGATTCGTGAGCACGGGCCGGGAATGCAACAGTCATGAGCTTCGTCGTCAACGGAGCAGATTGGGACTTTCATGGATTGAGCCCCGCCGAGGTCGAGGAACTCATTGACCATGCGTTAGCGTTCGTCGAAACATCGCGTGAACGAGGAGAGGCAGTCTCTATTGGCGATGACTTCCAAACTCGTCGCATGCATGGCGAAGCAACGCTGTGGGACCTTTTCTCCGTGGATTCTCCCCTCCCGCTTCCCCGCGAGCTTTCTCAAGAATTGACTGCGTGGTTGATGCGGGCACCTCGTTATGCCGACTCCGAACTCTGGCCAGCAGGCTTCGAAGATGCGATGATCTCGATCGGAGGCGCGCCTTCGGTCATCAACGAAGACATCGCTTGGGTCCATTACTCGCTCCGCTCTGGAGTGCCGTCCGCGTCGCTGACTCTACGCGCCTCGGATGTGGTTGTTACGAGTACCGCCTCTGGCAATGTCGAGACACACTTCGTATCAAATGAACCGGGTCGTGCGCGTTTCTGGCGGGACATGATCGTACGCGACGGCGACTCGCTTGAAAGCCTTGCGCAGTTCTCATCACGCGCTTATCCAGACCTGCACTTTGTAGACGGGGTTCTCACTAGCGCCGATCATCACCTCGCCGGGGGCTATCTGGCATCGCGACAGCGCGTTCAGCGGGCTTTGGAAATTCTGAACGATTGGGGCTTCTGGGTTTTCATGTCACCACCACCAGCTCTAGCTCCTGGCGAAGCGCGGCCGCTCGATCCTGACGCAAGACCTAGTAATCATATCATTGAACTTCGCTTTGCGGGGTTAGGTATCACGGCTGCGCCCGAGAACCCGGACGTTCGAGGGCACAGGGAGAGTCGGCAGGCGCGCGAGACACTTTTATTGGGGCGGACACTCTACTGCGAATGGCACGTCAAGTTGCAGCCGCATCAGAACCGAATTCACTTTCACAAGCCAGTTGCGGAAAGTTGCAACAAAGTCGTAATAGGTATGATCCACGAGCATCTCCCTCTGCCTTGATACGAAACAGGCGCCTGTTGGGGGACGCCGAAGGGAAGCAAAGAAGCGTCGCAGAATCCATTCGGGAATTGTTGGCCCGTAATCTCCAAAGCCATTTCTCGAATTGCCTTGGGCGTTACCGCAAAGCGTCTGGCTCGTTGGCGGGGAACCGAACTAACAGCAAGTCTCGGGCGGCGAGGGAAGCCGTCCGCAGGGCAAAAATGGGTCGCAAGCTGCCATCGCGAAACTTCACTGTATACCCGGATGTGACCCGCACGGTGTGATGTCGCAATCGTAACGTCCGAGTTGACGGCGACTATTTGTGACTTGGTAGCCTCAGGCGTAAAGCTTGAGGTGACACATGGCACGCATAGGGTATGCACGCGTTAGCACGCTCGATCAGGATCTCGAACTTCAGGTGACGAAGCTCACCGCCGAGGGATGCTCGATCATCCGCTCTGAAAAGGCATCTGGCGCAAAGCGTGAAGGGCGCGCTGAGCTCGCGACGATCATCGACTTCCTACGGCCAGATGATGAACTGGTAGTGACCCGCCTTGATCGGCTTGGTCGCGACACGCGCGATGTGCTGAACGTCATCCACGAGTGCGAACAGCGAGGCGCGTTCGTCACCGTGCTTGACCCGCACGTTTCGACCCGAGGCGAGATGGGGCACTTGGTTTTGACCGTGTTGGGTATGGTCGCCCAGATGGAACGCCGTTTTATCAAGGAGCGGCAACGAGAAGGCATTGCGCGTGGTAAGTTAAAGGGTATCTATAAAGGTGGAAAGCGGCGGGTAAACCGAGCGAGGGTAATCGAACTTACGGCAAAAGCAGTACCGGTAACTCAGATCGCCAACGAGATGTCCTGCTCGCGAATGCAGATATATAGGATACTCTCTGAGTGAGTAGTTGATCGTACCGTTTGAATAATTGCAGTTGAAGCTACTGGAATTCATTTTGGTCGTTCAACATGGTCGACGTGGTGAGTGGATTTGATGCGAGCAGTATCAAGACTGATAAATATAACAAGGCTTACATTAAACGACATATTTAAAAATCTATACTTAAAAGTTATCGAATTACAAAAATCATCTCAGCTACTGGAGCTGATGCGGCGTTGGATATTGCAACCGATTTTTGAGTATTTATACACTCTAAGAAAACTATTTTCCCCTTCATTTCGGAATGATTTTCTGCGCGATCGCAACGGGCGTGGCCTTCCTGCGTGGGTGTTCTTCGCGACGACAACGTCCGTAGCCGTGCTATTGGGAAATTATATATCAGCCGTTGAATTAATCGAAATATATGTACCGCAGAGTTATCTCGAGCACGTCTTTAATTCAAGCATATTTGGTGTAGAACTAAAATTTGCTGGTGTGAGTTTAATGAACGCAATCGGCACATCTGTAACCGTTTGGATTGTGACGATCCTCTTCGGTTTAAAGATTAAATTCATCTATTGCGTTAGAGCTTTTCTATACTCATTCTCAATAGTTTATTTGATATCAGCATTTTCGATGTCGATCATGTCCCAAATTAGGCTGAGCGATACGTTTCAGGTGGAAAATTTTGTGATTGGCAGCGCGGGCGGACATGGGGTCAGTCTGACATCCAACTCGTGGGAGGCATTCGATGGAGAGCGACAGTATCTACCGACCCCGCCCCATCTCACCCACATACTGGCAAACTACGGGGGGTACTTCATACCTAATTCGTTCTCGCGGTTTGATATTTTTAATTTGATATTTTCGTTTAGTGATAACTCAAGGCAATCCATGTATGTGCTGCAGGTTTTGGATGCCCGGGTATTGCTTGGGGTTTACTTTTTAGGATTGCCCGTATTGGCAACCATTATGTCAGTGTTTATTGCCTCTGTATTGGGATTTTACACCGATGCGCTGATTTCTAGGTATGCGACGAACCATCTGAGCATTTCGTATTACTCATATCGTATGGAACCAAACGTGCGTTTTGGTCAAACCTACAGATATAACACGTCGTACTTTGATTATGTACCAATAAAGAGCGGTGACTTGGCGCTCGTCGATTTTGCGAATTGTAAAAACAACATTTTGCGGACATCCGAGAGGCCTATGCATTATGAGGACAGCAAGGTCAAAGTCTCCTTTGATCCGGTTTTTATAAAGTGCAACCTATTATCTAGGTCATTTTTTTCCTACCTGACGCCAGAATATGAAATTGTTCGTGTAGTGGCGGTTGGCGGCGACAACATGCGCGTAACAGAAACTGGGGAAATATGGCGCAATGGAAGGATGATTGCAGAACCCATTGGATATGAGCGTAAGATTTTTGGCCGCACTATTTATAATGCGGAGAGTTCATTTAAAGAGACGTTTCATGCGTTGATGGCGACAAAAAATGTAACTGAAGAGGATATAGTAAATTTGTTCGAGAATGAATACAGTTTGCTTATCGACGGTATCAGAATAGAATATAGAATTGAGGTCAATGAGGCAACGATCTATACGCCGGGGAATAAGACCTACGTATGGGATTGTTTTAATTGCAACCCGAGTACCATTTTATATAATGCAAGTGTTCCGCAGGGATATGTCATGGCCATGTTCGATAGCCTTGCGGCACCTCGAATTATGCTGATACGAGATGAAGATATAATCGGATTTCCGTTTGTCTTGGCACGGAAGAAGTCGTAGCCTATTAGGCGCGTTTTCGTCATACATGATGCATGAAATATTTATCTAATTGCGGATGAATTATAAAGCCTCTTTCATTGAGCCGAGTAGTGAGATAATCTTTGTGCCGCAAGAGACATAAGCTGGAGCGATCAATATTAGCGAACAAGCGAGTGGCCGTAGCGCATATAGTCGATTCCGAAGGTCGGTTGTAGTTGCCGCAGTGTAGCTCTCAAATACAGGCGGCGGACGAAGGGCGTTTCAATCATTCGGGCTCGATATCGGCGGCGCCGTCAGCGGCATGCAAGCGCACAGGACTGAGCGGGGTGGGGATTCTCGCGCTCCGCAATACACTCCGGGCCGCTGTGCCCGATTGCAAAACGTAAGGCTGGATCGCGATCGCGACCGAGGATCTAGGCAAGCGTAAGAAGGTCGGGCTCCAGCGAAACGCTGCATGGGAATTCGATGGCAGGCTGAAGATGCGTCGGCGACGCGTTAGAGCCGGGCTAGCAGCGCGGACTTCGCAGAGGCGAACTCCGTGTCGGTCAACCATCCGGTTTGATGAAGTTGCGCGAGCCGCTCCAGTTGACCGGCAATGGCTTCGACCGGCGCACCTTTCCTGTTCGGCGGTGCGGGGTGTGGCACTTTGGGTTCTGTCGCGCGGGCTGGGACATCGTTCGCGAAAAGGTTCAGGCCGGACTCCCCGCCGTTGGCGATTGGGCCTTGGCTCCGGTATATCGCATTAATCGACCAGATCAGGGCGATCAGCCATCCGACCAAGGTCGCCCCGGCGACGACGGTCAGAATGAGAATAAGCCATCGGTTCGGATGGCCGCGCACGAAGGCGATGAACACCGGCAGGAACCCGATGAAGATCACCAGCCCGATGATCATGAGAATGCCGAGTTCCTCGTCGGTCATGGCCTAGCTCTCGGTCAGCCGCGACAGGGCACGCGCCTTCAGCACTTCAAACTCGGCATCGGTGAGGCCGCCAGCGGCCCGTAGGTGGGCAAGGCGCTCGATTTCGGCAATCGGGTCGCCTTGGGCGGCTGGCGCGCGCTGGTGAGGCTGCTCGGGGGCGTGGGCGTGGGCATGCGGGTCGATGCGGTGATCGTGCGGGTCGATGCGCTGCCCGGTCGGCTCGGCAAAGGCTTCGGGCGCGGCCCCGTACCGGTTCGGGCCGGGTACGCCCGGCGTCAGCATGAACACCAGGAGCACGATGATGCCTATGCCGGTGAACAGGAGCAGGAACCATGCCCCGTTGCGGTCGATGTCATGCAGGCGTCGAACCGTAACGGCGATCCCGGGCAGGACGTGCACCAGCATGTAGATCGCGTAGAACACGGTGATGCTGTCCTCTGGTACACCGAGCACGAAGGTCTCGATGCAGATGATGATCAGGGCGCCCAGCATGTAGATGCCGGTGAACTTCCAGAACTCGGCCGCGACGCCCGGCCGGAGAAGGTGGTGTATTGGCTCATGGCCGAAAGGTATGCACTCATACTGGTCGGCCTTCCTTCAGGCCGCGATCGCGGGGGCGTCGGAATGAGGGAAGGGGGCCTACTGCGTGCGAATGCAGAAGGGGCTTTGCTGATTGGTCGGGCGATCATCGGCCTCGATGTCGAAGAAGGTGATGGCGTCCTGGGCGAGGTTGACGAGCATGAAGCGGGCGCGATTGCCCATGACCATGCCGGTCATCTGTCGGCCGATGCCTTGGAATGCCTGATAGGCTTCCAGCTGCTGCGGGCTGAGGCCAAGGACCGGGGGTGCCGAGCCGACCGAACCTTGCAGGGCCGAGATAACCGCTTTTGCCTCATAGGCGACAAGCGACAGGCTTCCGTCCGGCGAATTGCGTCGGCTGGCGGCCGGCACTGATGTGCCGTTTATCGTCGCGCTCCCGTCCTTGGTCACCGACACCGTCAGCTCGTTCATCTGATCCCTGCCGGATATGTCGGGAATGCCCATCATCGCCGAACTGCCGACCTCGCAAACGAACTGCGCGGCAATTGGAACGGTCGCAGACATCCTATCAATGGCAGCGTCGAGGCCGCTCGTGATCGATGTAGATGGTGCGATGCCACGTTGTGCGCGTATCTCTGCCTCCAGTGCATCGACGTCGCCATGAGGCTCGCCCTGCGTGCCGAAGCACTGCCAAAGCTCCGTCAGAGCCGCCAAGGTCCGGTTGAGTTCGAACCGAGCGACGAAGTCGCGGCCAAGAACCTCGACACGGTCCGTCAACACCATCAGGTCGTCCAAAGGCTCGGCATCGGCCGCTTGCCGAAACAGAACGACCGACTCGTCGAACGAGCGAATGCCGGAGATCGGTGCAGCCTTACCGTCCAGACGAAGGTCCATGGCAGCACGGTTCGCGCCCGATAGGTCCTTCGACAAGGTCAGCAAGCCGAACTGCAGCTTCTCTTCGTCATTCACGAAGGCGATGAGCGAGTCCTTGTCTGGCGAGTTTGTCATCAAGAGGCACGACCCCGGTCCAAGTCCCTCGTAGGGGATCAGCCGCCAACTGCCGATGCGCATCTCGTCGCTGATCTGCGCCCGCGCGCCGAACGGTATCAGCAGTGCCAAGGCAAGACCTGTGGCGATTGTCGCTTGCCAAGGCCGGGAACACCGTAGGGCGGCGTGCATGCGTGAAAGCAATCTCATGATGGATGACTGAGGTCCGGGCTGTGAGCGACGTGGTTTGTCGCAATAGGGGATTGTCAGTCTGTCAATTTTCAAGCCCGCAATGTCGTCTCTCTCGGTGTCATGAGCACCCGAGATTCGATCAGCTACAACATTCGCGTCCTGCGCGTCGCCAAAGGGATGTCGCAGGAACGCCTCGCCTTGGCGGCCGACATCGATCGCTCCTACATCGGCCGTATCGAACGGGCGAAGGAGAACCTGACCATCGCCGCGCTCGAGGCCATCGCCAAGGCGCTTGAGGTTTCCGTTGCCGATCTCGTCAAGCAACCGCTGGAGGGGGCACCGCCGCCGCCGTCCTTGCGCGCTGGCCGCAAGCCCAAAACCGAAAGTCGCTGACGCAGCCCGACTTCGTACATGTTGGGAAAGGCCCATCTCAGTACTCCTCCGGCCGCATGATGGTCATGACGCGCAGGGTGAGGGCGGGGTCGGCAGGGTCTTCCGAGCCGAGCTGCATGGATGGGTTGAAGTAGTCTATCTTCCAGAAGAACCGCTCGCCCTCGTCCTTTATGGAACCGAGGTCATGCTCGCCAAAGGGGTCTTGCTCTTCGCAGAAGCCATCAAAGGCGCAAATGGCCTCCATCATGCGGCGCAGGCGAACGCTGGAGATCTTGGCGACACTGGCCGTCATGAACACCGCCCCGCCTTGCAGGGTCTGGCGGAACTGATCGTTCAGCGCGGCGATGACTTCATGGCGCTGGGCGGTGGGCAGGCCCGCATCGCTGCGGGCCTCCTCGCTTAAAGATGCTTGAGGTTTGGTCATGGCAGGGGTCCTCATGTGGCCACCGGGGGAAGCAGGGCAATCTGGTGGCGGCGGCGCACCTGCGTCGGCTCTTCCGGCCAGTCCCGCCACTTCAGCGTGTAGGCACCGTCGCCCTTGTCCTGAACGATGACCGCTTCGAACCAGCCCTCCTGATCACCCTCGGTGATGAGGACCACACTGCCGGCCTTCAGCTTCTGCCAGTCGGCCGGACGATCATCGCTGCCGCTGGACGCACCGGCATCACCGGTCGCGCCACCACGGCCCCCTGATCCAGCACCGACCGCCGACGCCTTGGCTGCACCTCTGGCCACTCCCTTGGCTTGATCGGCCGCCTTGCCCTTCGATCCGGGAACCAGCCGCAGCGGTCCGGCCTCTCCCTTCGGCAGCATGCCGGCCAGCTGCTCGTAGACGGCTGCCTTGACGAAGGGCACGAAGGCTTTGCCGCTTGGGAAGATTCGTCCATGCGGCAAGCGGGCAGCGATGGTCTGCAGGGCCTCGGTATCGGCGGTCAGGGATCGCATGCCCATCAGGCTGGCGGCCGACCGAGCGGTGTCCGCCTCGTCATCGTCGAACCATGAGGCATGCGCCTTGCCGCTATCGTCCAATCCAAGAACGATCAAAGCGGGCAGGGTGTCTCCTGCCCCGTTGGCTACTGTCTTACGGACTGCTGCTGTTTCAGCTGGCATTGTGCTCTTGCTCCAGAAACGAAGAAGGGGCCCGAAGGCCCCGATGAGATGCGATTGCGGAAGGATGTGCCGGCGCCGCGCCAGCACCCAAGGCTGGCGGTCGGTGTCGGTTGATGTCGGGCCGTTTCGGCATGACGGTGTCCTTTCGCGATCGCGTTTGCGCAGGCCCAGCCGGTGGCTGCGATCAATTGGCATGGCTGGTCGCACGGCAATCGTACAGACGCCATCAGGTGTCGGCACCAGAAACAGCGGCCCGTCCTTGCTGGACTTTACAAATTCTGGGAAACCCGACTGCGCTAACTGATGGTGCAGTACAATCTCCCTCGCATGATTTGTCTTAACCGTCCCGGCCTCTGGGGTAATTATGATCACCCAGCGATCCATTTCGAAGCGCACGTCTTCTCGACGTAACTGGCCTATCTCACCAACGCGCGCCCCACTGCAGGCGCACAGCCACGGGATCCAACGCTTTGCGGCGGCAGTTTTTGGGTGTTCGCGGGGCCCTGCGCTGTAAGCAGTTGCCGCTGACAGGATTGCCCTTGCCTCCGAGTCCACAAAACCCTTTGGACGCACCTGAGCCCGGCGACCTACCTTGATCGTCAAGCCGGCAGCAGGGTTTGCGGGCAATTTCCGATTCATCACTGCCCACCCAAAGAGCGTCTTTAAGGCGGAAAGGTCGCTATCTTTGACCGTTTTCGGACTGGGAGGCTTGCCTGTGCGTGGTGATGGCGTTGTTAGGCGGTAGTCCTTGAAAGCCACGATATCCTCGGCCGTGATCCGCTGAGCATCGTCATGCTTAAGGAAGGCCGCTAAGCTTTTCACGGTGTTCTGATAGCTTTCGTGCGTGCTGGGCTTTCGACCCGCTGCCTGCGCTTCCCGCCACCATTCACCGAATAGCCCGGTCAATGTCACGGGAGGCGACTTGCCCGCGGCAGTTCGGGATTTCGCGGCCGCCGTTTCCGAATGTCCACCAAGTTCGCCATTCGCCGAACCTGCCGCCATAAAGATATCGCCCGAAGCGTGCCGTCCCTCAGCCAATTCGCTGATCGTCAAACTTGCACGTTGAAACGCAGCGCCCATCGCTTTTGCGAGCTTTAGACGGCTGAAGTCGTCAACGGTGATGCCATGGTGTGCAAGTCCATTGTCAGCTTGCGCGAAGCAAAACTCGCGCATGGCGCGGACGAGGTGGTTATCGACCGACAACGTTCCGTCAGGCTGCCCGCGGTTTGGTAGTGATTGACGCCACAGATAGCGATACAGTCGGGGTGTCCATGCGAACTGCTCACTGGGCTCGTCCAGATGCCACTCGATCCATGTGTCGTGCGCGGTGCGCGCTATAGCGTGCGCTTCACGCTCCGTGAGAGATCGTTGACCATCTTGTAGGTTCGCCCATCGCGCTTCGACCTCGGCCGACACTTGAGCGTACTTCACGCGCGCTAGCTTGGCGTCCTTCGTGCCGAGCGACACGAGTTCCTCTCGCTTGCCAACGGCATCGCGAAGGCTCGCCGGGACAGCCCGCCGAAACCAGAAAACGCCAGTTCTAGGATGCGGCCATGGTTGAGCCATACGCAGGACCATTTGTATCACCCGTTTGTATCACTCGGGCAACTGTAAATCCATGTTTTGGCTTAACTCTTTGGCTTCCCTGAACAATCAGGGGAATTGGTGCCCAGGAAAGGACTCGAACCTTCACGCCTCGCGGCACACGGACCTGAACCGTGCGCGTCTACCAATTCCGCCACCTGGGCACTGGCGGTGTCATTAGAGAGCGGCCGGGCGGCTGTCAACGCCCCGTGAACGCTTCCGATCGAAAAACAATACGGCAATCGGGAAACGCCGCAGCCAAGCCCTTTGCGCGTCGGGGAAATCCCGCTAAATGACCCCAAGGGCCGATGCCGCGCCGCGGCGCGCACGGCCGGCGCCATCGATATCGGAAGGGCTCGCGCATGCGAATCGACAACAACAAGCTCGTCACCGTCTTCGGCGGATCAGGCTTCCTGGGTCGCTATGTCGTGCATGCCCTCGCTTCGCGCGGGCACCGCATCCGCGTAGCCACCCGCCGGCCCGACCTTGCCTACCATCTGCAGACGGCCGGCCGCCTCGGCCAGATCCAGCCCATCCAGGCCAATCTGCGCTATGCATGGTCGGTGCAGCGCGCCGTCGAGGATGCCGACCATGTCGTCAACCTCGTCGGGATTCTCACCGAGGCCGGACGCCAGCGCTACACCGCCATCCAGGCCGAGGGCGCGCGCACGGTGGCCGAGGCCGCTGCGGCGCGCGGTATCGGCATGACGCAGATGTCGGCCATCGGCGCCGACGAGAATTCCGAAAGCCGCTACGCCCGAACCAAGGCGGTGGGCGAGCGCCATGTCTTCGAGGCCGTCCCGAACGCTACCGTTCTGCGCCCGTCCATCGTCTTCGGTGCGGAAGACCAGTTCTTCAACCGCTTCGCGGACATGGCGAGGTTCTCGCCCTTCCTCCCGCTGATCGGCGGCGGCAAGACCATGTTCCAGCCGGTCTACGTCAACGATGTCGCGGAGGCGGTGGCGAAGACGGTCGATGGCGCCGTGCCGGGCGGTCGCATCTACGAGTTGGGCGGGCCCGAAGCCCTGAGCTTCCGCGCGCTGATGGAAGAAATGCTTCTGGTGATCGATCGCAAGCGCCGCTTCCTCGACATTCCGTTCGGCGCGGCCGAGCGGCTGGCCGGCCTGATGAAGTATCTGCCGGGCGCGCCGCTGACCCACGATCAGGTACAGCAGTTGCGACAGGACAATGTCGTGTCCGAGGCGGCGAAGGCGGAGGGACGCACCTTCGAAGCCTTCGGCATCCAGCCGCGGACGCTGGAAGCCGTCCTGCCGACCTATCTTGTGCGTTTCCGCCCGCAGGGCCAGTTCACCAAGGGCAGCCCCACATCGGACCAGACCATCGATCCGGAGATCGCGCCCCGGCCCTGACGGTCCGGGCCGCGCCGGGAGGGCCTTCGGGCGCCTCGCGCGCCCTCAGGCGAAGGCGTAGAGGGCGACCAGCCCGGCGGTTCCGAAGATGATGCGCCACCAGGCGAACGGTGCGAAGCCGTGCCGCGATACGAAGTCCAGCAGGAACTTCACCACGAAGAGCGCCGACAGGAAGGCCGCCACGAAGCCGATGACGATCAGCGTCAGGTCGTCGGTCGACAGGATGTCGCGGTTCTTGATGAGATCGTAGGTGAAGGCGCCGGCCATGGTGGGCATGGCGAGAAAGAACGAGAATTCGGCGGCCGAACGCTTGTCGGTTCCCATCAGCAGGGCGCCGGCGATCGTGGCCCCCGAGCGGGACGTTCCGGGAATCATCGCGAGGCACTGGAAGAAGCCGATGGCCAGGCAGACGGATGGAGGGAACTCCATCGCATCCTTGTAGCGGATCCTGCGCGGCATTCTGTCGATGTAGAGAAGGATGATGCCGCCGACGATCAGCGCGATGCAGATGATGGCGGGAGAATCGAACAGGACGCCCTTGATGAAGCCATGCGCCATGGCGCCTATGATGGCGGCCGGCAGGAAGGCGATGAGGATGCCCAGCACGAAGCGGCGGCTGCGCGCTTCGGTCGGCAGCGTCACGGCGAGATGCCAGAGCTTGCCGAAATAGACCGAGAGGACGGCCAGCACCGCGCCGAGCTGGATCAGCACCTCGAAGCTGTGCCCCGTCGAGCGCCATCCGATGGCCTGCCCGATCAGCAAGAGGTGTGCCGTCGACGAAACAGGTATGAATTCCGTCAGACCCTCGATCAGGCCAAGCAGCGTGGCGTCGAAAATATCGTTGAACTGCAACCGCCGGTCCCCTCTTGTCTATCCAGCCCTGTCATTGCGCACCGCACCAAGCGGATCAAGCCGCCCGTATTGTGACACCAGTTTCAAGCAAGGCGCCCGCGCCTGCACCCTTGCGGACAAATCCTTGATTCGGCTATCTCCGCACATCGCCCGAATGGCTGAAGGTTAAGACAAGACGACTCATGCTCAGGCTCCATCATCACCCCATGTCCGCTGCGTGCAGGTTCCTGCGTCTGGTGATGACGGAATACGGTGAGCGCTTCGAGCTCGTCGACGAACGCCCATGGGAGCGCCGCAAGGAGCTGCTGGCCCTGAACCTCGCCGGCACGGTGCCGGTGCTGGTGGAAGACAACGGGCCGCCCATCGTCGGCGGCATGGTGGCGGCCGAATATCTGGACGAGACGCGCGGCGTTTTCCAGCGTGACAGGCGGCTTCTGGCCGAGAAGCCGTTCGAACGCGCGGAAATCCGGCGTCTGACGGAATGGTTTCTCGGCAAGATGGAAGCCGAAGTGACGCGCTATCTGGTCCGCGAGCGGGTCTTCAAGCGCGAGATGACGGCGGCGGAGGGCGGCGGCGCCCCTGATTCGTCGGCCATGCGCGCGGCCCGCGCCAATCTGAAGAACCACGTCCGATACATCGGATGGCTTTCGGAAAGCCGCAACTGGCTGGCCGGATCTCATTTGTCCTATGCCGACCTGTCGGCCGCCGCCGCCATATCGGTTCTGGATTATCTCGGCGAAGTACGCTGGGAGGACGATCCCGTGGCCAAGGACTGGTACATGCGTATCAAGTCGCGCCCGTCCTTCCGCCCCTTCCTGCAGGAGCGGGTTCGCGGAATTCCCCCGGCGGCCCATTACGGCGAACTCGATTTCTGAACGCAGCGCCAGCCTGTATAAGGCCCGCATGGATGCGCTTTCGCCCCCCGCGGAAGACCGGTTCCGGTCGTTTCTGGAAACAGAGGCCCGCCGCCTCGGCTTCGACGCCGTGGGCGTCGCCTCCGCGCGCACCGATGAAGCCGTCGCGGACCGCTTCGACAATTTCGTGAAGGAGGGGCGATACGGCACGATGGGCTGGATCGCAGAGACGGCGGAGCGCCGCCGCGGCGTGACGTCCATGTGGGCCGAGGCCCGCAGCGTCATCGTGCTCGGCATGAACTACGGCCCGGGCTTCGACCCGCTGGAAGCGCTCCAGAACAAGGGGCAGGGCGTCGTTTCCGTCTATGCGCGCAACCGCGATTATCACGACGTCATCAAGGGCAAGCTGAAGGAGCTGGCCGGCCGCCTGATGGGGCGCATCCGGCAGATGCGGCCCGACGAGGAACATTCGGTCAAGGTCTTCGTCGACACCGCGCCCCTGCTCGAAAAGCCGTTGGGACAGGCGGCGGGGCTCGGATGGCAGGGAAAGCATACCAACCTCGTCAGCCGGGAGCATGGCTCGTGGCTCTTTCTCGGGTCCATCGTCACCACGCTGCCGCTGACGCCGGACAAGGCCGGGTCGGATGCCTGCGGGTCGTGCCGGGCCTGCCAGGATATATGCCCCACGAACGCGTTTCCCGCACCCTACCAACTGGATGCGCGCCGCTGCATCTCCTACCTGACGATCGAGACGAAGGCGCTCGTTCCGCGCGCGCTCCGGCCGGCCATGGGCAACCGCATCTATGGCTGCGACGACTGCCTGGCCGTCTGCCCGTGGAACAAGTTTGCCAGCACCGCGCGCGAGGCGCGGCTGAAGGCGCGCGACGATCTCAATGCGCCGTCGCTGGAAAGCCTGATGCGTCTGGACGAGGCGGGCTTCAGAATTTTTTTCAGTGGATCGCCGGTCAAGCGTATCGGCCGCGACAAGTTCGTGTCCAATTGCCTGATCGCGGCCGGCAATTCCGGGCTCGACGCACTTCTGCCGGAGGTAACGCGCCTTCTTCGCGATGATGCGGCGCTGGTCCGGGCGATGGCGGTATGGGCGTTCGGCCGGCTTTCTCCGGCCGGGGCCTTGGCGGCGCGGGATGCCGCCCTTGTTAAAGAGGATGACGATCTGGTCAGGGGAGAGTGGAATGCGCTGGTCGAAACGAGCCGATGAGTTGAAGGAAGCCGTGGAGGAAAAGGGCGCCGCCGTCGCGCAAGCGGCGCGCAACGCGGCCCATGGCGATTTCGAGCGCGCGCGCGCTGCCCTTCACGATGGCGGCATCGGCCTGCCGGACAGCTTTCGCGAAACACGGCATCTGGGGGCCGGCAGCGTCGGCGCGCTGGCCATCGGCGCCTTTGCCGTCGGCGCGTTTGCCGTCGGGGCCTTCGCGATCGGTCGGCTGTCCGTGGGCAAGGCAAAAATCGGCAAGGCCGAGATCGACCATCTGACGATCGGCACGCTGGAGGTCGAGCATATCGTCCCGCCTCCCTTGTCCAACCTCACGCCCGGCTGGCTGCGCCGTCGATGACGGGTGGTCCGGGCGCGGCGGAAATGGCCGCCAACGATGATTCGCCTTCGCCGCCGCATCGTTTGTTCGTCTTCGGCCACGGCTATTCGGCCGGACGTTTTACGGCGCGGTTGCCGGCAGGCGGCATCGAGGGCGTTACCACACGGACGCCCGGCAAGGCGGCCGGCCTTGCCGCGCATGGGTTGAAGCCGTTCATCTTCGATGGCACGGCGCCGGGGCCCGGTATCGACGCCGCGCTTTTCCGGACCACGCATCTGCTGATGTCCATCGCACCGGATGGCGAGGCGGCGGGCGATGCCGTGCTGCACTGGTATCGCGACGAAATCGCCCATGGAGCGCCGGACCTTTGCTGGATCGCCTATCTGTCGACCGTCGGCGTCTATGGAGACCATGCGGGCGACTGGGTAGACGAGACAACCGCGCCGGCCCCGGTTTCGCTGCGCTCCCGCCAGCGGCTCGCGGCGGAAGAAGGGTGGCGGCGCCTGGCCGACGATATGGGCGTGCCGCTTGCCATCCTGCGGCTGTCGGGTATCTACGGCCCCGGCCGCAATGCCTTCGTCAACCTGAAGGCGGGCAAGGCGCGCCGCCTCGTCAAGCCGGGGCAGGTCTTCAACCGCATCCATGTGGACGACATCGCATCGGCGCTTGGCTTTCTGATGGCCCGTCGCGCGGACGGGATATTCAACGTGACCGACGATGAGCCCGCGCCACCGCAGGATGTCGTCACCCATGCCGCCGAACTGGCGGGCGTGCAAGCTCCGCCGGAACAGGATTTCGAAACCGCCGAGCTCGGCCCCATGGCGCGCAGCTTCTACGGCGAGAACAAGCGCGTCTCCAACAGGAGGCTCCGCGACATGGGTTTTGTCTTCGAATTCCCGACCTATCGCGAGGGGCTGTCGAGCCTGCGCGGCGAGGCGCCCTGACACTTTTAGACCCTTCGTCGAATTTTCGCCTTATCCGTCATGGCTTTAGGGGCCATTGAACGGCGGGGGCCACGAGGGGACGCTCATCATTGCGCGATGATGGTCGATTCTCGGCGCTTGTCCGTATGAAACAGGACAGGACACGAGGATATTGAAGAAGCTGCACCTGGCGGCCATCATTCTGGCTGGAGCGACGTTCGGCATGCCCACAACCGGGGCCTATGCCGCAAACGGAAAGACAACCTGCGGGAGCGCATCCTGGTACGCGCTGAAGTCCCGTACGGCATCGGGCGAGATGATGAACCCCGCCGCCATGACGGCGGCACACAAGACCTTGCCGATCGGCACGAAGGTCAAGGTGACGAACCTCAACAATTCCAGATCCGTGGTCGTGCGGATCAACGATCGGGGCCCCTTCGTACGGGGCCGGTTGATCGACCTTTCAAAAGGCGCGGCACAGAAGCTGGGGTTCATCGGTGCGGGCCATGCGCGTGTGCAGATCGAGCCCGCCGACGGCTCCGGCACACGGGATTGCGCCTGAAGACGATGGGCGGGCGTGTGTCCGCTGGACACATCGCCCGCCAATGGGAAAAGACTTTAACTTATGCTTTTACTGAAATGATGCTTGCGGGCAGGGCGCCGTTGCGGGCGCCACGATCCACGATCCTCAGATGGAGGGACCGGCCGTTTCCGGCAGCAGATCGCGGATCTTGAACGCGACTTCCGTCCGGTTGGTGGCCTTCAGCTTCTTCATGATGTTGCGGACATGGACCTTTACGGTGCTTTCGCGCAGGTTCAGCTCGTAGGCGATGATCTTGTTGGCCTTGCCGCGGCGCAGCGCATCCACCACCGCCATCTGGCGGGCTGTGAACATGCCGTTCAGCGGGCGCTCGGGAGCATGCCCGGATTCCAGCATGGACTGCATGGCGAGGATGCTGGACGCGGGCACGAAGGCGCCGCCGGCCAACGTCAGTTCGATGGCCTCGACCGCGACGCCGATGGTGACGGTGGTGGGGATGAAGCCCTTGGCGCCGCATTCCAGCGCCTTGACGATCTGCGGCATCTCTTCCGTATCGGCGATCACGATGACGGGCACCGGCGCGGCCTCGGCGACGACCCGGCTGACATCGGCGGCGATGCCGAAATCGGTGATCTTGCGGTTGCCGAGATGCAGCAGGATGACCGCCGTCTCCGGATGACGGGCGCGGGCCTGGCGCCAGCCGTCGACATTGGAGAATGTCGCGATCTGCAGGTCGCCGCTCTGGGCGCTGAGGCTGCTGGCGAGGCATTCGCGCTCGAGCTGGCGGCTGTCGATGATGACGACATGCGTGCGCTCGGAGTCATGGTCCGCGTCGTCGTTGCGCGCATTCGCGGCAACGGCGTTCTGGACGGAACGATAATTGTGCTGGTTGGCGAGGATGCCGGCCTGCGGCATGATCCGGCCCGTGCTGTGCACCTTGTCGAGCATGTGAAACCTCCATCAAAAACGGTCGGCCCTTCTACAAAAGGAGACGGTCGGGCCCGGTGATCTTCAATCAGTTGTACGGCGTCTCCAAAACTCGGTCGGACGCCAATGTCTCTGGGAACTAAAAAACAAAAGCTTTGGTAATCTTCCTGAGCAGGCTCATCATCTTCCGACGAAGCGCCCCCTCCGATGTGTGTATGGCTATCGCCTACCAGCGGTTGCGTAATTAACAAATGTTAAATGCACTGCGGAAAACGCGACCGTGCGTTGCGATAAAGACTCACACAGGTGCGGCGTCACCGGTTGCTTAACCAACCGTTTCTTGCAAAACAGCCGTGAAATATACCCCTTAGGTTGAATGACCATTCAGTCGTCCGGCCGCTTTCAACAACTCGGGGTCACCGCTTTCGAAGGCATGGTGCTTCCTTCAGGTGGTCGGGTTACCTCGATATCGGCCAGGCGGGACGAAATCGGCGGAGTCCGCGTCGTTTTGCACGGTCCGTCCGCCGGAAGGGGTGTATCGGCCTACGCCCGCGCCGATGTCATCGCCCCGCGGGACGGCTGAGAAAGGGAGATCCCCGGACGGCGAAGCGCCAGGGTATGTCGACCGCCTTGCTGATGCCGATTCGCGGGCCGCACCAGACGGTGGAAGGCCCGGCCGGCGGCTGCAACTCGAACGGTGGATCGCACAGGTCGCGCCCGTCATGGCCGGCTTCTATCCCCAGGGCCTGCGCAAGTCGGCCGGGGCCGGAGCACAGCAGCGCGGGCGCCGCGGTTCCCCGCCGCTGCGCCATCAACTCCAGTCCCGATAGCGGTTCCAGCGCCCGGATCAGGACCGCGCTTCCCGGACGATGCGCATCGCAGACGAAGTTCAGGCACCAGTGGATGCCGTAGGATCGGTAGACATAGGCATGGGCCGTCTGCCCGAACATCGCGCCGTTGCGACGCGTCCGGCCCCGATGACTGTGCGATGCCGGGTCGTCGCTGTCATAGGCCTCCGTCTCCACGATCCGGCCGCCCACTCCGTCGACGAACAGGCTCCATCCGATCAGCCGCTCCGCGACGCTGGCGGCATCGGCGGCGAAGAAGGCACGAAGGCCGGCCCTGTCGGACATGTTGCGTTTGCTCCGGATGGTCTATGTGCTTGGCCATCATGTGAAGACTTTGGGGGAAGCCATCAATGCCGTTTGCCAGGATCGTCGTCGTCAATGGGCCGAACCTGAACCTGCTCGGGCTCCGCGAGCCCGGCATATATGGTGCGAAGACGCTGGCCGACATCGAGGCCGACCTGCGCGCCCGCGCTGGCGGGCGGGTCGAGCTGCAGTTCCGCCAGTCCAACAGCGAGGGCGAACTGGTGGGCTTCGTGCAGGAAGCCGGCCTCGATGGCGCTGGAATCATCCTGAACGCAGGTGCCTACACGCATACGTCGGTGGCGCTTGCGGATGCCGTCAAGGCCTCGCGGGCGAGGATGGTGGAGGTGCACTTGTCGAATGTCCACGCGCGGGAAAGCTTCCGCCACCATTCCTACCTGTCGCCCGTCGCCATCGGCGTGATCGCCGGATTTGGAGACCGCTCCTATCATCTGGCGCTGGAGGCGCTTCTGTCGCTACCGGACGAGGGTTGATTCGACGGCAAGGCGCACCGCGACCGGCTTGAGGCTTCCATGGGTCTCTTCGGGAAAATCCTCGTAGGACACCGCAAGACGCGGCAGCGTCGACAGATGCTCGGCGACCGCCCGTCCGCCCGGCCCCGCGCGCAACTCTGCCGTCCGACGCGCATCGACGGCGGATTGGCCGGGCCTTTGCCCGCGCCGCCCCGACGTCGTGATCGAAACCATCGTCGGACCCTGCCGGGCCGGGCCCTTCCATGCCAGCGTCCGCTGCCATAGCTCGCCGCCATTCCACCAGATCGACGGATCGGCTGCGGCGAAAGCCGTGAACGGGCCCGCGCCGTCATAAAGCTGATGCAGGCAGAAGGCGCCCCCGAGCGAATGGCCGAACAGCGTCATGCGTGTCGGGTCGATGGGGTAGAGCCGCGCAAGGCGAGGCACGACCGTCTCCCGCAACAACGTCGCATAAGCCTCGCGCCCGCCGGTGCGCGGGACGGGCGATCCGGCGGCCCGCGGGATCGCATCGTCGGGCGCCGCGCTGGTCAGGTCGTAGTAGCGACGCGCGACGATGACGTCCCTGTCGTCCTCCCCATAGCCGAGCCCCGCCACGACGATCGGTCGTTTCAGCTTCTCCGCATGCGCGATTGCCGGTTCGAACGTCGTGTCGCCGTCGAGCAGCAGCAGCAACGGATAGAGGCCGGGCGGGCGCTGCCCCACCGACGCATGGGTGAGGCGGTGAAACGCGCCGTCGACGGGCGAGGTGAAATCCTCGGCTTCAGGGATCATGGAGGACGCCCCATAGGCTGTTCGCCTGCAGGCGAGGCCGGCGGCCGCAGCGATCATGGTCGACAGGACGTCACGTCTGAGCATTCCAGGGCCCCACGTCATGCATGCGATAAACAAGATGAACGCACTCATATTTATATGTGGTGATTTCGCAACCGTAATGTGGCTTCATCGGTAGCCGGAACGGCAGGCGAGGGCGCGCGGATGATCAGGGACATCGTTGTCCACCTGGACGGCACGGACAAGGACGAGCGGCGGCTCCAGCATGCCGAGGCGCTCGGCGCGAGCTTCGACGCGCGGGTCACGGTGCTGTTCACCAACCTGATCGAGATCGGCTACATCGCAGCCGACCCCGTGGGCGCGTCGGTCGAGATCGTCGCCGATGCGATCGAGGAGGCCCGCTCGGCCGGAGACGCGACGGAAGCGCGTCTGCGCAAGCGGTTGGAATCCATGTCCCGCCGGGCCGAGTTCCAGCGTTTCGACGGGACGGACGGCGAACTGCGCGAACATGCGGCCCGCCTTGCACGCATGAGCGATCTTTTCGTGGCGGGACGGCCGCTCGGCGTGGAGGACACGGGATGGCCCAGCCTGTTCCAGTCGGCCCTCTTCTCGGGTGGGCGGGCCGTCTACATGGTCCCGCCCGAGGCGCCGGCGCGACCGGCCAGAACCATCGTCATCGGATGGCGCGACAGCCGCGAAACCACGCGCGCTCTGGCCGAGGCGATGCCTTTCCTTCGCGCCGCCGACAGGGTCGTTCTGGCAGCGGTGGGCCAGAGGGGCGGCGAAGGGGGCGCCGACGAGATCGCCGGCCACCTTGCCCGGCACGGCGTCGACTGCGTCTTCAAGTCGCTGCCCCCCGGCGACAAGGTTTCGGAAACGCTCCTGGCCGAATGCGCCGCCGAGGGGGCGGACCTTCTGGTTATCGGCGCCTACGGCCATTCGCGCTTCTGGGAATGGGTGCTCGGCGGCACCACGCGCAACATCCTCACCGTGTCCGCCGTGCCGGTGCTGCTGGCGCACTGAACGATCGTTCGCAAGGCTCTTGCACAACTATTCAACTTCAGGTGGAATAGCCGTTCGACGGCGCTGATGCGCTGCAACGAATGGAGAGACTCCCTACATGACACGGATGAAGACGCTTCTCGCCGCGACGGCAATGGCGCTCGCTCTGGGTTCCGCCGCGCAGGCCAAGACCCTCGTCTACTGCTCCGAAGGGTCGCCGGAAGGCTTCGATCCCGCGCTTTACACCTCCGGTACGACCTTCGACGCTTCCGGCCATCCGATCTACAACCGCCTGGCCGAGTTCAAGAAGGGCACCACCGAGACCGAGCCGGGCCTGGCGGAAAGCTGGGATGTCTCGGAAGACGGGCTCGAATACACGTTCAAGCTGCGCCCGGGCGTCAAGTTCCACTCCAACGCCAACTTCACGCCGACGCGCGATTTCAACGCCGACGACGTGATCTTCTCGTTCGATCGGCAGGGCAACACCGAAAACCCCTACCACCAGTATGTGGGCGGCGCTTCGTGGGAGTATTACAACTCCATGTCGATGCCCGAATTCGTCAAGTCGATCGAGAAGGTCGACGACATGACGGTCAAGTTCACGCTGACGCAGCCCTACGCCCCCTTCATCGCCAACGTGGCGATGCCCTTCGCCTCGATCATGTCGAAGGAATATGCCGACCAGCTCGCCGAGGCGGGCAACGAGGCGCAGCTCAACCAGGCGCCCATCGGCACCGGACCTTTCCAGTTCGTCGCCTATCAGCCCGACGCGGTCATCCGCTACCAGGCTTTCGCCGATTACTGGAACGGCAAGCAGCCGATCGACGATCTGGTCTTCGCCATCACCACGGACGCCTCGGTGCGCCAGCAGCGCCTGCTGGCCGGCGAATGCCACGTCATGGCCTTCCCCAACCCTTCCGATATCGAAAGCCTGAAGGGCAATGCCGACCTGAACGTGCTCGAGCAGGAGGGGCTGAACGTCGGCTACTTCGCCTACAACACCCAGCAGGCGCCGTTCGACAAGCCGGAAGTGCGCCGCGCGCTGAACAAGGCGATCAACAAGCAGGCGATCATCGACGCCGTCTACCAGGGCGCCGGCGAGGTGGCCAAGAACCCGATTCCGCCCACGATGTGGTCCTACGACGAAGCGACCGTGGACGATCCGTACGATCCGGAAGCGGCCAAGGCCGAGCTGGAAGCGGCGGGCGTTTCCAACCTGTCGATGAAGATCTGGGCCATGCCCGTGTCCCGCCCCTATAACCCGAATGCGCGCCGCATGGCCGAGCTGATCCAGTCCGACCTGTCGGCCGTCGGCGTCAATTCGGAGATCGTCTCCTACGAGTGGGGCGAGTATCTGCAGCGCACCGCCGAGGTAGACCGCGACGGCGCCATCCTGATGGGCTGGACCGGCGACAACGGCGATCCGGACAACTTCCTGGCCGTGCTTCTGGGTTGCGATGCCGTGGGCGGCGCCAACCGCGCTCAATGGTGCAATGAAGAGTTCAATGCCATCGTGCAGGAAGCAAAGACGAAGTCCTCGCAGGAAGAGCGCGCAGCGCTGTACGTCAAGGCGCAGGAAATCTTCAAGCGCGAAGCTCCCTGGGCAACCATCGCTCATTCGGTCGTCTACGTACCGACACGCAGCAATGTGACGAACTTCATCCAGAGCCCGCTGGGCGACATGACCTTTGACGGGGTCGACATTACGGAGTAAAGGGCCGCCACGAACGGTCTTGAAGGGGGGCGATGGCGTATCGCCCCCCTTTGCCATTCCAGGTTATTGTCCATGATGTCGCCCGTGTGGCGCCATGGCGCCGTCCGGACATCTCCACGAAGAGCAACCTTCGCAAGATAGAGCGACATGTTTCGATTTTTTCTTTCGCGCATCGGCGTGCTGATCCCGACTTTCGTCGGCGTCGCCATTGTCGCCTTCTCCTTCATCCGGCTGCTGCCGGGTGATCCGGTCCTGCTGATGGCGGGCGAAAGGGGCATGTCTCCGGAGCGCCACGCACAGCTTTCGGCGCAACTGGGCTTCGACCAGCCGCTGCCGATCCAATTCTGGCATTATCTCGTCGGGCTGTTCCAGGGCGATTTCGGCCAGTCCATCGTCACGCGCCGCCCGGTGCTGGACGAGTTCCTGAGCCTTTTTCCCGCAACGATCGAGCTCGCCACGGTGGCGATCCTCCTGGCGGTGCTGATCGGCGTACCGGCGGGCGTGCTGGCCGCGATCAAGCGCGGTTCCTGGTTCGACCAGACCATCATGGGAACGGCGCTCGTCGGCTATTCCATGCCGATCTTCTGGTGGGGCCTGCTGCTGATCATCCTGTTTTCGGGCACGCTGGGCTGGACGCCGGTCTCGGGCCGAATCTCGCTGCTCTACTTCTTTCCGCCGGTTACCGGCTTCATGCTGATCGACAGCCTGATCTCCGGCCAGGCCGGGGCCTTCAAGTCGGCCGTCAGCCATCTGATCCTGCCGGGGATCGTGCTCGCCACCATTCCGCTGGCCGTCATCGCCCGTCAGACGCGCTCGGCCATGCTGGAGGTGCTGAGCGAGGATTACGTCCGCACGGCGCGCGCCAAGGGGCTGTCTTCGTTCCGCGTCGTCGGCGTGCACGCGCTGCGCAACGCGCTGATCCCCGTTGTCACAACGATCGGCCTGCAGGTGGGTGTCCTGCTTGCCGGCGCCATCTTGACGGAAACGATCTTCTCCTGGCCGGGCATCGGCAAATGGATGGTCGATTCCGTCTTCCGCCGCGATTATCCGGTGGTCCAGGGCGGACTGCTGCTGATCGCCATCGTCATCATGGTCGTGAACCTCGTCGTCGATCTGACCTACGGTCTGATCAACCCGCGGGTTCGGGCGCGCTGAGGAGGATGGAACGATGAGCCATATCCAGGCACAGGAATCCGCCTCGGAAGTCGGCAGCATGGTCCCGACGCCGGCCCCCGAGGGCAGCGTACGCGGGCAGATGCTGCGCGAATTCTGGTACTACTTCTCCGAGAACAAGGGCGCGGTCGTCGGCCTCGTCGTCTTTTCCATCGTGGTGGTCGTGGCGCTGTTCGCGCCCCTCCTGGCCCCGCACAACCCGGCCGCGCAGAACCGCGACGCCCTGCTGCTGCCGCCCGTCTTCATGGAAGGGGGCCGCTGGGCCTACGCGCTGGGGACCGATGCCGTCGGCCGCGACATCCTGTCGCGCCTGATCTACGGCGCGCGCTACTCGCTGTTCATCGGCGTCTTCGTGGTGACGATCTCGGTATCCACCGGCATCGTGATCGGCATGATCGCGGGCTATATGCGCGGCTTCGTCGATACCGTCATCATGCGGTTGATGGACATCATCCTGGCCTTCCCGTCGCTGCTGCTGGCTCTGGTGCTGGTCGCGGTCCTGGGGCCCGGCCTCACCAATGCGATGATTGCCATCGCGCTCGTGCTGCAACCGCATTTCGTGCGGCTCACGCGCGCTTCGGTGATGGCCGAGAAGGAGCGGGAATATGTGACTGCGGCGCGTGTCGCCGGCGCCGGCCCGCTGCGCCTCATGTTCCGCACCATCCTGCCCAACTGCCTCGGTCCGCTGATCGTGCAGGCGACGCTGTCCTTCTCCAATGCCATCCTGGACGCGGCGGCGCTGGGCTTCCTCGGCATGGGTGCGCAACCGCCGACGCCCGAATGGGGCACCATGCTGGCCGAAGCGCAGGAATTCGTGCTGCGTGCGTGGTGGGTGGTCACCTTCCCCGGCCTCGCCATCCTCGTCACCGTCCTTGCCATCAACCTGATCGGCGACGGCCTGCGCGACGCCATCGACCCGAAGATGCGGAAGGGCTGAACCATGAGCCTGCTTGAAGTTCGCAACCTGACCGTCGAGTTCGAGACGGTGCACGGCCCCTTCCGCGCCGTGGACGGGGTGGACCTTTCCGTGGATCGGGGCGAGGTGCTGGCCATCGTCGGCGAATCCGGTTCCGGCAAGTCGGTCGGCATGCTGGCCGTGATGGGCATCCTGCCCAAGACGGCGAAGGTGACCGCCGACGTCATGGCCTTCGACGGGCAGGACTTGCGCAGGCTCGGCGGCGCGCAGCGACGGCAGATCGTGGGGCGCGACATCGCCATGATCTTCCAGGAGCCGGGCGCCAGCCTGAACCCCTGCTTTACCGTGGGAACGCAGATCACCGAGGTGCTGCGCGTCCACATGAAGATGGGCCGCTCGGAGCGTCGCCGGCGTGCGATCGAGCTCATGGAGTCGGTGGGCATCCGCGACGCGGAAGAGCGCCTCGGCAGCTATCCGCACCAGATGTCCGGCGGGCAGGCGCAACGCGTCATGATCGCCATGGCCATCGCCTGCAACCCCAAGCTGCTGATCGCGGACGAGCCGACCACGGCGCTGGACGTGACCATTCAAAAGCAGATCCTGGACCTGTTGATGAACCTCCAGGCCGAGCACGGCATGGGGCTGATCATGATCACGCACGACATGGGCGTCGTGGCCGAAACGGCCGACCGCGTGATCGTGCAGTACAAGGGCCGCAAGATGGAAGAGGCCGACGTGCTGACGCTCTTCGAATCCCCCTCCAACGCCTATACGCGGGCGCTGTTGTCGGCCCTGCCGGAGAATGCGACGGGCGACCGCCTGCCCACCGTGTCCGACTTCATGGCGGCGGAGGCGAGCCGATGAGCGACATCGTCCTCGAAGCGCGCGACATCGTCCGCGATTATCACGTTTCGCGCGGCCTGTTCGGCCGCACGCGCACGGTGCATGCGGTGCGCGGCATCAGCCTTAGCCTGGCCAAGGGCAAGACGCTGGCCGTGGTGGGCGAATCCGGCTCCGGCAAGTCGACGCTGGCACGTATCCTGACCCTGATCGACGCGCCGACCAGCGGAGAGCTGCTCATCGGCGGACAGAAGATGGACATCGCGCGCAGCGGCGTCACGCGTGAGATGCGGCGCCAGGTCCAGATGATCTTCCAGAACCCGTACGGCTCGCTCAACCCGCGCCAGAAGGTCGGAGACGTCCTGTGCGAGCCGCTGCTGCTGAACACGGACACGCCGGCGGCGGAGCGCCGCGACCTGGCGCGGCAGATGCTGGTGAAGGTCGGCCTCCAGCCCGAGCATTACAACCGCTATCCGCACATGTTCTCGGGCGGACAGCGCCAGCGCATCGCCATTGCCCGGGCGCTGATGCTGTCGCCGAAGATCCTGGTGCTGGACGAGCCGGTCTCCGCGCTCGACCTGTCGGTGCAGGCGCAGATCCTGAACCTTCTGTCGGACCTGCAGGACGAGTTCGACCTCACCTACGTCTTCGTCAGCCATGACCTGTCGGTGGTGCGCTACATCGCCGACGAGGTCATGGTGATGTATCTGGGCGAGGTGGTGGAGCACGGCACGCGCGACGCGGTCTTCGCCGCGCCTCAGCACGACTACACGCAGAAGCTCTTTGCCGCGACGCCCCGCGCCGACGTGGAGAGCATCCGCAAGCGCCTCGCCGCCCGCCGCGCGGCATGAGCCGATAGCGGCTGCGGCGTCGCGGCCGATATCGTCAGAAGATCTTGCCGGGGTTCATGCGGCCTTCGGGGTCGAGGCTGTCCTTGATCCGCCGCATGAGGTCCAGTTCCAGCGGGTCCTTGAAGCGCTTGAGGCGATCGACATGCATCAGGCCGATGCCGTGCTCGGCGCTGATGCTGCCGTCCAGCGCCACGCTTTCCTCGTGTACGATGGCGTTGACCCGCCCGGCCTCCGCCTCGAGCGCCGCAGGCCCGTCATAGGCATCGCGCGGCAGCAGCGCGATCACATGGACGTTGCCGTCGCCGATATGGCCGCAATAGCAGACCTCCGCCAACGACACCTCAGTCGCCAGCCGCGCGCCGACACGCTCGATGAAATCGGGAACGCGCGATACCGGCACCGACGTATCGTTGGAGATGGTGAAGCCCTGGAGCTTGTTGGCTTCCGAGATGGAATGGCGGATGCGCCAGATGCGCTCGGCCTTGTCACCATCCGTCGCCAACGCGCCATCGGCCACGATGCCGCGTTCGAAACCCTCCGAGAACAAGGTCTCCAGCGCGGCTCCCGGGTCCCAGTCGGGCGCGCAGTCGGACAGCTCGACCAGCGCGTAGCACGGATGGTCCAGCGCCACCGGGCTTTCGCTCGCCAGCCCGTGCCGCAGCACGATCTCGATCTGGTTTCGGGACAGGATTTCGAAGGCTTCGATCCGCTCTCCGCACCGCTCCTGTGCAAGGCCGAGCGTTTGCAGCGCGTCGTCGTAGCCAGCAAATGAAAGCATCGCCGTCGCCGAGCGCAGCGGAGCGGGATAAAGCTTCAGCGTGGCAGCGGTGACGATGCCGAGCGTGCCTTCCGCCCCGATGAAAAGCTGCTTCAGATCGTAGCCCGCATTGTCCTTGCGCAGGGCGCGCAGGCCGTTCCAGATGCGCCCGTCGGGCAGCACCACCTCCAGCCCCATGACGAGCTGGCGCATGTTGCCGTAGCGCAGGGCCGCCGTACCGCCGGCATTGGTGGAGACGAGGCCGCCGACCTCGCAGCTTCCGGAACTGCCGAGATCCATCGGGAAGTGCCGTCCGGCTTCGGCCAGCCGCTCGCGGAGGTTCTGCAGGATCATGCCCGCCTCCACCGTCACCGAATTGTTGGCGATGTCGAGGCTGCGCAGCCGGTCCATGCGCGACAGGTTGAGGACCACGCAACCCTTTTCGGCAATCGGCACCGCGCCGCCCGTCAGCCCGGTATTGCCGCCTTGCGGCACGATGCCGATGCCATGGCGCGCGGCAAGCGAGACGATGTCCGCAACCTCTTGCGTGCCGGCGGGGCGGATGACGGCGCGCGCGACACCCTTGTAGCGCCCCCGCCAGTCCCGCTCGAAGGGTTCGCGGTCGTCCGCCTCGGTCAGGATGTGGCGGCCGCCGACGATGGCGGCGGCCTCTGCTTCGAAGCCATTGTCGTGCATGCGGCGATGCCCCTTGCTCGGTCAGTTCTGGAGATGCGCCTGTTCGACGACCGGGCCCCATTTGGCCAGCTCCGTATCGACGAGATCGGCCAGCTCTCCGGCCGTGGAGCCGACGGGGATGGCGCTCAGCTCTTCCAGCCGGCGCTGGATCTCGGGGTCTTTCATCACTTCCACCAGAGCCGTGTTCAACTGGTCGACCAGGGGCTGCGGCAATCCGGCGGGCCCGAAAATGGCATTCCACGTATAGGTTTCGTACCCTGGCAGCCCGCTTTCGGCGACGGTGGGAATGTCGGGGAAGGCGGCCGAGCGCTCGGCCGTCGTGACCGCCAGCGGCTTCACGGCATCGCCCTGGATGAAGCTCGCGGCGCCCGTCAGCACGTCGAACAGGACCGGGATCTGGCCGCCGATCAGGTCTGTCATGGCCGGGCCGCCGCCGGCATAGGGCACGTGCACCATCTCGGTCCCGGCCATCTGGTTGAAGAGCTCTCCCGACAGATGCGGCGGCGTGCCGATGCCGGAGCTGCCGTACAGGTAGGCGTCGGGATCGGCCTTGGCGAATTCGATGAGTTCGGCGACGGAGTCGATCTCGGAGTCCTTGGCGACGAGGAGCACGTTGGGAACACGCGCAAGCAGCGAGATCGGGGTGAAGTCCGCCTTGGGATCGTACTGGGCCGGCTTCGTGATCAACGGCGAGATCGCATGGGTGGCGACGGTGCCCATCAGAAGGCGGGTGCCGTCCGGCGCGGCATTGGCAATCTGCGCCGCGCCGAGCGAGCCGCCGGCTCCGCCGACATTTTCGACAAGGACGGTGTGGCCGAGCACGGTCGACAGCTTGCCGGCGACGAGACGGCCGACCACGTCGGTTGCGCCGCCGGCGGCAAAGGGAACGACGATGGTGATCGGCCCGCTCGGCAGCGCATCCTGCGCGAAGGTGGGGGCGCCGAGGGCCGGGACAAGGCAAAGGGCGGCGCACATGCGCAGCAGTCCGCGCCTGTTCAGCAAAGCGTGCATTGATATTCCTCCCATGGCGTGGCTGGCTTTTGCAGTCCTCGATGCCACCTCATCAGCCTGCATCCCGGCAAGGGTGCACGTCCAATAACGGATTTACATAAAAGCTATGGCGACGGGGAATAGCGCCGTGGAGCAGGAGACGCTTTAAGCCCGAAGCCATTCGCGCAGGAGCGTCGTCGTCCGGCCGGGATGCTCCATTGCCGGCAGATGGCCGCAATCCGGGATCGTTACCATCCGGGAGCCGGAAATCTTCGCGTGGATCAATTGCGATTCCGCCGGCGGGGTCATCGCATCCTCAGCGCCGACCGCGATAAGCGTCGGCACGGCGATCGTGGCCAGAACCGGCCGGAAGTCGCGCCGGCCGAGGATGGCCGTCTGCTGGCGCAGGAACGCCTCCTGCCCGACGCGCTCGGCCATCGCCCTGACCGCATCGCCCACCGGCCCGCCGACGAAGGACGGGTGGATGAGCCGGGGCAGCATACGGCTGGTCACTCCGGCAAAACGCCCGACCTTCAGGGAATCGATGCCGGACAGCCGACGCCTGCGCTCCTCCTCCGTGTCGGGCGTTGCGCTGGTATCGAACAGAGCCAGCCGGCTGACGCGCTCCGGCGCCTGGGCCATGATCTCCAGCGCCACGTAACCGCCCATGGACAGCCCGGCCAGTGCGAAGCGCGGTGGCGCCGCGTCCAGCACCCGCCGCGCCATCGCCTCGATGCTGTCGTCCAGCGTCAGATCCGCGATGCGGCACGCGATGTCCGGCGCAAGGGCATCGGCCTGCGCGCGCCACAACTCCGCGTCGCAAAGGAGACCGGGCAGGAGGATGAGCGGTTCGGGCGTCACGCGCCGATCTTCGATTGAAGCTCCGGGACGATCTGGAAGAGGTCGCCGACGAGACCGTAGTCGGCGACCTGGAAGATGGGAGCATCCTCGTCCTTGTTG
>NZ_JAMQCO010000010.1 GCF_023702225.1 Aureimonas altamirensis | reverse complement strand
ACCGTCGGCGCCGGCATCGTGTCCGCTATCGTCGAGTAATCGACGAAGTTTCGGGTTCGGCCCGCCGCCTTGCGGCGGTGGGCCGGTCAAAGCCCCGGTGACGGGGCGGTTGGTGCGCTGAGAGGTTCAGCGTTCCGGTTGAATTGGCTGAAGACTGACAAGCGCTCGGATAGCACCGGTTCTCCGGCAAGGCTCCGACGAGAGGACGAATGCAATGAACGGCCAGAATATCCGCATCCGCCTGAAGGCGTTCGACCATCGGGTCCTGGACGCATCGACGCGCGAGATCGTTTCGACGGCGAAGCGCACCGGTGCGAATGTGCGCGGGCCCATCCCGCTGCCGACCCGTATCGAGAAGTTCACGGTGAACCGCTCGCCCCATATCGACAAGAAGTCTCGCGAGCAGTTCGAGATGCGGACGCACAAGCGTCTCCTCGACATCGTCGATCCGACGCCGCAGACCGTCGATGCCCTCATGAAGCTCGACCTCGCCGCTGGCGTCGATGTCGAGATCAAGCTCTGATCCGAGCACGGGAAGGAATACGCCCATGCGTTCAGGTGTTATAGCACAGAAGGTCGGCATGACCCGCGTCTACAATGACGCCGGCGAGCATGTTCCGGTCACGGTTCTCAAGGTCGAGAACCTCCAGGTCGTCGCGCAGCGCACCCAGGAGAAGAACGGTTACACCGCCGTTCAGCTCGGTGCCGGTCTGGCGAAGGTCAAGAACACGTCCAAGGCCTTGCGCGGCGTCTTCGCCCAGGCCTCGGTCGAGCCCAAGCGCAAGGTCGCCGAGTTCCGGGTGTCGCCCGAGAACCTCGTCGATGTCGGCGCCGAGATCACGGCGGACCACTTCGTGGCCGGCCAGCTGGTGGATGTCACCGGCACGTCGATCGGCAAGGGCTTCGCCGGCGCCATGAAGCGTCATAATTTCGGCGGTCTGCGTGCGACCCACGGCGTGTCGGTCTCGCACCGCTCGCATGGTTCGACCGGTCAGCGCCAGGATCCGGGCAAGGTCTTCAAGAACAAGAAGATGGCCGGTCACATGGGTAGCGTGCGCGTCACCACCCAGAACCTGGAAGTCGTCCGTACAGACGTCGACAAGGGCCTGATCCTCATCCGGGGCGCCGTCCCGGGTTCGAAGGGTGGCTGGATCTACATTCGTGACGCGGTCAAGGCCGCGCTTCCGGATAACGCGCCGAAGCCGGCTGCGCTTCGCTCGGCCGCTGCCAACAGCGGTACGGAAGCCACGGCTGCCGAGGGAGCCGAGTAATGGTTGACATCAAGATCAAGACCCTCAGCGGCGGCGACGCCGGCACGGTCAGCCTGGCAGAAGAGATCTTCGGCCTGGAGCCCCGTGCGGACATTCTGCAGCGCATGGTGCGCTACCAGTTGGCCAAGCGCCAGCAGGGCACGCATCAGTCGCTCGGTCGCGCCGAGATCGCGCGCACCGGCGCCAAGCTGTACAAGCAGAAGGGCACCGGCCGCGCACGTCACGGTTCGGCTCGCGCTCCGCAGTTTCGTGGTGGCGGCAAGGCCCATGGCCCGGTTTCCCGGAGCCACGAGCACGACCTGCCGAAGAAGCTGCGTCAGCTTGCGCTGCGCCATGCGCTCTCGGCCAAGTTCAAGTCGGACAGCCTGATCGTCGTCGACGATCTGAGCTCGACGGAAGGCAAGACGAAGGCGACGGCAACGCAGCTCAATGGTCTCGGCCTGAGCAACGCGCTGTTCATCGGCGGCGCCGAGCTCGACGCGAACTTCGCCCGGTCGGCTCGCGCCATCCCGAACATCGACGTGCTGCCGATTCAGGGCATCAACGTCTACGACATTCTCCGTCGCCAGACGCTGGTCCTGTCCAAGGCCGCCGTCGAGGCCCTCGAGGAGCGCTTCAAATGACCGACCTGCGCCATTACGACGTCATTACGAGCCCGGTGATCACTGAAAAGTCGACGCTGGTCTCCGAACAGAACCAGGTGATCTTCAATGTCCCCGGCGATGCGACCAAGCCGGAGATCAAGGCGGCTGTCGAGCAGCTGTTCGGCGTGAAGGTCAAGGCGGTGAACACCCTCGTCCGCAAGGGCAAGGTACGCCGCTTCCGGGGCCGCCCCGGCCGCCAGAGCGACCAGAAGCGGGCGATCGTGACTTTGGCCGAAGGCCAGAGCATCGACGTCTCGACCGGCCTCTGAGAGCGAGCCTTGAGGATTTAGATCGATGGCATTGAAGAATTTCAAACCGGTCACGCCAAGCCAGCGCCAGCTGGTGATCGTGGACCGTTCGGGTCTCTGGAAGGGCAAGCCGGTCAAGCAGTTGACGGAAGGCCTGACGCAGAAGGGTGGCCGCAACAACACCGGCCGTATCACCGCCCGCTACCAGGGCGGCGGTCATAAGCGGACCTACCGCAAGATCGACTTCAAGCGTCGCAAGCTCGATGCGGTGGCGACCGTGGAGCGGATCGAGTACGATCCCAACCGCACCGCCTTCATCGCCCTGCTGCGCTACGAAGACGGCGAGATGGCCTACATCCTGGCTCCGCAGCGTCTTGCTGCCGGCGATCAGGTCGTGTCCGGCCTGTCCGGCGTCGACGTCAAGCCGGGCAACGCGATGCCGCTTTCGGCGATGCCGGTCGGCACCATCATCCACAATGTGGAGATGAAGCCGGAGAAGGGTGGCCAGATCGCCCGTTCGGCCGGTGCCTACGCCCAGCTCGTGGGCCGCGACCAGGGCATGGCGATCCTGCGCCTCAATTCGGGCGAGCAACGCCTCGTGCCGGGTGCATGCTTCGCCACGGTCGGCGCTGTGTCCAACCCGGACCACGGCAACATCAATCTGGGCAAGGCGGGTCGCGCCGTCTGGCTCGGCAAGCGTCCGCACGTCCGCGGCGTTGCCATGAACCCGGTCGACCATCCGCATGGCGGTGGTGAAGGCCGTACCTCCGGTGGTCGCCATCCGGTCACGCCGTGGGGCAAGCCGACCAAGGGCAAGCGTACGCGTCAGAACAAGTCCACGGACAAGTTCATCATGCGTTCGCGCCATCAGCGCAAGAAGTAAGGGAAGGATTTCTCTATGACACGTTCCGTCTGGAAGGGTCCGTTCGTTGATGGCTACCTGCTGAAGAAGGCAGAGAAGGCTCGGTCGGGTGGCCGCAACGAAGTGATCAAGATCTGGAGCCGCCGCTCCACCATCCTGCCGCAGTTCGTCGGATTGACCTTCGGCGTCTATAACGGCTCCAAGCACATTCCGGTCTCGGTCAACGAAGACATGGTCGGACACAAGTTCGGCGAGTTTTCCCCGACCCGCACCTATTACGGCCACGGCGCCGACAAGAAGGCGAAGAGGAAGTAACCATGGGCAAGGCCAAGGCCGAGCGCGCGCTGAAGGACAACGAGGCCAGGGCGGTAGCCCGTACGCTTCGCGTCAGCCCGCAGAAACTCAACCTCGTCGCGCAGCTGATCCGCGGCAAGAAGGTCGACCGCGCCCTCGCGGACCTGACCTTCTCGCGCAAGCGGATCGCCGAGACGGTCAAGAAAACGCTGGAAAGCGCGATCGCGAATGCCGAGAACAATCATGATCTCGACATCGACGCGCTGGTCGTCGCCGAGGCTTACGTCGGCAAGTCGATCACCATGAAGCGCTTCCACGCCCGCGGTCGCGGTCGTGCGAGCCGGGTCGAGAAGCCGTTCTCGCACCTGACGATCGTGGTGCGCGAAGTGGCTGAAGAGGAGGCCGCGTAATGGGTCAGAAAGTCAATCCGACCGGCCTGCGTCTCGGCATCAACCGGACCTGGGACTCGCGCTGGTATGCCAATACCGGTGAGTACGGCCAGTTGCTCCACGAGGACCTGGCGATCCGCAAGTACCTGCTCGACGAGTTGAAGCAGGCGGCGGTGTCGAAGGTCGTCATCGAGCGTCCGCACAAGAAGTGCCGCGTCACCATCCACTCGGCTCGCCCGGGTATCGTGATCGGCAAGAAGGGCGCGGACATCGAGAAGCTTCGCAAGAAGCTTGCGCAGCTGACCAACGCGGAAACCCACATCAACATCGTGGAGATCCGCAAGCCCGAGACGGACGCGACACTGGTTGCCCAGTCCATCGCCCAGCAGCTCGAACGTCGCGTGGCTTTCCGCCGGGCGATGAAGCGGGCGGTGCAGTCCGCCATGCGTCTCGGCGCCGAAGGCATCCGCATCAACTGCAGCGGCCGTCTCGGCGGCGCTGAGATCGCCCGCATGGAGTGGTACCGCGAAGGTCGCGTCCCGCTGCATACGCTGCGCGCGGATGTTGACTACGGCACGGCCGAGGCCCATACGGCCTACGGTGTCTGTGGCGTCAAGGTGTGGATCTTCAAGGGTGAGATCCTCGAACATGATCCGCTGGCCTCCGAGCGCCGTGCGGTCGAAGGCGAAGCATCCGGTGGCGGTAACCGTCGCCGCGAGCGCGAACACGCCTGATCAACAGGTTTCGGAGTAGACTGAAATGTTGCAGCCAAAGCGCACGAAGTTCCGCAAGGCGTTCAAGGGTCGTATCCATGGCGCCTCCAAGGGTGGTTCGCTGCTCAATTTCGGCGCCTATGGTCTGAAGGCGCTGGAGCCGGAGCGGGTCACCGCACGGCAGATCGAGGCGGCCCGCCGCGCGATCACCCGTCAGATGAAGCGTCAGGGCCGGGTGTGGATTCGTATCTTCCCGGACCTGCCGGTCACCGCGAAGCCGACCGAAGTCCGCATGGGTAAGGGCAAGGGCGCGATCGAGTACTGGGCGGCCAGGGTTGCTCCCGGCCGGATCATGTTCGAGATCGACGGCGTGCCCGAAGACATCGCCCGTGAAGCGCTCCGCCTGGGCGCCGCGAAACTGCCGATCAAGACGCGCTTCATCCAGCGCATTGCCGAGTGAGGGGAGAGCGACTATGAAAGCCTCCGATATCCGGACCAAGACATCCGATGAGCTGAACACGGAACTCGGCAATCTGAAGAAGGAGCAGTTCAATCTGCGCTTCCAGCGTGCTACCGGGCAGCTCGAGAACACCGCGCGTGTGAAGGAAGTCCGTCGCGACATCGCCCGGATCAAGACCATCGCACGCCAGAAGGCGGCCGAGAAAAAGGCCTGAAGGTAGAACACTATGCCGAAACGCGTTTTGCAGGGGACCGTGGTCTCCGATAAGAATGACAAGACGGTCGTCGTGCTCGTGGAGCGTCGCTTCACGCACCCGCTCTTCAAGAAGACCGTTCGCCGGTCCAAGAAGTACAAGGCGCACGACGAGTCCAACCAGTACAAGGTGGGCGATATCGTCTCCATCGAGGAGACGCGCCCGATCTCGCGTGACAAGACCTGGATCGTCGTCGCTAACCAAGCGGCGGCTAACTGAAGTTTTTTGCCCGGGTGAGCCGTTCATGCGCTGCTCCCCGGTCCGTTATTGAAGGCGGCCTGACATGATTCAGATGCAAACAAACCTCGATGTGGCGGATAATTCCGGCGCCCGTCGTGTCATGTGCATCAAGGTGCTGGGCGGTTCCAAGCGGAAGTACGCCTCGGTGGGCGACGTGATCGTCGTGTCCATCAAGGAGGCTATCCCGCGCGGCCGCGTAAAGAAGGGCGATGTGATGAAGGCCGTGGTGGTTCGGACCGCCAAGGACATCCGCAGAGCCGATGGTTCGGTGATCCGGTTCGACCGTAACGCCGCCGTCCTGATTGACAACAAGAAAGAGCCGGTCGGCACCCGTATCTTCGGCCCGGTCCCCCGCGAGCTTCGTGGTCGGAACCACATGAAGATCATCTCGCTGGCGCCGGAAGTGCTCTGAGGAACCGGAATCATGCAGAAGATTCGCAAAGGCGACAAGGTCGTCGTACTCACCGGCAAGGACAAGGGTCGTTCCGGTGAAGTCGTTCAGGTCATGCCCAAGGAGGACCGCGCGGTCGTTCGGGGTGTGAATATGGTCAAGCGGCATCAGCGCCAGTCCGCCTCGCAGGAGGCCGGGATCATCTCCAAGGAGGCGCCGATCCATCTTTCGAACCTGGCACTGCAGGACAAGGATGGGAAACCGACGCGCGTGGGCTTCAAGGTCCTCGAAGACGGCCGCAAGGTTCGCGTCGCCAAGCGTTCGGGAGAACAGATCGATGGCTGAGGCCAAATACGAACCCCGCCTGAAGGCGGTCTATCGCGACGAGATCCGCAAGGAGCTTCAGTCACAGTTCAACTATGCGAACGTGATGCAGCTTCCGCGCCTGGACAAGATCGTGATCAACATGGGTGTTGGCGAGGCTACGGGCGACTCCAAGAAGCCGTCCGTCGCCGCCGAGGACCTTGCGATGATCGCCGGCCAGAAGCCGGTCATCACCAAGGCACGCACCTCGATCGCGGGCTTCAAGGTCCGCGAAGGCATGCCGATCGGCGCCAAGGTAACGCTGCGCAAGGACCGTATGTACGAGTTCCTTGACCGGTTGATCCAGATCGCCCTTCCGCGCGTGCGGGATTTTCGGGGTCTGAACCCGAAAAGCTTTGACGGCCGTGGTAATTTTGCTATGGGCCTCAAGGAGCATATCGTGTTCCCCGAGATCAACTACGACAAGGTTGATCAGATGTGGGGCATGGACATCATCGTGTGTACGACGGCGAAGACCGATGAGGAAGCCCGGGCGCTCTTGAAGGCGTTCAACTTCCCCTTCCGCCAGTAACGGCAGGCGAAAAGGACCTAGAAGATGGCAAAGAAGAGCGCGATCGAGAAGAACAAGCGCCGCGAGCGCCTGGTGGCTAAATACGCCGCCAAGCGTGAGGCGCTGAAGGCGATCACCACCGATCAATCCGCAAGCATGGAAGACCGCTTCCGTGCGCAGCTGAAGCTGGCCGAGTTGCCCCGCAACTCGACCAAGGTTCGCGTGCGCAACCGCTGCGAGGTTACGGGGCGTCCGCGCGCCTATTATCGTAAATTGAAGATGTCGCGTATCGCGCTCCGGGAGCTTGGCAATAACGGCCAGATCCCCGGCGTCGTGAAGTCGAGCTGGTAAGGAGAGAAGATCATGGCTCTGTCAGATCCGCTCGGCGATATGCTGACCCGTATCCGCAACGCGATCCTGCGCAACAAGTCGACGGTGGCAACGCCCGCGTCGAAGCTGCGCGCTCGCGTCCTGGATGTCCTCAAGGAAGAGGGCTACATCCGCGGTTACAGCGAAACCCGGTTTGAAAACGGCACTGCCGAGTTCAACATCGAGCTGAAATACTACGAGGGGGCACCTGTGATCCGTGAGATCGCGCGCGTCTCCAAGCCTGGCCGCCGCGTCTACGTGTCGTCGAAGACGATCCCGCAGGTCGCCAACGGCCTCGGCATCTCGGTCCTTTCAACGCCCAAGGGCGTGATGGCCGACCACAGCGCACGCGAACAGAATGTCGGTGGTGAGGTGCTCTGCCGCGTCTTCTGACCGGCAGGGCAACCGACCAACCGTATAACGGACAGGTTTGACGATGTCTCGTATTGGTAAAAAGCCGGTCTCCCTTCCGAGCGGCGTGACGGCGTCCGTCGAGGGGCAGACCGTCAAGGCGAAAGGGCCCAAGGGCGAATTGTCCTTCGTGGTCAACGATGAGGTCCTCGTAAAGCTCGAGGACGGATCCATCCAGGTGGATCCGCGCGACGGCTCCAAGGACGCGCGTTCCAAGTGGGGCATGTCCCGCACCATGATCTCGAACATCCTGATGGGTGTGAAGGACGGGTTCGAGAAGCGCCTCGAAATCACCGGCGTCGGCTATCGTGCCGCGATGCAGGGCAAGAACCTGCAACTCGCGCTCGGCTTCAGCCATGACGTTGTCTATGAGGTGCCGGAAGGTATCCAGATCGCCGTCCCCAAGCCGACGGAAATCGTGGTGACCGGCATCGACAAGCAGCGCGTCGGTCAGGTCGCCGCGGAGATCCGTGAGTATCGCGGCCCCGAGCCCTACAAGGGCAAGGGCGTTCGCTATGCTGGCGAGAAGATCGTCCGCAAGGAAGGCAAGAAGAAGTAAGGTCCGGGTCATGGCTAGCCAGAAAGATATTTTGCGGCGCCGCGCGGCCCGCGTTCGCCGATCGCTGAAGGCGGTCGCCAATGGGCGTCCCCGTCTGTCGGTTCATCGTTCTTCCAAGAACATCTACGCCCAGATCATCGACGACTCCGTCGGTCACACGCTCGCGGCCGCGTCCACCCTGGACACGTCGCTTCGCGGTGGCCTCAAGACGGGCGCCGATGTCGAGGCCGCCAAGGCGGTCGGCAAGCTGGTTGCCGAGCGCGCCAAGCAGGCCGGCGTGACCGATGTCGTCTTCGACCGCGGTTCGTTCATCTATCATGGTCGCGTAAAGGCGCTTGCCGATGCGGCCCGTGAAGGTGGCCTGAACTTCTGACGCGGGGAAGGGCGCTTTCGGGCGCCGTCATCGTTGGGATGTTATTTTCCGGCGGTCAGGGTTTTCCCTGCCGCCGGATTATGCTTTAAGCCGCTCGATTTCATCCGGCTTCGGCCTGGCGGGTTCCCGCTGACCGGATAGCGCGACGCAGATCGCGTCGCGGACGATATCGCCGGTTTCACCGGAGCCTCTCCCGTAGAGCTCCATTGTCAGACGCCTCCGGAAAAGAACAAGGAACAGGATATGGCGCCTCGTAATGAACGGAACGATCGCGAAGAGCGTGACGACGGCTTCGTAGACAAGCTCGTCCACATCAACCGCGTCGCCAAGGTGGTGAAGGGTGGTCGTCGCTTCGGCTTCGCCGCGCTCGTCGTCGTCGGCGACCTCAAGGGCCGTGTCGGCTTCGGCCACGGCAAGGCGCGCGAAGTGCCGGAAGCGATCCGCAAGGCGACGGAAGCCGCCAAGCGCGACATGATCTTCGTGCCGCTGCGCGACGCGCGCACGCTGCACCACGACGTGCATGGCCGCCATGGCGCCGGCAAGGTGCTGCTGCGCACGGCCGAGGCCGGTACCGGCATCATCGCCGGTGGCCCGATGCGCGCCGTCTTCGAAGCGGTCGGCATGCACGATGTGGTCGCCAAGTCGCTCGGCTCCTCGAATCCGTACAACATGGTTCGCGCCACGTTCGACGCGCTGAAGGGCCAGATGCATCCGAAGGATGTGGCTGCCCGTCGCGGTATCAAGTATTCGACGCTGCAGGCACGGCGTCGCGACCTGGTCGGTTCCGACAGCGAAGGCTGATGAGGCAGCGCCGCAGCGATGCGGCCGCCTCCGGCAACACGCAGGACGAACCATTGAACAAGGAGCCACGTCATGGCTGACAACAAAGTGACCGGGAAGACGATCACCGTCGAGCAGATCGGTAGCCCGCTTCGCCGCCCCAACGACCAGCGCCAGACCCTCGTCGGCCTCGGTCTCAACAAGATGCACCGTCGCCGGACGCTGGAGGATACGCCCTCCGTCCGTGGCATGATCGCCAAGGTCAGCCACCTCGTCCGCGTCGTCGACGGCCAGTGAGCCGGGAGTAGCAGAAATGAAGCTCAACGAACTCGCCGACATCGACGGCGCAACCCATTCCCGCAAGCGCGTGGGCCGTGGCATCGGCTCGGGCTCCGGCAAGACCGGCGGCCGTGGCGTGAAGGGCCAGAAGTCGCGCTCCGGCGTGGCCATCAACGGCTTCGAAGGCGGCCAGATGCCGCTGTATCGTCGCCTGCCGAAGCGTGGCTTCGTGAACATCTTCGCGAAGGACTACAACATCGTTTCGGTCGGACGCATCCAGCAGGCGATCGACGCCGGCAAGCTCGATGCCAAGGCCGCGATCGACTTCGAGGCGCTCAAGGCCGCCGGCCTGGTACGCCGGCAGCGCGACGGCATCCGTCTGCTGGCGGATGGCGAGCTGAAGGCCAAGCTGCAGATCACGGTCGACGGGGCCTCCAAGGCTGCCGTCGAGAAGGTCGAGAAGGCGGGCGGTTCCGTCACGCTTCCGGCGACCGCCGAAGCCTGATCTGGGCCCTCTTGCGTCGCGAGGCGTAACTCGCCAGATTGAGACGATGGAAGCGGCCTCTGCGGGCCGCTTCGTCATGTGATTCCATGCCTTGTCCCGGACTGCCGGGAGCGGTAATCCCGGATTGGCGTGGGCACATAGGCCCCGGTGCGCGGCAGGAACGGCGGCGCAGAGGCTGAAGTTGGAAACCGATGCCCGCGTCGTGCCACCAACGGGCGGGCATGGGTTCTACCCGGAGATATTTTCAAGATGGCATCGGCCGCGGAACAACTTGCCGCAAACCTGAATTTCGCTGCCTTCTCCAAGGCAGAAGACCTGAAGAAGCGGATCTGGTTCACGCTCGGCGCGCTTCTGGTCTACCGCCTCGGCACCTACATCCCGATGCCCGGCATAGATCCTGAAGCATTGGCGCAGGCGTTCCAGCAGCAGTCCACCGGCATACTCGGCGTGTTCAACATGTTCGCCGGCGGCGCGGTCGGCCGCATGGCCATATTCGCGCTCGGCATCATGCCGTATATCTCCGCGTCGATCATCATCCAGCTCATGACCTCGGTCGTGCCCTCGCTCGAGGCGCTCAAGAAAGAGGGCGAGCAGGGCCGCAAGATCATCAACCAGTATACCCGCTACGGCACGGTCTTGCTGGCGACCGTGCAGGCCTATGGGATCGCCGTCGGCCTTCAGTCCTCCAGCAACATCGTGACCGATCCGGGGATGTTCTTCGTCGTCTCGAGCGTCATCACGCTGGTCGGCGGCACGATGTTCCTGATGTGGCTGGGAGAGCAGATCACCGCGCGGGGCATCGGCAACGGCATTTCTCTGATCATCTTCGCCGGCATCGTGGCAAACCTGCCCTCGGCCATCGCGAACCTCCTGGAGCTCGGTCGTACCGGCGCGCTCTCGACCTTTGTGATCCTGCTGGTCATCGTGGTCGCCATCGGCTGCATCGCCTTCATCGTGTTCTTCGAGCGCGCCCAGCGCCGCCTTCTGATCCAGTATCCGAAGCGCCAGGTCGGCAATCGCATGTTCCAGGGCGACACGTCGCACTTGCCGCTGAAGCTGAATACGGCGGGTGTCATCCCTCCGATCTTCGCCTCGTCGCTCCTTCTGCTGCCCGTGACGATCGCCAATTTCTCGGATACGAGCCAGTTGCCCGGCTGGGCCACGGGCCTCGTCGCCTCGCTCGGTCACGGCCAGCCCCTGTACATGATCCTGTATGCGTCGATGATCGCCTTCTTCGCGTTCTTCTATACGGCGATCGTGTTCAATCCCAAGGACACGGCGGACAACCTGAAGAAACATGGGGGCTTCATCCCGGGTATCCGGCCCGGCGAGCGGACGGCCGAATACATCGATTATGTGCTGACGCGCATCACGGTTCTCGGCGCGATCTATCTTGTCGCCATCTGCCTTCTGCCGGAGTTCCTGATTTCCGCGGTCGGTATTCCGTTCTATCTCGGGGGAACGTCGCTGCTGATCGTCGTATCCGTGACGATGGATACGGTTGCGCAGGTTCAGGGGCACCTGCTGGCGCATCAATATGAGGGGCTCGTCAAGAAGGCGAAGCTCCGCGGGGGTAAACGGGGAAATCGATGAGACTGATTCTGCTCGGACCGCCGGGAGCCGGGAAGGGGACCCAGGCCCAGCGGTTGACGGAAGCCTATGGCATTCCGCAACTCTCCACCGGAGACATGCTCCGCGAAGCCGTTGCGCAGGGCACCGAGGTCGGCCGCAAGGCGCAAGCCTTGATGGATGCCGGCCAGCTGGTGCCGGACGAGGTCGTCATCGGCATCGTCGCGGACCGCATCGAACAGGAGGATGCGCGCAAGGGCTTCATCCTGGACGGGTTTCCGCGGACGGTCGCCCAGGCCATGGCACTGGAAGCCATGCTGGACGAGAAAGGGCTTCGGCTCGACCGCGTGATCGAGTTCAAGGTCGACGAGGATCGCCTCGTCGAACGCATCGCCCGCCGCGCCGCCGAAACGGAAGCCAAGGGTCTGCCGGTCCGCAAGGACGACAATCCGGACGTCTTCCGGCGTCGACTCGGAGAGTTCCGCGACATGACCGCGGCTGTCGGGCCCTACTACCGGGAACGTGACCTCGTGCACACGATCGACGGCATGGCCGCGATGGACGAGGTGACGCAGCAGATCCGCAAGGCCCTGCAGGAGCGTATCGCCGACGGCAATGCCTGAAGCGCCGGGGCTCGGTTGACTCCGGGCCGTCGATTTCCTATAAGCCGCCCATTCGCGAATCCTTTGCGGTCGGTGCGGTCTCATGTCTGGGGCTTGCCGATCGCTTTCGCTTATCGGCCCCCTTCAACCGGTAGGGCCGAGCGGCCCCGAAACTAGGAGTACGGACGTGGCACGTATCGCTGGCGTCAACATCCCGAGCAGCAAGCGCGTCGTCATCGCGCTTCAGTACATTCACGGCATCGGCCCGCGCTTCGCGCAGGAGATCGTCGACAAGGCCCGGCTCGCGTCGGAGCGCCGCGTCAACGACCTGACCGACGCCGAAGTCCTTCAGATCCGCGAGATCATCGACCGGGACTACCAGGTCGAGGGTGATCTGCGTCGCGAGACGTCGATGAACATCAAGCGCCTGATGGATCTCGGCTGCTACCGCGGCCTGCGTCATCGCCGCAGCCTGCCGGTTCGTGGCCAGCGCACGCATACCAATGCGCGCACCCGCAAGGGCCCGGCCAAGCCGATCGCCGGCAAGAAGAAGTAATTCTGCGGGCGCGGCCACGTCGCCGCGCCGGCTGCGGAGGGCAGGCCCTCCGCGGGTGTAGCCGCTGGTATCACGGCGGTGTCGAGATCTTGAGAAAGAGAGACTATGGCCAAGGAAGCACAGCGCGTTCGTCGTCGCGAGCGCAAGAACATCACGTCCGGCGTGGCCCACGTGAATTCCTCCTTCAACAATACGCTGATCACCATCACGGACGCGCAGGGCAATACGATTGCCTGGTCCTCCGCAGGTGCCCAGGGTTTCAAGGGCTCGCGCAAGTCGACGCCCTTCGCTGCGCAGATCGCCGCCGAAGATGCCGCCAAGAAGGCGCAGGAACACGGCATGCGTACGCTTGAAGTCGAGGTTTCCGGGCCGGGATCGGGTCGTGAGTCCGCGCTCCGCGCGCTTCAGGCCGCCGGCTTCACCATCACGTCGATCCGCGACGTGACGCCGATTCCGCACAATGGTGTTCGTCCGCGCAAGAAGCGCCGCGTCTGACGCCATATCGTGGACATGAACCGCACTGTCGATCCGGCAGTGCGGTTTTGCCCGTTTCGAGAGGGGGGATCCTTCTCAACTGAGACCTATCGCCACGAATGGATGGTGGCGGGGTAGCTGAAAGGCAAGCGCGATGATCGCCAGCAACTGGCAAGACCTTACCAAGCCCAACCAGGTCGTGTTCAACAGCACGAGCCGGACGAGGGCCTCCCTTACGGCGGAGCCGCTCGAGCGCGGCTTCGGCCTGACCCTCGGCAACGCGCTGCGGCGCGTGCTTCTGTCGTCGCTTCAGGGCGCGGCCGTGACCGCGATCCAGATCGACGGCGTGCTGCACGAGTTCTCCTCGATCGCCGGCGTGCGCGAGGACGTGACGGACATCGTCCTCAACGTCAAGGAAATCAACATCGGCATGCAGGGCGAAGGCCCGAAGCGGATGGTGTTGCGCAAGTCGGGTCCGGGCGTCGTCACGGCTGGCGACATCCAGACCGTAGGCGATATCGAGATCCTCAACCCGGATCACGAGATCTGCACGCTGGACGATGGCGCCGAGATCCGCATGGAACTCACCGTCAACACCGGCAAGGGCTATGTTCCGGCCGACCAGAACCGTGCAGAGGATGCGCCGATCGGCCTCATCCCCGTGGATGCGTTGTTCTCCCCGGTCAAGAAGGTGTCCTACAAGGTCGAGAATACCCGCGAGGGGCAGGACCTGAACAAGGACAAGCTGACCATGCAGATCGAGACCGATGGTTCGATCTCGGGTGAAGATGCCGTTGCCTATGCCGCGCGCATCCTGCAGGACCAGCTGGCCGTCTTCGTGAACTTCGAAGAGCCGCAGCGCGACGTGCGAGGCTCGGAAGAGCAGATCGCGGAACTGGCCTTCAACCCGGCCCTCCTCAAGAAGGTGGACGAGTTGGAGCTGTCGGTTCGTTCGGCGAACTGCCTGAAGAACGACAACATCGTCTATATCGGCGACCTGATCCAGAAGACCGAGGCGGAGATGCTCCGTACCCCGAACTTCGGCCGCAAGTCGCTGAACGAGATCAAGGAAGTGCTGGCCTCGATGGGGCTGCATCTCGGCATGGAAGTGCCGGCCTGGCCGCCCGAGAACATCGACGACCTGGCCAAGCGCTACGAAGATCAGTACTGATCGAAAGGCACCGCCGCCCCGGACAGCCGGGGCGGCGGTGCGCATGACTGAGCCGGCTTCGGCCGGTGGGAACAATCATTCAAAGGCACATGCCCCGGCAAACGGGAGCGAGGATGCCGACCGCCGGGAGACCGGCCCTTCAAGGAGCTAACACCATGCGTCACGGAAACCGCGGCCGTAAACTCAACCGTACCGCTTCGCACCGTAAGGCGATGTTTGCCAATATGGCGGCCTCGCTGATCGAGCACGAGCAGATCGTCACCACGCTGCCGAAGGCGAAGGATCTTCGCCCCGTCGTGGAAAAGCTGATCACGCTCGGCAAGCGCGGCGATCTGCATGCCCGCCGTCAGGCCATCAGCCAGGTGCGCGACGAGACCGTCATCCGCAAGCTGTTCGATACGCTGGCGACCCGTTACGCAGACCGTAACGGCGGCTATACGCGCGTTCTCAAGGCCGGCTTCCGCCGCGGCGACAACGCCCCGCTGGCCGTGATCGAATTCGTCGACCGCGATCCCGATGCGCGTGGCGCCGCCGACCGTGCTCGCGCCGAGGCAGAAGCTGGCGACGAAGCCTGATCCGACACTTCTCGGATTCATCATCGAAAGGGCCCTGACGGGCCCTTTTTTATTGTCCGTGCGGCGGTCGCATTCGGCCGTCCGCCGCTCTATCTGACGGATGGGTTGTCAGGGCGGCCCGCTAACCGCGATGAGGCGATCATGCGTGATGGTGACGGCGACAGGGTTCTGGTCACCGGTGCGTCGGGGTTCATCGCCAAGCATGTCGTGCTGAACCTCCTGAAGTCCGGCCATCGCGTGCGCGGCACCGTGCGCGAGCCCTCGAAAGGGGAGGCGCTGCGGCAAACCATGCTGCAGTACGGCGTGCCGGTGGATCGTCTTTCGATCGTAACCGCCGATCTGACGCGCGACGATGGATGGGACGGCGCCATGTCGGGTTGCCGAGCCGTCGTCCATACGGCGTCTCCCTTCCCCGTGTCGCAGCCGAAGGACAAGTTCGGTCTCGTGCCCGCGGCGCGGGACGGGACTATCCGCGTCTGCCGCGCGGCGGCGCGGGAAGGCGTCGGGCGTGTCGTGCTGACGTCTTCCGTCGCCTCGGTCCTATATGGGCATCCGCCGCGCGGGACGGCGTTCGGAGAGTCAGATTTCTCCAATGTCGAGAGCCCCCATATCTCACCCTATGCGGTGTCGAAGACGCTGGCCGAGAAGGCGGCCTGGGACCTTTTGGGAAAGACGGAGACCGAGCTGGTCACGATCAACCCGTCGCTGGTATTCGGCCCGCTTCTGGATGGCGTTGCCGGCACCTCGGCGCGGATCGTCGCCATGATGATGAACGGGCGGGTGCCGGCGCTGCCGAACATCCGCTTCGGCGTCGTCGATGTCCGCGATGTGGCCCACGCTCATGTCGAAGCGATCGACAAGCCGGCGGCGGCGGGGCGCAGGTTCCTGGTCAGCGCCGATACGGTCCCCTTGCGTGAGATCACCCGCATTTTGGCGCGGGCTTATCCAGCCTACGCGCGACGGCTTCACTGCTGGACCCTGCCGGATTGGACGGTGCGGGCGGCGGCACGCGTGTCGCGCCAGGCGGCGATGCTGGCCGACGAACTCGGCGCGGCGCGCGAGCTCGATACGGCTCCCGCCCGGGACATCCTGGGCATCCGTTTTCGTTCGGTGGAGACGGCAGCGGTGGACCTTGCCGCCAGCCTCATCCGCTTCGGGCTGGTCACGCCGCCAGCCGCGAAAAAGTAACCAGTGATAGAATAAATCGGTGCGCCTTCACTGTTGCAAACAGGTGATAGCGAGCGCCTGTCCTTCGTGCGATATGCCGTGTCGCGCGAAAAGCGATGGCTGCGTCAGCAACCATAACGCGCCCGCCCGCATTGTATCTGGCAACTGGAACCTGTCGGCGCTTTCGATCAGCCCGGCGTTTACGTGGATTAAACGACTGCCATGGACAATGTGAACTCCCAAACCACCGCTAGCGAGTTCTCGATGCGCCGCACCGTTTACGTTCTCCTCGGAGCCCTGGCTGCGTTTGCCATCCTGACGGCAAGCTATGCCACGGCCGATCTGCCCGCCGAGAATGCGGCCCTGCAGAAGTTCGAACCGGTGATCGCCGCAAACTGAAGCAGGCGACCTTACGGGTTACAAAAGGGCCGCATGGCCCTTTTTTCGTGCCAGTCTGGCGGCAGTAGTCAGACGTCTTCAGCGCACGATTCGGGTAGCCACCAGTGTCTTCCTTTCTTCTCCGCAGCGCCTCCGCCTTTTTCCTCGTCATCGCTTCCCTGTCGGGCGTCTCGGCCCAGCCCGCCAGCGTGCCGGTGCCGAAGGCGTCCGGCGCGCCGCAGGTTCCTCAAAGCCGGGACCAGATCAGCCTGACCTTCGCGCCGCTCGTCAAGGAGACCGCGCCGGCGGTCGTCAATGTGTATGCCGCCCGCCAGGTTGCCGCACGATCGCCCTTTGCCGGCGACCCTTTCTTCGAGCAGTTCTTCGGCCGCAATTTCCAGGGGCGGCCGCGCATGGAATCGTCGCTCGGTTCCGGCGTGATCGTCGATCGAACCGGTCTCGTCGTCACCAACAATCACGTCGTCGACGGCGCCGACGAGATCAAGATCGCGCTGGGCGACGGACGGGAATATGCGTCCACCGTCCTGATGAAGGATGCCCGCGCCGACCTTGCCGTGCTGCGCATCGAGGCGGATGAAACCTTCCCGACGATCGCATTCTCCGATTCGGACCAGATTTCCATCGGCGACCTGGTGCTGGCCATCGGCAATCCGTTCGGAATCGGACAGACCGTGACAAGCGGCATCGTCTCCGCGCTTGCGCGCACGCATGTCGGCGTCAACGATTTCGGCTATTTCATCCAGACCGACGCGGCCATCAACCCCGGCAATTCCGGCGGCCCGCTGATCGACATGCAGGGCCGGCTGATCGGCGTCAACACGGCCATCTTCAGCCGCTCGGGCGGGTCCAACGGAATCGGCTTCGCCATCCCGTCCAATATGGTGCGCGTCTTCGTGGACGCGGCCAGACGCGGAGGCCGCTTCGAGCGGCCCTATATCGGCGCGGGCTTTGCCCCGGTTACCGGCGATATCGCCGAAGCGCTCGGGCTGCCGCGTCCGACCGGCGCGCTGGTACAGGAGGTCGTGCCGGATGGCGCCGCCGCGGATGCCGGGCTGAAGCCGGGCGATGTCGTGCTGCGGATGGACGATTTCCAGATCGACGGTCCGGACGCGCTGGGATACCGGCTGGCGACGATCGGGGTGGACAAGACCGCAAGGCTGACCGTCCTTTCGGGCGGGCAGGAGCGAGTGGTGGATATGGCGTTGCGGGTTGCGCCGGAAATACCCGCCCGGGACGAGCGCACGATCGAGGGCAACAATCCGTTTTCGGGCGCGACGGTCTCCAACCTTTCGCCGCGCGTGGCCGATGAGCTCGAGATGCCGACGACGAAACGGGGCGTGGTGGTGACGGGCGTTGGGGAAGGGTCCATCGCGGCGAGGCTGCGCCTGCAGCAACGCGATATCGTGCTGGAGATCAACGGCGAAGCGGTCGATTCGACGGAAAAGCTTGCAAGCATCCTCGATATGCGCTCCAGAGGCTGGAACTATGCGATCGAACGCAATGGACAAAGGCTGACGCAGTCCATCCGCTGAGCCGTCACGGGCCTGGAGCAGAGCATGGCCGATCTTTTCGCCGGGCAGGATCAGCCCGCTCGCAAGCCGCAACAGGCCACCGCTACCGATCGCGGCGAGCGGGCCGGGACGGGGGACGCCGGCCGCCCGCTGGCCGACAGGCTGCGCCCGGCGAACCTGGCGGAGGTGGTGGGGCAACCGCATTTGACCGGTCCGGATGGCGTGCTGACGCGCATGCTGGAACAGCGCTCGCTCGGCTCGGTCATTTTCTGGGGTCCTCCGGGCACCGGCAAGACGACGGTAGCGCGGCTCCTGGCCCACGAGGTGGACTACGCCTTCGAGCAGATTTCGGCGATCTTTTCCGGCGTCGCCGATCTGAAGAAGGTATTCGAAACGGCGCGTTTGCGCCGGTCCAACGGTCGGCGCACATTGTTGTTCGTCGACGAGATCCATCGCTTCAACCGCGCCCAGCAGGACTCCTTTCTGCCCGTCATGGAGGATGGGACGGTCGTTCTCGTCGGCGCCACGACGGAGAATCCATCTTTCGAACTGAATGCGGCCCTCTTGTCGCGGGCGCGCGTGCTGACCTTCCGTCCCCATGACGCGGAGGCCCTTTCAAGGCTGCTGGAGCGCGCGGAAGCCGCTGAGGGCCGGGCGCTGCCGCTCGACGACGAAGCGCGGCAATCCATGCTTCGCATGGCCGATGGCGACGGGCGCGCGGTGCTGACGCTTGCCGAAGAGGTCTGGCGCGCGGCCAAGCCGGGCGAGATCTTTTCGGCCGAAACGCTGCAGGAGATCGTGCAGCGGCGCGCGCCCATCTACGACAAGGGGCAGGACGGGCATTACAACCTGATCTCGGCGCTTCACAAATCGGTACGCGGGTCGGATCCCGATGCGGCGCTTTACTATCTGTGCCGCATGCTGGACGCCGGAGAAGACCCGCTCTATCTCGGCCGCCGGCTGGTCCGGATGGCGGTGGAGGATATCGGCCTCGCCGATCCGCAGGCCCTGGGCGTCGCCAATGCGGCCAAGGATGCCTACGATTATCTCGGCAGCCCGGAGGGTGAGCTGGCGCTGGCGCAAGCCGCCGTCTATCTGGCGACGGCACCGAAGTCGAATGCGCTCTACACGGCCTACAAGGCTGCGATGCGAACCGCACGGGAGGGCGGCTCCCTGCTGCCGCCGCGCCATATCCTGAATGCGCCGACGAAGCTTATGAAGGAAGAGGGCTACGGAAGCGGCTATCGCTACGATCATGACGAGCCGGACGCTTTTTCGGGGCAGAACTATTTTCCGCAGGAATTGGGCCGGCAGAGCTTCTATCGACCCGTTCCGCGCGGTACGGAGCGCGAGATCGGCAAGCGGATGGCCGAGTGGGCCCGCCTCCGCCGGGAGCGGGGCGAGCCGTGATCCTCCGGGACATCGCCCTGGTGGCAATTGGCGGCGCCGTCGGCTCCGTACTGCGCTACCTGGCCGGCGTCGCGGCAAGCGCCCTTTTCGGCATGGGATTCCCTTACGGGACCTTTTTCGTCAACGTGACCGGCTCTTTCGCCATGGGCGTGCTGATCGAGGTGATCGCGCGCCGCTTCGAGGCCTCGGAGGCCCTGCGGCTGCTGATCGCGACGGGGGTGCTCGGCGGGTATACGACGTTCTCGTCGTTCTCCCTCGATACGGCCGCGCTGTGGGAGCGGGGGCAGCAGCTTCTTGCCTTGGGCTATGTCGCCGCCTCCCTCGGCCTCGGCATCGCGGCCCTGTTCTGCGGCCTGTGGCTTGCAAGAAGCCTCGCCTAAGCGCGGATATTGCTCTATCGAGGGGCCGGAACGCGAATTTTAAGGATATGTCATGGCAAGCGTGGAGCAGGTCCGGGTCGACGCGGAAGAGGCCGGCCTGAGGCTCGACCGCTGGTTCAAGCTGCACTACCCGGGCCTCGGTTTCGGCCATCTGCAGAAACTGTTGCGCTCGGGCCAGGTCCGTGTCGACGGTGGGCGCGCCAAGACCGATACGCGGCTCGAGCAGGGGCAGGTCATCCGCGTGCCGCCCATGCAGGGCGACGCGGCGCGGCTCAAGGTGGCGCCGCTGACGGCCAACACCATCCGCGACCGCCACGATGCGGATGTCCTGTCGCAGATGCTGATCTATGAGGACGACAAGGTCTTCGTCTTCAACAAGCCTGCCGGGCTGGCCGTCCAGGGCGGGTCGGGCGTTACGCGGCATGTGGACAAGATGCTGGAATCCTGGCGCAATCGCCGGGGCGAGAAGCCCCGTCTGGTGCACCGTATCGACCGCGATACGACCGGCATCCTCGTGGTGGCGCGCACCCGTACGGCGGCCGTGGCGCTGACGAAGGCCTTCCGCGAGCGGGAGACGAAGAAAGTCTACTGGGCGTTGGTCAAGGGCGTTCCGGCCCCGAAGGAGGGCCGCATCTCCACCTATCTCGCCAAGGAACAGACGCCCGACGGCGACAGGATGCGTATCGCGCGGCACGGCGACGATGGGGCCGACCATGCGTTGTCGCATTATCGCGTCATCGACCAGGTTGCGCAGAACTTCGCCTGGCTGGAGATGGAGCCGTATACGGGGCGCACACACCAGTTGCGCGTCCATGCCGCCCATATCGGGCATCCGATCCTCGGCGATCCGAAATATTTCGAACACGATACCAACTGGGAATTTCCGGGGGGCGTGCAGAAGAAGCTGCATCTCCACGCGCGGCGCATCATAATTCCGCATCCCGATGGCGGCGTGGTGGACCAGATCGCTCCGCTGCCGCCGCACATGGTGCAGACGTGGAACCTGTTCGGCTTCGACGAGGCGGCTGAGGAAGATTGATGCGCCTGTTCCTGTTCGATTGCGACGGCACCATCGCCGACAGTTTCGCGGTCATCTGCCGCACGATGCAGGGCGCCTTCCGCGCGCGCGGACTGGTGGCGCCCGCCGATACGGCCATCCACGCGATCATCGGCCTGTCCTTGGCCGAGGCCATGCAGAGATTGCGGCCGGGCTCGACGACGGCCGAGGCGGAAGACCTGGCCGACGCCTACCGCGCCACCTTCCAGGCGGCGCGAACGGCGGGGCAGGTGCACGAGCCGCTCTTTCCAGGCATGGGCGAGCTGGTCGCCCGCCTTTCGTCGGTCGACGAGAACCTCGTCGGCATGGTGACGGGCAAGTCGCGCCGAGGGGTGGACTTCATCCTTGCCACGCATGGGCTTGCCGACCGCTTCCATGTGGTGCGCACCGCAGACGACTGCCCCTCCAAGCCGCACCCGGCCATGGTGCTGGAAAGCTGCGCTGAAACGGGCGTTTCCCCGTCCGACACCGTCGTCGTGGGCGACGCTGCCTTCGATATGGCGATGGCGCGCCAGGCCGGCGCGACGGGCATCGGGGTTGCCTGGGGCGCGGCGCGGCCGGATGCCTTGCGGGCAGCCGGGGCAACGGCGGTGGCAACCGATGCAAGCCATCTTGGCCGGTTGCTGGATGCCTGGCGCACACATGAAGAGCCGTCGCGCTGGATGCCGGCCCCTTTCCAAACCGCCTGAGCCCATACCATGAAGGATACCCCACCCAAACCGCCGGAACTTCCCCGGCGCTTCTATGAAACGGCATCTGCGGCCGAGGCCGGCGGACGCTGGCGCGTCCTCCTGGACGGGCGGCTTGTCCGCACGCCGGGCCGCGCGGTTCTGGAGGCGACGTCCCAGGCGCTCGCCTCTGCGCTGGCGCAGGAATGGGCGATGCAGGGCGAGCGGATCGACCCCTCCTCGATGCCGCTGACGCGGCTGCTCAACACCGCTATCGACGGCGTCGCGCCCCATCTTGCGGAAACGCGGGACGACCTGGCCCGCTATGTCGAGACGGACCTCCTGTTCTACCGGGCCGACAGTCCCCAAAGGCTGGTGGCGCGGCAGGCCGAAGGCTGGGACCCTGTAATCGACTGGGCAGGCAACCGGGTCGGCGGACCTTTCCAGGTGACTTCCGGGATCATGCATGTCGCCCAGCCGCCGGAGACGATCCGGGCCTTCACCGCCCTCTTGTCCACGATCGCGGATCCGCTGGAGATCGCGGCCCTGCACCAGATGACCACGCTGACCGGCTCGGTGCTTCTGGCTGTAGCGGTGCTGGAGGGTCGCCTTGCCGCGGAGGCGGCTTTCGAATTGGCCCATATCGATGAAGACTGGAACATCGAATTATGGGGCGCTGACGAAGAAGCGGCGCAAAGGCGCGCGTCGCGCCGCGCCGACATGATGGCGGCGGGACGGGCGATCGGTCTTGCGGGCCGTGGAGATCAGATTCCGGCGAACCAGTCGTAACCGCGATCTTCCCAATATCCGCCATAGCCGTCGCCGAAGCCGTCCAGGCTGGCGGCCAGCGTGATGCGGCTGACATATTTGGCCATCTTGTACCCCAATTGCCGCTCGACGCGCACGCGCAGCGGTGCGCCGTTGGATATGGGCAGGGGCTGTCCGTTCATCGCGTGGGCAAGGATGGTCTGCGGGTGGCGCGCATCGATCAGGTCGATCGATTCGTAATAGCGGATCGGGCCGGTAAAGCCGTTCTCCATCGTGTCGAAGCACGAGAAGACCGCATAGCGCGCCCCGGACTGCACGCCGGCGGCATCCAGGACGAGGCCCAGCGGAACGCCCGTCCACATGGCGATGCAGCTCCAGCCTTCCACGCAGTCGTGGCGGGTGATCTGCGTGCGGTTCGGCATGTTGCGCAACTCGGCCAGCGAATAGCTGGCCGGCCTGTCGACCAGACCGTCGATCGCCAGCCGATAGCCGGCGAAGGCGTCGGCCGCCAGTTGTCGATAATCGGCATCCTGCGGGTTGGTGACGCCGTTCGGCCGCATCGGCTGGCGGATTTCGCTGGCAGAAAACTCCTGCGCCAGGGCGTTGGAACCAAGCAGGAGCCGCTGGACGCGATAGGTCAGGCCATTGGCCGAGGCAAGCACCTCGCGCATGGCGCCGCCACGCTCGACCGCGCCGTCGAAACAGCCTGTCAGGGGCAGGGTTCCCAGTGTCGCCGCACCGCCGAGAAGCAGCCGTCTGCGTCGCGGGTCGGGTGTCATGGGCGTTCTCCATCGGTACGGTACCAGCCGGTGATCATCGAGCGCAGTTCGTTGAGCGGCCCTGCCAGGACAACCATGACCACATGGACGACGAAGAAGCCGACAAGCACGAGCATGATGGCAAAATGCAGTGTCCGTGCGCTCTGGCGTCCGCCGAACAGATCGGCCAGAAACGGCACCATCGCGTTGACGCCGGGCGACATGGTGAGTCCCGTCACGATCATCAGCGGCAGCGCAACCAGCAGAATCAACGCATAGCTGAGCTTCTGCAGCGGGCCATAGGCGCGGCGATGGCGCAGGCGCAGGCGCGCATGGTCGGCGATGTCCTGCGGCAAGGCGCGCGCATCGCCGGGCCCCGGTACGATATCGCGCCAGAGATGTCTGTTGACGAGGCTCGAGACCAACCACAGCGCAAGCGCCGCGACGAGTATCCAGGCAAAGAAGAAATGGACGATCCGTCCCGTGGCGAGATCGCGATAGGAGGGGATCGTCATCCAGCCGGGGAACGATTTCGCCGTCATGCGCCCGCCTTCGTCCACCGTGCCGAGCCAGCCGGTCGTGTCGAAGGCATGCCCGAAGATTTCCGTTACGCCGCGCAGCCGGCCCCCGTCGACCACGGCTCCGATGGACAGGATAGTGTTGTCGAAGGCGAAGCCCGATTGGCGGCCGACATACAGGTCGGGCCGCGCCATGAAGATCTGCAGGCCGGACAGAAGCAGGAAGAAGAGGGCTATGGCCCAGATCCAATGCGTCAGCCGCGTCATGGCCGCATGGCGGTAAACCGTTCTGGTATCCTTGCCCTCGGCCATGTCCACTCCCGGCGCCACTCTAAGCGCGACGCTGCAACACCCTGTTCAGTTCCTGCCTGAAACGCGAACGATCCGCCGCCGAGAAGGCGGCATTATGTCCCTTGCTTTCGCCCGTTTCGCGCAGGTGCTGGTTGAAGGCGCGGTAGGAAAGGGCCGCGCCGATGCTTTCCGGGGTGAAGGGCCGGCCATTGACGTTCAGAACCGTAGCGCCCCTGGCCAGACTTCTGTCGGCCAGCGGTATGTCGGCCGTCACCACCACGTCGCCCGTGCCGGCATTGTCGGCGATCCAGTCGTCGGCCGCGTCGGCGCCGGCCGCCACCGTCACGAGCCGGGCACCGGGAAACTTCGAGGGCATGAGGCCGCCGTTCGAAACGTAGGTGACGTCCACACCGAACCGGCGTGCGACGTCCAGGATGTCGTCTTTTACCGGACAGGCGTCGGCATCGACATAGACGATCATGCCAGTGGCCCGAAAACGGTCTCGAAATTGCGGCGCAGCATCGAATCCACTTCGGGCATGGATACGAGCAGGCCGAGATCGGCAAGACTCGTCACCCCATGGCCGCGTACGCCGCACGGCACGATGCCGGAAAAGTGCGACAGGTCCGGATCGACGTTCAGGCTGATGCCATGAAACGTCACCCAGCGGCGGATGCGGATGCCGATGGCCGCCACCTTGTCCTCTGCCGGCGCTCCGTCCGGTCCGGGCGGCCGCTCGGGCCGCGAAACCCAGACACCAACCCTGTCCTCACGCCGCTCTCCCTTGACCTGCATGTCGGCAAGGGTTGCGATGATCCACTGTTCGAGGGCGGCGACGAAGGCGCGAATGTCCGGCTGCCGGCGCTTCAGATCCAGCATCACATAGGCAACGCGCTGGCCGGGGCCGTGATAGGTATATTCTCCGCCGCGCCCGGCATCGAAGACCGGAAACCGGTTCGGATCGGTCAGGTCGTCGGTGCGCGCGCTGGTGCCCGCGGTATAGAGCGGGGGATGCTCCACCAGCAGAACCGCTTCGGGTGCTTCGCCGGCGGCGATGGCCGCCACGCGTGCCTCCATCCATGCCAGCGCTTCGGGGTAGGGCGTCAGCCCGCCACGAATCAACCAGTCCACCGGGGGCGTGCCGGAGACGGCGGGAAAGTGAGCGCTTCGGGTCGAAAGGCGCGCCGGGGCGGATTGGGCGATAGGCTGGTCCATGCTGACTATGTAGCGTCGAGCCGTCTTTTCCGGAAGTGTTCCAGATCGCCGGCCGAAAAAACGCCGGGGCGTGCGAAATGGGCTTGTGCGCAACACGGTGCTTTGTTACATGCCCGCCACCGGTCGCAAGATCGGCCTGCCGGTTTCGACCGGCACACGGCGTGCGGTCGTGGCGGAATTGGTAGACGCGCAGCGTTGAGGTCGCTGTGGGGCAACCCGTGGAAGTTCGAGTCTTCTCGACCGCACCATTCGTGACTTGTCCTCCTCATTCAGCTCCGATGATTGTCGCTCCGGCATGATCCGTAGGGCGCCAAGCATATCGTTTTGGGTGACGTCGTCACCTGTGACGCAGCGTCTGGATAAAGACGCGTTCAACCGCTAATAACGTCCACTTTCGATGGCGCGCGGAACTCGCACGCATTGGTTGCGAGGTGAGATGGACCGACAGGAAGAGCGCCGGATCGAAGGCGAGATCCACAAGGCATCGGCCTCCACCGATCCGTTCGCGGCCGCGGTGCGTACGACGCGCATGCCCATGCTGATCACGGACCCCCATCAGCCGGACAACCCGATCATCTTCGTCAACGATGCCTTCAGCAAGCTGACCGGCTATGGGCGCCACGAGATACTCGGCCGCAATTGCCGCTTCCTGCAGGGTACCGGCACCAACGCCGATGACGTCACCCGCATACGCAACGCCGTCGCACGGTGCGAGGCCATCGAGATCGACCTGTTGAATTACCGCAAGGACGGATCATCCTTCTGGAACCGCCTGCTGGTCTCCCCAGTGTTCGACGAGGATGGAAACCTCACCTATTTCTTCGCCTCCCAGTTCGACGTTTCGCCCGATCGCAGGCGTGTGTCCGAATTGCAGAGCGCGCATGGGGAGATGGAATCCGAGGTCGAGCGGCGCATGCTCGACCTGATGCAGAGCGAAGGCCGGATGCGCTTCATCCTGAACGCGGCAGGAATGGGGGTCTGGACGCTCGATCTCAGGAATCAGCGGCTTGTGGCTTCGCGGCACTGCAAGGCGAATTTCGGCCGCGAGGCGGACGAGCCCTTCACCTATGCCGACCTGCAGGAGGCCGTCGTTCCGGAAGACAGGGTGCGGTGGCGTGCGACGATCGATGCGGCGATCGCGTCGGGCAACGAATTCGATATCGAGTATCGTATCAGGACGCCGCTGGGCGAAACGCGCTGGGTCGAAGTGCGAGGTCAGGTCAGCGCCGACATCACCGACCAGCCGACCGGTATGGCCGGAATTTCGGTCGACATCACCGCGCGCAAGGAGGCGGAGGAACATCGCAAGCTGCTGGCGCGTGAACTGAACCACCGGGTCAAGAACTCGCTGGCGACCGCTCAATCGGTGTTCGCCCAGTCCATGCGCTCGGCGAAGACGCTGGAAGAGGCGCAGGAGATCGCCTTTGGACGCATGCAGGCCCTTTCCATGGCGCAGGATCTGCTGACGCAGGACGGATTCTCCGCGGCGCAACTGGAGGATGTCGTCTCTTCTGCCATCAAGCCATTCGACGGTGGGGCCTTCCGCCTTGGCGGACCACGGGTGGTGCTGGGCGCGCGCTCGGTCTCGGCATTCGCGCTCGCCCTCCATGAACTGGCGACAAACGCGTCCAAGTATGGCGCCTTGTCCACCCCGAACGGCACGATCACGATTGCCTGGACGTTGGAGGAAACGGCCGGCGACCCGTTATTGCGATTCCATTGGAGCGAGCAGGGCGGACCCCCGGTCCGAAAGCCCGAACGCCGCGGCTTCGGGACACGGATCATCGAGGGCGCATTGGCGGCCGAAATCAACGGTACCGCATCGATCGACTTTCGCAGCAGCGGCATCGCCTTCGAGGCGGTTGCGCCGCTGAAGGATCTGACCGAAGACGCCTGACGGTCAGGCCGTAAGGCGCGGGGGCGTCTTGATCCCGGCCGTGGCGGGCGCGACGTCCATATCCGGCACCATCAATCCGGACCGCTCGGCGAAACGGGCGACCGAGCGGCGCACCGTTTCCGCATTGACCTGCTTTGCGAAGGCCGCCTTGCAGGCCTGCACGGCGGCCACGTGGACTTCGGTTCGATGCACCGTCCGGCAATTCTGAAGCCAGGCATAGGCCTGCGTCACGGTTACGATGTCCCGCGGCACGCCGATGCCGAAGAAGACTCGAACCGGAACCTGGAAGACATCGTATTCCATCGTTGAACCTCCCCGAATCTGCATGTCATCAAGATGGCGCAGCTCACGGATTTTTCAACGCTCTCGTAGTGATCGGGTGCCTGCCGGGGGTGCGTCAAACAGCGCCGAGGGCACCTTGGCCGATAATCGGTCCGGTGGGCAGGCCCGTCGGCGAGCCGCCCGCCGGCTCGTCCGACAAGGCGAAGGCATCTCCCTGCGCATCGGCCGGCAGCGGAGTGTCCAACGTCATGGCATAGGTGCTCCCGGCCTCGACGACGCCCATTGAGCGCGGCGTCCTGCCGGCCGGCACATACCACAGCTCCGCCACGCGCCCGGCCGTCCGGGGCAGGGAAAGCGGTGTCACCGTCACCGACCGTCCATCCGGCGAAAGGGTAACCACCGCCAGGGGCTGGCCCGATTGCGCGGCGACGACGGAACTGAAGGCGGGGCCGGCCGGCCGCTCTGCCGGCTGCACCAGAACGAGCAGGACCGCCAGGCTGGCCGCTGCAACGGCCATGCTGCCGATGGCCAGCCAACGCCATGTCGCGGAAACCAGGTGCGTGGCGGCAACCGCCACCGGCACGGGTTTGCGCGTGCGATCGGATATGCGTTGCCACAGCTCCGCAGGCGGTTCGACGGATACTGCGTCGGCGGCCAGCGGTGCAAGAATGCGGCTCCATCGATCCACCTCGGCGGCGAAGGCGGGGTCGCTCGCGTAGCGGTGCGCAGCGCGCGAGCGGGCCGCTTCGTCCAGTGTGCCGAGCGTAAATTCGGCCGCAAGGAAATCCTCGTCGTCGAAGTCGTCCACCGCGCTCATGGCTCCATGCACCCCCGCAGCTTCATCAGGCCCCTGCGGATGATGCTTTTCAAGGTGCCGACAGGCATTGCCGCGCTGCGGGACAGTTCGTCATGCGTCCGCCCCGTCAGGAACGCGGCACGGATGGCCCATCTGGCCCGCTCCTCCAGTTGCTCCAGACACCGGCCCAGCCGTGCCAGATCCTCTCCGAACAGCAGCGTCGAAGCGGCATCCGGGCGGTCGTCGGCGATGTCGTAAGCGGCGTCCTCCGCCACTTCCGCGCGCCGCGACGCATTCGCGGCGCGCAAACGATCGATCGCCCGGTGATGCGCGATCGCGGCCAGCCACGTAATCGCGCTTGCCCGGCTGGAATCGAACTGCGACGCCTTCTGCCAGACGCTGACATACACTTCCTGCAAGGTCTCTTCCGCCTCCTGTCGTGTCGGCAGGATACGGAGGCAGATGCCGAACAGTTTCGCGCTCGTCATGCGGTAGACGGTCGCAAAGGCGGCGTGGTCGCCATGCGCGGCCTGCTCCAGAGCCCTGGTCAGGATCATGCGTGCGTCTGGTTGGGCCATGCCCGTGCGGCTCCCATGCAGGTCCATGCGTATCCGGCAAACTAGTGCCGATGCCCGTTTCAGGGAGTGGCGGCATCCTGGCGGTTTTTTTCGCCGCCGATGCATCCGCCAGGCCGAAGGCCTCGTAGCTGCCCACCGTACAAGCAAACCATGGGGAGAAAACCATGAAGACGATTTTTTCTGCGGCCGTGATCGGCCTGGCCCTGACCGGTGTCGCGCTGGCAGAGGCCGACAAGGGCAGTTCGATGCCCGTCGAAAGCATGGCCATGTCGCAGGAGGGCGGCAGCGTGACCGTGGGCGGCGCGCCGATGTACGCCAACAAGACCATCGCGGAAAATGCGGTCAACGCCTCCAATCTCACGACGCTGGTGGCCGCGGTCAAGGCGGCCGGGCTGGTCGAGACACTCGGCGGGCCGGGACCCTTCACCGTTTTCGCGCCCGATGACGCCGCGTTCGCGAAGCTTCCCGCCGGTACCGTCGACGCGCTGGTGAAGCCCAAGAACAAGGAGAAGCTGACGCAGATCCTGACCTACCATGTGGTCCCGGCCCGTGCGACGGCCGAGGCCGCGATGGGGATGATCCGCGACGATGGCGGCGCCCATAAGGTCAAGACCGTCGAGGGTGAGGAACTGACGCTTGGCATGGCCGGCGACAGGATCACCGTCACGGACGCCAGCGGCAATGTGGCGACCGTCACGCAGGCCGACGTCCTGCAATCCAACGGCGTCGTACATATCGTCGATACGGTGCTGATGCCGGCAATGTAATGCGTCGGCGCCGGGCGCACCCTTCGCCCGGCGCCTCGGCCTCAGTTCGTGCAGCCGTCGCGCGCCTGCGCGGCGGCTGTCTCGTCGCCTTCCTGCTGCGCCGCGACATCCGCAGGCGACGTCGCGACCGACGTGTCCGCCTGGCCCGGCTCGCTCGCCATGGGCATGGTGCTGCCGTCCTTCACGATCCCGCTGCCCTGGCCGTTGCCGTCGGAGGCGCCGGCCATCGCTCCGGTTTCCATGTTGGTGGTGGTGCCGCCGTCGGGCTGTTGCTGCGTCAGCTGGTCCGGCGCCTGCATCGGCGCCGTGGACCCGTCCTTGGAAATCGCTCCCGCCGCCTCTGCCGCAGTGTCGTGGCAGTCCGCAAGGGCGACAGCCGGCGTCATCAAGAATGCGGACGCTGCGATGACGATGATCGTTCGCGTGTTCATCCCGAACCTCCCTGTTCGTTTCCGGCGCCCGCTGGAAAAACTTCCCGGGCCGCCAAGCGTTCCTCCGCCCGTGCGACCCCTCGCCGCGCCGCGTGTCTGCGCTAGATGACAGCCCTGTGAAGGCCCTTGGACAGCAAGGGTCGGTAAGCCGCATTGGCGGCAGGGAGTCTCAAGCGGATGGGCGTACTCATCAGTATATTGATCACGTTCCTGGTCGTGGTCCTCGTTCTTTGGCTCGTCCAGCAACTGCCGCTGGATGGCCGGATCAAGCAGATCGTCCAGGCCATCGTCATCATCATCGGGATCATTTCGCTGCTGCGTTATCTCGCGGTGTTTTGACCGACGTCGGGCGCCGGGGCAATCCCGGCGCTCGTCTTCTCAGATTACCTGGAATCCATGCGCAAAGGGGTCGCGATCCTCTATGAAGATCGTGTTGTAGCCCGTCAGTCGCGCCCAGCCCGAAACCGACGGTATGATCGCGGGCCTGCCGGCGACGGTGGTTTCCTCCTCGACCCGCCCCCTGAAAAGCGAGCCGATGATGCTTTCGTGCACGAAGTCGTCGCCCGCCTTCAGCCTTCCCCTGGCCGCCCACTGCGCGATCCTTGCCGAGGTGCCTGTTCCGCAAGGCGATCGGTCGATGGCCTTGTCCCCGTAGAAAACCGCGTTTCGCGCATGGGCTTCGCCGTGCCGGGGCGCTCCGGTCCAGAGAATATGCGACAGGCCCGATATTTCCGGTTTCTCCGGATGGATGAAGGCGTACCTGTCGTTCAGCGCGCGGCGTAGCGGACCGGACAGGGCCACGAGCTGTCCGGCGGTGAAGTCCGCCATGTCCCGGAAGTTCTCCTGCGGATCGACGATGGCGTAGAAGTTGCCGCCATAGGCCACGTCGACCGTGAGCCTGCCGAGCCCGGGGCAATCCACCTCCAGCCCTTCGGAGTGCAGGAAGGCCGGGACATTGACCAGCCGCACCTCCTCGATATGCGCGCCCGCTTGGCGATAGGTCGCGACAACGAGCCCGGCGGGCGTGTCAAGGCGCAGCGTCCCCGGCACTTTCGGTGTCACCAATCCGTGCTCCAGCGCCATCGTCACCGTGCCGATGGTGCCGTGCCCGCACATCGGCAGGCAGCCCGACGTTTCGATGAACAGGATGGCGATATCGCAGTCCGGCCGTGTCGGCGGGTAGAGGATCGAGCCCGACATCATGTCGTGTCCGCGCGGCTCGAACATCAGCCCCGTGCGCACCCAGTCGAACTCGGCCAGGAAGTGCGCGCGCTTCTCGATCATGTTGGCGCCGGACAGGAGCGGGCCTCCGCCGGCCACGAGCCGCACGGGATTGCCGCATGTATGTCCGTCGAGGCAGAAGAAGGAATGTCGGGCCATGTCGCTACCGTGTCTCTTTGAAGCGTCGGGGTGAGAAGGGGGCGAGGTCGATGGCGGGCGCCCGGCCTGCGGCCAGTTCCGCCACCAGGCGTGCGGTTGCGGCAGATTGCGTCAGGCCGAGATGTCCGTGGCCGAAGGCATGGATGATGTTCTTGCCGGCTGCGCAATAGCCGATGACGGCGAGCGTGTCGGGCATGGACGGCCGGAACCCCATCCAGCGCGTTCCGCCATCCGTCCGGAGGCCCGGCAGAAATTCCCGGGCCTTGGCCAGCATGGCGTCCGAGCGCTTCCAGTTGGGGGGCAGGGCCAGCCCGCCCAGTTCCACCGCCCCGCCGATCCGGACGCCGCCGGCTACAGGCGTCGCGACGAAGCCATGGCCGTTGAAGTAAAGTTGTCGGCGCAGATCGAATGCGCCGGGCGGCAAGGTGGTATTGTATCCGCGTTCGGTATCCAGCGGCACGGCGTCGCCCAGCCAGCCGGCAAGCCGCTTCGACCAGGCGCCGGCCGCGATGACGACGGTTCGCGCGCTCAGGCGCCGGTTGCCCGGCAGGATCAGGTTGGCGCCGCCGTCGGCCGCCTCGACCTTCAGGACCTCGTCGCGGCTCAGGATGCCGCCCTCGGCCTGAAACTTTTCGGCCAGTGCCAGAGTGAAGTCGCGGGGGTCCACGATCTGGCGTCCCGTTTCGGTGTAGACGGCCTTGTGCCTGAAGCGCTCGTGAAGCCCGGGCTGCAGCGCCTCGATCTCGTCGCCGCCGACGATGCGGAAGGCGAATCCCGCCTGCTCCTTGGCCGTCCGGTCGCGGCCGGCGGCATCGAAGGCGGCGCCATCGTCGTAGAGGTCGAGCGTACCGGTGGTCACGGCGTGTCGGCCGAGGGCGGGATCCTGCAGGACCCGGCTCATCTCCACCTCGGCAAGCCGCATGATGGCCGCCTGGGCAGCCAGGATCCCGGCGTAGCGTGCGGGGCGGCTCGCGGCGGCGAAGCGCAGCAGCCATGGCGCGATCCTGAGCGCATAGGCGGGGCGAATCGCCAGCGGCCCGAGCGGATCGGCCAGCCAGCGCGGGGCCTGCCGCAGGATACCGGGGGAAGCGAGCGGCATGATCTCCGGAAAGGCGAGGATACCGGCATTCCCGGCGCTGGCGCCGGAGGCGGGGCCGCCTTTGTCGAGCACCAGCACCTGCCGCCCCTCGGCGCGCAGCGCCCGGGCGGCCATCAGGCCGACGACGCCGGCGCCGATAACCACGACATCCGCTGCGTCCTGATTTGCCGGGCTCATGATCCGCCTTTCGATGCCTGATTGCATGTTCCATGGCACGCCGCCCTGCTTGCGGCAAGGTCGGGCACGAGGCACTACTGAGCGCAGATTTCACACATGGGTGGAAAGGCTTTAATCTGACACTCGGATTGCAGCCGCAAGCCCGGCGGGGAGAGATGCGTGACGTCGAATTTGGATAGCGCCGGAGACGAGTGGCAAAGGCGCGTTGCCAAGGTACTGGGCGAGCAGGCTTTCGATGCGCTGCGCTCGCGGACGATCGAGGGGCTGATCCTCGAGCCGCTCTATGGCCCGGCGGCGGAAGCGCGGCCGCGTGCTTTCCGCCAGGCCGGCGCCGCGCCGTGGCGGATCGTGCAGCGCATCGACGACACGGACCCGGCACGAGCGGCCGGACAGGCGGCGGAGGACATCGCAGGGGGCGCGGACGTGCTGCGCCTCTGCATTGCCGGCAGCGACGCGGCCTTCGGCTTCGGCATGCCGGCAACGCAGGCGGGCGATGCGCTGGCGGGTCTGGAACTGGACCGCCGGCCGGTCGAGATATGCAGCGCGAATGGCCATGGCCTGGATGCCGCCGATGCCGTGCTGCGCTGCCTGGAGGCGGCATGGCTGCCGCCGTCGCTGTCGAAGGTGTCGTTCCGGCTGGATGCCGCCTCGGTCCACGTACCGATGATCGCGCGGTTGCTGGAGGCGGGTTTTCAGGGCCCGTTGGCTTGTGCATCGGGGCGCGCGCACCACGATGCCGGCGCGGATGCCGTGCAGGAGATCGCGGCCGTGCTGTCATCCGCCGTCGCCGCGTTGCGGACGATGGAGCGGGCCGGTCTGCCTGTGGACCGGGCGGCCGAGCGCCTGACACTGGAACTCTGCGCCGATGCCGATGTGTTCATGACGCTGGCGAAGTTCCGGGCGGTGCGGCTGCTGTGGGCCGAGATCGCTTCGGCCTGCGGCCTGCCGGCCGCCGGCATCCGCGTCGATGCGGAAACGTCGTTCCGCATGCTGGCCCGGCAGGATGTGCCCACCAACATGCTGCGCAACACGCTTGCCGTCTTTGCCGCCGCGGTCGGCGGTGCGGACGCGGTATGCGTTCTGCCCCATACGCTGGCCTCGGGGCTGCCGGATGCCTTCGCACGCCGCATGGCGCGCAATTTGCAGATCATCCTGATGGATGAAAGCCATCTGGCCTCGGTGGCCGATCCGGCAGCGGGGGCGGGCGCCTTCGAAAGCATGACGGACGAACTCGCCGAGGCCGGCTGGCTGGCCTTCCAGCGCCTCGAGGCGGCAGGCGGCCTTACGGCGGCGTGCGATGACGGCTCCTGGGGGCAGGCGCTGGCGCAAACGCGGCACCGCAGGGCCGCGGCGATCGCCGATGGGCACGCCGCCATATTGGGCGTGACGCGTTACCCCGATGCCGGCGAGCGTCCGTCCGCCACTATTCCGTCGCCGCGCGGCGCATTCGCCTTCGATGTCTTCCGCGATGCTGCCGCCTTCGAAGCCGGGGAGACCGCGGCATGACCTCCATCCCCGATTTTTCCACCCTGTCCCGGCGCTATCCGGCTTCTGGTGACGCAGGGCAGGGAACAGCCTGGCAGACGCCCGAGGGTATCATGGTCAAGCCGTGCTACGGCACGGACGACCGCGTCGGACTGGAGGCGGTCGGCGGCTATCCGGGCATGCCGCCCTTCCTGCGCGGTCCGTATCCGACGATGTACGTGAACCAGCCCTGGACGATCCGGCAGTATGCGGGCTTTTCCACGGCTGAAGAGTCCAACGCCTTCTACCGGCGCAACCTCGCGGCGGGCCAGAAGGGCCTGTCCGTAGCCTTCGACCTTGCAACGCATCGCGGCTACGACAGCGATCATCCGCGCGTCGCCGGAGATGTCGGCATGGCGGGCGTCGCCATCGATTCCATCTACGATATGCGCACGCTGTTCGAGGGCATCCCCCTCGACAGGATGAGCGTATCGATGACGATGAACGGCGCCGTCCTCCCGATCCTGGCGCTGTACATCGTGGCGGGGGAAGAGCAGGGCGTCCCGCCCGAAAAACTGTCGGGCACCATCCAGAACGATATCCTGAAGGAGTTCATGGTCCGCAACACCTATATCTACCCGCCGGCGGGGTCGATGCGGATCGTTTCCGACATTTTCGGATATACCTCGCGGCTCATGCCGCGGTTCAACTCCATCTCCATTTCCGGCTATCACATGCAGGAGGCCGGCGCGACGGCCGACCTGGAACTGGCCTACACGCTGGCCGACGGGGTCGACTATATTCGCGCCGGCATCGCGGCCGGCCTGCCGGTCGATTCCTTCGCTCCACGCCTGTCCTTCTTCTGGGCCGTCGGCATGAATTTCTTCATGGAGGTGGCCAAGCTGCGCGCCGGCCGGCTGTTGTGGAGCAGGCTCGTCTCGCGGTTCGACCCGAAGAACGAGAAGTCGCTGGCGCTGCGCGCACATTGCCAGACCTCGGGCTGGTCGCTCACCGCCCAGGACGTGTTCAACAACGTCACGCGGACGGCCATCGAGGCGATGGCCGCGACGCAGGGGCATACCCAGTCGCTGCACACCAACTCGCTGGACGAGGCCCTGGCGCTGCCGACCGATTTCTCGGCGCGGATCGCGCGCAATACCCAGCTTCTGCTGCAACTGGAAAGCGGAACGACGCGCATCATCGATCCGTGGGGCGGCTCGGCCTATGTCGAGCGCCTGACACAGAATCTCGCCGACAGGGCGATGGCGCATATCGACGAGGTGGAATCGCTCGGCGGGATGGCGCGCGCCATCGAAAGCGGCGTGCCCAAGTTGCGGATCGAGGAGGCCGCGGCCCGCACGCAGGCAAGGATCGATTCCGGCCATCAGACGGTCGTCGGCGTGAACCGTCATGTGGTTGACGAGGAGCAGGAGATCGAGGTGCTGAAGGTCGACAATTCGGCCGTGCGCGCCCGCCAGATCGAAAAGCTCCGGCGGCTTCGCGCCGAGCGCGACGAGGCGGACGTGGCCCGTTCGCTGGCGGCGCTTACGGCGGCGGCGCGGGGCCAGGGCAACCTTTTGGAACTCGCCGTCGTGGCGGCCCGCGCCAAGGCGACGGTCGGCGAGATTTCCGAGGCGCTGGAAAAAGCCTGGAACCGGCATCGGGCCGAAATCCAGGTCAACAAGGGCGTCTATGCCAGGGCCTTCGGAGAGCCGGACGCGGCAACCGTCCGTGCGACGGCGCTTGTCGAGGATTTTCGTGAGCTGGAAGGAGCCCCGCCGCGCATCCTGGTGGCCAAGATGGGGCAGGATGGGCACGACAGGGGCCAGAAGGTGATCGCATCGGCCTTCGGCGATCTCGGCTTCGGCGTGGTCATCGGCCCACTGTTCGCAACGCCGGACGAAGTCGCCGAACAGGCCATCGGCGAGGATGTCCATGTGGTCGGGGTCTCTTCGCTGGCGGCGGGCCATTTGACGCTGGTGCCGGAACTGCGGCAGGCGCTGGAGCGGCTGGGGCGGCCGGACATCATGATCGTCGTGGGCGGCGTCATCCCGCCGCAGGACGAGCCGGCGCTGCGCGACTTCGGCGCAGCGGCGATCTTCCCGCCGGGTACGCCCATCGCACGCGCCGCCATCGAGGTGCTGGATGCGTTGAAAGCGCACCACGGGTACCGGCAGAAGGAACCGTCGGACTATATCTGAAGGCCGCATGATATTGCCGCGAGTGGCTACACTCGCTATTTTCAGGCGTGTAAGGGAGTAAGGCGATGGCGCGGTTCGCTGACAACATTTCAAGAGGTGAAGAGCTTCTGGAAGAGGCGCTTTATCTTTATCGCGACCGTGTTCTCGACAATCTCGATCTGTCCGCGATCGACTCGATGCCGGCGCGCGCGCGCGTCGTTGCGACCGCCTTGATGGAACGGGGCGACGCTCGTGCATTTGCCATCGGGCGTGAGCTGCGCGCCATCTATCGTCCCTGAGATGGCGCTGACGGATTTTCAGCGCCGGATCCTGAGGCACCTCGCCGTGAACCGTTCGGCCTCCAGCTATGTCGCTGGCGGGGTCGTGTTGAACAAGGATTGGCCACGGCTATCGGACGATATTGATATCTTCCATGATACCGACGAGGAAATAGGGTCTGCTGCGGACCGGGATATGGCCGTCCTCCTTGACGCTGGTTTAAACGTTCGTGTCGATGTAGACGTTTACGGTGTAGTCGAGGCGTCGGTAAGCGATGCGGCTGACCACGCCCAAATCCAATGGATGAGCGAGTCCAGGCGACGGTTTCTTCCCCTGATCCGCGATGCCGAGTGGGGCGCTCGCCTGATGCCTGCCGACCTCGCCGTCAACAAGGTGCTGGCCGCAGCCACCCGGACGAAGGCTCGCGACTTCATCGATCTGGTCTCGATTGGAACCTATCTATGTCCGTTGGGGCCTATCGTGATGGCTGCTGCAGGCAAGCCGCCATTCTACTCGCCGCAGCGGCTGATCGATGAGATCAGACGCAGAAGCATGTCCATTTGGGACGAGGATTATCTGTCTGTGAGGGGGGTGCCGACGAAGTGGACACCAGCGGAAATCCGCAACTCGGTTGCTCGGCTTGGCGACGAGGCGGAGGCCTATATACAAATGGCGCCATTGGATCTGGTCGGTAGGCTAGCCATCGGAAACGATTGCGTGCCACTCGAGATTTCGAGCATTGACCAAAGCGGCTTTCAACTCCGTGCCCCGACGGAGGAACCGGATGCGATCCCGGAGTTCAAGGACACTGTATCCTTCGCTCCACCAAAAAGCTGAATTGTAAGGCGCTCAGGCGACGCGGGCAGGCAGGCGGGACATGCCCACCGGCTCGTAGCCCTCGGTGACGTTGGCCTCGCATTCGGCAAACACCCGCCCGACGCCGATCAGGATCGGGCGATCGACGCCGACCCGTTCCACCAGCGCGCCGAGGCTCGCAAGCGTACCGACGCCGCGCGTCTCGTCCTCGCGCGAGAGGTTCGCCGCCACCGCAACGGGCGTTGCGGCCGGCAGGCCCTCGGCGATCAGCCTTTCGGAGATACGGGGCGCCATGCGGCCCCCCATGTAGAAGATCGTCGTGGCGTTGTCGTCGGCCAGGGCGTGCCAGTCGAGGTCCTCCGGCAAGCCGCCCTTGCGGGAATGCGCCGTCACGAAACGGACCTGCTGGGCGCAGTCGCGGTGCGTCAACGAAACGCCGAAGCCTGCCGCAAGCGCGGATGCGGCCGTTATGCCGGGCACGATCCGCACCGGAATGCCTTGCTGCCGCAATTCCGCGATCTCTTCGCCGGCCCTGCCGAAGATGGAGACATCGCCGCTCTTCAGCCGCACGACGTGCTTTCCGGCCTTGGCGAACTGGATCATCATCCGGTTGATGTCTTCCTGCCGGCAGGAATCGCGCGAGGCGCGCTTGCCGACCAGCATGCGCTTGGCCTCGCGGCGCGCCAGTTCCAGGATGTCGTCCGACACGAGATCGTCGAACAGGATCACGTCGGCCGCCTGAAGGGCGCGAACCGCCTTCAGCGTCAACAATTCGGCTTCGCCGGGCCCTGCGCCGACAAGCGTGACCCGCCCGCCGGCCGACGGCGACCGGGCAAGGTCGCCGACCCATCCGCGCGCCTCCGCCTCGGCCGCATCGTCCGGCGCCTTGCGCGTGAAAGCGTTGTCGGAAAACCGTTCCCAGAAGCTGCGGCGCTGCGGACCGGGCAAGAGATTGTCCATCACTTCGCCGCGCAACCGCGTGGCAAGCCGAGCCCATCCGGTCAGCGAAAGCGGCAACAGCGTCTCTATGCGTCGGCGGATCGCCTGGCCCAGGATCGGGGCCGCACCATCGGTCGAGATGCCGACGACGACCGGGGACCGGTTGACGATGGTGCCGAAGCGGAACTGGCAATAGGCGGGCTTGTCGATGACGTTGACGGGCACGCCTGCACGATTGGCGGCCAGGGCGAATCCTTCGGCCTCGGCATCCGTCTCGCAATCGGCGACGGCCAGCGCCGCGCCGTGAAAGTCGGCTTCCGTCCATCCGCGCGCCACATGCACGATGCTGCCGCGTTCAAAGCCGGCTTCCAGCACCGCGCGCATCTCTTCCGAAATCTCGTCCACCTCGGCGTGCAGGGTCACGGCAGCGCCCGCCGCCGCCAGAAGCTCGGCCTTCCATGCCGCCGCGTCGGAACCCCCCGCCATGATGACGGGCTTGCCGGAAAGATCGAAGAAGACGGGCAGGGTTGCCAGGTCGCCCATGCGCTGGGGGCGTTCCCGATCCTGTCGCGTGTCGTCCGTGCCTGCCGCCATTGTCCAGTACGCCTTCCCAAAACCTTCAGGCCAATGTCGGCGATTTGCCGGTGCGATACAAGAAAGCCGCTTTTGCGGCGGGGGCCACGGGCGGGCATTTGCCCTCAATACCGAGGCGAGGCCGGAAAATCCTTCCCGGATCACGAAAGTTTAATCTTGAATTTTGCAATCATAATTTTAAAGGTGCCGTCAGATTCGACCCTGAATTGAAGGAGCATCCATCGTGCAGCCGCAATCCCGTCGCTTGTCCACCCCTCTGGTCGCCGGCCTCCTGGCCGCCTGCGCCATGAGCTTCGCAGCGGTCGCCCACGCGCAGGAGACGATCTCGGTCGAGGATGCCCGTGGCGCCCAGGAGGTTCCGCTGAAGCCGCAGACGGTCGTCGTATTCGACATGGCGAGCCTGGATACGCTGGGCGCGCTCGGTGTCGAGGTGGCGGGCGTGCCTCAGGTGACCCTGCCGGATTACCTGCAGCCCTTCGCCGGCGTCGAGAAGGTCGGTTCGCTCTTCGAGCCGGATCTGGAGGCGGTCAACGCCTTGCAGCCGGACCTCATAATCGTCGGCGGCCGATCGGGGCCGAAGGCGGAAGCGCTTTCGGCGATCGCGCCGACGCTGGACATGACCGTCGATCAGAAGAATTTCGTCGCCAGCGCCGAAAAGAACGTGAAGACGCTTGCGACGGTGTTCGGCAAGGAGGCGGAAGCCGATGCCGCGCTCGAAAGGCTCGACGCCTCCATCGAGGCCCTGCACACCAAGGCTGGCGAGGCCGGCAAGGCGCTGATCGTGCTGACGACGGGCAACAAGATGAGCGCCTATGGCAAGGGATCGCGCTTCGGCGTGCTGCATGACGCCTTCGGCTTCGAGCCCGCCGATCCGAACCTCGCGGTCGCCAACCATGGCGAGGCGATCTCGTTCGAATATATCGCGGAGACGAACCCGGACTGGCTCTTCGTCATCGATCGCGACGCCGCCATCGGGCGGGGCGCGGCTGCCGCCATGCTCGACAACGAACTCGTCGGCGGAACCAAGGCCTGGAAGGACGGGCAGGTCGTCTATCTGACGCCGGCCAACTGGTATCTGATCGGCGGCGGCCTGCAGGCGATGCAGCAGAATGTCGACCAGATCACGCAGGCGCTGGACAAGTCCGGCCAGTAACGGGCCTGTCGCGTGGCGCCTGCCGCGCCGCGCCTGGAACTTGCGATGCAGCGACATCTCTTCCCCTACATGGTGCTGGCGGTGGCCCTTCTGGCCGCCGCCAGCCTTTTTATCGGCGTCAGCGAGGTATCCGTCCTCGATGTCCTGACCGGCCGGGCGGCCCCGGCCGCGCTGGAGGTCCTGGCCGTGAGCCGCTTGCCGCGGACCCTTTCCCTGCTGCTGGCGGGCGCGGCGATGGCCGTGGCCGGATTGCTGATGCAGATGCTGGCGCGCAATCGCTTCGTCGAGCCGTCGACGGCCGGCACGGTCGAATCGGCCAGCCTCGGCCTGCTCGTCGTCCTGATCTTCGCGCCGGCCCTGCCCGTCATGGGCAAGATGCTCGTGGCCAGCCTGTTCGCCCTGGCCGGTACGGCGCTGTTCATGGCGATCCTGAGCCGCATTCCGCACCGCTCGACCCTCGTGGTGCCCCTGGTCGGCATCATGCTGGGCGGCGTCATCAATGCCGGAACGACCTTCTTCGCCTACCGCTACGATCTCATGCAGTCGCTCGGCGCATGGACGATGGGCGATTTCTCGGGCGTGCTGCGCGGCCGCTACGAACTGCTCTGGCTGGCCCTGGCCCTGACGGTGGCCGCCTATGTGGCCGCCGACCGCTTTACCGTCGCGGGCCTCGGCCGCAGCTTCACAACCAATCTGGGGCTGCATTACGGCCGCGTGCTTGCGCTTGGCCTGACCATCGTCTCGCTGGTCACGGCCGTCGTCGTCGTCACCGTCGGCTCCATTCCGTTTCTGGGGCTGATCGTGCCGAACCTCGTCTCCATGGCAATCGGCGACAATGTCCGCCGCGGCCTTCCATGGGTGGCTTTGACGGGGGCGCTCTTCGTCCTCGTCTGCGACATCGTCGGCCGCGTCATCCGCGCGCCTTACGAGGTTCCGCTCGGCACCATCGTCGGCGTTCTCGGCTCCGGCCTGTTCCTGTACCTGCTGCTGAAGGACAGGAAGCGTCTTGGCTGAATCCCTGACGAAATACCGCGTTTCGCCGTCGCTGGTCCTGTGCCTGATGGCTGCCGGGGCGCTCCTGTGCATCGTCCTCTTCCTGACGCTCGGTGCACGGGGAAGCTGGAGTTTCGTGCTGCCCTATCGCGGCTTGCGCCTTGCCGCCCTCATCGTCGTCGCCGGGGCCGTGGCCGTTTCGACTGTCCTGTTCCAGACGGTCACCAACAATCGCATCCTGACCCCCTCGATCATGGGGTTCGATTCCCTGTTCGTGCTGATCCAGACCTGTATCCTGTTCTTCTTCGGCGCCATCGCGCTGTCCGGGCTCGATCCGCGTCTGCTCTTCATGGTGCAGGTGGCGGTGATGGCGGGCTTTTCCATCCTGCTCTACCGGCTGCTCTTCTCGGGCGGGATGCGCAGCCTGCATCTGATGCTGCTGGTCGGCGTCGTCTTCGGTGTGTTCTTTCGCAGCCTGTCGGGCCTCATGCAGCGGCTGATGGATCCGAACGAGTTCGTGGTGCTGCAGGATCGCCTGTTCGCCAGCTTCAACACGGTCGATCCGCAATTGCTGGGCATCTCCGCGATCATGCTCGTCGCGGTGTCCCTGCTTGCCCTGCGAAATCTCCACGTCCTGGACGTCCTGGCGCTGGGCCGGGATACCAGTATCGGCCTCGGCGTGGATCATCGACGCGCGGTGCGCAGCGTCCTCCTGTGCGTCGCGCTGCTGGTGGCGACATCCACGGCGCTCGTCGGCCCCGTCACCTTCTTCGGCTTGCTGGTGGCCAATCTGGCCTATCTCGCCATCCCGTCGCACCGCCACCGGCATACCGTGCCGGCAGCGGTGCTGATCGCCATCATCTGCCTCGTCGGCGGGCAGATGATCGTGGAACGCCTCTTCGCCTTCGATACGGCGCTCAGCATCGTCATCGAGTTCGCCGGCGGAATCATGTTCATCATCATGCTCTTGCGGGGTGCCGCCCGATGATCGAAACGGGACAACTCACCAAGGCCTACGGCGATGTGCTGGTGGTCGACGGGGTGTCGCTGCAAATACCGGCCGGTGGCGTTACCGCCATCATCGGGCCCAACGGCGCGGGCAAATCGACCTTCCTGTCGATGGTCGCGCGGCTCACTCCGATGAGCTCGGGCGTGGTGACGGTCGGCGGGCTGGACGTGTCGGGCACGCCGGGCGACATCCTGGCGAAACGGCTGTCGATCCTGAAGCAGGACAACCAGATCGCCATGCGCCTGACGGTGCGCGATCTCGTATCCTTCGGACGCTATCCCCATTCGAAGGGGCGGCTGACGGCTGCCGACGCAGCCAAGGTGGACGAGGCGATCGGCTTCCTGAACCTCGGAGACCTTTCCGAACGGTTCCTCGACGAATTGTCCGGCGGCCAGCGGCAGCGCGCCTTCGTGGCCATGGTGCTGGCGCAGGATACCGACTACGTGCTTCTGGACGAGCCGCTCAACAATCTCGACATGAAGCATGCCGTGGCGATGATGCAACTGGTGCGCAATGCAGCCGACAAGCTCGGCAAGACGGTCGTCGTCGTGCTGCACGACATCAACTTCGCCTCATGCTACGCCGATCACATCGTGGCCATGCGCGATGGCCGGCTGGCGATGCAGGGGCCACCGTCGCAACTGATCACGACGGAAGCCCTCGCCAAGGTCTACGACATGGAGATTCCGGTCGAGATCATCGGCGGCCGACGCATCTGCGTCTATTTCGGTTAGGGCCGGAGACGCTCTAATAGACGGCGCGCCCGCCCGAAAGGTCGAAGACCGCCCCGGTCGAGAACGAGCACTCCTCGGACGCGAGCCAGGCGATCATCGCGGCCGCTTCCGAAGGCTCCAGGAACCGGGCGAGGGGGATCTTGGAGAGCATGTAGTCGATATGCTCCTGGCTCATCTGGTCGAAGATCGGCGTACGCGCCGCCGCCGGCGTGACCGCGTTGACGATGACGCCACTGCCCGCGAGTTCCTTGGCCAGCGACTTCGTCAGTCCGATCAGGCCGGCCTTCGAGGCCGAGTAGTGCGAGGCGTTGGGATTGCCTTCCTTGCCGGCGATGGAGGCTATGTTGACGATGCGGCCGTAACCGCGCCTGACCATGCCCGGCACGACGGCGCGGCTGGTCAGATAGGGCGCGACGAGGTTGACCTCGATCACCTTGCGCCAGACATCGGGCGCCAGCTCCCATGTCTTGCCGTTGCCGCCGGTGATCCCGGCATTGTTGACCAGGATGTCCACGCTGCCGGCTTCGCGTTCCAGCGCCTCGGCCGCCTCCCTGACGGCCTCGTCGTCGGTCAACTCAACGACGCGGCCTTCCGCGCCTTCGCCCAGCATCGAGACGGCCTCCTCGATGGCGGTGGCGTCGATGTCCCAGATGGCCACTCGTGCGCCGCTGTCGATGAAGCGGCGCGCCGTCGCCGCCCCAAGGCCGCGGGCCCCGCCCGTGACGATGGCCACGCGCCCCTGAAGGTCGATCCTGTTCATGTCCCCTCCCACAATCATATGACTTTTAAAGCCCGCAGGCTGAATGCGGTCAATCGACGATGTAGTCAACCGCCGTCGCACTGAACCGCCGGTGAAATTCGGCGAGGCGTTCCACGCCCTTTTCGCGCGAGATCACCAGATGGTTCAGCAGGGCGTCCGCGGCCTCCGCCGGCCGCCCCTGCGCCAGCCGCGTCACGACGGCAGCGTGTTCGTCCAGGAAGGCGTCCGTCCGCGGCGTGCGCATGAGGATGCTCTGCATGTGCTTGCCGGATATGATGGATGCGCGGCTGCGGCCCAGCGCCTCCAGGATTTCGCGGTTGGGGCAGAAGGCGAGGCAGTCGGTGTGAAGGTCCTTTTCCAACTGGTCGAGCTCGGCGATGCCAAGGTCGGGAAACCGCTGCATGGCGCGATCCAGCCTGCCCTGGATTTCTTCGAGGGCGGTAGCCGGCAGCTGCGCCGCCGCCGCCTGCAGCGCCACCGGTTCCAGCAGCTCCCGAAGCTGGTACAGGTTGCGGAGCCGTTCCTCGTTGAGGGGAACGATCCACCAATGCGCCTTTTCTCCCTTGGTCACGATCCCCGCCAGCTGCGCCTTCAGCAGGATTTCCCGCGCAACCGTGCGGCCGACGCCGTAATGCCGGGCCAACGCCAGTTCGTTGACGCGAAACCGGCCGAACAGCGAGCGCTTCAGGATCTCGCGCTCGACCTCGTAGTAGTAGAGGTCTGCGGTGGCGGTGCGCTCGTCGGCGAGCCTATCGTCTCCGATCGCCAGATGTTCCTGCGTCAGTTCCAGGCGCAGCGGGCGGTCCGTACCGCTGACCATCAGGCCACGGCCCTGGAAGCGGCACAGAAGCCCCTCGGATTCGAGCTGCGCGAGCGCCTGCTTCACGGGCGACCGGCTGGAGTTGAACAACTCCGCCAAAGGCCCTTCCAGAAGCACGGCGCCGGCCGGCAGCGTGCCCCGCTCGATGCCCGTTCGCACGGCATCGCAGATCCGCGCATAGGCCGGCCTCCTGCCGGGTCCTGTCGTCTCCGCCGCCGCGCTCATCGGGTCAGGTCACGGCGCCGAGCTGCCACGGCACGAATTCGTTGTCGCCGTAGTCGTAGACTTCGCTGAGGGGCTTGTCGCCGGACGCCACCGCCAGAATCTTTTCGAATATGCGACGGCCGGCTGCCTCGATCGTATCCTCGCCGGTGACGATGCCCCCGCAATTCACGTCCATGTCGTCGCTCATGTGCTCGTACATCTCGTTATTGGTGGCCACCTTGATGCAAGGCGCCGGCTTGAAGCCGGACACGGAGCCACGACCCGTCGTGAAGACCACCACCTGGCAACCGCCGGCGACCTGCCCGGTTACGGCGACGGGGTCGTAGCCCGGGGTATCCATGAAGACGAAACCCGTCCTGTCGATGGGCTCGGCATATTCGTAGACCGCCTCGAGCGGCATCGTGCCGCCCTTGGCCACTGCGCCCAGCGATTTTTCGAGGATCGTGGTCAAGCCGCCCGCCTTGTTGCCATGCGACGGGTTGTTGTTCAGCTCGGCCCCGTGGCGCGCCGTATATTCACGCCACCAATCGATTCGGTCCATCAACTTCTGCGCAACCGCCGGCGATACGGCGCGCCGCGTGAGCAGATGTTCGGCGCCGTAGATTTCCGGCGTCTCGCTCAGGACCGCCGTACCGCCGTTCTCGACGATGAGGTCCGCCGCGTAGCCGAGCGCCGGATTGGCCGAGATGCCGGAATACCCGTCCGAGCCGCCGCACTGCAGGGCGACCTTGAGCTTGGATACCGGCTGCGGCGTCCGGCGTGCGGCATTCACCTCGGGCAACATCTCGCGGATGATTCCGGAGGCGATCTCGACGGTTTTGCGTGTGCCGCCCAACTGCTGGATCGTCATGGTGCGCAGCAGCGGCCCTTCCTCGAGGCCGTATTTTTCGGTGATGAAGGAAATCTGGTTGGTCTCGCAGCCGAGCCCGATCATCAGTATGCCGCCGAAGTTCGGGTTGCGCGCATATCCGCTCAAGGTACGGATGAGGAACTGGTAGCCTTCCGTCTTCATGTTGATCGCGCAGCCTGTGCCGTGCGTGAGCGCGACGATGCCATCGACATTGTCGAACCCGGCCAGCCCGCCACCGCGGTTGAAGTGATCGGCGATGGCGCGGGAGACGGTCGCGGAGCAGTTCACCGAAGAGATGATGCCGATATAGTTTCGCGTGCCCACTTGGCCGTCGGTGCGCAGGTAACCGTCGAAGGTGCGACGCTCCGCCTCCGGCAGAAGAGGGGTCTCCCGCGCATCCGCAGCGAATTCGTGGGTGGCGCTGGAATCCTGCATGGCGAGGTTCTGCAGATGGACATGCTCGCCGGGCCGGATGTCGCGCGAGGCGATGCCGATCACCTGGCCGTATTTCAGCACCGGTTCGCCGGCGGCGATGGCGCGGATGGCGACCTTGTGGCCGCTGGGCACCGCTTCGAGCGTGACGACCCCCGCCCCGAGGCCGACGCCCGCATCCAGGGCTTCCCGCGCCACCGTCACGTTGTCTTTCGGGTTCAAGAGGATCGTCGGGACAATCGTGTCGATCGCTTCGGACATCACGCCACCTGGTTCTAAAATTGGTCATTGCACGCAATAGCCATTCTATGATAGCCGTCCTGAAGTCAAGATTATTCACTCGCGCCGCGCAAGTGAATTCGGGAGGGGTGAAGCACTTGTCGATGGTCAAGGTGGCTTAGGGTCACGGGCAGGGGGCCCGGCGGCACGCAACACACACGCATAACCCAGTAGTGAGAAACCCTGCGGAAGTCTTTCGCAGGGGCGGGAGCTCTCATGTCTTACGAATTCGACTTCTCGTTTTTATGGGAATACATGCCGGACATCTGGGTAGGAATCCGGCAGACGGCCTGGATGACGCTCGTTTCCATCGTGCCCGGCTTCATCCTCGGCACCGCCGCCGCGGTAGCGCGGCTGTCCGGCCCGGCCTGGGCGCAACGCATCGTCACCATCTATGTCGAGGGCATCCGCAATACGCCGCTCGTCATCCAGGTGTTCTGGCTGTTTTTCGGGCTCGCCGTACTCGGTGCCCGGATCGGGCCTTTCAATGCCGCCGTCATAGCGCTGGTCATCAATGTCGGCGCCTATACGGCCGAGATCATGCGTGCCGGCTTCCAGTCGATCCCGCGCGGGCAACTCGAAGCCGCCTCCTGCCTTGCCATGTCGCGCAGCCAGATGTTCTTCAGCGTGCAACTGCCGCAGGCCGTGGAACGCGTCTATCCCGCGCTGGTCAGCCAGTTCATCCTGATGATGCTCGCCACCTCCATCATGTCGCAGATTTCGGCGAACGAACTGACGGGCGTCGCCTACCAGATCCAGTCCTTCACCTTCCGCGGCTTCGAGGTCTATCTCGTCATCGCCGTCATCTACCTCGCGCTCGCCTCGGCCTTGCGGCTGTTGTTGCACGGCGTGGCTCAGGCGGCGTTTCCCCGCCTGCGCAAACTGAAGACCCCGCTTTGAGGAGGCGCGATCCATGTTGCTCGGCCTGACTTTTCCGCAGTACTGGTTTCTCGTCCAGGGCGCCGGCTGGACCATCCTTCTGTCGCTGCTGGGTTTCGTCGGCGGTACGATCGTCGGCCTTCCGGTGGCGCTGGGACGCAGCGCCCGCAATCGCTGGGTGGCGAGGGCCTTCAGCCTCTACGTCCAGCTGATCCAGGGCGTTCCGCTGCCCGTCATCATGTTCGTGGTCTATTTCGGCCTCAGCATCTACGGCTATTCGCTGTCGGCTCTCGTGTCGGCCGGCATCGCCATGACCCTTTATTCCAGCGCCTATCTCGGCGAAATCTGGAAAGGCTGCATCCTCGCCGTTCCGAGAACGCAGTGGGAGGCCGGGGAGTGTCTCGCCCTGACGAGCACTCAGCGTTTCGTCTACGTGATCCTTCCGCAGGCACTGCGCATCGCCGTACCGCCGACGGTCGGTTTTCTCGTGCAGATCGTCAAGAACACCTCCTACTCGGTGGTCATCGGCTTTTTCGACCTGACCTACTCGGCCAAGATCCTCAACAATGCGACGTTGCAGCCCTTCGTGGTCTTCACCTTCGCGGCGCTCCTGTACTTCGCGGTCTGCTATCCGCTCTCGGTCTATGCCCGCCGCTTCGAGCGTCGCCTGAACCGTTCGGAGGCCTGACCCATGAACGCCCAGACAATCCCCGAAAGGGCAGATTCCATGACCGACCAGTCGGCGCCACTCGTGCGTTTTCGCGATGTCCGGAAGAGCTTCGGATCGCTCGAGGTCCTCAAGGGCATCACCCTTGACGTCAAACCCGGCCAGGTGGTCGCCCTGATCGGCAGGAGCGGGTCGGGCAAGAGCACGGCGCTGCGCTGCATCAACGGGCTGGAGAAGATCAATTCCGGAGAGTTGAATGTCTGCGGCCGCAGCCTGCACGGCAGCGACTTCGACCTGCGCGATCTGCGCAAGGATGTCGGCATCGTCTTCCAGAGCTACAATCTCTTTCCGCATCTGACGGTAGAGCAGAACGTCACGCTGGCGCCGCGCAAGGTCAATGGCGTCAAGGGCGAGGCCGTCCGTGCGCTCGCGGCCGAGGTGCTGGCCGAGGTCGGGCTGTCGGACAAGGCGCAGGCCTATCCCGAGCAGTTGTCCGGCGGACAGCAGCAGCGCGTCGCCATTGCCCGGTCGCTGGCCATGCGGCCGCGCCTGATGCTGTTCGACGAGGTGACCTCGGCGCTCGACCCTGAACTGACGGGCGAGGTGCTCCGCGTCATCGCGCGCCTTGCATCCGAAGGCATGACGATGGTGCTCGTCACCCATGAAATGGCCTTCGCGCAGAAGGTCGCCGATCTCGTCGTGTTCATGCACCAGGGCAAGGTCTGGGAGACGGGCCCCGGCGACATGCTCGCCAATCCGCAGACGGAGGAGCTGCGGCAATTCATCGGCAACGGTCTTTGATCGCCGCCGACATCCATCGAACCTCAAGTCGACTTAAGGGAGAGACCATATGATGAAGAAGTTTCTGGCCGGCGCACTGGCCTTCGGAGTGACCCTAGGAGCCCTTGCGGCTTCGGCAAACGCCGACACGCTGGCGGACATCAAGTCGCGCGGCCGGATCGTCGTCGCGGTAGACCTCGGCCATCCACCATATGGGATGCTGGACGGCACGGCGCAGCAGACCGGCTCCGACATCGAGACGGCGAAGCTCCTCGCGGAAGATTTGGGCGTCGCGCTCGAAGTCGTCGCGGTTTCCGGCGCAAACCGCGTGCCCTTCCTCATCTCCAACCGGGTGGATGTCGTGATCGCCTCCTTTTCCATCACCGAGGAGCGCAAGAAGGTCATCGATTACTCGCGTCCCTATGGCGTGATCCCGGTGGTCATTGCCGCTCCGGCCTCGATGGAGATTTCCGACGCTGCCGGACTTGCGGGACAGTCCATCGCCGTTGCCCGCGGCACCACGGCGGATATCGAGCTGACGCGCACCGTCAAGGAGGCAGGCTCCGATGCCGAGATCGTGCGTTACGAGGACGAGGCGACGGCAACCACCGCCGTCGCCACCGGCCAGCAGGAACTGTTCGCTGCGGCGCTTTCCACGGCGCAGGCGCTGGCACAGCAGAACCCCGGCCTCGACATGGAGGTAAAGCTTGAGATGGCCGCCTATCCGATGGCCATCGGCCTGCGGAAGAACGACGACGCGCTCAAGTCCTATCTGGACGAGTGGGTCGGCACCAACCTCCATAACGGCAAGCTGAACGCGATCTATGAAAAGTATTTCGGCCAGAGCCTTCCAGCCGACATGCTCGATTAATCATACTTTTCGCTTTGCAAGCCGGGCGGGCCGCGCTACAGCGCCATTTCGGCGGCTGTCGGCATGGGCCGCCCGCAGCCACGCCGTACGATCCCAGGGGAGGGAATAGAGAATGAGTTCACCCGCGCGCCAGCCGTTCACCGGCCTGTTCCCGGTCGCACCGACGCCGTTTCTCGAAGACGGCGCGCTCGACCTGGAGGGTCAGCGCCGCGTCATGGATTGCATGATCGACCAGGGTGTCGACGGGATCTGCATCCTCGCCAACTATTCCGAGCAGTTCCTGCTGTCCGATGAGGAGCGGGAGACTCTGACGCGGCTATGCCTGGAGCATGTCGCCGGTCGCGTACCCGTCATGGTGACGTGCAGTCACTTCTCCACGGACATCGCCGCAGCGCGGGCCAAAAGCGCGGCCGGGCAGGGCGCCGCCATCCTGATGATGATGCCGCCCTATCACGGCGCCGCGCTGCGGGCCGACGAGAAGCACATCTTCGAGCATTTCCAGCGCGTTTCGGAAGCGGCCGGAATTCCGGTCATGGTGCAGGATGCCCCGCTGTCGGGCGTTACGCTTTCGGCGCCTTTCCTCGTGCGTATGGCCTGCGAGCTGGAACTGGTCCGCTACTTCAAGATCGAGACGCCGCAGGCGGCCGCCAAGTTGCGGGCCCTCATCGAGGCCGGCGGGGACTTGATCGAAGGGCCGTTCGACGGCGAGGAGGCGATCACGATGATGGCGGATCTCGACGCCGGAGCCACCGGAACCATGTCCAGCGCATTGCTGCCCGACCTTCTGCGTCCCGTGTTCGACAATCACCGCGCCGGCAACCGTGCCGAGGCGGCGAAGGCCTATGCGCGCGTGCTGCCGCTGGTCAATTACGAGAACCGGCAGTGCGGCCTGCGCGCGGCCAAGACGGTCATGCAGGAAGGCGGAGTCATCGGCTGCGACCGCGTGCGCCATCCGATGGAGCAGATGCACCCCGCCACGCGCGAAGGCTTGCTGGAGCTTGCGCGCGACGTGCAGCCGCTTGCATTGGCCTGGGGCAAATAGGCCTGTCGCTTGTCCGTAACCTGTGTTACGGCGGACATGTCCTGTCGAAAGCGGGTGCGGCGCTGCGCGCCCACAAGGAAAAGAGGATTATTTTCAGATGAAACTCGTACGCTTCGGCCCCGCCGGCCAGGAAAAGCCCGGCATCCTCGGTGAAGACGGCATCGTCCGCGACGTCTCGTCCATCATTGTCGACTTCACGCCGGACAATCTCTCCGATGCCGCGCTGGACAAGCTCCGCAAGGCCGATCTGGCCTCTCTGCCGGCAGCCCCCGAGGGCGCGCGGCTGGGCGCGGTGGTGCCGCGGGCAGGCAACTTCCTGTGCATCGGCCTCAACTATGTCGACCATGCGCATGAATCGAACCTGCCGATCCCGGAGGAGCCGATCGTCTTCAACAAGTCGCCTTCGGCGCTGAGCGGTCCGTTCGACCCCGTTATCGTGCCGGCCGGCTCCGAAAAGACCGACTGGGAAGTCGAGATCGCCATCGTGATCGGCAAGGATGCGTACAACGTCTCGGAGGCCGACGCGCTCTCGCATGTCGCGGGCTACACGATCTGCAACGACGTGTCCGAACGCGCCTGGCAGATCGAGCGCGGAGGCCAGTGGACGAAGGGCAAGAGCGCGCCGACATTCGGACCGCTCGGCCCCTGGCTGGTCACGCGCGACGAGATCGCCGACCCGCAGAATCTCGACATGTGGCTGGATGTCGACGGCGAACGTATGCAGACGGGCAATACGTCGACCATGATCTTCACCATCGCCCATATCATTTCCTATCTCTCGAAGTTCATGAAACTCGAGGCCGGCGACGTCATCACCACCGGCACCCCTCCCGGCGTCGGAATGGGCAAGAAGCCGCCGCGCTACCTCAAGGCCGGCGAAACCGTGGCTCTCGGCATCGAGGGGCTCGGCCGGCAGGAGCAGGCCGTGGTGAGCTCCAATGGCTGACGGCGCGGCTGGCCTGTCGCCCCTGCCGGAGGATGCCGGCGCGGCCGCACTTGCCGCGCGCATCTGGCGGCCGGATATCGGCCCGTGCGTTGCGGCGATACGCGATGGCGATGTGGTGGACCTGTCCGGCACCTTCGCCACCATGCGCGACCTGTGCGAAAGCGAAGACCCGGCGGCCGCGCTGCGCGCCGCCGCGGGCGACGTCGTCGGCCGCTTCGAGGATATCCTCTCCAACGCCCATCCCGACACGCGGGATGCGTCGCGGCCATGGCTGATCGCCCCGATCGACCTTCAGGCCGTCAAGGCGGCAGGCGTCACATTCGCCGTCTCGATGCTGGAGCGGGTGATCGAGGAGCGCGCCAAGGGCGATCCGACGGCGGCGCGCTCCATCCGCGAAGAGGTCGGCCGCCTGATCGGCGACGACCTGCAGGCGTTGAAGCCCGGCTCCGCCGAGGCGATGGAACTGAAGCGCGTTCTGACGGAAAAGGGTGTCTGGAGCCAGTATCTGGAGGTCGGCATCGGCCCCGATGCCGAAATCTTCACCAAGGCGCAGATCCTGTCGTCGGTGGGCTCCAACCAGCTTGCCGGCGTGCGCCCGGATTCCGCCTGGAACAATCCGGAGCCGGAGATCGTGCTGGTGATCGCCTCGGAAGGGACGATCGTCGGCGCCACGCTCGGCAACGATGTGAACCTGCGCGATTTCGAGGGGCGCTCGGCGCTGCTCCTGTCGAAGGCGAAGGACAACAACGCAAGCTGCGCGATCGGCCCGGTGATCCGCTTCTTCGATGCGAACTTTACGCTGGACGATATCCGCAATGCGCGCCTCGACCTGACAGTAGAGGGGAGGGAGGGCTATGTCCTGTCCGGTTTCTCGCTGATGGACAAGATCAGCCGCGACCCGGCAGACCTCGCGGCGCAGGCGCTCAACAGCCATCACGCCTATCCCGATGGCCTCGTCCTGTTCCTCGGCACCCTCTTCGCCCCGACGGACGATCGGGACGTGGCGGGGCAGGGCTTTACGCACAAGGAAGGCGATATCGTCGCCATCCATTCGCCGCGCCTCGGCACGCTCGTCAACGAAATCCGTGCGACGGATGCGTGCGAGCCATGGACTTTCGGCGTCAGCCACCTGATGCGCAACCTGGCGCGCCGCGGCCTCATCTGATCGCCATGCATCGCGGTGGCGCGCAAGCCGCCGCGATCCGCTCTAGAAACGCTCGCGCACCATGATCGTGTCGCCCGGGATGACAGGGTCGGTAATCAGGACGCGGCCCGTCATGACCTGCCCGTTCACGGCCCGCGTCAGGTCGACGCTTGCCTGATCGGCAGAGGGACGGAAGCCGCCGGCGGCGGCAATGGCGTTCTGCACGGTCATGCCCGGCAGGAAGGCGTGGCGGCCCGGCCCGCCGACGCTTCCCATCACGAAGACGGGGCGATATTCCGCCACCTCGACCGCGACGCTCGGATGCAGCAGGAAGCCATCGCGGAACCGCGCCTCGATCGCTCCCTGCAATTGACTGGTGGTCTGGCCGCGCGCCGGCACGTTGCCGATCAGCGGCATGGAAAGATAGCCGGCCTGGTCCACGGCGTACTGGCTGGAAAGATCGTCCTCACCGTAGACGGTGATGCGCAGCCGGTCGCCGGAATCCACGTAATGCTCGCCTGTCAGGGCAGGGTGAAAAGCCGGGGCGGGTGGCTGATACGTCGTGCAGGCGGTGGCCAGCGCAGACGCGCAGAATGCCACAGCCAAACCACCGAAACGTGCCATCTTGTCCGCCGATCAAAACCCCTGGTTAACCATAGGCGGATCATGGTTAACCAATCGCTAAGCCCTCAGCGGCGGGGCGGCGTTTCCATCCACTTGATGATGAACATCGCCGGCAGGATCCAGACGAGGCCGGTCAGAAGGAAATACAGCAGTTGCACCCAACCGCTTGCATTGGCCAGCGTGGCGGAAGCGATGGCGGTCGCCACGATGGCGTAGAGGATCACGATCACGATCAGGAGCACGGTGCCGATCAGTTTCTTCAGGCGGACGGGCATTCGGCGATCCTGTGCTGACCGCAATTTGACCGGCCCGGTGGGTGGCCCGCTTGCGGCATCATCGATTTGGGTCCAAATGATCGCTTTGTGCGCCGGACGCAAGGCCGGATGCGCGACACCGTATCTGGAATGGCATCCCCATGGTCGACACGCAGGCAATCTCACGGCAGCCGGCCGGCATTCGTGCCGGAACGAATGGATCCAACCGGGCGATCCGGCTCTGGCTTTATCTGGCTGCGGCAATGGTGTTCGCCCTCGTGGTGGTGGGCGGCGCGACGCGTTTGACCGAATCCGGGCTCTCGATCACCGAATGGAAGCCGATCCACGGCGTCATCCCCCCATTGTCCGCCGCCGAATGGCAGGAAGAGTTCGACCTCTATCGCCAGATACCGCAATATCAGCTCATCAACCGAGGGATGAGCCTCGATGAGTTCAAGACCATCTTCTGGTGGGAGTGGGCGCATCGTTTCCTGGCGCGGGGCGTGGGCGTCGTCTTCGCGCTCGGGCTCGCCTTCTTCTGGGTCACCGGCCGTCTGGAAAGCCGCCTGAAGCCGCGTCTCCTCGGCATCCTCGCGCTTGGCGGACTGCAGGGGGCCATCGGATGGTGGATGGTCGCCTCCGGCCTGACGGAGCGGACGGACGTCAGCCAGTACCGGCTGGCGGTGCATCTCACCACTGCCTGCATCATCTTCATCGCAACCTTGTGGGTTGCCGAGGGGCTGCGCCCCCTGCGGCCCGATGCGCCGCCGTCGCGGAGCAGCCGGCGCATGGCGCTGGCCATCGTATTCCTATGCCTCTTCCAGATTTATCTGGGCGGGCTCGTCGCCGGCCTCAACGCCGGTCTCGCCTACAACACCTGGCCGCTGATGGACGGCGCGCTGCTGCCGTCCGGCCTGTTCTCCATGCAGCCGGTCTGGCACAATTTCTTCGAGAACGTGAAGGCAGTCCAGTTTTTCCACCGGCTTGGCGCCTATCTGCTTCTGACGGTGGTGGTCGTTCATGCCGTGCGCTGTCTGCGCGAAGCGCCGTCCGCGCATTATTCGATGGGTGCGCTCTGGCTGGTGGGCGCCGTCCTGGTGCAGGCCGGCCTGGGCATTGCCACGCTTCTGATGCACGTACCGATCGAATGGGCTCTGCTGCACCAGGCTGGCGCCATCGGCGTGCTGATGCTTTCGGTGGTGCACGCGCGGCCGATGTTTCCGCGCGTCGGGACGCCCGATGGGGCGCTTGCTGCCTGATCAGGAAGCGAGCATCAGGTCCATGTTCTGGACGGCTGCGCCGGAAGCGCCTTTGCCGAGATTGTCCAGCAAAGCCACGAGGTTGACTCGGCTTCCGTCCTTTGACGAGAAGACGTGCAACTTCATGCGGTCGGTACCTGCCAGTTCCGTCGGGTCCAGGCGCTTCAGCCCGGCGCTTTCGGTCAGCGACGCCACCGTCACGATATCCTGCCCCTCGTAATGCTCGGCCAGCGCCGCGTGGATCGTCTCGGGCGAGACGCCCTCCAGATGCAACGGCACCTGCACGAGCATCCCCTGTGCGAAACGCCCGACCGAAGGCGCGAAGATCGGATCCTTCGGCAGCCGGCCATAGGTTCGCATCTCGGGCAGGTGCTTGTGCTGCAGGTCCAGCCCGTACAGGAAGTGCGGGGAGGCAATGGCGTCCTGGCGCGAAGGATCTTCCATCTGGGCGATCATCTGCTTGCCGCCGCCCGTATAGCCCGACACCGCATTGACCGACACGGGATAGTCGGCCGGCAACAGGCCGGCATCCCGCAGCGGCCGCAACAAGGCGATCGCACCTGTCGGGTAGCACCCCGGGTTGGCGACGAAGCGCGCCTCGCGGATACGCCCGGCCTGCGCGGGCTCCAGTTCGGCAAAGCCGTAGACCCAGCCCTCGGCGGTGCGGAACGCGGTGCTGGTGTCGATCACCCGCGTGGAATTATCGCCGCCCAGAAGGGTGACGACGTCGCGCGACGCATCGTCCGGCAGGCACAATATGGCGATATCGGCGGCGCGCAGCATCTCTTCGCGCAAGGCTGCGTTGCGCCTGTCCGCCTCGGGAATCGACGTCAGCTCGATATCGTCGCGGCCGGCCAGGCGCGCGCGTATCTGAAGGCCCGTCGTGCCATGCTCGCCGTCGATGAAGATGCGCGGTTTCATGCCTGCCTTACTCCGCTTCCAAGCCTTTCGGCCCTCAGGCCGAGCATATACATAGCCACCGTTGCGGCGGCAATCGCGGTCATGTCCGCGTGGTCGTAGGGCGGCGATACCTCCACGATGTCGGCTCCCACGATGGGAAGGTGTCCGAGCTTGCGCAGCACCGCCAGCATCCGCGCGCTGGAAGGCCCCCCGGCCACGGGCGTTCCGGTGCCCGGCGCGAAGGCCACGTCGAGGCAGTCGATATCGAATGTCAGGTATGCAGGGCCCGCGCCTGCGCGGGCCGCGATGCGCGCGGCGATCTCGGCGGCGCTCATCTCGTCCAGCGCGTCGCCATGGATGATCTCGATGCCGCAGCTTTCGGGCGCATGGGTGCGGATGCCGACCTGGATGGACCGCCGGGGATCGACGATGCCGGCCTCGACCGCCGCGAGCAGGAAAGAGCCGTGGTCGACGCGTCGCGTTCCGTCAGGCGCGACGGCGATGGGCCAGGTGTCTTGATGCGCGTCGAAATGGACGAGCCCGAGGGGGCCGTGCCTGTCCGCATGGGCCCGCAGCAGCGGCCAGGTGATCGAATGGTCGCCGCCGAGCGTCAAAAGGAATTCGGTTTTCGCCAGAAGGGCGGATGCCTCCTGGTGGATGAGGTCGTGCGCGGTCTCGGGCAGGCGATAATCGATGAGGCAATCGCCATAATCCACGACGCTCATGCGCTCGAACAGGTCGAGGCCGAAGGGATATTGCGGATCGTTGTCGAAGATCGCCGAGGCGCGGCGGATGGCCGCCGGACCGAAGCGCGCGCCCGGCCGGTTCGATACGGCGCTGTCGAAGGGTATGCCCCAGACGGTGGCGTCGGTGCCCGATACCTCCTTGGTGAAGCGGCGACGCAGAAACGAGGGTACGCCCGCATAGGTCGGGTCGGATGCCGCACCGAGATTGCCGGTGGCGGTGAACGCGTGGTCGATCGATTTTCCGGCCATGGCCATGCTCCGCTCGCAAGAATGAAAAAAGGGCCGCAGTTTCCTGCGACCCTCGTAAGTCCTGAATGAAACGCCTGAATGTCAGCGCTTCGAGAACTGGAACGAACGACGGGCCTTGGCCTTGCCGTACTTCTTGCGCTCTACCGTACGGCTGTCGCGCGTCAGGAAGCCGCCCTTCTTGAGAACCGAGCGCAGGCCCGGCTCGTAGTAGGTGAGGGCGCGCGAGATGCCGTGGCGCACTGCGCCGGCCTGACCGGAAAGACCGCCGCCGGCAACCGTGGCGACGACGTCGAACTGGCCATCGCGCGCTGCCGCGACGATGGGCTGACGCAGCACCATCTGCAGCACCGGACGGGCGAAATAGTCCGAAAAGTCACGGTTGTTGATGGTGATCTTGCCGCTGCCCGGCTTCACCCAGACGCGAGCGACGGCGTCCTTGCGCTTGCCGGTCGCGTAGGCGCGGCCCTGGGCATCCAGCTTCTGGACGTGGACGGGCGCTTCCGGCTGCGCGGCCGGGCTGGCGCCGAGATCCTGGAGGGAGTTCAGATCGGCCATTATGCAGCCCTCGTGTTCTTGGCGTTGAGCGCCTTGACATCCAGCGTTTCGGGCGTCTGGGCCGTGTGCGGATGCTCGGCGCCGGCATAGACGCGCAGGTTCTTCAACTGGCGGCGGCCAAGCGGACCACGCGGCAGCATGCGCTCGACGGCCTTCTCGAGCACGCGCTCGGGAAAGCGGCCTTCGAGGATTTCGCGCGCCTTGCGCTCCTTGATGCCGCCGGCATAGCCGGTGTGCCAATAATAGGTCTTGTCCTGGAACTTCTTGCCGGTGAACACCACCTTGTCGGCATTGACGATGATGACGTTGTCGCCGTCGTCGATGTGCGGGGTGAAGGTCGGCTTATGCTTGCCACGAAGGCGGAGCGCGACGAGCGACGCGAGGCGGCCGACGACAAGCCCTTCGGCGTCGATCAGGATCCACTTCTTCTCGACCGTCTCGTTCTTCTGCGAGAAGGTTTTCATCTCAATGCCCTTTGGAAAGGTGCGTTCGGGGGCCGGGGTCAGCCCCCGACACATGAAAAAGGCGACCGATCGGCCGCTTTCGACGCATTCCATAACGGCAAACCGTGCGGCAATCAAGCCGCGGACGGCAGAATTCTGCAGTACCGTAGCGCATGAAACCCCCGGAAAACCGGGGGTTTCGCTGTGAGGTATCATGAAACCACACGCGGTGGTATCATTTTACCATCAAGATTCGACTTCGATGAGGATCTCGTTCCGGCGAAGGAAGCCGGGGGTCCATGGCGGATTGTAGAAGGCGTAGACCGGATCGCCCTTCTGCTTCAGGTTTTCGTCCGCGAGATAGTTGTAGAGCGCCATGAGCTTCTTGCTGGCGAGCGACGCGTTGAATACGCCGCCGAAGCGGATGGCCACCATCCGGCGCGCCGGAACCTCCTCGATGCGTACATCGTCCGTCTCGGGGGCCGGCAGGCTCGATTTGGAATACTTGCTCGGCATGATAAAGCGGATCGCCCATCCTTTGGCCTTTCCGTCACCCTCGGAAAGCTGCTGCAGGACCGGCGTCGTCATGGCGATTTTCTTTCCGGACCTGTTATGAGCCCGGATGAAATTGTAGAGCGCCTCGAAACCGAGGCGGCGCGCCTTTTCGTGGTAACCGCCCTTGACGGTCTCCGCCACGAGCATCGCCTCGTAGTCGCGGATCTCGATGTCGCCTTCCTTCCGGACGACATCGTAGTCCGGTTCCTCGGCGTGCTCTGCGATCTTGTTGCTGGCATAAAGCGCCGCACCGGCGGCAAGGACGACGCCGCCCACCACCACGGCGGTCGACAGGCCGGGATTGTTGCGCACATGGTCCAGCAGCCCCTGCGGGCGGTGGCGGCGGCGCAGCGCCTTGATGTCCGAGGCGCCGGGCAGGCGAAGGCTGCCCAAAGCGGGCGTGATCGCCGGCAGGTACGAGCGCAGGGTGCCCGCGCCTTCCCTCACATGGTCGCCGACCTCATGGGCGCCGGAGCGCAGCGAGCGCTGGGCCCGATCGAGATGGTCGCGCGCGTCGTCGGCGCTCGGCAAATGCAGGTTGGACAGGAAATCCCACCGGCCGCGCTGATGCGGCAGGCCGGGAAGACGGGAGACTTCTCGCTTGAGGCGCTCGAACGTGCTCGGCTTGGGGTTGACCCGGTCGGCTATCTGGCTTTCGAGCTCAACGATCCGGTCACCGATATCGCTGATGGCGTCCGTCAGCCTGTCATAGGCCGTGGGCTTGTCGCGGAACATGCATAATCTCCTGCGCCTGGCTTTTGTCTTTTGTCGGGGCAACTGGCAGCGCCTCGCCACGCCGGTCGGGCGTTCCGGTCCTAAACGTCGCAGGCGACGCTTGGTTGCGATGCGATCGTCATGCGGCAACCAAATCGACCCATGCGCATTCTACGATCATCGGGTTTCGTGACCTGATACTCCAGCCAGACTTGAGAGCGGCCTCGTGCCGCTCTCTTTTTTCGAGGGTACGGCATGGACACGACCATTTCCGACAATGGGGGAGCGCCCCGTCTCGACCGGCTCGACATGGCGCTGCGCCTGGACAAGACGGAATACAAGCGCCGCATGAAGGCCGTGCAGAAGACCTTCGTGCAGATACAGCAGGCGTATCTGAACACGGGCGATAGCGCCGTCGTCGTCTTCGAAGGGTGGGATGCCGCCGGCAAGGGCGGCACGATAAGGCGGATGTCGACGGTGATGGATCCGCGCGGCTTCAAGGTATGGCCGATTTCCGCGCCTTCCGAGGCCGACAGGCAACGTCACTACATGGCGCGCTTCTGGGAAAAGCTGCCGCAGAAAGGCGGCATCGCCGTCTTCGACCGCTCCTGGTACGGCCGTGTTCTGGTCGAGCGGGTGGAAGGCTATGCAAGCGAGGCCGAATGGCGCCGCGCCTATGACGAGATCGTCGCGTTCGAACGGTCCCTCACCGACGACGGTATCCGCGTCGCCAAGGTTTTCCTTTATATAACCGCGGAGGAGCAGTTCGTGCGCTTCCGCGACCGCATGGAAGATCCGCTGAAGCGGTGGAAGCTGAGCTACGAGGATTTTCGCAATCGCGACAAATGGTACGACTACGAGGATGCCGCCAACGACATGCTGTCGCGGACCGGCGTCGGGAACGCCCCATGGGTTCTCGTGCCGGCCAACGACAAGCGCTACGCCCGCATCACGGCGTTGGAGGCGATCGCGGAGCGCCTGTCGCACGGGGTCGATCTGAAACCGCGTCAGCCGCCTGAAAAGCTGCGCAAGCAGTTCGACAAGATGAAGCAGGATATCGCCCCACGCCACCGGTCGTGACGTGGGCAATGCCAGGAGGACGCACGCCGCTCCCAAGAGTTACGCGCGCGCCGCCGCCACGGCGGCAAATCCGCGCTCCAGATCCTCCTGAAGGTCCGAAACGTCCTCCAGGCCGATCTGCAGCCGGATGACGGGGCCTTCCGTCGGCGCCTTGGCGGCGACGCGGTCGGACAAGTCCGGCTGAAGCGCGAGGCTTTCGAACCCGCCCCAGGAATAGCCGAGTCCGAACAGCTCCAGCGCATCCAGGAATGATGCCGCCTCACGGTCGCCGCCGCCGTTCAGCACTATCGAGAAGAGGCCGGTGGAGCCGGTGAACTGCCGTTCGAAAAGTGCGTTGCCGCCGAAGGACGGCAAGGCCGGGTGAAGAACGCGCGCAACGCCGGGATGGCTTTCCAGCCATTCGGCGATGGCCAGCGCGGAGCGGCCGTGGCGCTCGATCCGGGTGGGCATGGTACGCAGCCCGCGCAGCGTCAGGTAGGCATCGTCGGGCGCGGCGTTGACGCCGAGTGCCATCTGCGCCTCGCGAAGGCGACCGTAGGTTTCGCGCGTGGCCGACACGCTGCCCAGCATCACGTCGGAATGGCCCGCAGGATATTTGGTCAGGGCGTGGATCGACAGGTCCACCCCGTGTTCCAGAGGGCGGAAATACATGGGCGTCGCCCAAGTGTTGTCCATCATCGTCACGGCGCCCCGCGCATGGGCGATCTCGCAGGCGCGGGCTACGTCGAGCATTTCGAATGTGTTGGAGCCTGGCGCCTCGAGAAAGACGACCCGAGTCTCGGGCCGAATGTGTGATTCGAGGTCGTCGTCCGGGTGGAAGTAGGAGATATCCACACCTGTGCGCTGCAACATCTGTGCGCAGAAGCGGCGCGTCGGTCCGTAGACGGAATCTACGCATAGTAGATGATCCCCGGCGCCGAGGAACGCCAGAAGAGGTACGGTTATCGCCGCAAGTCCGGACGGGACGAGGATCGTTCCGGCAGAGCCTTCCATGGCGTCCAGCGCCGCCTCCAGCGCCTCGGTCGTCGGTGTGCCGCGAAGCCCGTAAGTATATCGCTGTGCGCCCCTGCGCATGGTTTCGGTGTCCGGAAACAGAACCGTGGACGCATGGACGACAGGCGGATGGATGAAGCCATCGTGGGTCGCCGGGTCCCACCCCGCGTGAGCGGCCTGCGTGTGCAGATGACGATTACGTGTTGAAGACTTCTGATTGTTGCTCAAGTTTACGTCCTTTTGATCGCGGAACGTGCAGTAATTTCGAGTACACCTTTCGCTCTTGCAAAAAATGCGGCGGAAGCTTGACCTGCCAATTTTTATCGCATGTGATTGTCGCCAGTCGAAGTCATGGCGTGGATACCGCGTGGCCTGAAAGTCGGCAATGATTTCGATACGTTCATATTCAAACGGAAGGTGTTCCATGAAATTGAAGCTTCTGACTGCCGCCCTCTGCCTCTCGGCTCTGGGTGTCGCGGCGGGGACCGCATCCGCACAGACGCTCGCTGCCACCAAGGAGCGCGGTACGGTCCGCTGCGGCGTCAACACCGGCCTTCCGGGTTTCGGCTATCAGAAGGACGACGGCGAGTGGGCCGGCCTCGATGTCGATTACTGCCGGGCCATCGCAGCCGCCATCTTCGGCGACGGCACGAAGGTGACGTTCACGCCGCTGTCGGCCGTGCAGCGTTTCCCAGCCCTGCAGAACAATGAGGTCGACGTCCTGGCCCGCAACACCACCTGGACCATGAGCCGCGATACGGCGCTGGGCCTGGATTTCGCAGGCATCAATTACTATGACGGCCAGGGCTTCATGGTGCGCGAGGCGCTCGGCGTCAATTCGGCGCTGCAGCTTTCGGGCGCCACGGTCTGCGTGCAGAGCGGCACCACCACCGAGCTGAACCTCGCGGACTATTTCCGCGCCAACAACCTCGAATACAATCCGGTCGTCATCGAGTCGCAGGCCGACGTGAACGCCGCCTACGACAGCGGCCGCTGCGACGTGCTGACGACGGACGCTTCCGGCCTTTATGCCTCGCGTCTCGAGCTGGCCAACGCGGACGAGCACATCGTGCTGCCGGAAATCATCTCCAAGGAGCCCCTTGGCCCGGCGGTGCGCCAGGGTGACCCGCAGTGGTTCGACGTCGTCAAGTGGGTGCACTTCGCCCTGCTGAACGCCGAAGAGTTCGGCATCACGCAGGCGAACGTCGAAGAGATGAAGAACTCCGACAACGTCGAGATCCGCCGCCTGCTCGGCACCGAGGGCACGTTCGGCGCCGATGCCGGCCTGCCGGCCGACTGGGCTGCCCAGGCCGTCAAGGCCGTCGGCAACTACGGCGAGATGTTCGAGCGCAACGTCGGCGCGGGTTCGCCGCTGGGTATCGCCCGCGGCCAGAACGCGCTGTGGACGAACGGCGGATTGCAGTACGCGCCGCCGGTTCGCTGAGCAACGGCACGACAATCGACCGCGGGCCCCGAGTGGCCCGCGGTTTCTTCATTTCGCTTTAAAAATTTGACGGAACCTCATGACGGCAGACATACAGTCGTTGAAATCCGCTGAGGCTCGCGAAAGCCTTTGGACAAATCCCACGGTGCGAGGCCTGGTCATCCAGGTTCTGCTCGTCGGCGCCATTTTCGCCTTCGGCTGGTGGATCGTTCATAACACCGCGACCAACCTTCGCTCAGCCAACATCGCTTCCGGATTCGGCTTCCTCGAGGGGAGGGCCGGCTTCGACATCTCGCAGGTGCCGATCGGCTACACCAGCGACTCCACCTACGGCCATGCCCTTCTGGTCGGTCTCGTCAACACGCTCATCGTGGCGGCAACCGGAATAGTCTTCGCGACGATCCTCGGTTTCATCGTCGGGCTGGGCCGGCTGTCTCACAATTTCGTCGTGCGCAGCATGGCGACGGCCTATGTCGAGATCTTCCGCAACATACCGCCGCTGCTGGTGATCCTGTTCTGGTATTTCGGCGTGCTTGCGGTGCTGCCGCTGCCGCGCCAGGCCATCGAGTTTCCGTTCGAAGTCTACCTCTCGAACCGCGGCCTGCAGACGCCCATCGCCATCTGGGGTGACCTGGCCTGGCTGACAGGTGTCTCACTGCTGCTCGGCATCGTGCTCACCGTCGTCCTTGGCCGGATGTTCCGTGCACAGCAGATGAAGACGGGCAAAAGGCGCAAGCTGTGGCCGATCGCACTCGGCCTGATCGTCGGACTGCCCCTCGTCGTCTTCCTTGCAACCGGCATGCCGGCGACACTGGAAACTCCGACGCGCGGCACCTTCAACCTGACGGGCGGCTTCCAGGTCCGGCCGGAATTCCTGGCCATCTTCCTCGCCCTCTCGGTCTATACGGCCTCCTTCATCGCGGAGATCGTGCGCGCCGGCGTGCTGGCCGTGTCCAAGGGGCAAAGCGAGGCCGCAGCCTCCCTCGGGCTGCGACGCAATCTCGCGTTGCGCCTCGTGATCGTGCCGCAGGCCCTTCGGGTCATCATCCCGCCGCTGACGAGCCAGTATCTCAACCTGACCAAGAATTCGTCGCTGGGCCTCGCGATCGGCTATCCGGATCTCGTCGCCGTCGGATCGACGGTCCTCAACCAGTCGGGCCAGTCCATCGAGGTCGTGATGATCTGGATGACGGTCTACCTCGGATTGAGCCTCACCGTGTCCATCGTGATGAATTGGTTCAACCGTCGCATGCGACTGGTCGAACGCTGAGGACCCCCCCATGAACCGCACTTCTCTTCAGTTCTTCGATCGGGGGAAATAACCGCATGGAAGAACAAGTTTCCGCATATGTCGCACGCGAGCCGAAGGTGGCCTTGCCCCCGCCTGGCAGCGAAAGAGGCGCTTTCGGCTGGATGCGCACGCATCTGTTCGCCACGCCGTTCGACAGCGCGCTGACCATCGTCCTGTCGCTTTTCGTCGCCTGGCTGGCATGGAACATCTATCTGTGGGGCTTCGCCACGGCCGTATTCAGCGGCGAGGACCGCACAGCCTGCCTTGCGCAGGACGGACAGCCCGTCGGGGCCTGCTGGGCCTTCATCCGGGCGCGCTTCAGCCAATTCGTCTATGGCCTTTATCCGGTGGATCAACGCTGGCGCGTGGACTGGGTGTTCGGTCTCTTCGCCGTGCTGCTTGCCGCCGTCGCCATTCCGCGCGTGCCGTTCAAGAAGCTGACGGCCATCCTGCTGCTTGCCGTCCTGCCGCCTGTGGCGCTGGTACTGCTGACGGGCGGGCGGTTCAGCCTCGGCGGCGGCGCGATCGCGCTCTTCTTCTTCCTCGCCGCAGCCATCGCGGTGGCGCAGGCCGTCACGAAGAGCCCGCTCGTCAACCGGCACGTGATGATGAAGGCGGCAAAGGTGCTGCTGGCCGTTTCGCTGGTTGCGATCCTTGCCAACTATTTCCTGAGTTCCGGCCGGGTCGGGATCCTGACCTACCGCTTCACGCAACTGTCGGCGGTCGCCCTGTTCGCCGCGCTCGGGGCAAACCTCCTGGCTCTGGCGGCAACGGCAGCGACGGCAGAGCGCAAGTCTTCGGCTCTGTCGCTGGCCGTACCGCCCATGGTGGCGGCGGCCCTCACGCTGGTGCTGACAACGCATTTCGGCCTTTCCCACGTACCCACGAACCTGTGGGGCGGCCTGCTGGTAACTTTGGTGGTCGCCGTGGTCGGCATCGCCGCATCACTGCCCATCGGTATCCTGCTGGCGCTCGGGCGGGTCTCGTCCATGCCGGCGGTGCGGCTGCTTTCGGTGATCTTCATCGAGTTCTGGCGCGGCGTGCCGCTGATCACCGTGCTGTTCATGGCCAACTTCATGCTGCCGCTGTTCATGCCGGCGGGCACGAGCTTCAACCAGCTCCTGCGCGTCCTAGTCGGTGTGGCCCTGTTCTCCGCCGCCTATATGGCGGAGGTGATCCGCGGCGGGCTCCAGGCCATTCCGAAGGGCCAGTACGAAGGCGCCGATGCGATGGCGCTGACCTACTGGCAGAAGATGCGCATGATCATTCTGCCGCAGGCCCTGCGTCTGGTGATCCCGGGTATCGTGAACACCTTCATCGGCCTGTTCAAGGATACGAGCCTGGTCTACATCATCGGTATCGCCGATCTGCTCGGCACGGTCCGCCGCGGCTTCAACGACCCGGCCTGGATCACGCCATCGACACCGGCAACGGGCCTCGTCTTTGCTGGTTTCGTGTTCTGGTTGTTCTGCTTCGCCATGTCGCGCTACTCCATCTTCATGGAGCGGCGGCTGAGTACCGGCCACAAGCACTAGCCGAATAATTGATCCCATGGCGGCCGCCTGTGCGGCCGCCGGACTTCCCCCAATTTCTCGGAGTTTCGGCATGAGCGTTGAAACAGCGGCCAAGGTGGCCACCAAGACCGGCGAAACCGCCATCGAACTCATCAACGTCAACAAGTGGTACGGCGAGTTCCATGTGCTGCGCGACATCAACCTGAAAGTCCGTACCGGCGAGCGTATCGTCGTCTGCGGTCCTTCCGGTTCCGGCAAGTCCACGATGATCCGTTGCATCAACCGGCTGGAGGAACACCAGAAGGGCCAGATCATCGTCGACAATGTCGAGTTGACGAACGACCTCAAGAAGATCGATGTCGTGCGCCGCGAGGTCGGCATGGTGTTCCAGCACTTCAACCTGTTCCCGCATCTCACGATCCTGGAGAACTGCACCCTTGCCCCCATCTGGGTGCGCAAGATGCCGAAGGCCAAGGCCGAGGAGATCGCGATGCACTATCTGACCCGGGTCAAGATTCCGGATCAGGCGCTTAAATATCCGGGCCAGCTCTCGGGTGGCCAGCAGCAGCGCGTGGCGATAGCGCGTTCGCTCTGCATGAGCCCCAAGGTCATGCTGTTCGACGAGCCGACTTCGGCGCTCGACCCGGAAATGATCAAGGAAGTGCTGGACGTGATGGTGGGCCTGGCCGAAGAGGGCATGACCATGATCTGCGTCACGCACGAGATGGGCTTCGCACGCCAGGTTGCGGATCGCGTCATCTTCATGGACGCCGGCCAGATCGTGGAGCAGAACGTACCGGAAGAGTTCTTCCGGAACCCGCAGCACGAGCGAACCAGGCTTTTCCTCTCGCAGATCCTGCATTAGACCGGCAGGAATAATACGAATTGACCAGGGACGGCGCATTGCGCCGTCCTTTTTTTGTCGGGCCAGGCGGCAGGCCGTTGTCGGCGGAACGACCGTGCCTGCGACACGTTAGCTCACCAGATCGAGGGGTGAGAATACGATGGCAGACAACAGGTCGTCAGACGAGGGCAAGACCATCGTTGCGCCCAATATCGGGCTGGTTACCAAACAGACTGTACAGGTCGGCCCCCGTTGGGCCGTGATCGGCATCTTCCTCATCCTCTTCGGGGGCATGTTGTACCTGACCGCCAGCTTCATCCTGCCGGTCGTCTTCGCCCTTCTGTTCGCCCTTGTGCTCAGCCCCATCGTCCGCTTTCTGCGTCGCCGCCTGAAGGTGCCCGAGCCGATCTCCGCGATCTTCCTCGTCTTCGGCACGCTGGTCGGCCTGACGGCCATGTTCTACGCGCTCAGCGATCCGCTTACGCAGATCGTGCGCAACGCTCCGAGCTATGCGCAAGCCGTCGAAGAGGAGGTGTCGTCCGTCCGGGAGCAGTTCACCCGACTTACGCGGTTGCGCCAGGGCACGGACGATGCAACTGCGATCACGGTACCGCAGAGCGAGGTGCAGGGGCCGCAGCAGGAAGAGCCGCGCGAGGTGGTGGTGCGTTCGCCGACGCTGCTGGATACGGCAGCCAACAGCGCGCCCCAGATGCTGGCGGGCATCGGCTTCGCACTCATATTCCTCTTTTTCCTGCTGGCGTCGGGAGACCTGTTCCACCAGAAGCTCGTTCAGTCCATGCCGACCTTTTCGGACAAGAAGCGTGCGCTTTCCATCGCGCATGAGATCGAAAAGGAGTTGTCGCGCTACCTTTTCACCATCACGCTCATCAATATCGGGCTGGGCGTTGCCGTGGGTTTCAGCCTGTGGCTCGTCAACATGCCGACGCCCGCCGTTTTCGGCGCGCTGGCCACCGTCCTGAACTTCATTCCCTATATCGGCGCGATCGTCGGCATGGCGCTGGTCGGGGTCATCGCCCTTGCCGAGTTCGGCGACGTTGCCGCGGCATTGATACCGGTGCTCGTGTACCTGGCTTGTACAAGCCTCGAAGGGCAGTTCCTGACGCCCATGATCGTCGGGCGGCGGCTGGAGATGAATGCCGCCGCCGTGTTTCTGTCGGTGGCGTTCTGGGGCTGGATCTGGGGTGTTACCGGCATGTTCCTGGCAGTGCCGATCATGGTCGGCGTGAAGATACTGGCCAGCTATGTTGAAAGCCTGCAGCCGCTCGGGAACTTCCTGGCGTCCGACAGGGGGCCGCCCGTGCAGGATGCCCAGACGCCGTCCGCGGGCTAGAAGGGGCCGCGCAAGCGGCCCCCATGGAGTTCATCGCTGGCTGGTGACGACCGGCTTGACCAGCGGAGTGATGCGCCGAAGCGTCACGCGACGGTTTTCCCGGTTCGGCTCCTGCGTATTCACCTTCAACTGCTCCTCGCCATACCCTTGCGTGATCAGGTTCTCGGGCGGGATATCGAAGTACTCGGTCAGCGCCACGGCCACGGACTCCGCGCGTCTGTCAGACAGCGCAAGGTTGGCGACATTGCTGCCGACGGCGTCCGTATGCCCCTCCAGCAGGAAGGATTCCGATGGGTTCTCCTCAATCACGCGGGCAACCGCGTCGGCCAGAGCCTGCAGGTTGCGTACCTCGTCCTGCTCAATATCGGCAGAGCCGAAGGCAAAGTTGATCGTCGCGAGGTCGATGCGCCGCACCTTGTCGCGGATACGCGCCGAACGCCGCACCTCGTCGACCGAATAGATGCGCTCGACCGTTTCGACCGGCGGCGCGACGATCGTATCGTAATACAGGTCTTCGTCCGGCTGCATCACATCCACGATGTAGCGGTCGCGAGGGATGGCGACGCGCAGGGGCGGCAGGTCCGCACCCGCGTCGTAGGCATAGCCGGCCCGTGTGTCATCTTCGGCATAGGGGTCGTAAAACAGGACGTCCTCGCGCCCGTCCGGAGTAATGCGCGAACGCTGGATGACGTCGCCATACTCGTTCGTGATGGTCACCACCTGCACGCCGTTGTCGCGTACCACCGTTTCACGCGTCAGTCCGCGCGGAAGCTGCTCCACATAGTAGTCGCGGGAATCGCGTTGCAGCCGCTCCCGGTCGTCCGGCCGGATGAAATAGGACGCCGCCGCGCCCGCCGCCGCACCGGCAAGTCCCGCGCCGACGATGGTCAGGATATCGCGGTTGCCCGATCGTTCGACAATTTCGACGTCCGGGGGCAACTGCGGTTGCGGTGCGGCCTCGATCCGCTGGCCGGTCTGCCGCGTGATCGGCTCGATTTGCACCGGCTCGACCAGGCGTTGCACGCGGGCATCGCTGGCGCCGACCTCTCCAGGAGCGACGGGTGCGGTCTGGATCGCCGCATCGACCGGCTGCGGCTGTTCTGCCGGAGGCGCGGGCTCGACCGCAGGCGGTGGCGGTGCGGCAGCCTCCGGTGCGGGCTCATCAACTCCCGGCGGCGGAGTCGGCGGCGATGGCGGAACGGGCACGGGCTCCGTGGCGCCGTCAGGGGCCGGCGGCGATTCCGGAGCCGGCGCCGGCGGTGTCGGGGGAGGTGCAGCTTCTTCCGGTTGGGCCGGCACGTCGCTCTCCGTTCCCTGGTCAATCGGCAGGTCCTCCGGGTTGCCGACCGGCGCGTTCGGGTCCGGCCGCGTTTCGGACGCCGGCGGTACGGGCGAGGGCGGCGGCGGGGCAGGCTCGGCCGGAACCGGCTCGGATGGGCCGGGCCCGTCAGGGGCCGGTTCCTCGACCGGGGCAGGTGGGGCCTCCTCGGCGGGAGGCGCGATCTCCTCTGCCGGTGTGGGGGGCGCTTCTGCCGGAGGTTGCGGCATGGGCTCGGGTTCGGGCTCGGGCTCGGGCTCCTCTACCGGGGGCGGAGCGGGCTCCTCCACCGGAGGCGGCGGGGCGATTTCTGCCGGCGGTTCGGCCGGTGGCTCCTCCACAGGCGGGGCCGGCTGCGGCTCGGGCTCCGGTGGCACATCCTGCTGCGTTTCGGGAGCGGGCTCCTGCGCAATCGCGGACAGCGGGCCTGCAAGCGCCGTCGATGTCACGAGCGCTCCGATACAGGCGAGGCGGGCGGCCTTTTTGATTTTCGACACGGATCGACCTTTTCTATCTGTCCCTTACAGATATCGGGGGCATCGCCTAGCGCTGCGGCTTCTTGATGGCCTGCTGCATGGCGCGCCCGGTCGGCGGTCAGCTAGCGTTTCTTTGCGTTGTTTCAAAGGCGGAGGCCGGCAATTCGGGAGGCGTCCAATCGTAGAGCCACGACAGGGACGCCGCCAGCCGGCCCGGAGGCGTCAGCCGCATGACCGCGTCGCGCGCCAACGAAAAGGGGCGTGGCAGGTGGTAGACCCGGTCGTGAAACCGTACTCGTTTGAGCACCTTGGCGATGCGTGGCCGCCGAAGCGCTTCATAGCGTTGCAAAGGAGACGGCCCGCCGTCTCCGAGGCACGCGGCCAGCACCGCCGCATCCTCGATCCCCATGGCCGCACCTTGCGCCGCGAAGGGCAGCATTCCGTGCGCCGCATCGCCGACAAGCGCGATGCGGTCGCCTTTCGCGTAGGACCTGGCCGCCGGAACGGCGGACATGGGCCAGCAGCCGACGAAGCCGCCATCCTGGATGATATCGACAAGGCCGGAAGCGGCTTTACCCATAAGGGCTCTGGCCAATCGGACGGGAGACCCATCGTCCGGCGGCACCAGATCGGTCCGCGCGATGACGACGAGGTTGACCGAGGCCCCGGCATGGACGGGATACGTCACCGCGTGCCAACCCGCGTCCAGCCAGGCCTCTATGCCGCCGGTATCGCCCTTGCCCGCAGGCTGCAGGAAGCGCCAGGCCGCATAGGGGGAAAGCCCCGGCGCAGCGAAGTCCAGGGCGGATGCGACGGCAGAGCGGACGCCATCGGCGGCCACCAGCAGCTCGAAATCCTGCGTGTCCCGGCCGAGGCGCAGCGATACCCCGGCCGCGGTTTCTCGCATTGCCGTCAGAGAGCGGCCGAAATGCAGGCTGATCGCGTTGGTCCCGAGGGCCGCGTCCATCAGCACGGAATGCAGGTCGGCGCGGTGGATGGACAGGTAAGGCGTTCCATCGGCAGAGCGCACCGGCACCTCGGCCAGCATGCGGCCCGTACGCCCGTCGCGCAACGTCACCGCCGAGGCGAGCGTGCCACGCGCTGCCAACGCCTCCAGACAGCCGAGCCGGTCCATGACCCGCAGCGCATTGGGGGAAAGCTGGATGCCGGCGCCGACGGGCTGCGCCTCTGCGGCGCGCTCGAACAGGCTGACCTGGAAGCCGGAACGGGCCAGGCACAGGGCTGTCGTCAGGCCGGCGATGCCGGCGCCGATAATGGCGATGTCGCGCAAGGCCTCAGGCAGCGCGTGCGCGCGGATCCTGGTAGTAGCAGCCGGCCGGCACCGTCTCGTCGTAATGCAGGGCGGCGTTGAAGCGATAGAGGGTCGAGCAGTACGGGCAGACCTTCTCGGTCTCGTCGCCCATGTCGAGATAGACATGCGGATGGTCGAAGGGCGTCGTGGCGCCGACGCACATGAACTCCTTCACGCCGATCTCGATCGTGGCGTGTCCGGCGTCGTTCTGGAAATGGGGCGTTGCGTGCGCGGCCATGAGACCGTCTCCGTTCATTCAGCGTGTCGGCGCGGACCATATTGGAAAGGGGGGCGGTAAGGCAATGCTCGGATTGTATCGCACGGGGGTAGCCTTGTGCGAAGCGGGTAGGGTAACAGGCAGGGACTATCGACACGGGAACGCGGCATGGACACCTTCGAGAACGATGGATTGAGCTTCGCCTATCTGGACGAAGGGCCGCGCGACGGCCTGCCGATCCTGCTCGTGCACGGCTTCGCCTCGTCCGCCAGGGTCAACTGGGTAGAGCCGGGCTGGGTGCAGACCCTCGGCGATGCCGGCTACCGCGTCATCGCGCTCGATCATCGCGGCCACGGCGCCAGCGACAAGCCGCACCAAGCCGCCCTCTACACGCCGCCCGTCATGGCGGGGGACTGCATAGCCCTTCTGGATCATCTGTCGCTCGAGAAGGCGGTATGGTTCGGCTATTCCATGGGAGCGCGCATCTCGGTCTTCGCGGCGCTGGAGCATCGGGCGCGCGTGGCGGCGCTTATCCTCGGCGGTCTCGGCTACGGCCTGGTGGAAGGCGTCGGTGACTGGGACCCGATCGCCGAGGCATTGCTGGCCCCGTCGCTCGACGATGTCGTCCACGAGCGCGGCCGCATGTTCCGCAGCTTCGCCGACAAGACGCGCAGCGACAGGCTGGCCTTGGCCGCCTGCATCCAGGCCAACCGGCAGGAGCCGTCGCGGCAGGCCGTCGCCGCGCTCGACATACCGACGCTGATCGGCGTCGGCACGAAGGACGATATCGCCGGATCGGCGCAGAAGCTGGCCCAACTGATGCCGGATGCCGAAGCTCTTGCGATCGAGGGGCGAGACCATATGCTGGCCGTCGGCGACCGCAACTTCAAGTCGGCGGTCCTGCGGTTTCTCTCCGAACGCGGGTTCACGCCCGGGGCTTCCTCGTTTAATTGAAGCGCCTGGGCTGACGTGAACCGCGCGTCAGAGTATCTATTTCCGGTGAACCGGCATTCAGGGCATGCAGGAGCTTTCATGAGCGTCATCGGCAACAAGACACGCGAGCGCCTCCAGGCGGTAGACCCGATCTGGCTCGGTATCCGCGACGAGGCGCTGGCGATCAGCGAAAGCGAACCTGCGCTCAGCGGTTTCATCTACGCGACGATCCTGAACCACGAGACGCTGGAGGCGGCGCTTGCGCACCGCATCGCATCGCGCCTCGGCCACCCGGACGTGCCGGCCGCGCTGATCGTCCAGGCCTTCGGCCAGATGGCGGCCACCGAGGCGGCATTCGCAGATACTCTGCGCATCGACCTGCAGGCCGTCTTCGACCGCGACCCGGCCTGCGAGCGTTACGTAGAGCCGCTCTTGTACTTCAAGGGTTTCCACGCGATCCAGACGCACCGGCTGGCGCACTGGCTCTGGCATCAGGGCCGACGCGACTTTGCATTGTATCTGCAATCGCGCTCGTCTTCGGTCTTCCAGACCGACATCCACCCGGCCATGCACATGGGCCGCGGCATCTTCCTCGACCATGCGACGGGGCTCGTCGTGGGCTTCACCGCGCGGATCGGCGACAATGTCTCGATCCTGCAGGACGTGACCCTGGGTGGAACAGGCAAGGAGTTCGGCGACCGGCATCCCAAGATCGGCGACGGCGTCCTCATCGGGGCCGGCGCGAAGATCCTCGGCAATATCGAGATCGGCCGTTGCTCGCGCATCGCGGCGGGCTCGGTCGTCCTGAAGGAAGTTCCGCCCAATTCGACCGTGGCAGGCGTGCCGGCAAAGATCATCGGGACATCCGGCTGCTCCGAGCCGGCCCGCAGCATGGACCAGTGTACCGGCTGCGACGGCGAGGAGCCGACCCGATAAAACCGTCCGGACATGCGGACCATACAATCAAGGAGATGCCCGTGAAGGGTGATGAGATCAGAAAGCTCGAATCCTACCTGAGGAAGACCTTCAAGGGTGGCGACATCGAAGTGCGGGCGCTGCCGAAAAAGAGCGGCGATACCGCGGAAGTCTATGTCAACGACGAATTCGCCGGCCTGATCGCCAAGGATACGGACGAGGGCGAACTTTCGTACCATTTCACCATGACGATCCTGGATATCGACCTGGAAGATTGATCGCCCAATGCNCGATACCGCGGAAGTCTATGTCAACGACGAATTCGCCGGCCTGATCGCCAAGGATACGGACGAGGGCGAACTTTCGTACCATTTCACCATGACGATCCTGGATATCGACCTGGAAGATTGATCGCCCAATGCGGTCGCCCGAAACCGGAAAAGGCCGCCGCGGCGACGCGGCGGCCTTCTCGTGTCTGGTCCCCGGTCAGCGGACGCTGCCGACCAGCATCATGTCGCGGTCGTCGGCGATGCCGGCCCATTTGCCCGAATTGGCCTCCGCCTGGCGCTTCAGGAAGCGGTAGGGCGTGTCGGTCCAGCGCAGCACCCGCTCGTCCAGGTTGTCGAGGATGTAATCGCCGGCGTCGGTGCGGACGGTCAGCACGGCATGGCCTTCGCCGTTCGGCTGCTGGACGACGGTAATCAGCAGGGACGAGCGCGGCAGGCCGGCCTTTTCCAGCATGTACTGCTTGAGCAGCGCGAAGTCCTCGCAGTCGCCCTCGGTGGTCGGATAGGACCAGAGCTCCGGCACGCCATGCATTTCCAGATCGGTCTTCGGCGTGATCGCCGTGTTGACGATGTTGTTCACCTCGACCATCAGGCGCCATGTGGCGTCGTCCAGTCGGTTCAGCCGCACCTGCCGGTTCGGCTGGCATTGTTCGGGGTAGGACTGGCAGAACACGTAGTGGCCGACTGGCTGGCTGGTCGGTCCCGTTACCGGCATGTCCGCCTTGGCAGGGGCGGTCAGGGCCCCCAGTACGAACCCGATTGCCACAGTGCTGATGGTCAGAAACTTGTTCACGGCCATGTCTCCCGTCTTCGGGAATGACAATGGCAGCGCCTTTTTACCGGCATTCCAAGACGCGGACGACAATCTGTCTCAAATCTGTGGCAGGACGTTCAGACCTCTTGCTTGCGGCGGCCTGAAGCCTTTTCGGCGCATTTCAGGGGGGTCGGTAACGTCCTCGCAAGCTTAAGGGAATGCGAATTCAAAGAGGTTTCCGGCAGCCGCCGTGGCGCCTGCAGTTGCCGGGCCAAAGGTTAATGCGGGCATGGACCGACGCGGCCATTGCGTTAACCTGTCCGGCGGCGCGCGAAGTCGGCAATCGTAAATCCCGCTGCAAGGTCGCTTAACGGCGCGTGAGGGCCGGGTTAACACAGGCGGGGGATAACACCCCGAAAAGGGCGGCTCCTGCCATGAAATAATCTGGTTGGCGGTGAAAACAGGCTTTATCAAAGGTTTATCCGCTCCCTTCGAGGACACCTCCCGCGTGACGCCAGAGTATCGGCCCGTACGGCCATCCAATCCGCCAGCCTTCAACATACCAGGCATCGTGCTGGCCGCGATCGCGCTTCTGGTCGCCATCCACCTCATCAGGATGAACATCCTGAGCGAGGATGCGGATTTCAGGGTGCTGCTGGACTTCGCCCTGATTCCGGCCTGTTATTCGCTCCCCATACCCGAATGCCTGTCGCGGCCCGCCGGCGCGGACCTGTGGGCGCCGTTCACGCATGCCTTCCTGCACGGAAGCTGGGGCCATCTCGGCGCCAACACGCTATGGCTCGTCGCATTCGGCACGCCCGTCGCGCGGCGTCTGGGCAATGGCCGCTTCATTCTGTTCGCGCTGGCCGGCGCGCTGGGCGGCGCGGCGCTGTTCTACATCACCAACCCGGATCTGCTGCAGCCGATGATCGGCGCCTCGGGCGTCGTTTCGGCGCTGATGGGCGGGGCCTGTCGCTTCGCCCTGGGGGCGCCCGGCCAACTGACCTCGGGGGCCATCGCGCTCGCACCGCGCATGACGGTGGGGCAGGCGCTGGCCAACCGCACCGTCCTCATCTTCACGCTCATCTTCTTCGCCACCAATATCGCCATAGGGTCCATCGGTTTCGGCGGTGACGGCGCGTCCGTGGCCTGGGAGGCGCATCTCGGCGGCTTTGCCCTCGGCTTCCTGACCTTCGGCTTCTTCGACCCCGTTCCCTGGCGCAACACCCGTCATTGATCGCGCCCAGTCTTGCCGAACGGCTGCGTCTGGCGCACCATCCGGCGGGCACGATCATTGTGGAGGAAACGATGACGGTCAGGCAGATACTGGAAACGAAGGGCCGGGCGGTCGAAACGATCAGCCCGGACGTCACGGTGTCGGACGCCGTGGCGATTTTGTCGGAGCGGCGGATCGGCGCGCTGGTGGCCTTGTCCGAGGGCGGACGGGTGGCCGGCATCCTTTCGGAGCGCGATATCGTCCGCGTCATCGGGGGAGATGGTCCGGAGGCCTTGGCGCGCAAGGTGGCCGACGTGATGACGACGAAGGTGGTGACCGCACGCGAAGACATGACCGTGGACGAGGTGATGGATCTCATGACCCGCGGACGCTTCCGCCACCTGCCTGTGTGCGAGGATGGTGTGCTGGTGGGCGTCATCTCCATCGGCGACGTGGTCAAGCGCCGGATCGAGGATGTCGAGCGCGAGGCCGAGGACATGCGCGCTTATATCCACACGGCTGCCGGTTAGAGTGTTTCAGCGCCGGGGCAGGCTTTCCGCCAGCCGGGCGATTTCCGGCAATTGGCGTTGGGCCTCGGCATAGCCGAGGTCTATCGCCTCTCTTGCGCGAAAGAACTCCGACATGCCGATGTCGCGGACGCGGGGATGCAGCGACAGGTCCGGCGGGTCGCCGGCCAGCCGGGCGCGCGATATGCGATCCTGTATGATGCCGAATGCATCCACCATGGAGCGGGCGATGCCCACCTTGTCGCGCCTGGCATCCTCGTCGCGCGCGGACTCCTCGCCGCTCCCATCGGCGCCGGCGCGCAGGCGCAGCACGGCCGCGCGCCCGAACAGGTCGTAGTTCAGGTTCACGGCCACCACCAGCGGTTCTTCATAGGCGCGGCACACCGCAACGGGGACAGGGTTGACGAGGGCTCCGTCCATCAGCATCCGCCCGCCGCATTCCACGGGCAGGAAAACGCCGGGTAGCGCGTAGGACGCACGCATGCCGGTGACCAGCGAGCCGGAATCGATCCACACCTCGTGCCCGGTGCGCGCTTCCGTCGCCACGCAGACCAGGCGTTTCGGAAGGGCTTCTATCTGCGTGTCGGAAAGGGCTTCCACCAGCCGGCGGTTGAGGCGCATGCCGCCGATCAGCCCGGCGCCGCTGATGCTGAAATCCAGGAAGCGGATGATGCCGCGCCGGGTGAGGGAGCAGGCGAAATCTTCCAGCGCATCCAGTTTGCCGGCCAGATAGCAGCCGCCGACGAGCGCGCCGATCGAGGTTCCGGCGATCATGGCGATCGGGATGCCGGCCTCGTCCAGCGCGCGGAGCACGCCGATATGGGCCCAGCCGCGCGCCGCACCCCCGCCGAGGGCCAGTGCGACGCCGCTGCGGGTTCGTTCCTGCACGGCAATGGTTTCGTGGCCGCCCCGGAAGGGTTCGTTACGCTTGAAGACCCGTTGGAACATGCCGAGACCATCTGATTCCGCCGGCCCGCCGGCCGCCTTTGCGGAAACACTAGATCATCGCGCCGCCGAACGTAATCCTTATCCGGTCAGGCGCCGAAACGCGGCTCCGGAAGGCCGCGTACGCCGAGGTCGTGGACGGCGAACAGGCTGCCGCGCTGGACGCCGTCATCCGGGAAGCGCGGCAAGGGCGGCTTCGCCATCGAGGTCACGAACAGGATGTCCAGGTTCGGCCCGCCGAACATGACGCTCGTCACCTTCTTGACCGGCATGTCGATGATGCGCTCGACGCTGCCGTCGGGCGCATAGCGAACCAGCCGTCCGTCATAGACGAGCGCGTTCCACAGGCACCCTTCCGCGTCGACGGTCGAGCCGTCGGCGGCTCCGCCTCGCGACGTGTCCACGGAAACGAACGTGCGGCGGTTGGTGGCCGAGCCGGTTTCGATGTCGTAATCGTAGGCCCAGATCTCACCCGTCCAGGTATCCGCGAAGTAGAAGGTGCGGTCGTCCGGGGCGAAGCAGGGCCCGTTGGAACAGATGATGCCGGTGTCGACCGTATGGACGCTGAAATCCGGATCGAGCCGGTACAGCGCGCCGGAAGGGCCTTCCTCCATCGTGTCCATGGAACCGGCGAAGAACCGGCCGCGCCGATCCACCTTGCCGTCGTTGATGCGGTTGGCCGGCCGGTCCGGCTCCGGATCATGGACGAGGTCGCAATCTCCGGTCCGGAAGTCCAGCGCGTGGAATCCGTTCTGGAGAGAGACGATCGCGCCTTGGCCATCCTTGCGCAGCGCCATGGAGCCGATCTTGCCCGGAACGTCCCAGGCACGAAGCTCCCGTCCGTCGACCGTCGTGCGGAACACGCGCCCGTCGAAACTGTCGATGAAATAGAGCCGCTCCTGCTCCGCGTCCCAGAGCGGGCCTTCGCCCAGCGTCGTCTTGACGTCCAGAAGAACCTCGATACGCATGTAGACCTCCCCTTCCTTTTGCCGGGCCGCTTCGTCAGAACCCGACCTTGTCGCCGCCCTTGAGTTGCAGGATCTGCCGGGCTTCGTCCGGCGTCGCCACGGCGAGGCCCAGCCCCTCGATGACCTGCCGCACCATCCGCACCTGGTCGGCGCTGGACGTGGCGAGCCTGCCCCTGCCAGCCCAGAGCGAATCCTCCAACCCGACGCGGACATTGCCGCCCATGGCCGCGGCCTGCGTGGCAATGCGCAACTGGCTGGAGCCCGCCCCCAGCACCGACCAGCGATAATCCGCGCCGAACAGGCGGTCCGCCGTGCGCTTCATGTGCATCACGTCTTCCGGATGGGTGCCGATGCCGCCGAGAAGCCCGAATACCGATTGGACGAAGAACGGCGCCTTGACGAGACCGCGGTCGGCGAAATGCGCGAGGTTGTAGAGATGCGCGATGTCGTAGCACTCGAACTCGAAGCGCGTACCGTTGTCGTAGCAGGTTTCCAGAATGTACTCGATGTCCTTGAACGAGTTTCGGAACACCAGGTCGCGCGTTGCCTCGAGGTGCGGCTTTTCCCATTCGAACCTGAAGGTCTCGTAGCGCGGGGCGAGGTGGTACAAGCCGAAATTGATCGACCCCATGTTGAGTGAGGCGACCTCCGGCTTGAAGGTGGCCGCCGGCAGCACGCGCTCCTCGACCTTCATGTACGGGCTGCCGCCTGTGGTGATGTTGATGGCGGCGTCGGTGGCCTGTTTCACGCGGGGCAGGAACCTTGCGAAGGCTTCCGGCGTCTGGTCGGGCTTTCCGTTCTCCGGGTTGCGGGCATGCAGGTGCAGAATGGCTGCTCCCGCCTCGGCTGCGCCGATGGCATCCGCTGCGATCTCCTCCGGCGTGATCGGCAGATAGGGCGACATGGTCGGCGTATGGATGGCGCCGGTGACGGCGCAGGTGATGATGACTTTGCCGGCTGGCGTGGCGGCGGAGGCGTTGATGGACATCTTCGTTTCCTTGGAAAAAGACAAGTCAGTTGCCGAATTGCGCGTCGGCGTTACGCTTGCGGGCCCGCAAGGCCATCAGGCGCGCATCGCGCCAGCGCTGCCGGTCCGAAAGGCGTTCGGCGGGCAGGGCGGCGCGGCGCTCCGCCTCGATGCCACCCGCCGTGATCGCGGCCCAGTCCGGCTGGCGGCGCATGCTGTCCGCAAGCCGCGCGTACATCGGCCCGTAGCGGGCGACATAGTCGGCGATGCCGGCCGGAGCGTTCAGGTCGATCGTCTCGAACGGTCCGATGAAGCTCCAGCGCAAGGCGATGCCGTCGGCGATGCCACGGTCCACATCGGCGGCGCTGGCATAGCCGCCCTCGACCAGCCGGAACGCCTCGTCCAGCAGTGCGCCCTGCAGCCGGTTCATGATGAAGCCGTCGATCTCACGCTCCATGACCAACGGCACCTGTCCGATACCCCTCAGGAAAGCCGCCGCACGGTCCATGATGCCGGCATCGGTCCATGGCGCAGGCACTAGCTCGACGGCAGGCACAAGGTAGGGAGGATTGATCGGGTGGGCCACGACGCACCGGCGACGACCTGCGAGCCCCTCCGAAATCGCTGATGGCAGCAGCGCGGAGGAAGAGGACGCCAGTATGGCGTCCGGGTCCGCCGACGCGTCCAGCCGGGCGAACGTCTCCCGCTTGGTTTCGATGCGCTCCGGGCCGCATTCCTGCACCCAGGACGCACCCTCCAGCGCGGCGGTGAGCGTGTCGCGCCCCTCGATGGCCTTCAGCAGGGTATCGCGGTCGCGCCCCCCGGCAAGATCGTTGCGCACGAGGTCGTCTGCCACGGATGCGATGTAGTCCATCGCTTCCGGGATGGCGCTCGGCACCGGATCCCACAGGCGCACGCGGCACCCCGCCCGCGCGAAGGTGATGGCCCAGGCGCGGCCGATCAGACCCGCGCCGATAACGGAGACGGAGTCCATCACAGGGTCTCCACATTGCCGTCGACGTTGAACGACATTGCCGACAGGTTGCGGCCGGCATCCGACATCAGAAACGCGATGGATGCCGCCACATCCTGCGGCGTCACCATGCGCCTCAGCGAGACTGTTTGCAGGTACTGGGCCTTCATGTCCTCGAAGGACAGGTTCAGCCGTCCGGCGCGGTCGCGGATGACGCCGTCCATGCGTGGCCCCTCGACGATGCCGGGCAGCACGGCGTTGACGCGGATATTGGCCGGGCCGAGCTCCTTGGCGAGCGATTGGGTAAAGCCGATGACGCCCCACTTCGCCGCCGCATAAGGGGTGCGGTAGGCATAGCCGTGGCGTCCGGCGGAAGACGACATGTTGACGATCGATCCGCCGCCGGCGGCCTTGATCTGCGGCACGGCAAGACGCGCGCACAGGAACTGACCGGTCAGTCCGATATCCAGGCAGCGCCGCCAGTCGGCGATGGAGATGTCCTCCACGCCGCCGGTGGGCCCAGCGATGCCGGCATTGTTGACGAGGGCGTCCAGCCCGCCGAGCGACGACAGCGCGGCGTCGAAGAAGCCGGCGACGTCGCTTTCGTCGGATACGTCCGCGCGCAACGCGGTGACGCCGGGCAGTTCCGCCGAGAGCCGTTCCAGCGATTCCGCCGAGACATCGCACAGGGCGATGCGGCAGCCCTGTGCATGCAGCAGCCTTACGGTCGCTTCGCCGATCCCGCCGGCGCCCGCCGTCACGATGACCCGCTGGCCTTCCAGACCGCTCATGATGTTCTGCGACATGCGTTCAGCTCCGTTTCTCTCGAAGGGCGATCACGGCGGCCAGCACGACGCAGCCGAAGAAGATGGCCCGGAAGGCGTAGGGAAGGGTCGTGCCGGCCAGGAGCGTCTGCAGGGCCGTCAGCAGCAGCGCGCCGCCCACCATGCCGAGGAAGTGCCCGCGTCCGCCCGTGATGAGCGCACCGCCTACGACCACGATGGCGATGGAGGGCAGAAGATAGTCGTCGCCCATGCCAAGGCTCGCCTGGCCGGAAAAGCCGGTCAGGAGAATGCCCACGAGCGCGGCGCAAAGTGCCGACAGGATATAGACGCCGACGACGACCCGCCCGGTCCGCACGCCGGACAGGCGTGCCGCTTCAATGCTGTTGCCCACCGCATAGACCCGCCGGCCAAAGGCGGTACGCCCCAGCAGCAATGTCCCTGCGAAGAGAAAGACCGCCAGGAGGATGAGAACAGGGGTGATGGGGCCAAGGCGGCCTGTCATCAGCCAGCGCAACCATGGCGAAGCGAACCCCGAGGGCGTCCCGTTGGAGTAGATCAGGGCGATACCCTGCAATATGCCGTTGGCCGCCAGCGTGACCACGATGGGCGACAGGCCGAGCGCGACGACGCCGAGCCCGTTGAGAAGGCCGATACAGGCGGCGGTCAGCAGCACAAGGGGAACGGCGTAGAGAAGGGCGACGTCCGAGCCCTGGACGATGCCGGCGAGAAGTATTCCGGACAGTCCGATCGTCCAGGGAACCGAAAGGTCGAGGCCGCCTGTCAGGATGACGGAACCCTGCCCGAGCGCCAGGATCACGAGGAAGGTGGACAGGACAAGCAGCGAGTTCCAGAAGCCCCAGCTCGTCAATGTGTTGCCCAGCAGGACCTGCGTGGCGATCAGCACCAGGGCCAGGCACACATAGGCGGGCAGCGCGTAGCGCAGGACCGCGCCGTGCCGTTGCAGGAACCCGGGTTCCGCAAGCCGGTCGGATGGCGCGCGTGGCCGCGCGCTGGCTGAGGCAAAAGGCAGCTTGCGGTCGCCGCCGCCGCGCTGCGACACATGGGTGCCCGCACGCCGGGCCGAGGCGATGCCGGCCAGGCGCCGCAGTTGCTCCATCAGGACCTGGTCCCGCGCGAAGGAGCCGACGAGAACGGCGGCCAGCAGCACCCCGCCTTCGGCGATGGTGGAGTAATAGGCCGAGACGTTCAGCGCCAGAAGGATGTTCACGACGATCATCAGCACGAAGGCGCCGAAGATAGTGCCGATGAGGCCACCTTTGCCGCCACCGAGGCGCGTTCCTCCGATCACGACGGCCGCAAACATGGACAAGAGCAGCGAGTTGCCGACGAGCGGATCGCCCGAGCCGGTCTGCGCGCTGACGAAGACGCCGGCGAGCCCGTAGAATCCGCCGGCCAGCACATAGGCGCCGAAGCGCACCCACGGCACGCGCACGCCGGTCGCTTCCGCGGCGGCCGGGTCGCTCCCCGCCGCATAGAGGCTGACGCCGAAGCGCGTCTTCTTCAACCAGAGCCAGAACAGTGCCGCCGCGCCCAGGAGGACCAGCGAGGCGGGAACCAGTTCGGGAATGGCGTCGCCCATGTAGAGGTTGCCGAGCGATGGAGACACGAAGCCGCCCGGCTGGTTCAGCACCAGCAGCGTGAGCCCTTGCACGATGAACATGGTGGACAGGGTGACGACGATGGGTTGGAGTCGAAGGAAGGCGACGAACAGCCCGTTGACGGCGCCGACGCCCATGCCGACGGCGATGCCGACGAGAGTCCAGAGAAGCACGGAGGCTTCCATCTGCGCTGGGTCCATGCTGGCCGCCAGCACCGCGTTGACCAACGAGATGACCGCACCGGCCGAAAGGTCGAATCCGCCGGACACGACGACCAGCGTCTGTCCCATGGCGGCGAGCGCCAGCGCGGTGCCGCCGCTGGCCTGGAACGAGATGTCGAAATAGGTCATCGGGCCTGGGCTGATCCAGTCCACGAAGGCGAAAAGAAGCGCGAAGACGGCAAGCGCCGTCAGCGCTGCGCGGTTGCGCGCAAGCCAGCGCAGTGGGGCGGGGCGCGCCGGCGCGCGGGGTGATGCCGGCAATGTCGTGGCCTGGCTCATGCTGCCGCTCCCGGGCGATCGGCCGGGTGCTGCGCGCCGCCCAGCGCGGCATGCATGATGGCGCGCTCGTCGATCTCGCGAGCCTCCAGCCGGGCCGCGACGCGGCCTTCGTAAAGGACGACCATCCGGTCGCAGAGATGGACGAGTTCCGGAATCTCGGTGGAATGGAACAGCACCGCGCCGCCGGCATCCGCGAAGGCGCGCATGAGCTCGTAAAGCTGGTGCTTCGTGCCGACGTCGATGCCGCGCGTCGGATCGAACAGGAGCAGGATGCGGCTTTCCGCAACCAGCCACTTGGCTATGGCGATCTTTTGCTGATTGCCACCCGAGAATGCGCCCGCCTCGGTGTAGGAGGCAACGGGCGAGACGTCGACGATGTTGAAGACCGTTTCGGCCGCGGCGCGCTCCGCACCACGGTCTATCAGCCCGCCGCGCGTGAAGCGGTCGATGACTGGCAGGCTGGCATTGGTGGTGCCGTCGAGCTTCAGAAACAGGCCTTGCGTCTTGCGATCCTCGGGCAGGAAGCCGATCCGCAGCGACGGGTGCAGCGCATCCGCCGGAGCCGAAAGGTGAACCGGCTGACCGTCGACCAGAAGCTCTCCCCCGCGCACGGCGGTCGCGCCGAAGCAGGCCGAGAAAAGGTCGAGCTGGCCCATGCCCTGCAAGGCCGCGACGCCGAGAATCTCGCCGGGCCGCAACTGCAGGTCGATATCCTTCAGCTTGCCGCCAGCGCACAGGCCACGCGTTTCGAGAACCGGCTCCGGTGGACGCTTTTCGGCATTTTCGCGCCGTGGCGGGAAGGTCTGATCCAGCGAGCGCCCGATGATCATCTCGATTACCTGCCCGTCGGTAAATCCGGCAACGGTGCCGCTGGCGATATGTCGGCCGTTGCGCAGGATGGTCATCGTGTCGCAGAAGGCGCGCACCTCGGGCATGCGGTGCGAGATGAACAGCACCGTGACGCCGCGCGCACGGGCATCGGCGATGATGCGGCCCAGCCATTCGACATCGCTTCCCGTCAGGGCCGAAGTTGGTTCGTCGAGCAGCAGCAGCGTCGGCTCGCGGAACAGCGCGCGGGCGATCTCGATCTTCTGGCGCATGGCGAGGTCGAGGCTGCCTGCCTCGGCATGCAGGTCGAGCCGCATGCCGAGGCGTTCGAAATGGGCTTCCACGCGGTCGGCCACAGCACGTCGACGCAGGGTGCCGAGAAGGCTGGTCGGCGCACTCGGCAACAGCATGTTGTCGAGGACCGACAGGTCGCGCACCAGCGTCAGTTCCTGGAACGCCGTGCGGATGCCGGCCCGGTGCGCATCGCGCGGGCTGGACAGCTTCACCTTGCGACCGTCGATCGCGATGGTGCCGCTGTCCGGCGCGATCAGGCCGGACAGAAGCTTCATGGTGGTGGATTTGCCGGCGCCGTTCTCTCCGAGAAGAGCGTGGACTGCGCCCCGCTCGACCCGGAAGCTCACGTCGCTGACGGCTTTCGTCGCCCCGAACGCCTTGGAAATCGAATCGAAGGCGACGGCGGCCGTGCCCTCCGCGCTCATTGCTCCGGCTGGCCCACGAGGGCGGCGTTGAGGCCGACTTCCGGGGTTTCTTCCGAGAAGATGGAAGCGAACCACCCCGGATTGGCGACGATGGCGGGCTTGAAGGCGTTGCAGCCGTTTTTCATTTCTTCCCAGCTGCCGGTTTCGCAAAGCTTGACCGTCTCGTTGGTCACGATCGGCAGCGGAAGGGTCGTGTGTTGCGGAACGTCGGTCTTGCCGTCGAGCATCTCGACCGCCAGCTTCAGCGCATAGGCGCCGGAGTAGGGGGGCGAGGCATAGGAGATGCGCGGCGCGCCCATCGGCGCATAGGGGCCGTCCGCACCCTCTACCTCGGTGCCGGCGGGCAGCATCTGGATGCGACCGCCGTTCGAGCCTTCGCCGGCGCACGGCTTCAACTGCTCCGCCGTGTGCCCGGCTTCCAACTGCATCGCATTGGCCGTATAGCAGCCCACCTGCATCCACAGGCCGTCGATGCCGTCCCAGTTGCGCGTGGCCAGGAGCTTGGACAATTCGGTGCGCGCAACGGCCTGGCTCCACATGCCGACGGCCTCGCCCACGACCTTGATGTCGGGGAACTTCGCAAAGACTTCCCTTGCCGCGCTGGTGCGGGCCGTATCGACCGAAGTGCCGGGAACGCCCGTCACAAGCACGATGTTGCCCTTGCCGCCCAGCTTGTCGGCCAGCCATTCCGCCGTCCGGCGGCCGGCTTCGGCCTGGTCGATGGTGACGTTGTAGGCGCAGGGCTCGGTGATCTCGGCGTCGTAGGCAACGATCTTGACGCCCTTGGCGCAGGCATTCTTGACCACCTGGTTCAGGGCCGTCGGCGAGATCGGATAGACGACGATCGCGTCGGCACCCGCTTGCACCATGGCGTTTATCTGCTGAATCTGCCGCTGGGCGTTCGGTCCGGCAACCTGGACCTCCAGGTCCACCTTGTCCTTCAAGCCGGCCGACGCCGCCATCGCCTTGACCATGTTGGAAGCCTCGGCCTGCCAGTCGTTGCCGATGTAGCTCATCGACAGGAAGACCTTGTGCTTCTCCTGGGCGGCCGCGAGTGGCGTCATCACGGCCGAAAGGCCGAGCGCCATCGCCAGCGTCCCGCATCGGGTCGCGAACGTCATGATTTCCTCCCTGGGGGCGCGTGGATCACATCTCCCCGTGACCATTCGAAGCGCCATGAATTGATATTAGATCAAAAATCGAAAAGACTTCAAGTGTGTCTCTTCAGGCGCTATTCTTTTGACTGAAGATCCCATGTGGAGTTGTTTATGTCCGCCATTCGCGACCGCGTCCTGCCTTTGCGCAAGGAAACCCTGCAGGACGGTGTGTTCCGGCGCCTCTGCGAATTGATCCTGGAAGGGGGCATTGCTCCGGCGCAGTCGATAACCGTTGCCAGCCTTGCCAGCGCGTTCGAAGTCAGCCCCATGCCGGTGCGGGAGGCCCTGACGCGGTTGACGGAAGCGGGTGCGCTGACGGTGATCTCCGGACGGACGATCGGCATTCCGCAATTGACGCGCGAGCGGCTGGACGATCTTCGCAATGTGCGGCTGGACGTGGAGTCGACCGCCGTGCGCTGGGCTGCGGCCCGGGCCGATGGCGCGTTCCTGTCGGATCTGGGCTTGCCGCTGGACAGACTGAGGCAGGCGGAGCGGACCAGCGATCCGAAGCTCTATGTCGCGGCCAATTACGATTTCCATTTCCGGATCTATCGGCAGGCCGGGTCGCCGATCCTGCTGGGCATGATCGAGAAGCTCTGGCTGCAGATCAGCCCCTATTTCCACCTCTTGAGGGAATCGGGAAACTTCCGGATTTCAAACACCTGGCACCAGGCGATGCACGATGCGCTCGGGCGCGGGGACGCGGAAGCGGCGACGGCCGCGCTTGTGGCCGATATCGACGGAGCCTATGGCGTGCTGTGCGACGCCATATGAGGTGGTGGGCGAGGGGCGGCGCTATGCCTTAGCGATGACTTGCGTCAACTCGCCGGCCGGTTTGCCCAGTTCCACGCGCCGATAGAAGCAGGAGGTGCGGCCGGTGTGGCATGTTTCCTGCGGCCGGGCGACATGCACTTTCAGCCAGACGGCATCCTGGTCGCAGTCTATCCGCATCTCCTGGATGGTCTGCAGTGCGCCGGACGTCTCGCCCTTTTTCCACAATGTCTGCCGCGAGCGGCTCCAGTAATGCGCGATGCCGGTGGCGATGGACAGGTCCAGCGCCTCGCGGTTCATGTGCGCGAGCATGAGCACGTCGCCGCTGGCGCCATCCGTAACCACGGCCGTGATCAGGCCCGCTTCGTCGAAGTGCGGCATCAGCCGCGCGCCTTCTTCCCGCTCGAGGGTCACGTCGGTCACCGGTTCAGGATCATGGACAGGAAGCGGTCGCGTTCGGACTTGTCGTCCTTGAACACCCCGTAGAAGGAACTCGTGGTGGTTATGGAGCCCTTGCTGCGGATGCCGCGCATGGACATGCACATGTGCTCCGCCTCGATCAGAACGGCGACGCCGCGCGGAGCGAGGGCGCCGTCGATGATGGCCGCGATTTCCTCGGTCATGGTTTCCTGCGTCTGCAGGCGGCGCGCATAAAGGTCGACGACGCGGGCGATCTTCGATAGCCCGAGAACGCGTCCGTCCGGGAAGTAGGCCACATGCGCCTTGCCGATGATCGGCACCATGTGATGCTCGCAATGCGAGATGAAGTCGATATCGCGCACGAGCACCATGTCGTCGTAGCCCGACACCTCCTCGAAGGTGCGTGACAGGACGTCGGCGGGGTTTATGCAATAACCGCCGAAGACTTCCTCATAGGCCCGGACGACGCGTTGCGGCGTATCCACCAGGCCCTCGCGGCGCGGATCGTCTCCAGCCCAGAGGATAAGGGTCTTAACGGCGGCTTCCGCCTCCTCGCGCGTCGGGCGCGGAGGGCTGCCCTGGCCGGTCGGCCCGGAAAACTTTCTGACGGTGGCGTCCATTCCTCAACCCTTGCCGCCGCGTCTTGTCGTCTTCGGCTGTCGGAGGCGCGGCTTCACTCCTATATACGGATTCGATCCGCAGATGGGTAGATGCTCCCGCGCGGATGAATCCGCGCGAAGATGGTGCCCGATGATCGACGACGTCTACAACACCCGTATCCTGGAACTGGCAGGCAATATCGGACGCATCGGCCGGCTGCCGGCTCCCGATGCCAGCGCGACCGCCCATTCGCGCCTGTGCGGTTCCACCGTCACGGTGGACGTCTGCGTTGCCGGCGGCGTCGTGTCCGATTTCGCCCATGAGGTCCGTGCCTGCGCGCTCGGCCAGGCATCCTCGGCCATCATGGCAAAGGCCATCGTCGGCGCGACACCGGAAGAGCTCCGTTCCGTTCGGAAGGCCATGCAGGCCATGCTGAAGGACGGCGCGCCGCCTCCGGAAGGCCGGTTCGCGGAGTTGCGCTTCCTCGAGCCGGTCAAGGACTACAAGGCGCGCCATGCATCGACCATGCTGACTTTCGATGCGGTCGTGACCGCGCTGGATGAGATCGACGCGCGCGAACGGGCTGCCTGAGCGATGGCTGGCGCGCCGGGGCGCAACTACGACGGGCCCTACCGCAAGACGCCCGGCCGCCTGTTCGGCATGGGGTTCGTGCGCCTTTACCAGTTGACCTTCTCGCCGCTGGTGGGCGGCAACTGCCGGCATGTGCCGACATGCTCCGAATACGCTTACGAGGCCATTGCGCGCCATGGCCTGTGGCGCGGCGGCTGGCTGTCGGCCCGGCGCGTGTCCCGTTGCGGCCCCTTCGGCAGGGCGGGCCACGATCCGGTGCCCGACGATCCCCATACGCACCGCCATCCTCACTAATCCATTCCCGTTCGTGCCGCGATGGGCTAGAAGGCTGCGGTCCGAGCCCTTGGTGCCCGGCGTTCGATCGATAAGCTTTCCCGCATGGTAGGCGGGGGTGAGCGGAAAGGACATGACATGATCGACCTTCAATTCCCCGATGGTTCCATACGCCAATATGCCCCGGAGACGACCGGGGCGGACATTGCCGCGGGTATCTCAAAGTCGCTCGCCAAAAAGGCCGTCGCCTATGCGCTCGACGGCGAACTGCGCGATCTTGCCGATCCCGTGGGGCGTGGCGGCAAGCTGGAGATCGTCACCCGCGAGGACCCGCGCGCCCTGGAACTGATCCGGCACGACGCGGCGCATGTCATGGCGGAAGCGGTTCAGGAATTATGGCCCGGCACGCAGGTGACGATCGGTCCGGTCATCGAGAACGGCTTCTATTACGATTTCGCGCGCGACACGCCCTTCACGCCCGACGACCTGCCGGTCATCGAGAAGAAGATGGTGGAGATCATCCGCCGCAACGCGCGCTTCTCCAAAGAGGTATGGACACGCGACAAGGCGCGGCAGGTGTTTGCCGACAAGGGCGAGGCATTCAAGGTCGAGCTCGTCGATGCCATTCCCGAGGGGCAGGATCTGAAGATCTACAGCCAGGGCAACTGGTTCGACCTGTGCCGCGGGCCGCACATGGCGTCGACCGGCCAGATCGGCGAGAACTTCAAGCTGATGAAGGTCGCCGGGGCCTATTGGCGCGGCGATTCCAACAACCCGATGCTGACGCGCATCTACGGCACGGCCTGGGCTACGCCGGAAGAGCTGAAAGCCTACCTCCACATGTTGGAGGAGGCCGAGAAGCGCGACCATCGCCGCCTTGGCCGCGAGATGGACCTGTTCCATTTCCAGGAAGAGGGGCCGGGCGTCGTCTTCTGGCACGGCAAGGGCTGGCGCATCTTCCAGACCCTGGTCGCCTACATGCGCCGGCGCCTGGCGGGCACCTATGAAGAGGTGAACGCGCCGCAGGTGCTGGACCACTCGCTGTGGGAGACGTCGGGCCACTGGGGCTGGTATCGCAACAACATGTTTGCGGTCACCGTGGCTGACGAGGAATCGGACGACGACAGGGTCTTCGCGCTCAAGCCGATGAATTGCCCGGGCCATGTGATGATCTTCAAGCATGGTCTAAAGTCTTACCGGGAACTGCCTATCCGGCTTGCCGAATTCGGTTCGGTTCATCGCTACGAGCCGTCCGGCGCCCTGCATGGGCTCATGCGGGTGCGCGGCTTCACGCAGGACGACGCGCATGTGTTCTGCACCGACGAGCAGCTTGCTGCGGAATGCCTGCGGATCAACGATCTGATCCTGTCGGTCTACCGCGATTTCGGCTTCGAGGAAGTCGTCGTCAAATTGTCGACGCGGCCGGACAAGCGTGTCGGTTCCGACGCGCTCTGGGATCGGGCCGAAGGCGTGATGGGCGAGGTTCTGGAAACCATCCGGATGCAGTCCGGCGGCCGCATCAAGACGGGTATTCTGGAGGGCGAGGGCGCGTTTTACGGCCCGAAGTTCGAGTATACCTTGAAGGATGCCATCGGGCGTGAGTGGCAGTGCGGGACGACGCAGGTGGATTTCAATCTGCCGGAGCGGTTCGGGGCATTCTACATCGACCAGTCGTCCGAGAAGCGGCAGCCGGTCATGATCCATCGCGCCGTCTGCGGCTCGATGGAGCGGTTCCTCGGCATCCTTATCGAAAACTTCGCCGGGCATTTCCCGCTGTGGCTCGCCCCGGTACAGGTGGTCGTCGCGACCATCACGGACGAGGCAGACGACTACGCCCGCGAGGTGGCGCAGCGGTTCCGCCGGGCCGGCCTCCATGTGGAGACCGACCTGCGGAACGAGAAGATCAACTACAAGGTCCGCGAGCATTCGCTGGCCAAGGTACCGGTGATCCTCGTCTGCGGACGCCGCGAGGCGGAGGAGAACACCGTCAACCTGCGGCGTCTGGGCTCCCGCGACCAGCAATCCCTGCCGCTGGAAGAGGCGCTTTCGCAATTGGCGGAAGAGGCCGTCCCGCCTGACCTCAAGCGCGAGCGCGCGGCCTGAGGCGGCAGGCGCGGCCCGTCATTCGTGATCCACGATGTCGGGCCGCGTCACGTCGTCGAGTTCGAGCCATGCTGCAAGGGCCGAAAGTTCGGTCTCCAGCGCTTCGACGGCGCCCGCCGGCGCGCCGCGCTCGTGATGGATGGCATGGACGCGCAGAACACGAGCCTGCCTGTCGGCCTTGAGGTCCACGCGCGCCACCAGCCTTTCGCCGAACAGGAAGGGCAGTACGTAATAGCCGTGCTGCCGCCTTTCGGCCGGAACGTAGATTTCGATCCGATAGCGGAAGCCGAACAGCCGCTCCGCCCGCGCCCGCTCCCAGACGATCGGGTCGAAGGGCGCCAGCAGGGCCGCCGCGTCGACGCGCCGCGGCTTGCGGGCCTCCGGATGGACGTAGGCGACCGGCCAGCCATCAACCGCAACGGGCAGCAGGGCGTCATCCTCGACCAGTTCGGCGATGGCGTTACGCGTTTCTTCGGGCCCGAGCCGGAAATAGTCCCGCAACTCGCCTGCGGTGGCGATCCCCAGTGCCTTCGCCGACCGCAGGACCAGCGTGCGGTGGGCTTCTGCTTCCGGCACGGGCGGCAGCGCCATGACCGCTGCCGGAATAACCCTTTCAGTCAGGTCGTAGACGCGCTCGAAGCTGCGGCGCCGCGTGGCGGTGGTGATATGGCCGGCATGGAACAGCCATTCCAGGATACGCTTGGACTCACTCCATTCCCACCAGCCGGTGCGGCTGGACTCGAAGTCCGACGCGGCCATCGGGCCTTCGGCCCGGATGCGATCCAGAAGCGCCATGGCTTCGGATCGCCGCTCTCCGGCGAAGGAGCGCAGGCCCTTGTAGCCGGCCATGCCGCGATCGGCCCGCTCCATCCTCCAGCGCAGTAGGGGGAAGAGATCCATGGGCAGCAGCGAGGCTTCATGCGCCCAGTATTCGAAGACGCGGCGCTCGCGGCGGGGGCCCCAGGCGGCGCGGTCGAAGAGGGTGCGGTCATAGGCGCCGAGGCGCGAGAAGGCGGGCAGGTAATGGGCGCGCGCCAGCACGTTGACGCTGTCGATCTGGTGCAACGCCAGCCTGTCCAGCAAGCGCCGCAAATGCCCCTGATGGACGGTGTCCGGGCGCGCCGATCCAAAGCCTTGTGCGGCCAGCGCCATGCGCCGCGCGAGCGGCAGGCCGATGCGCTGTGCCGTCATCCGTGTCCGCTCAATCGCCGGAGCCCATCTCGGCATCGCCCGAAGCGTCGCCGGCGCCAGGCTCCGCCGCTTCGCCTTCCAACTCCTCGAAGCTCGGCACCGGACCGGACGAGATCTCGTCGCCGCTGCCGTCGGCCGGCGCCTGAGGCGCAACATTGCCGTTGGCCACCAGCTCGACCTCCTCGTTCTGGCCGGCGGCGACATTGTAGACGCGCTGGTAGATGCGATCTTTGTTCTTGGCGACGATGAGGTATTCGCCCTCGGCCAGCACCATGGACGAGAAGGCGCCGACATTCTCGCGGATGAGGTCGCCCTGCGACGAGGAGATGGACCAGGCCGTGTCGGCCAGCGCTTCGCCTCCGGCCTCCCGCACCAGCTTCAACGTCACCTCGGCCGCGCGTTGCGTCAGACGTGCGTCGGTGACGCGCGCGGTTTCGACTTTGATGTCGGCGCGCGCCACCGCGTTGACCGCGCCATAGTTGGAAACGACGTGATAATCGCCGGCGTTCAACCGCACCACCGTTCCGGGATGGACATCCTCGGCCACCAGGCGCCGGTCCGGCGCGGTGGGCCCCTGCGTATAGATGTCGAAGGTCAGGAGCTTTGAGGTGATCGGCTCCCCGTTGCCGGTGGTGGCGCTGAGCCGCAGCCCGCCTGCCTCGAGTACGACCGTGTCCGTCAGGCGCTTTCCGTCGAAATCGATGCGCTTGGTGACGCCGGCGCGGCCATAGCCGACATGAAGGAGGTAGGAGCCGGCCGGGACGTTGAACCGGACGCTGCCGCCCCGCTGGATGCCGATGAGCTGCAGCTTGCCTTCCCGGTTGAGTCGGTTGGAGAACAGCCGCCAGACCAACCCGTCCGGGATGGCCTCGCCGTCCTCGCCCATGCGCGCGTTGAAGGTCAGCTCGCCGCCGCGCGCCGTCTCGTCAAGCTGTGGCAGGATATCGCCCGGAATGGCAGGCAGGTTCGGCACCGCATAGGAGGACAGGCCGTCGGCCGGCGTCGGCAACTCGATCCGGTCCTGCGGTCCGCGTCCGTTGCCGAATGGGATGCCGAGCCGCTCGTTCTGCATCGCGTCGGGAATGCCGGAGGGAGAGGCATAGGCGCCGCCGCCATCGTCGTCGCCCGGAGGTGGGCCGCCTTGCGCAAACGCATTCGACGCGGCGGCTGCGAGTACAAGAAGCAACATGGCACTCGACTTTCTCACGCGCAGCCCTTCATCCCATTCCGCATTGGCAAAGTTTCGTCGCCCCGATATGGCTGACGATCCGGTCGCGGCGCAAGGTGCGCCGCCAAATCGGGCCGAAAAGTGATGAAGTCAGAGGAAGATCGACGAAGATGACCGAACTGAAGCACCATCTGGCTACGCGGCGCTCGATTTCGATCCCCGATATCAAGGCGCCGGCGCCCGAGGGTGAGGAGCTGGACTCGATCCTGCGGCTTGCGGTGCGTGTGCCCGATCACGGCAAGCTTGCTCCATGGCGCATGATTCTCATTCGTGGCGATGCCGCCGCAAAGCTTGGGGAGACAATGGCCGACATCGCCGAAAACAAGGAAGGGCCGCTCTCGGAGGCGCGCCGCGCCTTCGAGCTGGATCGGTTTACCCGGGCGCCGCTCGTCATCGCCGTTGTGTCCCGCGCGGGCCCGCACTTCAAGATACCGGAGTGGGAACAGGTTCTGTCCGCCGGCGCGCTGACCATGAACCTGATCCACGCGATGGGCGCCCACGGCTATGCCGCGACGTGGCTGACGGAGTGGCCCGCCTATGACGACGAGGGCAAGGCGGCGCTCGGGATTTCCGAGGACGAGAAGGTTGCCGGATTCCTTTATGTGGGGACCCCGGCCGACGAGCGGTCGGAGCGTCCGCGCCCCGAACTGTCCGATATCGTGACGCTGGCAAAGGCCTGAGGCTCATGTTCTACGAAACGTCCGACAATCGCCACGGCCTCGCGCACGACCCCTTCAAGGCCATCGTGTCGCCGCGGCCCATCGGCTGGATCTCCACGAGATCACGCGGCGGCGCGGTGAACCTGTCGCCCTACAGCTTCTTCAACGCCATCTCTGACGAGCCGAAACTGGTCATGTTCTCGTCCGGAGGCATGAAGGATTCCGCCGCCTTCGCGATCGAAAGCGGCGAATTCGTCTGCAATTTCGCGACGGCAGAGCTGGCCGGGGCGCTGAACCGCAGTTCCGCGCCGGCACCCCGCGGCACCAGCGAGTTTCCCTTTTCCGGGCTTACCGAAGCGCCGTGCCGTCTCGTTTCGGCGCCGCGTGTTGCGGAAAGCCCCGCCGCACTGGAATGCCGGGTGACGGAATGGTTTCACCCGAAGGATATCGATGGCGGGCATTCCGGCAATGTGGTGGTGATCGGGCAGGTGGTCGGCATCCATATCGACGACACGCTCGTCCGCGATGGCCGGATCGACATGGCGCTGGCCGCGCCGCTGTCGCGCCTCGGCTACACGGACTATGCCGTGACGCGCGACGTGTTCGAGATGTTCCGGCCCAAGGCGCCCGACGCCAGCGACATCTAGAGTATCGGACCGAAACTCGGAATCCGGTACTCGGACCGGGCAAGAAATTGCATAGCGTTCGGTCGTCGTGGAAATTTCGAGTTGTGCGACAGATTCGTCCCTGCCGGAACTACCTTTCCTAAGCGCTTGGGTTTTGGTATAATTCGCTCATGCCGACTGTCTTGCGCCTCGATGGCCTGCGCGTGGTCATCTACCCCAATGATCATCGCCCCGCGCACGTTCATGTCAGGGGAGCAGCCAGCGAAGCGGTGTTCATCCTGCATTGCCCGGACGGCCCGCCGGCGCTGCGCGAGAGTTTCGGCTTCAACACGCGCGAGCTGAGCCGGATCGAAATCGAGCTTGCCGGCGCGCTGGTGACCCTATGTGCGGAATGGAGAGCCTTTCATGACCGTTACTGAAAAGGACGTTCAACAAGCCGAAAAGCGGATGGCGACGCTGCGGGAAAACGGCTTTGCCGTTTCCGCGCGCTACGATCGCCGCTCGGGTCGCGTTGCCGTCAACCTGAATACCGGCGTGCAGATCGCTTTCCCGTCGCGCATGGTGGAAGGTCTTGCCGACGCCTCACCGGACGACCTTGCTGACATTGAAGTCAGCCCGGCCGGCCTTGGCCTGCACTGGCCGAAGCTCGACGCCGATGTGTATGTGCCGGCGCTCCTGCAAGGAGTCTTCGGCTCCAAGCGCTGGATGGCCGCGCAGCTTGGTGCGGCAGGCGGTCAGGCTCGATCGCGCGCCAAGACGGCGGCAGCTCGGGAGAACGGCCGCAAGGGCGGGCGGCCGCGACAGGCTGCAGGCGGCGGCCTGTAGCCTGTCGAAAACCGGCTCGGAAACGGAACCGGCATGCCGTTCTAATAGCGGAACTGTTCCGCCAGGATGCGCTCGTCCCAGCTGTGATCCCGGTCGAACAGGATCGCGCAGCTCGAGCCGCGCTCCTCGTTTATGCGGATGCGCAGGATGGACTTGACCTCGAAATGGTCGGCCACCGCGTTGACGGGCCGCTTCTCCGGTTCCAGCACCTCGATTTCCACCGCCTGGCGGTTGTGCAGCACTGCGCCGCGCCAGCGGCGGGGGCGGAACGGGCTGACCGGCGTCAGGGCCAGCAGGGGCGCATCGATGGGAATGATGGGGCCGCCGGCCGAAAGGTTGTAGGCCGTGGATCCGGTGGCCGTCGCCACCATGACGCCGTCGCAGGCAAGTTCGTCCAGCCTGACCTTGCCGTCGATGGAGATGCGCAGCCGCGCGATCTGGAAGGATTGGCGGAACAGCGCGACCTCGTTGATGGCCAGTGCTTCGTAATCACGCCCGTTCTTGTCGCTCGCGACCATGCGGAGCGGGTGGATGGTGCTGCGAAGCGCGACGCCGAGGCGCGCCTCCAGCCCTTCCTCGCGGTAGGCGTTCATCAGGAAGCCGACCGTGCCCCGGTTCATGCCGTAGATGGCCTTGCCGCTGTTCATGAAGCGGTGCAGCACCTGCAGCATGAAGCCGTCGCCGCCCAGCGCCACGATCACGTCGGCTTCTTCGGCAGGCACGCCCTCGTAAAGCGCGGTCAGCCGCGACAGGGCCGACTGCGCTTCCGGCGTATCGGATGCAAGGAATGCGAAGCTTGGAATGAGACCTGCCCCCGGCTCGAATCTGCGCGGTCTCTTTCGTAAGCCATCGCGCCTTCAAGTCAAAGGGCGAGGAATTCCGCCGAATGGCGAAGGTCCGCCTGCGTCAGCCCGTGCGAGGCCGGCAGGTTGCGATAGGTGACATCTGCGCCGCAAGCCTTGAGGTGCTCCGCCAGCATAGCCGCGTTGGCCGCCGGGATGATCGGATCCATGGCGCCCGACAGCATCAGGATCCGCTTCCCCGAGAGATCGGGCGAGGGCATCTGCCGCAAGGGCACCATGGCCCGCAGCAGCACCGCACCGGCAAGAGCTTCCGGACGCAGAAGCAGCAGCGCCGCCGCGATGTTGGCGCCGTTGGAGAAACCGAAAGCCATCGGCGTATCCAGCCCGTAGGCCAGGCGCGACTCCGCAACGAAGTCGGCCAGCTCGTAGGCCCGGAACTTTACGTCCTCCTCGTCGAAGACGCCCTCCGCGAGCCGGCGAAAGAAGCGTGGCATGCCGTTTTCGCTGACCTTGCCACGCGGCGACAACAGGGCGGAGCCGGGCGATACCGTCTGGCCGAGATCGAGGAGGTCGTCCTCGTTGCCGCCCGTGCCATGCAGCAGCAGAAGCGGGCGGCGGCTTGCGTCCCGCCCCGGATTGTAGCGGTGGATGAAGCTGCCCGGTCCTGTCTGTGTCATCATCTTCGTCCTCCGACGTGTCTCGTCCGCCCAAACGTAATGCCGCGCGGCGCTTGTACCATGCCGATCCCTGTTGACGGTGCTTCCACGCGTCGGGCCATATGCGCTCGGCAAGGAGGGCGCATGCAGATCCGCACCATCGAGTATTTCGTCGCGCTGGCGCGTGAGCGGCATTTCGGCCGCGCAGCGTCTGCCTGCGGCGTCACGCAGCCGACCCTGTCCGCCGGTATCGGCGCGCTCGAAGACGAGCTTGGCGTACGGCTGGTTCTGAGGGATCGGCGGTTCGCCGGCCTGACCGCGGAGGGCGAGGCCGCGCTGCCTTGGGCACAGCAGCTCCTGGCCGATGTTTCGGGCCTGCGCGATGCAACGGAAACGCCGCCCGGCGGCGATGTGACAGGGTCGATGCGGCTGGGCATCATCCCGGCGGCGATGCCTGTATGCGGGGCGTTCGTCGCGGCGCTGCGCGGCCTTCATCCGGCGGTTGCCGTGCAGATCCATGCCCTGACCTCGCGCGAAATCGATCGCGCGCTTGCCGGATACGAAATCGACGTCGGCATGACCTATCTCGACAACGAGCCGCTGCCCGACGTCATTTCGGCGACGCTGTACCGCGAAACCTACATTTTCGCCACGCCGGCCGGCGGGCCGTTGGCCGGCCGCGCCTCGATCGGCTGGGCGGAGGCGGTCGCGACGCCCCTGTGCCTCCTGGCGCCCGACATGCAGAACCGCCGCATCCTCGATGCCCATCTGGCGGGCATCGGCCTCGATGTCCGGCCGGCGGCCATGGCCAACTCCTATGCCGCACTCCTGTCCATGGTGCGGGTGGGGGAGTTTTCCTGCATCATGCCGCAGACCTATGCGCAGACGGTCGCCTGCGATCCGGCCATCTCCACGATGCCGCTCGATCCGCCGGCGCGGCCGCAACCCGTGGGCCTCGTCGTACCCAATCGCCATCCCAGTTCGGTCATGGCGCGGGTTGCCCTGTCCTGCGGGCGGTCCGCCCAACTGCGGCAGGCTCTTGCCGACATGCTCGGCCCATCCTGATAGATATCGTCTATCAATCAGTGATGCCGGCTATTTGACTGGTTCTAAATTTGGACCGACTCTTCCGCATTACAGGAGGAGTGCGCAATGCTGGAAAGGGTAGGCGGCAACCACGGGTACGATGCCGGGCGGCTGGCCGAGATACTGGCCGCGCATGACGGCCGCAAGGGTGCGCTGCTGCCCATACTGCACGATGTGGTCGGCGCGTTCGGTTTCGTGGACGACGCCATGGTTCCGGCCATCGCCGAAGCGCTCAACCTGTCGCGCGCCGAGGTGCACGGCGTCGTCACATTCTATCACGATTTCCGCCGCCGGCCTGCCGGCCGCCACGTCGTCAGGCTGTGCGTCGCGGAAGCCTGCAAGTCCCGCGGGGCCGACGCGCTGGCCAAGGCTGCGGAGCGGCAACTGGGCATACCCATGCACGCAACCGGCGCCGATGGCGCCGTGACGTTGGAGCCGGTCTATTGCCTCGGCCTGTGCTCTCTTTCCCCGGCCGCCATGGTGGACGGACGGGTGCATGCGCGCCTGACGCCGCAGCGGCTGGCCGCCTTGCTGGCGGAGGCAGGCCTATGAGCAGGAAACGCTCTAGGGTTTTCGTTCCGGGGGACGCCGCGGCCGTCAGCGTCGGCGCAGACGAGGTCGCCCACCGCATCGCAGAGGCCGCCGACAGGCTGGGTATCGACATCGTCCTGATCCGCAACGGATCGCGCGGGGCGCATTTTCTGGAGCCGCTGGTCGAGGTGGAAACCCCCAGCGGCCGCATAGGCTATGGGCCGACCGCACCCGAAGACGTTGCCGGGCTCGTGGATGCGGGGCTTTTCGAAGGCGCGGAGCACCCCTTGCGCATCGGCCGGCCGGAGGATCATCCATTCCTGATGGGGCAGGTGCGCAGCACCTTCGCCCTGTGCGGTATCGTTGATCCGCGCTCGGAGGCCGACTACGCGGCGCATGGCGGCTGGAGCGGGCTGAAGGCGGCGCTGGCGATGCAACCGCAGGAGCGCATCGACACGGTCAAGGCCTCGGGCCTGCGCGGTCGTGGCGGAGCCGGCTTCCCCACCGGCATCAAATGGGAAACCGTCTTCAGGGCCGGCGGCGATGAAAAATTCGTCGTCTGCAACGCCGACGAGGGCGACAGCGGCACCTTTGCCGACAGGATGCTGATGGAGGGCGACCCCTTCCGCATGGTGGAGGGCATGGCGATCTGCGGGGCCACCGTGGGTGCGCGATACGGCTATATCTACATCCGCTCCGAATATCCCCATGCGATCGCCGCGATGGAACGCGCCATCGTGCAGAGCCGCCGCGCCGGCTGGCTCGGCCCGGATATCGGCGCGTCCGGAGTAGCCTTCGACATGGAAGTCAGGGTCGGGGCCGGTGCCTATGTCTGCGGCGAGGAAACGGCGCTGCTGAACTCGATAGAAGGCAAGCGCGGGCTGGTGCGGGCCAAGCCGCCGCTGCCCGCATTGCAAGGCCTGTTCGGCAAGCCGACCGTCATCAACAACGTGCTGAGCCTCGCCACCGTGCCGGCGCTCTTCGCCGACGGCCCGGAGAGCTACAACGCCATGGGTATCGGACGCTCACGCGGGACGATGCCGGTGCAACTGGCCGGCAATATCCGGTATGGCGGGCTCTACGAGGTGCCTTTCGGCATCACGCTCGGCGAGCTGGTGCTCGGGGTGGGCGGCGGCACCGCCAGCGGACGGCCGGTCCGCGCGGTGCAGGTGGGCGGGCCGCTGGGCGCGTACTTTCCGCCGCATCTGTTCGACACGCCCTTCGATTACGAGGCCTTCGCGGCGAAGGACGGGCTGATCGGCCACGGCGGCATCACCGTCTTCGACGATACCGTCGACATGGCCGAAATGGCACGCTTCGCGCTGGAATTCTGCGCGGTGGAAAGTTGCGGCAAATGTACGCCCTGCCGCATCGGCGCGGTGCGCGGCCAGGAGGTGCTGGACCGCATCCTCGCCGCGCGGCAGACGCAGGCGCCCGTCGGCGCCGACCTCGGCCTCCTGGCGGATCTGTGCCAGACCATGAAGTTCGGCTCGCTCTGCGCGCTGGGCGGTTTCACGCCTTATCCGGTGTCCAGCGCGATGACGCATTTTCCCGAAGATTTCGACCTGACCCTGCGCGCCTTGCCGGCGTCGCTGGAATCGGCCGGCTGAAGGCAGAGGAGGCGACCCCCATGTCCCTGATCCGCGAACAGGATTTCGGCACTCCGCCCAGCACGTCGGGCCAGACGGTATCGCTGACGATCGACGGCGTACGCGTGACCGCCCCCGCAGGCACGTCGATCATGCGGGCGGCCTCGGAGATGGGAACCGCCATCCCGAAGCTTTGCGCGACCGACAGTCTCGAGCCGTTCGGCTCGTGCCGGCTCTGCCTCGTCGAGGTGGAGGGGCGGATGGGCACGCCGGCCTCCTGCACGACGCCGGTTACCGAAGGCATGGTCGTGCGCACCCAGACAGAGCGCCTGAAGACGCTGCGCAAGGGGGTGATGGAACTCTACATTTCGGACCACCCGCTGGACTGCCTGACATGCGCCGCCAACGGCGATTGCGAGCTGCAGGACATGGCCGGCGCCGTGGGCCTGCGCGAGGTCCGTTACGGTTATGAGGGCGCCAACCACGTCAAGGCGCGACAGGGCGGTGTGGACAATTTCGCCTATAGCCCGAAAGACGAGTCCAACCCGTATTTCACCTACGATCCGTCCAAGTGCATCGTCTGTTCCCGCTGCGTGCGCGCCTGCGAGGAAGTGCAGGGTACATTCGCCCTCACCATATCTGGGCGCGGTTTCGACAGCCGCGTTTCGCCTGGCCAGTCGCAGGATTTCTTTTCGTCGGAATGCGTTTCGTGCGGCGCCTGCGTCCAGGCTTGCCCGACCGCCACGCTGACGGAGCGCAAGGTGATCGAGATCGGCCAGCCGGAGCATTCCGCCGTCACGACCTGCGCCTATTGCGGGGTCGGCTGCACGTTCAAGGCCGAGATGCGGGGCGAAGAGCTCGTGCGGATGGTGCCGTGGAAGGACGGCAAGGCCAATCACGGCCATTCCTGCGTCAAGGGGCGCTTCGCCTGGGGCTATGCCAACCATCGGGAACGTATCACGACGCCGATGATCCGCGCCTCGACGTCCGATCCGTGGCGGGAGGTCAGCTGGGAGGAGGCGATCGCCCATGCCGCTTCCGAATTCAGGCGCATTCAGGCCGCGCACGGCGTGGGAAGCGTCGGCGGCATCACATCGTCGCGCTGCACCAACGAGGAAACCTTCCTGGTGCAGAAGCTGGTGCGCGCCGGTTTCGGCAACAACAACGTCGATACCTGCGCGCGCGTCTGCCACTCTCCGACCGGTTACGGCCTGAAGACCACCTTCGGTACGTCGGCCGGCACCCAGGATTTCGATTCCGTGGACCACGCCGACGTCATCATGGTGATCGGCGCCAACCCGACCGACGGCCACCCCGTGTTCGGCTCCCGCATGAAGCGGCGGCTGCGTCAGGGCGCGAAATTGATCGTGGTGGATCCGCGCCGGATCGATCTGGTGCGCACGCCGCATGTGGAGGCGGCCTTCCACCTGCCGCTGCGCCCCGGCACCAATGTCGCGATGCTGACGGCTATGGCCCATGTGATCGTGACCGAAAATCTCGTCGACGAGGATTATGTCCGCACCCGATGCGACCTCGATGCCTTTGCGGAGTGGGCGTCCTTCGTTGCGCAGGAGCGCCATTCTCCCGAAGCCGCGGAGGGCCGTACCGGCGTCCCTGCGGCCGATGTGCGGCAGGCGGCGCGCCTGTACGCCACGGGCGGCAATGCCGCCATCTATTACGGGCTCGGGGTAACGGAGCATAGCCAGGGCTCCACCACCGTCATGGCGATCGCCAACCTGGCGATGGCCACCGGAAACGTCGGCAAGCCAGGCAGCGGCGTCAACCCGCTGCGGGGCCAGAACAATGTGCAGGGGGCCTGCGACATGGGCTCCTTCCCGCACGAACTCTCGGGCTACCGGCACGTCTCTGACGCCGGGGCGAGGGCCCTCTTCGAGGAGGCGTGGGGCGCATCCCTCGACGCCGAGCCGGGGCTGCGCATCCCCAACATGCTGGACGAGGCCGTGGCCGGCCGCTTCAAGGGAATATACATCCAGGGCGAGGACATCCTCCAGTCTGATCCCAATACCCGCCACGTCGCTGCCGGGCTCGATGCGATGGAATGCGTCGTCGTGCAGGACCTGTTCCTGAACGAGACGGCCGTCCACGCCCATGTCTTCCTGCCGGGGTCGACCTTTCTGGAAAAGGACGGCACGTTCACGAATGCGGAGCGGCGCATACAACGTGTCCGCCGGGTGATGGCCCCGCGCAACGGCTATGCCGACTGGGAGATAACCCAGATGCTGTCCAATGCGCTGGGCTATCACATGTCCTACGACCATCCGTCCCGGATCATGGACGAGATCGCGGCCCTGACGCCGACGTTCCGCGGTGTGACCTACGAACGGCTGGAACAGGCCGGCTCGCTGCAATGGCCGGTCAACGAGGCGGCGCCCAACGGCACCCCGACCATGCACATGGATGGCTTCGTACGCGGCAAGGGCCTCTTCGTCCTGACGGAATACGTGCCGACCGACGAGCGGACGGGCCCCCGCTATCCGCTGTTGCTGACCACGGGCCGCACACTCAGCCAATACAATGTCGGGGCACAGACGCGGCGCACGGAAAACGTCCTCTGGCACGAGGAAGACCTGCTCGAGATCCACCCCCACGACGCGGAAGAGCGCGGCATCAAGGAGCGCGATTTCGTGCGCGTCGCCAGCCGGGCCGGGGAGACGGCCCTGCGCGCCCGCATTACCGACAGGGTCGCGCCCGGTGTCGTCTACACGACGTTTCACCACCCGCTCACCCAGGCCAACGTGGTGACGACCGACTATTCGGACTGGGCCACCAACTGCCCCGAATACAAGGTGACGGCAGTACAGGTGTCGTTGTCCAACGGCCCCAGCGACTGGCAGGAGCGTTATGAGGCCCTTGCCAGCCGCAGCCGCAGGATCGCGCCGGCGGAGCCGGCGGAATGAGCGGGCGCGCCGATACGCTGGATACGCTGGTGCGGATGGCCAACCAGATCGCGCGTTTCTTCGAAAGCCAGGGCCACGAGCCGGGCGCGCTCGGCATGGCCGACCATCTGGCCACGTTCTGGACGCCGCGCATGCGGGACGACATCCAGCGCCACGCCGATGCAGGCGGGGCGGGGCTGACCCCGCTGGCCTCGGCCGCCCTGATCATCCTGCGGAAACGGGCCGCGCCGGATGTCGCCCGCGCGCTGGAAGATGCCGGCGGTGTTTCCGTCGCCACGGAGCGCGGCAGCGACGCCGGCTGATACGTCGCTGCGGACTTGCGGCAGGCCATGAGCGGGTGCAGTGTCGTCCCGTCTCGTGGAGGAGACCGACCGCCATGCCGATTCCCATCAAGATCATCCTCGTGCCGCTTCTGGCGTTGTCGGCCAGCCTGGCAGCCTGTCGGACGCTGACCCCGGAAGAGCTCCGCGCCTCGGACGAGGCGCAGTGCACGGATTACGGCTTCCGCCGAGGCACCGATGCCTTCGCGGCCTGCCTGCAGCGGATAGACCTGTCGAGGCGGGCCGACCGGCGCGAGATGCTGCGTGACCTGGATGAGCCGATCGTGATCTACAGGCCCGTCTATATCCGCTAGGATTTCGGAATGTCCTTTCGAAAGACGTATCGTGGCCTTAAGCAAAAAGGGGTATATTGGCGGCGGCCTTATGCTTTTGGTCCCAGTCTTCAAGGGGTGTAATATTCCTGCGGGGAGCCACATGACGAGGCCGCCACGGTAACGGTATGTGCTTTCCGGGGCTTCGTCATGCATGCGGAGAGGACTGGATGCATATGCTCTACCAACCGACGGGTGCCCAGATGCTGGCGCGCAAGCTGTCCGGGATCGGCAATCTCCTGCCGGAGGACGAGGCGGCGATCGCCTCGCTGGAAATGACCGTCATGAATGTCGGGGCCGGTCATCTCATCGCGGAAGAGGGGTCCAGCCCGCGCCACTGCTGCGTGATCATCGGCGGCCTCGCCTGTCGTTACAAGATCCTCGTCGATGGCAAGCGGCAGATCATGTCCTTCCACACGCCGGGCGACTTTCCCGATTTCTACAGCCTCCATGTAGACGTGATGGACCACAGCCTCGCGGCGGCGACACCCTGCCAGCTCGGCCTCGTGCCGCATTCGACGTTCCGGCAGTGGGTGCGACGGCATCCGCATTTGGCCAACCTGTTGTGGCGCGACACGCTGATCGACGGGTCGATGTTCCGGGAATGGATCGTCAATGTCGGCCGCAGGCCGGGCCCGCGCCGCATATGCCATCTCCTGTGCGAGCTTGCGGTCAGGCTAGAGAATGTCGGCCTGGCTGAGGCGGGGCGCATCCCCTTTCCGCTGACGCAATCGGACCTCAGCGATGCCGTGGGCCTGTCGGTCGTGCACGTGAACCGTGTGCTCCAGGACCTGAAGTCGCAGAACATCGTGCTGTTCCACAACAAGGAGGCCGTCATTGCCGACTGGCCCAAGCTGCGGGCCATGGCGCAATTCGACGGCGCCTATCTGCATCTGAAGGATGGCGGACGGCAGTTGCGGCATTTCAAAATCTAGATGGCGGGCGGCGATGCAGGGCACCGCCGCGCCCCGATCAGATGTTGCGGACGGCGCCCTTGGCAGCGCTGGTCGTCATGGATGCGTAGGCCCGCAACGCCGCCGTGACGCGGCGCTTGCGTGGCTCTGCGGGCTGCCAGCCATGCTTTTCCTGCTCGGCGCGGCGATGGGCCAGTTCGTCGTCGGCCACCGCCAGATGGATGCTGCGGTTGGGGATGTCGATCTCGATCCGGTCTCCGTCCCGCACCAGGCCGATCGTGCCGCCTTCCGCCGCTTCCGGCGAGACGTGGCCGATCGACAGGCCGGAAGAACCGCCCGAGAAGCGCCCGTCCGTAACGAGTGCGCAAGCCTTTCCGAGGCCCTTCGACTTAAGGTAGCTCGTCGGATAGAGCATTTCCTGCATGCCGGGGCCGCCGCGCGGACCCTCGTAGCGGATCAGCACCACATCGCCGGCCTGCACCTTGTTGTTGAGGATGCCGTAGACGGCGGCGTCCTGGCTCTCGAAGATGCGCGCCGTGCCGTGGAACTTCAGGATGCTATCATCCACACCCGCGGTTTTGACGATGCAGCCGTACTCGGCAAGGTTGCCGTACAGCACCGCGAGGCCGCCATCCTTCGAATAGGCATGCTCGACATTGCGGATAACGCCCTTTTCCCGGTCGATATCCAGATCGGCGAAGCGACGGTCCTGGCTGAACGCGACCTGCGTCGGGACGCCGCCCGGCGCGGCGCGGAAGAATTCGCCCACGGAACGGCTGTCGGTCCGCACGACATCCCAGCGGTCGAGCGCGTCGGCCATGCTTTCGGCATGGACACAGCCGACGCTGGTATCCAGCAGTCCGCCTCGATCCAGCTCGCCGAGGATCCCCATGATACCGCCGGCATGGTGCACATCCTCCATGTGGACGTTGGCGACGGCGGGAGCCACCTTGCACAGGACGGGCACGCGGCGGGACAGGCGGTCGATATCCTCCATGGTGAAGTCGACCTCGGCCTCGTGCGCCGCTGCTAGGAGGTGCAGGACCGTATTGGTCGAGCCGCCCATGGCGATGTCCAGCGTCATCGCATTCTCGAAGGCGGCGAAGGTGGCGATGGAGCGCGGCAGGACGGACGCATCGTCCTGTTCGTAATAACGCCGCGCCAGATCCACTACCAAATGGCCGGCCTCGACGAAGAGGCGGCGACGGTCGGCATGGGTGGCCAGCGTGGAACCGTTGCCGGGCAGCGAGAGCCCGAGAGCCTCGGTCAGACAGTTCATGGAATTGGCCGTGAACATGCCCGAGCAGGAACCGCAGGTGGGGCAGGCCGACCGCTCGATCACCTGAACCTCCTCGTCGGAGATGCGGTCGTCGGCTGCCGCCACCATGGCGTCGACGAGGTCGAGCTTCTTCTCGGTGCCTTCCCAGGTCACCTTGCCGGCCTCCATCGGGCCGCCGGACACGAAGACGACGGGGATGTTCAGCCGCATGGCGGCCATCAGCATGCCGGGTGTGATCTTGTCGCAGTTGGAGATGCAGACCATGGCGTCCGCACAATGAGCGTTGACCATGTATTCCACGCTGTCGGCGATCAACTCGCGCGAGGGCAGCGAATACAGCATTCCGTCGTGCCCCATCGCGATGCCGTCATCCACCGCGATGGTATTGAATTCCTTGGCGACGCCGCCGGCAAGCTCGATCTCCCGCGCGACGAGCTGGCCGAGATCCTTCAGGTGCACGTGCCCCGGCACGAACTGCGTGAACGAGTTGACCACCGCGATGATCGGCTTGCCGAAGTCGCTGTCCTTCATGCCTGTGGCGCGCCACAGGCCACGGGCACCGGCCATGTTGCGGCCGTGCGTGGTCGTGCGTGAGCGATATGGGGGCATTTCCCGCTTCCTCTGGTTTCGTATCTCCGGCTCGGCTGGCCTGCGCCGCTCGATCGTGCCGGGCCGTTCCACACATATGACATGGATTGGAACGAGTACAAGTTATCCGTAACGCATGTTACGCCTTCCGGCAAACGATGGCCAGCCCATGCTTTTTTGATTTCGATCAATTCCTGCTTGCCCCGAATCATTCATCAAGCAACCGTAGGTTCACAGATACGGAAAACGGGAGCGCGGGCATGACGAAAGCGCCGGATGCCGAAGCCGGGGACACGGCGCTCGACCACGCCTATTCGCTCCCCGTCCCCGAAGTCATGCGCGCCCTCGCCACCCGAACCGACGGCCTGACGGGCGACGAGGCGCGCGAGCGCCTGGCCGTCCATGGCCCGAACCGTCTGCCCGAAAGGCGCCGCAAGCACCCGGCCATGCGCTTCCTGGCGCAGTTCAACAACGTGCTGATCTATTTTCTGCTTGCTGCGTCGATTGCGGCCTTCGCGCTCAATCACGTCATAGACGGCGCCGTGATCGTGGCGGTCGTCGTCATCAACGCCGTCATCGGCTTCGTTCAGGAAGGCAAGGCGGAGCGGGCGCTGGATGCGATCCGCGACATGATCGCTCCGCACGCCTTTGCCCTGCGAGACGGAAAGCGGACCGAACTGGCGGTCGCCGACCTCGTGCCGGGTGACATCGTGCTGCTGGAAGCCGGCGACAAGGTGCCGGCCGACCTGCGCATCGTCGAGGCGCGCGCCGCGCTGGTCGATGAAGCGGTGCTGACCGGCGAATCCGTACCGGCGCAGAAATCCGCCGAGCCCGTGTTGGATGCCGCCGCACTGGGCGACCGGGCCTCCATGCTCTACTCCGGGACGCTGATGGCCACGGGGCAGGCGCGCGCCGTCGTGGTGGGTACCGGTGGCCGCACGGAAATCGGCCGGATCAGCGCGCTGATGGGGGCGGTCGAAACGCTGCAGACCCCGTTGCTGCGACAGATCAACCATTTCGGCACGCTGTTCACCTATTTCGCGCTGGCGCTCTCGGCGCTGCTGTTCGCCTTCGCCACACTGGTGCGCGGCTACAGCATGGTGGATGCGCTGATGGTCGTGGTTTCGCTGGCGGTGGGCGTCGTGCCGGAAGGGCTTCCCGCCGTCATCACCATCACCCTGGCCATCGGCGTTCAGCGCATGGCGACCCGCCACGCCATCGTGCGCCGCCTGCCGGCGGTGGAAACGCTTGGCGCGACATCCGTCATCTGTTCGGACAAGACGGGTACGCTCACCCGCAACGAGATGACCGCGCGCCACCTGGTCACCCCCGGTCTCGCAGCGGCCGTGGAAGGCGCGGGGTATCGGCCCGAAGGCCGTGTAGGAGAAGGTTACGTTGCCGGAGCGCCGCTTCCCGAGGGCGAGACCGACCTTCTTCTCTATTGTGCGGCGCTCTGCAACGATGCCGAACTGGTCCACGAGGACGGCGACTGGCGCGTTCTGGGCGATCCGATGGAGGGCGCGCTTCTGGCGCTGGCGCGCAAGGCGGGCCTGACGCCCGACGGCCTGGCCGCATGGAAACGGCTGGACACGATCCCGTTCGATGCGGAACACCGCTTCATGGCGACACTCCATGCCGGACCGGACGCGGAGCGCTGGGTGTTCGTGAAAGGCGCGCCGGAGCGGCTGCTGGCGATGGCCGCCGGCGCGGACGCGGCGCGCTGGGAGGGCGAAATCGCCGATGCAGCCTCGCGCGGCGAGCGCGTCCTCGGCTTTGCCGCAAGGCCCGCCGCCGCGGGGGAGACGACACTTTCCATGGAGCGGCTGGGCGAGGAGCTGACATTCGTGGGCATCGTCGGCCTGATCGACCCGCCGCGGGACGAAGCCGTCACCGCCATCGCCGACTGCCGCACGGCCGGCATCACCGTCAAGATGATCACCGGCGACCACAAGGACACGGCGGCGGCGATCGCGCGGCAACTGCGGCTGGCCGACGATCCGAAGGCGATGACGGGGGCGGAGCTCGATGCCGTGGCCGAAGCCGATCTTCCGGCCGTGGCGCGGTCGGTCAGCGTTTTTGCGCGGACCAACCCGGAGCACAAGCTGCGCATAGTCCGCGCCCTGCAATCCAATGGGCAGGTCGTCGCCATGACGGGCGACGGCGTCAATGACGCCCCATCGCTCAAGCAGGCCGATGTCGGCGTGGCCATGGGCCGAAAGGGTACGGAGGCCGCCAAGGAAGCGGCGGAGATGGTTCTGGCGAACGACGATTTCGCCTCCATCGTGGCCGCCGTGCGGGAAGGGCGCACCGTCTATGACAATATCCGCAAGGTGATCGCCTGGACGTTGCCCACCAATGGCGGCGAGGTCCTTGCCGTGGTCGTTGCCCTGTTCATCGGTACGACGTTGCCGATGACGCCGGCGCAGATCCTGTGGATCAACATGATCCTCACCATCACACTCGGCCTCGTGCTGGCCTTCGAGCCGCCGGAGCCCCGCGTGATGGAACGTCCGCCGCGGCCCGCCGGCGCGCCCCTCCTGTCGCCATTTCTGCTCTGGAGGGTCTGCTTCGTCTCGCTGCTTTTCACGGTGGGCGTCTTCTTCATCTTCAACTGGGCGATCTGGCGCGGCCTCGGCGTCGATACCGCCCGGACCATGGTGGTCAACCAGCTCGTGGTGATGGAAATCTTCTATCTCTTCAACGTGCGCTACCTGCACCAGGGCTCGATCAGCCTGCGCGGCATTCTCGGCACACCCGTCCTTCTGCTGGCGCTGGCGGCGGTCACGCTCGCGCAGTTCGCATTCACCTACCTTCCGGTCATGCACACGCTGTTCGCCAGCGCGCCGGTGCCCTTTGCGGACGGGGCGCTGATCCTTTTCGTCGGCATCGTGTTGCTGCTGATACTGGAAGTTGAAAAGATGCTGATCGGCAAAACCGGACTCGGACGGGAATGACCCTGTCCGCAACAACAGGAAACCAGTTCATGTCGCCTGCCTACAAGACCGTAATGCTCACGCTCCTGCCAGAAGCGGAGGCGCGCAGCGCCGCCAGCCCGGCAACGGCGCTGGCCATCGCCATCACCAGGCAGTTCGGGGGACGTCTGACCATCGATTTCCTGTCGCCGCAGCCGGCCTGGATTCCGTACAGCCTGATCACCGACATGCCGGGCCAGATGCTGGCGGAGCAGGCGCGCAAGCTGGAAGGGCAGGCGCACGCCAGCATGGAACTCGCGGCCGAGGCGGCGCGTCAGGCGGGCATCGAGCCGGAAACGCAACTGATCTCGCTCGATTTCCTCGCCCTTGTGGGCCGCGCGGCCCTGCGTGCGCAGTTGCAGGACGTCGTGGTGGTGGATGCCGGTGGCAGCAGCCTGCGCGACGAGCGCGAAATCGTGGAGGCGCTGCTGTTCCGCAGCGGCCGGCCGGTGATCCGCGTTCCCGCCGGAAGCCCCGGCGGCCTGCCTGCGAAGGTCCTCGTCGCCTGGGATGGCAGCGTGCCGGCCGTGCGCGCCGTGCGCGAGGCGCTGCCCATGCTGCACCAGGCCGGAGAGGTTCAGGTCGTTACGGTGCGCGGAGAGAAGGACGTCTCCAACATCCAGCCCGCCGAAAAGCTGGTCCGCTATCTTTCGGCCCATGGCATTTCAGCGTCGGAAACGGTGTTGACCGCGGCGCGCCGCAACGTCGCCGATGCGCTGCGCAATCATGCGCTGGATCAGGGGGCGGGGCTGCTGGTGATGGGCGCCTATGCGCATTCCCGCATGCAGCAGGCGGTTCTGGGTGGCGTCACGAGCGATCTTCTGAACGACAGCCCGATACCGCTTCTGCTGGCGCACTGACCCCGCGACGGGAGCCTACTTCCACGTCGGCGCATACATGTTGCGCGACGTGCAGTCGGCTTCCTCGCGCTGGAGCGCCGTCAGGTCGCCCGCCAGTCTCTGCGGGCGGCCGTTGCGCAGGTCCAGGAGGGCGTCCGATACGGCAAGACAACGTTCGCGCGCGACGTAATACTGGAACGTGTCGGATGCGCCGAAGGAGCCGCCATAGGCCCAGTGCGCGAAAAGCCCCAGGGCGACCAGAAGCGCCATTACGGCGGGGATGGATCCGAAACGCGGCCGGTCGGCATCCCAATCGCTGTAGGTCGGGCTCTTCTCTGCCCTGGACGGCGCTTCCGGCTGCCGGGGCGGCGGGCTCATCGCGGGGATGATCGGCGCCGGCAATGCGAACGGGCCGCCGACGCCCCTGTCCATGATCGCGGCTTCCAGATCGTGGCGCGCCTGCTGCATCCGACGCTCGAACTCGGTCCGTACGGAAGGGTCCGCATCGGCATCGATTTCGCAGATCATCTCGGCCTTGCCGAGCATGCGCGCAGTGGCGACAAGCTGGAGAATATGAGATCGCAGATCAGGTGACATCGGCTCCGCGTGCAGCGCGGGACCGACCGGTTCGGCATCCTTCGGGGGGCCGGACAAATGCACCGTCGAAACTCCAGATCGGTATAAACGTTAATATTAATACTTTGAACGCAATTTTATAGCGGACTGTAGTCGAGAATCGCGGTTCGGTTCAAGCCTTCACGAGGGACGGAACGCCGTTGCCTTTTATCCCTAATGCGATAACTGAGGCATGAAAGGCTGGCAATCATGACAAAGGCGTAGGCGTAGCCATACTTTGCGCCCGACATCGTTGAAACGGCCCTAACAAGACTTCCGTCCCATGCGGCATTCCGCCTCATGGTGCGATAATCGGATATCATCGGTTCATGATGCGGTTTCTGGCGATCGTGCTCGTCGTCGTTCTGGTGTTCGCCGCGGCTTCCATGGTCGCCGCCTACGCCTTCGGTCGCTTCGCGGAGGGCGCGCGGGGCGCACCCAGCCACGCCTTGTCGCGCGACGGGGCGCCGACCGTGCTGGACGCCTATGTGGATGGGCTGCGCAAGGGCCACGACGCGGAGAGCGGGCTTGTGCTCGTATCGTCCAACCTCGACGCGTTCGCTGCCCGCGCCCTTTCCGCACGGATAGCCGGCCGCAGCCTTGATCTCATGTACTATATCTGGAACGACGATCTGACCGGCCGTCTCATCCTGCGCGAGGCCCTGGCAGCAGCGGACAGGGGCGTGCGCGTCCGTCTGCTTCTGGACGATATCGGCGTATCCCTGTCCGACAGGACGTTCCTTGCGGTCGACAGCCACCCGCTGATCGAGGTTCGGCTGTTCAACCCCACCCATGCCCGCGAGAATCCGATCCGCCGCGGAATCGAGATGGCGCTGCGCATGGTGAGCGTGAACCGGCGCATGCACAACAAGGCCTGGATCGCCGACGGTCAGATCGCAATCGTCGGTGGCAGAAATATCGGCGACGAATATTTCGACGCCGCGGAAGCGTCCAATTTCCGCGACCTGGACATCATCGCCATCGGCGAGATGGCCGGCCAGGCGGAGGTGATCTTCGACGAGTACTGGAACAGCGGCCTCGCACTTCCGGTGCAGGCCCTGGCCGAGCGCGAGACGCCGCCGCTGGACGAGCTGCGGCAGGCGTTCGGCCGGCTGGCGGATACAGCTGCCGCCAACCCATATATCGCGCGTCTGCGCGAACGTCTGACGGTCGCCTCCCTGTTCGACGATGCCGACGTGCACTGGACGCAGGAGGCACGGCTGGTCTCCGACCCCGCCGAGAAGGCCGCCGGCAAGAGCGGCCGCAATTCGCTGCTGGAGGAGCTGGTGCCGCTGCTGGCATCCAGCGAGCGGCAGCTCAACATCTCGTCCCCCTACTTCATACCGGGCGACGAGGGCACGCAATTCTTCTCGCGGCTGGTGGAAAAGGGCGTCGACGTCACGGTGCTCACCAATTCCCTTGCCGCCACCGATGTGGCCGCCGTCCATGGCGGCTACGCGCCCTACAGGGAGCCGCTGCTGAAAGGCGGCGTGACCTTGTACGAGTTGAAGCCGACGGCCGCCTCCGGCGGGATCAGCCTGCGCGGCTCCAGCCAGGCGAGCCTGCATACGAAGGCCTTTACCAGCGACGGAACGGCAGGCTTCGTCGGCTCGCTCAATTTCGATCCGCGCTCCGTTTCCCTGAACACGGAGATGGGCGTATTGTTCGCCGTTCCGGCGCTCGTCGAAGAAATGGATCGCATCTTCGCGGAGGAGATATCGCCGGCGATGAGCTATCGGGTCACCCTGGATGCCGACGGAGCCATGATGTGGAGCGCGACGGAATCGGGCGTGCCTGTCCGGTTGACGCAGGAGCCGGAGGCAGGCCTCGGTCGACGGATTCTGGCAAGGATCGTTGGCTGGTTGCCGCTGGAATCGCAATTGTAGGTGTACTCATTCGGCCGAAAGGCGCTTACGCCGAACATAATTCGGAGACCTGTTCAAAGATCGGCATTTAAGTCCGCGCGCCGGCCGATTAAGTGAATACCGGCAGTGGGCGCGGCGTGCGCTCCATGGAGACAGAGATGAGCGCAGCCAACCGGATCGCGGATCATGCGGAACAACCTCAGCCGTTCGGCGCGTTCGATGCGCGGGTGACGGCGGAAACGCCCTTGCGGCGCGCCATCACGCAGGCAACGCGCCGGCCGGAACCGGAGTGCCTGCCGCCGCTGCTGGATGCCGCGCGTCAGGCGCCTGCCGCCGCCGACCGTATCCGCACCCTGGCCGGGCAACTGGTGCGCGGCTTGCGCGCCAAGGCCGGCAACAGTGGCGTACCGGGCCTGATCCACGAATACTCGTTGTCGAGCCAGGAAGGCATTGCCCTGATGTGCCTGGCGGAGGCGTTGCTGCGCATCCCGGACAGGGCCACGCGGGACGCGCTCATTCGCGACAAGATCTCCAAGGGGGATTGGCGCGCCCATATCGACGACGACAACTCGCTTTTCGTCAATGCGGCGACATGGGGCCTCCTGGTGACGGGCAGGCTGACGGCGACCGTCAGCGAGGCCGGCCTTTCGCGGGCGCTGACGCGGCTTGTCGGCCGTTTCGGAGAACCTGTGATCCGGCAGGGGCTGGACATCGCCATGCGGTTGATGGGCGAGCAGTTCGTGCGCGGCGAGACCATCGAAGAGGCGCTCAAGCGCAGCCGCGCGATGGAGCGCAAGGGCTTCCGCTACTCCTACGACATGCTGGGCGAGGCCGCCATGACGGCGGCCGATGCCGCGCGCTACTACGACGAATACGAAAAAGCCATTCACGCCATCGGCGCGGCTTCGGGCGGCAAGGGCGTGCAGGAGGGGCCGGGCATCTCCATCAAATTGTCGGCCCTGCACCCGCGCTATGCGCGGGCCAAGGCCGGCCGCGTGATGGCGGAACTCTATCCGCGCCTGGCGGCATTGGCGCTTCTGTGCCGGCGCTACGACATCGGCCTCAACATCGACGCGGAGGAGGCCGACCGGCTGGAGCTTTCGCTCGACCTTCTCGAAAGGCTGGCCTTCGAGCCAGAGTTGAAGGGCTGGGACGGCATCGGCTTCGTCGTGCAGGCCTATGGCAAGCGCTGTCCTCTCGTCATCGACTGGCTGGTGGACCTGGGGCGGCGCAGCGGCCATCGCCTCATGGTGCGGCTGGTGAAGGGCGCCTACTGGGATGCGGAGATCAAGCGCGCGCAGGTGGACGGCTATTCGGACTTCCCGGTCTATACGCGCAAGGTGCATACCGATGTCGCCTATCTCGCATGCGCCCGGCGCCTTCTGGCTGCGCCGGACGCGGTCTTCCCGCAGTTCGCAACCCACAATGCGCAGACGTTGGCCAGCATCTACGTGATGGCCGAACCGGCACGCTATGGGCGCGGCCAGTACGAATTCCAGTGCCTGCACGGGATGGGGGAGCCGCTCTACGAGGAAGTCGTCGGGCCGGAGCGGCTGGACAGGCCCTGCCGGATCTACGCTCCGGTCGGCACGCACGAGACCCTGCTGGCCTATCTGGTGCGCCGCCTCCTGGAGAACGGCGCCAACTCGTCCTTCGTCAACCGGATCGCCGATGAGGCGGTCCCGGTGGAGGAACTGGCGGCCGACCCTGTCGACGTCGCATCGGCCTTCGAACCGCTCGGCAGCACCAACCCGGCCATTCTGCTGCCGGGGCGGCTCTACGGCGAACGTCGGAGAAATTCCTGCGGCGTGGACCTTGCCGACGAAACGGTCCTGGCGTCGCTGGGCGACCGGCTGAGGGGCACGGCGACGGAAGGCTGGACGGCGCGCGCGCCACATGGCAGCGGCACCGGCAATCCGCAGACGGTTACCAATCCGGCCGATCGGCGTGAGGCGGTCGGCACCGTCGAGACGGTCGATCCCGGCAGGATCGCCGATCTCGTCCGGCATGCCTCCGGCGGCTTGTGCGCATGGGCTGCCCGCTCGACCGACGAGCGCGCCGCGATACTCGAGCGCGCGGCAGAATTGTTCGAGGACAATACAGCACGCCTTCTCGGCATCACCGTCCGGGAGGCCGGCAAGAGCCTGCCCAACGCGGTGGCGGAACTGCGCGAGGCGGTGGATTTCCTTCGCTACTACGCCGCCGAAATCCGCGAACTCGGATCGCAGGCAGAGTGCCGGCCGCTGGGCGTCATCGCCTGCATCAGCCCATGGAACTTTCCGCTGGCCATCTTCACGGGGCAGGTGGCGGCCGCGTTGGCGGCCGGCAATGCCGTGCTGGCCAAGCCGGCCGAGGAAACGCCTCTCGTTGCGGCCGAGGCCGTGCGCCTGATGCACGCGGCGGGCGTCCCGGACGATGTGCTGATCTTCACGCCCGGCGCCGGCGATGTCGGCGCGGCGCTGACCGCCGCCCCGGACGTATGCGGCGTTCTGTTTACCGGGTCCACCGAAGTCGCCCGGCTGATCGAGGCCAGCCTTGCCGGCCGCCGCACGCCGGATGGGCGCATCGCGCCCCTGATCGCCGAGACGGGCGGCCAGAACGCGATGATCGTCGACTCTTCGGCGCTGACCGAGCAGGTCGTGGCGGATGTCGTCGCGTCGGCCTTCGACAGTGCGGGCCAGCGCTGTTCGGCACTTCGCATTCTCTGCGTGCAGGAAGAGGCCGCCGACCGTACCCTCGCCATGCTGCGCGGCGCCCTGGAAGAATTGACGATCGGACGCACCGACCGCCTTTCGGCCGACATCGGCCCCGTCATCACGCACGAGGCGAGGAGCACCATCGAGGCGCATGTGCAGGCCATGCGCGAAAGGGGCCATGCGGTCAGCCGCCTGGCCATGCCGGCCGAGACGGAGCACGGAACCTTCGTGGCGCCCACCATCGTCGAGATCGACGATATCGCGGCCCTGAAGCGCGAGGTCTTCGGGCCCGTTCTGCACGTGCTGCGCTACCGCCGCGCCGACCTGGCGCCGTTGATCGAGGCGATCAACGCGACGGGATACGGCCTCACCTTCGGCTTGCATACCCGCATCGACGAGACCATCGAAACCGTTCTCGGCCGAATTGCGGTGGGCAATGTCTATGTCAACCGCAACGTCATCGGTGCGGTCGTCGGCGTACAGCCCTTCGGCGGACGGGGCTTGTCCGGTACCGGGCCCAAGGCCGGCGGGCCGCTCTATCTGCGGCGGCTTCTGGCCGTGCAGCCGGAGCCGGCCTTCCGCGGCGAGGCACCGGCGCGCCTGAGCGACTATGCCAACTGGCTGGTCCAGATCGGGCAGGCCGCCGCCGCCGACAAGGTTCGTGCACAGGCCGAAGGATCGCTTCTCGGCTATTCGACCGAGCTGCCGGGGCCGGTGGGGGAAAGGAACGTCTACGATATCCATCCGCGTGGGCGGGTGCTGCTTCTGGCGGAGACGGAAGAAGGGCTCGCCGTGCAAATGGGCGCGGCGATCGCAACGGGAAACTCTGCTGCGATCCCGGCGCGCGACTTCGACCGCTTCGCGCTCGACCGCCTGCCGGTGGACCTGCAGCCCGTTCTGCTGAGGGACGGTGCGATCCCGGCCGACATTGCCGCCGTTCTGGTCGAGGGCGACGCGCAGCGCGTCGCCAACGTGCAGCGGCGCCTGACGGAAAAGGACGGAGGCATCGCCCTCGTGCAGGCGCTGACCTCGGCCGAGATCGCCGATGGTGGCCGCTATCGTCTGGAATGGCTGGTGGAAGAGCGCTCGACCAGCATCAACACGGCGGCCGCCGGCGGCAATGCCAGCCTGATGGCGATCGCCTGACAGCATGCAGGCGGCGCTCGACGAACTGCTGGCCTGCCTGGGACCCTCCGGCTGTCTTGTCGGGCCGGATGTCCCGGAGGCATCGCGCACGGACGAGAGCCGCACCGGCGGCCATCTGCCCGCAGCGCTTTTGCGGCCGGCGAATGTGGAAGAAACATCGAGGGCGATGGCGATCTGCCATCGGCATAGGCTTCGCATCGTTCCGCAGGGCGGCATGACGGGCCTCGCCGGCGGCGCCAACGCCTCGCCGGGCGAGGTGGCATTGTCGCTGGTCCGTTTCCACGGCGTGGAAGAGGTGGACCGGCAGGCCGGAACGATGTGCGTCCGCGCAGGCACCCTGCTGGCCGTCGCACAGCAGGCGGCCGAGGAGGCCGGCCTGGTGTTTCCCATCGATTACGGAGCGCGCGGCTCGTGCCAGATCGGCGGCCTCGTGGCCACCAATGCGGGCGGGCCGCGGGTCATCCGCTACGGAACCACGCGGACGAACGTGCTGGGGCTGGAGGTCGTGCTTGCCGACGGGACGGTGCTGTCGCATCTCGGCGGCCTTATGAAGGACAATACGGGCTACGACTTGAAGAGCCTGTTCGTCGGTTCGGAGGGGACACTCGGCGTCGTGACGCGCGCGGTGTTCCGTCTGTGGCCGAAACCTGCGGACATCGTCACGGCGTTCTGTGCGCTGCCGGACGCCGCCGCGGCAACTGCCCTCTTGGCCGCGGCACGCTCCGCTGTGGAATTGTCCGCGTTCGAGGCGATGTGGCCGGCCTATTACGACATCGGCTGCCGGCTGGCAAAGACGCGCCCATTCGATGCCACGCCGGCCATGTGCGTGCTCATCGAGTCAGAGCAGCCGCTGGAAGCGTTTCTGGAAGCCGCATTCGAGGACGGCCTTGTCGAGGATGCGCTGCTGGCGCGCTCGCATGCCGATGCGCAGGCATTCTGGGCGGTTCGGGAGGCGGCCGGGCTCGACGACGCGTTGCCGGGCCTCCTGAACTTCGACGTCAGCGTCGAGCTGCTCGCGATGCCGGCCTTCGTGGACGGTACGAGCGCCGCCATCGCGGCCGCTTTCCCCGGCACACGCAGCCTCTTCTTCGGCCATATGGGCGATGGCAACCTTCACCTGATCCTGCATCGCGACCGGATGGATGAGCGGACGGCCCATGCGCTGGAAAGGTTGGTTTACGAGCGCGTACGCAGGGAAGGTGGCTCCGTCTCGGCAGAGCATGGCATCGGAACACTGAAGCGCGAATGGCTCGGTTTCTCGCGCAGTCCCGCTGAAATCCGAACAATGCACGCAATCAAGTCCGCGCTGGACCCGAACGGCATCATGAACCCGGGCAAGCTTTTGCCGCCCCACCATTCATCGACTGCGAGTTGATCTGCGAACGGAAAGCACATAATCACCCGGTTCCCGAGCCTTGATATCGCTTGTCTGCGCGCGACAGGCAATTGGAGCATGAGATGAGCCTCGACGACGGCCTGGAAACGAAGATCACGCCCGTCATCATGGTGGGGGGCGCCGGAACGCGTTTATGGCCGATCTCCCGCGAAACGATGCCCAAGCAGTTCATCGCGATCATGGACGACGGCTTGTCCACCTTCCAGGGCACCCTGACGCGCGTCACCGGGCCGGATTTCACCCAGCCGATCATCATAACGTCCAACGACTTCAGGTTTGTCGTGGCCGAGCAGATGCGCGCCATAGGTGTGGAGGGCGAGATCGTTCTTGAGCCGGAGAGGCGCGACTCCGCCGCCGCCGTGGCCGTCGCGGCCCTGATGGTGGAGGCGCGGCAGACGGGCTCCCTCTGCCTCGTCCTGGCAGGCGACCATGTCGTGGACGACGATCAAGCTTTCGTGCACGATTGCAAGGTCGCCGCTTCGCAGGCTGCCGCCGGCAGGATCATGACGATCGGCATCGTGCCGACATTCCCTGCTTCAGGTTATGGGTATATCGCGGCCGGCAACGCATTGGCGACGCACGATACGTTCGTCGTCGATCGGTTCGTCGAGAAACCCGATGTCGATACGGCGGCGCGCTACGTTTCGGAAGGCCTCCTCTGGAACAGCGGAAACTTCCTCTTCCGATCGGACGTGATGATCGAGGAGATGGAGCGGCGTTGCCCGGACATTATCGAGGCCGCTTCTGCCGCCGTCGACGGTGGCAAGCGCGATCTCGACTTTCTTCGTCTCGACGCCGAAAGCTTCTCACGGTCGCCGAAAATCTCCATCGATTATGCGATCATGGAGAAGACCGATCGCGCCGGGGTGGTCAGGGCCAGCTTCGGCTGGTCCGATATCGGCGCGTGGGATTCGGTCTATGACGTCAAGAAGCACGATGATGCGGGCAACGTCATCGAGGGCCCCGTTTCGACGATCGGGGTGACGAACAGCCTCGTGATGTCGGACGGTCATCTGACGACTGTCGTCGGACTGGATGGGATCGTCGTCGTGACGACGCCCGATGCGGTGCTCGTCGCGTCCAAGGACCAGGCATCCAAGGTCAAGGATCTCGTCACCCAACTTCGCACCGAGGGTTTCGGCGAGGCGACGGATCATCTGAGGATCCATCGTCCCTGGGGCTGGTACCAGCGCATCGATATCGGCGATCGATTCCAGGTCAAGCACATCTGCGTCAAGCCGGGCGGTACGCTTTCACTGCAACGCCACTATCATCGGGCCGAACATTGGGTGGTCGTCAAGGGCACCGCCGAAGTTACGATCGACGATGAGGTGAAGCACTATCACGAGAACGAGGCGGCCTACCTGCCTATCGGCTGCGTTCATCGTATGCGCAACCCGGGCAAGATCGACCTCAAGATCATCGAAGTGCAGGTGGGCAGCTATACCGGCGAGGACGATATCGTACGGCTCGACGATGTGTATGCACGGACCTGATGGACATGGCTGCAAGCGATCTCAAGTTCGGAACAAGCGGCCTGCGTGGATTGGTCGTCGATCTTCAGGGTCCCGCTGCGCGCCAATGGACATCCGCCTTTCTGAGCATCATCGGCGACAGGTCGTCCGGAGAGGTGCTGATCGGTCGCGATCTCCGCGATAGCAGCCCGGCGATTGCCAGGGACTGCGCGGACGCGGCTTGTGCGTCGGGCTGGCGTCCGTTGGATGCCGGCGCCCTTCCGACGCCTGCGCTTGCCATGGCTGCCATGTCGCGCAGCTGCCCGGCGATCATGGTTACGGGAAGCCACATCCCCGAAGACCGCAACGGACTGAAATTCTATCTTTCGTCGGGAGAGATAACCAAGGCCGACGAGGCGTCCATACGCGCTGCATACGCGGCCGCCGAGCCGGTCGGTGACCCGGTACGGTGCGAATTTGCGGCCATCGGTGTCGTGGAAGCCTATCTGGACCGATATCGCGCTTTCTTCGGAACTGATGCCCTGGCAGGGATGCGTATCGGCGTTTACCAGCACAGCGCCGTCGGGCGCGACATTCTCGTAGAGCTGATCGGGGCGCTCGGAGCCACGGCCGTTCCGCTGGGGCGGTCGGAGCGCTTTATTCCGATCGATACGGAAGCCCACCATCCACGGCATATCAAGCTTGTCAAAGGGTGGGCGGAAGCGAGCCCGTTCGATGCGATCGTATCAACCGATGGCGACGGCGATCGGCCGCTTGTGGCCGACAGCGAAGGGAACTTCGTTCGTGGCGATCTTCTCGGCCTGATGACCGCCATGCATCTCGATATCGATCGTATCGTCACGCCTGTCACCTCCAGCACTGCCGTAGAGCGGTCCGGCGTGGCCAGGTGCATACATCGCACGCGCGTCGGTTCACCTTACGTGATTGAAGGCATGGAACGGCTGATCGACGGACACCCCTCGAGCGTACTCGGTTTCGAGGCGAATGGCGGCGTGCTGCTGGGCGGCGATCTGACCCGCGCCGGGCGGACCTTGTCGGCGCTTCCAACGCGGGATGCCATTCTGCCGATCATCGCCGCGCTGGTTCATGCGCGGCATAAGGGTTCGCTCAAGGACGCCTTGGAGGCTATTTCGCCTGGCCATGCCTTGGCAGACAGGCTGGAAAACGTGGCGCCGGACAAGAGCGCGGCGTTCCTGGCCCTTCTCGGCACGGACACAGCCTTCGCTACGGCGCTGTTTGCCGAACAGGGTGGAGCCGTCAGCCGCGATGCGATCGACGGCGTCCGCTTCGTTTTGACCGATGGTTCGGTGGTGCATTTCCGTGCATCCGGCAACGCGCCCGAGTTGCGCTGCTATGTGGAAGCCAAGGATTCGGCCCGCGCTTCTGCCCTTTTGGCGTGGGGACTCTCCACGGCTGAACGCAACGTATCTTAAACCGCTGATGATAAGTTTGCTCTATCTTCCCGCCAACCAGGGGGAGACGAAGTGCAAACCATCGGCCGCGGAAAGCATAGAAACGTCAATATCCAATGGATGCGCGCCCTGGCAGCGCTGTCCGTAGCTATCTATCATATATCCCATTACATCGCATTTCGGTTCGACGATGTCCGGTTTGCAAACATCTTCGACGGAAAATTCGGACTTGTCGGGGTTGCGATCTTCTTCGCGATCTCAGGTGCGTTGATGGCGGATCTGTTGCACCGTACACCTCCGACGCTCTTCCTGGCTCACCGCCTTGTCCGCATCTACCCGTTGTTCATCCTGATTTTCGTCATCGTGGCTTTCCTGCGGACGGGAGAGCTCAATGCCGATATTCGGGCGATGTCGTTGGCTCTCGTCGGTACGCGGGTCGTGTTCGAGCTCAATGTCGAATGGACGCTCGTTCTCGAGGTGTTCTTCTACGTCCTTTTGTTCCTGCTGGCTTTTGCATCGGGTTCGCGGTTCGTGGTTCCATTTGCGATCGTCTGGCTGGCCGCAATCGGTTTCGCTGCCTTCATCGATCCCCAGCAGATGGGCAGCACCTTGTCGCCTACGCTGTTGCAGGCTTTTTTTCTGCCTGGAAACGCGGCTTTTGCCGGCGGGCTGATCATCCCGACGATACTGCGCCGGGGTCGCATCCAACCAATCTGGGCGGTGATCGCCCTCGGATTGGGCGCGGTGACCATGTCGGTCGACCTCGCCTGGGGGCGCATTCTCGGTTCGCTGGCGGCCGTCATCCTTGTGGCGTTGTTGTACGGCATCTCGACGGAACCTCCCAAGCGTGGTGGCTTCGGCTGGGCCGCCGAACGGCTCGGGGATTACAGCTATGCCTTATATCTCGTCCATGTACCGGTAACGCATCTCGTGTTGAGCAACCTTGATGCATCGCCAGCAATTCTTTGGGCAGTGTGTGTCGGTGCTGCGCTGGCGGTATCCGTGCCGCTCGGCATGTTGGATATCCGCATCTACAGAAAGCTGCGGGCGCGCGTTGATCGCGCAGGGGCACATCGTCTTGCCGCAGCAGTCTGGATCTATGTGGGGGCCTACATCGCCGTTGGCGTAATCTTCATTTTCAAGCAGTAGTCCTGCGCGAAAGCGCGGCAAGGCGGTTACCAACCAGTTCCTTGGCGGTATCGTCATGGGGATGGGGCTCGCGCTCATGGGAGAAACGCTCTTCGACGAGCGCCATGGACGCACCGGAGATCGACGCGATCCGGACGGACATTCCCGACCTGCATACCAACCGGAAAACGCATAAGAGACTTGCCCATCACCCTCGACAAGTTGATGTAATATCCAGAGATCTAGCCTTGGGAGGGGCCGGGCGATGGGCGTAAGCGGGTTCGGCGTGCATACCGCAATGTGGGCGATGGAGTGGAACCGCGATGCGGCAAGCTACGCCATACCCGAGGCGGTACGCCATGGGATCGACTTTCTGGAAATCACCATGCTCGATCCGGAAGGCGTCGATGCAGACCATACGAGGCGCCTTCTCGAAAAGCACGATGTGGAGTGCGTCTGCTCACTCGGCATGCCGCTCGATCGCCTTCCGACGAACGATCCGGAAGGCGCGCTGGCTTTCCTGCAACTTGCCCTGGATCGCTCCCATGCCATCGGGGCCAGGGCGATGAGCGGCGTGATCTATGGCGGTATCGGCCAGCGCACGGGCTTTCCACCCACCCAGGCCGAAATCGATGCGACGGCACGCGTCGTGCGCGATGCCGCCGCCTATGCTGCAAGTCTCGGCATGGACTACGGGCTGGAGGCGGTGAACCGCTACGAGAACCACATCCTGAACACAGCCGAGCAAGCCGTCGCCATGGTGGAGAAAGTCGGCGCGGACAACGTTTTCGTCCACCTCGATACCTACCACATGAATATCGAGGAGAAGGGGATCGCCAACGGAATCCTCAAGGCGCGCGACCACCTGAAATACATTCACCTGTCGGCGAGCGACCGAGGCACGCCCGGTTGCGACACCGTGCAGTGGGACGAGGTATTCGCCGCACTTGCCGCTATCGGCTTCAAGGGCGGCATGGCGATGGAAAGCTTCATCAGCGTGCCGCCGCAGATCGCCAGCGCCTTGTCGGTCTGGCGCCCGGTCGCGCCCGACCGGGAGGAGGTGCTGGGGAAGGGCCTGCCGTTCCTGCGCAACAAGGCGCGGCAATACGGCCTGATCTAGCTAGACGCGGTCGAAATTGGTGGGCAGCACCAGTATATCGCGAATGGTCACGGTGCGCTTGCGCGTGAGCATGTAGACGACCGCGTCGGCAACCTCGGACGGGTCGATGAGGCTGCCGGATTCCTTCGCCTTGCGCAGGTTTTCCTCCGGCCAGTCCGCCAGAAGGGCGGATACGACCGGCCCCGGCGAGACCTGGCCGACGCGAATGCCGTGCGGGATCATCTGCCGGCGCATCGTTTGCACGAAGCATGTCATCGCCCATTTGGACGAGGCGTAGACCGGTTCCCACCATGTCGGATAGTGCCCTGCAACCGAGGACGTCACGACGATGTCGCCGGTCCTGCGTTCGATCATGTGCGGCGCTACGTCGTGCACGTTCTTCATGACGGCGTTGATGTTGAGGTTCAGCATCCTGTCGATCGCATCGGAGGTCGTCTCGGTCAGGTCGCCGCCGATATAGGTGCCGGCGTTGCAGTACAGGATGTCGATCTGCGGCACCCGGGCAAGGATCTGCGGCACCATGGCGTTGCAACTGGCCGGGTCCAGAAGATCCGTCACCTGCGGGATCGCATTGCCTCCGAGCCGGCCGGCCAGCTCGTGCAGGCTTTCGGCGTTGCGGTCCACCATCACGACGTGCGCGCCATGCTCCAGAAGCGCCTCGGTGGTGGCCAGGCCGATGCCCGATGCCGCCCCCGTTATGACCGCGACCTTGCCGTCAAGTGATTCAGCCATCGTAGTTCCCCCTCCCTGTACCGACGCCATCATTCGTCCGAACGTTCAGCGGCGCAAGGCGACGAACGCTCCGTTGGATCTGGAGGAACGCACGCAGGCCTCGACGAAGGCGACGCCTTCCACCCCGTCCTCGATGCCGGGCAGCACGGCATCCGGCCTGTCGCCCTTGCCCTGGGCGGCGCGGATCAGCGCCGCGGCGTCGGAGTAGATATTGGCGAAAGCCTCGATATAGCCCTCCGGGTGCCCGGCCGGCACGCGCGATGCCGCGGCAGCGGCGGCGTCGGACCCTGCGCCATTGCGCGTAATCAGCCGCGTCGCCTTTCCATGCGGGGTATGACGCAGCACGTTCGGCTGCTCCTGCTGCCAGTCGAGCCCGCCCTTTTCGCCGAACAGGCGGAGGCGCAATCCGTTCTCGTGCCCCGGGGCCACCTGGCTGCACCAAAGCATGCCGCGTGCGCCGCCCTCGTAACGCAGAAGGACATGGGCATTGTCGTCCAGGGCGCGGCCGTCCCCGAACGACTGGAGGTCGGCCGCCACCCCCTCGATGGCAAGCCCGGAAACATAGGAAGCCAGATGAAAGGCATGCGTGCCGATATCGCCCAGCGCTCCGCCGAGGCCGGCGCGTTCCGGGTCCGTGCGCCATTCGGCCTGCTTGGAGCCGGATTTCTCGACGCTGTCGGTCAGCCAGTCCTGCGCGTACTCGACCTGCACCACGCGCAATCGGCCCAGCGCACCCTCGGCGACCATCTGTCGTGCCTGACGGATCAGCGGATAGGCCGAGTAGTTATGCGTCAGGACGAACAAGGCCGCTCCACGCGCCACAGCCGCGCGCATGCGGCGCGCCTCGGCAAGCGTTCCCGTCAGCGGCTTGTCGCAGATCACGTGGATGCCGCGTTTCAGAAATTCAGCCGCAGCCGGAAGGTGCATGTGGTTGGGCGTCACGATGGCGACGGCCTCTATACCGTCCTTCAACCGTGCTTCCCTCTGCGCCATCCTGCGGAAGTCGTCATAGGTCCGGTCGGGCGCAAGCCCCAGCGCCAGGCCGCTCTCCCTTGCCTTCTCGGGCGTGGAGGACAGCGCGCCGGCGACCAGTTCGTAATGGCCGTCCAGCCGGGCCGCCATGCGGTGGACGCCGCCGATGAAGGCTCCGCTGCCTCCGCCGACCATGCCGAGGCGGATGGGGGTCGTGTCTGTCTTCAATGTCATCTCCCAAGGCCGAGGATCTGGCGGTTGCGCGCATCGTCCGTGCCGGCCGCCGCGAAGTCGTCGAAGGCGCGGTCGGTGACGCGGATGATATGATCGCGCACGAAGGCCGCGCCCTCCCGTGCACCGTCGTCGGGATGCTTCAGGGCGCATTCCCACTCGACCACCGCCCAGCCCGCGAAATCGTACTGCGCGAGCTTGGAAAAGACGGAGTTGAAGTCCACCTGTCCGTCGCCCGGGCTGCGGAACCGTCCGGCGCGGTCAACCCAGGACTGATAGCCGCCGTAGACGCCCTGGCGGCCGGTCGGGTTGAACTCGGCATCCTTGACGTGGAACATCGAAATCCGCTCGTGGTAGATGTCGATGTTCTGCAGATAGTCCAGCCCCTGCAGCATATAGTGGGAAGGGTCGTAGAGCATGCGGGCCCGCCGGTGACCGCCGACCCGCTCGAGGAACATCTCGTAGGAGACGCCGTCATGCAGGTCTTCGCCGGGGTGGATCTCGAAGCAAACGTCGACTCCCACATCCTCCGCATGGTCGAGAATCGGTTTCCAGCGTTTTGCCAGTTCGTCGAACGCCGCCTCGATCAACCCGGCGGGACGCTGCGGCCAAGGGTAGACGTAGGGCCAGGCCAGCGCCCCGGAAAAGGCCGCGATGGCCGGCAGCCCAAGGTTTGCCGCAGCCGACAGCGTCTTTCGAAGCTGGTCCACCGCCCAGTCCTGGCGCGCTTGCGGCCGGCCGCGCACGGCCTCCGGAGCAAATCCGTCGAACAATAGATCATAGGCCGGATGAACGGCGACGAGCTGACCCTGCAGATGTGCCGACAGCTCGGTGAAGACCGTTCCGTGCGCCGCCAGCCGGCCGGCAAGCTCTTCAGCGTAGTCGCGCGAGGTGGCGGCCAGCCCGACATCCATCAGCCGCTTGTCCCCGGTCGGCACCTGCAGGCCGACATAGCCGCAATCGGCCGCCCACCCGGCAAGACCGTCCAGCGTGTCGAAGGGGGCGTCGTCCCCGACGAACTGGGCAAGGAACAGGCCCGGCCCCTTCAACGTCTTCATCTGCAACCTCCCAGCAGCGAGCCGGATTGACAGCGGCTTCTGTAATCGATTGCATGAAAAGATCGCACAGGGCGTTTTGCTTTACAAGCGGCGCAAATTCGGCATTAAGGCGCTTTTGGCGGGACGAGCGGTCATGACGGTGCGCAGGGCAAGGGCAGGCGAAGCGGCCAAGCCGCCGGGAGTGCGGGACGTCGCCCGGCTTGCAGGTGTTTCCACGGCAACCGTCAGCCGTACCCTGTCGAACCCCGCGCTGGTGTCGGAAGCGACCCGCCTGATGGTCGAGCGGGCGATCCGCGATTCCGGCTATACGGTCAATCTGGCAGCGCGCAACCTTCGGCAAAACCGGACGGGCGGCGTATTGGCGCTGGTGCCCAGCATTGCCAACCCGTTCTTCTCCCGCATCCTTGCCGGCATCGGTGCGGTTCTGCGGGCGGAGGGGTTGAACCTTTTGATCGCCGACACGCGCGTCATGCCCGACGAAAGGGGAAGGCTGTTCGGCCTGGCAAGCCGATCCAGGACCGACGGGCTGATCGTCCTGGACGGTTCCATCCCCGCCGAGGTCCTTGCTGCGGAAACCGCGCCTCCGGTGGTGCAGGCTTGCGAGTGGATCGAGGGGTTGTCCGCGCCCAGCGTCAAGGCCGACAATTTTGCCGGTGTGTCCCTTGCGGTAGGGCATCTGGCGCAGCTTGGGCACCGCCATATCGGCCATCTCGAAGGGCCGCCCGACAATCGGCTGACGGAAGCGCGCACGCAAGGTTTGCTCGCAGGGCTGGCGGCGAACGGCCTTGCGCTCGATCCGCGATGCAGCTTCGCCGGCGATTTCTCGCTGGACAGCGGACGGGCCGCGGCACATCGGATCGCAGCGATGCCAGATCGCCCAACCGCCTTGATCTGCGACAACGACGAAATGGCCTGCGGTTTCATCGCGGAATTTCAGCGGCTGGGCTTCTCCGTGCCGCACGACCTTTCGGTCGTGGGTTTCGACGATATCGAGTTTGCCGCCCATGTGACGCCCGGTCTCACCACCATACGCCAGCAGCGCGAGGAAATCGGCTCTGCCGCGGCGCGCCTGATGCTGGATCTTCTGGCCGGGCGGGATGCGAAGGCCGAAACGATCCTATCCGTGGAACTGGTGGCCCGTGCCTCCACCGCCGCCATGCGGAGTTGATTGCATCGGCTGATGTTATCGATTACATTTTCACCCTGGGTTGGGAGATCTCGGGAGGAAATCATGCTCGGTAAACTGGTTGGCGCCGCCGTTCTGGGTGCGCTCATGGCAGGTGCGGCCCATGCGGAGACGTTCCGCATCGGGCTGTCGAACAGCTTCGTCGGTTCGGAGTGGCGAACCCAGATGATCGAGGAGGCGCAGGCCGCCGCGGCTGCCTGGAAGGACAAGGGCGTGGATGTGGAGGTCGTCGTGCAGAGCGGCGATGTCGACGTCCAGGGCCAGATCGGCCACATCCGCAACTTCATCAACCAGGGCGTCGACGCCATCATCATCAATCCGGGCAGCCCCACGGCCTTCAGCCCGGTCTTCGCGCAAGCCAAGGCCCGCGACATACTGGTGATCGCAACGGATGCCGAGGTTGCGTCGAAGGATGCCATCTATGTCGGCATCGACCAGAAGGCCTGGGCGGCACAGTCGGCCGAATGGCTGGCCGAGACGCTGGGCGGCAAGGGCAAGGTCGTCACCATCAACGGCATCGCCGGCAACCCGGCCAACGAGGCGCGGGTCGCGGGCTATCGCGAAGTCTTCGCGCAGCATCCCGATATCGAGATCCTGAACGAGGCGAACGCCAACTGGGACCAGGCGCAGGGCCAGCAGACGATGCAGAACCTGCTTGCTACCTATCCCGACATCCAGGGCGTGTGGGTGCAGGACGGGATGGCAGACGGTGCATGGCGCGCCATCGAGGCGGCCGGCAAGAAGGAGTCCATCGCGGCTACCGGCGAGATCCGCAAGGATTTCATGACCCGCTGGGAAAGCGAGGGACTCAATTCTGCGGCGTCCGTCAACCCTCCGGGCGTCATGGCAAGCGCGCTCAACGTGGCGGTGCTGGCTCTGCAGGGCAAGGAGTTCAAGGACGGCGTCTTCGGCGGTCCGAACGCCAATGCCATCTACATCCCCATTCCCTTCGTCGACAACGACAACCTCGCCGAAAACCTAGAGGCCGCGGAGGACAAGCCCGGTTACTGGTCGGTGACGGCGACCGTTACTCCGGAAGAGGCAGAGGCCTTCTTCAAGTAGGGCGAACGGGCCGGGTTTCGTCCCGGCCCGATCCCGTTGCGGCAGGGAGCTTTCATGGCGGCCATACTGGAGGCGACGGGCGTCGCCAAATCCTTCGGCGCGGTCAAGGCGCTGGCCAAGGGCGATCTGATCGTGCAGCGCGGCGAGATCCACGCCCTTTTGGGCGCCAATGGCTGCGGAAAGAGCACGCTTTGCAAGGTCGTCGCAGGGGCGCTGGCCCCGAATGGCGGAACGCTGCGCATCGACGGGCAGGCGCGCAGCTTCGCCTCGCCGCGCGAGGCCGAGCGCGCCGGCGTATCGTTGTTCTATCAGGAGCTCAGTCTGATTCCGCAGCTATCGGTCGAGAACAACATCTTTCTCGGGCACGAGCCCCGCCGCTTCGGCTTCGTCGACAGGGCGGCGCTGCGCCGCGAGGCGGACCGCCTGATCGGCCTGTTTTCCGGTGTCGTCGGTGCTTCCCTGACCCCGCAAGCGACGGTGGCCGACCTGTCGCCCGACGAGCGGCAGATCGTGGAGATCCTGAAGGTCTTCGCCACGCGGCCGAAGCTGATGATCATGGACGAGGCGACCGCCGCCCTCGACGGACGTCAGGCGGCGCGGCTCTTCGACATATTGCGCGCGCAGCGCGGCGAGGGTGTCTCCACCATCATGATCTCGCACCGGCTGGACGAAGTCTTCGCCGTCTGCGACCGCATTACCGTCATGCGGAACGGAGAGAGCGTGGCGGCGCTCGACGTTGCCTCGACCGACCGCGCCGCCGTGGTGCATCACATGGTGGGGGACGTCCTCGTGCCGCCGAGGCCGGCGCATGCCGCAGTCCGTTCCGGCCAGCCGTTGCTGGCGCTCGACACCGTGTCCGGCGGCCGGTTCCGCGACGTCTCGCTGAAGGTTTGGCCGGGCGAGGTGGTCGGCCTTGCCGGCTTACAGGGGCAGGGGCAATCGGCACTGCTGCGCAGCCTGTTCGGCGCAGAGCCCGCCGGAGAAGGAACCATGGCGCTGGACGGCGCCGAATTGGTCATCCGCAGGCCGGGTGATGCCGTGCGGCGGGGCATCGCCTATGTTTCGGGGGACCGCGGACGCGACGCCGCCCTGCATGGACGCTCCATCTTCGAAAACGCCGTGTCCGGCATTCTCGCGCGCGAAGCGCAGCTTGTGCTTCGCGTAAAGCCGTTGCGCCGGCGCGCCGAGGCCGCCGCCGCCGATCTCGGGACGCGCTACGCCAGCCTGGACGCTCCCATCGGCTCGCTGTCGGGCGGTAACCAGCAGAAGATATTCATCGCTCGCTGGCTGGCCACGAAGCCGCGGCTGCTGCTTCTGGACGATCCGACCAAGGGCATCGACCTGGGCGCGAAGGCGGACCTCTTCGCGCTGATGCGCCGGCTGGCCGACGAAGGAGCGGCCATCCTGTTCTATTCGTCGGAGGATTCCGAAGTGCTCGACCAGACCGATCGCTGCCTCGTCTTCAACGGCGGCCGCGTGGTGACGGAGCTTTCCGGCGCGCGCATGACGGCGCTGGACCTGACGCGCGCCGCCTACGGGGAGGCCGCATGAAACGGCTGCTCCACCAACGCCCCTGGCTGATAACGCTGACGGTCCTTGTCCTGTTGGCTGCCGGCAACACGGTCCTGCAGCCGTCCTTCATCCAGCCGGCCGTCCTGCAATCCAACCTGACGACCTTTCTTCCGCTGATCCTCGTGGCCATCGGCCAGACATACGTCATCCTGGCCGGCGATATCGACCTGTCCGTCGGCAGTATCGTCGCGCTGAGCAACGTGGTGACGGTTTCCGTCTTCGCGGCGCTCGGCAACGGACCGGACGCCATTCCCTACGGCATGGCGGCGGGCCTTGCGACAGGGCTCCTGGTCGGGCTCGCCAACGGTGTCCTCGTTTCCGTGCTGCGGCTGCAGCCGATCGTCACCACCTTCGCCACCGGCATCGTGCTGGCGGGGGCTGCCATCTGGGTGCTGCCGCAGGCCGGCCTTCCGGTGCCGGACGCCTACTGGATGGCGTATTCCGGCACATTCCTGGGCGTGCCGACCGTGCTTCTGATTCTCGCCGCCGCCGGCCTGTTCGTCGCCATCCTGTCGCGCAGCATCTTCCAGGCCCATCTTCTGGCCGTGGGCGGCAATCGCACCGGCGCCTTCCAGACCGGGCTGTCGCTGGTGCGTCTTCGGATCCTGGCCTATGGATTGTCCGGCCTGTTCTCGGCCATCGCGGCGCTCTGCCTGACGGGCGAGACGGCATCGGGCGATCCGCTTCTTGGCGGCGCGCTCGCCCTGTCCGCGATCTCGGCGGTGGTTCTGGGCGGCACTGCGCTGTCGGGCGGGCAGGGCGGAGCGGTCGGCTCCATCCTCGGCGCACTCGTATTGGGGCTGATCGGCAACGTCATCTTCTTCGCCGGGCTGCCCTTCGAGTACCAGACGCTCGTGCAGGGCTTGATCGTGCTTATGGCACTGGCCGGCGGCGTCGTCGTGACGAGGCGCACCGCATGACCCGCCCCGTCAGCACCATCATGGCCGATCCGCTGTTTCTGGCGCTGTGTGCAGCCGTGGCCCTGCTGGCCATCGGCGAAATCCTGTCACCCGGCTTTGCGCGCGGATCGCAGATCGTCAGCCTGCTGACCGTGGCTGCCATCCTGGGCATCGTCGCGGCGGGCCAGAACCTCGTCATCCTTGGGGGGCGGGAAGGGATAGACCTGTCCGTCGGAGCGATGATCTCGCTCGGCGCGGTGCTGGCCGGCAACGTCATGGATGGCAGCAACGGCGCGCTGCCGCTCGCCATCCTCGCGTCCGCCGGCGTGCCGTTCCTGATCGGTCTCGTCAATGGCTGCGGCATAACGCTGCTGCGCATTCCGCCGCTGGTCATGACACTCGGCATGACGGCCGTCATACAGGGCGCGCTGGTCGTCTACTCGCAGGGCGTGCCTTCCGGTAGCGCCGCGCCCATCCTCTCGGCCTTCGTCAACAGGCCGCTTATCCTCGGCATTCCGGGTATCCTCTTCGTGTGGGCAGCCATCGCGGCCCTCATGCTGTTCATGCTGCGCCGGACGCGTTTCGGCTTTTCCGTCTATGCCATCGGTTCCAACGAGCGGGCAGCGGCGCTGACCGGTATTCCCGTACCCCTCGTGCGGATCCTTCTCTACGGCCTGTCGGGGTTCTTCGCGGGCCTGACCGGCCTTTTCGTGATCGGCTATACGGGTACGAGCTTCATCAGCGTGGGCAACCAATATGTGCTGCCTTCCATCATCGCCGTCGTCATCGGCGGCACGTCGCTGGCCGGCGGCACGGGCGGCTATCTCGGCACCGTGGCGGGCGCCATCGTGCTGACGCTCCTTCAAAGCGTGCTCATAACCCTGAACCTCGACGTCTGGGCACGGCAGATCATCTTCGGGGCGACGCTGCTTGCGCTGCTGCTCCTCTACGGTCGGCAGCGTGCATTGCGGGTGTAATGCCGCTCAACGGATCGAAGCGTCGAACCGCTCGTCGACCGGTACCCCGAGTGCTTTAACCAATGCATTCGTCCGGTTGGCGAGCGAGATGACGGCCAAAAGCTCCCTATGCATCTCCGGCGTCGGGGCAGGCTTGGCTGTCGCCGAGCAGCGGAACGACCGCCATCAGACGAGCGCCAGAATGCGGGCGGGGCCACCGGTCCCGCCCCGATGTTTCGGTGCGCCGACTACGATGGTCGCACCGGTGACGGGCAGTTCCTCAAGTTTGGCAAGCCCCTCGATGCCGTAGCGTCCGGCAGGCAACCAGGAATTATGCACGGCGAAATCCGCCGAGTTGCCGGGATCGAGTGACAGCGTATCGACGCCGATGGCCACCACGTCGCGCTCCAGTAGCAGATCGGTGGCCGATTTGCCGAAACCGGGAAAGGCAAATGCTCCGGATTCGTCGCTGCGGAACGCGGTTTCATTAACCTTCGCCGCCCAGCCGGATCGCAGCGCAACAACGGCGCCCGAGGGCAGGTCGCCATTTGCGCTCATCCAGGCTTCGATGTCCGCCGCCTCTACCATCGCGTTCGCCTCTTCCCGGGCGCGATCGGTAATGTCGACGATAGCCAGCGGAGCCACCAAGCTTCGCGGCTCGATTTCATCGACGCTGGTGCCATCGGCGCTGAAGTGCAGCGGCGCATCGATATGGGTGCCGGTATGCTCGAAGATCGTCAGCTTATGCAGCTGATAGCCGCTATCCTCGAACTTGACCGCCCATTCATAGGTGATGCCGGGTTTGCCGTCGAAGGTCGGGAAGTCGGAATCGTATGTGTGCGTCAGGTCTACGACGCGGCCGGCCTGGGCCTGGGCAAGAGCAGGCCGGAGGAATGCGCCCGGCATCGCCGCGGCGGCACCGGCGACGAGGGCGCCGCCCAGAAGCGCCCGGCGCGACAGCATCGACCGCTTCACGCCTTCCATCACGCAATGATTGCACATGCCGCAAATCCCGTAACGATGAAACCAGTCGGTACGGTGATGCTAATTACAAGTTCGCCATGAAGACAAGTCGATACGCCGCCACCGGCAGATCATCGATGCTCGAACCAGTTCTCGTCAACGACGTGCTTTTCGTCGAAATACCAGGCGGTCGCCTGAATACTATCGCTTCCCGCCACATGAAAAATTCGTTGCCAGCTATCGCGAACCTGGCTTCTGAATGGTTCCGGATAGGGGCGATCGCACATTCTTATTCCGGCAGCCGCCAGATCAGCTTCGAATGCTTCGTCCTCCGCCATGCCTCGGTCGCGCGCATGCTCATCCGCCAGATACCAATCGTTCAGAGGCGAGTGCCATGAGTTGAAATCGCTCAGCACCACCGTTTCGTCGGGAACTTCGAGCGAGACGAGGACATGATCGCGCAAGTGGCGGAAGTCCTTATCGTCCATCCGTGGCTTCGGGCGTTTCCGCCACCGTCGCCAGGCCCAGACGGGCCACCGCGGCACGCCATCGGGTGGCGGCCCGATCCGTTCCTCCATGTGGTCGGCAAGCCATTCGTAGGCCGGCTTGAACTCTGGGGAATCAATCAGGTCGGGTCGGCCGATGAAGCGTCCTTCACGCTTCATGAAGTCTCGTCCGTTTTCGCACATGATGACGTGTATGCGCATTCGACGCCTCCCCATCCCATGCCGATAGAGGCACAGGGCAGGCACGGCAATCGGGCTTCTCGTACAGTCGCAGTGAGAATAAACCAGAGGTAACAAGTAAAGAGAGGCTGACGAGAGTCTGAGTTGAGGCTATGCAATGAACCCGTTGAAGATCATGAACCTTAAAAAGTTCGGCCTGCGTTTGTTGGAAATTGTGGAAAAGCATAATTGAACGCACGACGGCGGTACCTGCCGCCGGAGGGCGCAGCGACTGCGCCCTACGTTACGACCGCATGTTCAAGCATCTACCCGCGGGCGCGCCCTGCGGATCAGTAACGACGGCCATCCCGGTAGTACCGGTCGTCGCGGTAATAACGATCGTCGCGGCGGTCATAGCGGCGATCGTCATAGCGACGATCGTCGATGTAGCGGCGATCATCGCGCGGCGCGGTGCTCCGACCGATCAGCGCGCCGCCGCCGGCACCGGCAAGGCCGCCGATGATGGCGCCATCGGTGCCGCCGATGGCATTGCCGACAAGCGCTCCGCCGGCGCCGCCGATGCCGGCGCCCGCCAGCGTCCGCTCGTTGGTCGTGCAGCCGGTGATCGTCAGCGCCGCAAGCCCCAGCCCAAGTACCATTCCAAAAGTTCTGGCCATTCCAGCCTCCCGTTACTCAGGTCACGCGCCCGTCAGGGCACCGTGTTCAGTTTCGAAATGTCCGAAACGCACCGGGCGTCAAGGTGTGCTCAGCATTGCGACGGCGCCGATCCTGTTGTCTATGTCTGTTCGTACGACGCCCAGAAAAGGATACCGCTCGTGACCGAGGCCTCACTCTTCGCCAGATTCGTAGCCTTGGTAGGGCAATGCGCCGTCGCGATCCGGCACTCGGGCCAGGGCCAGCCTGCACCGGTCTTCGGTTCTTCCCCCGCCATCCCGCTCGCCCGGCCGCAGGGCAAGGTGCCGACGCTGAAGATGCCGACGGCGAAAGGCTGGGACGGCGACCGCAAACCCGTAGCTGCGCCGGGGCTGAAGGTGAACGCATTTGCGCGGGGGCTGGTGCATCCGCGGAACATGCACGTCTTGCCGAACGGCGACGTTCTGGTGGCCGAATCGATGGGCGAGCGGGAGACGCCGCGCTCCCTGTTCGACCATGCCATGTCGGCGACCATGCAGCGCGCCCGTGCTTCGGGTGACAGCCCCAACCGGGTCACGCTGCTGCGCGATGCCGACGGCGACGGCATAGCCGAGGAAAGCCACGCCTACATCGAGGGGGTTCGGCAGCCGTTCGGTATCGCGCTGGTCGATGGCACGCTGTACATCGGCGCAAGCGACGCTCTGCTGGCCTACCCATACGTTCCGGGCGCGACCAGGGTGACGGCGACCGCCACCAAGCTGATGGACCTCGTTCCGGGCGGGCACTGGACGCGCAATCTCATCGCCAGCAAGGACGGCTCGAAGCTTTACGTCGCCGTCGGCTCGTTGAGCAATATCGGCGACGACGGCATGGCCGTGGAGGAAAACCGCGCCTGCATCCACGAATACGATCTCGTGACGGGGCAGTCCCGCATCTATGCGGGCGGCCTGCGCAACCCCGTCGGGATGGCCTGGGAGCCGGAAGGCGGGCTGCTGTGGACGGTGGTCAACGAGCGGGACGGACTGGGCGACGAAACACCGCCCGACTACCTGACCTCCGTTCGCGACGGGGCCTTCTACGGGTGGCCTTACTGCTACTGGGATCGCGTCGTCGACGATCGGGTGCCGCAGGATACGGCGAAAGTCGCCTCGGCGACGCAGCCCGACTATGCGCTGGGCGGGCATACTGCGTCACTGGGGCTCTGCTGGCTTCCGGAAGGAACTCTCCCCGGCTTTCCGGCCGGCATGGCCATCGGGCAGCACGGCTCGTGGAACCGGTCGAAACTGTCGGGATACAAGCTGGCCTTCGTGGCCTTCGAGAACGGCAAGCCTGTCGGGATGCCTCGCGACATCCTGACGGGTTTCCTGTCGCCCGACGAAAAGTACTCTTTCGGCCGCCCTGTCGGGGTGGCTCTGGCGGCTGACGGTGCGGTCCTGATGGCGGACGACGTCGGCGACGTCATCTGGCGGGTGACGGGCGTTTAGGGCAGCGTACATCCGTTAACGCTCTAATCCCTGTTCCGTGTCCAGTAGGAAACCACAAGATGATCGTCCCGGTCTACGGCACGGTTCATTCGAAGGTGAAAGCCGCCATCTCGCAGCCTGCGCCGTTTCCGACGATCCTGCGCACGATCGAGCGAAGGCGGCCTTGCTCGGCCGCATACAGCTGTTCGATTTCCAATACGCGCACTGTCATGAAGCGGTCGGTCGATCGGGCGGATTCTCGGATCCGCGATGCGATATCGCAACAGAGGCGGGCAGTCAGAATGGGCCGAACTCAGGCACTTGCGTGTCCGAAAATCCGGCAGCAGCTCAATCCAACCAGACCTAGGCTGCAGCCGCCTGCTGAAGGCTATCAACATGCCGAATTCGCTCGTGCTGTAGAAGTCGCGCCGACGCTCGCGCCACGTTAGATACCAATCGCAGAATGATGGTACGAGGATCATGGCGGAGGTTATTGCCTCGAGCGGAATTCCAGCACCTTTCGACTCTAAAAATGGATCGCACGCCAGAGCTGCGAAAACTCGTCCAAAGTTTCCAACATGGTGCGCGGCCGTTGCAGGGATCGTGTCCCATGGAGTGGTGTAGCTTAGACGACCACGGCTCA
>NZ_JAMQCO010000001.1 GCF_023702225.1 Aureimonas altamirensis | reverse complement strand
CTATGGTCAACATACGGTTAAGCCCGAAAGTTTGCGACAAGCCCCGATTTTCCCTTGCGTCCGATGCAGCGTGCGGTGGCAACGGTATCTCTGCCCGAAGGTCCGGTGCTGGCCTTCATCGAAGATGAGGCCGGCGCCGGGAAAACCGAGGCGGCGCTGATCCTCGCGCAGCGCATGTTGCTGGCCGGAAAGGGCCGGGGCGTGTTCTTCGCACTGCCCACCATGGCTACCGCCGACGCGATGTTCGTGCGGGCGTCCAGGGTCATCGGTCGGATGCTGGATAGGCCGACACTGACGCTGGCGCATGGTCGGGCCGGGCTGTCGGTACCGTTCCGCGACCTTCAAAACGGGGTGACCGACAGCGATGACGCCACCTGTACGGATTGGCTTGCCGACAGCCGCCGGCGCGCCTTGCTGGCGGATGTCGGTGTCGGAACGATCGACCAGGCGTCCTTGGCAGTTTTGCGGGCCAGGTTCTCGGCGCTTCGCCTTTGGGGCTTGTCCTCCAAGATCCTTGTCGTGGATGAGGCGCACGAGGTGTCCGGCGATGGCTACATGTCCGTTCTGCTGGAACGGCTCTTGCACGCCCATGCCGCACAAGGGGGGTCGGCGATCCTACTGACCGCTACGTTGCCGCTGGAAGCCCGCGCCCGATTGACACGCGCCTTTTCCGATGGCGCGGGCAGGAACTGGGGTGCTGAAAGCGACGCCTCATATCCCGCTCTGACGATCGCAGGCTCGGGTCCGCCGCGTACGGTGCCCGCGACGCCCAGCCCGAAAGGGGCCGTCACCGTCGAAAGGCTCGCCACCACCGAAATGGCTGCCGATCTCCTTGCAGAGTCTTCCCGGGCCGGAGCTGCCTGTGTCTGGGTCAGAAATTCGGTCGATGACGCGATCGCGGCGGTCGGCAGCCTGCAGGCGCGTGGCATCGACGCCTCTCTCCTGCATGCGCGTTTTGCGCTCTGCGACCGCAAGCGGATCGAGGCAGGCGTCCTGGTGACATTCGGGCGCTACGGCGCCGGGCGCGCGGGCAAGGTGCTTGTCGCAGCCCAGGTGGTCGAATCGAGCCTCGATCTCGATTTCGACGTGATGGTCTCCGACCTTGCGCCCATGGCCGCGCTCATCCAGCGCGCCGGGCGTCTGTGGCGTCACATGACGGAGGGGCCGTCGCGATCCCGGCCGGTTCCCGGTCCTGTCCTGTTCGTGCTCTCTCCGGATCCAGCCGCCGTGCTGGATGCCCGCTGGCTTCGAGACGTTCTGGGCGGCGGCGCGTGGGTCTATGGCCTCAGCGAGCAATGGCGCACCGCGGATCTTCTCTTCAGGCGCGGTCGGATCGACGCGTCTTCCGATCTTCGCAGCCTGATCGAAGCGGTGCATGGAAGCGAAGGAGCTCCCGTTCCGCACGTTCTCGAAAGCGCCGAACGGGAAAGGATCGGCGAGATCTATGCGCGCCGCTCGCGGGCCTATGGCAACATCGTCGATTTCGGGCAAGGCTATCGCGATGGCGCACGAGGCGCGGAGGATACGATTTACCCGACGCGGCTCGGGCGGCCGACACGAACGCTCGCTCTGGCGCGCATGGTGGACGGTGTCGTGAAGCCCTGGGCCCAAGGTGACGCGACATCGGCCGAAACGTGGCAATTGTCGGAAGTGGCTGCCGACAAGCTTCGCCTCGATCGATTGAGCCTGCCGGACCAGGAGATCGCCCCGATCGTGGAAGCGACCCGAGACTGGCCCGCCTGGCGTCGACGCGAAGTGACGTTGTGTCCGGTCGCCGATGACGGGGCCATCTGCGAAGGCTTGCGTTATTCACCGGATTCGGGCTTGGCTTGGGTGTGATCGCCGCACGAGCGGTGATGTCCCGTCGGACGCGATCTTGTAACAGTGTTCCCCGCATGCGCGGGGACGAATCCTTCCAATCTCCGATGGATAGCGCGCAATCTATCAAGCCGATTTAAGTCGGACGCGATATTGTAAAAAATTATTTGAGATCGGCATAGATAGTTGACGAATCAATTATTTTGCCATACCAATAATTCATATAAACGTTAGAGTGTTTCGGTATGTCGATAAACCTTCTGCGCGACGCGTGGATTCCGGTGCAGTGCTCCGATGGGCGTTGCCGGGTCATCCGCCCCGATCAGATTGCCGAGCCGGAAATCGTTTTTCCCGCCTGGCCGCGACCTGACCTGAATATCGCCTGCCTTGAGTTTTTGATCGGCCTTCTCTTCCTGGCGGACCCGCCTGCCAACGCATCGGATTGGCGGGCACGCAAGCCGGATGCGCAGAGGCTTCGGGAGCGATTAGATCCGCTTACTCCCGCTTTCGACCTCCTTGGTGATGGTCCGCGCTTTCTGCAGGATCTCGATCTGCGCGATGGGAAGGTTACGCGCGTCGAAATGCTGTTCATCGATTCTGCCGGAAGCGTTACCGCCAAGCAGAACGGCGATCTCGTCGTGAAGCGGAACCGCTATCCCGTGCTCGATGCGCCCTTGGCTGCAATGGCTCTCTACACCCTTCAGGCTCACGCGCCTGCAGGCGGCGCGGGCAACCGGACCTCGATGCGCGGTGGCGGCCCGATGATTACCCTGGCCGATCCCGGTACGGGCAGCCTCTGGGACTTGATATGGGCAAATGTACCGGATGGCATGCCGGCCGGGGTGGGGGTGCTGCCATGGATGCGTCCATCCAGGATTTCCAAAGAGAACGGTTCGCAAACCTATCCCGACCTGGCCCATCCGGCGGAGGCGTTCTTCGGCATGCCGCGGCGGCTGCGATTGGTCGGCGACGAGACCGTGACGGGCGTCATCCAGAAGCCATACGGCGCCAATTACGCAGCCTGGCTCCACGCCTTGACCCCGTATTACCGGCAGCAGGAGGGGGCGGAGCTACTGCCGGTTCACCCGCGGGCCGGTGCGTTCGGCTATCGCAACTGGCTGGGTGTGGTGATGGAGGTGCCGGGCGACAACCGCGATCTGAGGCGGCGGGCGTCCGCCATCGACACCTATCAACGGCGTCTTCTGCCGCGCGACAGGGCTAAGGCGAGCGTCATCGTCGCCGGCTGGGCGTTGGACAAGATGAAGCCGCAGGATTTTACGTGGTCGCGCCAACCTATGGTGGCGATGGATTACGATCTCCAGTTGTTCCTTGTCGGGATGATCGAGGCTGCGGAAGCCTATGGCGGCGAACTTCGAGGGTCGTTGAAGGTCGCTGTAGGCGATGGCAAGGCGCTCGAAATGCTGCGCGAAGACTTTTTCACCAGGACGCAGGCAGGGTTCGAGGCGGGGTTGCACGCCCTGCAATCCGGTTCCGCGCCCGCCGAGGTGGCCAGCCGCTGGATCAAGGTCATGGAGCGGGTTGCGCTGGAGATCTTCGATCGGGAGGCGCTGCAAGGCGTTTTTCGGCTTCCGGTCCCGCGGGGGGGCAGCCGGGATAAACAGCGATCGCCGATGAAGGACATTGTCCACGCGCGCGGGCGGTTGGGAGCCGCCTTCGCTGGTTGGGGCAAACCCGGGAAAGACGCTTACCTGAAACTTGGCTTGACGCCGCGCTCGCGCGGCAAGGAGGCGGCATGAGCGAGGAAACGGCCAGGACGATTGGGCAGGTCGTTTTGGATTGGTGGGGACGAAACCTCCGGCCACCCGACGATACCGGATCGGCGCGCGCATTGCGGGCGAAGTTGCGACGGGCAGACGGGATTTCGCAGGTGCTGGCGCAGCGGCAGGTCGTCGAACTCTACAACATGTGGCCTGGTAATCGGTCCCTTTGGACGGTGGCTGCCGTGGCTCAGGCCATTGCGCATGTCGAGCGGCACGACAAGCTGAGCTTCGCCCGTGCCCTGGGTGGCGGTGACGCGGTGGCACTATCGTCCGGTCGCTTCCAGAAGCTCATCCGCTCGAAAAATCGGGAGGAACTGGTGACGAACTTGCGACGCGCGCTGCCGAAGATCGGGCATGCCTGCAACGTCGCGACCTTGGCGGAAGACATAGCGTACTGGGGCGAAAAGACCCGGGCGAACTGGTGTTTCGATTATTTCGGCGGTGAGCGTCCCGATGTGCGTCACGCCGAGGGGGAGAGTAAATGACGACCTTTCTGCAACTCCATCTGCTGACGGCCTATCCGCCGTCCAACCCGAACCGCGACGATATGGGCCGCCCGAAGGAGGCCTGTTATGGCGGCGACTATCGGCTTCGGCTTTCCAGCCAGTCGATCAAGCGTGCAGTGCGCATGTCGGATGTCTTTCAGCAGGCCCTGGCCGGCAAACTCGGTGAACGCACCAAGCGGATCGGGGACGAGATTCGCAAATCCTTGATCGCCGATGGTGCCGGTGACGCGAAGGCGCAGGAGATCGCCGAGGCCGTCGCAAAGGTATTCGGTGCCCTGGAACCGGCCGACAAGAAGAAGCCCAACGTCGTTCGCAGCAAGACGCTTGCCTTCGTCTCGCCGGAAGAGAAATCCTATGCGCTCGAGCTGGCCCGGCGGGCCTATGCCGGTGGCGCGCTTCCGACCGAGAAGGAATTGGCGAAAACCGTGCTGCGCAGCGCCGGGGGGGCCGTCGATATCGCCATGTTCGGCCGCATGCTGGCCGATAACCCGGATTTCAACCGTGAAGCCGCCGTGCAGGTAGGGCACGCCATCACGACCCACCGCGCGCAATCGGAAGAGGACTACTTCACCGCCGTCGACGACCTGAAGCCGCGCGAGGACGATGCTGGCGGGGCACATCTCGGCACGCATGAATTCGGGTCTGGCGTCTACTACCTTTATGCCTGCGTCAACGCCGATCTGCTGGTTGAAAATCTTGGCGGCGACACGGCGCTCGCGGCACGGGCGCTCGACGCGTTGGCACGCGCGCTGGCGACGGCCACGCCCAAAGGCAAGCAGAACAGCCATGCGCATCATCCGCGCGCGGCCTATGTGCAAGCCGAAGTCGGCTCGGCGGCGCCACGAGACCTGACAGGGGCATTCTTCAAGGCGGTCAGGGGCGACGATCTGCTGGGCGCTTCGATTGCCGCACTGGTGGATATGGATGCGCGGCTGGCAGCGGCTTACGGCGCACCGTGCGAACGCCGCAAGGTTCTCAATATCGCAGCTGTAGAGCCGAAACTTTGCGATGCCGACATCGCCCGAACTATCGACGATATCGCCGCCTTCGCGGCCTCGGCGGTGGCGGTCGATGGCTGAGCATCTGGTCTTCACCCTGTGTGGCGCCCTGGGGGCCATGGGCGACCTGGCCGGCTATGAGCGTCGCGGTACCTTGACCTGGCCCGGCCGCTCGGCGGTCATCGGCCTCGTCGCGGCCGCCTTGGGCATTCGGCGAGGGGACGATGCCGGCTATGCCCGGCTCGACATGTTGCGCATGGCCGTCGGCGTAATCGATGACGGCGTTCCCCTGCGCGACTATCATACGGTCGAAACCGTCCCGACAGCGGCCGCACGCAGGCCGGATAGCCGGCCCCTGGCGCTGAAGAAGGCCGGACGCGGCACGAATACCATCATCACTCTGCGCGATTATCGCGTGGGCATCGCCTATGCGGTTGCCGTGTGGGCCGAGCCGGGCTGGGCAGGCAGCCTGCACCGTCTGGCCGAAGCTCTGCGTCGACCGGTTTTCACCTTGTATCTCGGGCGCAAGTCTTGCCCGCTGGCGGCGCCGCCTGCGCCGATCGTGGTGGATACCGTCGACGCGATCAGCGCCCTCAACGCTGCGCAACGTCCGCCCTTCGGACATGAGGGGCCGCTTCGTTTGATCGCATCGGACGTGCCGCTGGGCCCTGACGATGGGCAGGACAGCCGCAACGACCGTCCAGTCGATCGGGCAAAGTGGCACTTCGCCGATCGCCGGGTGTACATGCACCGGCCGTCGGTGCAGGAGGCAAAATGAGTCTCTATCTTTCGCGTGTCACGCTGGCGCGCACCCCGGCGACCACGGCGTTGAAGGCCCTGATCGACCCTGTCGCGGGGCCTGCCCGCGAAAGGCTGTACGACCGGCAGCGCGGCCGGATCATGGATGCTCATCATCGATTGATCTGGGCGTTGTTTGCCGACGACCCGGATCGGCGTCGCGACTACCTCTGGCGAGCCGAAGGGGAGGGGCGCTTTCTGGTGCTTTCGCACCGCCCGCCCGCTACGGATGGTGCAGGCCTGTTTCTGAAACCGGAGACCAAACTCTTCGCGCCGATGCTGCGCGCCGGCGATGCGCTGCATTTCGCCCTGCGCGCCAACGCCACGCGAACGCGCAAGCTCGTTGCGAATGCCAGCGGCACGCGCGTGGACGTGGTCATGGATGCCTTGCATGCATTGCCATCGGGGCGTGAGAGCGATGACCGGCGCCAGGCCCGAATGGAGGCGGCGCAGACGGCAGGACTGGAATGGCTGGCACGGCAGGGCGAGCGAGCCGGGTTTGTCGTCACCCGATTCACCGCTGCCGATTATTCGGTCGTTCCGCTACCGGCCCACCGTGGTTCGCGGGAAGGGCAACCGCAGTTTGGGGTCATCGAGATGTCCGGACAACTGACGGTAAAGGACGGGGAAGCCCTCATCGCCCAGATCGGCCAGGGCTTCGGCCGGGCAAAGGCTTTCGGCTGCGGCCTGATGTTGATCCGGCGCGGCTGACATGACCATTCCAGGGTTGCCGCCGCCCCGGCCGATCCCGTTCAAGGATCGTGCCTCGCTGGTATTCGTCGAGCGCGCGCAACTGGACGTACAGGATGGCGCTTTCGTTGCGGTCAATGCCGATGGCACGCGGACACATATTCCGGTAGGAGGCCTTGCCGGGATCATGCTCGAGCCGGGCGCCCGCATCAGCCATGCCGCCGTGGCGCTTGCGGCGCGCGTCGGAACCCTCGTCACCTGGGTCGGGGAAGCCGGCGTCAGGCTGTATTCGGCCGGCCAACCCGGCGGCGCCCGGTCGGATCGGCTTCTTTGGCAGGCGGCCATCGCTCTCGATCCGGCGGCCCGGCTTCGGGTCGTGCGAAAGATGTACCAGATGCGCTTCCATGAACCAGCGCCGGAGCGCCGGTCTATCGATCAGCTACGCGGTATCGAAGGAGCGCGTGTCCGCAAAACCTATGAGCTTCTGGCACAGACGCACGGCGTCACATGGAGGCGACGGCAATACGATGTTTCGGATTGGGAGGCCGGCGATGTCCCCAACCGTTGCCTGTCGGCGGCCACCGCCTGCCTGCATGGGCTGGCGGAGGCCGCGGTTCTGGCGGCCGGTTACGCGCCGGCCATCGGCTTGATGCATTCCGGAAAGCCGCTGTCCTTCGTCTACGATATCGCCGATCTGTGGAAGCTGGAGACGGTCGTTCCGGAGGCATTTCGGATCGCAGGCCAGCATGCGCGTGGCAAGCTGGACATGGCGCCCGACAGGGCCGTGCGACTGGCCTGCCGCGACTCGTTTCGTCGTACAGGTCTTCTCGCCAGAATAATTCCCGGTATCGAGGAAGTCTTGTCGGCAGGAGAATTGCCGCGGCCTGAGCCGCCTGCGGACGCAATTGGCCCAGCCTTCGATGACGGTAGGGCATCAGGCGACGAAGGTCATCGAGGATGATGGTCATCGTCCTCAACAACGCGCCGCCGAGATTACGGGGCCGACTTGCTGCATGGCTTCTTGAAGTCATGGCAAATGTTTTCGTCGGTGATTATTCGGCCCGAACCCGAACCCGTATATGGGAGCAGGTCGAGGCATATCTGGAAGGCGGAGATGCGGTGATGATCTGGAAGGCACCGACGGACCAGGGATTCGACTTTCTGACCGTTGGCCGTAACAGACGAATGCCGGTCGATTTCGACGGGCTGAAACTCGTGTCGTTTTTCCCCCGCGATTAATGGAAGCGCCCAGGGACGGGCTGCGAAAAAATCGGTAGCTCGACTGACATCGTGAATATCGTTATGGAACAACAGCTTCCATGAAGACTGTTCCCCGCACGCGCGGGGATGAACCGGCGAGTGGATATCCGCTTGCCGAATTGTCTCGCTGTTCCCCGCACGCGCGGGGATGAACCGTCCTCGCTCCGCAGATCCGCCAGAAACTCCCGCTGTTCCCCGCACGCGCGGGGATGAACCGGGCGGCGGCGAACCGCGCTCCGCTCTGTACGCCTGTTCCCCGCACGCGCGGGGATGAACCGGAGAAACTCGGCTCGATGATCCGGTCCAGCCCCTGTTCCCCGCACGCGCGGGGATGAACCGGCGCCGCGACCAACGGTCGGTCGTGCCGGGCACTGTTCCCCGCACGCGCGGGAATGAACCGTTGGCCTGCTGTTGCCCGCGTGCAGGGTCAGCCTGTTTCCCGCACGCGCGGGGATGAACCGGGCAGACCGTCAGGGCCGGTCGAGGGCACGTGCTGTTCCCCGCACGCGCGGGGATGAACCGTCGTGCAGGGCTGGCGCACGGCTGGCGGCGCGCTGTTCCCCGCACGCGCGGGGATGAACAAGACCGACCTAGCTAGGACCAAAATAGGTTGATATCAATACTGATTCCACGGTCAGCCTTTGGAGGCAGGAATGGCAATCGCGAAGAACACGATCTGCATCTGGTACGACAAGGATGCCGAAGAGGCGGCGCGGTTCTACGCTGCGACCTTTCCGGATAGCCGCGTGACTGGCGTCCATCGCGCGCCGAGCGACTACCCGTCCGGCAAGGCGGGCGATGTCCTGACCGTGGAGTTCACCGTTGCCGGAATCCCGTGCATCGGCCTCAACGGCGGGACGGCGTTCCGGCACAGCGAAGCCTTTTCCTTCCAGATCGCGACCGACGATCAGGAAGAGACGGACCGTTACTGGAATGCCATCGTCAAAAATGGCGGGCAGGAGAGCCAGTGCGGCTGGTGCAAGGACAGATGGGGCGTTTCGTGGCAAATCACGCCGCGCGCGCTGACAGAGGCCATGGCGGCCGGGGGCGAAGAGGCCAGGCGCGCCTTCGAGGCCATGATGACCATGGGCAGGATCGATGTCGCCGCCATCGAGGCGGCGCGGCGCGGCTGATCCGCGCCGGCAGGTCGTCGTCGTTCAGGCCGGCTCGGGCAGGCCGTCCGGAAGCTCGAGGCGCAGCGCCTCGTTCGTCTGCGACAGCAGCGTGCGGAAAAGATCCGGCTGCGTGTTCAACTGAGTGCCGAAGCTGGGCACGATCTCCCGGATCGTGGCCTGCCATTCGGGCGTGGCGAACCTGTCCGGGAACATTTCCTGCAGGGCGTCCAGCATGATCGACGGCGCGGTGGAGCCGCCGGGAGATGCGCCGAGCAGGGCAGCGATGCTGCCGTCTTCGGCCACGACCATCCGCGTGCCGAACTCCAGATCCCCGCGCCCGGACTCGTCGCGATCGATGATCTGTACCCGCTGGCCGGCCTGGACGAGCGTCCACTCGTCCGCAATCGCATCCGGGAAATAGGCCCGAAGCGCCTCGATCCGGTCTTCCTGCGACTGAAGCACTTCGCCGACCAGATACCGGACCAGGCCGAACTCATCCAGCCCCACATGAACCATCGGCCCGATATTGGTGGTCTGGATGGACGACAGCAGATCGAGCCGCGAACCTTCCATCAGGAAATTGGTCGAGAAGGTCGCGAACGGGCCGAACAGCAATGCCCGCTCGCCGTCGATCACCCGCGTGTCGAGATGGGGCACCGACATGGGCGGCGCACCGGACGCCGCCTTGCCATAGGCCTTCGCAAGATAGCGATCGGCAAGCGCCGGGTTGCGGTTGACGAGGAAGGAGCCGCCCACCGGGAACCCGCCATAGGAGCGGGATTCCGGAATGGCGCTTTCCTGCAGCAGCAGGATCGCAGCGCCGCCGGCGCCGATGAAGACGGACCGGGCATTCACCGCCTTGCGGCCGGACCCGTTCGCAGGCGCATAGATGACCTTCCAGGTGCCGTCCGGATTGCGTTCCAGGCCTTCGACTTCGCAGGACAGCTGCAGGGCGAAGTTTTCCGTCGACTGGAGATGCGCCACATACTGGCGTGTCAGTGCACCGAAATCGACGTCGGTGCCGAGGCCCGACCATGTCGCCGCGATCGGCTGGGCCGTATCGCGCCCTTCGATCAGCAAGGGCGCCCATTGGTGTATTTCCGCCGGATCCGTGGAGAAGCGCATGCCGGCGAACAATGGCTGTTCCACAAGGGCCGCATGGCGGCGGCGCAGGAAATCCACATCTTCCGCACCCCAGACGAAGCTCATGTGCGGCGTGGCGTTGATGAAGCCACGGGGATCGTCGAGAACTCCGCGCGCAATCATCGATGACCAGAATTGCCGGGAAATCTGGAAGGACTCGTTGATCCGGACGGCACGCGTGACGTCGATGTTTCCGTCTTCGTCTTCCGGCGTGTAGTTGAGTTCGCACAGGGCCGAATGGCCCGTTCCGGCATTGTGCCAGGCGTTGGAGCTTTCCAGCCCGACGCCGTCGAGGCGCTCGAACATCTCCATCGTCCAGCCGGGTTCGAGCTGCCGCAGCAAGGCACCCAGGGTTGCGCTCATGACGCCGCCGCCGATCAGCGCCACATCCACGGTGCGGTCTGCCTCGACCGTCGCGGCCGCGCAGGCGGGCAGCGTGGCAACCGCCGCGCCGGCCATCGCGCCCCCCAGAAGCTGACGGCGGCTGATGGTCAGGAGGCCCGACCGGCCGCCTCGGCTGTTGCCTGAACCCTGCTCCATGGGAAATGCCTTCCAATTGATTTTCGTTCTTACTGCTTATTAAAAGGCGCTATGGCTTGACAATGCGTCGGCCATGCACTGCCGGAGCTGCAGCCTTGCATTGAAGCGCGACCGGGCGCCACGAACATCAAGGGGAAAGACGATGCGTCTCGTTTTTGGACTGTTCGCGATCCTCGTGGGAGCCGCCGGACCGGGGCAGGCGCAGGAGGCCCCGTCCTGCGAAGCCGCCGCAACTCAGCTCGCCATGAACGAATGTCATGCGAAGGCTTTCGGCGTGTCGGACGGCAAGCTCAACGAATTGTACCGCATGGTCGAGGGCCGGCTCGCCGACAACGCCCATGCCCGTGACCTGCTCGTGCAGGCCCAGCGCCGCTGGATCGCCTTCCGCGATGCCGAATGCGCCTTCGAGGCGTCCGGGGTGGACGGCGGCAGTCTCCAGCCGATGATCCTTTCCCTCTGCCTGACATCGTTGACCGACACGCGGGTGGAGGATCTGCAGCGCCTGCTGTCCTGCGAGGAGGGCGATACGAGTTGCCCCGTGCCGCCCGCCTGATCGCGGATCAGCCGAAGGTGCGCGGCACGAGGCGTATCATCCACAGCCGGAAGAAAACACTGCGCGCGCCCTGGAAGATGAGCAGGGACAACCACAGGCCGTGATTGCCCCAATGGGGCGTCAGCACGGATTCCGCCGCGATGTAGATGGCGAGGGACGCCAGCATCATGTTGCGCATCTCGCGCGACCATGTCGCCCCGATGAAGATGCCGTCCATCTGGAAGGCGATCACCCCCGACAGCGGCAACGCCACCGCCCAGGGCAGGAAGGTGAGTGCAGCCGCCTCGACCGCCGGTGTCGGCGCCATCAATGCGATGACCGAGGGCCCGGTGAGAAGGATGGCCGCCGCCATGGCGACGGCGAACCCGACGCCCCAGAGCGTCGTCAGCCGCACAGTACGCTCGAAGGCGGGTCGGTAACGCGCGCCGACGGAACGGCCGGCCAGCTGCTCGGCCGCCGCCGCGACGCCGTCCAGAAACGAAACCGCCAGGAAGTAGTAGCGCAGCAGGATCGTGTTGGCGGCGAGGACGTCCGTGCCGAACTGTCCGCTTTCCCGCGTGAAGAAGGAGATGCCGAGAAGCAGAGCGATGGAGCGCACCATCATGTCGGCATTGACGCCGAACAGCCTGCGAACCCGGAAACCGTCGCGGAGCAAAGCCAGATGCCAGTGCCGCCGGTCGGTCCTGAAGAAGACGATCACGGCGCCGGCCAGCGCGGTAACCGCCTCGGCCACCAGTGTCGCCCACGCCGCACCGGCCACGCCATGCCCCTGGGCCAGCACCAGCCAGAGTGCGAGGCCGATGCCCAGGCCGTTGAGCAGCGTCTGCAGGGCCAGGGCAAGGAAGGCTTCTCCGCGCCCGAGAATCCACCCGAAGACGACGTAGTTGAACAGAACGAAAGGGGCGGACCAGATGCGGATGGCAAAATAGGTTTGCGCCGCGTCCGCAACGGCGCCTTGCGCGCCGAGCAGAGACAGGCCCAACCGCCCGATGGGCGCATGCAGCACCAGCAGGGCGAGGCCGATGGCGAGTGCGATCAGGATGCCGCCCGCCAGCATCGTCTGCTCTTCGGTCCTGTCGCCGGCGCCGACGGCCTGCGCGGTGAACCCCGTCGTGGCTCCGCGCAGGAAGTTGCACGAGACGAAGACGACGTCGAAGACCACGGCGGCCAGGGCGACGCCGCCCACCAGCGCCGCATTGCCGAGTTGCCCGATGACGCCGGTCGACACGAGCCCGACGAGCGGCGTCGACAGATGCGTCAGCATCATCGGCAGGGCGATCGCCAGGACGGAGCGGTGCGTGACGGCGAACGGGCGCGGCGCGGCCATGCCCGCCACGCCCTCGCCGCTGCGGTCGGGCAGGTCGGCGGTCACCCCTCGATCGCTTCGCCCAGGGTGTGCATCAGCCGGTTGGCCCATCCGAAGATCGCCACGGCATGGATCAGGTCCAGGATCTCGAGCTCCGAAAGGCCGACGTCGCGCAGCGATTGCGTGTCGGCCTCCGAAAGATCGTGCGGCGCGCGCGTCAGCTTGACGGAATAATCCAGGATCGCCTGCTCGCGCGCGGGAAGCGCGGCCTTATCCTTGTCGGCATAGATGGCCTCGACCACATCGCGCTTGCCGGTCTCGCCGATATAGCGCGTGGCGTGCACATAAGCGCAGTAGATGCAGTGGTTCAGAACGGAGGCCGCAAGCGAGCCCAGCTCCCGCTCGCCGCGCGACAGGCCGCCCGGAGCATACATGATGTCGTTGAAGAGCGGGGTGCGCTCGGCGAGCATCTCGGGATCGTGGGCCAGCACCAGCACGTAGTCCGAAACCTTGCGGTTGGACGGCGTGACCTTGAGCGCATCCTTCTGCGCGTCGGTGGCCGCATCCAGAGAGACGGGCTGCACGTAGGGCCGCCAGCCGACCGGGTCCAGCGTAAAATCGTCAAGGCTCCGGCTCATGTCAGTGTCCCCTGAAGGCGCGCAGGCCGGCGGCCACGCGCAGCTGGTAGTTGACGAAGGCGATCAACCCCGTCAGCGAGACGATCGTCCGTGTCGACAGGCCGGCGTCCTCGAGCGCCGTCACGTCGCTGCGCGTCGCGGTTTCGGGCTTCAGCGTCAGCGTGTCGGTGCGCGCGGCCATGACGGCGAACCGGGCGTCCTGCGGCCTATGGGCAGGGTCGGCCAGCGCGCGTATCTCCGCGTCGGCATCGCCGATCATCGCGTCATAGAGCGCGGCCGCCGCGTCGTCCCGCAGCATCCGCGCCATGCGTGCCGCAAGCGCCGCACGCACGGCCTTGGGCAGGTCGCCCTCGTCCTCCGGCGTCAGGCTGGCGACGAAACTCGTCTGGCTGAGGCGCAGGATCGTCTCCCGCTCGCCACGCAGGTCGAACAGGTCCGACCCCTCCGCGATGGAGGCGATCCTGTCGATGGCGTCTTCCATTGTCGTTCTTCCTTGTCCCTGTTTCCGCGACCCGGCCTCAGGCCGAGCGCGCCGCCGGCGCCGGCTCGGCGTCCGCATCGCTCCATTCGTCGCCGACGAGCTCCGGCTTCTCGTAGGCCAGAAGCGCCTGCCAATGGACGTCGATATCGTCGTCGAACAGCGCTGCGGAAATGCCGCGCGCCAGCCATTGCGCCCCTTCGCTGATGGCGGGTATGTCGCCCGAAACCTTGCCGAGGCTAAGGGATGCGCTGAAATTGAAGCAGTGCAGCCGCTTGAGGAAAGGGGCCGTGCCGGGCGACTTCTCGGTGAAGGAGAAATCCTCGGCAAGCCAGGGAAACGCGGCCAGCGATGCGTCGGCATCCTCGGGCGGCGGGGTGAACCTGTCTTCCCAGGTGGCGATGGCATCGGCGAACTGCGCGATCTCCGGCCGGGACCGTACATCCACGGTGAAGCCCGTGCCGAGGATGACGAAATCGGTGGCGAAGCGTCGGCCCGTGACCGTCGTCAGCACGACCTGTCCATCCACCTCTTCCGCGCCGGCGATGCCGGCGGAAAAGTGGAAGAAGGCGTTGGCGTGCCGGCTGACGCGGCGCGTCGAATTGCTGGGAGCGGGTGTCTGCTGGCGGTTGGAATAGGCCATGATGCGCCAGCGCCATTCCGGCGACAGCGTCGGGAAGCCCGCGGTCAGCCCATAGGAGCCGACGCCCATCAGCTTGTTCACTGTGGGCATTGCCGGCCGGCGTGCCAGAAGGCGCACCTCCTGCGCGCCGGCCTCGAGCGCCGTCGCGGCATTGTCCACCGCCGAAGCGCCGACGCCGATGACGACGACGCGCTTGCCGGCAAGGGCGGCGAAATCGATCGTCTCGGACGAATGGGCCCAACGGTCGCGCGGCAGGCCGTCGACGAATCCCGGAACGGTTGGCCGGCCGAGGCCCTCGCGGCCGCCGGCCATGACCACGCGGCGAGTCAGGATGGGCTCGCCCGCGCCCCCGGCGACCTCCAGCTCGAACAGCCCGTCCGCACGCGGTGCGATGCGCGTCACGTCGATGCCGCTTTCCACCGGCAGGGCCAGGACCTTGCGATACCATGCCAGGTAGTCCATCCACATCGGGCGGGGGATGCGGAAGAGGGCGTCCCACGCGGCATCGCCTCGGGTTGCCCTGTACCAGGCCTGGAAGGTCAGCGACGCCATGCCGTAGGCCGGCCCCAGAAGCTGCTTGGGAGAGCGCAGCGTCTCCATCCGCGCATAGGTGACCCATGGGCCTTCGCGCCCGGCGGGCGCGCGATCGACGATCCGGATGTTGGTGATGCCCGCGCGCAGGAGGCCGAAGCCGGCCACGAGGCCGCACATGCCCGCGCCGATCACCACCACGTCGCAAACCGGGCGGCCATCGGGGGATGGTCGTGGCGGCACCCAATTGGCGATCGGATAGTTCAGCAGCGACAGGTCTTCCGCGATGCGCTCCTGCAACCGCTGCAGCCGGGCCGCCGCATCGGGGAGGAGGTCTTCTTCGTCCGGCGCCGGCATCATGCCTCCGCTGCCCCGGGCAACACGACGGCATCCTCTGCGGCCCAGCCGACCCATATGGGGCCGTCGTCCAGCCTTCCGGCGCTGGCCGGGTCTGCCATCACCTCCAGCGTGGCGCCGTCATCCAGCGCCACGGACACCAAAAGATGACTGCCCTTGAAGATGCGCTCGCGAACGCTGGCACGGAACGAGTTGTCGAGGGCCGGCGCGGTCGTCGACAGGCTGATCGCTTCCGGCCGCACCGCCACCTCGGCCTCGGCGCCCTCGGCCGGCGGCCTGGCGCCGGCCCGCGCCAGAAGGCGGCGGGGGCCCCAATCCAGCGATATCCTGCCATCGGCCCGGCTGCCGACCCGGCCGGAGATCAGGTTGGTGTCGCCGATGAAATTGGCCACGAAGCGCGATTGCGGGTTGCGATACAGGTCTTCCGGACCGCCCATCTGCTCGATACGGCCCTTGTTCATCACCACGACGAGGTCCGACATGGTCAGCGCCTCTTCCTGGTCGTGGGTGACGAACAGGAAGGACTTTCCGGTCCGCTTCTGGATGCTCTTCAACTCCACCTGCATCTGGTGGCGCAGCTTCGCGTCCAGGGCCGACAGGGGCTCGTCCAGCAGCAGCACGTCGGGATCCGGGGCAAGGGCGCGGATCAGCGCCACGCGCTGGCGCTGGCCGCCGGACAATTCCGTCGGCATGCGCTCGGCGAAGGGGCCGAGTTCCACCATGTCGAGCAATTCGCGCACGCGGCGGTCTATGGCGGCCGACTCGACGCCCTTCAGCTCCAGCCCGAAGGCGATGTTCTGCCGCACGTTCATGTGCGGGAACAGCGCGTAGTCCTGGAAGACGATGTTGACGTTGCGCCGATTGGGCGGCACGCGGGTCACGTCCTTGCCCGAAAGGAGGATGCGTCCCTGCTCCGGCGTCTCGAAACCGCCCAGCATGCGCAGCGTGGTGGATTTGCCGCAGCCGGACGGGCCGAGCAGCGTGACGAACTGGGCTTCCCCGATCGACAGGTTCAACCCGTCGACGGCCTTGACGCCGCCATACAGTTTGGTGACGTCGACGAATTCGGCGACCTTGCTCATTCAGCGGCTCCTTGCCCGGCGTGTCGCATATTCGGCATAGAGGCCGACGACCGCGGTCGCGATCAGGATAAGCGTCGCCATGGCGTTGATATCCGGGCTCAGGCCGCTCTGGAGCTTGGCGAACATGAGCATCGGGATGGTGGTGCGATACCCTCCCAGGAAGAAGGTGCGCACGAAATCGTCGATCGACAGCAGCGCGGCGAAGATCATGCCGCCGTAGATCGCGGGTTTGAGGTAGGGCAGCGTGATGCGCCAGAAGGCGACGAAACTGTCGGCCCCCAGGTCGCGCGCCGCGTCCACCAGGTTGGGCGGCATGGTGCGCAGACGGGTCAGCGCCATGATCATCACGAAGGGCACGGCGTGGATGCTGTGGCCGAGGATGATGGCGCCCGTGCCGGTGGGAATGTCCAGGGTCGCGACGAAGATGCGGATCGAGATGGCCGAGATCATCCCGGGCACCACGGCGGGCAGGCAGGCCAGCGCGAAGATGAGCGTGCGGAACCAGATGCCTTCGGCGGTTATCAGCATGGCGATCCAGACGCCGACGACCGTGGACAACAGCGTCACCGCGACCGCGATGAGGATGGAGTACCAGAGCGCCGACAGGAATTGCTGGTCCTGCACCACCTGCATATACCAGCCCAGCGTCATGTCGCCGATGGGAAAGGCGATGAAGTTCGCATCCTTGAAGCTCAGCGCCGTCATGATCAGCAGCGGGCCGAGAAGATAGAGCACGAACAGCCAGTAGGCGGCGGAAAGGGCCAGGCGGGGCCCGTCTGCAAGGCGTCCCATCAGCTGAACCTCACCGTGCGGCGCCCGACGATGCGCATGAACAGGCCCGCGATGCCGAGAGACAGGACCAGCATCACCACCGACATCGCCGCGCCCACCGGCCAGCGGTCGCTGGCGCCGTGGAAGAAGGCGGCGATCGTTTCGGGGAACAGGCCGGTGGAAGGGCCGCCCAGCAGGATGGGCGTCGCGAAGACGCCGATCGTCGTCAGGAAGACCAGAGAGCACCCGGAGACGATACCGTCCTTCGACAGCGGCAGGATGATGCGCCGAAACCGCGTGAAGGGCCCGGCCCCGAGATCCGCCGCGGCGTGCAGCAGCGGCGTCGGGATCTTCTCGAGCGCCGAGTAGAGCGGCAGCAGCATGTAGAGGCAGACCAGGTAGATCACGCCGAAGGACAGCGAATAGTAGTTGTAGAGCATCGGGATGGGACGCGTGATCAGGTCCATCTCGCGCAGCGCGAAGTTGATCGCGCCGCGATTGGCGAGCAGCATGATCACCGCGTAGGTGCGGATGATCTCGCCCGCCCAGAAGGGGATCAGCAGCAGGAGCAGGGCGCGCGTCCTGTTCTCCGGCTTCACGATCTTGGCGATATAGTAGGCGACCGGATAGACCACCACCAACGTCACGGCGGTCACCGCGAATGCGAAGATCACGGACCGGATCAGCGGCGTGAAATAGAGCGGCTCCGCGAAGAAGACGCGGAAATTGTCCAGCGTAAAGGCCGAGCCGCCGTCGTGCACGATCGGGTACTGGCTCATGAGGCTGATGCGCACGAGCTGGAACACGGGTCCTAGGTCGAAGACGACCAGCCACACCAGCGGCACGGCACAGAGAAGCAGCAACCGCCCCGCGCGGCTGTCGCTCAAGCCGCCGAGGGTGGCGCGATAGAGGGGAGAGGCGATCAGCCGGCCCCAGCCCGTTGCATAGCGCGGCTTAGCCGGTGCCGCGACCCCGGAAGGCGGGGCCGCCTGCGCTTTGTCCTGCAAGCTCACGATGTCAGGCCGCCTTGATCTCGGCCACGGCGCGGTCGAGCATCTGGTTCTTCATGTCGCGATTGACGGTCGAGAAGAAGGTGATCCGCTCGACCTGCTCGGGCGGCAGCACGGAAGCGGCCCGCTCCCTTTCGTCGAGGATCGTGTCGACGCCGGCGAAAGTGGACGTGAAGCCCGACTGGCGGGTCATCGCGGCGCCCACCTCCGGCGAGGCGGCGATCGCCTCCAGGAATTTGTAGGCGTTGTCGGCATTGGCGGCGTTGTTCACCACGTTGAAGGTGTAGACGAAGCCGTAGGTGCCTTCCTTGGGCACGGACTGGGCGATCGGATGGCCGTCCATGATCAGCTTGGAGATCGGGCCGGACCACGCCTGCGCGACATAGATGTCCTCGTTGATGAACATCTGCTGCACTTCGGAGCCGGCGTCGTAGTAGCGGCGCACCTTGTCCTTGTTCTGGATCAGGAAGTCGCGCGCCTTGTTCGTGGCCGCCAGGGCCTCTTCGGGCTTGTCGACATAGGTGACGTAATCGCCGTCGTCGCCCAGATATTTCATGGTGATGGAGAGGAAGTCGCTGACGATGTAGGAGGTCGCCTGCTTGTTCTCCTCGTCGAACATCACGCTCCAGCTGTCGACGTCCTCGACATAGTCGGTATTGCGCGCAAGGCACTCGAAGCCGGCGAGGATCGGCAGGCCCCAGATCGAGCCGTCGATGCGCAGCCACGGTGCGTCCTGATAGGACGGGATCAGGTTCTGCCAGCTCGCGATGCGGCCCGTGTCGATGGGCGCCAGGAGGTTGCTGTTCAGGAATTGCGAATAGCGATGGCCGACAACGGTGACGATGTCGGTCGTCGGGTTGGCGCCCTCTGCCGCCAGCAGATTGTACTGCTTGCCTTGGTCGTCGGTCAGGCGGATCTGCACGTTGATTCCGGTTTCGCTCTGGAACCGGTCCAGGAAATCCTGCGGGATGAACTTGTCGTAGGTGGTGATGTTCAGCGTGTTCGACTGGGCCCAGGACGGACGGGGGCGGATCACGTAGGGGGCGGCCAGCACGCCTGCGGCGCCGCCCAGAAGCTTCAGCGTGGTGCGCCTGCTCGGCCGCTCGAAAATCATCTCAATATCTCTCCTGATCGAAATCCTGTTGCTCAGATTATGCACAAACCTTTAGTTGCACAATGTGCACCCAGCAATGGGCAGCCATGTCAAAAACGCCATTAAGGGTTAATCATGAAGATCGGAATTCTGGGTGCGGGCGCGATCGCCAGCGGGACGGCGGCCTATCTTGCGCAGAACGGCCACGAGCCCACCATCTGGTCGCCCTCGGGCCGGCGCCTGGGCCGATTGGGCGAAGGCGCCCCGTTGACCGCGAAGGGCGGCGTGGAGGGCACATTTTCGGTATCCGTGGCGTCGGATGTCGCAGAGGCCGTATCCGGAAAGGACGCTGTACTGGTTGCGTTGCCGGCCAATGGCCATCGCATGGTTCTGGATGCCGTGGCGCCCCATCTCGACCACGGCCAACCCATCATCTTCAGTTCGCATGCCTCGTTCGGCGCGCTGTATCTGTCGCGGCTCCTTGCCGCGCGTGGCGCATCGGCGCCGATGATCGTCTGGGGCACGACATTGACGACCGGCCGGATGGCAGGCGACGAGGCGGTGAATGTCTCGACGCTGCGCAAGAAGATCGACTACGCGACGCTCGGCGCCTGGAATGGTGATTCGGCGATCCGGTTCCTGACGGCGTTGTTCGGCGACCGCTTCGTGCCGCGTGACGGGTTGATGGCCATCGCACTGTCCAACCTGAACCCGCAGAATCACCTGGGCATCGCGCTGCTCAACCTGACGCGCATGGAAAAGGGCGAAACCTGGGGGCAGGCAGAGCATGTCACGCCGGCGGTCGGCCGCTTCATCGAGGCGCTCGATGCGGAGCGGCTGGCCATCGCCGAAAGCTTCGGCCTGTCGGTGCGCACCGTGCGGCAGCATTTCTCCCTGTCGTTCCATGTGCCGGAAAACGACGTTTCGACCATGAATCAGGAGATGTTCCGCAACGGCCATGTGACGCCCGGCCCCTCCACTATGGATAGCCGCTACATCTATGAAGATGTGCCTTTCGGCCTGTATCCGACCGCACTCCTCGGCCGCGTGGTCGGACGGCCGGCGACGCTGCATGAAGCCGGGATCGCCATCTTTTCGGCAGCGGCCGGGCGCGACCTGACCGCCGACAACGACCTGCTGCCGGCGCTGGACTTCGCGGCGCTGGATCGCGACCGGCTGGAGGCCCTGGCGCGAACCGGCTATTGACGGTCAGTCCGCCGGCCGATCCACATTCGGCAGCAGGATGGTGATGAGGCCCAGCAGCGGCAGGTAGGACGTCAGGGCATAGACCGTGTCGATGCCCCGGCTGTCCGCCAGCCCGCCGAGCAGGGCCGCACCCAGCCCGCCTGCGCCGAAGGCGAAGCCGAAGAACAGCCCGGCCACGAAGCCGATGCGGCCGGGCAACAACTCCTGCGCAAAGACCACGATGGCCGGGAACGCCGAGGCCAGCACGAGGCCGATGATGGCGGCCAGGACCCCCGTGAAGAACAGGTTGGCATAGGGCAGCAGCAGCGCGAAGGGGATGACGCCGAGGATCGAGAACCAGATCACGAAGCGCGCGCCGAACCGGTCGCCGAAGGGACCGCCGACCAGCGTGCCCACCGCCGCCGAAGCCAGGAACAGGAACAGCATCAACTGCGCGCTCTGGATACCGAGGCCGAAGCGGTCGATGACGTAGAAGGTGAAATAGCTGGAGAAGCTTGCCATGTAGACATTCTTGACCAGCGTCAGCGCGACCAGGATGACGATGGCCATCACCACCGTGCCGCGCGGCAGCGGCAGCGCCTGGGATACGGCAGGGCGGCCGCGCATGGCCCTTTGCTGCGCGGCGTACCAGCGCGCCGTCCATGACAGGATCAGCATGCCCAGCAGCGCCACGATGGCGAACAGCGCGACGCTCTTCTGGCCGTTCGGCACCACGATGAAGGCGGCAAGCAGCGGGCCGGCCGCAGAGCCGGCATTGCCGCCGACCTGGAAGAAGGACTGCGCAAAGCCGAACCGCCCGCCCGAGGCCAGGCGCGCGACGCGCGAAGCCTCGGGATGGAAGATGGCCGAGCCGAAGCCGATCAGGCAGGCGCCGAACACCAGCATCGGATAGCTGTGCGCCTGCGACAGCAGGATCAGGCCGATCAGCGTCGATGCCATGCCGAAGGGCAGGGAGTATGGCATCGGGCGCTTGTCGGTGATGATGCCGACGGCCGGCTGCAGCAGCGAGGCGGTGATCTGGAAGGCGAGCGTCAAAAAGCCGATCTGCGCGAAGGTCAGGTCGAACTCGACCTTCAGCAGCGGATAGATCGCCGGGAGCAGCGATTGCATGATGTCGTTGAGCATGTGGCAGAGGCTGACCGCCACGATGATGGGTAATGTCTGCGTAGTGCCCTTGATTCCGGCTGTCGTCGTCATTGCTTCCTCCCCGCCGACCGCACGCCGGTCAGCGAATCTTCTTATCCGCCTCCGCAGCCTCGTTCCAGCTGTCGCGCCGGTGCGGCTGGCGGCCGAAATCGGCGTCGGCCGTATCCTGTCCGGCCGCGATGATCGATCGCCGGATGGCGCGCGTGCGGGTGAAGAGATCGAAGAGGGCGTCGCCGTCTCCCCAGCGGATGGCGCGCTGCAGGGTTGCGAGATCTTCTGAAAACCGCGCCAGCATCTCCAGCACCGCGTCGCGGTTGGTCAGGAAGACGTCGCGCCACATCGTCGGGTCCGAAGCCGCGATGCGGGTGAAATCGCGGAAGCCGGAGGCCGAGAACTTGATGACTTCGGATTGCGTCACCGTTTCCAGGTCCGCCGCCGTGCCGACGATGTTGAACGCGATCAGGTGGGGTACGTGACTGACGATGGCGAGCACCAGGTCGTGATGCTCGGGCGTCATGGTCTCCACCATGGAGCCCATGCCTTCCCAGAAGGCGCGCAGCCGCTGCACCGCCGCATCGTCCGCGCCATCGACCGGGGTCAGGATCGTCCAGCGATTCTCGAACAGTTCGAGGAAGCCGGCATCCGGGCCGGACTGCTCCGTCCCCGCGATCGGATGCCCCGGTACGAAATGCACATGCGACGGCAGGTTGGGGCGCATCGCTTCCACGACCGAGCCCTTCACGGAGCCGACATCGCTGACGATGGCGCCCTTGGCAAGGCTCGGCGCGATGAGCGCGGACACCGCTCCGCAAGCGCCGACCGGTACGCAGAGAATGACCAGGTCCGCACCCGACACCGCTTCGGCGAAGTCGGCATGGTAGCTGTCGCCGAGGGCGAGCTGCTCGGCGCGCGCCAGCGTTTCCGGACGGCGCGTGGCGATGGCCACATGCCGCGCCAGCCCGCGCTTCCGGGCGTTGATGGCGATGGAAGAGCCGATCAGCCCGATGCCGATCAGCGCGACGCGCTCGAACAGAGGTTCGCTCATCGTCCCAGAAACTCGCTCAACGCCGCCACGACGCCATCATTGGCCTCATCACTGCCGATCGTCATGCGAAGCGCATTGGGAAACCCGTATCCCCCGACACGGCGCAGGATATAGCCGCGCTGGGTCAGGAAGGCGTCCGCCTCCGCCGCGCCCTTTCCCGGCGCTTGCGGAAAGTGGATCAGCACGAAGTTGGTCACGCTGGGGCTGACGCGAAGGCCGAGCGCTTCCAAGGCTTCCGTCAGCCGCACGATCCAGCCGTTATTGTGCGCAACCGTACGCTCGACATGGGCGCGGTCGCGGATGGCCGCGGCGGCGGCGGCGATGCCGAGCGCGTTGAGGTTGAAGGGGCCGCGAATGCGCTCGACGGCATCGGCAATGCCCTCGGGCACGTACATCCAGCCGACGCGCAGCGAGGCGAGGCCATGGATCTTCGAGAAGGTGCGCGTCATCACCACATTGTCGGCGCTCGACACCAGCTCGATCCCGGCCTCGTAGTCGTTGCGGCGGACATACTCGGCATAGGCCGCGTCCAGCACCAGCACGCAGTCGGCCGGCAGGCCGGCATGCAGGCGGCGAATCTCGTCGAAGGGCACATAGGTGCCCGTCGGGTTGCCGGGATTGGCGATGTAGACCATGCGCGTCCTGGACGTGACGCGTTCGAGGATCGCATCCACGTCGACATGGGCATCGCGCTCGGGGGCCATGACGGCCGTTGCCCCGGTGGCCATGATGGCCGTCCGGTGCAGAAGGAAGCCATGCTCGGTGTATATGCCTTCGTCCCCATCGTGCAGATAGGTCTGCGCGAGAAGGCTCAGCACCTCGTCCGAGCCGTTGCCGCAGACGATGCGCTGCGGGTTCAGGCCATAGCGCTCGGCGAGCGCCGCCTTCAATGCGCCGGCCTGCGGATCCGGGTACAATTCCAGGTGGCGGCTTGCCTCGGCGATCGCGGCGGCGACGTCGGGGGAGGGGCCGAGCGGCGTTTCGTTGGACGACAGCTTGTGCAGGCGGACACCGGCCGGCGCGTGGCTCTTGCCGGGCACATAGGCTTCGATGTCCAACACTCCCGGCCGTGGCGCCGGCGCCTTCGTCAGGCCCTGCATCGTCTTATCCTCACATCGCCGCGTACGCTACGCCCGCAAGGGAGCGGCATAGCCCCCGACCGGCCGAATGTCGAGCGTTTCCGGGCGCTCGCCGGAAACCGGCGGCACTCCGCGCGGACCGGCCACAAGGCGACTGCCTTCGGCACGGGCCAGAACGGTGAAACCCTCCGCCAGTTCGATGTCCTCGCCGTCGATCACATGACACTCGACCTCGAAGGGGACCGGGTCGGCCAGCGGCGGCGCCAGCACGAGGGCGGGTTCGCCGGCGGGCCGGCCGTCCTGCCCGATGAAGGGAAGGCGCGCGACGATGGATGCGCGGCCGAGCCGGCGCCACCAAGGGCCGGAAGCCTCCTTGAGCATGACGATGCCGAGCCAGTCGTCGCCCTTCTCGACGCGGTCTATGACGGCGTCCGCATCGTCCACGAGATGCATGGGCACCGAGAACCCGCAGGTGAAGCGTGCCGTATCGACGGCGGCGGCGACGTCGCCGGCCGTCGATACGGCAACCTCGAAGGGCGCCTGCAGCGCCGTGAAGGTGGAGATGATCTCGCGCCAGAGATGCTCGACTGCGGTGATCGGCAAATGGCCGCGATGCCGGGCCACCAGGCGGCGCATCATGTCCGCCTCGCGGCCGGGGCGGAAGGCCGCGCCGTTTCGCTGCGTGCCCTTGGCGGCGATCAGCTCGTCGATCACGGTTGCCCGCTGCATCAGGAGATGGTGGATCGATTCGTCTATGGCGTCGATCTTGGCCCTCAGTTCCGAAAGCCTCGTCGCGTCGCCGGCCTGCCCGTTCGTCATGTCTGCCGTACCCCCGCCAGTCGCCTTTGGTGTCGCGAAAGTCCTACACAGCTGCCGCAGCGGTTGCAAAGAAGCGTTGATCTATCGGGGCCATGTCGGTAGCAGAGAGGCCTGAATCAGTCGGGTACGACATGCAATGAACGCTCCCTCCACGACAGAGGTGGCCGGCCTCAGCCTGCGGGAAGCGCGCCAGCCCTCCAGCAAGATCGCGCATTTCGGGGCCGACCAGCCGCTGGCGCTCGATGCCGGGCAGGTGCTGTCGCCCTTCGACGTCGCCTACGAGACGTGGGGGCAGCTCAACGCCGACAAGTCGAACGCCATCTATGTCTGCCACGCGCTGACGGGCGACCAGTACGCCGCGAGCCGCAACCCGGTGACCGGAAAGCCGGGATGGTGGTCTTCGCTGATCGGGCCCGGCAAGCCCATCGACACGGACCGCTACTTCGTCGTCTGTTCCAACGTCATCGGCTCCTGCATGGGCTCCACCGGGCCTGCCAGCATCGACCCGGCCACGGGCCTGCCCTATGCGCTCGACCTGCCCGTGCTGACCATCGCCGACATGGTGCGCGCCCAGGCGATGCTGATCGACCGGCTGGGCATCGACCAGCTTTTCGCCGTCATCGGCGGCTCCATGGGCGGCATGCAATGCCTGCAATGGACGGTGGCCTACCCGGAGCGGGTCTTCTGTGCGCTGCCCATCGCCACGGGCGCACGCCATTCTTCGCAGAACATCGCCTTCCACGAGGTCGGGCGGCAGGCCGTGATGGCCGATCCGGACTGGCAAAGCGGGCGCTATATCGAGGGGGGCGTACGGCCGCACAAGGGGCTGGCCGTGGCGCGCATGGCTGCGCATGTGACCTACCTTTCCGAAGCGGCGCTGCAGCGCAAGTTCGGTCGCAACCTGCAGGACAGGGAGTCGCTCGGCTTCGGCTTCGAGGCGGACTTCCAGATCGAAAGCTATCTGCGCCATCAGGGCACCAGCTTCGTCGACCGGTTCGATGCCAATGCCTATCTCTACCTGACCCGCGCCATGGATTATTTCGACATCGCAGCAGATTATGGCGGCCGGCTGGCCGATGCCTTCGCCCGTACGCGCACCCGCTTCTGCCTCGTTTCCTTCTCGTCCGACTGGCTCTTCCCGACCGAGGAAAGCCGGGCCGTCGTGCACGCCCTGAACGCCGCCGCCGCCTCGGTCTCCTTCGTCGAGGTGGAGACGGACAAGGGCCACGACGCCTTCCTTCTGGACGAGCCCGTGTTCTACGCCGCGGTCGACGGGTTCCTGTCGTCCGCCGCGCGGGCCAGGGGCCTGCGCGGGGAAAAGTCATGAGCGGGCCGGAAGCACCCCAGGCGACGAGCCAGATCGTTGCGGCCGACGCCAATGTCCGCGTCGACCTCGCGCTGATCGCGGACCTCGTGCAGCGCGGCGGCCGCGTGCTGGATGTCGGCTGCGGCGACGGCAGCCTGCTGGCGTTGCTGGAGCGCCAGCGCGGCGTGGACGCGCGCGGCATGGAGATCAGCCAGCAGGGCGTCAACGAGGCGGTGGCGCGGGGGCTTTCGGTCATCCAGGGTGACGCCGACCGCGACCTCGTCCACTATCCGGACGATGCCTTCGACTACGTGATCCTGTCGCAGACGATCCAGGCGACGCAGAACCCGAAGGCGGTGCTGACCGAACTTCTCAGGGTCGGTCGGCGCGCCATCGTGTCCTTTCCCAATTTCGGCCATTGGTCGGTGCGCATGTCGCTGTTGACCAAGGGGCGCATGCCGGTGACGCGCAACCTCGCCTATAGCTGGTACGACACCCCGAACATTCATTTCTGCACCATCCGCGACTTCGTCGATCTGACGCGCGAGGTGGATGCGGAGGTGGAGTCGGCCATAGCCCTCGACTCCACCGGGCAGCGCATGGGCATGCGCCTGCCATGGGCCTTCTGGAACCTGTTCGGCCAGCAGGCGGTGTTCCTGCTGAAGCGCCGGGGCAAGTAGGCCGCAGGGTCTTCCGCCTTCAGAGGTTGACCGTCTTCATGCCGGCGTCGGCATAGCGCGCTCCGGAAGCGGCGTCGGCGGGGAAGATGTCGTCGATCTCCTCCATCTCCTCGCGCGTGAGCACGATGGATGCCGCATCGACATTCTCTTCCAGATAGGGGATGCGGCGCGTGCCGGGTATCGGCACGACGTCCTCGCCCTGCGCCATGACCCATGCCAGTGCGATCTGCGAGGCCTTGACCCCCTTGCGGCGCGCGATGCCCTCCACCGCATCCACCAGCTTGAGATTGCGGTCGAAATTCTCGGGCGAGAAGCGCGGCGCGTTGCGCCGGTAGTCGTCCTCGGGCAGGTCGGCCGCGCTGCGGAAACGGCCTGTCAGAAAACCGCGTCCGAGCGGCGAGTAGGGCACGAAACCGATGCCGAGCTCGCGCAGCAGCGGCAGGATCTCCTGTTCCGGCTCGCGGCTCCAGAGGGAGTATTCGGTCTGCAGGGCGGCGATCGGGTGCTCGGCGTGGGCGCGGCGGATGGTCTGCGGCGCGGCTTCGGACAGGCCGAGGTAGCGGACCTTGCCTTGCTCCACCAGCCGGCCCATAGCGCCCACCGTTTCCTCTATGGGAACGGTCGGGTCCACGCGGTGCTGGTAATAAAGGTCGATCACCTCGACGCCCAGCCGCTTCAGGCTTGCGTCGCAGGCGGCCATGACATAGTCGGGCTGGCCGTCGATGCCGAGCCGCTCGCCGGCCGGGCCGCGCACATTGCCGAACTTCGTCGCCAGCACCACCTCGTGCCGCCGGCCGCGGAGCGCTCGGCCGACCAGCTCCTCGTTGCGGCCTACGCCGTACATGTCGGCCGTGTCGAGAAAGGTGACGCCGAGGTCGAGTGCGCGATGGATGGTCGAGACGGACTGCGCATCGTCGGACGTTCCGTAGAACTCCGACATGCCCATGCATCCGAGGCCCATGGCCGAAACGGCAAGGTCCGGTCCCAGTTTGCGCTGTTGCATCGTCTTGTCCCCCAAGTCCAGTTGCAGCGTCGGGAGCCGCAATGTGGGGAGCGGCAGGCTCGAGTTTAAGATGCGCGGGGCAGGGCGCCCGCGCTTTTCGGTGCGCCGTCCTGGCGTGCCGAGGCGCCCTGGGGCACCAGTACGGGCTTGACGAGGCGCAGCCGCGCCCGCTCGTTGCGGGTTACGGGGATGCCGCGATAGACGAGCTTCGTCGCCTCGATGATGAAGACGCCGGCAAACAGCGGCCATGCCCTGCGGCCGGCCCGCTCGAGCGGATTGGCGAGGTTGACGAAGCCGGCGCGGCGAAAGGGCGGGAAGAAGAGCGCCTGGTTGACGCCGGAGGGCGAGAACATGGCGCCGTGCAGCAGGCGCTGTGCCTGCCCCCGCGACCAGGGGCGTCCCGAGCCGAAGGGCGTACGGTCGAAACGGGCCCAGACCCCGGCGCGATTGGGGATGACGATCACCAGCCGCCCGCCGGGCGCCAGGGTGCGCCATACCTCGCACAGCAGTTGCGACGGGTTCTCGGCAAATTCCAGGGCATGCACCATCAGGACGCGGTCCACCGAGGCGTCGCCCAGCGGCAGGCAGGATTCGTCCACCATGGCGCTGGTGGACGAGCCGGCCGCCGGCCAGCGTATGGCGCCCTGTGCGGCCGGCATGAAGGCAAGCGTGCGGTCGGCGTCGGCCGAGAGCCGGTCGAGATAGGGCAGGGTATAGCCGAGGCCGAGCAGGCGCTCCTGCGAAATGGACTGCCATAGCGGAGCCATTGCCATGCCGATCGCCCGGGCCGTCGCCTGGCCCAGCCGGCTGGCATAGAAATCGCGCAGGTCCACGATATCGGCGTTCATCTGCTGCGTGATGCTGATGGCGCATCCCTCCGAAAGGACGTTCGCCTCTTGCAAGGCGTCGTTCCATTCTATCTCAGCTTGGCAGGGACGACATGCAAGAAGGAAATCTTTATGGGCACGGTTGAAATCAGGCAGTTCATCTGCCGCACCGATAATTTCGGCGTGCTGCTGCATGATGCCGACAGCGGGGCCACCATTTCCATCGATGCTCCGGAGGAGGCGCCGATCCTGAAGGTGCTGGATGAAGAAGGCTGGACGCTGACGCACATCCTGACGACGCACCATCACGGCGATCATGTCGCCGCCAACGATGCGCTGAAGGCGCGCTTCGGCGCGACCATCGTCGGCCCGGCGGCAGAGGCCGAACGCATTCCGGGCATCGACCGGCAGGTCGAGGGCGGCGAGACTTTCGCCATCGGGGCAATCGCTGTGGAGGTGCTGGACACGCCGGGACATACGCTGGGGAGCGTCTCCTACCATATGCCCGGAATATCGGCCGTCTTCGCCGGAGACGCGTTATTTTCCCTCGGCTGTGGCCGGCTGCTGGAGGGTACGGCCCCAATGCTGTGGGAGTCGCTCAAGCGGCTACGCGCCTTGCCGGACGAAACGATGCTGTATTGCGGCCACGAATATACGGGCGCCAACGCGCGCTTTGCCCTGTCGGTCGATCCGCAGAACCTTCTGCTGCACGAGCGCGCAACGCAGGTCGAGCATCTTCGGGTCGCCGGAGAGCCCACCTTGCCCGTGCCGCTCGGACGCGAGAAGAAGACCAATCCGTTCCTGCGCGCCGACGATGCGGCCCTTGCCGACGAGCTCGGCCTTTCGGGCCAGCCGCCTGAAAGCGTCTTCGCGGCGCTGCGCAGCCGCAAGGATGCGTTCTGACGCCCTTCCGCGTCAGGACCGGGCGAAGGTGGACGCGTTCAGCGTCAGGGGACCGATCTTGGTGGGGATGCGAACATAGACCGGCGCGTGGATGCCGCTGTCGCCGATGGGCGCGAACCAGATTCTGATCGTCTGGCCCATTAGGTACTGCAGGCCGGACGAGCTGCGGCGAAATCCGCCGACGGGCTCGATGCGCGCGTTGCATACCATGGCCTTGCCGGAAAAACCGTCGGCCTCGAATTCGGCGGTGCCGCCGGGCGACAGCTTCAGGTCGAGACGCGACCAGCCGTCGAAGATGGGCAAGGTCCGGTTGCAGACGCGGTCGGCCCGCGCCTTGATCATCATGCTGGCGAGCGGGTCCACGACGTTGGCGAGCTGGCCGGGCGTCACGGGGACGTAGTCGGACGGATGCGTCTTGCGCTGCGGCGGCGATACCTCGGTACCGACGACGCGGCCGCCGCGCATCCGCACCGTGCTCGACCAGCTCTTGCCGTCGCTGGTGTAGTTCAGCGCGTAGCGGTTGGACTGCACCCTGTCGGCGCGCACCTGTCCATCGGACGAGCTGGTTCCCTGCGTGCTGGAGACGAGGGCGCCGAGGCCGGCGGATCTGAGATTGCCGGAAACCGAATAGCGGCTGCCGGCGAATTCGGTCGTGAAGTCGGCCCGGCCGACCGTGACGCCGAGAATCGAAATGCTGTAGCGTGTCTGCAGCGTCTCGGCGCGGGCCGGCCCGCCCGCCAGCGCAAGGAGGCAGAGAAGAAGTGTGGCGGCGATTCGCTTGAACGGCATCGGAACGGAAGACCTGGACGGAGTGCGGTACGAGAGCCTGTATACCAGACCGCTCGCGCATACGGGATCAATCTTGGCGGAGAGGCGGATTTTGCGCCGTGGGCGCTATCGTCCTCCGGTTCTTGACCTTGCCCGCCAAGCCGACTATAGGAACCGCCAATCCCGATCATGCCCAACGGCTGATGATCGCGCCGCGCCTGTCGCGGTGGCGCGACCGGCCGGGGCTCTTGGACTTTTGAAAGGTGATCCTATGTCGCGCGCTTGCGAACTGACTGGCAAGGCCGTCCAGTCCGGCAACAATGTCAGCCACGCGAACAACAAGACGCGTCGCCGCTTCCTGCCGAACCTGTGCAGCGTCACGCTGATTTCCGACTCGCTCGGCCAGCGTTACCGCCTCCGCATCAGCGCCAACGCGCTGCGTTCGGTCGAGCATCGCGGCGGCCTCGATGCCTTCCTGCTCAAGGCTTCCGAGGACGATCTGTCGCAGCGCGCCCGGCTGCTGAAGCGTCAGGTCGCCAAGAAGGTCGCGTCGGCGCAAGCCACCGCCTGAATCGGCCTCACGTCGGGCCTGCCGACGTTCTGAACCAATGGGCCTCGCCGGCGGCGGGGCCTTTTCGCGTGCGGATATTCCCTGAAACGCTGGTGCCATACCCCAGCCTAAAAAAATGGAACACGCGCATGTCGCTGCCCCGTCATTACGTCCTTCCCGTACTGGCCATGACGCTGATCGTCCTGGCCTCCAACATCGCGGTCCAGTTCCCGGTGCAGGGCACGGTCGGAGCGTTGTCGCTGGGCGACATCCTGACCTGGGGTGCCTTCGTCTACCCCTTCGCCTTCATCGTCACCGACATCAACAATCGTCTCTACGGGCCGATGATGGCGCGCCGGGTCGTCTATGGCGGGTTCGCGACGGCCATCGCCGCGTCGATCGTGCTGCCGCCGCTGCTGTTCCAACTTGGGCTTGTCCCCTTCGGGCTGGAAGCGGGACGCCTGGTGCGGATCGCGCTTGCCAGCGGCCTTGCCTTCCTGGCGGCGCAGCTGGTGGATATCCTCGTGTTCAATCGCCTGCGCCGCAAGAGCTGGTGGAAGGCGCCCATGGCCTCCGGCATCGCCGGCACCATCATCGATACGCTGCTTTTCTTTTCCATCGCCTTCGCGCCGGTCTTCGTGGCCCTCGGCCCGAACGACGCCTTTGCGCTGGAAGGAGCGCCGCTTTTGGGGATATTCAACGGCACCGAGGCGCCGCGATGGATGTCCTGGGCATTGGGGGATTTCGCGGTCAAGCTGGCGGTGGCGGTGTTCGGCCTGGTGCCCTACCGGGTGGTGATCAACATGGTTCTGCCCTACCGGGAAGCCCCGGGCGCGCGCATCTGACCGTCGCCGAGAAGGCGAAACTCAAGGTAGAGATTTCGCTGGAAGAACGAGCCGTTGTCGTCGGACGCGATGGCGAAGACGATATCGCCCTGCGGGTCGCGGAAGATGTCCAGGGCTTCCATGTTGTCGATTTCGAAGCTGCCGTCGGCCTCCATCAGGATGTCGCCGTCCACCAGGGCGCCGGGGGCGATGGAGCCGCCATCGATCCAGCGGAGCCGCATGCCGATGCGTCCGAAGCCTTCATAGCGGCGTTCCAGCAGCACGAGATCGCCCCCTGGCAGGAAAGCCGCATCGGTGACATGCCATGGCGGGTTTCTTGCGACCGTGAAGACACCGCCGGCGGGGCCGAGCACCGCGGCGTAGAGATTGCCGCGTGCATCGATGGATTGCTCGCTGACGACGATGGTTCGGCCGTCCGGCGCCGTGGCGATGGCCTCCAGCCCCTGGTTGCGACGAAGCTCGCGCCGGGGGATATGGAAATCGAGCTCGGCCAGTGCCGCGCCCCGCAACGGGCCGGCGGCGTCGTAGGCGACGACGCGATGATCCCGCTCGAAGGATATGAGCACCCGGCCCTCTGTGATCGTCAACCCTTCGGCATCGGCATCGCCCTTGCGTGGCTGCGGCCTGCCGCTGCCGTCGAGGATGGGGGCGATCCGCCCGTCGGCGATGCCGATGGGCGCGCCCGACCGGTCCCGAAGGATGGTTCCGGAAAACCACAGGCCCGTATCGGTCACGGCAAGGAAGCGTCCGCCGGCAGCGTCGGTGAACCGCCAGCCCGAAATACCCTGCAGGCGCCGCTCGGAAGGGCGGAAGCTGAAGCCGCCGCGATACTTAAGCGCACCGAAGCGCGTCGTCGCCTTGCCGGGCTGGAAGGATTCGATGGCGATGGGGGTCAGAGTGACGGGCGTTTGCGCCTGCGCGGCCGTGGCAAAGGCTAGCACGAGCCAGCAACAGACAAGCCGGCAATAAATTCGCCTTGCGAGCTTCAACGACGGGCGGCCGTCCGACGTCGGCTTCCTCCGCCTTCGCCTTCCAGGTCGAACAGGGCGGCCAACTGTTCCGTCATGGCGCCGGCCAGCTCTTCGGCATCGACGATGGTGACGGCCCGCCGGTAATAGCGTGTCACGTCGTGGCCGATGCCGATGGCCAGCAACTCCACGGGCGAGCGCTGCTCGATCTCGTCGATGACGGACCGCAGGTGTCGCTCGAGGTAATTGCCGGGGTTTGCGGACGAGGTGGAGTCGTCCACCGGCGCCCCGTCGGAGATGACCATCAGGATGCGCCGCTGCTCCGAGCGCGCCAGAAGGCGATTATGCGCCCAGATCAGCGCCTCTCCGTCGATATTCTCCTTCAACAGGCCTTCGCGCATCATCAGGCCGAGATTGCGCTTGGCGCGTCGCCACGGCGCGTCGGCCGACTTGTAGACGATGTGGCGGATGTCGTTCAGCCGGCCGGGGCGGGGCGGCTTGCCTTCCTTGCGCCATTGCTCCTGGGACTGGCCGCCCTTCCATGCGCGGGTGGTGAACCCGAGGACTTCCACCTTCACGCCGCAACGCTCGAGCGTTCGGGCCAGGATATCGGCGCAGGTGGCCGCGACGGTGATGGGGCGCCCGCGCATGGAGCCGGAATTGTCGATGAGCAGCGTTACGATCGTATCGCGGAATTCGGTATCCCGCTCCATCTTGTAGGATAGCGGCTGCATGGGATCGGTCACCAGGCGGATCAGCCGCGCCGTGTCGAGATAGCCCTCTTCGAGATCGAAGTCCCAGGATCGGTTCTGCTGCGCCATCAGCCGGCGTTGCAGCCTGTTGGCAAGCCGCCCGACGACTCCCTGCAGGGCTGCGAGCTGCTTGTCGAGGAAGGAACGCAGGCGGTCCAGCTCCTCTTCGTCGCACAGCTCCTCGGCGCCGACGATTTCGTCGAACTGCGTGGAGAAGATCCTGTAGTCGCTGTCGCCCGCCTGCAGCGTCAGGGGCTGGTTGGGGCGGCGCGTATCGCCCGGCGTCTCGGTATCGGCCGAGTCATCCTCCGAAGGGTCGTCGGCGGAAGCGTCGGAGGCCTCGGCCTCGGCGGCCTCGTCGGTCTCTCCCTCGACATCGGTTTCCTGTGGCTGGGCATCGTCCTGCCCGGCCTCCTTTTCGGCACCGGATTCCTCGGAGTCGCGCGCCTGGTTGTCGCCGGCCTCATCGTCGTCGCCGCTTTCCTCCGGCTCTTCGTTGGCCAGTTCCTCCGCCATCTCCATGGCCACGAGAACGTCCCGCATGGCGCGCGAAAAGGCGCGCTGATCCTCGATCAGCTCGTTCAGGCGGCCGAACCGTTCCCCGGTCCGCTCGGTGATCCAGTCGCGCCAGACGTCGACGACGGCCCGGGCGCTGTCGGGCGCCGGCCGGCCCGTCAGCTGCTCGCGGATCATCAGGGCCACGGCGTCTTCCAGCGGCGCCTCCGCCTTGTCGGTCACGGCGGACAGGTTGGAGCGCTGGTACTTGTCCTCCAGCATGGCCGTCAGGTTGTCGCCCACCCCCTGCATGGCGTTTGCGCCGATGGCTTCGCACCGGGCCTGCTCGGCCGCGTCGAAGACGGCGCGGGCGTTGCGCCCTTCGGGCGACAGGTTGGCATGGACCTTCGTATCGTGCCGGGCGCGGCGCAGCGCCATGGCATCGGCCAGCCCGCGCGTGACCGCGATGTCGGAGGCGGCGGGCCGCTTCGGCAGGTCGGGCAGCCGCGCCTTGGAGCCGGAAAGTCCGGGCCGCTCGTTGCCGAAGGTGACGTCCAGCTCTCCTTCGCCGGCGATGGCGCGCATGCAGCCCGTGATCGCGCGCCGGAACGGCTCCCGGTCGAATGCGGGCAGTTTGCCCGGCCTGGAATTGTCGCCCGGACGCGCCATGGGCCGCTCAGTCGAGAACGAGGTTGGATGCGGATTCCGGCAGTTCCTCGCCGAAGGCGCGCTGGTAGAACTCGGCGACCAGTGGCCGCTCCAGCTCGTCGCATTTGTTGAGGAAGGTCAGCCGGAAGGCGAAGCCGACATCGCCGAAGATCTCGGCATTCTCGGCCCAGGTGATGACGGTGCGCGGGCTCATCACGGTCGACAGGTCGCCGTTGACGAAGGCCGAGCGCGTCAGGTCGGCCACGCGTACCATGCGCGATACGGTCTGGCGCCCTTCCTTGTTGTCGAAATGGCGCGCCTTGGCCATCACGATGCCGACCTCGTTGTCGTGCGGCAGGTAGTTCAGCACGGTGACGATGGACCAGCGGTCCATCTGCGCCTGGTTGATCTGCTGCGTACCGTGATAGAGGCCCGTCGTATCGCCGAGGCCGACCGTGTTGGCGGTGGCGAACAAACGGAAGGCCGGATGCGGGCGGATGACGCGGCTCTGGTCCAGAAGCGTCAGGCGGCCGCTCGATTCCAGCACGCGCTGGATGACGAACATCACGTCCGGACGGCCGGCGTCGTACTCGTCGAAGACGAGCGCGACATTGTTCTGGTAGGCCCAGGGCAGGATGCCGTCGCGGAATTCGGTCACCTGCTGGCCTTCGCGCAGGGTGATCGCATCCTTGCCGACGAGGTCGATGCGGCTGACATGGCTGTCGAGATTGACGCGCACGCAAGGCCAGTTCAGCCGAGCCGCCACCTGCTCGATATGGGTGGACTTGCCGGTGCCGTGGAAACCGGAGACCATCACGCGACGATTTTTCGCGAAGCCGGCCAGGATGGCCAGCGTGGTCTGCCTGTCGAAGAGGTAATCCGGGTCGATCTCCGGCACATGCGGGTCGGCCACGGAATAGGCCGGGACTTTCAGATCGCTGTCGAAACCGAAGGTTTCGCGGACGGAGACGATGGCGTCGGGCAACCCGGCCACTTCCAGTTCCGCTGCACTCATCACACCTCCATGGATCGGCATCGCCAGACGCGCCGATCGATCGTTTTCTTGCGCCCGAAGCTGTAGAACCTTTCAGCCGCCTTTTGAAGCCGGTTCAGCAGAAACCGGCCTGCTTGAGCAACTTGTAGGCCTGGATGACCTCGCGCAGCCTGTCCTCGTTGCCGCGGTCCCCGCCATTGGCGTCCGGATGGTACTGCTTGACCAGTGCCTTGTAGCGCAGGCGGATCGTTTCGCCATCGGCATCCTGCCGCACGCCCAGCGTGGCCATCGCCTTGATCTCCAGCGGCCGGGCCCGCCGCCTAGGGCCCTCGCGCCGCGGCAATTCGCCGTCGCGGAACAGGTTGTAGGCGTGGGTATGGCGGCTCCACCGCTTGCCGGAAGCGGCCTCGCCTTGGGCCTGGGCGCCGCCGCTGGAGTTGGAGCCCATCTTCCAGGTGGGCCGATGCCCGGTCATGGAATCCTTCAGGAAGGCCTGGATGTCGTTGTCGGCGAGGCCGGAAAAATAATTGTAGCTCTTGTTGTACTGGCGGACATGCTCGAAGCAGAAGAAATAATACTGGCCCTCCTGGTCGCGGCCGCGCGGCGCCCGGTGCGTGCCGGGTTCGCAGCAGCCTTCCCAGGCGCATTCCGGAGTCAGCGGCTCCGGCTTGGCACCCGCCCTGACGCGGATACGGTCGAAATATTTGGAATCGAGCTTCATCACGGATCAATTATGGGTTCCAGCAGGTGCGCTAACAAGAATTGACAGACGCGAAAAGCCGCGCGAAACGGAAACTTTACGCCGCAGCGAATCCGGGGCACGCCATGAGCATCCAGTCCGCCATCGAAGAAAAGCTCTCCGCCGCCTTCAGGCCGGACAGCCTCGAGGTCGTGAACGAAAGCCACCTTCATGCAGGCCATCATCACGATACGAGCCATCACGCGCCCTTCGACGGAACGGGGGAAACCCATTTCCGTGTCCGCATCGTGGCCGACGCCTTCGCGCCGATGAGCCGGCTCGAGCGGCACCGTGCGGTGAACGCGGCGCTGGCGGGCGAGCTTGCAGGCGGCGTCCACGCCCTGGCCATCGAGGCGCGCGCACCCCAAGAGGCCGCACGCCGGTGACGACGCCGCATAGGCGGCGGCATCGCAGGCTGCGGCGCGGACGGCTGGGCGCCGGCCTGTTCCTGACGGTCTGCCTGTCGGCGCTTGCCGGCATGACGGATGCGATCGGCCTGATGATGATCGGAAGCTACGTCTCGTTCATGAGCGGCAACACGACGGAGTTCGCCGCCGCGCTGGTGCGCGGGCAGTTCCAGCACGCGGCCATGCTGGCGGCGATCCTTCTCGTCTTCGTGGCGGGCAACGCACTGGGAGAGGTGTTCATCCGCCTGACACGGCGCAATCATGTGCCGCTGCTGTTCGTGACGGCGGCGCTGATCGCGATGCCGATGGCGCTTCCGGGCCCGACCTGGCCCCTGCTGGCGGTGGTGCTTGCCATGGGCATGCTGAATTCCGGCATAGAGCAGGTGGAAGGGCAGGCCTTCGGCATCACCTTCGTGACGGGGGCGCTGTCGCGCTTCGGACGCGGGATCGGCCGGCGGCTCATGGGGGAGCCGGGCGGCGGATGGCCGCTGCAGATCGTACCCTTCGTCGGCATGCTCGCCGGCGCGACGGCCGGCGCGCTGGCCTACCGGACGATGCCGGAGACGAGCCTTGCGGCGCCCGCCGCGTTCAGCCTGGCTCTCGGCGTGGCGACATTGGTTATCCCGGATCGCTGGCGGCGCAGCTACGTATCGCCGCAGCGCGTCAGGCGGCCGCAGCCGTCTCCGCGTTGAGAAAGGCGCGGACGTCGTCCGGCAGCACGTCCCTGGCGATGAAGGATTGGCCGATGCCGCGCGTCAGGATGAAGGTGAGCCGGCCCCGGACGACCTTCTTGTCCTGGGCGATCCTGTCGATCAGCGTATCGACGTCCAGGGCGGGCCCCGGTATGGCGTCGATGCGTGTCGGCAGGCCGACCGCCTGCAGGTGGCGCTCCACCCGTACGACGTCCTGCCCGCCGATCAGGCCCAGCCGGTGCGAGAACCGGTGCGCCAGCGCCATGCCGATGGCTACGCCCTCGCCGTGCACCAGGCGCTGCGGGTCGTAGCGGACGGCCGATTCCAGTGCGTGCCCGAATGTGTGGCCGAGGTTGAGCAGCGCGCGGTTGCCGTCCTCGCGCTCGTCGTCGGCGACGACGGCGGCCTTGGCTTCGCAGCACCGTGCCACGGCCTCGATGCGCGCCGACCCTCCCGCGAAGATCGCCGCATGATTGGTCTCCAGCCATTCGAAGAAATCCGGCCGGTCGATGAGGCCGTACTTGACCACCTCCGCATAGCCGGCCGCGAATTCCCGCACCGGGAGGGTAGAGAGGATGTCCGTATCGGCCAGTACCAGCGCAGGCTGGTGGAAGACGCCGATGAGGTTCTTTCCGCGCGGGGAGTTGATGCCCGTCTTGCCGCCGACGGAGGAGTCCACCTGTGCCAGCAGGCTGGTCGGCACCTGGACGAAGCGCATGCCGCGCCGCACGATGCCGGCGGCAAAGCCGGACAGATCGCCGATGACGCCGCCGCCGAGCGCGACGACGGCATCGCCGCGCTCCAGCCGGGCGCCGAGAAGCGCGTCGACGAGCTGCATCAGATGGTCGAAGCTCTTGGTGGTTTCGCCGGCCGGGAGAACGATGGACACGTGGTCGATTCCCGCCTCGTCCAGGGCCGCGGACAGGCGGTCGAGATGCAGGGCCGCGACATGTTCGTCGGTTACGATGGCGGCGCGGATGCCCGGCAGCCGCGCCGCGATCTCCTGTCCGGCGCGGGCCACGAGCCCGCCGCCGACAAGGATATCGTAGGATCGCGCGCCGAGGTCGACATGCACCTTGCGCGTATCCGCGCCTGCATCGGAACCGATCATCGCCCTTGCCCGTCCTTTTCGATCTTGCGGCGCAGCGCCGAGACGATCTCCGCCGCGATCGTCTCGCGCCGCGCGTTGCGGCTCTGCACCGTCAGGTCGGCCTGTGCGTACACCGGATAGCGTCGGTCCATCAGTTCGCGCATGACGGTGCGCGGGTCCGCCGCCTGCAGCAACGGACGCGTCGGTCGCTTCGAGACGCGCTCCATCAGAAGGTCCAGGTCGGCTTTCAGCCAGACGGTGTAGGCGCGCTCTCGCAGCAGCGCCCGTGTCGCCTCGTTCATGTAGGCGCCACCGCCCGTGCCGATCACGCGGGGCCCTTCTTCGGCGATGCGGGCGACGACGCGGGCCTCCAGCGCCCGGAACTCGGGCTCGCCATAGGCGGCGAAGAGTTCCGATACCGTCATGCGCGACACGCGCTCGATCTCCGCGTCGGAATCGACGAAGGGCAGGCCGAGAATCTGTGCCAGCTTGCGTCCGATGGTCGTCTTGCCGGCGCCCATCAGCCCGACAAGCGCGATGGAGCGGCCATGCAGCTCCAGCGGCGCGGCCCTGGGCCGTGTCTTGTCGGCGGTGGACGTCATGCGGGGGTTGTGCCCTTCATTGCGATCCGCCTCGAAAACAGGAAAGCACCGTCCGCGTCAAGCTTGGCGCGGGGGCAACGGAAGTGTTAACCCTTGGCGAGGACAATCGCGGCTCTGAACGGTCCGAAGCCCGAAAGCGACATGCCTACACTCGTTCGACTCCTGTCCGCCCTGATCGTCATCGCCGCGCTGGTCATCGCTTCCATGGCGCTCCTGGTGCTGTATGTCGAGCCGAACCAGCGCGAAGTCACGCAGACGGTGCCGCTTCGCAGCCTGGGACAGGGCGCGCAGACCGGGGCGGAACAGGTCGAACGGCCCGCGCCCGCCCAGCCATGAGCCGCGCCGTCGAAGACTTCGTCGAGGCGCTGGCGGTCGAGCGCGGCGCCTCGACCAACACCCTCGCCGCCTATCGTCGCGACCTGACCGACATTGCGGAGCGGCTGACCGTCCGGCTGGAAGCCGCAGGCACCGAGGACCTGTCGGCCGTGATGCACGAACTTGCGCAAGCCGGGCTTACCCCGGCCACGCGCCGGCGCCGCATGGCCGCGATGCGCCAGTTCTTCCGCTTTCTCTATACGGAGGGCCGGCGGCCGGACGATCCGACCGGGCCGCTCGACGCGCCCCGCAAGGCGAGGGCCTTGCCGAAATCCCTGTCGGAAGACCAGGCCGGGCGCCTGCTGGACCGTGCCGAGGCCGAGGCTGCGGACATGACGCTGTCCCCCGCCAGGCGGCTGCGGGCCTTGCGGCTCCATGCCTTTGCCGAAACGCTCTATGCATCGGGCATGCGCATATCGGAGTTGATCGGCCTGCCGCGCGCCGTTCTGCGTGCCGGCGGGGCGGCCATCCTGGTGCGCGGCAAGGGCGGCAAGGACAGGCTGGTTCCGCTTGGCGAGCGGGCCGCCGGGGCGCTTGCCGCATTCTCGTCGTCGGCCGTGGAGGCGAAGGGTGGCGGCCAATGGTTGTTTCCCGCACTGTCCGCCAGCGGCCACGTGACCCGGCAGGCCGTGGCGCGCGAGTTGAAGGGGCTGGCGGCGCGCGCCGGACTGCCCCCGTCCATCGTGTCGCCGCATGTGCTGCGGCATGCCTTTGCCAGCCACCTCCTGCAGAACGGCGCGGATCTGCGCGTCGTCCAGGAGCTTCTCGGCCATGCCGATATCTCGACCACAGAAATCTATACCCATGTCCTGGAAAACCGGCTGGTGGATCTCGTGGCCGCGCATCATCCCCTGTCGGAGGCCTTTGAGGACGGTTGAAACGCGAAGGCCGGACACAACGGGAGGCTTCCTTGACAAGGCAGGGGCTTGTCGTCAGTTTGCGCGCAAAATCACCGGCCTCCCGGCCTGTTCCGTGTTTCTCGGAAGTCCGGCTGGCAAAAGGACGGCCCCGCCGCTGACGGATGCACAACTACCTCGACTTCGAAAAACCGGTCGCCGATCTCGACAGCCAGATCCTCGAGTTGAAGCGGATCAGCAATGACGAAGGCAGCCTCGATGTCGGCGACGACATCGCGCGGCTTGAAAAGCGTTCGCAGGATGCGCTCCTGGATCTGTATCGCAAGCTGTCGCCGTGGCAGAAGACGCAGGTTGCGCGCCATCCCGACAGGCCGCATTGCCTCGACTATGTCGAGGCGCTGATAACCGATTTCACGCCGCTTGCGGGCGACCGTTATTTCGCCGAGGATCTCGCGGTCATTTCCGGTTTCGGCCGTTTCGACGGCAAGTCCGTTGCCGTCATCGGGCAAGAAAAGGGTTCGGATACCCAGACGCGATTGAAGCACAATTTCGGCATGGCGCGTCCCGAGGGCTACCGCAAGGCCGTGCGGCTGATGAACCTGGCGGAGCGCTTTGGCGTGCCGGTGCTGACGCTGGTGGATACGGCCGGCGCCTATCCCGGCATCGGCGCGGAAGAGCGCGGACAGGCCGAGGCGATCGCCCGATCGACGGAAACCTGCCTGAACCTGAAAGTGCCGCTCGTGTCGCTCGTCATCGGCGAGGGGGGCTCCGGCGGAGCCATCGCCATCGCGGCGGCCAACCGCGTGCTGATGCTGGAGCATGCAATTTACAGCGTCATCTCTCCGGAGGCGGGGGCATCCATCCTCTGGCGCGATGCGACCCGCGCCAAGGATGTTGCACAGGCGATGAAGATCACCGCGCAGGACCTCAAGGGCTTCGGCATCATCGACGAGATCGTCGAGGAACCCGTCGGCGGGGCCCACCGCGACAAGGACGCCACGATCCATCGCGCCGGGGAGGCCATACGCAGGGCCTTCGCTTCTCTTGCGGGCCTCGACGGAGAGGATCTGCGCCGCGAGCGCCGGCAGAAATTCCTGGCCATGGGGCGTGAACTCAAGGTCTGAGCCCTTTGCTAGAATGCTTTTCGTTTCGTTAACCCACCTGCAAGGTTGACGGAGTCATAATTCGGCGAGAAAGTTGGATCGATACGGCCAGGGACGTGGCGAGACGTCCGGCCGCAGAGGGGAACGGGGAATGTTCGCCAGACGCCTTGCTACTGCCGCCCTGATGGGAGCCGGAATGATGGTGCTTGCGGCCTGCCAGCCGGGAAGCATCGACGACCTCATGGGCTCCGAAGCGCCTTTGCCGGCAGCGCTCGTCAAGGACATGCGTACCAAGGGCATGGGGCAGCAGTCACCCATGCTGGTGCGCCTGTTCAAGGAAGAATCCGAACTCGAGGTCTGGAAGCAGACCGACAGCGGCGCCTACGCCCTCCTGAAGACGTATCCCATCTGCGCCTGGTCCGGGAAACTCGGGCCGAAGAGGGCGGAAGGCGACCGGCAGGCCCCCGAAGGATTCTACAACATCACGCGCGGCTCGCTGAATCCGCGTTCGCAGCATCACTTGTCCATCAATATCGGCTACCCCAACCGGTACGATGCGTCCAACGGCTTTACCGGACAGCACCTGATGGTGCACGGCTCGTGCAACTCGTCGGGCTGCTACGCGATGGATAACGAGCAGATCGAGGAAATCTACGCCCTCGCCCGGGAGTCCTTCAACGGTGGGCAGCGCAACTTCCAGTTTCAGGCATTCCCGTTCCGGATGACGCCGAAGAATATGGCGCGCCACAAGAATTCCGATCACTATGCATTCTGGTCCATGCTCAAGGATGGGTTCGACAGCTTCGAGGTGACGAAGCGGCCGGTGAAGGTCGATGTCTGCGAAAGGCGCTACTTGTTCAACGCCGCGCTTCCCGAGGGCGCGCAGTTGGACCCGGCCGGCGCGTGCCCCACCGTCCAGGAGGATCCGGCGATCGCCGCGCGCCGCATTTCGGACGATGCCGAAATCGCTTCGCTGGTCGCCAAGATGAACCCGAGCGATTTTGCGATCCAGTCCACCTTCACCTATCGCACGGGCGATCCCATCACGGCGGAAGCCTATGCGCGGGAGCAGAACCGTCGCGAAGGGTACGACCGCCTCGGTAACCGCACCGCGCCGGCCCGCACTTCGATGTTCGGCTCTCTGCTCAACAGGTAAGGCAGCCATGCAGAAGCGCATGGCTGCCATGCGGCAACAGCGCTGGTATGCCGCCACTTAAATCGATATAAAAATACTTAGCGGGCTTCCTCCTCCCAAATAGCCCGCCTTTTTCAAAGCCCGCCCGGTCCTCCCCCGGTGCGGGCTTTTTTCTTTCCTGTTCACATTCAAGGCATCGTGCCCGTTTCCACGCCATATCCCGGGAACGGACTCCCCCTTTCCATGATTGAGGTGGAAGAGCGCGGTTGTTCAAAGCCGCCATCTTCGGGAGGAAACTGGTCATGTCGTATCTATCCGCCGATCTCATCGCGCCGGTTGCGGACAACATTCGGCAACCGGTAGACATGTCCAACGACGACTGGGCCGTGACGATGTACGCCGCCTCCCGCAAGCCCGCCTCGCCGGACGCCGCCACGCAGCCATGGCTCAGCCGACAGCCGCCCAGGCTGCGTCAACACCGCCCGCTGCTGCCGTAGCGATCAGAGCGCCGGCGCGCCTGCGTGGGCGCGTACTTCTGTGCATCGATCGAAGTTAGAGAAATCGTAGGTCAACAAGACGAATGGACGGCCATCGCCATCCGCTCCTACGCTGAGTGCGATGGAGCGCGCCTCTTCGTCCGGCCCGCCATGCCAGAAGGCATAATGATAGCGGCTGCCCGCCGCGATCTGTGCAGACCAGCCGCCCGCATCGAGGCCCGGCGGAACGGCGAAGGAATAGAGCCGCGCATCACCGTATCGACGGGACAGGTGGGAAACCAGCGTGCTGAAGTAGGATCGCGCGGCTACCCCTTCGACATCGCCGTCGAATGGCGCCGTCACGCCGGCAATCGAGCAAAGGCCGTTCGCTTCGTCGTACCGCGCAAAGAACTGGACGAGGCCGGGATAGGCCGCGGGTGGGTTGGCGACCACGACCGTACCGTCGCCGTTGTCCCGCATGATCGTGAACGATGGGGGCCGATCGCCCGCATGCAGGCCGAAGGGCGCCGCAGCCGCAAGTGTCGGTGCGAGCGTGCACGCAGCTAAGACGATCGCAGGCAGGCGCACGGGCATGATCGACTTTCCATCCCTGATGCCGGGCTGCAGAGCCCGGGCTTTCCGGATAGAGGATGAGTGCCGCGCAGCTATGCGCTCAAGAATTCAGAAGTTGTGCCGGCATGCGGCGGATTGCCGCATTCCCCGGGTGGCGGCGGTCAGGCGAAGACGCCGTGGCAGTGCTTGAACTTCTTGCCCGATCCGCATGGGCAGGGTTCGTTCCGTGCAACATGCCCCCATGTCGACGGGTTGGACGGATCGCGTCCCGAATTGTCCACCTCGTCTTCGCCCGTGGTGGGGTCGACGTGGTGCGCCTGCATCGGCGGCAGATCCTGCGGTTCGGGCTCCGGAGGGCGCTGCTGGATCTCCACGCGCGACAATTGCTGCGTCACGCGCTCGCGCAGATTGTCCAGCATCGACTGGAAGAGCTCGAATGCTTCGGATTTGTACTCGTTCAGCGGGTCGCGCTGCGCATAGCCGCGGAAGCCGACGACCGAGCGCAGATGATCGAGGTTGACAAGATGCTCGCGCCACAGGCCGTCGATGGTCTGCAACACGATGGAGCGCTGCACGTAGGCCGTGACTTCCGGACCGAAGCGCTCCGTCTTTTCCGCCGCGGCCGCATCGGCCGCCTCGTGCACGCGCTTGCGGATGTCGCTGTCGTCGATCCCTTCCTCGGCTGCCCATTCCTCGATGGGCAGGTCGAGATTGACGATCTCGCGGATATCCTCGGCAAGTTGCCGGCTTTCCCACTGCTCGGGATAGGCGCGCTCGGGAATATGCTTGGAGATCAGCATGTCGATGGTTTCGCCGCGCATGTCGTCGACCGTCTCGGTCAGCCCGGCGGCGTCCATCAGTTCCAACCGCTGGTCGAAGATGACCCGGCGCTGGTCGTTCATGACATCGTCGTATTTCAGAAGGTTCTTGCGGATGTCGAAGTTGCGCGCCTCGACCTTTTTCTGAGCCTTCTCCAGCGCCTTGTTGATCCAGGGGTGGACGATGGCCTCGCCCTCCTTGAGGCCCAGGCGCGTCAGCATCGTGTCCATGCGTTCGGACCCGAAGATGCGCATCAGATCGTCCTGCAGCGACAGGTAGAACTTCGAACGGCCCGGGTCGCCCTGGCGGCCGGAGCGGCCGCGCAACTGGTTGTCGATACGCCGGCTTTCGTGCCGCTCCGTGGCCAGCACGTAGAGGCCACCGGATTCCAGCGCCTGCTGCTTGAGCCTCTTGATGTCGGCGACGATCTCGGCGGCGCGGGCCTCCCGCTCCGGACCTTCCGGCACATCCTTCAACTCGGCGTCGATCCGCATCTCGGCGTTGCCGCCAAGCTGGATGTCCGTTCCGCGCCCGGCCATGTTGGTGGCGATGGTCACGGCGCCCGGCACGCCGGCCTGCGCCACGATATAGGCCTCCTGCTCGTGGTAGCGGGCGTTGAGGACCTGGAAGTCCTTGAGGCCGCTCTTGCGCAGGCGGTCGGCGAGATATTCGGATTTCTCGATGGAGGTGGTCCCCACCAGGATCGGTTGGCGCCGCTCGGCCGCTGCCTTGATCTCCTCGACGATGGCCGCGTATTTCTCTTCCGCCGTCCGGTAGACCTCGTCATCCTCGTCGATGCGCTGCACCGGCAGGTTCGTCGGGATCTCGATGACGTCCAGCCCGTAGATATCGGCAAACTCGCTCGCCTCGGTCGAGGCGGTGCCCGTCATGCCGGCCAGCCGCTTGTACATGCGGAAATAGTTCTGGAAGGTGATCGAGGCCAGCGTCTGGTTTTCCGGCTGGATGGTCACGCCTTCCTTCGCTTCCAGGGCCTGGTGCAGCCCTTCGGAAAAGCGGCGGCCCGGCATCATGCGGCCGGTGAACTCGTCGATGATGACGATTTCGTCGTTGCGGACGATGTAGTCCTTGTCGCGCTGGAACAGCGTATGCGCCTTGAGCGCGTTGTTGACGTGGTGGACGATGGCCACGTTCTCGATATCATAGAGGGACTCGCCCTGAAGGTGCCCCGCATCGCGGAGCATGCCTTCCAGCTTTTCGGTGCCTTCCTCGGTGAAGGAGACCTGGCGCTGCTTTTCGTCGAGCTCGTAATCCTCGGAATTCAGCAGCGGGATGAAGGCGTCGATGGTCTTGTAGAGGTCGGACCGGTCGTCCAGCGGGCCGGAGATGATGAGCGGCGTGCGCGCCTCGTCGATGAGGATCGAATCGACCTCGTCGATGATCGCGAAGTGATGGCCGCGCTGCACCATCTGCGCGCGGTCGTATTTCATGTTGTCGCGCAGGTAGTCGAAGCCGAGCTCGTTGTTCGTGGCGTAGGTGATGTCGCAGGCATAGGCCGCGCGCCGCTCGTCGTCCGACAGGCCATGCGTTATCACGCCGACGCTGAGGCCCAGGAACTTGTAGACCCGCCCCATCCAGCCCGAGTCGCGCGTGGCCAGATAGTCGTTCACGGTGACGACATGGACGCCCTTGCCTTCGAGCGCGGCAAGATAGACGGGCAGCGTGCCGACCAGCGTCTTGCCCTCGCCGGTGCGCATTTCGGCGATGGCGCCGCCGGCCAGCACCATGCCGCCGATCATCTGGACGTCGAAGTGGCGCATGCCGAGTGCCCGCCTTGCGGCTTCGCGCACGGTGGCGAAGGCCGGCACCAGGAGATCCTCGATCGTCTTGCCGGCTGCGATCTCCTCGCGGAAGCGCTGCGTGCGGGCGACGAGCTCTTCGTCTGACAAGGCTTCCAGCTCTGGCTCCAGCGCGTTGATCGCGCGAACCGTCGGATCGAAGCGCCGGACGCGCCGGCTGTTGGCCGAACCGAACAACAAGCGGGCTAGGCCACCGAAACTGACCATGAAGGGTCCTTCCAAGAGAATTGGCGGTGGGGTGTGTCACCGCCCGCCGCCGCCGGCGGGTCGCCGCTTGACTTGACCGGAACCGGCTGGACTTTAAGAACGTGCGAGAGATAAGAGGGGCCCTTGGCGATGTCAACGCTGGCACGCCGTTTGCGGCGGGAGCGGTTCGCCGGCCTGTCCTGAAAAAGCCACATGCCTCGGCAAAAGGCCGGGCCCGCCCCATCGGGAAGGAACCTGAACCCATGATCCTCAGCTTGAAAGCCCGCCTGCTCGCCTCGGCGCTGGTCGTCGGCACCCTTGCCACCCAGGCCCAGGCCCAGGACGCCGCGGCCCCTGCCGCACCGGCCGCGGAAGAGCCGGCCGAGGCCGCGCCCGCCGTGTCGCCCGAGACTGTCGTCGCCCGCGTCGGCGGTGCGGAGATCACCGAAGCCGACCTGGCCGCCGCCGCCGAGGACCTGTCGCAGCAATTCGCCCAGCTGCCGCCGCAGCAGCGCCGGCTGGCGACGATTTCGGCGCTCATCGACGTCAAGGCGCTGGCCACCAAGGCCGAGGCCGAGGGCCTTCAGGACGAGGACGCCGTTGCACGGCAGATCGCCTTCCTGCGCGAGCGCGCCCTGCACAACGCCTATTTCGACAAGCACGGCGCCGAGGCCATCACCGAGGATGAGCTGCGCGCCCGCTACGACGCCGAAAAGGAACGCTTCGTGCCGCAGGACGAGGTGCATGCGCGCCATATCCTGGTGGAGACGAAGGAAGAGGCGGACAAGCTGATCGAGCGCCTCGGCGCCGGTGAGAAGTTCGAGGACCTCGCCCGCGAAGCCTCGCGCGATCCGTCGGCCCAGAACGGGGGCGATCTCGGCTTCTTCACCAAGGGTCGCATGGTCCCGGCCTTCGAGGAGGCGGCCTTTGCGCTGGAGCCCGGCAGCTATACGCAGGAGCCGATCGAGACCCAGTTCGGCTGGCACGTCATCCAGGCCGTGGAAAAGCGCCAGACACAGTTTCCGCCCTTCGAGCAGGTGCGCGAGCAGGCCCGGCAGGTCGTGCTGCGCGACAAGTATATCGAGATGCTGGAAGCTGCGCGTCAGGAGCTCGACGTCGAATATGTCGACCCGGAGCTGAAATCCCAGGTGGAAGCGCTGGAGCAGGGGCTCAACCAGGGCGAGATGCCAGAGGGCGCCGGCCAGGGCGAGGCCGCACCGCAACCGGCGCAGTAGACCGTTCGGCCCTTGCGCACGGACGCGCCTTGATGCAAAGGCTCTGAACCCTTCGACGGCCCGCCGATGGCGGGCCGTCTTCGTTTTCCGTCGCCGCCCGGCGTCCGCTCCGGCTTATGGATGCGTCCGCCGGCCGCAGAGCCGAGGCCGACCGCAGATGTCCGACTCCGTTTCCCCGCTCGCCCCGTCGACCTATCCCGACATGCCCGCCATCGCGGGCGTGCGAATCGCGACGGCCGCCGCCGGCATCAAGTATCGCGGCAGGACGGACGTGATGATGATGGTGCTCGACGAGGGCACGAGCGTTGCAGGCGTCTTCACGACCTCGCGCTGCCCGTCCGCCCCGGTGGACTTCTGCCGCGAGAACCTGCCCGGCGGCGCGGCACGGGCGGTCGTCGTCAATTCGGGCAATGCCAACGCCTTCACCGGACGGCGTGGGCGCGAGACGACGCGCGCGACGGCGGAGGCCGCCGCCGACGCGGTCGGCTGCTCGGTTTCGGAAGTGTTCCTGGCGTCAACCGGGGTCATCGGGGAGCCGCTCGACGCCGGGCGCTTCACGCATGTCCTGCCGGAACTGTCGGCAACCGCGGCGGAGGGCGCCTGGCGGCATGCGGCCGAAGCCATCATGACCACGGATACCTACCCCAAGATGGCGACGTGCACCGTGGACGTCGGCGGGGTCGCCGTGCGTATCAACGGCATCGCCAAGGGCGCCGGCATGATCGCGCCCGACATGGCGACGATGCTGTCCTTCGTCGCCACGGACGCCGCCATCGCGGCGCCTGTCCTGCAGGGCCTGCTGGCCGAGGCGGTGGTGCCGAGCTTCAACTCGGTGACGGTCGACAGCGACACGTCCACATCCGACACGCTGCTGATGTTCGCCACCGGGCGTGCCGGCGGCGCCCCGGTTACGGATTCCGGCGATGCGCGTCTGGATGCGTTCCGCGCGGCGCTTCGGGACCTCCTGACCGACCTTGCGCGGCAGGTGGCGCGCGACGGCGAAGGCGCGCGCAAGGAAATCCAGGTTCGCGTCGAAGGCGCGGTGGACGACGCCTCGGCCAGGCGTATCGCCCTGTCCATCGCCAACTCCCCGCTGGTCAAGACCGCGATTGCCGGCGAAGATGCCAATTGGGGCCGCGTGGTGATGGCCGTCGGCAAGGCCGGGGAGCCTGCCGACCGCGACAGGCTTGCGATCTCGTTCGGATCGGTGCGTGTGGCGGTGGACGGCGAGCGCGACCCCGCCTACAGCGAGGCCGAGGCCAGCGAGGCGATGAAGGAGGCTGTCATTCGCATCCTGGTCGATATCGGGCTCGGCGACGGGGCGTGGACCGTGTATGGATGCGACCTGACCAAAGAGTATGTTGCGATCAATGGCGATTACAGAAGCTGACAGGTTGCGCCAGTTCGCCATCACGCGGCGGCTGGAGGCCGCGGGGTTCCGCGCCTGGCCGGCGACGTCGACCCATTACGACGGCACCTGGGCGGTGCGGCTGACGACGAGCTTTCCGGCCAAGCGGTTGAACTCGGTGAACCCCCTCGACCCCTCGGACGACCGCGACATCGAGGGGCGGATCGCCCGGGCGCGCGCGCACTTTGCCGCCGCCGGGCGAGAACTGATCTTTCGCCAGTCGCCCCTGGCGCCACCGGCGCTGAAGGCGCATCTGGATGCGGAAGGATGGGAAAGCTTCGGCGAATCCATCGTCTTCACGGCGGATCTGGCGGGCCTCGATCTTTCGGGCGCGCTCGACCGGATTCCCATCCGAGATGCGGAGCGATACCTGGACGCCAGCCTGCGCGTCCACGAGCGGCCCGAAGAGCTGCGGACCGGCCTTGCCGAAGTGCTGGCGTCCATCCGCCCGCCGGCTGCCTACTTCGTCCGCGAGGATCGCGAGGGCCGGCCGCTGGCCACCGCTCTTGCGATCACGGACAACGATCTGGCCGGCATCCTCGACGTGGCCGTGCTGCCGGACGAGCGCCGAAAAGGCATCGGCCGCGACCTCATCGTGACCGCGCTCCGCCATACGCTGCACAAGGGCGCGCGTACGGGCTGGCTGCAGGTGGAGGCGGACAACCTGGCCGGTGTCGCCCTGTATAGCCGGCTCGGTTTCAGCGAGGCCTACCGCTACGTCTATCGCCGCAAGGGCGCCGCATGAGCGGCGTGCGGATGTTGCTGGTGGTTGCATGCGCCCTCGTCGACGCGGACCGGCGCGTGCTGCTGGCCCAGCGCCCCGAGGGCAAGCAGATGGCCGGCCTGTGGGAGTTTCCCGGCGGCAAGGTGGAGCCGGGCGAGCGGCCCGAAGCCTGCCTGATCCGCGAATTGCACGAGGAGCTCGGCATCGAGACGTGGGAAAGCTGCCTTGCCCCCCTGACGTTCGCCAGCCACGCCTATGACGATTTCCACCTGCTGATGCCGCTGTATGTCTGCCGCCGCTACGACGGCATTCCGCGGGGCGTGGAAGGGCAGGCGCTGAAGTGGGTGCGCCCGCGCGACATGCGCGATTACCCCATGCCGCCTGCCGACCTGCCGCTGATCGCGCCGCTGATCGAACTGCTGTAGCTGCCCCGCCCCGGCGCGCGCGTCGTTAACCATTCCCTGACGGGCACAATGACTATTCAGGGTTTATTAACCCGCCGCTCGGCAGATGGTAGGTCTCGATTGGCCGGACAGCTGAGGGGCGTAAAGACGCGATGAGCAGGGTGAGCTACCAGGGCAGGCGTTGCACGCGGCGCGATACGGTGATGGCGCTCTGCCGCGCCACGATCGTGTTCGGTGCGGTGGCCGTCGTGGCCGCGCTGGTCATCCAGCCGGGCAATCTGCGTTCCGAACCGCGTTTTGCGGCCATCCCGTCCGGCGTCGACCGGATGGAGACGGGGTCCATCGGCCTGCAGCAGCCGGGCGCCATCCGCCTGGACACCGGCCGCGGACCGGCTCCCTGCCTGGAGCTGCCCGACGGAAGCCGCCGGGGCGGCTGCTGAGCGCTTTTCGGCATCGGCCTGAAAGGCTCTAACCTCCCGACCGATCCTTTAGGGCATCCGCAAGGCTTGCCTTGGCGCTGCCCGGCGCCAGCGGCTTCTGCTGGCTTTCATGCGGCTTCCAGCCCGACAGATAGATGATGTCGAACGTGGCGCGAATACGCCCGTCGGCGTCGGAGAATCGCTGCCCATAAAGTTCCGCCGCGCGCAGGAAAAGCCGCCGGCCGACCGGCTTGCGGCTGCGCGCCGACAGGCTGTTCGCCATGCCCATCGCCCTCAGGTCGGCCATCAGCCCGAACATCGTATCGTAGCGCACCACCTGCCGCTCCTGGTCGATGACCGGCAGCGCGAAGCCGGTGCGCTGCAGAAGCGCGCCGGCATCGCGCAGTTCGACGAAGGGCTGCACACGCGGCGACGCCCCGCCATAGATTTCGGCCTCGGCGGCAATCAGGCTGGCGCGAAGCTCGGACAGCGTCTCGCCCCCCATGAAGGCCGCAAGGAAAAGCCCGTCGGGCTTCAGCGCGCGGCGGATCTGGGCCATCGCACCGGGCGTGTCGTTCGTCTGGTGCAGGGTCAGCGGCGCCAGGACCAGATCGAGGCTGTCGTCCCTGAAGGGAAGCCATTCATCGTCGCCCGCAACCGCCAGCGGTGTTCCGGCAAGCCATTCCGCTTCGGGAGCCATGCGAATCATGGTTTCCACCTGCGCCGACGAGATTCGCGCCAGCCGTCCGTCATATCCGCCGATTTCCAGGCCGATCCCGAATCGGCGCTGGACGAGCGAAAGGCGCTCGGAGAGGTCGGCGGCGACGGCGTCGTAGAGAAAGCTCGCCTGCGCCATGCCGCGCCCGGCCCACCGCAACCTTAGATTTGCCTGTCGATCCCTGTCGAATGGGGCCTCGGCCTGCTTGCTATCGATTGCCATGATGTTGCTGCCTCGTCCTGGATGCGGCATGATGTCGCGCATGAGGGGTGCATGCGACATCGGGTGAATAGCGCGGCGAAGCCGCCTTGGCGAGCATGGGCGGGCAGGCTGTCTTCCTCATGCCTCGACATGGCCTTTCCGCCGATCTGCATCGGCTGCTCGGCGGCAACGACGCTGCATGGGGCCCTGTGCCCGGCCTGCTGGCCCCGTATGGCCTTCATCGACAAGCCCTACTGCGCGATCCTCGGGACGCCGATGGAATTCGATTTCGGAGACGGGCAGGTCAGCGCGGCGGCGCTTGCCGACCCGCCGCCATTCGATATGGCGCGCTCGGCGGTTATCCACCATGGGCTCGGCCTCAAGCTGGCGTCGCGCCTGAAATATGGCGACCGCGCCGACCTTGCCCGGCCCATGGCGCGATGGATGGTGCGGGCAGCATCCGATCTCCTGCCGTTCTGCGACCTTGTCGTTCCCGTGCCGCTGCATCGCCTGCGGTTATTGAAACGGCGGTTCAACCAGGCGTCCGAGCTGGCGCTCCAGGTTTCCGGCCTGACGGGCGTGCCGCTCCGGCAGGACGCATTGGTGCGCCGCAGGGCGACGCGTAGCCAGGTCGGGCTCGGCCGTGCCGAACGCGCCGTCAATGTGGCGGGCGCCTTCATGGTGCCCCGGCACAAGCGCACCATGCTGAAGGGCAGGGCGGTCCTGCTGGTCGACGATGTCTATACGACGGGGGCGACTGCCGGGGCGGCAACGCGCGCCCTGAAGGCGGCCGGCGCGTCGCGGGTCTTCGTCCTGACCTTCTCGAGGGTTGCGGCCGGCGTCCCGCGGCCGCATATGTGGCATGATTTTTCGGAAGGGCCCCGGAGTGATGGTGCAGGTAACGGTTTATACGCGGCAGCTTTGCGGTTTCTGTACAAGCGCAAAGGCGCTTCTGGACAGGAAGGGCGTTTCCTTTGAAGAAAGGGACGCCACGATCAACCCCGCCTTCCGGCAGGAGATGCTGTCGCGCGCCAACGGCCGCACGACGTTTCCGCAGATCTTCATAGGCGAGACGCATGTCGGAGGCTGCGACGACCTTTATGCGCTCGACGCGGCCGGCCGGCTCGATCCGATGCTGGCCGGGCAGGAGGGCTGAAGCATGGCGGATCTCGTCGCGGCGGTGGTGCAGATGCGATCCACCACCAAGCCGGAAGACAACATCGCGTCTCTGGAAACCCTGGTCGGCCAGGCTGCCGCACAGGGAGCCGCCTATGCCCAGACGCCCGAGATGACGGGCGCCGTCTGCCGCGACCGCGAGACGCTGCTGGCCGGTCTCAGGCCGGCTGCCGAAGATCCCGTCGTCGCGGCGGCGTCCGGACTGGCCCGTCGCCACGGAATCTACCTGCATATAGGCTCCACCGCCATTGCCGCGCCGGGAGGCATGGCAGCCAACCGGGCCTTCCTGTTCGGCCCCGATGGCGTCGAAGTGGAGACCTACGACAAGATCCACATGTTCGACGTCGATCTCGACAATGGCGAAAGCTGGCGCGAGTCCCGCACCTACGTGCCGGGCGAGCGGGCGGCTCTCGCCAGGTTCTCGGTGGGCAGGGCCGATGTGCGGCTGGGATTTGCGGTGTGCTACGACATGCGCTTTCCGGAGCTCTTCCGCGCCGAAGCGCTGGCCGGCGCCAACATCTTGACCGCGCCCGCCGCCTTCACGCGGCAGACGGGCGAGGCGCACTGGCATGTGCTGCTGCGGGCCCGCGCCATCGAGAACAACGCCTTCATGATCGCGGCCGCGCAGGGCGGCCTGCATGCCGACGGGCGCGAAACCTACGGCCATTCGATCATCATCGATCCATGGGGCCGGGTGCTGGCGGAGGTCGACGGAGACGAGCCGGGCGTCGCGGTGGCCCGGCTGGACCTGGCAGCGGTCGAGGCGGCACGCGGCAAAATTCCGAACCTGCGCAACCGGCGCCCCTTCACCACCGAGTTTTCCGCCAAGGCGTCATGATCCGCTACTCGCTTCAGTGCACATCCTGCGGCCATGGCTTCGACGGCTGGTTCCGCTCGGGCGCCGATTTCGACGGCCAGGCGGCAGGCGGCTTGCTGCAATGTCCCGCCTGCGATGCGGCGCGCGTCGAAAAGGCCTTGATGGCGCCCGCCGTCACCGTCGCCGCCGCCCCACAGGCCGCCCCTTCATCGATGGCGATGGGGGACGGACGGACGGAGGGGGTCATGGCCCGGCTGCAGGAGCTTGCCCGGGCGGTGCGCGCCAATTCGGACTATGTCGGCCCGAAATTCGCAGAAGAAGCCCGCCGCATCCACTTCGGCGAGAGCGAGAAGCGCGGCATCTACGGCGAAGCGACCGCCGAGGATGTCCGGTCGCTTCTGGAAGACGGCGTGCCTGCCCTTCCGATGCCGCTGCTGCCTGAAGACAGGAACTGACGCTCATGGCCGGCCTGTGGCGCAAGGCGCCATCCCCGTGCATCGGTGTCTGCAAGTTCCGCGATGGGGGCCATTGCATCGGCTGCCGCATGACGAAGCCCGAAAAGAAGCGGTTCAAGCGGCTCGATGGCAAGGCGAAGAAGCGCGCCTTTTTCGAGGAACTGACCGAGAGGCTCCGGCAGGCCGGCCGGTATGAATATTGGGCGCGCATGTATCGCCGCCGCTGCGAGAAGAAGGACAGGCCCTGTCCGCTCGACAAGCTGGAAGGCGTCGGCTGAGACTCCTATATTGGATTTATTCCAATCAGGAGAATGCCGTGTCCGACCCCTGGGCCGATGCCCCATCCCCTTGCGTCGACGTGTGCAAGTACAAGCGCCAGGGGCGCTGTGTCGGCTGCACCATGACCAGGGCCGAGAAGGACGCCTTCCCGCAGTCCGGCAGCGGCCCCATGAAGAAGGCCTTCATCATGGGGCTGATCGAGCGGGTCTCGCAGGAGCGCAACCCGGCCTTCTGGGCCATCGCCTATCGGCGCAAATGCGACCGCGCCGGAGTGCCGTGCCCGCTGGATGCGCTGGACGACGAGGATCGGTGATCACGGCCATTTCACCACGGGTGGCATGGACGACAGGATCGAATTGACGTTGCCGCCCGTCTTGAGGCCGAACAAGGTGCCCCTGTCGTAGAGCAGGTTGTACTCCACATAGCGTCCGCGCTGGATCAACTGCTCCTCGCGGTCGGCCTCGGTGTAGGGCTTGCGCAGGTTCTGCCGCACGATATGCGGATAGACCACGAGGAAAGCCTTGCCGACATCGCGCGTGAAGGCGAAATCCGCATCCCAGCCGCCGCTCTCGACCGGAGAATGCAGCCAGTCGTAGAAGATGCCGCCGATGCCGCGCGCTTCGTTCCTGTGGGGCAGGAAGAAATACTCGTCGCACCATTGCCTGAAGCGATCGTAGTTGGCGACGCCGGCATGCCGGTCGCAGACGAACTTCATCGCCTTGTGGAAAGCCAGCGTATCGGGGTCGTCCTGAGTGCGTCGGCGCGCCAGCGTCGGCGTCAGGTCCGCCCCGCCGCCGAACCACTGCCCGGTCGTGACGACCATGCGTGTATTCATGTGCACGGCGGGCACGTTGGGGTTGCGCATATGGGCGATCAGGGAAATCCCCGAGGCCCAGAAATTCGGATCGTCGCCTGCGCCGGGGATCTGCTTGGCGAAGTCGGCGCTGAACTGCCCGTGCACGGTCGATACGTGCACGCCGACCTTCTCGAAGACCCGCCCGTGCATCATCGACATGACGCCGCCGCCGCCATCCTTGTCGCGCGACCAGGGCGTGCGGACGAAGCGGCCGGCCGGCGTGCCGCCATCTTCCTCCATCTCGTCCTCGATCGCCTCGAAGGCTTCGCAGATCCTGTCGCGCAGGGTTTCGAACCATTCCCGCGCGATCGTCTTCTTTTCGTCGAGCCCCTCGGGAAGCCCCTGCGGCAGATCCGGTCTTTCCATGTCACCCTCCAGTAGCGCGCGCCAGTACAATCACAACGCGCGACGCCGCTACCCAACCGACAAGCAAACTAGTGCGTTTATCTTCCACGTGGAAGGCTTTGCCGCCTTTGACGATTTGGAGTCCACTTCAGTGGCCGACCGCCCTATCTTCCGGCAGGAGCAGGGGCCCCACCTTTTCGCGCAAGAAGGGGTATGGTGATGGCGCGCATGCAAAAGCCACCGCTGGACGGCTTGAGACGCCAGCTTGCCCGGACGCGCGAACGGTCGGTCGGCCCGCGCGATACGTTCGTGAGGGAAACCTACACGCTGCCGCGTCCGGAAGCCCGCGTGAAGGCGCGGGAGTGGTTCGACCGGTATCCGAAAGCGGCGTACTGGACGTCGGTCGAAAGCTGGCGGCTGCTGCCGGATGGCAGCGTCGAGTTTACGATGCGCCGTTTGCCGACCGCAGACTGACCGGTCAGGCGGCGTGGCGCACGCCGCTATCCGGGGCGACGATCGAAAGGCTGCGCACGGACCAGTCCAGAGCGTCGGCGATACGCTCTCCATCCAGAACCTTCGCAAGGAAGACCTCGCTGCGATGGCCGCCATCGAAGGGAACGAGATAGACGTGGGTGAAGGTGCCCGCCGTGCCGCGATGGACGACGCAAAAGACGGCACAGGCGCGCCTGGTGCGCCCCGGCATGGACATGGCATGGCCGATGAGCAAGGCGTTGTCGCCCCTGCCCAGATGAAGCCTGGAGATCGGATCGAAGACCGGACTATTGCCCATCGTGCCATTTCCCTGCTGTGAGGAGCGCGACGATGGGGCTTGTCCGCTCGGTTGCCGGAAAGGCCACATCCTTCCTTGCGGAAGCACCACCTTGCCCGGATCGGCAGGTTGGCGTTGGGTCGCGCCCAACTCTTGATGCGGGGCGGACCATGCCATGGCGTGGCCGGCGGTTCAAGCCCCCCGGCAAGCGACGTTTGACAGGCCCGCCGCTTGAAGGTCATCACATAAGGGGGCGTCCGGTCTGGCCCGGAACGGCCGGGAGGAGGGCATTCGGCATCATGGTGAAGATCCGGCAGGACGACGTACAGAGACTGGACGACGCCGCACGGGCCGGCTGGCTGTATTATGTCGCCGGCCGCACGCAGGACGAGATCGCGCGTCAACTGGGCATTTCGCGCCAGAGCGCGCAGCGGCTCGTCTCGCTGTCCATCAGCGCCGGCCTCGTCAAGGTGCGCATCGACCATCCCATCGCCGCCTGCCTGGATCTGGCCCGGTCGCTGCGCGAAGCCCATGGATTGCGCTCCGCAGAGGTCGTTCCGTCGGATGCCTCGTCCAGCTCCACCACTCTCGGCGTCGCCCTGGCCGGTGCGGCGGAAATCCAGCGCCGGCTTGCCGAACAGGAACCCTCGATCCTGGCCATGGGCACCGGCCGTACGTTGAAGGCGGCGGTGGAGCAGTTGCCCCTCATGCGTGCGCCGTTGCACCGGATCGTTTCGCTGACGGGCAACATCACCCTCGACGGCTCGGCTTCCGTCTTCAACGTCATCTTCTCGATGGCCGACCGGATCGAGGAGGCGTCCCTGTATCCGATGCCGCTGCCGGTCGTCGTATCGTCGCCGCAGGAAAGGGCCCTCCTGCACGAGCAGAAGGTGGTCAAGCGCACGCTGTCGCTTGCGGCGCAAGCGGACGTGACCTTCGTCGGCATCGGCGAGATCGGCCCGAATGCCCCGCTGATGAAGGATCGCTTCATTTCGCCGGAGGAATGCGACGAACTCGTGCGCCTCGGTGGCACCGGGGAGATCGTCGGCTGGGTCTTCGACGGCCGGGGCCGATTCCTCGACTGTCCGTACAACGAGCGCGTGGCGAGCGCGCCGTTGCCGGCGAGCGGCAAGGGAGACGTCATCGCTCTGGCCATGGGACGTTCCAAGCTGCCGGCGATCCGCGCGGCGGTGGCCGGCAGCCTGGTAAGCGGACTGATCACCGATGAGGAGACCGCGCGTGCCCTTCTGTCGTCGCAAAAATGAAATTGTGCGTTGCGCAACTAAATTGATTTGACACCGGGGGTCGCCGGTGAGAATTTGCCCATTGAACGGACATTTGCTCACCATATGGGTTGGGAGGCCCTCATCCTCATGATCAGACAGGCGCTTCTGGCTGGCGCAGCGTCGCTTCTGGCCCTTGCAGGCCCGGCGGCCGCACAACAGACCCTGACCGTCGCGACGGTCAACAACGGCGACATGATCCGCATGCAGGGTCTGACGCAGGAATTCACCGCGCAGCACCCCGACATCCAGGTCAACTGGGTCACGCTGGAAGAAAACGTGCTTCGCCAACGCGTGACGACCGATATCGCCACGAAGGGCGGCCAGTTCGACGTCATGACCATCGGTACCTACGAGGTGCCGATCTGGGCGAAGAACCAGTGGCTCCTGCCGCTGAACAATCTGGGGGCGGACTACGACGTCGACGACATCCTGCCGCCCATCCGCGAGGCCCTGTCCCAGGACGGGACGCTCTATGCGGCGCCCTTCTATGCCGAAAGCGCGATGACGCTGTACCGCACGGACCTGTTCGAGGCGGCCGGACTGACCATGCCGGAAGCGCCGACATGGCAGTTCATCGCGGAGGCGGCCGAGAAGATCAAGGCGTCGAACCCCGACGTCTACGGCATCTGCCTGCGCGGCAAGCCCGGCTGGGGCGAGAACATGGCCTTCCTCGGCTCGATGGCGCGGTCGTTCGGCGCCAATTATTTCGATGCCAACTGGCAGCCGCAGTTCGAAAGCGAAGGCTGGAAGACGGCCGTCGCCATGTATGTGGACCTGATGACCAAATTCGGCCCTCCGGGCGCCGCGTCGAACGGCTTCAACGAAAACCTGTCGCTCTTCAACCAGGGCCGCTGCGCCATGTGGATGGACGCGACGGTGGCGGCCTCCTTCGTCACCAACCCGAAGGAAAGCCAGGTCGCCGACAAGGTCGGCTTCGCGCCGTTCCCCTGCGGCATCGACAACTGCCCGAACAGCGGCGCCAACTGGTTGTGGGCGTGGTCGCTGGCCATTCCGGCCGGTTCGCAGAAGTCCGATGCAGCGGAGACCTTCATCTCCTGGGCGACGTCCAAGGCCTATCTGGACCTCGTCGCGCAGAAGGAAGGCTGGGCCAACGTGCCTCCCGGCACGCGCACCTCGCTCTACGAGAACAGCGAATATACCAGCGCCGCACCGTTTGCCGCCGCGACGCTGCAGGCGATCAACAACGCCGATCCGGCCATCACCGCGGACAAGCCCTATGTCGGCCTGCAATTTGCCGCCATACCCGAATTCCAGGGGCTCGGCACGGCGGTCGGGCAGCAGATGGCGGCAGCCGTCGCCGGCTCCATGCCGGTAGAGCAGGCGCTCAGCGCGGCCCAGCAGACGGCGGTGCGTGAGATGACGCGCGGCGGGTACATCAAGTAGCACCCGCGCCAGGCCGGCCGCTCCGGGACACTCCCCCCGGAGCGGCCGCACATCCGCCGCGTGCGGCGGGGACATCGTTTCCGACCATCCTTCCGCAAGGGCGGAGCGCCCGCGCCGAGCGCGCGACCGCGACGCCGAACCGCCGGACGAACCGCCATGGCTACCGCAAAGACGCATACGGCCGCCCGGCTGATGCTGGCGCCCTCGGTGATCGCGCTCCTGATCTGGATGATCGTGCCGCTGTCGCTGACCCTGTATTTCTCGACCCTGAACTATAATTTGTTCAATCCGGCCGAGACGCCCTTCATCGGCCTGACGAACTACAGGTTCTTCCTGTCGGACCCGGCCTTCTTCACCGCGCTGCGCAATACGCTGGCTCTCGTCGCGGGTGTCCTCGTCATCACCGTGTGCGGCGGCATCCTGCTCGCCCTGCTGCTGGACCAGGCCTTCTGGGGCGTCAACATCGTGCGCCTGCTGGTGATCGCGCCCTTCTTCGTCATGCCCACCGTTGCCGCGCTGGTGTGGAAGAACATGATGATGAACCCGGTCTACGGCGTGATCGGGCAGGCGCTCAACGCCGTCGGCATCGGCGCCGTAGACTGGTTCTCGGTCGCGCCGCTGACGGCGGTCATCATCATCGTCGCCTGGCAATGGCTGCCCTTTTCCACGCTCATCCTGCTGACGTCCCTCCAGTCGCTGTCGGAAGACCAGCGCGAGGCGGCCGAGATGGACGGCGCAGGCGCCCTGTCGATCTTCTGGTACATCACGTTGCCGCACATGGCCCGCGCCATAACGGTGGTGGTGCTGATCCAGACGATCTTTCTTCTGTCCATCTTCGCCGAAATCTACGTCACCACCAGTGGCGGCCCGGGCCTGCAGACGACCAATATTCCCTACCTCGTCTACAGCCAGGCCCTGCTGCAGTTCGACGTCGGCGGCGCATCGGCCGGCGGTATCGTGGCCGTGGTGCTGGCGAACATCGTCGCGATCTTCCTGATCCGCATCATCGGCAAGAACCTGGAGGCCTGAGACCCATGGCGCGCGCAGTCTCCACCCGCCGCAAGCTGACATTCACCGTCATCGGCTGGCTCGTCGGCCTGCTGATCTTCTTTCCGGTGCTCTGGACGGTCCTGACCTCGTTCAAGTCGGAGCTGGACGCCATCGCGATCCCGCCGAAATACCTGTTCTTCGACTGGACGCTGGAGAATTACGTCGAGGTGAACCAGCGCTCGAACTATTTCCGCTTCATGATGAACTCGGTGTACCTGTCGCTCGGCTCCACCTTCATCGGCCTCCTCTTCGCGGTGCCGGCGGCCTGGGCCATGGCCTTTTCGCCCGGCAAGCGCACCAAGGACATCCTGCTCTGGATGCTGTCCACCAAGATGCTGCCGGCAGTGGGCGTGCTGGTGCCGATCTACCTCCTGTTCCGGGACTTCAACCTACTGGATACCAGGGCCGGATTGATCGGCGTCTTGTTCCTGATCAACCTGCCGATCATGGTGTGGATGCTCTACACCTACTTCAAGGAGATACCGGGCGAGATCCTGGAAGCGGCACGCATGGATGGCGCGTCGCTGCGCCACGAGATCCTGCACGTGCTGGCGCCGATGGCCGTGCCCGGCATCGCGTCGACGGTGCTCCTGTCGGTGATCCTGGCCTGGAACGAGGCGTTCTGGACGCTCAACCTGACCACCACCAACGCCGCGCCGTTGTCGGCCTTCATCGCATCCTTCTCCAGCCCGCAGGGCAATTTCTACGCCAAGCTGTCGGCCGCATCGACGCTCGCCATCGCGCCCATCCTCATCATCGGGTGGTTCTCGCAGAGGCAGCTCGTGCGCGGCCTGACCTTCGGCGCCGTCAAGTGAGGAACCCGGCATGAGTGCGATCCAGCTGACCAACGTCCAGAAGCGGTTCGGGGACGTGACCATCATTCCCGGCCTCGACCTGACCATAGAGGATGGCAAGTTCGTCGTCTTCGTCGGCCCGTCCGGTTGCGGAAAGTCCACCCTGCTGCGGCTGATCGCCGGCCTGGAGGATGTTTCCGGCGGCAAGATCGAGATCGATGGAAAGGACGTCACGGACGTTTCGCCGGCACGGCGCGGCCTTGCCATGGTGTTCCAGTCCTACGCCCTCTACCCGCATATGAGCGTGCGGGCCAATATCGGCTTTCCGCTGAAGATGGCCGGCGTGCCGAAGGCCGAGATCGCCCGCAAGGTGGAAGCCGCCGCCGCCACGCTGAACCTGACCGACTATCTGGAACGCCGCCCGCGCGAACTGTCGGGCGGCCAGCGCCAGCGCGTCGCCATCGGCCGCGCCATCGTGCGAGAGCCGAACGGCTTCCTGTTCGACGAACCCCTGTCCAACCTAGATGCCGCCCTGCGCGTCAACATGCGGCTGGAACTGTCGGAGCTCCACCAGCAACTCGGCACGACCATGATCTACGTGACGCACGACCAGGTCGAAGCCATGACCATGGCGGACAAGATCGTCGTCCTCAACAAGGGCCGGGTCGAGCAGGTCGGCTCGCCGCTGGAACTCTATCGAAAGCCGGCAAACCTATTCGTCGCCGGTTTCATCGGCTCGCCCCGCATGAACTTCCTGAAGGGCGAGTATGCCGCCCGGAACGGCGCCGACACCGTCGGCGTGCGACCGGAGCATTTGGCCATCTCCACCTCGGGGGGCGACATCAGGGGTACGGCGGGCGTCGCCGAGCATCTGGGGTCGGACACGTTCATCCACATCCGGCTGGACAGCGGCGAGCAGGTCACGGCCCGCTCGATCGGCGAGTATCGGGTGGCGCATGGCGACCCGGTCTGGCTGACGCCGGAACAGAACAATCTGCATCGCTTCGATGCCGAAGGCCGCTCCGCCGGCTGACCAAACCCGAACAGTCTAGGACACGCATCATGTATCTCGAGAAGCTGAAACTGGACGGCAAGGTCGCCGTCGTGACGGGCGCCGGCCAGGGCATCGGGGAAGCATGCGCCAATGCCCTCGCCGAGGCCGGCGCGACGGTGATCGTCGCCGATATGGACGGCGAGCGCGTCAGGGGCGCCGTGGAGCGGCTGACCGCCAGGGGCGCCAAGGCCTTCGGCGCCACGCTGGACGTGACCAGATCCGCCGACGTCGCGGCGCTGGCCGACAAGGTGGTGACCGATCACGGCCGGGTCGACATCCTGGTCAACAATGCGGGTGTCGCCAAGTCGGACGTGCGCGCGGAAGACACGAGCGACGAGCATTGGCGGTTCCACATGGACGTCAATGTGGACGGCCTGTTCTGGTGCTGCCGCGAGTTCGGGCGCAAGATGCTGGAGGGCGGTTCGGGCGCCATCGTCAATATCGGCTCGATGTCGGGCTTCATCGTCAACAAGCCGCAGCCGCAGGCCTTCTACAACGCGTCGAAGGCGGCCGTGCACCACCTGACGAAATCGCTTGCGGCGGAGTGGGGCCAGCGCGGCGTGCGCGTCAACGCGGTCGCGCCGACCTATATCGAAACGCCGCTGACGCGCTTTGGTATGGAAGAGAGCCCCGAAATGTATAAGGTGTGGCTGGACATGACGCCGATGGGGAGGGTCGGTCAGCCCGAGGAGATCGCGTCCGTCGTGCATTTCCTGGCTTCCGATGCCTCCAGCCTGCTGACGGGCTCCATCGTCGTCGCCGACGGAGGCTACACCTGCTGGTAAGGGAATGATGGACGCATTCATTGGGGTCGATGTCGGCACGGGGAGTGCGCGGGCAGGGGTTTTCGACGAAAAGGGCGATCTGCTCGGCACCGCCAGGCGCGATATCCGCATCTGGCGGGGCGAGCACGATATCGTCGAGCAATCGTCCGAAGATATCTGGGCGGCCGTCGTGGCATCGGTGCGCGAGGCCATGGCGCAATCGGGCATCCACCCGTCGGCCGTGCGCGGCCTCGGCTTCGACGCCACATGCTCCCTCGTCGTGGTGGGCCCGGGCGGCAAGGGCCTGCCCGTCGGGCCGAGCGAGGATGCGGCGCGCGATATCATCGTGTGGATGGACCACCGGGCGCTGGACCAGGCAGCCCGCATAAACGCGACGGGCCACAAGGTGCTGCGCTATGTCGGCGGCGTCATCTCGCCCGAGATGGAGACGCCGAAGCTCCTCTGGCTGAAGGAGAACCGGCCCGCCATCTTCGCCGATGCCGAGCATTTCTTCGACCTTGCGGATTATCTCACCTTCCGGGCCACGGGCAGCCTGACCCGCTCCGTCTGCACGCTCACCTGCAAATGGACCTACCTCGCGCATGAGCGGCGGTGGGATCCGGATTACTTCCATACGATCGGCCTCGGCGAACTCGCGGAGGAGGGCTTCGCCCGCATCGGAACGGATGTCGTCGACATCGGCGAGCCGATCAGCGGCGGCCTCACCCCGGCGGCGGCGGAAGAGCTGGGGCTGCTGCCCGGCACGGCCGTCGGCGCACCGGCCATCGACGCCCATGCGGGCGGCATCGGCACGCTGGGCGCCAGCCGCGACGGCGTCGCGGCGGAGCCCGCCTCGGAACTCGCCTTCATCATGGGCACCTCGTCCTGCGCCATGGCGGTCACGCGGGAGGCGGCCTTCGTCGACGGCGTGTGGGGCCCATACCGGGATTCGCTCCTGCCGGGTTACTGGCTGCTCGAGGGGGGCCAATCCGCCTACGGCGCCGGGCTCGACTTCCTGGTATCGCTGCATCCCGCCCATGCCGCCGTGCGACAGGCGGCGGAGGCACGCGGCCTGTCGCTGCTCAGCGAACTGGAGCGCCGGGCCATCGAGGCCGCCGGTTCGGTGGAGGAGGCGGCGCGGCTGGCGCGCAGCCTGCATGTCGTGCCCGAGTTCCTCGGCAACCGCTCGCCCGAGGCGGACCCCGCCGCGACGGCCGCCATCACCGGGCTGACGCTGGATGCCAGCGAGAACGCGCTGGTGCGCCTGTTCGTTGCCGGCCTGTGCGGCCTGTCCTACGGCACGGGCGACATCGTCCGGGCCATGGCCGAAAAGGGTGTGGCGCTGGACGCCATCGTCGTGTCCGGCGGCGCGGCGCGCTCGCCTCTTCTGCGGCGCATCCTGTCCGATGCCACCGGCATGCGCGTGGTTCTGCCGAAGACGGCCGAGCCGGTGCTGCTGGGCAGCGCCATCATCGGCGCGGTGGCCGCCCGGGCCTACCCCGACCTGTCCGCCGCCGCCGCCCATATGTGCGGCATCGGGGACGAGACCGTGCCCAACCCGGACCTTGCGGAGTTCCATGCCCGCAAGCGCGCCGCCTACGACATACTCCGCCGGGCGGAGAGAGAGGTCCGCGCGCTGGGCAGATGAGCGTCCAGCGCCCGTGCCGTGCGGCGGACGCCCTCCGCGATGCGGTCCGCCGGGATGGATGAGTAGGCCATCCGGAAAAAGCGGCAGGGGGCGTCCGGGTCCGGAAAGAAGGGTGAGCCGGACTCCACCAGCACGCCGTCGGCGCGCAACTCCTCCACCAGCCGGTCGGCATCCGTGCCGCGCGGCCCTTCGATCCAGAACGAGGTGCCGCCGCTCGCCGCATTGCTGGCGATGTCCAGCCCGGCCGCGGCCAGCGACGCCGCCATGATCTCGTGCCTCTCGGCGTAGGCGAGGCGCATGCGCCGGATGACGGCGTCATAGTGGCCGAGCGCCAGGAAGTAGGCCGCCGTGCGCTGGAGATGTCCGGGCGGATGCCGCAGGATCAGCGCTCGCAACGCCCGCGCCTCCCGGATGACGGGGGCGGGGGCCACGAGATAACCGAGCCGCAGTCCCGGAAAGAGCGATTTGGAGAAGCTTCCGATATAGAAGACGCGTCCGCCGCGGTCGATGGACTTCAGTGCCGGCATGGGCGGCGCCAGAAAGCTCATCTCGAACTCGTAATCATCCTCCAGGATTACGAAATCTCGTCGTTCGGCCTCGTCCAGCAGATGTTGACGGCGCTCCAGCGGCATGCGGACGGATGTTGGGCTCTGGTGGCTGGGCGTCACCACGACGGCATCCAGCCGGGCCGGAAGGTTGCCGGGTGGAAGGCCCATCCGGTCGACGTCGACGCGCCATACCTTTGCGCCGGAATGGTGCAGGGCTGCGAAGATGTCCGGATGGCAGGGGTTTTCGCAGGCGGCGTGCGCGCCGCGCCGCAGGATCAGTTGCACGGCAAGCCACAAGGCGTTCTGCGCGCCCAGCGTGACCAGGATCTCTTCCGGCTGCGCCTTGATGCCCCGCCGCGGCAAGGTGCGCGAACAGATGTAGCTGACGAGCTGCATATCGTCGGCGGCGGCGAAATCGCCGGCCATATGCTCGAAGTCGCCGGGGCTCAGCGCGCGCCGCGCGCAATCGCGCCAGCCGCGCAGGTCGAAGAGCGACCGGTCCATCTGCCCGTACAGGAAAGGGTAGGGATAGCCGTGCCAGTCCAAAGGCTTGCGAATGGGCTTGGCACCGCCGAAACGCTGCTTCAACCGCGCTTCCCAGTCCACCCGGCGGTCCGGCCGCTCCGTTTCCAGCGCCCGGACGCGCTTGACGGGAGCCTGTTCGGATATGCGGAACACCCGTCGCGCGCCGGCTTCTATGTAACCCTGCGCCGCAAGCTCCTGATAGGCGAGCGTCACGGTGATCCGGGCGATGCCGAGATAGCCGGCCAGCCGTCGGGACGACGGCAGCCGCGCGCCCGGAATGAGGCGGCCCGACAGGATGCCGGAGACGAGGGTTTCGCGGATCTGCGACTGCAGGCCGGCCTGCGCGCCGCGATCCACGAAGAAGATGGCTTCCGAGATTTCCGCCATTGCCGTCCCTGGACGGTTGCAACTGGACCTAATGTTGGTTGCATCTGGCTCTATTGTAAAGCGCGGCCCTCGTTAAACTCCGACGTGTGTTCAAGCATGACCGGCAAGATCGACCAACCATTCGTACTGGAGGGCACCTATCCATGCGCGTATCGTTTCGGGGTATCGTCAGGGCAGCGATGACGGCGGCGGCAATCGGCCTCCTGTCGGGCGCGGCCAGTGCCCAGACAAATGTCGTCGTCGGCTATCAGCAGATCGTGGGTCCGTTCCTTTCGGCCATCGCCGATGGCCGGTTCGATGCCGCGGCCGATGAGGCAGGCTACACGATCGACTGGCGGCAATTCTCGTCGGGCGGCGATATCTCCACCGCGCTGGCTTCGGGCAACGTTGCCGTGGGGGTGCTCGGCTCTACCGGGACGACCGCCGCCGTGACGCGCGGAGTCGACCTGCAACTGTTCTGGATCCTCGATGATATCGGCCGTTCCGAGGCGCTTGTGGCGCGCGAGGGGTCGGGCATCGAAAGCCCGGCCGACCTGAAGGGCAAGCGTGTCGGCGTGCCTTTCGTATCGACCTCGCACTTCCACCTGCTGGTCGCCATGCGCAATATCTGGGACATCGATCCGCGCGAGGTTTCCATACTCAACATGCAACCGCCGCAGATCGTGGCGGCATGGCAGCGCGGCGATATCGACGCGGCCTATGTATGGCCGCCGGCCCTGTCCGAGATCGAGAAGACGGGCACGGTCATCGCCGACTCCGGCGAGATCGGCAAACAGAGCGTGCCGACATTCGACGGGCTCGTCGTCTCCACCGAGTTCGCGGAGGAGAACCCGGAATTCATGAAGGCGTTTACCGGGGTACTGGCTGCGGCCTATGCCGACTACGCGGCAAACGGCGCATCCTGGACGGCCCAGTCGCCCGAGGTGGAGGGCATGGTCCGGCTGATCGGCGGCAATCCCGACGATGTGGTGGGCGCGCTGAAGCTTCTCGCCTACCCGACGCGCGAGCAGCAGATATCGCAGGCCTGGCTTGGCGGCGGCGCGCTGAAGGCCCTGCAGGAAAGCGCCACCTTCCTGAAGGACCAGGGCCAGATCGACGCCGCCTTGTCCGACTATGCGCCCCATGTGAACGCTGCGTTCGCGCAGGAAGCCGAATAGCCGTCCGGGCGACGCGAAGGAAGCACCCCGATGACGACGCTCAGGGTCCGCAATGTAGGCCTGATCTATCCCGGCCTCGACGACGACGACGAGATCGTCGCGCTCAAGGGCGTGAACCTGACGATGGAGAGCGGCGATTTCGTCGTCGCGCTCGGAGCCTCGGGTTGCGGGAAGACGACGCTGCTCAACCTTCTGGCCGGTTTCCTCGCGCCGACCAGCGGCGACATCATGCTGGGTGGCACGGAGGTGACCGCGCCGGGCGCGGACCGGGGCGTCGTCTTCCAGAAGCACGCCCTGCTGCCGTGGCTGAACGTCATGGACAACACCGCCTTCGGGCTGAAACTGCAAGGTGTGCCGAAGGCCGAACGGCAGGAGCGGGCGGCGCGCAACCTGGAACTCGTCGGGCTCCAGGATTTCCACAACCACATGATCTACCAGCTTTCGGGCGGCATGCAGCAGCGTGTCGGCATCGCCAGGGCGCTGACCTGCGACCCCGCGATGCTGCTCATGGACGAGCCGATGGCTGCGCTCGACGCCCTGACGCGTGAGACGATCCAGGAATTGCTGCTGAAGGTGTGGGACCTGACGGGCAAGATGGTCTTCTTCATCACGCACAGCGTGGAGGAAGCCTTGTTCCTGGGATCACGGCTGATCGTCATGTCGCCGCGGCCGGGGCGCATCACCCATACCTACGATCTCGACTTCAACCGGCGTTATCTGGCCAGCGGCAACGCGCGCGAGATCAAGTCCAGCCCGGACTTCATCGCCATGCGCGAAGTGTTGCTGAACATCATCTATGGCGACGAGCGCGCCAATGCCGCGCTGGAAGTCGAGCTTCGGGAGACGGCCGATGTCTAGTCAGATCAGCGACGTCGGCGAGGCGCCCCGCGCCGCGCCGGCCGGCAGGCCGCGCCGCCGCAGCGGCTATTACGGCGCCCCGGGGCAGGGCAACTCGGCCCATATCAGCATCGCGACCGCCATCGTGCTGTTCCTGGTCTGGCTGGGGATCACGCAGATGGGGCTGGTCAAGCCGCTGTTCCTGCCCTCGCCGCTGGCGGTCTGGAACAAGTTCGTCATCGCCATGACGGATGGTGTCGCCAACTCCACGCTGACGGAGCATGCGGCCGCCAGCCTCGGACGCGTCATGGGCGCTTTCCTTTTGGCCTGCCTGACGGCCATACCCGTCGGCGTCCTGATGGGCGTCAACCGGGTGGCGCGGGGGTTGTTCGACCCCATCATCGAATTCTATCGTCCGCTGCCACCGCTGGCCTATCTGCCCCTGGTCATCATCTGGCTCGGCATCGGCGAGTTTCCCAAGGTCTTCCTGATCTACCTCGCCATCTTCGCGCCCATGGCCATCGCGGCGCGGGCAGGGGTGCGCTCGGTGCAGGTGGAACAGATCCATGCGGCCTACGCCATGGGCGGCACGCGGCTGCAGATCATCTGGCACGTCATCATGAAGGCTGCCCTGCCCGAGATCTTCACCGGCATGCGCATCGGCATCGGCGTCGGCTGGACGACGCTGGTCGCAGCCGAGATGGTGGCTGCCGACAGGGGCCTCGGCTTCATGGTGCTGAACGCCGCCCAGTTCCTGGCCAGCGACACGGTGGTGATGGGCATCATCGTCATCGGCGTCTTCGCCTTCGCTTTCGATCTGTTGGTCCGCGCCGCCGAACGCCGGCTCGTACCGTGGAAGGGCCGCGTCTGACGCGGCGCCTTCGGGAGGAGACAATCACATGACCGACAAGCAGACCATCGCCGGCGCCGACGATCTCGCGGCGTTGTTCGATGCCTTCAACCGCCACGACCGGGACGGCATCATGCGCTTCTTCGCACCGGACGCCATCTTCAATACCGTCGCCGGGCCGGAAGCGCATGGCAGCCGCATCGAGGGCGAGGAGGCCATCGGGGCTGCCTTCGAGGCCGTCTGGAGCGCCATGCCCGATGCGCGCTGGAAGACGCTGTCGCATTTCGTGGCGGGGGACCGTGCCGTGTCCGAATGGCTGTTCACCGGAACAGCGGCGGACGGCAGCCGTATCGAGGCCGAAGGCGCCGACATCTTCACGCTGAGCGGCGGCCTCGTCGCCGTCAAGCAGGCCCTGCGCAAGAACCGTCCGGCCCTGGCGCCTGCGATGGCGACCGCGATGGAAAGGGCGTAAGGCGATGGAACTGCCCCCCGACGCATTCCGGCCGCGCCCGCAGCCCTACGATCCGGCCTACGATCCAGTCCATGCGCGGGATCCCGGCTGCAACCGCGACTACGCGCCCACCTACTGGATCGCGACGGCCGGCGCGCCGCCCGAGGACGATGGTCCGGTCACGGGCGACATGGATGTCGACGTGGCGATCGTCGGATCCGGTTATACGGGCCTGTCCGCGGCCATCCATCTTGCGCGGGAGCACGGCATCAAGGCGGTGGTGCTGGAAGCCAACCGGACCGCCTGGGGCTGCAGCACGCGCAATGGCGGGCAGGCCCAGATTTCGGCGGGGCGGCTGAAGCGTTCGCAATGGGTGGAGGCATGGGGCGTCGAAACGGCGTTGAAGCTGCACCGCGAGATCGCCGAAGGGTTCGACCTGTTCCGCAGCCTGATCGCGGAACTGGACGTTGATGTCGAACCGCAGGATGGCGGGCACCTCTATATCGCCCATCGCGCGCGGCTGATGCCGGCACTGGAGGCCGAATGCCGCCTGATGAACGGAACGTTCGGCTACGGAGCGCGCATTCTTTCGGGCGCGGACGTCAAGCGCGAGCATGTCGGCGATCGTGAAGCGGCGGGCGCGCTGTGGGAGCCCGACGGCATCGGCGTCCATGCCGGCAAGCTGGCCTTCGGCTACCAGCGGCTGGCGCGCCGGCTGGGCGCGAAGGTCATGACGGCAAGCCCGGTGCTGGACATCGTCGGGCGGGGCAGCCTGCAGCACCTGCGCACGCCCGGCGGCACGGTGCGGGCCCGGCGCGTGGCCATCGCAACGGCCGGCTACACGCCGCCGGCGATGTACCGGCCGACACGCCATCGGCTGATGCCCATCCTGTCCAATTCGGTGGTGACGCGCCCGCTGGACGAAAGCGAGATCGCCGCGTGCAATTTCCGCACCCGCATGGTGCTGACCGACACGCGGACACTGCGCCACTATTACCGCCTGCTGCCCGACAATCGCGTGCAGATCGGCAGCCGCAGCGCCGTCACCGGCGCCGACGCGCCGAACCCGAAGCATCTGAATCTTCTGCTGGAAGGCCTGTTCCGAAAGTTCCCCGCCTTGCGTGGCATACCGCTGGATTATTCCTGGTGGGGGTGGGTCGATGTCAGCCATGACATGATGCCGCGCATCGTGCAGGCCGAGCCGGATGCCCCGGTTTTCTATGCCATGGGATATGGCGGCAACGGCGTCATGTATTCCGCGCAGGCAGGCAGGCGCCTGGCGCAGCTGGTGGCCGGGCAGGCGCTGGACCTGACCCTGCCCATCTTCGCCTCCGCCCTGCCGTCGCACGGCCTGTTGACGCCCTTCCGCCGCATAGGGCAGCGGCTGATGTACCAGGTGTATCAGCGCAGGGACGAGGCCGCCTGAGGCCGTTCAGTCATCGTCGGAAAAATGGTGGGACAGGCTGTCGATACGGCCCGTCAGCTCGGCCAGCTCGGCGGTCAACTGGGCCTGGATGGCAGCGGCGACCTCGGGATACTCCTCCAGCAGGCGGCGGAACAACTGCCGCCCGATGCGAATGACTTCGCTGTCCTGCGTCGCGACCGCAGTGGAGTGACGCCGCGTCTCGGCGATCAGCGACAGCTCGCCGATCAGCGTACCGGGGCCGACGGAGCCGAAGAGGTCTCGCTTGTCGCGCGACATCAGCGAGATTTCACCCGATACGATCACGAAGCCGCCATCGGCGCGGGCCTCTTCCCGAAACAGGGTTTCCTGCGCCGACAACCAGCGGTGCTCCGCGCCGAAGGCAAGCAGGCGAAGCTGCTCGCGCGTCATGTTCGCGAACAGGGGCACGGTGCCGAGAAGGGCGATATCGCTTTCCAGTCCCATCGATGCTGGGCCAACTCCGGTCGGTTCTTGCGTGTCCGAGTCGGCAGCCTAGTCGCAATGTCCTTCCAAAGCGTCAAGATGGCACGTCAGCAAAAAGCCCGCCGGATGGGCGGGCCTCGATCTTCAGGGCATCAGCTTGTAGCCGCCGGCCTCGGTGACGATCAGCCTGGCGGCGGATGGCTCCGGCTCGATCTTCTGTCGAAGACGATAGACATGCGTTTCGAGCGTGTGGGTGGTGACGCCGGAGTTGTAGCCCCACACCTCCTCGAGCAGGACATCGCGGGTGACGACGCGGCGATCGGCCCGGTAGAGGTAGCGGATGATCGCCGTTTCCTTCTCGGTCAGGCGGATCTTGCCGCCCTTGTCGTCCATGAGCATCTTCTGGCTTGGCTTGAAGATGTACGGCCCGACCTGGAACGTCGCGTCCTCGCTCTGCTCGTGCTGGCGCAACTGGGCGCGGATGCGCGCCAGAAGCACCGCGAAGCGGAAGGGCTTCGTGACGTAATCGTTGGCGCCGGCTTCCAGCCCGAGGATCGTGTCCGCGTCGGCATCCTGTGCCGTCAGGATGATCACCGGTGCCTTGAACCCGGACTTGCGGAGCAGCTTGACCGCCTCGCGTCCGTCCATGTCGGGAAGGCCGACATCCATGACCACGAGATCGATAAGGCCCGCACGCGCCGTCGCGATACCCTTGGCGGCGGTCGGCTCTTGAAGGACGTTGAACTCCTCGTAGAGCGACAATTGCTCCGCCAGGGTCTGCCTCAGGTCGTCGTCGTCGTCGACTATCAGGATACTGCGTGCGTTCATGAATACTCGTTGGTCAGGATGATGTCAGGTTGCATTGCTATGCTTGCGATCGGGGCCCGATCACGGCGTACTCCATATTATGTGTGTGCAGACAGGGCATTTTTCCAGCCGAGGCAATGCAAAAACGCTTGATTGACAAGGTTATCATCGTACGCCGCGCACCGGGCAGGCCGACACGGGGCATCATCGCCGCCGGGCCGCTGGCGATACCGTGCGCCCTCGGCCGATCCGGCATCGCCACCCGCAAGCGCGAAGGCGACGGCGCCACCCCCGCCGGGTCCATGCGCCTTCTGTCCGCCTTCCGGCGCAAGGGGCGGCTCACGGCGCTCAGGCCGGCGCTGCCGCAGCACTGGACGCGGCCCTTCGACGGCTGGTGCGATGCTCCCGCCCACGCCGCCTACAACCGGCCGGTGCGGCTGCCGTTTCCGGCCAGCGCTGAGACCTTGCAGCGCACCGACCGCCTGTACGATTTCGGCGTGGTGACAGATTTCAACATGACGCGCCGTATGCGCGGCGGCGGCAGCGCCATCTTTCTGCACATAGCCCGCGAGGGCTATGCGCCTACGGAAGGCTGCGTTGCCGTTTCGCCGGCCGACATGATGCGGTTGCGCCCGTGGCTGCGGCGCGGGACGCGACTTATCGTCCGGGCCTGACGCCGGAACCGCCGTCCCTGCCGTCCATTGCTGTGATGAAGCGGCACGGATTGCAGGGTGAGGCACGATGGACGGACAACGCAAGGCCGACAAGGTCGAGGTCGAAGACTACGACAGCCCGACGGGCGGCTGGGGCTCCGTCGAGTCGCTGGCGCGCTACAGTGCGCGCGAGGGCATCGGCAGCCCGGCGCTGTGGGCCAGCCTGTACCGCCAGAACAAGCCGACGGGCTTTGCCTGCGTTTCGTGTTCCTGGGCGAAACCGGCGACGCCGCACCGCTTCGAATTCTGCGAGAACGGCGCCAAGGCCACTATCTGGGAGCAGACCCACCACCGCACCGACAGGGATTTCTTCGCCAGCCATCGGGTAAGCGCCCTGCGGGAATGGTCGGACCACGATCTGGAGCGTCAGGGGCGGCTGACGCATCCATTGCGCTACGATGCCTCGCTGGACCAATACGTTCCCGTCGCCTGGGAAGAGGCCTTCGCCGCCATCGGGCGCGAGCTGGCGGCGCTGGACCCCCGGTCCGTCATTTTCTACGCGTCGGGGCGGGCTTCGCTGGAAGCCACCTACATGTACCAGCTCTTCGCGCGCGTCTACGGCTCGCAGAACCTGCCCGACTCTTCCAACATGTGCCACGAATCCACGTCCGTCGGCCTGCCGAAATCCATCGGATCCCCGGTCGGTACGGTCACCATCGAGGATTTCGACAAGGCCGACATGATCTTCTTCTTCGGCCATAATACAGGCACCAACGCGCCGCGCCTGCTGCATCCGATCCAGGAAGCGCGCCAGCGCGGAGTGCCGGTGATCGTCTTCAACCCGCTGCTGGAACGTGGCCTCATCCGCTTCAAGAACCCGCAATCGCCGGCCGAGATGCTGTCGCCCGGCGAGGGGACGCGCATGAGCTCGGACTATCTCCAGCTTCGCGGCGGCGGCGATATGGCCGCCATGACGGGTATCGCCAAGGCGCTCTTCGACATCGAGGCGGCGGGCGGCGAAGCCGGCGCCAAGGCGGTGGACCGCGCCTTCATTGCGCAGCATGGCCACGGCTTCGAAGAATTCGAGGCTTTCGTGCGCGATACCGGCTGGGACGAAATCACCAGGCGCTCGGGCCTTGCAAGGGATGCGCTGGAAGACGTCGCACGGCGCTATGCGCGGGCGCAGCGCGTCATTGCCAATTACGGAATGGGCCTGACGCAGCACCGGCACGGTGTCGGCAATGTGCGGATGCTGGCGAACCTTCTCTTGATGCGCGGCCAGATCGGCAAGCCGGGGGCGGGCATATCGCCCATTCGCGGCCATTCCAACGTGCAGGGGCAACGCACCGTGGGCATGACCGAAAAGCCGGAGCTGGCCCCGCTGGATGCATTCGCCGAGTTCTACGGTTTCGAGCCGCCGAGGGCCAAGGGCCTGGATACGGTCGAGGCCTGCGAGGGTATCATCGACGGCAGCGTGAAGGCGTTCATCGGACTGGGCGGAAACTTCTCGCGCGCGGTTCCGGAGACAGCCCTGATCGAAGAGAAATGGCGCGGCCTGCGGCTGCATGTGCAGATCGCCACCAAGCTGAACCGCAACCATCTCCTGCCGGGGGAGGTCACCTACCTTCTGCCCTGCCTGGGGCGGATCGAGCGCGATACGCAGGCCGGCGGCGACCAGACCGTGTCCGTGGAGGATTCCACGGCCTGCGTCCACGCCTCGTTCGGCCGGCGCCCGCCGGCTTCGCCGACGCTGCTTTCGGAGCCGAAGATCGTGGCCGAGCTGGCAAAGGCGACGGTGCCGGGCCGCAGCAGCATCGACTGGGACGGCTGGGTGGCGGATTACAGCGTCGTCCGCGACGAGATCGCGCGCGCCTATCCGAAGGATTTCCACGATTTCAACGCGCGGTTCCGGCAGCCGGGCGGCTTCCACCGCGACATCGCCGCCTGCCGGCGGGAATGGAATACCGATACCGGCAAGGCCAATTTCTACGTGCCGGAGACGCTGGACGTGGACCCGAATATCGATACGACGGGATACGACGTCTTCAACCTGATGACCGTGCGTTCCAATGACCAGTTCAACACCACGGTCTACGGTATGGAAGACCGCCTGCGCGGCATCAGCGGTACGCGCCGCGTCGTCTTGATGAACCGGGCCGACATGGAGCGGCTGGCGCTCAACGACCAGGATTTCGTGACGTTGGAAACCCATGCCGACGATGGGGTGGAGCGGCGCGTCGGCAATCTTCGCGTCCACGCCTTCGCCGTGCCCCAGGGTGACGTCGCCGGATATTATCCGGAGTTGAACTGCCTGATCCCCCTTTGGCACCACGCGAAGGAGAGCCATGTGCCTGCCGCCAAGAGCGTGCCGGTGCGCATCGTCAAATCCGCGGCGCCTCAGCCGGCATAGCGGTATATGTCGACCCGTTTGACCTCCGAATCTTCCAGCGCGTGCGTCACCGGCACGCGGAAGGTGGCGAGATGGCGGAGCCTTTCCCGGGGCAGGTAGGCACGCCCCGGATCGCCGACGAGGATGTCGACACCTTGCTGCAGCAGCGTATCGAACCAGGGTATGATCGCCTCGGCGAAGCTCCTGTCGTAGAAGACGTCGCCAGCCAGGAGGCTATCGGCTTCGAGGCGCGCGCCCACGGTATCCTGCAACCTGGTTTCGACCGTCACGCCGTTGAGCCGCATGTTGAGGTCGATGGCGGCCTCGGCGAAAGGGTCGATATCCACGGCGGTCACGCGCGCCGCACCGGCCTTTGCGGCCGCTATGGCGACGAGGCCGGAGCCGCTTGCGAAATCCACGATCCTTCGCCCGGCAACCTCCGCAGGATTGTCTAGGATGTAGCGGGCCAGCCCTTGCCCGCCGGCCCATGCGAAGGCCCAGAAGGGCGGCGGCAGGCCCATGGTCGCCAGCTCTTCCTCGGATGAGTGCCATAGCGCATGGGCATCGTCGGCAAGGTGGAGGCGGAGTTCCGGTACATGCGGCGGAATCGCGATGGCCGTGTTGGCTTCGATAAAGCGCCGCGCACGATCAGGCGAATATGGCGTGATCATCGGAACCCGAACCCCGATCCGTCACTTTCCCGCATGACACATCCAAACGAGGAGTTAGACATGCTGAAGGGTGGTTTGCTTTGGTTGATCGGAATCCCCATCCCGATCATCATCATTCTCTGGCTCTTCGGCTTCCTGTCGTAGAACACGTCTCGCCCCGGTCCTGAAACGGCCGGGGCGATGTCGTTTCAGGACGACATGGCCTTGGCGGGATCGAGCTCACCCATCCGGCAGATCGCCTCGAACTCGGCCTTGCCGACCGGCTGCACCGACAGCCTGGAATTGGTGACGAGCACCATATCCTTCAGCTTCGGCTCCGCCTTGATCTCGTCCAGCGTCACCGGCCGCGGCATGTCCATGACGGCCTTGACGTCGACGCATTCCCAGCGCGCGTCGTCCGTCGTCGAATCATGATGCGCCTCGGCCACCACTTCGACGATCCCGACGACGGCCTTGCCCTCGTTGGAATGGTAGAAGAAACCGCGCTCCCCGACCTTCATCTCGCGCATGAAATTGCGCGCCTGATAGTTGCGTACGCCATCCCATTCCTGGCCGGCGTCGCCCTTCGCCTTCTGCATCTCGAACGACCATTTGAACGGCTCGGACTTGAACAGCCAGAAGGCCATCACTGCTGCTCCGGATTGTTCACCGACCAGTTCCAGCGGCGGATGGTGACGCCCGAGAACAGGCCTGCCTTTGCATAAGGGTCCCCCTCGGCGATCCTGCGGGCCTCGTCCTCGCTGGCCGCTTCCACCACGACGAGGCTGCCATTCGGCTTCTCATTGGCCAGGAAAGGGCCGGCGAACTTCAGCACCGGCCCAAGGCCCTTGAGGTAATCGAGATGGGCGGCCCGCGTTTCGGCCCTCAGGGTGCCGGCATCCGGGCGGTCTTCACAAAGCAGCGCATAAAGCATGATCGGATCCTTCTTTCGGTTCGGAGCTGTCAGTCCGTCTCGCGTTTCAGGGGGCGCGACAGAAGCGCCCGGATGGCGTCGTCCAGCGACACCGCGCCCTCCAGCACATCCGCGACGGTCTGGATGATGGGGGCCTCGATGCCGTGCTGGCGGGCAAGCCGCGCCGCGATGCTGGCGGAATGGACGCCCTCGGCCAGCTTCAGCGTGGTCAGGTCCTCTCCGCGTCCGAGGGCTGCCCCATAGGCGAAGTTCCGGGACTGGTCGCTGGAACAGGTCAGCACGAGATCGCCGAGGCCGGACAGACCCATCAGCGTTTCGGTCCGCGCGCCGAGAGCCTCTCCCAGGCGGCGCAGTTCCACGAAGCCGCGCGTGATGATGGCCGCCCCGGCGGAGGGTCCCATGTGCCGCCCGGCGATGGCGCCGGCGGCCAGCGCAAGCACGTTCTTCAATGCGCCGCCTGCCTCCACGCCGACGATGTCGCTGGAGGCATAGATGCGCAGCGTGTCGCCCGACAGCACCGCGGCGAGCCTGTCGGACAGATCCACGTCCTCGGCAGCCAGCGTGACGGCGGTCGGCAGGCCGCGCGCCACGTCATGCGCGAAGCTGGGCCCGGACAGGACGGCCAGCGGCTGGTCGGGCAGTTCTTCGGCCACGACCTGCGAGGCGAAACGCCCGGTGCTCTTTTCGATGCCCTTGCTGCACAGGACCAGCGGTAAGCCGGCCGGCAGGAAGCTCTTCAACTCCCGCGCAAGGTTTCGCAGCGTCTGCGCCGGCACGACGATCAGCGCCATCCCGGCGCCATCGAAGGCGGCCTCGAGGTTGTCGGTCGCCGACAACTCAACCGGCAGTCCGACGCCCGGCAGGTAGGCCGGGTTCTCGTGCGTCCGGTTGATGGCGTCCACCGTTTGCCGCTCGCGGGCATAAAGCGTCACGTCATGCCCGTTGCGGGATGCGACGGTGGCCAGCGCCGTGCCCCACGCCCCTCCGCCGATCACGGCGATCCTGCGGCGTTCCGTCATGCCTTCGCTCCCCTCTTGCCGAAGCCCAGCATGGGCGCGGCGTCTTCATCCAGCGGCCAGCGCGGCCGTATCGCCCCCGTATCGCCGGTAAGGCCGGCTTCGATCCGCTCCAGCCCGGCATAGGCGATCATCGCGGCATTGTCGGTGCATAGTGCCGGCGGCGGCGCGACAAGCCGTACGCCGTGGCGCCGCCCGGCCGCCTCCAGCACGGCACGGATGGCGCCATTGGCCGCGACGCCGCCCGCCACCGCCAGGACGGGGTCCGCAAGGTCGGGCCGTTCCGCGCGCAACCGGGCCAGTGCCCGTTCCACCCTGTCGCCCAGGCTTTCCGCCGCGGCCTGCTGGAAACCGGCGCAGAGGTCCGCCACGTCGCCCTCGGACAGGGGGCTGGCTGCCTCCGCCGCCTGGCGCAGGGCCGTCTTGAGGCCGGAGAAGCTGAAATCGAGCCGGCTTTCGCCCTTCATCGGGCGCGGCAGGCGGAAGCGCGCCGCGTCGCCCGCAAGGGCCATCCGTTCCACCGCCGGGCCGCCGGGATGGGGCAGGCCCAGAAGCTTTGCGGTCTTGTCGAAGGCTTCGCCCAAAGCGTCGTCGATGGTCGTGCCCCAGCGCTCGTAGGAGCCGAGGCCGCGCACCATGAGGATCTGCGTGTGGCCGCCGGATACGAGCAGCAGGAGATAGGGATAGGACAGGCCATCCGTCAGGCGGGGCGTCAGCGCATGGCCTTCCAGATGGTTGATGCCGATGAAGGGCAGGCCGGCGGCGGCGGCGATGGCCCGCCCCGTCATGGCGCCCACGATCAGCCCGCCGATCAGGCCGGGGCCGGTGGTGGCCGCCACCACGCAGACGTCGCCCAGCCCCAGGCCGGCCTGTGCCAGGGCGGCCCGCACGATGCCGTCTATCGCTTCGACATGGGCGCGCGCGGCGATCTCCGGCACGACGCCGCCATAGGCGGCATGGTCTTCCACCTGGCTGTAGACGACGTTGGACAGGATGCGGCAGGCGCCATCGGCATCGCGCCCGGTGATGCTGGCGGCGGTTTCATCGCAGCTCGTCTCGATGCCAAGCACCCAGCGCCCGCCGGCTGCGCGGGCGGTGTGGCCGGCCATATCCGGTGATGCGGCGGCATGCTGCAATGGCGATATCCCTTTTCCGTCAGGTGCCGACATAGCGTCTTGCAACGCAAAGCGCCACCGCTGCGCGAAGTGCCGGTGGGCCGGCCGCCATTTTGCTTGCATTCGACAGGCAAGGTGCGGCATTCCGGGCCGCATGACAGAGGCTTACCCCATCCGCATCGGTACGCGCGGCAGCAAGCTGGCCCTGGCGCAGGCACAGGAGGTGCGCGCCCGGCTCATGAAGGCCCATGCGCTGCCGCAGGATGCCTTCGCCATCGAAATCTTGTCCACCGCGGGCGACCGCATCCAGGACAGGGCGCTTTCGGAAGTGGGCGGCAAGGGCCTGTTCACGCAGGAGATCGAGGACGGCCTCGGTGAGGGCAGGCTGGACATCGCCGTCCATTCGTCCAAGGACATGGCGACGACGCTGCCGCACGGGCTTCGCATCGGCGCCTTTCTGCAGCGGGAGGACGTGCGCGACGTCTTCATCGGGCGCCGTGCGCCGCGCCTCCAGGACCTGCCGCCCGGCGCTGTGGTCGGCTCGGCCTCGCTGCGGCGTCAGGCGTTGATCCGGCGCATGCGGCCCGATCTGGAGGTCATCATCTTCCGTGGCAACGTGCAGACGCGTCTGGCCAAGCTGGAGGGCGGCGCGGCCGATGGCACGCTCCTGGCCATGGCCGGGCTCAATCGCCTCGGCATGGCGGATGTCGCAACGCAGGTTCTTGATCCGGAGACGTTCCCGCCGGCGCCGGGGCAGGGCGCCATCTGCATCGAATGCCGTGTCGGCGACACGCGGGTGGAGCGGCTTATCGCGCCGCTCGACCATGCGCCGACGCATGCGGCGCTGACGGCGGAGCGCGCCTTCCTGCGGCGGCTGGACGGGTCCTGTCGCACGCCCATCGCTGCGCTGGCGCGGCTGGAGGGCGAGGGGTTGAGCCTTCACGGCATGATCCTGACGCCGGACGGCACGCGCATGTTCGAGGGCCGGCTGTCCGGTGCGGTGGCGGATGCGGCGCTGCTTGGCGACGCGCTCGGCTCCACGCTGCTGGACCGGGCCGGCCCCGATTTCTTTTCCGGTTGGGGCGGGTGATGCGGGTCCTGCTGCTGCGCGAGGCGACGCGTGCGGCGGAGACTGCCACGAAACTTCGCGCGCACGGGCTGACGCCGCTTCTCTTGCCGCTGGAAACGGTGGAGGCGCTGTCGCCGCCGCCAGCCAATGGCCGCTTCGACATTCTGGTGGCGACGAGCGCCCATGCGCTGCCCTGGCTGAAGCGGCATTACCCTCCCGACGGGCGCGCGCTTTACGCTGTAGGCCCGGCCACGGCCGCCGCCGCCAGGCGATTCGGCTATGCCGACGTTACGGCGGCGGCCGGCAACGCCGCCTCGCTGGCCGGCCTGCTTTCCCGACGGGCAGGCGGCCGGAGCATCCTTTATGCCGCAGGCCTGCCCCGGCGCCCCGATCTGGAGCTTGAACTGACGCAGGCCGGGCTGGACTTCACCACGGCGGATGTCTACCGCGCCGGCACCCGGCAGCCCCTGCCAGGCGAGGTGGAAGCCGTCTTGGGCGATACGCCGCCCGATTGCGTAATGCTTCTTTCCGCCGGACAGGCCGAGGCCTTCGAACGGCTTCATGCCCGCTTCGGCGACAGGGTGGGCGCGGGACCCCTGTTCTGCCTGTCGGAGCGGATCGCGGCGTCGGTTTCGCCCAGCCTTCGGCGCAATTGCGTCGTTTCTGCCATGCCGGCCATGGACAGCCTGATCGAAGCGGTGCGGCGGTATCGTTGCACTCTGCCGTGACGGCGCTACATGCAGGAACGCGAATGCCCGGCCCCGATGGCGTGGCCGGGTTGACGGCGCAGGGGTCGATGCGGACTCTTTGCGCAGGATCGAGATCGAGGGGCCGGCGGTAGCCGGTTCGACAAGGGAACGGAGCAAGCGCATGGCGAATCGTCCGCGGCGGTCGAAGACGAGCGACAGGACCGCCCCGAAGACCATCGACTCGGTGGCGGAGGGCGAAACCACTGCCGAAGGCGCATCGCCGGTCGATGAGTCGAATCCGGCCGAAGAGCCCGTGACGAAGCAGGAGCCCGCCCCGAAGCCGGAGACGCGCCTTCCGGCGCCCAGCCAGCAGCCACCGGCCGCCGCCGAGGAGGGCGTGGCCGCCCAGGCGGCGTCGCAGGACCGGGCCCGTCCCGCGCCGAAACCGGAAACGGCGGCTACGGCCAGGCCCGATGTGGCGGCCGACGCACCCACCGACAGCGCCGCCGACGCCTTTGCCGCCGAGGAAGGATTCACCCGGCCGTTGTCCGAGGCCGATCTGTCCGAATTCGAGGACGACGAGACGGTGCTCTCGGCCGCCGCACCCGATGCTGCCGCCCCGCCCGAGGCCGCACCCTATAGCGAGCCGGAGATCCATCCCGCGCCGCCCACCACCGGCTCCCTCGTAGGGGCGGCCGTGGGGGGCGCCGTGATCGCGCTCGTCGGTGGCGGCATCCTTCTTTATGCCGGCCTTTTGCCGGGGCTGCCCGTTGCGCAGCCTGCCGCTTCGCAATTCGCTTCCGCCGGCGAGGTGCAGCGCCTTTCCGGAGACGTATCCGCCATGCGCGAGGCGGTGGAACAGATCCAGTCCGCGCAGGCCGCAGGCGGCGCCACGACTTCGCCCGTGTCGGCAACTGATTTTTCGGCCCTGTCGGATCGCGTCGCAGCGGCGGAGCGTACGCTGCAGAACGGCACGACCGCTTCCGGCGATCTGGCGACCGGGCTGGACGACGTCCGCTCTTCGATCGACCAGGTGCGCCAGGCGGCCGACGCCGCGCAGCAGGCCGCCACCAGCGCGGCCGACACGGCCAACAGCGCCAGCGAGGCGGCGACTGCCGCGCGCGACGAAGCGCAACAGGCCGGGCAGCAGGTCGCCTCGATCGGCAGCCGGATGGACGCCATCGAATCGTCCAACCGCAATGCCGCCATCGCCTTGTCCGCCGCGGCGCTGAAAGCGGCGATCGACCGGGGCGGAGCCTTCATGCCGGAACTGGAGGCCTATGCGCAGGCCAGCGGCGGCGGCGAGGCGGTGGACGCCCTGCGCGACAGCGCCGCCGGCGGCGTAGCGACACTGGCGCAACTGCAGGCCGACTGGCCGGAACTGGAGCGCACGCTGCTTCTCGCGGTTCGTCCGGAAACGGCGAACGCGCCTGTGGGTGACCAGTTCATCGCGGGGCTTCGCTCCCTCGTCACCGTGCGCCCCGAAGGCGAGGCCAGCGCGACCGCCGAGGGGCCGGAAGGCGCGGTGGCGCGCATGGATTCGGCCCTGCGGCAGGGCGACCTTTCCGCGTTTCTGTCCGAGCGTTCGACGCTGTCGGAACCGGCGCAGCAGGCGAGCGCCGATTTCGCAGCCCGGGTCGAGGCGCGCCGGCAAGCTGGCGAACTGGTCGATGGCGCGCTGACCGATGCCCTGAACGCAACCGCCCCGACCACGGAGTGAGGCCAAGACATGCTGCGTATTCTCGCGTTCTTCCTTCTTGTCCTCGCCGCCGGCCTCGGCTTCGCCTGGCTGGCCGACAATCCCGGCACGGTCAGCATCGTCTGGCAGGGCCAGGAGTTGCGCACGAGCTTCATGGTGCTCGTCATCGCCCTGGGCCTCGTCGTCGTGGGCGCCGTGCTTCTGTTCTGGCTGTTCCAGTCGCTGTTCGGCGCGCCCGACAGGATCGGCCGCTTCTTCGACATGCGCCGTCGCGACCGGGGCTATCGCGCTCTGTCCAACGGCATACTGGCCGCCGGCGCCGGCGATGCCGTGACCGCGCGGCGCATGGAGCGGCAGGGGCAGAAACTCCTGTCGTCCGAAAAGGAGCCGCTGTTGCGCTTTCTCGACGCGCAGACCGCGATGATCGAGGGCGACCATGCCCGCGCCCGGCGTGTGTTCGAAACCATGGAGGGCGATTCCGACACGCGGCTTCTTGCGCTGCGCGGCCTCTATCTGGAGGCGGAGCGCTCCAGCGACATGACGGCCGCGCGCCATTACGCCGAGCAGGCGGTGCGCATCGCCCCGCATGTGCCGTGGGCAGGCAATGCCGTGCTGGAACTGAAGGCTGCGGAAGGGGATTATGACGGGGCGCTCGCCATATTGGAGGCGCAGCGCAATTCCCGCCTGATCGAGCGGTCGGAAAGCCACCGCCAACGCGCCGTCCTTCTGACGGGCAAGGCTATCGCCCTGTCGGATTCCGACCCGGCCGCCGCCCGTACCGCAGCGCGCGAAGCGCAGAAGCTGCAGCCCGATTTCACCCCGGCCGCGCTGGTTGCCGCGAAGGCGCTGGTGCGCCTCGGCGATAATCGCAAGGCGCAGAAAATCCTCGAATCCTCGTGGCGGGCCGAGCCGCATCCCGATGTCGCCGCTGCCTATGTCCATCTGAACGCCGGCGACAGCGCCGAGGAACGCCTGAGGCGGGCGCAGCGCCTGGCCGGCTATCACCCGGACCATCCGGAATCGCATCTCGCGGTCGCGCATGCCGCCTTCGAGGCGCGCCATTACCCGCTGGCCCGAACCGAGGCGGAGACCGTCGCCGCCAGGACCCCGCGCGAGAGCGTCTATCTTCTGCTCGCCGATATCGAAGAGGCCGAGGGCGGCCCGGAGGGCCGCGTCCGCGCCTATATGCAGCGGGCCCTGCGCGCGCCGAAGGACCCGGCGTGGACGGCCGATGGCGTCGTCTCGCGCGAGTGGCGTCCCTTCTCTCCCGTGACGGGCAAGATCGACGCCTTCAAATGGAAGGTGCCGATGGAAGCCGAGGCCGGGGATGGTGCGCTGCTGGAGGACGTTCCCCTGCCGCCCCGCCACGAGATCGAGCAGGCGCCGGCAACGGCCGAGGCCGACGACGACAGATCGGCAGTGGAGCCCGCCGCTGCCAACGATGCGGACGCTCCGCCTTCCGGCGCGGACGGCGAGACTTACGAAGCGCGCAAGGAAGCGCGGTTCAATTGATTTCGTCGCTGGAACGCGCGATGCTGCATTGCAGTATGGTGGTTCGGATCGACGATGCAGGAGATTGCAGGCAGACATGCTCGACCGCCTGAAGGAATTTCTGGAAGGGTTCGCCATGCCGTCGGATCGTGCGCTGCCCGGCGCGGACGATCCCCGCGTGGCCATCGCGGCGCTGCTCTACCATCTCTGTGCCGCCGACGGGGTGGTCACTCCGGACGAGTCGGACCGCATCCGCGACCTGATCGCGGACAAGTTCGCCATCGGCCCGGGTGAGGCGTCCCGCATCTTCGAGGCTGGGCGCGCAGCCGATGAGGAGGCGGTGGACCTGTTCGCTTTTACCAGCGTCCTGATGCGCCATCTGGACGAGGATGCCCGGGTGCGCTTCGTGCGTGCCCTGTGGGAGGTCAGCCTGGTGGATGGCCAGCTCGGCGAGATGGAAGACAACCTCATCTGGCGCATTTCCGACCTTCTCGGCATCTCGACGCGCCAGCGCATGGAAGCCAAGCAATATGCCGCGGGGCGGCTCAAGGGCGATGCCTGACGGCGGCGAACCTCGCGGCCTCGTCGGCGCCGAGGCAGGCGCCGAGCGGCGCTACGCGCTGGACGCGATCGACGATCCGCGCCCCATCCTCGTCGTTCTGCATCAGGAAACCTCCACGCCGGGGCGTGTCGGGCAGATCCTTGGCGCGGCCGGCGTCGGGCTGGATATCCGCCGTCCCGTACTGGGCGAAACTCTGCCGAAGACGCTGGACGGGCATCGTGGCGCCATCGTCTTCGGCGGACCGCCCAGCGCCAACGATGCCGAGCCGCACCTGCGGGCAGAGGTGGACTGGATGTCGGTTCCCCTGCGCGAGGAGAGGCCGTTTCTCGGCATATGCCTCGGGGCGCAGATGCTGGCCAAGCATCTCGGTGCCAGCGTCGGACCGCATCCGGACGGGCAGGTGGAGGTGGGATATTATCCGCTTCGGTCCACCTTCGAGGGGCGCAGCCTGCTGCCGCACTGGCCATCCATGGTCTACCAGTGGCACCGCGAGGGATTCGACCTGCCGGCGGGCGCGCGCCTGCTGGCGGAGGGCGAGACCTTTCCCAACCAGGCGTTCAGCTATGGCGCCAAGGCCTTCGGCGTGCAGTTCCACGCGGAACTGACGCTGGCGATGATGCATCGCTGGACGACGCATGGACACGAGCGGTTGACGCTGCCGGGCGCACAGGCTCGACGTGCTCATTTTACCGGGCGGGCCATACACGACGCGCCCGTCCGCCGCTGGCTGGAACAGATGCTGGCGATGATCTTCGGCGGGCGGGCAGGGACGTGACGTCCGCCCTGCTGCCGCTGCCGCATACGTCCGTCATTGCCGGAAGTGCGGTGCGCTGGGGCCGCCTGGGGAGCGGGCCGCCGCTGGTGGCGGTGCACGGCACGCCCTTTTCCTCGCAGGTCTGGCGGCGGATCGTGCCGCACTTCGCGGCGTATCGCACGGTCTATTACTTCGACCTTCTCGGCTATGGCCGATCGGAGATGCGCGACGGGCAGGATGTCTCTCTCGGCGTCCAGAACGGCGTCCTGGCTGCCCTTTTCAGGGAATGGGGTATCGATCGCCCGGACATGCTGGCCCATGATTTCGGCGGCGCGACCACGCTGCGCGCCTATTACCTCGATGGGCTGCGCTATGCCTCCCTGACGATCTTCGACGTTGTCGCGCTTGCGCCCTGGGGCTCGCCGTTCGTGCGGCATGTGCGCCTTCATGAGGCCGCCTTCGCGACCATGCCCGGCACCATGCACCGCGCGTTGCTGGAAGCCTACCTGCAGACGGCGGCGCACGAGACACTGTCGGCCGAGGCGATGGATATCTATTGCGCGCCATGGACGGGGCCGGTCGGCCAGCCGGCCTTCTACCGCCAGATCGCGCAGATGGACCAGCGCTTCACCGACGAGGTCGAAGCGCACTATGCGCCGCCGGATTGCTCCGTCACGGTGTTGTGGGGAGAGCAGGATGCATGGCTGCCGTTGCAGCAGGGCGAGGCGCTGGCCCGCCTCATCTCGGATCGTCCCTGCATCGCCATACCGGGCGCCGGCCACCTCATGCAGGAGGACAGGCCCGAAGCCATCGTGGCGGCGGTCTTGAAGCAGATCTCGACATGACGACCCTTGGAGAACGAGCATGACCAGACTTTGGCCCGCGCTGATGATGGCGCTGATCGCTTCGGCCGGCGTGCCGGAGCGCGCCGCCGCCGCCGAGCCGGTACGGGTAAAGGTATTCATCGGTGCGATGTTCGAGATCGGGGAAAATTCTGGGGACCGCGCGGGCGAGTATCAGCATTGGTACGAGCGCTACTGGCAGGATGCGACGCCGGTCGAGGTGGCCGGGGCGCTGCACCCCGTCCATTGCAATGCGGATGGCGTGTGCGGATCGATCCTCGGCATGGGCAAGGTGAACTCGTCCGCCTCCATGCAGGCGATCCTGCTGAACGACGCTTTCGACTTCTCCGACGCCTATTACGTCATTTCCGGCGTCGCCGGCACGCCGCCCTCACGCGGCACCATCGGCGACGTCAGCTGGGCGAGCTGGCTTGTCGACTACGACCTCGGCCATCGCTGGGCGCCGGAGGAAGGCGAACCGGGTGCGCCGGTCTTCATGCCGCGCAAGGGCTATGAGAGCTACCGCCTGTTCGAGATGAATCCCGACCTCGTCGCCGCTGCCATGTCGGCGGGCGAGGACGTGGAGCTGATGGATTCCGAGAGCGCCCGCGCCTACCGTCTTCGCTATCCGGATGCCGCGGCACGTGCTGCACCGTCGCTGAAAATCGGCACGCACATGACGGGCGATACCTTCTTTCACGGACCGGGCCTTTCCGACGAGGCGCAATACATCGCCGGACTTTACGGCGCGGACGATTATCTGATCACCGAGATGGAGGCGGCGGCGGTCGCGCTCGTCGTGGCCCGGCAGCATGGCACGGATCGGTTCATGAGCCTGCGCGGCGCGGTCAATTTCGATCAGGGCAACCCGAACGAGACGACGCTGGCGCATCTGGATCCGGCGCCCGGCGAAACCGCCGGGGGCTTCGCCGAGACGGTGGAGAATATCGTCCTCGTGGGCGCGCCCTTTGTCGACCGTATCGTCGCCGACTGGGACGATTGGAAAGACGGCGTGCCCGGCTCTGCGACCAGGTGACGGGAGGGCACTCGGCGCTTTGGAGCGCCGAGTGCACGCTGTCGAACGATCGGCAGCGCCCTTCCAGTCAACTCAGGTTGAAGACGACCTTGGTGCAGCCGTCGCGCTTCTCCTTGAACGCCTTGTACAGATCCGGGCCATCGGCCAGGTCGGCGCTGCGGTGGCTGACCAGCGAGGTCATGTCTACCTTGCCTTCCTGCACCAGCTTCGTCAGCGGCTCGAGATAGCGTTTCACGTGCGTCTGCCCGCTGCGGAGCGTCAGGCTCTTTTGAACGACCTGGCCCATGTTGATCGAGAGCGGGCCACCGTAGACGCCCGGAATCGACACGACACCGCCGGGGCGCACCGACTGGATCGCCTGTGAAAGCGCGAAGTCCCGCTCGGCGGGAGCGACCTTTTCCTTGATGGCCGACAGGATTTCGCCTTGCCCGTGGCCGGCCCCGGCCTCCATGCCGACGCACTCGATCACCGCGTCGGCGCCTTCGCCCCGGGTAATCTCCTTGATCCGCTCGAAGACATCCTCTTTCTCGAAGTCGATGATGTCCGTCGCACCGGCCCGTCGAGCGAGCGCGATGCGCTCCGGCACCGTCTCGATCGCGATGATCCGCTCCGCGCCGAGGAGTTTGGCAGACTGGATGGCAAAAAAGCCGACAGGCCCGCAGCCCCACACGGCAACCGTTTCGCCGCCCTTCAGGTCGCACTGCTCGGCGCTCTGGTAGCCCGTCGGGAAGATGTCGGTCAGAAACAGGACATCGTCGTCGTTCATCCCTTCCGGCACCCTGATCGGAGCGAAGTCCGCCATCGGCACCCGGACATACTCGGCCTGTCCGCCGGAATACCCACCCAGTATATGCGAGTAGCCGAAGAGCCCCGCGATCGGGTAGCCAAACATCTCGGCCGCCTTGTCCGCGTTGCGGTTGGACCGCTGGCAGCACGAGTAGAGGCCCATCCTGCACATGCGGCATCCGCCGCAATTGATGTTGAAGGGCACGACGATGCGATCGCCTATCTTCAAGGGATGGTCCGGCGAGCCGACCTCGACCACCTCGCCCATGAACTCGTGCCCGAGTATGTCGCCGCTGTGCATTTCGGGCATCAGCCCGTCCATCAGATGCAGGTCGGAGCCGCAGATGGCGCAGCTCGTGACCTTGATGACGACATCGCGTGCATCCTCGATCCGGGGGTCGTCCACGGTGTCGCATCGTATGTCGTTGGTTCCGTGCCAGCATAAAGCTTTCATGGAAAGGGCTCCCTGTCGTTCGGTGTGTCCTCGTCGGCCGGACCCGGTTGCGCGCGTCTGTCGCGACGACGCCTCACCGGGTTTCCGTCACGAAGACGAAAAACCGGCATTGCATGGCACTGCTGCGCTAGAGGTTCCGCTCGATCGCCCCTTCCACCTTTCCGATGACACCCTCGGCGCCCGACTTCGAGGTTTGCCCGGTCTGTGCGCCCGCGTCCGGGCGGGCCGGCGCGAGAGAGGGCTTTCCGCCCATCGCCTCTGACTGCATGGCCGAGAACTCGCCCTTGCCGTCCATCGCCGGGCCGGATGTCCAGCGGCCTTCGGGGATTGAGCCGTCGGTCATGTGGCCGAAATAGGCGTAGGAGTATTTCTGGTTCTCTTCCGACTGCGGGAAAGAGTTCGGGATCGGAAGGTTTGCCGTTTCGCCACCCATATCCTCGAGCGCGGCCAGCCATTGCTGCTGGTGCATCGTGTCGCGGGCGATCATGAAGGAAAGCATCTCCTTCATTCCCGGATCGTCGGTCATGTTGTAGAGGCGCACCGCAAGGGCGCGGCCCGTGCTCTCCGCGGTGACATTCGCGTACATGTCGGCGGCGATGTTGCCCGAGGCGTAGATATGCGTCATGTCGAACGGAATGCCGTTCGAATCGACCGGCATGGCGGCGAGGCCAGCGGAGAGGATGTGGCGCATGTCCATGCCGTTCAGGACCGCGCCGCCCGCGACATCGGCCGAGATGTCCTCCTGCAGCGACAATGGAGCCTTCTCGAGATTGAGCGCAACGGCAGTCGCCAGCATCTCTATATGGCCGAGCTCCTCGGTCGCCGTGTTCAGGAGCATGTCGCGATACCTGGCCGGGCCCCGGGCACCGAACGCTTGGAACATGTACTGCATCGCGACGCGGATTTCGCCTTCGACGCCACCGATCGCCTGCTGCAGGGCTTTGGCGAAAATCGGGTTCGGCTTTTCGACGCGCACCGGAAACTGGAGCTTACCGTCAGTATAAAACATGGGGGTCCCTTTCGGATGAGGGCGCCCGCACAATCATTGGCCGCAGCGCCTTGCAGGAGCTACGCTGCCGGTGATGGCCCGTTCCGGGCCGGCGGCCGGTAATTGGCCCGAAAGGCAAATAACCGGCGATCCGAAGGCGATTCCGTTATACCGCTTTATGTTTCGTACTTGCGGGCATGGGCGAGGGAAGGGATCGGCTGTAGACGGAAGTGTCCGTGCTTTGCCCAATTCCCGTGAAATGCAGATAGGCCGGGTCGAAATCGGCAAAAGCCGTGAGCGCGGAAATGTCGGGGATCGTGATCACCCGCCCTGCCTGAGCGATGAGATTGGCGCGGCGCATCGTCTGGAGGGCGCGATTGACCGATACCGTGGTCAGCCCCACCGTATCGGCCAGTTCGGCCTGCGTTACCGGTAGTCGGAAGCTGTCCCCGCTTGCGTGGCCGACTGCCTGCAGGCGAAAGAACAGCTCGCAGACGATATGCGCGACACGGAGGTCGGGCTCGCGGCGACCGATGTTCAGGAGCCACTCCCGCAGGATGGCCTCGTCCACCAGCGAGGACCACCACAGGGCCCGCGTCAGCGCCGGCCGACCCATCAGCATCGCGATATCGGCCTCGGTCAATCGCACGACGACGCATTCGCTCCGTGCCGCGATGCTGTGGTCCATCCGCTCGAGCACGAAGGTGTAGAGGTCGCAGAAATCACCCGGCACAAGGTAACCGATGATTTGCCGCTTGCCATTCGGCAGCAACTTGTAGCGGTATGCCAGGCCCTCGAGGACCAGATGCACGAACTGGGCCGCGTCGCCCTGGTTGATGATCTCCGCCCCGGGGGAAAGACGGCGTCCCGCACCGACAACAGCGTGGAGAAGATCGCAATCGGCCTGAGGCAACGTGTGTCCACGCAGGAGCTTTGCGACGACTGCTGAAACCAAGACGGCCTCCGTGTTTTGCAAGCTTCGTGGATGCTCGACCTTGAGGCCGCTGCGGCCTCAAGGTACCGCGCGCAGGAAGGGGGCCGCACCCCCTTCCGTCTGTGCGCATGCAGCTTGATTTCGATGCCGGCGTCAGGCCGTCTTGCGTTTGGTGGCCGGCTTGTCGCTTTCGCCGTAGGACAGGCTTCCGGCGATTTGGCTCAGAAGCTTGTCCGTCGCCTTCTCTTCCTCAAGAGTCTGCTGCAGCAGCGGCACGGCCTCGGTGTATCCGAGCTTTTCGGCCCAGGTCTTGAGAAGGCCGTAACGCGCGATCTCGTAATGCTCCACCGCCTGCGCGCAGCCGATAAGCACCTGGTCTGCGGCGTCCGTTCCGGCGAAATCCTCCAGATCCTCCTCCATCTCGGAGGTGATACCCTGCATCGCTTCACAGGTTTTCGCCCGCGGCGACTTGCCGATGATCTCGAACACCTGCACGAGGCGCTCGACCTGTTCGGCGCTTTCCTCGCCGTGCCGCGTGAACGCGTCTTTCAGCTCTTTCGCCTCGGCCGCCTTGGCCGACTTCTTCAACGCCTTCACCGATTGCTTCTCGGCGTAATAGACGTCCTTCAACGTCTCGTGGAACGCGTCCGCGAGTGTTTTTTCCGTAGCCATTTCCTGATCCCTTCAGATGATCCGGCCGGATGACCGGATCCATGGGACAGAAAGTGCCCGCAGGCGATGCGAGTTCCGTCGGCCGGCGGCGCCACGAACGCCATCGATAAAGGGCGCCGGGTAGGACGGGACAAAATAACGCACCGAATGCAATGGGAATGAACTGGTGGAGCTGAGCGGGATCGAACCGCTGACCTCGTCATTGCGAACGACGCGCTCTCCCAACTGAGCTACAGCCCCGTCCACCTGTTCGATTGGGCTTCTAGTGCGGCGGCCGGCCGGCTGTCAAGCGCGATGTCACGAAGCGGTGCTTTCCGACAAGGGCCCCGATGCGCTACAGGAGAGCCGTCGTTCACACGAGGCTCACATCTCCATGCTTGCAGTCATCCAGCTCGTGCTGCTCATCCTGAATATCCTCTGGTGGATCATCATCGCATCCGCGGTGCTGTCCTGGCTCTTCGCCTTCAACATCGTCAATCCGCGCAACCAGTTCGTGGGCATGATCGGCGAATTCCTCTATCGCGTCACCGAGCCGATCTACCGGCCCATCCGCCGCGTCCTGCCCGATCTCGGCGGCATCGACCTGTCGCCCCTCGTCGTCCTTCTGGGCATCTTCTTCCTCCAACAGCTCATCATATATTCCATTGCGCCTGTTCTGCTCGGCATGTGACCCTGAAGGCATCGAGGCGGTGGAGGGCATATTCGACGATGCATTGGCTGCTCCTTCCGCTTCTGGCGATGGGCGCCATCGGCGCCGCCGGGGCGCCGACCGCGCCTGAGGATATCACCACCGCCGCCACGCCCCTGTTTCTGAACCGGTGCGAGAGCCTGTCGGAAACGGCCTGGCGCTGCGCCGGCCTGCCGGGAACGGACGTTTTCGTGTCCAGCGAAGAGGAGGGGCGCTGGCGCGTAGCGGTGGGTGTCGCCGAAGACGCGTCCCCGACATTCCATCTGCCGCATGTGCTGGGCCGCACCATGGAATGGCGTATCGCCGGCAGCCGTCCGCTGGCCGGGATCGTCCGCTATCGGTTTCCGAGGCCCTCGGGCAGTGGAACCGACGATCTCCTGGCCGTGGTAAAGGCAGGCGGCGTCGCCGGGCCGGGATGTCTGGCCGCCATCGTGGATGTCGCGGCCAACAGTGCGGCGGTGGACCTGGCGCGCGAGGCCGCCGATGCGGTGGCCCCGCGCTTTCGCTGCGGCATCGATACGCTGGAGGCGGTCGGCCGCGTGACCGGGCGGACACGCGACGAACTCATGCCGGCGCTGAGGTAAGGCCGGTTACTTCTTCGACGCCTCGTAGCGCTCGATGGCCTCGACGATCAGCCGGCGTGCATGCTCCGAGCCGCCCCACTCGCCGATCTTCACCCATTTGCCGGGCTCCAGATCCTTGTAGTGCTGGAAGAAATGCTCGATCTGCTTCAGCGTGATCTCCGGCAGGTCGGTGTGCTCGCGCACCTTCTCGTAGCGCAAGGTCATGTCGGCCGAGGGAACCGCGATCACCTTTTCGTCCTGGCCCTTGTTGTCTTCCATCACCAGAACGCCGATCGGGCGAACCGCGATGACGCAGCCCGGCAGCAGGGGGCGCGTGTTGCAGACGACCACGTCGATCGGGTCTCCGTCGTCCGACAGCGTATGCGGCATGAAGCCGTAATTTCCGGGGTAGACCATCGGCGTATACAGGAAGCGGTCGACGAAGAGCGCGCCCGATTCCTTGTCCATCTCGTACTTGATGGGCTGGCCGCCGACCGGAACCTCGATGATGACGTTGATGTCTTCCGGCGGGTTCTTGCCGCGCGGGATCGCCTCGATCTTCATTGGGCACTTCCTTGAAGGTTGGAAACTGTTTTGTCGGCCTAGCGCATTTCGCGGCGAAGGGAAATCGCCAACCGCGCGCCCGGCTTACGACTTGCGATGGTCGAGCCGGGCGACCAGGCGGTCGCCGCCCCATTGCAGCAGCCATACCATGGCCACGAGAACCAGAACGACTGCGATCATGACGTTCGTCTCGAACCTCTGGTAGCCATAGCGGATGGCGAGGTCGCCCAGCCCGCCGGCGCCGATGGCCCCGGCGATGGCCGTCGCGCCGACCAGCGTGACCAGCGTGACCACGAAGCCGGCGACCAGGCCGGGCAGGGCCTCCGGCACCAGCACCTCGCGCACGATGGTCCAACGCGTCGCGCCCATGGCGCGGGCCGCCTCCACGAGGTTCGGGTCCACCTCCCGCAACGAAACCTCGGCCATGCGGGCATAATAGGGGATGGCCGCGACGGACAGCGGCACGATGGCCGCGAAGGTGCCGATGGACGTGCCGACGACGAGCCGCGTGAAGGGGATCAGCGCCACTAGCAGAATGATGAAGGGCACAGACCGCAGCGCGTTCACGATACCGCCCAGCACCCAGTTGACGCCGCGGTTCTGCATGATGCCGCCGCGCGCCGTCAGGGTCAGCACCAGGGCGATGGGCAGGCCGAACAGCAGCGATGCCGCACCGGAGGCCCCGGTCATCAGCAGCGTCTCCCAGGTCGCGCGCAGGAAGAGGTCGTACAAAGCCTGGTTCATCGCTCGATCACCTCGACGCGCAGGGCATAAGCGGACAAGGTGTCGATCACCGCCGGCAGCTCGCCCGCCGCGCCCGGCGTCACGCCGAGGACGAGCCGACCGACCGGCTGGCCCTGAACGTCTTCCACGCCGCCGCCGAGAATGCGCGCCGTGGCGCCATGGAGCAGCGCGATGTCCGACAGGAAGGGCCGGCGGGCATTCTCGCCGCCGAGGTCCAGGCGCAGAAGCGTCTCGCCCTCCGCCAGTGCAGGCAGCGCGCCGCCATCGCCGAGCGGCGCTTCCGGCATGACGGATGAAAGCAGCGCGACGGTTTCGGGCGCGCTCGGGGCCGCGAAGACGCGCCATGTCTCGCCGCTCTCCACGATGCGCCCACCGTCCAGAACCACGACGCGTCCGGCGATGCGGCGGACGACATCCATCTCGTGCGTGATGAGCGCGATCGTCAGGCCCAGGCGGCGGTTGATGTCGGCCAGAAGCCGAAGGATCTGCTCCGTCGTTTCCGGGTCCAGCGCCGAGGTCGCCTCGTCCGACAGAAGCAGCACCGGGTCCGCAGCGAGCGCGCGGGCAATGCCGACGCGCTGCTTCTGCCCGCCGGAAAGCTGCGCCGGATAACGGCCATCCCGGCCGGCAAGGCCGACGAGGTCCAGCAACTCGGCAACCCGCCGGCGCCGCGCGGCCCGGTCGTGGCCGCCGATCTTCAGCGGCAGGGCGACATTCTCGGCGACCGTCTTGTTGGCAAGCAGGTTGAAGTGCTGGAAGATCATGCCGATGCGCCTGCGTACCGGCTGCAAGCCGGTTTCCGTCAGGCCTTCGATGGCGCGGCCTTCCACCTCCACCGTGCCCCGGTCAGGTTTCTCGAGCCCGTTGATGCAGCGGATCAGCGTCGATTTGCCGGCTCCGGATCGGCCGATGATTCCGACGATCTCGCCTTTGCCGACCGTCAGGTCGATTTCGCTGATGGCGGCATGGGCGCCGAAACGCTTGGAGACGCCGGTCAATCTGAGGATCGGCCGCGCGTTCGATGGATCGTCCGGGTTGCCCGCGCTCACCATGCGGGAAGCGTGGTGCCCTTGTAGACCTGTTCCAGCGCATCGGCGACGGCCTGGTTCTGGAACGAGGAGACGAGCGTCTTCACCCAGGGCTTGTCCTTGTCCTCGCTGCGCACGGCGATGAAGTTGCGGTACGGATTGTCTTCCAGCGGTTCGATGGCGATCCGGTCTTCCGCGGCGTCGAGGCCGGCCTTGAAGGCCCAGTCGGTATTTACGACGGCGGCGTCGAGATCCTCGATGGCGCGGCCGACGATGCCGGCGTCCAACTCCTGGATGCGGATGTTCCTGGGATTTTCTTCGACGTCGATGGCCGTGGCCAGAACGCCGGCATCGGGCCGCAGCTTGATCAGGCCTTCATGCTCGAGCAGCTTCAACGCCCGCCCGCCATTCGACGGATCGTTGGGAATGCCGATCTGCGCGCCGTCCGGAATATCGGCGACGGTGTCGTATTTGCGGGTGTAGAGGGCGATGGGCTGGATCAGCGTATAGCCGACCGGCTCGATGGCATAGCCATGCTGCTGGATCTGCGCTTCCAGATAGGGGCCGTGCTGGAAGGCGTTGGCGTCGATCTCGCCATTGGCGAGCGCCTCGTTCGGCTGGATATAGTCCGAGAAGGGTACGACCGTCAGCGTCAGCCCCTGTTTCGCGGCTTCCTCGGCGACGGTCCTGAACACGTCCTCGCTTTCGCCCGCCATGACGCCGATGCGGATGGTGTCCTGCGCCTGGGCGGCGGACAGCGGCATGGCCACCGCAGCGGACAGCGCGGCCAAGGCGGTGAAAAGAGTGCGGCGGGTGAGGGAGAGTGTGTTCATCTGACTGTTCCGGGTTGCCGTTGCGTCTGCATGTCCGGCCAATCTGGCGATGGCCCCGCCGCAACGCAAAGCATGGCATTTCGCATTTGCGAAATTCTGCGCAAAATTCAGGCTCCGGATGCCTGAAATACGATCACAAGTCCGAAAGGCCCGGCTGTTTTCCAGCCGGGCCGTTCGATGTCAGGCTGCGGCCTTGCGGCTCTTCTCGAAGCGCTTGCGCTCGTTCGGGTCGAGGTAGAGCTTGCGCAGGCGGATGTTCTTCGGCGTCACTTCCACCAGTTCGTCGTCCTGGATCCACGACAGGGCGCGGTCCAGCGTCATGCGGATGGGCGGGGTCAGCTTGACCGCCTCGTCCTTGCCGGCGGCGCGGATGTTGGTGAGCTTCTTGCCCTTCAGCACGTTGACCTCGAGGTCGTTGTCGCGCGAGTGGATGCCGATGATCATCCCCTCATACACCTTGACACCCGGATCGATCACCATCGGGCCGCGATCCTCGAGGTTGAACATGGCGTAGGCCACGGCCTCGCCGGCCTCGTTGGCGATCAGGACGCCGTTGGTGCGGCCCGGCAGAGGGCCCTTGTACGGCTGGTAGGAGTGGAACAGCCGGTTCATGATGGCCGTGCCGCGCGTATCGGTGAGCAGTTCGGACTGATAGCCGATCAGGCCGCGCGTCGGGGCGTGGAACACCAGGCGCTGGCGACCGCCGCCCGAGGGGCGCAGCTCGACCATCTCGGCCTTCCGCTCGCTCATCTTCTGCACGACGATGCCGGAATGCTCCTCATCGACGTCGATGACGACTTCCTCGATCGGCTCCAGCGTCTCGCCGGTGGCCTCGTCCTTCTGCATCACGACCCGCGGGCGCGAAACGCCGATCTCGAAGCCTTCGCGGCGCATCGTCTCGATCAGGACCGCAAGTTGAAGCTCGCCGCGGCCGGACACGAAGAACGAGTCCTTGTCCTCGGACTCCTCGATCTTCAGCGCCACGTTGCCCTCGGCCTCCTTCAACAGGCGGTCGCGGATGACGCGGCTGGTGACCTTGTCACCCTCCGTGCCGGCCAGCGGGCTGTCGTTGACGATGAACGACATGGTCACGGTCGGCGGGTCGATCGGCTGGGCTTCCAGCGCGGTAGTCACCGACGGGTCGCAGAACGTGTCGGCGACGGTGCCCTTCTGCAGGCCGGCTATGGCTACGATGTCGCCCGCCTCGGCGTATTCCACCGGCTGGCGCTCGAGGCCGCGGAAGGCCAGGATCTTGGAGATGCGGCCGCTTTCCAGTTGCTTGCCGTCGCGGCCCAGCACCTTGACGGCCTGGTTCGGGCGGATCGAACCGGACTGGATGCGCCCGGTGATGAGGCGGCCGAGGAACGGGTTGGCCTCGAGGATCGTGCCGATCATCTCGAAGGGTTCGTCCTTGCCGGCCGTGCTCGGCTCGGGCACATGGTCGAGGATGAGGTCGAACAGCGGGGCGAGGCCCTTGTCCTGCGGGCCGGTCGGCGCATCGGCCATCCAGCCGCCGCGTCCCGAGCCGTACAGCACGGGGAAGTCGAGCTGCTCTTCCGTGGCATCGAGGTTGACGAACAGGTCGAAGATCTCGTTCAGCACTTCCTCGTGGCGCTCGTCGGGACGATCGATCTTGTTGATCGCGACGATCGGCTTGAGGCCGACCTTGAGCGCCTTCGACAGCACGAACTTGGTCTGCGGCATCGGGCCTTCCGACGCGTCGACCAGGATGACAGCGCCGTCCACCATGTTCAGGATGCGCTCGACCTCACCGCCGAAATCGGCGTGGCCCGGCGTGTCGACGATGTTGATGCGCGTGTCTTTCCATTCAACCGAGGTCGCCTTGGCGAGAATGGTGATGCCGCGCTCCTTTTCGAGGTCGTTGGAGTCCATCGCGCGCTCTTCGACGCGCTGGTTCTCGCGGACGGAGCCGGACTGGGCGAGCAGCTTGTCGACGAGGGTGGTTTTGCCGTGGTCGACGTGCGCGATGATCGCGATATTGCGAAGCTTCATGTGATCTCGCTCGAATAAAAGGGGTTCAAGCACACCAAAGGCGCTTCCCCGCATTGGGAAAGCACCCTCGACAAGACTGTGCCGCTATTCTTTGGCGCCCCTATACACCATATTTCGCAGTCGCGAAAGGGCGCCCGCAGAGCCGGTGACCCGGCGCAGGCCCATGTGGCTCGCAAGCGCGAATTTTCTTCGTGATCGAGGCGTAAATTTTATCGTTTGCAGTTCAACGGGATTGGCTGTTTCATGGCTCAAAGTCGCGGGGTTTTTGAGTATGAGCCGCATTGGTTTGAGAATAAATCAATCAGCCGATAACATCGTTTCCGAAGACGTCTTATCGAGACTTTCCAAGATCGGCGTTGCGCAGATAAGTGACTGCATGGGGCGCCTTTATGGAAGCTCGGGACTTGTCGCTATTGGCGCAGCAGAGCTCCGGCTGGCCGGTATTGCTTTGACAGTCAAGGTTCCGCCTGGCGATAACCTGATGATTCATCAGGCGATCGCCATGTGTCGCCGCGGCGAAGTCCTGGTCGTGGATGGCGCGGGCTGCACATCAAACGCCCTGGTCGGCGAGCTGATGATGCTGCAAGCCCGCGAGCATGGGCTTCGGGGCTTCGTCATCGATGGCGCGGTGCGCGATGCTACGGCTTTCGCCGCGGAGGGCTTCCCATGTTTCGCCCGGGCGGTTTCGCATCGCGGCCCTTACAAGAACGGCCCCGGCGAGATCAACGTGCCCGTCTCGGTGGGTGGCCTGGTCGTCCAGCCGGGTGACGTGGTCCTCGGCGACGGAGACGGAGTCCTTGCCATCCCGCCGGCCTATGCCGAAAGCGTCCTGGCCGCCGCGGAGGATAAAGAGCGTGCGGAGCAGTCGGCGCGTGAGCGAATCGCGGTCGGCCGGCACGACAAGCCTTGGCTTTCCCGCACACTCGACATGCTGAAGGGCGAGTACGCATGAGTATCGTTGCGAGCCGGATGAACCGGATCAAGATGTCGCCCACGGCAGCCGCCAGGGTCATCATTGCCGAACTGAGGCAGAACGGCACCGACATCGTGGACCTTACGATCGGCGAGCCCGATTTCGATACGCCCGAGCATATACGGGCGGCGGGCGAGGTGGCCATACGGGATGGCGATACGCATTATCCGCTGTCGCAGGGCACGCCGGCGCTGCGCAAGGCGATCCGCTTTCGAATCCTGGACGAGATCGGGATGGATTATCCGGTAGAGAGGATCATCGTCAGTACTGGTGCCAAACAGGTGATCTACAACGGGCTCGTCGCGTCCCTGGACGATGGCGACGAGGTGATCATTCCCGCACCCTACTGGGTTTCCTACCCCGACATGGTGACTCTTGCGGGCGGGGCGCCGGTCGTCGCGCCTGCCGATGTATCGAACGGCTACAAGATCGACGCGGCGGCGTTGTCCTCCGTCATCACGCCGGCCACGAAATGGCTGATGCTCAACTCTCCGTCGAACCCATCCGGTGCCGTCTACGACGAAGCCGAGCTGGCGGATCTGGCGTCCGTGTTGAGAAAACACCCGCACGTCCACGTCATGACTGACGACATCTACGCCCGGTTGACCTTCTCACAGCCTGCCGCACCGCATCTTCTGCAGGTCGCGCCCGACCTCGTCGATCGTGTTCTGATCGTGAACGGCGTGTCGAAGGCCTATGCCATGACGGGATGGCGTATCGGCTACGGGGCAGGCCCGTCGGAACTCGTCAAGGCAATGGCGGTGGTGCAGTCGCAGAGCACGTCTGGAGCATCGTCCATCGGGCAGGCCGCTGCGGTGGCCGCCTTGTCCGGTCCGCAAGCCTGCGTCGGCCAGTTCGCCGCCAGGTTCCGCCAGCGCCGCGACATCGCCATCGATATCCTTTCGCAGGCGCAGGGGTTGAAGCTCGTAGCCCCGGAAGGCGCATTCTACGTCTTCCCGGACTGCTCCGACCTGATCGGTCGCAAGACACCCGCCGGGGATTTCATCGATAGCGATACCGCCCTCGTTCACCATATCCTGCGACAGACGGGGGTAGCGGTGATCGACGGAAGCTCCTACGGCGTTCCCGGTACCTTCCGCCTGTCCTATGCGACCGGCGACGATATCGTGGAGCGCGGCTGCCTGGCCATTCGGGATGTCTGTAACGCAATCGTCGCCGCCACGGCGCCGCAACCCATGGAGATGCATTGATGCGCATGCCCGCCAAGTCATGGACCGTCATCGCCCTTGCGATCGGCATTTCGATCTCCACCGGTGCGGCGCGAGCCGACGCGCTGGACGATATCAAGGCGCGGGGACAAATGGTCTGCGGCACCCTTGGTACCTCGCAGCCATTCAGCTACCAGGATCCCGCAACGCGTCAGCTCGTCGGCTATGACGTCGATGTATGCAAGCTCGTGGCCGACAAGATCGGCGTCCCGGTGGAGTACAAGCTCCTTGCGGTCGCGGCGCGAATCCCGGAGCTGGAAAGCGGGCGGGTCGACGTCCTGGCTGCGAATCTCGGCTGGACGCCCGAGCGCGCGCAGCAGATCGCCTTCAGCGACCAGTATTATCTGACGCCGCAGAAGCTTCTCGTGCGCGATTCTTCCGATATCCGGTCCATCGAGGATCTTGCGCAAAGCCGCATCGGAGCGACGAAAGGTTCCAGCTCGGAGCGCATGATCAAGGAGCAACTGCCCGAGGCCCGGGTTATCGGGTATGCCGATAGCCCGGCAGCTTTTCTGTCGTTACAGCAGCGCAAGATCGACGCCCAGTTCGCATCGGAACTGGCTCTCGTGCGCTTGAAGAACGAAAGTCCGGCAAACGGCCAGACGCGCATCCTTGAGAAGTCGGTGTTCGACGAACCATGGGGACTGGGCGTTCGCAAGGGCGAGGACCAGCTTCTGGCAGTGGTGAACGATGCCCTGCGGGAAGCGGAGGCCGACGGCACGGCACAGGCCCTGTTCGACAAGTGGTTCGGGGCCGAGAGCGTCTACAAGTTGAGCCGTTCCTTCACGATCGAGCCGATCCAGGGCAACTGATCGCCACCGGCAACCGCGCGGGCTAAGGTCCGCGCTTTCACCTTCGAGAAGCTGATGGATTTCTTTACGCCCGAGATCGTCCGGCAATTCGCATCCGGCATCAGGATGACCGTCCTGCTGTTTGCCGTCGCCTGGACGCTGTCCTTCAGCCTGGCCCTCGTCCTCGTCGTGCTGCGTGCAACGGAGGTCAGGCCGGTCGTCTGGTTCGTGGACGCCTTCGTCGCCTTCCATCGGAACGTGCCGCTTCTGGTGCATGTTCTCTTCTGGTACTTCGCCATGCCCGAGGTGCTGCCCGAGACGATCCGCTTCTGGCTGTATGATCACGGCGCGGAATTCACGCTTGCCGCGATCGCCCTCGGGCTCGGCTCCTCCGCCTATGTCAGCGAAGATATACGCAGCGGCCTGCGCGCGATCCCGCAAACGCAATTCGAGGCCGCCCGAGCTCTCGGCTGCAATTTCATCCAAACCATGCGTTTCATCATCGTGCCGCAGGCGCTGCGGATCTCGCTTCCGCCACTCGTCAGCCGCGCTCTGCTGTTGTTCAAGAATACGAGTGTGGCGATGGCGATCGGCGTTGCGGAGTTGACGTACCAGGCCCGGGAGATCGAGACCGAGACCTTCCGCACCTTCATCGTCTTCGGCACGGCAACGCTGCTCTATCTTGTCGGAACCTTCCTGATAATGGGTCTCGGCGCCTGGCTAGAGGGACGGTCGCGTCCGGGCGGAAAGGCGGCCCATCGTGCTTGAGATTATCCAGCAGTACTGGCTGACCTTTCTCATCGGTCAATATCCGAACGGACCGCTCGGTGGGCTTGCCCTTACGGTGATCATCGCCGTGCTGAGCCTTTTATGCTCGCTGCCGATCGCCATCCTGCTGGCCGTCGCGCGGGTATCCCCTTATCGCCCTGTCCGGTACCTCAGCACTGCGCTAGTCCAATTCGTGCGCGGCATCCCCGCTCTGATGCTCATCTTCTGGTGCTATTTCGTCATTCCGATGGCGACGGGGTACGCCGTCAGCGGCTTCTGGACGCTGGTCTGCGCGCTGACGATCTACGAGGCGGCATATCTTTCAGAGGTCATCCGCTCGGGCATCCAGGCCATTCCCGCCGGGCAAACGGAGGCGGCGCGCTCCCTCGGCGGCAGCTATGGCCTCACCATGCGAAGCGTCGTCTTGCCACAAGCCCTCTTCAACGTGCTTCCGGGAATGACGAGCCAGTTCGTGTCGACCATCAAGGAAACGTCGCTGGGCTACGTCATCGCGGTCAACGAACTGACCTTTGCCGCCAATCAGGTCAACAATATCGTACTGACCCAACCCCTCCAGGTCTTCGCCATCCTGGCGGCCATCTACTTCCTCTTGTGCTTTTCGCTGACGAAGGCACTGAACCGGCTTGAACTCAAAATTCGAAGAAACAGGGGTATGGCCTGATCATGACCGCAAATGTAACCCCGATGGTGCGCTTCGAAGGCGTCGACAAGTGGTATGGCAACATACACGTCCTTCAGAACATCGACGTCGAGGTCGCACGGGGCGAAGTCGTCGTGGTGTGTGGTCCATCCGGTTCGGGCAAATCCACGCTGATCAGGACGGTCAACAGGCTCGAGCCCATCCAGAAGGGGCGCATCATGCTGGAGGGGGTCGACATCGACGCTCCGGGCTCCAACGTCAACGCCTTGCGCCAGCGCGTCGGCTTCGTGTTCCAGCAATTCAACCTTTTCCCGCATATGAGCGTGCTGGATAACGTCACCTTCGCGCCGATCCGGATCCAGAAGAGATCGAAGGCGGAAGCCGTCGAGACGGCCCGTGCGCTGCTCGATCGGGTAGGACTTGGCGCCAAGGCCGACGCCTTCCCGGGTTTTTTGTCGGGCGGACAGCAGCAGCGCGTCGCGATCGCCCGCGCCCTGGCCTTGAAGCCCCCCGTCATGTTGTTCGACGAGCCGACGAGCGCGCTCGACCCGGAGATGGTGGGCGAGGTTCTCCAGGTCATGAAGACCCTGGCCCGCGACGGAATGACGATGATGTGCGTCACGCACGAGATGGGCTTTGCCCGCGAGGTCGCCGACCGTGTCGTCTTCATGGACGACGGGAAGATCGTCGTCGACGCGGAGCCCAAGGCGTTCTTCGACAACCCGGAGCATCCGCGGCTGCGTCGCTTTCTAACCGACGTTCGCGACAGAAGGGACTGACTCCGCCTCCAGGCATTTGCGGGCGCGCCGTTTTGGCGATAATGCACCCTATTCGGGCGCCTGTGGACCAATCTGCAGAATGTATACGATCAAGCAGCTTGAGGCCTTCTGCCTCAGCGCGACACTCGGCAGCTTTTCCGCTGCGTCGCGCCGCCTGTTTACGACGCAGTCGACGGTCGCCAAACGGGTTGGCGAACTCGAGGGCTTCGTCGGCATGCCTCTTTTCGAGCGGCGGTCCCGGTCACTGAAGCTCACGGAAGAAGGCCGAAGCCTGCTTGGTTATGCAGAGCAGATGATCGAGCTGCATCAAAGGCTGCTTCATTCGATGACGGATGCGTCGCGAATCGATGGCAAGATACGGATCGGCGCCACCGAACTTGTCGGGATGACCTGGCTTCCGACCCTTATCCAAACCGCGCACGAGCGCTATCCGCAGGTTGAGATCGAACCTGAGATCGACGGCGGCATCCGGCTCTATGAGCGCCTGGACAGGAACGAGATCGATATTGCGGTGATGCCGGGCCCGTTCTCGTCGCCGGCCATCGGGTCGGAATTCGTCGGGGAAGTGGAGAATGCCTGGATGGCCGGCCCATCCTTCGCTGTCGGGAATGGCACGCTCTCGGCGGCCGAGGTTTCACGTCTTCCGGTCATCGTGCAGCCGACCAACTCGGCGCTGACCTTCCTGTACCAGAACTGGTTCGATGCGAACGGCTTCGCCATGCGGCAGACATTGCCCTGCAACAGCGTCGGCATGGTCGCGCAGTTGACCATGAACGGCCTCGGCCTCAGCTATCTTCCACGCCTCTATTATCGGCATCATATCGGCGATGGCAGACTTCGCATCGTCGATGTCGTGCCGGAATTGCCGCGCGTACGCTACTTCGCCTTCTATCGACGACGCGATCCGTCCCCTGTGGTCAGGAAATTCCTGTCGATCATCCAGGAGGTACAGGATTTCAGCCTGACGTAAGCGCTCGGCGGGTGCCGAGCGCTTGTTTCAACCGGCCAGGCCGCGCTTGCGCATCAGCGCGCCGGCGTCCGGCATGCGCCCCCGGAACGCCTGATACAGAACATCCGCCGGGCGGCTGTTGCCGGCCGAATAGACGTTTTGCAGCAGGCTTTGCGCCATTGCCGGGTCGAAGGGATCTCCCGCTTCGGTGAAGGCCTCGAAGGCATCGGCGTCCAGCACCTCGGACCACATGTAGGAATAGTAGCCCGAGGCGTAGCCGTCGCCCGAGAAGACATGCGCGAAATGCGGCGAGCTGTGCCGCATCACGATGGCGTCCGGCATGCCGATCCTAACCAGAACCTCGGCCTCTGCCGCGACTGCGTCCTGCGGCGCCTCCGGCATTTCGTGAAGCGCGAGATCCACCAGCGCCGAGGCGGTGAACTCCACCGTGTCGAAGCCGGCGTCGAAATTGCGGGTTTCCTCCATGCGACCCAACAGGTCGGCCGGTAGCGGCTCTCCGGTATCGACATGCAGGGCGTGCCTTGCCAGCACCTGCGGCACGCCGAGCCAATGCTCGTACAGTTGCGATGGCAGTTCCACGAAATCGCGGGAGACGGCGGTTCCGGCCAGCGAAGGCCATGTCACGTCGGAGAGCAGGCCGTGCAGCGCATGGCCGAATTCGTGGAACAGGGTGCGCGCATCGTCCATCGACAGAAGCGCCGGCTGGCCTTTCGCCGGCTTGGCGAAGTTGCAGATGTTGTAGATGATCGGCGTATGCCCGCCATCCAGCTTGTCCTGCCCGCGCAACGCGCTCATCCACGCGCCGGACCGTTTGGAGGAACGGGCGAAATAATCGCCGATGAAGATGCCGAGCTTCGAGCCATCGGCGCGCAGCACCTGCCAGACGCGGGCGTCGGGGTGCCATGCCCGCGCGCCCTCGACGCGCTCGAAGGTCAGGCCGAACAGCCGGTTGGCGACGTCGAACGCCGCCTCGATCATCCGGTCGAGCTGGAAATACGGCTTCAGCGCGCCCTCGTCGAAGGAGAACTCCGCCTGCCGCCGGCGTTCCGCATAGTAGCGCCAATCGGATGGGGCGAGGGCGGCATTGTCGCCTTCTGCCGCCGCCAGCGCGGCCAGCGCCTCCGCATCGACCGCGGCGCGGGCGCGCGCCTTGTCCCAGACGCTCGTCAGCAGCGTCCGCACCGCATCCGGCGTCTTCGCCATGCTGTCCGCCAGCTTGAACTCGGCAAAGCTGCCATAGCCCAGAAGGCGCGCTTTCTCGGCGCGCAGGCGCAGCGTCTCGGCCATGATCGGGCGGTTGTCGTGCGGGCCGTCATGCGCGCCCCGCGCCGTCCACGCGGCGAAAGCCGTCTCGCGCAAGGCGCGGTCGCGGCAATAGGTGAGGAAGGGCACGATCAGGGAGCGGGACAGCGTCACGGCATGCCCGGCGATCCCGCGTTCTTCGGCAGCTTGTGCCATGGCGGCGACCAGCCAGGCCGGCAGCCCGTCGAGCGCCTCGCCCGGCACAGGCAGTGCATAGGACTTCTCGTCGGCCAGGACGTTCTGCGAAAAGGCCGTGCCAAGCTCCGACAGCCTTGCGTTGATGGCGGTCAGGCGCTCCCTGTCGTCGCCGACCAGCCGTGCGCCGCTGCGCACGAAGCCGAGATGCATCCGCTCCAGCAGCCGAAGCGATTCCGCGTCGAGGCCGAGCGTATCGCGTGCCTGGTAAAGCGCGTCGATGCGGGCAAACAGGGCCACGTTCAGCGAGATGGCCGAGGAGTGGCGCGAGAGGCGCGGCGATATGGCCCGCTCCACGGCCTGCAGGGCGTCGTCGGTATTGGCGCCGGCGAGGGCGTAGAAGGTGGCCGAAACGCGCCGCAGCAGGCCGCCGGCGCGCTCCATGGCCGCGATGGTATTGTCGAAGCTGGCCGGGGCGTCCGCGTCGGCGATGGCGGAAATCTCGTCGGCATGGCGCGCCATGGCCACCTCGAAGGCCGGTTCGAACAGATCGGCGGTCAGCTTCGAGAAGTCTGGCAGGGCGGCGGGACCGTCATGATCGAACGGCGTCGCGTCGAATGGACTTAAGGCGTGCGTTGTGTTCAAGGGTGGCCTCGAAATGATAGTTCCTGCACAGTCTGTATTTGCGCTATCAGTTAGGGATGGCCAAAGATAGTTGAAAGACCCGCCGATCACTGGCCGACGGGCCGATCGGGAAAACAGAAGAAAGGTCGCCCGTGACTCATTTTACCTCCGGCAACACCCTTGCCTTCCTTTTGTCGGATGGTGCGCGGCTCTACCGGCAGGCGTTCGAACGCACCATCGCCGAAAGCGGCAGCGGGTTGACGCCGGGGGAAGTGCGCACGCTCGGCCATGCGCTGCGGTATTGCGGGTCGAGGCAGGCGGTGCTGGCGGAGCGCATGGGCATCGAGCCGATGACGCTGTCGGCCTATCTCGACAGGCTGGAGGCGCGCGGATTGATCCGCCGCGAGGTGGACCGCACCGACCGGCGCGCCAAGATCATCCATCCGACCGATGAAGCGGCCCGGCTGATGGAAGAACTCACCCCGCTGTTTCAGAAGATCTACGACGAAGCGACGCGCAATATCGGCGAAGAGACCATGCGCGCCTGCGTCCAGGCGCTGATCGCCATTCGCTCGAACCTGACGAGCGACCCGGACCTGCTCGGCAGCCTCGATCCGTCCAAGCCGGAAACCCTGACCGGACGTCCGGTCGTCTGACATCATGAAAGGACGCATGTCCGAAGCGCGGACGAGCGTCATCGGCGCGTTGCTGGTGGCGATCGGGCCCATTTCCATGGCGCTCTATACGCCGGCCATGCCGGAACTGGCGCGGGCCTTCGATACCGACCCGGCGCTGGTGAAGCTGACCCTGTCGCTGTATTTCGGCGGCTTCGCCCTCACCCAACTGGTCTGCGGTCCTCTGTCCGACGCGTTGGGGCGCCGCCGGACCACCGTCCTCTTAATGATCATCTATATCGCCGGGGCGCTCGTCGCCGTGCTGGCGCCCACCATCGAATGGCTGCTGGCGGCGCGGCTGCTGCAAGGGGTAGGGGCATCGGTGGGGGTGGCGACGGCCCGCGCCATCGTGCGCGACCAGTTCACCGGCGAGGCGTCCTCGCGGATCATGAGCACCATCGGCATGATCCTGGCGCTGGGGCCGGCCATAGCGCCGACCATCGGCGGTTTCACCCTGGCGTTGGCCGGCTGGCACGCCATCTTCGTGGTCATGCTGTTCTTCGGCTTCGCCGTCATCGGCATCGTGCTCGGCGCCATGCGCGAGACGACCATTCCCGACCCGGCGATGTTGAAGCCCCGCGCCATCCTGTCCGCCTATCGCCAACTGGCCGGCAGCCGCACCTTCCTCTGCTGCTGCCTCGTCCTCGGCGGGTCGGTCGGGGCGCTCTACACCTGGGCCACGATCCTGCCCTTCGTGCTGATCGACCATGCCGGGCTGACGCCGCAGCAGTTCGGCATCGGCATGCTGGCCCAATCCGGCATGTTCTTCCTCGGCTCGTCGCTGACGCGGCTGTCCATGCGCTGGATGCCGGCGGAGCGGCTCGTCGCCCCCGGGCTTCTCGCCATCGGCCTCGGCGGGTTGCTGCTGCTGCTCATCCTGTCGCTGCGGGCGCCCGGCTATCTGGAGGTGATGCTGCCCATCGGCCTCTATGCCTTCGGCATCGGCTTCGTGATGCCGGCCATGACGACGGCGGCCCTGGCCCCGTTTCCGAGGATCGCGGGGTCCGCCGCGGCCATGATGGGCTTCATGCAGATGGGCGCCGGGCTGGTCGGCGGGCTGATCGCCGCCGTCATACCGGACCCTGTCCTGGCCGTGCGCACGATCATCCCGGCCTTCGCCTGCGTGGCCATCGCCGCCTATATCGCCTTGCGTCGCCCTTCGGTTACGCCGCCCGACGCTCTGCGTTGAGTGCCCGCATCGCCTCCGCGCCGATCCTGAACGATTCCAGGCGCGCGGCCTCGTCGTGAATCTGGCCGTTCAGCATGATCTCGTCCGGCCGGTAGCGCGCGATCAGCCCGGCCAGTTGCTCGCGCACGGATTGCGGGCTGCCGGTTGCGGAGATGCGCAGTGCCTCGTCCACCATGGAGCGGGCGGAGGGATCCAGCACGGCGTCGATATCGTCGACGGGCAGCGGCAGCTTGCCGGGCTTGCCGGTGCGCAGCTGCGCGAAGGCAAGCTGCATCGACGTCCTCAGTTTCTTGCCCTCGGCGTCGGTCGCGGCGGCAAACAGATTGGCCGCCAGCATGAAATACGGCTTGTCGAGGAAGGCCGATGGGCGGAAGGTCTGGCGATAGACCTCGGCCGCATCGTCCAGCGCGGCCGGCGCGAAATGGGAAGCGAAGGCATAGGGCAGGCCCAGATGGGCAGCCAGTTGCGCGCCGAACAGGCTGGACCCGAGGATCCATACCGGCACGTGGGTTCCCGCGCCGGGAATGGCGCGCAGCTTCTGCCCTTCGTCGGCGTCGTCCAGATAGTGCAGCAGCTCTACCACGTCCTGCGGGAAGTTGTCGGACGACTCCAGATTGCGTCTGAGGGCGCGCGCCGTCAGCATGTCGGTGCCTGGCGCACGGCCGAGGCCCAGGTCGATGCGCCCCGGATACAGCGAGGCCAGCGTGCCGAACTGCTCGGCGATCACCAGGGGCGCATGGTTCGGCAGCATGACCCCGCCCGAGCCGACGCGGATCGTCTTCGTATGGGCCGCGACATGGCCGATAACCACGGCGGTGGCCGCGCTGGCGATGCCCGGCATGTTGTGATGCTCGGCCAGCCAGAAGCGATGATAGCCGAGCGCTTCCGCATGTTGCGCCAGTCGGGCGGAGCGGCCGAGCGCCTCGGCAACGGTCGCGCCCTCGGGCACGGGCGCCAGATCCAGCATCGAGTAGACAGTCATCGCTTCAACCTTGGATTTATCTTTTCCGACATGTGGGCATGGCGGTCGCCGGTTTGAAGCGTTCGGGCCCGTTTCCTTGCAAGGTTTGCGTCTTCAGCGGTCGCGCTTGGCCAAGGTGCGCAGGCGCAGGGCGTTGAGGCGGATGAATCCGGCCGCGTCCTTCTGGTCGTAAGCGCCGTGATCGTCCTCGAAGGTGACGAGCGCGTCGGAATAGAGCGACTTGCCGCTCTCCCGGCCGATGACGATGACGTTGCCCTTGTACAGCTTCAGCGTCACGGTGCCTTCGACATGCTCCTGGCTCTTGTCGATCAGCGCCTGCAGCATCTCGCGCTCGGGCGAGAACCAGAAACCGTTGTAGATCAGCTCCGCATAGCGGGGCATCAATTCGTCCTTCAGGTGCGCGGCCCCGCGGTCGAGTGTCAGGCTTTCGATGGCGCGATGCGCCGCGATGAGGATGGTGCCGCCCGGCGTCTCGTAGATGCCGCGCGACTTCATGCCGACGAAGCGGTTTTCCACGAGGTCCAGCCGGCCGATACCGTTGTCGCGGCCGAGATCGTTGAGCGCGGCGAGGATTTCGTGCGGCGGCAGCGCCTTGCCGTCGATCGACACGGCGTCGCCGCGTGAGAAACCGATCCTGACGACGGTGGGCGTGTCGGGCGCCTCTTCCGGGCTCACCGTCCGCTGGAAGACATAGGCCGGCGGCTCTTCGTTCGGGTCTTCCAGGACCTTGCCCTCGGACGAGGAGTGCAGAAGATTTGCGTCCACCGAGAACGGCGCTTCGCCGCGCTTGTCCTTCGGCACGGGTATCTGATGCTTCTCGGCGAAGTCGATGAGCTGCGTGCGGGACTTGAGCTCCCATTCGCGCCAGGGCGCGATCACCTTGATATCGGGGTTCAGGGCATAGGCCGAAAGTTCGAAGCGGACCTGGTCGTTGCCCTTGCCGGTGGCGCCGTGGGCAATGGCGTCGGCGCCGGTTTCCTCTGCGATCTCCACCAGCCGCTTGGAGATCAGCGGGCGGGCGATGGACGTGCCGAGAAGGTAGGTGCCTTCATAGAGGGCGTTGGCGCGGAACATCGGGAAGACGAAGTCGCGGACGAATTCCTCGCGCACATCCTCGATGCGGATGTCCCTGATGCCCATCAGCTCGGCCTTCTTGCGGGCCGGCTCCAGTTCCTCGCCCTGTCCGAGATCCGCGGTAAAGGTGACGACTTCCGCGCCGTATTCCGTCTGCAGCCATTTCAGGATGATGGAGGTATCGAGCCCTCCGGAATAGGCGAGAACGACTTTCTTGACATCGCGATGCGCGGCCATGCTGCTTGTTTCCCTTGTGTCGTCGCAGGTCATTTCCATGCGCTCTACAGGAGTTGCGGGCCGGAAGAAAGCCGTGGAGTGCGGGGGATTTAAGGACTACAAGAGCGTCGATGCAGCCGATGGACCACGCCGCCATGATCTTCCTGCCCGATACCGCCGCGCTTGCCAGCTTTGCCGTCGCCTCCCTCGTCCTGGCCGTCACGCCGGGCCCGGACATGATCCTGTTCCTGTCGCGCACCATCGCAGAGGGGCGCAGGGCCGGCTTCGCCTGCATGTTCGGCGCCCTGACCGGCGTCATGATCCATACGATGCTCGTGGCGCTGGGCCTTGCGGCCCTGCTGGCCGCCTCGCCCAAGGCTTTCGCCCTGCTCAAGCTGGTGGGCGTCGCCTATCTGATCTTCCTTGCGGTGCAGGCGGTGCGCAACGGCTCGGCGCCGGCCATCGCGCCGGGCAAAGCCGCGTACCAGGGCTTCGGGCGCAACTGGCGCGCCGGCGTTGCCGTCAACCTCCTCAATCCGAAGGTCATCCTGTTCTTCCTGACGTTCCTGCCGCAATTCGTGGCGGCCAGCGATCCGCACGCCGCGGCCAAGCTGGCCTTTCTCGGCCTCCTGTTCGTCGCCATAGGGCTGTGCGTCTGCGTCGGCATCATCCTGATGGCCGATCGGGTGGCCATGCTGCTTCGCCGCAGCCCGAAGGCTTCCCGGGCGCTCGACTGGCTCTTTGCCTCGGTGTTCTCGGCCTTCGCGCTGAAGCTCATGATGGCGCGGGCCTGAGACTTCACTCGGCGAATGCGTAGGGGCCGCCCTTGTCCAGGGCCGCGCGATAGGCGGGGCGGGCATGGATCCGCGACAGGAAGTCCGTCAGGTTCCCGTAGCCGGACAGGTCGGCGCGCGAGGCGGATGCCTCCACCGGAAAGCTCATCATGATGTCGGCGGCGCTGATCTGTGGCCCGGCGAACCAGCCCGTATCGGCCAGGGATCGCTCCCAGTAGGCCAGGTTGCCTTCGATCTGCGGCGTCACGAACCCTTCGTCCGTCGCCTGCATCGCCTTGCCCACCACCGGCCGCACCAGCGCCGGCGTTTTCTTCGTGACCGTGGCGAGAACGAGTTTCAGAAGCAGCGGCGGCATGGCCGTCCCTTCCGCATGATGCAGGAAATGCTGGAAACGCCAGTAATCGGGGCTACCTTGCGCCGGAACCATGCGCCCGCGCGCGTGGGTTTCCAGGATGTACGTCACGATGGCGCCTGTTTCGGCCAGCGTGAAGGCGCCCTCGGTCAGGATGGGCGACTTGCCCAGCGGGTGCAGCTTGCGCAGCTCCGGCGGGGCCATCATGTCCGGGCCGCGCTGGTAATTGCGGATTTCGTAGGGGAGCTCGAGCTCTTCTAGGAGCCACAGGATCCGCTGCGAGCGCGAATTGTTCAGGTGATGGATCGTCAACATGACGGTTAAGATCGCGCGCGGCGCCCGATCGGCAAGAGGCGGATTACTCCGCCGGCCGGCCGAGGTCGCGTCGCCATGACCCGGCCGCCCGTCCGGCGACGATCCAGTAGATCATCCCGAAGGCCAGCCCCGCCAGGAAGATGGCCGTCTGGATGGCCATGGGCGGCATCGCCCCTTCATAGGCCAGGCGCAGGGCGATGAAGCCGGACAGCAGCCCGATCGCGGCGTGCAGCAGGAGGGAGCGCCACCCGGCGACCTCGGTGACAAGCATGAAGATGGCCCAGGGCAGCAGCGCCACGGAGCCCACCTGAGCCGCTTGCGCGGTGAAGACGAAGAACATCTCGACCATGCGGAACGGATCACTGCCGATCGCCGGCGGAACATCGATGAACGGCCAGAGAAGCGCGAAGGCAGCGCCGTAGCAGGCGAATACGAAGCCGACGGGAATGACGAACAGGAAGCGCAGCACCGCACGCATGGCGTTTCAGCCGGCCACCGCCGCAGCGAAGGCGAGCCTGTCGGCTTTCTTCATCCGCTCCGATTCCGATTTGAGCTGGCCGCAGGCCGCGAATATATCCCGCCCGCGCGGCGTACGGATGGGAGAGGCATAGCCGGCATCGTTGACGAGATCGGCGAAGCGCTCGATCTGGTCCCAGTCGGAGCACTCGTAATCCGTTCCGGGCCACGGATTGAACGGAATGAGGTTGATCTTGGCCGGAATGCCCTTGAGCAGGCGCACCAGCTCCCTCGCGTCGGCGAGGCTGTCGTTGACGCCCTTCAGCATGACGTACTCGAAGGTGATGCGCCGCGCGTTGGACAGGCCGGGATAGGCCCGGCAAGCGGCCAGAAGCTCGTCGAGCGGGTATTTCTTGTTGATCGGCACGAGGACGTCGCGCAACTCGTCGCGCACGGCATGAAGCGAGATCGCCAGCATCACGCCCATTTCCTCGCCGGTTCGCCCGATCATCGGCACGACGCCGGACGTGGACAGCGTGATGCGGCGCCTGGACAGCGCCAGCCCGTCGCCGTCGGAAGCCACGGCCAGGGCCTGCTTGACGTTCTCGAAATTGTAGAGCGGCTCGCCCATGCCCATCATCACGATGTTCGATACGAGCCGGCCTTCGGACGGCACGATCGCGCCCATCGGCGTATCGGCCTCCGGCAGGTCGCCCAGCCGCTCCCGCGCAGTCAGGATCTGCCCGACGATCTCGCCTTCGGTCAGATTGCGCACCAGGCGCTGCGTGCCTGTGTGGCAGAAGGTGCAGGTGAGGGTGCAGCCGACCTGGGAGGAAACGCAAAGCGTGCCCCGGCCCTCTTCCGGGATGTAGACGGTTTCGATCTCGACCGGGCGTCCGGCGCCCCGCGCCGGAAAGCGGAACAGCCATTTGCGGGTGCCGTCGACGGAGATCTGCTCTTCCACGATTTCCGGACGGTCGATCTCGAAACTGTCGGCGAGCGCCGTACGCAGATCCTTCGAGATGTTGGCCATGGCGGCAAAATCGTCGACGCCGCGTACGTAGAGCCAGTGCCATAGCTGGCCGGCCCGCATGCGAAGCTGCTTTTCCGGCACGCCGATGCCGCGCAGGTGCTCGGCCAGGCCTTCGCGCGACAGGCCCAGAAGGGACTGGCGTTCGGGCGCCTTTTCCGGTGCCGGGCGGTTGTGGCCGGTCAGGTCGATGCTTACGCTCATGGGCTCGCTTTCGGGCGTCGGCCCACGGTCGGCCACGCCTTCATCGGTCTTCGGTGTCTAACGAATGGACACTCACATGCGCGTTTTGTCGAATTTTCGCAAGGTGGAGCGCAAAATTCCTTTGCGCTCCAACGGGTTTGCGTTGCCCCGGCGTCAGCGGCAGTTGCCGATGGAATTTATCGCGGCGGTGATGCCCGCCAGCGAATAGCTGTACTTGGTGCTGGTGCCGCGGGCCGAGGTGGCGTCCACGGTCATGGAGCGGCCGTTGCGCATGGCGGCGACGAGCTGCGGCTCCTCCGATGCGTTCTCGACCCAGGCCGACTCGCCCCGGGTGAACAGCGTGAACTTGCGCGAATCGACCGTCACGGTGACCTTGGAGCCTTCGCGCATCGGGTAGCCCATCACGACCTGCGGTTCGTAGGCGCTGGCCTGGCCCGGCTTTTGCGAGACGAGGAAGAAGATGTCGCCGTGGTTGACGCTGGCCGGTTCCTTCGTCTTCGGCGTCGACAGGACGTAGCACACCTTGTTGCCGCCGGCGGTATAGGAATAGGTGCCCCAGTCGTTGAACTGCTCCAGGCGGGTCGGGGTCTGCGCGACGGCGGCGGTGGAAAGGACGACAAGGAGGCTGGCTGCCGTCAAGACTTTCTTCAAGGACATGGTTCCCCGCATTGATCTATTATCGAATGGTTCGCGCCGGGGCGCGACTTCGCGTCATTACCGCGATCTGCCCGGAAATTAATTCGAAGAGCCTTTCCGGACCGTAAACATCGGCTCGGCGACTGGCGCAATCTCCAGGGCATTGAGACGCACGAAACCGAAGAAAGGGGCGAGACCGTGTCGAAACGAAGGTCTCTCATCAAGGTGTTCGGGCGTCGGTCCCTTCGGTCTCCATCAGCGCGCGGGCGCGGTCGTAATGCGCGGGCCGGATATTGGCGCGCACGGCCGTGATCGCGGCCATCAGCACCGCCGCGTCGTCGGTGAAGCCGATCAGCGGCATCAGGTCCGGCACGAGATCGGCCGGCATGACGAAATAGGCCAGTGCGGCCAGGAGGATGCCGCGCGAGGCAAGCGGTGTCTCCGGGTCGATCGCGCAATAGTAGGAGGCCACGAGATCGCGCGTGAAGGGGATGGCGTTCGCGGCGCGGCGCATGGTCGAGAAGAACGAGCGCATCACGCGCCGCCTCTGCCGCGCCTGTTGGCCGGCATCGGCCGGGCGCAGGATCTCGGCGATCTTCTGCCGGTCGAGCGGCAGGGCGGGAAGGCTCGGTCGTTTCATGAGGGGTTAGATAGGTATCGGCGGGCGGCGACCAAGGGCCGCTGCCCGCGTCACGCCGGGACGGCCGCGCGTTCCGGCGCCCGGCGCGATATCGGCTCCGCCAGGGCGAAGGCCTCTTCCAGAAGGTAAGGGCCGCCGCCGACGGAATCGCGCGACGAGTAGAGCACGAAGCGTCCGACATGGAAGGGCTGCGAGCGGAAATTGCCGCGTCCCGACAGATAGTGCGCGACATCCTCGCTCTTGGGATGGCGCAGCCTCGCCAGCGTCACGTGCGGTACGAACTTCTGTGGGTTCGGTGCGATGCCGGCCCGGCGGCATGCCCTGTCGACGTCGGCCTGGAGCGCTTCCAGCTCGGGCGACGGGGCCGCCCCCGCATAGATGGAGTGCGGCTTCTTCGACCCGAAGGCGCCGACCCCGCGCAGCGTCAACTCGAAGCCCGGACGGATCACGCGGTCGAGCTCGGCGACCACCTCGTCGGCGGTGCGGCAATCGACATCGCCGATGAAGCGCAAGGTCAGGTGGTAGTTTTCGGTATCGATCCAGCGGGCGGACGGCAGGCCGCCCCGAAGGAAGGAAAGGGAGAGCGCCGCATCCCGCGGAATCTCTATGGCTGTGAACAGTCGCGGCATGAAGTGTTTCCTTCCGCTTCGAGCATGTCTCGCACCTGATGGAGGGAATCACTCAATCGGTTTCACCGCAAGCACCGCACTGCGATATCATGGGGAAATCCTGCGATGCTCCGATATGAGGGGTTCCACGCTGGGCAGGATGCGCCGCACGATCTCCGCAATGCCCTCGCCGGTCGGATGCATGTAGTCGGCCTGGTTCAGCCGAGTGACGCCGGCCACTCCGTCCAGGAAGAACGGATAGAACGGCACGTCGTACTGCCGCGCGATATCGGGGAAGATGGGGTTGAAGGCGCTTGCGAACTCTTCGCCCATGTTGGGCGGCGCAAGCATTCCGGTCAGGAGCACGCTCGTGTCCGGGCGCGCCTTCAGGCGCTCGACGATTTCGGACAGGTTCTGCCGCGTGATGTCCGGCTGGATGCCGCGCAACGCGTCGTTTGCCCCCAGTTCCACGATGACGATGTCGGCGCTTTCAGGAACCGACCAGTCGAGCCGGGCCAGGCCGCCCGTGGTCGTGTCGCCCGAGACGCCGGCATTGACGACCTGAACGTCGTATCCCCTTTCCCGCAACGCCGCCTCGAGCTGGTCCGGAAAGGCCTCGCCCGGGCCGACGCCGTAGCCGGCCGACAGGCTGTCGCCGAAGGCGACGATCTCCAGCGGACCCGCCTCCTGCGCCTTCGCACTCGCAAAAAAGTGAGCGGGCAGGAGCAAAAGGGCGGCCAGCACGGCCATGGGGAAGTGTTTTTGCCGCATTCGATACCCATATCCGGTTCTCAAGGCGCCCCGATGGCGTCCCTTCCCACGATCTGCAGGCATATAGGATGGCGACGTCTTGGCTGAAACGGCGATCCGGTTACGAAATGTTCAACTGACATTGGGCGCCGGCGGAAGCGCCGTCCATGTGCTGAAGGGGATGGAACTGACGGTCGGGCGGGGCGAATCCCTCGGCGTCGTCGGCCCTTCGGGCTCCGGCAAGTCGACGCTGCTGATGGTTCTGGCGGGCCTGGAGCGTGCCGATTCCGGCCTTGTCGAAGTTGCCGGCCAATCGCTCGAGGGGCTTTCGGAAGACAGGCTGGCGGCGTTTCGCGGACGCAACATCGGCATCGTGTTCCAGTCGTTCCACCTGATCCCCAACATGACGGCCATCGAAAACGTCGCCGTTCCGCTGGAACTGGCGGGCGCGCCGGATGCCTTCGCCCGGGCCGCGCGGGAGCTGGAGGCCGTCGGCCTCGGCCATCGTCTCGATCATTATCCGGGGGCGCTTTCGGGCGGCGAGCAACAGCGGGTGGCGCTGGCACGGGCCCTTGCGCCGGAGCCGGCGATCCTGATCGCCGACGAGCCCACGGGCAATCTCGACGCCGAAACCGGCCGCCTCGTGGCGGACCTGCTGTTCTCGGAGGTCAGGCGTCGGCACATGACGATGGTCCTGGTGACGCACGATGCCGCGCTGGCGGCGCGTTGTGCCCGGCAGGTCTCGGTCCGCGACGGCCGCATCCAGGGCACGGACGCTCCGGTGCAGGCCGCATGAGCGCGCTGGCCGGAAACGAAGCGGCAGGAGCCGTCCGACCGCCGGCGCCCCCGGCCGGAAACCTTCGGCTGGCGCTGCGCTTCGCCTTGCGGGAAATGCGGGGCGGATTGTCGGGCTTCATCATTTTCCTGGCCTGCCTGACGCTCGGCGTCGCATCCATTGCAGCCGTCAATTCCGTCTCCCGCATGATGACGGAGGCCATCGAGCGGGAAGGCCGCATCATCCTCGGTGGCGATATCCGCTTCAGCCTGCCGCAGCGTCAGGCGAGCGCCGAAGAGCGCGCCTTCCTGGAGGCCGCCGGCCCGGTAGGGGAAAGCGCACAACTGCGCTCCATGGCCCGGCTGGCCGACGGCAGCGACCAGACGATCAGCGAGGTCAAGGCGGTCGACGGGGCCTATCCGCTCTACGGCGCGGTTGCGACGGACTCCGACGCCTCGCTGGCCGAGTTGCTGGCCGACCGGGACGGCGTTGCAGGAGCGGTCGCGGCGCCCGAGCTGTTTACGCGGCTGGACGTGTCTCCCGGCGCGCGCATACGCGTCGGGTCGCAGGAGTTCGAGTTGCGGGCCCGGCTGCTGACGGAGCCGGATCAACTTTCGGACGGCTTCGTCTTCGCACCGCGCCTGATGATCGGCCTGGATGCCTTGCAGCGCACCGGCCTCGTGCAGCCGGGCAGTCTCGTCGAGTACGACTACAAGGTCAGGCTTCCGGACGACGTCACCGCCGGGCAACTGACGGAGGAGGCCGAAACCCGCTTCCCGGAAGCAGGCTGGAGCGTGCGCCCCTACGACCGCGCCGCGCCCGCCCTGCAACGCAATATCGAGCGTTTCTCGCAGTTCCTGACGCTGGTCGGCCTGACGGCCCTGATCGTGGGCGGCGTCGGCATCGCCAACGCGGTCAACGCCTACCTGGAATCGAAGCGCAACGTCATCGCCACGTTCAAGAGCCTTGGCGGCGGCGGCAATTTCGTCGTGTCCATCTATCTCATCCAGATCATGGCGCTGGCCAGCATCGGCGTCGGGCTCGGGCTCGTCCTCGGGGCCATCTCGCCCTTCGTCGCCGCCGGGTTCCTTCAGGCCGCCATTCCGGTCGAGACGCGGCCGGAGGTCTATCCGCTGGCGCTTCTCGTGGCGGCTCTCTTCGGCTATCTGACGGCCCTCGCCTTCGCGCTCTTGCCGCTGGGGCGCACCCGCGACGTGGGCGCCGCGGCCCTGTTCCGCGATACCGGCGCCGGCGGCGGGCTGCGCATGCACTGGCCGTTCCTCGCCGGAGCGCTCGGCCTCGCCGTGCTGGTTGCGGCCATCGCGCTGTTCATGGCGGACGACCGGCGGATCGCCGGCGTTTTCCTGGCATCCACGGCCGTCGCCTTCGTCATCCTGCGCGTGGTGGCGCTGGCGATCCAGTGGCTGGCCCGCGCCGCGCCGCGCGTCCGCTCCACGGCGTTGCGCCTTGCCATCGGCAACATCCACCGACCGGGGGCGCTGACTTCCTCGGTCGTGCTGTCGCTCGGCCTGGGGCTGACGCTGCTGGTCACGCTGGCGACGATCGACAACAATCTGCGCAACGAGATCAGCACCAACCTGGCCGAACGGGCGCCCAACTTCTTCTTCTTCGATATCCAGTCGGCCGATACGCAACGCTTCGGTGACGCGGTGCTGGCATTGGCCCCCGGAAGCGAGCTGGAGTCCGTGCCCATGCTGCGCGGGCGCATCGTCGAGCTCAATGGAACCAATGTCCGCGACATGGTCGTGCCGGCCGAGGGCGCCTGGGTGCTGCGCGGCGACAGGGGCCTGACCTATTCCACGCAGATGCCCCCTGCCTCCACCTTGACGGCTGGGGCCTGGTGGCCCGCCGACCATTCCGGCGAAAACCTCGTGTCCTTCGCGGCGGAGGAGGCCGGTCAGCTCGGCCTCACGATCGGCGATACCGTCACCGTCAACGTGCTCGGCCGCAACGTCACCGCCCGCATCGCCAATCTGCGGCGTGTCGAATGGCAAAGCCTGTCGATCAACTTCGTCATGGTCTTTTCGCCCAATACGTTCGCCGGGGCGCCGCACACCGCGCTGGCGACCTTGCGCATGGGCGACGATACGCCCGAGGCCGAGCAGGCCGTGCTGCGGGGCCTCGGCGACGATTTCCCCGCCGTGACCGCGGTGCGGGTGCGCGACGCCCTCGATGCCGTCAACCAGATCATCGCGCAACTCGCCCTCGCCATACGGGCGGCTGCGGCGGTGGCGCTGGTGGCTTCCATCTTCGTTCTGGCCGGGGCCCTGGCAGCCGGCAATCGCGGCAGGGTGCACGACGCCGTGGTGCTGAAGACGCTGGGTGCCACGCGCGCCACGCTCATCCGCGCCTATGTGACGGAATATCTGCTGCTCGGCATCGGCACGGCCGTCTTCGCCATCGGGGCGGGCGCGCTCGCCTCGTCCTTCGTGGTGGCCACCATCATGCAACTGCCCTACCGCTTCGACTGGGGGGTGGGGCTTGCGACGCTCCTGGTCTCGCTTGTCCTGACCATCGGCCTCGGCCTTGCCGGCACATGGCGGGTGCTGGGGCGCAAGGCCGCTCCGGTGTTGCGGACGCTGTAAGACACCTCCAGCAGCCCAGATAACGTAAATTTAATCGCCCAGGCGGCCCCGGTGGCCCGCCTGCAACCTCCGATACCCTTGTATAGCAGGGCAAGGTTCCGCATATTTCATCCAGGACTGCTGGGGGTTCCGCCAGCGGCGCCTCGGCGCGCGGACAGGTCTTCGCGCCCGACACCGGACGGAACACGCAGAAAGGAATTGGGAAACCCATGGCTGATTATCGGAACTACGGGGCACGCGTCCCCGCTGCCGGTAGCCGCGCCGACGCCACGATCGACCCGGGCCTGCGCGCCTACATGCTCAAGGTTTACAACCTTATGGCGCTGGGGCTGGCGATCACGGGCGTGGCGGCCTACGGCCTGTTCATGATGGCCACCAGCGGCGCGCCCGTCGAGGGCGGCGCGCAGGTGCGCCCGGATCTATGGCTGACGCCGCTCGGCATCGCCGTCTTCACCTCGCCGTTGCGCTGGGTGCTGATGCTCGCGCCGCTGGCGCTGGTCTTCTTCCTGTCGTTCCGCGTCCATCGCATGTCGGTCGGCGCGGCACAGGCGACCTTCTGGGCCTATGCGGCGCTCGTCGGACTGTCGCTGTCGACGATCTTCCTTGTCTTCACGCAGGAATCGATCGTCCAGGTGTTCTTCATCACGGCGGCGGCCTTCGGCTCGCTTTCGCTGTGGGGCTACACCACCAAGCGCGACATCTCCGGCTGGGGCTCCTTCCTGTTCATGGGCCTCATCGGCGTCGTCATCGCCATGGTCGTGAACATCTTCCTCGCCTCTTCGGCACTCGGCTTCGCCGTGTCGGTGATCGGCGTGCTGGTGTTCGCGGGTCTTACGGCCTACGACACGCAGCGCATCAAGGAGATGTACTACGAGGGCGACGACGTCGTGGCCGGCGGCCGCAAGGCGGTCATGGGCGCGCTGAGCCTGTACCTCAACTTCATCAACATGTTCATGATGTTGCTGCAGTTGTTCGGCAACCGCGAGTAGCGCGGCGACTTCGATGCCTGATGACGGGGCGGTCCGAAAGGGCCGCCCTTTTTCGTGTCGGGGCAAGGCGTGCCGATTGAAAGGCAGGTGCACACGGGCGTAGAAGCATGGCGACACCGATGGGGAATCGACCGATGAGCGCCTTCACCCTCCGCGACGCCGGCCCGGACGACATACCGGCCATCACGGCGATCTATCGCCATGCGGTGCTGCACGGAACGGCGACCTTCGAGGTGTCGCCACCGGACGAAACCGAGATGGCCCTGCGGATGCGGTCGCTTCTCGGCCAGAACTATCCCTATATCGTCGCGGTTTCGGCGGCGGGTGAAGTCGTCGCCTATGCCTATGCCGGCCCTTTCCGGGCGCGTCCGGCCTATCGCTGGTCGGTGGAGGATTCGATCTACATAGACCCCGGCCACCACGGCAAGGGCATCGGGCGGGCCCTGCTGATGCGTCTCGTGGAACTGTGCACGGAAAAGGGCTTCCGCCAGATGATCGCCGTCATCGGCGGATCGGACCATGCCCCGTCCATACGGCTGCATGAGCGCGCCGGCTTCGGCATGATCGGCGTGTTCGAAGGGTCCGGATTCAAGTTCGGCCGCTGGATCGATACCGTCTTCATGCAGATGCGCCTGGGCGACGGCCGGCACTCCCTGCCCGACGAGCAGAGTTATCCCGGCACGCTTTAGAGTGCTTCCCCAGGAGCCGGAAACGCTCTGGACCGGTTCAGCCTTTCATCGCCTTGTCGAAGACCCGGAGCACGCCGGACAATTCGTGTCCCCGCTTCAGGACCGTGCCGCCGGCGCCGATGACGCTGTAGGCCCCCTGGCGGCGCGCAAGGCGCGGATCCTTTTCGACGCGGAACAACGGCATCTCGCTCGTGCGGCGGAAGATCGAGAAGACGGCCTTGTCCTTGAGTGTATCGATGGCATAGTCGCGCCATTCCCCCGCGGCGACCATGCGGCCGTAGATGCGCAGGATTTCGGAAAGTTCTCGCCGGTCGAAGGAAACGACTGGAAGCGTGCTGGCGGGCCGGGCCATCGGAAATGTCAGAAGGTCCGCCGAGTGCCGTGACGTCTGATCGTCCAAAATCATCCCCTGTCGGAGGGCCGCGCCAAAACCAGCAACTAGCCCGAAGAGGCGATCGTCTCACCAAAAGACGCGGGATGCAAACCCGCGTCGCTCAGTCCTCGTCGAACTCCAGTTGGGCGGCCGCCAGGATGCGTCCCGGCGTTCCGGAAGCGTCGACCGCCTGCAAAAGGACGGCGCAGCCTATGGGGCCGCGCGCGCCCTCCTGCAGCATGGAGACGGGGATGTCGATTTCCAGCGGCTTCGTGTCCGAGACGGTGCCCACCACCTTGAAGTCGGACACCGCGTGGCGGTTCACGATATGGTGGCCGCTGTTTTCTCCTTTCAGGACGGGTGTCTCGATCCTGTCCTGATAGGTCACCAGAACCAGGATCGGCGGATGCTCGGCGACGGGCTTTCGCAGCTTCGCGCGCACCTGCAGCGTTTCGTCGACGACGTTCATGCCGACCTGCGCGAGCGCATCGCGCCCGGTCGCAAGCGGAGACGTCTTCAATGCTTCGGAGATTTCCCTGTCGTGCGAGCCCACGAAGTCGCCCGTACCGTTGACCACGATCTGCGGGGTATAGACCGAGCTCGTGCGGAAAGCCTTGGCGTAAGAGCGCTGGCGTTCGGTGTTCTGGCGGGTCGCAAGCTGGTCCTTCCAGCCGATATAGTCCCAGTAATCGACATTGTAGGACAAGGCGACGATGCCGCGCTGGTCGGACAGCCGCGCCAGGACATCGTCGGCCGGGGGACACGACGCGCAGCCCTGGCTGGTGAACAGCTCGACCACCCCGTTGAAATCGTCGGATGATGCGCTCTGCGCCATGGCCGGGCCGGGCCCGAGCGTCCCGGCAAGGCCGGCAACCATCAGTAACGTCCGCAAGGAGGGGCAGGAAGTCGTCATCATGCGCGAAACCTACTGGTGGGCGTCGACACCCACCAGTCAAATCGGGGTGAAACGCATCGCCCCGGCATAAGAACAAAAGGGGCGACCGCATGGCCGCCCCTCCGCATGTCCGTCGATGCGGCGCCGCCTCAGGCAGCGAGCTGGCGCAGCACGTAGTGCAGGATGCCGCCGTTGCGGAAATACTCCAGCTCGTCCAGCGTATCGATGCGGCAGAGAAGCTTGACGACCTGCCGCGTCCCGTCGGCGCGCTCGATGGTGGCGTCCATGATCTGGCGCGGCTTGACGTCGGCAAGACCGGTGATCGTCACCTTCTCGTCACCCGTCAGACCCAGCGTCTGCCAGCTCTCGCCCTCGTTGGCGAAGACGAACGGAACGACGCCCATGCCCACCAGGTTCGAGCGGTGGATACGCTCGAAGCTCTGCGCGATCACGGCGCGCACGCCCAGGAGGACGGTGCCCTTCGCCGCCCAGTCGCGCGAGGAGCCGGTGCCGTATTCCTTGTTGGCGAAGATCACCAGCGGCACGCCTTCGTCCTTGTAGCGCATCGCCGCCGTGTAGATCGGCAGCTCTTCGCCCGAGGGGTAGTGCTTGGTGATTCCGCCCTCGATGCCCGGCACCATCTGGTTCTTGATGCGGATATTGGCAAAGGTGCCCCGCATCATCACCTGGTGGTTGCCGCGCCGCGCGCCATAGGAGTTGAAGTCCACCGGGCGCACCTGATAGCTGACCAGATATTCGCCCGCCGGGCTGCTGGCCTTGATGGAGCCGGCCGGAGAGATGTGGTCGGTGGTGATCGAGTCCAGGAACAGGCCCAGGATGCGCGCACCCTGGATATCCTCGACCGGCTTCGGCGTCATGCTCATCCCGTCGAAATAAGGCGGGTTCTGCACATAGGTCGACCGGTCGTCCCATTCGTAGGTGAGCCCGCCCGAGACGTTGATCTTCTGCCAGTGTTCGTCGCCGGCGAAGACGTCGGAATAGCGCGTCTCGAACAGGTCGCGGGTGACGGTCTTGCGGACGATCTCGGCGATCTCCTGCGTCGACGGCCAGATGTCCTTCAGGAAGACGTCGTTGCCGTCGGCGTCCTGGCCCAGCGGGTCGTTCGTCAGGTCGACGAAGAGCGAGCCGGCGAGGGCGTAGGCCACGACCAGCGGCGGCGAGGCCAGGTAGTTGGCGCGCACGTCCGGATTGACGCGGCCCTCAAAGTTGCGGTTGCCCGAGAGGACGGAGCAGGCGACGAGGTCATGCTTGTTGATGGCGTCGGAGATGTTTTCCGGCAACGGGCCGGAATTGCCGATGCAGGTGGTGCAGCCATAGCCGACGAGGTTGAAGCCGAGCGCGTCGAGGTCTTTCTGCAGGTCCGCCTTTTCCAGATATTCGGTCACGACCTGGCTGCCGGGGGCGAGCGAGGTCTTGACCCAGGGCTTCACCTTCAGGCCCTTCTCGTGCGCCTTGCGTGCCAGGAGGCCGGCCGCGACGAGGACGTTGGGGTTGGATGTGTTGGTGCAGGACGTGATCGCGGCGATCACGACGTCGCCGTCGGAGATGCCGTGGTCGGTTCCTTCGACGGGGTGACGCACGGTCTGCGGCGTCTGGCCGGCCTGCCCCGCGCCCTCGTCCATGTAGCGGGCGTCGCCCACCGATTCGGGCTTGTCGCTTTTCTTGCGGCCGCCGTGGATTTCCGTCAGTGCGATGTCGAACTTGCGTGCGGCGTCGGTCAGCGCGACGCGATCCTGCGGACGCTTGGGCCCGGCAAGCGAGGGCACGACGGTGGCGAGGTCCAGTTCGAGCGTGTCGGTGAAGACGGGCTCGCCCTCGGTCAGGCCGTGGAACATGCCCTGCGCCTTGGCATAGGCTTCCACCAGCGCGATGCGATGCTTGTCGCGGCCGGTGGCTTCCAGATACGCGACGGTATCCTTGTCGATGGGGAAGAAGCCGCAGGTCGCGCCGTATTCCGGCGCCATGTTGGCGATGGTGGCCTGGTCTTCCAGCGTCAGGTTGGCGAGGCCGGGCCCGAAGAACTCGACGAACTTGCCGACGACGCCCTTCTTGCGCAGCATCTCGGTGACGGTCAGCACCAGATCGGTCGCCGTGGTGCCGTCGGGCAGCTTGCCCGTCAGGCGGAAGCCGATGACTTCCGGGATCAGCATGGAGATGGGCTGGCCCAGCATCACGGCTTCTGCCTCGATGCCGCCGACGCCCCAGCCCAGGACGGCGAGGCCGTTGACCATGGTGGTGTGCGAATCGGTGCCGACGAGCGTGTCCGGATAGGCGACGGTTTCGCCGTTCTCCTCACGCGTCCAGACGGTCTGTGACAGGTATTCCAGGTTGACCTGGTGGCAGATGCCGGTGCCGGGAGGCACGACGCGGAAATTGCGGAACGCCTTGGAGCCCCAGCGCAGGAAGGTGTAACGCTCGCCGTTGCGGTCGTACTCGACCGTCACGTTCTTTTCGAAGGCGTCCTTGCTGCCGAAGAAATCGACCATGACCGAGTGGTCGATGACGAGATCCACGGGGACGAGAGGGTTGATCTTGGTTGCGTCGGCGCCGAGCTTCTCGGTGGCGTCGCGCATGGCCGCCAGGTCGACGACGGCCGGAACGCCGGTAAAGTCCTGCATCAGCACGCGGGCCGGGCGGTAGGCGATTTCATGGCCGGCCTTGCCGCGGTCGTCCAGCCACTTCACGACGGCGCGGACGTCGTCCGCCTTGACGGTGCGCCCGTCTTCGTTGCGCAGCAGGTTTTCCAAAAGCACCTTCATGGAGAAGGGAAGTCGCGACGCCCCCTCCAGGCCGTTCTTTTCGGCTTCCTTGAGGTCGTAGTAGACATAATCCTTGCCGTCGACGGTCAGGGTGCGGCGGCTTTTGAATGTATCGGGATGGGACACGGGCTCTCGTTCCTTCTCGAACCAAAGTGATGTCCGAAAGGCGAACGCCAGTCGCGCCCGCGGAATTGAGCGCGTTTGGTAATGCGGGTACGACCATTTCCGCTCGTCCGCCTCCGCGCCTGCCGGGGAGGCAGGAAGCATGAGATCGGCGCTGTTGATCCACGCCGGTCGCTGGTGTGGTTGCCGCCCTTATAGGCAAGTTTGTAATCGCTATAAAGGGGCTACACGCTTCCGACGGCGCTATTTTTGCGGCAGCCCTTGCATTGTCGGCAGCCACGGGACAGGACAGGGCGGAAGCTGGTTTCGCGGGGGCGGCGTGGTTGAACTGAGGCTCGAAGGCGTGGTGATCGGCCGTGAGGCCCGTGCGCTCGGCCCTCCGATCAGCCTTGCACTGCGCGCCGGCGAGGCGCTCGTCGTCAGCGGTCCGAACGGGGCCGGGAAATCCACCCTTCTCAGAACCATCGCGGGCCTGACGCCACCGCTGGCCGGCCGCCTGAGCGTCGGCGGGCTGACCGCGCCCGATGGAGAACCGGCCTCCCATCCCGGGCAGGTGTGCCACTATATCGGCCATCGCAACGGGCTCAAGCCGCTCGAGACTCTGCAGCGCAACGTGGCCTTCTGGCGCGATTTTCTGGGGGGCGAACGGGCCTCGGTGGACAAGGCGTTGGCGGCCCTCGACCTGCTGCCCCTGGCCGGCATACCGGCCGGCTACCTGTCCGCCGGCCAGCAGCGGCGCGCGGCGCTCTGCCGGCTTCTGGCGGCATGGCGGCCACTGTGGCTGCTGGACGAGCCGACGAACGCCCTGGATACCGCGTCGCAGGCGCTGTTTGCAGAGCTCGTAACGCGGCATCTGTCGAAGGGCGGCATCGTGGTTGCGGCAACGCATCAGCCGATGCGGCTCGGCGCGGTGCGCGAACTGGTCCTGACCGCCGCCGGCGAAGCGCATGCGGCGGAGGACTGGCAATGGTAAGCCTGTTCCTGCGCGACCTCGCCTTGTTCGCCCGTGGCGGCGGCTTCGCCACCGGGCTCATCTTCTTCCTGGCCCTCGTGGTTACGATTCCCTTCGGCATCGGGCCGGATCTCGGTCTTCTGTCGCGCATCGGGCCGGCCATCCTGTGGATCGGCGTGCTCATGGCGACGCTGCTGTCGCTCGATCGCCTGTTCCAGGCCGACCGGGAGGACGGAACGCTCGACGCGCTGATCCTCGGGCCGGTGCCCATGCCGCTGGTGGTCCTCGCCAAATGCGCCGCCCTCTGGTGCGCGGCCATCCTGCCGCTGGTCGTGGCCGCACCAGCCCTGGGCCTTCTGCTTGCGGTGGAGCCGGTGGCGCTGGCCGCCGTCGCGGCCACGCTTCTGGTCGGCTCGCCCGCCATCGTGCTGGTCGGGGCCGTCGGCGCGGCCGTCGCGATCTCGCTGCCGCGCGGCGGCGTGCTCGTGTCGGTTCTGGTGCTGCCCCTGACGGTGCCGATCCTGATCTTCGGGGTGACGGCCGCCTATGGCGCGGCCAACGACCCCGCGCCCTTCCGCGAACCGTTCCTGGTGCTGTGCGGGCTGTCCCTTTTCTTTTCCGTGCTTGGGCCCGTCGCGGCAGCCCGTGCGCTTCGGATGCTGGCCGATTGAAGGATATGACGATGCAGGATGCCTATTCACTGTCAATGGAGATACCCACGGTCGAGGATTACCGTCGCCTGCGATCGGTCGCCGGCCTTTCGGGCAAGACGGAGGAGGCAGCGCGGCTGGGCCTGCCGAACAGCTGGTCGGCGGCTGTCGTGCGGCATGAAGGCCGCGTCGTGGCCATGGGCCGGGTGATCGGCGACGGCGGCTGCTTCTTTCAGGTATGCGACATGGCGGTGGAGCCCGAGCATCAGGGAAGGGGGCTCGGCAAGCGCATCTTCGCCGAATTGATGGAAGACCTGAACGCGCGCGCGCCAAGCTCTGCCTATGTCAGCCTGATCGCCGACGGCGATGCGAAGCATCTCTATGCAAAGTTCGGCTTCGAGCCGGTGACGCCCGTATCGATCGGCATGGCGGTGTGGATCGGCGGACGGCCATCCAAGGGCACGTGAGCGTCGCATGCTGCACCGCAGCGCACCGCACAATTGCGGTGGCGGCGACGCGCATTTAGATTGCCTCTCATGAACGACATCGCCGTCAGACAATCGCGCTTTTCGGCGCTGGCCAACCCGACGCGCTTCCTGCAACTGTCCGGCAGGGTGCAGCCATACCTTTATGCGGCGGCCGTCGCGGCCGTCGCGGTGGGCCTCGGCCTCGGCTTCGCCGCGCCGGAAGACTACCAGCAGGGCGCGACGGTTCGCATCATGTTCATCCACGTGCCCTTCGCGTGGCTGTCGATGATGGTGTGGACCGTGATGACCGTTTCCGCACTCGGCGCGCTGGTCTGGCGCCACCCCATCGCAGAGGTATCGATCAAGGCCGCCGCACCCCTAGGCGCGGCCTTCACCTTTCTGGCGCTGGTGACGGGCTCGGTCTGGGGCCGGCCCATGTGGGGCACATGGTGGGTATGGGATGCCCGGCTGACGAGCGTCTTCGTGCTGTTCATCATGTATCTCGGGGTCATCGCACTCACCCGCGCCTTCGAAGATCCCGGCCGGGCGGGCAAGCCCTCGGCCATTCTGGTCCTCGTCGGCTTCATCAACATTCCGATCATCAAATTCTCGGTGGACTGGTGGAACACGCTGCACCAGCCGGCCAGCGTGGTGCGCATGGACGGACCGTCCATGGCGGCGGTCTACCTATGGCCGCTGCTGTTGTCGGCGCTGGGCTTCTCGCTGCTGTTCTTCGCCTTGCACCTGACGGCGATGCGCACCGAAATCCGACGCCGGCGCATCAACGCCCTGGCCCGGCGGTCGGCCGCGCGTATGGAGGCCTGACGAAATGACCGGCGACTATCTCGGCTATATCGCGTCCGCCTACGGCGTATCGGCTTTCGTCATGTCGGCCCTGTGCCTGTTCGTATTCCTGGATGCAAGGTCCGCCGCGCGGCGCCTGAAGGCTTTGGAGGGGAAGCGCCGATGAAGCCGGGCAAAGCGCGCCGTCTTGCGCTGGCGGCGCTGCCGCTGGTTCTTTTCATCGGGATGGGAGGCCTGTTTCTCTACGCGCTGGAATCGGGCCGCGATCCGCAGGCCCTGCCATCGGCGCTGCAGGGCCGTGCCGCCCCGGCCACCAGCCTGCCACCGCTGGAAGGCGCGCGGCTGGCGGATGGCCATCCCGTTCCGGGGCTGGAGTTTCCGGCCGGAGGCACGGGCCGGCCCACGCTGGTGAACGTCTTCGCGTCGTGGTGCGCCCCCTGCCGCGCCGAGCATCCGTTGCTGATGCGGCTGGCGGCCGACCCGCGCTTCGACCTTGTCGGGATCAACTACAAGGACAAGCCCGATCAGGCGCTGGGGTTCCTGTCGGAGCTCGGAAATCCCTACGCACAGATCGGGGCGGACGAAGACGGGCGCGCCGGGATCGACTGGGGCGTCTACGGGGTGCCCGAAACGTTCCTGGTGTCGCCGGAGGGGACGGTGCTGTGGAAGGCGACCGGCCCGCTGACCCCGGCGATTATCCAGGACGAACTCCTGCCCCGGTTGCAGGCCAGCCGCCCCCTGTCCTGATCTTCCGTCTCAGAACCGCCAGGCTACCCGCCCGCTGACGCCTTGGTTGTCGCCATCACTGCCGAATGCCTGTGAGTAGCGGACATCGATGGACACGTTATGGCCGAGCTCCGCGGATGCCTCGAGCGACGTAATGAGCGCATCGGCGGCTTCTGCGGCATTGGCGACGGAGAATGCCGTTCCGTCGCCGAAGGACAGGCCTTTCGTCGTCGCAAGATCGCCTTCCGCGTGGCGCCAGCCGGCCATGGCCGCAATGGACATACGACGCGACCCGATGGCAAAGCTCTTGTCGGCCCGCAGAGCGGCCGTGAAGATGGCCTGCGCATCCGTATCCTTGTTCGCCGAAAGGGCGGCCGTGCCGCCCGATTCGAAGAAGGCGTCGCTGCGTGTCTGTGCGTAGGCGAAAGCGACGAAGGGCTCGAACGTCAGTCCGGCAAGGCGTCCGGACGACACCGTCTTGCGGTATCCGAGCTCCCCGAACCCGACGAGCGTCCGGGCATCGTAGTCGGCGGACAATTGCTCCGAGAGGCCGGGCAGGACGACGGATCGCGCGCTTTCGATGGAGCTGACGATGGTGCCGGCACCGACACGGAGCGTCATCGGCCCCAGCCCGTGTGCGGCGTAGAGGCCGAGGCCCGCCGAGTCGATATCGGCCGAACCCCGCCCCGATACGGACGTCGTGTCGCGCATCGTGCCGGCGAAAAGACCCACCGTCAGCCCATTGTCGAGATGGCGGTCGAGACCGAGAACGATGCCGGCGCCATCGCTGTCGATGGCCTCCCCGTTGCCGTCCCCGTCAATCGACTGCCATCGGCCGATACCCGTGGCCCAGACCGTAGACCCCCCACGGCACGCTGTTTGCTCCGCGTCCTCGCCGTCGCAGGCGTTCGTCGCATCGCGGGTGCGGCCGGCCGCAGCGGACAGAAGGTCCAGACCGGCGTTCAGGATGGAGCGGGAGGATGCGGCATGGACCTCGCCGGACAGCTGGTCGTAGGCGGAAAGGGCCACGCCGGTGCTGTCGCTATGCGCGACGGCGTTTTTCAATCCGCTCGAATCGGACATGCCATCCAGTGCGGTCGCCACCGCGATCTGGTTCGGCGTTTGCGCGACGCCGCGGAAGCTCTGTGCCTGCACCACGGAAAGATAGGCGGTTTGCGCGTCATAGTGCGGGGCAAGGGAGAGGAAGGGCGAGATCGCAGGCGTCGATGCCGACGACCAGGTTCCGGTAAGGCCGCCTGTGGCCGTCAAGATGGTGTAGCGCGTGCCAAGACGATAGGTGCCGGGCGTGGTGGAGGAGGCGATAAGGCGCGATCCTTCGTCCAGTACGGCCGACCCGCCCACCGTCAGGCGGTCCGATGCGGATGTCGCCGGGTCCAGCTCCACCACGTAGGTGGCGCCGGCCTCCTGCCGGAAGGCGCCCACAACGGTGAGCGTGCCGATCGAGTTTCCGGGAGCGAGCGTGCCACCGTTGCCGACGGTCAGGTTGCCGACGGTGCCCCGCCCGGACACCGTTCCGGTCGACAACACCGAGACGGCCGACAGGGAAAGATCGCCATTGACGGCCAGCTCACCCGCCTCGACGCGCGTTGCGCCGGAAAAGCCCGCCGTTTCGCCGGTCAAGGACAGGAGGGCCGTTCCCGTCTTGCGTATGGTCTCGAAGCCCCGGAACTGGCCCTGCTCTCCCAGCCGCGCGTTGTCGAACGTACCGTTGTCCGTGGCGTCCAGCGTCAGCATGTCGCCTGCCCCCGCGCCGATCACCAGGCCGGTCACCGTCGCCTTCGCCGTATCGAGGACCAGTTCGTTGGTTGCTCCGGCAAACTCGATGGCCGTGCCGCCGGCCGTATTCGCGATGGTGCCGCTATTGCGGATCGTGGCGTTGCCCTGCCGCATGAGGATGGTTGCCTCACCGGCGGCAGCGGAGGTGATCGTACCGGAATTGTCGAGCGCGATGGTCGTACCGGCTGCGGATACGGCATGGCCGGTCGTGGCCGTCGTCGCCCCGGAATGGACAAGCGAGACAGCACCTGCGCCGTCAACCACGATGCCGTCCGCGCCCGCGATCTGCCCTTGCTGCCGGATGGTGACGGTGCCCGATGGCGTTTCCACCCAGATGCCGGTCTGCGCGGCTTCGACCCGCCCGGTATTCTCGACGATCACGTCGCCCGTCTCGCCGACGCGGGCATGAAGGCCGTAATGGCCGATGCCGCCATCGGCCTGTGCCGTGTTGTCCCGTGCGAACGCATTTCCAGAATTGACGATGGTGACCGTGCCGTTTTCCGTCCAGGCCACGAGGGCCGAATCGTCCTGCGCCGTCACGCTGCCGCTGTTCAGGATCGTGGCGGGTCCGGATGCCGACCATGTCACGAGGCCCTGCCGCCAGGTCGTCTCGACCGTTCCGCGATTGTCGACCTGCGCCAGCCCCTCGTAGTTGATCGCGCGGGCGCCGGCCTGCATCGAATGGACGGTGCCGGTGTTCACGATATCCGAAACCCCGCCGCGCGCGTCGACATACAGGCCGCGATACCGTGTCGAATTTACTGCTCCGCTGTTCGTTATGTGCGCGCTGCCGCTGAGGGTCGTTACGGTGATGCCCGGCTCTTCAACGCCGGTGACCTCGATCGTGGCGGCGGAATCGACGGTCAGGTTTCCGCTGCCTTCGACCCGCAGCCAGATTCCGCCAAAGGTATCGCCGGACCGGATCTGCACCTGCGGGCCGGCATTGACCGTCATGTTTACGGCATTGCGGGTGGTCATCATGCCGATGCCGGCATAGGCAGGCCGGTTGATGGATGTCGTGCCGGTGAGGTTCAGCGTCATGTTCAGCGGGTCGGTGGATGAGCCCGATGGATAGTAATCGAGCCCGGCCGCGATCATCGAATCGACGTCGAAGATAACCGTTCCGGAAACCGGCGTGGCGGAAACCAGTGTGCCATCGCAACTGTTGACGGTGCCGATGCCGGTGATCGTGCACCCTGCGTGCGCCGCATTGGGCAGGACAAGAAGAAGCGCTAGCGGAGCGACGGACCCGCCGGCCATCAGGGCCGTGCGCAAGCGTTTATGTCTGGTACGCGAAGAAAACATGCCATGGCCCCTGCAAGAACATATTCCTGCAAATTGCATTGCATGTTGTATGATGTCAAATAAAAGACATATAAATCAGGTTGTGCCCGCCGCGCCCGTGAGGGACGTCAGGAACCGGCGGGTCCGCGCCTCCTTCGGGGCGCCGAACAGCGCTTTAGACGGGCCCTTCTCCACGACGACGCCCGCATCCAGAAAAACCGCTTCGCCGGCAATGCGCGAGCCCAGGCGCAGATCGTGCGTGGCCATCACCATCGTGGTGCCGTCGCGCGCGAGCCCTGCCAGAACCTCTACCACCTCGTCGGCCAGTTCCGGGTCCAGCGCCGAGGTCGGCTCGTCGCAGAGCAGCACGCGGGGCGAGGGCGCCAGCGCCCGGGCGATGGCGACGCGCTGCTGCTGCCCGCCCGACAGCGTCGCCGGCCAGGCGTCCGCCTTGTCCGCAAGGCCGACGCGTTCCAGAAGCTGCATGGCGCGTTCTCGCGCCTTCGCCTGCGGCCACTTCAGAACCGTCACCAGCGGTTCCATCACGTTCTGCACGGCCGTCCGGTGCGGGAAAAGCTGGAAATTCTGGAAGACCATCCCGGTCTGGCGCCGCACGGCCTGCACCTGCCGCCAAGGCACCTTTCGACCCGGCTGGAACTCCATTCCCGCCTCGCCGACCTGCAGGTGGCCGCGATCCGGGGTTTCGAGCAGGTTGATGCAGCGCAGGAGCGTGCTCTTGCCGCTTCCCGACGGGCCGACCAGCGCGGTGACGCTGCCTTCCGTAAAGCGCAGCGAAATGCCTTTCAGCACGTCGTTCGCCCCGAAGCTCTTGTGGATGTCCTCAAGGGCGATCATGACCGCGCCTCCATGAAGCCGCCATACCGGTTCAGGCGCTTTTCCAGCCGGGCCTGAAGCGACGACAGGACGGAGGACAGCAGAAGATAGATCAACGCCGCCTCGATATAGAGGATGAGCGGCTCGTACGTCACCGCGACGATCCGCTGGGCCTGCTGGAACAACTCCGGTACGGTGATTGCGGCAGCCAGCGACGTGTCCTTTACCAGCGAGATGAACGTATTGGACAGCGGCGGCACGGCGGTGCGGGTGGCCTGCGGCAGGATCGTGCGCCGCATGGTATCGAACCAGTTCATGCCGATGGAATAGGACGCTTCCCACTGCCCGCGCGGCACCGAGGCGATGACCGCGCGGATGATCTCCGAAGTATAGGCGCCGACATTCAGCGTGAAGCCGATGACGGCAGCGGTGAAGGCATCCAGCACGATGCCGGCGCTGGGCAGGCCATAGAAGATCAGGAAGAGCTGCACCAGCAGCGGCGTGCCGCGAAAGATCCATACATAAAAGCGCGCCACGAGCGCGAAGGGCCCCGGCGCGAACATGCGCACCAGCGCGGTCGCAAGGCCGAGCGACAGCCCCAGCACGAAGGAAATCAGCGTCAGGGGCGCGGTAAACTTGAGGGCCGCCCACAGCAGCGGCCCGAGGGAATCCCACATGAGTTGCAGCCAGAAGGGCATTTCAAACTCCGCCTTCCGGCCCCGCCGGTGACACTCAGTGCGAGACGTCCGCGCCGAAATAGGTGTCGGCGATGGCCTGGTAAGTGCCGTCGGTCTTGATTTCTTCAAGGGCGGCGTTCACCGCCGCGACCAGGTCGTCCTGCCCCTGACGCATCAGGATTCCGGAATATTCCGCGTCGGCGACTTCGGCGGCAACCCGCACGGGTGCGTCCGGTTGTTTCTTGCGGAAGTCCAGAAAAGAGAGGCTGTCGTTGATCGTGGCATCGGCCCGGCCCTGCAGGACAAGCTGGATCGACTGGTCGAAGCCGTCGGTCGCAACGAGTTCCGCGCCGTGCTCCTCCGCCAGACGGCCGAAATTGCTGGTCAGCGACTGTGCCGCGCGCAGGCCCTGCAGATCGTCGAAGCCCGTCACCGCTTCGTTGTCGGCCTTGACGATCAGCACGGCCTTCGACGCGATATAGGGTTCGGAAAAGCTGTACTTGCGCTGCCGCGCCTCGGTGATGCCGACCTGGTTGATGACGGCGTCGTAGCGATTGGCGTCGAGCCCGGCGATCAGGCCGTCCCATTTGCCTTCCAGGAATTCGGCGCGCACGCCCATCTTCTCGGCGACGGCGCGGCCGATCTCGACATCGAAGCCGACAAGCGTGCCGCCGGCATCGTGATAGGTGAAGGGCGCATAGGTGCCTTCGGTGCCGATGCGGATGACGCCGTCCGCCTTGATCCGCTCAAGGTCGGTTTGCGCTTGGGCAGGGGCGGAGAGACCGGCCGCCAGGACTGCGGCGGCAAATGTTGCTTTGAACCATGTCATGGCACGTTCCAGTTCCGTCGTGTCGGGGTATCGACCCATGACGGTTCAGGTAAGGTCTACAGACAAAAGGTGAAGGCCGCGCCGGTCCAGATTGCGAGGCCATGCGCCTCCCAGAGCCACAGCCCGCCCGCCAGCACGGCGAAGATGCCGGCCGCCGTCGCGGCCCTGAGGGCAAGCGCGCCGCTCATGCCGCCTGCGGCCGAAGGATCGGCCTGTCCCGGATGGGCAGGTTGACGAGGCCGGCCAGGAGGCCGAGCGCGACGGACACCTGCCAGGCAAGGTCGTAGCTGCCGCTATCCTCGAAGAAGCGGCCGGCCAGCCAGGCGCCGAAGAAGCCTCCCACCTGATGGCTCATGAAGACGATGCCGAACAGCGTGGCGAGGTACCGCACGCCGAAGATCTGGCTGACGAGCCCGCTGGTCAGAGGTACCGTGCCGAGCCACAGGAAGCCGATGGCGCAGGCGAAGAGCGTCGCGCTGAGCGGCGTGAAGGGCACGGCCAGGAAAACGACGATGACCGCCGACCGGGCGAAATACAGGGCCGACAGCACATATTTCTTGCGCAACCTGTCGGCACTGAGGCCGAAGACGTAGGAGCCGACAATGTTGAACAGGCCGATGAGCGCCAGCGCCCGCGCCCCCACCGCAGGATCCAGCCCCTGGTCGGACAGGAAGGCGGGCAGGTGGGTGGAGATGAAGGCGACATGGAAGCCGCAGACGAAGAAACCGAAATTCAGAAGCCAGTAACCGGGGTGGCGGGATGCCTCGCGCAGGGCTTCCCCCAGGCTCTGCTGCCGGACGGCGCTGGCCGGGCCACCGGCCGGAAGGCCGGCTATGCCGCGTGCCAGAACGACGATGGCGAGCGCCAGCACCGCGCCGAGCAGCATCGTTTCCCGCCAGCCGAAACTGCTGATCAGGCCTTGCGTCAGCGGCACCACCATGAACTGCCCGAACGAGCCGCCGGCCGTGGCGATGCCGATCGCCGTGCCGCGCCTCTCGGGCGGGACGGCGCGGCCGACCGCGCCCAGCACGACGACGAAGGTGATTCCCGTCATGGCGATTCCGGCCAGAAGGCCGAGCGATAGATTGATGCCGAGCGCGCTGCCTGCCATGCCGGCCAGCGCCAGCGCAAAGGCATAGAGAAGTCCGCCCGCGGCGGCGACACGGCCCGAACCGTGTTTGTCCGCCAGCGCGCCGACGAAGGGCTGAGCCAGCCCGAGAATCAGTGTCTGGACGGCTATGGCGAGGCCGAAGGCCTCGCGGCTGACGCCGAGTTCCAGCTCGATCGGGCGCATGTAGAGGCCGAAGGATTGGCGCAGGCCCATGGATATGGTGACGATCGCCGCGCCGCAGGCCAGCACGATGGCCGGCCTTGCATATCCGAGACGGGAACCTGTCCGCATGTCGACGCTCCTCCACGCGGGGCCCCGCGCACGCCCTCAGTAAGGGAGTCGCGGGCGCGTGGTCAATGGCGCCGTGTCAGGCCTGCAGGGCGTTTTCGTGGGCGTCGTGAATCTCGGCGACGAGGTCCGGCGGCAGGCGCAGCGCGGACGCCAGCTTCTGCAGATAATCGCGTTCTGCCGGCGTATCCGCATCGATGGCCATCAGCGATGCGAGATAGACCTCGACCCCGGCCTCGGGCGTGCGGGCCTGCGCGGCCAGATCCTCCACCGGCATCGGGCGACGCAACTCGTCCATCACCAGCGATTTTTCCTCGGCATCGAGTTCGAGCCCGTCCATCTTGCCGAAGATGGCTTCCTCTTCCGCGCTGTCGATGCTGCCGTCCGCCTTCGCGGCGGCGATCATGGCCGACAGAAGCAGGCGGGCATGTTCCTGCTCTTCGCCCGGCGGCGGGATGAACGCGGTATCCGACGCGTCCGGGATCTCGCCGGGTGCGATGCGGCTGGCCGAATTGCCGGCCTGTTGCGCCTGGTAGTTCTGCCAGGCCTTGTAGCCGAGCCCGGCAACAAGAGCGAGGCCGCCGAGCCGCAGGGCAGAGCCGCCGAGCTTCCTGGCGTTCTTCCCGCGCAGGAGATAGGAGGCGAGGCCACCGGCAATCACCGGGCCGAGCGCGCCGCCCATGCCACCGCCCATTCCGCCGCCGCGCCCACTGCCACGGCTGCCGCCGAGGACGCTGCCCACGAGGTCTCCGAGCCCGCCCGGCAGGCCGGCGCCGAGCCCTCCCTGGCCCGTCTGCATGCCGCCCTGGCCCATTCCCGGCCTTGGCGCACCGCGCCCCGTGCCGAGAAACTGGTCGAGAAGTTTTTGTGCGTCGATCATGCTCAGCGCTCCTTGAATACCTTCGAGGGGAAAGGTGGGAGCCTCGAGGCGATTTGCAACGCGCTACTTCTTTGCGTCGAACAGCGGCTCGGTGGCATGGCGCTTCAACAGCGGGAACTGAGCCAGCATGAAGGCGATGGTGATGGGCATCGTGCCCCAGACCTTGAATGCCACCCAGAAGTCGGTGGAGAAGAGGCGCCACACCACTTCGTTGAGCACGGCAAGGAAGACGAAGAACAGGCCCCAGCGCAGCGTCAGCTTGCGCCAGCCCTCGTCGTCGAGCTTGAAGGCCTGGTCGAAGACGTAGCCCAGCAGCGGCTTGCCGACGGCCAGTCCGCCCAGCAGGACGGCGGCGAACAGGCCGTTGACGATGGTCGGCTTCATCTTGATGAAGACCTCGTCCTGAAGCCACAGCGTCAGCGTGCCGAACACGACGACGACGATGCCCGATACGATCGGCATCACGGGCAAGGTCCGGATCATCGCCCAGGAGACGGTCAGCGAAACCACCGTCGCCAGCATGAAAAGCGCCGTCGCCACGAAGAGCGGCCCGCCGAGCGCCCCCAGCGCGGGAACCGCCTCGGCGATGGCCTCGCCCCGGTTGTTGGCAAAGAAGAAGACCACGAGCGGCCCAAGTTCGAGGGCGAACTTGACGATCGGGTTCATCTCCTTGCGGCCCGGCCTGTTGGGGGCTTCCTCGACGATGCGTTCGGACATCTCGTGCTCCTTCAATGCCTCAGGCCGCCCGGCCGGCGATCGCTTCGGCGAAATCGCGCGCCTTGAACGGTTCCAGATCGTCTATGCCTTCGCCGACGCCGATGAAATACACCGGCAAGGCATGGCGCGTCGCGATGGCCACCAGGATGCCGCCCCGTGCCGTGCCGTCCAGCTTGGTCATGACCAGCCCGTTAACCCCGGCCACATTGCGGAAGATCTCCACTTGGTTCATGGCGTTCTGCCCCGTCGTGGCATCCAGCGTCTGCAGCACGGTATGCGGCGCATCGGGCGCGCGCTTGCGCAGCACGCGCACGATCTTCTCCAGCTCAGCCATCAGTTCGGTGCGGTTCTGCAGCCGGCCGGCGGTATCGATGATGAGCACGTCCGAGCCGTTGCGCAATGCCTCGTCATAGGCCTCGAAAGCCAGTCCAGCGGCATCCGCCCCGATATCCCGCGCGATGACGGCCGAGCCGGTGCGCTCGCCCCAGATCTTCAATTGTTCCACGGCGGCGGCGCGGAACGTGTCGCCCGCCGCCAGCGTAACCTTCAGCCCGCCCCGCGTCAGCTTGGCGGCCAGCTTGCCGATCGTGGTCGTCTTGCCGGTGCCGTTGACGCCGACAACCAGGATCACATGCGGCTTGACCGAAAGATCGAGCTCCAGCGGCCGTGCGACCGGCGCAAGCGAACGCTCGACCTCCTCCGCAAGTATGGCGCGTACCGCCTCGCCCGTGATCTCCCTGCCGTAGCGCCCATCGGACAGGCGTCCGGTGATTCGGGTGGCGGTCTCGACGCCGAGGTCGGCCTGGATCAGCACGTCCTCGAAGTCCTGGAGCGTATCCTCATCGAGGCGCCGCTTGGTGAAAAGCGAGGTGATCTGCCCCGACAATTGTCCGGAGGAACGCGAAAGACCATCGGCAAGCCGTTGGAACCAGCTTCGCGCCGGTTCCGCCGCCAGCGCCGCACCGGCCGCGGCCTGCTTGGCCTCGACGACGCGCCAGCCGGGCTGGTCGGGTTCGCCACCATCCAGCTCCGCCTCGTCCTCCGGCTCGACCGGCTCGTCCAGCCAGGCGAAGGAGCCGTCGGCCTCTTCCTCTTCGGGCAGCAGCTCCATCTCCTCGACGGAGACGCTCTCTGGAGCGGCTTCCACCACAGGCTCCGGCGCGGGCAGGCCGCCATCCTCTTCGATCAGGGTCGCCTCGGCCTCTTCCACGGCTTCGGCGTCGGGCGCGTCCTGCCTGAGCCAGCCGAAGTCGGATTCCGGCTCGGCGTCGGGTACGCCCGGCTCCTCCAGGAATGCGAAATCGTCGTCATCGGCCACGGCAGGCGCCTCGGCTTCGATGGGCTCGGCGGGCGCGGCATCGCTCGGCGCAACTTCCGCCGGCACCGTCTCGGCCGGTGCGATCTCCGCCGGCTTGGCGGAGTCGTCCTGGCCGAAGGTGAAGATGCGGCGAAAGAAGCCTTTCTGCTCTGCCATGAAGTCTCCAGTTCGATAGGATCAGGCGGCGGCGGCCATCAGTGGCCGCGCGACCAGGCGTTCGCCGTTCTGGCCGGTGATCTCGGCCTCGACGATTTCGCCGGGGGCGCCGACCGCGATGTCGGCAAGGGTAAAGTCTTCGGCGCGGCCGAGGCCTTCGCGTTCCACCAGGATTTTCTGGCGCGTGCCAACCAGCCGCGCCAGATGCGCCGCATGCGCGGCCTCGCCGCGTGCGCGCAGGCGTGCGGCGCGCTCCTTGCCGATGGCCTTGGGCAGCTGCGGCATGCGCGCGGCGGGCGTGCCCTTGCGCGGCGAAAAGGGAAAGACGTGAAGATGCGTCAGCCCGCACTCTTCCACGAGCCGCAGCGAATTCTCGAACATCGCGTCCGTTTCCGTCGGAAAGCCTGCGATGATGTCGGCGCCATAGACGATATCGGGTCGGCGGGAGCGCATTTCGGCACAGAAGGCGATGGCGTCCTCGCGGCTGTGACGCCGTTTCATGCGCTTCAGGATCATGTTGTCGCCGGCCTGCAGCGACAGATGCAGATGCGGCATCAGCCGCGTTTCCGTGCCGATGGCGTCCATCAGGGCCGGATCGGCCTCGATGGAGTCGATGGAAGACAGGCGCAGCCGGGGCAGGTCGGGCACATGCCGAAGGATGGCCTGCACCAGCGCCCCAAGGCGCGGCGCGCCCGGCAGGTCCGCGCCCCAGCTCGTCATGTCGACGCCGGACAGCACCACCTCCCGGTAACCGGAATCCACCAGGCGGCGTACCTGCGCCACGGCGGCCCCCATGGGCACCGAGCGGGAGTTGCCGCGTCCGAAGGGGATGATGCAGAAGGTGCAGCGGTGGTCGCAGCCGTTCTGCACCTGCACGATGGCGCGGGCGCGGCCCTCGATGGCGTCCACCATGTGGCCGGCCGTCTCGCGCACGCTCATGATGTCGTTGACGCGCACCTTTTCTTCGGCGGAAACGCCGAAATCGGGCAGGCTTCGATAGCTGTCGGCCTTCAACTTGTCGTCATTGCCGATGACGGCGTCCACCTCGTCCATCCGGGCGAATGTTTCGCCTTCGGTCTGCGCCGCGCAGCCGGTGACGATGATGCGTGCGGCAGGGCTGTCGCGGCGGGCGCGGCGTACCGCCTGACGGGCCTGGCGCACCGCCTCGCCGGTGACGGCGCAGGTGTTGATGATGATGGCGGGGGCCGCGTCGGCGGCGCCGAGGCCCGCGGCCTCGGCCTCGCGCTTCATGATCTCCGCCTCGTAGGTGTTGAGGCGGCAGCCGAAGGATATCACGTCGATCGCGGGCTTGCCGGGCATCAGTCTGCGCTCTCCTGCGGGGCGCGGCGGTGATCGCCCGTGACGGGGTCGAGCCAGCCGTCCCATTCCAGTTCAGCGGGCCCGGTCATCATAACATGGCCATCGTCGCGCCATTCGACGATCAGGTCGCCGCCGGGCACGGTCACCGTCAGGCGACGGCCGGCACGGCCGGTGCGCGCCGCCAGCACGGCCGCCGCGCAGGCGGCGGAGCCACAGGCCTGCGTCAGCCCGACGCCGCGCTCGAAGGTGCGCATCGTCAGCGCCGTCGGCCCCGTCACCTCGGCGATGCTGACATTGACGCGGTCGGGAAACAGCGGGTGATGTTCGATCTCGGCGCCAAACCTGGCAAGGTCCACGGACTGGACGCCGCGATCGATGAAGAAGACCGCATGCGGGTTGCCCATGGAGGCCAGCGCGGGCCGGGACAGGACCGGCGCGCCGTCCGGCCCGCTTTCCACCGGCGCGGCATTCGTGTCGTCGATGGCATGCGCCAGCGGAATGTCCTGCCAGTCGAACAGCGGCACTCCCATGTCGACGCTGATCAGGCCGCCGGGCAGGGCCCGCGCCTCCAGGATGCCGCGCCGCGTCTGCAGAAGGTATTCCTGCGTGCCCGTGCCCCGCCCGAGATAGAGGACCACGCAGCGCGTGCCGTTGCCGCAGGCTCCGGCCTCGCTGCCGTCGGCGTTGAGGATGATGATGTCGGCATCGGTGCCGGACGTCCTCGGGTCGTGGATCGCCATGATCTGGTCGAAATGCGTATCGGCCTTGCCCGCCAGCGCCACCGCCGCCGCCGGCGTGATGCGGTCCGGACGCCCGCGCAGGTCGGCGACGAGAATTTCGTTGCCGAGCCCGTTCATGCGGGAAAAGGGGACGTCGAGTGCCATGGCCGCTATATGCCGTCTTTCTGGATGGATTGCCAGTCGCCGCGGCTCAGCCCTCCCAGTCGGTGCCGACCGGGTCGCGCTCGAGTTTCACGCCTTCGCGCCGCAGCTCGCGCGCCTCCTGCCGGTCCTCCTCATCCATCTGTTCGGGTTTCTCGTCGGCGGCATCGACCTTGCCCAGCGCCAGGCGGAACAGGATGGGGAAATGGTCGGAGCCGGCCCGGTCCAGCCGTTTGATCCCCGCCAGCCGGAAGCGGGCATCGTGGAACAGATGGTCCAACGGCCAGCGGATGAAGAAGAATCGGGCATCGAAGGTGGAGTAGAAGCCGCGCCCGACGCGCGGGTCCAGCAACCTGGAAATGCGCTGGAACAGGCGCGTCGTATGCGACCAGGCGACGTCGTTGAGATCGCCCGTGACGATGCAGGGCAGGGTCTCCTTGCGGACCAGCCCTGCCACCGTCACCAGTTCGGCGTCGCGTCCATAGGAATCCACGACCGGAACCGGCGGCTCCGGATGGACGCAGTACAGGCGGAAGCGGTCCTCGTTGCGCAAGCTCACCGTGGCGGTGATGGACGGGATGTCGTCCATCACCAGCTCGCGCACCGCGACATCGCCAAGCGGCAGGCGCGAATAGAGGATCATGCCGTAGCTGTTGTCGAGCGGGTGCGAAACCCGATGCTCGTATCGGTCCGCGAGCGGCTCCAGCCCCTTCGCCCAGCCGGAATCCACCTCCATGAAGAGGGCGATGTCGGCATCGGCTGCGCGGGCGACGGCCAGCGCCTTGTCGTAGTGCCGGTTCGACTGCTTGACGTTGAACGACAGGATCGAAACGACGGACGGGTCGTCGTCAGGCCCGTCGAACGTCTGCGACTGCGGCTTCTTCAGCGGCGTGAACTGCATGACGGGCACGATCTGCGCGATGGCGACCGCGACAAGGCATGCGGAGGCGACCGGGCTGATCCAGCCATCGGCGGGCATCATGATGGAAAAGGCCAGAAGCACCAGCGTCGCCAGCAGTATCTGCAGGCGGGGAAACGAAAAGACGCGGACGAAGCCGTGCGCCACCCGCAGGAAGGACAGGGCGGTGGCGACGATGAGCACAAGCGTCAGGCAGGCCAGTATGATGCCCCAGCTCATCGCGGCTTGCCATCGGTACGGTCGGTCATTGCAGGCTCCAAGGTTGACAGGACGGCGGAGAAAGGCTTAAAGCGGCGCGATCCGCGACAGTTCCGTCCGCGAGCAACCGACCACGCCCCTTCCTTGCGGAAGCCACGTGGAGGTCACCATCCGCCAGCGAGTTTCGCCCGCGGATGCGTTTCGTTTTGGTTGCTACCGGTTGGAGAGGCCGCCGTCCATCCCCATTCTGGCGTTCGGCGCGGTGCCGTACGAGACGAATGGAAAGGAAAGCGATGTTCGAATCCCTTCAGGACCGGCTCGGGTCCATCCTGAACGGCCTTACCGGCCGCGGCGCCCTGTCCGACAAAGACGTGTCGGCAGCGCTGCGCGAGGTGCGCCGTGCCTTGCTGGAAGCGGACGTCGCCCTGGAGGTGGTGCGCGACTTCACCGACAAGGTGCGCGAGAAGGCCGTTGGAGCCGAGATCGTCAAGTCGATCAAGCCTGGGCAGATGGTGGTCAAGATCGTCCATGACGAGCTTGTGGCCATGCTGGGCTCGGAGCAGGTCTCCATCGACCTGAACGCCCCCGCGCCGGTGACGATCATGATGGTCGGCCTTCAGGGCTCGGGCAAGACGACCACGACGGGCAAGATCGCCAAGCGGCTGACCGAGCGCCAGCGCAAGAAGGTGCTGATGGCCTCGCTCGATACGCGGCGGCCCGCGGCACAGGAGCAGCTACGTATCCTCGGCGAGCAGACGGGCGTCGCCACCCTGCCGATCATCGCGGGCCAGGGCCCGGTCGAGATCGCGTCGCGCGCCACGCAGGCGGCGCGCCTCGGCGGCTATGACGTCCTGATCCTGGATACCGCCGGCCGCACCCATATCGACGAGCCGCTGATGGTCGAGATGGCCGAGATCAAGGCTCGCTCGAACCCGCACGAAATCCTTCTCGTCGCCGATTCCCTCACCGGTCAGGATGCCGTGAACCTTGCCCGCTCCTTCGACGAGCGGGTCGGCATATCCGGCATCGTCCTGACGCGCGTGGACGGCGACGGGCGCGGCGGCGCCGCGCTTTCGATGCGTGCGGTCACCGGCAAGCCCATCAAGCTGATCGGCGTCGGCGAAAAGATGGATGCGCTGGAGGAGTTCCACCCCGGGCGTATCGCGGACCGCATCCTCGGCATGGGAGACATCGTCTCCCTGGTCGAGAAGGCGGCCGAGAACATCGACGCGGAAAAGGCCGCGGCGATGGCCAGGAAGATGCGGTCGGGCAAGTTCGACCTCAACGACCTGTCCGACCAGATCCGCCAGATGCAGAAGATGGGCGGCATGGGCGGGCTGATGGGCCTGATGCCCGGCATGGGCAAGATCAAGAACCAGGTTGCGGCGGCAGGGCTGGACGACAGGCTGCTGAAGCGCCAGCTCGCCATCATATCCTCGATGACGGCGGCCGAGCGCGCCAACCCCGATATTCTCAAGCACAGCCGCAAGAAGCGCATCGCTCTCGGCTCGGGCACCGATTCCGCCGACATCAACAAGCTGCTCAAGATGCACCGGCAGATGGCGGACATGATGAAGTCCGTCGGCAAGGGCAAGGGCGGCGGCATGATGGGCAAGCTCATGGGCGGCCTCGGCGCCAAGATGGGCCTGCCGGGCGGCGCCGGCATGCCGGACCTGTCCAAGATGGACCCCAAGCAGCTCGAGGAAATGGCCAAGGCCATGCAGGCGGGCGGCGGGCCGGGCGGCCTGCCACCCGGCCTCGGTGGCCCAGGCGGATTGCCGGGCCTCGGCAGCGGCTTTCCCGGACTGCCGGGCCTGCCGCGCAAGAAATAGCGGCCTTGCGCCGCTTCGCATCCCGACTACCCGAAACAACGGCCTGAACGGCCTGACGACCAAGCCAAGAAGGAATACGAAATGTCCCTGAAACTGCGCCTTGCCCGTGCCGGCTCCAAGAAGCGCCCTTACTACCACATCGTCGTCGCCGACGCCCGCTCGCCGCGCGACGGCCGCTTCATCGAGACGGTCGGCGCCTGGAACCCGATGCTGCCGAAGGACGCCGAGCGCGTCTCGCTCAAGGAAGACCGCATCAAGCATTGGCTGGGCGAAGGCGCACAGCCGACCGACCGCGTGCTGCGCTTCCTCGACAAGGCCGGCATCGCCAACCGTCCGACCCGTTCAAACCCGGTCAAGGCCCAGCCCGGCAAGAAGGCGCAGGAGCGCGAGGCCGAGCGTCGCCAGCGCGAGGAAGACGCCGCCGCCGCCGCCGCGGAAGCTGCCGCCAAGCCGGAAGCAACGGAAGCTGCCGAAGCCGAATAAGGCTTCATGCGCCGCGCGCTGTGTGCGGCCCGGAGTGCAAAACCCTTCATCGTACCGGGCGGCAGGCCACTGCCGCCCGGAATCCGTTCAGGAGCGTGCGCGCATGACCCAGCTTGAAAACCCCGTGCTTCTGGCAACCATCGGCGGTGCGCATGGCATCCGCGGCGAATGCCGGGTGCGCAGCTTTACCGAGAACCCTGCCGACATCGGGGCCTATGGCCCGTTGGTGGACAAGGCCGGCGTGCGCTACACGGTGGCTTCGGCACGCCAGCAGAAGACGGTCGTGATCGTCCGCTTCAAGGAGGTGACGGACCGCAACCATGCCGAACGCCTCAACGGGACCGAGTTGTTCGTCGACCGGTCGGCGTTGCCGGACGAAGGCGACGACTTCTACCAGGCCGACCTGATCGGCCTCGATGTCCGTACCACGGGCGGCGATGTCGTGGGCGAGATCATCGCCTTTCACGATTTCGGCGCCGGCGACGTGCTGGAGATCAAGCCGGAAAGCGGCGCCACCGTGATGATCCCGTTCACCGAAGCGGCGGTCCCGCAGATCGACCTCGACCTCGGCTATATACTGGTGGAGCCGGTGGCAGCCGGGCTGGAGGGCGCAATCGAGGTGCGCTCCGACGAAGACGATCGCGGCTGACGGGCAGGGATCATGTTTCGCGCCTCCGTCGTCACGCTCTATCCGGACATGTTTCCCGGCCCGCTCGGCCAATCGCTGGCCGGCCGGGCGCTGGAGCGCGGGGACTGGAGCCTGGAGACCACGCCGATCCGGGAGTTCGGGATCGGACGCCACCGCACCGTGGACGACACGCCATCCGGCGGGTCTGCCGGCATGGTGCTGCGCGCGGACGTGTTGGCGGGGGCCATCGATGCGGCTTCGCCGGCAGGCGATCCGCGGCCGCGTTATCTGATGAGCCCGCGCGGCCGGCCGCTGACGCAGGATCTGGTGCGCAGGATCGCATCCGGGCCCGGGGCTGTCATCGTCTGCGGACGCTTCGAAGGCGTGGACGAGCGGGTCATCGAGGGCCGGGGCCTGACGGAAATCTCCATCGGCGATTACATCCTGTCGGGCGGCGAGATGGCGGCGCTGGTGCTGCTGGACGCCGTGGTGCGGCTGTTGCCCGGCGTGATGGGGAATTCGGAATCGGGCGAGGCCGAAAGTTTCGAGGGCGGGCTGCTGGAGCATCCCCATTACACCCGGCCCGCCGAGTGGGAAGGGCGGGGCATACCCCCGGTCCTGACATCGGGCGACCATGGTGCCATCGCCCGCTGGCGGCGCGCCGAGGCCGAGCGGCTGACGCGCGAGCGCCGGCCCGATCTTCTCCCCCCGCCGAAAAGCGCATGATCTTGACGATGCAGGCTCGACAGGCGCCGCAAGCTGTTGTATGAGCGCGCCTGATTTCCTCAGAAGAACTTGACCGTTTCGACGGCCATGACCGGCCAGCAATCCGGCATGAAATTAAGAGAGGCACCCTCATGGATATCATTTCCGAGCTGAACGCCGCCGAAGTCGAGCGTATCGCCGCCATCCGCACCTTTCCGGCCTTCTCGCCCGGCGACACGCTGCGCGTGAACGTCCGCGTCACGGAAGGCACGCGTACCCGCGTCCAGGCCTATGAAGGTGTCTGCATCGCCCGCTCCGGCGCCGGCCTGCAGGAAAGCTTCACCGTCCGCAAGATCTCCTATGGCGAAGGCGTCGAGCGCGTGTTCCCCGTCTATTCGCCGCTGGTCGAATCGGTCGAGGTCGTGCGCCGTGGCCGCGTCCGCCGCGCCAAGCTTTACTACCTGCGCGACCGTCGCGGTAAGTCGGCTCGTATCGTGGAGGCGACCAACGCCCGCGCCCGCAAGCTGAACGACGATGTCCGCGCCGCCGCCGCCGAGGAGCGCGCCCGCGCCGACGCCGCCAAGGCTGCCGCAAAGCAGGCCAAAGCCGCGGAGTAATCCGCGCGCCATCAGGCCATGGCACGACAGGTAGGGCGGTCCTCGGGCCGCCCTTTTTTTTGGCGGCCCCGTACCCCAGCTTGTAACCGTTCCATCCAGTTGATAATTTCAGGTCATGAACCGTTGCCGCTCCTATCCGGGCCTGCTGCCGACCACGCTGGGCTATTCCCCGCTGGACGACCGCGCCCGCCTGCCGGGCCGGTTCTTCTATCGGCAGATCTCCGCCGTCTACCTTATCGGCTGACGCGCCGGGCCGGCGGCCCGCTTCTCGTCCGACGACATCATTGAGCCGCAGCCCGCGTCCAGCAAACAGCGACCAGGCCGGCGAACCCTGAAAAGACCGATCATGAGCGCCAATCCACGTACACTCTACGACAAGATCTGGGACGACCACCTGATCGAGACGCTGCCCGGAGGCGCCGGCCTGCTCTACATCGACCGCCATCTCGTGCACGAGGTAACGAGCCCGCAAGCCTTCGAGGGGCTGCGCATGAGCGGGCGGCGCGTCCGCCAGCCGGGGCGCACGCTGGCCGTCGTGGACCATAACGTCCCGACCAGCGACCGCAGCGCCGGCATCGCCGACGCGGAAAGCCGCATCCAGGTGGAGGCGCTGGCGCGCAACGCTGCCGAATTCGGCGTCGAGTACTTCAACGAGGTGGACCGGCGGCAGGGCATCGTCCACATCATCGGGCCGGAGCAGGGCTTCACCCTTCCGGGCATGACCATCGTCTGCGGCGACAGCCACACCTCCACCCATGGCGCCTTCGGCGCCCTGGCGCACGGGATCGGCACCTCCGAGGTGGAGCACGTGCTGGCCACCCAGACCCTTATCCAGAACAAGGCGCGCAACATGCTCGTCCAGGTGGATGGGCAGGCGCCGGCCGGCGTGACGGCCAAGGACATCATCCTGGCCATCATCGGCGAGATCGGCACGGCGGGCGGCACGGGTTACGTCATCGAATATGCCGGCGAGGCGATCCGCGCCCTGTCGATGGAGGGCCGGATGACGGTCTGCAACATGTCGATCGAGGGCGGCGCGCGCGCCGGTCTCATCGCCCCCGACGAAACCACGTTCCGCTACATAGAGGGTCGTCCGCGTGCGCCGCAGGGCAATGCCTTCGAACGGGCCGTCGACTATTGGCGTACGCTTCATACGGACGAGGGCGCCCACTTCGACAAGGTGGTCCGGCTGGACGCGGCGAGCTTGCCGCCTATCGTCACCTGGGGTTCCAGCCCGGAAGACGTCGTATCCATAAACGGTGTCGTGCCCAACCCGGACGACATCGCCGACGAGGCCAAGCGCGCCACCAAGCGCCGTGCCCTGGATTATATGGGCCTGACGCCCGGGACGCGGATGACGGACATCACCATCGACCGCGTCTTCATCGGCTCGTGCACCAATGGCCGCATCGAGGATCTGCGGCAGGCCGCCGATTACGTGAAGGGGCGCAAGGTGGCCGACAGCGTCTCCGCCATGATCGTGCCGGGCTCGGGCCTCGTGAAGGCCCAGGCCGAGGCCGAGGGGCTGGACCGCATCTTCATCGAGGCCGGGTTCGACTGGCGGGAGCCGGGGTGCTCCATGTGCCTCGGCATGAATGCCGACAGGCTGTCGCCCAACGAGCGTTGCGCATCCACCTCGAACCGCAACTTCGAGGGTCGCCAGGGCTTCAAGGGACGGACCCATCTGGTATCGCCGGCCATGGCGGCCGCAGCGGCCGTCGCCGGACGCTTTGTGGACATCAGGGACTGGGCCTGACGCATTCTGCATCGGGCGGCACGGCAAGGCGCCGCCCGATGTGCCTTGCCTTGCGGCCACCGATTGGGCATTGAAGCGTTCATGGAACCTGTAGCGGCCCCGGATATCGACATCTCCCTCCTGCGTCTCAAGGATGCACGGGACCTTGCGCCACTGCTGGCGGCCTACAACCAGGCGATGTTTCGCGGCGCGCCCGGCGCCCCCGATACCTATTATGCGGAGCAGTTGCTGCAGGACCGCACGGGCGAAATCCTGGGTGCGCGAATCGACGGCGTACTGGTTGGCTTCCTCGTCTTCTACGACCTTCCGGATCCCTGGACAGGCATGCGATCGGGCCTCGCGGACCACATCTATGTGGATATGCGGCATCGCCGCAAAGGCATCGCGAAGGCCATGGTGGACCTGCTTGCCGACGAGGGCGAGGGCAGGGGTTGGTCGCGCCTCGTGCTGCAGGCACCGCGCAATGCGGACACGGGCCGCAACCTCTATGCCCGCATCGCCGAACCGGCCGACTGGACCAGCTACATGATCCGCTTTCTCGACCGCTGATTCGCGTTCACGCCGGGCCGCGCCGGCCATCTCCCGACCGACGCCATCGGCTTCGAACCGCTTAATCGATTAGGAAGTGGGCGCAAGGACGCAATCTTTTGCAGGACGCTTGATTTCGCGGGTGCAAAAGGTGTTTTAGAAGCGCTCCATTCGGCGCCAGGTGGGCGGCGCCGTTTCGGCAATTCATCCATCCGGCCGCATCCATGCAGCCCGGAATGCCCGCCCAACAGGAGAATCGCTTTGTCGGAGCTCAAATCCGCACGGCCGCTTTCGCCGCATCTGACGATCTATCGTTTCCGTCCCACCATGGCGATGTCGATCCTGCACCGCATCACCGGCTGCGCGCTGTATTTCGGCACGCTGCTGGTGGCCTGGTGGCTGGTGTCCGCTGCCAGCGGACCGGAGGCGTTCGCGACGGCGTCGTGGTTCTTCGGCTCCATCATCGGGCGGGTCATCCTGTTCGGCTATAGCTGGGCTCTGCTGCACCACATGCTGGGCGGCCTGCGCCACTTCCTGTGGGATACGGGCCATGGCCTCGATAAGGACACTTCCACCAAGCTCGCCATCGCGACGCTGGTCGGCTCTCTCGGGCTGACCGTGCTGCTTTGGCTCGGCATACTGATCTTCGGCTGACAGGAGAGCGCATCATGGACATGAGAACGCCTCTCGGCAGGGTACGCGGGCTTGGCTCGGCCAAGGAGGGCACCGGGCACTTCTGGCTGCAGCGGGTCACCGCCGTCGCCAACCTTTTCCTCGTCATCTTCTTCCTCATCCTCGTGGTGCGCCTGTCTTCCGGCACCTACGCGGATGTGCGGGCGGCCTTCGGCAACCCCTTCGTCGGCATCGCGATGGCAGCCACCATCATTTCCGCCGTCATCCACATGCGCCTCGGCATGCAGATCGTGATCGAGGACTATCTGCACGGCGCGGCGCGCATCGTCGCCATCCTCGCCAGCACATTCTTCTCGGTCGCCATCGCGCTCGCTACCCTTTACGCGATCGTGCGGCTGAGCTTCGGAGCTTGAACGACATGGCCGACACAGCAACCGGCAACGGACAACCCCATCGCGTCGCGCCTGCCGCCAACGGCACCGACTACAAGTTCACCGACCATACGTTCGACGTCGTCGTCGTAGGGGCCGGCGGCGCCGGCCTGCGCGCGACCCTGGGTGCGGCCCAGGCCGGCCTTCGCACCGCCTGCATCACCAAGGTTTTCCCGACCCGTTCGCATACCGTGGCCGCGCAGGGTGGTGTCGCCGCCTCTCTCGGCAATATGGGGCCGGACAACTGGCGCTGGCACATGTTCGATACGGTCAAGGGCTCGGACTGGCTGGGCGACCAGGACGCGATCGAATATCTGGTGCGCAACGCGCCCGCCGCAGTCTACGAGCTCGAGCATTTCGGCGTCCCCTTCTCGCGGACGCAGGAAGGCAAGATCTACCAGCGCCCCTTCGGCGGCATGACGACCGAGTTCGGCGAGGGGCCCCCGGCCCAGCGCACCTGCGCCGCCGCCGACCGCACCGGCCACGCCATCCTGCACACGCTGTACGGCCAGTCGCTGCGCTATGCGTCGGAATTCTTCATCGAGTATTTCGCGATCGACCTGATCATGGATTCCGATGGCGTCTGCCGTGGGGTCGTGGCCCTGTGCCTCGATGACGGCACGCTGCATCGGTTCCGCGCCCAGAAGACGATTCTCGCCACCGGCGGTTACGGACGCGCCTATTTCTCGGCGACTTCGGCCCACACCTGCACGGGTGACGGCAACGCCATGGTGCTGCGCGCCGGGCTGCCGCTGCAGGACATGGAGTTCGTGCAGTTCCATCCCACCGGCATCTACGGGGCGGGCTGCCTGATCACCGAGGGCGCGCGCGGCGAAGGCGGCTACCTGACCAATTCGGAAGGCGAGCGCTTCATGGAGCGTTACGCACCCTCCGCCAAGGATCTCGCCTCGCGCGACGTCGTCTCGCGCTCGATGACGATGGAAATCCGCGAAGGCCGCGGCGTCGGCAAGGGCAAGGACCACATCTTCCTACATCTGGACCATCTGGATCCGAAGATCCTGCACGAGCGCCTGCCCGGCATCTCGGAAAGCGCCCGCATTTTCGCCGGCGTCGACGTGACGAAGGAGCCGATCCCCGTCCTGCCGACCGTCCATTACAATATGGGCGGCATCCCGACCAATTATCACGGCGAGGTGCTGACGCTGAAGAACGGCGATCCGGATACCGTCGTGCCGGGCCTGATGGCCGTGGGTGAAGCGGCCTGCGTGTCGGTGCACGGGGCCAACCGCCTCGGCTCCAACTCCCTCATCGACCTCGTCGTCTTCGGCCGTGCAGCCGCGCTGCGCTGCGCCGAAACGGTGGAGGCGGGGGCATCCCAGGCGCCGCTGCCGGCCGATGCCGGCGATCTTGCCGTGTCGCGGCTCGACCGTTTCCGCAACGCCAGGGGCGGCACCCCCACGGCGCAGCTTCGCCTGGCCATGCAGAAGACGATGCAAGACAATTGCGCGGTCTTCCGTACAGGCGAGGTGCTGGAAGAGGGGCACCACAAGATCCACGAGGTCTGGGCCAATTCCGAAGACGTGCAGGTGACGGACCGCTCGCTGATCTGGAATACCGACCTGGTCGAGACGCTGGAATACGACAACCTGATCTGCCAGGCGGTCGTGACGATGGATTCCGCCCTGGCACGGCAGGAATCGCGCGGGGCGCATGCCCGCGAGGATTTCCCCGACCGCGACGACCAGAACTGGATGAAGCACACGCTGGCCTTCGCCGATATGGCGGGCAAGACCGTGCAGCTTGCAGACCGCCCGGTTCATACCTACACGCTGTCGAACGAGATCGAGTACATCAAGCCCAAGAAGCGGGTGTACTGACATCGCGCCCGCGGCCGGGCCATCCGCGCCCCGGCCGCGGCAGCGAGGTTGCATGAAACGGTCGCTCGGCATCTACGCCATCAACCTGGACCGCTCTCCGGAGCGCTGGCAGGCGCTGGCCGAGGCATTCTCTCCGTTACCTTATGCGCTTCGGCGGGTGCCGGCGCTGGACGCCCGGCTGCAGCCGCAGGCGGTTCTGGACATGCGTGGCCTTTCCATAGCCCTGCCGCCTGCCGGGCTCGGCTACAGCATGGTACGGGGCCGCGAATATGTCCTGGTACAGGAGGCCTGCTTTGCCAGCCATCTCGTTGCGTTGCGGTGCTTCCTGGCAAGCAGGCACGACCTTGCCCTCATTCTGGAGGATGACGCAGTGCCGGGTCCGCGCACGGCGTCGGTGCTGGAGGCTCTTTGCGGCCTCGACGCGCCCTTCGACGTCGTGCGTCTGGAAGCGATCCGCCTGTCCGGTTCGCGGCCGGCCGTCAGGGTGGCCTCGCTGGGTGGGGACACGCTGGTGCGCTCGCTGAAGCCGTCCTCCGGCTCGGCCGCCTATGTCGTGACACGCCGGGCTGCCGAAAGGCTGATCGCGGCGGCAGGGCGCAAGCTCCTGCCATTCGACGATTATCTTGCCAATCCGGCACTGCACGGCTGCGACGTGGGCTATGTCTCGCCCCTGCCGATCCGGCAGGCCGAGGCGCCCAGCGTCATCGCGGAGAGCTATGATCGCAGCCGCCTGCGCCGGCAGCGCGGCCCGATGGCCTTCCTGCGGCAGGCGAGCGTTCGCATCCGGCTGCGTATCGGCCTGTGGGCGCGGGCTCTGCGCGGTGGCGGGATGCCGCGCAATTATCGCTGGTAGGCTTTGACAAAACTTCCGCGCGGATTAGCATTTCTTCCCGGGGGCGCCGTTGTCCGGGAGGGTGCGGCAGTGCGAAATGAATGGACTATCCTGTCACTGGTACTGTGCGCCGGTGTGCTGGGGCTGGCGTCTGGGCCGGCTGGGGCGCAAGGCAGTGGCGCACCGCCGCCGCAGATGTTTCCGACACCCGGCGAAGGGGACCAGGTCGGCCTGATCGCGGGCCTGTGCGGCGTCCAGATGAAGGATATGTCGCCGCAGGCCTGCCGATGCCTGGCCGAACGGTCGCAGACGCAACTCTCCGATCCGCAGCGCGACTACCTGGTGGCGACGGCCGTTTCGCCTCCGGTGGCGGACAGGATGCTGTCGGACGGCCGCGTCAGCCAGCCCGACCAGGCGGCGATCTTTGCCTTTCTCAACGATACGATGCGAACGTGCCACGGCGGCACCTTCGATGCCGATGCGCCGCCCTTGCCAGGCTAGTCGGGCTTCCGGCCGCAGGTTCCATCTGCTAAGCCCGGTTTCATGACGAAGTCTGGAGTGTCGCGGCGGATAGCCACAACCATCGGGCGTATCTGGCGCGCATCGCGTTTCGCGGTGAAGCGGCGGCTCGGCTTCATCGACCCGCCCATGCTGATGCCCTACGTCGGCTTTGCCGGCCGGGAAGGTCTATGGCTGCGGGGTCGGGTGCTGGAAGATGAAGGCGTCGTCTCCGCCCCCCATACGACATCTGCGCTTCACAATCTGTGGCTCACATTCAAGCGGTACGAGACCGATGAGATCGCCGGCGCGCGGGTGCGCTGGACGGCCGGCGAAGCCTCCGGCGTCGCCTTCAGCGACCATGCGGGCTATTTCGAGGTGGCGGCCGACGCGGCCCCGCGCGACCGGGCGCCCTGGATGGCGGTGGACCTGTCGCTGGAGCACGCGCCCGGCTATGCGCCGGTGGCACTTGCCGGGAAAGGGCTGGTGCGCGTCGTTTCGCCCAGCGCGCGCTTCGTGATCGTGTCGGATATCGACGACACGATCGTCCATACGGGCGCCAGCGAGATCATCAAGCATTGGCGCATCGTGACGGCGAATTCTCCCGAAAGCCGCGTGGCATTTCCCGGCGTCGCCGAATTCTATCGCGCGCTCGCCGATGGGGAGGACGGGCCCGAGACGAACCCGATCTTCTACGTCTCGTCCAGCCCATGGAACCTGTTCGACCTCTACGACCGGTTCATGGCGCTGCGCGGCATCCCGCGCGGCCCGATGCTGCTGCGCAACCTCTCCGGCGACGGACTGGACTGGATCCTGCGCCGCCACAACGGCCACAAGGTCCGGATGATCGAGCAACTCCTGTCGGCCTATCCGGACCTGCCGTTCATCCTGATCGGCGACTCGGGGCAGGACGACACCTCCATCTACCACGACGTCGCCCGGCGCTTTCCCGGGCGCATCCTGTCGGTGCATATCCACGATATAGGAAAGGCAGATCCGGCGGCCCGCGTCGGCAACGGGATCGGAGCGATCCGCGACCTCGGCGTGCCGGCGACGTTGAGCCGTACGCTGGTGGACGCTGCGGAGATGGGCGAGGAGATGCAGCTCGTCGCTCCCGGCACGGTGGAGGCCGTCCGGCTGGCCGTGGCGGCGGAAGCCCGCTCCGGGTCGCGCGCCTTCGGCATTTATCCCGGCCTCCCGATGGGCTGAACCGATTGAATCGCGTAAGCCTGTTGCGCCGCGAAATATTTATGTTTAGGCCCATTCTAAAAGCACCTTCAGGGCTTTCAGAGATACGTTCAGGACAGGTCCATGGTCGAACTCAGCCTCCCCCGGAATTCCCGGCCATCGAAGGGTAAGGTCTGGCCGAAGCCCCAGGGCGCGGCGAATCTGCGCGAATTCGCCATCTACCGCTGGTCGCCGGATGACGGCAAAAATCCGCGAATCGACACCTACTACGTCGATCTCGACGATTGCGGACCGATGGTCCTGGACGCCCTCCTGTGGATCAAGAACAATGTCGACGCCACGCTGACGCTGCGCCGGTCCTGCCGCGAGGGTATCTGCGGTTCCTGCGCCATGAACATCGACGGCACCAACACGCTCGCCTGCACGAAGGGCATGGACGAGGTATCGGGCGCCGTAAAGATCTACCCGCTGCCGCACATGCCCGTGGTCAAGGATCTGGTGCCCGACCTCACGGTGCCTTACGCCCAGTTGCGCTCGATCGAGCCCTGGCTGAAGACCGAAACCCCCGCCCCCGAAAAGGAATGGCGCCAGAGCCACGAAGACCGCGAAAAGCTGGACGGGCTCTACGAGTGCATCCTGTGCTTCTGCTGCCAGACCTCCTGCCCCTCGTACTGGTGGAACGGGGATCGCTATCTCGGTCCGGCCGTGCTGCTGCAGGCTTATCGCTGGTTGATCGATTCGCGCGACGAGGCGACAGGCGAGCGGCTCGACCAGCTCGAAGACCCGTTCCGGCTCTATCGCTGCCACACGATCATGAACTGCACCCAGACCTGCCCGAAGGGCCTCAACCCGGCGAAGGCCATTGCCGAGATCAAGAAGATGATGGTCGAGCGGCGCGTCTGACGCCAGCCTTCACTTCGGCGTAATGTCGGCCCAGCATGCCTGTCTCCGTTCAAGGATCGTGGAGGCAGGCATGCTGGGCCGTATCGCATTCGCCTTCGGGCTTGCCGCCGCCTTTGCGGGCGGAACCGCCATGGCAGCCGAACAGACGGTCGTCTTTGCCGGCGGGTGCTTCTGGTCGGTGGAAGCGCACCTGGAATCGATCCCCGGCGTCGTGTCGGCCGTCTCTGGTTTCACCGGGGGTGAAACCAGGGACCCCACCTATCGGCAGGTTGTCGGTGGCGGCACGGGCCACATGGAAGCGGTGCAGGTGACCTTCGATCCGGAGCGTGTCTCCTACGAAGATCTGTTGAACGCCTTCTGGCATTCCATCGACCCGACCGATCCCGATGGGCAGTTCTGCGACAAGGGTTCGCAATATCGCACCGCCGTCTTCTATGCATCGCTCGCGCAGGAGGCTGCTGCGGAAGCTTCCAGGGAGTCGGTCCGGAGGGAGCTTGGACAGGCGGTTTCCACACGGATACTTCCTGCCTTGCCCTTCTATGCCGCAGAAGACTACCATCAGGACTTCGCGAAGAATAATCCCGCACGCTACGAGGCCTATCGCGTCGGCTGCGGACGGGATCGGGCGTTGCGGGCCGTATGGGGCGAGCGGGCCTTCGCCGGCCTGCCGGCAAACCATTGAGGCGCTAACCAAAGGAGTATCGGACCGGCATGTGGAGATGGATCGCCCGCTTCGACAAACCCTGCCGCGGCTTTCTGGCAGTCATTCTTGTCGCGGTTTCCATCGTTGCCGTGCGGGCCGAGGCGGCGGAGGAATGGGTGGTGCGGCAGAGCCGGCACGACGTGGCGGAAACGACGCGGCGGCTCGAGGATGCGGTCGTGCGTTCCGGTTCTGTCGTCCTTGCGGTGATCGACCATCAGGATGCCGCGCGGCAGGTGGGGGAGACCATCGCTCCCACCACGGTGGTCCTGTTCGCCAAGCCGAAGCTGTCCACCCCGCTGATGCGGGAGAACCGGCAACTGGCCATTGATCTTCCGCAACGCATCCTGATCTGGGACGATGGCGGCAATACGCAGATCGGCTACATCTCGCCCTTCTCGCTTGCGGCGCGCTACGGCATGAGCGGCGACCGCCGCGAATGGGAGGAGATGCGCACCTCCCTCGAGGCGCTGGTGCAGGCAGCCGCGGCGCGCGGGGAGCGTCGACGCGAAGCGGGACAGCCCTGACGGAACCCGGCGCGGCCGTGACGGTTCTAGGCAGGAAGCGGGCTTCAAGGCCCGGAATGACAGCCAAGGGACATCACATCATGGCGAAGAAGCCGCAGGTGACGCTGCACCCAACCAAGAATTCGATGAACGAAAACCTGAGGACCTCCATGGTCGAGTTGCTCCAGAAGCATCTGGCCTCGTCCATCGACCTCGCCTATTCCGCCAAGCAGGCGCACTGGAACGTCAAGGGGCCGAACTTCATGTCGGTACACCTGCTGTTCGACCAGTTGCACGAAGAAGCCGAGGAGTATGTCGACACCATCGCCGAGCGGCTCACCGCGCTCGGCGGACAGGCGCGCGGCACCGTGCAGGCAGCGTCCGAAGGATCGATCCTGGAGCCCTATCCCCTCGATCTCGTCGATTCGATGGGGCATCTCAAGCGCCTCGCCGACAATTACGCGACTTGGGGCAGCGCGCTGCGCGACGCCATCACCGAGGCGGACGAGGCCGGCGACGACCTGACGGCAGACCTTTTCACCTCGATCGGACGCGGCATCGACAAGTCGCTGTATTTCCTGGAAAGCCATTTCCAGCATAGTTGAGCGTGGGCGGCCCAGCACCGCCCTCTTTTCATCGCCGCGCGCAATCGTTACCTCAGCGGGCATGGACGAACCCGTAGAAGTAACCCGGGCACGACGCGGCAGACGGCAGGCGCACGCCGCCGTCGCAGGCCTGTTCGGCGAAGACGTCGTACCGGCGGTGCGGTCCGTATCGGTGCTGGTGCCGCTGCCGTCCGACAAGCCCTATTCATACGCACTGCCGGACGGGGTCGACGCTCCGCCCGGCAGCATCGTTGCCGTGCCGCTCGGGCCGCGTATCGTCGCCGGCGTCGTCTGGGACGGAGCGGCGGACAGCATCGACCCGGGGCGGCTGCGTGCCGTTTCCCATGTGTTCGATTGCCCACCGCTCAGGCCGGCGATGCGGCGCTTCATAGATTGGGTCGCGGCCTATACGCTGTCGCCTCCCGGTCTCGTCGTGCGCATGGCCTTGCGCTCTCCGACGGCGTTCGACCCGGAACCGTTGATCGACGGTCTGCAACTCGCCTCTACCCGCCCGGACCGGATGACGCCGGCCCGCGCACGCGTCTTGTCGGCCGCCGAAGAACACCCCTTATGGACGCGATCCGGCCTCGCCCATGCGGCGGGCGTTTCCAGCACGGTGGTCGACGGCCTCGTCCGCCAGGGCGTCTTCGAGCCCGTGCGCCTGCCGCCGCCCCCGGCCGTGGCTGCCCCGGATACGGCCTATGGCCGCGCCCGGCTGAGCGCGGCCCAGGCGGACGTGGCGGCCAGCCTGGCCGGGACCGTGACGGAAGGCGGGTTCTCTACCACGCTCCTGGAAGGCGTTACCGGCTCCGGCAAGACGGAGGTCTATTTCGAGGCCGTGGCCGCGGCGCTCGACGCCGGCCGCCAGGTTCTCATCCTGCTGCCCGAGATCGCGCTCACCCAGGCCTTCATCGACCGCTTCCACGCCCGGTTCGGCGCACCGCCCGCCGAATGGCACTCCGATGTGCCGCCACGGATGCGGGAAAAGGTCTGGCGGCAGGTGGCGGAAGGCCGGGTGCGGGTGGTCGCGGGCGCGCGTTCCGCGCTGTTCCTGCCGTTCGAGGATCTCGGCCTCATCATCGTCGACGAGGAACACGACCCGGCCTACAAGCAGGAAGACCGCACCTTCTATCATGCGCGCGACATGGCCGTGGTGCGGGCCTCGCTCGAAAGGGTCCCGCTGGTGCTGGCATCGGCGACGCCGTCGGTGGAGACGCGGGTCAACGCCGCGCAAGGGCGGTACGGGCACCTGCGGCTGGGCGCGCGTTTCGAATCCGCGGCGCTTCCGGAACTGTCGCTCGTCGACATGCGGCGCCACCCTCCCGAGCGCGGCCGGTTCGTATCTCCGGTGCTGGCCGCCGCCATCGAGGAAACGGTGCGACGCGGCGAGCAGGCGCTGCTGTTCCTCAACCGCCGGGGCTATGCGCCGCTGACCCTGTGCCGGTCCTGCGGGCACCGCTTCCAGTGCACGCAATGCTCGACCTGGCTGGTCGACCATCGGCTGCGCGGCCAGCTCGTCTGCCACCATTGCGGCTACAGCGAGAAGCGGCCGGAGGCCTGCCCCGAATGCGGCACGGTGGACCATCTGGTGCCCTGCGGACCGGGCGTCGAGCGAATCGCCGAGGAAATGCTGGAGCGCTATCCGGACGCGCGCACCGTACTGCTGTCATCGGATCTGCCGGGCGGAGCGCGGCGCATGCGCCGCGAGCTGGACGCCATCGCGGAAGGCGAGGCGGACATCGTCATCGGCACGCAACTCGTGGCCAAGGGACATCACTTCCCGCTGATGACCCTCGTCGGCGCCATCGATGCCGATCTCGGCCTTGCGAACGGCGATCCGCGCGCGGCCGAGCGCACGTTCCAGCTTCTCCATCAGGTGACGGGCAGGGCAGGGCGCACGGGACGCGCCAGCCGCGGGCTGATCCAGACATGGCAACCGGAGCACCCCGTCATGCAGGCTATCGCCAGCGGCGATGCCGAACGGTTCTATGCCCGCGAGGTGGGGGAGCGGGAGCGCGCGCTGATGCCGCCCTTCGGCCGGCTGGCCGCGATCATCGTTTCGGCCGTGACGCGCAAGGAAGCGGAAGACCATGGCCGCGCCCTGCGCGCCGCCGCGCCAGACGGCAGCGGCATCGAGGTGCTCGGCCCGGCGGAAGCGCCGCTGGCGGTGCTGCGCGGGCGCCATCGCTTCCGGCTTCTCTGCCACGGGCCGCGACAGGAATCGATGCAGGCCTTCCTGCGGGCGCTGTTCGCGGCGGCGCCGAGGCCGCGCGGCTCGGTACAGGTGCAGGTGGACGTGGATCCGCAGAGCTTTCTCTGAACGATCACGCAATGGTGAAACCACGTTCGGACAAGCCATTCGTGCCACCAATGTGCCCATCATGATTCGCTTGCCGCCGCATGGTGCGGGCGGCGCGCACGCAACCGAGGACAGGCTGCCAGATGGAATTCACGCTGCCCACGACCAATGCCGACTGGCTGCCCTTCCTTGCCGCCGTCGCCACCATACTGGGCGGACTGGTCCACCTGTTCGCACCGCGGCTTGCATTGCGGGCCTCCGGCGTGCCGGCCGGGCAGGCGCGGCCTGCGGCGCTGGCGCAGATCCGCGGGTCGCTCGGCGGCTTCTGGCTGGGGGCGGGCTTCGCCGGGATCCTGTTCTACGACCAGCCGATCGCGCAACTCGTGCTGGGGCTCGCCTGGTTGTTCGCGGCCTTCGGTCGGTTCGTGTCGATGCTGTCGGATTCCGGCCTGATCCTGGTCAACTGGGTGGCCCTGGCGATCCAGCTGATTCTGGCGTTCCTGTTCATCGGCCCCGTCTTCGGCCTCGCCCCGGCGTGAGCCTCCCGCATTTCCTGCGAAAAGCCGGGTTTGCGGCCCGCAAGACTCGACAAAGCCATGTTGTCGAGGCCGGATCGCTATGCTAGACGAACCCCCGATCGGCATGGCGAAACGGCATCAGGTGGTTTCGCTGCAATTTCAAGGATCGGTTCTGGTTTTCCCCGCCGCCTGCATCGCAGGGGAACGGGAGGGTCAAACTTCAGGAAGAAAAGCGGTCGTCCGTGGCTAAATCATCCTCTCCGGTATCCGGAGTCGCAGAGCGCTACGCCCAGTCCCTCTTCGAGCTATCGCGTGACGATGGCTCGGTCGAGGCGACGGAGGCGGAACTTCGCCAGTTCCGCACCCTGATCGAAGAGAACGCCGATTTCCGCCGCCTGGTGGAAAGCCCGGCCTTCACCTCGGAAGATCAGCTTCGCGCCGTCGGCGCCATCGTCGAGGCTGTCGGGCCTTCGATGCTCGTCGGCAACTTCCTCAAGGTCGTGGCGGCCAATCGCCGGCTCTTCGCCTTGCCGCAGATCGTTTCCGCCTTCATCGAGCTGGCGCGCGCGGCGCGCGGCGAAGTGGAGGCCAAGGTCGTCAGCGCGCATGCGCTTTCGTCGGAGCAGCGCGACGAGCTTTCCAAGGCTCTGGCCGCCTATTCCGGCAGGACAATCACCATGCAGGAAAGTGTCGACCCCGCGATTCTCGGCGGGCTCGTCGTGCGTATCGGCTCGCGGCAGATCGATACGTCCCTGCGCACCAAACTCAACTCGCTCAAGCTCGCGCTGAAAGAGGTCGGCTGATGGACATCCGCGCCGCGGAAATTTCCGCAATCCTCAAGAACCAGATCAAGAATTTCGGCAATGAAGCCGAGGTTTCGGAGGTCGGTCAGGTTCTGTCGGTGGGCGACGGCATCGCCCGCGTCTATGGCCTCGACAACGTGCAGGCCGGCGAGATGGTCGAGTTTCCGGGCGGCGTCCGGGGCATGGCCCTCAACCTCGAAAGCGACAATGTCGGCGTCGTGATCTTCGGCTCCGACCGCGAGATCAAGGAAGGCGATACCGTCAAGCGCACGGGCGCCATCGTGGACGTTCCGGTCGGCAAGGGCCTTCTCGGCCGCGTCATCGACGGCCTCGGCAACCCGATCGACGGCAAGGGCCCGATCGATGCCACCGAGCGTCGCCGGGTCGACGTCAAGGCGCCGGGCATCATCCCGCGCAAGTCGGTCCACGAGCCGATGGCGACGGGCCTGAAGGCCATCGACGCGCTCATTCCGATCGGCCGCGGCCAGCGCGAGCTCGTCATCGGCGATCGCCAGACGGGCAAGACGGCGATCCTGCTGGACACCTTCCTGAACCAGAAGCCGGCCCACGACGAAGGCCGTACGAGCGACCAGCTCTACTGCATCTACGTGGCCATCGGCCAGAAGCGCTCGACGGTCGCGCAGTTCGTGCGGACGCTGGAAGAGCGTGGCGCAATGGCCTACTCGGTCGTCGTCGCCGCCACGGCCTCCGACCCGGCTCCGCTGCAGTACATCGCGCCTTTCGCGGGATGTGCCATCGGGGAGTACTTCCGCGACAACGGCATGCATGCCGTGATCGGCTACGACGACCTGTCCAAGCAGGCCGTCTCCTACCGCCAGATGTCGCTTCTGCTGCGCCGCCCGCCGGGCCGCGAAGCCTATCCGGGCGACGTCTTCTACCTGCACTCCCGCCTGCTGGAGCGCGCCGCCAAGCTCAACGACTCGCTGGGCGCCGGTTCGCTGACGGCGTTGCCGGTCATCGAGACGCAGGCCAACGACGTTTCGGCCTACATCCCGACCAACGTGATTTCGATCACCGACGGGCAAATCTTCCTCGAGACCAACCTGTTCTACCAAGGTATCCGCCCCGCCGTGAACGTCGGCCTCTCGGTTTCGCGCGTCGGCTCCGCCGCGCAGATCAAGGCGATGAAGCAGGTTGCCGGCTCCATCAAGGGCGAGCTCGCGCAGTACCGCGAGATGGCGGCCTTCGCACAGTTCGGTTCCGATCTCGACGCCGCCACGCAGCGCCTGTTGAACCGCGGCGCGCGCCTGACGGAGCTGCTCAAGCAGCCGCAGTTCTCGCCGCTCAAGACGGAAGAGCAGGTTGCGGTCATCTTCGCCGGCACGCAGGGGTACCTCGACAAGCTCAAGGTCTCCGAGGTCGGTCCGTTTGAGCAGGGCCTCCTCACTGCGCTCCGCACCGAGCACAAGGATATCCTGACCACGATCGCGACGGAAAAGGCGTTGTCGGACGATACGCGCGGCAAGCTCAAGGCCGCTCTCGACCAGTACGCCAAGTCCTTCGCCTGATCGTAAGGCTAGGCTGAACCCGGAGACGCTAGAGACAGATGGCTTCGCTCAAGGATCTGCGAAACCGCATTGCCTCGGTCAAGGCGACGCAGAAGATCACCAAGGCCATGCAGATGGTCGCGGCGGCCAAGCTTCGCCGCGCCCAGGATGCGGCCGAGGCTGCCCGCCCCTATTCGGAGCGGATGGCCGCCGTTCTGGCCAATATCGCGAACGCCATGGATGATGGCGAGGCGCCCGCCCTGATGGCCGGCACCGGCAAGGACGATACGCATCTCCTGGTGCTGTTCACGTCCGATCGCGGCCTGTGCGGCGGTTTCAACGCGCAGATCGTGCGCCGCTTCCGGGAGCATGTCCGGAAGCTGGATGCCGAGGGCAAGACGGTGAAGATCGTCACCGTCGGCAAGAAGGGCTACGACATGATCCGTCGTGACCTTTCGGCCCGCATCGTCGAGCGCGTCGAGTTCGCCGATCCGAAGGCATCGGGTTTCACCCATGCCGAAGAGGTGGCCGAGACGGTGATGGGGCGCTTCGAAAAGGGCGAGTACGACATCGCGACGATCTTCTATTCGGAGTTCGTCAATGTCATCACGCAAAAGCCGACCGCCCAGCAGCTGATCCCGGCGACCGTGCCGGTGGCAGAGGGGGCATCCGTCGACGCCAGCGCCGGCGGCGCGCTCTACGATTACGAGCCGGAGCCCGAGGCGATCCTGGAGGATATCCTCCCGCGCAATGTGAAGGTGCAGATCTTCCGCGCCCTTCTCGAGAATGCGGCTTCGGAACAGGGCGCCCGCATGAGCGCCATGGACAACGCCACGCGCAACGCCGGCGACATGATCAACAAACTGTCGATCTCGTACAACCGCCAGCGTCAGGCGCAGATCACGACCGAACTGATCGAGATCATCGCCGGTGCGGAAGCGCTGTAAGACTTTAGTTTCGGGCCCCGACCGCCATCGGGCGGGGCCGCCCAATTCAACATCGAGGCGCGCGGGAGGCTTCTGGCCGGACGTGCGGTTCAAGCTGGTTTGAGAGGAGGCCTTCATGGCTGACACATTGGACAGGAGCGTGACCACCGGCCGCATCGCCCAGGTCATCGGCGCCGTGGTCGACGTCGAGTTCGACGAGCAGCTGCCGGAAATCCTGAACGCGCTGGAGACCGAGAACAACGGTAACCGGCTGGTTCTCGAGGTTGCGCAGCATCTCGGCGAAAATACCGTCCGCACCATCGCCATGGACCTCACCGAAGGTCTGGTGCGCGGCCAGCCGGTGCGCGATACCGGCGGTCCGATCGAGGTGCCGGTGGGCGACGAGACGCTCGGCCGCATCATGAACGTCATCGGCGAGCCGATCGACGAGGTCGGCCCGATCCGGACGGAAGCCAAGCGCTCCATTCACCAGCCGGCGCCGCCCTACATCGAGCAGTCGCCGGAAAGCCAGATCCTCGTTACGGGCATCAAGGTCATCGACCTTCTGGCGCCTTACGCACGCGGCGGCAAGATCGGCCTGTTCGGCGGCGCGGGCGTCGGCAAGACGGTTCTCATCCAGGAACTCATCAACAACGTCGCCAAGGCGCATGGCGGCTATTCGGTTTTCGCCGGCGTCGGCGAACGCACCCGCGAAGGCAACGATCTCTACCACGAGATGATCGAGTCCGGCGTGAACAAGGACCCGCACGAGCATAACGGCTCCACCGCGGGCTCCAAGGCCGCGCTGGTCTATGGCCAGATGAACGAACCTCCGGGTGCGCGCGCCCGCGTCGCCCTGACCGGCCTGACGATCGCCGAGCATTTCCGCGACCAGGGCCAGGACGTCCTGTTCTTCGTGGACAACATCTTCCGCTTCACGCAGGCGGGCTCCGAGGTGTCGGCGCTTCTGGGCCGTATTCCTTCGGCGGTGGGCTACCAGCCCACGCTGGCCACCGACATGGGCGCCATGCAGGAGCGCATCACGACGACGACCAAGGGCTCGATCACGTCCGTGCAGGCCATCTACGTGCCCGCCGACGATCTGACCGACCCGGCGCCGGCGACGTCCTTCGCCCACCTCGACGCGACGACGGTTCTCAACCGCGCCATCTCCGAGAAGGGCATCTACCCGGCGGTGGATCCGCTGGACTCCACCTCACGCATGCTGTCGCCGATGATCATCGGCGAAGAGCATTACGACGTGGCCCGGAAGGTCCAGTCGATCCTGCAGAAGTACAAGTCGCTCCAGGACATCATCGCCATTCTGGGCATGGACGAGCTGTCGGAAGAAGACAAGCTGACGGTGGCGCGCGCCCGCAAGATCGAGCGCTTCCTGTCGCAGCCCTTCTTCGTGGCCGAGGTCTTCACCGGGGCGCCGGGGCAACTCGTGCCGCTCGAGGATACGATCCGCTCGTTCAAGGGCCTCGTCGAAGGCGAGTACGACCACTTGCCGGAAGCGGCCTTCTACATGGTCGGCTCCATCGACCAGGCAATCGAGAAGGCCCAGCGCCTGGCCGCCGAAGCGGCCTGATCGAAACAGGAGAGGCGCGCCGCAGGACGGCGGGCCTTTCCGCCGTCGTTGCGGACCCGGCCCCTGGGGCGCGGGTTCCGTCGAAATACCAAGAGAGCGCTTCCCATCGCGGCAAGCGCGGTTTCAAGGCAGACGATCCGTGGCTGACAGCTTCAAGTTCGAACTCGTTTCTCCCGAGCGGCTGCTTCTTTCGGAGCAGGTGACGGCCGTGATCGCGCCGGGAACCGAAGGCTATTTCACCGTCATGGCGCATCATGCGCCTCTGATGACGACCCTAAAGCCGGGCGTGGTCCACGCGACGCTGGGTGGCGGCGGTGAGCGCCGGATCTTCATCCAGGGTGGCTTCGCCGACATCAATCCGGAAGGCTTCACCCTTCTGGCCGAGCATGCCGTTCCGGTAGAGGATCTGTCGGCCGAAGAGCTGGACAGGCAGATCCGCAACGCCGAAGAAGACGTTTCCGACGCCACCGACCCGGAGGTCAGGTCGCGCGCCGAGCATCGGCTTGCCGACCTGCATAACGCACGGGCTGCGCTGGCTGCGTAACGTCGCCTCGCGACGGGATATTTTTCATGGCCCTCCGGCACGTGCGTGCCGGAGGGCCATTTACGTTCGCCGTCCGGCGTGTCAGGCAATGTGCCGGAACTGTTCGACAACCGCCTCGTAGACCGGGCGCTTGAACGGGACGATCAGGTCGAGCACTTCGTCCATCGTCTTCCAGTCCCACTGCGAAAACTCGGCCTCGTGGCCGCCGGGGGGAGGGGCGATGCGGATTTCACCCTCTTCGCCTTCGAAGCGGAAGGCGAACCATTTCTGAGTCTGGCCGCGGAAGCGCCCCTTCAGCGCGATTCCCACAAGATGGGCGGGCAGATCGTAGTCGATCCAGCGGTCGGCTTCGGCAAGCAGGGAAACGCTGCGCATGCCCGTTTCCTCGTAGAGTTCCCGCAGGGCGGCGGGCAGGGGCTCCTCGCCCGGGTCGATGCCGCCCTGCGGCATCTGCCAGAGGCGTTCCTCCCCGTCCAGCTCGCCTTGCGGCAGGGCGATGCGCCGGCCTACCCAGACCTTGCCCTCGGCGTTCAACACCATGATGCCGACGCATGGGCGGTACGGCAGCGTTTCCGGATCGACAGTCGGCATCTATGTCCTCAATGCTCGGTCAAAACAAAAGGCCCCGGGGCGAACCCCGGGGCCGGATATGCGGATGCGGGACGCGGTCAATTGGCCGCCGAGGCCGCTTCCTGCTTGGGCGGGAAGGCCGCGTGGGTTTTCGTGCCGCGCAGAAGTTCCAGGGCATACTGGAGCTGGAGGTCGTCCTTGGCCTCAGGCGGCACGTAGTCGAGCGAGCCGGAGCCTTCGTCGCTTTCTTCGGCGCCCTGGATGTGGCCGCGCAGGGAAGACTCGCCTCGACGCAGGTCTTCATCGGCGGTCAGACCCATCTGCTCGCGGATCTCCTCGGGCAGCGGCTGGTCGACCACGATGTCCGGACGGATGCCACGGCCCTGGATGGAGGAACCGGACGGCGTGTAATAAAGCGCAGTCGTCAGGCGGAGCGAACCGTTGGACCCGAGGGGAATGATGGTCTGCACCGAGCCCTTGCCGAACGAACGTGAACCGACAACCGTTGCCCGGCCTTGGTCCTGCAGGGCGCCGGCCACGATTTCCGAGGCGGAAGCGGAGCCGCCATTGACCAGGACCACCAGCGGTCGGCCGTCGATGTCGTCGCCGGAGCGGGCGTTGTAGCGTCGTGTTTCCTCGGCGTTACGGCCGCGCGTGGAGACGATCTCGCCCTTTTCGAGGAACGCGTCCGAAACGCTGACGGCCTCGTCCAGAAGACCGCCGGGGTTGCGGCGCAGGTCGAGGACGTAGCCCTTGAGGTCGCCTTCCGGAATCTTCTCCTTGATGTCGGCGATCGCCTCCTCGAGGCCCACCGTGGTCTGCTCGTTGAAACGCAGCAGCTTGATGTAGCCGACATCGTTCTCAACCGTATGGCGGACCGAGGGAACCTTGATCTCGTCGCGCGTGATTGACAGGCGGATCGGCTGGGCGGCGCCTTCGCGGATGATGGTCAGGTCGACGGCGGTTCCGATGTCGCCCTTCATGCGGTCCACCGCTTCCGAAAGGGTCAGGCCGCGCACCTGCTCCCCGTCGATCTCGGCGATCAGGTCGTTGGCGAGGACGCCGGCCTTGTCGGCCGGGGTGCCTTCGAAGGGCGATATCACCTTGACCAGTTCGTTCTCCATGGTGACCTCGATGCCGAGGCCGCCGAACTGGCCGCGCGTCTCCGTGCGCATGTCGGCGGTCTGTTCGGGGTTCATGTAGCTGGAATGGGGGTCGAGCGAGGTGAGCATGCCGTTGATGGCGGTCTCGATCAACTTCTGGTCATCGGGCTGTTCGACGTACTGCGCGCGGACGCGCTCGAAGACGTCGCCGAATATGGCAAGCTGGCGGTAAGTATCCGATCCTGCTGCATTGGCGACGCCGGAATGGGCACCGACGAAGGCGGTCATCGCCGTCGCGCCCATCAGCGCTCCCGCGAAGAGAATGGAGAGCTTACGTATCATTCCTCGTCCTTCCAGATGGTCGCTCCGCCCACCAAGGCGCTGGATCGACCGGTTGCCCGTCCTTGCGAAACTCGACATAGAGCTCCGGTCCGCTCTCCGGCGGATACTGCCCATCGTCCCGCTCGGCCAGTCGCCGCGCCCCCATGCGTGCGACCGGTTCCCCGGCGAGGACGAATTGTCCGACGTCCACGTCGATTTCCGCCATGCCTGCCAGGACGATATGATAGCCATCGCCGGCATTCAGGATCAAGAGTTGTCCATAGGACCGGAATGGCCCTGCATAGAGCACTTCCGCATCCGCAGGTGCGGTGACCCTGTCTCCGAAGATACCGGCGAAGCGCATTCCGGAAGACGACCTTCCGCCTGCGTCCGCCTGCCCGAAGCCAAGGATCGTCTCACCCGACACGGGACGATTCAGTACGCCCTTCAATGTCGAAAATGCGGCGTTGCCACGCAATCTCGGCATGTTTTCGCGCAGGGATGCGATGTCGTAACGCGTTTCCGGCTGCGGGGCGGTCTCGTGCCGCTCCGGGGCGTCGGCCTTGTCCAGGGCGGCGATGAGCTGTTCCAGCGTCGCGGCCCGCGCCGAAAGGCGCTCCGCCCGCGCAGCCAGGGCCTCCGATTCGGCCTGCGAGCGGGTTTCCGCCTGCCGACGCTCGGCGATCAGGCTTTCAAGCCGGGCCTCCTCGACGCGCCGCGCCGCCAGCCGGTCGGCATAGGCCGCCTTGGCGGATTCCATGGCCGTTGACAGGGTTGCGAGTTCGTCGATTTCGCGGCCCAGGGCCGCGGTTTCCTGCTGCACGGCCGGCACCACGCGGCCCAGCATCATCGCGCTGCGCAACGCGCCGATGGCATCGTCCGGCCGCACGAGAACCGCCGGGGGCGGCGAGCGCCCCAGCCGCTGCATGGCGGCAAGCAAACCGGTGAGAACGCGCTGGCGCTCCGCCAGCGACCGATCCAGCTCGAGCGAACGGGCAGCCATCCGGCCAAGGCGCACCTCGAGCGCCGCCAGCTCTGCCGCCAGGGATTCGGCCGCCCGTGCACTGTCCACCAGACGGCGCGAAAGTGCCTCGCGATCGAGGGCCAGTTCTGCCGCCTCCGAGCGGAGGCGGGCAAGCGTTTCCTGGGTGATCCGGATCTGGCCCGAAATCGCCGCGAGCTCGGAGCGGATCTGCCGCGATCCGGCCTCCTGCGGACCGATGGCGGCAACCCGCTCCTCTGCGGCGGCCGGGAAGGGCCCCGCCGATACCGGCGCGATGAGGGCGAGCGGAATCCACAGCGTGGCGCCCCGGAAAAAACGCGACACCGATCCGCGGAAGGGCTGTGTTTCTGCGAAGATGCGCCGGCCCTTTCCCTGTCTCGCGATGCACCATGCGATGTTAGGACGTGCCGGTTAAAGAATCCATCCGCCGCAGCGGGCTTATCGACGATGATAGGGATGGCCGGCCAGGATGGTCGTGGCGCGATACAATTGTTCAGCGACGAGGATCCGCGCGAGCTGGTGCGGCCACGTCATCCGGCCCAGGGCGATCATGGCCGATGCCTGCGACCGGAGGGTCGGGGACAGCCCGTCCGGTCCCCCGATGACGATGCCGAGGTCGCGAAGCGGCTCGTCCCTCAGCGCCGCCAGATGCTGGGCGAATTCATCCGAAGTCGGCGTTCGCCCCGTTTCGTCGAGGAGCATCAGCCCGGCCTTGTCGGGCAAGGCGGCAAGGATGCGCGCCGCCTCGTCGGCCTTGCGCGCATCGGCATCCGCCGCCCGAGACTCGGTCAGTTCGACCACACCGGCGAAGTCGAGCCCGAGCGGAGCGCCGCTCTTGCGCAGGCGCGTCAGGTAGCGGGCCGCGAGCTCCTGCTCCGGCCCGGCCTTCATGCGGCCCACGGCGATCAGCGTCATGCGCATGCGCAGGCCCGCTCAGTGGAGCTTCGGATCCTGGTCCACGGCCGACCACATCTTCTCGATATTGTAGAAGCTGCGGACTTCCGGCCGAAAGATATGGATGATGATGTCGCCGGTGTCGATGAGCACCCAGTCGCCATTGGTCAGGCCCTCCACCTTGGCGGGACCGAGGCCATTGTCCTTCAGGTCCCTCAGGAGGTGGTCCGCAACGGCGCTGACATGGCGATGGGAGCGGCCGGAGGCGATGACCATATGGTCCGCGAGGGCCGACTTTCCCTTGAGGTCGATCGAGACGATCTCCTCTGCCTTGGAGTCGTCGAGGCTTGCGATGACCAGATCGATGGCGTTCCGATCGACCGTACGGTCGCCGGAGGGCGCGTCGGAAGCGACGTCCGGGACGTCCTTCGTTTCAGGCGCGGGGGTCAGTTGACAGGCTCCTTCTTGCTGCAAACGTTGCGGCGATTGTGTTCCAACTTGCATATCGTGTCCAGTTCGATGCCGATCAAGCATTGCCGCGCAATGCCGTCGATGAGAGAGCCGAGCGAGGCCCATGAAGGAAAACCCATGCCGGCGGCCGGGCGCTCGGCAGAGCCCGGGCCGAGCGCTCCGGCATACGCCAGCGCTGAAAGCGCTGCGCCATGGGCGAAGACAGAAGCGACAGGGTCGATCCCGGTCGGTCCACGACGGCGATCGGCATCGCCGCAGCGATGAATTGCCAGTCCTGCCAGCGGTGGAAGGTCGCCAGGCTGTCGGCGCCCATCAACCAGACGAAATCCACGCCCGGTCGGCGTGCGGCCACCAGCCGCACCGTATCCGCAGTGAACCGGATGGCCGCCGCCGCCTCGAACGCCGTGACGTCGATACGCGGGTCGCCGGCCAGATCCTCCGACAGGGCCAGCCGCTCGCCCAGCGGGGCAAGGACGCCATGGTCCTTTAACGGGTTGCCCGGTGTCACCATCCACCACAGCCGGTCGAGGCCGAGGCGGCGCAGCGCCGTCTCCGCCACGAGGAGATGGCCGCGATGGGGCGGGTTGAACGAACCGCCGAACAGGCCGACGCGCATGCCGGGCATGGTGGGCGGCATGCGAAGCGCGCGCGTGGGCAAAGGCCATTCGGGGGCTGAGAAGCCCGCGTTCACGGCCTCAATTGTCCGGTGCCATGGACGCGGTAGTTGAAGCTCGTCAATTGCTCTACCCCGACCGGCCCGCGCGCGTGCATCTTGCCGGTCGCGATGCCGATCTCCGCACCCATGCCGAATTCGCCGCCATCGGCGAATTGCGTCGACGCGTTATGAAGGAGGATCGCAGAGTCGATCGCCCGCATGAAGCGGTCGGCGGTCGCCTGGTCTTCGGTTACGATGCACTCCGTGTGGTGCGAAGAATAAGCGTCGATATGGTCGATCGCTCCCTCGACGCCGTCCACCAGTTCGACGGAAATGATGGCGTCCAGATACTCCGTCCGGAAATCCTCCTCACTTGCCGCATGGGCGGCCGGGTACAGCGCGCGCACGGCGGCAGAGCCGCGGATCTCGCAGCCCCTCTGCGCCAGGGCGTCGAGGATGGGGGCCAGATGCGTCTGCGCCACCGCCCTGTCGACGAGCAGCGTTTCGGCCGCTCCGCAGATGCCGGTGCGCCGCATCTTGGCATTGACGGCGATGTCACGCGCCATGTCCAGCTTTGCGGCCCGGTCGACATAGACGTGGCACAGGCCTTCCAGATGCGCGAAGACGGGGACGCGCGCCTCCGCCTGGACGCGCTCCACCAGGCTGCGGCCACCGCGCGGCACGATCACGTCGATCGCGCCGCCAAGGCCTTTCAGCATCTCGCCCACGGCGGCGCGGTCGGCCGTCGGTACGATCTGGATGGCGTCTTCGGGCAGTCCGGCCTCCCGCAGGCCGGCGGCCAGCGCTGCATGAACGGCAGCCGAAGAGCGTGCACCATCCGATCCGCCGCGCAGGATCACGGCGTTGCCGGAGGCCATGCAGAGCGCGCCGGCATCCGCCGTCACGTTGGGGCGGCTTTCGTAGATCACGCCGATCACGCCGAGCGGCGTGCGCACGCGTTCGATCCTGAGCCCGTTGGGCCGTGTCCATGCATCGATCACCGAGCCGACGGGGTCGGGCAGGGCGGCGACGGCCTCGATGCCGGCGGCGACAGCACTGACGCGGCTTTCATCCAGCACCAGCCGGTCGATCAGCGCGGGGGATAGCCCGGCTTCCCTGGCGCGGGCGACGTCCTGCGCATTGGCGGCCAGGATATCCGCTTCGGCACGCCGGACGCAGGCGGCCATGGCGACAAGCGCGCGGTGGCGCAGCGGCGATGGTGCCTGCGCCAGCACGCGCGATGCCGCCCGGGCGCGTGCGCCGATGTCAGCCATCACGCTTTCGATGCCGGGCCTTGCGCTGTCGTCACGCATCGTATCTCTCCGATTGCTCGCCGGACGCGCCATCGCCCTGTCTCGGGCTGACGACGAGATCGTCGCGGTGGATCATCGCCGCACGCGGCGCGTGGCCGAGGATGCGCTCCACATCGCCGCTCCGATGGCCGGCGACGGCGCGCGCGTCTTCCGCGTCGTAGGCCACCAGCCCGCGCGCAACCTCGTGGCCGGCTTCATCCTCCACCACGATCGTATCGCCGCGTCCGAAGGTGCCGTGCACGGCGCGCACGCCGGCCGGCAGCAGGCTGCGTCCGCGGCGCAGGGCGTCCACGGCCCCTGCATCCACCGTCAGGCGCCCCAGCGTGTTGAGATGCCCGGCGATCCACCGCTTGCGTGAGTTGACCGCACTGGAGGCGGGCGCGAAGAAGGTCGCGCGTTCGCCGGCCTCGATGGCAGTCAGCGGGCTCATGCGGTTGCCGGCGGTGACGATCATGGCGACGCCGGCTTCGGTGGCGATCCTGCCGGCATCGATCTTGGTTTTCATTCCACCGCGCGAGAATTGCGAGGCGGCGGCCCCGGCCATCGCCTCGATCTCTGGCGTGATGGCGGCGACATGCGGAATATGGCGCGCGTCCGGGTTATGGGCCGGGGGCGCGGTATAGAGCCCGTCGATATCGGACAAGAGCACGAGCAGGTCGGCGGACATCATCGTCGCCACACGCGCGGCCAGCCTGTCATTGTCGCCATACCGGATCTCCGCGGTGGCCACGGTATCGTTTTCGTTGATCACGGGGATCGCGCCGAAGCCGATCAGCGTCTTGATGGTGGCGCGGGCGTTCAGGTAGCGGCGTCGCTCCTCGGTGTCGCCCAGCGTCAGAAGAATCTGCCCGGCTTCCAGACCATGGACGCCCAGCACTTCGGAATAGACGCGCGCCAATGCGATCTGGCCGACGGCCGCTGCCGCCTGGCTCTCGTCGAGGCGCAGGGGCTTGGGCTGCAGCCGCAATACGTTGCGGCCGAGCGCGATGGCGCCCGACGACACCAGCAGCACCTCGTGCCCGGCGCGGGCCAGGCGTGCAACGTCATTGGCGAGGCTTTCCAGCCAGGCGCGGCGCAGCCCCGTCTCGCGGTTGACCAGCAGCGCCGAGCCGATCTTGATGACGATACGGCGATAGGCCGAAAGGGACGTGTCGCTCACCGACGCCAGTCCTCTTCGCTCATGCGATGGCCGAAGCGGCTTGCATCTTCCTCGGCCAGCCGCTCGACATCCTCGTCGGCGAAACTGTCGATCTGCCGGCGCAGCAGGCGCAAAGTCTCGGGTAGGCCTTCACGGCTGACGGCCGATAGGGCGACGACCCTGTGGCCCACTTCCGCCTCCAGCGCCGCCAGCTTTTCGGCCCGGATATCCGGCGCCAGGGAATCGATCTGCGACAGGGCGACGATCTCCGGCTTGTCGGTGAGGCCGCCTTCGTACAATTCCAACTCCCGGCGCACGGTGCGATAGGCATGCGCGACATCGTCCTCCACGCCGGAGACGAGATGAAGCAGGACGCGCGTCCGCTCGACATGGCTGAGAAAGCGGTCGCCGATACCGACCCCTTCATGCGCGCCTTCGATCAGGCCGGGGATATCGGCGATCACGAATTCGACGCTATCGACGCTGGCGACGCCAAGGTTGGGATAGAGCGTCGTGAACGGATAGTCGGCGATCTTCGGACGTGCCGCCGTCACGGAGGCGAGGAAGGTCGACTTGCCGGCATTCGGCAGGCCCACGAGGCCGGCATCGGCGATCAGCTTGAGCTGCAGCCAGATGGTCAGTTCCTCGCCCGGCAGTCCGGGGTTGGCGCGGCGCGGGGCCTGGTTGGTGGACGTCTTGAAGTAGGCGTTGCCGAAACCGCCATTGCCGCCGGCGGCGATCCGGAAAATCTCGCCCACTTGCGTCAGGTCGCAGATCAGCGTCTCGCCGTCCTCGGCGAAGACCTGCGTGCCGACGGGCACCTTCAGCGTTACGTCCGCGCCCTTGCCGCCCGTTCGGTTGCGGCCCATGCCGTGCATGCCCGTCTTGGCACGGTAATGCTGCTGGTAGCGATAATCGATCAGCGTGTTGAGGCCGGAAACGGCCTCGACGAAAACGTCGCCGCCGCGCCCGCCATCGCCGCCGTCCGGCCCGCCGAACTCGATGAACTTCTCGCGGCGAAACGAGACGGATCCGGCGCCGCCGTCGCCGGACCGTACATAGACCTTGGCCTTATCGAGAAACTTCATCTTGCGCCTTCATCCTTGGGCCGTCGGGAGCGGCGGTTCCGTCCACGGCGTGCTTGCCCCGTTTCTTAAGCCAACCACGCGAAGAATTGAACGCCCGCAGCGGCTTGTTTTGCGGCCGTCAGTTCACGTGGTCCAACTCGCCGGCGGGCACCGGCGTCGAATCCCGCACCCAGGACTTGAGCGACAGCCAGCAGCGTCGGTCCATGCGGTAGGATTCGCTCGCCACCCGGCCTGCGACGGCCGACACGTCCATCCCCACGCCCTGATAGTGGAAGCCGCATTTGTGGATCACGCGGCGCGAGGCGTTGTTGATGACGCGGCAGCGGATTTCCACCGCCTCGGCCGCGAGCTCCCCGAAGGCATAGTCGATCACGGCATGCGCCGCCTCGGTGGCGTAGCCCTTGTTCCAGAAGGGACGGCCGAGCCAGTAACCGAGATCCAGCGCATCGCTGTCGTCCTTCTCGCGCAGCGATATGAGGCCCATGAAGGCGTCGTCGTGGTTGCGCATGATGGCGAACGTCAGTTCGTGGCGCGTGCGCGCCAGAAATTCTTCAGCATCCTCCAACCGGTAGGGGTAGGGAATGCGCGCCGTCATCTCGGCGATGTGCCTGTCATTGGCCAGTGTCGCGATGGCGGGCGCATCGTCGGTCCGGACCTCCCGCAGGGTCAGTCGGCGGGTCGGTATCGGACTGAGTTCTTCCTCTATCCACAAATCATCCGTCGGCATCGGGGTTCTCTTTTCACGAAAAGAAACGGGGAGATGGCGGCCCATCTCCCCGTTTTTCCGCTTTACCCGAACCTGTTCGGTTAAAGCGCCGGGTCGGTGGGACGCCGGCGCTTGGAAGCCAGCGTCACTCGGCGGCTTCGGCGTTCGGCATAATCGATACGTAGGTGCGCCCTTGCGCTTTGGTCTGGAAGTTCACGACGCCATCGGTGGTCGCGAAGAGGGTGTGGTCGCGGCCGATGCCGACATTAACGCCCGGATGCCAGCGCGTGCCGCGCTGACGCACGAGGATGTTGCCGGCGATGACGCGCTCGCCGCCGAATTTCTTCACGCCGAGGCGTTTGGACTCGGAGTCGCGACCGTTGCGGGAAGAGCCGCCTGCCTTTTTATGTGCCATTGTTCAGTCTCCTGATCTCATCCGCATGGTGGAGCCCATCCGGGCCGCGCTGCCATGCATTGTCGATTTCGTTCACGCCGGCCGAAGCTGGCCTGGTCTGCGTCGGGCGGGGCCGGTCAGGCCTCGTCGCCCGCGGCGTCCTTCTTCTTGGTGGCGCGGGGCTTCTTGGCGGCTGCCTCGGCGCCCTCGGCCTTTTCGGCCTTCGGCTTGGCGGCGCGCTTGGGCTTGTCGCCCTCGGCGGCCTTGTCCTCGACCTTGGTCTCGCTGGCCTTGGCGGCCTTTTCCTTCTTGGCCGGGGCCTTGCCGTCGGTCAGGATTTCGCTGATGCGCACCAGCGTCAGGTCCTGGCGATGGCCGCGCGTGCGCTTGGAATTCTGCCGGCGACGCTTCTTGAAGGAGATCACCTTCGGGCCGCGCGTCTGCTCGACGATCTCGGCCACGACGCTGGCGCCGGCCACGAAGGGCGCGCCGATCGTGGTGCCGACCATCAGCACCTCTTCGAAGGAGACGCTGTCACCGGCTTCGCCGGCGACACGCTCGATCTTGAATTCGTCGTTGGCGGCGACGCGATACTGCTTACCGCCGGTTTTGATGACTGCGAACATGTCATGTACCTTTGTCAGGGGATCGGCTCTCGGCTTTGCCGGGCCATCTTCTTTTGGTTCTTGAGCGTGCGGGGCGGCGGGAATATCCTGCACGGACAGTCCTTGGACCCGCGCGCTCCATAGCCGATCCGCCACGCCGCGTCAACGCCGCAAGCCCGGCATCTGCGGCGCGCGGAGCGTTTCGCCGCCCTCTGCTGAAATTGGCTCTTGTGCGGCGGGGGCAAGCTTTGATATGCAGCGCACGCGCTTAACGGGGCGCACCACGACAGTCCGGTTTCACCGGCGGCCGGAGAGGTGGCAGAGTGGTTGAATGCACCGCACTCGAAATGCGGCATACGGGCAACCGTATCGGGGGTTCAAATCCCTCCCTCTCCGCCAAATCTACCCAAGTTTCTATATTGTTAAGTCGATTGGGGCCAAGCTCGGGCGGATGTCATAGCCTCGGTTTGCGTTGGGCATATCGGGCGCCGCGGCCGCGGCACAACGGAGTAGCTGCGCCTTGATCAGCCGGCGAGTCGGGCAATTTCGCAGGCGTTCCGGAGCCAGACCTCAAACCTATCCTGAATGTATGGGTCGGCGAGCACGCTAGATTGAAACGATGGGAAGCCTTTGAGATTCTCCGTTGTCAACGTTCCGACAGCATCCTTCAATCCATCCAGCATGCGCTGGCGATCGGCTTCTTTTGAGAGTGCAGGACGTTTGTGCAGCCAACGCAGAGACAACGAAATCCCGCCTTTGCCCGGCCAGAGATGCATGAGATAGACCGCCCTTCCGTCGTCACCTCGGACGCGTGCTATTATCGATCCCTGCTGGTCAGACACCAGCACCTCGCCTCCAGCTTCTTCGACGTACCGAATGAAGACCCGCGCGCCTGCCATCGTGGTTTCGCCCATAGGTGAGACATGCCGCTGTATCCATTCGTCGAGCGTCAGGGTTTCCAATGCCTTTGATGAGCGTTTATTGGCAACTGCACGCTCGGTCTCGCCGAATACACGCGGGCCAAGCGTCACCGTCCCATCCTCGCCGGCGAACCAGCGGAGTTCGATTGCCCGGACATCTGCACGCATCTGTTCATTCAGGAATTCGACGATCCGCGCCAGTTCGCGCGGGATCCTGTCTGCAACGAATACGAGCTTGATATTGCCTGCCTTGAAGTTGGCATCGACCTGATTCCAGAAAACCTCGGGATCCCGATCGCCGATAAAAGCCAGAAGCGCCCCGTCAGGATTTCCACCTGCCTCTGACACGGTGTTGGCGAAGCTCTCCGCGATGCGGCCCGCCTGCCAATAGGCCGTAGCATTCGCGGCGTAATCCAGCATCTGGCCAACCACTTCACGACGCAGTCGCGTATCGACGGCCCTTTTCAATTCAACCAGAACAGGAATGCCCTCACGCGTGACGAAGAGATGGTCGAGAGACCATCGCCCGCCGGCGTCCGCGCCATCAGCGATGATCTGCTCCCTCCGGATCAGCAGCAGGTCACCGTCGCCATCCATAATGAGTTCAGGATAGCGTGCGACCAATTCCTGCATTCGGTCCTCGCTGGCCGGTGCGGCTGGTGACATTCGGCTCAGGCTGCCGTCTGGGCTGACCATGTAGAGTAGGCCCTCGGTCAACTGTTATTCCTTCAAGCTTGCTGTGGTGCGGATAGGAAGAGCATGTGCAGGTGAGGAGATATTCAGGCACGAGCCGGTTCGTTGTCGTAGGCTTGAGCGTCCGCATCGCTTGTGCAATTCGCTCCACACGTCGTCGGCATCGATCCCTTCAACAATGATCTTCCCGTCAGCCAGGCAAAAATCCGGCCACCCTGCTGGACCAACCGCAAAGACATTTTGCCAGTTGCACCGGTCTTGATTGTCCGGGCTTTGATAGCTTCTGCCACTTTGCTTGCACTCCTGGCTGTTAAGATACGCAAGCTGGATCGTTGGCCAGGCGCACGCTAATTTGCTGCTAATCCAGATCGACCAGTGTAGCCGAATATGTCTCGAGCGATTTTGCGCCGCTCACCATGCCGTCCATGTAGCGTGGTTGCCCGACGCTGCCTTTCAGCCAACACTCACCTTTGCGCCTGACGAATGTGAAGGCGATACACTGTTGATTGGCAACACAGGCAAGTCGACATTGCTGGGGTGTCGATGCTGCGTCATGGGCTCGCCTGCTCAAATCGCCGCCCGGTAGGTCGACGTTCTCGAAGATGCCGGTCTTCGGGTCGATGATGCCGAGCGAGACAGTATCCGGGCTCGGATCGGACGGTCGCAAAAGTTCACCGGAAATGGCAACGGCGTTGCCGTCAGCCATGGCACGGCGCGCCTTTAGAAAGCAGTTGGGACCTCGAACGAGTCGATCATCCGTGTTGAAGGTGAAGGCCTTGCATTGGTCTCCGAACGATAGGCACTTCATCGCACAAGCCGGTGCATCAGCGACGCGGCTGGATGCCAGATCCTCACCGAAAAAGTCCAAGCCAGCGTATAGCGCCAGCCTGTCGGGCCGTCTGGTATAAGCTTCGATTGCCGAGATGCGTGATGCCGAAGCACCTTCAAGGCTCGGTCGGCTCCCTTCGATTTCGGCCAGCGAAAGAGCGTCGGGTTGGCTTTCTACAAGTGAAGACGTGCCGAGTTCGGATGACGTTTCCGCCACCGACGGCGCGATTGGCCCCAAGCCTCGACGGCGATTGATTCCAAATTTCTCGATCTCTGCCGATGAGAAGACGTACATGTCATCCGGCGGCGTCTTGAACATCACTGTCAGCACCTGGATCGGAGTATCGAACCGGTCCAGGACGTCGAGTATATCGGAAATCGAAGTCTGCGCTCTGACTGCATCATTCGCGCCGTTGCGGATCTGATGGACCCCAAGATCACCATCTGCCTGACGTTCGACGCCCGCCAGAAAAACGAAAGAACAGGCTGAGAAGCATTGAGAGCCGCTTGGGATGAGCGTTGCCAAGCCGCGGACGTGAACATCATCGGCGATCAGCAATCCCGCCGAAACCAACCCGCCCCCGCTATTGAGAACGACGAGCCTGGCATTCGGCGCAAACGCGAGGGCGCGTCTAAAGTTAAGTGGGTCACCCTCCTCGATGTCGCCGTCGAGGCGGATGACTTCCGGATGGTCGGTATCGACCGTAAACGGCCCAAAGGACTGCACCTCAGCATGAGCCGGGCACGCAGACAGCAGGATCATTAGCCAGAGGGCTCTGAGAAAATGCCTAACTTGGAGAACACGCACCGAACTTGCCTCAAGCTTGCGGAGCTATACGAAGCCATGAATCGTATGCTTTCGACAAGTCTGCATTTGCATGCCATTGGGTGACGGGTTCATTCACCGTTTGGGTAGGCCGGTGATGTTCATCACTTGGCGGTATGCTTGACTGATTCGGCGCTTGCCACCGAGCTTGTATCAGTCGACCAGAGCACACGCGGTATTCCGTCAGATGGTGAACGACCGGAGTGACCTTGTCGAAAGCAGCGCCGACCGAGGCGACCAGGCCCATGTTCGTCCCGCGCCCGCATCAGATCGAGGCGCGGGATTCCATTCTTGCCGCCAGAGCGCTGGGACGGCCCGGTTTCCTGCTTGGCGACCTGACGGGGTTGGGAAAGACCCTGTCGGCATGGAGCGCCATCGGCGCGATGCCGGACCCGGACGTGCTGATCATCTGCCCGAAGGGAGCGATCCCGCAATGGCAACGCACGATCGCCGGCTCGCCCGACACCGGCAAGAACGTAACCATCATGAACTTCGAGAAGACGAAGTCCCTGATGGCGCCTCCGAGCGTCAGCACGCGGCGCTCGACCCGCGCAAAGAACAACGAACTGGCCAAGCTCGGGGCGCTGAAGCGGCGCTGGCCGCTTGTGGTGATCGACGAGAGCCATCGCATTCGCAACCCGGCATCGCAGCAGGGCCTCGTTTGTCGTCACCTGGCCGCAGCCGCCGACTTCACGATCTACATGAGCGCAACGGCCGGCCAGTCCCCGCACGAACTGTCCTATCTCGGCAAGCTTCTCGCCTTCGCGACCGGCGGACAGTCGGGCGACATGGACGAATTCCGCGCCCTCATGAAGCGCCTTAAGATCGGCCGGCCGCGGGGCCGGTGGAAGAACTGGAGCTGGGAGCCTAACGAAGCCGATCGAAGCATGATGTCGGGATTGCTGTATCGAGGCGAGAACGCAATCGGCTTGCGCCGGCGGCCCGAACAAGTTTTTCAGGGCGTTTTTCTTAAAATGGATCAAAGGTTTGGGCCGGCGCCGCGTGCGCCGGGGCGCGCGCTTGCGCGCATTCTGAAGGCCGGCATCTGCCTTATCGCGATTGCCGGCTCCGGTATGGCGCGCGGCCAGGACGCTGACGCCGACACGGATGTGCGGCTGGACGAAATCCTCGTCCTCTCGACCCGTGTAGAGAAGCGGTTGCTGGATGTGCCGCAGACGGTGTCGGTGATCGACCGCGCGCAGATGGACGAGCGCAATGTTCGGGATATCCAGGATCTGGTTCGTTACGAGCCGGGCGTCAGCGTCGGCCGCACGACCTCCATCACGAATCCCTGGGGTCAGTTGTCGGGATTCACCATTCGGGGCATGAGCGGCAACCGCGTCCTCATGACGGTGGACGGTTCTCGCGTGCAGGAGCAGATCACCGACGGAAGCCGCGACTTCTTCGACATGTCCAACTTCAAGCGCGTCGAAATCGTGCGTGGGCCCAACTCGGTCCTGTGGGGCGCCGATGCGCTGGGCGGCGCGGTGATGTTCCAGACCCGCGACCCTTCGGACCTCCTGATCGGGGCAAACAAACCCTGGGCGCTGGAGCTGAAGGGCGGATACGACAGTTTCGACCGATCCTTCCGCGAGCAGGCCACGGGCGCCTACGACTTCGGAGACGTATCGATCCTGTTGAGCTACGGGCGCCGTGACGGGCACGAGGCGCGCCTGTCCAATGCGCGGGCCGATGGCGGTATCTGGGGATGTTCGCGCCCGACGATCGGCTGCGACCGCCTGTTTCCCGCCGACACCGGCGTCGACAACGGCCTCGCCAAGCTGGTCTGGACGCCGAACGGCGAACACACCATCAAGCTGACCGGCGAGTGGTTCGAACGCAACACGCAGGTGGACCAGCTCTACGACATGTCGGCCTCGCCATCCGGAATCCCGACCACGACGGCTTATGTGAACGAGGCCTATCCGCGGGATCTGGAGATGAGCCGCAGGCGCATTGCGCTCCAGCATGAGTGGATCGTGGGCGCGTCATGGCTCGACAGCGTGAACTGGTCCGTTTCCTATTCGCCGCAGAGCCGCGTGACCGACAGCACGCAGAGGCGGCGCTATGCCAACCGGACGCTGACGGTGAACCAGTATCGCGACTACAGCGAAGACTTCCTGGAAGCCGATCTTCAGCTCCAATCCTCGTTCGCGTTGCCCGGAAGCCAGCATAGGCTGACCTACGGGTTCGACGGCGGCCACACGAAGGGCGACTACGCAGGTATCAACACGACCTTCAATTCGCTGACGGGCGCGACGATCGTCGCCGAAAACCAGGGCTTCAGCTTCCCACGCGTCACGACGGACCGGGCGGACTTCTACGTTCAGGACGATATCGCTCTGCTGGACGGACGCCTGACCGTCACGCCCGGCATGCGGCTGGCGCATTATGCGATCGACCCGACCGGTGATGAAACCTATCCCGGCTTGCCGGGCTTCGAGCCAGAGAAACAGTCCAATACGGAGCTGCTGGCCTCGATCGGCGCCATCTACCGCTTCGACGACACCTATTCCGCCTATGCCTCGTTCGGGCAGGGGTTCAAGATGCCGACCTCGCAGCAATTGTTCCAGTCGAGCACGGATCCCTTCTCGGGAACCGCCATCATTCCCAACCCGTCCCTGAAGGCCGAATCCGTCGATGCGTACGAAGCCGGTGTCAGGGGACAGTTCGGCCGTGCCTATTTCAGCGCGGGCGTCTTCTACTCGCAGTACAAGAACTTCATCCGCAGCTTCCAGCCGACCACGATAACGGACCCGAGCGGCACCGTCGTGACCGCCTATACGTTCGACAATGTCGAAGACGTGAATCTGTATGGCGTCGAGCTGGCCGGCGAAGTCGAAGTTGCCGACTATACGAGGCTGCAGGGCAGCCTGAGCTGGAGCCGCGGCAACCAGCGTGTCGCAGCGGCCGCGGGCAAGACCTTCTTCGACGGCGCCGTGCCGATCACCGCCATCGTCGGCGTCACGCAGCAGATTCCGCAATACGACCTTCAGTTGGAGCTGTTCGGCACCTTCGCCGCAGGCAAGACGAGCGCCAGCGACGAGGCGATCTTCCTGCCGTCCAGCTACGCCTTGTTCGATGCCTATGCAAAATGGACACCGCGCGAGAATTTCGAGTTGACGTTCGGCGTCGAGAACATCCTCGACAAGCGCTACTTCCCCAACACGCTTCAGAACTACAATGTTACGCCGGCATCCGCCGCCGTCGCCAACGTGAACCCGCTCGAGCTGCAGACAGGTCCAGGCCGTGTGTTCAAGGTCGGCGCCACGGTGAGGTTCTGATCCGATGGCGGACCTGATCCGGCAGTTCGCGCGGCTCATCCGCATCTGCGTTTCGACGCCGACCGGACGGATCGGGTTAGCCATCTTCGTCGCCGTTGTGGGCCTGAAACTCGGCGCAGTCTACGCCACCGTCCGGCTTGTCCAGTGGACGGGCGAGTTCTACTCGGCCGTCCAGTCGGTCGACGGACCGGAAATCCTGCGGCAGATCGGTATCTTCGCGGCGATCGTCGGGCTCAATTCCGCCCGTCACGTCATTTCGGAGTACATGCGAAAACATCTGGAGTTTCGCTGGCGTAGGGTCCTCACCGCCCATGCGCTCGATGCGTGGACGCAGGAAAAGGCATACTGGCATCTGGCGCACAGGCAAGGCTCTGCGATCGACAATCCGGACCAGCGCATCGCCGACGATTGCCGGCTTTTCGTCGCGGGTCTGCTGGGCGAACTGCTCGACGTCATCCAGGCTGTCGTCGGCCTGTTCTCGTATGTGGCGGTGCTCTGGGCGCTTTCCGATTTCGCGCTGTCGCTGGCGCCTCTCGGGCTGGCCGTGGAAATACCGCACTACATGGTCTGGGCGGCCTTCCTCTATGCCGCGATCAGCAGCGTGGCGACCCATATGCTGGGGCGGCGGCTGAAGCCGGTGCTCGCAGAACAGCAGCACCGCGAGGCAAGTTTCCGCTTTGCCCTGGCGCGGTGGCGCGGCCATTTCGACTCGGTTGCCCTGTCCAACGGCGAGTCCGCCGAGCGCCGGCGCTTCGACGCGCGTTTCGAAGACGTCGCCCGGAACTGGAGACATCTCGTCAACCGGGAAATGATCCTGCAATCCTTCACCTATCCGTTCCAGCACAGCGTGCTGCGCATACCGCTTTTCGTGGCGATGCCGGGCTATCTGGCGGGCCATGTCGATTTCGGCGGGTTGATGCAGATCGGCATGGCCTTCTCCAATGTCGTCACCACCCTGTCCTGGTTCATCTTCTCCTACCGTGACCTGGCGGAACTCGCCGCCACGGCAACGCGCCTCGACACCTTCCTGCAGGCCGCAGGCGACCATCACGACAGGCCGCGCCCCATCCAAATGGCCGACGCGGCAGACCGGCTGGAACTCACCGAACTGGAGGTGCGCAGCCCGACCGGCGCGTTGCTGCTGAGCGTGCCGGCGCTGTCTTTCCGTCACGGGGAACATGCGTGGATTCGCGGCCGCTCAGGCCTAGGCAAGACCACGCTGCTCAAGGCCATCTCCGGCTTCTGGCCCTATGGAGACGGCCGGGTCGCGCTGCCCGCCGATTCCGTCATGGTGCTGCCGCAGCGGTCCTACCTGCCCTCGGGTTCGCTGATCGAGGCGGCGGCCTATCCAAGCCCGCCGGGCCGTTTCGGACAGGGGGCGATCGTCCGGGCGCTCGGCCTTGTCGGCATGGACGAGCTGGCCGGGGCCGAGGCCAGGCAGGTGGACGCGCTGTCCGGCGGGGAAACGCAACGCCTCGCCATGGCCCGCCTGCTGCTTCACCGGCCGCGCTTCGCCATACTGGACGAAGCAACCAGCGCCCTGGATGCCGCAGGGGAGCGCAAGCTGCTGCAGCGCCTGCGCCAGGAGCTGCCCGACACGACATTCATCATGATCGCCCACCGCGAGCCGCCCGGCTTTGCGCCGCTGCGCCACATCGACCTCGATCAGCGCGCCGCCCCGGCGATGTCCCTCTCGGCATGACCCACGAAAGAAGCTTCATGGAAACCTCCCGCCCAACCGATCGCCGTCGCCTGAACGCCGCGCCGGATGACGTCCTGCCACTGCTGACCGGGCTCGGCCGCATCATGGCGATCGGCAAGCACAAGGGCGTGACGCACGAGCGGATCGGCCGCGTCGAAGCGGTCGTCATCGCCGATGGTCGCGCCCGCCTCGAGGGAGACGCCCACGCGGGAGAGCTCGATCTTGTCGAGGTGGCATCCATCACGGCCGATTTCACGGCCGCGATGGGGGACAAGGCCATGCCGCGTCTGGAGTTCGGAGACGAGCGGGGAGAGCCGATCCTGAGCATCGTGGTTCTGGACGGCCGGCAAGAGTTCGACCAGGCTTTCGGCGGTATTCCGGCAGAGGAGGCGGGCGCCGCCGCCGCCGTTCCGCGCCCCGACAGACGCGACCTTGCCGACGACGATCCCGGCTTCCTGCTGCTGGATGCCTTGCGCCGGTCGGGCGACACGGTGGAACTGCTGCTGGAGCGCGCGGGGTTCACGCAGAGCTGGCGCGGACCGATCGAAAAGGTCAGCAGCGGGATGGGCTTCGCCAACGTCATGACCGACTCGTTCCACCTTCATCTGCGCGGCGGTTCCGTCGCGCGGTGGCGTTGGCAAGCGGATACGGCGCGTCTCGTCGCGCTGGATGCCGAAGATCTGCCGATCGGTCTCTACATTCGTGGAGCGGATGCGACACTGGCCATGCTGGCCGAACGGAAGCACGCCAGTTGAACGCAGGCGCACTTCCGCATCCGGCCGCAAGCTGGGTGGACGCCGTGTCGATACGCGTCGTGCCACATGCGGCCGCCCTTCGCGCTGCGGCGCGCAAGCCGGTCATGCTTCTGGGCGAAACGCATGACGATGCAGCCGGCCACCGCTGGCAGCTTCATGTTTCTGCCGGGCTCATGGCACTGGGCGACCCTGTCGCGATGGGGTTCGAGATGTTTCCGCGCCGGGTGCAACCGGTGCTCGACCTATGGGTGGACGGCGGGCTCTCGGCCGAAGCGTTTCTGGATCAGGTCGGCTGGAGCCGGGTCTGGGGTTTCCCGGCCGAACTCTACTGGCCGCTGTTCCACTTCTGCCGGGAGATGCGTGTGCCGATGCGCGCGTTGAACTGCGAGCGGCCGCTTGTCAGCAAGGTTGGCCGGCTTGGCTGGGATGCGATCGAAGAGACCGAGCGGGAAGGGATCACCCCGGCCCGGCCGGCCAGCGACAGTTATCGCAGATATCTCCATGCCATCACCCGCCGCGCTCCGCTGCCCGGGCGGTTCGCTTCCCCGGACGCTCCGGAGTTCGACCGTTTCGTGCGTGCGCAGCAGACGTGGGACCGCGCCTTCGCCTGCGCCATCGCCGATACGCTGAAAGAACTGCCCGGCCATCGTGTCATCGGTACCATCGGGCGAGGCCATCTGGAACATGGCTACGGAACGCCCTTCCAACTCGACGATCTCGGCGTCGAAAGTTCTGTCCTGCTGCCCACGCGGGAGGCTTCGTTCACGCCCGGAACGCCGGATGCAATCGCCGACCTCGTCTTTCGGCTGGACGACTGAATCCGCGGCCGGAAACGCCTCAGAGAAAATCTTCCCGCATCGGCGTGAAATTGTCGATGAGGCGGCCTTTCTCCAGGGCCTTCACGCCATGCGGCACACCGGAGGGCACGATGAAGCCGTCGCCGGCCTGCAGCCTTTCGGTACGCCCGTCGATGGTCACGTCGAAGACGCCCTCCGCGACGAAGCTGGACTGGACGTGAGGATGCGCGTGCACCCAGCCCTCGCCGCCCTTCTCGAAGGCGAACTCCACCATCATCAGCTCGGGCGTATGGCAGCGGATCCGGCGGCGGTTGCCGTCCGGCGTCGCCTGCCATGCTCCGCCATCGGCAAGTGATACGAATGCGTTTCGGTTCATGGCGTCACCTCGCAAGCCAGCCGCCGTCTACCGGCAGGACGGCCCCGTGAATGTAGGACGAGGCGGGCGCCAGCAGGAACACGACGGCATCGCCGATATCGCCGGGCCGGCCCCAGCGGCCGGCCGGTATCCGCTCCAGTATGGCCTTGCTGCGGGCTGGGTCGTGTCGGAGCGCCTCGGTGTTGTTCGTCTCGATATAGCCGGGGGCGACGGCGTTCACGTTGATGCCGCGCGATGCCCACTCGTTGGCGAGCAGGCGCGTCAGCCCGAGGACGCCATGCTTCGAGGCGGTGTAGGAGGCAACCCGGATACCGCCCTGGAACGAGAGGAGCGAGGCGATGTTGACGATGCGGCCCTGCGTCCCGCGTGACAGCAGCACGCGCCCGTAGGCCTGCGACAGAAGGAAGACCGATTTCAGGTTGACGTCGACCACGTCGTCCCAGTCCGCTTCCGAAAGGTCTGCCGCGTCGGCGCGACGGATGATGCCGGCATTGTTGACGAGGCCGTCCAGAGGCCCGTCCCGCACGAGGGCCTCGATGCAGGCGACGCCGGCGGACGGGACTGACAGGTCGGCCATACGGGCCGCAAAGGATACGCCTTCCGCCTCGACGAGGCGCGCGGTCTCGTCCATGGACGAGCGTCCGATGCCGACCACCGATCCGCCGGCCCGTGCGACGGCAACCGCGATGCCCTGTCCGATGCCGGTATTGGCGCCCGTGACGGCAATTCGCCGGCCGGCCAGGCTGAAGGCCCCCGGCGCGCTCAACGCATGTCTCCGAGGTTCACCTTGTCGACATCGGTATAGTCGATATTGTCGCCGGCCATCGCCCAGATGAAGGCGTAGCTGGCCGTTCCGCACCCCGAATGGATCGACCATGGCGGCGAGATGACGGCCTCTTCTTTGGCCATCACCAGATGCCGCGTCTGCGACGGCTCGCCCATGAAGTGGAAGATGCGCGCGTCTTCCGGCAGGTCGAAATACAGATAGGCCTCCATCCGCCGATCGTGGACATGCGCCGGCATGGTGTTCCAGACCGAGCCCTTCGCCAATTGCGTCATGCCGGCCACCAGCTGGCACGTCTCGATGGTCGTGGTGAACTGGAAGATCGAGCGCTCGTTGGAGGTTTCGGCGCTGCCGAGGTCGAGCCGTTTCGCCTGGTCGATGCCGATGCGCACGGTGGGGCACTTGCGATGGGCGGGGGCGGACAGAATATAGAACTTCGCCGGCCTGCCGGGATCGTCGGATGAGAACGTCACCGTTTCACCGAGGCCGACATAGAGCATGTCCCGCGTGCCCAACGGATAGGACACGCCCGACACGTCGACGGCGCCGGTGCCGCCGATATTGACGACCACCAGTTCGCGCCGCTCGAGGAAGCTTGCCGTGCCCATCGGTTTGACAGGGGGTAGCTCGAGCACCGCGCCGACCGGCACCACGCCGCCCACGACCATGCGATCGTAATGCGTGTAGACGAGGGAGACCGTCCCGGCCTTGAAAAGGCTGCCGAGATGGAAATTCTCCCGCAGGCGGTCGGTGTCCATCGCGGCGGCCGCCGCCGGGTCGATGGCGTTGCGGCTGGTGAAGTCGAGTGTCATGGCGCTTCCGAGGTTGGGTTTCAGGTGCCGCCGGGCTTGTCCGGCAGCGTGGTGAGGTAATCGGCCTGCTGACCGGCAAGGCGTTGCCGGTAGCGGTTCTGGGCGGCGCCGAGATGAGCGCGCATGGCGCGCCTGGCTGCGCCCGGATCCTTCGCCGAGATCGCCTGCAGGATCGCCAGATGCTCTCGCTGGAGGCCGGCAAGGTAATCGGCGGACAGCAGTTCCGGCGAGTAGAAGGGCGAGCTGCGATCGCAGGGGATCGTCCTGTCGCCGAGGGCGTCCAGCACCTCGACATAGAAGGGGTTGTTGGTGGCGGAGGCGATCTCGCGATGGAAGGCGAAGTCCGCCTTGCCCGTGTCCGCCCCCTGTCGCAGCGCATCCTCGAAATCGAAGAAGGCTTCGTGGATGCGCGCTTCCTGAGAGGTGTTGCGCCGCTCTGCCGCCAGGCCGGCGCTTTCGATCTCGATGCCCATGCGGACTTCCAGCACGTTGATCGCCTGGCTGATCCGGTTTCCGACGTCCGACGAGATGGGGCCGATGATCCGGCTGCGATGGGCCAGGACGAACACGCCGGCACCGTGGCGTGGCTCCAGCAGGCCGTCCGCCGCAAGCGCCGCTACCGCTTCGCGGATCACGGTGCGGCTGACGCCGAACAGTTCCGTCAGGCGGCTTTCGCTGGGCAGCCGCGCGCCCGCCTCGAACTCGCCCGCCATGATCTGGCCGCGCAATGTGCGCGCCACGGTTTCCGACAGCCGTGGCTTGCGCCCGGTGTCCGATGGTCGCGCTGCGCGCTCCGGGCCTGTTTCCGCGATCCCGCCGGCCATGCCGCATCCCTTCTACCGAAATGCCGCCGGAAGCCACAGGGAAAGTGCCGGGATATAGGTGACGAGCAAGAGCACGACGATGCCGGCCCCGTAGAAGGGCCAGATCGAGCGCATGGCTTCCCAAACCGATATCTTCCCCACCGCACAGGCGACGAACTGGACCCCGCCCACGGGCGGCGTATTGAGGCCGATGCCGTAGTTGAGGATCATGATGACCCCGAAATGCACCGGGTCGACGCCATAGGCAACGGCGATCGGCAGGAATATGGGCGTTGTGATGATGATCGTCGGGCCCATGTCCATGAAGGTGCCCAGAAGCAGCATCAGGACGTTGAGCAGAAGCAGGATGACGATGGGGTTGTCCGACAGCGACTGCATCCACGCCACCAGTTCTGCCGGAACGCGCAGGAATGCCATCAGCCACGAAAAGGCCGCGGCGCATCCGATGATCAGCAGCACCATGGCCGTGGTGCGGACGGCGCCCATGGTGGCATGGACGAAATCGGCCCAGGTGAGCTGGCGATAGACGAAGACGGTTACGAGCAGCGCATAGATGACGGCGATGCACGAGCTTTCCGTGGCGGTGAAGATGCCGAGCCGCACGCCGCCGAAGATGATGCCGATCAGGAGCAGGCCGGGCATGGCGAGGGCCAGCAGGTGTGCGGCTGCGACGAAGCCCTGGAACCTGTCGGTCGGGTAGCCTCTGTGACGGGCGACGATATACGCCGTGACCATCAGCGATGCGGCCAGCAGCAGGCCGGGGACGATGCCGGCCGTGAAGAGGTCCGCGATGGATATGCGGCCGCCGGCCGAGATGGAGTAGATGATCATGTTGTGCGAGGGCGGCAGCAGAAGGGCGATCAGCGCCGCCATCGAGGTTATGTTGACCGCGTAGTCCGCACCGTAGCCACGCGCCTTCATCTGCGGGATCATGATGCCGCCCACCGCCGCGGCTTCCGCCACGGCGGAACCGGAAATGCCTCCGAACAGCGTCGATGTCAGGATGTTCACCTGGCCGAGGCCGCCGCGCAGATGGCCGACGAGCGCGGCAGCGAAGGCGACGATCCGGCCGGCGATGCCACCGCGCACCATCAGGTCACCGGCATAGATGAAGAAGGGGATGGCCAGCATGGAAAAGACGCTCATGCCGGAATTCAACCGCTGGAACACCACCAGCGGCGGCAGGCCGAGATAGGCGACCGTGGCAAGGCTGGCCACGCCGAGGCAGAAGGCGATAGGCGTACCGATGAGCATCAGCACGACGAAGACGCCGAAGAGAATCCAGAGCTCCATGGTCAGCGCGTCCTGTCGATTGCGGCCGCGTCGCGTCGCACGTCCTCGATGTTTTCGAGTTCGACCGCGATCTCGGCCGGAGCGGTCTTGTCCAGGACTTCGTCGACAGGTGCGCCACGCAGGCGCAGCACGATGCGCTCCAGCGCGAACAGCACGACGAGGGCGCCGCCGCCGACCAGCGGGATGTAGTCCCAGCCTCCGGAAATACCGAGCGAGGGAAGCGTCGTCGCCCAGGTCAGGCCGACGAGCTTGCCGCCGTACCAGACCATGCCGGCGCCGAAGAGCAGAATGGCGATATCGGAAATCATCCGCAGCCACGCCTTGCCGGCGGGCGGCACGACGTAGAGCAGGACGTCGAAGCCGAGATGGTTGTTTTCGCGCACGCCGACGGCCGCGCCGAGCATGATGAACCAGCTCATCAGCATCACGGCGCCCGGTTCGGTCCAACTGGGAGAGTCGTTGAGGACGTAGCGGCAGAAGACCTGCCAACCGACGATGGACGTCATGGCCACCAGGCCGATGCCGGCGATATAGAGAGCAAGGGTGTTGAGCCGCGTCAGGACCGGCACTTGAGGTTGGGGCAGGCTGCGCATGATGACGTCCGTTCGGTTGTCTGGCCGTGAAAGGGCGGCCGCCGGAGCCGCCGCCCATGCGGATCGCTTCGCGTCACTGCGTCGCCTGGACGTCTTCCACCATCTTCTTCAGCACCGGGTCGGTGACATGCTTGTCGTAGACGGGCTTCATCGCGTCGATGAAGGGCTGTTTGTCGACCTCGTTGATCTCGGCGCCGGCCGCTTCCACTGCGGCGCGCGATTCTGCGTTCTTGGCGGCCCACAATTCGCGCTGGCGCGCCACGCTGTCGGCGGCGGCCTGGCGGAATATCTCCTGATCCTCCGGTGCCAGGGCATCGAAGGACGCCTTGTTCATCACGAAGACCTCCGGAAGGATGGTGTGCTCGTCCATCGAGAAATATTTGGCGACTTCGACATGCCGCGCCGTGTCGAAGCTCGGGAAGTTGTTTTCCGCGCCGTCGATCACGCCGGTTTCGATGGACGAGTAGACCTCGCCGTAGGGCATCGGCGTCGCATTCGCGCCGAGCGCCGAGGCCATGTCGACGAAGATGTCGGACTGGATGACGCGGAACTTCATGCCGGCGAGGTCGGCGACGGTGGTGATCGGCTTCCTGGAATTGTAGAACGAGCGCGCGCCCGCATCATAGAAGGCCAGGACGACCAGCCCGGCCGGCTCGAAAGCCGCCTTGATCTGGTCGCCTACGGGACCGTCCATCACCTTGTGCATGTGGTCTTCCGACCGGAATATATAGGGCAGGGCCGGCACGATGGTCTCGCGCACGGTGCCATTGAACGGCGCCATCGACACGCGGTTCAACTCGATGACGCCCGAACGGACCTGCTCGATCGTATCCTTCTCTTCGCCGAGCTGGGCGGAGTGGTAGACCTCGACGGCATAGCGCCCGCCGGTGCGCTCATTGAGCAGCTCGCCGAAATATTTGACACCCTCGACCGTCGGATAGCCGTCCGGGTGGGTATCCGACGATTTCAGGACCGTCTGTGCGCTCGCCGCGCCGATCATCAGCCAGGATGCGAGCGCAAGTCGCGCCGCGACGCCCGAATAAGACATGCCGTTTCCTCCCATCTCAAAAGAGATCATATGACTTTGATGGACGCCGCATTCTGTCCTTGGCGGAACTGGCGGCTTCTTGTTTGATTTTGGGATGTTGTTGAATGAGTTTACGCATGTCAACATACAAGTTGTAAATTCATATGCTGAGTGTGTACCGATCAAACCGGGTACAGGGAGAGGGTGCGATGTCGAGGTTGCGATTGGGGGTCGTCGGCCTCGGCATGGCATCGGCCCCTCATGCAGCCAGCCTGTCGGATCTGGCCGATCGTGTCTCGATACGCGGGGTATACTCGCCGTCGGCCGGGCGTCGGGCAGCCTTTGCAGCCCGGTACGGCTTCCCCGTGGCGCACCATCTCGACGACGTTCTTCACGCGCCGGATATCGACGCCGTTCTGCTGCTGACCCCACCATCCACCCACCTCGACCTCGTCCGCCGCGCGGCAGGGGCCGGCAAGCACATCCTTCTGGAAAAACCACTGGAGACGAGCCTGCCTCGTGCCGAGGAGCTGGTGGCCGTGGCAGAGGCCGCTTCGGTGACGCTGGCCGTCGTGCTGCAGCGCCGGCACCGCGCATCGCTGATCGAGGCCCAGCGCCTTTCGGCCAGCGGGGCGCTCGGCGAAATCGTGAGTGCGTCCGCTCGCGTCGCCAACTGGCGGCCGCAGGCCTATTACGACGAGCCGGGGCGCGGCACGCTGGCCCGCGATGGCGGCGGCGTGCTTCTGACGCAGGCCATCCATACGCTCGACCAGTTGATCGCGCTGGCCGGCATGCCTGCCCGCGTCGTCGCCTTCGCGACCACCAGCCGGTCGCACCGGATGGAGACGGAGGATCTGGTCCATGCCGCGCTGCGGTTCGACAACGGGGCCCTCGGATCGATATCCGCCACGACCGCCGCCTATCCCGGCTTCGGCGACGAGATCGAGATCCTGGCAACGAGAGGCTCCATCCGGCTGGGCGCCGACAGCGCGCGGATCGCCGTCATGGACGGTCCGACGATGGACCTTGTCGATGAAGGCGCCGATGGCGGGGCCGGAGCGGACCCGATGGCCTTCTCGCATGCAAACCACCGTGCCGTCCTGGATGATTTCCTGACGGCGGTGGAGACGGGGCGACCGCCGCGCGTCAGCGGCCGGGATGCGCTCCTGGTCCACCGTTTGATCGACATGCTGCTGGCGTCGTCGGCGCAGGGCGGCGCGCCGGTAGAAAAAGCATAGGGAGGAAAGACAAAATGGGACTTCACCCGGATCGGCTGCTGCCGATCGAGCCGGAGGCGCGCGCCATCGCACGGCGCCTGTTCGCCGCGGTCGAGCATCGGCCCATCGTATCGCCGCACGGCCATACCGAGCCCGCATGGTTTGCCGAGAATGCTCCCTTTCCCGATCCGGCGGCCCTGTTCGTGATCCCCGATCATTATATCTTCCGCATGCTGTATTCCCAGGGCATCGCCCTGGAAGCCCTCGGCGTTCCACGCGTCGACGGAGGGCCGGTCGAGACCGATCCGCGCGCCATCTGGCGGCTGTTCGCGGCGCATTATCATCTGTTCCGCGGCACGCCCTCGCGGCTGTGGTTCGAGCATTCCCTGGAAACCGTCTTCGGCATTACGGAACGCCTGTCGACCGCCAATGCCGATCGGCTGTTCGACAGGGTTTCCGACGCACTTGCCACGGACGCCATGCGGCCGCGCGCCTTGTTCGAGCGGTTCGGGATCGAGGTGATCGCGACGACGGATCCGGCGGACGATCCGTTGCGCCACCATGATGCGATCCGGCAGTCAGGGTGGAGCGGGCGCGTCGTCCCGACCTATCGGCCGGACGCGGTTGTGGACCCGGACCGGCCGGGCTTCGGCCCGGCGCTGCACCGCTTCATGGAGGCATCGGGCGCCGCAGGAACCTTTGCCGGCTACCTGGATGCGCATCGGGTGCGGCGCGCCTATTTCATGCAGCACGGGGCAACGGCCACCGATCATGGACATCCGACCGCCGACACGGCAGACCTTGCGCGCGGGGAGGCGGAAGCCCTGTTCGCACGGATACTGTCCGGCACTGCCGACGCCGCGGAACGCGCTCTGTTCCGGGCCCAGATGCTGACGGAGATGGCGCGCATGAGCCTCGATGACGGGCTGGTGATGCAGATCCATCCCGGCTCGCTGCGCAATCACAACCAGCCCGTCTTCGACGCCTTCGGGTTCGACAAGGGCGCCGATATTCCCACCCGCACCGACTATGTTCATGCCTTGCGGCCGCTTCTTTCGGCGCTCGGCAACGAGCCCGCGCTGACGATCATCCTGTTTACGCTGGACGAAACGGCCTATGCGCGCGAATTGGCGCCGCTTGCGGGGCATTATCCTGCCCTGCGGCTCGGCCCGGCATGGTGGTTCCACGACAGTCCGGAGGGGATGCGCCGGTTTCGCGAGATGACCACAGAGACGGCGGGCTTCTACAATACGGTCGGCTTCAACGACGATACGCGCGCCTTCCTGTCCATTCCCGCGCGGCACGATATGGCGCGGCGAGTGGACTGCGCCTTCCTGGCGCGCCTGGTTGCGGACGGGCGACTGGACGAAGACGAGGCGGCGGCCGTGGCGGTCGATCTGTCGGGGCCGCTTGCCAGGGCGGCCTACCGCTTATAGGCCGCCGACCCCCTGAAACGCCGCAAACCGAGCGCCCGTGCGGGCGCCGGCTCAGTTGCCCATGACGGTGTTCGGCAGCCAGGTCGCGAAGGGTGCGTAGTAGGACACCATCAGCAGCACGATGATGTTGGACACCAGGAACGGAAGCACCGCCTTGATGACCGGCAGCAGCGGTATGCGGGCGATATTGCAGGCCACGAACAGGCATACGCCCACCGGCGGCGTCGTCAGGCCTATCATGAGGTTGAGCACCGCGAAGGTGGCGAAATGCACGGGGTCTATGCCGACGCTCGTCGCCAGCGTGAGCAACGGGACGAACAGGATGATCAGCGCCGCGATCGTTTCCATGAACATGCCGACGATCAACAGCAGAATGTTGATCAGGAGGATGACGAGGATCGGGTTGTCCGTGATCGACAGGACGCTTTGCGCCAGCGCCTGCGGAATGCGCTCGGATGCGAGGATCGAGCCGAAGACGTTGGCGAAGCCGACGAGCGCGAGGATGCCCGCCGACGAGACCGCGCTGTCGATGATGATGCGCGGCACCTTCGACAGGGGCAGTTCGCGGTAGACGAGCGTGCCGACGAGGAAGGCATAGATGCAGGCGACCACGGCCGTTTCCGTGGGCGTCGCCATGCCTGTGATGAGGCCGCCGATGATCAGCGCGATCATGGCGAGCGCCCAGGACGCCGACAGGGCGGCGGACGCAAGCTCGTTCCATCCGCGCCACGGCATGCGCGGATAGTTGCGGCGCACCGAGATGACATAGCAGGTGATGCCCATGCCGAGGCCCATCAGGATGCCCGGCACGGCGCCTGCCAGGAAGAGCTGGCCCACCGAGATTCCGGACAAGGCGCCGACGATGATCATCGGGACGCTGGGCGGCAGCATCGGGCCCACGGTCGAGGAGGCCGCGGTGATGGCGGCGGAGAAGTCTGCCGGGTAGCCCGACTTCTTCATTCCGGGAATCATGACCGAACCGGTCGCCGCGACATCGGCGACGGCCGTACCGGACACGCCGCCGAACATCATGGAATCCGCCACGTTGGCCATGGCGAGGCCGCCGCGCATCCACCCCACGAGTGCGTTGGCGAGGCGGATGATGCGCTCCGTCACGCCGCCGTAGTTCATCAGATTGCCCGCCAGGATGAAGCCGGGAATGCAGAGCAGCACGAAGACGTCCATGCCCGCATACATGCGTTGCGGCAGGATGACGATGGGCAGGCCGGCAACCAGCATGTAGGCCAGCGACGACAGGGCCAGGCAGATTGCGACGGGCACGCCGAGGGCGAGCGTCACCACGAAGGTGGCGAGAAGCAGCGCAAGTTCCATGAATCAGGCTTCCTCGGGGCGTTGCGGGCGCCCGTCATCCGTGCCGGCGAGCATGCCGGCCACGCGCAGGGCGGAAAACAGGAACAGGAGGACGGCCAGCAGGAAGACGCTGGCGTGGACGAGATCCATGGTCACGCGGAGGGCCGGAGAGCGCTGAAACGCGCCGATCTGAACGAAGCGCCAGGCCGGCCAGATCATTACCCCGGCCAGCAGCGCCGTAGAGGCCAGCGCCACGAGGCGCATCCACCAGGAAACGCGTTCCGGAACGGCTTCCTGCAGAAGGTCGACCGCCACGAATTCGCCCGTCATAAGCGACAGGCCGATGCCGAAGGCGACCATGTAGAGCAGGAGGATGCGCGACAGCTCTTCCGTCCAGACCGGCGAAGGCAGGCCAAAGGTTCGCGTGGCGATCTGCAGCGTCACCACCGCGATCAGCGCGAAGAATGCGAGGCCGACGACACTGCGGCTGGCGGTGACCAGCACGCGCGAAAACAGGCTCAGGACATGCATGACGATCCCCCATGCGTTCCGCGCGACGGCCGGCGATTTCGGCCGGCCGTCACGCGCTTCAGATCAGCGGGCGAACAGCTCTTCGACCGTCGGGCGGATCTCCGCATCGACCGAGTCGATGACGGGCTGGCGCGCCTTTTCCGCAAAGGCCGCCTGGTCCACTTCCACGAAGGTCATGCCCTTGGCCTCCAGATCGGCGCGGATGGCGTCCTCGTCGGCCAGGAACTGCTGGCGCTCGAACTCCTGCGCGATCCGGGCAGCCTCGGTCAGGTGGGCCTGGTCGGCCTCGTCGAGCTGGGTCCAGACCTGCTCGGCAATGGCAAGATAGATCCACGAGCGAACATGCTCGGTCATGTTCACATGGCTCTGCACCTCGTTGAACGAGGCGCTCTGGATCAGGGCGAGCGGGTTTTCCTGTCCGGCGATCGTGCCGTTCTGGAGCGAGGTGAAGACCTCCGAGAAAGCCATCGGCGTCGGCAGCGCGCCGAGCGCCGTCCACGTATCGACGAATAGCGGCACGTTCGGCACGCGCATGCGCATGCGCTGCAACTCATCCGGCGTGGTGATGGCGCGGTTGGCCGTCAGGTTGCGCGGGCCGCGCGCGAAATAGGCGAGGGGGCGTACCTGCGCGCGCTCGACGATCTGCGCCTCGATCTGGTCGCCGATCTCGCCGGAAGCGACCGCATCCATCTCTTCGAGCGTCTGGTAGGCATAGGGGAGCGCCAGCAGGGCGGCCATCGGCGCCCAGTTCTGCAGGCTTTCGCCGGTGATGGTCATCTCCACCGTGCCAAGCTGCATGCCGTTTATCAGGTCGATCTCGCGGCCGAGCGAATCGTTCGGATACACTTCGACCGCGATGCGACCTTCGGTCCGCGCCGCGACCTCCTCGCCGAAGCGGAGCGCTGCCTTGTGCCAGGAGTTCTGTTCGTTGGCCAGATGGCCGAGCTTGAGCGTCACTTCCTGCGCCAGTGCGCCGGTGCCCGTCGCCAGCGCCACCAGAAGCGCCGCGGCGCCCGTTCTGAATTGCATCGTCATCAAATCCTCCCTGAAGGTTCCTGAATGGTTCGACCGCCTTTCCCGAACAGGTCGGGATGGGCGGCGGCAATGTCCGGCAGCGTGCGGAGGATTTCGCGCAGGTGCGCGCGCATGGCCTCTTCCGCGGCGTCGGCGTCGGCGGACTCGATGGCCCGCGCAATCGTTTCATGCTGGGCGATCAGCCGGCGCACATGCATCTCCTCGACGCTGAGATAGCGGATGCGGTCCATCTGCGCCTTGACGTCCTCGACGACCCGCCAGGCGAAGGACACACCGGCGATTTCGGCCAGGGTGCGATGGAACAGTTCGTCCAGCTTCATGAAGGCGGCGACGTCGTCTTCCGCCACACGCTTCTGCGCTTCGACCTGGTCGAGCAGGCGGCGGGCCGCCGCGGCATCGGCGCATCCGGCCGCCGCCCGCACCACGTCGGCCTCGATGGCCTCGCGGACGAAACGCGCCTCCATCACCGATTCCGACGAAATGGGGCTGACCATCGTGCCGCGCTGCGGGCGTACACGCACCAGACCGGCCTCTCCCAGCTTGATGAACGCCTCGCGCACCGGTTGGCGCGATACGGAGTAGGCCTTCGCGATCTCGGTTTCGGAGATGATTTCGCCGGGGCGCAACTCGGCACGCACGATACGCCCCCGCAGACTCTCGTAGAGCTGCGGCGCAATCGCGCTGTCGGCATCGAGCCCGACCGCAGGTCGCTCGGATCCAGCTCCCAAAAGACGTCTCCTCATCCTCGACGCCATATTCGCCATACTTCCATACTAGTCAACCTTCAGTTATGGATTCGTCATCCGATGCGTATCTGTGGTCGGTCAATTCAAGGGGAGGGTGCCTGATGAGGCAGACTTGGCGGTGGTTCGGCCCGCACGACGTGACGTCGGTCGACGACATGCGGCAGGCCGGGGTCGAAGGGGTCGTCAGCGCCCTGCACCACGTCGCGACCGGTGCGGTCTGGACAGGTGAGGAAATCGGCAGGCGGCAGGGCGAGATCGCCCGGATGAAGGACGGCAGCGCTTCCGGCCTCTCCTGGGAGGTCGTGGAGAGCCTGCCGGTGTCGGAGGCCATCAAGAAGCAGAAGGGCGATTGGCGCGCCCATGTCGCGAATTACAAGGTCAGCCTCGAAAACCTTGCGGCCGCCGGGCTGCAGACGATCTGCTACAACTTCATGCCTGTGCTGGACTGGACCCGCACGGATCTCGCCTTCCGCGTGCCGCATGGCGGCACCACCATGCGCTTCGACCATATCGATTTCGCTGCGTTCGATATCCACATCCTGCAGCGGGCCGGCGCGGCCGAAAGCTTCGGGCCGGAAGTCGCCGAGGCGGCGGGCGCGCGCTTCGCCGACATGAGCGACGAGCGCAAGTGGCAACTGGCGGCCAACGTGACGGCCGGTCTTCCCGGTTCGACCGAAAGCATGACGACGCAGGAGGTCGGCCGACACCTCGCCGAATACGATTCCATCGACGCGAATGCCTTGCGGGCGAATTTCATCGCCTTCCTGGAAGAGGTGACGCCTGTGGCCGAAAGACTGGGCATGCGGCTATGCTGCCACCCGGACGATCCGCCCTTCCCGCTGCTGGGCCTGCCGCGCATCATGTCCACGGCCCAGGATTACGCGGCCATCCTCGACGCGGTCGACAGCGCCGCAAACGGCATGACGCTCTGCTCCGGCTCGCTCGGGGCGCGGCCGGACAACGATCTGCCGTCGATCATGCGGCAGTTCGGCCCCCGCGTGCATTTCCTGCATCTGCGCAATGTGACGCTGGAAACGCCGGGCATGCCCGCGTCCTTCCACGAGGCCGAGCATCTGCGCGGCGGAACCGACATGGTGGCCCTGATAGCGGCGATCGTGGCGGAAGAAGCGCGCCGCAAGGCCGAGGGACGGGCGGACCACCAGATACCCATGCGGCCGGATCATGGACAGGACATCGTCGACGATCTCGGCCGCAAGGGGCAGCCCGGCTACCCGATCATCGGGCGGCTGAAGGGCCTGGCGGAGCTGCGTGGCGTCATGACGGCACTGACCCACCCGTCAGTGGCGACTGCGCCGGCTTAGCCTGGCGGCGCGTCGGCGCAAGCCGACGCACCAAGACGTAGAAGACCGGCGTCAGGAACAGGCCGATCAGCGTTACGCCGATCATGCCGGCGAAGACGGCGATGCCCATGGCCGAGCGCATCTCCGCGCCGGCGCCCGTCGACAGGACGAGCGGCAGAACGCCCATGACGAAGGCCAGCGACGTCATCAGGATCGGCCGCAGCCGAAGCCGCGGGGCCTCGATGGCCGCATCTCTGGCGCTGCGGCCCTCCGCCTCCAGTTCGCGGGCGAACTCCACGATCAGGATGGCGTTCTTGGCCGATAGTCCGACAAGCACGATCAGGCCGATCTGCGTGAAGATGTTGTTGTCGCCGCCGGTCAGCCAGATGCCGGTGAGCGCCGAGAAAAGGCCGGCCGGCACGATCAGCAGGATCGCTATCGGCAAGGTCAGGCTTTCGTATTGGGCGGCCAGAACCAGGAAGACGAGGAGCAGCGCAAGCGGGAAGATGATCACGCCCGAATTGCCTGCGATGATCTCCTGGTAGGTCAGCTCCGTCCATTCGAAGGAAAAGCCCGGCGGCAGCGTTTCCGCCGCCACACGCTCCACCGCAGCCTGCGCCTGCCCCGTCGAGTAGCCGGGCGCGGCGTTGCCGTTGACGTCGGCCGACAGGAAGCCGTTGTAGCGCAGGGCGCGCTCCGGCCCGGAGACGAGATCGACATCCATCAGGGCCGACAAGGGGATCATTTCGCCGGCGTTGGACCGCACCTTCAGCGAGCCGATGTCCTCGGCCCGCGCGCGATAGGGCGCATCGGCCTGGACGCGGACCGAATAGGTGCGGCCGAACTGGTTGAAGTCGTTGACGTAGAGCGAGCCCAGATAGATCTGCAGCGTGTTGAATATCTCCGTGATGGGGACATCGAGCTGGCGGGCGCGGGCCCTGTCGACGTCGGCGAAAAGCTGCGGCACGTCGATGCCGTATCCGGTGAAGAGGCCTACGAGTTCGGGCGCCTGCCGGGCGCGTTCCAGAAACGCCTCCACCGTATCGTCGAGAGCCTGGAACCCGTTGCCGGCCCGATCCTCGATCTGCAGCTTGAAGCCGCCGATCGTTCCCAGCCCCTGCACCGGCGGCGGCGGGAAGATGGCGGTGAAGGCTTCCTCTATCCCGGCGAAGCGCCCGTTGAGGCTCTGCGCGATGGCGCCTGCCGAAAGCGCGGCGGTCTTGCGATCCTCGAACGGGTCGAGCGCCAGGAACACGACGCCGGCGTTGGACGAGTTGGTGAAGCCGTTGATCGACAGGCCGGGGAAGGCGATCGTGCTTTCGACGCCCGGCGTCTCCAGCGCGATCTCGCCCATGGTTCGGACCACCGCCTCCGTGCGGTCGAGCGAGGCGCCGTCCGGCAGTTGCGCGAATCCGACGAGATACTGCTTGTCCTGCGCCGGCACGAAGCCGCCGGGCACGGAGTTGAAGAGCACCGCCGTCATGGCCACCAGCAGGACATAAAGCCCGAGGGTGATGCCCTTGCGGGAAATGACCCGGGCCAACCCGTTGCCGTAGCGCCTGGAGCTGGCCCCGAAGAAGCGGTTGAAACCGCGGAAGAACCAGCCGAGCGTCCTGTCCAGGAACCGCGTGAGGCGGTCCTTCGGGGCGTCGTGCCCGCGCAGCAGCAGCGCCGCCAGCGCCGGCGACAAGGTCAGCGAGTTGAAGGCTGAGATGACGGTGGAGATGGCGAGGGTCAGCGCGAACTGACGGTAGAACTGCCCGGTCAGGCCCGAGATGAAGGCCAGCGGCACGAAGACGGCCACCAGCACCAGCGCGATGGCGATGATCGGGCCCGATACCTCGCTCATGGCCTTGTAGGTGGCCTCGCGCGGGGCAAGGCCGTTCTCGATGTTGCGCTCGACATTCTCGACGACCACGATGGCGTCGTCGACGACGATGCCGATGGCGAGAACGAGGCCGAACAGGCTGAGCGCGTTGATCGAGAATCCCAGGAAATACATGACCGCGAAGGTGCCGACGATCGACACCGGCACGGCCAGGAGCGGTATGATCGAGGCGCGCCAGGTCTGCAGGAATACGATGACCACCAGCACGACCAGCAGGACCGCCTCCAGCAGCGTGTCCACGACGGCCTCGATGGAGGCGCGGACGAACTGCGTCGTATCGTAGACGATCTCGTAGTCGATGCCCTCCGGCATGGTCTGCTTGATCTCGGCCATGATGGAGCGGACCTCGTCCGCGATGGCGATGGCGTTGGAGCCGGGGGCCTGGAAGACCGGTATGGCGACGGCCGGCTCGTTGGACAGGAGCGAGCGCAGCGCATAGTCGCTGGCGCCAAGCTCCACGCGGCCTATGTCGCGGATGCGGGTGAGGGCGCCGGTTTCCGGGTCCGTCCGTACGATGATGTCGGAGAATTCCTCGACATCCTTCAGGCGGCCCTGCGCGTTGACCGAAAGCTGGAAGTCGACTCCCGGCACGCTGGGCGACGCGCCGATGACGCCTGCGGCCGCCTGGATGTTCTGCTCGCGTACGGCCTGCACCACGTCGCTTGCCGACAGGCCGCGCGCGGCCGTCTTTTCCGGGTCGAGCCAGATGCGCATGGAATAGTCGCCCGAGCCGAAAAGCTGCACCTGCCCCATGCCCTCCACGCGCGCCAGCCGGTCGCGCACGTTGATGAGGGCGTAGTTGCGAAGATAGGTCAGGTCGTAGCGCCCGTTGGGCGAGGTCAGATGCACGACGAGCATCAGGTCGGGAGAGGATTTGACCACGGTTACGCCGAGACGGCGCACCTCTTCGGGCAGGCGCGGTTCGGCCTGGGCGACGCGGTTCTGCACGAGCTGCTGGGCCTGGTCCGGGTCGGTGCCGATGCGGAAGGTGACGGTCAGCTGCATGACGCCGTCCGTCGTCGTCTGGCTGGACATGTAGAGCATGTCTTCCACGCCGTTGACCTGCTCTTCCAGCGGGGTTGCCACCGTCTCGGCGATCACGGCCGGGTTCGCGCCGGGATAGGTGGCCCGCACCACGATGGATGGCGGTACGACATCCGGATATTCGCTGATCGGCAGCGCGAAGATGGACAGAAGGCCACCAAGGAAGATCATGAAGGACAGGACGCCGGCGAAGACCGGCCTGTCGATGAAGAATCGCGAGATGTTCATGGCTGTTCTCGTTCGGTTGCCGGTCCGGCCTCGGCCGTGCGCGTCGACAGGGGGAGGCCCGTTTCCATCGACACCATCTGCGGCGCGACGCGTGCGCCGGGACGCAGGCGTTGCAGGCCGTTGACGACGATGCGCTCGTCTTCCGCAAGGCCGCTTTCCACAACGCGCATGTCGCCGGAGGCGCGACCCAGCTTGACGTTGCGATATTCCACCGTGTCGTCCTGGCCGACGACCACCACGTAGCGCCGGTCCTGGTCGGTGCCGACCGCGCGCTCGGCGACCAGTATGGCCGGCGCCGCATTCGCCTCGCCGAGGCGGATCCGCGCGAACTGGCCCGGCAGCAACGCGCCGTCCGCATTGGAGAACGCCACGCGGATGCCCACGGTGCCGTTTTCCGGATCGACGCTCGGATCGATCAACTGAATATGCCCCTCCACCGAGCTGCCGTCGGCAAGGTCCATTTCCACGGGGACGCGATCCAATGCGTCGGGCGCGGCGAGAAGGCCGTCGACCGTGCCCTCGTCGGCGTCGAAGCTTGCGTAGATCGGATCCACGGAAACCATGCGCGCCAGGACGGGCGAGCCGGCGCCGGCCGAAACGAGGTTGCCGGCCGTCACCTCCAGCCGCCCGATGCGCCCGGAAACCGGGGCGCGAATGTCCGTATAGGCAAGGTCCAGCCGCGCGCTGCGCAGCATCGCTTCCGCGGCCGCGAGCTGCGCCTCGGCCTCCAGGCTGGCCTGGATGCGCCGCTCGTATTCGGACACGGCTATCGTGCGGTTGCCCTGAAGCTGCGTGCCGCGCTGCAATTCGCCGCGGGCGTAGGCAAGGCGCGCCTTGGCCGCCTCAAGCTCCGATTGCGCGCGCGAGACGGCGGCCTGGTAGGGCGCCGGATCGATCGTAAGAAGCGGCGCGCCTTCTTCGATCAGGCTGCCCTCGCGGAAATGGGCAGCCTCGATGGCGCCGGCCACGCGTGAACGGATCTCCACGCGCTCGACGGCTTCGAGCCTTCCCGAAAAGCGCGTCCAGAGTTCGACGGGCCGGCGCTCGACGCGCGCGACGGAGGCCGGCTGCGCACCCTGGAGCGTATCGGCCCCGGCGTTGCGCCCGATGAATCCGATGCCGATGAGGACGATGAAGAAGGCCAGCGTGGCGAGCGTGGCGAAAATGCCGACGACCCAGTTCACGATTCTGCGGATGCTGGACATGGCGTTTTCCTGATAATGGAGGGAAGACGAGCGTCGGCCGGCTGACGGCATGCGACAGCGGTCATGCCCGGAAGACGAGGCCGGGCACCGAAGAAAATTGTTGATTACCGATCGGTAAGAAATGAATTAGGGGCTTGGAACCGAAGTGTCAACGGATTAATTTACCGATGGGTATAAAATTTTGACGACGTCGGATCGACGAGCAGGAAAGGAATAATTCGATGGGTGTCGGCCGTCCGCGGGAGTTCGATCCCGATGTGGCCCTCGACAGGGCGATGGAGCTTTTCTGGCGTCAGGGCTACGAAGGAACATCCTTGGCCGACCTGACGGAAGCGATGGGCATCGCCAAGCCCAGCCTCTACGCCGTGTTCGGCAACAAGGAGGAACTGTTCCGCAAGGCGCTGGACCGATATGCCTCGCGCCGGTCCGACACTGCCTGCGACACGTTGAACGAGCCGACCTCGCGACGTGCGGTGGAGTTGCTGCTACTTGGTTTCGCCGGGGTCGACGCCGCGGATGACAGGCCGAAGGGTTGCCTGATGGTCCAGGGAGCGCTCGTCTGCAGCGAGGCCAGCGAGACGATCCGCCGGGAATTGTGCGAGCGGCGGGCCGAAAGCGAAGCCGCGCTCTGCCGCCGCATGCAGGAATGGAAGGCGTCGGGCGACCTGCCGGCCAGCGTCGATCCGGAGGATCTCGCACGATACGTCATGACCGTGGCCAACGGCATCGCGGTCCAGGCGGCCAGCGGCGCCAGCAGGGAAGACCTGCGGCAAGTGGTTGAAATGACCATGCGGACCTGGCCGCCGGCCTAGCGTAAATTCAATCGAGCAAGAACGCTTCAGGCGTCGTAGGCCAGCCGGAAGCCGATATGCGCGGCGCCTGAATCGGGGGCGCCGCCGTTGCGGGCAGCGATGCGATAGCGCCAGCAATAGGATCGGTGGCACAGGAAGGAGCCGCCCTTCAGCACCCTTTGCCCGTCCCGCGCGGCCGAACCGTTGCGCAGCCTGGCGGCCTTGCGCAGCGAGCGCACGCGGAATGCGTCGGAACACCACTCCCAGACGTTGCCTGCCATGTCGTGGAGGCCGTAGCCGTTCGAGGGGAAGGACCGCACCGGCGACGTCCCGGAATAGCCGTCCTTGCCCGTATCAGCATCGGGAAAGCGGCCCTGGAAGATATTGCAGGGCGTGAAGCCGGTATCGTCCGGCTCTCGGTCGCCCCACGGGTAACGCGGATCCTCGAGGCCGCCGCGCGCCGCGTGCTCCCACTCGGCTTCGGTGGGCAGGCGTCCGCCGGCCCACGCCGCGAAGGCCGTCGCGTCGTGGAACGAGATGTGCACCGCGGGATGGTTCGCGATCTCTTCCCACGAACTGCCCGGTCCGTTCGGCGCGCGCCAGCACGCGCCGTTCCTGCGCACCCACCAGGCGGCGCCTTCGGCATGCTCCTCATGGGGCGAGGCGGGAGAAAAGACGAACGACCAGCCCAGCCGCTCCGCGTCGGTTTCGTAGCCGGTCCGATCGGCGAAGGCCGCAAACCGTTCGTTCGTCACCGGCTCCGCCTCTATCCGGTAGGGGCGCAGGCGAAGCCATGCGACGGGGCCCTCGCCGTCCGCCTCGATCAACGGGCGGGATGTCCCGACGAAGGATCGTCCGCCGGGAATCGATATCGCGATCGCGCCGTCGCCGGCGCCCCCGCTTTCCGCCGTCGTCGGCGGCAGCCGGGGCCGCGCCACCGACCCGCCGGCCGCCGCGATGCAGCAACCGGAGGCGTTCTGATGCTTCGTCACAGCGCGCCGCCGGCAACGATGGACGGGTCCTGCAGCCTCGGGGCGGGATAGTGCAGGCCCCGCTGGCCCGAAAGGCCCCGGTTGGCAGGCGGCGGAGTTTCGTCCGCCGCGACACCGACGAGCATGCCGTCCTGCACGAACTCGAGATCCTGCCCGTAAAGCTCGGCGACGAGGCGGGATTTCAAGCTGTCGAGCGTCGTCCGATGCGACGGATCGTCCGACAGGTCGCGCATCTCCAGCGGATCGGTCTCCAGGTCGAAAAGCTGGAAGCGGTTGCCGCCGGGGTACCAGATCAGCTTGTGGCGCCTGTCGCGGATCATGCGCATGGCCTTCGCGCCGGAAAGGCTTTCGGCATAGAAGGTGTCGCGTGGATCGTCGCCCACCATCGACCGCCCTTCGCACGTCCCGGGGGTCGGTAGTCCGCATAGGTCGAGCAGGGTCGGCATGATGTCCTGCATGCCGACGAGCCGATCGTCCACCGTGCCGCCGCAAGCCCGCGCATCGCCGGCAGCCCCGACGAGGATCATCGGAACCTTGGCCGACTGCTCGAACATCAGCCGCTTGGCGAAGAGGCCGTGGTCGCCCAGCATGTCGCCGTGATCGCTGGTGATCAGGATGATCGTATTGGAAAGGATCTGCTCTTCCCGCAGCGTGCCGATCAGCAGGCGCAACTGGTGGTCGATATGGGTGCACAGCGCATAGAAGGCGCGGCGTACGTCCGCCAATTGGTCGGCCGGTAGTTGCGGCCAGTAGGCGCGCGTCGTCTTGAGGGCCTGCGGCAGGGCGTCCGGATCGCGGGCCCAGTCGCCCGTCTCCGGCGGCGGGACCGGGCGGTTGCGATAGCGCTCGACGTAGCTCGCCAGCGGGACGAGGGGCGGGTGCGGATGCGTGTAGGAGACGTGCCAAAGGCCCGGCCGTGTAGTGTCGCGCCGCTGGATGCTGCGGGCCGCCGTCAACGTCGTCCAGTTGGTGACATGCAGCTCTTCCGGCAGGTGCCAGCAGCGCCAGCCATACTCGTTGTTGCTCATGCCGTGCATGAACTGGCGGCCGGCATGGCCCTTGTCCGCAAGGAACATCTCGTAATCGTCGACAGAGCCGAGCGCCCCTCGACCTTCCTCCGCCAGCATGGCGTCGTCGAAGCCGATGCGGTCGCGCTGCGGATAGACGTGCAGCTTGCCGATGGCCTGGGTCTGATATCCGGCCGCGCGGAACGTGGCGGCCAGTGTGGGCAGATCCGCCGGCATCGGGAGATCGGGCTGGAAGTCGCGGTCTCCGTGGCGGCGGGGCGAGGTTCCCGTCATGATGCTGCGTCTTGCCGGAATGCAGATCGGGCATTCGGAATAGGCGTTGGCGTAGCGCCTGCCGATACGGGCGAGGTGGTCCAGGGTCGGGGTCTCGATCGCCGGGTGGCCGGCGCAGCCCAACAGATGCCCCGGCCATTGATCCACGGTCACGAACAGGACGTTCGGGGCCGCGCTCACTGAGCCGTGACCCCGGCAAGGTCGATGAGTTGCTGCAACTTCGCCTTTTGTGCCGCGATGTGCGCGGAGAAGTCCTCCGGGCTGCCGCCGGCGACGTCGATGTTCAGGTCCGAAAGGCGCTTGCGCGTGGCCTCGCTGTCGAGGATCGTCCGTATCTCGGCGTTCACGCGGGACACGATCTCATCGGGCACGCCGGCTGGAAAGAAGATGCCGTGCCAGGACATGAAGCTGTAGCCCGGTATCCCGGCCTCTTCCATGGTGGGCGTATCCGGCAGCGCAGCGGAGCGTTCCGTTCCCGTGACGGCAAGTCCGGTCAGGCCCCCGGACTGCACCTGGGGCACGGCGGTCCCGTCGATCATGACCTGTACATGCCCGGCGACCACGTCGGTCAGCGCCTGGGCCGAGCCGTTGTAGGGAACGTGCACGATGTCGATGCCGGCAAGCGACTTGAAATATTCGAAGGCAAGATGTTGCGGCGAGCCGATCCCCGACGACGCATAGGCAAAATCGTCCGGGTCGGCCTTGGCGCGCTCCACCAGGTCGGCAACGCTGGCAAGCCCGAGATCCTTGTTGGCGACCATCACCAGCGAGACGTTGGTGGCCTGTATGACGGGGGCGAAATCGGCAACGGGGTCGTAGGCGATCTGCTCGTAGATGAGCGGTCCGATGCCGTGCGTACTGATATCCCCGACTTGCATCGTATACCCGTCGGGGGCGGCGCGCGCCACTTCGGCGGTGGCTGTCGTGCCGCCGGCGCCGGGGCGGTTGTCGACGATGACGGGTTGTCCCAGCCGCTCGCTGAGGGCCGGCGCGATGAGCCGAGCGATCAGGTCGGTGTTGCCGCCCGCGGCGAACGGAACGATGAAGGTGATCGGCTGCGACGGCCATTCCTGTGCGGCGGTCTGGTTTGCGGACATCATGAGCATCGCGATGCCGGCCATCGCCAAATGTGTCGTCTTGAACATCATCCCGGGTCTCCCTCCCTCGGCGCCGTTTTCATGGCTGCCTTGGGCATCGTGCGGGTATAGGTTGCTATAGTGAAATAAGACAAACTTATAGGTGTCGCGTTGGACATTCGGCTCCTGCAGTCTTTCGTGACACTGGCGGAAGAGCTCAATTTCGTCAGGGCGGCGGCGCGCCTGGGGCTGAGCCAGCCAGCGCTGAGCCAGCAGATCGCACGGCTCGAGGCGCTGCTGGGGGTCGAGGTGGTCGACAGGACCCGCCGGCAGGTGGCGCTGACGTTTGCAGGGCAGACCCTGGTGCCGGAGGCGGAGGAACTCATCCGCCGCTGGAACGTCACCAGCGCCCTGGCGCGGCGCGCCGCAGGCGGCCTGCACGGGGCGATCCGGATGGGGTTCGTGGACGCGGCGGCGTTTCGCACCCTGCCGGATCTCATGTCGGCCTATACGGCACGCTATCCGGATGTCCTCATGAACCTGCATTCGATGGTGTCGCACAGGCAGGTCGACGAGTTGCGTGCGGGCAGGATCGATATCGCCCTGATGCGGCCATGGCAGGGTCAGGAGGATTTCGAGACGCTGCTTCTCAGCGAAGAGCGTTATGTCGTGGCGCTCGGCGCAGGGCATCGCCTGGCCGGCAAGGCCGCGATCGCCATCGAAGACCTACGCGACGAGCCTTTCATAGCCGCGACACGCAACAAGTCGCGCTATATCGACGGTCGGTTCCGCGATGCCTTCGCGGCGCGGGGGATCGTTCCCCATATCGTCCAGGAGGTGGACGACCTCCACGCGATCCTGGCGCTCGTGGCCAGCGGCTTCGGCCTGGCCCTGTTTCCCGAAAGCGTCGCCGTCATCCGATTCGAAGGCGCGGTCTATCGGCCTATCCTGCGGTCCCAATCCCCGACCGCGCAACTGTTGATGGCCTGGAATCGCAAGAGCCGATTTCCGGCGCTGGACAACCTCGTGGCCATTGCCCGTCAGAGGGGCGCAATGAAGGCCGGGTGATATTTCGCTTGCTCCTCTAGCCGCTAGAGGAGGCAGGGTCCGGAATCACGATGGCCCGCGCATGTTGCGGGCCCAGCATTCGGGACGGGTTGGATGAGAGACGATAGCGCGCAACGACGGGAATGGACGGTCACCGGGATGGATTGCGCCGCGTGTGCAACGAAGGTCCGGAACGCGCTCGGCAGGCTGCCGGGCGTCTCCGACGTCGAGGTCGGGCTGATGAGCGAGCGCCTTTCGCTCAATCTCCTTCCGGGCGCGGATGCCGATGTCGAGGATACGGTCCGCCGGCTCGGCTATGGCATCGCCCCGCGCGCGGGCAGGGCCCCCGACGATCGCACAGGCCATGACCATGCGGGATCGTGTTGCGGCGGCCATGCCGCCGATGGCGGCCACGGGCATCGCCACGATCACGATCACGACCGCAAGGCGGAGGCAGCCGCACATGGGGGACATGTCCATGACGACCCCGCCGACAGGGGCAAGCGCTGGTTCCAGACGGCCAAGGGCCGCCTGGTTCTGCTGACGGGCGCCCTGCTGGCCTGCGCCTGGGCCTTCGAGATGCTGACCGGGGCCCGCTACGGCTACTGGGCGTTCCTCGCTGCGTGCCTCGTCGGGGTGATGCCCGTCGCGCGTCGGGCCTTCGAGGCGGCACGCATGGGCCAGCCCTTTACCATCGAAAGCCTCATGACCATCGCGGTGGTGGGTGCATTGTGGATCGGCGCAGCCGAGGAAGCCGCGCTCGTCGTGTTCCTGTTTGCTGTCGGCGAGGTCCTGGAGGGCGTCGCGGCCGGCAAGGCGCGTGACGGAATCCGGGCGCTGGCCGACCTGGTGCCCAAGACCGCCCTTCTGGACGAGGGCGGTGCGACGCGTGAAGTTGCGGCCGACACCCTGCGGATCGGCCAGACTGTGCTGGTGCGGCCGGGAGACAGGATCCCCGCCGACGGCGATATCGCCGAGGGCACGAGCGGCATCGACGAAAGCCCCGTGACGGGCGAAAGCGTACCGCTGACGAAGGGTCCGGGAGAGGCCGTCTTCGCCGGCTCCATCAATACCGAGGCGGTGCTGCGCGTCACCGTGACGAAGGAGCCGTCCGACAACACCATCGCCCGCATCATCCGCCTCGTCGAAGATGCGGAAGAGGCGCGCGCGCCCACGGAACGTTTCATCGACCGCTTCAGCCGCTGGTACATGCCGGCCATCGTGGCGGTCGCCGCCCTGGTGGTGCTGGTTCCGCCGCTGGCCTTCGGCGCGGATTGGGACACCTGGGTCTATCGCGGGCTTGCTCTGCTTCTGATCGGCTGTCCCTGCGCGCTGGTCATCTCGGTCCCCGCCTCCATCGCCTCGTCGCTGTCGGCCGGCGCGCGCAAAGGCCTTCTGATGAAGGGCGGCGCGGTGATCGAGGCGACCTCGGCCGTCCGCACCGTCGCCTTCGACAAGACGGGCACGCTCACGCATGGCAGGCCGGAGGTGGTGGATATCCGCCCCGCCGCAGGGGTGAAAGCGTCCGAACTGCTGGCCGTCGCGGCCGCCGTCGAGGCCGGCTCGAGCCACCCGCTGGCGCAGGCCGTCCTGAAGCGCGCCGGAGCGGACGGCATCCCGCCGCTCTCCGCCGGCGACGCACGGGCATTGGTGGGCAAGGGCGCCGAGGCCATGGTGGACGGCGCGCGCGCGGTGGTTGCCTCGCCGCGCCATGCCGCGACCGAGGGCGGCATCGATGCCGAGGGCGCAAGCCTGGCGGAGACGCTGGAGAGCGAGGGCAAGACGGTCGTCGCGGTCTATCGGGACGGCCGTCCGCTAGGCATCCTGGCACTGCGCGACGAGGCGCGCGAGGATGCGCGGGAGGCCATCGCCCAGTTGAAGCGGCTGGGCGTCGGCGCGGTCATGCTGACGGGCGACAATCCCCGCACGGCCAAGGCCGTCGCCGGCGGGCTCGGCATGGAGTTCAAGGCGGGGATGATGCCGGAGGACAAGCTGTCGGCGGTGCGTGAGATCGGCGCACGAGGCGGCGTCATGATGATCGGCGACGGCATCAACGACGCGCCGGCCCTCAAGCAGGCGGCTGTCGGCGTCGCCATGGGCTCCGGCACCGACGTGGCGCTGGAGACGGCCGATGCGGCGATCCTGCGCGACAGGGTCGTGGACGTGCCGGCGCTTGTCCGGCTGGCGCGGGCCACCATGGGCAATATCCACCAGAACGTGTCCATTGCCCTCGGGCTGAAAGCCGTATTCCTTGTCACGTCCATCCTGGGCATCACCGGCCTTTGGATCGCCATCCTGGCGGATACGGGCGCGACCGTGCTGGTGACGTTGAACGCCCTGCGCCTTCTGGGCTTCGACCCGACGCGCGAGCGCTCCTACCAATAGCCGAGGATACGCCACCACAGGCAGCCGACCGTTGCGAAGATGGCAAGCTCGATCACGCACATGACGAACCCGACGCTCCACCACTTCCCCATCGTGACGTAGCCGCTGCCGAAGATGATGGGCGAGGTGCCGGTGGCGTAGTGCGTCAGCGTCATCATGATGGCGGAGGCCGCCGCCATCAGCAGCATGAAGGGCGCCTGGTACTCCGGGGGCACGATGCCGACGCCCACCGTCAGGAACGCGAACATCATGGCGCTGATATGCGCCGTCGTGCTGGCGAAGAAATAGTGCGAGAAGGTGAAAATCAGGACCAGAAGCCCGGCGGCGACGGGCCAGGACAGTCCCGCCGAGGCGATGGCCGAATCCATGCCGTTGGAGAACCAGGCGATCACGCCCAGCCTGTTGAGCTGTTCCGCCATCATCACAAGCGCACCGAACCAGATCAGCGTATCCCAGGCGCTCTTCTCCCCGAGCACGTCGTTCCAGTCGATTGTGCCCGTGATCACCAGCAGGAACAGGCCCAGCAGCGCAACCATGGTCGGGGCGAGCAGCCAGCCATCGCCCATGATCATTGCAGGCAGGTTTGCCCACAGCACGAGGAGCAGCGCGAACACGGCGGCCATGACCCGCTCGGACGAGGAAAGCGGCCCCATTCGCGCCAGTTCGGATTTGGCGAAGGCCACGGCATCCGGGGTTTCCTTCACCTGCGGCGGCGAAAGAAGATAGATGACGAGCGGCATGACGAGGATTGCGAGAAGCCCGGGCACCAGCATCGCGAGGGCCCAGGCGGTCCAGCTGAGGTGGAGCGTCCCTCCGCTGGCTCGCGACAGGAAATCCTGCACCAGCGGGTTGGGCGCCGTCGCGGTCAGGAACATCGCCGAGGTGATCGGATTGGCGTGATAATTGACCAGCGCCAGATAGGTGCCGACCTTCCCCTCGGTCCCCTTGGCGGGGTCGGAATCGAAGGCGCTGGCTATGGAACGCATGATCGGATGGACGATGCCCCCGCCGCGGGCGGTATTGCTGGGCGTGACGGGCGCCAACAGCAGTTCGCAGGCGGCGAGGGCATAGCCGATACCGATCGTCCGCTTGCCGACGAGCGCGATGAAGTTGAGCCCGAGGCGCCTGCCGAGCCCCGACTTCTTCAGGCCGACCGAGATCAGGATGGCGATGACGATCAGCCAGATCAGAGGGTTGGAGAAGCTGCCGAGCGCATCGGCCACCGCCCCGCGCGAGGTGGGCGAGGTCACTTGCGCCAGCGATACGATCACCATGGCCATCAGCGCCATGACGCCGATGGGCATGACCTTCAGGATGATGGCGACGATGGTGGTCAGGAAGATCGCCAGCATCACCCAACCGTCGTCGGTCAACCCGGTCGGCGTCGGCGCCAGCAGCATTGCGACCAGCACGAGCGTCGTCACGATGGCCGGCACGATCCGGAAGGGGACCGCCGCCCGCAGATGGCGCATCGTCTCGTTCAGGGGTTGCAGCATCCGTACGGTCTTTCTCGGCTTGATCTCTCGGCGTCTTCACGGTGGGACGTCCACCCGAGACGATCGTCTTTCATCGAATCGCAGCAATAGCTTCATGCGCCCGTCATGCAACAGCCCGATATCGCTCCACCAAAGGTTAGGAGCATGGCATGGCTGCGCAATCGGTGGAACTTGCCGGTATCGGCAAGCGGTTCGGCTCGGAGGAGGTGCTGAAAGGCATAGACCTGACCGTGCGTGCCGGCGAGTTCCTGTCGCTGGTCGGCATGTCGGGCTGCGGAAAATCGACCCTTCTGCGGCTGATCGCGGGGCTCGAGAGCCCCGACAGCGGCTCGGTCGCCATCGGCGGCGTGGATGTGACCGATCGCGATCCGAGCGACCGGAACCTTGCGATGGTGTTCCAGTCCTACGCGCTCTATCCGCATATGACGGTCCGGCAGAACATTGCGACGCCGCTGCGCATGCGCCGCCTGTCGTCCGTGGCGCGCCTGCCGCTTGTCGGACGCCTCGCGCCGGGCCGCCGGGCCGCGATCCGCGCGATCGATGCCGAGGTGGAGGATGCCGCGCGGACGTTGCGGATCGAGGCCCTTCTGGACCGGCGGCCGGCCCAGCTTTCCGGTGGCCAGCGCCAGCGCGTCGCCCTGGCCCGCGCACTGGTTCGCCAACCGGCCGCCTTTCTGATGGATGAGCCCCTGTCGAACCTCGACGCCAAGCTGCGCGCCCATATGCGCGACGAACTGGCGGGGCTGCACCGCCGTCTCGGCGCGACGTTCATTTATGTCACGCACGACCAGACCGAGGCGATGACCATGTCGGATCGCATCGCGCTGATGGAAGGCGGGCGCATCCTGCAGCTGGGCACGCCGGCCGAGCTGTACGAGCGCCCCGACAGCCTTGCGGTCGCCCGCTTCATCGGCACCCCGACCATCAACGTCGTTCCGGCCGCCATCGACGGCGGCGGGCAGATCGGCGCGTTCGGCTACCGGCAGGGTCTCGTCTGCGAGCAAGCACGCGGCTCCTGCACCCTCGGCATCCGCCCGGAAGACGTGCGGTTCGCCGCCGAGGGCATGCCGGCACGCCTCATGCGGAGCGAAATCCACGGGGCAGACCGCTACCTGACCCTTCTGGTGGAAGACGGCGCCGGGGTCGAGATCACCATGCGCACCCGTGTCGGCGACAGCCTGCCCGTGGACCGCGACGGCGTCGCCTCGATCGCCTTCGCCCCGCAGCGTATCCACGTCTTCGATACGGAGGGCAGGCGGCTGGAAGCCCGTACGCGCGAGAAGGTGGCTGCATGAGCACCGCCGGACTCGCCGTATCCGGCATGACCGCACCGTCCACGGCTGCACGCCGCCCGGCGCGGCGTCGCTGGATCGGCCTCGCCTTCGCCGCTCCCGCCATCCTTCTACTGCTGGGCATATACATCCTGCCGATGGCGGCGCTCGGCCTGTTTTCCGTCACAGACTATCAGCTCGGCGCGCTGTCCTTCGATTTCGTCGGTCTTCGCAACTTCGCGGCTGCCTTCTCCGATCCCGTCTTCATGCGCGCCATGGGCAACACGCTTCTGTACGCACTGCTCGTGATACCCTTCGGGGTCGGCCTCGGCCTCGGGGCGGCGCTGCTGGTGGACGGCACGAAGGGCAGCCGACCGTTCTGGGAAGTCGCCTATTTCCTGCCCGTGACGGCCACCCTGGTAGCCATGGCAACCGTCTGGCAGTTCCTGCTGCACCCCTCGCTGGGGCCGGTCAACGCGGCGATCCGGGCACTGGGGTTCGAGCCGGTCTACTTCCTGTCCAACCCCGTGCTGCTGATACCGACGCTGGCGCTGATCGGCATCTGGCAGGTGCTCGGTTTCAACATGGTGCTGTTTCTGGCGGGGCTGACGAACATCCCGCGGGATCTTTACGAGGCCGCACGGCTGGACGGCGCGAAAAGCCCGGTGGACCGGTTCCTGACGGTGACATGGCCGATGCTGGGGCCGATCACGATGTTCGTCGTGGTCACCACCTCCATATCCGCGCTCAAGGTGTTCGAAACCGTCGCCGTGCTGACGAAGGGGCGGTCGGGCTCGGAGACGGTTCTCTATGCGCTGTACCTGGAAGGCTTCGAGTACTCCAACACCGGCTATGCCGCGGCGCTGACGCTGATCTTCCTGGCGCTGGTCCTCGTGCTGTCCATCGGCCAGACGCTCTCGATGGACCGGAAGGTGCACTACTGATGACCCGCTCCGGCCAGCTCCTTCGCGTTTTCATCCTGGCTGCCGGCGCGGCCGTCATGCTCCTGCCCTTCTACTGGATGGTCCTGACCTCGCTGCGCTCGCCGGCCGAGATCTTCGATGTCTCGCTGTGGCCGACCGTCTCGCCTCCGGATGCCGCGGACAATTATGCGCGCGCCGCGTCGCAGGTGCCGATGGCGCGCTTCATGCTCAACGGCGCGATCGTCTGCCTCGGCATTCTCGCGGTTCAGGTGCTGACGGCGGTGCCGGCGGCCTATGCGTTGGCGAAGCTGCCGTTCCCCGGACGGCGGCTTCTGATGACGCTGGTCATCGCCGCCCTGTGCATTCCGATGCAGGCGCTGGCGCTGCCGCTCTTCGTCGGTCTGGCGATGGCGCAGATGCTGAACAGCTATTTCGCGATGATGCTGCCCTTCTTCCTGTCGGTCTTCGCCATCTTCCTGTTCCGACAGGCGTTCCGCAGCTATCCGGACGAGATCATCGAGGCGGCCCGCATGGACGGGTTCTCCGAAATGGAGATCTGCTGGCGGCTGGTGCTGCGCGGCGCGCTGCCGTCGCTCGCGGCCTTCTCCGTCTTTTCGGTCGTCGCGCACTGGAACGACCTCTACTGGCCGATGATCGTCGTATCGGACACCAATCTCGCGCCGCCGCCGCTGGGCATGCTGTTTTTCTCGGATGTCGAATCCGGGGCCAATTACGGCGCCCTGATGGCCGGCGCCACCCTCATCACCGCCCCCATGGTCGTCTGCTTCCTCATGGCGCGGCGGCACTTCATCGCCGGGATCACCATGACCGGCGTCAAGTAACCGGAAGCCGGAAAACCGTCCGGCTCATCGACAGGAGATTTTCAGATGTCGCTTCCCACCCGCATCGTGGCCGGCGCGCTCGCGCTTGGCCTCGCGCTTCCGGGCATCGCCCGCGCCGAGACGGTGGAGTTGCAGGTTCTTTACAACCTGCCCGGCTTCACCAAGTTCCACCAGCCGCTGGCCGACCAGTTCATGGAGGCCAACCCGGACATCAGGATCAACTTCCTCGCGCCCGCTGCCGGTTACAACGAGGGACAGCAGCAGGTGCTGCGCGCCGCCGTCACCGGCAACCTGCCGGACGTCTATTTTTCCGGCTACAACCTGACGGCCGAGCTGGTCGGCGCCCTGGCGCCCCGTTCACAGATCACCGATCTCGCACCTTTCATCGAGGCCGAGGGCGGACAGGCGTTCCTGGACGCGAACTACACGCCGAAGATGGCGGCGCTGGGCCAGATCGACGGCAAGCAGTACGGCCTCCCGGTCAACGCATCGTCGCCGATCATCTACGTCAACGCCGATCTGGTGCGGCAGGCGGGCGGCGATCCGGAAAACATGCCGGACACGTTCGACGGCCTTGTCGAACTGGCCGCGAAGATCGATGCGCTGGACCCGCGCTATGCCGGCATGGGCTACGATATCGGCGGCTGGCCGGACGACTGGTTGTGGCAGGCGCTGATCGTCCAGCAGGGCGGAGACCTCGTCGATCCGCAGACCGGCACCGTCGCCTTCGACGGCGAAACCGGATTGAACGCGATGAAGCTGGTGCGCCGCTTCGTGACGGAAGGCGGCCAGGAGATGCTGGACTGGGATCAGTCCCGCCAGCAGTTCGGGGCCGGGCTGACGGGCTTCATCTTTTCCACCCCCGCCCATGTCCAGACCATCGAGGGACTCGTCGGCGAGCGGTTCGAGCTGACCACCGCCACCTTCCCCCTGGAGAACAAGGACACGGGCGGCGTGCCGACCGGGGGGAACTCGGCCGTCATCCTGACGCAGGACCCGGAGCGCCAGCAGGCCGCATGGAAATATCTGAAGTGGATCACCGGTCCCGAGGCGCAGAACCAGATCGTGCGCATCACGGGCTATCTGCCGACCAACAAGCGCGCGACCGGGCCGGACTACCTCGCCCCCTTCTACGCCGAGAATCCGAACATCGAGACGGCATCGCTGCAGGCGGACCGCTCGCTGCCCTGGGCCGGCTATCCGGGCGGTGACTCCGTTCGCATCTGGCGCACGCAACGCGACATCATCGGCACGGTGATGCGCGGCGAGGTGACGCCCGAAGACGGCCTGAAAGAGATCGTCGAGCAGACGAACGCCCTGATGAAGTAACCCCCGGGACGGGGCCGGGCGCGGGCGGCCATGCCACCCGCGCCCCATTTCGGAAAGACAATGCCTTGAAGATTATCCAGATCACCGACACGCATCTCGTTCGGCCCGGCCGCGTCGTCAACGGAGTGGATCCGGAGCGGCAGCTGCGCCGTGCGCTGGAGGACGTCCTCGCGCGTCATGCCGATGCCGACCTTCTCGTCGTCACGGGCGACCTGTGCAACGACGGCGAGCCGGAAGCCTATGCGCTCCTGCGCGAGATCCTGTCGCCGGCGCCGTTCCCCGTGCGCCTGTTGCTCGGCAATCACGATCGCCGGCCGGCTTTCGTCGACGCCTTCCCCGACCATCCCGTGGACGCCAAAGGCTATGTCCAGTCGAGCATCGACACCGATCATGGCCGGCTGCTGTTCCTGGATAGCCATGAAGCAGGCACGATCGGCGGCATCTACGGGGCGGACCGGCGCGCCTGGCTGGATGATGCGCTCGCCGGGGCGGGAGCGCTTCCCGTTACCGTCTTCGTCCACCATCCGCCCATGCATGACGGGCTGGCCCATTTCCGGCATATCGGCCTGCATGACGACGGAGCCCTGCTGGCGCGCCTTGCCGCGCATGACGGCGGCGTCCGCCACGTCGTGTTCGGCCATATCCACGTGCCTATGGCCGGCACGACGGCCTGCGGCATCGCCTTCAGCTCCGGACAATCCTGCGCGCATCGCTTCATCACCGATATCGACGCGCCCGACCCGTGGTGGACAGGCGGCAACCCTTGCTACCGGATCCTCATGCTGGACAAGTACGGATTCCGGGCCTATGCCGCCGAAGTCGGAGAGGCGCGCCTTGCCCGGGCGGAAATCTGCGACGGCCCCTGACGTTCAGAGACCGTAATAGATGTAGATCGCCGCGCAGGTCGCGATGCCGACCACGATGTTCATCGGAATGCCGATCCATGCGAAATCCGTGAAGCGGTAATTGCCCGCGCCGTAGACGAGCGTATTGGTCTGGTATCCGATGGGCGTGGCGAAGCTGGCACTGGCGGCGAACATGACCGCCACGACCAGCGGGCGCGGATCCACTCCCAGCTCGACCCCGAGGCCGATGACGATGGGCGTCATCACCACGGCTACGGCGTTGTTGGTGATGATTTCCGTCAGCGTGGACGCCAGCAGATAGACCGCGACGAGCAGCATGAAGGGCGAAAGGCCCGCAAGGTATGGCGCCAGCGTCGTGACGATCAGTTCGAGCGCGCCGGCGCGCTGCAGGCCGAGCCCGATGATGAGCATCGAGAAGATCAATACGAGGATGCCGCCGTCGATGGCCCCCCACGCCTCCTTGCTGTCGATGCAGCGCAGAAGCAGGATGGCGACCACCCCCAGCATGGCCAGAAGGCCGATATCGAAAACCCCCATGGCCGCCAGTGCGACGACGCCCAGAAGGGCGGCGACGGCGATGGGCGCCTTCGAGCGGCGGTAGGCGCGGCCGCTCGTGCGGTCCACCGATACGAGGATGCCCTGCTGGCTCAGCGCGTCCAGCCCCGAGGGTGGACCTTCCAGCAGAAGGCGATCGGCCGCGCGCAGGCGCGACGAGCGCAAATCCTTGCCCGCCGTATGATTGTGCCGGTGGATGCCGACGATCCGCACGCCGAAACGGCTGCCGATGGCCAGTTCGTCGATCCGCCGGCCGACGATGGTCTGCTGCGGGGCAAGCACCGCTTCCACCACGGCCCTGTCCTCGCCCGCTGCCGCTGCGGCGGGCAGGCCGACGGCGAGGTGCCTGGACTCGGCCAGCGTGAGGAGCTCGGAGGCGGTCGCGGTGACGATCAGCCGGTCGCCCTTGCGCAGGGTCTGGGCATCGGTTTCCTTGCGCAGCACGTCGCCGCCGCGCTTCAGCCCCAGGATCCTGAGATTGGGCAGCTTGAACAGCTTGAGGCTGCCCAATGCATCCTTGCCGAGATCGGATGCGTCCGTGACGGAGAGTTCGGACAGGAAGGTCACTTCCCCGCCGTCCATCGCCGTGCCCTCGTCGGGCCGGTTCGGCAGCAGGGCGCGGCCCGACACGAGCAGCAAGGCGAGGCCGCTGAGCGCGGTCACGATGCCGACCGGCGTGATCTCGAAGATGGAGAAGGGCTCCAGCCCGCTCTCTCGGGCGACGCCGTCGACCAGAAGGTTGGTGGATGTGCCGATGAGGGTCAGCGTGCCGGCCAGGATCGTCAAATAGGATACCGGGATCAGAAGCAGCGTCGAGGCGATCTCGAACCGGCGTGCGATACGCACCGCCATGGGAATGAGGATCAGCACCAGCGGCGTGTTGTTGATGAAGCCGCCGACGAGAAGGATGCAGGCGGCCAGGCCGCCGATGGCGAACGCCGGACGGCTGCCGGCAAAATCCAGGATGGCGCCCACGGCCCGCTCCAGCACGCCCGTACGCACCAGCGCGCCCGTCATGACGAACATGGCGGCTATGGTCAGCGGCGCCGGGTTGGCGAAGACGCCGAACGTCTCGGCGGGTGTGACGAAACCAAGCAGCAGGAATGCCGACGCGCCGGCCGCTGCCGTCACCTCGGGCGGATAACGCTCGAAGGCGAAGCCGATGAAGGTCAGAAGCATGATGCCGAGCGCGATGAAGGCCGCGTAGGCCGAGACGAGAGATGCGAGCATGGGTTACGGCGCTGCCGACATGAACAGGAAGACGAAGAAGATCACCAGGTGGACGCCGCCCTGGAGAATCGTGGTGCGGCCGGTGGCCAGCGTGATCGTACCGATGATGAGGGTGAGCACGATCTGGACGATGTGATCGCCTTCGAGACCCAGAGTGATCGGCCTGTCGGTGACGATGGAGACGATGGCGACGGCGGGAATGCTCAGTCCGATACTGGCGAGCGCCGAGCCCAGGGCCAGGTTGAGGCTCGTCTGGATACGGTTGGCGCGCGCCGCGCGAAAGGCGGTCGTGCCCTCCGGAAGCAGGACGACCGCGGCGATCAGCACGCCGATCAGTTCCGGATTGAGGCCGGCCGACAGGACCGCCGCACTGACGACGGGCGTCAGATCCTCTGCCAGAAGCACGACCATGAGAAGGGACAGGAACAGAAGGCCCAGGCTCGCCAGGGCCCGGCCGCCGGTGGGCGTCTCGTGCGGCTCGGCCTCGACCACGTCGGTGAAGTAGTTGCGATGGCGCACCGTCTGCACGAACAGGAACAGGCCGTACAAGGTCAGCGACACCACCGCCACGAAGCCGAGCTGCATGGTCGAATAGGACGGGCCCGGCGTCGCCACGGTGAAGTTGGGCAGGATCAGGGTCAGCGTCGCGAGCGTACCGAGAACGCCCAGCGCCGCCGCCGCCCCCGCGGTATGGAACTCCTGCTCCTTGTGCAGGATGCCTCCGGTCAGAAGGCACAGGCCGACGACGCCGTTCAGCACGATCATCATGGTGGCGAAGACAGTGTCGCGCGCGATCTCGCTGCCGCCGACACTGGCCGAAAGCATGATCGAAACGATCAGCGAAACCTCGATCAGCGTGACCGAACCGGCCAGGAGCACCGAGCCGAACGGCTCGCCGATCTTCAGCGAAAGCACCTCGGCATGCTCGACCGCCGCAAAGACCGAGCCGACGAGAAACAGCCCCGCAAGGCCGACGAAGAGGCTCGAGCTTTCCGAGACCAGATGGGCCGCATGCGCCAGCAGCAGCAGGACCGCGCCCGCGACGAAGAAAAACGAGCGGCCCGGGACGAGGCGCGAGACAGTCGGTGCGTGCATCGATGATCCGGAACGGGCCGTTGCGACGAGACCCGTCCGGCGCACATGCCGGGCCGGGTCCCGCAAGCAGTGTCCGTTGGGCACGCCCCGTGTCAAGCCGCCATGGCCGGCCACAAGACGCTTCCGAAACTTGCAACCTGTGATATTCGGGCGACCGATAAGGAAAACGAAGAACGGGAGGGACGAAATGGTTCAGGCACGGATCAGCCGTCGCGGCCTACTGGCCATGACGGCGGCGCAACTGGCGCTGACGGGGCTGATGGGCCCTCGCGCGATGGCGGCGGGGCTTCCAGCCGGCGCGTTGACGCTGGTGGTTCCCTTTCCGCCCGGCGGCACGCTGGATATCGCCGCCCGTCTTCTGGCCCGGCAGCTGGAAACGGCCTTCGGCCAGACCGTGCTCGTCGACAACAGGCCCGGGGCCGGTGGCAATATCGGCGCCGACTTCGTGGCCGAAAGCACGCCCGACGGCGCCACCCTGCTGATGGGTGCCACGTCCACGCATGGGATCAATGTCAGCCTGTTTCCCGACATGCCGTTCGACCCGGTGTCGGACTTCGCTCCCGTCGCTCTCGTCGGCAGGACGCCGAATGTGCTGGTGGTGCGGGAAGAGGCCGGCATCGATACGCTGGAGGGCTTCGTGGAGCGTCTTCGGCAGGAGCCGGGGCTTGGTATCTACTCGTCCGGCTCCAACGGAAGCGCGGGGCATCTGGCGGGGGAACTCTTCGCGCAGAAGGTCGGTCTCGAGCTGACCCATGTTCCCTACCAGGGCTCGGCTGCGGCACTTCAGGCGGTTCTGTCGGGGGAAGTCGGCTTCATGTTCGACAATCTGTCGTCCGCGTCGAGCCATATCGATTCGGGCGTGCTGCGCCCGCTCGCGGTGACGACGAAGGAGCGCTCTTCCTTCCTGCCGGGTGTGCCTTCGATGGCGGAAAAGGGGTTCGAGGAATTCGACCTGACCACCTGGTTCGGCGTGCTGGCGCCGGCCGGCACGCCGGAAGCGGCCATCGCGCGGCTGAATGCGGCGATCAGCGAGGCGATGGCGCAGCCGAAGATCGTCGAGGCGCTGGCAACGCAGCGCACCGAGGCGGCCGCAGGCAGCCCGCAGGATTTTGCCGATTTCATCGCGGCGGAGATTGCGCGCTACAAGGCCATCATAGACGGCGCGAACCTGTCTCTCCAGTAGCGCCGTCGTCACACCAGGTCAGGATGCTGCGGCCGCTCGTGACGTCGGCCACGAGCCGTTCCGCCCCGGCCCGCGCGGCCACGGGTATCGCGACCTGGATCACGGCGCCGTGCGCGGTGAACTCCTGGCCGCTCGTCTCCAGCCCCGGAATGGCGGTCAGCCGCGCCGTCAGGATGGCCAGGTCGCCGAATTCGCAGGCGATCCGGGCGGGTGCGAGGTCGAGGCACTGCAGCTTTTCCGCTTCGCGAAGGCATTGTGCCGCGGCTCCGCCATAGGCTCGTACGAGGCCGCCGCCGCCCAGCAAGATGCCGCCGAACCAACGGATCACGACCACGGCCACCCTGTCGAGGTTCTGCCCGTCGATCGCCTGCAGGATCGGCTTGCCCGCCGTGCCGCCCGGTTCTCCGTCATCGTCGAAGCGGTAGGCCTGCCCGATGCGCCATGCCGAGCAATTATGGGTCGCCGCCCTATCCGAATGGGCGGCAATGAAGGCCTTTGCCTCGTTTTCGTCGCGCACTGGCCCGGCGACCGCCAGGAAGCGGCTCTTGCGGACCTCCGTCCGCGCCATGGCGATGGCGGCGAGGGTGAAACTGTCTGACATTTGCATCGCAAGCGAAAGTGAATTCGGCGCCGGGTTTTCGCCCGGTCGGGCCACCTTATATGGCCGCCTCCATCGAATTTGGAGGCCCGACGGGCGGGCCGCGATGGAAAGACAAAGGGAAAGCGCCTTGCAGAAACGACATGTTCGTATCGGAACGGGTATCGCCACGGTTCTTCTCGCAACCGCTGCGTTTGCGGAGCAACGTCCGGAGTACGGCGCGATGCTGGAGGGGTTCGAGTATCCGTTCGAGCTGCGTGAGCACACGCTGGAAACGCAGGGCCAGACCCTGTCCATGGCCTATATGGATGTCAGGCCGGACGGCGAGGGAAACGGAGAAACCGTCGTTCTCCTGCATGGCAAGAATTTCTGTGGCGCGACGTGGCAGCCGACGATCGATGTCCTGTTGGACGCGGGCTACCGCGTGGTTGCACCCGACCAGATCGGTTTCTGCAAATCGTCCAAGCCGGAAGGCTACCAGTTCAGCTTTCACCAGCTGGCCGCCAACACGAACTCGCTGCTCGACGAGCTCGAAATACAGGACGCCATCCTGGTGGGCCACTCGATGGGCGGAATGCTGGCCGCGCGCTACGCCTTGTCCTATCCCGACGATCTGTCGCGCCTCGTCCTCGTCAATCCGATCGGTCTCGAGGACTGGCAGGCCGAGGGAGTACCCTATGCGACGATCGACGCGCTCCATGAAACCGAGCGCAAGACAAACTTCGAATCCATCAAGGCCTACCAGCAGGACATCTACTACAATGGCGACTGGCGGGCCGAATACGACGCGCCCGTGGAGATGCTGGCCGGCATGTATGCAGGCCCCGACGGAGACCTTGTCGCGCTGAACCAGGCGCAGACCTCGGACATGGTCTTCACCCAGCCGGTCGTGCATGAGTTTGCGAACCTCGATGTGCCGACCGTACTGATGATCGGTATGCTCGACCGTACCGCGCCGGGTGCCGCACGCGCGGCGCCCGAAGTGGCGGAGCGGCTCGGCAACTATGCCGAACTCGGCAGGAGTGCCGCCGCGGCCATTCCGCAGGCGGATCTGATCGAATTCGACGATCTCGGCCATTCGCCGCAGATGGAGGCGCCGGAGCGTTTCCACGAGAGCCTCCTGCGCGCCATCGACTGATGGCCGGCGTCGCCCCGCCGCTCGGCGGGGCGACCACCGCTCGAACGGCGGGTCAGAGACTGGCGGGAATGAATATCGTGGGGCGTTCCGGCAACGTCCGGAGGGAAAGGTCCAGCACGTCGCCCTCGAGCCTTCGAACCTCGAAGGCATCTCGCATGCGCCCGGTAAACGAATCCATGGACGTGGCATTGCGGTGCATCGGCAAGACCACGGAGGACGACAGACGCCGCGTGATCGTTTCCATGTTGGCGAGCGAAGATGTCAGCCCGCCGTCCACCGGCACCATGACCACGTCCAGCCGGCCGATCCTGGCGTAGTGGTCGTTGGTGAGTTCGTGGTGGAGATGGCCGAGATGGCCGATGCACAGGCCGGCGACCTCGAAGATGAAGATGGAGTTGGCGTCCGGCTCGGAGGCGCCCCATCGGCGGATGTCCGTCGTGACGTTGCGTATCGTGACATCGTCCACGGCAAGGCCATGGCGTGCCGGTCCGGACTCCCCCCAACCCTTCAGGACATGTTCTATGCCGGGATCGGGCGTCTCGGTGTAGTGCGTCCTGTGCGCCTTGTTCATGGTGACGATGCGGGGCAGGGGCGTGCTGCCGAAGAAGCCCGAATAGTCCGTGGCGATGGTCACGCCGCCGGGCGTCTCGATCCGGTATGTCGAATGGCCGGCATAGGCGATGCGCACCGTGCCCTCGACCGCCCGCACCGGCACGTAGGCCACGTTGAGGGCCTTCGGCATGGCGGACGCCATCGCAAGGCAGGACGAAGCGACCGGTGGCGGGTCGCTCGACTGGGCGACGGCCTGCGCCACCGTTGCCGCCAGCATCGTCAGGCAAAGAAGAACCGGGCGCATCATCGGCATGGCCTTCCACTGTTCGGGTCCTGGAAGATAGCCATCGCCCATCCGGGAAAACCAGCCCCCGCGACATCCTGCCCGCCAGTTCAGCGTGACGCATATTTGCGCAGCTACCTTGACAGATTCCCCAACTAGCAACACGATGATCGCAATGCAATCTAAATAATCGCACAGCGATTAAGTTGGGAGCCGATGGAGCGCAAGGACCGCCTCTTCGTGGAATCTCTGGAACGTGGCTTCGAGGTGCTGCGTGCCTTCGACGGACATGAAAGCCTGGGCCTTGCCGAGATTGCCGAAAAGGCGGGTATCACGCGGAGCGCGGCCCAGCGGTTCACCCATACGCTGGAGATCCTGGGCTTCGTGCGGCGCGACGCGGCGCGACGCTGGCGGCTGACGCCGCGCACGCTCGAATTCGGAACCTACTACCTTGCGGCAGACCCCCTGATCGCCCAGGCGACGCCACATCTGGTGGATCTCAACAATGACTGCGGAGAGACGGTCAACCTGTCGCGTCCGGATGCGCTCGACATGGTTTTCCTGGGCCGGTTCACGGCCAATCGCCGCTCCTTCATCCACATGCCGCAGGGCATGCGCATCCCGATGTATTGCGGCGCCACGGGCAGGGCCTACCTGGCGACCCTACCGCGCGAGGCGGCGCTGGACATGGTGGAGCGCTCGTCGCGGCGCGTCTTCACGCCGGGCACGCAGACCGATCCGGCCCGCATCATGGAGGCCGTCGACATCGCGCGGGAACGGGGCTTCGCCACGGCCGCCGAGCAGTTCTACGTGGGCGATCTCAACATCGCCTGCGCCATAGTCGGCGCGGACGGCGCCGGCCTCGGCGCCGTGAACATTTCCTGCCCGACGAGCCGCTGGAGCATGGCGGACATGGAGCGCGAGCTGGCGCCCCGTCTTATCGAGACGGTCGGCTTCATTTCGTCCGTTCCGGCGGCGCGGGCCGACAGCGGAATTCACCACAGCGAAAGGAACCAGTCATGAAACTGCAGGCATTCTTCGCAGGCGCGGCCATGCTCGCCATCGGTTCGTTGCAACCGGCCATGGCTGAGACGCTGACCGTCGGGTCCACGCCGACCGGCGTTCCATTCACCTTCCTCGACATCCAGACCAACGAGATCGAGGGCATGATGGTGGATCTCGTCCGGGCGGTGGGAGAAGAAGCGGGCTTCGACGTGGCCGTGCAGCCGGTGGATTTCGGCTCGCTGATCCCCTCGCTCACCTCCGGCCGCATCGACATCATCGCCGCCGCCATGATCGCCACCGACGCCCGTCGCGAGGTGATCGACTTTTCCCAGGAAGTGATGCCCTACGGCGAGGGCGTCGTGGTGCCCGCCGGCTTCGAGGGCGCCATCTCCCCCGCCTTCGAGGAGTTGCGCGGCGAGGTGATCGGCGTCCAGCAGGGCACGACCTACCTGGATCGGCTGCAGTCCATGGACGTGTTCGGCGAAGTCCGTGTCTACGACTCGCTCGCCGATATCCTGAACGAGGTGAACCGTGGTCGGATCGCCGCGGGCATGGGCGACAAGCCGATCCTGGCCTATCAACTGTCGCAGGGCCGGTTTCCCGAGGTGAAGATGGCCGACTACGAGAGCCAGCAGACCGGATCGGTCGGGCTGGGCGTGCGCAAGGACGACAAGGCGCTCCTGGAGCGCATCGACGCCGCACTCGCCACGCTCAAGGAAAACGGCACGGTGGACGAGCTTGCCGCCAAATGGGGCCTGAAGTGAGCGCCGGCCAGGCCGCGAGGCGCTGAGCGATGGGCGCGTTCTGGCAGAATTCCGGGCAGTATCTGCCCATCCTGATGGAGGGCGTGGCGATCACCGTCACGCTCACCCTTGCGGCGCTGGTCATATCGACCTTGCTCGGGCTTGTCTGGGCCCTGATGCGCTACTCCGGCATCTGGCCGCTGGTGCTGATCTCCAAGACGGTGGTCAACACCGTTCGCGGCATCCCCATCCTGGTACAGCTATTCTACATCTACTTCGTGCTGCCGGAGTTCGGCATCGACCTGTCGGCCTTCCAGGCCGGCGCCATCGGCCTCGGCATCGCCTATTCCTGCTACATGGCCGAAAACTTCCGGGCCGGGCTGGAAGCCATAGACAAGGGGCAGATCGAGGCGGCGCATTCCATCGGCATGAAATGGTCGCTGATGATGCGGCGCGTCGTGCTGCCCCAGGCGCTGCGCACCGTGTTGCCGCCCTACGGCAACACGATGATCATGCTGCTCAAGGATACGTCCCAGGCGTCCGTGATCACCGTCGCGGAACTGACGATGAAGGGAAAGCTCGTTGCCTCGGCCACCTTCGACAACATGACGGTCTACACGCTCGTGGCGCTTCTGTACCTGGCCCTGTCCGTGCCGCTGATCGTGCTGGCGTCCTATCTCGAGCGGAGGTTCGGCACGCGATGATCCGGCTTCAGAACATCCACAAGCGGTTCGGCAATCTCGAGGTCCTGAAAGGGATCGACGGGGAAATCCGGCAAGGCGAGGTGGTCTGCCTGATCGGCGCCTCGGGCTCCGGAAAGTCCACGCTGCTTCGCTGCATCAACGGGCTGGAAAGCTACGAAAGCGGTCTCATCACGGTCGACGGCATGACCGTGGATCGCAAGTCGCCATCCATCCGCGAGATCCGCACATCCGTGACCATGGTCTTCCAGCGCTTCAACCTGTTTCCGCATCGCACGGCGCTGGAGAACGTCACCGAAGGCCCGATCTACGTGAAGGGCGAGAACCGCAAGGCGGCGGAAGAGCATGGGCGCGCCCTCCTGGAGCGGATGGGGCTGGCGGCGAAGGCCGGCAGCTACCCCGCCGCCCTGTCGGGCGGGCAGCAGCAGCGCGTGGCCATCGCGCGGTCTCTTGCCATGCGCCCGAAGGCGATCCTGTTCGACGAACCGACCTCGGCGCTCGACCCGGAACTGGTGGGCGAGGTGCTGGCCGCCATGCGCGACCTGGCCGACGAGGGCATGACCATGCTGGTCGTGACGCATGAAATGGCCTTCGCCCGGGAGGTCGGGGATCGCGTCCTCTTCATGGACGGCGGACTGATCGTGGAGGAAGGACCGGCCAGCCGGGTGCTGACCGATCCGCAGCATGAGCGCACGCGCGATTTCCTTCGCCGGGTGCTGGACAAGTAGCAGGTGGAACAGTGACCGAACTTCGACTTACCGCGTCGCTCTGGGCGGCGACGGCCGCCGCCGCCCCACAGACGGCGCCCCTCGATGCCGACATTCGCGTGGACGTCGCCGTCATCGGCGGCGGATTCGCCGGCCTGTCCACCGCGATCCACCTAGCGAAGGCCGAGCGCAGCGTGCAGGTTCTGGAGGCGGGCGACCTCGGCTTCGGCGCGTCCGGCCGAAGCGGTGGCCAGGTCATCCCGGGCATAAAGTACGATCCCGACCAACTGGCGACGATGTTCGGCCCGCAGGCCGGACGAAGGGCCGCGCTGGCATTCGGGTCCACCGCGGCCAAGGTGTTCGAACTCATCGACGAATTCGGCATCGACTGCGACGACACGCGCGCAGGCTGGGTGCAGCCGGCCCATTCCAGGGCCGCCGAGGCGGGAGCGCTGGACAGATGCCGGCAATGGCGTGCGCTCGGCGCCGATGTGGATGCGCTGAGCCGCGAGGACGTCGCGGCGCTTCTCGGCACCACGCGCTATCACGCCGGCTGGATCGACCGTCGCGGCGGCAGCGTGCAGCCGCTTTCCTACACGCGCGGGCTGGCGCGCGCGGCGCTCGGCCTGGGGGCGGCCATCGCCACCCGCACGAAGGCGCAGGGGCTCGAAGGCCGGTCCGGCCGGTGGGTGGTGGCGACCGAGCGCGGGCCGACCGTCACCGCCGACCGCGTCGTCGTGTGCACCAACGCCTATACGGACGGGCTCTGGCCGGGCCTGTCGCGCACCATCATCGCGGCCAACAGCTTCCAAGTGGCCACGGCGCCCCTGTCCGGCAATCTCGACAAGGCCGTCCTGAAGGGCGGGGTCGTCGCATCCGATACGCGAAAGCTGCTGTCCTATTTCCGGCGCGACCGCGAGGGGCGCTTCGTCATGGGCGGGCGCGGCACCTTCGCCGAGCCGTCCGGGCCGGGCGACTACGCCCATGTGGAGCGGATGATCCGCCTTGCCTATCCCATGCTGGCCGAGCAGCCCATCCAGTACCGCTGGGGCGGGCGGGTCGCCATCACGCAGGACTTCCTGCCGCACCTGCACGAGCCGGAGAAGGGGTTGCTGTTCCAGCTCGGTTGCCAAGGCCGCGGCGTGGGGCTGCAGAGCAAGATGGGGGAATGGATCGCCGATTACGTCCGCACGGGCGATCCGGCGGCTTTGCCGCTACCCGTCACCCGGATCGCGCCGATACCGCTGCATGGGTTGCGCCGGCTCTATGTTTCCGCAACCTTGGCTTACTACAAGGCGATGGATCTCGTTCATTGATCCGAGGCGACGAGGGGTAAGTCGAGGCCGTGTTCTGGCTGGGTTGGCGCAAGGGGATGGTGCGGCGCTCGCGGGCGCTGCTGGCCTCGCGGCGCATATGGCGCATGCGGCTTGTGTTCTGGTCGGGCGCACTTGCCATCGGTCTCGTGGCGACCGGGTTCGCCTTCGCATCCGACGCAGCACAGCATCTTTTCTTCCGGGCGACGGATCCGCGAACCGGCCTTTGGTGGCTCCCGCTTCTGCTGACGCCGGCGGGCTTCGTCGCCTGCGCGGTCATTGCAGAACGGTTCTTTCCCGGCTCGCAGGGCAGCGGCATTCCGCAGGCCATGGCGGCCCGTCGGCTGGGGGGCGCGCGCGCTTCACCTACCTCACGATCCGCATCGCGGTGGGCAAGTTCGTCCTGACCGTCATGGGGCTTCTGTGCGGCGCCTCCATCGGGCGGGAGGGCCCCACCGTCCAGATCGGCGCGGCGCTGATGATGCTGTCGGCGCGGCTGGGCGGGATGTCCTATGCGCGGGGGCTGATCCTCGCCGGATCGGCCGCCGGCATCGCCGCCGCCTTCAACACCCCGCTGGCCGGCATCGTCTTCGCCATCGAGGAGCTCGGCCGCGCCTATAGCGCCCGCACCAACGGGCTGGTTCTGTCGGCCGTGATCATCGCCGGCATCGCCTCCCTCGCGCTGGTCGGCAACTACACCTACTTCGGTGTCTCGGATGCGGTGGCGATGTTCCCGTCCGACTGGCCCCTGGTGATCCTGTCCGGCATCTGCGGCGGCATGCTAGGCGCGGCCTTCAGCATCGCGACCCTGTCTCTGACCCGGCGCATCAGGCGCTGGCGCTCGGTACCCAGCCGCTGGAAGGCCGCTGCCGTTGCCGGCGCCGCCGGCCTCGTGGTGGCCATCGTCGGGGTTGCCGCCGGCGGCGCCACCTTCGGCACGAGCTACGAGATCGCGCGCGGCGGCGTCGAGGGCGAGAGCCTCCCCGCCTTGTTCTTCGCGGCGAAATTCGTGGCGACGCTCGCCTCGACCGTCTCGGGCATACCCGGGGGGCTCTTCGCCCCGTCGCTCGCCGTCGGAAGCGGCCTCGGCAGCACCATCGGCTGGATTCTCGGCTCGCCGCCCGGGCTGGCCGCCATCCTGGGCATGGCGGGCTATTTCGCCGGCGTTGTCCAGGCGCCGATGACGGCCTTCATCATCGTGCTGGAGATGACCGGCAACCAGACGAACGTGATCGCCATCATGACGGCTTCGATGATCGGCTACGGAGTTTCGCGGCTGATCGCGCCGGAACCGCTTTATCACGGCCTGGCCCGCCTGTGGCTGGCCGACGCGCTGCGCGAGCGTCGGCATCAGGAGAAACCGGGGAATTGATCCAACGCAAAGCCCGTCCGCCATATCTACCCTAGATAGTTCTCGTCACGCCGGTCGGCCGGCGCCAACAGCATGAAGGACGAGACGATATGACGATCGAAGGTAAGAAGGTTCTGGTAACGGGCGCGGCCCGCGGCATCGGCCGGGGCATCGCACTGCGGCTGGCGCGTGACGGCGCAGATCTGTGCCTGGTCGACCTGAAGGCGGAGACGCTCGGCGATACGGCAAGGGAAGTGGAGGCGGTGGGGCGCAAGGCCACCGTGTTCGCCGCCGACGTTAGCGACAGGGATGCCGTCTATGGCGCCGTCGACCATGCCGAACGCGAGCTCGGCGGGTTCGACGTGATGATCAACAATGCCGGCATCGCGCAGGTGCAGCCGCTGGCCGAAGTGACGCCGGAAGAAGTCCAGAAGATATTCCGCATCAATGTGGACGGGGTCCTCTGGGGCATCCAGGCTGCCGCCGCCAAGTTCCAGCAGCGTGGTCACAAGGGAAAGATCGTCAATGCCTCGTCGATTGCAGGCCATGACGGCTTCGCGATGTTGGGCGTCTACTCGGCAACCAAGTTCGCCGTGCGGGCGCTTACTCAGGCCGCCGCCAAGGAATATGCCAGCGCCGGCATCACCGTGAACGCGTATTGCCCCGGCATCGTCGGAACGGACATGTGGGTGGAGATCGACGAGCGCTTTTCGCAGCTGACGGGCGCCCCCAAGGGCGAGACCTACAAGAAATATGTCGAGGGGATCGCCCTCGGCCGCGCCCAGACGCCGGAAGATGTCGCGGCCCTCGTTTCCTTCCTGTCGGGGCCGGACAGCGATTACATAACCGGCCAGGCGATCCTGACCGATGGCGGCATCGTCTATCGTTGAACGAAACGTGGCGGCGCCCCGGCCGGGGCACCGCCACGCATGGCGATGTCGCCGCTCAGAAGCGGTAGGAGAATGTGGCGCGGGCGCTATGGTCGTCCGCACCGTCGCCGAACTGTCCGCCATAGGAGACGTTCAGGCTGGCGTCCGGCGACAGGTCCATGCCGAGCCCGACCTCGACGACGGCCGAATCCCTCGCGATCTGCGCTCCTGCCACTGTGAAGGGGAGGCCCTCCGCAAAGGCGAAGGTGGAAACCGGCGTCCTGTCGTCGAAGGCGTGGCGCCATCCCAGCATGCCGTCCAGCGTTACCGTCCGGCTGCCGACGACGACGTCCGTCGACGCCCGAAGACCCAGGGTGGAGAAGGTCGTGTCGGTGCTGCCGCCGCCACCAGACAAGGCCGCGGCGCCGCCGCTTTCGCCGAACCCGTCGACGTCGAGGTTGACGTAGGCGATCCCCGCGAACGGCTCGAAGGCCACGTTGCCGGCCCGCATCGCATAGCCGGCTTCGCCGAACACCTGCACCGTACCGGCGTCGTAATCGGCCGAGAGCGCATCGATGAAACCGCCGAAGGCTACCGAGCGGCTGGCTTCCACTTCGTGCCAGGTATAGGCGATGCCGCCACGAAGGCCGAAGCCATGCACCCGCGTGCCGCCGTAGAGTCCGAGGTGATAGCTGTCCGCATCCGCGGATGAGGACAGGTCGTCGACATCGAAGCTCGACCGGCTGTAGCCGGCCAGGATGCCGAGCCGAACGGCATCGGTGACGAAGCCGTCGAGGCCGGCGACGAAGCCGCCGGTATCGCGGTCGAGCTTGCCGGACGTGCCGTTGGCGTCTGTCGTACCCCAGGAGCCGAACACGCGGCCCCAGGCGGCGGGCTCCGGCGCGAAGCCCGTCGGCTGCGCGGATTCCCAGGGGCCGGACGTGCTGGAAACCGAGGACGGACCGGCGAAGGCCGCGCGGATGCGATCGGTTGCGGCATCGCGGATCAGGCGGCTGTCCTCGATCAGGCCGGAACGGACGGAGGCATGGACCTCGCCCGACAGGCCGGCGAACGCGGCGCGTGCATCGTCCACCGTGCCGAATGCCACGGTGCGGCCGAGCGTTCCTCCGATCGGCAGGCTTTCCAGCGCGTTGGCGACGGCGCGCTGGTTGCCGCCTTCGGCCACCGAGGCATAGGCCACGCCGTTACGCTGGATCGTCAGGTCGACGGAGGTTGCGTCGTAGGACAGCAACGGCGACACGAACGCGTAGCTCTCGGAGAAGGAAACGCCCTCGAACTGCGTTCCGCCCAGGCTTGCGGCCGTCAGGATCGTATAGGGCGTGCCGACCAGATAACCTCCGAGCGGGCTGACGGACACGGACCCGGCAAGCGAGGCCGTCCCGCCCACGGCGACAAGATCGGACGCGCCCGTGGCATCGATCTCCACTTCATAGACGTGGCCGGGCGCCAGCGTAAGGTCGCCTCCGATGGTGACGATCCCGATGGAATTGCCCGGCGTGATCGTCCCGGCGCTGGCAAGGTTGCCGGCGATGCTCCAGTTGCCGCCCATGACGGATTGCTGCCCGACCACGACGTCGCCCTGGACCTCGATGGGGGTCTGGATGCTGCCGCCGGTGGTGCGTGCACCGGCCTGCAGGCCGACATTGCCGGCGATGACGCCTCCGGCACTGCTGAATGCGATCGTGGAACCGTTGCCGTTGAGGTCTCCGTTGACCACCGCCCGCTCGGTAAAGTCCACCTGGCCGCCGGCTGCGGTATTGAAGGTATCGACACCGCGCAAAATACCCGTCCAGCGGGCGTTTTCGCGCAGGTTTACGATCGTCCGGCCGCTCGTCTTCGTACCGTCGTCGACGATGTCGCCGGCCGATGTCGAGCCGGACTGAAGGTTCAGCGTCACGATGCCTGCTGCACCGGCAATGTCGCGCTCGACCTGCATGAGCGTGCCGTTGTTCTCGGTTGCGACGGTGCCGGCGCCAAGCGTGACGGTGGCTTCGCCCTGACCGGCCAGGACGCCGATCGTCGCCGCATTGCCGGCCGAGAGCGCCGCTCCGTTGGCGACGATCGAGCCGCTGCCCAGGACCGCGAGCGCCGTCGCGCCGGCCCCCGTGGTGCGGATGCTGCCGCCATCGATGAGGATCGAGCCGCCCTCGCCGGCGACGGCGCCTGCCGCGTCGTCGCCTGCGGTGACGACGGCCACGTTGGAGGCGGAGATAGTGCCGCCCGTGGTGGCCTCGTCATTATTGGCGATCAGGCCGAAGGCGAATGCGCCGCGCGTCTCGATGCTGCCGCCGGACAGCGCAATGGACGAATCGGATTCCGCAAAGGCGCCGAAGCCCAGCATGCCTTCCGTGACGATGGTGGCCTGCCCGGAGATCGCGCCGCCGTCTATGGCGTGCAACCCATAAGCCTGTGCACCGCCCGTGCGGATGTTCGCGCCGGTCAGCACGACGCTCGACCCGTCCTGTCCTCCGGTGCCGTTGGTGGTGCCGAGGCCGGACTGGACGCCGTGCGCGGACGTGCCGGTGGTCACGATGTCGGCGCCGCTGGTTACCGTGGATCCACGTCCCGCCAGGATGCCGTAACCTCTCTGCCCTGTCGTGGCGATCGTGCCGCCGGCCAGGGTGATCGCCCCTCCGCGATCCGCGAAGGCGCCATAGGCCGAAGCGCCTGACGTCGTGACATCGATCGTGCCGGAGTAGGTCTGTCCGGCGCCGGTTATCCTCAAGGGATCGGTAGCCTGCTGCGCCTGCGCGACGCCGGTGGCGCAAAGGCCGATCACCAGCAACGATGCCGATTGCGCCAGACCCCGTCTGCCGCCGAATAAAACATTACCTATCATTGATTGCGCGTCCCCTCGCCAATACCACAAATTACAACCGACGGTTACAAATCGGATGATTGTAGAAGCAATCAAATGATGCGTGATCCATATCGTTTCCGATGAAACGATGTAAAATCGCCACGGTGCCGCTCGACCTGTCGACACATTTTGAAACCTGATTCGCGGCGCGTCGCCTGCTATGACGGAATGGAAGGGATGGCTGGACAGCCTCCACCGGGAAAAAGTCATGTTGCAGCGTCTCGATCCACTCGATCTCCCACAGTCGACGCGGCCGCGCCGCGCCCGGCCGGGCCGGCGCCGACGCGGGCTGGCGCTCGTCGCCTTCGTCTGCCTGGCCGCCGCCGCGGCGATCTGGTTCTTCGGGCAGGAGCGTAATGCAGCGCCCGTCTATCGTTTCGCTCCCGTCACGCGCGGTGCGGTGGAAGATACCGTTGCCGCGGTGGGCGTCCTCGCGCCGATCCGATCCGTCGATGTCGGCGCGCAGATTTCAGGTCAGCTGAAGGCCGTCCACGTGGCCGTCGGCGACCGTGTCGAGGAGGGCCAGCTTCTGGCCGAGATGGATCCCGCCATCTACGAGTACACGGTGGAGGCGACGCAGGCGCAGATCGCCAACCTCGAAGCCCAGGTGGTCAATGCGCAGGCGCAGCTCGTTCTGGCGGGGCAGACCTTGACGCGGCAGGAGACGCTGCGCCGCGCCAACACATCGGCCGCCAGCGACTATGACGCGGCCGTTGCCGCCGTTGCCGCCGCGAAGGGGGCGCTCGACAGCCTCGACGCCCAGTTGCGCGAGCGCCGCTCCGACCTGCGGCGGGCCGAGACGAACCTCGGTTACACGAAGATCTATTCGCCGCTGACCGGAACCGTCGTTTCCCAGACCTCCGAGCAGGGACAGACGCTGGCCGCCACGCAGACCGCGCCGGTGATCGTTACGGTAGCCGACCTGTCGACCATGACGGTCGAGGCCAAGGTTTCGGAGGCCGACATCGCGCGGCTGACGCCGGGCATGAAGGGCTGGTTCACCACGCTGGGTGGCGACGACAAGCGCTGGGAAGGCACGTTGCGGTTGATCGAGCCGACGCCGGAGGTCGAAAACAACGTCGTCCTCTACAAGGCGCTCTTCGATGTCCCCAATCCGGATGGGCGGCTGATGATAACGATGACGGCGCAGGCCTTCTTCGTCGTCGCCGAAGCGCAAGACGTGCTGACCGTGCCCGCCGCCGCCATCCGGAACGGCCGCGAGGGCAGCGTTGTGCAGGTGCGGCAGGGCGACGGCACCGTGGAGCGGCGGGCGGTGGAGACCGGACTGGCGACGCGCGCCGTGGTCGAGATCCGCTCCGGCCTGGACGAGGGCGACGAGGTGGTGGTGTCGAGCGACGGCGCCCCCCCGGGCGCGCCCCGATCCCAGTCCCAGCGGCGCGGGCCCGGCGGCCCGCCGATCTTCTGAGCGGGAGCGGCGTCATGAACCTGCATACCGCCAGAATGGAAGCCGCGCATACGGCGCGGGTGTCGCCGGCGCGTCTGGAGCTCTCGCATATCGTTCGTCGCTTCGACGGCGGCGGCGAGCCCGTCGAGGTGCTGAAGGACGTGTCGCTGGACATCGCGCCCGGCGAGTTCGTCGCCATCATGGGCCAATCGGGCAGCGGCAAGTCCACCCTGATGAACATACTGGGCTGCCTCGACAGGCCGACCTTGGGGCAGTACCGGATCGGCGGGCGGGATGTCGCGACGCTGACGGCGGATGCGCTGGCGGATTTGCGGCGCGACACATTCGGCTTCATCTTCCAGAGCTATCATCTGATCGCAGGGGCCAGCGCGGTCGAGAACGTCGAGCTTCCGGGAATCTATTCGGGCATGGCGGCAGAGGCCCGCGCCGCCCGCGCCGAGGGGCTGCTGACCGCGCTCGGGCTTGCCGACCGGCTGGATCACCGTCCCAACCAGCTATCCGGCGGCCAGCAGCAGCGCGTATCCATTGCAAGGGCGCTGATGAACGGCGGGTCGATCATCCTGGCCGACGAGCCGACCGGCGCGCTCGACAGCGCATCCGGGCGCGACGTGATGGCCCTCCTGCACCGCCTGCATGCGGCCGGCCACACGATCGTCGTCATCACCCATGACAGGAGCGTCGCCGACGAGGCCGAGCGCCAGATCGAGATCAGCGACGGGCGCATCGTCAGCGACAGCGGGCGCGTACCCGCCGAGGCGGCAGAAGCGTTCCCGGATGCACAGGCACATGGCGGAAGGGGCCTTTCGGGGTTCGGCGAGGCTGCGCGCATGGCCATGCGCTCGCTGTTCGCCAAACCGCTGCGCACGCTGTTGACACTTCTCGGCATGATGATCGGCGTCGCCGCCGTCATCGTCATGCTGGCGATCGGCAACGGATCGCGGCAGGATGTCGTGGACCGCATCAGCGCCATGGGCTCCAACCAGTTGCTGGTGCGCCCCGGGGCGCCTGGACAGAGAACGCCGGACGGCGTCACGGCAACGCTCGTGCCGGACGACGCGCGCGCGATCGCCGAACTGCCGAACGTCGCCCGCGTGGTGCCGGAGATACAGGGCGGCGTCACGCTGCGCGCCAACGGCGTGGACTATCAGTCCACGGCATCGGGTACATGGCCCGATTTTCCGGAGGCGCGGAACTGGCCGGTGGATACCGGCACCTTCGTGATGCCGCAGGACGAGGACAGCTATGCGCCCGTAGCCGTGCTCGGCCGGACCGTCGCGGAGGTCCTTTTCCCGCAGGGCCAGGATCCGGTCGGCCAGTATATCCTGGTCAACTCCAACCCCTTCCTGGTGGTCGGGACGATGAGCGAGAAGGGCGCGTCCCCTATGGGCAGCGACCAGGACGATATCGTCTTCGTGCCGTTGTCCACCGGTGGGCTGCGCCTGTTCGGCCAGCGGCACCTGCGCTCCATCTCCGTCGTGGTGGAGGATACGGCCCGTATCGACGAAACGCAGGCCGCCATCCAGGATCTGCTGGATACGCGCCATCGCGTCCGCGATACGACCATTCGCAACATGGCCTCGCTGCTGACGGCCGTCAGCGAAACCGCCTCGACCATGACGATCCTTCTCGGCTCCGTCGCGGCCATCTCGCTGCTGGTCGGCGGGATCGGCATCATGAACATCATGCTGGTCAACGTGACGGAGCGCACGCGCGAAATCGGCATCCGCATGGCGACGGGGGCATCGCGCGGCGATATCCTGCGGCAGTTCAATACCGAGGCCGTGGTGGTTTCGGCCATCGGCGGCGGAATTGGCTGCGTGATCGGCGTCGGCGTCGCTCTGGCGCTCCAGCGCTTCGGCATATCGGCGGTGATTTCGCCGGGACCGATCGCGCTGGCCTTCGCCTCGGCGTTCCTGTCGGGCCTCGTCTTCGGCTACCTGCCGGCCCGCAAGGCCGCCGCCATGGACCCGGCCGCGGCGCTATCAAGCTGACGGCGCATCGACCGCGAGCGTGTAACGCGCATACCGGCGTTCGCCGGTCCGGCGCATTGCGCCCTTGTTCACCAGATCCTGCAGATCGCGCGTGGCCGTCGACCGGGATGCATGGGTGATGGCGATGTATTTCTCCGCGCTCATGCCGCCCTTGAAGCCATCCGGCCCCTCGCGGAACATCCGGGCGACCACCTTGTGCTGGCGTTCGTTGAGCATGTCGCCAAACGCCTGCCGGAAGCGCGCTTTCTCTAAAATGAAGCCGATGCGCCGCAGCGTCGCGTTCTGTGCGTCAAGGATCGTCTGGCCAAAATAGACGAGCCACCCCGTTACATCGAGCCTGCGCTGATACCGCTCGAGATTGTCGTAATAGGATTTCCGATTGCTCTCTATCGTCTGGGACAGGGCAATCAGGCTCGGATGGCCTATACTCTGCGCAAGCGACTTTTCGGCAAGCGCGCGCCCGATGCGGCCATTGCCGTCTTCGAGTGGATGGATGCTTTCGAAATAAAGATGCGATAGGGCCGCGCGCGTCAGTGCCGGCATTTCAGCCGGGCCGCGGGGGCCCGTATCGTTGAACCATCTTACGAACCGGGCCATCTCCCGGGGAACGCGGTCGGAAGGCGGGGCCTGGAAATGGACCTTCGGTCGCTCCAGCGAGCCCGAGACGATCTGTATCGGCTGGGCATGCGTACGGTAGCCGCCGATGATCTCGAGGTGGCGGGCGCCGGCCAGCATCATGCCATGCCAGCGAAACAGGGTGGCGTCGTCCAGGGGGGCGGCGAAGCAGCGGTAGACATCCACCATCATCTCCGCAATGCCACGCTCCTTCCGGCCGCTCGATAGTCCATGCGTCGCAAGACCGAACTGCCGGCAGAGCGAGGATTGCACACTGGCCCGGTCGAGAACCTCGCCTTCTATCCTGGACGTCGTTATGGCCTCGTCGCTCAGGATCTGGATCCGGAGTTCCTCTCGGGCCTCGGCATCCATATGGCGGATGGTGCCGACCACCTCGCCGGTCGCGATAAGGAACGTGCGTTCGAGCGCAAGCACGGCCTCACCGTCGAAGGTGAAGTCCGGCCAGTCGTCGAATGTCCAATTCCATGCCATGGGCTATAGAAACCGTTCTCTATAGCTCGAATATAGATGTGTTGATGGGCTATAGAAAGGCCCTCTATGGCCCATCGACATCCCAAAGCCGGTCATAGACGGCACGGATCTCGGCCGCTTCGCGTTCCAGCGGGAAGTTGCGCCGGGCCGTTTCCAGCGATCGCTTCGCGCCGGCCCCCCGCATGTCGCCATCATCCATCCAGCGCGCCGTCGCCGCCACCAATGCCCGAAGCTCGTCCGGCGCGACGATCTCGCCCGCGCCGGGCGCGACGACATCGGAAAATACCCCCACATCGGCGGCAACCACGGGCACCCCGCTGGCCATCGCCTCCAGCGGCGTAAGACCGAAGCCCTCCCAGCGCTGCGGGGCCACGAACAAGTCCAGCGCACGATAATAGGGCGCGACGTCGGAGAACTCGCCGAGAAACAGGATACGGTCGGACAGGCCGGCAGCGGCCACCCTGCGTTTCAATTCCGCTTCGAATCCGGCATGCTCGGCCGTTGCCCGTCCGCACAGGATGGCCTGCCAGCCGGGGCGGTCCGGCAGGAGCGCGATCATGGCGTCGACGAAAAGATCGCTGCCCTTCTGGCGACGGATACGACCGAAGCATCCCACCGTCTTCAGGTCCGGAAGGCCAAGCGCGTGGCGAATGTCCTCGCCGTCGCCGGCAGGGCGGAACCGGTCGAGGTCGATACCATGCGTCACGACGCTGTGGGGAACGGAAAGGTAGGCGCCGCTGCGGCTGCTGGTTGCGATCACCGCGTCCATGCGCCCGATCAGCCAGCGCGTATAGGCCGTATGCCGTCGCTGCGAGGCCGAGGTAAACACGAGCCTCAGCGGCATGCGCAGCACATCGCGCATCAGGATGCCGGGCAGCATCTCCACATTGCGGCGCGCGTGCCAGAGGCGGAAGGGCCGGGTGCGCGGCCGCTTCCAGAGGCCTGCAAGCTGCCGGCCCCGCAACTTCGGCAGGGCCTTCGGTAGGCCCGGGCCGAAGGCCACGATGGGCAGGGACTTCGCCTGCAGCGGCACCAACTGGATGATGGTGGAGGTGACGCCCGACAGCCGCCGCTTGAAGTTAGGAGCGATGACGAGGATGTCGGACGTCCGCATGGATCAGGCCCAGCGAATCTCCAGCACCTCATAGGAACGCGCACCGCCAGGGGCTGCCACTTCCACCGTGTCGCCCTCGGACTTGCCGATGAGCGCGCGCGCGATGGGCGAGGAGATCGAGATGCGCCCGTTCTTCACGTCGGCTTCCTGCTCGCCGACGATCTGGTACACCTTCTCCTCGTCGGTATCCTCGTCCACCAGCTTGACCGTCGCTCCGAACTTGACCCGGTCGCCCGAAAGCTTCGTCACGTCGATCACTTCGGCGCGCGCCGTCAGATCTTCCAGCTCGGCGATCCGCCCTTCGTTGAGGCTCTGGGCTTCCTTGGCGGAATGATACTCCGCGTTTTCGGAAAGATCGCCATGCGCGCGCGCTTCCGCGATCGCCGTGATGATGCGGGGACGCTCTTCCTGCTGCCGGCGGCGAAGCTCTTCCCTGAGAGCCTCGAAGCCGCCCGTGGTCATCGGAACCTTTTCCATGCCGTCATTCCTTGCCCGCGGCGGGAGACGCTTCCGCCCCCGCATATCCGCGACCTGAATTTAAAAGAAAGACCGGCGCCCGAGGGCGCCAGCCTCAACAGAATCACTTCTGACCTACCGATCAAACACCCCGGAGGGGCGAAGTTCAAGCGGAGTGAAAGTATGACTGAAGTGCACGGACTTCAAGGTTGCCGGCCTTGAGCGCGGCGATCGCCTCGGCGGCGGCCACCATCCCGGCAAGCGTCGTATAATAGGGCACCTTGTGCATCAGCGCCGCGCGGCGCAGTGAGCGCGAGTCCGACAGTGCCTTGGCGCCCTCGGTGGTGTTCATGACCAGCTGGACCTGCCGGTTGCGGATGGCGTCCTCGATATGCGGGCGGCCTTCCAGCACCTTGTTGACGCGCTCGGCCCGGACGCCGTTTTCTTCCAGGAAGAGCTGCGTGCCCTTGGTGGCCGATATGGTGAAGCCGAGCTCCACCAGCCGGCGCACCGGCGCCAGGACGGCATCCTTGTCGCCGTCGCGCACCGAAACGAATACCGTTCCGTCCCGCGGCAGGTCCACGCCGGCGCCCAGCTGCGCCTTGGCGAAGGCCAGCGCGTAATCCACGTCGAGGCCCATGACTTCGCCGGTCGAGCGCATCTCCGGTCCCAGAAGCGTATCCACTCCGGGGAAGCGGGCAAAGGGAAAGACCGCTTCCTTGACGGCGATGTGCCTGAGGTTCTTGACGTCCGGCTTGCCGCCATAGGCCGCGAAGGCCTCGTCCAGCGTCTCTCCGGCCATCACGCGGGCGGCGATCTTGGCGACCGGCGCTCCGATCGTCTTGGCGACGAAAGGCACCGTGCGCGACGCGCGGGGATTGACCTCCAGCACGTATATGTCGTCACCCTTGATGGCGAACTGCACGTTCATAAGGCCGCCGACGTCGAGTGCGAGGGCCATCTCCTGCGTCTGCCGCTCCAGTTCGTCCGTTACCGGCTTCGACAGGGAGTGGACGGGCAGCGAGCAGGCCGAGTCGCCCGAATGGATGCCGGCTTCCTCGATATGTTCCATGATGCCCGCAACGAAGGTGGCCCGTCCGTCGCAAAGGCAGTCGACGTCCACCTCGATGGCGTCGGACAGGTAGGAGTCGATCAGCACGGGGGACTTGCCAGAAACGACGACCGCTTCCTTCATGTAGCGCTCGAACTGCGCGTCTCCGCGCACGATCTCCATTGCGCGGCCGCCCAGCACGTAGGAGGGGCGGATGACGACCGGATAGCCGATCCGGTCCACGATGGTGCGCGCCTCCTCGACCGAGCGGGCGATGCCGTTGTTGGGCTGGCGCAGGTTCAGCTTGTGCAGAAGTTTCTGGAAGCGGTCCCGATCCTCGGCAAGGTCGATCGCGTCGGGCGATGTTCCCAGGATCGGGATGCCGGCGGCTTCCAGCGCATTGGCGAGCTTGAGCGGCGTCTGGCCGCCGAACTGCACGATGACGCCCACAAGTTCGCCGCGCGCCTGCTCGACATGCAGGATCTCCAGCACGTCCTCGGCCGTCAGCGGCTCGAAATACAGGCGGTCCGACGTATCGTAGTCGGTCGATACGGTTTCGGGGTTGCAGTTGATCATGATCGATTCGAAGCCGGCGTCCTTCAGGGCGAAGGCGGCGTGGCAGCAGCAATAGTCGAACTCGATCCCCTGGCCGATGCGGTTGGGGCCGCCGCCGAGGATGACGACCTTGCGCTTGTCCGAAACCTCGGCTTCCGAGCGGGGCTGGCCGGCGAAGGGCGTCTCGTAGCTCGAGTACATGTAGGGCGTTGGCGACGCGAATTCCGCGGCGCAGGTGTCGATGCGCTTGAATACGGGGCGCACGTCGAGCTCGGCGCGCAGCGCCGCCACGCCGGCCTCCTCGGCGCCGGCCAGCCTGGCCAGGCGCGCATCGGAGAAGCCCATGGATTTCAGCATCCGCAGATTATCGGCGTCCTGCGGCAATCCGTGCTCGCGCACGCGGGCTTCCATGTCCACGATCTCCTGCAGCCGGTCCAGGAACCACGGGTCGATCTTGCAGGCCTGATGGATCTGAGCCTTCGGCATGCCGATGCGCAACGCCTGCGCCACCATGCGCAGCCGATCCGGCGTCGGCCGGCCGAGCGCCTCGAGTACGGCGTTGGTGTCGTCCCCCTCGCCGAGCCCGGGGATCTCGATCTCGTCCAGCCCGTCCAGGCCCGTTTCGAGGCCGCGCAATGCCTTCTGCAGCGATTCGGAGAAGGTCCGGCCGATGGCCATCACCTCACCCACCGACTTCATCGCGGTCGTCAGGGTAGGTTCGGCGCCCGGGAATTTCTCGAAGGCGAAACGCGGGACCTTGGTGACGACGTAATCGATGGTCGGTTCGAAGCTGGCGGGCGTCGCGCCGCCGGTGATGTCGTTCTTCAGTTCGTCGAGCGTATAGCCGACGGCCAGCTTCGCCGCGACCTTGGCGATGGGGAAGCCGGTGGCCTTGGATGCCAGCGCCGAGGAGCGCGACACGCGCGGGTTCATCTCGATGACGACGAGCCGGCCATCGGCCGGGTTGACGGCGAACTGCACGTTGGAGCCGCCGGTCTCGACGCCGATCTCGCGCAGCACCGCGATGGAGGCGTTGCGCATGACCTGATATTCCTTGTCGGTCAGCGTCAGCGCCGGCGCGACGGTGATCGAATCGCCCGTATGCACGCCCATCGGGTCGATGTTCTCGATGGAGCAGACGATGATGCAGTTGTCGGCGCGGTCGCGCACGACTTCCATCTCGTATTCCTTCCAGCCGAGGACCGATTCCTCGATGAGCACCTCGGTCGTCGGCGAGGCGTCGAGGCCGCCCTCGACGATCTCGAAGAACTCCGACCGGTTATAGGCGATGCCGCCGCCGGTGCCGCCCATGGTGAAGGACGGGCGGATGATGGCCGGCAGGCCGACATGCTCGAGCCCCTCGGCCGCGGCGCCCATGGCGCGCGCCATGTAGCGCTGCTTGCGGTCGGTCTCCGACAGGTTCCATTGCAGTTCCAGGTCGGCCAGCGCCTTGTCGCGCGCCGGTCCGGCCGGGATGTCGCGGATGATGTCGCCGCGCTTCTCCTCGTGGGCGAGGCGGTCGGCGTGCTTCGCCTCGGTCGCGTTGGCCAGGAAGGAGCGCGGCGTGGCGAGGCCGATGCGGGCCATCGCCTCGCGGAAGAGGGCGCGGTCCTCGGCCATGTCGATGGCGGCGGCGTCGGCCCCGATCATCTCGACGTCGTATTTTTCGAGGACGCCCATCCGCTTCAGCGACAAGGCGGTGTTGAGCGCCGTCTGGCCCCCCATCGTCGGAAGGATGGCGTCCGGCCGCTCCCTGGCGATGATGCGCGCGACGACTTCGGGCGTGATCGGCTCGATATAGGTGGCGTCGGCGAGGTCGGGATCGGTCATGATCGTCGCCGGGTTCGAGTTGACCAGCACGATCCGGTAGCCTTCCTCGCGCAGGGCCTTGCAGGCCTGCGTGCCGGAATAGTCGAATTCGCATGCCTGCCCGATGATGATGGGACCCGCGCCGACGATGAGGATGGTTTTGATATCGTTGCGTTTGGGCATTTGCGATCCGTCTCGTTCGTTCGTGCGCGAAGACACCCGCGCCGCATGCGGCCGGGGTGCTGGAAATCTCTGAGGTCTGGCTAAGCCCGCCTTATAGGTGAGGCAGCCGGTGGAAGGAAGGGGCAATCGCCCCTTTCCTCAGGCAGCCTTGCGGCGATGCTCGTCGATCAGGTGGAAGAAGCGCTGGAACAGGTAGTGCGAATCCTGCGGGCCGGGCGAGGCTTCCGGGTGATGCTGTACGGAGAAGACCGGCTGGTCCTTGAGGCGGATGCCGCAATTGCTGCCGTCGAACAGCGAGACATGCGTCTCCTCGACATTGCCGGGCAGCGAGCCGCGATCAACCGCGAAGCCGTGGTTCATGGACACGATCTCCACCTTTCCGGTGGTGAAGTCCTTGACCGGGTGGTTGGCGCCGTGATGGCCCTGATGCATCTTTTCGGTGCGGGCGCCGAGCGCCAGCGCGAGAAGCTGGTGGCCGAGGCAGATCCCGAACATCGGGATGCCCGTATCGGCCAGCGTCCGGATGGTGGATGCGGCATATTCGGCCGTGGCTGCCGGATCGCCCGGGCCGTTGGACAGGAAGATGCCGTCCGGCTTGTGGGCCAGCACCTCCTCGGCCGTTGCGGATGGCGGCAGGATGACGACCTGCGCGCCGTGCCCCGACATGAGGCGCAGGATGTTGCGCTTGGCGCCGTAGTCGATGGCGACGACGGTGTATGCGGCGTCGGGGTTGGCTGCATAGCCCGAATCCCAGGCCCATGGGCCCTCGGTCCAGACTTCGGCGCGGTCGGATGCGGCGTCGCGGGCAAGATCCAGCCCGACGAGGCCCGACCATTCGGCGGCCTGCCGCTGCAGCGCGGGGATATCGAAGACGCCGTCCGGATGGTGGGCGACGATGCCGTTGGGCATGCCCTTATCGCGAATCAGCGCGGTGAGGGCACGCGTGTCGACGCCCGACATGGCGACGACGCCGCGCGCCTTGAGCCAGGCGTCGAGGCCTTCGGCCGAGCGGTAGTTGGACGGGTCGGACACCGTGGCCCGGAAAATGGCGCCCACCGCGCCGACGGCGTTTTCGGGCACGAGATCCTCGAGGTCCTCGTGGTTGGCGCCGACATTGCCGATATGCGGGAAGGTGAATGTCACGATCTGTCGGGCATAGGACGGATCGGTCAGGATTTCCTGGTAGCCGGTCAGGGCCGTGTTGAAGCAGACTTCCCCCAAAGCCTCGCCGGTGGCGCCGATGCCTTCCCCCTCGATCACCGTTCCATCGGCAAGGACAAGGAGCGCAGTCGGTTTCCTGCGTGTCCAGCCTTCGCTCATCGCGATCTTCCTTCGTCTGCGCGGCATGGCGCACGTGCCGGGCGCTTTCGCTGCGCCAGCCCGTTCGCGATTGTCATGCCTGATCGTTTCGGTCGAGCTATGCATATCGCCGCAACCAGCCTCCCGCGCAACCCCTTGCGGACGGCCTGAGGCGATATTAATCAATATGCCCGAAACAAGGCGCTCCGCGCGGCCCCGCAGACGTCCGGCAGCGACAGTCACGAAAGATCCCGAAATGCGCGAATGCCTGGCGGCTGCGCTGGATGACGCACAATCCGGCAACGATCCGCAACGCCTGTGTACCCTCCGGCTGATCGCCACGGCCATAAAGGACAGGGATATCGCCCTGCGGGCCGAAGGGCGCGAGCGCCTCTGCGACGAGGAGATCGCGCGGCTCCTGCATCGCATGGCCTGCCAGCACGAAGAGAAGGCCACGGCGCTGGAGGCTGCCGGCGATGTCGGCCGTGCCGCCGATCAGCGCCGGCTTGCCGGCATCGTCGCCGAGCTCATGCCGCCGTCCATGGATGCCGGCTCGATTCTCGCGGCCTGCGAGATGGCGGTTGCCGAAACCGGCGCGCGCGGCCTGCGCGATATCGGCCGCTGCATGAATGCCCTCAAGCGCAAGCATGGCGCGGCATTGGACCTGCCTGCCGCCGGGGCGCTGGTGCGCGGCATGCTGAGCTGAGGCCCGGCCGCGCCTTCCATACTGTGGAAAGCTGTGGACAGCGGGGGGATTTCCCGCGGGGCGGCGGAATGTCTGGATTTGTCCGGCGCTCCGGCCGATATGTCTGCTATGAGGTTTCCCCCGCACTTCCTTGAAGAGATCAAGAGCCGCATCCCGATCTCGGAGGTCGTCGGCCGGCGCGTCGCCTGGGACCGCCGCAAGACGCAAGCCGGCAAGGGCGATTACTGGGCATGCTGCCCTTTCCACGGCGAGAAGACCCCGTCCTTCCACTGCGAAGACGCCAAGGGGCGCTACCATTGCTTCGGCTGCGGCGTGTCGGGCGACCATTTCCGTTTCCTGACGGATCTCGAGGGAATGAGCTTTCCCGAGGCCGTGGAGCGCCTCGCGGGCGAGGCGGGGCTGCCCATGCCCGAGCGCGACCCGGAGGCCGAACGCCGTCAGGAGGTGCGCGCCAGCCTGATCGACGCGCTGGCCATGGCGCGCGACTATTTCCGCCAGTCCCTGCAGGAGTCCGATGGCGCCAAGGCGCGCGCCTATCTGCGCGACCGGGGCATCGGCAGTGCGGCGCAGGCAGCCTTCTCCATCGGATATGCGCCGGACAGCCGGTCGCGCCTCAAGGAATATCTGGCCGGCCGCGGCGTCGGCCGCGCCGAGATCGAGGCGGCCGGCCTGGTCGTGCATGGCGAGGGCATCGCCGTTTCCTACGACCGGTTCCGTGACCGGATCATGTTTCCGATCGACGACGCGCGCGAAAAGGTGATCGCCTTCGGCGGCCGCGCCCTGTCGCCCGGCGCGCCCGCCAAATACCTCAACTCTCCGGAGACCGACGTCTTCCACAAGGGCGCGACGCTCTACAACCTCGCCCGGGCGCGCCGCGCCGCGCGGGACGGCGGCACGATGATCGTGGTGGAGGGGTACGTCGACGTCATCGCCCTGCACCAGGCGGGGATCGGCCATGCGGTCGCGCCGCTGGGCACTGCGTTGACAGACCGCCAGCTCGATCTTCTGTGGCGTACCACGCCGGAACCGGTCCTGTGCTTCGACGGCGACGCGGCGGGCGTCAAGGCGGCGCAGCGCGCCGCCGACGTGGCGCTGCCGCTTCTGAGGCCCGGCCGCTCGCTGCGCTTCGCCCTGCTTCCGGCGGGGCAGGATCCGGACGACCTCGTCCGGGAAGGGGGGGCGGACGCATTCCATGCGGTGCTGGGGGGCGCGCGGCCGCTGGCGGACATGCTGTGGACACGCGAAACGGCCGGCGGCGTCTTCGATACGCCCGAGCGGCGCGCCGAGCTGGAAAGCCGCCTGCGGACGCTCAGCCGCCAGATCGCCGACGAAAGCGTGCGGCGCCATTACCAGCAGGATCTCCAGGAGCGCCTTTCGGCGTTTTTCGGGCCGCCGCCCGGCCAGGGGCGGGGCGGCATGCGCCGCAGCGAGCCGGGCGGGCGGAGCGGGCCGCGGCCGGGTGCGCCGCGCCGCTCGGCCGTGTCGGATCGCCTGATCCGCTCCGGCCTCGCCTCCTCGGCCGGCCGGGCGAACCTGGGCTCGATGCGCGAGGTCGGCATCGTCGTCGGCTTCATCAACCATCCATTGCTGATCGCGGAGGCCTTCGACTATCTCGCAGAGCTGGAGCTGCCCGAGGGGGAGCTGTCGCGTCTTCGTTCCGTGGTGCTGGACGTGGCGATGACGGCTTCGGCGCTGGACCGGCAGGCGATCCTGTCGGCGCTGGAAGCGCGCGGGCTTCGCGGCGTCTTCGACGGGCTGGAGGCGCGGGTGCGCGCCAACAGGGACTGGATGTTCCTGGCGGAAGCGGCCGTGGAGGATGCGCGCGAGGCGCTTCGTCAGGCGCTTCACTTGCAGCATCGCCAGCGTTTCCTACATAGGGAACTCCGGAACGCGGAAGCGGCCTTTGCCGCCGAGCAGACGGAGCAGGCTTATGCGCAGATCGTCGCGATCAAGCAGGAAATGGACAATCTTGCCGGTACCGAGGCGTTGATCGACGGATTCGGGCTGCTGTCCGGCCGTCCGGCCCGCAGCATCTAGGCGCCATTCCTGTTTTTTCGGCGCATGGCCTTGACTCCAAAGGATGAAATCGAAAGAGACGATGCTCATAGCGGCATCTTCGAAATTGTGGATTGGTATAATTGGCGTAGCCGGGCGTTTCGTGAGCGAATCGCCGGAGCTGCAAGTCGGGCGGTTTCGGCCGCATGTCCGGTTCATCGAGAATTTACCGCCTTGGCGCTAGTCAGGTGGCGGTTCGCCGGGCGCGACTGACGCGAATTGGAGAGATACGCGAATGGCGACTAGGGTCAAGGAAAGCGAAGCGGCCGTCGAAGAGCGTCCGGAGACGCCTGACAGTCCTCTGCTGGACCTGTCGGATGACGCCGTCAAGAAGATGATCAAGGCCGCCAAGAAGCGCGGCTTCGTCACGATGGAAAAGCTCAATTCCGTCCTGACGGCGGATGACGTGACCTCCGAGCAGATCGAGGACACGATGGCCATGTTGAACGACATGGGCATCAACGTCGTCGAAGAGGACGAATCGGAGGAATCCGAGGAGCGCGACACCGAGGAGACGAGCACCGAGGTCGCCGAGGTCGGTACCGGAAGCGCCGTCGCCACCACCCAGAAGCGCGAGGCCGGCGACCGGACCGACGATCCGGTGCGGATGTACCTGCGCGAGATGGGCTCGGTCGAGCTTCTGTCGCGCGAGGGCGAGATCGCCATCGCCAAGCGCATCGAGGCCGGCCGCGAGACGATGATCGCCGGCCTGTGCGAGAGCCCGTTGACCTTCCAGGCCATCATCATCTGGCGCGACGAGCTGAACGAAGGCAACATCATGTTGCGCGAGGTCGTGGATCTCGAGGCCACCTATGCCGGCCCCGAGGCCAAGATGCCGGCCGCACCCGCCCCGACAGGCGAGGAGGCCCAGCCCGAGCCGGAGCCCGCCGGCGGCGGCGAAGAGGAAGACGAGGACGACGACCTCGAGAGCAACATGTCGCTCGCGGCCATGGAGGCGGAGATCCGCCCCCAGGTGATGGCGACGTTCGACCTCGTCGCGGACAATTACAAGCGCCTGCGCAAGCTGCAGGACCAGCAGGTCGAGAACCGCCTGGCGGCGCAGGGCACGCTGTCGCCCGCCCAGGAGCGCAGTTACCGCAAGTTCAAGGAAGACCTCATAGCGCAGGTCAAGTCGCTGTCGCTGAACCAGAATCGTATCGATGCGCTGGTGGCGCAGCTCTACGATATCAACAAGCGTCTCGTCAGCAGCGAAGGAAAGCTGTTGCGGCTGGCCGAGGGCCACGGCGTCAAGCGCGAGGAATTCCTGAAGAGCTACCACGGCGCCGAGCTGGATCCCAACTGGACCCGCCATATCGCCAACCTGTCGGGCAAGGGCTGGACGAAGTTCGCCCAGGGCGAAAAGGAAAACATCCGGGGCCTGCGCCAGGAGATCCAGAACCTGGCAACCGAGACGGGGCTGGAGATCACCGAATTCCGGCGCATCGTGCACATGGTGCAGAAGGGCGAGCGGGAGGCGCGGCAAGCCAAGAAGGAGATGGTGGAAGCCAATCTGCGGCTCGTCATCTCCATCGCCAAGAAGTACACCAATCGCGGCCTGCAGTTCCTGGACCTGATCCAGGAGGGCAATATCGGCCTGATGAAGGCCGTGGACAAGTTCGAGTACCGGCGCGGCTACAAGTTCTCGACCTATGCGACATGGTGGATCCGGCAGGCCATCACCCGCTCCATCGCCGACCAGGCCCGCACCATCCGCATTCCGGTGCACATGATCGAGACGATCAACAAGATCGTGCGCACCAGCCGCCAGATGCTGCACGAGATCGGCCGCGAGCCCACCCCGGAAGAGCTGGCCGAAAAGCTGGCCATGCCTCTGGAAAAGGTCCGCAAGGTGTTGAAGATCGCCAAGGAGCCGATCAGCCTCGAGACGCCGGTGGGCGACGAGGAGGATTCGCATCTGGGCGACTTCATCGAGGACAAGAACGCGATCCTGCCCATCGATGCCGCGATCCAGGCGAACCTGCGCGAAACGACCACGCGGGTGCTGGCTTCCCTGACCCCGCGCGAGGAGCGCGTGTTGCGCATGCGCTTCGGCATCGGCATGAACACGGACCATACGCTGGAGGAGGTCGGGCAGCAGTTCTCGGTCACCCGTGAGCGTATCCGCCAGATCGAGGCGAAGGCCCTGCGCAAGCTCAAGCATCCCTCGCGCTCCCGCAAGCTGCGCAGCTTCCTCGACAGCTGAGCGGCCCTTTCGCGGCAATGGACATGACGTAGGCCGGGCCCAGCGCCCGGCCTTCGTGTTTCGCAGGTGAACGCCGGCTGAACATGCCCTTCCGCATCGGTTCAGTGGGCGCGGTGCAAGGTTGCGTTCGAAAGCCCGGACAGCCGGGCAGAACAGACCTTGAAGGAGGCCTCACCATGTTCGGCAAAATCATCCGTTCCGCAATGCTGACCCTGGCCCTGGCCGGCGGCGCGACCGCGGCGTTCGGCGGCATGGCGGGCATGTCCGCCGCCGCGCAGGAGGTGCGTATCGGCGTCGGCGTCGGCCCGGTCATCCAGGTTCAGGACCGAGGCTACGACCATCGTCACGACCGCTGGCGCGAGCGCGAGCGCGGCGGCTGCGATGCCCGCCAGGCCTTGCGCAAGGCCGACCGCATGGGTGTGCACCGCGCGCGCGTCGTGGACGCCGGCCGCCGCACCGTAACCGTCGCCGGCCGCGACCGTGGGGGCCGCACCTTCGTGCGCTTCGCCAATGCGCGCGGTTGCCCCGTGATCGGCCAGCGTTGACGGCCTCCCGTCACGCGCATGGCTGCCATGCGCGTGACGGACTGGCTCGGCGCCCGCCGATATGCGATCAACATTGCCAGCGGGCAACCTCCTCCCAGCCCGCAACATTAAGAGCCCGCCCGGTCCTCCCCCGGTGCGGGCTTTTCTTTTTGCCGGGAACCTATTCCTCAATCACCAGTTTCAGCGTTAATGTTCGTTAACCGCCGGTCGTGTGTGGCGGTCCTGTTGAGGAAAGGCGTACCCAGATGAGGAAAGTTGCGATTGCCGGCTGTGCGGCACTCTTGATGGCGGTGGCGGGTTGCCAGTCCGTCGATCGGGACATAGCGGCTCCGGCCGCAATCGGCGGACTTGGCGGCGCCGCCATCGGCGCTGCGGCATCGGGAGATCTTGGCGGTGCATTGATCGGTGGCGCACTCGGCACCGCTGCAGGTGCGTTGATCGGCTCGGCGAGCCGCCCCAACGAATGCGTCTACCGCGACGGTAACGGACGTCGCTACGTGGCGGCATGCCCGCGCGGCTATCGCGGATGACGCGATGTCCTTCGCGATGGCGGGCGCTGATGGCGTTTGGCCTTTTGGCCGGCAGCTGGGCCATGGCTCCGCTGCCGGCAGGCGCCACACCATCGGTGCGGCCCGCTCCGGTCGAAACGTCATCGCGGCCCGTGATCCTTGCCCAGACCGATTTTCGGCAGATCATGCGTGGCGTGCAACGGCGGGAGGAATGGCGCAATCGCGGTGGCCCGCGCCATTACGACCGGCGTTATGACCGTGACAGACGCTTGGAGCGCGACCGCCGCCGCTACGAACGCGACAGATGGGAACGCCGTGGTCCGCCTGCGGCCTTCCGGGGCCTGAGTGCCCATCAGGCTGCATGCTCCCGCCGGTATCGGACTTACGATCCGCGCACCAACACCTACTTTATCCGGCCGGGTGTGCGCGCCGTCTGTCGATAGGGCCATGAAAGACAATTCATGCGAGGCCGCCTGAAATCCTTCAGGCGGCCTTTCTCATGCCCGGCTGCCTTTCTTGCCGCCGGCGATGGTGATGATCGCGATGATGATGAGCCCGGTGACGAGCAGCCTGAGCCCGGCGCTGACGCCATAGGTGTTGAGCATCGTGACGAGCAGGTACATGAACAGCGATGCGCCCCACAGGCCTGAAACGTTGGCCTGTCCCCCTGCGACGGACGTGCCGCCGACGACGACCACGGCGATCGACGCCAGCAGATACTCTTCTCCCATGTTGAGAGAGGCGCCGCCGGAAAAGCCCGCCAGGACGGCGCCGCATAGCCCTGCCAGGGCGGCCGAGAGCACATAGGTGGCCCATCGGACGCGATCCACGCGGATGCCGGCAAGGCCCGCGGCGCGGCTGTTCTGGCCGATGGCGGTGACCGACCGGCCGTACACCGTCCGGTGAAGAAGCACTGCCATCGACAGTGTCAGGAGGAGGGTGGCGATGGCGAGGATCGGGATGCCGGCGATCCGCCCGGTCGCGAAATCGGCGAAGGCCGATGGCGGACGTACGCGCAGGCCGCGCCCGAAGGCGATGGCGCTCGACATGACGAGGAAGCTGGCCGAAAGGGTTGCGATGATCGGCGGGATCGAAAGAAGGCGGATCAACCCGAAATTGAAACAGCCGACCGCCGCGCCGACTGCGAGGGCAGCGGCGATGCCGGGCAGTATCATGGCGTTCTCTCCATCCATCACCCGCATGGCGACGGCCCCCGCCAGCGCGATCGTCGCCGGTATGGAAAGATCGATATTACCGGGGCCGGTGGTGATGACGAACATCTGGCCGAGGCCCACGATGACATACATCGTGGCGAAGGTGAGCGCCGTCGTCAGCACCTGCCCGGACCCCGCGCCGCCGGAGGCGGCGACGGTGGCCAGGAAGATCACCGCCGCCCCTGCGAAGGAGAAGGCCGATGGGACGCGCTGGCCGACATCCCGGATTGCGGAAAGGGCGCTCATGCGGATTTCCTTTCGGCGCGGTTGACGAGAGCGCGCAGCGCCAGCACGAGGATCAGGATGGCGCCCTGGGCGCCGATCTGCCAGTCCGGAGAGATGCGCAGGAAGGCCAGAAGCGAACCCGCCAGCGTCAGGGTGAGGGCGCCGATGACGGCCCCCACTGGAGAGATCCGCCCCCCGGTGAACTCGCCGCCGCCGAGGATCACGCCCGCGATGGACAAAAGCGTGTAACGCAGCGCGATATTGGCGTCGGCCGAAGTGGTGAGACCCACCAGCGCCAGCCCCGCCAGGACGCCGAAGAAGCCCGCCAGCGCATACATCGACATCCGTACCTTGAGCAGCGACCAGCCGGCCCGCGCCATCGCCTGCGGGTTTCCGCCTGCGCCGCGCAAGACGGTGCCGACGGAAGAGCGCATCAGGAACAGGTGCACCGCCACGGCGAGCGCCGCGCTGGCCACCAGCGCGAACGGAACGACGGGCGTGCGGAATTTCACGATGGCCTGCAGCCAGGCCGGGGCGGTGCCGCCGGGCGATGGGAGGATCAGGACCGCCGCGCCGAGCCAGACGAACGACATGCCCAGCGTCACCACGATGGATGGCAGGTTGCGCCATTGCACCAGCGCGCCCACCAACGCGTAGACCGCGATGCAGCCGGCCAGGGCCGCGACGCCCACGAGCGGAGTATCGTTCAGAAGCGTTGCCCCGATGCAGGCCACGAACGAGACGAAACTGCCGATCGACAGGTCGATGTCGTTGATGGCGATGATGAACATCTGGGCGATGGTGGCGAGCGCGATGGGCAGCGCCAGGTTGAGCATCAGGTTGAGGCCCATGAAACTCATGGCCCTCGGCTGGATGATGAAGATCGCAGCCAGAAGCAGGGCAAGGGAGACGGGCGGAAGAAGCGCCCGCATGACGCGCGGCGATGTCGGGTCCAGGCTCACGCCGCATCCTCCGTGAAGGAGCTCTGCAGCACGCGGGCCTCCGTCAGTTCGCCGCGCGGCATGTCCGCGACGATCCGTCCGGACCGGAAGACATAGGCATGGTCGCAACTCAGCAACTCGTCGAACTCCGTCGTGTACCAGACAAAGGTGCGACCGCGCGCAGCCTCGGCGCGGATCAGGGCGTAGACATCCTGCTTGGTGCCGATATCGACGCCGCGCATCGGGTCGTCCATCAGGATGATGTCCGCGTCGGATGCGAGCGCGCGGGCAAACAGCGCCTTCTGCTGGTTGCCGCCCGACAGTGTCAGGATGTTGTTGTCCATGTCGGGCGAGCGGATGCCGATTCGCGTGCGCCAATCCGATGCCATGCCGGCTTCCGCGGCCTTGTCGATCAACCCCATCCTTCGAAGGGCCGGGAGCGAGCGGACGGTAATGTTCTGCCCGATGGACCACAGGGGAAAGACGCCGTCGCTCTGCCGGTCTCCTGCGACGAAGGCGACTTTGCCCGACAGCCGCGCGAAGCGGGAGCCGCGTGCCCCGGCATTCTGCATCAGCACCAGAAGCGCCGTCTGGCCATGTCCGGCCAGGCCGGCCAGGCCGACGATCTCGCCCTTGTGCGCTTCGAGGCGCCTGTCGTTGCCCTGACGCGGCGGCGCTGCCGTGGCGACCACCGGTCCGGTCCGGGCCTTCGTCTGCGGCTCGGCATGCGCGGCCTCCGACACGACATGGCCCATCGCTTCGACCAGCGATATCCTGTCGAATTGCGCGGCGGGCCGCAATTGCGTGATCCGGCCATCGCTCATCACGGCGATCCGGTCGCATGTGGCCAGGATTTCGCCCAGTATATGAGAGATCAGGACGACGCTGCCGCCGCCATCCACGAAACGGCGGACATGCGCCAGCAACTGCGCCGCCACGGTCTGGTCGAGCGAAGAGGTGGGCTCGTCCAGGATGATCAGCCGCGGCGCCGCGTCGGACACGGCAAAGACGATGGAGATTTCCACCATCTGGCGCTGGCCGAGCGCCAGATCGGACAGGAGGTCGTCCGCGCCGATACCATGACCGGGAAAGATCGTATCCAGGCTGCTGCGCGACAGGGCCGCGGCGCGGCGACGCCAGCCGTAGCCCTTCAGGGATGGATGCCGGATGCGCATGTTCTCTGCGACCGTCAGGTTGGGGCAGAGCGACAGTTCCTGGAAGACGCATCGTATGCCGGCGCGATTGGCGGCGGCGACGCCGAAGCCGTCCGAAACCGGCATTCCGTCGATGGCAAGCTGGCCTTCGTCGGGCGTTACGTTGCCGGCCAGCACCTGCATCAGCGTCGACTTGCCGGCGCCGTTATGCCCGGCGAGCCCGATGCACTCCCCTCGCTTGAGGTCGAGGCCGACGCCGCCCAGCGCCTTGACGGCGCCGAAGCTCTTGGCGATTGCGCGCAGCGAAACCAGCGGCACCGGGCCCCTGTCGTCCATTGCAGTCATGATGACATGTCCGTCCGTCTCATCGGGCCTTCCGCGTGCGGCAGATGCCGCACGCGACGCTGCAAAGCGCTCACTTCGCGTCGGCAATGACCTTCCGGGCGTCTTCCAGCGTATATTCCACGTTGGCGACGCCGCCTTCCTGGGTCGTTTCCAGTGCCTTTTCGAGGCCCGCCTGGTCGATCGCCAGGAAGGGCACCACGAGATCCTTGGGCACGTCCTGCCCGTCCAGGATCTGCTGGGCAACCCAGAAGGCTAGGGTGGAGACGCCCGGGGCGATGGAGACGGACATCGTCTCGTAGCCGTTCTCATCTTTCTGCTGCTTCCACCAGAGAAGCTCGTCCTGCCTGTTGCCCATGATGATGGTGGGCGTGTCGCGGCCGGCGGCCGCAAAAGCCTCCGCCGCACCGAAGCCGTCGCCGCCCTGCGTCACAACGCCGACGACCTCGGGTATCGAGGGTAGCACACCGGCCACGGAGCGCTGCGCGACGGTCTGGGTCCAGTCGCCCTGCACCTCGGAGACGATCTTGAAATTCGGATGCTTCTCCACGCCCGCCGCGATGCCCTCGTGGATCTCCGAATCGACCGACGTTCCAGGCAGGCCACGGATTTCGAGCAGGTTGCCGCCGTCCGGATAGCGGCCGGCGAGATAGTCGAGCTGGTCGGAACCCATCTTTCGGAAGTCCACCGCGACGCGCCATGCGCAGGGCTCCGTCACGATGCCGTCGAACGAAACGACGGTGATGCCGGCGTCGCAGGCTTCCTTGACGGCACCGTTCAGCGCGGTCGGGGATGCCGCGTTGATGACGATCGCATCGTAACCCTGCAGGATCATGTTCTGGATCTGCGCAGCCTGCTCGGTCGCCTGGTTCTCGGCCGTCGTGAAGGCGTCGGCGGAGGCGACGACGCCGTCGGCGACTGCCTTTCCGGTGACGGTCTTCCAGCTTTCCAGCATGGCCTGCCGCCAGGAGTTGCCGGCATAATTATTGGAAAGCGCGATCGCCTTGTCGGCGGTTTCGGCGCTGGCGGCCAGCGGCGTGGCCAGAAGCGTGGCGGCCGACAACAAAAGGATGTTGCGTCTGATCATGGGTTCCTCCCGGTTCGAATGCGTCGCGCGGCCTCCCGTACCTGGCCCTGGACACCGAGTGTCCGGCCGCGACCCGATGCGAAGTCTTTCCGCTCCTGCGGTTCCTGTCCAACCCTTTCATCGCAGATGCTTTGCGGGTTCGCGCAAGTGGCGTGCCAAGGGCCGGCCGATTAGCGCTAGGATGCGCGTTGGCAGGGCAAGCGAAAGGTGTTGCGCTGGTTCCATGGCGACGATGCGATACAGCGATGCGGCGGAAGAGGTGCGGCGGACGGCGAGCCGCCCCGCCATGCGGCACGAGGCCGTGTTCCGCCACCTCCTGCGCATATCCCGCGCCATGGCCGGCAGGCTGGATTTCCAGTCGGCCATCCAGGCCGTCTCGCACGAGATGCAGGAGGTGCTGCCGCACGACCATCTGGACGTCTGCATCGTGCATCGCGACATGCATGTCGCCTACGAGGCGGGGCTGCATACGGATTGGGGGCTGACGCCGGCCATGCACCCGGTGATCGGCAGTCCGATCCGCGACCTCCTGATGGGCGCGGAGCCCTTCCTCATCAGCGACGACGCCGTGAACGACCCGCGCTTCCGCTTCGACGGGGCTTTCAGCCACCCGATCCACGACCAGAACCTGCGAAGCCGGCTGCACGTCCCGCTGATCGTGCATGGCGAGATCATCGGGGCGCTGTCCTGCTCGAAGCACGATACCGGCTATTATCGCCGCACCGACATTCCCCTGGCGCAACATCTGGCCGATACGCTGGCTCCGTATCTTTACGCCTTGCGCGCCGCCGAGGAGCTTCGCCGTTCCGCCATCGAGGAGGCAGCCGTACGCGCCCGTGAGGAGGGATTGCGGGAAGGGGCCCTGCGGCTGACCGAGGAACTGGAACACGAGCGACAGCGGATCGGCATGGACCTGCACGACCAGACCCTGGCGGACCTGACGCGGATCGAACGGCGTCTGGCACGGCTGGAAGCCGTCGACGATGCCCGCAAGGGCGAGATCGCGGCGCTGTCCGGCGCCCTGCAGCGCTGCATGGCGGGCTTGCGCGAGATCATCGACGATGCCCGGCCCAACATCCTGGAACTGTTCGGTTTCGCCGACGGGGTGGAGGATTTCCTGCAGCGCGCCCTCGGCGATTCCGGAAGCGGTATCGAGGGGCGCTTCATCGACCGAAGCGCCCGGGCCGTCGACAGCCTGGCGCCGGCCCTGCGCATCGCTTTGTTCCGCATCGTCCAGGAGGCCGTCAACAACGCGGTACGACATGCCGAGCCGTCGCATATCGAAGTGGAGGCGGAGGTGCGCATGGTGCCCGGCGGGGGGCATGCCTTGTATATCTGCGTCCGCGACGATGGGGTGGGCTTCGATTCGCCCCTGCGCCGCCGACGTGCCGGCGGCATCCGCAACATGCAGACGCGGGCGCGGCTGGTCTCCGCCGAGCTCGAGATCGAGCGGCGGAGCGACGGGAGGGGAACGCAGGTCACCCTGTCGCTGGCTTTGGAGGAGAATGCCCGATGGAGGTCTTGATCGTGGAGGACGATGCCGTCCACCGGGCGTTCCTGCGGGATGTCATCGCTGCAGCCCTGCCCGACTCCACCCTGCACGAAGCGTCGGACGGGGAAGAGGGCGAGGCGGCGGCCCGGCGCCTTGGGGCACGCAACGTGGTGGTGGACCTGCAGATGCCCAGGCGTACCGGCGTCGACATGGCCCGTACGCTTTGGCGCGAGCGGCCGGACACGGCAATCATGTTCTGGTCCAACTATGCCGACGAGGCCTATGTGCGCGGCGTGTCGCGCATCGTGCCTCCCGGCGCCGCCTACGGCTATGTCCTGAAATCCGCCTCCGAGGAGCGCCTCACTTTGGCGGTGCGCGGCATCTTCGTGGAAGGGCAATGCGTCATCGACCGCGAGATCCGCACCGTGCAGCAGAAGGCCGCCAGCCATTTCGAGGGCCTTTCGGACGTCGAATACGAAATTCTGGTGGATGTTGCGCTGGGCCTGACGGACCGGCTGATCGCGGAGCGGCGGGGCCTGTCCCTGCGCAGCGTCCAGAACCGGCTGCAGCAGGTCTACGACAAGCTCGGCATCTACGGCGAGGACATGCCCGCCGAGGCGATCAACTTCCGGACGCGGGCCGTCAGCCTTGCGCTGCTGCGGCGGCTCATCAACCGCTCGGGCCTCGAGGAAGCCGAGAGCGACCTTGCACGCTGGTTGAAGGGCCGGTCCCGCCGGCCGTAACCGTCTTGCGCTGTTAAGGCCGGGTCGTTATCTTACGGTCGTCTTACTTCGAGGGCGAAATATGCCGGACCGATCTTACACCGTCGTTTCGACGAAGGGGCAGGTCATCCTGCCCAAGGCCATTCGTGAGCGGCGCGACTGGCCTGCTGGAACTCGCCTCGTGGTCGAAGAAACCGCCGATGGCGTTTCTCTTCGGGCAATGGATCCATTTGTGCCTACCACGCCGGAGGATGTTTTCGGCATGCTGCCGTATCGCGGACAGCCGAAAACGCTGCGCGATATGGATGCGGCGATTGCGCAGGAAGTGCGCCGGCGTCATGCGCGCGATTGATACGAATATCCTCGTACGATATCTGACCCGCGACGATCCGGACCAGGCCTTGCGTGCCCGGCGATTGATCGAAGCAAACAGGATCTTCGTTCCCGTAACGGTCATTCTGGAAACGGAATGGGTCCTCCGCAACGCTTACGGGTTTCCTTTCCGGGACGTGGCCCATGCGTTGCGTAACTTCTGCGGACTGGAGAACATCAAGATCGAAAGTGCGGAGCTGGTTTTTCGCGCGCTTGCCGATGCAGACGCCGGAATGGATTTCGCCGATGCGCTCCATCTCTCGCAAGCAACGCATTGTGAAGAGTTCTGTACATTCGATCGCAAGCTCATCCGGCGTGCCCTGGCTGCCGGCTACGATCGGGTCCGCGAGCCATAGGCGGCTACCCGGACAAGGCGTGCGTGCGGAAGAGCTCGATCGCCATCGCGTCCGCATGCTCGCGGTGTGACTGCAGCAGCCGTGCAGCCAGGAACTCGTCTCCCGACAAGAGGCCGTCCACCAGGCGGCGATGCTCCACATTGGAGCGGACGGGCAGGGGGCGATACGGAACGATAGCCATTCGCGCCCGAAACTGCTCGGCCCAGTAGGTCCGCAACGTCGCCCGCAGGCGGTCGTTGCCGCTGGCTTCCGCGATCGCCGAATGAAACGCGTCGTCGAGTTCCGACCAGCCGGCGATATCCTCCCTCTCGGTCGCGCGCTCCATCGCCGTCATCAACTGGCTCAGCCGCGCATGCACGCCGGGCGCAAGCCCTTCACGCGCGACGATCCGGCAGGCCATCGCCTCGAGCGCCGAAAACACTTCGTAGATCTGCGTCAGATCCTGCAGCGACTGCCGGCGCACGGTCATGCCGCGGCGTGGGCGGATGTCGATCAGATGTTCGCCCTCGAGCATGATGAGAGCTTCGCGCACGGGCGTCCGGCTCATCGACAGGAGCGAGGCGACCTCCGATTCGAGAAGGGTCGTTCCAGGCGCCAGATGCCCGAGCAGGATCCGTTGCCGCAGGCTTTCGTAGGCCCGCTCGCGTGCCGACGCCGTCCCCCGCTGCTCGTGCTCGACCCTCGTCATCGGTGAACTTCAATCCACGATGTATACGTTGACAAGATGCTACGTACTAAGGATAGTTCTTGGCAAGAGGCCGGAACAGGCCCGCAGGAAACGGTCAGCGGCCACGAGCCGCCAACAATGTATCCATTGAATGGATGCATGGGAGGTATCATGTTCAGACGCACATTTCTCGCATCGTCGATCCTGGCTTTGGCGGCAGCCGGCGTTCTTCCGGCAGCGGCCCAGTCGGATTATCCGCAGCGTCCGATCCAGATGATCGTGCCCTGGGGCGCCGGCGGCGGAACCGACGCAGTCGGTCGCATCGTCGCGACGCTTCTCCAGCAGGAGCTCGGCGTGCCGGTCAACGTCGTCAACCGCACCGGCGGCTCCGGCGTGGTAGGGCATAGCGCCATCGCCAATGCGCGGCCGGACGGCTACACGATCGGCATCATGACGATCGAAATCGACATGATGCACTGGATGGGCCTGACCGAAATGACCTACGAGGATTTCGATATCCTCGCCATGATGAACGCCGATCCGGCGGGCCTGATGGTCTCTGCCGATTCACCCTATCAGGATGCGCCGGCTCTTCTGGCCGCCATCAGGGAGCAGCCCGCCGGTACGTTCAAGGCATCGGGCACCGGGCAGGGCGGGATCTGGCATCTCGGCCTGGCCGGCTGGCTGCTGTCGCACGACCTTGCGCCGGATCATGTCACCTTCGTTCCCAGCCAGGGAGCCGCTTCCGGAATCACCGACATGGTGGCCGGCGGCGTCGATTTGATTCCCTCGTCGCTTGCCGAAGGCCGCGCCATGATCGATGCGGGCCGGGTCAAGGCGCTCGGCACCATGTCGGAGGAGCGCCAGGAGGCCTTCCCCGACGTGCCGACCATCAGGGAATCGCTGGATTCCGACTGGACCCTGTCCGTCTGGCGCACCGTGGCCGCGCCCAAGGGGCTTCCCGACGACGTGAAGGGCAAGCTCGAGGCCGCGCTGGAGAAGGTCTACAACACGGACGAGTACCAGAGCTTCATGCGCGATCGCGGATTCGGCGTCCGCTGGGCCGGTGGTGCGGAGGCCACCGAGATCGTCGCGCAGGACGACGCGACGCTCGGAGAGGTGATGAAGAAGGCCGGGCTCGCGAAATAGCGAGCCCTTCGCCACGGCCATTCCGGGGTTCAGGACAAGATGATCAGATTGAGCGAATTCCAGCTCGGCGTCCTTACCGCCGTGCTGGCCGCGGGGCTGCTCTACGGGTCGAGCGCCTTTGCTCCCATTCCGGGGCAGGACTACGGCGCCGGGACCATGCCGCGGCTGATCGCCTGGTGCGGGATCGCACTGGGCATCTACATGATGGCGTCCAGCTTCAGGACGCTGCCCGCCGCGCTGAAGCCGCATCTGGCGCAATGGACGCGGTCCCGGCGCTCGATGCTGTCGGCGCTGGCGGTGCTTGCCGTCATCCTGTTCTATATCTTCTTCTCCGAGATACTCGGCTTCATCCCCACCAGCTTCATTGGCCTTTTCGCCCTGATGCTCGCGCTCGGCAGCCGGCCGCACGTCGCGGCGCTCGCCAGCGCCGCGACGACGCTCGCCATCTACTACGCATTCTCGCGCATGCTCCTGGTGCCGCTGCCGCGCACCGAATGGCTCTCGTTCCTCGGGTGATCCCATGATGATTATCGAACAGGCGGCGGCCCTCGTCTTCCAGCCCTACGTCCTGGGCGTGATCCTGCTGTCGGCCATCTTCGGCATGTCCGTCGGGGCGATCCCCGGGCTGACGGCAACCATGGCGACGGCCCTCCTGGTGCCGATGACCTTCTTCATGGAGCCGGTGCCGGCCATCGCCGCCATCGTGACGGCGACGGCCATGGCGATCTTTGCGGGAGACATACCCGCCGCGCTGCTGCGCATGCCGGGTACGCCGGCCAATGCCGCCTATGTCGAGGACGCCTACCGCATGACGATCAGCGGGCGGGGCGACGAAGCGCTCGGCGCGGCCCTGGTGTTCTCGGCCATCGGCGGCCTGTTCGGGTCGATCGTGCTGATGACCCTGTCGCCGGTGCTGGCCGAGATCGCACTGAAGTTCAGCTCCGAGGAATATTTCTTCCTGGTTCTGCTGGGCCTCTCCTGTGCCGTCTTCGTGTCGCCGGGCTCGCCGACGCGGGGTCTCATCTCGCTGCTCATCGGCCTGTTCTTCGCCACCATCGGCATCGACAATCCGTCAGGGGAGCCGCGCTTCGCCTTCGGCAACGTCGAACTGATGGCCGGCATCCAGTTCATTCCGGCGATGATCGGCCTGTTCGCCGTTTCCGAGGTGTTGCGCACCGTCACCGCCACGACGCCGCGCGGCGTCGTGCCGAAGATGGAAGGCGAGGGAATCTTCAAGTCGCAATGGAAGAACCTGAAGACCTACCCTGTGCAGGCGGCGCGAGGCAGCGTCACGGGCACGGCGCTCGGCATCCTGCCCGGGGCGGGGGCGGACATCGCCGCCTGGATATCCTATGCGATGTCCAAGCGCTTTTCGAAGCACAAGGAAAAATTCGGCAAGGGCCATGTCGAGGGGCTGGTGGAAGCCGGCGCAGCAAACAACTCGTCGGTCAGCGGGGCCTGGATCCCCGCTCTGGTGTTCGGCATTCCGGGTGATTCCATCACTGCCATCATCATCGGCGTCCTGTATGTGAAGGGCATCAACCCCGGCCCTGCAATCTTCATCAACGATCCGTCGTCGATCTATGCGATCTTCATCGTTTTCCTGTTGGCCAACATCATCATGCTGCCCCTCGGCTGGCTGGCCATCCGTGGGGCGCGGCCGATCCTGTCGATCCCGCCCGCCATGCTTATGCCGATGATCCTGATGTTCTGCATCGTGGGTGCGTTCGCCATCAACAACTCCATGGCCGGCGTCGTCATGATGCTGTTCTTCGGGCTGCTCGGCTTCTTCATGGAGGAGAACGATATCCCCATCGCTCCGGCCATCCTCGGCCTGGTGCTCGGCCCCATGCTGGAGCAGAACTTCATCTCGTCCATGATCAAGGCGGACGGCAACCCGATGGGCTTCTTCGAGCGGCCGATCGCGGCCGGGCTCGGCATCTTCACAATTCTCGTCTGGCTTCTGCCGCTTGTCCTCATGGCCTGGCGTCATTCGCGCCGCACCGCGCGGGCAGCCTGAGCGGACCGGTTCAGCAATCCTCGCCGAAGCGATTGGCGACGAGTTCGGCGATCGCCTCTATGGCGCCCTCGGCCTCCGGGCCGGTGGCCGTCACCTCGATCGTGCTTCCCTGGCTGGCTGCCAGCATCATCAGGCCCATGATGGATCGCCCGCCAACCGAAAAGCCGTCGCGGCTGATCGTCAGTTCGGCGTCGAAGCCCTCGGCGGTCTGGACGAACTTGGCGGAAGCACGCGCATGCAGGCCGCGCTTGTTGACGATGGACAATGTCCTCGATGTTGCGATTGCGGCCGGATCCGGTTGCGTCACGGCATCGACCATCGTCTACTTCCCTGCGAGAATGCGGCTTGCGACCGCTATGTATTTTCGGCCGGCCTCCTGCGCTTCGACAAGCGCGGCCTCCATGGGCCGGTTTTCCCGGACACGGGCCAGCTTGATCAGCATCGGCAGGTTGACGCCGGCCAGGACATCCACGTTACCCTCGTCCATCACGGAGATCGCGAGGTTGGATGGCGTGCCGCCGAACATGTCGGTCAGGATGATGACGCCGTCGCCCTTTTCGGCAGCGCGCACGGCGGCGACGATATCCTCCCGGCGCTGTTCCATGTCGTCGTCCGGTCCGATCGACACCGTCTCGAACGCTTCCTGTGGACCCACGACATGCTCCACAGCGGCCTTGAACTCCTTGGCGAGTTGGCCGTGGGTTACGAGAACCAGTCCGATCATGCCTGTCGATAGTCTCCACGCTTGCGCAATTGTGAGGCAGCCTTCGATTGTGCGCCTGCTTCCTGCGGGCCGCAAGATGCCGGACGACAACAGATGGAATTATTCGAGATTACAACGAAAATTGATGAAAACCGGCATTTCCGGCCGTTCGCAGCGCCGCAAGCGTGGTGCTGCCTGTGTGCGGTGCAACCTCGAGTATCAGCCCTGCGCCAGCACTTCGAGGATGATTTCCGCGCCAAGCGCCGCCTCCCGGCTGTGCAGGTGCACATGGCGAATCGATAAACCGCAAAGCTCGGCACTCGGCAGGTCCGGCAGGCGGGGCGGCTCCGTCGACAGGGCCGCGACAAGAGATATCTCCGCTTGCGGCAGGTGCGCCTGCGCGACGATGCCGACGCCGGAAATCTCGAGAAGGCCGGCGATGGAGGCCGGTGCGGCGCCGACCAGCCGGTCGCCTTCCCGCCGCAGCAGAACCTGATCGTCGGCCACAAGCGCGGCCTGCCGTCCCTCGCGGCGCGCCAGCCGGATGAGACAGAGGGCCAGCGCGGATTTGCCGGATCGGGCCGCACCGAGGATCAGCACGCCCCGGCCGTCGATGGAGACGAGGCCCGCATGCCTGTTGTCGCCGCTCATGCGTGCTCGGCAGGGAGCGAGATGATGAAGCGCGCCCCGGAGATTCCGCCGGGCGCATCGGCGGACCGGATGTTCTCGGCGGTCAGCGTGCCGGCATGCGCCTCCACGATCTGCCGGCTTATGGACAGGCCAAGCCCGGAATTCTGGCCGAAGGCCTCGCCCGCCGGCCGGTCGGTGTAGAAGCGCTCGAAGATGCGTTCCGTCTTCTCGGCCTGTATGCCGGGACCGTTATCCTCCACGGTCAGGATCACCCGCGTCTTCGATCGCTTCAGCCGTACCCGGACGCGGCCGCCCGGTTCGGCCGCGAACGAGCGCGCATTGTCGATCAGGTTGGTCAGGACCTGGCTGAGGCGCAGATCGTGGCCGGCCACGGCGAAACCCTTGATGCCCTGCGGGGGCGGTTCCACGGCGAGGTCGATGGCGACCGCACGCCCGTCGCGGCTGTGCGACCGTGCGCCATCCACCACCGAGGCGGCGAGCTTGTCCATCTGCACCGTATCCGACAATTCGCGCGCAAGCTCGGCATCGAGCCGGGATGCGTCGGAGATGTCGGTGATCAGCCTGTCGAGCCGCTTCACGTCGTGCTGGATGACGGCCAGGAGGCGCTGTCGCGATTCTTCGTTGCGCGCCAGGGGCAATGTCTCGACGGCGCTGCGCAGGGAGGTGAGGGGGTTCTTCAATTCGTGGCTGACATCGGCGGCGAAGGATTCGATGGCGTCCATGCGCGCGTAAAGCGCGTTCGTCATGTCGCGGAGCGATGTCGCCAGATGCCCGACCTCGTCGGCGCGGTCTCCGAAGTCGGGGATTTCCTCGCGGGCGTTGACGGAGCGCCGCACGCGCACGGCCGCGGCCGACAGGCGGCGCAACGGCGTGGCTATGGTGGAGGCGAGGAAGATCGACAGGAACACCGTCACCACGGCAGCGACGGCAAAGGTACGCACGATGGCCATGCGCTCGGCCTGCACGATCTTGTCGATGTCGCCGCCCTGCGTCGACAGCAGCAGCACCCCCAGTACGGCGCGGAAACGCTGGATGGGAACGGCAACGGACACGATCAACTCGCCGTTCTCGGTGGAGCGGACCACGGTCGACGGTCCGCCGGTCAGCGCGCTGAGCACTTCCGGGTAGGTGCTGCCGGAACCGCCGGGCGTCTCGTGATAGACGGGCAGGCTGGAGTTGCGGAACAGTTTGCCGACCTCGTCGCCCAGCCATTCGAAGGCGCCGCGTTCGGCCGGTTCCACCGGCGGCAGGTTGTACCGCAGGATCTGGCCGCGCGAGTAGAGATGGCGCGAGTCGAGGATCAGGTTGGTGTCGCGGTCGTAGATGCGGGCGCGAGTGCGGGTGGGCGAGATCAGGCGACGCAGAAGCGGCGCCACCCGTTCCGGGTTTATCGGAAAGTCGAGGCTGTCGGACAGGTCCATGCCGGGGGTCAGCGTGGCGCCGGCCTGAAGCTCCAGGAGGCGCTCCGGGTCGAGCGATATCGAGTTGGTCTCGACCGTCGCAGACGACGCGATGGCGCTGGCGATGATCTCGCCTTGCGTCAGCAGGCTTTCCACCCGCGCGTCGATCAGCCCGGCGCGGAACTGGTTCAGGTACAGGATGCCGGAAACCAGGACCAGCAGAGCGACCAGGTTCAGGAAGATGATGCGGCGCGTGAGCGACGAGAAGATCGTGTGGCCGAGCACCCAGCGGAAACGCAGGAGGGCACGACGCACAAAGGGAACCCGCCGCCAGCGCGCGCGGCGGGCGGACCTGCGAGTGTCCTCGCGCATGTCCGTCGTTGATACCAAGGCACGTTTCCCGTTTCTTGTCCGTGCCTTAGAGCGCCGTGCGTCCGTTCGGACGCACAAAGGTCGCTCTAAGTATTTGTCGGAGCATCGGATTTTCCGAAAACCGGATCCCACTTTCCGGTCCGATGCTCTAGCACTCGCGCGGCGAATGCGCGACAGCAATCTTCGTTAAATTTCGCGGAAGCGGTAGCCGACGCCGTAGAGCGTTTCGATCATGTCGAAGTCGTCGTCGATGGCCTTGAACTTCTTGCGTAGCCGCTTGATGTGGCTGTCGATGGTGCGATCGTCGACATAGACCTGCTCGTCATAGGCCGCATCCATGAGGGCATCGCGGCTCTTCACGACGCCCGGCCGCTGCGCCAGCGAATGCAGGATCAGGAATTCGGTGACGGTCAGGGTGACGGGCTTGCCCATCCAGGTACAGGTGTGGCGCTCCTGGTCCATGACCAGTTGCCCGCGCTCCAGCGACGCCTCGGGGCTGGCGCCCGGCTTCGCCGTCGCGTCGCGCGGGGCGCCCCGCCGCAGGATGGCCTTGACGCGTTCGACCAGCAGCCGTTGCGAGAAAGGTTTGCGGATGTAATCGTCGGCGCCCATCTTGAGGCCGAACAGTTCATCGATCTCCTCGTCCTTGGACGTCAGGAAGATGACGGGCAGATCGGACTTCTGGCGAAGACGTCGCAGAAGTTCCATTCCGTCCATGCGAGGCATCTTGATGTCGAAGATCGCCAGATGCGGGGGTCTTGCCTGAAGCCCCTCCAGCGCCGACGCCCCGTCCGTGTAGGTTTCGACGCGGTAGCCTTCACTTTCGAGCGCGATCGAAACAGACGTCAGGATGTTCCGGTCGTCGTCGACCAGTGCGATGGTGGGCATGTGCGAACAATCTCCAAATCAGCGATCACCTGCATATCTGGCGGGCAATTGTGGCATTTCTACCACAATCGCCCATCGGGAGGCCAGCGATCCGGGCGGACCCCCCATCCGGACCGGCCATCCCGTCGGCGATGCCTTGCAGACAAGCAGTTTGCGACAGCGCCATGATTAAATATTAGCCCATGGCCAAACTCGCAAATGGAAGAATAAAACGATTTAAATCATGTGATAATTTTTTGAAACGATTGAATTACTGTGTTGAAACAGTAATCCATCAAAAAAGCCTTGCTGTTTCTGTTGCGGCCACGTATTTGCCGTTGCAGAGGTTGGGGCGTTGCCCTGGCCGGGGCCGCCTGTGCGGCCTCGCAACTTTGCGGAGCGACATCACGATGGAAGAAATCGGGCAGAGAAATCCGGCCAGCGGCATCGAGACGACGGGGCTTTCCGGCCTGGCCTCCGTGCGCTGGAACCTGACCGAAGCCGATCTTGTCGAGGCCGCCATCCGCCGCGGCGAAGGCCGCCTGACGGCCCATGGCGCTTTCCTGGCAACGACGGGGCAGCACACCGGGCGGTCTCCCAAGGACAAGTATGTCGTGCGCGATGGCGAGTCCGAGGCCCGCATCTGGTGGGACAACAATAACGCGATGGAGCCGGCGGCGTTCGAGCAGCTCTACGCCGACTTCAAGGCCCATGCCGAGGGGCGCGATCTTTTCGTTCAGGACCTCGTCGGCGGGGCCGACAAGGACTACGCGATCAACACGCGGGTCGTCACCGAGTTCGCCTGGCATTCGCTGTTCATCCGCAACCTGCTGATCCGCCCGGACGTGCGGGAGCTTGCGCGCTTCGTGCCGGACCTGACCATCATCGACCTGCCGTCCTTCCGCGCGGATCCGGCCAAGTATGGCGTCCGCTCCGAGACGGTGATCGCCTGCGACCTTACCCGCAAGATCATCCTGATCGGCGGCACGGCGTATGCCGGCGAAATGAAGAAATCCGTCTTCACGGTGCTGAACTATCTTCTGCCCGAAAAGCACGTGATGCCCATGCACTGCTCTGCCAATGTCGGCGCCGACGGTGACGTGGCCGTCTTTTTCGGCCTGTCCGGAACCGGCAAGACGACCCTTTCTGCCGATCCGCGCCGTACGCTGATCGGCGACGACGAGCATGGATGGGGCGAGCATGGCGTCTTCAACTTCGAAGGCGGCTGCTATGCCAAGACGATCCGCCTGTCGGCCGAGGCCGAGCCCGAAATCTTCTCCACGACGCGCCGCTTCGGCACGGTGCTGGAGAATGTCGTGCTGGACGAGCGTCGCGTGCCCGACTTCGACGATGGCAGCCTGACCGAGAACACCCGCGCGGCCTATCCGCTGCACTACATCGCAAACGCCAGCGAGACGGGGCGTGCCGGCCATCCGCGCAACATCGTCATGCTGACGGCCGACGCCTTCGGCGTATTGCCGCCGATTGCCCGCCTGACCCCGGCCGAAGCGATGTATCACTTCCTGTCGGGCTACACCGCGAAGGTGGCCGGCACGGAGCGCGGCGTGACCGAGCCGGAGGCGACCTTCTCCACCTGCTTCGGGGCGCCTTTCATGCCGCGCCATCCTTCGGAATACGGCAACCTGCTGCGCGACCTGATAGCCGAGCATCAGGTCGACTGCTGGCTGGTGTCCACCGGCTGGACGGGCGGCGCCTACGGCACCGGCAAGCGTATGCCGATCCGCGTGACGCGGACGCTGCTTGCCAGCGCCCTCGACGGATCGCTCCGCAATGTCGATTTCCGCACCGATCCGAATTTCGGCTTCGAAGTGCCGGTTGCCGTTCCGGGCGTCGAGGATGCGATCCTCGACCCCCGCGAGACCTGGGCCGACAAGGGCGCCTACGACGCCCAGGCACGCCGCCTTTCGGAAATGTTCCGCAAGAACTTCCAGAAGTTCGAAGCGCATGTGGACGCCGATGTGCTGAAGGCCGCTCCCAGCATCGCCCTGGCGGCCGAGTAAGACCGCCCGTCCGGGCACTTTCGGAAACAGGATCGCCCGTCGCACGCCTTGCGTGCGGCGGGCATTTTCGTGGATAGAGAAGTGCCACAGCCAGCGGAGGATGGTTCGATTTCTGACGATCGCGACGACGACCGGCCGGGAGGCGACCTTGCCGTTTCACGCCGTGTCGTCATACCTGCCGCCGAACTGGAAGAAAGCTTCATCCGGGCCGGTGGCCCGGGCGGCCAGAACGTCAACAAGGTGGCCACTGCCGTGCAGTTGCGCTTTCTCGCGGGGTCATCCTCCGTCCTGTCGGAAGAGGTCAAGGCGCGGCTTCTGAAGCTTGCCGGGCAGCGGGGCACGAAGGACGGAGACATCCTGATAGAGGCGTCCCGCTACCGCCTGCAGGAACGGAACAGGCAGGATGCGCGGGAGCGGCTTGCGGATCTCGTCCGGCAGGCGCTCGTGCCGCCGCCGCCGCCGCGCCGCAAGACGAAACCCTCCAGGGGCGCGGTCGAGCGTCGCCTGAAGGAGAAGAAGGGGCGGTCGGGCATCAAGCGCATGCGTGGCCGCGTCGACGATTAGCCAGGATCGCGAAAGCGTGTTCCCCTTTGCCATCCAAATGCCCCGATCCATATCAGGATGACAGTATCCAACACTTGAGGAGCAAGGCCTATGATCGGCCGTCGAACGTTCCTGGCCGGAGGAGCCGTCGCCCTGGGCGCCGCCGTCACCGGCATCGCATTCAGGACGGGCGCGCAGGAAGCGAGCTTTCCCGTCGTCATGACGGATGCCGAGTGGCGGCAGAAGCTGAGCGCGGACCAGTATGCCGTCCTGCGCCAGGAGGCGACGGAGCGACCCTATTCCAGCCCGCTGAACAGCCAGAAGCGGCGCGGCATCTATCGGTGCGCCGGGTGCGACAGCGACGTCTACAATTCGTCCACCAAATATGATTCCGGCACCGGATGGCCGAGCTTCTACGAGGCGATCGACGGTGCGGTCGGCACGAAGACGGACTACAGGCTCATGGTGCCGCGGACCGAAGTCCACTGCGCGACCTGTGGCGGGCATCTGGGGCATGTGTTCGATGACGGGCCGCCGCCCACCGGCAAGCGCCATTGCATCAATGGGGTGGCGTTGGCCTTCTCGGCCGGCACGCGCCTCGGGTAAGGCCTTAACCATTCATTCATTCTGCGGGGCCATCCTGATCCAACGGGGATGTTGAAGAGCCCGGGTAACGTTGCCATATATCTGCAGAAGGGATGGGAGTGCCGATCTTGGGCTCTCGTCCGAAAAGTCGCTTGATACAAGGACTTGTCGCAGATGAGCAGGATGACTCCGTTCTCTAACCCTCTTTTGCTCGGCTTCGATAGCGTCGAGCGGACGCTCGAGCGCCTGCAGAAGAGCGGAGACGGATATCCGCCCTACAACATCGAACGCATCCATCCGGATGCCGGAGATGAACGCATCCATCCGGATGCAGGGGGCGGCGATACGGTCATCCGGATCACGCTGGCCGTCGCCGGTTTCGGACCCGGCGACCTCGATATCACGACCGAGGAAAACCAGCTTACGATCCGCGGCTCGCAGGCCGACCAGAAGGACCGCGATTTCCTTTACCGGGGTATCGCCTCCCGTCAGTTCCAGAGGAGCTTCCTCTTTGCCGACGGTATGCGAATTTTGGGGGCGGAGCTTCGCAACGGTCTTCTCCTGATCGACCTGGCAAGGCCGAAACCCGAGCGTGTCGTCAAGAAAATCGACATCGTCGTCGCCGACTGACGATCTCGAACCTGCTCGAAGGAGGAGCCAACATGACCAATGTCCATTCCGGCCCTTATACCGACAGCGAATTGGCTGCCTTGGGCGAGGGACACATCGCATATCTTCGTCGCATGTCCTCCGATGACATCCGCGCGAAGTTTCCGTCCGCCCAGTCGATCCGTCCCGGGTTGAACCTGTGGGCGCTCTTTTCGGCCGATGGAACGCCGCTGGCCGTGTCCGACGATCGCGGCAGCATCCTGGCCAGCGCCAGCGAAAACGAGCTTCTGACGGTCAGCCTTCATTAAGAGGCCGCTTCGACGCCTGTCAGGCGGATACGCCGCCTGACAGCATCAGCCCATAAAGACCCTGGCGGTCGTCGGCGCCGCGCAATGCCGCGACCGTGCCTGGATTGCGCAGCATACGCGCCACGCGCGACAGCGCTTTCAGATGATCTGCCCCGGCCTCTTCCGGCGCAAGCAGCAGGAAGAACAGGTCCACCGGCTCGTCGTCCAGCGCCTCGAAGTCGACGGGCCTCGGCGCGCGGCCGAAGACGCCGACCATCCGCTGAAGGCCGCGCATCTTGCCATGCGGTATGGCGATGCCGTTACCCACGCCCGTGGATCCGAGTTTCTCCCGCTTGACGATCGCCTCGAAGATCTCGCGCTCGTCCAGCCCGCTGAGCTCGGCGGCCCGTTCCGACAATTCCTGCAGGATCTGCTTCTTGGAGTGTCCCCTCAGCGCCGGGATGATGGCATCCTGAGTGATGAAGTCGAGCGGCATGGTCAGGGTTCACGCTTTCTGTTCCGGGCATGGGCGGAGCGCATCATGCGTCCCCGTCGCAGAGCGGGCATGCTGTAGAACAAAGCGCGGACAATTGGAACCGGAGATTACCTCCCGCTTCCGCGACCGCGGCCGTCCTGGAAACGAGGGTGGGGCAGGCGAACCGCCCTTCAAGTCACGGCGACGCCGGATCGCCGGAATGTGAGAAAAAGGCCCCCGCGCGATATTTCGAGCGTTTCCGGCTCATACGGAAACACTTTGGCGGGGGCCAGGTCGCTGTCAGGCGCGATCGCGCAGGGTGGACGGGTCCACCCATCCGACATTGCCGTCCGGCCGGCGGTAGACGATGTTGATTTCGCCGCTGCCGGCATTCTTGAAGATCACCACGGGGCTGTCTCGCCGATCGAGCTCCATCACTGCGCCGGCGACCGAGAAGATGCCGACGGGGAAGGACGTCTCGGCCACGATGGCCGGGGCGTAGTCCTCGGGAATGTCGTCGTCTTCGTCCGGGAGCGGTGCGAAGACGGAATAGGCCACCTCCGAACTCTTGCCGTTCAGTCCCGCCTTGTGGTCCTTCAGGCGCCGCTTGTAGCGACGCAGGCGTTTTTCGATGCGCTCGCACGCCTCCTGGAAACTGTTTTCTGGATCATGCGCCATTCCGGCGGCCTGGAAGGTTACGCCCGTGTCGAGGCGCAGGGAGCAATCGGTGTTGTAGCGTGACGACTCCTTGGACAGGACGACGGAACCGGAATAGTTGCCGTCGAAATATTTCGCGACCTGTTCCTTCAGCCGGTCTTCGATCCGGGTCCGAAACGATTCACCGACATCCATGTGCCGGCCCGATACGCGAATTGTCATTCCTTTTCCCTTCCCTAGTATGACGCGGGGCGTACCCCGACGCCGTCGAAGCAGGCCCGCAGCACAGGAGCGTAATCCTGTCGCAGGCAGGAGCAAGCAAAACTTGGCGCGCCTGCGGGACCGCCGCTTCAGCAACGCATGACGATGCGGCGGCGTTGCGGCGCCGAGCCACAATCGAAAGTGATGGGGACGTCAGGAAGCGAGGCGCCTGGCGTTCAACTCGCGGCGCCGCTGGATGGACGACGAGAGGCCCAGCGCCTCGCGATACTTGGCCACGGTTCGCCGCGCCAGGTCGATGCCGTCTTCCTTGAGTTTCAGCGCGATATCGTCGTCCGACAGGACATTGCCGGCCGTCTCGGCCTCGATCATCCGCTGGATGCGCAGTTTCACGCTTTCGGCCGAATGCGCATCGCCGCCATCGGTGGCCGGGATCGCGACCGTGAAAAAGAACTTCAACTCGAAGGTGCCGCGCGGGGTCGCCATGAATTTGTTGGCGGTTACCCGGCTGACGGTGGATTCATGCAGCGAAACCGCCTCGGCCACCGATGCCAGCGTCATCGGACGCAGGCCCTGCACGCCACGCTTCAGGAACTCTTCCTGCCGACGGACGATCTCCGCCGTTACCTTGAGGATCGTGCGGGCGCGCTGGTCCAGCGAGCGGATCAGCCAGCCGGCCGAATTCTGGCACTGCGCCAGATACTCCCGTTCGCCTGTGGACGCTGCCCGCGAGACGATGTCGCTGTAATCATTGTGGACGATCAGCCGCGGCAGGGCGCGGCTGTTCAGACGTACGCGCCATCCGGAGCCGCCATCGGACGACACAAAGACATCGGGCACGACGCTGTCGATCGTCCGGTCGCCGAACTGCAGGCCGGGCTTCGGGTTCAGGCGGCGGATTTCCGCCAGCGCTTCCACCAGGCCGTCCTCGTCCTCGCCCGTCAGGCGGCGCAGGGTGGCAAAATCGCGCTTGGCCAGAAGATCGAGGCGGGACAGGATGCCCGCCATCACCGGATCCATCCGGCCCCGTCGCGAAAGCTGGATCGACAGGCACTCGGCAAGGCTGCCGGCAAACAGGCCGGCCGGTTCGATCGCCTTGCGAATGCGGTCGAGACAATCGACGACCTGAGGAACAGGGCAGGAAAGGGACGCTGCGATATCCTCGGCCGGCGTGCGCATGTAGCCCGCCTCGTCGAGATGCATGGCGAGCGTCTCGCCGATCGCCCGCTCGCCGGGCGGCAGTATATCGCCTAGTTCGGCGACGACATGCCCGAGCAGGCCCGGCCTGTCGTCGGCGATGTCGTCCATCGTCGGCAGTCCGCCCGCCGCGGATTCCGGACCGTGCCCCCGCCGCGATCCGCCGGCGTCGCCATCGCGCAGCTCGGGCGCGGCGCCGTCGGAAAAGGCCAGCCGGCCGTCCTCGCTGCCAGTCAGCTCTCCGGACGGGATCGTCGATGGGCCATCGGGCGCCTGCGGCAGCACGGATGCCGTCCGGTCTGCCGAAGGGGCCAGTTCCAGAAGGGGGTTCTGCTCGATCTCGCGCTCGATGAAGCCCTGCAGCTCGAGCGCCCCGAACTGCAGCAGCCGGATCGACTGGAGCAGCTGGGGGGTCATAACCAGAGATTGGCTCTGGCGGACCTGGAGCTTCATGGACAGGTTCATGCGCTATCGATCGCCGCAGGATGATGGACGATTAGAAGAAACTGGTCCGCATCTTGCATGTCAAGCTCATCCGCGCGTGTCACAGCCGCGCGGCTACTATCAGTAGGTGAATTGCTCGCCCAGATAGATGCGCCGGACGTCGGAATTCGCGACGATCTCGTCCGGCCGGCCGTGGGTCAGCACCGCGCCGGCATGCATGATATAGGCGCGGTCGATGAGCCCCAGCGTCTCGCGGACATTGTGATCTGTGATCAGCACGCCGATCCCGCGCCGGGTCAGATGGCGCACCAATTCCTGGATATCGGAGACGGCTATGGGGTCGACGCCGGCGAACGGCTCGTCGAGCAGCATGAAGCTCGGCCGGGATGCGAGTGCCCGCGCGATCTCGCAGCGTCGCCGCTCGCCGCCCGACAGGGCGGTCGAAGGCTGCTTGCGCAGGTGGGCGATGCCGAACTCTTCCAGGAGCGCGGTCAACTGCCGCTCTCGCTCCTTGCGGTCGGGCTCGACCACTTCGAGCACGGCGCGGACGTTTTCCTCGACCGTCAGGCCCCGGAAGATCGAGGCTTCCTGAGGCAGGTAACCTATGCCGAGGCGCGCCCGCCGGTACATCGGAACGCGCGTTATGTCGTGGCCGTCGAGTTCGATGCGCCCGCTGTCCACCGGCACGAGGCCCGTGATCATGTAGAAGCAGGTCGTCTTGCCGGCGCCGTTGGGGCCGAGCAGGCCGACCGCCTCGCCGCGCCGTACGCCCACCTCCACGCCGTCCACGACGCGGCGTCCACGATAGGTCTTGGTGATGCCGCGCGCCACGAGGGTGCCGGCGGGGTAGGCATCGCGAGCGGTGGCCGTCCGTGCCGCCGCCTCATCCGTCGACATGGTCATCCGTTCGGCTGGCTCCCGGGCGACAGCAGCATGCGCACGCGGCCGCCACCCGAGGCCGGGGCCGCGCCGCCGCAATCCTGGCTCTGCAATTGCGCCACGCTGGTTTCCATGTTGATCGTCAACCGGCAACCCGTGGCGACATTGGGGCCTTGCGTCAAAACGACATCGCCGGTCATCACGACGATCTGCGTCTTCATGTCGAAATCGGCGCGGTTGGACGTGGCGACCTGGTCGGCGGACTTGACGTAGACATTGCCTTCCGCCTGAAGGCGGTCGATGTCGCTGGAGTTGCCCGGCATGTTGCCTGCCGCAGCCGGCTGGGCGCCCTCCTGGCCCTCGGCGTTGCGCACATAATGGACGATCAGCCGCGCCGTACGCAGAAGCGTTTCTCCCTGGACGACTTCGACATCCCCCGAGAAGGTGGCCACGGATTGCGCATCGTCGACGTCGAGCTGGTTCGATTCGATCGTTATCGGCTGGTCTCCCTGCACCTGCAGGCCACCGAAGCTGTTGCCGAACCCACCGGCCTGCTGGGCCGCCGCGAGGGAGGGAGCAAGAAGAAGCGCGCCCGTCAGGCAGGCTCGAACAAGGTTATTCATCAAATCTACTCGCCGTTGGCTGCCCGTTGATCGCCGTCCGTCGCCGGGTGCAGCGTCAACTTCACCCTGTCCCCGAAGGTCAACCTGTTTCCACTATTCTGGATTGTGACGTTGCCAGACTGCAAGGTCTGATTGGGCGTTTGGATAATGACCGGTCCGCGTCCTTCGAGCCGACCGTCGTTGAGGACGATGTCGGCGCTCGTCAGCCGGATGGTGACGTCGTTGGACGTACGGACGCTGATATCGTCGTAAAGGCGCAGCGTCTCGGCCTTCGGGTCGTATCTGCCGCTGGCCGCGACGATGTCGGCCGTCGTCTCCGGATCGAGCGTCAGGTTGGCGTTGATGCCCTCGAGGTCCACGGATCCGGTGCGGTCCAGCGCCTGCATGGCGCGGCGCGCCACGACGGTGAAGGGACGGTCGTTCTTGTCCTTGCCGGACATGCGCGGATCTTCCATCACCAGGCGCCCGTCCTGGATGGAGGTTGCCGCGACGGCGATGTCGACGGGTACGGAGCGCGCCAGCCATGTGGCGAACAGGCCCGCGGCCACGATGCCCACCGCGACGATCGGCAGGATCAGGCGCAGCATGCGGACACGGCGCGCGTGGCGATGGGCGCGGCGGAAATCGGCAGCCGAGCGCGCGCCCGCGCCAAGGGCGATCGTGTCGTCGGCGGCTCGCTGCGGCCTCTTGCCTTCCATCGTCTATGTTCCGATCGTGAAACCCGGCAATCACGCACTGTGTCTGCCTGCATCGGCGCGTTACGATGCATATGCGGCTTTTGAGTGATAATTGAAAGGTGTCGCACGGGTTTTTGGACGGCTTGGCAATCTCCCTGCGAAGCGCTATCCCGCCTGCCATCAACAAGTCGGGGTGAGTGGCCATGAGCGCACAGGACTGGATAGACAGGCGCCGCCTGCGCCGCAAGCTCGGCTTCTGGCGCGTCGCGGCCATCCTGCTGCTCGTCGCGGGACTGCTGGCCGTTCCCTTCCTGGCGGCCGGCGGCGCCGATGCCCTGCGCGGTCCCCAGATCGCCTCCGTCGAGGTCTCCGGCGTCATCACCGAGGATGACGAGCGGCTGGCCCTGCTGGAGGACCTCGCCGACAATCCACGCGTGCGCGCCGTGATCCTGAAGGTGAATTCGCCCGGCGGAACGACCGTCGGCGGCGAGACGCTCTATCATGCCGTGCGCCGGCTGGCCGAAGCCAAGCCGGTCGTGGCCGAGATCGGCACGCTGGGTGCCTCGGCCGCCTACATGGTGTCGCTGGGGGCCGACCGGATCGTGGCCCACGATTCGTCCATCGTTGGCTCCATCGGCGTGATCTTCCAGTACGCGGACGCATCGCGCCTCCTGGACACCATCGGGCTGCGCGTCGATGCCGTGCGCTCCGCGCCGCTGAAGGCCGAGCCTTCGCCTTTCGCACCCGCCCCGCCGGAGGCCATAGACATGATCCGGCGGCTTGTGGCCTCGAGCTTCGACTGGTTCGTCGGCCTGGTCGTCGAAAGGCGGCCGCTGGACGAGGCGACCGTGCGCCGCCTGGCCGACGGATCGATCTTCACCGGTCTGCAGGGTCTGCAGAACGGACTTGTCGATGCGCTGGGCGGCGAGGCGGAATCGCGCCGCTGGCTGGAGCAGGAGAAGGGGATAGAGCCGGGCCTGGAGATCGTCGAGCACGAGCCGCAACGCAAGAACCGCTACGGCTTCCTGCGCAGTGCGACCTTTTCGCTCCTGGGGCTTGACCCGGCGGCCTCCAGCCTTCAGGACGCGCTCTTCGGAACGGGCGCTCGCCTTGACGGTCTCCTGTCGCTCTGGCAGCCTCCCACGGGCTGACCATCGCGGGGATGGGTCGTACGGTGCCCCGTGCCGATCGGTTGGCCCTCCGGGCCGGTTCCAACGAGGATTGAAGTTTCGTGATCAAATCCGAACTCGTGCAGATCATCGCAAGCCGGAACCCGCATCTCTACCAGCGGGACGTGGAAACGATCGTCAATGCGATCTTCGACGAGATCACCGATGCGCTGTGCCAGTCCAACCGGGTCGAACTACGCGGTTTCGGGGCATTCTCGGTCAAGAATCGTCCTCCGCGCGCCGGCCGCAACCCGCGCACCGGAGAGGCTGTCGACGTCGAGGAAAAGTGGGTGCCGTTCTTCAAGGCCGGCAAGGAACTGCGCGAGCGGCTCAACGGCGAGTGAGCCTCCGGCGGCGGATTGACGTCGGCATGACGGGCGTTACCTTCCGGCCCAGGGCAGCGCGGGTATGCGCCCGGCCGGCGGATCGATCCAGGGGACCAAGACAGGCATGTTGTCCAAGCTTCTGACATTTCTCATCGGGCTGCCGCTAGCTGCGCTGCTCATCGTCTTTTGCGTGGTCAATCGCCAGCCGACGACGATCAGCCTCGACATTTTCGGGACGACCCCGTCCTTGTCGCTGACGCTGCCGCTGTTCGTGCTGCTGCTCTTGTGCGTCATCATCGGACTGCTGCTCGGCGGCGTCGGCACCTGGCTCACCCAATCGCATTATCGCGCCAAGTCGGCCCGCCGCCGTCGCGAGATCGAGGGCCTCAGGCACGAGGTCGAGGTATCCCAGGAGCGTCTGCGCCGGCTTCGCGAAGAGCGCGACCGGGAGCTTTCCGCAGGGCCGGCGCTTGCCGCCCCGGCCGGCCAGCCCGCCATTGCGGCTTCGCAGCGCTGACCGACGGTCAGACGCTGCCCTCTTCGATACGCGCCTGGAAACGCTGGAAGAAGCGCTCCACCAGCTTGCGGCCCGCCTTGTCGATCCATGCATGGCCGAAATCCGCCAGCTTGCCGCCGGCCGCGGCTTCGGCCCGATAGGCGAGCCGCGTTCCGCCATCGGCGTCGGACAGGCGCACATGTGCAAGCCCGGATGCCGCGCCGGCGATGCCGCGGCCTTCTCCGTTCAGGACGTATTGCTCGGCCGGCACGACGTCCGACAGGCGGATCGTGCCGTGGAAGCGGACCTTGGCGATCGACAGCTTCACGGCCACGGTGGCCTCCAGAAGATCCGGCCCGACCCATTCCAGGCGTTCGCAGGCGTGGATGCAGTCCTTGAGGACGGCAGGGTCGTTGAGGCCCTGCCAGACGCGCTGCCGCTCCAGCGGCAACCATACCTCACCCTCGATCTTCATCGCATACGCTCCACGACATCGGCGTCCCCTTGATAGGGATGGCGGGATGGCGCTTCAAGCAAGAGCCCCGGGGAATTCCGCTGCGGGCAAAAATGCTCTACAGCACCTCACCATGAAGAAATCACGCGACAGACGGGCCGGCGGCTCACCCGGCCGCAAGGCCGAGCGGCACGAGGGCAGGACGAGGCCGCAGGGCGCGCCGCCGCGCGTCCAGGCGCGCCAGCCCCGCCCGCCCGAGCCGGAGGCGGGCCCGCGCCCGAGCGCCGCCGAGAAAGGCGAGGAAGCCCGCGCCGCGCGGCCGCCGCTGCGCTATCCGGAAGGGCCTTTGCCGACACTGTCCATGCCGGTCATACTGACGGTGGAGCCGACCGAAGAATACGCGCTGATCGATTCCGGCAATGGCGAGAAGCTCGAGCGCTACGGACCGCTGACGCTGCGTCGGCCGGAAAATCAGGCCATCTGGCGACCGCGCCTCGGGTCGAGGGCGTGGGACGGCGCCGATGCCGTCTTCACCGGCGACATGGACGAGGAGGGCATGGGCCGCTGGCGCTTCGCGTCGGAAGACCCGGGGGAGAGATGGCCGATGACGCAGGATGGGCTGCCCTATTGGGGCCGCTTCACCTCGTTTCGACATGTCGGGGTCTTTCCCGAGCAGGCGGCGCACTGGCGCTTCGCAACCGATGCGATCGCCCGTGCCGGCCGCCCCGTAAGGCTGTTGAACCTGTTCGGCTATACGGGTGTCGCCTCGCTGCTGGCGGCGCGCGCAGGGGCGGAGGTGACGCATGTCGATGCCTCCCGCAAGGCCATCGGCTGGGCCCGCGAAAACCAGGCCCGCGCCGGTCTGGACGACAGGCCGATCCGCTGGATCTGCGAGGACGCCGTGCGTTATGCCGAGCGCGAGGCGCGCCGCGGCTCGACCTACGATGTCATCCTGCTCGATCCGCCCAAGTTCGGCCGTGGCCCGAAGGGCGAGGTCTGGCAGCTCTTCGAGGACCTGCCCTATCTCCTGTCGCTGATGCGCGCGCTGATGTCGGACGATCCGCTGGCCCTGGTGCTGACGGCCTATTCCATCAGGGCCTCCTTTTATTCCCTCGCCGCCTTGATGGCCGATCATTGCCGGGGCCTCGGCGGGCGGATCGAATCCGGGGAACTCGTCATAAGGGAGGCGGGCGAAGAGCCGCGCCTCCTGTCCACGTCCCTTTACTCCAGATGGGTGGCCGCAGAATGAACGATGGCAGGACAGAGCCGCGCGGGCGTCCGCTTTCCGCGCCGGGCCGGGTCAAGGAGGTCACCAGCGTCTCCAACCCCATCGTCAAGGGAATCCGCAACCTTGCCATGCGCAAGACCCGCGACGAAACGGGCCTGTTCATGGCCGAGGGGCTGAAGCTTGTCTTCGACGCGCTCGAGGCCGGCTGGAAGATCGATACGCTGATCGTGTCGCGCAACCAGTTGGCCGGCAGCCCGCAACTGACGCGGGCCGCCGCACGGACGGTCGCCGCCGGCGCCGACGTGCTGGAGGCATCCGACAAGGTCCTGGCCGCGATTTCGCGCCGCGACAATCCGCAAGCGGCCATCGGCGTGTTCCGCCAGCATCTGGCCGACCTGCCGTCGCTGGAACTCGGCAGGGACGGACTCGTCGTCGCGCTGGACAGGGTGCGCGACCCCGGCAACCTCGGCACCATCCTGCGCACCGCCGATGCGGCGGGCGTGAAGGGCGTCGTCCTGATCGGCGAGACGGTCGATCCGTTCTCGCTGGAGGCGGTACGCGCCACGATGGGCTCCATCTTCTCGGTGCCTGTGGTCCGCATGGGCGAGGCCGCCTTCCTGAAATGGCGCGCCGGCTTCAAGGGCCTGGTCGCCGGCACGCACATGGCCGGCACGGTCGATTACCGCAAGCCGGACTACGCCGCGCGGCCGAGCGTCCTCATGATGGGCAACGAGCAGGCGGGGCTGTCGGATGCGCTGGCCGCCGCCTGCGACGTCCTCGTGCGGATACCGCAGGTCGGCAAGGCGGACAGCCTCAACCTCGCCATCGCGACCGGCCTGATGATCTTCGAGGCGCGGCGGCCTCTCCTGACACTCGGTTCGGATGGATGATGACGTGAAGTTCGTTCTCGGCAACGTGTTCCTGGTCGTCATGGCCATCTTCCTCGACCAGTTCGTCAAGCTGGTCGTGGTCGCGACCATGCCGCTCGGATCGGCCATCCCCATACTGCCCTTCTTCGCGCTCCTTCACGCGCGCAACGAGGGAATCGCCTTCTCGATGTTCTCCAGCCTCAGCGGCTGGACGCTGGCCGCCGCCTCGGGCGTGGTGCTGCTGTTCGTCCTGTGGCTGTGGTGGAATACGCCCCGCAACCGCATGCTGACGCATGTGGCCTTCGCGATGATCTTCGGCGGCGCCGTCGGCAACCTGATCGACCGGGTGACGCTCGGCTATGTCACCGACTATCTCTATTTCCATACCCCGGTCTGGTCCTTCGCGGTGTTCAACCTCGCCGACACGTTCATAACCGTGGGTGCGGCGCTGATCATCCTCGACGAATTCGTGCTGCAACCCCGCAATGCACGGCGCAAGCGCGCGATTGCCGGGGACGGCGAGCGAGAGTAAGCTCTGCCGAAAACACGGCTTGGGGCGCGGTCATCAAAGTTTTGCGATCCATCGCTAGACGAGGATCCGCATTCGCCCGCGTCCTGGCGCGAATGACTGGGGGATACGGATCATGAGCGTCTATCGTGCGGACGGAGGAACCCGCCGGGGGTTCCCGGTCCTTCGACTCCTGCCGAACAGGCTGCGCCGGCCGGGCCCGCCGCATGCCGAGCCGGCGCTCGGCCGGATCGGCGACCTGGAGGTCCGCGTCGCGGCATCCCGGTTGGAGGTGCGGGCCGCGCAGGCATTGCGTTACGAAGTCTTCTACAATCAGGGCGGGGCGAAGCCCTCAGCCCTTCAACGGGTGACGCGCCTCGACAAGGACGGGTTCGACCGGGTCTGCGACCATCTGATCGTGCTGGACAAAAGTCTGCCCGGCAGCACCGCGCAGCAGATCGTGGGCACGTATCGCCTGCTCCGGCAGGAGAGGTTGCCTGTCGGCGGGCGCTTCTACACCGAGCAGGAATTCGAGATCGGGTCGCTCGTCAGGCGCCACCCGCACAAGCGATTCCTGGAACTCGGCCGCTCATGCGTCCTGAAGAACTATCGCGGCAAGCGGACAGTGGAACTGCTCTGGCAGGGTATCTGGGCCTATGTGCTGCGGCACCGGATCGATGTCCTGTTCGGCTGCGCATCCCTGGCCGGAACGGACCCCGCCATCCTGGAGACGTCCCTGTCCTTCCTGCGCGAGACCGCGTCCGCCCCCGACGAATGGCAGGTCAGCGCCCTTCCGCATCGCCACGTCGCCATGGGCGCCAGCCGCTGCCTGGACCCGCGCCGCGCCCTCGGAGGGCTTCCGCCGCTCCTGAAGGGTTATCTCAGGCTGGGCGGCTATATCGGGGATGGCGCGGTGGTGGATGCGCAGTTCGGTACGACGGACGTCCTCGTCATCCTGCCCGTTTCACGGATCAGCGCGCGCTATGTCAGCCATTACGGAGAGGATGCGGGGCGCTTCGCGGCCTAGGCGCTAACCGACGCGAACGATGGAACGCGTGGTCATGTCCACGACGACGGGCCGGCCTTCGTAATAGAAGTAGCCGTAGACCCCGTTGCCGCCTTCGGCCTGATGCACCTCCACCGATTGCGGCACCGAGGCGCCGATGGACGGAGGCGAGGGAAGCCGGGCATCTTCCGTCGGGTGCTGGAGGGCGTAGTCGTAGATCGACGGGGCGGAATCCTGCGCCAGGGAGGCGCCCGTCAGGCAACAGAGGGCGACCAGAGCGAAGCCGAGTTTGCGCACCATTCCAACCATCCCTTCGAACCGACCCGAAACTAGCATCCGCCGCTGAACGCGGCATGAACGCCGCCTGCTCATATCGTGCGTTTGCGCCCGGCTGCAAGAACCCGTCCGTTGATGTGGACGAGGCGCCGCCGCCGCTTCCCACGCCGGAGCTCGGCGGATAGAAGTCCGGCATGAGGCAGAGCGCATTCTTACCCCGGACCTTGCGATGAGCGAAGCGGACACCGCCCCGACGCCCATGATGGCACAGTATCTGGCCATCAAGGAGGCCAATCCGGACTGTCTCCTGTTCTACAGGATGGGCGATTTCTACGAGCTGTTCTTCGATGACGCGGTCAAGGCGGCCGCGGCGCTCGGAATTGCCCTGACGAAGCGCGGCAAGCATCGCGGCGAGGATATCCCGATGGCCGGCGTTCCGGTCGTTTCATCCGAGGATTATCTTCAGCGCCTGATCGGCGAAGGCTTCCGCGTCGCGGTCTGCGAGCAGACCGAAGATCCGGCGGAGGCGAAGAAGCGCGGCTCGAAATCGGTCGTCGCCAGAGAGGTCGTCCGGCTGGTGACGCCGGGCACGATCACCGAGGAAACCCTGCTGGAGCCGGGCCGCCCCAATTACCTTGCAGCCGTCGCGCGGCTGGGCGGCAGCGGGCCCGGCGCCGAGTACGCCATAGCCTGGACGGATCTCTCGACCGGCCATTTCCGCATCGCCGGAACCGACCGCGACAGGCTGGCCACCGATTTATCGGCGCTCGAGCCGAGCGAGCTCATCTATCCCGACCAGCTTGCCAACGAGGCCGAGATCGCGCCGCTGGTGCGCCGCCTGCAACGCGCGGCCCGGGCCGAACCGTCGGTCCTGTTCGACGGTGCGACGGCCGGCGAGCGGCTTTGTCGCTTCTTCGGCGTCTCGACCCTGGCCGGATTCGGCGCGTTCTCGCGGGCCGAGCTTTCGGCCGCTGCTGCGCTGGTGTCCTATCTCGGCAAGACGCAGTTTTCGGCGCGGCCGGCGCTGGAGCGGCCGCGCAAGGTCGCCCCGGGCTCGACCATGCTGATCGACCCGGCGACCCGCGCCAGCCTGGAGTTGACGCGCACCCTGTCGGGCCGCAGGCAGGGCTCCCTGCTCGCCACGATCGACAGGACGCGGACGGGGGCGGGCGCAAGGCTTCTGGCGGCGCGTCTGGCACAGCCGCTGACCGACCCCGCCGCCATCCGCGAGCGGCACGACTCGGTCGGGTTCTTCTGTCGCGAGCCGGCCATCTCCACGGCCCTCAGGCTGACCGTCAAGGGCGCGCCCGATCTGGAGCGCGCGCTGTCCCGCCTGTCGCTGGACCGGGCCGGCCCCCGCGACCTCGGCGCCGTGCGCGAGGCTCTCGACCGGTTCCGCCAGTTGCAGGGCCTGATGGCAGGGGCCGACATGCCCGCCGAACTTGCCGCCGCCCTTGGCGCCATCGCCGCCGTACCGGCCGCGCTGGAGCGACTGCTCTCAGCCATGCTGGCCGACGAACTGCCGTTGCAGAAGCGCGACGGCGGCTTCATCGCAAGCGGGGCGATCGGCCCGCTGGACGACGCCCGCGCCCTGCGCGACGAGTCGCGCCAGTATATCGCGGCGCTGCAGGCGCGCTATATCGAGGAAACCGGCGTCAAAAGCCTGAAGGTCAAGCACAACAACGTGCTCGGCTATTTCATCGAGGTGCCGGAGGCGCAGGGCAAGTCGCTGCTGGGCTCATATGCGGGCTTCACGCACCGCCAGACCATGGCGAACGCAATGCGCTTCGCCACGGTGGAGCTGGCCGATCTGGAAGCCCGCATCGTGGAGGCCGGGTCCACTGCGCTCAAGCTGGAGCTGGAGGCGTTCGACCACCTGCGCGCGGCGGTGCTGGCCGACATGCCGGCGCTGCGGGCCGCGGCCGACGGCGTGGCGGTGCTGGATGTGTCGTCCGCCCTCGCCGATCTGGCGCGCAGCAACGCGTGGGTCCGGCCGGAGGTGGACGATACCCTGTCCTTCTGCATCGAATGCGGCCGCCATCCGGTGGTGGAGGCGGCCCTCAAGGCCGCCGGCGGGGAGGGCTTCGTCGCCAATGACTGCGACCTGTCGCCACCGGCCGGGTCCGGAGGCAAGGGCGGCGCGATCTGGCTTTTGACGGGCCCCAACATGGGCGGCAAGTCCACCTTCCTGCGGCAGAACGCGCTGATGGCGGTTCTGGCCCAGATGGGTGCTTTCGTGCCGGCCACCAAGGCGCGCATCGGCATCGTCGACCGCCTCTTCTCCCGCGTCGGGGCGTCCGACGACCTTGCAGAGGGCCGTTCCACCTTCATGGTGGAGATGGTCGAGACCGCCGCGATCCTGAACCAGGCCGGTCCGCGTACGCTGGTGATCCTGGACGAGATCGGGCGCGGTACGGCAACTTATGACGGGTTGTCCATCGCCTTCGCCGCCGTCGAGCACCTGCACGAGGCCAATCGCTGCCGCGCGCTGTTCGCCACGCATTTCCACGAGCTGACGGCGCTTGCCGCGCGCCTCGGCCGTCTTAGCAACGCGACGATGCGCGTGAAGGAGTGGGAAGGGGAAGTGATCTTCCTGCATGAGGTGAAGCCGGGCGTCGCCGACCGCTCCTACGGCATCCAGGTGGCGCGGCTGGCGGGCCTTCCGGCCGCCGTGGTCGAGCGTGCGCGCCATGTGCTTTCGGAACTGGAGAAGGGCGAGCAAGGCGAGAAGCGGACTGCCTTCGTGGACGACCTGCCCCTGTTTTCCATGCTGGCGAAGCCCGCTCCCGCAGCGGCGTCGGCAAGGACCGAGCCGGTGCTGGAGGCGCTGAAGGCGCTGGATCCGGACGCGATGACGCCACGCCAGGCGATGGATGCCCTGTACGAGTTGAAGCGGCTGGAAGGCTCGGCGGCTTTGCCCCAGGGGCGAAAGGGGCTATAGAGCGCCGTGCGGCCGTTCGGACGCACAAAGGATATCCATGGCCTCCCACGATGCCCGACCCCGCCTCGACGGATCGCATGCTCCGGACCAGCTTCGGATCGCCGAGATCGTCGACGTCGACAGACTGACCGCGGACCTTGCCGCGATCGGCGCGGCGCGGGGGGACAGCCGCCCCGCTTTGCTGCAGCGTCTGCGCCAGGCGAAGGACGATGGGCGCGCCGCGGCCGAGCGCATGCTGTTCGAGGATGGCAGCGGCCTTTTGTGCGCACGGCGCATCAGCCTGCTCCAGGACATCCTGATCCGCGTCATCAGCGAATTCGCACTGGACCATGTCTTCGAGGCGCAGAACCTGTCCGCCGCGGAACGCGTGGGCGTGCTGGCGGTTGGCGGCTACGGGCGCGGCACGCTGGCGCCGGGTTCCGACATCGATCTTCTGTTCCTGCTGCCCTACAAGCAGACGGCGCTGGGAGAGCAGTGCGCCGAATACCTGCTCTATCTGTTGTGGGATCTCGGCTTCAAGGTCGGTCATGCCACCCGGTCGGTCGAGGAATGCATCCGGCTGTCGCAAAGCGACTTCACCATTCGGACGGCGATCCTGGATCGACGACTGATCGTCGGCAACGCGGCGCTTTTCGACGAATTGTCGCAGCGCTACGACAAGGAGATCGTCGCCGGCACCAGCGCCGAATTCATCGCCGCCAAGCTGGCCGAGCGCGATGCCCGCCACGCGCGCTCGGGCGATACGCGCTATCTGGTCGAGCCCAATGTCAAGGAAGGCAAGGGGGGCCTGCGCGACCTGAACACGCTGTTCTGGATCGCCAAGTATCATTACGGCGTCGGCACGCCGGGCGAGCTGGTGACGGCCGGCGTCCTGTCGCGGCGGGAGGGCCGCATATTCGACAAGGCCGAGGATTTCCTCTGGGCCGTCCGCTGCCACATGCACTTCCTGACGGGAAAGGCCGAAGAGCGGCTGTCCTTCGATATCCAGCCCGAGATCGCCGACCGCCTCGGCTACAGCACCCACCCCGGCCTGCGCGAGGTGGAGCGGTTCATGAAGCACTACTTCCTCATCGCCAAGGATGTCGGCGACCTGACCGGCATCCTCTGCGCGGCGCTCGAAGAGGAAAACGCCAAGCCGCCCTCGGGCATGGTCCGCCTGCTGGGCAGCTTGCGCAGCCGCTCCCGGTCGATCCCCGGGACGCTGGCCTTCCAGATCGACAATGGACGCATCAACGTCGCGTCGCGGACGGTCTTCTCCGACGATCCGGTCAACCTGATCCGCATGTTCCGCCTGGCGGCGCGGCATGAACTGGAATACCACCCCGACGCCTTGAAGCTGGTGCGCCGCTCGCTGCGGCTGATCGATGCGGACCTGCGCGAGAACGCCGAGGCCAACAGCCTCTTCGTCGATGTGCTGACCGATCGCATCAACCCCGAGTTGCACTTGCGCCGCATGAGCGAAGCAGGCGTGCTGGGTCGCTTCATCCCCGATTTCGGCCGCATCGTCGCGATGATGCAGTTCAACATGTATCACCACTATACGGTGGACGAGCACCTGTTGCGCTCCATCGACATCCTGTCGCGCATCGAGCGGGGCCTGTATCACGACGAGTTGCCGCTGATCGCCGGCATCATCGGCACGATCAAGGATCGCACGGCACTCTACGTGGCGCTGTTGCTGCACGATATCGCCAAGGGGCGCCCGCAGGACCATTCCATCGCCGGAGCCGCGATCGCGCGCCGCCTGTGCCCGCGCTTCGGGCTCGACGAGCGCGAGACCGAGCTGGTCGAATGGCTGGTGCAGGAGCATCTGACCATGTCCATGGTGGCCCAGCAGCGCGACCTCAACGACCGTAAGACCATCCTCGATTTCGCCGAGAAGGTGCAGTCGCTGGACCGCCTTCGCCTGTTGACCATCCTGACGGTATGCGACATTCGCGCCGTGGGGCCGGGTGTGTGGAACGGCTGGAAGGGCCAGTTGATCCGAACGCTCTACTGGGAGACGGAGCCGGTGCTGACGGGCGGCTTCACGCAGATGTCGCGGTCCAACCGCGTGGCGCTGGCGCGGGGCGAACTGGAGGGCCGGCTTGCCGGATGGCCGGAGGCGGACCGCAAGGCGGCGCTCGAAAGCCATTACGACAATTACTTCCTGACGGTGCCGCTGGACGACCAGGTGCGGCTGGCCGAGTTCATCCACGGCACCGAAAGCGCTTCGCTGGCCACCGACATCCGGACCGACCGCTTCCGCGGCATGACGGAGATCACGGTCATCGCGCCGGACCATCCGCGTCTTCTGTCCATCATCGCGGGCGGCTGCGCCGCCGCCGGAGCCAATATCGCGGACGCGCAGGTGTTCACCATGGTGGACGGGCGCGCCCTGGACATCGTCACCATCAGCCGCGCCTTCCCCGACGACGAGGACGAGTTGCGCCGCGCCGAACGCGTGGTGCGCAATATCAGGGATCTTCTCGGCGGCAAGGAAGCCATGCCCACGATGCTGGCGCGCCGCCGCACGCGCGACCTGTCCACGTTTGCCGTGGCGCCGCAGGTGCGGATCGACAACGCCCTGTCCAACGCGCTCACGGTCATCGAGGTGGAGGGGCTGGACCGGCCCGGATTGCTCAGCGACCTGACGGGCGCGATCTCCGATCTCAACCTCGACATCCGCTCGGCCCATATCTCGACCTATGGCGAGAAGGCGGTGGACGTCTTCTACGTCACCGATCTGATCGGGTTGAAGATCACCGGGGAAAACCGCCTCGAGCGGATCGAGCGGCGGCTGGCCTCCGTGCTAGAGAGCGCCGAGGGAGAGTTGAGCTCGGGGACGGCAAATCGAAACCCGTTGATGTCCGGACTGGCAAGCGCGTGAGCCTCGTATCCAAATTCGCGACGGTGGGCGGCGCGACGCTCGTATCGCGCATCTTCGGCTTTGCGCGCGAGATGATGATGGCGTCCGCTCTCGGCATCGGGCCGGTGGCGGATGCCTTCAACCTGGCGTTCCGCTTTCCCAATCTGTTTCGCCGCTTCTTCGCGGAAGGCGCGCTGAACGCCGCCTTCGTGCCGCTGTTCTCGCGCGCGCTCGAGGAAGAGGGCGAGGCGGGTGCGCGGCGCTTCGCCACCGAGATATTCTCTTCGCTGACGCTGGTGCTGTTCACGCTCACCGTTCCGGCCATCGTCTTCATGCCGTTCCTGGTGCGTACCGTCATCGCGCCCGGCCTCAACCTGTGCATCGACGATGCGGCGGCCGCGCAGGCGCTTAGCTGCGCCGACCGGTTCGACATAACCGTCGCCTTCTCGCGCATCATGTTTCCCTATCTCGCCTCCATGTCGCTGGTGGCCATGGTGAGCGGCATCCTGAACGCCTATCGCCGGTTCTTCGCGGCGGCGGCCGCGCCGGCGCTGCTGAACGTCTTCCTGATCGCCGTCCTCGGCTGGGCGCTCTGGACCGGCCAGACCACGCGTACGCTCGGCTTCGCGATGAGCTGGGGCGTCCTTGCGGCGGGCGTCGCGCAATTCGTCATGGTGGCCGTCGCCATGCGCATGGCCGGTTTCTCGATCGCGCTGCGGCGTCCGCGCTGGACGCCGGGTCTGAAACGGCTGCTGGCGCTGGCGGGCCCGGCGGCGCTGATCGGCGGCATCACGCAGATCAACCTCTTCGTCGGGCAGGCTGTCGCCTCGTTCAAGCCGGGCGCGGTGTCCATCCTCACCTATGCCGACCGCCCCTACCAGCTGCCGCTCGGCATGGTCGGCGTCGCCATCGGCGTCGTTCTCTTGCCGGAGCTGTCGCGCGCCCTGAAGGGGGGGCGCCTGGCGGAAGCCCAGCACACGCAGAACCGCAGCCTGGAGTTTGCGCTGTTCCTGACCCTTCCGGCAGCCGTCGCCCTGTTCATCATTCCCGAGCCGATCGTGCGCGTCATCTATGAACGCGGCGCCTTCGGCCCGGACACGACGGCGGCGGTGGCCGCCGTCCTCGGCATCTATGCCCTGGGCCTGCCTGCCTTCGTGATGATCCGCGTGTTCACGCCCGGCTATTTCGCGCGGGAGGATACGCGCCGGCCGATGCTGGTCACGGTGGCGTCCGCCGTCGCCAACACCGTTCTGTCCGTCGGCCTTTTCTTCGTCATGGAAGAGAAGGGCATAGCGCTCGCCACTACGCTGGCGGGCTGGCTGAACGCGCTTCTGCTGTTTCATGGCCTCTATGCGCGCGGACTCTGGGCCGTCGACCGGCCGCTTCTGCGCCGTTGCCTGATGCTGCTGGTCTCCGCCCTGGCCATGGGCGGACTGCTGGTCTTCTCCATGCCCCTTCTGGACGGCTGGATCGTCGCGTCGGCTGGGCTGCACCGGCAGCTTGCCGGCATCGGCGTGCTGGTACTGATGGCGATGGCCGCCTATTTCGCGCTGTGCCTCGTGACCGGGGGCGCGGACCGACAGATGGTGGGTCGGCTGCTGCGTCTCAAGCGGCCACCGCGCGGCGCTTGATCGCGGCGGCGCGGCGATCCATAAGACGCCCGTCACGAAAGGACGAAGCGTCATGGCGGAATTCACGCAGCGGGTATTTTCAGGCGTCCAGCCGAGCGGCAACCTGCATCTGGGCAACTATCTGGGCGCCGTCCGGCGCTGGGTCGAGTTGCAGGACCGGTATCCGTGTATCTTCTGCGTCGTCGACCTGCATGCGATCACCGTCTACCAGGAACCGAAGGCCCTGGAGCACGCCACCCGCGAGGTTGCAGCCGCCTATATCGCCGCCGGGATCGACGCGAAGAAGCATATCGTCTTCAACCAGAGCCGCGTTCCGGAGCACGCCGAGCTGGCATGGCTGTTCAACTGCGTCGTGCGCCTGGGCTGGCTGAACCGCATGACGCAGTTCAAGGACAAGGCGGGCAAGGACAGGGAGGCGGCTTCGGCCGGGCTCTACGTCTATCCGTCGCTGATGGCGGCCGACATCCTTGCCTATCGCGCCACGCACGTCCCGGTGGGCGAAGACCAGAAGCAGCACCTGGAACTGACGCGCGACATCGCCGCCAAATTCAACCATGATTACGCCGAACGCATCGCCGAGCGCGGCGTCGGCGTGCCGACGACGATCGGCGATGAAACGGTGAATGCCTGGTTTCCGCTGACGGAGCCGTTGATCGATGGCCCGGCGACACGCGTGATGAGCCTGCGCGACGGCACCAAGAAGATGTCGAAATCCGACCCTTCGGATTTGTCGCGCATCAACCTGACCGACGATGCGGAGCAGATCTCGCGCAAGATCCGCAAGGCCAAGACCGATCCGGATGGACTGCCCTCCGAAATTGCCGGGCTGGCGGGTCGGCCCGAAGCCGACAACCTCGTGGGCATCTATGCGGCGCTGGCCGGCAAGAGCCGGCAGGACGTGCTGACCGAGTTCGGCGGACGTCAGTTTTCGGAGTTCAAGCCGGTGCTGGCCGAGCTTGCGGTGGACGTCCTCTCGCCGATCTCCGGGCGCATGCGCGAACTTCTGGCAGATCCGGCCGGTATCGACGCGACTTTGCGGGACGGAGCCGGCCGGGCGCGCGAGATCGCGACCGCAACGATCGCCGAGACGAAGGCGCTGATGGGGCTGATCGACAATTGACATGAAGACGGCGGCTGCCCGCTTGCGGGCGGCCGCCGCGACTGCCATTTTGCCGCCATGGTTTCAAAACGCATCGGCCGCCATGAAGGCGGCAAACGAAAATTTCTGGCCGTCATCGACGAAACGCCCGAGTGCACCAGGGCGGCCTCCTACGCCGCGCGGCGCGCCAAGGCCAGTGGCGGCGGCGCGGTTTTCCTCTACGTCATCGAGCAGGACGAGTTCCAGCACTGGGCCGGCGTCGAGAAGATCATGCGGGCGGAGGCGCAGGCCGAAGCGGATTCGCGCCTGTCGCGCATTGCCGAAACCCTGCGCGCGGATGTCGGCATCGAGCCGGAACTCGTCGTGCGCGAAGGCAAGAAGGAAGAAGAGATCCACAAGCTGATCGAAGCCGACCGGGAGATCGCCATCCTGGTGCTGGCGACCAGCCAGGGGAACGAGGGGCCGGGTCCGCTCGTCTCCGCCGTTGCCGGACGGTCGGGTGGCTTCGCCATCCCGGTTACGATCGTGCCGGGCGCCCTGACCGACGAAGAGATCGAAAGCCTGTCCTGACCGCGGCGGTTGCGCGCCGTCGCGGCCGAGCCTACATGTCGCTTGACCACATCCGACGCGCAAGGGCCCTTAAGCCATGTTCATCCAGACCGAGACGACGCCGAACCCGCAGACGCTGAAGTTCCTGCCAGGTCGCGTGGTGCTGGAACAGGGCACCGCCGAGTTTCTCGACGCCGAAGACGCGGCCCGCCGCTCGCCGCTCGCCGCTCGCCTGATGGGCATCGACGGCGTCACCGGCGTGTTCTTCGGCTTCGACTTCATCACCGTCACGCGCGGCGATACCGCATGGCAGCACCTGAAGCCGGCGATCCTGGCCGGCATCATGGAGCATTTCATGTCGAACCAGTCCGTCATGGCGGACGATGCCGGCCAGGTGCCGTCCGGCTCGGACGCCGGCGATGAGTTCTACGAGCCGGGCGACGAGTCGATCGTGGCCACCATCAAGGAACTGATAGAGACCCGCGTGCGCCCTGCCGTCGCGCAGGACGGCGGCGATATCACCTTCAAGGGTTTCCGCGAGGGGACCGTGTTCCTGAACATGCGCGGAGCCTGCGCCGGCTGTCCGTCCTCCACGGCGACTCTGAAGCACGGAATCGAAAATCTGCTGCGTCACTTCGTGCCCGAGGTCGAGGCGGTCGAGGCCGTCGCGGCCTGACCGCAAGTTCCGGCCGGAATGGCTGCAATGAACCGCGACCCATCGTCCGACAATCGCCACTGCCTGCTCGTCGATACCGCCGCGGCGCGCTGCGCGGCGGCCATCTACGACATGCAGGCCATGCAGATCGTGTCCAGTGTCGACAGCCTCGTCGGCAAGGGGCATGCGGAACTGCTGCTCGACCAGGTGGCAGAAGCGCTGGCCGGCGCCGGGATCGTCATGCAGGACCTGTCCCGGATCGGCGTCACCGTCGGCCCGGGTTCGTTCACGGGGCTCCGCGTCGGCATCTCGGCGGCGCGGGGCCTGGCGCTGGCGCTCGATATCGCAGTCGTCGGAGTGGGGACGCTGGAGGCTCTCGCTTTTCCCTGGTTGCGGCAGGGTGGGCCGGTATTGGCCGTGCAGGATGCGCGGCGTGGCGAAGTCTTCGCGGCGCTGTACGACGCCGATGGCGATGAGCTGGCGCCCGCATCGGCACTGTCGCCGGCAGCGGCGGCCGCCCTTGCGCCGCGTGACGGCCGGCTGCTGCATGTCGCCGGCTCCGGGGCGGAACTCCTCGCGCCTCTGATCGCCGGCGGATTTGCGCAGCTTCACGATTACGAAGGCCTTCCGCAAATGGCCGCGATCGGCGCCATCGCGGCGACCCGGCAGCCGGGCGAGGCGGTGCGTCCGCTCTACCTGCGCGGGGCTGATGCGAAGCCGCAGGCCCCTGTCGCCGGAATCGTCCGATTGGGTCTTCCATCCGCCTGAAACCGCTTCTACAGGATGACCGAAGGGGTTTTCCCGAGGGGCGCGCATGGTTTGGCATCTTCCCTGGCACTGGACACTGGCATTCTGGGAGGGGCTCATGGGGCAGGGTGGTTCCTATGTCGCGACCGGGCTCGACACGGAGCAGGATCTGGCCGCCGTGGCGGCGGTGCATGGCGGCGCCTTCGCCCATGCCTGGGAGGAAGAGGAGTTCGCGGCGCTGATCGCCCAGCCCGGCACGTTCGGGTTCGTCGCGCGCCGGCCCGGCCATCGCGCGCCGGAGGGACTTGTCCTGGCGCGCCTTGTCGTGGACGAAGCTGAAATCCTGACCATCGCAGTCGACCGAAGCGCGCGGGGCAAGGGCGTCGGGCGCCTGCTGATGGACATGGTCCTGCAGCATCTTCATGCCGAACGCGCGCTGGCCCTGTTTCTCGAAGTCGACGAAACCAATGCCCCCGCGCTGGCGCTCTATCGCCGGTTGCGTTTCGAGGAGGTGGGCCGCCGCCCTGCCTACTATCCGGGTCCGGATGGCCAGCGCACCAGTGCGCTGATCATGAAGCGCTCCCTGCGCGGCTGAGGGCGCTTTGCCGGGGCGTTTGCGAATCGCTGTCGTCGCGCTCGGTCTTGCCGGGTTGACGGCCGTCCTTGCGCCCCTGCAGCTTCTGGCCATGCGGTTCGAGTGGCCGCTGGCGAGGCGATTGCCTTTCCTGTGGCACCGAATCGCCGCCCGCCTGTGCGGCATGCGCGTGCATGTTCGCGGTCGGCCCGCGGCCGGACGCCCGCTGCTGATCGCGGCCAACCATCAGTCCTGGGCGGACATCGTGGCGTTGGGCAGCGTCATGCCGCTCAGCTTCATCGCCAAGTCCGAAGTCGGCACCTGGCCCGTATTCTCCGTTCTCGCCCGGCTGCAGCGCACGGTCTTCGTCACGCGGGGCGAGCGGCGGCAGACCGGCCGGCAGGCAGCGTCCATCGCCGAGCGGCTCCGCACGGGCGACGTCATGGTGCTGTTTGCCGAAGGGACCACCTCGGACGGCAACCGGGTGCTGCCCTTCAAGACGGCGCTGTTCGGCGCGGCCCAGGCCGCCTTGCCGGGCGCCGGCCAGGATCGTGTGTTGATTCAACCCGTGTCGGTGGCCTATACGCACGCGCACGGGCTGCCGCTGGGTTTCCATGGGCGTCCGCTTGCGGCCTGGCCGGGGCATGTCGCGCTGATGCCGCATCTCCTGGCGTTCCTGCGTTGCGGCGCGGTGGACGTGGAGGTTTCGTTCGGGGCTCCGGTCGAATTCTCCCAAGGCTCGGACCGCAAGGTCGTGGCGCGGCGGTGCGAGGCCGGCGTCCGCGCCATGCTGGAGGCCAGCCTCTACGGCCGGCGCGGGCAGGAAAGCATCGCAAAGCATGGGGACGGAACCTGAGGGCGCTTGCGCAGCCGCCTCATCGGGCCGATATTGAAGGACGTGGGCCGGCTTGCCGGCATCCCGGAAGGATCGATGACCGAAACAGCGAACGAAGGTAAGTCGGGCAGCAACAGCCGCAAGGTCTTCATCCGGACCTATGGCTGCCAGATGAACGTCTACGACAGCCAGCGCATGGGCGACGCCCTGTCGCGCGACGGGTACGAGCCCACGGACACGATCGAGAGCGCCGACCTTGTCCTCATCAATACGTGCCACATCCGCGAAAAGGCGGCCGAGAAGATCTACTCCGAACTCGGCCGCATCCGCGAGCTGAAAGCCGAGCGCGCCGAACGCGGCGAGGCCATGACGATCGGCGTCACGGGCTGCGTGGCGCAGGCCGAGGGCGCCGAGATCATGGCGCGCGCGCCGGTGGTGGATCTCGTCGTCGGTCCCCAGACCTATCATCGCCTGCCCGAGGCGCTGGGCCGCGTGGCCCGCGGCGAGCGCGTCGTCGATACCGATTATGCGGTGGAAGACAAGTTCCGCCATCTGCCGGGCCAGAACCGGAAGCAGATCGCCAATCGCGGCGTCACAGCCTTCCTGACCGTGCAGGAGGGCTGCGACAAGTTCTGCACCTTCTGCGTGGTGCCCTATACGCGCGGCGCGGAAGTGTCGCGGCCGATGGCGGACGTCATCGAAGAGGCGAGGCGCCTTGCCGATGCCGGCGTGCGCGAGTTGACGCTGCTCGGCCAGAACGTCAATGCCTGGAGCGGAGCCGCGGGCGATTTCGCCGCCCTGCTTCATGCGCTTGCCGAGGTGCCGGGCATCGCGCGCCTGCGCTACACGACGTCCCACCCGCGCGACATGGACGATGCGCTGATCGCTGCGCATCGCGACCTGCCGCAACTCATGCCGTATCTGCACCTGCCGGTACAATCCGGTTCCGATGCGATCCTGAAGGCGATGAACCGTCGTCACAAGGCGGCCGATTACCTGCGGCTGGTCGCGCGCATCCGGGCGGCGCGGCCCGACCTCGCCTTGTCGGGCGATTTCATCGTGGGCTTCCCCGGCGAAACGGACGCCGATTTCGAGGCGACCATGCAGATCGTGCGCGAGATCGGCTATGCGCAGGCCTATTCGTTCAAATATTCGCCGCGCCCCGGCACGCCGGGCGCCACGATGGACGGCCATGTCGCCGAGGCCGTGAAATCCGAGCGCCTCGAACGGCTGCAGGCCCTGTTGAGGCAGCAGCAGGTGGCCTTCCAGGAAAGCTTCGTCGGCCGCACCACCGAGGTTCTCATCGAGAAGACCGGGCGGCACCCGGGGCAGATGGTGGGGCGCTCGCCCTTCCTGCTGCCCGTGGTCGTGCCGGACGGCGCCGGCGCCGTCGGCGATATCGTATCGGTGCGGATCGCATCCTCCTTGCCCAATTCGCTGATGGCAGAGGGCGCCGAGCCCGGGGCCCAAGGCGTCCGTGCCGGCACTGCCGGAGACTTCACCCAACACGACCTGAGGGAGAGCGCATGACCCCAGCGCGCGGCATGTCACCGGTTTCCGGTGCTTCGGACATGGCCCATATCGTGCTGACTTTCGACGATAATCGTCTTGCCGGGGCGCTATTCGGCAAGTTCGACGAAAATCTCGCCCTTCTGGAGCAGAAATTGCATGTCGACGCGCGCGCGCGCGGCAACCAGCTCGACCTTCGCGGCGAGCCCATGGCCTGCGAGCAGGCCCGCCGGACACTCGATACGCTGTATGCCCGCCTGCAGGCGGGGCACGATATCCAGCCCTCCGACGTCGAAGGGGCCATTCGCATGGCCGTGGCGCAGGACGATCAGCTCGTCCTTCCGACGCTCGAAAAGAAGGGTCGGATGGCGCTGGCCCAGATATCCACCCGCAAGAAGACCATCCATGCCCGCACGCCGACGCAGGATGCCTACATGCGGGCGATGGAGCGGGCCGAACTCGTCTTCGGCGTCGGCCCGGCCGGCACCGGCAAGACCTATCTTGCGGTCGCCTATGCCGCCGAGTTGCTGGAGCGGGGGCAGGTGGAGCGCATCATCCTGTCGCGTCCGGCGGTGGAAGCCGGCGAGCGGCTGGGCTTCCTGCCGGGCGACATGAAGGAGAAGGTCGATCCCTATCTGCGCCCCCTCTACGACGCGCTCTACGACATGATGCCCGCCGAAAAGGTGGAGCGGGCCATTGCGGCCGGCGCCATCGAGATCGCGCCGCTTGCCTTCATGCGCGGCCGCACGCTTGCCAACGCCGCCGTGATCCTGGACGAAGCGCAGAACACGACCACCATGCAGATGAAGATGTTCCTGACCCGCCTCGGCGAAAACGCCCGCATGGTGGTGACGGGCGATCCTTCCCAGATCGATCTGCCGCCCGGCCAGAAATCCGGCCTGGTGGAAGCGCTTCGGGTGCTGTCCGGCGTGTCCAATATCGTGACCGTGCGCTTCCAGTCCGCCGACGTGGTGCGGCACAAGCTGGTGCAGGCTATCGTCGAGGCCTATGAAGGCGATGCGACGCGCCAGCGGGAAGCGGTTCAGGCGGGGGCCGCATCGCCGGCATGAACGACGAGCCGTTGCACGCGGCCGGCTTTCCGGCGGTCGAGCTGATCCTCTCAGTGGAGGATGCGGCCTGGGACACCGTCCTGCCCGATGCCGAGCGCCTCGTCGCCGAGGCGGCGGGCGCGGCGCTGGCTGCAGCCGGGATGACGGCCGGCCTCGCCACGGAAGTGGGTGTCACGCTGGCCGACGACGAGGCGCTTCGCGGTTTGAATGCCCAGTGGCGCGGCAAGGACAAGCCGACCAACATTCTGTCGTTTCCCATCGTGCAACTGGCGCCCGGCGACGTGCCCGGCCCGATGGCGGGAGACATGGTGCTGGCGCGCCAGACGCTCGAGCGGGAGGCCCTGCGCGACGGAAAAACCCTTGAGGACCATTTCCGTCATCTGATCGTTCATGGCATGCTGCATCTTCTGGGATACGACCATGAAGAGGCCGAAGAGGCCGAAGAGATGGAGCGCCTGGAGGTACTTGTGCTTTCGACGCTTGCAATTGCCGATCCTTACGCCGATTCTGGCGGGGTGGCCGGTGTGGACCCGGCCGAGTGAGATGTTGAACATACGATGGATAAAGGGATGAACAGGACCGCGAACGGCAGCCCATCTGCCGGCGACGCGCACGACTCGGTCGAGGCCGCCTTCAGCGAAGGCGACGCCGCCAACGAAGACCGAAGTCCGCGCCCCGACGAGCGCAAATCGTCGGAACCCGGCTTTTTCGAGCAGTTTCTCTCGCTGCTCAAGCCGAAGGTACCTCTGCCCCTGAGAGAAAAGATCACCGAGGCGCTTCTGAATGCCGAGGAGGGATCCGGCCTGACCGGCGAAGAGCAGGTCATGCTCACCAATATTCTCGGGCTCCACGAAGTTCGCGTCGAGGACGCGATGGTGCCCCGCTCTGAAATCGAGGCCGTCGATATCAACGCGACGATGGGCGAACTGCTCGTCAAGTTCCGCGAATGCGGCCACTCCCGCCTGCCGGTCTATGGCGATGGCCTGGACGACCCGCGCGGCATGGTGCACATCCGCGACCTCGTCGACCATATCACCGAGTGCGCCCTCGGTGCCGAGGGTGCGGGGGAGCCGGCGCTGAACCTGGCCGCCGTGCGCCTGGACAGGCCGCTTTCCGAACTGGCCCTGATTCGCAAGGTTCTGTTCGTCCCGCCTTCCATGCCCGCGCTGGAACTGATGAGCCGCATGAAGGTCAGCCATATCCAGATCGCCCTCGTCATCGACGAATATGGCGGTACGGACGGGCTGGTTTCCATGGAAGACCTGCTGGAGATCGTCGTCGGCGACATCGAGGACGAGCATGACGACGAGGACAAGCTGATCGAGCCCGAAACCGACGGCGTGTTCCTGGTCGATGCGCGCGCCGACCTCGACGACGTCCGCGACCGCGTCGGGGTCGATTTCGACATCGCACCCTATGCGGACGAGGCCGATACGATCGGAGGGCTCGTCGTGCTGGAATATGGCGACATACCGCCCGAAGGGGCAGTCATCGACGCCATCAACGGATATCGGCTCGAAGTCCTCGAGGCGGACAGCCGCCGCGTCCGCAAGGTTCGCATCATGCGCAATGCCGGTGGGGCCACCGGCCCCGTGGCGTTGCACGCTTGACGTTGCCGGCCGGGGTGCCTGCGGCCGTCGTTGAACGGTCGTTCGGTACGGCCGGCTGGCGCCGCGCCGCGATGGTCGCCCTTGCCGGCGCCATCGCGACCCTGGGCCTTGCGCCTTATCATTTCGTACCCGCCGGCTTCATCGCGTTTCCCCTTCTGGTCCTGGCCCTCGACGGTCTGGTCGCCCGCGGCGAAGGTTTGCGCCCCGCCTTCCGTCTCGGCTGGTGGTTCGGTTTCGGCTACTTCGTCGCAGGTCTTTGGTGGCTCGGCGCGGCCATGCTCGTGGATGCCGCCGCCTTCTGGTGGGCGCTTCCGCTGGCCGTCCTCGGCCTGCCGGCCGTGCTGGCCGTGTATTTCGGCATCGCCGTCGCCATCGCAAGGCGCTTCTGGTCGACGGGCGCCGAACGCATCCTCGTGTTGGCGCTGGCCTTCGCGCTGGCCGAATTCCTGCGTGCCCGCCTGCTGACCGGCTTCCCCTGGAATGAGATCGGCATGATGGCGGCGCCCTGGCCGCTCTTCATGCAGACGGCCGCGATCTGGGGGACGCATGGGCTGACGTTGCTGTGCGTCATCCTTTTCTCGCTGCCCGTGCTGGCCCTCCGCAGGCAGGGGGGGCGGTCGGCGGTGGCAGCTATCGGCCTGTCCCTGCTGGCGTTCCACATTGCCTACGGCGCGTATCGCCTGTCGGCGGCCGCGTCTGCGCCCGCGCCGGAGCAGGCCCATGTCCGCATCGTCCAGCCGGCGATCGATCAAGGCAGCAAGTGGGATCCGGCCGAAGCGAGCGAGATCCTGCGGCTGCTGATGGACATGACGGCTCCCGGGAGCGACAGCCGGCCGGGCGAGATCGTCATATGGCCGGAATCGTCCTTTCCGTACCTGATCTCGGACGTGTCGCCGGTGGTCGAGGCTGTCGCGCAAAGCCTCGGCCCGGACGGCCGGCTGCTGGCCGGCGCCGCCCGAATGACAGAGCGCGACGGCGCCGAGCCGGCCTACTACAATTCCATCCTTGCGATCCGGCCCGACGGGGCGGTGGACGGCCGTTTCGACAAGCTGCACCTCGTTCCCTTCGGTGAGTACCTGCCGTTCCAGTCGATCCTGGAGCGGCTCGGCATCATGCAGCTGACGCAGTTGCCGGGTGGTTTCTCGGCAGCCGACGAGCGGCGGTCGGGTGTGGTGGAGGGCGTGCCCCCCTTCCTGCCGCTGATCTGCTACGAAGTGATCTTTCCCAACGAGATCCGGCGCGAGGCCGGGGACGCGTTCGTGCTGAACGTGACCAACGATGCGTGGTACGGCGACACGCCCGGCCCCTACCAGCATCTCGCCCATGCCCGGCTGACGGCCGTCGCGCTGGGCCTGCCGCTCGTGCGGGCGGCCAATTCGGGTATTTCGGTCGTCACCGACTCGGTCGGCCGGGAGGTGGCGCGCATGGACCTCGGAGAGCGCGGAACCATCGCCGCCGCATTGCCGGCGCCGGGCGCCGAGACGATGTTCTCGAAGCATGGAAGCCTCGTATTCTGGCTTCTGTCGGCAGTCGTGCTGCTGACCGTGCCTGCGATCCGCCGCAGCCATTCCTGATCGCCATTGACGGTTGAACGTTTCTGCGCGATAAACATAATCCTATAGAGTAAGATGGATATTGTTGGAAAAATATGGTTACAAGGAAATTGGCAGAGGCAGAGGTATTAAAGCCCATGGATTTGACAGTGCAGCAAAATCAATTGCCCGAAGGCCGGGTCAACAAGAAGAAGCCTGACGAGGCCGACGTCATCGTTGGCCGTCAGATCCAGGCGATCCGGATGCGCGCCCGCGTCAGCCGCGAATGGCTCGGAGATCGACTCGGGATCACCTTCCAGCAGGTGCAGAAGTACGAGAACGCCACGAACCGCATTACGGTCGGCCGTCTCTGCGACATCGCACGCGTGCTGGAAGTGCCGCTGATGCGCTTCTTCGAGGGGGTGCCCGCCGTGGCATCGGCCCGCGGCGGCATGGCCGAAGGCGAGGGTAGCGGCTGGATCGGCGGCGACAGCCTCTCCGCCGAAGAGGCCCGGCTGCTGGAGCGTTTCCGCGATATCAGCGATCCGAACGTCCGGCGCATGGTATTGGAGCTCGCCGATACGCTGGCCGCGACCAACCGCAAGCCGCAGCGCGGTTTCCGGCAGTAAGGGCCCAAAAGGACTGAACGGGCGTTCAGGCGCCCGTTCGCATCTTCCCCCTTGACGCGGAAGCCGCGTCTCGCCAAACCCCTTGCGATGAACGGCACTGCCACCCGGCCTGTCGTTCTCCCGTCGATCGGCCGGTCTTCCCGGCTGTCCAGGGCCAACGGCCCGCGTCATCCCGCTCCGGCGGCAAGGTTTGGCATTCATGCAGCGCAACGAGTTCTTCTTTACGTCCGAGAGTGTGTCGGAAGGCCATCCGGACAAGATCTGCGACCGCATATCCGACGAAGTCGTGGACCTTTTCTTCCGCGAGGCGAAGAAGATCGGCATGGACGCCGGTCAGGTTCGTGTCGCCTGCGAGACGCTGGCAACCACCAACCGGGTCATCATCGCCGGTGAAGTGCGATGCTCGCTGGACGAGCGGCAGATCCGCTCCAAGGTGCGGGCCGCGGCTCGCCGCGCCATCAAGGCGATCGGCTACGAGCAGGACGGCTTCCACTGGAAGAAGGTCAAGATCGACGTTCTGCTGCATGCGCAGTCGGCCGATATCGCGCAGGGCGTCGACGCGGGCAACAAGGCCAGCGAGGGCGCGGGCGACCAGGGCATCATGTTCGGTTACGCCTGCAGGGAAACCGCCGACCTGATGCCGGCGCCGATCTATTATTCGCACAAGATCCTGGAGCGCCTGACGCAAGCCCGCAAGGCAGGCGAGGGCGAGGCCGGCAAGCTCGGTCCCGATGCCAAGACGCAGGTAACCGTCCACTACAAGGACGGCGTCCCGTCGGCGATCAGCTCGATCGTGCTGTCGACCCAGCATTTCGACGAGACCCTCACTTCGGACGATATCCGCCGCATCGTCGAACCCTTCGTGCGCGAAGCCACGGCAGACCTTCCCATCGCGGAGGACTGCGTCTGGCACGTCAACCCCACCGGCAAGTTCGTCATCGGCGGTCCCGACGGCGACGCGGGGCTGACCGGCCGCAAGATCATCGTCGATACCTATGGCGGCGCGGCGCCCCATGGCGGCGGCGCTTTCTCCGGCAAGGATCCGACCAAGGTGGACAGGTCCGCCGCCTATGCGGCGCGCTATCTTGCCAAGAACGTCGTTGCGGCCAGGCTGGCCGACCGCTGCACCATCCAGATCTCCTATGCGATCGGCATAGCAGAGCCCGTCTCCATCTATGTCGACCTTCACGGCACCGGCAAGGTCGGCGAGGATGTCGTGGAAAAGGCGATCCGCGAGGTCATGAAGCTGACGCCGCGCGGCATCCGGGAGCATCTGCAGCTTGCCCGGCCGATCTATGCGCGTACCTCCGCCTATGGGCACTTCGGTCGCAAGCCGGGCCGCGACGGCGCATTTTCGTGGGAAAAGACCGACCTCGCCCCGAAGCTGAAGGCGGCTGTGGCAGCGGCCAAGGCGTGACCTCGCACCCGGTCCGCTCGCGCGAGGCCTTTTTCGGCCGGCACAAGGGCAAGTCGCTGACGGCCTGGCAGCAGGGCCTCATCGACGGCCTTTTGCCGAGCCTGGCCGTGGATCTGTCCAAGCCGGCGCCGGCGCGGACGGAAGCACTCTTCGACCGTGCCGTCGAGGCCGTCAGGCTGGAGATCGGTTTCGGCGGCGGCGAGCATCTGCGGCACGAGGCGGCGCGCTTTCCCGATGTCGGCTTCATCGGCGTGGAGCCCTTCGTCAACGGCATGGCCAAGATGCTTGCCGCGCTGGAAGCCGATCCGCTGCCCAACCTGCGCCTGTATGCGGACGACGCGACGCGGCTGCTGGACTGGCTGCCGGACGGCTCTCTTTCCGGTATCGACCTCTTCTATCCGGATCCCTGGCCGAAGAAGCGGCATTTCAAGCGGCGCTTCGTCAATCCGCGCAACCTCGACCGCTTCGCCCGTGTGCTGCGGCCAGGCGGCCTGTTCCGCTTTGCGTCCGACATCGACACCTATGTCAACTGGACGCTCGCCCAGGTCGACGCGCATGCCGCCTTTGGTTGGCCCGCCGTCAGCGCCGCCGACTGGCACACGCCCTACGATGCGTGGCCCGGCACGCGCTACGAAGCGAAGGCTTTCCGGGAGGGGCGTCGGCCGGCCTATCTGACCTTCCTGCGCCACGAAGTCTCCGGATCGGCTTGAAAAGACGGGCCGGAGTGGGTATATGCCATTTCAAATTCTCTGCGATGTCTTCGTGAGAGTGGGTCCAACCGGTCCCGCTCTTTTTTGTTGATAGGGCTTCGCAGCGATGATTCCCGCCGGGATATCCCGGCACGACCGCTTATCCGGAGTATCCGTGAACGTAGACAACCGCATCATCGTCGAGGAAGGGCTCGAGGGGCGCATCGCCGCCATCGTCGAGCCCGTCATCGAGCAACTGGGATATCGGCTCGTCCGCATCCGCCTGTCGGGCCTCAACGGCACGACGTTGCAGATCATGGCGGAGCGGCCGGACGGCACCATGACGGTCGAGGATTGCGAGGCGGTCAGCCGCGGCATTTCCCCGGTGCTCGATGTGGAGGATCCGCTGGATCGGGCCTACCACCTCGAGGTTTCCTCTCCGGGCATCGACAGGCCGCTGGTGCGCCGCCACGATTTCGAGGTCTGGGCCGGGCATCTGATGAAGCTGGAGACGAACCGGTTGCTGGATGGCCGCAAGCGGTTTCGCGGCAAGGTCACGGGCGTCGAGGGCGACTCGATCCGCCTCGACCGCGATCAGCCCGCCTATGGCGAGGAGGCCAGCGTTTCGGTTCCCCTCGATGCCATCGCCGAGGCCCGCCTGATCCTGACGGACGAACTGATCCAGGCATCGCTGCGCCACGAGAAGATGGCGCGCAAGGGTATGGCCGGCGACGGCGACGACGACGCGGAGATCGGGGCGAGCCAGTAGGGCCGGCCCCGACGCCCACAGTTGGACAGCGCCGCCGATGGCGTGCGCCAAGCGGCCGGCATGACAGCCCGGCGGGCCGGAAGGCCGCGAACAGGAGATGACGTCAATGGCAGTCAGTGCGAACAGGCTTGAGCTTCTGCAGATCGCAGACGCCGTCGCGCGCGAGAAGTCTATCGACCGCGAGATCGTGATCGCGGCCATGGCCGACGCGATCCAGAAGGCGGCGCGGGCGCGGTACGGGCAGGAAACCAACATCCGCGTGGACATCAACTCCCGGACCGGCGAGATCAAGCTGCAGCGCCTCCTGGAAGTCGTCCACGATGTGGACGATCCGGCGACGCAGATCTACCTGGAGCTGGCGCGCGACAAGAATCCCGACGCCGAGCCCGGCGACTTCATCGCCGAGCAGTTGCCGCCGATGGAATTCGGCCGCATCGCCGCCCAGTCGGCCAAGCAGGTGATCGTGCAGAAGGTGCGCGAGGCCGAGCGCGACAAGCAGTACGAGGAATTCCGCGACCGCGTCGGCGAGATCGTCAACGGCACGGTCAAGCGGGTCGAATACGGCAACGTCATCGTCGACCTCGGCAAGGGCGAGGGCATCATCCGCCGCGACGAGCAGATCCCGCGCGAGATCTTCAGCTATGGCGACCGCGTGCGCGCCTATGTCTACGACGTTCGTCGCGAGCAGCGCGGCCCGCAGATCTTCCTGTCGCGGACGCATCCGCAGTTCATGGCGAAACTGTTCACCATGGAAGTTCCGGAAATCTACGACGGCATCATCGAGATCAGGGCCGTTGCCCGCGATCCGGGCTCGCGTGCCAAAATCGCCGTCATCTCGCGCGACTCGTCGATCGATCCGGTCGGCGCCTGCGTCGGCATGCGCGGCTCTCGCGTGCAGGCGGTCGTCGGTGAGTTGCAGGGCGAGAAGATCGACATCATCCCCTGGTCGCCGGATGCGGCGTCCTTCCTGGTCAATGCCCTGCAGCCGGCCGAAGTCGCCAAGGTGGTGCTGGACGAGGATGCCGAACGTATTGAAGTCGTGGTGCCGGATGACCAGCTATCCCTGGCGATCGGACGCCGTGGACAGAACGTGCGTCTTGCCTCGCAACTGACCGGCTGGGATATCGACATTCTGACCGAGCAGGAAGAATCGGAGCGCCGCCAGAAGGAATTCGTCGAGCGCTCGGCCCTGTTCATGGACGCGCTCAACGTCGACGAGATGGTCGGGCAGCTTTTGGCGTCGGAAGGCTTTTCCTCGGTAGAGGAAGTAGCTTATGTTGATTCGGACGAGGTGTCCTCAATCGAAGGTTTCGACGAGGATACGGCTTCGGAAATCCAGACCCGGGCGCGTGAGTATCTCGAGCAGCGCGAGGCGGAGCTGGATGCACGTCGCCGCGAACTCGGCGTTTCAGACGATCTGCGGGAGATCGACGGGCTGACGACACCCATGCTCGTCGCCCTCGGCGAAGACGATGTGAAGTCGCTCGAAGATTTCGCTGGGTGTGCGGCGGACGATCTCGTCGGCTGGACCGAGCGCAAGGACGGGGAAACCAAGCGTTTCACCGGCGCCCTGTCGGCCTTCGACGTCAGCCGCGCGGATGCCGAAGCCATGATCATGCAGGCGCGCATCAAGGCGGGCTGGATTTCCGCCGACGCGGTCGCGGAAGCAGAGACGGTCGAAGACGAGGAAGCCTGATCGGCTTTTCACGTCGCAGGCAGGAACGGGAACGAGGGTACGAATGGTGGAAGAGGAGGTGCAGTTGAACGATCGCATGTGCATCCTCTCCCGCGCGACCATGCATCCGGATGCGCTTGTACGGCTTGTCGCGGCGCCGGACGGCACGGTCGTCCCCGATCTGCGGCGGCGGTTGCCCGGGCGCGGCGCCCACGTCGAGGCGCGGCGCAAGGTTGTTGAGGAGGTCGTCCGCAAGGGCCTGCTGAAACGGGCGCTGCGGCAGGACGTGAAGGCCGGGGTGGACCTGGCCGATACGGTGGACGCGGCGCTGTCGCGCTCTGCGCTCGGCGCCCTCGGCATGGCCCGGAAGGCAGGCCAGGTGGTGACGGGCGCGTCCAAGGTCGATTCCGCCATCCGTGGCGGCAAGGCCGTCGCGCTGATCCATGCGCTCGACGGGGCGCCCGACGGAATCCGCAAGCTCGACGGCGCCGTCAAGGCGGCGACGGCAGGCGGGGTGAAGCCGGTGCCGGTGTTCAGATCCTTTTCGAGCGACGAAATGGGTTTGGCACTCGGCGGCGATAATGTGATACATGCAGCCGTTCTTGCCGGAAGCGCGGGTACGGCTTGCCTGAAGCGCCTTCGGGCGCTGGCGAATTTCAGGGAGCAGAGCTCCGAGGAGAGCGGGTTGCCGGAGCGGGATACCGCCCGGGGCGGCCCGGTCTCGAACGAACATGCAGGGCAGCCCGGCTATCTCTGCGGCACGGACGATAGGCGTGGGACGACACCCACGCAGGAAGCGGAAGCGTAAATGAGCGATACCAAATCCGGCGACGACAAGACTCTGAGCGTCAACACGAAGAAGACTCTGTCGATCAAGCCCGGTGGGGTCCAGCAATCCACCGTGCGGCAGAACTTCTCGCATGGGCGCACGAAGAATGTCGTGGTCGAAACGAAGAAGCGGAAGTTCTCCAAGCCCGAGGACGCGCGTCCCGGCGACGGTGCGGTAGGGCGCGGGCTGACGCCCGCCCAGGCGCAGGCGCTTGCCAACGCGCAGGCCGAGGACGAGGCGAAGGCACGCGCCGCAGCCGAAGAGGCTGCCAGGCAGGAAGAGGCCCGCCAGGCCGCCGAGGCTGAGGCAGCCGCCGCTGCCCGCGCCGCTGCCGCCGAAGCGGAGGCGACACGCCGCGCCGCCGAGGCTGAAGCCGCAGCCGCCAAGGCCGCGGAGCCGGTCGCGGAAGCGCCGAAGCCGGCCGCGCCGGTTCCCACGCCCGCACCTGCCGCGAGCCAGCCGGCGGCGACGCCCGCTCCGGCCGCAGCAAGCCCCGCTCCGGCCACCGCCGCCCCGGCTGCGACGACCCCGGCCGCACCGGCCCGTCCGACGCCGCCGACGGCTTCCCGGCCAGCGACGCCGGCCTCGTCCGCCGGCGCTCCGCGCCAGGATGCGTCCCGGCAGGATCGCGGGGGCGGCAACATGGCCTACCGCAACCGCGGGGTGACGCCCGGCCGTTCCGGCCCGGGTGGCCAGGGCGGGCGCGACGGAAACCGCGGTGCACCGGCTCCGGCCGGACGGCAGCCGCGCGGAGCCGTGCTGTCGGATCTGTCGTCCAAGGAAATGGATGCACGCAAGCGCGCCCTCGAACTGGCGCGCCAGCGCGAGGTCGAAGACCGCCGCCTTTTCCAGGAGGCGGAAGCACGCCGCATAGAGGAAGACCAGCGCCGCCGCGCCGAACTCGAGGAAAGCGAGCGGCGGCAGGCCGAAGAGGCGGCACGCGTCGAGATGGAAGCCGCAGCCCGCCGCAAAGCCGAGGAGGACGCCGCACGGCGTGCCCAGGCCAAGCCGCAGAAGCGCGGCGGCGGCATCGCCGAGACGGTCATTCCGGGGCCGCCGCCCGTCGATGACGGGCTCGGCCTCAAGCCGGCAGCGCGCAGCGATCTGTCGCGCGGAAGCCGCCGGGCCTCCGAGGACGACGACAGCGCCAACCGTGCTGGTGCGCGCCGCCGCACTCCCGGCCCCGGCGCCGGAGCGGCGGATGCCGCACGCCCCGCCCGCACCCGCGGCGCGGACGACCGGCGGGCCGGACGGGTCAACCTCGACCGCGCCCTGTCGGATGAGGATTCACGCGGACGTTCCCTCTCCTCGATGCGTCGTCGCCAGGAGAAGTTCAAGCGTTCACAGCAGTCGCAGAGCCGAGAGAAGATTTCCAGAGAAGTGATTATTCCAGAGACGATCACCATCCAGGAACTGGCAAACCGCATGTCGGAACGTGCGGTTGACGTGATCAAGTACCTGATGCAGCAAGGCCAGATGATGAAGCCGGGCGACGTCATCGACGCCGACCTTGCCGAGCTCATCGCCGGAGAATTCGGCCATACGGTCAAGCGTGTGGCGGAGTCCGACGTCGAGGAGGGCTTCTTCAACGTCGTCGACGACCCGGCCAAGATGCGGCAGCGTGCGCCGGTCGTGACCATCATGGGCCACGTCGACCACGGCAAGACCTCGCTCCTGGACGCGATCCGCAAGACCAGCGTCGTTTCTGCGGAAGCCGGTGGCATCACGCAGCACATCGGCGCCTATCAGATCGAGCATAACGGGCAGAAGGTGACCTTCATCGATACGCCCGGCCACGAGGCGTTCTCCGCCATGCGTGCCCGTGGCGCCCAGGCGACCGACATCGCCGTACTGGTGGTGGCGGCCGACGACAGCGTCATGCCGCAGACGATCGAGTCCATCAAGCACGCCAAGGCGGCGAACGTGCCGATCATCGTTGCCATCAACAAGATCGACAAGCCTTCGGCCGATCCGTCGAAGGTGCGCAACGGCCTGCTGCAGCACGAGGTGTTCGTCGAGTCGATGGGCGGCGAGGTGCTGGACGTCGAGGTGTCGGCCAAGGCCGGTACGAACCTCGACAAGCTGATCGATGCGATCCTGCTGCAGTCCGAGGTTCTCGAGCTGAAGGCCGATCCGGACCGGACGGCCGAAGGCGTCGTCATCGAGGCCCAGTTGGACCGCGGCCGCGGCCCCGTGGCCACGGTTCTGGTGCAGGCGGGTACGCTGCGCGCCGGCGACATCATCGTCGCCGGCAACGAATGGGGCAAGGTGCGTGCGCTGATCGACGATCAGGGCCGGCAGGTGAAGGAGGCGGCGCCCTCGATGCCCGTCGAGGTTCTCGGCATGCAGGGTACGCCCGGTGCGGGCGATCGTTTCGCCGTCGTGCAGAACGAAGCCCAGGCCCGCGAGATCGCCGAGTATCGCCAGCGCGTCGCCCGCGAGAAGGCCGTCGCCAAGTCGGCCGGGCAGCGCGGCTCGCTCGAGCAGATGATGAGCCAGCTCCAGGCGACCGGCCTGAAGGAATTCCCGCTCGTCATCAAGGGCGACGTGCAGGGTTCGGTCGAAGCCATCGCCGGTGCGCTCGAGAAGATCAGCACCGACGAGGTGGCGGCTCGCCTGGTGCATTCCGGCGCCGGCGCGATCACCGAGTCGGACGTGGCGCTGGCCGCCGCCTCCAATGCGGCGATCATCGGCTTCAACGTCCGCGCCAACGCACAGGCCCGGCAGGCTGCCGAGCGCGAGGGCATCGAAATCCGCTACTACAACATCATCTACGATCTGGTGGATGACGTTAAGCAGGCGATGTCGGGCCTCCTGTCGCCGGAGCGCCGCGAGACGTTCCTCGGCAATGCGGAGATCCTCGAGGTCTTCCACATCACCAAGGTGGGCAAGGTTGCCGGTTGCCGCGTCACCGAAGGCCGCGTCGAGCGCGGGGCCGGTGTGCGCCTCATCCGCGACGGCGTCGTCATCCACGAGGGCAAGCTGTCGACGCTCAAGCGCTTCAAGGACGAAGTCGCCGAAGTGCCGGCGGGCCAGGAGTGCGGCATGGCCTTCGAGCGTTACGACGCCATCCGCCAGGGCGACGTCATCGAGTGCTTCCGCGTGGAGCATATCGCTCGCTCGCTCTAGGGGTGTATCAGGCGGCAATGCTTTCGGCCCGGCGTCATGCGCCGGGCCTCTTGCCGTGTACCGCTCAGACGCGCCCCGGACCGGCATGGTCGGCGGGGCGTGTTCATCGATTTCCATCATGCCAGGCTGAACGACGTAACATGGCTCGAAGCCCCAATCCTTCCAAGGCGCCCTCGCAGCGCCAGCTCAGCGTCGGCGAAAAGGTTCGTCACGCGCTGACCGAAACCCTGCAACGCGGCGAACTGCGCGACCCATTGCTGGAGCGTGCGGTGGTGTCCGTCACCGAAGTGCGCATGACGCCCGACCTGAAGCTGGCGACCGCCTATGTGACGGTGCTCGGCCAGGAGGATTCCGAACCCTTCGTCGCCGCGCTGAACCAGAACCGGAAATTCCTGCGCGGCCGCGTCACGCCCGCTCTCAGACAGATGAAATACATGCCCGAAATCCGCTTCCGCGCCGACGACAGTTTCGACAATTTCGCCCGCATCGACGCCCTGTTGCGCTCGCCCGCCGTCTCCCGCGATCTCGACGACGCGGACGAGGACGATGCCGGCGGGGAGGGGCGCTGATGGCCCGCCGCGGCAAGCCCAAGGGGCGTCCGATTTCGGGCTGGGTCATCCTGGACAAGCCGAAGGGCCTCGGCTCCACCGATGCGGTTTCCAAGCTGAAATGGCTGTATTTCGCGCAAAAGGCGGGCCATGCGGGCACCCTGGATCCGCTGGCTTCCGGAATGCTGCCCATCGCCTTCGGCGACGCCACCAAGACCGTGCCCTATGTCATGGACGGTCAGAAGGTCTATCGCTTCACCGTCCGGTGGGGCGCGGAGACCGCGACCGACGATACCGAGGGCCCGGTGCTGCGGACAAGCGAGCAGCGCCCGCAGCAAGGCGCCATCGAGCAGGTGATGCAGGCCTATCGCGGCGAAATCTCGCAGGTGCCGCCCCAATATTCCGCCATCAAGATCGATGGCGAGCGGGCCTACGATCTTGCCCGGGGCGGTGAAGCCGTCGAGATCGCCGCGCGCGGGGTGACCATCCACCGGCTCGACATCGTGTCGATGCCCGACGCCGAGACCACGATATTCGAGGCGGAATGCGGCAAGGGCACTTATGTTCGCGCGCTGGCGCGCGACATGGGCCGCGACCTTGGATGCTTCGGCCATGTGATCGACCTCAGGCGGCTCAGCGTCGGCGCCTTCGACGAAGCCGACATGGTGACGCTGGAGGAACTGGAGGCCGCCGCCGACGAGGGCCGCGAGGCGCTGGACCAAGAGGCTCTGACGGCCGGCGCGCGGCCGCGTGTCGTGGACTTCACCCCGCTCGACGATTACCTCCTGGACGCGTCCGAGGCCCTCGGCGAGTTGTACGAGGTCAGCCTCAGCGACGAGCAGTCGGCGCGCGTCCTGTCCGGCAACCCCGTGCTGCTGCGCGGCCGCGACGCGCCGGCCTTCTGCGACGAGGCGTTCGCCACCGGCCTCGGGCGGCTGATCGCCATCGGCACCATCGAGCAGGGATCCTTCCATCCGCGTCGCGTCTTCGGCGGTCGCTGACGCAGGCGCGCGGCAGTCCGCATGGGGCGGGCTGGCGTTTCGCATGGTTTTGGCTTATATCCCGCCAATCGCCGGCCCGCGGGCCAGAGCGAATAACGACCCATGCTGGACGACATCCCGGCTTTGGGTGTCCCGACCCTCCTGAATACGAAAGGGAAACACGATGTCGATTACGCTTGAGCGCAAGGCCGAGCTTATGAAGGAATTCGCGACCAAGGAAGGCGACACCGGTTCGCCGGAAGTGCAGGTAGCCCTGCTTTCCGAGCGCATCGCCAACCTGACCGAGCACTTCAAAGGCCACAAGAAGGACAATCACTCGCGTCGCGGCCTCCTCAAGATGGTCTCGCAGCGTCGTCGCCTTCTCGACTACCTGAAGAGCCGCGAAGAAGAGCGCTACCAGGCGCTGATCTCGCGCCTCGGCCTGCGTCGCTAAAGACTGAAAGTGGCGGGTTTCCTGACGGAGCCCGCCCTTTCGATATCTGCCCCGAGCGCCCATGGGGCAGGATTGCCGGATGCTTGCGCCGCCCAGCGCGACGAAAGCCTCCCGCCGTCTTGCCCATGTGCGTTTCCAACCAACGGAACGCCGGCGGCGCCTTTTGCGCCGCGGCAGCCAGAGAGAACGATTCAACGATGTTCAACACCCATAAAGTGGAAATCGAATGGGGCGGTCGCCCGCTGACGCTCGAGACGGGCAAGATCGCCCGCCAAGCCGACGGCGCCGTCCTCGCCACCTACGGCGAAACCACGGTCCTTGCCACCGTCGTCTCCGCCAAGGCGCCCAAGCCCGGCTTCGACTTCTTCCCGCTGACCGTCAACTATCAGGAAAAGGCCTTTGCGGCCGGTCGCATCCCCGGTGGTTACTTCAAGCGCGAGGGCCGTCCGTCCGAGAAGGAGACGCTCGTCTCCCGCCTGATCGACCGGCCAATCCGCCCGCTCTTCGCCGAGGGCTACAAGAACGACACGCAGGTCGTGATCACCGTTCTTCAGCACGACCTCGAGAACGATCCGGACATCGTGTCGATGGTTGCGGCTTCCGCCGCGCTGACGCTGTCGGGCGTACCCTTCATGGGCCCCATCGGCGCTGCGCGCGTGGGATTCATCGGCGGTGAGTTCAAGCTGAACCCGCATGTCGACGAAATGGCCGAGTCCAAGCTGGACCTCGTCGTCGCCGGCACGCAGGACGCCGTCCTGATGGTCGAGTCTGAAGCGCAGGAGCTCGACGAAGAGACGATGCTCGGCGCCGTCATGTTCGGTCATCGCGGCTTCCAGCCGGTGATTGACGCGATCATCCGCCTGGCCGAGCATGCGGCCAAGGAGCCGCGCGACCATGCCGCCCCGGACTTCTCGGCCCTCGAGGGCGAGATGCTGAAGCTGGCCGAAACCGAGCTGCGCGACGCCTACAAGATCACCGACAAGCAGGCGCGCTATGCCGCCGTCGACGCCGTCAAGGCGAAGGTCTCCGCGCATTTCCTGCCCGAGGGCGAGGAAGCGCCGCGCTTCACCAAGGAAGAGATCGGTTCGGTCTTCAAGGAGCTCCAGGCCAAGATCGTGCGCTGGAACATCCTCGACACCAAGAGCCGCATCGACGGCCGCAACCTGGATACGGTCCGTCCGATCGTCGCGGAAGCCGGCCTTCTGCCGCGTACGCACGGCTCGGCCCTGTTCACCCGCGGTGAGACGCAGGCCCTCGTGGTGGCGACGCTCGGCACCGGCGAAGACGAGCAGTATGTCGACTCGCTGACGGGCACCTACAAGGAAACCTTCCTGCTGCACTACAACTTCCCGCCCTATTCCGTGGGCGAGACGGGCCGCATGGGCTCGCCCGGCCGCCGCGAGATCGGCCACGGCAAGCTGGCCTGGCGGGCCATCCGGCCGATGCTGCCGGCCAAGGAAGCTTTCCCCTATACGCTGCGCGTCGTTTCCGAAGTCACCGAATCCAACGGCTCCTCGTCGATGGCCACGGTGTGCGGCACCTCGCTGGCGCTGATGGATGCCGGTGTGCCGCTCGGCCGTCCGGTTGCGGGCATCGCCATGGGCCTCATCAAGGAAGACGAGCGCTTCGCCGTCCTTTCGGATATCCTGGGCGACGAGGATCACCTCGGCGACATGGATTTCAAGGTGGCCGGCACGGATGCGGGCATCACCTCGCTCCAGATGGACATCAAGATCCAGGGCATCACCGAGGAGATCATGAAGATCGCCCTCGAGCAGGCCCGCGGCGGACGCATCCACATCCTGGGCGAGATGGCCAAGGCCCTGTCGCAGAGCCGTTCCGAGCTGGGCGAGTTCGCTCCGCGCATCGAGGTCATGCAGATCCCGACGGACAAGATCCGCGACGTCATCGGCTCGGGCGGCAAGGTGATCCGCGAGATCGTCGAGAAGACCGGCGCCAAGATCAATATCGAGGATGACGGCACGGTGAAGATCGCTTCGTCTTCCGGCAAGGAGATCGAGGCGGCCCGCAAATGGATCCATTCCATCGTGGCGGAGCCGGAAGTCGGCGAAGTCTATGAAGGTACGGTCGTCAAGACGGTCGAGTTCGGCGCCTTCGTCAACTTCTTCGGTTCGCGCGATGGCCTCGTCCATATCAGCCAGCTCGGCGCCGACCGCGTCGCCAAGACGACCGACGTCGTCAAGGAAGGCGACAAGGTATGGGTGAAGCTGATGGGCTTCGACGAGCGCGGCAAGGTCCGCCTGTCGATGAAGGTCGTCGACCAGGCCACCGGCCAGGAAATCAAGAAGGACGCGGAAGACGCAGCCTGAGGCGGCGCTTTTCCTTCACATGATCGGAAAGGCCGGGGCGACCCGGCCTTTCTGCGTTCAGGGCGTCTGGAACGGAAAACGCGCCGAAGCGCTTCAGCTTCCGTCAGCCATGAAGGCATCGATCAGGGCGTGCGCATCCGCCCCTGCCCATTCGGCCGGCCCGTTCATGACGCCGCGGGCGCAGCCCGTCTTGTCGACAAGCATGGTGACCGGCATGCCGAAGGCGATGCCGGCGCCCTTGAGGTCGTTGAAGAGCTTGAGCGTCTCGTCCCGAAACATGGGCAGATGGGTCAGCCCGATCTCGTCGTAGAAGGCCTGCGGCTTGTCGCTTTCGCCGAGATCGAGGTTGATCGGCACCACCGCGAAGGCATCACTGCCCGCTTCCGCCTGGAGGCGGTCGAGTTCGGGCATTTCGACCCGGCAGGGCACGCACCACGTTGCCCAAAGGTTGACCAGGAGGGTCTGCCCGGCCATGGCGCCGATACTGGTCTGTGCGCCGTCCGCGTCCTTGAAGGCCAGCGCCGTGGCGTCGAAGGGCCTGTCCATGGCCACCATGGCGGCCACCTCGCCGCGCGCGGCCGCGTCGATGCGCGCCTTCATCCCGTCGTCGAGCGGGCAATTGCCCGCAACTTCGTTGCCAGAGCGGCTTTCGATCACGTATACGCCAAGGGCGCCGGCGGCGACGCCGGCAAGAAGCGCCAATGTGCCGAAGCTGAAAAGGGAGCGCTTGCGCGGCTCCTTGCCGGGTGATGGTGGCTGCGGCGACGACTGCATGATGGAAAACCTTCAGGACGCATGAGCCAGGAGACCGGAATGACCAGAAAGCCTGGCAACGAAATGTGGGGCGGCCGGTTCGCACAGGGGCCGGACGCGATCATGGAGGCGATCAACGCCTCCATCGACTTCGACAAGAGGCTTTACCGCGAGGATATCGCAGGGTCGATGGCCCATGCCGCCATGCTTGCCGAAAACGGCATCATTTCGGCGGAGGATGCCGCCGCCATTCACAAGGGCCTGACCGGTATCCGCGCCGAGATCGAGGAGGGGCGTTTCCCCTTCTCGCGCGAGCGCGAGGACATCCACATGAATATCGAGGCCCGGCTTGCGGAGTTGATCGGCCCCGCCGCCGGCCGCCTGCATACGGCCCGTTCGCGCAACGACCAGGTGGCGGTGGATTTCCGTCTGTACGTCAAGCGCGCCCTGCAGGAGCTGGAAGCGGGGCTTGGCGCCTATATGGCGGCGCTGCTGGCGCGCGCGCAGGAGCATGCGGCAACCGTGATGCCGGGCTTTACCCATCTGCAGGCGGCGCAGCCCGTCACCTTCGGCCATCACTGCCTGGCTTATGTGGAAATGGCCGGCCGCGACCGCTCACGCGTGCGGGACGCGCTCCGCCGCATGGATGAATCGCCACTCGGCGCGGCCGCACTGGCCGGCACCGGCTTCCCCATCGACCGGCATCGCACGGCGCATGAACTCGGCTTCCGGGAGCCGACCCGCAACTCGCTGGATTCGGTCTCCGACCGCGATTTCGCCATCGAGTTCCTGGCTATCGCCTCCATGACGGCCATGCACCTGTCACGCCTGGCGGAAGAGATCGTTATCTGGTCCACTCCGCAGTTCGATTTCGTCCGTTTGTCGGACGCCTTCTCGACCGGCTCCTCCATCATGCCGCAGAAGAAGAACCCCGACGCCGCGGAACTGGTGCGCGCAAAGACAGGCCGCATCAATGGCGGTCTCGTTGCGCTGCTGACGGTGATGAAGGGCCTGCCGCTGTCCTATTCGAAGGATATGCAGGAAGACAAGGAACAGGTGTTCGACGCCATCGACTCGCTGTCCCTGGCCCTTTCGGCCATGACGGGCATGGTGCGCGACCTCGAAGTGAACGTGGCGCGCATGCGGGCCGCCGCCGGAGCCGGCTTCTCCACCGCGACGGATCTTGCCGACTTCCTGGTGCGCGGCGCCGGCCTGCCGTTCCGCGAGGCGCATCACGTGACGGGCCGGGTGGTGGCTCTGGCGGAATCGCGTAAGGTCGCGCTGGAAGATCTGCCGCTGGAGGCCCTGCAGGACATCGACGGGCGCATCGGGCCCGAAGTCTTCGACGTGCTGTCGGTCGATGCGTCGGTGGCCAGCCGCAAGAGCTTCGGCGGCACGGCGCCCGACAATGTGCGCCAACAGGTCGCCTATTGGCAGCAACGCCTGTCCACGGGCGAGTGAGTTCTGATCTGGAGTAATGGGCGATGCGAGTAATGACCCTTGTAAGCGTGGCGCTGATGCTCGGCCTCGCCGCCTGCGGACGAAAGAACCTGCCGGTGCCGCCGACGCCCGAGGGGCAGCCGGCGCGGCCCTATGTCGTCGCGCCGGACGCCGCCGGGCTGGCGCGGGCTCCCGAGATCACCAACCGTTCGTCCGAGACGTCGGTGGTTCCGAAGGAGGTGACACGCAATCCCGGAGCGCCGGAGCGGCGCTTCCTGCTGGACGGCCTCCTGAACTGACGATCGCTACCAGAAACGCACCATGAACCATTTTGATTATGTCGACGGCGTCCTGCACGCCGAGAATGTCGATATCCGCACGATCGCGGAATCCGTCGGCACGCCCTTCTATTGCTACTCCACGGCGACGCTGGAACGGCATTACCGCGTCTTCGCAGAGGCCTTTTCCGATATCGATGCGCTTGTCTGCTACGCGATGAAGGCCAACTCCAACCAGGCCGTGCTGAAGACGCTGGCGGCGCTGGGCGCCGGCGCCGACGTCGTCTCCGGCGGCGAACTGAAACGCGCGCTGATGGCCGGCATACCGGCCGAACGGATCATGTTCTCCGGGGTCGGCAAGACGGAAGCCGAAATCGAGGCCGCCCTCGATGCGGGGATATTCTGCTTCAATGTGGAGTCCGAGCCCGAGCTGGAGGCGATCTCGCGACGGGCCTCTGCGTCCGGGCGTGTCGCGCATATCTCGTGCCGGATCAATCCGGATGTCGATGCGCGCACGCACGCCAAGATATCCACCGGCAAGAAGGCCGACAAGTTCGGCATCGCATTCGACCGGGCGGAAGAGGTCTACGATCTCGCTGCGCGGCTGCCCGGCCTGGAAGTCTCCGGCATCGACATGCACATTGGCAGCCAGATCACCGAGCTGGAACCCTTCGACGAGGCGTTCGGCCGTCTGGCCGGGCTCGTCGGCCGCCTGCGGGCGCTGGGCCACCGGATTTCGCATGTGGATCTGGGCGGCGGCCTTGGCGTTCCCTACCGCCGAGACAACATGCCGCCCCCGGAGCCGCCGGCCTATGCCGAAATCGTCAAGCGCCATGTCCGCGATCTCGGTACCCGCGTGATTTTCGAGCCCGGACGCCTGATCGCCGGCAATGCCGGCATTCTCGTCGCGCGCGTCATCTACGTGAAGCGCCAGAGCGGGCGCACCTTCGTGATCGTCGACGGCGCAATGAACGACCTGATCCGCCCCACCCTCTACGACGCCTGGCACGATATCGCCCCGGTGGTCGAACCGGCCGCAGGGGCGCCCGTGCAGCAGGTGGATGTCGTCGGGCCGGTATGCGAGAGCGGCGATTTCTTCGCGCGGGACAGGGACCTGCCGGAATTGAAGGAGGGCGACCTCGTCTATGTCTCCACGGCCGGCGCTTATGGGGCCGTCCAGTCCGGAACGTACAATACGCGGCCCCTGATCGCCGAGGTTCTCGTCAAGGACGATGCCTTCCACGCGGTGCGGCCGCGACAGACGCTCGAAGAATTGATCGGACTCGACCGCCTTCCGCCCTGGCTTTGAAGGCAAGTGCGGCGCGCGCCTCGCCTTCGCCGCAAAAGCTGGTAAGCTTTCGGGAGGGTGGCATGCCGCCCGATCCAGCCGCCGGAACGAAGGCCCGCGCCATGGCACCTGCCGACAGCCACGACCAGAACCGCGGACAGGGCGGCCGACCGGGCTTCCTGCCCGCCCGCCTCTCGGCATGGTTCTCGATCGCGGTCGAGCGGTTCTGGCCGCTCGTCCTCGGCCTGTCCGGCCTTGTCGGCCTGTTCCTCATCCTGGCCTGGACGGGCTCCTTCGCCGCCATGCCGGCGCCGGCGCGCGTTGCCGTCCTTGCTGCCCTGTGTATCGCCGCGCTCGGCGTTGCATGGCGCTGCCGTCGCCTTCGTCTGCCCGGGGCAGGCGCCGTGACGGCGCGGGTGGAAGAGGCAAGCCGCCTCGCCAACCAGCCGCTGCGCGCCCAGGAAGAGCGCGCGCTGGGCGACGACCCGGTCGCCATGGCGCTGTGGCGGATCCACCAGCGGCGCATGGCCGAGCGGCTGACGGGGCTGACCGGCGGGCTTCCCAACACGCGGACGGAACGGCTGGATCCCTATGGCCTGCGCGTCCTCGTGGCCCTCGGTGTCGCGACGGCTTTCGCCTACTCATTCGGGCCCGGCGGCGGCCGTATCTCCGATGCGGCGACGCCGCTGGAGGGCACCGTGCTGGCAGCGGCGCGCGTCGATGCCTGGGTGACACCGCCCGGCTACACGGGCCGAGCGCCGATCTTCCTGACGGAGGCGCAGGCTTCCGGCCCGCTGGGCGTGCCGGCGGGCAGCGTTTTGTCGGTCCGCATATCCGATGGCGACGGCGTTGACATGAGTTTCCAGGCGGCCGACGCCGCGCAAGCCGAGATCGTCCCGCGCGCCGTCGACGTGAGCGCGGATGGCGATGCAACGCCGCCGGCGCCGTCCTCCGGGCCGGCCGAGTACGAGCTTGCGCTGGATCGCTCCGGTGCGGTGGCGGTGGAAACCCGGTTCCGGACCCTCGGGTCGTGGAGCTTCGACGTGGTTCCCGATACCGTGCCCGTCATCGCCTTCGACGGCGAGCCGCGTTCGGCGCGCAACGGCGCCCTGGAGATCGGCTTTACCGTGGAAGACGATTATGGGGCGCCGCAGGGGCAGGCGACGATCGAGCCTGTGGACGTGGCTGCAGACGCGCGTCCGCTGATCGCGCCGCCATCCATCAACCTCGCCATGCCGCGGCGCACGAAGGGCGTCGCCAAGGGGCGAACGTCGGCCAACCTGATGGACAGCCCCTATGCCGGGGCAATCGTGCGCATGACTTTGGCCGCCCGAGACGACGCCGGCCAGGAAGGCCGCTCCGACCCGCTCGAGATCGCGCTGCCGGAACGCCCCTTCAATAACCCGCTGGCACGTGCCGTCGTGGAGCAGCGTCGTATACTGGCGCTGGACGCGAATGCGGCGAGGCGCGTGGTGGATCTTCTTGATGCCGTGACGCTGCATGCCGACAGTTTCATACCCCGCACGGCCGATTATCTGGCCCTGCGGGCGGCGCGCGAGCGTATCGCCCATGCGGCCGGCGACGACGACCTGCGCTCGGCGGTCGATTTCCTGTGGGAGATCGCGCTCGGCATCGAGGACGGCAATCTGTCCTTTGCGGAGCGTCGCCTGCGCGATGCGCAGCAGGCCCTGTCGGAAGCCTTGCAGAACGGCGCCTCGGAAGAGGAGATCGCCGAGTTGATGCAGGAACTGCGAGAGGCGATGCAGGAATTCATGCAAGCCATGGCGGAGGCCATGCGCAACCAGCCGCCGCAGAATCTAAGCCAGATGGACAATGCGCAGGAGATCAGCCCGCAAGACCTGCAACGCATGATGGACCGGATCGAAGATCTGGCCCGCTCGGGATCGCGCGAGGCGGCGCAGCAGCTTCTGTCCGAGCTGCAGGAGATGATGAACAACCTGCAGATGGCACAGCCGGGACAGCAGCAGCAGGGCGACAGCCCGATGCAGCAGCAGATGAACGAGATGGGCGAGTTGCTGCAGCAGCAGCAGCAGTTGATGGACCAGACATTCGAACTGGGACGCGAAGACCTCCGCCGGCAGATGCAGGAAGGCATGGAGGGAATGCCGCAGCCGCCCGGAGGCGAGCGGGCCGAGGGCGGCGAACCGCCATCGGCCGAAGAGCTGCGCCAGCAGATGGAAGACCTGCAGAGGCGGCAAGGCCAGTTGCAGGAAAGGCTTGAAGCACTCCGGCAGCAGATGGAGGAGTTCGGGCTCGAGCCGGGCGAAGGCATGGGGCGTGCCGGCGAGGCCATGGGGCACGCGGAAGGCGCGCTGGGCCGAGGCAGTGATGGCGAGGCTGTGGATCGGCAGGGAGAGGCCCTGCAGGCGCTGCGCGAGGGCGCACAGGACATGATGCGGCAGATGCAGGAGGCCATGCAGGGACAGCCTGGCCAGCCCGGCCAGGCGGGCCAGCAGCAGGGCGGCACGATGGGGCAGGGTGCGACACCCGGCGAGCAACGTTCCGGCCGTGATCCGCTGGGCAGGCAACGCCAGACGCAAGGGCCGGATTTCGGACAGGACGTGGATATACCGGACGAGATCGACATCCAGCGCGCCAGGCGCATTCTGGACCAGATCCGCGAGAAACTGGGAGACAGGCTGTCACCACAGCAGGAGCGCGATTATCTCGAAAGGCTCCTGAGGGCGCAGTGAGCGCTTTCAGCCGGCGCGGCGGATGGGCTCGGCGCGCGTGCGAGGCGGATGCGCGGCGAAGAGGTCGCCCATGGCGCGGCGGATCTGCGTCAGGGTGAACGGCTTCTCGACCACGCCGAAAACGATGCGTGTCAGGCTTTCGGCCGCTTCCTTCTGTTCCGCATAGCCGGTCATCAGCATGATCGGCATATCCGGGAATACGGCCTTCACGGCATGCGCAAGCTCGATTCCCGTCAAGGCGGGCATGCGGATGTCGGACAGGACGGCATCGAACCCGTCATTGTCACCCGCGATGACTTCCAATGCTTCCTCGCCATCCTCGACCGTAACCACGTCGTGGCCTTCGAGGCTGAGGGCGCGCGCAACGAGAAGGCGAATTCCCGCTTCATCTTCGGCGATCAGGATCCTGGCCATCGGTCACTCCGGCAAATCGGCCCTCATCCCATTGATCGACATGAGAGATTCCGCACTGCATAAGACGCACGGACCAACGGGTCCGTTCCCCCATTATGCAGAAAATTCTTTCCCAGAACTTTCAGCCGTTGCTCAAATGCAACCCTGACGAAATATTTCCTCGGATTGAGCCCTATTCCACGACGCGGCCGACGAAAGGCAGCTCGCGGAAGGCGTGGCCGACATCCATGCCATAACCGACGACGAAGTAATCGGGGCAATCGAAGCCGACATGGTCTGCCTCGATGTCGGCCTTCCGGCGCATGCGCTTGTCCAGAAGGACGGCGATCCCGGCGCGTGCCGCACCACGCTCGAGCATAAGGTCACGGGCGTATTTCAGCGTGCGGCCGGATTCGAGGATATCGTCGACAAGCAACACCTGCCGACCGCGCACGTCGCTGTCGATGTCGCGCAGGATGCGAACCTCGCCGGCGACGGTGCCGGCACCGTAGCTGGACAGGGTTATGAACTCGACTTCCGGTGCAACACCGGCCCTGTGCAAGGCGCGGATGAGATCGGCCGCAAAGACGAAAGACCCTTTCAGCACGGAAACGACGAGCAGATTGTCGCCGAAGCTGGCGGCCACCTCGCCTGCGACGCGCTCCACCGCCGAGGCGACCTCGGTTTCGGAATAGAGAGTGTCGATCTGCTTGCCGCGAACTTCGATCATGGAACAGCCGTTTGCATCCTGGATTGACAGGATGCCTGCCTACATCGCCGGGCCATGGAATGCGAGCCCCCGCATGCTCAACCCCTGCCGAGGAGGCCGAGCTTGCGGACCGCTTCGCCGAACGCCGCGGCAAAGCCACGTTTCAGTGGCGCGGCGCGCCGAAGTTCCGGCCCCGAGGGCCTGCGAACGGTCCAGGATTCGGCTTCGATGATGCGCCATTCCGGCAGGCGGGTGGCGCTGCTGCGAGACGTCTGTGCCATCGACCCTCTCCGGCTTCAAAAGACGATTGCCAAAAGGTTGACGAGGTGTGGTTAATGAACGGTAAAGGAATTGACGTCACACTCCCGGTAGCGTCATGCCCGGCCGTCACCACGGCATCGGCGGCGGAGGGACAGGACTCTTGATCAGGTTCGAGAATGTTGGGCTCAGATACGACATGGGGCCGGAGGTTCTGCGCGACCTCAGCTTCCGGATCGACGCCCAGTCGTTCCAGTTCCTGTGCGGCCCATCCGGCGCCGGCAAGACGAGCCTGATGCGCATGCTGTTCCTGGCCCTGCGGCCGACGCGCGGCATGGTGAAGGTGATGGGGCGCGACGCGGCCACCATGCGCCGCGACGAGTTGCCGGAGCTGCGGCGGCGGATCGGCATCGTCTTCCAGGATTTCCGGCTTCTCGACCATCTGACCACCTACGAAAACGTGGCGCTTCCGCTGCGCGTACGCGGGCGGGAGGAGGCCTCCTACCGGCAGGACGTCGTGGAGCTACTGCGCTGGGTCGGCCTCGGCGACCGCATGGACGCACCGCCCATCGTCCTGTCCGGTGGCGAGAAGCAGCGGGCCGCGATCGCTCGCGCGCTGATCGACCGGCCGGACCTCCTGTTGGCGGACGAACCGACCGGCAATGTCGATCCGCCGCTGGCGCGCCGGCTGTTGCGCCTGTTTCAGGAGATGCACAGGCTGGGTACCTCGGTCGTCATCGCCACGCACGATGTGAGCCTGATGGAGCAGGCGCCGGCCCGTCGGCTGGTGCTGGCGGACGGACGGATGAGCATCCATGACTGAGCTGCGCGAACGCCTCGTGCTCGGCATCGGGACGCTGTCGCGGCGGTTGTCCGCACTTGCGCGGCGATCGGCCGCAAGGCGCCCGGTACCGATCGTACCGGCGCGCAACGTGACGAGCACGGCGCTGATGGCCGTCATCGCCATCATGACCTTCCTTGCCAGCCTGACGCTCGGCGGCGTCCTGATGATCTCGGACACGGCGCGGGCATGGCGCGACGACATCGCGCGCGAGGCGACGATCCAGATCGAGCCGGAGCCCGGCCTCGACATGCAGGCCGCGATCGGCGAGTTGCAGCTGCTGGCGCTCTCGACGCCCGGCGTGACGGCCGCCATACCTGTCGGAGAGGACGAGGCCGCGGCGATGCTGCGGCCCTGGCTGGGCGGACTGGACGTGGCCGGCCTGCCCATGCCGCGCATGATCGCGGTGGAAATAGACCCCGCATCGCCGCCGGATTTCGACGCGCTGCGCGAGGCGGTGGAGCGTGCGGTGCCGCAGGCGACGCTGGACGATCATCGCATGTGGATGTCGCGTCTCGTCGCCATGGCGGAGGCCACCGTGCTGGCCGGCATCGCCATACTGGCGCTGGTCGTCGTCGCGGCCGTCCTGACGGTGGTGTTCGCCACGCGGGGGGCCATGGCCGGCAACCGCCACATCATAGAGGTGCTGCATTTCGTGGGAGCCCGGCATGGCTTCATCGCGGCCGAGTTCCAGCGTCACTTCCTGCGGCTCGGACTGATCGGGGGCGCCATCGGGGGGCTGACGGCGTTGGGCATCTTCGCGCTGGCAGGCTGGTATGCGGCCCCGGGCTCGGTCTCGGCCGAGGGCGACCAGCTTCGAGCCCTGTTCGGAACCTTCAGCCTGGGGCCATGGGGTTACGTCGCCATCGCGCTCCTGGCGTTCGCCGCCGCGCTGTTGACGGCGCTCACGTCGCGCTTCACCGTGCGTGCGCAACTTTCGGAGATGGACATATTGTCACCCGCCGGCACGGCGTAAGCGGCTTGGAAACCGCAAGGCTCGGGCATAGTTCCTTGCTCATATGTACGGATCGGACAGTGCACGCAGGCAAGCAGATGCAGGCAGAAAGAGACAGGGCAGGGCGCATGGGCGGTTTACGGCCCGGGATGCGCCTCGGCCTGCTTCTGCTGCTGGCGATCCTCGGCCTTGCCTCCTATCTGGCCGGCGGCTTCCTGCGCTTCGCCAACGACGTGGCAAGCCTGCGGGCGCCGGCGTCGATCGCCGATGTCGGCGGCATCGTTGTGCTGACCGGGGGCGAGATGCGGCTTCAGCAGGCGGTGGACCTCCTGACGAAGGACAGCGGCCAGCGGTTGCTGATCAGCGGCGTCAATCCGGGAACCAGCCTGTCGACGCTCGCGCGCATCACCGGCGGCGACCAGGAGTTGTTCCAGTGCTGCGTCGACCTCGACTATGCCGCGCTCGACACGATCGGCAACGCCCGAATGACGGTGGAATGGGCAAGGTCGCACGATATCGATCGGATCGCGCTGGTGACGAGCGACTATCATATTCCGAGGGCGTTGACCGAACTTGGCGGCGTCTCCGGCGCGCCGGAGATCGTACCCTATCCCGTCTCGCCGCAGAAGTTGTGGCGCGCCGACGGTTTCCCGACCAGGCTGGGCTTCAGGCTGCTTCTGCGCGAATACGTCAAGGTGCTTGCGGCGCGCGCGCGTCTTGCAACGGGGTTCGACATCGTCGATACGCTGGGGCAGCGCGTGACGTCGCAGGCCCATTCCGGCCACGGTTGAAGCGCCGGCCATTCGAGATACAAGCGGGACTGCCACATAGATGATCGCCCTGCGCTCCCTTGCGTTCCAGTTCCTGTTCTACGCCAACCTGATCGGCCAGCTTCTGCTCTTCTCCCCGGTCTTCTTCTTCCTGCCAGAGCGGACCTGCTGGCGGATCGTCAAGAACTGGGCGCGGTCCTCGCTCTGGCTTCTGCACCGGGTTGCCGGCACGAGATCGGAGATCACCGGGCAGGAGCATCTGCCGGCCGGCGCAACCATCATCGCCTCCAAGCACCAGTCCTTTTGGGAAACCTTTGCACTGGTCCCCCAGCTCGACCGCCCGACCTTCATCCTGAAGAAGGAACTGATGGCCATTCCCGTCTTCGGGGCCTATTGCCGGCGCATGGGCATGATCCCGGTGGACCGCAGCCGTCGCGGCGCCGTCCTGGCCAGCATGCTGGAGGATGTACGGGCGGCGATGGCCGCGGGGCGGCAGATCGTCATCTTTCCGGAAGGTACGCGCAGTGCCCCCGGCGCCGCGCCGAACTACCGGCCAGGCATCCACTTCCTCTACAATGCGACGCATGTCCCGGTAACGCCGGTTGCGCTCAATTCCGGATTGTTCTGGCCGCGCCAGGCCTTCTATCGCCGGCCGGGCACCATCCGCGCACAGTTCCTACCGCCCATCGAGCCGGGCCTGGACCGCGCGGACTTCCTGGCGCGCCTGACGGACGAGATCGAGGAGAGGACCATCGAGCTGATCCGGCTGGCCTATGAGGAGCAACCCGGATTGCCGATGAGCAAGCTTGTGGCAAGCCGGCTGCGGCAGGATGGTGTTGCCGCCGGTAACGCCGAAGCTTGAGTCTTTCGGTGGAATGGCGCATAAACGAAAAATTCTGCATGATGACGTTTATATGATCCGCCCTTCCACGGCGGAGCAACGCCGGGCAAGGGGTGAGCCGATGGCATATGCGGATTTTCTGTCATTTCCCGACCGGGCGCCGACATTGCCCGCATGGTTCGCCGAGCCGCGGGTTCTGAGCCTGGATCGGCATTCCACCCTTGGCGTGCGCCGGAGCGGCAATCTGCGCTTCGCCGCGACCATTGCGACGGCGCCACTGGCTCTGGGCGAGTTCGGTGCGGCGATGCGCTGCTATCCCATCTGCTTCACCACGGGTAATAATCCCGCGCCCGTTGCGGTCCTGGCGCTCGAAAAGGGGCGCAACCTGTTCGTCGATGCGCTTGGCGGATGGCGGCGAGACCATCATGTGCCGGCTTGCCTCAGCCGATACCCCTTGGCCGCGTTGGCGGGGAATAACGGCAAGATCCGGCTTTACGCCGACTTCTCCAGCGGACGCCTCGTCCAGATGCGGCCCGGCGTGGACGAGGACATCGACCCCATCTTCGACCCATCCGGCGGATTGTCATCCTTCGGAAAATCGTCGGTCATCCGCAGCCAGCTCGCGGAGCGGAGCCTTGCGGATTCCGCCGAGCTGGGGCAGGCGCTTGCCGAGGCGGGCGTTCTGACGCCTTGCACTGCTCCGGGCGTGGGAGATGCCGGACAGGCGCTCCGCGACGATCTCCTGGCAGTCGACGAGGGCGCATTGAACGCCCTTCCGGCGGCGCTGCTGGGCGAATTCGCCCGTCGAGGCTGGCTCGAGCCGATCGTCCTGTCCATCGTATCGCGCCACAACTGGCACGGCCTTTCCCAGATGGCCCATCGATACAGCCCGACGGGGCGCTCGCGCGCTGCCTGAGCATCAAACCGCGAAGACCCGATCGAATCCGACCCGCTCTAAGGCGCTCGCCGCCGGAAAGCGTGCCGACGACGCGCGTCGCATCACGGTTGCGAAAGCCGAACCTGGCATAAAGGGCATAGGTTTCCTCATCCTTGGCATCCGGGTGCATTCGGCGGATGTTGTCCAGAATGCTGCCCTCGGGATCCAGCAACCCAACGTGCTGGAGAACGCCGCCACGCCAGTCCCGCACGAGGGATCGGATCGCGGCACGACCGGCAGCGTCGAGATTGTTCGCTGGCTCGTCCAGAAGCAGGAGGTCCGGTGCCTCGATGACGAGACGAGCGATGCCGACACGCGTTTGCTCACCTCCCGACAGGGTTCGTAGGCGACGATCCGGTGCTAGATCGGGAAGCCCGGCCTGCATAAGGGCGGTACCGACGCGGCCCTCCAAGGTCCAGTCGTACCCGATCGCCGGAGGCCCGACGAAAAGCTTTGGAGCGACCTTTGTGCGTCCGAACGGACGCACGGCGCTCTAAAGCGGGCGTGGCCCCATCAGTTCCGCATCGGCCTCTGCCGGAGCGGTCGCGGAGCCGGAAACGGCGCGGTTGAAGGCTTCGGCGCCTGCCTTGTCCGCGCCGGTCCAGACCGGCCGCACCAGGCCTCCTTCCATCAGCAGCACCAGCGATTGGTTGAGAAGGCCGGGCCTGCCGGAAAATGGCGGGATTTTCTCCAGCTCGTCGAAGGCGCGGTCGCCTGCCGAAAAGGCGTCGAGAAGCGGGGCGAAGATCGCGGCGGCGCCCTCCACCGGCCCCATCCGGGTCTGGATCGTGACGGCGCCGCCGGCGACATCCGCCATGCGACGGAAGCGCAGGCCGCGCAGCGCATCCACATGCGCCTGCGGCGTCAGGGGCCGGCCGTTCTTCACGTAGATATCGCGGCGCAAAGCCTGGTCCCGGGCGATGTCTTTCAACACCTCACGGAAGTGGGGCTCGTCGACGCCGTCCAGTGCGGCGACGCAATCCTCCGGCAGGGACATGCGGTCGACGTTCTCGATGGCTGTGGCGCTGCCCGCGAAGGTACATCCGCGCGCCGCCATCGCCGCAATCACGTCGCCGCTCGACAGCGGCTCGAACGTGTCGCCCGCCAGTTCGTGCGCGACATAGGCGTCCGGCTGCTTCGTCAGGCTGTCCCACGATGTCCCGGCTTGCGGATGGGCGATGAACAGGCCCGCTCCGTGGCGCATGCGCTCCAGCACCGGCCTGGCCTTTTCGAGGCGCTCCATCGGCGTGCCACCGGGCGCGGCGGCCCGCATGGCGGCATTGAGGACAGAGAAGGTGGAGGCGCCCGGCTGGCAGGCATAATGCAGATAGGCGATGCCCCCATCCTTGAGCGCCGTACCGGCGAACCGGAAAATAGCCTCCCGGACATCCGGTCGTACCCAGGACAAGACGCCATGCACGATGACGAGATCGTAGGTCCGGGGCGGATCTGCCGCGAGCACCCGGATATCGGCGGTTTCGAAGCGGATATTGTTGATGCCGGCGCTTTTCGCCAGGCGTCCGGCCGCTGCGATATGGCCCGCATCGGCATCGAAGCCGTCGACACGCGCCGACGGCATCGATGCCGCCGTCAGCGCAGCCGAATAGCCTGTGCCGCAAGCGAGATCGCAAATGGCGATCGGCCCCGGGGCCGGGCGGCGGAACCCAAGCATGGCGACGACCGCCAGAAGCCATCCGGGCGACGTCTCGCGCCAGGCGGTGTCGATATAGGCTTGCGTGTGGGGCAACATTGCAACGCCCTCCAATCCCGTCCGAACCCCTGCCGGCCAACGATGCGCAACCGACAATGTTGCCTTTTGGCATCACTCACTGTGAGTTGCAATAGTTGACTCGCCGATTCCACTTTTCGGTTTCGGAGTCCTGTGTCACATGAAGATGAACCTGAAAGTCCGGGCAGTAGCCGCCGCCAGCGCCACGGTTTTCCATTCCAGTTCCTCATCCGATTTCCGGTTTCTCCCAAAAGCCGGGAAACGGCCTGCCTTTGGAGATTCCACCTTGTCGCGCACTCCTTCCAACCGAGCCATCCTCCGTTCCGGTACCGCCATCGGGCTGCTCGTCGCCCTTTCCGTGCCGGTCGGCCACGCCGTTGCCCAGGAAGGCGCCGTCGCGCAGGAGCAGATCGAAGAGGGCGAAAGCGTGCTTCCGGCGGGCGAGGCCGTCGCGCTGGACGAGGTGCTGGTGTTGTCCGCAGATGAGCAGCTCAAGCAGGCGCCAGGCGTTTCGATCATCAGCGCCACCGATATCGACCATCGGCCGCCGGTCAACGATCTGTCGGACATCATCCGCAGGCAGCCGGGCGTGAACCTCACCGGCAACTCGGCCTCGGGCGTGCGCGGCAACAACCGCCAGATCGACATTCGTGGCATGGGGCCGGAGAACACGCTGATCCTGATCGATGGCAAGCCCGTCCTGTCGCGCAATGCCATCCGATACGGCCGTTCCGGCGAGCGCGACACGCGCGGCGACTCGAACTGGGTGCCGCCCGAGGCGGTCGAGCGCATCGAGGTGCTGCGCGGCCCGGCCGCCGCGCGCTACGGCTCCGGTGCCGCCGGCGGCGTCGTGAACATCATCACCAAGCGCCCGGCCGAGCAGAGCGTCACCGTTTCGAGCTACGTCAACATTCCGCAGCACTCGGAAGAGGGCAAGACGTTCCGGGGCAACGTCTTCGCAGGCGGACCCCTCGGGCAGGATTTCGCCTATCGGGTCTATGGCAGCTACAGCAAGACGGACGCGGACGACCCGGCTATCAACGCCGACGCGGCGCTGCTGCCGACCGATATCCCGGCCGGTCGCGAGGGTGTCGTCAACAAGGACGTGCGCGGCGTACTCACCTGGTACGCGAACGAGTCCAACGAGTTCGAGTTCGAGGCGGCTTACAGCCGGCAGGGCAACATCTTCACCGGCGACCGCCAATTGGCCGGCACCAACGACGTGATCGAGGAGCTGGCCGGCCAGGGCGAGGAGACCAACACGCTCTACCGCACCACGCTGGCGCTGACCCATCGCGGCAATTACGAGTTCGGCACCTCGAACTCCTATCTGCAATGGGAGAATACCCGCAACAACCGCTTCCTGGAGGGAACGGCCGGAAGTGGCGAAGGCGCGATCAGCAGCAGCCTGGAGAAGGGCACGATCACGCTCGACAACTGGGCGGCGAAGTCGGAATTCAACATTCCCTTCACCTATCACTTCGACCAGAACGTCACGGTGGGCGCCGAATTCCGCGGCGAATACATGGACGACCCGGTTTCGCTCCGACAGGCGATCACCGGCGGCGTGACCATCCCGGGCGTCCCGTCCAATCCGGCCGACCGCGACTCGAAGATCGACGCGCAGCTCTACGGCCTGTATCTCGAGGACAATATCTACGTCACCGACAAGCTGGTGCTGACGCCGGGTATCCGCGGCGATTATCACAGCGAGTTCGGCGGCAATGCCAGCCCCAGCCTGAACGCTTCCTACGACCTGACGGACGAGATTTCGCTGAAGGCGGGTATCGCCCGCGCCTTCAAGGCGCCCAACCTGTACCAGCTTAACGAGAACTACGTCTATTACACGATGGGCAACGGCTGCCCCTTCAACTTTCCGTCGCTCGGACTCGGCTGCTACGTCATCGGCAATCCGGACCTGAAGGCCGAGACGAGCGTCAACAAGGAAATCGGTATCAACTACATCAACGAGACCGGCTGGCAGGCGGGCCTGACCTATTTCCACAACGACTACAAGGATCGCATCACGGCCGGTGTCGTGCCGGTCGGGGTTCTGGGCCGCGCCCAGCTCTTCCAGTGGGACAACACGCCGAAGGCCGTGCTGTCCGGCCTCGAGGGCAACCTGCTCGTGCCTCTCCTGGACAATGTGAACTGGCGCACCAACGCCACCTACATGCTGGAATCAGAGGACAAGGAAACCGGCAATCCGCTGTCCCTCGTGCCGGAATACACGATCAATACCGCGCTGGAGTGGCAGGCTACCGAGCGCCTGTTCACGGCATTGACGCTGACCCATTACGGCAAGACGGAAGCGCCCTACCGAAACGTCACCACCGGCAGCCTTGCGGGCAATACCGACGACCTCGATCCCTACACGCTGGTCGGCTTCAACCTGGACTTCCAGGCTAACGAGCAATTGCGGATCGGCGCCGGCGTCAGCAACATCTTCGACGAACGGCTGTTCCGCAAGGGCAGCGGCACCTCGGCCGGTGCGGCGACCTTCAACGAACCCGGCCGCTCCTTCTACCTCAGGGTCAGCACGACCTTCTGAGAGGGCGCGCGGCGAAATATCCGCGCGCAAACCTTGTGCTTCCGTGTTCCCCACACCTATGAGTGGGGAGCACGAGGGGAGACGACATGATCGATATCGCAATGGGGGAGGCGATCTGGCTCGCCGCGGCGCTTCTGGCCGGGGGGGCCGTCACCGGCTTGCTGGCCGGGGTGTTCGGCGTCGGCGGGGGCGCGGTCGCGGTGCCGATCCTCTATGAGCTCTTCCGTATCCTAGGCGTTCCGGAAGACGTGCGCATGCCGCTCTGCATCGGCACCTCGCTCGCCATCATCATCCCCACTTCCATCCGCTCCTTCAGCGCGCACCGGCGGCGCGGCGCGGTCGACATGTCCATCCTGAAGGTATGGGCCGTACCGGTCGTGCTGGGCGTCGCCGCCGGAAGCTTCATCGCCCGCTACGCACCGGCCGACCTGTTCAAGATCGTCTTCATCGTCGTGGCGGGCATATCGGCAGTCAAGCTGCTGTTCGGCCGGGAAAGCTGGCGTCTCGGCCTCGATATGCCCGGCCGGGTCGTAATGGTGGTCTATGGCTGGATCATCGGCATCCTGTCGGCCCTGATGGGCATCGGCGGGGGGCAGCTTTCGTCGCTCTTCATGACCTTCTACAGCCGGCCCATCCACCAGGCGGTGGCGACGTCGTCGGGGCTGGGCGTCATCATTTCCATTCCCGGAACGATCGGCTACATCTATGCCGGCTGGCCGGCGGCGGCGCAGTACCCCGGCGTTGCGGCGCTGCAACCGCCGCTCGCCTTCGGCTACGTCTCGGTGATCGGCTTCGCGCTGTTTTCGGTCACCAGCGTCATCACCGCGCCGATGGGCGCCGCGCTGGCCCACAGGCTGGACAAGAAGCGGCTGGAAATGGCCTTCGGCGTATTCCTGCTGCTGATCTGCGCGCGCTTCGCCTATTCGCTTTTCGCCTGAGGTCAATCTCGATGGTCGCGATCGATATCGCAACGCGCGTCTGGAACCATACGTTCAAGCTGGATCCGATCATCCGGAGCCTTCTCGATACCGATTTCTACAAGCTCCTGATGCTGCAGCTCATCTGGGGTCGCTATCGCGATACGCAGGTGACGTTCGAGCTGATCAACCGGACGGCCTCGGTGCGCATCGCCGACGAGATCGACGAGGCGGAGTTGCGCGCCCAACTGGACCATGCGCGCACGATCCGCTTTTCCAAGCGTGAGATGATCTGGCTGGCCGGCAACAGCTTCTACGGCAAGTCGCAGATATTCCGTCCCGATTTCCTGGAATGGCTGAGCGGGTTCGAACTGCCGCCCTACGATCTCAGCCGGCGCGACGGCCAGTACGAGCTGCAGTTCCACGGGCCCTGGACGCATACGATGATGTGGGAGATTCCCGCGCTCGCCATCATCAACGAACTGCGGTCGCGTGCGGCAATGCGGGGCTTCAAGCGCTTCGAGCTGGACGTGCTCTACGCGCGCGCCAAGACCAAGATGTGGGAAAAGGTCGAGCGGCTGGCCGAGCTTCCCGATATCCGCATCTCGGATTTCGGCACCCGCCGACGCCACTCCTTCCTGTGGCAGCGCTGGTGCGTGGAAGCCCTGAAGGAAAAGCTCGGCAGCCGCTTTTCCGGCTCCAGCAACGTGCTTCTGGCCATGGAAACGGACCTTGAGGCGATCGGCACCAACGCGCACGAACTGCCGATGGTGGCCGCCGCACTTTCGCAGGACGACGACGCCCTTCGCGACGCGCCCTACCGCATGATGCGGGAGTGGCAGGACTGGTACGACGGAAACCTCCTGGTCGTGCTGCCCGACACGTTCGGAACGCGCTCCTTCCTGGACAACGCCCCGGACTGGGTGGCCGGCTGGACCGGCTTTCGTCCCGATTCCGCGCCGCCCGTCGAGGGCGGAGAGGCGATCATGGACTGGTGGCGGCGACGCGGGGTCGATCCGCGCGAGCGGTTGCTGGTGTTCTCCGATGGGCTCGACATCGAGACCATCGAGGAAACCTACCGCCATTTCCATGGCCGCGTCCGCATGAGCTTCGGTTGGGGAACGAACCTGACCAACGATTTCAGGGGCGTCGCGCCCGAGCCGACCAACGGGCTGAAGCCCATTTCGCTCGTCTGCAAGGTCAAGGACGCGGCCGGCCGGCCGGCGGTGAAGCTCTCGGACAACCCGGCCAAGGCGACGGGGCTGCCGTCCGAAATCGAGCGGTATCGCCGCGTCTTCGGAACCGAAGGGGCCATTCCACGCAAGGTGGAAGTTTGAGAAAATTCTTTCTCGCAATGGGACGCTTTCTGCGGCATGAACGCCCCGTATGCCGCCAGAACGTCCCAATAACGCCAAAGGCCGATCGACATGAACGCTATCGTCAAGCCGCAGGATGAAGCGCAGCCGGTGTTTCCTGTGCCCGCGAACGTCTTTGCCGAGACGGTGACGGACGTCCACCACTATACCGACAGCCTGTTCCGCTTCCGCATGACGCGGCCGGCCAGCTTCCGGTTCCGGACGGGCGAGTTCGCCATGATCGGCCTGCCCAACGCCGAGAAGCCTGTCTTCCGCGCCTATTCCATCGCCAGCCCGTCCTGGGACGAGGAGCTGGAGTTCTTCTCCATCAAGGTGCCCGGCGGCCCGCTGACCGAGCATCTGCAGAAGATCAGGCCGGGCGATACCGTGCTGATGCGCAAGAAGCCGACGGGGACACTCGTGCTCGACGCGCTCATTCCGGGGCGGCGTCTGTACCTGTTTTCGACCGGCACCGGCATCGCGCCCTTTGCCGGCATCATCCGCGATCCCGAGACCTATGAGAAGTTCGAGAAGGTCATCCTGACGCACACGACCCGCGAGACTGCTGAACTGCAATACGGCAAGGATCTCGTGGCTTCCGTCGCAGAGGACGAGATCCTGTCCGAGATCGTCGGGGACAAGCTTCTCTATCATGGGTCGGCGACCCGCGAGGGCGAGCCGCGCGGCGAGCGCATCACGACCATGATCGAGAACGGCTCGCTGTTCTCCAGCCTCGGCCTGCCGCCGCTGGACCCGGACATCGACCGTGCGATGATCTGCGGCTCCATGGCGATGCTGAAGGATACGGCGGCGCTCCTGGAAAAGGCTGGCCTCGAGGAAGGGGCCAACAACAAGCCCGCCACCTATGTGGTTGAACGCGCCTTCGTCGATTGATAGCAAGGGACAGGGCGCCGTCCATCGCGCCCCTGTCCGCAACGCTTTCCTCGGGGGCACGCCGTGCGCGCCATCTTCGTTCAGTTCAAGTGCCGGCCGGGCCGGGCCTATGCGGTGGCCGAAGCCCTGGTCGAGACAGTGGAGGAACTGTCGGAGGTCTATTCCACGTCCGGCCAGTTCGACCTGATCGCCAAATTCTATCTCGACCCGGACAGCGATACGGGACATTTCGTCACGGAGCGGCTGCAGACCGTGGATGGCGTGTCGGACACCTTCACCACCGTCGCCTTCAAGGCGTTCCGGTAAATTTCCCCGGTCGCTCGGGAAATCTTCCCGATATCGTCTCCGCGCGCCCCTCGGCCTTCCCATGACAGGGCGGACGTCATAGCGTTCCTGCCGGACACCGTTGCGTCGTGAGGGAGGATAGCGTGACACGTAGCTTCGTCGCGTTGACATTGGCCCTGACGGTCCTGCCGGGGATTGCCCTGGCGCATGGCCCGTCGCGGCAGAAGCATGCCACCACCATCGAAGTCGATATGGCTCCGGCCGCCGTCTGGCAAAGGATCGGCAATTTCGACGATCTCTCGTGGAATCCCCTGGTCGCCTCGGTGAAGGCCGAGCCGGGAAACGCAGTAAAAAGCGTGCGCGAAGTGACGTTGAAGGATGGCGGCGTGCTGCGCCAGGAGCTTTACAAGTATGATGCCGGGCGCATGAGCTACCAGATCCAGATGCCGGAGGTGGATACGGCGATCCTGCCCGTGACGAATTACAGCGAGTTCCTGACGGTGAAGCCCGCGGCCGGCGGCGACAAGTCCGAGATCGAGATCCGCAGCGCCTATTACCGGGGCTACCCGAACAACGAGCCGCCGGAAAACCTCAACGACAAGGCCGCCAACGATGCCGTGGCCGCCATGCAGGAGAAGGTCGCCGAGGGGCTCAAGGCAAGTCTGGAAAACGGGTCCTGATCCCATGCCGGCGTCGGCCCTTCGGTGCGCGGCACTGGCGGCGGCCCTGCTGACGGCAAATGCCGCCTGGGCGGACACGGCCTATGTCACCAACCAGTCGAGCGATGACCTGTCCGTGGTGGACCTGGCGTCCATGCGTGTCGTTGCGACCATTCCCATCGGCGGCAAGCCCGCAGGTGTCGCCGTGCCGCCGGACGGGCGCCACGCCTATGTGACCAGCCCGGAGTCCGGCACGCTCACCGTCATCGATACCGCGGCGGCTGCCGTGGCCCGGCGCATCGAGGTGAAGGGCGGGCCGCTGGGTGTCGCGGTGCATCCGTCGGGCGCGCCGGTCTATGTCGCGGACTGGTATGCCCATCGACTGTCAGTCGTCGATCCACAGGATGGGCGCATCGTCGCCGAGGTATCGACCGGTCTTTCGCCATCGGGTGTCGCCGTATCTCCGGACGGCAGGCTGGTGGTGACGGCCGACCGCGATTCCAACCGCATCTCCATCTTCGAAACCGGCGGAATGTCCCTCGTGGGCACGGTCGCTGTCGGCGAACGCCCTTTCGGTGTCGAGTTCTCGCCCGATGGCCGCCGGGTACACGTGGCCAATGTCGTTTCCAACGACATCAGCGTCGTCGACGTGGCTTCGCTGACGATTCTGGCGAGCGTGCCGGTCGGTGACCGGCCCTACGCGACGGCCACCGCCTCAGGCCGCGTATTCGCCACCGACCAGCACGGCGCAACCCTGAGCGTGTTCGACGCCGAGAGTTTCGAGGCCGTCGGTACGGTCGATGTCGGAGAGTACCCGGAGGGGATCGCGGCTGCCGGGGACGGACGCGCGCTCTACGTCGTCAACTGGTTCGACAATACGCTGATGAAGATCGATGCGGCGACACTGCAGAGGCTGGGCGAGGTGCCGGTCGGTGACGGCCCGCGCGCCTTCGGCAAGTTCATCGCCTATGACAGCGGCCAGGGGAGGCCCGAATGACCATGCGATTCATCGCCGTCCTGGCCTGCGGGCTCGCCGCGGCGCCGTCCGAGGCAGCCACGAACGACTATCCCACCGAGGCCGTTGCGGATTACGTTTTCGCCTGCATGCAGACCAACGGGCAGACGCAGCAGGCGCTGCGACAATGCTCCTGCTCGTTCGACGTCGTCGCCTCGATCGTCCCCTACGACCGCTATGTCGAGGCGAGCACCTATCTGTCGATGGGGCAGGTGACTGGCGAGAAGGGCGTCGTCTTCCGCACGTCCGCTCCGGCGAAAGCCGCCATCGGCGATCTGCGTCGCGCGCAGGCCGAGGCGGAGGTGCGTTGTTTCTGAACCGGCGTCATCCCTCGCCGGGGCTGAAGACCCTGGCGAAGGTTTGGCCTTCCGTGTCCGATGCGATCACCTTGAACACACCCTCCGGCCCATCGTACCGGAAGCGGAAATTCGGATCCTCGGAAATGCTGATGCCGCCGCTCATCGACAGGAACGGCCTGTCGTCCAGGCGGATTTCTAGGTCGGAAACGAAATGCGCCGGGATGTAGAGATGCGTAATCTGATCGCGCTGCAGCCCCGAATTGTTGGGATGCCGGATCATCAGTTGCGCTTCCTGCGTCTGGCCGTTGGCCGCTTCCACCAGCCGTCGCAGCCGCATCTCGCCCAGCGTCGCGGCAGCCTCGGCCGGGTTTCGGGCCGCCGGTGCGGCGCAGCCCCCGGACGCCTTCACATAAACGACGGACTCGTGCAGGGATCCGTCCGCCGTCTCGGCGACGGCGCGCACATTGCTGTAGGCATTGACCCGCAGTCGCGTTTCGATGGAGCGGATGCCCGTACCCTGCCCGAGCGTGAAGGTGGCGGCGACGGGAGCCGGGTTTTCATCGACGATGAGCGTTAGCCGGTCGATCTGCGCATCGTCGGACAGCCGGATGACGACGGGCACGACGGCTGGATCGGTGGCCCGGGACGGCGCTTCCAGCGCGACGACGCGATCGTCCGCGATGGGCCGATCCCCGAAGATGACGTCCTTCAACTCGCTCCAACTGTCCGCCGCCTGCGTCGACTCGGCCCGTGCCGTGACGGGCAGGCAAAGAACAAGCGCGGCAAGCACGGCGCATGAAAGGCGATTCATAGGCATGGCGGCCATGTCCGATCCTCCCCGATCGACGATGCCCATCGTCATTGTGGCGCGCTTGCGTGCGTTAGGGAAGGCTATTCCCATTCGAGCTCGGTAAAGGCGGCCGAGACGTTCTGGCCGTGATATGCGTCGAAGAGCGACCATCGCCCCCGTTCGGATGCCGCGGCGCCCGCCTGGGCGGCGCCGATGGAGGCACCGGACGCGATCTGCGCCCTGATGTCGCGGGCCAATGCCGCAAGGTAGCGGGCCTCGTCCCCGAGTGCGCCCGGCCAAGGCAGGGGGGCAGGGCCATGCCCCGGTACGACCTGCCGGGCCGGAATGGCTGCCAGGCGCGGCAGCGCCGCGATCCAGCCTTTCAGGCTGCCGTCGAGCGTCGGCACATGATCGACGAAGACGAGGTCGCCGGCGATCAATATTCCGGACGCCTCGTCCAGCACGGTAAGGTCGCTGGAGGTGTGGGCGGCCGGCCAGGCTGTCAATCGAAGCCGTCTGTTGCCGAGGTCGATGATCCGGTCGCCCTCCACCCCTTCGTCCGGCTCGGGGAAGAAGAAGTCCTCCGGAGAAGCTGCCTGCCGCCGAACCTCAAGATCGCGGTAGAAGTCCCTGCGCGGCGCCATCGACGCTTCGTACCCGGAATGTGCGATCACGGTTGCGCCCGCGTCCACCAGCGGACCGGATCCGGCCACGTGGTCGGGATGCATGTGCGTCAGAATCAGCCAGCCGACCGGCTTGTCCGTCACACCCCGTATCGCCGCCAATATGCCTTGCCCGACGCTCCTGCTACCGCCTGCATCCACGACTGCCACCCTGTCGTTTCCGACGACGAAGGCGATATTGGACGTGTCGCCGAGATTCGCGCTATCCGGCACCGCAACATTTCCGACATGGACGTAGAGGCTTGGCGCGACCTCCTTGAAGGCAAGGGGTTCGGCAGCTACAGCGATGCCGATGCCGCAGATCATCATGATGGCCGCAAAGTCCTGTGCTGCTTGAAGTCGGGAAAAAATCCATGTCGGATTCCGGATGCGGATCATAATAGAACCTTTCCATCCAGCGGATGCGCAGGTGATCGGACAGCAATTCCAGGTTGAACTTTCAATTCCCGGCCATCGAATTTCAGTTCACCAGGCACAAGCCCGACAGTTTAGACATGCGTCTTCCCGTTAATGCCAAAGCCGATCATCGATATGAAGCCTTGGTTCGATGGAGTATAATCTTCGAGAAGATATTGTTTGACGCGATTTTTACTGTGTGGATAGTCTGTATTGCGATGCAATAATATATGCGTTTGCATTGCAGCAACATTTTCTTACAATTGATACTTGCACAAACGGGAAACTCGGCCTAGCCTCATCCTTGGTTTCCGGCTTCAAGGCTGTCGGTGTTGGGAGCGTCGACAGATCTCGAAGGCCTCGGTAGGGCGAACTTTAACGGTGCCCACCAGGACCCCTATTGGCGGTCGTGACACGCTGCCGGAAACCGTCCCCATAAACATTGTGTCGTTGTTCGTGCGGTTCCGCGACCGCGCATGGCTTGCTGACGCTTGCTTTGGGAGGAATCCGTGCTGAAATCCATCACGAAGGCGGCCGCCGCCTCGACAATGCTGCTTGCCCTTTGTTCAGGCGCATCGGCCAACGATGCTCTTGCCGAACTCGGCAAGGACCCGACGAACTGGGTCATGCAATCGGGCGACTATGCCAATACCCGTTACTCGCCGCTGAAGAACATCGACAAGGACAATGTGGGCGATCTGCAGGTCGCCTGGTCGTTCTCGACAGGCGTTCTGCGTGGCCACGAAGGCGGCCCGCTCGTGATCGGCGATACGATGTTCGTGCACACGCCCTTCCCCAACATCGTCTACGCCCTCGATCTGGCGGAAGACGGTGCGATCAAGTGGAAGTACGAACCGCGGCAGGATGCCAACGTCATCCCGGTCATGTGCTGCGACACGGTAAATCGCGGCGTCGCCTATGTGCCGCCTGAAGGCGATCAGCCGGCCAAGATCATCCTGCACCAGGCCGACACCACGGTCGTCGCGCTCAACGCCGATACGGGCGAGCAGCTCTGGTCGGTCAAGAACGGCGACGCCTCCAAGGGCGAAACCGGCACGGCCGCGCCGTTGGTGGTGAAGGACAAGGTCTATATCGGCATTTCCGGCGGCGAATTCGGCGTCCGCGGCTCGCTGACCGCCTATAACCTGAAGGACGGCTCCGTCGCCTGGCGCGCCTATTCGACCGGGCCGGACGAGGAGATGCTGTTCGACCCGGAAAAGACGACCGAACTCGGCAAGCCGGTGGGCAAGGATTCGTCGCTGAAGACGTGGGAAGGCGACCAGTGGAAGATCGGCGGCGGGACGACCTGGGGTTGGTTCTCCTACGATCCGGAAACGAACCTCGTCTATTACGGCTCGGGCAACCCTTCTACCTGGAATCCGTCGCAACGCCCCGGCGACAACAAATGGTCGATGACCATCTTCGCCCGCGACGCCGACACCGGCATGGCGAAATGGGTCTACCAGATGACGCCGCATGACGAATGGGATTTCGACGGCGTCAACGAGATGATCCTGGCCGATATTCCGGTGGACGGGCAGGACCGCAAGGCGCTCGTGCATTTCGACCGCAACGGCTTCGCCTACACGCTCGACCGGGTGACCGGCGAATTGCTGGTGGCCAAGAAATACGACCCGGTCGTGAACTGGGCGACCGAAGTGGTGATGGACAAGAATTCCGATCAGTACGGCCGGCCGCAGGTGGTGGACCAGTATTCGACGGAATTCAACGGAGAGGACGTCAATACCACGGGCATCTGCCCGGCGGCATTGGGCACCAAGGACCAGCAGCCGGCGACCTTCTCGCCGGACACGGGCATGTTCTATGTTCCGACCAACCATGTCTGCATGGATTACGAGCCGTTCCGCGTGGCCTACACGGCCGGGCAGCCCTATGTCGGGGCGACCCTGTCCATGTACCCGGCGCCCAACAGCCATGGCGGCATGGGCAACTTCATCGCCTGGGATGCCGGCACCGGGGAGATCAAATGGTCGATCCCCGAGAAATTCTCGGTATGGTCCGGTGCTCTGGCCACGGGCGGCGGCGTCGTCTTCTACGGCACCCTGGAAGGCTATCTCAAGGCGGTCGACGCGGAAACGGGCAAGGAGCTGTACAGCTTCAAGACGCCGTCCGGCATCATCGGCAACGTCACGACCTACGAGCGTGACGGGCAGCAGTATGTCGCCGTATTGTCGGGCATCGGCGGCTGGGCCGGCATCGGCCTCGCAGCCGGCCTGACGGATGCCAATGACGGCCTCGGCGCGGTCGGCGGCTATGCTTCCCTGTCCCGATATACGGCTTTGGGCGGGCAGTTGACCGTCTTTACCGTCCCCGACCAGACCGCTTCCGCAACCGATGCCAATTGAGATCGGAGACGGTTTGTCGATGAACAGGGTCATCATGGCGTTTGCCGGCGTCGTCCTCCTTTCCATGGGGGCGGCGTCGGCGCAGCAGCCTTCGGCCCATCCTTCGGTCGACACCGCCAACAACGGTGTCGAGGCGAAGGAGGGCGAGAACGGCAAGTTCGTGGATTCCTCCGACGTGCCCACCTATTCGCTCCAGGAGGACGGGACAGCCGATTTCTACACCTGGCGCGGCTACAAGAAATACACGGCCAATTGCATGCAGTGCCATGGGCCGGACGGGCAGGGGTCTTCCTTCGCTCCCAACCTGACGGACTCCCTGAAGCGGATCGACTACTACGAATTCACCGGCATCGTCGTCGGTGGACAGCAGAACGTCTGGAACACAGGCGGCAATTCGGTCATGCCGGCCTGGGGCGAAGACAAGAACGTGATGTGCTATCTCGACGCCATCTACATCTACCTCAGAGCGCGTACCGACGGCGTCGTCGGCAAGGGAGAGCCGAAGCGTCCGCCGATCAACGAAGAGGCGCGCGCGGCGGAAAACGAATGTCTCGGATTCTGACGCTTTTGACGGCGCTCGTGCTGGCCGGCGCCTTCGCGCCGGCTTCCGCGCACGCGCAGGACCGGGATTTCGGCGGCGCGATCGAGCTGGTCGACCCGGACGTCCTGCGCGTCTGCGCCGATCCCAATTCCATGCCCTATTCCAACGAGAAGGGCGAAGGTTTCGAGAACGAGCTTGCCGACTTCCTCGCGGGCAAGCTCGGCCGCAAGTCGGTGAGCTACACCTACTTTCCGCAGGCTACGGGCTTCGTGCGGATGACGCTCGGCTTGCATCGCTGCGATATCATCATGAGCTATCCGCAGGGCGACGAGCTGGTTCAGAACACCAACGCATACTACCGGACAGCCTACTCGCTCGTGTATCGCAAGGGCGGCGAGCTCGACGGCGTCGACACGCTGGAAGACGAGCGGCTCAAGGACAAGACGGTCGGCGTCGTCGCGGGCACGCCGCCGGCGACCTACATCGCCAAGGCCGGACTGATGGGCAAGGCCAAGGGCTATCAATTGATGGTCGATACGCGGATCGACAATTCCGCGGCCGACATGATGGCGGACCTGAAGAGCGGCGTCATCGATGCCGCCGTCCTGTGGGGGCCGCTTGCCGGATATCAGGCCGGCAAGGCGGGCGGCGATTATGTCGTGGTGCCGCTGCTGAAGGAGCCGCGGGGGCCCGCAACGGTGTTTCGCATCACGATGGGCGTTCGACCGAGCGACCAGGAATGGAAGCGCACGTTGAACCGGGTGATCGCCGAGAACCAGGACGAGATCAACGAGATCCTCTTGTCCTACGGCGTCCCGCTGCTGGACGAGCAGAACCGGCCCATCGCCCTGCAGCAGGGTGGATAGGCCATGCGGCGCTCCGCCCCGGCCATGCTGGCGCTGCTGTCGGTGGTCTTTGCCGCGCAGGCCGGGGCGCAGGTAAGCGAACCCGGCGATTATCGCCGCTCCGACTACCGCGCGCCGACACCGGCCACGCTGGCGGGCGCGCATGTCCTGACCAGCGAGGAGGCGGTCGCGCTGTGGCGCGACGGCGAGGCCGTGTTCGTCGACGTCCTGCCGCGCGCGCCGAGGCCCGCCAACCTGCCGGAGGGGACAATCTGGCATCCCGCGCGTCGCGAGGCTATTCCCCGCTCCATCTGGCTTGCCGACACGGGCTATGGCGATCTTGCCCCACAGACGGAACGCTATTTCGCCGACGGGCTGGCGAAGGCCAGCGGCGGCGACCGGGCGCATCCGCTGGTCTTCTATTGCCAGCGCAATTGCTGGATGAGCTGGAATGCCGCCCGGCGCGCCATCGCCATGGGATACACCTCCGTCGCCTGGTATCCGGACGGCACCGACGGCTGGGCACAGGCCGGCCAGCCGCTGGAGCAGCATGAGCCGCAATAGGCCGGTCGCGTCAGTTCAGCCTCAGGAACTGCCGCAATTCCGCGGTTTTCGGCTCGGCGAAGACCTCGTCCGGCGGGCCGATCTCGTGAACTCGGCCCTGATGCATGAAGACGACGCGATTGCACACGTCACGCGCGAAATTCATCTCATGCGTCACCATGACCAGCGTCATGCCTTCCGCGGCAAGTTCCCGCACGACCTGCAGCACCTCGGCCACCAGTTCGGGATCGAGTGCCGAGGTGATCTCGTCGCACAGGAGGGCCATCGGTTCCATGGCGAGCGCCCGGGCTATGGCGACACGCTGCTGCTGGCCGCCGGAAAGCTGGTCCGGATAGGCATCGAACTTGCCGCCCAGGCCGACACGCTCGAGCTGCCGGCGCGCCATGGCCTCGGCCTCGCCCTTCGTCTTCTTCTTCACCACCGTCTGCGACAGCATCACGTTGCGGCCGGCCGTCAGGTGCGGAAACAGGTTGAACTGCTGGAAGATCATGCCGACCTTCAGCCGCAGTGCCTTCAAGTGGGTTTCGTCGGGCAGGAGCTGCGCGCCCGCCACGGTGATCGAGCCGCCATCGATCATTTCCAGGCCGTTGACGCAGCGCAGGAGCGTGGATTTTCCCGAACCGCTCCTTCCGATGATGGCCACGACCTCGCCGGGTTGGATGTCGAGGTCGATGCCCTTCAGCACCTCGTTGTCGCCGAAGCGCTTGCGGACGTCAGTGACCGCGATGAGCGACATTGAGCTTCCTTTCCAGGATCTGGCTGGATCTGGACAGGGGCCAGCACAGTGCGAAGTAGATGAGCGCCACCAGGCCGTAGACCGTAAACGGCTGGTAGGTGGCGTTGGTGACGACTGTGCCGGCGCGCGTCAGCTCCACGAAGCCGATGATGGATGTCAGGGCGGTGCCCTTGACGACCTGCACCGAGAAGCCGACCGTCGGCGGAACCGCGATGCGCAGGGCCTGGGGCAGGATGACGTGCCGCATCTGCTGGACGCGCCCCATGCCGAGGCTTGCGGAGGCCTCCCATTGGCCGCGTTGGATGGCTTCGACGCAGCCGCGCCAGATTTCGGACAGGAACGCAGCCGTCCAGAGGATCAGCGCCAGGCCGGCGGCCAGCCAGGCCGGCAGGTTCACGCCGAAGAGCGACAGGCCGAAGAAGGCCAGGAATAGCTGCATCAGCAGCGGCGTACCCTGGAACAGCTCGATGTAGCCCTTTGCCAGCGTGCGGACGAGGCGCGTCGGTGACAGGCGCAGGAACAGGACCAGAAGGCCGACCAGCCCGCCGCCGGCGAAGGCGGCAAGCGACAGGAGGACCGTCCAGCGCGTTGCCAGCAGGAGATTGCGCAGGATGTCCCAGAGGGTGAACTCGACCATCAGCGGGCTCCTGCCGTCTTCGGGAAGATCAGGCCTCCCAGCACCGACATCGCCTTGCGGACGAGGATCGCCAGGCAGAGATAGATGAGCGTCGAGACCATGTAGGTTTCGAAGGCACGGAAGTTCCGCGACTGGATGAAGCTGGCCGCATAGGTGAGGTCCTCCGCCCCGATCTGCGAGACGACGGCAGAGCCGAGCATCACGATCACGACTTGCGAGGAGAGTGCGGGCCATATGCGGGCGAGCGCCGGGACCAGCACGACGTGGCGGAAGGTTTCCAGTTGCGTCATGGCAAGGCTTGCGCCGGCCTCGAACTGGCCGCGCGGCGTCGCCTGGATGCCGGCCCGCACGATTTCGCAGCCATAGGCCCCCAGGTTGACGATCATCGCGAGGTTGGCGGCCTGCATTTCCGTCAGCTGCAAGCCGATCGAGGGCAGGCCGAAGAAGATGAAGAAGAGCTGGATCAGAAAGGGAGTATTGCGGATCAACTCGACATAGGCGGCCACGAAGGGCCTCAGCCAGCGCGGCCCGAGGGCGCGCGTCCAGGCGCACGCTATGCCGAGTGCGATACCGAGGACGGCGCCGACGAGGATGAGTTGAAGCGTCACGGCGACGCCGCTGAAGAGCAGCGGCAGGTAGACCCATATCCAGCCGAATTCGAACTGATAGCCCACGGTGCTAGAGATCGGCAGGCAGGTCGGCGCCAAGCCATTTCTGCGAGATGGCGTTCAGCGAACCGTTGCCCTTGGCCTGCGCCACGATCTCGTTCACCTTGGCAAGAAGCGCCGGCTGGTCCTTGGACAAGCCGATGTAGCAGGGCGAATTCTTGATCAGGAATTTCGGCTCCGGACGGCGGGGCGGGTTGCGTTCCAGGATCGAGGCCGCGACGACGTTGCCCGTGGCGATGGTCTCGACCTGCCCCGACAGGAAGGCCGAGATGGTGCCATTGTTGTCTTCGTAGCGGCGGATCTGCGCGTCGGTCGGCGCAAGGTCGGTCAAGGCGAGATCTTCGACCGAGCCGCGCGTCACGCCGACGGTGCGCCCGGACAGGTCCGAAGCCTGCGCGATGGCCACGTCTTCCGGGGCGAACACGCCGTTGTAGAACGGGGCGTAGGCATGGGAAAAGTCGATCAGCGCCTCGCGCTCCGGGTTCTTGCCGAGGGATGAAATCACGAGGTCGACGCGGCCCGTCTGCAGATAGGGAACGCGATTGGCCGAGGTGACGGGCACCAGTTCCAGATCGACGCCCATCTTCTCCGCGATCAACGCCGCCATGTCGATGTCGTAGCCCTGCGGGGTCATGTCGACCCCCACCGAGCCGAAGGGCGGGAAATCCTGCGGCACGGCCACACGCAGCGTGCCCCGGGCGGTGATGTCGTCCAGCGCATCGGCCTTTGCGGAGGACGGGCCGATGCCGAGAGCGAGGGACAATGCGGCGAGCGCGGACAGGAAAAAGCGACGATCGAGCATTCTGGGCCTTTCGATGGGACTGCCGGGGTCGGCAAAGTGCAACCCACACGGACAGCAACTGGCGTGCCAGTTGCCCCGATGCCTGTTCCGCGACCATCAGCGGCGGTGGCGTTGCCTGTTCTCTCGGCAGTCGCCGCGATGCGTGGCGAGCGATTGGGCAGGTTGGAGCCCCCGGCGCCCGATATCGGCGCATGTGCACGAGCACGCTACCGCGTGGCACTTTCGCTCCCATATACTTGCCGCGTGGTTTTCAGGTGGGACGGCTGGATGAGTATCGGACTGATCGCACTTCTCGACGACGTCGTGGCCCTGACCAAGGTTGCCGCAGCGTCGCTGGACGATGTCGCGGCGCAGGCGGCGAAGGCCGGCGCCAAGGCGGCCGGCGTCGTCATCGACGATGCCGCGGTGACGCCGCGATATGTGGTCGGCTTCTCCGCCGACCGGGAGCTTCCCATCGTCTGGCGCATCGCGCGCGGGTCGCTGATCAACAAACTGGCTTTCCTTCTGCCCGGCGGGCTTCTGCTCAGCAGCTTCGCGCCGTGGGCGATCACGCCCCTCCTGATGCTGGGCGGCCTCTACCTCGCCTATGAAGGGGCGGAGAAGGTCTACGAGAAGATCGCCCCGCACAAGGCGCACAAGCACGAGGCGAAAATCGGCACCGTCGCGCCCAATGCGCAGACGCTGGAAGACGAACGCGTGGCCAGCGCCATCAAGACGGACTTCATCCTGTCGGCCGAGATCATGGCGATCACGCTGGCGGGCCTCGGGCCGGATACGGTGTGGATGCGCGCGGCGGTGATGGCGGTGGTGGCCATCGGCATCACGGTCGCGGTGTATGGCGCCGTCGCCCTGATCGTGAAGGCCGACGATGTCGGGCTGGCACTGGCCCGGGGCGGCAACGGCGCGCTGGCGGCCATAGGGCGGGGACTGGTGCGCGGCATGCCCGGCTTCCTGAAGGGGCTTGCCGTTCTCGGTACGGCCGCGATGGTCTGGGTGGGCGGCGGGATCATCGTCCATAGCCTGGCCGGCTACGGGCTCGCCGCACCCGAACATCTCATCCACGACATCGCCGTCGCGGCGGGTGGCCTCGTTCCGCCGGCTTCGGGCGCGGTCACGTGGCTGGTCACGGCCATCGGATCGGGCATCGTCGGCCTTGCCGCCGGTTTCGCGCTGATTCCCATCGTCGAAAAGATCCTCGGCCCCCTCTGGAAGGCCGTGACCGGGCTGCGCTCCGTGCAGGAAGAGAAAGCGTAGCGAAGGTCTGGCCGCGATGCGGACGTGCGTTCATAATGGCCGCATGGATACGAACCATCCGGGCGTTTCGGTGGACGAGGACGGCATCGTGCTGGATGCCGATTTCCTGGCCGCGCGCTTTTCCCTTACCGAGGCCCGGATGCGGGGCCTGATGGCCCGCAGGATGGTGCAGAGCCGCGTAGAGCGCGGCGAGGGCGAGGATGTCGGACGCTGGCGGCTGACCGTCCGGATCGGCAATCGCGTCTGGCGCGGCGTCGTCGCGGAGGATGGCGCCCTCCAGTCCGAATCGATGGGGCTGTCTCCTACCCGGTCTATCGACCGTCCACCGCGGCATCCCTGAGAACCCGGCCGAGCGCGAACATGCGCTGCTCGATCAGCACGGGTACCTCGCAGACATAGGTCAGGGATTGGCGGCGTTCGTCGAAGACGCGGGTCTGCCACAGAAGCGCCTCCTGCTCGCGGGCGACTTCGTTCTGGTCGGGCATGGGTTGGCTCATCAGCCGGTCGAACTTCGCCGTCTCGGCACGGATGCTTTCGGCCAGGGTCTTCTGCTTGCCGGCATAGCGGCCGATGCCGTTGATGACATCCGCCCGCTCGCGGTTCAACTCGTGCAGGAGGTCGACGAAGACTGCTTCGGCGGCGGCCTTGCGCCGTTCCGTCGGCAATGCCGCCAGATAATCCGTCAGGCGCTGGCGTGCATCGGGAATGGCCACCCGGCGCTGCGCGATCTCCCGGACGAGTTGGCGCTCGGCCGGCGTGCGTTCCGCCGCCGCTGCGGTTTCCGGCGCGGCGGGCCAGATCTGGGCGGCGTCCATCCGGGCGACCTTGCGTTGCATGCAGGGCCAGTCGGCGGTGCCGTGATGTTCCGGCGCGGCCAGGACGGGGTTTGCGGCGGCGCCCTTCGGCGGCGGACCGGGCAGGACGAAGCCTTCGGGTATGTCGCGCGGGGCCGGCGCCTGGGCAAGCGCCGGACCGGAGATGAGCCAGAGTCCGGAGGCGATGATGGCGGTCAGGCGCATGGGGCATCTCCTGTTCAGCTTGCGGGACGCGCTTCGCCCTTGCGGGCGATCGTTCCGCGCATGGGGTCGTAGGCAAGGATGGCGAGGCCGAGAAAGGCTGCCGTGCAGGCGGTGACGACGGCCAGGGCCGGCAGGTTGAGCTGACCGTACAGCGCGAAGCGGATCAGCTCGACCGCGTGGGTGAACGGGTTGAACCGGCAGATCTGGTACAGCAGCGGCGAGGATTCCCGCACCCGCCACAGCGGGTACAGTGCCGACGAGGCGAAATACATCGGGAAGATGACGAAGTTCATCACGCCCGCGAAATTTTCGAGTTGCCGCACCAGCGACGACAGGAGCATGCCGAGCGCGCCCAGCATCAGGCCCGACAGGATGATGGCGGGCAGTACGGTGAGGTAGCCGATCTCGGGCGGGCGCACACGCCAGAACCATGCGATGGCCAGGAAGACGTATGCCTGCAACACCGCAACCATCACGCCGGCCACAAGCTTCGACACCAGCAGGAACCAGCGGGGCAGCGGGCTGACCAGCAAGGTCTTCATCGAGCCGGACTCGCGGTCGTAGACCATCGACAGCGAGGATTGCATGCCGTTGAACAGGAGGATCATGCCGATCAGCCCCGGCGTGATGAACACCTCGTAGAGAATGTAGGTGCGGTAGGGCGGGATGATCGATACGCCCAGCACCTGCCGGAAGCCGGCGGCGAAAATGAACAGCCACAGCAGCGGGCGCACCAGCGCGGAGACGAAACGCTCGCGCTGGTGAAGGAAGCGCAGTGCCTCGCGCACCACGATGCCGGAGAAGCAGCGCCAGTAGACGATCATGACGCCCTCGCCGCATGCACGGGCGCAAGCGCCGTCAACCGCGAGAAGGCCTCGCCGATGGTTCCGGCTCCTTCCGCTTCCACCACGTCGCGGCAATCGCCTTCCGCCAGCACATGGCCGCGATGCAGCACCACGACGCGGTCCCCGTCCTCGATCTCGTCGATGAGATGCGTTGCCCACAGCACGCTGACACCTTCGTCGCGAACCAGCCGGCGCACGGTGCGGATGATTTCGGCCCGCGAGGCGATGTCGAGCCCGACCGTCGGCTCGTCCAGCAGGATCAGGCGCGGCCGATGCATGAAGGCCCGGACGATCTCCACCCGTCGCAACTGTCCGCCGGACAGGGCGCGGCCCTTGTCGCCCATGCGGTCCAGGAGTTCCGACCCGGAAAGGATCTCGCGCGCCCGGGCCCGCGCTTCGCGCCCCGACATGCCGTGCAGGGCGGCGTGGTAGGCGAGATTCTGGCCGATCGACAGGTCGAGATCCAGTGTCCGGCCCTGGAAGACCACGCCCAGATGCCGCAATGCGCGCCCCGGATGTTGCGACAGGTCGTGGCCGAGAATGCGGATCGTGCCCTCGCGCGCGTCGAACAGGCGCGTGACCAACGAGAACAGCGTGCTCTTGCCGGCCCCGTTGGGGCCGATGAGCGCGGTGAAGCTGCCTTGCGGCACCACGAAGGACACGTCGTCCAGCGTCCGCCGCCGGCCATAGGCATGGCCGACGCCATCGAGTTCCAGCGCCTGCGGGCGCGTCGTCGTCGCGGGGGGCGGCACGATCGCCTCAGGGAACGACGGTGATGGTGCCCTTCATGGCCTGCGCGCCGTCGAGCCCGTCGATCCACCATTCGAAATTGCCGGGCCGGACCGTGTTGAACTGGATCTGGATCGTGCCCTTGGCATCGTATTCCAGCCAGGCGGGCGGGCCGGCCATATGCACCTCGAGATCGCTTATGACGATCTGGTTGAACCAGATGTTTCGGAAGAAATCCGGTGCCCTCAACTTGTATTCCAGCGCTCCGTCGGAACTGATGCGCCAGCGATAGGCCTGGCCGACCCGCATCACGAAATCCTTCGTGTTCACGGCGAAATCGTTGTCGGCGCTGCCGAGGATCAGTTCCTCCACATCCTGGCTCGACCGCGACAGGGGAGGCAGCCCCATCGCATCGGCCGACATGGCGCTGGCGGGCATCTGGGCGTTGCCGGCGCCTGTCGGCGCCCCCGGCGCGGCCGGCGCCTCGGCTCCGTCATCGTCATCGTCATCGTCTTCGTCCGCCTCGATCTGCGTCGCGTCGCCGCCCTGCGCATGTGCCGCGACATGCGGCGCGAAGGCAAGGCAGGCAGCCATCAGCATCAGCCAGTGCGTCTTCATCGTCATAGTGTTCCCTCCCTGTCGTGTCCGGTCGTCGTGACCTGTCATTGCGGATCCGCCACCGCGACGCCCCAGGGCTGCTCGCCGACCTGCACGGACTGGATCACCTCGTCTCTGGCGGTATCGATGATCGAAATGTCGTTGGAGATGCCATTGGTGGAAAAGAGATGGCTGCCGTCGGGCGAGAAGGCCAGTTGCCAAACCCGCTGGCCGACCAGCAGATAGTCCTTCACTTCGTAGGTATTGGCGTCCACGACGGCGACGCGGTTGGCCGGGCCGAGGGCGACATAGGCCTTCGACCCGTCCTCGGTGATGCGCACGCCCACGGGCTGGATCAGCTCGGCGCTGATGCCGGGGATCTCGAATGTCACCTTGTGCTTGATGTCGCGGGTCGCGGCATCGATCACGCTGACGGTGCCGCCGATCTCGGCCGAGACCCAGACTTCCGAATTGTCTTTCTTGAACTCGGCGAAACGCGGCCGGGAATCCACCAGCACATTGGCCACGATCTGCTCGGAATCGCGGTCGATGAAATGCGCCATGTTGGTGGTTTCCGACGTATTGACGATGATCTTGCCGTCCGGGGAAACACCCATGCCCTCTGGCTCGACCCCGACGGGTATCTCCACCACCCGGCTGCCGGACTGCAGATCGATGACGGTGACGAGATTGTCGTCCTCGTTGGCGACATACATGCGCGTTCCGTCCGGCGAAACGACCATCAGTTCCGGGTCGGGCCCCGACGGGAGCGTGCCGATGATCTCGTGCGTCGCGGTATCGATCACCTCGATCGTGTCGTCGTCGCTGGCGCAGACATAGAGCTTCGTTCCGTCCGGGGAAACGACGATGCCGCGCGGACGCTGGCCCACCTTGATCGTGTCGACGACCTCGAAGGTGGCGGAATCAAGCACGGTGACATCGTTGCCGCGCTCGTTCGACACGTAGATCTTGTAGGCGAATGCCGGGCTTGCCGACATGCAGGCTACCACGGCCATTGCCGCCAGAACGGGCTTCGTCATCGATCCTCCCCATACGCTGCTTTTCCACGACGCTAGGGAAAAATGACGCGGCGACCCATGGGAATAGTTCCCGTAATGGTTGGCGCCGTGCCGATTGGGGCAAAGATGCTCAGATGCCGCCGAGAAGCCGGCCGCCGCGGGTCTCGACCGCGAAGCGGATCAGGTCCGAGGTTCGTTCCAGGCCGAGCTTTTCCTTGATGCGGGTCGAGCTGTTGGCGATCGTCTTGTAGGCGACGCCGAGGCCGGAGGCGATGTCGTTGAGGCTCTGGCCCTCGCCCAGCATATGCAGGATCTCGAGTTCGCGCGTCGAAAGCCGCGCCGCCACGTTGATCGCGGCGCTTTCCTGCGTGGCGGCCGTGACGCAGTCCACATAGGGCTCTCCGCGCAGGGCGCGGCGGATGGCCGTCAGCAATTCGTCGGACGGCGCGCTCTTGGAAACATAGGCGAGCGCGCCCTCGCGCCGTGCGGACGTCGCATAGACGAGGTCCGAATACATCGAGAACACGACGATGCGGGCCTTGGCGTCGTCCGCATGAAGGCGGCGCAGGACTTCCAGCCCGCTGCCGCCGCGCAGGTTGATATCGAGGACCACGATGTCCGGCCGCATCCGCCGGAACGCATCCAGCGCGTCGCGCGGGGTTTCGGCTTCGGCGACCGCCTCGGGCTGAAGCGGCGCGATCAGCCGGCGTACGCCGTCGCGCACCACCATGTGGTCGTCGACGATGAGGATCTTGGTCATGCCGCGGCTTCCAATCCGTCCAGTGGGCCGTGCGCCGCGATCGGAAGACGGCCCTCGACGCGAAGCCCGGCCGGCGTGCCCACCGGCACAATGTGCAGCCCGCCGCCCGCAGCCTCGACCCGTTCGCGCATGCCGATGATGCCGAAGCCATCGGCATCCGCATGGCGGCCGCCGCCATCGTCGACGACGGAAAATTCCGCCTGTCCCGCGATGGCGCGCACGCTGACGTCCAGCCGGCTCGGCGTGCCGTGACGCAGCGCGTTCAGTATCGCCTCCCGCAGCACCATCAGCAGCGTCGCGTCCGTCTGGGCGTCGAAGCCGGCCTCCGGTACGGCAATGCGAATGCGAATGCCCGGACGGCGGCTTTCGAAGTCGTGCGCCAGATGCATGAGGGTTTCCCGCAGGCCGAGCCCGGGCAGGAGGCCGGGGCGAAGGTCGGCCAGGATGCGGCGCACGGCCAGCCGGGCGCGGGCCGTCGCCTGGCGAATGGCTCCGGCGCGTTCCTTGTTGGCGGGGGCGGCGGGCTCGCGCTCGATGGACGCGGCGTCGACGTCGATGGCGAACAGGAACGGCCCCACCTCGTCATGCAGGTCGCGGGCCAGTTCGGCGCGCTCTTCCTCCTGCATCCGGTAGACGAGTTCGNCCTTGTTGGCGGGGGCGGCGGGCTCGCGCTCGATGGACGCGGCGTCGACGTCGATGGCGAACAGGAACGGCCCCACCTCGTCATGCAGGTCGCGGGCCAGTTCGGCGCGCTCTTCCTCCTGCATCCGGTAGACGAGTTCGCCGAGGCGGCGATTGTCCGCCGACATCGCGGACAATCGCGCCGCCATGTCGTTGCAGCTTTGCGCAAGGGCGCGGATTTCCGGCGGCCCGGCCAGGTCCGCCCGCTCGTCCGTGCGGCCCTGGCCGATGGCGGAAAGCGTCTGCCGCAATCCGTCGAGCGGCTTCAGCGACGTGCGGGCGATGACCCAGACCAGCGCCAGCGCCGTCACCACGAAAAGGCCGAGCAGGGTGAGGCCGAGGCCCAGATCGGTCCAGACGTCGCGCGTGTGACTGGCCGGATCCACCGTCAGTTCCAGTGCGGCGACCGGTCCGGCGACGGGCAGGGGAATGATGCTGACCTCCGGCCCGGGCGCGAACAGCGCCGCGAACCACGCCGGCGCAGGCTGCCGGGGGCCGTCGAGATGCGAGCGCTGGATGATCCGTCCGTCGCGGCCGATGAGCGACAGGCGGGCATGCCGGTCGCTGTCGAAGGTGCGGATGAGCGCCCGGAACTTCGCCTCGTGATCCATCGTCGCGGGCAGTTCCGCGATCTGCCGCGCGACCCGGTGTTCGGCCACGATATGGGCGGAGCGCATCTCGGCCTCGATGCGCTCGCGCACATGCAGGACGGTCGCAAGACCACCCAGCAGCAACATGGCGCAAAGCGCGCCCAAAATGGCGAGGATAAGCCTTGCCTGCAGCGACACCGTCGATCGAGCCTCCCATTGCGGATCGTGCGTCGATCACAGATTGCAGCTTTCGCCGTGCTTTGTCACGGCGCGAGATTGCAGGCGGTTTCGGGCCGATCCACCCCCAGAGTGTCGAGTTCGCTCGTCTGGTGCAGGAATCCCTCCTGGGGGGAGGCGGAAACGACCGATCTGCCTTCGCCCAGCAGGATCGGCTGGCGCAATTGCCAGTTCCAGTCGCGGAAGGTCAGCTTCTGGCCCTTGAAGGCGGCGATGGAGAAGTCCGGGCCCTTGATATACTCCACGATCCGGTCCGGCTCCGCAGACCGGGTGCGTGTCGCGGCCTCGCCCACGATGCGGATGGCGGTCCATACCTGCATGTCCTTCGGCAGCATGCGGCGGCCGGCCATCTTCTCGAAGCGGTTCTGGATCTGGGCGCCGCCCCACTGCTCGCTGGCCGGGTGCCAGGAGGCGGCCACCAGCCCCGCGGTGCCGGCGACCGGGCGGGGCAGCCAGGTGCGCCAGGGTATGAAGCTGCCGAAGACCTCGCTCTCGTCGGCCACCAGCACGACGTCGTGATCGGGCAGGCCCTGTATGAAGACGGGGATCTGCCGCTGCACCTGCGCCTGTCCGGAATCGGTGGCGCGGGCGCCGCCCGCGTCCTCGAACGTACGCTCCTCCAGGATGTCGCCACCGAACTTGCGCGCGGAAGCCTTCATCGCGTCGGCGAAGAGACGGTCGTTCTCGTGCTCGCCGGAAATCAGCACCCAGTTGCGCCACTGTTTCCACATCAGATACTGCGCCAGCGCATCGGTCAGCATCGAGCGGGTCGGCGCCGTATGGAACATGTTGGGCCGGCAGTTCTCTTCGCGCAGGCTGTCGTCGGTGGCGCCGGCGTTCAGCACGCTTGCCCCGGCATCGCGCGCCAGGTCGGCTGCCCTGAGCGTGTCCGGGGCCGGCAGGTCGGTGACGATGAAGTGCACGCCGGCATCGGCGTAGGCGCGCATGGCCGGACCGATGTCCTCGCCCGGCTTGAGCGTCGTGACGGACAGCTCGAAATCCTGCCCCATGAAGGCGCCGGTCGTGTCGTTATCCGCGATCGCCAGCTCCGCCCCTGCGATGCCGATCGTCTCCGGCGGAATATCCAGGGCCGACAAGGCGAGCACGGGCTCGTAGGCGCGCAGCAATCCGATGCGGATGACGGCGGTTTCCGGGCCCGGCTGCTGGGCCTCGGCCGCGCCCGCAAGGCACAGCGCAGTCGCGGCCATCAGGGCGCAGTTGAACATCTTCATGGTCGAGCCTCCCCGGAAGTCTTGCCCAAGGGAAGGCATAATGATGCCCGGCCGCAAGGCGACTTTTTCCCGTTCGTCGCCGCATACTGTTCAACGGCGGGCGCGGCGGCCTATAGAAAGACCGGCCCCGCAGCGATGAAAGACCGGAGAACATGGCGACGAAATTCCTGGCAAGCGTCCGAAACCGCGCCGAGGCCCTGACCGCGCTGGAGAACGGGGCCGACATCATCGACGTGAAGGAGCCGGATGCCGGGGCGCTGGGGGCGGCGGACCTGGAAAGTCTGGCCGATATCCTGGCTGCGGTTGCCGGGCTGAGGCCCGTATCCGCCGTCGCCGGAACGCTGTCCATGACGCCGGATGTGCTGGCGTCCGCAGTCGAGGCGCGGCGGCAGGCGGACTTCGTGAAGGTTGGCCTGTCGACGCCGGATGCCGGTCGCTTCGATGCCGCCCTCGAAAGCCTTGCCGCGCATGCCGCCGCGACGCGGCTGATCGCCGTCCTGTTCGCCGACGAGGGCGTCGATCTTCGATTGCTGGACCGCGTCGCTTCGGCCGGCTTTGCCGGCATCATGCTGGATACGGCCAGCAAGGACGGTCGCCGGCTGATCGACCATGCGCCGCTCTCCGTCCTGTCGACCTTCCTGGAAGCCGCACGCGGCCATGGCCTGTTCTGCGGGCTCGCCGGGGCGCTGGAGGCGCCGGACGTGCCGCGCCTTCTGCCCTTGCGTCCGGATTATCTCGGCTTTCGCGGTGCGCTGACCGCCGGCGGGCGGGGAGACGGCATCTCGGCGGCGCGCGTTGCCGGCATCGCCGCGCTCGTGCATCCGCAGGCCGGCCCGGTCGCGGCCGGGCCGGTGGACCGCGTCTTCATACGGGATTTCGTCCACGACATGGAGATCGGAGCCTATGGCTTCGAGCGGGGGCGGCGGCAGCGCGTCCGCTTCTCCATCGAGGCCGAGGTTCCGAGGCGGATGGCCGGTCCGGGCGGGATGGCCGATATCTACTCCTACGACCTCATGATGGATGCCGTCCGGGCCATCGTGGCGCGCGGGCATGTCGATCTCGTGGAGACGATCGCGGAGGAACTTGCCGCGACGATCCTCCAGGACACCCGCGTTGCGGGCGTGACCGTGCGGGTGGAGAAACTCGATCTCGGACCTGCGGCGGCGGGCATCGAAATCCGCCGCGAAGCAGCCGTCGGATGCTGCGACGCAGCATCGAATTGATCGGCGGCCACCCTTGCCCTCTGCCGGAAAAAGGCGAAAGAGTGGCCACCGATCGCGTGGCGCGCCCAAGGGGGAAGCCGCGCGCGATGCCCGAACGATCAAGGAGTCCGCAGCGTGAAGGACCTGCTCATCGTCAAAGTCGGAGGGAGCTCGATCTCCTCTCCCGACCTGAAACTGTGGGTCGCGAGCATGGAAAAGGCGTCCCGCCCATTGGTGCTCGTGCCCGGAGGAGGGCCCTTCGCGGAAGTGGTGCGCCGTTTCCAGCCGGTGATCGGCTTCGATGACGATGCGGCCCACCACATGGCGATCCTGGCGATGGAGCAGTTCGGCCGCGCGCTGGCAAGCCTCGGCGACCGGCTGGTGGCCGTCGCCTCCATGGAGGCCATCCGGCGCGAACTGGATGCCGGCCGGATACCGGTGTGGATGCCTGCAAAGCTGGCGCTGCGCGCCGGCGAGATTCCCCGAAACTGGAGCGTGACGTCCGACAGCCTCGCCGCATGGCTCGCCGGGCAGTTCGCGGGGTGCTCGCTGTGCCTCATCAAGCAGCTCGACATGCCCGAGGGCTCGACGCTCGACGCCATCTCGGCGGCCGGCGGGGTGGATGCTTCCTTCGTCAAGCTGCTTCAGCCCGAGACCAACGTCTATGTTGCCGGCCCTTCGGACCTGACGCTGGCGGGCAAGCGGCTGTCGGGCGGGGGCATACCGGGCCGGGCCATACCGCGCAGCACGCCGCCGGGGGCCTACGCCGTCGAAGCGGCGGAGTGAACGGCGCGCCGCCGCCTGCAAGTCCCTTCACCGGCCAGCGCCTCCTGTTCCTGACCGGACGGCTGGCGCTGCCGCGGCTGGAGCGTGTCCTGGCCGAAATGGGGCCGACCGATTTCGATTTTTCCATCCGCGACATGGGCGTAAAGGTTGCCGCCCTGATGACCGGAGACATCATCCAGCGGCGACTTGCCCTTCCGGTGGATGCCGACAGGATCGTGCTGCCCGGACGATGCCGCGCCGATCTCGCCACGCTCGAGCGGCATTACGGCATCACTGTCACCCGTGGTCCGGACGAGGTTGCGGACCTGCCGCAATTCCTCGGGCGGGGCCGCAAGGCGGCGGACCTGTCGCGGCACGACATGCGGATATTCTCCGAGATCGTCGATGCATCCGCCCTGTCCGTGCCCTCCATCGTCGCCCGGGGGCGGCAAATGGCGGCTTCCGGCGCCGATGTGATCGATCTCGGCTGCCTGCCGGATACGCCGTTTCCCCATCTGGAGGACGCCGTCCGCGCGCTGAAGGCGGAAGGGCTCGCCGTCAGCGTCGACAGCGCCGACCGGGGCGAGCTGGCGCGCGCGGCGCGTGCCGGCGCCGATTACCTGCTGAGCCTGACCGAACATACGCTCGACATCGCATCGGAGGGAGATTGCATCCCGATCCTCGTGCCGGCAGAGCCCCGCGATCTCAATTCGCTTCTGCGCGCGGTGGATGCCGCTACGCAGCGCGGCCTGTCCTTCATCGCGGACCCGGTCCTCGACCCGATCCATTTCGGTTTCGCCGACTCGCTGGCCCGCTATCATGCCTTGCGTGCGGCGCGACCCCATATCGACATCATGATGGGAACCGGCAATCTGACGGAACTGACGGAGGCCGACAGTTCCGGCATCACGGCGCTGCTGCTGGGCGTGGCCTCGGAACTCTCCATCCGCAACCTGCTCGTCGTCCATGTCAGCGCCCATACGCGCCGCACCATCGAAGAGCATGACATCGCGCGGCGCATCATGCATGCGGCGCGCGCCGACAATGCCCTGCCGCGCGGCTATTCGCCGGCCCTGTCGCAGGTGCACGACCTGAAGCCGGTGGCCAACAGCGCCGCCGACATCGTGGAGCAGGCCGCCGCGGTGCGCGACCGCAACTACCGCATAGAGGTGGCAGAGGACGGCATCCACCTCTTTACGCGCGGGCAGCATGCGGTGCATGGCGACGCCTTCTCTTTCTATCCGTTGCTGGATGTCGACGGGGATCCGGCCCACGCCTTCTATCTGGGCGCGGAGTTGCAGAAGGCCGAGATCGCCTTTCGCCTCGGCAAGCGCTTCGCGCAGGACGAGCCGCTCCGCTTCGGCGTCGCAACGCCGGAAACCGGGGACGAGGATCGGACACGTCTCGCGGAAGCGGGCCACACGCTGAAAGCCGGCCGCGGCGGGGCGGGCGAGCGATGATCCGGGAAACCATCCTGACCAGCGTGTCGGCATCGGGCAGCGTCCATATCGCGCCGCTCGGCATCATCGCGGCGGGCGGGGAGGAGACAGGGCGATGGATCGTCGCGCCGTTCCGGCCGTCGACGACGCTCGTGAACATCGAGGAAACGGGGTTTGCCGTCGCCAATTACACCGACGACGTCCTGATCTTCGCCGGCTGCCTGACCGGGCGGAAGGATTGGCCGCTCGTGCCGCTGGACGGCTGCCCCGCGCCGCGCCTTGCCGCGGCGCTGGCCCACGACGTGCTGCAGGTCGAGCATGTGGAGGACGATGCGGTGCGACCGCGATTCCATTGCCGGGTCGCCGCATCGGGTGCGCATGCGCCCTTCGCCGGCATGAACCGGGCGCGCGCGGCGGTGCTGGAACTGGCCATCCTCGCCAGCCGCCTGACGATGCTGCCGCGCCGGAAAGTAGAGGATGAAATCGCCTACTTGCAGATCGCGGTGGACAAGACCGCCGGTCCGCGCGAAAGGCAGGCATGGGACTGGCTGATGGACAGGATTGCGGCATTCTACCGCGACGACGGCGCCGGGGCCTGAACGGCGATGGCAGGCTTGAGGGGGCCATGATGAGCGATAGAGGCGGTTACTTCCCGCGCTGGACGTTGAAGACCGAAGGGCGGATCCTGCCGGACGAGCGCCTGCCGGCCGGCCAGACGGTCGTGCTGGGGCTCCAGCATGTCGTCGCCATGTTCGGCTCCACCGTCCTGGCGCCGATCCTCATGGGGTTCGACCCCAATGTCTCCATCCTCTTTTCCGGCATCTCGACGCTTATCTTCTTCATCGCCGTCGGGGGCCGCGTGCCGAGCTATCTCGGCTCGTCCTTCGCCTTCATCGGACCGGTCCTCGTGGCCACCGGCGCCATGGCCGGCGCACCCAATCCGAACATCGCCCTGGCCCTGGGCGGCATCATCGTCGCCGGGGCGATCTACGCGCTGATCGGCCTTGTCGTGATGGCGGCGGGGCACCGCTGGATCGAGCGCCTGATGCCACCCGTCCTGACGGGCGCCATCGTCGCCGCCATCGGGCTCGTGCTCGCGCCGATCGCCATTGCCAGCGCATCGGGCATTTCCCCGGCCAACCCGGAGGGCGACCAGCTATCGCGCTGGGTGGCCATCGCCACGGTTGCCGCCGTGGGCCTTGTGGCCGTGTATGCGCCCGGTATGGCGCGGCGGCTGCCGATCCTGATCGGCGGAGCCGCCGCGTACATCCTCTATCTCGTTCTCGCCAATGGCATGGGCCTCGGAGCGCCGGTCGACTTTTCCGGCGTCGCGGCGGCAGCGTGGTTCGGACTTCCGCAGTTTACGACACCGGTCTTCTCGGCGTCGGCGGTCACGCTCATCGCCCCGGTCGTCATCATCCTGGTGGCCGAGAACCTCGGGCACATCAAGGCCATCGGCGCGATGACCGGCCGCAACCTGGACCCCTATCTGGGCCGCGCCTTCATCGGCGACGGCATCGCCACGATGGTATCCGGCTCGTTCGGCGGAACCGGCATGACGACCTATGCCGAGAACATGGGTGTCATGGCCGTGACGCGCATCTTCTCGACGCTTTTGTTCCTGGTGGCTGCGGCCATCGCCATCCTGCTCGGCTTCTCGCCGAAGTTCGGCGCGCTCATCCAGACCATTCCCGGCCCGGTGCTCGGCGGACTGTCCATCGTGGTCTTCGGCCTCATCGCAGCGACGGCCGGCCGCATCTGGGTAGAGAACAAGGTGGACTTCGCCGATCCGCGCAACCTGATCACCGTGGGTGTCGCGCTCGTTCTGGGCGCCGGCAATTTCAAGCTGGATGTCGCCGGCTTCACGCTGGACGGCATCGGCACCGCCACCATCGGCGCCATCGTCCTGTATCACGCGCTCGGCCGCGCCGGCATTTCACGCGCCGCCCGTTGAGCGGCCCGGCTTGTATGCGCCAGGGCGACGGCCGGCGCGGCGCGGCTGGCCGCCTCGCGCAGGCCGGACCGGCAGTCCGCCAGATCGGCGAAGTCGACGACGCCCCTGTCCAGGCGCTGCGCAAGCCGCCGCAACAGCGGGCGGCCCGTGCCGGCGATGACCAGCGGCGCTTCCGGCGCAAGCTCCCCGCGGGAAAGCACAAGCGATGCGGCGTCGTGAACAAGGCGCAGCTGCGCCTCCGTCAGAGCCTGGGCGACGGCGCACCAGTCCTCGTCGGTACCGTCGGCCGCGTCGACGCCCAGCATGCGGGCCAGACGGGCCCGTGAATGCGGTGGCGTCTTGTCCCGGCCGTCTGCCGAGGGCATCTGGTCGTCCGCCTCGTCCAGATGGCCGGCCAGCCGCGCGGCATCCGCCATGGTCGCGAAATGCTCGGCCATCAGCGGCGCCACCCGGCCCTTGAAGGGAACCGACCGCGCCACCGCCATCAGGCTGGTGCGCGTGAAACCCTGGTAGACGAGTTCGCCGCAGGCCAGCCGCTCGCTGTCGGTATAGCCGGCGTTGCAAACGGCTCCGCCGGCTATCGGAACGATATCGGTGGTCGTCGACCCCATGTCCACGAACAGCGCGGTATCGACCGTATCGGCGACGAAGCCGGCGCTGGCATGCCAGTTGGCCGAGCCGACCAATGCTGGGTGCCGGGCGGCGTCCGCCGGCGGCAACAGCCCGCGCGGCCCGGCATGCACCAGGAGTTCGCCGCCCAGCCGTGCGGCGAGGCGCTCGCAAAGGACCCGCACGCCGCTGGCCCTGTCCGGGAAGATGTCGGCCAATTCGCCCGTCATCGTCAGGTGGTGGCGTTCGACGTTGCCGGTCGCGGCCAGGATACGGTCCAGCGCCGTATCGAGATGCTCCAGCCCGCGCCACAGGGGGGATGGCTCCTGCCAGACGCCGACGAGCCGCCCGTTCTCGAAGAGTGCGGCCTTCAGATGGGCCCCGCCCACGTCCCATCCGAGCCGTCTTTCCATGCCGGTCATTGCCTCTGCTTATCCGAGCCTGTTTGCGATGGGCTCCGAAAGGACCGTAAAATGCCATGAAAGGGAAGAGGCGAATGCGGATCGTTCCGGTGCTGGACCTGATGGGCGGTGTCGTCGTGCATGGGCGCGGCGGGCGGCGGGAAAGCTACGCGCCGATCCGCACGCCCCTCGGCCATGCCGACGACGTGCCGGGGCTTGCCGCCCGGCTTGTGCAGGCGGCCGGTGCCGACACGCTCTATGTCGCCGATCTCGATGCGATCCTGGGCGGCGCATTGCAGCGGGATCTGCTGGCGCATATCGGCGCGCGCCTGCCGGGCGTGGATATCTGGGTGGATGGCGGCTTCGGCGCACCGGGGCAGGAGAGCCTGCCGCAGGCCGGCATGCGGCCTGTCTTCGGCACCGAAAGCCTTTCCTGCGCAGTGGTGGAGCTGCCGCCGGAGGCGGTTCTATCGCTGGATTTCTCGGCGCGGGGCTTCGTCGGGCCGGCATCGTGGCTGGGCGACCACCGATCCTGGCCCCGGCGGGTGATCTGCATGACGATGGCGGCGGTGGGCGGTGGCGCGGGGCCGGAGATCCAGACGATCCAGGCCGTCCTGGCGCGCGCCGAGGGAAGGGCGGTGTACGCCGCCGGGGGTGTCCGCGATGCGGAGGATATCCGCGCCCTGGCGGCGCAGGGATGCGCCGGGGCCCTTGTGGCCACGGCGCTTCACGACGGGCGGATCGGCGCCCTCTACTGAAACCCGAATATGGCGGCCAATCGCCGAAGAAGGCCTGCTTTCATCGCCGGTTCGTCTTCCTCGGGATGGTCTCGTGTCTAGGCTCCGGCGAAGGGATGGTGCGCCGAGCCTTTCTGCGCCACGACTTCGGCGGCCGTCGGCTTGCCGTTGACCGCGCGCTCGATGGATTCCAGCGTGGCCCGATAATTGTAGTCGCGGATCTTGGCGTCGTCCTCGGCCTCCCAGTGGATAAAGACGCCGACGCAGATGAAGATGTCGTCGGCCTCGTCCTGCGGGATGATGCCCTTTTCGACGGCATCGGCGACGGCCCGTGCGACGGCGGTCTGCGCCGGGCCGAACATCTGCACGGCCTGCTTGGCGCCCTTGATCGTCACCTTGTTGAACATGACCGTGTTGGGCTTGGTCACGAGATTGGGTGCGATGACGGCGAGCAGCGAGGTGAAGCCGTCCTTGTTGTTGGTCAGCGCGTTGCAGAAGGCGCTTTCCGCGGCCGAGCCGCGCGGGCCCATGATGAGGTCGATATGCGCGACCTCGTTGCCCTCGCCGACAAGCGACTCGCCGACCAGAACCTTGTTGATCTTCGCCATGGTCAATGTCTCTCCCTGGTTGTCCACGATCCGGCTTGGCGCCGGCGCGATGCCGGACCACCGGTGGAACAGTCGTGCGGAATGGAAACACGCCCCTCGCGGCCCACGAATTTCCCCCGCAAACCCGACCCTCCTCCGGCCTGGTCCTGACTGCCCTTGTTCTCAACGTCCGTGGGGGACCGGTTAGCCAGACAGTTGGCAAGAGACTGACCTCCAGTTGCGGCCCCGTCAATCCTTTCCATGGCCGGCAAGGCGGGTTCCGCCCGGCTCGGACGTTTTTTCGTCCAGCGCGGCGGCAAACAGCGACGCGACCGTCATGTCCGCGCTGGTGCCGGGGTTCAGCCCCTCGGCCTTCAGCGCGCCATCGAAGGCCGCCAACGCCTCGCGTGGGGCGCCGACAAGGGCGCGGAAGCGATGCATCAGGCCGATCGCCGCCTCGCTGCCGAACTTCCGTGCGACATGGCTGTCGGGCACCGTCGCGGCGAAGGCCAGGAAGACGTCCTGCGCCGCCCTGTCCATCGGACGGCCCGCCGCAAGCGGGACGCCGATAGCGAAGATCTCGGCATAGCCGTTGGCATATTGCCGGGCGATGAGGTCCCGGTCCGCGGCAAGGCGCATGGCGTCGCGCAGGCCGACCGGCGGCGGCCGGCGGACGTCCGCCTCCGGCGCCGTGCCGAGTCCGCCGGGCGCGGCCAGCGCGATGGCCCGGAAGGCATCCTCCGCATCCTGCGGACGCAGGTCCGCAAGGACGGCATCAAGGCTGCCGCGCAGCGATGCGCCGGGCCGTTCGGCCGCCTTTGCCAGGGGCGCGCAGAGAAGCAGGATGCCGAGATTGGTGTTCTGGCCGACGGCCCCGCGCGTGGCCGAGACCGCCGCCAGAATCCGCGCGCCGACGCCGGCGCCGGGCGCGCAGATCGCCGGGGCGGAGACATCGGCGCTCGTCTCGAAATCGGCGACCGTCATGCCGTGCCCCGCCTCGAAGCGATGCACGTTGCCGGGTTTCAGTGCGGCCAGTTCGGCGTTGCATGCGCGGACGAACAGCGCGGCGATGTCGTCCGGGGTCTTCATCGCGCCGTCCGGACGCGATGCCGGCCTTCGGCGCGGAGCTCGGCAACCAGGTCGCGGGCGCGGATGGCGGCGAAGTCGATGCCGGTCGCCTGTTCCAGCCCCGTCCAGGCCGGCATGGAATTGACCTCGATCACCTGCGCCGCGCCATGCGCGTCGCGCATCAGGTCCACGCCGCAGAAATGCGCTCCCACCGCATCCGCCGCCGCGATGGCGAGACGCTCCAGCTCCGGATCCGGCGCGATGCCGACCGCTTCCGCGCCCTGCGCGACATTGGTGATCCAACTGGCAGGCGAGCGGCGCATCATGGCGCCCACCGCCACGCCCCGCGATACGAGAATCCGATAGTCGCACCAGGCCCCCGCACGGCGATGGCCGATGAATTCCTGAAGGTAGTACACGCCGCCGACATCGCCGGGCTCGGGCAGGTCGTCCGGCGTCTCCACCAGCCGGATGCCCTTCCCTTGCGCGCCGAACAGGGGTTTCAGCACAAGCGGCCCGGGCGCTGCGGCCAGGATGGCCAGCGCCTGCGCGCGCGTTTCCACCGCATGGCTGCGCGGGGTCGGCAGCCCGGCCCGCGCCAGAAGGAAGCTCGTCATCGACTTGTCGGTACAGCGCTCCACGGCCCGCGCGTCGTTGGACACGACGATGCCCTGCGCCGACAGGGCATGCAGGACGCCGAGCCGCCGGGTGACCGCTTCGAAGCTGCCGCCGGCCATGGTGCGCAGGCAGACGGCATCGGGCAACGCCTCGCCCAGCCGCGGCATGACGATGCCGTGGGCGGCGCCGGTGTCGAAGCCGATCTCCGCCGTCTCGAAGCGATGGCAGTCGCAGCCGAGTGCGGCGAAGGCCTCTTCCAGTTGCCGCGCATGCCGGTCGGGCGCGGCGGAGAGAAGCGCGATGCGCATCGCGGCCTCAGCCGAAGGACGTGTCGACGAGCCGTTCGTCGAGCCCGCCGGAGCGGAAGGTTTCGCCAGTCTCGAGCGCCACGACGGTCACCTCAGCCGGGGAAAAGAGCGTTGGATCTATCTTGTAGAAGTCGCCGTCGAAACGGCGGAATATCTCCGCGAAGGGCGCGCCGTAATCCTTGCACATGCTGCTGGGCAGGTTCTGCGCCAGACGCCGCGCCTCCACGGCCGACCCTTTGACATGCAGGCGGATGCGCCCTCCATAGATGACGGCATCGTTGGTGCGTCCCATGGCGGTGATGAAGTCGGGGTGCGGCGGCGGCAGCGGGGCGGTGCCGATGCCTTCGACGATGTCGGCAAGGGCGAAGCCCATCTCGTGCGCCTTGTGCAGCGCCACTTCCACCACCCTGGCCACGATCTGCACGGTGCCGGCAAGACTTTGCGTCGGGGCATAGATCAAGGTCAGGTTGGCCGGCTCGACGCCACAATCCTCGCACAGGCGGCGCACCAGGGCTTCCGGCGGCGCGCTGGACGTCTCCAGTACCAGCGTCGCGGCATCGCTGTCGTCGCGATAGCCGAGATCCTCGAACAGGGGTTCGCGGCGGGCGAGTGCCCGGGCCGGGCCGGAGCCCATGGCGAAATAGCCCGCCTTGCCCGCGCCGTGCGTCAGCTGCCAGCCTGCATACTGGCTGGCAAGGCAGGCCAGCACGGGCCGCGACGTGGCCACGGTGACGCCGAAGGGATGGTTGCGAAGCCCGGTGCCCGCGTCGAGCCGCACGGTGCCGAGGCCACCCAGGCAGATTTCGGCGATGATGCGGCCCGCCTCGATGCTGCCGGGCGTGCGCGCGCCGGCATCGACGAGCGTTTCGCCGGAGCCGCCTTGCGATACCGCCACGCGTAGCGCGGCGGCGTTCCGCTTGAGGACATCGACGAGCGGCAAAGCTCCACGGTTGACGGAAACATGGTCGCTCGTCATGCGGCATCCCTCCTCAGGCAAGAGAGAAGATGGGTCCGCCGGCCGTCGAACAGACGGCGGGCGTCGACCTCTCTTCCGTCATGGGCCCCGTCTTCCACGCAGACGGTGCACAGCGGCTCCCCCGCCGCAACCTGCGCGCCGGCGGCGGGCAGGTCGGCCGCCCAGTCCGGCCATGCGAAGGCGGCGTCCACGGCGCCGGCCTCCGTGGCCCAGGCGAGGCCGCTTGCCCGGATGCCCGGTCGCTTCGGCTGCCGCCGGCTGCCAAGGCCGTGCACGGCGGCAAGATGATGGACCAGCAGCGGGTCTTCCGGGGTATCGTGCACATCCAGGGTGGCGCCGGGCCGCGGGTTGATCTCCAGAAGCGTTGCCACCGCACCGTCGACCACGAAATCGGCGCTGCCGATGCCGACCAGCGGGATCCGGTCGAGAACGCCTTCGACCGCTTCGACGAGCCTGGTCTCGATGGAGAGAGGCAGGGGCCCGACGGCCCCGCCATACCGGTAGGGCGCGCTCGAAACCGGGTCGCACCATTGGCGCGTGACGCCGAGGCTGGCGATCTGCACGCCGTGCGCCACGAAGCCCAGAGACAGGCGCTCGCCCGGAACGACGCGCTGGAAGTAATGGCCGGCAGGGTCCGCCAGGCTTTCGGCCGGCACGACATGCCCACCGCCCGCACCACCCTGCCGCTTGCCCAGCCAGCCGCGCCTGTCGGCCGGCGGGGTCATGCGCGTTTCGGGATGCGGCACGTTCGCGGCGGCGCAGGCTCCGGCAAACAGGATGGGGTCCTTGATGCGGCGCACGGTCGCGGCCTCGTTGCCGAGCACCGGCCAGAACCGTGCGATCTCGTCCAGAAGGTCGGGCCTGTCCTCGAAGCCTGCACCGTAGACGAAGCCCAGGGGCCGCCGCCCATTGGCAAGACGCGTGAGCGCGCCCATCAGCGCCGGGCCGGAGAACCCGTCCGGATAGCCGCCCGGCAGGCTTTCGCAGGCAAGGCACAGCGGGGCGAGGTCCCTGTCGTTGAAGAAGTCGACAGCGAGCACATCGTAACCCGCCGCTACGGCGGACCGGGCAATCTGGCGGGCCGAGAAGGCGGCGACGAGAAGACAGGCCCTGGCCACTCTATCCGACCTTGAGCGAGCGGGCGAAGGCGAAGGCGTCGCGGAAGTCGAGCGCCAGCGGCGTTTCGCTTTCGATCATCCGTGCGAACAGGCCCGACTCGGTCTTGTACTTGATGTTGCCGATGGCCAGCGCGCCGATGCCCACGGCATTCGTGCCGTCGATGGGCTTGCCGTCGTCGAATGGGTCGATGCCCTCTATGCCGGCGGGCGGAACGGCGTTGACGTCGGCGGCGATACGCAGGCTATGCGAACCTTGCAGCAGGCCGCGATCCAGCACGCGCACGCCGGCCTTGGCGGCGGCCAGCGCCACATCGACCTTGCCCAATATGGCAGCCTTCGCGGCATCGTCCGGCCCGTCCGCCGCATCGACGTCGATATCGAAGCGCGCCTTCATCTCCTCGGCCCGCCTGCGCACCCGCTCCACCCCATTGTGGCCGACAAGGGTCACGCGGGCGCCCTCGAGCGCGGCTATGACGGCGGCGCAATAGCCGACGACGCCCGTAGCGCCGAACACGGCCACCGAACACTCCCGCAGCGTCTTGCCGGGCCCCGCCTTCAAGGCGGCCTCGACTGAGGCCACCATGGCGGCGGCCGTGGTGAAGGAGCCGGCCGGATCGGCGAAGAGATGGACACCGAACGGCGGCACCATCGCCCGGCGAGCCGCATCCATCATGTCCAGGGCCAGCACCGCATCGTCGCCGCCGAAGAAGATCGCCGTCGACCGTCCCCATTTCGGCGGACGCGAGAACATGGCGTCCTGCACCAGATCCGGCACTTCCGACAACTCGACCGACTCATAGGGAATCACGACGCCGAAGCCCGCATCGCTTGCCATGTTCACGTCGAAAGGGCTGACATGCTTGTGCGGTGTCAGCATGTGAAGAATCTTCGCTTCGCTCATCGGGCTCCCTCCATCCTGTCATGTTCCATGCCGTCCAGCCGATGCGGGACGGTCTCGACGACCGCCCCGCCGCCGCGCGCCGCGACGACGCGTATGTCGAGACCATCGGCAAGACCCTTGCCGACAAGGCCGCGCCGGAGATTCTGCGCGGCGTCCTCGCTGTCGGCGAAGGCAAAGCCGGTGGGCCCCCAGGAGCTCTGTCCGGTTCCGTGAGCGCCCATGGCGTCCAGGGCAGCCATGGCTGCGCCGACGCGCGGGCTGGTGAATACGCCCCCCTGCGCCGGAGCGAAGTGCGCGCCGACCATGCGCTGGATTTCGTGGACCGCAGCGCCGAACCCCTGGATGTCGCGTTCCGCGACGCAGGGCAGCATCTGCATCAGGGTGAGCCGGCAGATGCGCGCCGCATCGCCCTCGGGAAAGGGCGGGAGGCGCCGGAACGCCTCGGCCTCGGCTGCACCGTGGATGCCTTCGCCCTTCCTGTCCATAACCAGCAGCACGCGCCATTCGGACGGGAATTGCAGGCATGACACGATGGGCGGGGGCCTGTCGCGGCTGCCCTTGCCGCCATCCACCATCAGGCCGCCGCGGCGGAAGAGGCCGGCTCCGAGACCGGAGCGCAGGCCCCGGCCCAGACGCGCCGCATCGCCCTCCGGGTCCAACGGCAGCCCTTCCAGATGGCGCAGGGCCGCCGCGACGGACAGCGCAAGCTGGGTTCCCGAGCCAAGCCCCGAATGCGAGGGAATGGCCTTGGAAACATGCAGCGAGAAGGGGCCCGGAAGCGCAAGGTGCCGGGAGATCGCCTCCAGGTAGCGTGCGGCCCGCCGACCCTCCAGCCCGGTCACCCTGTCGGCCCCGCCGGTGGCATGGCACAGGGTCAGAGAGGTCCAGGGTTCGGCAATGCCGAGCCCGATGCCGCCGAATGTGCGGCCGAGGCTGCCATTCATGTCGAGAAAGCCGAGATGTAGGCGCGCCGGAGCCAAGACGCGGACGACGTCCGTTTTCACGAATCCCCCTGCCATCGCGTGCCCACGAGTATTATGAGTCAAAAGATCGCAACCGCCAAGACAAGTCGCGATCGCCGTCATTGCGCATTGCAGCACCATTTTGCGCTTCACCTCGATGGCAGCCTCGACTAGAAATCGTTTCGGGGCGCCAGAAAGCGATCAAGTTGGGCAGTGCATTCGTTGCAGGGGGCGAGGTCGCCCTCGAACAAGCCATCGACATGGCGGCCCTGGCCCTTGTCCGTGCCAGATGCGCTTTGGTGACCGGGCTGGACGCGGACGCCAACGCCGTTCGCTCTGCGCATCGGCTCGCCCGCGCCTGCGGCGGCGTCATCGACCACGCCGGCTCCGGCGGCATCTACCCCTTCCTGTCTGCCTATCGCGATCACGGCCTGGTCATGGGCCTGTCGCCCGAAGTGCGACGCCGCGCCGACCGTATCCTGGTGGTCGGCGCCGATGCCGCGAGGCTCCACCCCGGCTTTCTCGACGACCTGGGACAGGCCGGCCCGGACCTGCCCACACCGCAGGAGGGGCCGCGGCGCTTGTTCTGGCTGGGACCGGCCAGCGCCCCTTGCGTCATCCCGGCGTCGCTCCGGCCGGAATTCGCGGCCTGTCCGCCGGACCGGCTGACCGAGGCGCTGGCCATCCTGCGCGCCGGTGTCAAGGGACATCGCCACGGCGCCGGCCCGATGGGCGAGGCCGATGTTGCGCGGCTTCTTGCCTTCGTGCAGGGCGCCCGGTTCGGTGCGATCGTCTGGTCGGCGGCCGCCACCTGCGCGATCGGCAACGAGATGGCCGCCGGCCTGATCGACGACTTGAATACCGGCCGCCGTTTTACGGCCCTGCCGCTTCTGCCGGACGATGGCGCCTATGGCGCGGCGCTCCTGTCCACGTCCATCACCGGCTTTCCCCTGCGCGTGTCCTATGCGGGCGGAGCGCCGCGGCACGACCCCTATGCGTTCGACGGCATTCGCATGATCGCGCAGAAAGAGTGCGACCTCGTCCTGGCCGTCTCCGAGACGGCGGAGGTCATCGACGGCAGCCATATCGCGGTCGGGCCCGCATTTCGGACAGATGCCGCCGACATCGTGATCCGCGCCGCCATTCCCGGACAGCCCGTCTATTTTCGCCCGCAACTCGGCGGTTTCGGCCGGTCCGCCACTGGTGGAGAACCTGGCGCGATGGCGATCCCTGAGGCTCTGCGCGCTCTGGAACAGGCGGTGCGGCATCGGCATTCGGCGGAGGAGCGGCCATGACGATCCTGTTGAAAGGCGGCCGCATCCTGGATCCGGCGGCCGGGCGCGATGCGGTCGGGGATGTCGTCGTGACGGAGGGCCGGATCGTGGAGGGGGCGTCCGGCCCCGACGAAGTGATCGACTGCACGGGCCTCGTGGTGATGGCCGGCGGCATCGATATCCATTCCCACATCGCCGGCGGGCTGGTGAATACCGCGCGGCTGCTCCTGCCCGAGTTTCATCCGGCGCATGCGCGGCGTCCCGCCGCAACGGCCTTGTCGCAGGTGGGCTGGACCACCTGGGAAACGGGGACGCGCTACGCCCGGATGGGCTTCACCATGGTGGTCGAGCCCGCCATGGGCCCATCGGGCGCCCTGCATACCCATCTGGAACTGGCGGATATCCCGATCATCGATCGTGCGGCGCTGGTGGTTCTGGGCAATGACGATTTCCTGCTGTCGCGCCTGCGGGACGGCGCGGGCGAGGCGGAGATCGACGATTATGTCGCGTGGCAGGTTTCCGCGGCCGGCGCCCTCGGCGTCAAATGCATCAATGCCGGCGGATCGGCGGCCTTCAAGGCCGATGTCCGCAGCTTCGGTTTCGACGACGAGGTGCCGGGATACGGGCTTTCGTCGCGGCGTATCGTAAAGGCACTGCATGACAGCGTAGGACGGCTCGGCATCGCGCATCCGCTGCACGTCCACTGCAACAATCTGGGAGTGCCGGGCGAGGGACAGGCCGCTGCCGAGGCCACGATGCTTGCCGCCGAGGGCGTTCCGATGCACCTGGCCCATATCCAGTTCTACGGCTACGGCACCGATGGCCGCCGTGGCTTCTCGTCGCAGGCGCGGCGGCTGGCCGACCTCGTCAACACCCGGCCCGAGCTGACCGTGGATATCGGCCAGGTGATGTTCGGCCAGACCGTCACCATCTCGTCCGACGAATTGCGCCAGTTCGCCGGGCGGCCGCTGGCCCGCCCGCGCAAGTCGGCCATCGTGGACGGCGACGCCAATGGCGGCGGCGTCGTGCCGATGAACTATCGCCAGACCGATTACTACAACGCCATGCAGTGGGCGATCGGGCTGGAGCTCTTCCTGCTGATCGAGGATCCGTGGCGGGTCTTCTTCACCACCGACCATCCGAACGGGGCTCCCTTCACCACCTATCCGGATCTCTTCGCGCTGCTGATGAGCCGCGACTTGCGCGCCGAGTGGCTCGATGCTCTGCCGCCGGGCGTACGCAAGCACAGCGCGCTGGCGGAACTCTCGCGCGAGTACACGCTGACGGAGATCGCCATCATGACGCGCGCCGCCCCGGCACGGCTGCTGGGCCTGCCGGACCGGGGCACGCTGGCCCCCGGCGCACGGGCAGATATCTCGGTCTTTCGTCCGGGCGCGGATGTCGCCGCGATGTTCGGCGCAGCCGAGCATGTGCTGAAGGATGGCGTGCCCGTTGTGCGCGGCGGGCAGGTCACCGCCACGCCCGCCGGGCATACGATGGCGTTGTCGCGCCCCCGCGACCGCGCGATGGTGCGTCGGCTGGAGACCTTCTACGACCAGAAATACGGCTTGCCGCTGCGCTGGTTCGAGGTGGAAGACGGCGCGCTGGGCGGCGGCGTGCTGGAGGTCGTGCGATGAGCGCGCGCCTCGTCAACGGCGTCACCGTCGACGACACGTTCGCCGAGGCCTTCCCCATGCGCGGCACCGCCCTCGTGGTGACGGCGGTCGACGAAGCGTGGGCCATCGAGGCAGCGCGTTCCTTTACGGGTTTTGCCACGTCGGTCATCGCCTGCGGCTGCGAGGCCGCCATCGATGCCGTCCTGGCACCGCAAGACACGCCGGACGGGCGGCCGGGCGTGCGTATCCTGATTTTCGCGATGGATACCGCAGGGCTCGGGAAACAACTCGCCACACGGCTCGGACAGTGCATCCTGACCAGCCCTTCTTCCGCCTGCTATGCCGGGCTGGAGGGCGAGGCGCGGCTGCCGCTGGGCGATGCGATCCGTTACTTCGCCGATGGCTGGCAGATCTCCAAGCGTATCGGCGCGCGCCATTTCTGGCGGCTGCCGGTGATGGAAGGCGAGTTCCTGTGCGAAGCCTCCACCGGATTGACGAAAGAGGCCGTGGGCGGCGGCAATCTTCTGCTGCTGGCCTCCGACGCCGCACGCGCGTTGGCCGCGGCGGAGGCGGCGCGCGACGCCATCGCCGCCATCGACGGCTGCATCATGCCGTTTCCCGGCGGCATCGTGCGCTCCGGCTCCAAGATCGGCGGCAAGTACAAGGGCATGATGGCCTCCACCAACGATGCCTACTGCCCGACGCTGAAAGGCACGGTCGACAGCGCCCTGTCGCCGGAGATCGGCTCGGTGCTGGAAATCGTCATCGACGGACTGAGCTTCGACCACGTCGCGGCGGCTATGCGGGCGGGGCTGGCCGCTGCCGTCGCCCTTGGGCCGGAACGGGGCGCCATGCGTATCTCGGCCGGCAATTACGGCGGCAAGCTCGGCCCCCATCACTTCCGCCTCCTGGATCTCCTGCCATGACCGCGTCCGTCCTGTCCCTGCGTGCATCGCCTTGTGAACGGCTGGACATGTCCGGCATCGACCCATCGGCTTTCGCCGCTTCGACGCCGGCGGAGATCGCCGGTTTGCCCATCGGCATGGCGCGGGGCGGGCCGTTGCTGGGCGATCTGTTCGACATCCGAATCGGCGATGAAGCCGCCCTAGTGATCGAGGGCGGCTCGCCGCGACTGGACGGGCTGGGCCAGGGGCTGGAGGCCGGTACGATCCGTGTCGTCGGCGATGTCGGACAACTGGCCGGCCGCGGCATGACGGGAGGACATCTCGATATCGAGGGCGGGGCGGGGCCGCTGGCGGGCTCCGGCATGGCCGGGGGCAGCATCCGCATCGGCGGCGACGCCGGCGACCGTCTGGGCGGGCCGATGCCCGGCGAAATGGCCGGAATGCGCGGGGGGCAGATCGTCGTCAGGGGCGATGCAGGCGCGCGCGCCGGAGACAGAATGCGGCGCGGCACGATCATCGTTGCCGGAAGCGCGGCTGCTTATGCCGGATCGCGGATGATCGCCGGCACGCTCGTCGTCGGAGGCGCCTGCGGAGCCGGGGTCGGACAATTGATGCGGCGCGGCACGATCGTCCTTGCGGCCGCGCCGGCATCCGTGCCGGCAAGCTTCGTCGACAACGGCGTCGCCGAGATCCTGTTTCTCCGCCTTCTCAGCCGTCTCGTGCCGGACATGCCGGCCTTGCCCTCCTCGCTGCGCAGACTTGCAGGCGACATGACGACCATCGGTAAAGGCGAAATCCTGTTGCCCATTGCATGATCAGTGGAGGCATCGGGCGCATTGCGTAGGCAGAGTGCCTAATCAGTGACCTGCAGTTGTGAGCGCGCGTTACCGCTTTTGACGCATGCCTGTCGCGTTGCGGAAAAAATAGGCTTTCGTTTCATGGCGCGCCACCCGTCGCAGGCGGGCTGTCGCAAGTTGGCATGAGGCTTGCACACCTCTCCGTCGGCAACCGCATGTCGCGGTCGACGAAATGGAGATGGGGATGACTTCAGCTATGCAATGGGTGCGGGGGGCGCTCGGCGCCACCATGATTTCGGCGACAAGCCTGACGGGGGCCTTTGCGCAGGACGCCGCCGCGCCGCAGGGCGAGCCGATCAAGGTCGGCGTGCTGCATTCGCTGTCCGGCACGATGGCCATTTCCGAGACCACGTTGAAAGACGCGATGCTCATGCTCATCGACGAGCAGAACAAGAAGGGCGGCCTTCTCGGACGGCCGCTCGAGGCGGTGGTGGTCGATCCGGCATCCGACTGGCCGCGCTTTGCGGAACTGTCGCGCCAGCTCCTGACGCAGGACAAGGTCGCGGCCGTCTTCGGCGCGTGGACGTCGGTGTCGCGCAAGTCGGCGCTGCCGGTCTTCGAGGAGTTGAACGGCATCCTGTTCTACCCCGTCCAGTACGAGGGCGAGGAATCCTCCCGCAACATCTTCTACACGGGCGCCGCCCCCAACCAGCAGGCCATTCCGGCCGTCGACTACCTGGCGCAGGAAGAAGGTGTCGAGCGCTGGGTGCTTGCCGGCACCGACTATGTCTATCCGCGCACGACGAACCGCATCCTGGAAACCTACCTGAAGGACCAGCTCGGCGTCGCCCAGGAAGACATCATGATCAACTACACGCCCTTCGGCCAGTCCGACTGGCAGTCGATCGTGTCCGAGATCAAGGCGTTCGGCAGCGCCGGCAAGCGGACCGCCGTCGTTTCCACCATCAACGGCGACGCCAACGTGCCCTTCTACCGTGAGCTGGCCAACCAGGGCGTCAAGGCCGAGGACATCCCGGTCGTGGCGTTTTCGGTCGGCGAGGAAGAGCTGGCCGGCATCGACACCGCGCCGCTGGTCGGCCATCTGGCGGCCTGGAACTACTTCATGAGCGTCGATACGCCCGAGAACGAAGAGTTCATCAAGAGCTGGCACGCGTTCATCGGCAACGAGGACCGCGTCACCAACGATCCGATGGAAGCCCATTACATCGGCTTCAACATGTGGGTTAAGGCCGTCGAGAAGGCCGGGACGACCGATCCGGATGCCGTCATCGATGCGATGGTCGGCGTCTCGGTGCCGAACCTGTCGGGCGGCTACTCCAGCATGATGCCGAACCACCACATCACCAAGCCGGTGCTGATCGGCGAGATCCAGGACGACGGCCAGTTCCAGACCGTGTTCGAAACGCCCGGCCTGGTCGTGGCGCAGGAATGGTCCCCCTATCTCGAAGGCTCCAAGGACCTGATCTCCGATTGGCGCAAGCCCATGTCCTGCGGTAATTTCAACGTCGTCACCGGCAAGTGCGGCGGCCAGGGCGAGCAGGCAGCCGCCCAGTAAGGGCGCCTGACGGAAGCCACCTCTCCACCATGCGGCGCGCCGGGCCAGGCTCCGGCGCGCCTCTTGCCAGGGCAAACGGGACAAGATGCTCCGCACCATCATCGCAACCACGTTTCTATGGCTGGCCTGCCTGTGCCTGCCGAGCCCCGCGCTTGCGCAGGACGATCTCGGCGCGCTCGTGAACGCGCTCGGCCAGGGCAATTACAACCAGACCGAAGAGGCGATCGGCGCGCTCGCCGCGACCGGACGGCCGGAAGCCGCCCGCGTGCTGGAAGAGCTGGAAGCGGGCAACCTCGTCTCGCGCAAGGCCGACGGCGCCGTCTTCATCGGAACGCGCGACGGCAATGCCTATGACCTCGAAGATCCGTTGACGGGCGCGGCCGCCGGACAGGCGCCGCGCAGCGCCGTGGAGGCGATCCGCGTCAACAACCGCATACGGCGCGCCGTGCGGGCGGCCATGGGCTCCCTGACGCTGCAGAGCGCGGACGCCGGCCAGCGCCGCGCCGCCGCCAACGCCATCTTTTCCGCCCGCGATCCGGAAGCGATCGAGGCGCTGGACGCCGCCATCGCGGCCGAACCGGACGCCGGCATCGCCGCCCTGATGCGGCAGGCGCGTGCCGGCGCCATCCTCAACTCGGACCGGCCCGAGGCCGAAAAGATCGAGGCGGTGGAGATCATCGGCGCGCGCGGCGATCGCGACGCGCTGGTGATCCTGACGCCGCTGGTGGAAGGCGAGGGGCCGCTTGCGGAAGCTGCCGGCAGCGCATTGGAGGCGGTGCAGGGCCGGCTGGCGCTGATCGATATCGCCCAGAACGTCTTCTTCGGCCTGTCGCTCGGCTCCGTGCTGCTTCTGGCCGCCATCGGGCTTGCCGTCACCTTCGGCGTCATGGGCGTCATCAACATGGCGCATGGCGAGATGGTGATGCTGGGCGCCTACACGACCTTCATGGTGCAGCAAATCCTGCGCGACCATGCGCCGGGCCTGTTCGACCTGTCGCTGCTGTTCGCCTTGCCTGCCGCCTTCGTCGTGGCCGGCCTCGTCGGCGTCGCCATCGAGCGCGGCGTCATCCGCTTCCTGTACGGCCGGCCGCTGGAAACGCTGCTGGCCACATGGGGCGTCAGCCTGATCCTGCAGCAGGGCGTGCGCACATTGTTCGGCGCGTCCAACCGCGAGGTCTCCTCGCCATCCTGGATGTCGGGCACCATCGACGTGTTCGGCGCAAGCCTGACCGTCAACCGCCTCGTCATCATCCTGTTCGCCATGGCGGTTCTGGCCGGCCTGATGCTGCTCCTGAAGGCCACGCGCTTCGGCCTGTCCATCCGCGCCGTGACGCAGAACCGGCGCATGGCGGCGGCCATGGGCATTCGGACGCCGTGGGTCGACGCGATGACCTTCGGCCTCGGCTCGGGCATCGCCGGCGTCGCGGGCGTGGCGCTCAGCCAGATCGACAATGTGAGCCCCAATCTCGGGCAGAGCTACATCATCGATTCCTTCCTCGTCGTCGTCTTCGGCGGCGTCGGCTCGCTCTGGGGCACGCTGACGGCCGCGATGTCGCTGGGCGTCGTCAACAAGTTCCTCGAGCCCTATGCCGGCGCCGTGCTGGCCAAGATCTTCATCCTGGTGCTCGTGATCCTCTTCATCCAGAAGCGGCCGCGCGGTCTCTTCGCGCAGAAGGGAAGGGCGGTGGAAGCATGATCGCCAAACGTCTCTTCGGCGGGCCGGGCGGCTTCGTCTTCATTGCCGTGCTCCTGTCCATCGCGGTCTACGTGCCGCTGGCCAACATCGTCTTCGGGCCGGATTCACCGGCCTCGCTGCCCACCACCTGGGTGGTGCTTCTGGGCCGTTGGCTGGCCTTCGCCATGCTGGCGCTGGCGCTGGACCTCGTCTGGGGCTATTGCGGCATCCTGTCGCTCGGCCATGGCGCCTTCTTCGCGCTCGGCGGCTATGCCATGGGCATGTATCTGATGCGGCAGATCGGGGCGCGCGGGGTCTACGGCAACCCGGACCTGCCCGACTTCATGGTGTTCCTGAACTGGACGGAGCTGCCATGGTACTGGTGGGGCATGGGCAATTTCGGCTTCGCCATGCTGATGGTGGTGCTGGTGCCGGGCCTGCTCGCCTTCGGCTTCGGCTGGCTGGCCTTCCGCTCGCGCGTCACCGGCGTCTACCTGTCGATCATCACGCAGGCGCTGACCTTCGCGCTGATGCTGGCCTTCTTCCGAAACGAAATGGGCTTCGGCGGCAATAACGGCCTTACAGACTTCCGGGATATTCTCGGCTTCGATCTGCGTGCCCGGGAAACGCGCATCGCGCTGTTTTCCATCACCGCACTGATGCTGGCCGCCGCCTTCCTCGTGGCGCGCGGCATCGTCACCTCCAAGCTCGGCATCGTGCTGGTGGCGATCCGCGACGCGGAAAGCCGCACGCGCTTCCTCGGCTACCGGGTGGAGCGGTTCAAGCTGTTCGTCTTCACCGTATCGGCCATCCTGGCCGGCGTGGCGGGCGCGCTCTACGTGCCGCAGACCGGCATCATCAACCCCAGCGAGTTTGCTCCGGCCAACTCCATCGAGGCGGTCATCTGGGTCGCCGTCGGCGGACGGGGAACCCTGTGGGGAGCGGCGCTCGGCGGCCTCGTCGTCAACGCCGCGAAAAGCTGGCTGACGGGGGTTGCGCCGGGCCTGTGGCTCTTCGCCCTCGGCGGCATGTTCATCGCCGTCACCATCCTCCTGCCGCGCGGCATCGTCGGCACGGCCCAGCACGGCTGGACCGCGCTGTCGGAGCGCCGGCGCGCGATGCGGGCGGAAAAGGGCGTCATCGCGGAAAGCGCGGCGGAGTAGGCGGACATGAGCACGCAGATCATCGGCATGCCGAGCCAGCCCGACAAGGGCGGCTCGCTCCTCTACCTCGACAACGTCTCCAAGAGCTTCGACGGCTTCAAGGCCATCAATGCCCTGTCGCTGGTCGTCGGCAAGGGAGAGATGCGGGCCATCATCGGCCCCAACGGTGCGGGCAAGACGACGATGATGGACATCATCACCGGCAAGACCCGCCCCGACAGCGGCGAAGTCTTCTTTCGCGGCACCGTCGACCTGACGCGCCACGACGAGGCGGAGATCGCCATTCTCGGCATCGGCCGCAAGTTCCAGAAACCCACCGTGTTCGAGAACCTCACCGTCACCGACAATCTGAGCCTCGCAATGGCCGGCACGCGCGGCGTGTTCGGAACCTTGTTCTTCAACGCCTATGCCACGGAGTCGAAGCGCATCGCCGCCATCCTGGACGTCACGCGGCTGACGGCGCGGCGCGGCCTCATGGCGGCGGACCTCAGCCACGGGCAGAAGCAGTGGCTGGAGATCGGCATGCTGCTGGCGCAGGATCCCGAGCTGCTGCTGATCGACGAGCCGGTGGCCGGCATGACCGACGCCGAAACGGAAGAAACCGCCCGCCTGTTGCGCGAGATCGCCGAGACGCGGTCCGTCGTGGTGGTGGAGCACGACATGCATTTCGTGCGGGAGCTGGGAGTGAAAGTAACGTGCCTGCACGAGGGCCATGTACTGGCGGAAGGCACGCTCGATGCGGTTTCCGCCGATCCGCGCGTCATCGAAGTCTATCTGGGGCGCTGACGAGATGCTGAAAGTCGACGATATCGACCTCTATTACGGCGCGGCGCAGGCCCTGCGCGGCGTCTCCCTGACAGCGGGCCAAGGGCAGATCACCTGCGTCCTCGGGCGCAACGGCGTCGGAAAGACCAGCCTGATGCGCGCCATCGTGGGCCAGCAGTCCATACGGCGCGGCGCCATCCAATTCGACGGGGCGGCGATCGCCGGCGAAGCGCCCTACCGCCGCGCCCGACGCGGCATCGGCTTCGTGCCGCAGGGGCGCGAGATTTTTCCGCTGCTGACGGTGCGGGAAAACCTGATGACCGGATACGCGCCGCTCAAGCGCGCCGACATGAGTATACCCGACCATGTCTTCGAGCTGTTTCCCGTGCTGAAGAGCATGCTGGGCCGGCGGGGCGGCGACCTGTCGGGCGGCCAGCAGCAGCAGCTTGCCATCGGGCGGGCGCTCGTCACCCGGCCGCGCCTGCTGGTGCTGGACGAGCCGACCGAAGGCATCCAGCCGTCCATCATCAAGGATATCGGGCGGGCCATCCGCTTCCTGAAGGACGAGGCGGGACTGGCCATATTGCTGGTGGAACAGTATCTCGATTTCTGCCGCGACCTGGCCGACAAGGTCTACATCATGGATCGCGGGCAGATCGTGTTCGACGGAGTTGGCGAGGATCTGGATGACCCTTCCGTGCGCAGGCACCTTACCGTCTGACGGCATGCCCACCTTGCAGCGGGCACGCGGCGCGGCGTCGCTGCGGGTGCACCTGCAGGCGGGCCGCACGCGCATCGCCGACCTGTACCAGGAGGGTTGCCTCAAGCTGCGTTTTCCGCGCCTGCCTTCGGCAGAGGCTGTGCTGGTCAACACGGCCGGCGGAATGGCGGGTGGAGACCGTCTGGATGTCGGCATGACGGTTGCCGACGGGGCGGCGCTGACGGTGACGACCCAGGCGGCGGAACGCGTCTATCGCGCACTGGGCGGCCCGGCGCAGCTGGACGTCAAGCTGATGGCGGGCGCGGGCGCGCGGCTGTTCTGGCTGCCGCAGGAGACGATCCTCTACGATGCCGCAGAGCTGCGCCGCAGCCTGACGCTGGACGCCGCTTCCAGTGCGACGTTCCTGCTGTGCGAGAGCGTGGTGCTAGGCCGGGCGGCCATGGGCGAGACCGTCGCGTCCGGGCTGCTGCACGAGCGTTGGCGCATACGGCGCGGCGGCCGGTTGCTCCATGCCGAAGAGGCGCGGCTTTCCGGCGCGATCGGCGAGCTTGGCCGGCAGGCCGCGACGCTGGATGGCGCGCGCGCCTTCGCGACGATCGTCGCGCAACTGCCGGACGCATCGATGCGCCTTGGCGCGGTGCGCGAAAGGCTGCCGCCACGGGCGGGCGGCGCAAGCGTCTTCGAGGGGCTGCTGGCGGTGCGCATCGTGGCCGAGGATGGTTATCGATTGCGGAAAACGTTGATCCCGGTGCTGGAAGTGCTGGCCGACGCGCCATTGCCGCGCCTATGGTCGAGTTGAACTTGAAATCCCGAAGGTAGATCGATGAACCTGACCCCCCGCGAGAAGGACAAGCTCCTGGTTTCCATGGCCGCGATGGTGGCGCGCAGGCGGCTCGAACGCGGCGTGAAGCTGAACCACCCGGAAGCCATCGCGCTGATCACCGATTACGTCGTGGAAGGCGCGCGCGATGGGCGCAGCGTCGCCGATCTGATGGCGGCCGGCGCGTCGGTGCTGACGCGGGACCAGGTCATGGACGGGATCGCCGAGATGATCCACGATATTCAGGTGGAGGCGACTTTCCCCGACGGAACCAAGCTCGTGACCGTACACGAGCCGATACGCTGAGCCTTCAGCGGGGCAGGTCGGCAACCATGCCGCCATCCTTCTCGACGAAGCGATAGCGGCCTTCGATGGCGGAATAGAAGGCGGGTCCCGTGCGATCGCCGATGGTGACGACACGGGTTACGTCGGAAGCGCCCGTTCCGGCAGCGCCGGACGAGAGGGCCACGAGGGTAAGCCCTCCGGCGAGGGCGATCAGCGATTTCATGGTTTCCGTTCCCACCATCCGGTGACGCGGTCTTCAATACGCTTGCCGCGTGAACTTGTCTGTATATGCGATCGTGAAAGGCGGCATTCAAGATGCGTATGGTTAACGGATGGCGCGTCAAAGAGTTGCGCCGCCAACGGGCGTCGTTATGATCGACCGACCATCAATGGGCGAGGTCTGCATGATTCCGGGTGAAGTGATCGTGAAGCCGGGCGAGATCGTCCTCAACGCCGGTGCGGCGGCGATTACGCTGCGCGTCGACAATACGGGCGACCGGCCGGTTCAGGTCGGCTCGCATTACCATTTCGCCGAGACGAACCCGGCCCTGGCTTTCGACAGGCAAGCCGCACACGGCATGCGCCTCGACATTGCGGCCGGTACGGCCGTTCGCTTCGAGCCGGGGCAGGGGCGCGACGTGACGCTGGTTCCATTGTCCGGCAGCCGCACGGTCTATGGTTTCAATGCGCGGGTGATGGGCGCGCTCTAGGTCATCAGGAACCGTCGGGCTTCGGCGTTGCGCTGGGCCACATGCGCAGCGCGGAGCGGATCTGCTCCAGCTGCACGCCGACATGCGGGCGCGGAATGTCGTAAAGACGCGAAGGGCCCGTACGGGCAAGCGACTGGAAATCATCCGTGCCGCCATAAGTGCCGCCGATGGTCGTCGCTGCACCGAAATCGCCCGTGCGGGCCGCGTCGTCCACATTGAGGCTGTTGATGCTGGACGAGCCGGCAGATGCTGCCGGGTCCGGCCCGGCGCCGACGCCGCCGGACGTGCCGCCCACCGATACGCCCGCGCCGCCGAGGCTGGAGCCGCCGCCCGCGCCTGCGCCGCCAAGATCCTGCGCCATGGCCGGGACGCCCAGGCCGAGCGCGAGCATGGCGGCAATCGAAACTCTGGCTATGGTCATTTCGTTCATCCTGGATAGCGACGGTTGTGCAGCTTCAACTGCCAGGAGAATGCAGCGGTTCCGCACGGTTGAGAAGCCTCATTCGACGATACGGGCCCGATCTTTCACCCGGGGCGGCTTCAACTGCGGGCGGGTCACGCCGCTGCGGCTGATGACGCCGGGGTCCGACCGCGAGAACACGCCGGAATTGATGGTGTTCAGATCCGAGCGGCCTTCCGTCGCACGCAATTCCACCGGTGGGGCGGCGCGTGGCTGCACGACCTTGGGGCGCAAATAGCTGTCGTCGAACTCCCGGCCATAGGCGCGCTCTTCCACCGTATCCCCGTAAACCTTGGCGCGTGGAATATCGACATTGCGCCGGACGCGCGGCGCGCCGTCGATCCGCATGCCGGATACGGAAGAGCCCGGGACCCGGCCGAGCGGTCCGGGCTCGTAGGGCTGCGCGACGGCCTCTGTCGAAAGCGTCGCCGCGAGCGCGGTCAGCCCGGCCAGAACAAGGCCCTTCGGGGTAGCCATGGGAATCTCCCTTTCATCGACGCTGCACGCATTGCGAACAGAGGCGGGATCAGCTTAAAACTCAGGCATTCCGAGGTGGCGACTCGTACGCCGCCCATCGATGCCCGGAGACTTGCGATGCCAGCCAGGATAGACCGGTCAACCTATGCCTCCATGTATGGCCCGACCACCGGTGATAAAGTGCGGCTGGCCGATACCGGCCTGATCGTCGAGGTCGAGTCCGACCATACCATCTATGGCGAAGAGGTGAAGTTCGGCGGCGGCAAGGTAATCCGCGACGGCATGGGCCAGTCGCAGGCCTCGCGTGCCGAAGGCGCGGTCGACACGGTCATCACCAACGCGCTGATCGTCGATCACACCGGCATCTACAAGGCCGATATCGGCCTTCGGGACGGGCGCATCGCCGCCATCGGAAAGGCCGGCAACCCCGACACGCAGCCCGGCGTCACCATAATCGTCGGCCCCGGCACGGAGGCGATAGCCGGCGAAGGCAAGATCGTGACGGCGGGCGGTATCGACGCGCATATCCACTTCATCGCGCCGCAGCAGATCGACGAGGCGCTCTACTCGGGCGTCACCTGCATGATCGGCGGCGGAACGGGCCCGGCGCACGGCACGCTGGCAACCACCTGCACGCCTGGCCCGTGGCATATGGCCCGCATGCTGCAGGCGCTGGATGCCTTTCCGATGAACTTCGTCCTGTCCGGCAAGGGCAACGCCTCGCGCCCCGCGGCGCTGGAAGAGATGGTGCGCGCCGGGGCCGGTGCGCTGAAGCTCCACGAGGACTGGGGCACCACGCCCGCCGCCATCGACTGCTGCCTTTCGGTAGCCGACGCCTTCGACGTGCAGGTGATGATCCATACAGACACGCTGAACGAAAGCGGCTTCGTGGAAAACACGGTCGACGCCTTCCGGGGTCGCACCATCCACGCCTTCCACACGGAAGGGGCGGGCGGCGGCCATGCGCCGGACATCATCAAGGTCTGCGGCCTGCCCAACGTGCTGCCCGGCTCCACCAACCCAACGCGGCCCTACACGGTAAACACGCTGGAAGAGCATCTCGACATGCTGATGGTGTGCCATCATCTGGACCCGTCCATTCCGGAGGACATCGCCTTCGCGGAAAGCCGCATCCGCAAGGAGACGATCGCGGCGGAGGATATCCTGCACGATATCGGCGCCTTCTCGATCATCTCGTCGGACAGCCAGGCCATGGGCCGCGTGGGCGAAGTCATCATCCGCACATGGCAGACCGCCGACAAGATGAAGGGCCAGCGCGGCGCGCTGGCCGAGGAGACCGGCGATAACGACAATTTCCGCGTCCGCCGCTATATCGCCAAATACACGATCAACCCCGCCATCGCGCATGGCCTGTCGCGCGAGATCGGCTCGATAGAGGTTGGCAAGCGGGCCGACCTCGTCTTGTGGAACCCGGCCTTCTTCGGCGTGAAGCCCGAGATGGTGCTTCTGGGCGGCACCATCGCGGCCGCCCCGATGGGAGACCCGAACGCCTCCATTCCGACGCCGCAGCCTATGCATTACCGCCCGATGTTCGGCGCTTTCGGAAAGGCGGTCGGTGCGTCCACCGCGCATTTCGTGTCGCAGGCGGCGCTGGACGACGGCATCGTGGAGCGGCTCGGCTGCGAGCGCGCCTTCCTGCCGGTGCAAAACACGCGCGGCGGCATCTCCAAGGCCTCCATGATCCTCAACGACAGGACGCCGCATATCGAGGTGGACCCCGAAACCTACGAGGTGCGCGCCGACGGCGAGCTCCTGACCTGCGAGCCGTCGGCGGTGCTTCCGATGGCGCAGCGCTATTTCCTGTTCTGAAACGGCCTTTATCTAAGGACGGGACACGCAACGGAACGGAGCGCCCGACATGCACCGCATCTTCGCCGCCGCAATCATGCTTGCCCCTGTGGGCGCACTTGCGGCCCCGGTCGAACTGGACCTGCCCGGGCAGGTCGAGCGGACGACGGTCGTCTATTCCTGTTCCGACGGTGTCGACCGCAGCGCGGACTACATCAACGTGGGAGAAAACAGCCTGGCGATCGTGGGCATCGACGGCGCACCGGTGGTATTCGTCAACGTGATCGCGGGCTCGGGCGCGCGGTATGCCGCGCGCCAGTATGTCTGGTGGAGCAAGGGCGAAAGCGTGACCTTCTCCAACGAGATGGAAAGCGACGCCGCCCCCGTCACCTGCACGCAGAAGAAGGCTTGAAACCGGCGTGATCGAAGCTGAAACAATCATCCCCCGCGAGGCCGGGCCCGGCCCGCTGGCCGACACCATCACCCTGGACGAAAGCCAGCGGCACCGACGCCGCATGGCCATGGTTTCGGACGGCGGTATCGCCTTTCTTCTCAACCTTGCGGAGGCCGTGCTGCTGCGCGAGGGCGACGCCATCGTGCTGGGCGACGGGCGGCTCATCGAAGTGCGCGCCAAGCCGGAAGAACTCCATGCCGTGCGCGGTCGCGATGCGGCGCACCTGCTGACGCTGGCCTGGCACCTGGGCAACCGGCATCTGCCGACGGCGATCTCCGGCGACTGCCTGCTGATCCGGCGCGACCATGTGATCGCCGAGATGGTGCGCGGGCTCGGCGGGACGCTGGAAGACGTGGAAGCCGCCTTCGACCCTGCCGCCGGCGCCTATGCGGGCCATGGCCATCACCATCACTATGACTGACCCGGCGTCGGACCATGCGCTGGTCCGGCTCATGACGTGGCTTTCCCCCGGCTTTCCCGTCGGCGCCTTCGCCTTTTCGCACGGAGTTGAGGCTGCCATCGTCGACGGTGTCCTGCACGACCGCGATTCCGTGCGGCAATGGATCTCCACGCTGATCGGGCAAGGCAGTGGCTGGAACGACCTCGTCCTTCTTGCCGCTGCGTGGCGCGCGGATAATTCGGGCGACGGGGCCGCGCTGGACGAGGCCGCGTCCCTCTGCATCGCGCTCGGCGGCAGCCTCGAGCGGCGGGCGGAAACCGCCGCGCTCGGAGCGGCCTTCATCGAGGCGGCGCGCCCCTGGGCCGACATGCCCCATGCGCTGCCCTATCCCGTCGCGGTGGGCGCGGTGGCGGCCCGGTGCGGCGTCGGCATCGAGCCGACGCTGGCCGCCTATGCCCATGCCTTCGCCGCCAACCTGACGACGGCCGCGACACGCCTGATACCGCTGGGGCAGAGCGACATGGTGCATATCGCCCACAGGCTGGAACTCCCGTGCCTTGCGGCGGCGCGCCGCGCCGCGACAAGCGGGCTTGACGGGCTCGGCTCCGCGGCGTTCCTTTCCGATATCGCGGCCATGCGGCACGAGACACAGAAGACGAGGGTTTTCCGATCATGAACCTTGCCGAAAGGAACCTCGCAGGTACGAGGCGCCGACATGGCCCGCTTCGCGTCGGTATCGGCGGGCCGGTCGGGTCCGGCAAGACGACCTTGTGCGAGAAGCTGTGCGTCGCACTGCGCGACCGGCATTCGATCGGTGTCGTCACCAACGATATCTATACGGTGGAGGATGCCGAGGCGCTGGTGCGGCGGCAGGCGCTGCCGGCCGACCGCATCATCGGCGTCGAAACAGGCGGCTGCCCGCATACGGCCATCCGCGAGGATGCGTCCATCAACATCGCGGCCATCCGCACGCTGACCGAGCGGCATGCCGACCTGGACCTGGTGCTGGTGGAGTCGGGCGGCGACAATCTGGCTGCGACCTTCTCGCCCGATCTCGTGGACCTGTCGGTCTATGTCGTCTCCGTGTGCCAGGGCGACGACATCCCGCGCAAGGGCGGACCCGCCATCACGCGGTCGGACTTGCTGATCGTCAACAAGACTGATCTCGCCCCCTATGTCGGCGCCGATCTCGGCCGGATGGAGCGCGACGCGGCTATCGGACGCGGCACGTTGCCGACCATCTTCGCCGATCTGTCACGCGGGAAGGGGGTGGACGCCATCGTCGCCTTCCTTGAAGATACCGGTGGCCTGACCCGGCCCGCCTTACAGGAGCGTGCATGACCGCCATCCGTTTCCTGCTCAACGGGGAAGAACGCCGCGTCGAGGGCCTGGCGCCCACCACCACGGTGTTGAACCATCTGCGATACGGGGAACGCCTGACGGGCACAAAGGAGGGCTGTGCGGAGGGCGATTGCGGCGCCTGCACTGTCCTCGTCAGCGAGCCGGACGGCGCAGGCGGCATCCGCCGCCGCGCGATGAACAGTTGCATCCTGTTCCTGCCGGCCCTGCATGGACGCGCCGTCGAGACGGTGGAGCATTTGGCGCGCGACGGGTTGAACCCGCTGCAGGAGGCGATGGTGCGCCACCACGCAAGCCAGTGCGGTTTCTGCACGCCCGGTTTCGTGATGCAGCTTCATACCGCATGGCTGAACGGAGCGCTCGGCGACCGGCAATCGGTCAAGGATGCCGTGTCCGGCAATCTGTGCCGCTGTACCGGCTACGGACCCATCGTCGATGCCGGCGAGGAACTGGCAAGCCTGGCGCCGCCCGATACCGCGCAGGATGACGCAGAGCTGGCGACGCGGCTGGACGCGTTGCGCGGCCCCGGCGTGCATGCCTATTCGGCGGCGGGCGGCGTCTGGTACGGGCCCCGCGACAGCGACGACCTTGCCGATCTCTATGCGGCCAATCCGGACGCCATTCTCGTTGCGGGGGCGACGGATGTCGGCCTGTGGGTGACCAAGCAGCATCGCCATCTGCCGGTGCTGATCGACGTTTCGAGGGTTTGGGATCTCGCGATGATCGAGGAGGCGGCCGGCCGCGTCTATCTCGGTGCGGCGGTTACGCATGGGCAGGCGCTGGACCAGCTCGCCGACATCCATCCGGCCCTGGGCGCGATGATGCGCCGCTTCGCCGGCTATCAGGTGCGCAGCGCCGGGACGGTCGGCGGCAATATCGCCAACGGCTCGCCCATCGGCGACCTGCCGCCGGCGCTGATCGCGCTGGGCGCCCGGCTGCACCTGCGCAGGGGCGACGACGCGCGCAGCATCGCGCTGGAGGATTTCTTCATCGACTACGGGCGCCAGGACCGTCAGAAGGGAGAGTTCGTTGCCGCCGTCGAGGTGCCGCGCCCGGCGGACGATGAGGATTTCACCGTCTACAAGATATCCAAGCGGGTGGATTCCGACATATCGGCGGTGCTTGCCGCCTTCCTCTTGAAGCGCGGTGCCGATGGCTGCGTCGTGGAGGCGCGGCTTGCCTATGGCGGCATGGCCGGCACGCCGAAGCGGGCGCGTTCGGCCGAGGCCGCATTGCTGGGCCGCCCCTTCGACGCGGCGGCGGTCGGCAGGGCCCGGCTTGCCCTGGCCGAGGATTTCTCTCCACTCACCGACATGCGGGCCAGCGCCGCCTACCGACTGGAGGTGGCCGGAAACTGCCTCGAACGGTTCCGGCTGGAACTGGAAGGCGCGCCGACGCGCCTGTCGGAGCTGGCATGATGGACGAAACCCGCATCCAGGACAGGGGCGAAGCCGGCACCGTGCGGCCGGAAGCGCTGCACGAGACGCCGCCCGAGCGGCGGGACCATCTGAAAGGCGGCGTCGGACAGGCGATCCCGCACGATAGCGGGCCCCTGCATGTCAGCGGAGCGGCGCGCTATACCGATGACGACCCGGAGCTGCCCGGCACGCTGCAGGTCCATATCGCCATGTCGGGGCGGGCGCATGCGCGGATCGCCGCGATGGACCTGTCTGCCGTGCGCTCGCATGCCGGGGTGGCCGCCGTGCTGGCGGCGGCGGACGTGCCCGGCAAGAACGACTATTCGCCCGTTTTCGGCGACGATCCGATCTTTGCGCAGACCCATGTCTTCTATGTCGGCCAGCCGCTGTTTGCGGTAGCTGCGGCGGATCTTGCCACGGCGCGCGCCGCGGCGGCGCTGGCCATGGTGGAGTACGAGGATCTGCCGGCGGCGAACTCGATCGACGAAGCCATCGCGCTCGCCGACGCGGAGGGCGAAGACCTTCTGCCCCCGCATGAAATGCTGCTGGGCGACGTGGCTGCCGCCATGGCTGCCGCGCCGAGGCGCGTGGAGGGGCAGGTCGAGACCGGCGGCCAGGATCACTTCTACCTCGAGGGGCAGGTCGCCTATGCGCTGCCGCAGGAGAATGGCGACATCGTCGTGCGCTCGTCGACGCAGCACCCCTCGGAAGTGCAGCACAATGTGGCCAAGGCCCTGGGCCTGTCAGACCATGCCGTGACGGTGGAGGTGCGCCGCATGGGCGGCGGGTTCGGCGGCAAGGAAAGCCAGCCGGCGCTGATGGCCAGCGTCGCGGCGCTCGTTGCGGCGCGGACCGGCCGGCCGGCAAAATGCCGTCTCGACCGCGACGACGACATGGAGATGACCGGCAAGCGACATGAAATGCGCACGGATTACGCCGTGGGCTTCGACGAGGACGGCAGGGTGCTGGCCGCCGACTTCGCCCACGCGGTGCGGTGCGGCTACTCCCGCGACCTGTCCGCGGCCATCGCGGACCGTGCGATGTTCCACGCCGACAACGCCTATCGCCTGCCGGCCGCGCGCATCCATTCGCGCCGGCTGAAGACGCACACCGTCTCCAATACCGCCTTCCGCGGTTTCGGCGGGCCGCAGGGCATGGTGGCTATAGAGCGCGCCATGGATCGCATCGCCTTCGAACTGGGGGTCGATCCGCTCGATGTGCGGCGGCGCAATTTCTATCCGGCGGGCTCAGACGCCCCGACGCCCTACCACATGCCCGTCACGGACAGCATCATCGGCGAGATCGTCGACGATCTGGAGAGGACTTCCGATTATCGCGCGCGCCGCGCCGCCATCCGCGATTTCAATGCGAGAAGCCCGGTGCTGAAGAAGGGCATCGCGCTGACGCCCGTGAAATTCGGCATTTCCTTCACGACCTCGCACCTCAACCAGGCGGGCGCGCTGGTGCATGTCTACAAGGACGGTTCGGTGCAGCTGAACCATGGCGGCACGGAGATGGGGCAGGGCCTGTTCACCAAGGTGGCGCAGGTGGTGGCCGAGGAATTCCAGATCGACGTAAAGCGCATCCGGATCACCGGCACCAGCACCGGCAAGGTGCCGAACACGTCGGCCACGGCGGCTTCCTCCGGCGCCGACCTGAACGGCATGGCCGCGCAGGCGGCCGCCCGCACCATCCGCGACAGGCTGGTCGCCTATGCGGTGTCGCGCTACGCCGTTTCCCCCGACGCGGTGGCGTTCCTGCCGGGCCGCGTGCGCATCGGCGACAAGGAGTTGCGCTTCGAGGACCTGGTCGGCGAAGCCTACCTGGCCCGCGTTTCCCTGTCCGCCACCGGCTTCTACGCCACGCCCGGGATCCACTACGACCGCGAAAGCGCCAGCGGCTCCCCCTTCTATTATTTCGCCTACGGGGCGGCCGTCTCGGAGGTCGCCGTGGATACGCTGACCGGTGAGAACCGGTTGTTGCGCGCCGATATCGTCCACGATGTCGGCGCATCGCTGAACCCGGCCATCGACCTCGGGCAGGTGGAGGGCGGCTTCATCCAGGGCATGGGATGGCTGACGATGGAGGAATTGTGGTGGGACGCGAAGGGGCGCCTGCGCACCCATGCGCCCTCGACCTACAAGATCCCGACCGCCAACGACCGCCCGGACGACCTGCGCATCCGACTGTGGGACAAGGGGCGCAATCCCGCCGCTACCGTCTACCGCTCCAAGGCCGTCGGCGAGCCCCCCTTCATGCTGGCGCTTTCGGTGTTTTCGGCCTTGGCCGATGCGGTGCTGGCCGCCGGCGGCTACCGGACGTTTCCGGCGTTGAACGCGCCGGCGACGCCGGAGCGCATCCTTGCCGCCGTCGACGCGGTGCGCGGCCGATGAAACTTTCGGTCGCCCTGTCGGATCGGCTTGCCGCGGGCGAGCCCGCCGTGCTCGTGCGCATTCTGGCCGCGCACGGCTCCACCCCGCGCGAGGCGGGCGCGGCCATGATGGTGACGCCGGACGGATCGAAAGGCACGATCGGTGGCGGCGCGCTGGAGATGGAGGCCATCCGCAAGGCCCGGGCGATGATGGGCTCCGGTGCGGCGGACGGTTTCATGGACGTACCGCTTGGCCCCGCCATCGGCCAATGCTGCGGCGGCCGGGTCGAGCTGTCGCTGCAACGGCTGGATGCGCAGGTTCTGGACGCCGTCCGCCGGGCGGAGGCGGCGGCAAGCGGCAGCGACAGGCCGGTCCTTGTGTTCGGCGCAGGCCATACGGGCCGCGCGATCGCGCTTGCCCTGCAGCCGCTGCCCTTTCGCGTGACCGTTATCGATACGAGGCCGCAGCTTCTGGCTGAACTGCCCCCCGGCATCGATTCGCGCGCCATGCCCCTGCCGGAGCAGGCCGTGGCTGCCGCGCCCCCGCACGCCGCCTTCCTGGTCGTCACGCACGACCATGCACTGGATTTCCACATCGCAGCGGCGGCGCTTGCGCGCCGGGACGCGGCCTATGTCGGCATGATCGGCTCCGCCACCAAGCGGGCGCGGTTCAACCGGCATCTGGCCGAGGCCGGGCTGGACGGGGAGGCAGCCCGCCTGCATCTGCCGATCGGCGGGGCCCGCGTGCGCGACAAGCGTCCGGAGGTCATCGCCGCCATGGTTGCGGCCGAGCTTCTCGTTCACTTCATGGGTACAGGCGTGGAAAACCCGATGCACAGGCTTTGCACATGCCCATAGGCCGTGCATAAAACAATCATTCCAGCCTTCCTGCCGGATGTCGTCGATAACGGGAGTACCATGCCGCCACGGCTCGAGCTCAGCCATGTGACGAAGCGCTATCCGGGTGTGGTGGCCAACAGCGACGTCTCCTTCGCCGTCGAGCCGGGGCGCATCCATGCGCTACTGGGCGAAAACGGCGCCGGCAAGTCGACGCTGGTGAAGATCATCTACGGCGTCCAGAAGGCCGACGAGGGCAGCGTCTCCATCGACGGCACGCGGGTGGACATCGCTTCCCCGCGTGAGGCGCGGGCCCACGGCATCGGCATGGTCTTCCAGCATTTCTGCCTGTTCGAGGCGATGACGGTGCTGGAAAACATCGCCCTCGGCATGGACGAGCCGCCGCCCCGCCGCGAACTGGAGGGACGCATCGCCGAGGTGATGCGGGCCTATGGCCTCGAACTGGATCCGCACCGCGACGTCCATACGCTGTCGGTCGGCGAGCGTCAGCGCATCGAGATCGTCCGCGCGCTGCTCGGGCGGCCCCGCATCCTCATCATGGACGAGCCGACCTCGGTGCTGACGCCGCAGGAGGTGGAGGTGCTGTTCTCCACGCTGCGCAAGCTGCGCCACGAGGGCTGCTCCATCCTCTACATCTCGCACAAGCTGGATGAGATCCGCGCCCTGTGCGACAGCGCCACCATCCTGCGCGGCGGCCAGGTGGTCGCCACCTGCGACCCGGCGCGGGAGACTGCGCGCTCCATGGCCGAGATGATGATCGGGGCAACCCTTGCCGACGTTGCCCGACAAGGCGGCGCGGCCAAGGGGCCGGTGAAACTGATGGTCGAGCGCCTGGGGTTGCCGGGCGAGCCGCCGTTCGGCACCACGCTGGCCGATATCTCCTTCTCCGTGCAGGCCGGCGAGGTGCTGGGGATAGCGGGCGTTGCCGGCAACGGGCAGAACGAACTGGTTGCCGCCATCTCCGGCGAGTCTCGCGAAGGGCTGGCCGGCCGTATCGCCCTCGACGGCGTCGACATGACCGCGAAAGGCGTATCGGGCCGACGCGCCGCCGGCCTCGCCACCGTGCCGGAAGAACGCAACGGCCACGCCGCGGTGCCGGCCATGAGCCTTGCCGAAAACGCCATCCTGTCCGCGCGCAAGCGCCGGGGGCTCGCATCCGGCGGGCTTCTGAAACTCGGCAAGGCGTCGTTCTATGCCGCCGAGGTCATCCGCGCCTTCTCCGTGCGGGCCACGGGGCCGCAGGCGGCCGCGTCCAGCCTTTCGGGCGGAAACCTGCAGAAATACATCATGGGGCGCGAGATCATGCAGGAACCGGCCGTGCTGGTGGTCGCCCAGCCGACATGGGGCGTCGATGCCGGGGCGGCGGGCTTCATCCGGCAATCCATGCTGGACCTCGCAGCGCGCGGGGCGGCCGTCGTCGTGGTCAGCCAGGACCTGGACGAGCTTCTGGAGATTTCCGACCGGATCGCGGTCATCAACGGCGGCCGCCTGTCGGAGCCGCGCCCGGTGGATTCCATCACGCTGGAGGAAATCGGCCTTCTGATGGGCGGCGTGCATGGCGACGGCGCCGGCGAGACGCACGGTGAGCAAACCGGCGGAGCGGAGGCGGAAGCCCATGCGTAACGCCGGCTTCCATCTGCGCTTCCAGCCCCGGCTGCAGCCCTCGCGCGCCATGCTTTACCTTTCGCCGGCGCTTGCCGTGGTGGCGACGCTGCTTGCCGGCGCGCTGCTGTTCACCCTGCTCGGCTACGACGGTGTGGGGGCCGTGCGCGAGATCTTCGTGACGCCGCTCTTCAACCCTTATCGCTGGCAGGACCTTCTGGTGAAGGCGGCGCCACTGGCGTTGATCGCCCTCGGCCTGTCGATCGGCTTCCGCGCCAATGTCTGGAACATCGGGGCGGAAGGGCAGTATGTCGTCGGCGGGCTCGCCGGCACCGGCATCGCCCTCCTGACGCTCGACATGGATGGACCCTGGATCTTGCCGGCCATGGTGGTTGCCGGTGTCGCAGGCGGCGCCCTCTACGCCGCGATCCCGGCCTTTCTGCGCGTTCGGCTCGGCGTAAGCGAGATCTTGTCCAGCCTGATGCTCAACTATACCGCCATCCAGCTCCTCTATTACCTGATGCGCGGCCCGTGGAAGGATCCGATGGGGTTCAACTTCCCGCAGACGGCGATGTTTTCCGGCGCTCAGACCCTTCCGACCGTCATTCCGGGCACGCTCATCCATCTCGGCATTCCGCTGGCGCTGGCCGCCGCGCTGACGGTCTGGTTCGTCATGGCGCGCACCGTCGCAGGCTTCGAGGTGCGCGTGGCCGGCCTTGCGCCCAACGCCGCGCGCTATGGCGGTTTCCGCGAGGGACGCATCGTCTGGCTGTGCCTTCTGGCCGGCGGCGGCTTCGCGGGGCTGGCCGGCATATTCGAGGCGTCCGGCCCGTTCGGGCAGATGGTGCCCTCGTTTCCGACCGGCTACGGCTTCACCGCCATCATCGTCGCGTTTCTGGGCCGGCTGCACCCGCTTGGCATCATCGTCTCCGCGCTGGTGCTGGCGCTCACCTATGTCGGCGGCGAAAGCGCCCAGACGGGCATCGGGCTTCCGGCCGCCGCCATCGGCGTGTTCCAGGCGATGCTGCTCTTCTTCCTTCTGGCGTCGGATATCTTCGTGCGCTACCGGCTGGCTTTCGGCCGCGAGGGGGCAAAGGCATGACGCCCGAATTCGCCGTCGCCATCTTCGTCGCCGTCGTCGCAGCCGCGACCCCGATCCTCATCGCCGCGCTCGGCGAACTGGTGGTCGAGCGCTCCGGCGTGCTCAATCTCGGCGTCGAGGGCATGATGCTCATCGGGGCGGTGACCGCCTTCATCGTATCCGTCAGCACCGGGGTTCCGGCGCTGGGCGCGCTGGCGGCGATGGCGGCGGCCGCCGCTTCCTCGCTGATCTTCGGCTACCTGACGCTGACGCTGGCAGCCAACCAGGTCGCCACCGGACTGGCGCTGACCATCTTCGGCACCGGCGTCTCCGCCCTCGTGGGCGCCAACTACGTCGGCATGACGACGCCGGCCTTCGGCAGCGTCTTCCCGGCCGCGCTGGCACAGGATCCGATCTGGCGGGTCGTCTTCGGCTATTCGCCGCTGGTCTATGCCTCGCTGCTTCTGACCCTCGGTGTCTGGTGGTTCCTCAAATACAGCCGCGCAGGGCTGATCCTGCGGGCGGTGGGCGAGTCCGATACCTCTGCCCATTCCATCGGCTATCCCGTCCTGAAAGTGCGCTACCTCGCGGTGCTCTTCGGCGGGGCGATGGCCGGCCTCGGGGGCTCCTTCTTCTCGCTGGTGCTGACGCCCATGTGGGCCGAGCGGCTGACCTCCGGGCGAGGCTGGATCGCCATCGCGCTGGTCGTCTTCGCGTCATGGCGGCCCGGCCGGCTGTTGCTTGGCGCCTACTTGTTCGGCGCGGTCATCACGCTGGAACTGCAGGCCAAGGCCGCCGGATGGTCGGGGCTTGCGCCGGAGTTCCTGACCAGCCTTCCCTACATCGCGACGATCGTCGTGCTGGCCCTGATCTCGGCGCGCAAGGCGAGCGCCAGGAATACCGCGCCGGCCTGCCTCGGCAAGCCGTTCCGCCCCACCGCCTGACTGGCAAGAACCGACAGAGGAGCATCGTCCATGTTCGCCACCACCCGCCGCAAGCTCATGCTGGGCGCCGCCGCACTCCTGTCCTTCGCCGTGGCCGGCACGGCCTCGGCCCAGCCGCATGAAGGCCCCGTCAAGGCCGCCTTCGTCTATGTCGGCCCGGTGGGCGATTTCGGCTATTCCTTCGCGCACGATCAGGGACGCAAGTTCCTCGAAGAGAAGCTCGGCGACAAGGTCGAGACGACCTATGTCGAGAACGTTGCGGAAGGGCCCGACGCCGAGCGCGTCATCCGCCAGCTCGCGCAGGACGGCAACGACATCATCTTCGCCACCTCGTTCGGCTTCATGAACCCGACGCTGAAGGTGGCCAAGCAGTTCCCGGACGTGAAGTTCGAGCATGCGACCGGCTACCAGACCGCCGAGAACATGGCCGCCTACAATGCCAAGTTCTACGAGGGGCGCGCCGTGCTGGGCACCATTGCCGGCATGATGTCGAAGTCCGGCAAGGCGGGCTATGTCGCCTCGTTCCCGATCCCCGAAGTGGTGATGGGCATCAACGCCTTCACGCAGGCGGCCCGCAAGGTGAACCCGGATTTCGAGACGCAGGTCGTGTGGGTGAACTCCTGGTACGACCCGGCCAAGGAGTCGCAGGCCGCCAGCGCGCTGCTTGACCAGGGCGCCGATGTCATCACCCAGCACACCGATTCGCCCGGCCCCCTGCAGGAAGCCGAGAAGCGCGGCGCCATCGCCTTCGGCCAGGCGTGGGACATGCAGAGCTTTGCGCCGAACTCCCACATGACGGCCATCGTGGACCAATGGGGCCCCTATTACGTGCAGCGCGTGCAGGCCGTGCTGGACGGCACCTGGGAGACGCAGAACGTGTGGCTGGGCATGAAGGAGGGCGAGGTCGTGATGTCGCCCTTCAACGACAAGATGCCCGACGACGTAAAGGCAGCCGCACAGAAGATCGTGGACGGCACGATCGACGGCAGCTACCACGTCTTCGCAGGCCCCATCAACGACCAGAGCGGCGCCGAGAAGGTGCCGGCGGGCCAGACCGTTTCGGACGAAGACCTGCTCAAGATGGACTGGTACGTCGAAGGCGTGCGTAACTGAGCATAACCGATGACTCCGGCGCGGCTTTCTTGCCGCGCCGGAGTCGCACGACAGGAGCCGTCGGCATGAACCCCGAGATCGCAGCCGAAGGCGTCACCGCGCTCCGCGCCCGGATTTTCACTTTCGGGGCGGATGCGACGCTGCCGGTGCACCATCCGGACGGGCTCGTGGTCATGCGTGACGGGTTGATCGAGCGGGTGGGCGCCTACGCCGATATCGCTCCGCTGCTGGACCCCGCCGTCCGGGTGGCGGACCACCGCCCCCATATCGTGATGGCCGGCTTCATTGATCCGCATCTGCACATGCCGCAGACGCAGGTGATCGCCTCCTATGGCACCGAACTTCTGGAATGGCTGTCGAAATACACTTTCCCGGAAGAGAGCCGATATCACGACCGCGCCGTCTGCGACGCGGCGTCGCGCTTCCTGCTGGATACATTGCTGCGCAACGGCACGACGACGGCCGCAGCCTATTGCACCTCGCATCCGCAATCGGCCGAAAGCCTGTTCGAAGAGGCTGCACGCCGCAACATGCGCATCACCGCCGGCAAGGTGATGATGGACCGCAATGCCCCGGAAGCCCTGACCGATACGCCGGAGCGCGCCTATGACGAGTCGCGGGCGCTGATCCAGCGCTTCGACGGCGTCGGGCGCCTGTCCTACGCCATCACGCCACGTTTCGCGCCCACTTCGACGGAAGCGCAGTTGGAGGTTGCGGGCGCCCTGGCGGCCGAAAATCCGAACATGGCCATCCAGACGCACCTGTCGGAAAACCATGCCGAGATCGCTTTCGTCGCAAACCTGTTTCCGTGGGCACGGGATTATCTGGACGTGTACGAACGCTTCGGGCTGGTGCGGCGGGGCGCGTTGTTCGGCCACTGCATCCACCTGACGGAGCGCGAGCGGGCATCCATGGCCGAGCGGCAGGCCAGCGCCATCTTCTGCCCGACCTCGAATCTCTTCCTCGGATCCGGCCTGTTCGACCGGCGGGGCTTGCAGGCCGGGGGCGTCATCACCGGCATCGCAACCGATATCGGCGGCGGCACCTCCTATTCCATGCTGGTGACCGCCGCCGAGGGCTACAAGGTGCTGGCGTTGCGGGGCGAGCGGATGACGGCCGTCGAGGCTTTCTACTGGATGACCGCCGGCAATGCCGAGGCGATGAACCTGGCGGACAGGATCGGCCGGATCGAAGAGGGGCTGGAGGCCGACCTGGTCGTTCTGGACCCCTTCGCCACGCCGGAGATGCGGCACAGGATGCAGCGGGCCGACAGCCTTGACGACGAGCTGTTCGCGCTTCTGATGATGGGCGACGACCGGGCCGTAGCGGCAACCTATGTCGGCGGTCGCGCGGCCTACCTTCCGGGCGGGACGGGTCTGGCCGCACGGCAGGACGGCGAGCCCCATGCCGGCGCCTCGATACAGGCCGCGTCGCAGGCCCAGCAGTAGCTGCACTTAATTTGTGTAAAAACGCTGGACAGAAAATAAAAAACATTTTCTAATCGGGAAAAGACGTTCCCGGGAGGAAAATGTGAAGCTCGTCACTTATCAGTCCGCGCATGGGCCCGCGGTCGGCGTCGTCTCGGACGACAGGGTTCATTCCGTATCGGAGCTCGTCCCCGGCGCCCCCGATACGATGATTGGCGTGATCGGCGGCGGTGCCGCGCTGCTGTCCAACATCCGGGCCGCTCTGACAGTGGCCGCAACGCCGGGCGTGGCGCTTTCGCAGACGACGTTGCTTGAGCCGGTGCCGGGCCACGGCAAGTTCCTGTGCATGGGGCTCAACTATCTGGAGCATATTCGCGAGGGCGGACGCGACCGCCCGGTGCCGGAGTTTCCGACACTGTTCCTGCGCACGCGCACCAGCCTGCTGCCGCCGGGCGGCGCGATCGTCGCCCCGCATGCCTCCGAGCGGCTCGATTACGAGGCGGAACTGGTGGTGGTGATCGGCAAGCGCGTCCGCAACGTGGACGAGGCCGCGGCGCTCGACGCCGTCTTCGGATACACGGCCTTCAACGACGGCTCGCTGCGCGATTTCCAGAAGCATACGACGCAATGGACGGCCGGCAAGAACTTCGATGCCACGGGCCCCTACGGCCCCGCCATCGTGACCGCGGACGAGCTGCCGTCCGGGGGCGCCGGCCTCGGCATCCGCTCGCGCCTCAACGGCGCGATCATGCAGGACGGCAATACCGACGACATGATCTTTTCCGTTGCGCGCATCATCGCCTATGCCTCGCAGGCGATGACGCTGGAGCCGGGCGACCTGATCGCCACCGGTACGCCCTCGGGCGTCGGGCAGGCGCGCACTCCGCCCGTCTTCATGAAACCCGGAGACGTCGTGGAGATCGAGATCGAGGGTATCCCCGCACTGCGCAACCCCGTCGTGGCCGCAGCCTGAACGGGTGTCAGGCCGCCGAGTTGCGGCCGAAATAGCGCTCGATGACGGCGAATGTCGTCATGTAGTGCTGCGTCAGCCGGGCAACGGCCAGTTCCGTATCCCCGGCCATGGCGGCATCGGCGATGGCCCGGTGCTCGTCCAGCGAGTCGCGCCGCTTGAAATTGGTCGAGGCGATATGCCGGTATCGGTCGGCCCGTTCCCGAAGTTCCCGGCAGTAGGCCAGCATGATCTGCGAACCGCAGGCGGAAAGGAGGGCGTCGTGGAATGCGTTGTGCCTCGGGCCCCAATCGGGGTTGGCTGTCTTTTCGTCGGCGCTCCAGTGCGGTGTGCGCGAAAGCCAGTGGAGGGCTACGACGACGCGCTCTTCCCACGTTTCGTCGCGATGGCGGATCGCCTCGCCCAGGGCGCAGCCCTCCATCAGGCATCGGGCATGCACCACGTCGCGCCAGTCTTCCAGCGAGATCGGCGCGACGGAAAAGCCGCGCTGGTCCTCCTGGGTGACGAGGCCCTCGGAGGTCAGGCGGTTCAACGCCTCGCGCACGGGGTTGATCGTCGCACCATAGGCCTTGCAGAGGCCGTCGATCCGCAGCTTGCGCCCCGGCGCAAGCGCGCCGCTCAGTATGTCGCGCCGGATGGCGGCGAAGGCCGTGCTGGCGGCCGTCGACCTGGCGGGCGCGGCGGGTTCGGGGATGGTCGTTTCGAGCATGGAGATGTCGTGGACTGCCTGTCGTCGGTAGAGCAGGCATTATAATGCATTATTTTTCTAGGGAGGATAAAAAATGCAAAAACATAGGAAGTTCGTCGTTTCGATAGCCGCCGCCATTCTGGCAGTGGCCACCGGAGCGCAGGCGGAAGACGTCATCATCGCCACCCCGAACCCGAGCTACGTGCCCCTGCTGCCGATCACGGTGGCGCTGGGCGAGGGCTATTTCGAGGACGAAGGGCTGAACGTGCGCGTGGAGGCGCTGAACGGCTCCGGTGCGGTCCTGCAATCCCTGGCGTCGGGGCAGGCACATATCGGCAATCCCGGCGCCGGCCCGTTCCTGTCGGCGCGGGCACGGGACCTGGATGTCACCTTCCTCTACCGCCTCAACCCGAACAGTTCCTACGGCCTCGTCGTACCCGAGGCGTCCGAGGCCGATACGCCGGACAAGCTCAGGGGCAAGGTCATCGGTATCGGCACGGCGGATGGTGCCGAGGCTGCTTTCACACGCTCGATCTTCAACGATTCCGGAATGACGGAAGGCACCGACTACTCCTTCCTCGTGGTCGGGGACGGTGGCCTCGCCATCGCGGCCTTCTCGCGCGGGGATATCGACGCCTATGCGGCGGCAACCGGCGACGCGGCCATCTTGAACAGCCGTGGCATCCCCGTGCGCAACATCACCCCCGATCGGTTCCGCAAGTTCTTCGGCAACGGGCTCGCGGCGATGACCTCCTATATCGAGGAGAATCCCGATGTGGTGGAACGCTTCGGACGGGCCGTCGTGAAGGGCGCGCGCTTTGCGGAGAAGCCGGAAAACATCGATACGGTGGTCGACCACATCGCCACGATCAATCCGCAGGAGGCGGAGGACCGCGACTTCGTCAAGGCGCTGGTGGAGCAGATCATCGTACGGCAGACGCCCTTCGAGCCGGCGAAGGGATTCGGGTACCAGGACCACGAAGCCTGGGTCGCATGGCAGGACAGTCTCGTCCAGTCGGGCGACCTCGAGCGGCCGGTCGCAGACCTGAATGCCGTCTACACGAATGATTTCGTCGAGCGCTGGAACGCCGTCGATTGAGAAATCAGGCTCCGCCCGGGTCTTTTTCGCCCGGGCGGAACTGGACATGTCCTCAACGATTCCTATCCCTTTAGTGCACCGCACAGGGCAGGGGACCGACGACATGGATGCCAAATCGTCAAAAGAGAAGCCGCGCAGCCCGAAGCGGGCGGAAATGCCGCCGGCTCCGGACGGACTGCGCATGCTGGCCCGCAACCGCGTGGCGATCGAGGGCGTGACGCCGCTCGTCGATGGCGGGCGTTTCGCCATCAAGCGGCTCGAGGGCGAACCCCTGAAGATCGAAGCCGACGTTTTCTGCGATGGTCATGAGAAGATCGGCGCCGCCATCCTGACCCGGCCGGCCGGTGAGGCGACCTGGCGGGAAACGCCTCTGGCCTTCGTCGAAAACGACCGCTGGGCCGGCGAGGTCGTGTTCGACAGGCCCGGGCCATGGCGCTTCACCATCATCGGCTGGCGCGATGCTTTCGGCACCTGGGCCAGCGATACGCGCAAGAAGCGCGATGCCGGGCAGGTAATCTCCCTCGAACTTGCGGAGGGGCGTGCGCTTCTGGATCGCGCCGTGGCCGGCAAGCGCGGCACGAAGGCCGACGCGACGGCGCTGGCGGCTCTGGTTGCGCGTCTCGATGCCGTGCCGGAAGCGGATCTCGACACGCGCTACGAGCTGCTGGAGGAAGAAGAAACCGTCGCCCTCCTGAACCGTACGGGCCCGCGCGACGAGCTTTCCACCTTCGAGGTGGAGGTACCCGTCTGGGTCGATCGCGAGCGGGCCGGTTTTTCCGCATGGTACGAATTGATGCCGCGGTCGCAGAGCGGCGACGTAAACCGGCATGGCACCTTCGACGATGTCGTGAAGCGGCTTCCGGATATCCGGGAGATGGGCTTCGACGTCCTCTATTTCCCGCCTATCCACCCGATCGGCCTCAGCAACCGCAAGGGGCGCAACAACGCCTTGAACGCAGCGCCGGGCGAGCCGGGCTCGCCTTATGCCATCGGTTCGGACGAAGGCGGCCATCGCGATATCCACCCGCAGCTCGGCACCTTCGACGATTTCGCGCGCCTGGTCGAGGAAGCAAAGGCCCATGGGCTGGAGATCGCGCTGGACTTCGCCATCCAGTGCTCGCCCGACCATCCCTGGATCAGGCAGCACCCGGACTGGTTCGACTGGCGCCCCGACGGCACGATCAAATACGCCGAGAACCCGCCCAAGAAATACCAGGACATCGTCAATGTGGACTTCTACCGCGAGGGGGCTATCCCGTCGCTGTGGTACGAGTTGCGCAACACGGTGCTGTTCTGGCTGGACAAGGGGGTGCGCATCTTCCGTGTGGACAATCCGCATACGAAGCCGTTTCCCTTCTGGGAATGGATGATCGCGGAGGTGCGCGCGGCCGACCCCGGCGTCATCTTCCTGGCGGAGGCGTTTACCCGGCCCAAGCTGATGAAGCGGCTGGCCAAGGTCGGATACAATCAGTCCTACTCGTACTTCACATGGCGGAACGAGAAGTGGGAGCTGGAAGAGTATCTGACCGAGCTGACGCAGGAGGAATGCGTCGAATACATGCGGCCGAACTTCTTCGTCAACACGCCGGACATCAACCCGGTCTATCTGCAGACCAGCGGACGCCCCGGCTTTCGCATCCGGCTCGCGCTGGCCGCGTCGCTGGCCGGCAATTACGGCGTCTATTCAGGCTTCGAGCTTTGCGAGTACGAGCCGGTACCGGGCAAGGAAGAATATCTGAACTCGGAAAAGTACGAGATCCGCGCCTTCGACTGGCATGCGCCCGGCAACATCCGCGACGACATCGCCTTTTTCAACCGGCTGCGTGCGGAGGAGCCGGCAATGAAGGCCTTCCGCAACCTCGCCTTCTACAATTTCTGGAACGAGAACGTCCTTTATTACGGCAAGCGGACGGAGGACAGGTCGTCCTTCCTGCTGTTCATCGTCAGCCTGGACCCTCACAACCCGCAGGGCGGCCATTTCGAGGTGCCGCTTTGGGAGTTCGGCCTGCCGGACACCGGCTCTCTGAAAGTGGAGGATCTGACGGACGGGCGGCAGTTCGTCTGGCAGGGCAAGGTGCAGCATTGGTGGATCGCGCCATCCCAGCGCCCTTATGCCGTGTTGCGCATTTCAGCCTGAGGCCGAGGAACCGCCCCGCTGCATGGGGCTTTTCCTGTGACGACCATTTGGGGAGCCAAGATGAACGAGCATGTGTCCGTATTGCCGGCCGTTGAAAACGCCGCGCCGAACCCGGAAGCAAACGACTGGTACAAGGACGCGATCATCTATCAGCTCCACGTCAAGACCTACGTGGACTCCAACGGCGACGGCATCGGCGATTTCGAGGGCCTGATCTCGCGCCTCGACTACATCAAGGAACTGGGCGTCACCTGTATCTGGCTGCTGCCCTTCTACCCGTCTCCGCTGCGCGACGACGGCTACGACATCGCCGACTATCGGGCCGTCAATCCAAGCTACGGCACGATGGAGGATTTCGAGCGGCTGGTGGACGAGGCGCACAAGCGGGGCCTGCGTATCATCACCGAGCTCGTCATCAACCACACATCCGACCAGCACCCCTGGTTCCAGGCCGCGCGCAACGCACCGGCCGGCAGTCCGGAGCGCGATTTCTATGTCTGGGCCGATGACGACAAGGGCTACGACCTGACGCGCATCATCTTCCTGGATACGGAGACGTCGAACTGGACATGGGATCCGGTGGCCGGCCAGTATTTCTGGCACCGCTTCTATTCGCACCAGCCGGACCTCAACTTCGACAATCCGAAGGTTCTGGAAGAAGTGCTTTCCGTCATGCGCTTCTGGCTGGACAAGGGCGTCGACGGGCTGCGCCTCGATGCGATCCCGTATCTGGTGGAACGAGAGGGCACCAACAACGAAAACCTGCCCGAGACGCACGATGTCCTGAAGAAGATCCGTGCAGAGCTGGACAGGGTCTATCCGGACCGGATGCTGCTGGCCGAGGCCAACCAGTGGCCGGAGGATACGCGCCCCTATTTCGGCGACGGCGACGAATGCCACATGGCATTCCACTTTCCGCTGATGCCGCGCATGTATATGGCGCTGGCCCAGGAGGACAGGCACCCGATCACCGATATCCTGCGGCAGACGCCGGATATTCCGGCCAACTGCCAATGGGCCATCTTCCTGCGCAATCACGACGAACTGACGCTCGAAATGGTGACGGAAGAGGAGCGTGACTACCTCTGGGCCACCTACGCCTCCGACAAGCGCGCCCGCATCAACCTCGGCATTCGCCGGCGGCTGGCGCCTCTGATGGGCAACGACCGCCGCAAGGTGGAACTGCTGAACGCGCTTCTGATGTCGATGCCCGGCACGCCGACCGTCTATTACGGCGACGAGATCGGCATGGGCGACAATTACTATCTCGGCGACCGCGACGGCGTGCGCACGCCGATGCAATGGTCGCCGGATCGCAATGGCGGCTTCAGCCGGGCCGATCCGCAGCGTTTGTACCTGCCGCTGATCCAGGATCCGGTCTACGGTTATCAGGCCGTCAACGTCGAGGCCCAATCGGCCAACCCCGCCAGCATGCTGTCGTGGATGCGCCGCCTGATCCAGGTGCGCGCCACCCGCGAAGCTTTCGGGCGCGGCGAGATCGTCTTCCTGTATCCGTCCAATCGCAAGATCCTGGCCTATGTGCGACAGAGCGGAGAAGACCGCATCCTGTGCGTGGCGAACCTGTCCAGCCAGGCGCAGGCGGTGGAGCTGGACCTGTCGGCCTATGCCGGCTCCATCCCTGTGGAGATGCTGGGGCTTTCGGCCTTCCCGCCCATCGGCGACGGCCCTTATGTTCTGTCGCTGCCGAGCTACGGCTTCTTCTGGTTCGCGCTCGGCGCGCCGGAGCAGGTGCGGGCCGCCAGCGACATCCTGCCCGCGCCGGAATTCACGACCCTGGTCATTACAGGCGACCTGAAGGACACGATCCCGGGCCGCAACCGGCGCGAGCTGGAAAGCGTTCTGCCCGGCTTCATCGGGCGGCAACGCTGGTACTCCGGCAAGATGGACGCGCCGAAAAGCGTGCGCTACGAGATCATGGGCGCACCGGAGCCGACCAACCGCAGGCACATCCTGGCGGAAGCCGTGGTGACCTCCAGGAGCGGCGAGACGCAGACCTATTTCCTGCCGCTGGCCGCGCGCTGGGGCGAAACAAACCCCGCGCGTGACGCCAACAACCTGCCCTACACGCTGGCTCTCATCCGGCAGGGGCCTCAGATGGGCGCCGTCATCGATGCCGGTCGCGATGCGCAGTTCTGCATCGACCTGACGCGCATCCTGTCGGCGGGCAAGTCATTGACGCTCGGAGACTGGACGATCGACATCGAAGCGTCTTCGGTACGGGCGGAGGCCTTGGAAAATGCCGCGTCCGTCGAGGCGGAGGCCGTCGCGCCGATTTCCGGCGAGCAATCCAATTCCTCCATCGCCATCGGCACTGCCGCCATCCTGAAGATCTATCGCCTTCTGCGCGACGGGATCCAGCCGGAACTGGAGGTTACGCGCTTCCTGACGGAAAAGACCGGCTTTACCGGCGCCCCCGCGCTGCTGGCCAGCGCCGAGGCGGTGCGTCCGGACGGCACGCGCGCGGCCATCGCGGCGCTGTTCGAAAGGGTCGAGAACCAGGGCGACGCCTGGAGCCGCATCACCGAAAGCCTGTCGCGCCACCTGCGGGATACGGCCTATGGCGTGGAGGAGGTCAGCGAAACGGACGAGGAGGGGCCAACCGAGGCCATGTTCGCCCTCCAGTTCGATCCCGGCGAAGCCATCGGCCGCCGCACCGGCGAGATGCATGCCGCCTTGCAGACGCGCACCGGCGACGCCGCCTTCGACCCTGAGGAGATGACAACCGAATGGCTGGGGGCCGCTGCCCGCAAGGCGGCCGACGAAGCCGACGCCGTGCTGGACAAGCTGGCCGAATGGCGCGCCCGTGGCGCCGATGGCCTCGAAGACGAGGTCGATCGACTGCTGGCCGGCCGTGCCGCGGTGCGCCAATGGTTCGAAGCCATCGCAGGCCGGACGGCCAAGGGCGTGCTGACGCGCATCCACGGCGATTTCCATCTGGGACAGATCCTGGTGGCACGCAACGATGTCGTCATCCTCGATTTCGAGGGAGAGCCGGGCAGGCCGCTCGAGGAGCGGCGGGCCAAGTCTTCGCCGTTGCGGGACGTTGCCGGCATGCTGCGCTCCTACGACTACGCAGCCTTCGCGGCGCGCGACCGCACCGGCCCAACGGACGAGGCGACGAGCGAGCGCATCCGCGAAACGGCCGAAAACTGGCGCGATCAGGTCAGTGCCGACTTCCTGACGGCATGGTCGGCGGCAAGCGGGATCGATCTGGACGATGGCGGCAACCGCGCCCTGCTGGACCTGTTCCTGGCCCAGAAGGCTTTCTACGAACTGAATTACGAATTGTCGTCGCGGCCGGCATGGCTGTCCATTCCGCTGCGCGGCATCGTTACCCTTCTCAAAGAGAGGCAGGTCATCTGAATGGCAAAGGCTCAATTGAAGGCAGCCGCGGCTCCGTCACCGGAGCATCGGCTGGACGAGGGCGCCGTGACCGCCGTGGAGAACGGCTCCCACGGCGACCTCTTCTCGATCCTCGGGGCACATGGTGGCGGCGCGATGCGCGTCATGCGTTGCTTCCGCCCCGGTGCGGAGGCGGCGAGCGTCGTCGCCCATGACGGTTCGGTCGTCTCGGAGCTGGAGCCCCAGGGCGCTTCCGGCCTGTTCACAGGGACGGTTCCCGGCACGGTGGAGGCCTATCGGTTCCGTTTCCGGCACGGTTCGGTCGAATGGGAAGAGGAGGATCCGTACCGCTTCGGGCTCATCCTCACCGACCTGGATGCCTATCTTCTGGCAGAGGGACGGCACTACAGGCTGTATGAGAAGCTCGGCGCGCACCCGACGCATATGGACGGCGTCGCCGGGACGCGTTTTGCGGTCTGGGCGCCGAACGCGCGCCGCGTCTCGGTGGTCGGCAACTTCAACGCCTGGGATGGGCGCCGGCACGTCATGCGCCACCGGCACGAGACTGGTATCTTCGAGATGTTCATCCCCGGCGTCGCGCCGGGCGAAGTCTACAAGTTCGAGATCGTCGGCCCCCATGGCGAAGTTCTGCCCCTGAAGGCCGACCCGGTCGGCTTCCTGCAGGAATCCGCGCCTTCGACCGCTTCCGTCGTGGCCGGCCTCGTCGAGCATGAATGGGCCGACGACGATTTCAGGGCCAAGGACCACGGCTGGCAGGGCCGTGACAGGCCCGTCACCATCTATGAGGTGCATCTTGGCTCGTGGCGCCGGGGCGCGGACAACAGCTTTCTCGACTACGACGCGCTGGCGCGCGAGCTGGTGCCCTACGTGCAGGAGATGGGCTTCACGCATGTGGAGTTTCTGCCGGTATCGGAGCATCCGTTCTACGGCTCGTGGGGCTACCAGCCCATCGGCCTCTATGCGCCGACCGCGCGCTATGGCGACCCCGCCGGCTTTGCCCGGCTGGTGGATGCCTTGCACGAGGCCGATATCGGCGTGCTTCTGGACTGGGTGCCGGGCCACTTCCCGACCGACGTCCATGGGCTGGGCCGGTTCGACGGCACGCCCCTTTATGAGCATGCCGATCCGCGCCGCGGCTTCCACAAGGACTGGAATACGCTGATCTACGATTACGGGCGCACGGAAGTGAAGAACTTTCTGGTCGCCAACGGGCTCTACTGGCTCGACCGCTTCCATGTGGATGGCCTGCGCGTCGATGCCGTCGCCTCGATGCTCTATCTGGACTACTCGCGCAACCATGGCGAGTGGGAGCCCAACATCCACGGGGGGCGGGAAAACCTGGAGGCGATGGCGTTCCTGAAGGAAACGAACGAGCGCGTCGGCGACTATTTCCCAGCCACGGCCACCCATGCCGAGGAATCCACGTCCTTCCCCAACGTATCGCGGCCCACCTATGAAGGCGGACTCGGCTTCCACTTCAAATGGAACATGGGCTGGATGCACGATACGCTGGACTACATGGAGAAGGAGCCGATCCACCGGCGCTATCATCAGCACCAGATGACGTTCGGCATGGTCTACGCCTATTCCGAAAACTTCATCCTGCCGCTCAGCCACGACGAGGTCGTCTACGGCAAGGGTTCGCTCCTCGGCAAGATGCCGGGCGACCAGTGGCAGAAATTCGCGAACCTTCGCGCCTATTTCGGCTTCATGTGGACGCATCCCGGCAAGAAGCTCCTGTTCATGGGCGGCGAGTTCGGCCAGTCGGCCGAGTGGAACCACGACCAGTCTCTGGACTGGCACCTGTTGCAGTATCCCGAACATGCCGGCGTCCAGCGCCTCATCCGGGATCTGAACACGCTGTATCGCGGCGTACCCGCGCTCTACGAAATGGATTGCGACCCGGCCGGCTTCGAATGGGTGGACACGTCCGACGAGGAGCAGAGCATCATCACCTTCCTGCGCAAGGACAAGCATGGCGGGCCGGTGCTGGTGGTGTGCAACTTCACGCCGAACCCGCATCATGGCTATCGTGTCGGGGTGCCGCGCGGCGGCTTCTGGCGCGAGGCGATGAACACGGACGCCGACATCTACGGCGGATCGAATGTCGGCAATATGGGGGGCAAGCAGGCCGACGACTTCGGCGTCAACGGCCGCCCCTTCTCGCTCGGCCTGTCGATTCCGCCTTTGGCGACGATGGTCTTCGTGCCGGAACAATAGGATACGCTTGCTCATGGTATGCGAGACGCATGCCATGAGCCGATATCCGTATTTCAACGAAGGTTTCGATCATGCCGAATGTCGAGAAGCTGACCATCGCGCTCACGTCGGAGATGGCACTTTTCGTGCGCCACGAAGTGGGACGTGGGGCCTATGCGTCCACCAGCGAGGGGATCCGCGAAGCGGTGCGGGAATGGCAGGAGCGCCGGGATCTTCTTGGATACTCGGTCGATGAAATCCGATCGCTGACGCAGGCCGGCATCGACAGTGGACAGAGCGTTCGAACCATTGCCGACATCAAGGCGGAAGCGCGTCGTCGCTTGTTCCCGGCCGATGGGAAGTAATGGGTGCGGCGCCTTGTTCTCAGTAATCGCGCCGATCAGGACCTTATCGATCTGTGGTCGTATATCGGAATCAACGATTCCGCCGCGGCGGACCGTTTGCTCTTTACAGATGTCTTGGGGATACGGTCGAGATCCTTCGTGTTGTCCACGGCAGCCGAGACTTTCGCGACATCGAACCTGACTGATCCGCCACTTACCGATCGACCGCGAAGGCTTCGCGGCGTCCCAGCCGGCCGCCCCGGCGCTGGATCGCGCCGATGGCAAGCTGCTGCGAAATCGGCTTGGACAGGACCGGCAGGACGCGGGCTTCCCATATGCCGCGTTCTTCGGCCGACAGATGGCCCTGGCCCTTCTCGGCGACGATTGAGGCGACGCGCGCATCTTCGGAGCGAGGCTTCAACAGGCCCGCATCGAGGGCTTCGACGATGAGGTTCCGCAACTCCGGATCCACCGCGCGATTGTGTATGGCTGACATTTCGACTGCTTTCCCCACCTGATGCGAGCGGAACTTAAGCGCGGAAAATGAGATGTCCATGACACATTCACGGATTTCTCATGATCCTTCATCGGACCCGGACAAGCTCCGCTCCACGAGCGCGATCCAGTAGGATGCGCCGTAGCCGATGGCATCGTCGGCGAAGTCGTAGGCCGAATTATGCAGGCCCGCACTCGGCCCGTTGCCGATGAAGATGAACGCGCCGGGCCGCTGCTCGAGCATGTAGGAGAAATCTTCCGCGGCCATCAGCGGCGGGCAGGATCGATCGACGGCGTCGTGCCCCGCCACCAAAGCGGCCGCCTCTGCGGCCAGAGCCAGTTCGGCCGTATGATTGCGCGTCACAGGGTAGTTGCGACGATAGTCCAGCCTCACGGATACGCCATGAATGGTGGCGATGCCTTCGGCGATCGCGCCCATCCGCGCCTCGACATGGTCGCGGGTCTGTGCCGACAGGCTGCGCACGGTGCCGGATACGCGGGCCGTGTCGGGAATGACGTTGTGCGCGAAACCGGAATGGAACTCCGTCACGGAGACGACGAGGCTGTCCAGCGGATCGGCGTTGCGCGAGACGATCTGCTGGAGGGCGCCCACCAGCGCCGTGCCGGCCAGGATGGGGTCGTCCGTCTTCTGCGGGATTGCGGCATGGCCACCCCGGCCGACGATGGCGAAGGCGAATTCGTCCGTGGCGGCCATGATGGGCCCGTCCCGCATGGCGAAGCGCCCGACGGCAAGTCCCGGCAGATTGTGCATGCCGTAGACGCGGCGGATGGGGAACCGCACGAACAACCCATCCTCGATCATGGCCTTCGCACCGGCGCCGCCTTCTTCGGCCGGCTGGAAGATCAGCGCCACGCTGCCCTCGAAATCGCGCGTCCGGGCAAGGGCCCGTGCCGCGCCGAGCAGCATGGCCATGTGTCCATCGTGTCCGCAGGCGTGCATCCGACCGGGGCGCGTGGACGCATAGGCAACGCCGCTCGCCTCCTCTATGGGCAGCGCGTCCATGTCGCTGCGCAGGCCGATCATCGGGCCGCCAGGGCCGGAGCGTCCGTGCACGATGCCGACGACGCCCGTGCGCCCGATCCCCGTCTCCACGACGTCGCAGCCGAACTCGACGAGTTTGCCGGCAACATAGGCTGCCGTATCGACCGTGTCGTACAGCAGTTCGGGAATGGTATGGAGATGCCGGCGCCAGGCGGCGATCTCCGTTATCTCGTCGGCGATGCGGTCGTGAATCGGCATGGAGTTCGTGGTCCGATTTCGTTATTGCGAAGGCAAAGGCTACAATCTTCGCCTCACCCATGCCACGTGACGGGCGCAAGGGTTAAGCTTGGCTCAAGGTTCGCGCAGGACGGGCCGATGACGCAAGCTGGATGAAAGGGTCGATCGAATGGCTTGGGCAGGCGGACGAGGAGTTTGCGCGGCGATTGCGTTGCTGGCGGCGCTGTCCGCGCTTCCGGCCGAGGCTGGACCGTCCATCGCCGTCGATGTGGCGACGGGCAAGGTGTTGTCGCAGGACAATGCCAGCCAGCGCTGGTATCCGGCCTCGACCACGAAGCTCATGACCGCCTATCTGGTGCTGCGCGAGGTGCAGGCCGGCCGGGCTTCGCTGGATACGCCCGTCGTGGTCACGCGGCTCGCGGCCGCGCAGGCGCCCAGCAAGATGGGGTACCCCGCCGGCTCCGTCATCCGGCTGGACAAGGCTTTGCGGATGCTGCTCGTCAAATCCGCCAACGACATCGCCGTGGCGCTGGCCGAGTCCATCGGAGGCTCTCACGAGGGCTTCGTCGCCCGCATGAATGCCGAGGCGGCGCGCCTGGGCATGCGGGACACGCACTTCATCAACCCCAACGGCCTGCCCGGACCCGGCCAGTATTCCAGCGCCAAGGACCTCGCCATCCTTGCGGTGGCGATCCGTCATGAGTTTCCGGCCTTTACCGATTACTTTTCCACCGAGGCCATCCGGGCCGGCGACGCGACCATGGTCAATGGCAACGGGCTTCTGGGCCGTCTGCGCGGGGCGGACGGGATGAAGACGGGCTATATCTGCGCATCGGGCTTCAACCTCGTTTCCAGCGCCACGCGCGACGGACGCACCATCGTGGCCGTCGTGCTCGGGGCAGAGGGGCCGATTTCCCGCGAGCGGGAGTCCGCCCGCCTGCTGGAAGACGGATTCAAGGTGGATCCCGCGAAGGCCGAGTTCACCGTGGCGCAACTGCCGTCGTCGAGCGGACCGCCCTTCGACGTTTCCGAAACGGTCTGCTCGCCCGAGGCGCGCACCGCGCGCGCCAACGAGCGCAAGCTGGAGAACGACCGGGAACAGCCTTTCGGTTCGCCCTTCCTGACGGCGCTGGACCGCGACCCGGTCGTCTATCCGGTCGAGCTCGGCGGTGCAGCCGGCGGCCACGGTGCGGCGCCGGGCGTCTCCGTCATCGCCGGCTACGGCATCCCGGTGCCCACATGGCGGCCGGAGCCGCCCCAGCTCGTCGAAACGGGCGATGCGGCAGCGGACGCCGGGCGCGCGGCGCGCGTCCTGTCGACACCTGCCGACACGCGGGAAGCCGCGCAATGAACCTTCCCCTGCGCGTAACGGTGCTGACAGGGTTTCTCGGCGCGGGAAAGACGACGCTTCTCAATGCGCTGCTGAAGCATCCCGACATGGCGCGCAGCGCCGTGATCGTGAACGAGTTCGGTGAAGCGGGGCTGGATCATCTGCTGGTGGAAAGCGCCAGCGAGGAGATCGTCGAATTGTCCAACGGATGCATCTGCTGCTCCGTGCGTGGCGAACTGGTGGACCGGCTCGCCGATATCGTGGACCGGCTGCAGACCGGCCGCTTGCCGCCCATAGAGCGCGTGCTGATCGAAACCACGGGAATGGCGGACCCGACGCCGGTCCTGACATCCATGATGGGGCATCCGGTGCTGGCGCAGGCCTATGCGCTGGACGGGGTCGTGACGCTGGTCGACGTCCATGCCGGCCTTTCCGGCATCGAGGGTCGTGCCGAGGCGGAACGCCAGGTCGCCGTTGCCGACCGGATCGTATTGACCAAGTCCGACCTGTCGGAGCCGGGTGCCGACCTTCTCTCGTGGATCGCGCGGCTGAACCCGCGTGCGCGGCTTCTGGATGCGGCCAAAGGCGAAGCCGTGCCCGCTACGCTGATGGAGGCCGGCGTCGTCAATTCCCGCACGCGGGAGGCGCAACTGGCCGCGTGGCTTGGCGATGGCGGGTGCGGCTGCGGCGATCCGCACCATCATGATCATCACCATCATGAAGGGCACGGGCACGGGCACGGACTGGTGAATACCGTGTCGATCCTGTCGGATACGCCGTTGCCCATCGGGCAGATGGAGGAATTCGTGAACCTCGTCCTGTCGCTGCACGGCGACAGGCTGCTGCGCATGAAGGCCATGCTGCTGACGCGGGAAAACCCGGCACGCCCGCTGGTGCTGCATGCGGTGCGCCGGTTCCTGCATCCGCCGGCCTTCCTGCGCGAATGGCCGCAATCCATCCGGCCGCACAGCCGCTTCGTGCTGATCGGCGAGCGGCTGGACGAGGCCAGGCTGCGCGATCTGTTCGCCGCCTTTGCCGGTGGCCTGCGCAGCGATGCGCCGGACAGGTCCGCGCTGATCGACAATCCCCTGGCTATCCCCGGCGGATGATGAAGCGCCAGCCACCGCCGTCCAGCGGCGTGGTCGACAGGAGCTCGTGGCCTGCCTTGTTGCACAGATGGGTGATGTCCAGCGGGGCCAGCGGATCGTCCGCAAGGATGCTCAAGTGTCGCCCCGCCGGCAGCGCCGCAAGCGCCTTTTCCGTCCGCAGGGCCGGTAGCGGACATTTGAGGCCGATGACGTCGAGTTCCTGCAAGCGTCCGTTTCCCCGCCCGTGAATTTGCCCGATACGCGCACTATCTTGGAGCGGAAGGCTTATACAAGCCGCAAGATAGCGAAAGGCTCGGAACTGGAATGAGTGAGACGATCCTCGATCCGCAGGTCATCGTGGATTTCTGGCGCGAGGCCGGGCCGGGAAAATGGTTCGAGAAGGACGAAGCCTTCGACGAGACGATCAGGCAGCGCTTCGGCGATCTCTACGAACGTGCCGCACTCGGCGACCTGGATTCCTGGGCGGAGGAGCCGAACGGCGCTCTGGCTTTGATCCTGTTGCTGGACCAGTTCCCGCGCAACATGTTCCGCGGCAGCCCGCGCATGTACGCAACCGATGCGAAGGCGGCGGAGATCGCCCGGGCGTCCCTGGATGCCGGCGATGCCGAACATCTGCCCGATGACGTGAACCAGTTCCTGGTGCTGCCGCTGATGCACTCGGAATCGAAGGCCGATCACGATGCCTGCGTGGCATGGATGGATCGCATCGGCACCGACGAGAACCGCAAGTTCGCGCGCCATCACCGCGAGATCATCGAAGAGTTCGGGCGCTTCCCGCATCGCAATTCCATCCTGGGGCGCGAAACCACTGCGGAAGAACGCAAATTCATTGCGGATGGTGGCTTTACCGGGTGACGGAGCGGCCTTGCGCCTGGGGCTTGCGCCGTGGCGAAGTGGCTCTCAGAAGACAATGCCGGGGGAACCGTTCGCCATGTCCGAAACATTGATCGCCGCGTCGCCGGAATTCCTTGCGCTGTTTCCGGCCGGAGCTGCGCTCCAGCGCGTCGCCACCGGCTTCGTCTGGGCCGAAGGCGGCGTCTGGATACAAGAGGCGAACGAGTTGCGCTTCTCCGACATTCCGAACAATCGCATCATGGCGTGGTCGCCGGAGGCCGGGCTCCGGACCTTCCGCCAGCCATCCCAGCGCACCAACGGGCATACGCTGGACCTTTCCGGCGCGATGGTGAGCTGCGAGCATGGCGGGCGCTGCGTCAGCCGCACGACACCGGACGGCGCCTACGAGGTTCTCGCCAGCCACTGGCAGGGAAAGCGGTTGAACTCTCCCAACGATGTCGTGGTGAAGAGCGATGGAAGCATCTGGTTCACCGATCCGCCCTACGGCATCATCTCGGACCATGAAGGGATCCGTGCCGACAGCGCCATCGGGATGAACCAGGTGTACCGGCTGGACTCGGAGACAGGCGAGGTGGAAGCCGTCAGCGACGCCTTCGACAGGCCGAACGGGCTGGCTTTCTCGCCCGATGAAGACGTCCTCTATGTCGCGGATTCCGGACGCGCGCGCGGCCACGGCTTCGGCTTCGACGACAGCCGCCCGCACGAGGTGCGCGCGGTAGACGTGGTGGATGGCCGCAGGCTCGGCGCTTCGCGCCGGGTGGCGGAGGTCGACATCGTCCCGGACGGGCTCCGGGTGGACCGCGAGGGAGTACTATGGGTGTCGGCCGAGGATGGCGTCCATTGCTTCACGCCGGAGGGTCTGCGCCTCGGCCGCATCGCCGTGCCGGAAACGGTGGCCAATCTCTGCTTCGGCGGGCCGGACGGGCGGCGGCTTTTCATCAGCGCTAGCAGTTCGATCTATGCCATCGACACGACGCGGCAGGACGCCGCAGCGCCTGCACGAAAGGTCTATGGCTGACGGAATTCAGCCTCCCGACACTTCCCGCGCCATCAGCACCTCGGTCAGGAAGGCGCCGCCAAGGCCGGCGCCTTCCGGCGAGATCGTATGACCGAGTTTCGGCAGGATGCGCAGGGCCGTATCTACGCCGGCGGCGCGCAGGCGCGGCGCGGCGGCCTCGCTTTCCTCCGGCGGCACCGCGGTATCGCCGGAGCCGTGGATCAACAGCACGCGGGCCGAGGTGCGGGGCTTCAACGGATCGCGCGTTGCCAGACGGCCCGAATAGCCGAGCACCCCTGCAACCGGCCAGCGACCGCTGGCAAAGGCATCGAGCGCCATGATTGTGCCTTGCGAGAAGCCCGCGAAGACGACCTTGTCCAGCCGGTCGGCCATGCCGTGCCAGTCGAGTATGCCCTGTACGACCTGGTCGAAGGCAGGCCGCGCCGCCGCGACCCTGTCCGGCCGGTTGTCCGGCGAAATGCCGGTCAGGCTGAACCATTGATGCAGCGGGCCTCCGCCATCGAAGGGATAGGGAGCGTCGGGCGCGGAGAAATCGGTGTTCGGCAGGCTGCGGCCCCAGACGCGGCCCAGCGGGGAGAGGTCCGCGCCACGGGCGCCGACCCCATGGAAAAGGATGACGAGGTTACGATACATCGCCATCTCCGACCTGGACCACGACACGCCCGCGCACCTTGCCGGCGAGGATGTCCTCGGCGACGCGCGGCACTTCGGAAAGGCTCACCGTCTGGGTCATCGAGGCAAGCTTTCCCCTGTCGAGACTCTCGTCCAGCAGCGCCCAGGCAGCCTCGCGCCGGGCATGCGTTTCGGTAACGGAGTTGACGCCGATCAGGGCTACGCCCCGCAGGATATAGGGCATGACCGTGCCGGGTAGGTCCGCGCCACCGGCCAGTCCGCAGGCGGCGACGGCGCAATCGCGCTGCAGCTCGGCCAGTACGCTGACCAGCGTGGTGGAGCCGACGCTGTCGACCGCGCCGCTCCACCGCTCCTTCCGCAACGGCGGTCCGTCTGCCGACAGCTCCTGCCGCGATACGAAGGACGAAGCGCCGAGTGCCGCCAGATAGCCGTGCGTTTCCGGCCGGCCTGTCGCCGCCGCGACCGTGTAGCCGCGCGCCGCAAGCAGCGCCACGGCAACTGAGCCGACGCCTCCGGCAGCCCCGGTGACGAGAACGGGCAGGCCGTCGCGTCCGATGGTGCCCCACTCCTCCAGCCGGTCGACGCAGAGCGCCGCCGTGTAGCCGGCGGTGCCGATGGCCATCGCCTCGTCGAGGCCGAACCCGTCCGGCACGCGGGTCAGCCATTCCGGCTTGAGGCGCTGGAAGCGCGCATAGCCGCCCCATTCCGTTTCCGAAAGGCCCCAACCGTTCACCAGGACCCGGTCCCCTGGCCGCCACTGCGGATCCCGGGAATCCACGACGGTTCCGGCGAGGTCGATGCCGGCCACCATGGGCAGGCGGCGCGCGATCCGCCCATTGCCGGTGATCGCAAGCCCATCCTTGTAGTTGACGGTGGAATAGGCGATCTCCACCGTGACGTCGTGATCCGGCAGGTCGGCCAGGGTCAGCGTCCGGAAGGCGGCCTGCTGCCCGCCCTCGGCCGCCTCGATCACCAGTGCCTCGAAGCTCGTGTCGCTCATGCGCCCTTCTCCTGCCGTCCGAGTGCGTAGAATTCCGTATTGGGCCGCATGGAAAAGGCGTTTGCGAGGCGGTTCGACATGCCGAAAAAGGCTGCGATGGCAGCGATGTCCCAGGCCTCCTCCTGCGTGAAGCCGTGTTCGGCCAGCCGCTCGTAGTCGTCTTCGTCCACCGTTTCGGCGGCCAGCGCCACCTGCATCGCGAAATCCAGCATCGCCATCTGGCGCGGGGTGATATCCGCCTTGCGATAATTGACGGCCACCTGATCGGCGATCAGCGGGTTTCTGGCCCGTACCCGCAGGATGGCGCCGTGGGCGATCACGCAATACTGGCACTGGTTGGCGGCGCTTGTGGCTACCACGATCATCTCGCGCTCGGCCGGCGTCAGCCCGCCGGGCTTTTCCATCAGCGCATCGTGATAGGCGAAGAAGGCGCGAAATTCCGCGGGCCGCGCGGCCAGAACCAGGAAGACGTTCGGCACGAACCCGGCCTTTTCCTGCACCGTCCTGATTCGCTCCAGGATGTCCGGCGGCAGCGACGCGAGGTCCGGCGGTGTGAAACGGCTGATCTTGGGCTCCTGCATGCGGTTTCCTCCCTCGCTGCCTGTCGTTCGAAGACGGATTGCCGGAACGGTGGCCGTCGACCTATGCTCCGCTCACGTCATCGACCCGGGGAGGAGACTGGAAGATGCGGGATGATGCAATGGGGGAGGGGCCACCCGTCCTCGTCCGGCGGGACGGCGGCGTCGCTCGCCTGATGCTGGACCGGCCGGCGCAACTGAATGCGCTTTCGGAAGAGCTTCTGTTCCGGCTCCGCGAGGAACTGGGCCGGCTGTCGGGAGACAATGGCCTGCGCGCCGTCGTCCTGTCCGGCAACGGGCGCGCCTTCTGCGCCGGCCACGATCTGAAGGAGATGCTTGCGGCGGACGATATCGACGCGCATCGTGCGCTTTTCCAGCTATGCAGCCAGGTCATGCAGGCCATCGTGGAGCTGCCCGTGCCGGTCATCGCGAAGGTGCACGGCGTGGCCACCGCGGCCGGTTGCCAGCTCGTCGCCAGCTGCGACCTGGCCATCGCCGGGCAGAGCGCACGGTTCGCCACATCGGGCATCAATGCCGGGCTTTTCTGTTCCACCCCCGCCGTCGCGCTGTCGCGCAACGTGGCCGCCAAGCGCGCCTTCGAGATGCTGGTGACGGGAGAGTTCATCGATGCCGCACGGGCCGCCGACTGGGGCCTCGTCAATGCCGCCGTGCCCGATGAAGCGCTGGACGCCGCGGTGGACAAGCTTCTCGCTTCTATTCTGGACAAGAGCTCGGCAGCCATCCGCCACGGCAAGGCGCTGTTCAACCGCCAGCGCGGCCTTTCCCTCGCGGACGCCTATGGGCACGCCAGCGAGGTCATGGCCTGCAACATGATGGAAGCCGATGCGCGCGAAGGCATTTCCGCCTTCATCGAAAAGCGCCGGCCGGTCTGGCAATCGTGAGCGAGGATCGCATGAATACCGGCAAGGGCAATATCTACCGGCAAGGCCTCGACCGGCGTTCGGCCAATTTTACCCAGCTTTCGCCCGTGAGCTTCATCACCCGCACGGCGGACGTGTACCCGGACCATGACTCGATCGTCTACGGCGAACGGCGCGATAGCTGGGCCGAGACCTACGCCCGGTCGCGGCAACTGGCGGGTGCGCTGGCGGCGCGCGGCATCGGACCCGGCGACACGGTATCGCTGATGCTGCCCAACGTGCCGGCAATGGTGGAGGCGCATTTCGGCATCCTCTTCACCGGCGCGGTCATCAATGCCCTCAACATTCGCCTGGACGCGCCCACGATCGCCTTCATGCTGGATCACAGCGAGGCGAAGGTGCTGTTGACCGATCCGGAGTTCGCCACCGTCATCACACAGGCGCTCGGCATGATGAAGGGTGCGCGTCCACTGGTGATCGACGTGCCGGACCCCGTGGCCGGCATCGCGGGGCCGGCGATCGGCGACATGGACTATGACGCCTTCCTTGCCACCGGGGACCCGCAATTCGCTCCGCGCCTGCCGGAGGACGAATGGGATGCCATCGCGCTCAGCTACACGTCCGGGACGACGGGCGACCCGAAAGGCGTCGTCACGCATCATCGCGGCGCCTATCTGAACGCCGTCAGCAATGTGCTCGTGTGGACCATGCCGCAGCACCCGGTCTACCTGTGGACGCTGCCGCTGTTCCATTGCAACGGATGGTGCTTCCCCTGGGTCGTCGCCGCCGTTGCCGGCACCAATGTCTGCCTGCGTCGCGTGGACACCGCCCGCATCTTCGACGCCATCCGCAGCCACGGCGTGACGCATTACTGCGGTGCGCCCATCGTGCATGCCATGATGGCCGACGCGCCGGCCGAGCAGCGCGCCGGAATCACGCACCGCGTGTCCGGGATGGTGGCGGGCGCGCCGCCACCGCCCAGCGTCTTCAAGCGCATCGAGGCCATCGGCATCGACCTCATCCACGTCTACGGCCTGACGGAAACCTACGGCCCCGCCGTCGTCTGCGCGCCGCAGCAGGCATGGACGGCGCTGGACGCGGACGAGCGCATCGGACTCAAGGCGCGGCAGGGCGTGCGCTACACGCTGGAGGAAGCGGTCGAGGTGTTGAACCCGGATACGATGGAGCCGGTGCCGCGCGACGGCGAAACCGTGGGCGAGATCATGTTTCGCGGCAACGCGGTGATGAAAGGCTATCTGAAGAACGAGCCGGCGACCGACAAGGCGCTTGCCGGCGGCTGGTTCCACTCGGGCGATCTCGCGGTCGTCCATCCGGATGGCTATATCCGTATCAAGGATCGCTCCAAGGACGTCATCATCTCGGGCGGGGAGAACATCTCGTCCATCGAGGTCGAGGACGTGCTGCATGCCCACCCGGACGTTCAGGCGGCGGCGGTAGTGGCCATGCCCGACGAAAAATGGGGCGAGGTGCCGGCCGCCTTCGTGGAACTGCGGCCTGGCGCGCGGCTGGATGAGGCGGAACTGATCGCCTTCGCGCAGGAGCGCTTGGCCCGGTTCAAGACGCCGAAGAAGGTGATCTTCTCGGACCTGCCGCGTACGTCGACCGGCAAGATCCAGAAATTCGCCCTGCGTGCGATGCTCAACGCGTGAGGCGGGAGACGACCTCCGCCAGCCACGCGTCCTTGAGGCCCAGTGCGGCGATCTCGCGGTGCGCCGAAAGGACATAGTCGACATTGGCGCCTGATTGTCCGTGCGACCGGGCGACGATATGGGCTGCCGCCTCCGGCGTCAGCCGCCCAGCATACTGGGAGTGGCCCCTGTCGGCAACATAGGTCACGGCATGGACGCTGCGCCCGTCGGCGAGGCGAATGGCTTGCACCGTCTCCCGGTAGACATTGGTCACGAGTTCTCGGCCGCGCAGATAGGCGATTGTCTCGTCGCGGCGGCCGGCGGCGACGCGAAAGGCCATGCCGACGCAGGAACCGCCCTTGTCCAGGCCGAAGACGAGGCCGGGCTTTTCGGGCGTGCCGCGATGGACATGACTGAGGATGCAGAGCGCCCGATGGTACCCCGACAGGCGCGCCTTGGCCTGTTCCTCGAAGGCGAAGCCCGGCCGCCAGATCAACGAGCCATAGCCAAAAACCCATAAATCGGTCATGTCCAAACGCCAAGGTTGCTGCGAATGCCGGTCGAAAGGAAAGCCCTTATGAACAAACCGCGCCCAAGAAGAAAGAGCAGGGCGATGCGCGCGATGGCGGGTGTCGTGATCGTGGCGCTGCTTCTCGCCGGCGGCCTCACCGGCGCCTGGTTCTATCTGGCGGGCCAGCTCGACCGGAAGATCGTCGAGGTGGTGGACAGGGCGGCAGGCGGCGGCACGACGATCGCCTGCGACGGGCGGCGCGTCTTCGGCTATCCGTTCCGCATGGGCCTTGCCTGCGACAGCGTCGCGATACAGGCGCCGGCCAGCGGCATCGATGCGTCCGCCGGCGCATTCCGCGCCGTGGCCCAGATCTACGACCCGAACCTGATTGTCTCGGAACTGACGGGCCCGGTCCGCGTCGCCGCGCCGGACCTGCCCGCGTTGCATCTGGGCTACGCACTGGCGCAATCCTCGACCCATCTTTCGGACGGCCGGCTGCAGCGCTTCTCGCTCGCCATCGACCAGCCTGTCCTGACCCTGGGAGATGGGGCGCAGCCGATCGCCAATTCCGAACGGCTGGAACTGCATGCGCGGCAGAGCGGCGAAGATATCGACCTGGCCTTCAGCGATGCCGGCGTCATCGTGACGCCTCCGGGGCTGGGCCCGCTGCCGCCCTTCGATTTCGGGCTCGACATGGCGGTGGCCGGCGGCGCGGAATGGCTGCGCGGCGTGCTGCCGGGTGGCCGGCTGGAAACCGCCCTGCGCGGGCAGTCCGGCCAGTTGCGGGCAATCCGGGTCAATTTGGACGGCGGCGGTGCGGCGGAGATTGCCGGGCCATTCAGCTTCTCGCCCGAAGGGCTTCTGAGTGGCGATTTCCGCATCGCATTGGAAAACCCCGAGGCCATCGCCGACCTCGTCGGACGGATCGTCCCGGCGGCCGGCGGCGTCGCCAACGCCATCGCCGACGGCATCGGATTTGCGGGACGCCAGGAAAACGGGCGCTCGGTGATCGATGTGCAAGTGCGTGACGGACGCGCCCGGCTCGGCTTCATTCCGCTGGGCGAGATCCCGCCCCTATAGAGCGTCTCCTACTCATATGGAAACACTCTAGGGGCGGGACTGCAATCCGGAGCGCCGCGGGCAGCTTACTGCGCGCCTGCATCTTCCAGTTCGAAGACGATGCGCACGCGGGCGGTGGTGGTGTTTTCCCCTGCTTCCACGGGCACGCTCGAATCTTCGGCCGCCATGCGCATCGCGGCTCCCATGGGCATCGGCATGGGCGGGCGCCCGCCATAGCTCTCGTCGCTGATGGCGATGATGTCGCCGAGGCCGAGGTCGGCGGCTTCCGCCATCGTTTCGGCCGTGGCCCGCGCCTTGGCGATGGCGTCGCGGCGGGCCGCGTCGGCCAGCGGGGCCGGATCGTCGAGTGTGAAATTGATGTCTCCGCCCTGGTTCACACCGAGCGAGATGGCCTTGTCGAGCACCTCCCCGACCTTGGCGATGTCGCGTACACGCACCGACAGGGAGTTGCGGACCTCATAGCCGACGATCTTCGGCGGATTGGCCGGCTGTCCGTCCTGTCGATTGTCGAACTGATATTGCGGGTTGACGGAAAAACCGACGGTCTGCAGGTCGCGGCCTTCGATGCCGAGTTCCCGCATGGCGGCGGTGACGGCGGAGACGGCCTCGCTGGCCTGTCGTGTGGCGTCGGCGGCGGTTTCCGCGTTGCGCAGCACGGTGAGTGTCGTCATCGCGATATCGGGAGCGGCGCTGGCGCGACCCTCGCCGACGATGGTGAGCGTGCGCGCGCTGCTGTCGGGCGCCTGTGCCGACGCGGCCATGGGAACGGCCGCCAGCAGCACGGCGAGCGGCAGGGCCAGGGACTTCGAAAACATGGGCGAATACACCTCCGGTTCATTCGATTCGGCGAATGTGCCAGACAATTGAGGCGCGAAACGGCCGTGAAAATGGGCGGGTAAATTCGCGCGGCCGTCGCTTGTGGTCGCCCGGCCTTTCGGCTAGAGCCTTGGCGCGTAGGGTCCGTAGCTCAATGGTTAGAGCCGGCGGCTCATAACCGCTTGGTTGGGGGTTCGAGTCCCTCCGGACCTACCACACAAAAATCTGCCTATTGATTTCATTGAACAAATTCTTTGATTTGTCCCACTGGATCACTACGCCAGATCGTCGATCGACACCGATAAGGCGGTGGCAAGCTTTCTTATCGTATCGACGGATCCTGATTTCCGACCCGCCTCAATATCGGCAATCTGGACTCGGTTGACCCCGGAATTTTCTGAAAGCCGAGCCTGCGTAAGGCCGCGCAGATCGCGATAGACGCGAAGCGGGCTTTCGCCTTCGATCATGCGCTTGACGAACTCGGCAGGGATAGACTCTCCGCCCTCTGTCATTGCGCGGTCGTAGGCGATGATATCTGCCAAGTCGTCGGCAGCGTTCAGGAGCCTTTCGTACTCGGTCTTTTCGATGGTCACCATCTCATTCATGGTGGTCTCCTTTCAGTCGTAGACCCCACCACGCGGGCCGATGTTGAGAACGTCGAGGACTTCACCATCCTGCATGATAACACGCCAGTCTCCAACGCGAAGCCGAATGCCATCGCGGCCCTGAAGCTTCGTGACGTCGTTGTCCTGCGACGATGGGTCCGAAGCGTAGGTCTCGATCTTGCTGACGATCCGGCGCGCCGTATTCGCGGGCATTCTGCGAAGGGCTTTCACTGCGGCGGGTCGGTATGTGATCTCCCTCATGACCTCTTTGTAGCTTATGGCTACATTCCCGGTAACGATCCCACCTCCCGCGAAAAGTGTTACCCATGTGTCCGGTACAGATCGTCATCTATGTCTGGGGTCGTTCATGAGGCTCGATCGAGTTCTGCGACGAGGTCGGAGGCGACCCAAAGCACGGTCGCGACACCGGACCCCTCCGAGACCAGCACATGCCCCATCGCGGAATCGAAATAGCAACTGTCGCCGACGCCGAGGACAAGAGGTTCATACAGGTCCGTCAGGATGCGTACCGATCCTGAGAGTACATAGACGAACTCTTCGCCTGCATGGCGCACGTAATCGCTGGAAGAGATCGTCTCCCCCTTGCCGATGGTGGCGACGATGGGGTGGAACCGCTTGTTGGAGACATCCGCCGACAGCATCTCGTAATCGTAATGCTGCGCCCTGACGCGCGCACCGCCGCCGGCACGCGTGACCGAGCGGCGACCCGACCGCATGCCGGTCGCTTCGTCGACGAATAGTGCTTCCATCTCCACCCCGAGGCCGAGTGCCAGGCGCAGGATGATGTCGTAGGTTGGCGACATGCGCGCATTCTCGACCTTGGAAATCGTCGACGCGGCAACGCCGCAGCGCGCGGCCAGGTCCCTGACGGTCAGGCCGCGGTCCCGCCGCAGGCTTTTGATCCGCTGGCCGAAGCGATCGATCCGCGTCTGCACGAGATGTGCCGATACGACTGCCTCATGCGGTTCGGATGTGGGTGTCACCGACGATGCCTTTCGGATTGACCTGTGCAATCCAACCGTGTTCATTATAGGAAACATGATCATTATCGGACACAAGCTTCTGCTTGTCGACCGGCTGGAGGGGCAGTGGCGGAAATATCATTGTCGTTCGACGAGTTGACGTCGGCGCTTCGGGACATCCTTGTGTCTCATGGCTGTTCGGACACGGTGGCGGCCGCCCTGGCGGCCAATTGCGCGTCCGCCACGCGCGACGGCAGCAAGAGCCACGGGCTCTTCCGCATGGCGGGCTACGTCTCGACGCTGCGCAGCGGATGGGTAGACGGCCGTGCCGAGCCGTCGGTGGAGGATGTCGCCCCCGGCTTCGTCAGGGTGGACGCGCGCAACGGCTTCACCCTTCCGGCCCATGCGGCCGCCCGCTCTTTGCTGGAAGAGAAGGCGCGGCAGAACGGCATAGCGATCCTGGCCATTCGCGACTCGCATCATCTCGGCGCCCTGTATCTGGATATAGAGCCCTACGCACAGGCCGGCTTCGTCGCCCTTTCCGTCATCAATTCCATGGCGGTCGTGGTGCATCCGGGCGGAAGCAAGCCGGTCTACGGCACAAACCCGGTGGCGTTTGCGACACCGCGCGCGGAGGGCGCGCCGCTGGTGTTCGACATGGCGACATCCACCATGGCGCATGGCGACGTCCGCGTGGCCGCGCGCGAAGGGCGGGCGGTGCCGGATGGCATCGGCGTGGACGCCAGGGGCGATCCGACGACGGACCCGGCCGCCATTCTGGAAGGCGGAGCCCTTCTGGCCTTCGGCGGCCACAAGGGCACCGCCATCGCCTTGATGGTGGAACTCCTGTGCGCGGCGCTGGTTGGCGGGCAATTCTCGTTCGAGGTGGACTGGAGCGCCTATCCGGGCGCGCAGACGCCGCGCACCGGCCAGACCGTCATCCTGATCGACCCAACCCGGGCATCGGCACCGCTGGCGCCCTTCGCCGACCGCGTGGAGCTGTTGATTCGGACCATCCTCGCCTCCGGCGATGTTCGGCTTCCGGGCGAAAAGCGCCTGGCCTGCCGCCGCACGGCCCAGACCGGCATCGTCGTGGACGCCGCTCAATGGCAATCGATACTAGACCTGAAGGACGGGACATCCGCATGACGACAGACACAGTGGCCCCGCCCAGCGCGGCGCACCGGCGCAAGGCGCTGATCGCCAGCCTGATCGGAAGCTCGATCGAGTGGTTCGACTATTTCCTCTACGGCACGGCAGCCGCGCTGGTGTTCAACAGGCTGTTCTTTCCGAGCGCCGACCCGGCCATCGCGCTGCTCCTGTCCTACCTGTCCTTCTCTCTCACCTTCTTCATTCGGCCGTTCGGCGGCATCATCTTCGCCCATATCGGCGACCGGATCGGCCGCAAGAGGACGCTGGTCATCACCCTGTCGCTCATGGGGGCGGCGACGGTCGGCATCGGCCTCCTGCCCACCTACGAGACCATCGGCATCTGGGCGCCGATCATCCTGATCCTGTTGCGGGTGGTGCAGGGCCTCGGCATCGGCGGCGAGTGGGGCGGCGCGCTGCTTCTGGCGTACGAGTACGCTCCCAAAAACCGCAAGGGCTTCTTCGGATCGGTGCCGCAAACCGGCGTCACCATCGGCATGCTGCTTGCCACGCTGTCCATCACCGCAATGTTGCTGATCCTTCCCGAGGACGCATTCCTGTCATGGGGCTGGCGCATTCCGTTCCTTTTGTCGGCAAGCTTCGTCTTCCTCGGCCTGTGGATCCGCTCGGGTATCGACGAGACGCCCGACTTCAAGAAGACGAAGGCGGAAGGCAAGGTCGCGCGCATGCCGGTGGTGGAAACGCTGCAGACGCAATGGCGCGAGGTGCTGATCGCAGCCGGGCTGAAGGTCGCCGAAACCGCGCCCTTCTATATCTTCACCACCTTCATCGTCAGCTATGCCGTCAGCAATGTGGGCTATGCGCGGGAGAGCATCCTGACGGCGGTGATGATCGGCGCGGCGATCTCGACCGTGATGATCCCGCTGATGGGCCTTCTGTCGGATTATGTCGGGCGCAAGGTCGTCTATACGCTGGGTTGCGTCGCCATGGGCCTGTTCGTGTTCCCCTATTTCATGATGGTGAACACGAACGACATCGTGCTCCTGACGATCGCCACCGTCATCATCTTCGGGTTCATCTGGTCGCCGGTGACGGCGGTTCTGGGCACCCTGTTCTCGGAGATCTTCCCGAGCCGCGTGCGCTATACCGGCGTCACGCTCGGCTATCAGATCGGCGCGGCCCTGGCCGGTGGCACCGCACCGCTGATCGCCACCTGGCTCCTTACGCGCTTCGACAACGACTGGCGCACCGTCGCGGCCTACGTGCTTGCTACGGTCGTCCTGTCGCTGACGGCGGCCTTCATGATCCGCAAGCGGCCGGTGCACATAGGCGGTTGAGCCGGCGTAGCAAAAATGGAAATGGAGGCCTCGCCATTGGCATGGCCTTCTCTAGGTAATGACATCACCGCCACATCCCTATGCCTGTCGACATGGGTCGTCCAAGCCGGCTAGAGCACATTCGACTCTCAGCCGTACCGGAGACTGACCTTGTCCAAACTGTATGATGATGCGTTGCCGCAAGTCTCTGTCTTCGTGCAGGTCCATTACCCCGACATATGGCAGGCGATGAGTGGCGTTATCGCACGGCGCATGTCCGTTCCCTTCAGGCTTGTCCTTACGACGTCCCTGGATGCGGACCGCCTTGCAGTTCCGGATACACCCAATCTGGTATCCTGCAGTATCCTGCAAACCGCCAATCAGGGGCGAGACATACTCCCCTTCCTGCGGGCACTGGCGGCGGAGCCCGAATTCGATATCGGCATCAAACTGCACACCAAGAAGTCGCCGCAGCGTGGAGACGGAGACCGGTGGCGTGCCGACGTAATGGATTCTCTATTGCCGGACCCGGCCGGTACCCGCCATATCGTCCGCAAACTGACGGAAGATCCTCGCGTGGGCTTCGTGGCGCCCGATCGGTTCTGTCTGCCCGTGAAGCCCTGGATACTGGAAAACGGTGATGCGATGCGGCGGGCGATGGAGGCCGTCGCGCCTGCTGTCCCGGACGACTACATAGATGGGGCGTATTTCGCCGCTGGCAGCATGTTCTGGTTTCGTCGCAGGGCATTGATAGCTCTTGCGAGTGAACGTCTCTTCGACATCTTTGAGCCGGAGATGAAGCAACTCGATGGAACCATCGCTCATGGGCTGGAACGACTGTTCCCAGTGGAGGCGCGCCGTCAGGGCTTTCTGACAATGCCCCTGTCGACCCTGATGACGACCGGTCCCCTTACAGGCGCTGACAAGATAGAAGCCATCACGCGTCAGGAGGTCGCAAAGCCCAATCCTCTCTTTCCGTCGCCCTACGAGTCGCCTGCGTCAGCTGCGTTGCCTGGAACCGTTGATACGGCCGCAACGGGACGTGCCGGCATCCTCGCGCGGCTCGGGCCGATCTATATGGCCCTGCCAACTCCTCTTCGGAGACTGGCCAAGGCGGTGCTCAAGGGCGCTAAGCCTGGGTGATCGTGCCAAGCCCATCCAGGATTTCTCCTAGTCGATCGTCGATCAATCGCGCGACATTCTCGACTCCGAACCGTTCTTGAATAAAAGCCTTGCCTGCTGACGCTCGTCGTTTCGCTTCATCCGGCTCCGATACGACCTTCAACATGGCCGCTGCGCAATCCATCTCGTCCGGCTCGGCCCAAACCTGGCCTTCGGTGTAGATGTAGTCATGCGGCGACAGACGCTTGAGACGAAATGCGATCGGATATGCTGTGTCTGGCCGGACAAATTCCGTATTTCCGGAATAGTTTGTACCGATCACCGGCTTTCCGAGCGTCATGGCCTCTGCCATGCCAAGTCCGAACCCTTCGGCGCGATGCAACGATACGTAGCAATCCGTCGCTTTCATGAGCGACAGCATCTGGCCGCGCGACAGCGATTGGTCGATGATGCGGATGCGATCATCGAAGCTGGCCATGCGAACCAGTTGTTTCTTGACTTCGGGATGGTGGTCGGCCGAGCCTGTCGACTTGACGACCAGTCCTACACGAGCAGCGTGGTCGGGAAATGCCTTCTGGAACGCGCGTACGACGGCAAGGGGATTTTTGCGTTGTAGAAAAGAATAATAGTCGAAGGAAAAGAAGAAATAGAACCGACCGGCCTCGAGGCCGAATTGCGCTCGAGCGTCCCCCTCCGCCGGCAAGCCGTCGATGTCAGGCGGAATGACGCAGGGCGGGATAACCGTTATTGGGCCATCGAACACTGTTCGGAAGCTGTCAGCCACAAAGGCATTCGGAGCCCAGATTTCGTTTATCGATGCAAGCTTGGTTCGCCAGCTTTCAGGCGCACGCGATAACTCCCAGTAAGTACGCAAAATGTTATAGCTTCGATCGAAACGTGTACTGCTTATCGAGCGGAAGACTTTCGGGAGTTCGTCGGGGGTCACCTCTATCACGTTCACCGCGTGGGCAAGTCGCGTGTCGTACCGTTCCGCCATGTAGGGTGCGCCACGCCTCTCCTCTACACCGACTGTGAAAGGGTAGATGGCGAAGGGGCGGTTCGTGTGCGAGAGTGCGAGCGCCAGCCCTCGCAGGGACTGTCCGAGACCCAACTGGGCATCTATATAGCCGACGAGGAGGGTCGATCCCTGAACCGGTTGCTGTCGCTTGTGGTAGAGCGCTGTCGCCGTCTGGCTGCCCCGTTGTCCGAGCCGGGACAGGTCACGCCTCATGCCCATCCATCGTTGCTTGCTTGCCTTCAGGAAATAACCGAGTTCCGAGGCCGTGTGCTCGGTTGCCGACTTGAAGCCTTTGGATTCCCAGGCAGCACCGAACTGCTCGGTCAAGCGCCCGGCAGTCTTCAGGCGCCGTGCGGCAATGCCACCCAGTCGCGTCAGCGCGGTGGACTGCCCCTTGCGCATGACGCTTATGGCATTCGCTGAATTTTGCCTTCGCCTGAGAGCCTCGATGGTTGGTTCCGGGTCGCGCTGCTGTATCTGCGACAAGGCATTGCGAACCATCATGGCCGAGTTCCGCACCGTGAATCCGTTTCGCACGCGCAAGAGACCACGCTCGGAGAGTTCGCCAAGCTCGGCGTCACTGAGACGATCACTCCGGACTAGAGCCTCCAGAAGATCATCGGCCGAAGGATGCTTGGGAGTGACGGTCGACAAGCCCGCATCCGGCCCACCGCCGAAACCCAGCGAGCCCTCGAACTTGAAGTCCGCGGACAGGCCGCGATCTGCAAATATGCATGGAACACCGCATGCGTGCGACTCCAGGATCGTCGCTAGGCGCCCCTCGTTCGAAGATACGCCTATCGAGAAATCGACACTGCGATACATAAAGGCCAGATCGTCGTCATCCGGCCATGAATCCACCTCGTGAACAACGATCCTCTCAGCAGCGAAACAGGCGATATCCGAATTGCCCCAGCGGTACTGCGAGTCCGGTGCCCGTCCCAAACTGTCGAGAAGGCCGAGGCCGAAAAGAACGAGTTTCACGTGGGGGCGATCGGCCGAAAATAGGTACCAGGACTTAAGGATTAGATCGAGCGCCTGCGTCTGACTTCGGTCCAGGATCGCAAGGTAGGTCTTCTCATCGAACAGTCGCCTGGACGGTCCCCATGGGTTGAAGACGTCGGTCTCGACGCCGAGCGGGGCGACGAACGCGTCGCGATACCCCGCAGCCTGGAACAGGACGCATGTGTCCCGCGAGGTGGTGAACACGCCCTGGTAGCGCTCGCTTGCCTGGCTCCAGGATGGGGGAAGGGCGGTTCCCTCATAGGCGGTGTAGATGTAGCCCTGCGTTTCCGCGCCGGGCGACGACATGACGAGTTCCGGACGCGCCGGACTGATCAGACCATAGTGCTTCAGGAACGGGTGCAGGCGGACACAGTAAGCGTCCCAGGCATCTGCATGCCGAAGGGAGGGTCTCGACTGATGCAGGCCGTAACCAAGGTTTTTCCTGGCAAAATGCTGTTTGTTTTTCGCAATGTACTCGGCCTTGAGAGCCAGCTTGTCCTTATTGAACGTCGAGCTTGAAAAATGCTCGATCTGCGCAGTCGGCAGATATGCGCAACTGTAGCCGGATTGACGCAGCCTGTAACCGAAATCGGCATCCTCATGATAGAATCCGTACTCATCGTCGAGAAAACCGATTTCGTCGATGACGGACAATCGAACAAGCGCGCAGGTCAGTTCGCAGAAGTCGGATTCCAGACGCCGTTGCTCGAATTCCAGCGGTTTCACTTCGTGGAAAAAGTCGACAGTCTCGAGGTCCCACCGCACACGATAGGATAGTGGCTGGTCTCCAAGAGTTTCGTCTACGATGATCTGTGACGGTGCGACGATTCCCAGCCTGTCGTCGCGCTCCATTTCGGTGAGCATGGCGCCGATCACGTCGGTCCGAAAAACGATGTCGTTGTTCGATACGCAGACGTATCGCGCGCCACGTTCGCGGGCGATAGAGGCCCCGATATTGCATGCTTGAGTATACGTGTGCGGTTGCGACAACTGCACGAGTTCCACGTTCGATTCGGCACAGACCTCTGCAGTGTCATCGATGCTTCCCTGATCCAAGACGACAACCCGGGACGGATCGAACCGCAACGTCGGCAACATTCGGCGCAGGAGTCCGCCACCGTTTATGGACGGGATCACCATAAGGACTTTATCGGACGCATCCACCATGGGACAAACCTTCTGCGTTCTTAGTAGCTGCAGGCTCTTAGATTAGGCTTGGCGATTCGGCACGCCACGCCTCGAGAACGTCATGCAGCGTCTTTTCGAAAGGTATCTCGGCACGCCAGTCCAGAAGGCCATTCGCGCGAGTTGCGTTCCCAACGGCACGGCGCGTGCCGACCGCGCCGAATTTCATTGGATCCGCCCTGATCTCTATCGATGTCCGGCTCATCTCTCTCAATCGGTCTAGAACGAGGGAGATCGGGCGTGGTATGCCGCTCGCGAGATTGATAGCGATGCCCGCCGGGAGCGGTTCGGCCATGGTGGCGGCGTGCGCGTAGGCTCGCACGATATCGCGGACGTCCGAGAAATCCCGCTCGGCCTCGAGATCGCCCACCTCGATGATCGGCTTCTGCCGCCCCGCCTCGATCCGGGCGATCTGGCGCGCAAAAGCCGGCACGACGTAAGAGTCCGATTGTCCCGGACCGGTGTGGTTGAACGGCCTGAACCGAACGACATTCAATCCATCAGCCGCCATTTGGCCCAGCAGCATGTCGGCCGACGCCTTCGTTACGCCATAAAGGGTTTGTGGCTCGAGTGGGGCGTTCTCATCGAGCGGTTCGGCGATCGTGGCAAATGATCTGCCGTATGCCTCGGAACTGCCGGAAAAGATCATACGTGTCTGCGGACGGACATCCAGGATGGCCGACGCGAGGTTCAACGTCCCGATCAGATTTGTGTTGAACGCGGCCACGGGCGCTTTGCGAGCATCCGCCGGCGCTGCCACCGCCGCAAGATGCACGACGGCGTCCGGCTGAAGCTTCGCCAGGATCGACCTGATGCCGGCCGCATCCTCGAGGCCAGCGCCGGCATTGTCGAAAAAGGGAACGGCATCAACTTCCATCGACCTGAAATGCGCCATAAGCCATCGCCCGACGAAGCCGGATGCGCCAGTTACTGCTACACGCGCTTTAACCATCGAATGCTCCGGAGACCCGATCAGTGTCGTCGAAGTCGCTTTATGTCGGCATCGACCATTTCGACGATCATGTCCTCGAGCGATGTGCTCGCTTCCCAACCGAGCCTGACTTTCGCCTTCGCTGGATTGCCGAGCAGAATATCGACCTCAGCCGGGCGAAAGAGATTCTGATCGATGACGAGGTGATCTTCCATGGATAGCCCCGCATGGGCGAAGGCTATCCGGCACATATCACGGACCGTGACGGTGCGCCCCGTCGCGATCACATAGTCGTCCGGAACATCCTGCTGGAGCATGAGCCACATCGCCTCGACATAATCACGCGAATGACCCCAATCGCGCTTGGCATCGATGTTGCCGAGTCTCAATTCGGATGCGAGACCGAGCTTGATACGCGCAACAGCATCAGTAACTTTTCGGGTTACGAATTCGATGCCGCGCAGCGGAGACTCATGATTGAACAATATGCCGCTGGACGCGTGCAACCCGAAGCTCTCGCGGTAGTTGACCGTGATCCAGTGGCCGTAGAGTTTGGCGACCGCATAAGGCGACCTGGGATAGAATGGCGTTGTCTCGGACTGCATATCCTCCTGGATCATGCCGTACATTTCCGATGAGGATGCCTGATAGAAGCGAGCTTCCGGGCGCTCTATCCGAATGGCTTCCAGCATGTTCGTGACGCCCAGCGCCGTAACCTGACCTGTCAGGATGGGCTGTTGCCAGGATGACTTGACGAAGGATTGAGCCGCGAGATTGTAGACTTCGTCGGGCTTCGTTTCCCGTACCGTCCGCATGATCCCGGACAGATCGAGAAGGTCGCCATCGAGCAAACGAACCTTGTCGGCGATACCGAGCCACTTCAGGCGAACATCATTGACGTCGGCCGTGCTGGATCGGCGCAATATGCCGTAAACCTCATAACCCTTGCCGAGCAGCAGTTGCGAAAGATACGCTCCATCCTGACCCGTGATACCGGTGATCAACGCCTTCTTGGTCATAGTCTCTCTCAAAATCGTCGGCATTTCAGAATGCGCGGCAAAGGGCTTCGGCTGCGTGCAGCATCTAATCAGGCTGGTATTCAAAGGCAATCTGAATGCCGCCATCCGTGAAGATCGCGCAAGTCGCCTGCGTCTGAAGCATGAGTTTGCACCCATGAGTTGCAGAATTGCACTGACCCCGTAAGGTCGTCATCCTGGCTTACGAATGCATTGGGAGGTGCGTTTCATGTCGACTATGCGAAGTCTCGCCTTTGGCGCGGCGCTGGCCTGCCTGGGTGGCGTCGTGCCCGCCTTCGCCCAGATGTCGGGGGCCGTCGGCCGGGAGGCGCGAAGCGTCGCCGGCCTCGATGCGCCTGCCGAAATCCTGATCGACCACTGGGGTATCGCGCACATCTATGCGGACAGCGAGCGCGATGCTCTGTTCCTGCAGGGCTACAACGCCGCGCGCGACCGCCTCTGGCAGATCGACCTTTGGCGCAAGCGCGGGCTGGGCCGACTGTCGGAAAGCTTCGGGCCGCGCTACGTGGCGCAGGACAGGGCGGCGCGCCTGTTCCTGTACACCGGCGACATGGATGCGGAGTGGGCCGCCTACGGGCCCAAGGCGAAGGACCAGACCGACGCCTTCGTCGCCGGCGTCAATGCCTTCGTGGAGGAGGTACTGTCGGGCAAACGCGAGATGCCGGTGGAGTTCCGCGTCAGCGGCACGCGGCCGGAGCCGTGGAACGTGGAGGATGTGGTGCGAATCCGCAGCCATGGCCTGACCCGGAACGCGACCTACGAGGTTTTGCGTGCCCGCGTGGCCTGCGCGGCCGATCTCGAGGTCGACAGGCTGCGCAGCAAGCTGCAACCCGAATGGACGACCAAAATTCCCGAAGGTCTCGACCCATGCGAGGTGCCCGCCGACGTCCTGGCCGATTACCGGCTGGCGACGAAATCGGTCGACTTCGCCCCACCGGACGAGCGGGATGCGGCGCTGATCGAGCGGGAGTTCCTGACGCTTTCTCAGGAAAATCGCGACGTCATCGGTTCCAACAACTGGGTAATCGCGCCGGAGCGGAGCGCCACCGGGCGCCCCATCCTGGCCAATGATCCCCATCGGACGCATGGCGTACCCTCGTTGCGCTACATCGTGCATCTCGATGCGCCGGGCCTGTCCGTGATCGGCGCGGGAGAGCCGGCACTGCCGGGAATCTCCATCGGTCACAACGGCACGATCGCGTTCGGCCTCACCATCTTCTCGATCGACCAGGAAGACCTCTACGTCTACGAGCTGAATCCCGACAATCCGAACCAGTACCGCTATGGCGACGGCTGGGAAGACATGCGCGTCGAGACGCAGTCGGTCGGCGTCAGGAACGGCGAGCCGGAAGAGGTGGAACTGCGTTTCACCCGGCACGGGCCTGTCCTGAAGGTGGATGCGGAAGCGGACCGCGCCTTTGCCCTGCGCACCATCTGGCTGGAGCCGGGGACGTCCGCCTATTTCGGCTCGTCGGACTACATGGGTTCGAAGAACTGGAACGAGTTCCGCACGGCGATGGACCGTTTTGCCGCGCCGTCGGAAAACCAGGTCTATGCGGATACGAGCGGCAATATCGGCTGGGTCGCCGCCGGCATGACGCCGAAACGCGATAGCTGGGATGGGCTGCTGCCCGTGCCGGGCGACGGGCGCTACGAATGGGAGTTCTTCACCCGGGCCGACCTTCCGGAAAGCTATAACCCGGCCAAGGGCTGGTTCGCGACCGCAAACCAGATGAACCTGCCGGACGACTTTCCCGTGGCGGAGAAACCGATCGGCTTCGAATGGGCCAACCCCAGCCGCTACGAACGCATCGTCGAAGTCCTGTCGGCCAATGACCGCATGACGCTGAAGGACGCGATGGACCTGCAGAACGACGATGGCAGCATGGTGGGCCGCCGTGTCGCCGCCCTCTATGCCGATTTCGAACTGCCGCCAGGAGCAAGCGAGGCAGAACAGTCCGCCTTGCGGCTTCTGAAGGCCTGGGACGGGGTCGTCGGCGTCGATAGCGGCGCGGCAGCGATCGGCGAAATCATGGTCGATGGGCCGCTCGGCATCGAGACGATCGCGGTGGCCGCGCCCGAAGGCGCACGCCCGATCATGGAAGAGGGCGACATCGGCGCCATTCTCGATCTTCTGGAAGAGCCGGATGCCCGCCTCGGTGCCGATCCGGCCGCAGCGCGCGACGGCATCCTTGCCTCGGCCCTTTCGGAGGCGACCGCCAGGGCCCGGACCTTGATGGGCGACGACGCCGCCACCTGGCGATGGGGCGATATCCACCAGGCCATGTTCGTTCCCGACATCGCGCCGATGCTGAACGATGCGCAGAAGGCGCAGATGAGCGTCGGCCCGCTGGCGATGGGCGGGTCGGCCAGCACGCCACGCGCCGCGAGCTACAATCCGGACTTTTCCCTGCGGGCAGGAGCCTCGTTCCGCATGGTACTGGATGTCGGCAACTGGGACGCCAGCCGCACCATCAACACGCCCGGACAATCGGGAGATCCGGCCAGCCAGCATTACCGTGACATGGCGCCGTTGTGGGCCGCCGGGGCCTACGTGCCGCTGTTGTACAGCCGCGGTGCGGTTGAAACCAATACCGCGCACGCCATCACCCTGCAGCCGGCGAAACAGCCGCGCTGACGGGCGATCCGCGTCGGGCGGCATAGATGTCGCCCGACTGCGCCTCATCGGCCAGATCCAGGATTTGCCGCCGCATGGACGCCGCGTCGCACCATGCGGCGTTCGCCCATCGATCGCCTTCGCCGACGACGCGGTTGAAGCGATAATCGCCTAGTGCCGCGAGCCGGTCGATCGCCTCCAGGGCCACCGACCGGACCGACGGAACGTATTCGAAGGCGATCACGGGGATCGGACGGCTCAAACCTGCCAGGATGTCGGCCTCGGCGCCCTCCACGTCGATCTTGCAGAAGGCCGGCAGGCCATGGCGATCGATCAGTATGTCCAGCGTGTGCACCTCCACCTGTCGCCGCTCGTCCCATCGCACGTTGCGAAAGCCCGTCGCGAGCGATGCCCGGGCGATGTAACCCGGCGAAATCGTGGAGACGGTCGGATGTCTGGACGAAACGTGCAGCGTCGTGGTTCCGGCTTCCGCACCGAGAGCGCAACGCTCGACCGCGACGAGGCGCCGGCCCATGCTGCGTTCCAGGAGGTCGGCATAAAGCGTCTGAGGCTCCACCGCGACGACGCGGGCGCCCAGTCGCGCCAGGGCGAGGCTGCGGTTGCCGACATGCGCCCCGACATCGAAGACGAGGTCGCCCCGGTTCACGAAGCTGCCGAAAAAGCGCCGGAGCGCGCGATCCTTCCAGGGGCGGGCACGGTAGATGACCAGCGAGCGCACGAGCCCGACGAATACGGAAAACCTTGCCAGACCGCCTGCTCCTTCGCCGCGCCCATCCTGCCCGGAGAGATAGGGCGCATCGTCGCTTTGCCTTCTGCCTGCACCGCCCAATCTTATCGTGCCTGACACGGAGCGGCGAAGGCCGACGGGCATCGGGGGAGATTGCATGGCGCGGGCGCTGTGGCTGGAAAGCGAAGGGAGGGCGCGGCTGCGCCAGGAGCCGGCGCCGCATGCCGGGCCAGGCGAGGTCATCGTGCGCGCATCCTATTCCGGCATCAGCCGTGGCACCGAAAGGCTGGTTTTCGACGGCCGGGTTCCGCCCGGGCAATGGCAGGGCATGCGTGGGCCCCACATGCAGGGCAGCTTCGACTTTCCGCTCAAATACGGCTACGCCGTCGTCGGCGAAATCGTCGACGGCATGCCGGACAGGGCGGGCCAGGCCGTCTTCTGCCTGCATCCCCATCAGGATGTCTTCAGCATACCGTTAGCAGACGCCGTGCCGGTGCCGGAGGGTCTGCCGCACAGGCGTGCGGTTCTGGCCGCCAACATGGAAACGGCGCTCAATATCGTCTGGGATGCCAATATCCTGCCGGGAGACCGGGTCGCCGTTTTCGGGGCCGGCGTGGTCGGCTGCCTCGTCGCATATCTGGCGGCGCGCATTCCGGCGACGGACGTCATCGTCATCGACCGCCAGTCCTGCCGCGAGGAAACCGCCCATGCCCTCGGCATCGCCTTCGCGCGCTCCGCGACCGGGCGGACGAATTGCGATGTCGTGGTGAACGTGACCGGGTCCGGTGACGCCTTGTGCGAGGCAATGGAGATCGCCGGCTTCGAGGCGCGGATCGTGGAAGCCAGCTGGTACGGCAGCCGGCCGGCGGAACTGTCCCTCGGCGGAGCCTTTCATTCCCGCCGCCTGACGATCGCCAGCTCGCAGGTCGGCTCCGTGTGTCCGTCGCGGGCCCCGCGCTGGCCGTCGAGACGGCGGCTGGAAACGGCGCTGGCGCTTCTGGCGGATGCCCGGCTGGATTGTCTGGTCGCCGGGCAAAGCGCGTTCGACAGCCTCGATACCGATTATGCCGGCATCCTTGCCGACCCGTCCACCCTTTGCCATTGCGTCCGCTATTGAAGGAGCTTTCATGTACGCCGTCGAAGTCCGTGACCATATCATGATCGCCCACAGCCTTCCGCGACCGGTCTTCGGCCCGGCGCAGGCGATGCACGGAGCGACCTTCGTCGTCGATGCGGCGTTCTTCACGGACGATCTGGACCGGGATGGGCTCGCCGTCGATATCGGTCGCGCCGGCGACCTGCTGTCGAGCGTGCTGAAACCCTTGAACTACGCCAACCTGGATGCCTCTGCCGCCTTCGCGGGCAAGGTATCGACCACCGAGGCCATTGCCCGGCACATTTTCGATGGACTTGCCGCGGCGATCGCCGATGGCGCCATGGGCGATGCAGGTGCGCCTGTCCGTCGGCTACGGATCACACTGCATGAATCCCATGTCGCACGCGCCTGGTACGAGGCCGAATTGTGAGCGGTGATTTCACGCCCGATTGGCTGTCCCTGCGCGAACCGGCAGACCGGCGTGCCCGTGACGCCGGCCTTCTGTCGCGTCTCGCGGCCGTCCGCCGCGAACGATCGATCGAGGAGGCTGTCGATCTGGGGTGCGGAACCGGGGCGACATGGCGGGCGATGCCGATGGAGATGGCCGAAGGCCTCCGCTGGACGATGGCCGACAGGGATGCCGCATTGCTGGACGAAGCGGAGCGGCAGATCGGCCCAAGGCCGAATGTCGATTACCGATCGCTGGACCTTGTCGAAATTGCCCGCATACCGGTGCCGGACCGCGGGCTGGTGACGGCGTCGGCTCTCTTCGACCTGTGCTCGGCGCGTTGGATCGACGCCTTCGTCGCGCGCATTAAGGCAAGCGGCTCGGTTCTCTATGCCGCCCTCACGCATGATGGCCGCGTATCGTTCAAACCCGGACACGCGGCGGATCGGCAAGTGTGTTCGGCTTTCGAAACCCATCAGCGGACCGACAAGGGGCTGGGGCCGGCTCTGGGCCCGGATGCCGCACCCTATCTTGCCGCGCGGTTGCGCGATGCGGGCATGAACGTCCTGCTGGCGCCCTCCGACTGGATCCTGACACGCGGGGACGCGGGCCTGCAACGCGCCTATCTCTACGGCTATGCCGCCGCCCTCGGCGGTGACGCGTCGTTGCCGCAGGGCATGCTCGATGCCTGGTTGTCGCACCGCCTTTCGGCCGTCGATCTGGACGATGCCTCTTGCGTCGTAGGCCATTGCGACATGCTGGCCTGGCCGCCCGGTTGACGATGCGGGCCCGATCGGCCGTCGAGGAGGCCGATGTCGCGCCGGGTCCGTTCCGGGAGGTCTTCCTCGCGCAGCTTACGGGGGCCGTCGAGCAGGCGACGGATAAAGGCGTTCGATAAGTGATGAAAAAAAGATACGATCATGTCCGTGTGTCCATGCTGCCCTGATGCATGGACAATGCCTCGGTGCTTATGCCATGACCAATCGAAGTTCGCCCTCTTGGCATAAGGTGGTTCGATAGCATGTCCACGTTGCCGCCCTTGTCTGCCATTCGCGTCTTCGAGGCGGTCGCGCGCAATCTCAGCTTCAGTCGGGCCGGCGACGAACTGGGGATGAGCCAGGCTGCGGTCAGCTACCAGATCAAGGTTCTGGAAGACCGGGTGGGAAAGCTGTTCCACCGCCGCCATCGCCATATCGAGCTTACGGAGACAGGGCGCCTGCTGGCGCCCGGCGTTCGCGAGGCGTTCGGCCAATTGTCCGAGACGTTCGCGCGGGCCGCGGCCGAGCGCACCGAGGTTCTCTCCATGACGGTGGTGCCCACCTTCGCCTCGCAATGGCTTGCTCCGCACATCGGCGTCTTCCAGATGTCCCATCCCGATATCGCCGTGCGCATCGAGGCGGCGACGGCGCTCGAACAACTCGGCTCCGGGCGTTTCGACGTGGCCATCCGCTCCGGGCCGGGCGGCTGGGCCGCCATGCAGGCGACGCGGCTGCTGCCTGTCGAGTTCACGCCCATGGTTTCTCCGGCCGCCCTGGAACGGTTCGGCCAGCTCTCGACGCCGTCGGACCTTGCGGGCTTTCCGCTGATCGATCCGGGAGACCCATGGTGGGATCAGTGGTTTGACGAGGTCGGCGTTCACAGGCCGCCTTCGTCCGGGCGAGCCTCGACCATGGGTTCGCAGCACCTGGAAGCCATGGCTGCGATGGCGGGCAACGGAGCGGCGATCCTGACACCCTTCTTCTACCGGGCCGAGCGGGCGGAAGGGCGCCTGCTCGCGCCCTTCCGCCATATCGCTCGGAACGGGCATTCCTATTGGCTCTGCGCGCCGCCCGGCCCTGTGCCGCGCAAGGTGCGCCTGTTCACCGAATGGCTCCTGACGGCGCTCGATGTCGGGGAGGGCACTGGGGCGTGATGGCTCAGACGGCAGTGAAGCCGCCATCGACGGGCAGGCAGATGCCGTTCAGCATCGCCGCCGCCGGGCCGAGCAGGAATGCGACCGCCTCGGCAACTTCCTCCGGCTCCACGAAGCGCCCCATCGGGATGCGCTGAAGCATCGGCCTTGCCTTGTCGGCGTCGCTCCAGGCCTTTACCGCCATCGGCGTCAGCGTCACGACCGGGTTGACGGCATTGGCGCGAATGCCGTGCGGCCCGTATTCCAGCGCCATCACGCGCGTGGCCGCATCGAGCGCGCCCTTGGAGGCACAGTAGACGAGGTGGTCGCGGATGCCGACGGTGGACGCGATACTGGACACGTTGACGATGCTTCCGCCGGCACCGCGGTCTATCGCCTGTCGCGCGAAATCGCGCGACAGCGCCAGCGGCGCCCGCACATTGACGGCCATGATTTCCTCGAACGTCTCCAGGCGGAAATCCATTGCCGGCTCCAGCGTCGTCGTGCCGGCACAGTTGACCAGATCGTCCACCTTTCCGGCACGGGCGATCAGTCCCTCGACGGCCTCTGAGTCGGCCAGATCGGCCTGGACGGTCTCGCACGAGGTTTCGCCGGAAAGGCTTTCAAGGTCGGCTGCGGTGCGCCCCACGGCGACGACGCGCGCGCCCAGGCGAGCCAGCAGAAGGGCAGTGGCACGCCCGATGCCTTTTCCGGCGCCGGTCACGAGTATGCGCCTGCCAGACAGATCCATCGTCGCCCTCCCACCGGGTGATATTTTGTATTTCCGTTTTTACAAAATCTCTTCACAACCGCAAGTTTGTATCTTAACCTTCGGTATAGATCGCCGGGAGCGCGATCGTACCGGGAGGAAATCATGAGACAGTTCTTGCTGGCCTGCGCCAGCGTGGCGGCGCTTGCCTGCGCGGCTCCGCACGCCATGGCGCAAGGAGAAGGCTGGAGCCTCGAAAAGGCGGCGGAGCCCTACAGGGGATCCGAGATCAGCGTCATTTTCCTGGATCGGCCGGGCTACCGCGCGATCATAGATCTGCTGCCCCAGTTCGAGGAGGCGACGGGCATCAAGGTCAATTACGAAATCGTCCCCTATGAGAACACGCGCGAGCGGCAGGTTCTCAACTTCACCTCGATGGGAGACCTGACCATCGCCCTGGTCGACCTGGTCTGGATCGGCGAGTTTGCCGAGAACGGCTGGATCGTCCCCGTCGAGAATTTTACCGGCGATCCCGAGATCACCGATCCGAAGCTGAACCTGCAAGGGTTCTTCCCGCTGCTCCTGGATGCGTTCGGCACCTGGGACGGCACCGTCTACGGACTGCCCTTCGACAATTATTCGGGCCTTCTCTTCTACAATCGCTGCATGCTCGAGGAGGCCGGCTTCGACGGACCGCCGGATAGTTGGACGCAGTTGAAGGACGAATACGGCCCCAAGCTGACAAAGGACGGCAAGTTCGCCTTCGCACTGCAGTCGCGCCGCGGCGAGACGCAGTCGGCCGACAGTTTCATGCGGGTGCTGTGGCCTTTCGGCGGCTCGCTCCTGAACGACGAGTTCCGCTCGAACCTGATGAGCGAGGGCAGCCAGGCCGGGCTTAACTTCAGGCAGGAGCTGATGCAGTACATGCCGCAAGGCATTGTCAGCTACGATCACAACGAGGCCGTCAACGCGCTGGCGCAGGGCCAGGTGGCGATGATCACCGAATGGTCGTCCTTCTACTCCACGCTGGCCGACCCTGCGACGTCGACGCTCGGCGACTGCCTCGCCGTGGCGCCTGAGCCGGAGGGCCCGGCCGGCCGCCTGCCTGCGCTGGGCGGCTTCTCGCTGGCCGTCGCCTCGCAGGCGCCGGAGGATCTTCAGAAGGCGTCCTGGCTGTTCATCCAGTGGGCGACCTCGGAAGACATCGCGCGGGCCTATGTGGATGCGGGCGGCGTCTCCGGCCGCACCGCGGTCTATGAGGATCCCGAAGTCCGGGAGACGTACCAGTTCGTCGAGCCGATGGTGGCGTCGTGGCAGAAGGGCGTGCCGGAATTCCGTCCGCGTTTCCCCGCGTGGCCGGCCATCTCGGAGATCGTCGCCGAATGGGGCACCAAGATGATGCTGGGCGAGGTGACGGTGGAAAACGGCGCCAAGGAGATCGGCCAGCGGATGGAGCAGGTGCTGGAACAGGAAGGGTATTACGGCGGCGATAAGGCGCTGCTGCAATAGTGCCGACGACGATTGGCCCCTATCGGGCCGCGCTGGACGAGATCGGCGCGGCTCTGGACCGGATGGACGAGGGCGGCTTCGTCGCCTTCGTCGACGCCATCGCCCTAGCGCGCCGCATCGCCCTCTATGGCGTCGGCCGCGAGGGGTTGGCGATCAAGGGCTTCGCCATGCGCCTCTTCCATCTGGGGCTCGACGTTTCCATGGTCGGCGACATGACGACACCGTCCATCGGGCCGGGCGACCTTCTGGTCGTTTCGGCCGGGCCCGGCGGTTTTTCCACCGTAGACGGGCTGATGGGCGTGGCGAGGGCGGCGGGTGCGCGCATCGCCCTCGCCACAGCCAATCCCGACGGCAGCGCCGCGCGGCTGGCCGACATCGTGCTGGTGGTGCCGGCGCAGACGATGGCGGACGATGTCGGCGGCGCATCCGTGCTGCCGATGGGCTCGCTGTTCGAGGGGGCCGAGTTCATCCTTTTCGAGATGGCCGTCCTGGCCCTGGCGAAGCGTCTCTCCGTCGATGCCGGCGCCATGCGCGCGCGGCACACCAACCTGGAATAGGGCAGGCGGATGACCATCGAAACGCGAAAACCGAACAGAGGCTACGGGCGCTTCACACCTATGTGGTTTCTGGCGCCGTCGATCTTCGTGCTGCTGGCGGTCGGCATCTATCCGCTGCTCTTCGCGCTCGTTACGTCGTTTCGGCGTTACAACATCACGCGGCCGCGAGACGGGTTCCCCTTCATAGGCTTCGACAATTACGTCGCCGTCTTCAACGATTCCACCTTCTGGAACGCGCTGCTGCTGACGCTGCGCTTCTACGTGACGGCGCTGCCGGTGCAGATCGCGCTCGGCCTATTCGTGGCGCTGCTGCTGCACCGTCCGGGACTCGGCTTCCTGCGCGCCTTCGCACGGGTGTCGCTGGTGGTGCCGCTGGCGACCACCTATGCCGTCGTCGGCCTGATCGGGCGCCTTATCTTCAACGGCGACTTCGGCGTGGCCAACCAGATCATCGGGTGGTTCGGACTGCCGGGCTTCAACTGGCTCGGCTCTCCGGCGGGGGCCTTCACCGCCATCGTGGTCATGGACATCTGGCAGTGGACGCCCTTCTGCGCGCTCATCTTCCTGGCCGGGCTGTCGATGGTGCCCGTGGAGATCGAGGAGGCGGCCCGGCTGGAAACGCGGTCCAGGCTCGCCCTGCTGCGCCATGTGCAACTGCCCTATCTTCTGCCGGGGCTGACGGCCATCCTGATCCTGCGGTCCGCCGACGTGCTGAAGCTGTTCGACATGGTCTTCGTGATGACGCGCGGCGGTCCGGGCTCGGCCACCGACCTCGTCTCCGTCTATATCCAGCGGGTGGGCTTCCGCATCTTCGACATGGGGCTTGCGTCGGCGCAGGCGATCATCCTGCTCATCTTCACCATCATCATCAGCCGGCTTTACATCCGCCTCTTCTACCGGGAGATCGAGTGATGACCTCGCCGCTTTCGCGCGCCCTGCACGCGCTGGGCCTTCTGGCCGTCATCGTCTTCACGCTGTTTCCCTTCTACTGGATGGTCTCTTCCAGCCTGAAGCAACAATCGGACCTCCTGGCCTCGCCGCCGATGTGGATATTCAACCCGACGCTGGACCATTATCGCGCCGTCCTGGCCGACCCGCGGGTCCTGTCTTCCATCGGCGACTCCCTCATCGTCGCCTGCGCAACCACCGCCATCGCCGTGCTGCTGGGAACACCTGCGGCCTATGCGCTGGCGCGGTTCGACTTTCGCGGCAAATCCGATCTCTGGTTCTGGTTCATCTCCAACCGCATGGTCTCGCCCATCGTGCTGGCGCTGCCCGTCTATCTTCTGGCAAACCAGCTCCGTCTGCTCGACAGCTATGCGGTGCTGGTGCTGATCTACCTGACCTTCAACCTGCCGATCGTCGTCTGGATCTGCACGGACCAGTTCCGCTCCATCCCGGGCGAGCTGGAACAGGCGGCGCGGCTGGACGGAGCCAGCCAGTTCACCATCTTCCGCCGCATCTACGTGCCGCTGGGCGTGCCGGGCATCGCCGTTTCCGCGATCTTCAGCTTCATCTTCTCATGGAACGAACTGATGTACGCGCTGGTGCTGACGCGCCGCAACGTGCAGACCGCGCCCGTCATCGCAACCAGCTTCATGTCGGGCTACGAACTGCCCTGGGGCAAGATCATGGCGACGGGCACGCTGATCGTCCTGCCGGTCACCATCTTCGCCATCCTCGTCTCTCGCCACATGGTCCGCGGCCTCACCATGGGCGCCACCAAATGAGCGTCGCGGAAGGCGGCATCGCTTCCGACGGGTCGTTGCCGGAAGGCGGCGAACTGACGGCGCGTGCCGTCTGGTACTACTATGTCGGCGGAATGACGCAGCAGCAGGTGGCTGAAAAGCTGGGTCTGACCCGGCTTCGCGTCAACCGCATCATCGGGCAGGCGCGCGCCGACGGACTTGTCCGTTTCGACATTCGCATACCCATCGCCGGTTGCATCGCGCTGGCCGAGGCGCTTCGGGAGCGCTTCGGCCTCGCCGAAGCCGTCGTCGTGCCGGCGCTGGACTCGGTCGAGGAGACCCAGCGCGCCGTGGGGGAGGCGGCGGGCACGCTGCTCGACACCATGCTGCAGCCGGGCGTGGACCTTGGCCTCGGCTGGGGCCGCACCCTGTGGGCCGGCGTGCGCAACCTGACCGCCCGCAGGCTGGCCGACGCCGACGTGGTGACGCTGATGGGCAGCCTGACGCGGGGCTCGGGCATCAATACGATCGGCGTGGCGACGGCCGTCGCCAACCGCATCGCCGCCGAATGCCACTACCTGGCTGCGCCCATCTATTGCCCGAGCACCGACATCCGCGCCGCGCTGCTGTCGCATCCCGGGCTGGAGGAGGTGCTTGCGCGTGCGTCCGCAGTGGACATCGCCATGATCTCGGCGGGCGACCTTTCGTCCCGATCCATCCTCGCCTCCACCAGCATCGTGGCGCACGAACTGGAAGGCCTGCGACGGGCCGGTGCGGTAGGCGACGTGCTCGGCACCTTCCTGGACGTCGACGGGCGGCCGGTGGACCATTCGCTGCGCGAACGCGTCGTCGGCCTGTCGCCCGATACGTTCGCGGCCATTCCCGTTCGCATCCTCGCGTCCGGGGGGCTGCACAAGCACCCCATCATACGGGCCACTCTTCTGGGGCCCACCGTCACCCATCTCGTCACCGACGAAGCCGTCGCCCGGCGCCTGCTGGCCGAAGACGGCATCGAACACGCAGAGGCTTGAGCCATGTCCTTCCTGGCCCTCGACAATGTCACGAAATCCTACGGCGACCACGAGGTCATCAAGGGTGTCAGCTTCTCGGCGCAGAAGGGCGAGTTCGTCGTCTTCGTCGGTCCGTCCGGCTGCGGCAAGTCCACCCTGCTGCGGATGATCGCCGGGCTGGAGGAGATCACCGGCGGCGACGTCTCCATCGACGGGCGCGTGGTCACCGATGTGGAACCTGCCCTGCGGCAGGTGGCGATGGTGTTCCAGAGCTATGCGCTCTATCCGCATATGACCGTCTTCGACAACATGGCCTTCGGCCTGACCATGGTGAAGACGCCGAAGGACGAGATCCGGCGCAAGGTGGGCGAGGCGGCACGCATCCTGCAGATCGAACCGCTGCTGCAGCGCAAGCCGCGCCAGCTGTCCGGCGGCCAGCGGCAACGCGTGGCCATCGGCCGCGCAATCGTGCGCGACCCCAAGCTGTTCCTGTTCGACGAGCCCTTGTCCAACCTCGACGCCGAGTTGCGCACCCAGATGCGGGTGGAGATCGCCCGCCTGCATCGGGCGCTCGGCGTCACCATGGTCTATGTGACGCACGACCAGATCGAGGCGATGACGCTGGCCGACCGTATCGTGGTGCTGCGTGCCGGCAAGGTGGAGCAGGTCGGCACGCCCACCGAACTCTACGACCGGCCGGCCAATCTATTCGTCGCCGGCTTCATCGGCTCGCCGCGCATGAACTTCCTGACTGCCGACGTCGTGGAAGCGGGACAGAGCGCGGTGACGCTGGCGCACCCGGCCTTTTCCGGGGGGCAAATGCGGCTGGCGCGATCCACCGGCAGCCTCGAACGGGGCGGGCGCGCCATCGTGGGTCTTCGGCCCGAGCACCTTCACCTCGGCGGTCCACCGGCGCTGTCGCTGGTCGTCGACTTTTCGGAGAATCTCGGCGGGGCGACGCAGATCTATGCGCGGCCGCCCGGCGGCGACATGATCACCGCCGTCGCGCCCGGCCGGCCGGGGCTGGAGGCGGGCGCAAGGGTCGATCTTTCCGTCGACCCTGCCCATGTCTACCTGTTTTCGGAAGACGGCCTCGCTATTTAGCGCGCGGCCGATTGCGGCAATACGTTCTGGTAGCCGTAGGCATTCTGCCGCGTCGCCACCGGGAAGGGGTCCGGCGGATTGTCGTAGACGGGCGCAAGGTGCAGCAGCGGCAGGATCCGTTCGAAGATGCGGCCGCCGGCCGGCACGGCGTTCCAGCCCGAGGTGCGGAAGCCATAGGTCTCCTTCGATCCCTTCGGCTCGTCCAGGATCACCAGCATCAGGTATTTCGGGTCGTTGGCCGGCAGGACGCCCATGAAGGACGTCATCACGCGCGACTTGTCGTAGCGGCCGTTGACGACCTTTTCGGCCGTTCCCGTCTTGCCGCCGATGAAGTAACCCGGAACGTTCGCGCGCTTGGCCGAGCCTATCACGGCGTTCAACCGCATCAGGTAGCGCAAGGTCTCGCTTGTTTCCGGCGCCACGACATTGTCGGCGATCATGCGGTCGGCGACCGGCGTGCCCTTGATGAATGTCGGGCGGATCAGGTGGCCGCCATTGACCAGGCCGGCCACGCCCGTTGCCGCCTGCAGGGGCGTAACGGCAAGGCCGTGCCCGAAGGCGATGGTGGCGGTGTTCACGTCGGTCCACCGCTTCGGCACGATGGGAGCTGCGCTCTCGGGCAGTTCCGTGGTCAGGCGGGTCGTCTCGCCCATCTTGGCCAGGAAGGCCTTGTGCTTCTCGACGCCGACGGCCAGCGCCATCTTGCCGAAGGCGATGTTGGACGACACCAGGAAGGCTTCCGGAAGGTTCAGTGGCCGGTACTCGCCGCGATAGTCGCGGATGGCGAAGCGCCCGAAGCTGAGCGGCTTGGATGCGTCGATGACGGAGCGCAGGTTGAACTGCCCGCTGTCGACCGCCATGGCGGTGGTGAGCGCCTTGAAGGTGGAACCCATCTCGTACACGCCGACATTGATGCGGTTGATGTTTTCCTTCTTGAGCGCCTGTGTCGGATCGTTGGGATCGAAGTCGGGCAGGGACACCAGCGACAGGACCTCGCCATTGGTGACGTCCATCAGCAGGCCGGCCCCGCCGACGGCCTCGTATTTCTCGATCTCCTTCGCCAGTTGGTCGGTAAAGGCGTGCTGGACATAGAGATCGATGGACAGTTGCACGGGGTCGAGGTCGGCGCGCTCGTAGCGCATGCCGGTTGTGCGCAGCACGCCGAGGCCGGATGTGTCGATCCATTTCTCGATGCCGGCGATGCCGACATTGTCCACATTCACCGCCCCGAGCACCTGCGCGGCCGCGGGTCCGTTCGGATAGAGGCGCTTGACCTCCTCGCGGAAGCCGATGCCCGGAATGCCGAGATTCAGGATTTCCTGCTGCTTGGCGGGGTTGATCGACCGCTTGATCCAGGTGAAGCCGGATTTGCCGCTGAGCCGCTGGTAGAGCGACTTGGCGTTCAGGTCCGGCATGGCCGTCAGCAGTTTTTCGACCGCCTCGTCGGCATCCACGATGCGGCGTGGCTCGGCGTAGACGGAGAAGGTGGCGAGGTCGCGCGCCAGGATGTTGCCGTTGCGGTCCAGTATGTCCGGCCGCGCCGTGGAGGGCGCGGCGATGCCGTAATTGGGCACCGCCGGCTCGCTGTAGGCGAAATCCACCAGCCGCCCGACGATGGCGACATGCGCGGCAAGGAAGATGCCGAGCACGAGGTTGACGCGGACACGGCTCTTGCCGGATTCCATCCTGTTCTGGGGCATTGGCGGCTCACGCTCTGTCGATGGCCCGGGGGCCAGTCCATCCGCCCATGATGGCCGCGGCTGCGTTGAGAACTGGTTAACCTTGATTGATGTCCGGCACGAATTTTCTTACGGCGTGTTGCGCCGCATGAGCTTCTCTTCCCAGGCAAGGGCGTTCCGGACGATGCCGGGCAGGTCGTCGTGGCGCGGGGTCCAGTCGAAGAGCGCGCGGGCCCGGCTGCCATCCGCCACGATGGCGGACGCGTCGCCCGGGCGGCGGCCCGCCGTTTCCACCGGAAAGTCCCGCCCGACCACGTCGCGCACCGTGTCCAGCACCTCCAGCACCGAATAGCCGCGGCCATAGCCGCAATTGGCCACCGTGCTGTCGCCGCCGCTGCGCAGATAGTCCAGCGCGCCGGCATGCGCACCGACAAGGTCCGTGACATGGATATAGTCGCGGACGCAGGTGCCGTCCGCCGTAGGGTAGTCCGTGCCGAACACCTTCATGCCGTCGCGCTTGCCCAGCGCGGTCTCGCAGGCGACCTTGATGAGGTGCGTGGCGCCGCGCGTCGACTGGCCGGTGCGACCGTCCGGATCGGCGCCCGCCACGTTGAAATAGCGCAGGATCGCGTAGCGCAGCGCATGCGCCTGGGAAACATCTTCCAGCATGCGCTCCGTCATCAGCTTCGACGCGCCATAGGGCGATTCCGGCGCCTTGGGCGCGGCTTCCGTCACCGGGACCGCCTCGGGCGAGCCGTAGACTGCGGCCGTGGACGAGAAGATGAAGTTGTCGACGCCGCCGGCCACCGCCGCGGCGATGAGGCTGCGGCTGCGTACAGTGTTGTTGAGATAGTATTCCAGCGGGTCCGCGACCGAGTCCGGCACCACCACGGAACCCGCGAAGTGGATGATCGAATCGATGCCGCGGTCGGCGATCAGGCGCTCCACCATCGGTTGGTCGCCGATATCGCCCACCACCAGTTCGGCGCCGGGGGCGACAGCCCAGTCGAACCCGGTGGACAGCCGGTCCAGAACCACCACCGTCTCGCCCCTGTCGAGGAGTTCGTAGACCATGTGGCTGCCGATATAGCCTGCGCCGCCGGTTACCAGAATCGTCATGTGGCCTGCCTTCTTTCGGTTTCGTCGTCAGCCGCGCGTCTGCCGCAACGCTTCGCCCAGCACCATGGCCGCGCTGACGGCAAGGTTCAAGGAGCGTGCGCCCGCCGCCATCGGAATGGTCAGGCGGGCATCGGCCGCGTCGTGCACATGGGAGGGAACCCCGGCGCTTTCGCGGCCGAACAGCAGGATATCCTGCGCGCCGTAGGAAAAGTCCGTGTAGGCGCGCGTCGCCTTCGTCGTCAGCAGGATCACGCGCCGGCCGGCTTCGCGGCGGGCCTTGTCGAAGGCCGGGTACTCGACATGGCGGCGCAGCGTCGCCAATTCCAGGTAGTCCATGCCGGCGCGCCGCAGATTTCGGTCGGACAGGTCGAAGCCGGCAGGTTCGATGATCTCGACGGGTACGCCCATGCAGGCGCCCAGCCGAAGGATCGTGCCGGCGTTGCCGGCGATGTCCGGCTGGTAGAGGGCGATGGAAACTGTCATGCCGGGTTGATAGACGATGGCGCGTCACGACAGAAGACGAGACGAAGGATTCGAGGGCATGTACCGGAAGTTCGAGCGGCTGGTGAATCCTTTCCCCGATACCGGGGGCCGCCGGCCGCCGGCATCCCTGATGGCGTTCGTCTGGTATTACGTGCGGCCTCTCTGGCCGGTGTTCCTTGCCGTCGCGGCGCTGACCGCCATGGTGGCGGTGCTGGAGGTGATGCTGTTCTCGTTCGTCGGCTCGATCGTCGACTGGCTCACCTCCACCCCGCGCGAAGTTTTCATGGCAGAGCAGGGCTGGACCCTCGCCGGCATGGCCGTCGTTATCCTGGTGCTGCTGCCTGCGCTGGTGCTGGTGGAGTGCCTGTTCACCTTCCAGGGTATCTTCGCCAACTTTCCGATGCGCTTCCGCTGGACGGTGCACAACTGGCTCCTCGACCAGTCCCTCGGCTTCTTCCACGATGAATTCGCGGGCCGCGTCGCCACCAAGCTCATGCAGACGGCGCTGGCAGTGCGCGAAACCGTGATGAAGGGCATCGAGGTGCTGCTCTATGTGACGGTCTACTTCACCGGCGTCGTCGTGCTGATCGCCGCGGCGGACTGGCGTTTGACGCTTCCCTTCATCGGCTGGCTCGTCCTGTATGTCGCGATGCTGCGCTATTTCATTCCGCGGCTGATGGTGGTGGCGGAAAATCAGGCCGACGCCCGCGCGCTGATGACAGGGCGGATCGTCGACGCCTATTCCAATATCGGCACCGTCAAGCTGTTCGCCCATACGCGGCGCGAGGCCGACCATGCGCGCGACTCGATGCGCGGCTTTCTGGGCACCGTCTACGGCCAGGCGCGGCTGATCACGGCCTTCTATGTCTGCCTCTACCTTCTCAATTCATTGCTTCTCTTCTCGGTCGCGGCCGTGGGAATCGGCCTGTGGCTCGGCGAGTTCCTGACCGTCGGCGCCATCGCCGTCGCCACCGGGCTGGTGCTGCGGCTCAACGGCATGTCGCAATGGATCATGTGGGAGGTGTCGGCCCTGTTCGAGAACATCGGCACCATCCGCGACGGCATCTCCACCTTCACTTTGCCCGTCGCCCTGGAAGACAGGCGCGATGCCGCGGAACTGCGCGTCACGGCGGGCGAAGTGGTGTTCGACAAGGTCTCCTTTTCCTATGCCGCGGCCCTGCCGCACAGGCCGGCCGGCCCGGTGGTGGAGGATTTTTCGCTGACGATCCGTCCCGGCGAGAAGATCGGGCTGGTCGGCCGCTCCGGTGCCGGAAAGTCCACCCTGCTCAACCTTCTCCTGCGCTTCTACGATGTGTCCTCCGGCCGAATCAGCATCGATGGGCAGGACATCGCCGGCGTCACCCAGGCATCGCTGCGCCGTCAGATCGGCATGGTCACGCAGGATACCTCGCTGCTCCACCGCACGATCCGCGACAACGTTCTCTACGGCCGCCCGGATGCCGACGAGGACGATCTCCTGCGCGCCATCCGGCGCGCCGAGGCCGAGGGCTTCATCGCAAGCCTCTCGGACAGGGAGGGCCGCAGCGGCCTCGATGCCGAGGTCGGGGAGCGGGGCGTCAAGCTGTCGGGCGGGCAGAGGCAGCGTATCGCGATCGCCCGCGTGATGCTGAAGGACGCACCTATCCTGCTCCTCGACGAGGCGACCTCGGCGCTCGACTCCGAGGTCGAGGCCGCCATCGCCGAGAACCTGTACCGGCTGATGGAAGGGAAGACTGTCATTGCCATCGCCCATCGGCTGTCCACCATCGCCGCGCTGGACCGCCTGGTGGTGATGGACAAGGGACGGATCGTGGAGCAGGGCACCCATGCCCAGCTCCTGGCCGCGGACGGGATCTACGCGCAGTTGTGGCATCGGCAGGTCGGCGGTTTCCTGGAGTGCGCCGACGCGCCACAGGCCGCGGATAATGCCGCCGATATGCAGCCATAGTCTGGACAAGTTCCAAGTGGCCGCTTAAGAAAACCCGCCGGTCTGCGGACCTTCGGCCATGCGGATTCACGCATCTGGGCGAATCGTTTTCCTGCCGGCCGACAGTGCCGGTTCGCGCCGGCGAGCCTGAGGGAGCATGATTGGCCGTGAGCGTTGACCATACATCGGAACCCACCCGCCGGGATTTCCTCTACATCGCGACGGGCGCCGCGGGCGCCGTGGGCGCCGCGGCGCTGGCCTGGCCCTTCATCGACCAGATGAACCCCGATGCGGCGACGCTGGCGCTTGCGCAGATCGACGTCGATGTCAGCCAGATCGCCGCAGGCCAGTCCATCACCGCCAAATGGCGCGGCCGCCCCGTCTTCGTTCGCCAGCGCACGCCGGCCGAGATCGAGGAAGCGAAAGAGGTTCCGCTCGCCGCACTCAAGGATCCTCTGGCGCGCAACGCCAATCTTTCCGCCGATGCGCCTGCCACCGACGAAAACCGGGCCGTTCCGGAACGTGAGCAGTGGCTGGTCATGATCGGCGTGTGCACGCATCTCGGCTGCATTCCGCTTGGCCAGGCGGGGGATTACGACGGTTGGTACTGCCCGTGCCACGGCTCGCACTACGACACGGCCGGACGTATCCGTCAGGGGCCGGCACCGGAAAACATGCATATTCCGGTTTATGAATTCACCAATGACACGACTATCCGTATCGGCTGACGAGGGGGAAACGCTGCAATCATGAGTGGTCACTCGTCCTATGTTCCATCCACCGGTCTTACCCGCTGGATCGACTCGCGGCTTCCGCTGCCGCGCCTCGTCTACGATTCGTTCGTCGCCTATCCGACGCCGCGCAACCTGAATTACGCCTACACGTTCGGCGGCATCCTCACTTTGTTCCTGGCGGCGCAGATCCTCACCGGCATCGTGCTGGCGATGCATTACGCCGCATCCGTGGACGTCGCCTTCAATTCGGTCGAGCACATCATGCGCGACGTGAACTGGGGCTGGCTGCTGCGCTACATGCATGCCAACGGCGCATCCTTCTTCTTCATCGCCGTCTACCTGCACATCTTCCGCGGCCTCTATTACGGGTCGTACAAGGCCCCGCGCGAAATCCTCTGGATTCTCGGCGTCATCATCTTCCTCCTCATGATGGCGACCGCCTTCATGGGCTACGTGCTGCCGTGGGGCCAGATGTCCTTCTGGGGCGCCACCGTCATCACCGGCTTCTTCACCGCCTTCCCGGTCATCGGAGAGCCGATCCAGACGCTGTTGCTCGGCGGCTTCGCGGTCGACAACCCGACGCTCAACCGCTTCTTCGCGCTGCACTACCTGCTGCCCTTCATGATCGCGGGCGTCGTGGTGCTGCACGTCTGGGCGCTGCACGTAGCCGGACAGACCAACCCCACCGGAGTCGAGGTCAAGACCCCGAAGGACACGGTCCCCTTCACCCCCTACGCGACCATCAAGGACGCGTTCGGCATGGTCTTCTTCCTGATCTTCTTCGCCTATTTCGTGTTCTATCTGCCCAACTACCTGGGCCATCCGGACAACTACATTCCGGCCAACTCGCTGCAGACGCCGGCGCACATCGTGCCCGAATGGTACTTCCTGCCCTTCTACGCGATGCTGCGGGCGATCACCTTCAACATCGGCCCGATCGATTCCAAGCTGGGCGGCGTGCTGGTGATGTTCGGCTCGATCATCGTCCTGTTCTTCCTGCCCTGGCTCGACACGTCCAAGGTCAAGTCGACGGCCTATCGTCCGGTCTACAAGGTCTTCTTCTGGATCTTCGCGATCAACGCGGTCTTCCTCGGGTGGCTCGGCTCGCGGCCGGCCGAGGGCATCTATCCCCTGCTGTCGCTGATCGGCACGATCTACTACTTCGGACACTTCCTGATCGTCCTGCCGGTTCTGGGCCTGATCGAGACCCCGAAGAAGCTCCCGGCGTCGATAACGGAAGCCGTGCTGGCCAGGCACGCCGCCCGTCACGGTAACGCCGAAGCGGTGGCCAAAGGCTGATGAAGCGCACGAAGGAACTTGCAATGAAAAGGCTTCTATCAGCACTCCTTGCGGCGGCGGTTCTTTCCGCGCCCCTGCCTGCCTTCGCGCAGACCGCAGAGCCTGCCCCGGCAGAGACCCCGGCAGCAGAGACCCCTGCCGTCGAGGCGCCCGGCCCGGGTGAGGCGCCCGCCTCCTCCACCGGCGTCAATACCGTCTCCGGCGAGCAGGAGGGCGAAGCCCATGCCGCCGCCGAGGAAGAGCACGCGACGCCGCACTATCCGCTCAGGAAACCCGAGCATATGGACTGGAGCTTCGCCGGCCCGTTCGGCAAGTGGGATCTGGGCCAGCTGCAGCGCGGCATGCAGGTGTATCGCGAGGTCTGCTCCTCGTGCCACTCGCTGAATCTCGTCGCCTTCCGCAACCTAGAAGCCCTCGGCTACAGCGATGCGCAGGTCCGTGCCCTCGCAGCCGAATACCAGATTCAGGACGGTCCGGACGCCAACGGCGAAATGTTCGAGCGGCCCGGAATCCCGTCCGATCATTTCCCCGCGCCGTTCCCCAACCCGGAAGCGGCTGCCGCCTCCAATGGCGGGGCGCATCCGCCGGACTTCTCGCTGATCGCCAAGGCGCGGGCTGTGGAGCGCGGCTTCCCCACCTTCGTGTTCGACATCTTCACCCAGTATGCGGAAGGTGGCCCGGACTACATCCACGCGCTGTTGACCGGCTACGGAGAAGAGCCGCCCGCCGGCCTCGAACTGCAGCCCGGTACGCATTACAACCCCTATTTCATTGCTTCTTCGGCGCTCGCCATGGCGCAGCCGATCAGCGATGGCCAGGTGACGTATGGCGACGGGTCGCCCGAGACGGTGGAGCAGTATTCGCGCGATGTCTCGGCCTTCCTGATGTGGGCGGCAGAGCCGCACCTCGTGGAACGCAAGGCACTGGGCTTCGTGGTGATGATCTTCCTCGTCGTGTTCGCCGGCATGCTCTATGCGGTGAAGCGCCGGGTTTGGGCCAAGATCCCGCACTAGAGCGGAAGCGCTCTAAGCGGCCAGCCGTATCGCCGAAATACAAAAGGGGCCCTCGCGGCCCCTTTTACATTTCGCCATGTTCCGATCGCGATCGCTTGTCTGGGTGACGTTCGTCGATCCGGAGTGGGAGTTTATGAAATGGCCTGATCCGGGATGACGCGAAGGAAGACCGACGCGTCGAAGCTCAGGACGGGCTTTCCGTCCTCGGTGGCTGCATCGACATGGCTGTCGACCAAGGCCCATCCGGGCCGGCTTTTCGACAGGCGCTTGGCGGTCGCCGTCGTTCGATAGGCAATCCGGTCGCCGGCAAAGATGGGCCGCAGCCACTTGATGTTGCGGACACCGGGCGAGGGGCCCCATACGGGCAGATCCAGCCCTGCGGCGGCGCGCCGAGCGGCAATGGCCGCCATCGACCGCACGTTGAGCTTCATGAACACGGCCGTCGTATGCCAGCCGGAAGCGCAAAGGCCGCCGAACAGGCTGGCTTTCGCGGCCTCTGCGTCGAGATGGAATGGCTGCGGATCGAAGGCACGCGCAAAGCGGACGATCTCTTCCGCCATGAAGAGATGCGCGCCAAGCTCTATCGGCTCACCGATGACGATATCGTCGTAGAAGCTCATGCTGCCTCGCGCCTCCGCAGCATCACGCTGTACTCGCTTTCGATCACCCGTTCGCCGTCCTGGTTCGCCAGCCATGTCCGCAGCTTCAGGAAGCCGATATGGGGGCGGGAGGCAGAGCCGCGCGCGTCCAGCACCTCGGTTTCCCCCGTCAGGCTGTCGCCCGGCCGCACCGGCGCCAGCCAGTTGACGAAGTCGACGCCGGGTGAGCCCTGCGAGGAAGATGTGTGGATGAAGGCATCGCACATCATCCGCATCATCATGCCGCAGACATGCCAGCCCGAGGCCGATAGGCCGCCGAGAAGGCTGTCGGTTGCGGCCTCCTCGTCGAGATGCATGGGCTGCGGGTCGTATTCCTGCGCGAAGGCGACGATCTCTGCGCGCGTTACCTCATAGGGGCCCATCGGCAGGCGCGTGCCAACCGGGAAATCCTCGAACATCTGCAAGGCCGGTTCCTCCTGGGGCGCGCGTCAGACGTTGAACTTGAACATCATGATATCGCCGTCATGGACGACGTATTCCTTGCCTTCGTCCCGCGCCTTGCCGGCCTCCTTTGCGGCGGATTCTCCTCCCAGCCGCACGAAATCCTCATAGGCGATGGTCTGGGCCCGAATGAAGCCCTTCTCGAAATCGGTGTGGATGACGCCGGCCGCCTGCGGCGCCTTGTAACCGCGAAGGATGGTCCAGGCGCGAGCCTCCTTAGGCCCGACCGTGAAATAGGTGATGAGATCGAGAAGGTCATAGCCGGCGCGGATAAGCCGATCCAGTCCGGGCTCCGTCAGACCCATGGCCTCCAGATAGTCCCCGACCTCCTCGTCGGGCAACTGGGCGATCTCGGCCTCGATGGCGGCGGAGATGACGACGCTGCGCGCACCCTGCTTTTCCGCCATGGCGGCGGCGGCGGCCGAATAGGCGTTTCCGGTCGCGGCATCCTCTTCGGCTACGTTGCACACGTACAGCACGGGCTTGGATGTCAGGAGGTTCAGATTGCGTAGCTGGCTCCGCTCGTCGGCGTCGAAGCCGGCGATCAGCGTGCGTGCGGGCTCGCCGGTCTGAAGCTTGGCCAGCACCGCTTCCATCACCGGCAACTGGGCGATGGACTCCTTGTCCTTTCCGGCCGCGCGCTTACGGGTGTTCACGATGCGGCGTTCGATGCTTTCGAGATCTGACAGCATCAGTTCGGTCTCGACGGTCTCGGCGTCTGCAACCGGGTCGATCCGACCTTCGACATGGGTGATGTCGTCGTTTTCGAAACAGCGCAACACGTGCACGATGGCGTCGACTTCGCGGATATTGGCAAGAAACTGGTTGCCGAGCCCTTCACCCTTGGATGCGCCGCGCACGAGGCCGGCAATGTCCACGAAGGTGATGCGCGTCGGCACGATCTGGGCGGACTTGCCGATCCTGGCGATTTCGGCAAGGCGCGGATCCGGAACGCCGACATCGCCCGTATTCGGCTCGATAGTGCAGAACGGGTAATTCGCGGCCTGCGCAGCCGCCGTCTTGGTGAGCGCGTTGAAGAGGGTGGACTTGCCGACATTCGGCAGACCGACGATACCGCAGCGAAAACCCATGATGCACTCTCATCCGATGGCCCCGCCGAGCGGCCGGGAAGGGGCCTTTATCTGTTCAATCCTTGCTGAAAATCCGCTTCAGCATGTCGGCCATCGGGCCGCTCGTCGGAATGCGCTGCGGGGCGGCGCCCCGCGCCTGCCGGATATGGCTGGCGCCTTTCGGCTTCGCCGTAGGCTCCTCCGGCGGCGCCTCCTGCCGCCTGGCGACCGTTCCGGAGCCGGAAAGCCGGTTCATGAAGCCCGAATCGTCGCCGGAAGCGAGCAGACCCATATTGCGCGCCACATCTTCCAGAAGCGGGCGCAGCCATTCCTGGTCGACCTTGGCGAAGTCGCCGAGCACGTAGGGGGAAACGAGTTCCTTGGTGCCCGGGTGGCCGATGCCAAGGCGCACGCGCCGATAGTCGCGGCCGAGATGGGCGTCGATGCTCCGCAACCCGTTGTGGCCACCGTGCCCGCCGCCCGTCTTCACCCGCACCTTGCCGGGCGGCAGGTCGAGTTCGTCGTGCAGGACGATGATGGATGCGGGGTCGATCCTGTAGAAGCCGGCTGCGGCGGCGACGCTTTCGCCCGAGGCGTTCATGAAGGTCTGCGGTTTGAGCAGCAGCACCTTCTCGGCGCCGATGCGCCCCTCGGAGATCTCGCCCTTGAACTTACGGGACCAGGGCGAGAAGGACGGGTCGCGATGGATCTCGTCCAGCGCCATGAAGCCGATATTGTGGCGGTTTCCGGCGTAGCGGGGGCCGGGATTTCCCAGACCTGCGATCAGCAGCATGAAGCCCGGCCCCTTCGATGGTCGATTCCGCGGCCCCGAAGGGCCGACGGATCAGTCTTCCTTGGCGTCGTCTTCGTCGCCGGCCACGGACGTCGCAGCCTCGTCGGCGGCTTCGTCGTCTGCCTCGACCTCGACCTTCGGCGCCACGATGGACGCGACCACGAAGTCGCTGTCGTCGACCAGCGTCACGCCCTTCGGCAGCTTGAGCTGCGAAGCGTGGACGGAATCGCCTATCTCCATGCCCGTCAGGTCGACGGTGAAGGCATCCGGAATGCCCTCGGCCGGCGCATGCACGTTGACGTCATGCTCGGCGATGTTGAGAACGCCGTTCTTCGCCTTGATGCCCGGCGCCTCGTCTTCGTTTTCGAAGTGAACCGGCACGCGCACGGTGACGATCGAGCTGGCCGAAACGCGCAGGAAGTCCACATGCACCAGCGTGTCCTTGACGACGTCGAGCTGGTAGTCCTTCGGCAGGACGCGGATCTTCTTGCCGTCGACCTCGATGGTGGCGACCGTGGTCAGGAAGCCGCCCGAATGCAGGCGCAGGAAGGTTTCCTTGTAGTCGATGGCGATCGGCAGGGGCTCCTGCTTGTCGCCGTAGATGACCGCTGGCACTTTGCCGTTGCGACGGAGATTCCTGGCGGCCCCCTTGCCGACCTTCTCGCGTGCTTCGGCCTTGACCGTGTAGCTCTCGCTCATGGGTAAGTCCTTGCTTTAAATCGGAGAAGCCGTTCCGATGCACCATGCAGGGAACGACGAAAAGCGCCACTCGGCCAACGGGCGGCCTTGCAGCCGCGCCGCGACCCGAGGTCGCTTCACTCCGCGCTGCCTCCAAGGGTGTCTGCGCGGATGGGGTGCCTATAGACCAGACCCCCTCGACTTTCAAGAACCCGCGCTGTTGCACCCCAGCGCGCTGGCCGGTTTCACGGGCGCGTGATAGCGTCCGGTCCGATTTTCGGCGGAGGTGCAGATGACGGAGCTTGTCCTTTATACCAACCCCATGTCGCGCGGGCGGATCGCACGATGGATGCTGGAGGAGGTCGGAGAGCCCTATCGGGTCGAACTTCTCGATTACGGCCCTTCCGGCATGAAGAGCGCCGAGTACCGGGCCGTCAATCCGATGGGCAAGGTGCCTGCGATCCGCCACGATGGCGTCGTCGTCACCGAGGCCGCGGCCATTTGCGCCTACCTCGCCGATGTCTTTCCGCAGGCCGGGCTTGCCCCGGCAAGCGGTTCGCCCGAGCGGGCGCCCTATTATCGCTGGCTGTTCTTCGCATCGGGCCCGCTGGAGCAGGCCGTCGTCAACAAGGCCTGCGGGTTCGAGCCTTCGGCAGAGCAGGGCCGCATGGTCGGCTATGGCAGCTATACGGCTGCACTGGACGCGCTGGAGGCCGCGGTGTCGGCGTCCGACTACCTTGCCGGCGGCCGGTTCACCGCTGCCGACCTGTATGTCGGCGCGCAGCTCGGCTGGGGGCTTGCCTTCGGGACGATCGAGAAGCGGCCCGCCTTCGCGGCCTATGCGAGGCGGATGAGCGATCGCCCGGCCTATCAGCGCGCCGCCGCTATGGATGACGCGCTGATGCCGAAGAAGGAGTGAGCCTTTCCGGCTTGCCGGTCAGTCGAACAGGCTGGAGACCGACTGCTCCGAAGCCGTCCGCGCGATGGCTTCGCCGAGCAGGTTGGCGGTCGTGACGACGCGGATGTTGCGCGCTTCGCGGATCGCCGTGTTGGGCTGGATGGAATCGGTGATTACCAGCTCTTCCAGGTTGGAATTGACGATACGCGGCACGGCACCGCCGGACAGCACGCCGTGGGTGATGTAGGCCCGCACGCTTTTTGCGCCATGTGCCATCAGGGCATCGGCGGCGTTGCAGAGGGTGCCGCCGGAATCGATGATGTCGTCGATCAGGATGCAGTGCCGCCCGTCGACATCGCCGATGATGTTCATGACTTCCGATTCGCCCGGTTTCTCGCGGCGCTTGTCCACGATGGCCAGAAGGGCGTCGAGGCGCTTGGCCAGCGAGCGGGCGCGCACCACGCCGCCGACATCGGGCGAGACGACCATGACGTTGTCGAGGTCGAGATGCTCCTTGATGTCGCGGGCCATCAGCGGCACGGCGAAGAGGTTGTCGGTGGGAATATCGAAAAAGCCCTGGATCTGCCCGGCATGCAGGTCCAGCGTCATCACGCGGTCTGCCCCGGCCTCGGTGATGAGGTTGGCGACGAGCTTGGCCGAGATCGGTGTGCGGCCGCCGGCCTTCCGATCCTGCCGCGCGTAGCCGAAATAGGGCAGGACGGCCGTGATGCGGCGGGCCGAGGCCCGGCGCATGGCGTCGATCATGATGAGCAGTTCCATCAGGTGATCGTTGGCCGGGTAGGAGGTGGACTGGATGATGAAGACATCCTCGCCGCGCACGTTCTCCTGTATCTCGACGAAGATCTCCTGGTCGGCGAAGCGGCGTACCGAGGCCCGGCCGAGGGGGAGTTCGAGGTAGCGCGCTATGGCCTCAGCAAGGACCCGGTTCGAATTGCCGACGAAGAGTTTCATGCGGTTCCTGCTCGCGACCGATCAAAAGGAGCAAACGGGCCTTGCCGTCCGATGCGGTGGCTCTAAGCAGAATCTCGACTCGTTTCAAGGATTTCCGTCGTCCACTGGGTTTGCAATTGTGCCCTCCATGCTGGATCGACATTACAGGCGATCCGAACTCGGCGCGCGGTAAACGGATCCAGCCCGACAAAAACAACCCCAAATGGCAATTTCAATCGTAATCATGATTGTAATTGTATATATAATAATATATGTATGATATTGTGAAATCCGGTAAATAAAAGTAGAACATAATGCTGGTAGTATTTGCTAAATCCATCCGGTCTTTCGTTGGGGCGGTTTTCTTTGCTGTGTTGTCCCTGATTGCCTTTCAGCTTTATCTGTTGAGCGGTCCATGTGAGTTGTGCGATCGTGTATCCTTTAAGTACCGGGCTCTAGAAGAGATTTTTCGCTATACGGCGTTCAACTGTGCGCTTGCGGAGTTCAAGACGAACGGCGCTGAGGTCGTTATCCCGTATGGGAAAGATATTCAGCAGAGCCTTTACAAGGAAGAACTCATGGAAATGACCGAAGCAGCGATCGAACTATGTCTCCCCGGTAAAGTGGACAATTATTACTCTTCGGTGCACGGTCTTAATTCGGTTCAACTGATGTCAGCTTTTTACGAGCCGGATAATCGGGTTCTGGTGATTCCAGGTCTTCTATCGCCACAGTTCGTCGTCTTTCGCGGTGACAGAATGTTTATAGTCGACTGAGTGGAAAAAATGAAACAGTATAATGATTCAAATGACCGAATCTCAGCTTCAATTAGGAATGAAATTTTCATTATATCAGGTTTGCTGAAAACATCTCTTTTATTATTAAAAATATTATGTTATTTTGCTTGCATCATAACTGTCATAATTATTATATTCATACTTATAGTCGTTATAGCCATTCCACCATTATGGAATGCGGATGCCATCCGAAATGCAATGCCGGCCGAGATCGTGCTCGGTCGTAATAAGTTTATCCGTTGGACTGCTGGCTGCCTGATCGCTGGCTTCGAATGGAATGGCAGCGTGCCCCGAGTCACTCAAGATTTGAATGAGGGGAGTAAATTCTACGACCTACGTAAAAGCGATCTCGGTGAGGAATTCGGCTGGACACTGACCGACAAGCTGTGGGAACTCGAATCATGCTATGATGAGAGCCTCAACGATGTTCTTCCGCCGGGTATTCACGTATCGAATGGGCGTTCCTTGTATTTCGAATTCTTGAATGACACGTCTTATTCTTTTTTTTGTTTTCGGACGGACTATGGGTGGGCCCTTCTGGCCGTAAAGGCCAGTACGGCAGTCCTGATGATGTGAACTGCTGCCTACGGCTCACATCACTTCAGTACCTGACCCATCACAACAGCGTTTATCCGACCACCGTCATCTCCAGCGGCAGGCGGGAGAGGGGCTCCGGCGCGCCGGTGGTGGTGAGGTAGGTTCGGCCGAGGCACATGGCCGTGCCGGAATCGGAGTCCATGATGATCATGTGCGCGAACAGCGTCATATCCGGCTGGATCGCCTCCGGATTGCCGGCGTAGAACATCTGCGGGTCCATCCAGGACGGCGCGAAGCGCGCCCCCAGCGAATAGCCGCAGGCCGTCAGGCGGTGACGAACCAGATTGTGCTCCTCCATGACGCGGGCATGGGCGTCGAAGACGTCGCCGAAGGTCTGGCCCGGCCGCATGACCTCTTCCACCGCCAGCAGCGCCTCGTGCGCCGCGGCGAACAATTCCTCGTGCCGCATCAGGGGGCTGCCGACGATCAGCGTGCGCATCAGCGCCGAATGGTATTGCGACTTGACCCCGGCCCATTCCAGCGTCAGCTGGTCCTGCGCGGAAAGCTTGCGGCGCCCCGCCTTGTAGCGGCACAAAAGCGCATCCGGACCGGACCCGATGATGAACGGGTTGGCCGGATAATCGCCGCCCTGCCGCAGGATGTCGCCCTGCAGGACGGCAAGAAGTTCGCCCTCGTCGGCCCCCTCCTTCACCAGCGGCAGCATCGCCTCGTAGGCATCGTCGGCAAGCCTTGCCGCCTCGCGCACATGGACGATCTCGGCCGGGCTCTTGATGAGGCGCAGCGCCGGCACGAGGTCGGACGCATCGCGCAGGGTGGCGAAGGAACCGAGCTTTTCCTGCACCAGCCGTCCATTGGCGGCGGTCAGCCCATGCGTCGCCCATTCCACGCCGATCCTGGCGCCGAGAAGGCCCATCTCGTCGCACAGGTCGCGCAGGTCGATGGCCGGGTCGGCTCCGGCGCGGTCGCGCCAGAGGACGATATCCTTGATGATGGACGTCGCCTGCGCCTGGCGCAGGTCCGCCGAGCGGGTGAGCAGCTTCATCTCGCCATCGGCCTTCACGACGAGGCATTGGAAGAAGCAGAAGCCGAACGTGTCGTAGCCCGTCAGCCAGTACATCGAATCCTGGGCGAACAGCAGCATGGCGTCGAGCTTCTGCTCGGCCATCTCCACCATCAGCCGGTTCAGCCGCGCGGCATATTCGTCGGGCGCGAAGTGAAGCATAGGGATTTTCCTCAGAAGCTGTCGTTCAGCATGATGGCCGACAATTGACGCCCGTAATCCGGCTCGCCCCGATGTGTGGTGCGGCGGAACGAGTAGAAGGCGGCAGGCTCGCCATAGGTGCAGCGGCCGACGAAATGGCCTTCTACCCCGGCGCGCTCGAGTGTCGCAAGGATGAAGCCGGGCAGGTCGAACTGGCGTTTTTCGGCATCCGCGCCGGGCGCGAAGAACCGCCCAAAGCCGGCATCGGCCTTGAGGAACTCCGCTTCCATGGCGGCGCCCACCTCGTAATTGGGGGCGGTGATGCAGGGGCCGAGAACCGCGACGATGTCGCCGCGCGCCGCGCCGAGGCCTTCCATGGCTGCGACGGTGGATTCCAGAACGCCGCCCAGCGCGCCCCGCCAGCCGGCATGGGCCGCGCCCACCGAGCGCCCCCGCCGGTCGGCAAAGAGCACCGGGCCGCAATCGGCCGTGACGACGCCGATGGCGAGACCCGGCGTCGCCGTGACCACGGCGTCCGCCTTGGGACGCTCGCCGACGAAGGGGGCGTCGATCACCGCCACATCGGGCGAATGGACCTGCCAGGGCGTGGCCGGCCCGTCGCCGGCCGCCCCGAGCCAGCGCATGGCGGCGCGGCGATTGGCGGCCACACGAGCCGGATCGTCGTCGGAGCCGATGCCGACGTTCAACCCCTCGTAGATGCCGCGCGAAACGCCGCCGCGCCGGGTGAAGAAGGCATGGCGCACATGGGCGAGCGCGTCCAGCGGCGCACCGCCCACGACATCGTCCGGCGTCAGCGTGGGATCTGCTTCGAGACTCGTTTCAAACATGGCGCGGATGGTGGTTGAGCGGCAGGCGCAAGTCAATCGAAGGGCGGCAGGGGCAATGCGGTGGAAGCGGCGGCAACGACCTTGAAGAGGTCTCCCATCTCGCCCGGGCCGTTGCCGGCCAGCCGGTGCGCCTGCGATGCGATCTCGGCGCGCCCGGCCTCGTCGCGCGTGGCGCCCAGCGCGCCTGCACGTTCGGCAAGGCCGAGCGCCAGCAGGAACCGCCCCTGCGTCACGATGGGCGAAACGCTGGCGCCCGCTTGGCGCATGGATTGCGCAAGGGCGGCGAAGTCCACATGCGAGGTGATGTCGTGGTGGCCCGGCTGCAGGAGCGGGTCGGCAAAGGCGTGGCGGCGCATCGCTTGCAGCGTATCCCCATGTCCACCGTGCGCGTGGCCGTAGTCGAAGCAGAGAAACGCCCCGCTACGCTGCGCCAGCAGCGAGCCCAACCGGGCAGCGAGGCGCTGGCGGTCAGGCGAGACTTCCAGGATATCGCCGGCCCGAAGCGGCGGCAGGCGCGCCGGAATTCCGGCCGGGCCTGCCGGCCCCTCCACGAAGCGGAAGCCGCCTCCGGGCGCGTTGGCCACGAGCCGCTCGCGCAGGGCCGTGCCGTCATGCACGAACTGGCGGATGGCGATGGCGTCGAACAATTCGTTGGCGACCGCCAGCAACGGCATGGCCGGCAGTTCCGCGATGGTGCGGTGACGCCGCAGCGGCATGTCGAAGCCGGACAGCCTTTCGTGCTGGATGCCGGCCAGCCGGTCGCTGATTTCGATGAGGTGCACCCGGGCCGCCCGCGAAAAGCCGGTATCGAGTTGCCGGACGGTGCGCAGTATGTCGGCCATCAATGTCCCGCGGCCCGGGCCGATTTCGGCGAGGGCGAAGGGGGAGGGGCTCCCCAGAGTGCGCCAGGCGGCCACGAGCCATGCACCGACGAGTTCTCCGAACATCTGGCTGACATCGGGCGCGGTGATGAAATCGCCGTCCGCGCCGAAGGGCCGGCGGCTGGTGTAGTAGCCGTCCACGGGATCGAAAAGCGCCGCGTTCCAGAACTCGGCCAGGGTCATGGGGCCCTGCGCTGCGATGCGCTCCGCAAGGCGCTCCGCAAGCGGTTTCGTCATGGCCGGGCGTCGGCGGGCCGCGCCGTGGCGATGGCCCACAGTCCGATCAGCACCATCGGCAGGGACAAGACCATGCCCATGGTGAGCCAGCCCGTGCCGAGGAGGTAGCCGAGTTGCGGATCCGGCAGGCGGAAGAATTCGACGAAGATGCGCGCCAACCCGTACAGCAGCACGAAGGCGCCGCTGACGAGGCGCGGTCGTCCAAGCGCCTGGAAATGATGCGTCATGATACGCAGCACGATGAAGATGAGAACGCCCTCGAGAAGCGCTTCGTAGAGCTGGCTTGGGTGGCGCGGCTCCGGCCCCGCATGCGGGAACACCATGGCCCAGGGGACGGCGGTGGGCGCGCCCCATAGTTCGCCGTTGATGAAATTGGCGATCCGGCCGAAGAAAAGCCCGAAGGGTACGGACGCGGCGACCACGTCGATCAGGCTGAAGATCGGCACGCTGCGCCCCCGTGCGAAGAGGATCATGGCGATGGTGACGCCGATCAGCCCGCCATGGAACGACATGCCGCCCTCCCAGATGCGCAAGGCCGAGAGCGGATCGGCCGCGATGCGGGCGAAATCGTAGAAGAGGATATGGCCGATGCGTCCGCCGGCCACGATGCCGATGGTGATCCAGACGATGAAATCGTCGATATCCTCGCGCGTCAGCGGCGAACGTCCGCCCGGCCACAGGCGCGGGTTGGAGACGAGCGCCCTGCCGTACAGCCAGCCGCACAGGATGCCCGCCACATAGGCGAGGCCGTACCAGCGCAGGGCGATGGGGCCCACCTGCAGGAAGACGGGGTCGATCTGCGGATAGGTCAGCACGCTGAGAAAAGGCAGGGAATTCATGGCGGGTCCGTCGGATGGGTCTTCGCGGGCAGGTGTGTCGTGCCGGCGGCCCTCGGTCAAGCACGCATTGCCCGCCGCCATTGCCAACGGCCCCGCCATCACCTACCTCAGGCTTCCGGCTTAGATGGAGACAGCGACGATGACGAACAGCGGCCCGAACAGGATTTTCGACGAGTTCGCCAAGGTGTTCACCGATACGGCCGGCGCCGCCCAGGGCGTACGCCGCGAAGTGGAGACCATCGTGCGCACGCAGGTGGAGCGTCTTCTGAACCAGCTGGAGATCGTCCAGCGCGAAGAGTTCGAAGCCGCCCGCGACATGGCCGTTCGTGCGCGCACGGAAAACGAGGAGCTGAAGCGCCGGATCGCCGCGCTGGAGGCCCGCCTCGGGCATGGCGCGCCGCCCGCCGTGCCCGGCGACGAGCCTTCCAGCCCGGCCGCGCCCACGCTCTGATCGGCGGTCTACAGGTTTTCCACAGCCGTCCCGGCGTTTATCCACCGGCATTCTCGAGCCGGTGGAGAAGGCGAAAAGCGCTTGGCGCAGAGTCGCTTGGCGCGGACGCATCCCGCTCGCGGCGCATGCGCGCCTGTCATGCAACGGTTAAAATCCGGTTACCCCTCTGGCGTCCGGACTCTCTCCCTATACACTGATTCTAAAGGTTGATTCGGTGTCCGGCGCGCTCTCGCGCCAAAGGGGAATGACTGCTCATCATGCGCTTTGGCGAACTGGATTTCGTGCGGCACTCGCACCCCGTGGATGTCATCGAGGTGGTCGCGTCCGATCGCGACTGGAGTTTCGAACGTCCATGCGACGACGAGATCGCGATGAGCGTCACCGGCCGCTGGGCCGATTACTCCGTTTCCTTCTCGTGGGTCGAGGATTGCGAGGCCCTGCACCTGGCTTGCGCCTTCGAATTGAAGGTGCCGGAGCGCCGCCTGTGCGAGATGCATCGGCTTCTGGCGCAGGTGAACGAAAAGCTTCTCGTCGGGCATTTCGATCTCTGGAATTCCGAAAGCGCCGTGATGTTCCGCCATGCCCAGTTGCTGTGCGGCGGCGCGGACCCGACCAGCCAGCAGGTGGAGCGCATGCTGGTCCTGGCGCTGGATAGCTGCGACCGATACTTCCAGGCGTTCCAGTTCGTGGTCTGGGCCAACAAGCCGGCCGACGAGGCCCTGGCGGATGCCCTGTTCGAAACGGTCGGCAACGCCTGAGTCAACGGGAGTGAGCGGTATGACGGCTGTGGAGCGGGTGCTTCTGGTGGGCGGCGGCAATATGGGCGCCGCGATGGCGCATGGCTGGCTCGAGCGGGCGCTTGCTCCCGCCGGCCTGACGGTGCTGGACCCGAATGCCGGTGCGCCCTTGCTGCCCTTGATCGACAAGGGCGTGCGGCACGTGACGCAGGCTCCGTCCGAGAGGTTCGATGTCGTCGTGGTGGCGGTCAAGCCGCAGGCGATGGAAGCGGCGCTGCCTGCGCTGCGTCCCGCCTTGTCGGGCGACACGCCGGTCGTCTCGGTGGCCGCGGGCAAGACGGTGTCCTTCGTCGAAAGGCTTCTGGGCGAGCGACCGGTCGTCCGTGCCATGCCGAACACCCCCGCCATGATCGGCCGCGGCATCACCGGCGCCTATGCCAACCAGCGTGTCACGGGACCGCAGCGCGCCGCGGCGCAGACGCTGCTGGAAGCAAGCGGGCCGGTGGAGTGGGTCGAGCGCGAAAGCGATATCGACCTCGTGACCGGGGTCTCCGGCTCGGGCCCGGCCTATGTGTTCCTTTTGGCCGAGGCGATGGCTGCGGCCGGCGCGAAACTGGGCCTGGCGCCCGATCTGGCCATGCGTCTCGCCCGCCACACGGTGGCCGGCGCCGGCGAGTTGATGATCCGCTCGGACGACGAGCCGGCGACACTGCGCCGCAACGTCACCTCGCCCAACGGCACCACGGCCGCCGCGCTTGCCGTGCTGATGGAGCCGGACGGGCTGGAGCCGCTGATGCAGAAGGCGATCGCCGCCGCGGCGCGGCGGGCCGCCGAACTTTCGAAGGACTGACTCATGAGTGCAGGCGAGGCGGTGGCCGCGGAGATCGGCTACGAGGACTTCCTCAAGGTGGATATCCGTGTCGGCACCATCGTGCAGGCGGAGCCCTTTCCCGAGGCGCGCAAGCCGGCCTTCCGCCTGATGATCGATTTCGGGCCGGAGATCGGCGTCAGGAAGTCGTCCGCGCAGATCACCGTCCGGCACTCACTGGACGAACTTGTCGGCCGGCAGGTCATGGCGGTGGTGAATTTTCCGCCGAGGCAGATCGGGCCGATGCGCTCCGAAGTGCTGACGCTGGGTTTTCCGGACGAAGGCGGCAACGTCGTTCTTGCGGCATTGAGCCATAGCGTGCCGAACGGCGGTCGGCTTTTCTGACGCGCATGGTCCCGACAGGCGGGCGGCGCGTTACGGCCCGGCCCGCCGCCTGCGGGTTACCAGCACGATCAGCACCAACGCTCCGGCAAAGGAGCCGACAAGACCGGCGGGGATTTCGAACGGATAGGCGACCCGGCGGCCCACCCAGTCGGCCGTAACCATCAACGACGCGCCCAGGATCGCCGCAACAGGTATCTGGACGGCCGTCCGGCGGGCCCCGAGCAGTATGGCAGCCTGCGGGGCAAGCAGCCCGACGAAACCGAGCGGGCCGATGATGGTTACCGCCATCGCGGCGGCAAGGGATGCCGACCCCGTTGCCAGCAGTTCCGTCCGGCGCATGGCGAGGCCGCGTCCGCGCGCCGTGTCGGCGCCCAGTGCAAGCAGGTCCAGCGCGCGGGCCATGCCCAGGAGCAACGCGGTGCCGATGCAGGCGGCGGCAAGCGCCACGATGGCTTCCGGCCCGGTGGCGAAGGCGGTGCTGCCGGAGAGCCACGTCAGCAGCGCCCCCAGCCTGGGGCCGGCATTGGCGAGGGCGATACGCAGCACGCTATCCATGAACACGCCGAGCGCTATGCCGGATAGGATCAGATGCGGCCCCATATCGGATCGCCGGGGCGCTGTCGCCAGCAACAGCGTCAGGCAGGCGAAGGCGCCGCATGTTCCCGCGACGATCATGGCGCCGCGTGGCAGGTCGCCCAGCACGAGTGTCGCGGCCATGATGGCCAGCGCCGCTCCACCGTTGATGCCGAGCAGTTCCGGGCTGGCGAGGCGGTTGTGCGTCAATTTCTGGATCATCAGGCCGGCAAGTCCGAGCGCCGCTCCGCAGGCGGCGGCCGCGAAGACACGCGGCCATCGCGCCGCCAGGAGTTGGCCCAGCATCTGGCCATCGGGCAGCCCGAAGGCGCTGGCATCGGTGCCGGCAACGAGGGCGGTGCACGTTGCGATGGGGAGGGCGGCAAGGCCGGCGGGTATCAGAGCGCGCCCTCGCAGGATCGCAATGCCGCTGGGCGATGGTTCCTGTCGTGGCGCCCGCCGGGGCAGGTGGCGGACGAGAATGAACAGGACCGGCCCACCGAGGAGAGCTGTTACGGCCCCCGCCGGCACCAGCTCTGCCGCGCCGAGCGACAGGAAGCGGGCGAGCGCATCCGCCGCCACGACCATGAGGCCGCCGGTCAACACTGTGGCAAGGGGATGGCAGGCCACGAAAGGCAGGCCCATGAGCCGCAGCATCGCCGGAACCGCGAGGCCGACGAAGCCGATGACGCCGAGTTGCGATACGGTCAGGGCCGAGCTGACCACGGCGAGGGCGACCGCGCCCAGCCGCGCGAGACCGGAGGGAAAACCCAAGGCGCGGGCGACGTCGTCGCCGACGGCCAGCAGGCGCGGGGGACGGGCCATGGCCGCGACCAGCAGGACGGCGCAGGCCAGTTGAACGCCAAGAATTCGCGCGACGTCCCAGTCTGCCTGCGCGAGATGGCCGGACCCCCAGAGAAACAGGAATGAGAGACGCTCTTCCCGCAGCAGCGCAAGCAGGCTGGCAGCGGCCGTCGCGAGCAGCGATACGGCGACGCCGGCCAGCGCCGTGCCGGCTGGGTCGAAGCCGGTTCGGCGGGCGGCGGCGAAGACGATGGTGAATGCGCCGATTGCGCCCGCAAGGGCGATGGCCGATGCCGGCACCTCGGCAAGGGCCGGCGTCAGTGCGGCCAGGGCCAAGGCGAGCTGGCTTCCGGCCGAGACACCCAAGGTCGTGGGCGAAGCAAGCGGGTTGCGAAGCGCCAGTTGAAGGAGCGCCCCTGCGAGGGCCAGGCTGCCGCCCGCCAGGAACCCGGCAACGAGGCGCGGCAGGAATGCATCGCGGAACAGGATCTGCCAGAAGCTTTCCGGCGCCCGGCCCATCAGGATCGGGAAAACGGTCGCGCCATCGAAATGCGGCTCCCACGCGGCCGCGGACGCAAGCAGCGCCGCAAGGCCAAGTGCCGCCCAAAGGGCGATCAGCCTTGCGGGCGCGCCTGTGCTCAAGGGGTGTCCGGAGCGAGCGCGTCGGCGATCGCTTCGGCCATGCGCATGGCGGAGGGCACGCCACCATAGGTCCAGACGACGGGCAACTCCCGCACGCGCCCGGCGCCGACCGCCGGCAAGGCGCGGCCGACGGGGCTGTCGAACATGGCGGCCATGGTACCCGGCGCATTGGGGCCGACCGCCAGCACGAAGGCTTCGGGATCGCCCGCCAGCGCGTCCACTTCCGCCGTCGCGAACCCCCATTCGTTGACGGGCCCATCATAGGCGTTCCGCAGGCCGAGCCTCTGCAGCACATCGGCCGCCATGGAGCGCGCGCCGTCGACCCGCAGCGCCGAGCCCGTGACCAGCCGAACGACATAGACCGGCGTGCCGGCCAGCCCAGCCGCCTCGATCCGGCGGCGGGCTTGCGCAAAGGCCGCGTCCGCCTTCGTCAGAAGCGCCTCGACTTCGGCGTCACGCTTCGTCTGCGCGCCGAGGTCGCGTGTCGCGGAGACGATCGTCCGCCAGGTGTCCTGCCCATTGCCCCCGAACACGACCGAACGGACGGGCGCGATCGCCTCGAGCCCGGGCTGCAACGCGGCCAGGAGGTCGTGCGACAGGATGAGGTCGGGTTTCAGAGCGGCGAGGCGTTCGAGATTGGGGGCCCGGCGCGAGCCGATGTCCGCGACGGTTGCCGGCAGTTCCGGCTTGCCGACCCATTCCCGGTAGCCGTCCGGCTCCGCGATGGCGAGGGGCACGAGCCCCAGCGCCAGCAGCGTCTCCGCCTGCGCCCAGTCTATCGCGGCGATGCGCTCGGCAGCCTGCGTGGGAAGGGCCTGCGTCAGCACCAGCAGCAGTGCGGCCGCCAGATAACAAAGCCTGCGCATGCCGTCAGAACCGCTTGGTCATCGAGAGCGCGAAAGTCCGGCCCCGGCCCTTGTAATCGAAGGCTTCCGCGTCGGCGAGGCTGGAGTAGAATATCTGCGCCCGCTGGCCCCACAGCGTGGTGTAATCCTTGTCGAAGAGGTTGAGGATGCCGAAATTGAGCGTCATGTCGTAATCGGCGAACTCATAGGCGCCCGTCAGGTCGAACAGGGTGTAGCCATCCAGTTCGTTGCTCTGGTCGTCCGAGAGATCGAATAAATGCTGGCCGTCGAGGCGCAGCGACAGGGCCTCCTTGCGCCATCCGACATGGCCGCCCACCTTGGAAGGACTGGCGTAGGTGACTGCATCCTTGACCCAGTGTCCGTCGCTCTTGGTTTCGTTGCGGGTATAATGGCCGTTGAGGCCCAGTTCGAAACTGTAGGGAAGTTGCGCGGTCACCTCGGCTTCGATGCCGTAGACCCTCCGGTCCTGATCGACCAGCTCGACCAGGAATGTCTGCCGATTGTAGGTTATGGTCTTGTCGGACAGCGAGTAGTAGGCGGCGACATTGGCGGACAGGAAGCCGTCACTGTAGCGGTAGCCGAGTTCGAAACTGTTGGTCTGCACTTCCTGCAGGGCGGAGTCGGCGACCGTAACCCCGTTCAGCAGGCGGTAGTGTCGCCCGACCAGCCGATAGGAGCCCTGGCCGTAATATTTGGCCGGGTCCGGCAATTCGAACCCTTGCGAGAAATTGCCGTAGACCTGGCTTGCATCGGTGATCTGGAAGGCGGCGCCGGCATTGAACAGGTTGGCGTCGTAATCGACCGACCCGCCGGGGACGGCGTCGGCGGAATCCGCCTGGCCGAGCGCGATCGCCACCTGCTGGTTCGAGGCGACGAAATCGCCCACCTTGGTATCCACATACTGGTAGCGCCAGCCGCCGTTCAGCGTCAGCCGGTCCGTGGCCTTGTAGCTGGCCTGGGCGAAGCCCGAAAGCGTGGATACTTCGATTTTGGGATAGCGGCCCACCACGTCCGTTTCCTGCAGCACCATGCCGCCGCTGGAGTTGGCGATGGCGGTGTCGAAAATCGTGTTGCGCGAGGTGAAGACATCCTTGTCTCCGTCGACGCCGTAGGTCAGCGTCAAGCCGTCCAGCGGTTCGGCGATCATCGCGCCCTTGAAGCCGTAGAAGTCCGTGTCCTGGCTGGAGCCCGAGACATAGCTGCCATAGGGGAACGGATTGAAGTCGAGCTCCTCGGAGCGATAGAAGCCCTGCAGCAACAGCTTCTGGCCCAGGATGTCGTCATGGGTGTAGGTGCCGTTCAGCATCTTGCGGCGGGATGCCGGGTCGAGATCCGAGCGATACCCGAAGCGCGCCTCGATCAGGTCCGGCCGGCCCCGCAGGCCGGCGAAATTCTGGCCGAAGTAGAGGCCCGTCCGGCTGTTCTGGGTCGAGTCGTAATATTGCGCGGTCAGTTCCGCGCGCTGGTTCTCGTCGATCTGGACGCCGACATTGCCGAACAGGTCGGTCAGCCGGTTGTACTGGGTCGACGTCTGGGTGATGTCGGGGATCAGCAACTGCCCTGCGCCATCGTAATAGGCGCCCGTCTTTCCGCCGGTCGCCGATATGCGCATGTCGACGCTGTCGTTCCGCCATGTGACGGCGCCCGATGCCTTGCCGTCGAGGTCGTCCTTGCCGCGAAATCCGGTTTCGGCCCCGCCTGCGACCTCGCCATGCAGGCCGTATCCGGCGTCCTTGCCCTTGCGGGTGATGATGTTGATGATGCCGCCCGTGGCGTTGCCGCCATAGATTGCCGAGGCGCCGGACAGAACCTCGATGCGGGCGATGTTGAACGGGTCGATGGCATCGAATTGCCGGCTCACCGAGCGCGCCGAGTTGAGCGAGATGCCGTCGATCAGCACCAGCGCCCCCCGGCCGCGAAGATTCTGTCCGAAATTGGTGCGTGTACCGCGGCTGGACGCATCGAGGCTGGGAATCTCCATTCCCAGGATTTGCTGCAGGTTCATGCCGGATCGGCTGAGCGTGGCGATCTTTTCGCCGTCCACGACATAGATGGTCCGCGCCGTCTCGCTGATCTGCTGCGGCGTCCTGGTGCCGGTTACCACGATGGCGTCGAGCGCCACGGCCCCGCCTTCCGCCGGCTGTTCCGACGATGCCGACGGCCCGTCGACGGGGCGGATGGTGACCGTTCCGTCCGAGGTGAACTCGTAGGTCAGCGCCGTTCCGGACAGGAGGGCGTCGAGCGCCTGTGCATCGGTCATCGCGCCGCTCGCGCCGGATGTCGTCCGGCCAGCCGCGATCTCGGAGGCGAACAGCAGCCGCAGGCCGCTTTCGCGGGCGAACTGCGTCAGTGCACTGCCCAGCGGCTGCGCCGCGATCCGGTAATCACGCTCCTGCGCCCCGGCCGTCTGAATCGCCAGCATCACCATCAGGCCGGCCGCCGTCAGGCGCAGGCTTATCTTGTCGAAAGACATCGATTTACGTCCCCAGTCACATGGCCCATGCATCCCCACGCATGGGCTCTCGAAACAAGGACGAAACGGCCGCCCCGATCCTGCAGTCCGTCGGACGATTTTTTTTGCGCACCGGCAAGCGGATCAGTAGATGACCGTCGCGAAGGGCAGGTCGACGACCTTGACGGGGAGCGTCTCGGTCATGGCCGTCAGTACCTTGTCCGTATCGTCGAGGTCGAAGGCGCCTGTCAGCCGCAAGTGGCCCACGCTGGAGCCGGCGATGAACAGGGGGCGGCGCCGATAGCGCGCGATGGCCTCCACGATGTCGGACAGCGGCCGTTCCGAAAAGACGAGACGGCCGGTCTGCCAGGCCTCGGCCTCTTCCAGATCGGCTGGGCGCGGCGGCGTCCGGCCGGTATCGGCCCCGAAGAGGATCTGCTGCCCCGCCGTCAGTTGCGCAGGGCGATCGGGCGCTTGTCTTATCTCGACGGTTCCACCCAGCACCGTCACCGCGACGCCGCTGCGGCGCATGTCCACGTCGAAGCGCGTTCCGAGCGCGACGATCTCACCGCCGCCCGCCGAAACCCGAAAGGGGCGGGCCGGGTCGTGGGCCACGTCGAAGATCGCCTGCCCGCTCTCCAGAAGGACGAGGCGGGCATCGGGACGAAAATCCACCGAGGCGCGGGACGCGGCGTTGAGCGACAGCGAACTGCCGTCTTCAAGGCGGAAGCTGCGGCGCTCGCCCGTGGCCGTGGCCAGTTGCATGCCGCTGTCCGCGGCCGGCCTCGAAACGTAGGCGGCGGCAAGGCCGGCAAGGCCGACCGCGCCCAGGCCCAGCAGCGCACGCCGATCGACGGTGGCTGAAGGCGGCTTGTGGCCCGCGGCGATGCCCACGCCATGCCACAGGCCTTCGGCTTGCGTGGCGGCTTCCTCATGCCTGGGATCCTCGGCACGCCAGCGCAGGAAGGCGCCCATGTCTTCCTGCGTCGCGCTGCCGGAATTCAGGCGGACCACCCAGGCGATGGCTTCGTCGCTGAGCTTCAGGTCCTCGTCGGTGCGGCTGGGCGGCATGCGGCTACACCCTGTCGCAGGCGTCGCGGCAACGGCAAAGCGCCTGCACCAGATATTTCGCCACCATGCTTTCCGATACGCCGAGGCGCGCGGCGATCCTGGCATGCGTCCAGCCGTGGCATCGCGCCAGAAGCAGCGCCGTACGCGGCCTGGCCGGCATCGCGGCCAGTGCGCGTGCCAGAGCGTCGAGCGACTGCTTGTCGATGAGGCGGGTTTCGGCCGAAGGCGCCGGGTCCGCCACGGCATCGAGCGCGTCGTCGTCCGAAGTCGCCCTTTCGGTGTGACGCCGCTCGCGACGCACGAGGTCGATGGCGATATTGGCGGCGATGCGCAATATCATCGCCTGCCGGTCCTTCACGGCCGCGCCACCCATGTCGCACAGCCGCATATAGGTTTCCTGCATGGCGTCTTCGGCAAGGTCCCGGCTGCCCACGCGGCGCTGCAGCCGGCGGGTCAGGCTGTGCCAATGCGTCAGATAGTCGGCCAGAAGCTCGTCGGCGATGGCGCGCGTCGCCATGATTGTCCCCGGAATGTCCCTCGGGAAAAGCTGATTGCATAGATCCACTTTAACTGCAATCGCCGCTCACGCCGGAATGCGGATCATGGCGCGCAGTCCGCCCAGGGCCGACTCCGACAGGAGGATGTCGCCTCCGTGGCTGCGGGCGATATCGCGTGCGATGGCAAGGCCCAGGCCGGTTCCTCCATCGTCGATGTTGCGCGCCGTATCCAGGCGGACGAACGGCTTGAAGGCTTCCTCGCGATCGTCCGGGGCGATGCCGGGCCCGTCGTCTTCCACGGTCACCGTCAGCCAGCGGCCCTCGTGCCGGGCGGTGACTTCCACATGGGCGGCATGGCGCAAAGCGTTGGCGACCAGGTTGCCGATGGCCCTTGTGAAACTGTCCGGCCGCACCAGGATCGTCGGATCGCCCTCGATGGTGGCGGTGAGGCTTCGGCCTTTCATGGCGGCTTCCGTTTCGAAGCGGGCGAGGATCGATTCGAGATCGAGGACGCCGACCTCCTCGCCTGCCTCGCCGCGTGCGAAGGCAAGGTAGCCTTCCAGCATGCGCTGCATCTCGTCCACGTCGCGCTCCAACTCGCGGCGATCCTCGCCATCGGCGAAGAAGGTGAGCTGCAGGCGGAACCGGGTGAGCACGGTCCGAAGGTCGTGGCTGACGCCGTTCAGCATCTGGGTGCGCTGCTCGATCTGCCGTTCGATGCGGTCGCGCATCTGGATGAAGGCCAGTGCCGCCTTGCGCACCTCCGAGGCGCCCCGCAGACGGAAGTCCGGCGGCAGCGGCTGCCCGCGCCCGAAGCCTTCCGCCGCCGAGGCGAGCTGCTGGATCGGCCGGATCTGGTTGCGCAGGAACAGGACGGCGATCAGGATGAGCACCAGCGAGGTGCCGACCATCCAGACGATGAAGATATGGGTGTTCGACGCATAGGCCGAGTTGCGCCGGGCGAAGACGCGCAGCATGTGGTTTTCAAGCTGGATGCGGATTTCCACCAGGCGCGAGTCGCCGACCGTGTCGATCCAGAAGGGGCGGCCGATCTGCGCGGTGATCTCTTCCGACAGGACTGCGTCCAGAATGTTGAAGAACGGCTTCGGCGCCGGGGCGGGCAGCGGCTCGGGCGGCAGCACCAGGATGTTGAGATCGAGGTTGTCGCGTGCGATGCGCGTGATCTCTGCGAAATCGGGATCCTGCGGGAAGGTTTCGATGACGTCGATGACGGCGGCGATGTCCTGCACGACCGCGGCGGACAGCCGCTGCGTGACCGTTGCCCAATGGCGCTCCATGAAGACGGAGGCAACCACGGCCTGCAGCAGGACCATCGGTGCGATGATGATGATGAGCGACCGGGCATAGAGGCCCTTCGGGGTGCGCCGCGACAGCCATCGCATTCCCGGCAGGTCGCGCAGGCGCGGAAGCCGTCTCGGCCGGCGCGGCATTCGCCATCGGGCGGGCAGGGTCAGGCGCCCGGTCGGCAGGAGGCGCTTGAGGGCCGGGAAGGAACGCAGGTTCAATCGACGTTCAGCCGGTAGCCGATGCCGCGCACGGTCTGCAGCCAGAGCGGATTTGCCGGATCGCTTTCGATCTTGCGCCGCAGCCTGTTGATCTGCACGTCGACGGTGCGCTCGCCCACCTCGCCTTCGCCGCCCAGCAACTCATGGCGCTGGACGGTTTCGCCGGCATTGGCGGCAAACTGAGCCATGATCTCCTGTTCCCGGTCGGTAAGCCGGATCAGGTCGGCGCCGCGCTTCAATTCGCGCCGCGACAGGGAAAAGGTGAAGGGCCCGAAGCGCACGTGCTCCACCTTGTGGATCTGCGGAGGCGCACCGCGGCGCAGGATGTTGTTGACGCGCAGCAGCAGCTCGCGCGGGTCGAAGGGCTTCGGCAGGTAGTCGTCCGCCCCGGCTTCCAGCCCGTTGATCCGCTCTTCCGTCTCGGAGAGGGCCGTCAGCATCAGGATGGGGGTCTCGCGGGTCGAGGAGAAGCTTCGGACCAGATCCAGCCCGCTTTCGCCGGGCATCATCACGTCCACCACCAGCAGGTCGAAATCGAGCCCGCCCAGTATGCGACGGGCCTCGGCGGCATCCGCGGCCACCGAGACCCGGAACCCGTGCTCCGAGAGAAATCGCGACAGAAGGCCGCGGATGCGCCTGTCGTCGTCGATGACCAGGATATGCGGGGCATCGTCGTCGGGCTTGCGGCCGTCGACCGGGACGGCGGGCTGGACCTGGCTCATCGACGTTCATCCTCCACGATACCCTGCCGCGCGAACCATTCGCGCGTCGCTTCGCCGTCCTGACCCATCAGCCGCAGAAAGCGGTGTATGGAGTCGGAATGGCGCTGCCCGGTGCCGGCCATCGCCGCATCGATGCGCCGCACCTGTGCCCGCGACAGTTCCAGCGTCAGCTTCCTGCCGCGTGCCGTCGGATACAGGAGCCGCTGGCGACGGTCGTCGTCGCCGGGCAGGATGGCGATGAAACCCTCCTCCACGAGTTGGCGCAAGACCCGGGACAGGGACTGCTTGGTGATCTGCAGGAGTTCCAGGATTTCGGCGATGGTCATGCCCGGCGCACGATTCACGAAATGAAGGATGCGGTGATGCGCCCGGCCGAAGCCGTATTCCGCCAGAAGTTCATCGGCATCGGCCGTGAACTCGCGATAGGCGAAGAAGAACAGCTCGATGAGCCGGAAGTCGACCGAGCCGGTCGTGGGAAGCGCTTCCCGCTCGATGTCGTTCGGGTCGGCGGGAGGGGCCGTCAGGTCAAGCAAGGGGAAATCCGTAAAAATAGGTCAGCATTGTTGACGTATCCTGACGTTATTGTTACACGCAACATCGCAACGTGGAAACACTCGTCATGCCGGTCGAACCCCGATAAGGTCGGCCCGGGGACTGCGTCCCCGGGAGGCATGAGCCGCCGTTCCGCGGCTGCTATGATATGGCGCATTGCCACGCGGCAAACCGGATATCCTCTTTGCCAGACAATGCAATGGACAGGAAAGGCCGCCCGCAGGGCGAGGGGAGAAAAATGAGCGTTCCATTCGATCAAATGGACGGACAGATCTGGTTCAATGGCGAATTCGTCGACTGGAAGGATGCCAAGGTCCACGTGCTGACGCATGGCCTGCACTATGCCAGCGCCGTATTCGAGGGCGAGCGCGCCTATGGCGGCGAAATCTTCAAGCTGCGCGAGCATACGGAGCGGCTGATCGAATCGGGCCGCATCCTCGGCTTCACCGTGCCTTACGGCGCGGACGAGATCGACGCTGCCTGCAACGAGCTTCTGCGCCGCCAGGGATTTACCGATGCCTATGTCCGTCCCATCGCCTGGCGCGGGTCGGAATCCATGGGCGTCGCCGCCCAGAAGAACCGCATCAACGTCGCCATCGCGATCTGGCAGTGGCCGAGCTACTTCGACCCGGAGCAGCGCATGAAGGGCATCCGGCTCGACATCGCCGAGTATCGCCGGCCCGACCCGCGCACGGCGCCGTCCAGGTCCAAGGCGGCCGGCCTGTACATGATCTGCACGATCTCCAAGCATGCGGCCGAGGCCAAGGGCTATGCCGATGCCCTCATGCTGGACTGGCGGGGGCAGGTCGCAGAGGCGACCGGCGCCAACATCTTCTTCGTCAGGGACGGCGTCGTGCACACGCCGACGCCGGATTGCTTCCTGGACGGCATCACGCGCCGGACGGTCATCGATCTGGCCCGGCGTCGCGGGCTCGAGGTCCAGGTGCGGGCGATCCAGCCCGAGGAACTGGAAGGCTTCAGCGAGGCGTTCCTGTGCGGTACCGCCGCCGAGGTGACGCCGGTGGCGGAGATCGGGCCCTATCGCTTCACCCCGGCCGCGATCACCCGTCAGCTTGTGGAGGATTACATGGCCGAAGTGCAGCCCAAGCGGCTCGCCGCCGAATAGGGGCGAGGTTGCGGTACGGGCCAGGGTCTGGTTTGTAGCTGCAAAGGCCGAATGAAGAGCGGGGTGGCCATCGGCCGCCCCGTTTCCATGTTCAGCGCCCTGTGCCTGCTGCCCCGCGGAGACTATGCGACATGACCAGACTTGCTGCCGAGATCGTCCCCGTTACGCCGTTCCAGCAGAATTGCTGCATCCTCTTCGACGTGGAGGACAAGCGCGGCGTGGTCGTGGATCCGGGCGGCGATGTGGAGGAGATCGCGGCTGCGATCGACAGGATCGGCGTCTCGATCGAAGCGATCTGGCTGACGCATGGCCATATCGACCATGCCGGCGGGGCAATGGAGCTGAAGGAGCGCCTAGCGGGCGTCGAGATCGTCGGCCCGCACCGCGCCGACGAATTCCTGATGCAGCGGATCGAGGATCAGGCCACGATGTTCGGCGTGGGGGCCGGATACCGCAACGCAACTCCGGATCGCTGGCTGGCGGATGGCGACGAACTGGCCATCGGTCGGCATCGGTTCGATGTCATCCACGCGCCCGGCCATTCGCCGGGGCATGTCGTCTTCTTTCAGCCTCAGGCGAAGTTCCTGCATGCGGGCGACGTCATCTTCGCCGGCTCGATCGGCCGAACCGATCTTCCGGGCGGCGACCATGCGACCCTTATCGACACCATCCGCACGCGGATCCTGCCTTTGGGTGACGATGTCGGCTTCATCTGCGGTCACGGCCCCGGCGGGCGCCTGGGGCAGGAACGGCTGACCAACCCGTTCATCCGCTGATCGGGCTGTAGAGCGCGTGCGTCCGTTCGGACGCACGCACTTTTGATGCTCTGGCGCGACGATGTGGCGAGCGTCAGTCCTGCGCCTGCAGGTTGACGGCCTTCGGGCCCTTTCCGCGCTTGTCCGGCTCCATGTCGTAGGAAACCTTCTGGTTTTCCACGAGGCCGGGCAGGCCGGAAGCCTGAACGGCGGAAATATGGACGAAGATGTCCGCGCCGCCGTTGTCAGGCTTGATGAAGCCGAAGCCCTTTTCGGTGTTGAAGAATTTGACCGTGCCGGTCTGAGCCATGCTGGAACCCTTTTCCTAAGGTTTTCGTGTCGCCCTTGCGGGCATGGCAGGCAAGTCTTGATGCGAGGAAAAGGAACCGATACATCGCAGACCACAGAAGCGGGCCACCCGGGGAATGCGCCCCCGATACGCAATTCGTCCATTACCCGTGTTCGCGAAATTGCCCGAACGTTACTTTTGTGAATGCCAATCAAGGACTTTGCAAGCAAAAGTTTTGTGCAACGCTGATGAAAAGAGTGCAGATCAACTGCCTCGACTGATCTGCTCCGCAAATGTCCGTAAGACGAACTAATCTGCGCGGGGCCCTGTTTTCCAGAAGCCTCAACCGGCGATGCGAATGCACGAACCAGGCGGGACAGGACACTGTGCGGAAAATAATCCTTGGTTGAAGTCGTTGGTCGGGAAAGGAAAGGGGCCCTTGCCCTTTTCCCGTCGATTCCAAGCGCCAGATTGAGGGCATCCCAAGCGGGCGTCATGTCCGCGACCAGATGAGTCAAGGAGTTTGGACGATGAGACGTCTCGTTGCCGCAGCGTGTGCCACAATGATCCTCGGTTCGGCCGTTGCGGCCCAGGCACAGGCGCCGGCCATGCAGGATGACGGCGCGACGATGCAGATGCAGGCCCCATCGGCCGGCACGCCGCCGGTCAACAACGTGCTGGGCACCGGCGCCCTGCCGGGCGTCGGCATGGGCAGTTCGGCAGCCCCGGACACGTCGGGCATTTCCGGGCCGGGCGGCCTGCAGAACGGCGTCGGCGCCCAGGGCGTGGCCGCACCGAGCCTGTCCGGCTCGGCCGTCACGAACGACGGATCGGTTCCGGGAACCGGCCGGTCCGGGTTCGGCATTCCGCTCGACCCGCAGCCGGCGAACGCAAACTGACGTCTGCGTAACGCACGGCGGATCCCGCCGTCTACCGTCCCGGCCGGCCAGTCTTGCCGGGGCGGCGTTTGCGGCGCTTTTCGTCGCCCGGATCCTCGTAGGACCCCGCGCCAATCCGTTCTCGCCGCACCGGGCGCGCATCGTCCGCTTCCGGCCTTGCCGGTGCCGGCCCTCCCATCGGCTTCTCGGTCCGGCCGACCGTCATCTCGTCCAGCGTGTTCTTGCGGAAGAGAGAGCCAGCCGGCTCCCCGCGCGGTGCCAGGGGCTCGCCCCGCGGGCCGAAGCGCGGATTTGCCGGCGCCTTGGATTTGCCGCGCCGCTTGCTGCCGTCGGCTTCCGCGATATCGCGCGCCAAGGGATCGTCGGCGATGGCCAGTTCCGTCGCCTGCAGGCGCTTGATCTCATCGCGCAGCCGCGCGGCCCGCTCGAAGTCCAGATCGGCCGCCGCGTCCCGCATCTCCTTTTCCAGATGTTCGAGATGGCTCTTGAGGTTGGAGCCGACCAGCGCGCCCTCGCGGGCGTTCGGCCCGGTATCGACCCGGACGTGATCCTTCTCGTAGTAGGAGTCGAGGATGTCCGCGATCTTGGCCTTCACGCTTTCCGGGGTGATGCCGTTGGCCTCGTTGTAGGCTTCCTGCTTCTCGCGCCGGCGATTGGTTTCGGCGATCGCGCGTTCCATCGAACCGGTCATGGTGTCGGCATAGAGGATGACGCGCCCATCGACGTTGCGCGCAGCGCGGCCGATGGTCTGGATCAGCGACGTTTCGGACCGTAGGAACCCTTCCTTGTCGGCATCCAGGATGGCGACGAGGCCGCATTCCGGGATATCGAGTCCCTCACGCAGCAGGTTGATGCCCACAAGCACGTCGAATGTGCCCAGCCGCAGATCGCGGATGATTTCGATCCGCTCCAGCGTATCGATGTCCGAATGCATGTAGCGGACACGGATTCCCTGCTCGTGCAGGTATTCCGTCAGGTCCTCGGCCATGCGCTTGGTGAGCACGGTGCAGAGAACCCGGTACCCCTTGTCCACCGTTTCGCGGATTTCTCCGATCAGGTCGTCCACCTGGCTGCGCGCCGGGCGGATTTCCACGGGCGGATCGGTCAGGCCCGTGGGGCGGATCACCTGTTCGGCGAAGACGCCGCCCGACTGCTCCAGTTCCCATGTGCTGGGGGTCGCCGATACCGCTACGGTCTGCGGCCGCATGGCGTTCCACTCTTCGAAGCGGAGCGGCCGGTTGTCCATGCAGGACGGCAGGCGGAAGCCGTATTCCGCAAGCGTCGCCTTGCGCCGGAAGTCGCCGCGGTACATCGCGCCGATCTGCGGCACGGTGACATGGCTTTCATCGATGAAGACGAGGGCGTTGTCCGGCAAATATTCGAACAGCGTCGGCGGCGGATGGCCAGGCTGCCGCCCCGTCAGATAGCGCGAGTAGTTCTCGATGCCGTTGCAGGATCCCGTCGCCTCGATCATCTCGACATCGTAATTGACGCGCTGCTCCAGCCGCTGCGCCTCCAGCAACCGGCCGGCGCGGTTCAACTCCACCAGCCGATGGCGCAACTCCTCCTTGATCGACTTGACCGCCTGCTGCAGCGTCGGGCGCGGCGTCACATAGTGCGAGTTGGCGTAGATCTTCACGCTCTTGAGGTCGTCGGTCTTGCTGCCCGTCAGGGGATCGAACTCGGCGATGCTCTCGATCTCGTCTCCGAACAGGGAGATGCGCCAGGCGCGATCCTCGAGGTGGGCGGGGAAGATCTCGATCGTGTCGCCCCGCACGCGGAACGAGCCGCGCTGGAAGTCCATGTCCCGTCGCTTGTATTGCTGCGCCACGAGATCGGCCAGGAGCTGGCGCTGGTCCAGCCGGTCTCCCACCGCCATCTGGAAGGTCATGGCCGTGTAGGTCTCGACCGAGCCGATACCGTAGATGCACGAAACGGACGCCACGATGATGACGTCATCCCGCTCGAGAAGCGCCCGGGTCGCCGCGTGGCGCATCCGGTCGATCTGCTCGTTGATGGAGCTTTCCTTCTCGATATAGGTGTCCGACCGTGGCACATAGGCCTCGGGCTGGTAGTAGTCGTAATAGGAAACGAAATACTCCACGGCGTTATCCGGGAAGAAGTTCTTGAACTCGCCGTACAACTGCGCGGCCAACGTCTTGTTGGGCGCCAGGATGAGGGCGGGACGCTGCGTGCGCTCGATCACGTTTGCGACGGTGAAGGTCTTGCCCGAGCCCGTCACGCCCAGCAGGACCTGTGTCTGCTCCCTGTCGGCGATGCCGGAGACGAGATCCGCGATGGCCTGTGGCTGGTCGCCCTTCGGCGTGTAGTCGGAAGCGATACGGAAATTGTGTCCGCCCTCCGACTTCTCCGGTCGGTGCGGCCGGTGCGGCACCCAGATTTCGCCGTTCTTCAACAGCGGGTTGCCTTCGGAGATCAGCCTGGTCAGCGCCTCGACCGTGGCCGTGACGCCGCTTTCCGGCAGGGCCGACGCTTCCTCCAGGCTGACGTCCATCCCGGCCACGGGATTCAACCCGGCGCGGGCCCGCGCCTTCGGGTCCGCCGTGCCGCCCATCGACGTGCCGCGCGCCGTGCGACCGGGATTGGCCTTGACGTCGGTCTTTTTGCCCTTGCCGCTCTTCGCCGTCCCCCTGGAGGGTTTGTCGGCGGCTTTCTCGGCCGTCTCCTCCAACTGGCCGGCTATGGCGTCGGCCCAGCCGGAAACCGGTCCGTCATAGGGTGTCGCATCAAAGTTTGCCTGCGGGGCCTCCCGCATGCCGCCCGGCTTGTTCAGCGGCTCGGATGCATCCGAAAAATCGAGAGTCGGCGAGCGCCGCGGCGAGGGTTTCTTGGAGTCGGCCATGGCGGGAATATGGGCTGTTGCCATGGTCGTGAAAAGGCCCGCGGCGATCTTCATCTTTCGCTTACCAAACGCGCCGTAGAGTTGCACTCGTCCGCTCGAGTTTGCGGGAGATGAGAGGCCATTTCCCATGGGTTTTGCGTACAGGAAATGGCATCGGACTGCGCTCGCCGCCGCGTGTATGGCGGCGGCGGGCACGGTCTGGCCCTCTGCCGCCAACGATCTGGCCCCAATGGACGGCATGCCGGCAATGGGCGAGCGGGGCAGCCCGGCTGCGGCGTCGCCGCCCCCGGCCGATCTCGTCTGGGGCGGGCCGGTCCCGCCCATGCCTGAGCCGGGGCAAGATACGGTTTACGTACCCAGCACGGCTTTCGGCGACCGCCTGGCAGAACCCGATCCGGCGCCCGCAATGACGGCCTTGCCGCCGCCCGAGCCGGTACAGGCCGGCGCGCTTCCGCCGCTGGAGCCCATCGACGAAACCGAGGATCATGCCGCCCTGGAGGATGAGCCCCCGGTCTTGCCGCCATCGCTGCCGCCGGGGCGCGGCGTCCCTGCGGATCAGGCGCCGGCGGGCTACGCTGTCCTGCCCGAAGGCGAGGCGCTCTGCCGGCGCGAGCTGGCGCGGCTGGGTGCGCAGTTCACGGAAGCGGGCCCGGTCGGCCCCGGCAACGCTTGTGGCATTCCGCATGCATTGAAGGTCAGGGTGGCCGTGCGCGGCATCGCGATGCAGCCGGCGGCGACGTTGAATTGCCGGGCAGCGTTGCAGGTTGCCCGCTGGCTGGACGAGGATGTGCGTTCGGCGGCCCGCTGGCGGCTGTGGAAGAATCCGACGGCCGTCATCAACGCGTCGTCCTATCGCTGCTCGCGCATTGCCGGTTCGCGTACCGTGTCGGAGCATGCGACGGGCAATGCTCTTGATGTACGCGGCTTTCGATTCTCGGACGGGTCGACGGTGCTCGTCGAGCCGAAGGGCATTTTCCGATTCCGCGAGCGCGGTTTCCAGAACAGCGTCCGACAGGCGAGCTGCAGCCATTTCGGCACGGTGCTCGGCCCCGGCTACAACCGCGCCCATGACGACCATTTCCATCTGGATGCCAAGCAGCGGCGACGGGCCGTCTGCAAGTAGGCCGCAAGCGCCGGCCGTCTCGTCGCCTACCTTTCCCAGTACCAGGCGACATACATGCGGTTTCGATCGTGGCCGCGGCGCTTCAGGACCGTGCGTATGGACCGCACGTCCTTCTTCTCGCAGGCGACGAAGACGAAAGTATCGTGCGAAAGCCCCTCGATGGCGTCGCGCGCGGCAAGCGCCAGGGCGCTTTCCGGGCCATTGCCCGGATGGCTGCCGCGATGCAGCCATCTGACATGCGGGCCGGCGGCAGGCAGATATCGCTCTTCGCCGGCGTCCTCCACCTCGATGATCGCCTGCACCTTCGTGCCGGCGGGCACCTCCTCAAGAATCCGCGCGATGGCCGGCAGGGAGCTTTCGTCCCCTGCGAGGAAAATGGACGCCGCCTCGGGTATGCCGCCGCTGCCGGGGCCCAGCAGGCCGGCCCTGTCGCCCGGCCTGGCGTCCCGGGCGAAATCCGCCCCCGGCGTCGGTCCGTGCGAGGCGGGATGCTGCAGGAAATCGATGCAGAGCTCTCGCCGCTCGGCATCGACCGATCGGATCGTATAGGCCCGAACGACCGGTGCGTCGGGGCCCTCGGGCCAGTCTATGCGGCCATCGTCGCGGTATCCCGGCCATGCCGGCTCGCGCCCCTTGGGCGGAATGAGCAGGCGGACATGGATGTCGCCGCCGATGAAGGGCGTTATGTCGTCGCATCGGAAGACCACCCTGCGCATGCTGCGGGTGACGTCGCAGGCGGATACGACCGTAACCTCTTGAAGGTTCCGAACCGGTCCGGAGGAGGGGGGTGTGCGCCAGACGAGATCGAGGGGCTCCGTGCCGGCGAAGTAGAACATGTGCTCCGCAAGGTGATTGCGGCTGAGGTCCAGCGCGGACTGAGTGCCGCAGGCAAGTTCGATCTCGATGCGGCCTTCGACGAGGCGAAGCACCGTCGTGCCGAGTTCGTCCGTCAGCGTGGCGGTGTCGCCCTGCCGCCGCACATCCGCATGCTCGACGAAATGGTCGCAGACCTCGTCGAGGATCCGCGCCCCATCTGCCGACGCCGCGTTGCCGACAAGCCTGAAGACCGCATCCTGGCTCATATGTCTCTCTCCTGCTCGAATGGGGGCCGGGCCATACGGTGCCGGCCGATCGGGAGCATCATCGGCCGGCCGGACAGCGGATCGGTGACGATGCTGCTGTCGATGCCGAACACCTGGTGCACCATGCTTGCGGTCAGCACGACATCCGGGGGGCCGATCGCGTGCAGCCGCCCGCCGGCCATGGCGATGAGCGTATCGCAATAGCGCGAGGCCAGATTGAGGTCGTGCAGCACCATGACGATCGTGATGCCGCCGGCGCGATTGAGGTCGAGCAGAAGATCGAGGACCTCGACCTGGTGTCGAATGTCCAGGAATGTCGTCGGCTCGTCCAGCAGCAGCAATTCGGTTTCCTGCGCCAGCGCCATGGCGATCCAGACCCTCTGCCGCTGCCCGCCGGACAGTTCGTCAACCGGGCGCTCGGCAAGCTCCAGGGTTTGCGTCGCCTGCAGGGCTGCGGTCACGGCTTCCTCGTCGCGGCGGCTCCATCCCGACAGGAGGCCGAGATGGGGGTTGCGGCCACGCCCGACGAGGTCCAGCACGGTGATCCCTTCGGGCGCGATGGGCGATTGCGGCAACAGGCCCAGCTTGCGCGCCAGCGCACGCGGCGCGGTCCGGTGTATATCCTTGCCGTCGAGAAGAACCCGGCCGCCCCGGGGGCGCAGCAGGCGCGACATCGCGCGCAGCAGGGTCGACTTGCCGCAGGCATTGGCCCCGACGATGGCGGTCACCTGGCCGGGCGCGACGGCGAGGTCCAGCCCGTCCAGTACGGTGGCCTCCCCGTAGCCGGCCACCAGCCGGCTAACGGTCAATCCGCGGTTCGTCACGACGAGTTCCCCGTACGGTTGGCACGAATGATGAGGTAGATCAGGTAAGGTGCGCCCAGCGCGCCGGTCACGACCCCGACCGGCAGACGGCTCGGCAGCAGGAACTGTCCGCAGAAATCGCCGACCAGAACCAGAATCGCGCCGACGAGGGCCGACGGTATGAGCAGCGATCCGTTTGCGCCTGCGATGCGGGCCGCGATGGGGCCGGCCAGGAACGAGACGAAGGCGATCGGCCCGGTCACCGCCGTCGCCACGGCGATCATGCCGACGGCACAGGTGATGACGATGATGCGGGTTGCCGAAACGCGTGTTCCGAGCGCGCCGGCCATGTCGTCGCCCAGCCTGAGTGCCTCGAGATCGCGTGTCCGGGACAGGAGGAGGGTGCCGAAGACCGCAAGCGCGGCGAGCAACGGCACGGCCTGGTCGAGACGGGCGCCGTTGACGCTTCCCGTCAGCCAGCGGATCGCTTCCTGGCGGCTCCACTCGGGCGCGTGCAGCAGGAGATACGAGATCACGCTCTGGACCATGGCCGATACGCCGATCCCGACGAGGATCAGGCGCGTTCCAGCCTGGCCGTTGCGGATGGACATGAGGTAGATGACCAGCGAAACCGCAAGGCCGGCCAGAATGGCGACCAGCGATACGATCGGGCCGCTCAGCGACAGGACGACGATGGAAAAAACCGCGGCGGCGCTGGCCCCGGAACTGATGCCGATGATGTCGGGGCTGGCGAGCGGATTGCGCAGCATGATCTGGAATGCCACTCCGGACAGCCCGAAGCTGAGCCCGGCGAGTATGGACAGCAGGGCGCGCGGCAACCGCAGGGTGCCGACCGTGAAGCCGGCGCCGGCGACCGGTTCGCCCATGAGGATGCGCAGGACGTCGCCCGGCGGCACGGTGGATTGGCCGAACATGAGCGATGAGACGAAGGCGAGCGCCAGGATCGCGACCAGAAACAGGCGCAGGCCCAGGCGGCGACGCGCATTGCGCCGCCGGCTGGCGACGATCCCTTCCAGAGGCACCGCCGTCACAACTCTCGTACCCGGCTGCGGCGCACCATCCAGATGAACGCCGGGGCTCCGATCATCGCGGTCACGATGCCGACATCCAGCTCGGCCGGCCGGGCAAGGATTCGCCCGGCGATATCTGCGCCGGTCAGGAGGCCGGCGCCGGCGACCGCCGAAAGGGGCAGCAGCCAGCGATGGTCGATTCCGACCATCAGCCGGCAGGCATGCGGAACCACCAGTCCGACGAAGCCGATGGGACCGCACAGGGAGGTCGCCGCGCCGCACAGAAGGATGGCGCCCGTTGCCGCGGCGATGCGCGCCGGCGCAACCCGCTCGCCGAGGCCGGCAGCCAGATCGTCTCCGAGGGCCAGAAGGTTCAGCTTGCGGGCGCAGAGGAGGCAGATGGCGAAACCTGCGACGAATATCGGCAGGATCGCCACGGTCCGATCCATGGTCGCACCGCCGACGCCGCCGATCTGCCATGCCTGTATTCCGCCGGCAATATCGTTGCGCGGCAGGATGACGGCGATGACGAGCGAGGAAAATGCGATCGACGTTGCGGCCCCGGCGAGCGCGAGCTTCAGCGGCGTGGCGCCGCCGCGTCCCAGCGAGCCGATGGTGTAGACGAAGACGGCAGCGCCGCCTGCGCCCAGGATGGCGGTCCAGACGAACTCGTGGGGCGTGGACATGCCGAACCAGGCGATGCCGATGACGACGGCAAGCGTCGCCCCGGTATTGACGCCGAGGATCCCCGGATCGGCGAGCGGGTTTCGTGTCATGCCCTGCATCACCGCGCCGGCCAGCGCCAGTGCGGCGCCCGCAAGGACGGCCAGCAAGGTGCGCGGAATTCGCAGCCCGACCGTCGCCCGAAGCAGTTCGTCGCCATGTCCAAAGAGGGCCGAGGCGACTTCTCCCCAGCTCGTCTCGCGGGTGCCGACAGCCAGCGAGAGCGCGCAAAGCCCGACGAGAACCACGAAGGCTGCGACCAGAAGGAGGCCGCTTGTGCCGTTCGAGCGCCTCCAGGCAGGGGCCGGGCGCGCGGTGCGGGGCGCGGCGTCCGTCATTCGGCCTTGGCGGCGGCCTCCGCCAGGAGCCGCACATAATCCTCGAGCACCCAGGATATGGACAGAGGCGTGGGGTTTGCCGCCGTGCCCAGAGGGTCGCGCCGCAGCCCGACGATGGCGCCGGTACGCACGGCCGGAAGCGTTCCGATCAAGGCGTTCACCTTGACCTGTTCGATGGCCCCGGGGTCGCCGTAGGTAACGACGATATCGACGTCGTCGAACAGGTCGACGCGTTCGGCGCTGATCGAACCGGAGAACGATCCGCCGGTGGACGCTTCCCGCACGCTCTTGGGTGAGGCGAGACCGAGATCGTCGAAAAATTTCACGCGGGTATCGTTGGCCGTGTAGAAATTTATGGTGCTGAGATCGAGCGGATTTATGTGGGTCACGAACATCGCGGACTTGCCGGCAAGCTGGGGATAAGCGGCCGTCGCCGCGGCGATCTCCGTTTCCAGACGACCGATCAGATCGTCGCCCTGCGCCGCCATGCCGATGGCCTTGCTGTTGAGCCGGATCATGTCTCGCCATTCCGTGGCCCAGGGCGCCTGCGGATAGGCGATGACCGGCGCGATCTGCGACAACGTATCGTAATCGGCCTGGGTCAGGCCGGAATAGGCTGCAAGGATGACGTCGGGCCGGGTCGCGGCAACGGCTTCGAAATCGATGCCGTCGCCTTCGTCGAACAGAACGGGGGGCTCGCCTCCGAGCGCGTCCAGCTTGTCCGCGACCCAGGGAAGCAGGCCGTCATCGTCGTCGTCGCCGAAATTGGCGCGCGCGAAGCCCACGGGAACGACGCCGAGGGCCAGGGGCACCTCGTGATTGGCCCATGAGACGGCCGCCACTCTTTCCGGCCTGGCCTCGATGACGGTGGTGCCGAGCGCATGTTGGATGGTGATGGGATAGTCCGCATCGGCCTGTGCCTGGGCCATGGGCGCACCGATGGCCAGGAATGCCGATGCGATGTGCAGGAGCCGGCGAAGCAGTGTCGTCTTCATGTGCGTCGTCCCTACCAGGTATAGCGCAGGGTCACGTCGACTTCCGTGCCGGTATTGTAGAAATCGGCCCCGAACCCGCCATAGGAGACGTATTTCTTGTTAAAGAGATTCTTCGCGTTGGCCTGCAGGGTCGCATTCTCCGCGATCTCATAGACCAGCACCGCGTCGAACTCCGTATGTCCGCCGACGCCCATCGTGTTGGCGTCGTCGAAGTAATACTGGCCCTCGTAGCGTGCGCCGGCGCCGAATGTCAGGTTGCCGCGCCGTCCGGATGCCGGAAGCGTGTAGGTCAGGAATGCCGAGGCGATATGCTCCGGCACGAAGGCCGGCCTGTTGCCCTCGCTGCCGAGCGTGCCGTTTTCGACGATCTCCGAGTCCAGGTAGGAATAGCTGGCGATGAGGTTGAAATTGTACGGCAGATCCGCCTTCGCCTCGACGTCGAGGCCGCGCACCGCGATTTCGCCGATGGGCACGCGCTGCAGCGTTATGGGGTCGGTGCGGGTGAGATTGTCTCGCGTCAGATCGTAGATGGAGGCGGTGATGAGGCCCGGAAAGGCGTCCGGCTGGTACTTCACCCCCACCTCGTACTGCTCGCCGGTCTCCGGCTTGACGCCGATGGCTGCCGGGACGACCGATTCCGAATAGCTGCCGAAGACCGAAAACTCTTCGGTCAGAAGGTATGTCAGGCCGAAACGGCCGGTCGTCTCGCTGAGGTCGTCCGACAGGGTGACATCGGTCAGCTTGTTCGTCTGCTCCAGGTCCAGCCAGTCGTTGCGGATGCCCGCCGTGGCGATGAGGCGGTCGAAGAAGGTCAGCTCTTCCTGCGCGTAGAGCGCCCGCGTCCGCTGGTCGTTGCGCTGGCTGGAGATGACCGGAAGCGAGGACGGGCCGCCGGTGTAGAACGGGTTGCGGACGTCGATCGACGGCGCGGGGCCGAAGAGCGTGTCGTTGTCGCCGGAGGCGTCGCGATATTCGAACCCGAACAGGGTTCGGCTATTCACGCTGTCGAAGGTCGTCTCATAGAGGCCATGGACGTCGGCGACGAAGACGTCGGACCCGCTGTCGTTGCCGAAGAAGGAACGGCTGGCGATGGATGAGCCAGGCAATGGCGAACGGCTGATATAGGCGTAGCCGAAGTCGCTGTCCGTGCTGGAATAGCGCGCCGTGGAGGCGACGGAGAAACCATTGTCGAAATCATGGTCGAAGAAGAGACTGACGGTATCGCGCTTCGTGCCACGATAATTGAACGACGGCTCGCCGAAGAACTGGCTTCGGGGGAAATCGAACCCGCTCGGCTGGCCGCCGCTGCCCGGCACGCTGTCGATATAGAGGTGGTCGTAGACGATGCTGAGATTGGTGAAGGCGGTCGGGCGCCACGTCAGGCCGCCCTGAAAGAATTTCTCGTCGTCGTTGGAATAGTCGTATTCCTTGTCGGCGTCCCGGAGCTTGCCGGCCACCCGTACCGAAACCGTATCGTCGGCCGTCAGGTTGGTGCCGCCATCGAAGCCGATTTCCTTGTGATTGAAGGAACCGCCGGTCACGTAGACCTCTCCGAAAGTGTCGCGCCTCGGCCGCTTGGTCACGTAATTTATGACGCCGCCGGGGGCGGCCAGGCCGAAGCCCGTGGAATTGGCGCCGCGAAGAACCTCGATATTGTCGAACGCGTATATCTCTTCGCGCGGGGCGCCGAATGGCAGGCCGAGAGGGAGCCCGTCGCGGAAGGCATAGGCGTCGAGGCCGCGGATGCGGACGAAGTCGAAGCGGTCGTCGGAGCCGTAGAAGCCGGTAGATACGCCCGCGGTGTAATCGAGTGCTTCCTCGACGCTGCTCGCATTGCGCAAGGCGATCTCTTCGGGCGTGATGACGGAAACCGAGGCCGGCGTATCGAGCATCCGGCTTGGCATACGGCCGCCGGCCGTCGTTTCCTGAACGATCAGTCCGCTATAGTAGCCGCCCCCGAAGATGCTGCCGCCACCGCCGTTGTCGACGACAATCGTGTCCAGAACGATCGGTCCGCCGTCTGCCGAAGCCGGCGCGGTCGCCTGTGCGAAGGCAACCTGCGGCATGACGGCAAGGAACGTGCATCCGGCCAGAAGCGAGGCCCCGAGGACGCGAGGCCGGAACCGGTCGGCGGAAGAGGAAGGCGAGCTCGTCGTCATTGGGGCGCCAATCATACTGAACACAAGGATGGGTGCTGAGCGAATCTTCCCGCCTTGGGCAAACGCTCGTTCCATCCCGTCAAGCATGAATATGACATGCACAGTCAAGTTATTTCCGGCAGCCGACGGTCGTTCCGGCGAACTGGCGATGGTGTGTTGCCGGCGCGATACAACTTTTGCAGGTGCCAATCGTAGATGCTTGCTCGCCCGCAAGCGAACGCGCTCAGGCTTCGGTGGGCACCGGTGTCGGGCTGCCGGCGCCATCCAGCGCGACCATGGTGAAGACGCCCTCCGTCACCTTGACCAGGTCGCGTGTCAGATAGCGCTGTGCCCAGGCCTCCACCTCGATGCGGATGGAGGTGCGCCCGACGCGCTCGACGGCGGTATAGACGTTGAGTGTGTCGCCGATCTTGACCGGGCGGTTGAAGACGAGCTTGTCCACCGCTACGGTCGCGACGCGGCCATGGGCACGTTCCACGCCGCGGATACCGGCTGCAAGGTCCATCTGGGACATGACCCAGCCACCGAAGATGTCGCCGGCAGCGTTGGCGTCTGCCGGCATTGCCGGTACCCGCACCGTCAGTTCGCCCGTCGGTGTCTCGCTTGCTGGTTGCGTCATCTGTTCCGTTCCGCTTCAGATCCCCTGCAGGCAGCAGATACACAAGTGCGGCGAAGGGTTCAATTTCCGGCGCGGCGTCGGGCCTGCCAGGCGCCCGGGCCGATCTCCACGAGCAGCATTGCGGTGAAGATGAGCGCGCATCCGGCCAGCGCCGCGAGGCCGAGCCGCTCGCCGAGGATGATCGCTCCGAACAGGCCGGCAAAGAGCGTTTCGGAAGACAGCATCACCGCCGCCTGCGGCCCCGTCGTATGTTGCTGGGCCACCACCTGGAGGGTGAAGCCGAGCGCCACGGAGACAAGTCCCGCATAGAGGATCTCCGGCGCTGCAGCGGCGATTTCCGCAAGGCCGGTATCCTCGAGGACGAGCGCGCCGGCGAAGGATAGTCCGGCCGCGACGAGAAACTGCGTCGCCGACAAGGCGTAGGGGCGGCCGGCGCCCGGGGCGAAGCGGCCGATGAACAGGATCTGGAGCGCCCAGAACACCGCGCCCGCCAGCACCAGCATGTCACCGCCGGACAAGGGCCCCAGATGCGCACCGCCCGTCAGCACGATGCCGAGGAAAGCCATGGGCGCGGCCATCAGGATGACGGGGTGCGGACGGCTGCGAAACAGCGCCAGCGCCAGAAGCGGGGTCAGCACGACATAGAGCCCGGTCAGGAAACCGGCATTGGTGACGCTGGTATGGACGATGCCGATCTGTTGCAGGATCGAGCCGGCGAAGAGGAACAGGCCGATGGCGCAGAAGCCCTGCCACTGCCGGATGGACAGGGGCGCGACGGCGCGGTGCGCTTCCAGCCGGACGAGCGGCAGAAGCGCAAGGCCGCCGATCAGGAAGCGCAATCCGTTGTAGGACCAGGGACCGATCTTCTCCATGGCGGTCGATTGCGCGACGAAGCCCATGCCCCAGACGGCACCGGCGAACAGCAGCAGGAGATTGGCCGTTACGCGTGACATGCCGAAAGCCCGCCGGGAAAAAATCGCATGTCCGTAACCGGAAATGTTGGAACCAATGCGCGCAGTTGCGCCTTTCGAAACCCGCAGGCCGTCGGTGCTGTCACCGTGGCCCGCTTATGAACAGAGAGGCATTTATGAAGAACATCCTGATCGCCGCCAGCATTGCAGCCCTCATGAGCGGAAGCGCCATGGCGCAGACGGCCGCCACGACCCCGGCCCCGGCTTCCGACAACCCGGTCATCGTGGTGCTGCCCCCGGTCACGCAGGGCGCCGCACCGGCGCATTTCCTGATCGACGATCTGGACGATGAGGATGTCTACGGCGTCGACGGCGCCAAGATCGGCGAGATCGAGGACTTCGTCGTCGACACCGACGGCCAGATCGCGGCAGTCGTGGTCGAAGTCGGCGGCTTCCTCGGCATCGGCGAGAAGGAAGTCCTCGTGGACTGGTCCGCCCTCGACATTCAGGTCACCGACGGCGACCTGCGCGTCAACGCACCGACGCTGACCCGCGAGGAACTCGAAGCCGCGGCCGATGTGGATGTCGATGCCATGGTGCTCGGCCGCGACTGAGGCGCCCGCACGATCCGGATGCTCGCCTGCCATCAGGCGGGCATCCAGTCCTTCGGCCGGTAGCCGGGCAGGGCTTCCACCCGGCTCAGCCAGGCCGTGACATTGCCGAAGGGGGCAAGGTCGAAGCCGCCTTCCGGCGCATCCCTCGTGTACGGATACAGCGCGATATCGGCAAGGCTCGGGCGGTCGCCGACGAAAAAGCGCGATTTTGCCAAGGCCCTGTCCATCACCGCCAAAACCGACTTACCCCTTTCCAGCGTCGTTTGAAGCCTCTCCGCCGTGGCTGCCGCTTTCCGCTCGGGATAGACAGTCAGCGCCCGCCGGACGGCGATGGCGGGCTCGTGCTGGTTCTGCTCGAAGAACATCCACTGCAGCATCCGCGCGTGATCGTAAGGGTCTTCGGGAACGTAGTCCGTCCCTGTGCCCAGATAGTTCAGGATCGCGCCCGATTCCGCCAGGAAGCGGCCGTCGTCCAGTTCGAGGAGCGGACATTGGCCGATGGGGTTGCGGCCAAGGAAATGCTCGCTGCGGGTCGAGCCGTCGCGGGTGGAGACTTCCACATGGGTGAACGGACGGCCCGTGAGAGCCATCAGCAGGCGCGGCTTGTAGCAGTTTCCGCTGTCCATCATTCCGTAGATGCGCATCCCGTCCGTCCCCGTCCACGTTTCTTGATCCGGCCGCGACGCTAGCGGCGACGAAAGGCTTCGGCCAATTCATTATGCCGCGGACAAGCATCACATTATTTGATATCCGCGATGCCGAATAACGTGTTGCGCATGAAGGCGCGCCGGCTCTATGTGTGGCCCGCAGCCAGACTATCCATGCCATCACCGCCGGAGTACCAGGATCATGGCCTTCCTTGCCGCCGCGCTCGACCGCGTGAAGCCTTCCGCCACCATCGCCGTTTCGCAGAAGGCGCGGGAACTGAAAGCGAAGGGGGTCGACGTCATCGGCCTCGGCGCGGGCGAGCCGGATTTCGATACGCCGGACAACATCAAGGCGGCGGCGATCGATGCGATCAACCGCGGCGAGACCAAGTACACCCCCATCGCCGGCATCCCGCAATTGCGCGAGGCGATTTCGCAGAAGTTCAAGCGCGAGAACGGTCTGGACTACACGCCTGCCCAGACCATCGTGTCCACCGGCGGCAAGCAGGTGCTTTTCAACGCCTTCATGGCCACGCTGAACCCCGGCGACGAGGTCGTCATTCCGGCGCCCTACTGGGTCAGCTATCCGGAGATGGTGCTTCTGTGCGGCGGCACGCCTGTCTTCGTGGAGACCGGGCTGGAGAGCGGGTTCAAGCTTACGCCGGACGCGCTGGAAAAGGCGATCACGCCCAGGACCAAGTGGTTCCTGTTCAATTCGCCTTCGAACCCGTCGGGCGGCGCCTATACGCACGACGAGGTGAAGGCGCTCACGGACGTGCTGCTGCGCCATGAGCACGTCTGGGTCATGACCGACGACATGTATGAGCATCTCGTCTACGGCGACTTCACCTTCGCCACGCCGGCGCAGGTGGAGCCCCGCCTCTACGACCGTACCTTGACGATCAACGGCGTGTCCAAGGCCTATGCCATGACGGGATGGCGCATCGGCTATGCCGGTGGCCCGTTGAACCTGATCAAGGCCATGGACATGATCCAGGGCCAGCAGACGTCCGGAGCCTGTTCCATCGCGCAATGGGCGGCCGTCGAGGCGCTCACGGGGCCGCAGGACTTCATCGCCAGCAACCGGACGATCTTCCAGGGCCGGCGCGATCTCGTCGTCTCGATGCTCAATCAGGCGACCGGCATCCAGTGCCCGACGCCGGAGGGTGCATTCTACGTCTACCCGTCCTGCGCCGGGCTGATCGGCAAATCGACGGAAGGCGGCAAGCGTATCGATACGGACGAGGATTTCGTCACCGCGCTGCTGGAGCAGGAAGGCGTCGCCGTCGTGCATGGCTCGGCCTTCGGCCTCGGCCCCAATTTCCGTATCTCCTATGCGACCTCGGAAGCTCTGCTGGAAGAAGCGTGCAAGCGCATCCAGCGCTTTTGCTCCAGCCTGCGGTAGCGCAGCGCGGCATGAAGGACCGATAGCCCGCGTCGTTCGGCGCGGGCTTTTTCGTGAGGAAAGCGGCGACAGGGAAAAAAAAGCCGGGTTCGAAAACCCGGCTAAATCAAAAGGGCTGCATATGGCAAACCCTTGGGAGGAAACGGTCGGGCGGAGGAATGGGAGGAGGTATTCCCCGGCCGCGACTGATAATGAAAATAGCGGGTCACGTCCGGATCACCAGAGCCGATTGCACATGCCAGCCATGCACATTTGCATGGCGTGTCCGGTAACCGCCCTAGAAGGCCCAGGTGCGGGCCTTGGCGATGAGGAAGTCGCGGAACACCTTCAGCTTGGCGGCCTCCCGCATCTGCTCGGGATAGCAAAGATAGGTGTCGAAGGCCGGCATCTCCATCTCGGGCAGCACCTGAACCAGCCGGGAATCCTTGTCGATCATGTAGTCGGGCAGCAGGGCCAGTCCGATACCGCGCTCGATGGCGGACTTGATCGCCATCAGATTATTGATCTGCAGCACTGCCGGGCGGCTCATGCCTTCCGGCAGACCAACCGTTTCAAGCGTGTTCAGATTGCGCAGATAGGGCGGGGCGGGCTCGCCGAAGGTGATCAGGCGGTGGCGGTCCAGGTCGGCGATCGTCTCGGGTCTGCCGTAGCGCTGAAGGTAGCTGGGCGCGGCATAGACGTGCAGATGCACGGTGAACAGGCGGCGCTGGATCAGGTCCGGCTGCTGCGGCTGGCGCAGGCGGATGGCGCAATCCGCCTTGCGCATGGTCAGGTCGATCTCCTCGTTGTCGAACACGAGTTGCAGTTCGAGCTCGGGATAAAGTTCGAGGAACTCCTGCGCGCGGTGGGTAAGCCAGCCGGAGCCGAGGCCTACCGTGGTGGTGACGCGCAGCCGACCGCTGGGTTTCTCCCGCGTTTCGGTGAGCTGCATGCGTACGGTTTCGAGCTGCTTGAGCACATCCGTTGCGGTGCGGAACAGGATTTCGCCCTGCTCGGAAAGCACCAGCCCGCGCGCATGGCGGTGGAAGAGGGGGGCGCCGATCTCCTGTTCGAGCGCCGCGACCTGCCGGCTGATCGCCGACTGGCTCAGGTTCAGCGCGTTGGCGGCATGGGTGAAGGAGCCGGCTTCCGCCGCTGCGTGGAATATGCGCAGCTTGTCCCAGTCGAGCGCCATCGATCCGTCCCGCTTCCTTTAACTCTTGCCGGAGCCCTTTATTCCGCCGCCTGCCGCGCGGAAGGCGCATCGGCGCGCGCCGCCAGCCAGCGCTCCGCCTCCAGGGCGGCCATGCAGCCGAGCCCGGCCGCCGTCACCGCCTGGCGGTAGGTGTCGTCGGCGACGTCGCCGGCCGCATAGACGCCCTCGACCGATGTCTGCGTGGTGCCCGGCTCTACCCAGAGATAGCCGCCCGGCTTCGTGCGCAATTGGCCGGAGAAGAGCTCGGTTGCCGGCGCATGGCCGATGGCGATGAAGACGCCGTCGGCCGCCCGTTCGGTGATCTCGCCGGTGACGACGTCGCGCAGCCGGACGCCGGTAACTTGCTTCATGGGATGCTTTATGCCGACCACGTCGGCGATTTCGGCGTTCCAGACAACGGAGACGTTGTCGCGTGCCAGGAGCCGATCCTGCATGATCCGCTCCGCCCGGAAGGTGTCGCGCCGATGAACCACCGTAACGCTGCGTGCGATGTGGGAAAGGTAGAGCGCTTCCTCGACCGCCGTATTGCCGCCGCCCACCACGACGACATCCTTGCCGCGATAGAAGAAACCGTCGCAGGTGGCGCATGCCGAAACGCCGAAGCCCTGGAACTCGGCTTCGGTGTCGAGGCCCAGCCAGCGCGCCTGCGCGCCGGTGGCTATGATGAGCGCGTCGGCCGTATAGACGACGCCGCCGTCGCCGCGCAGGCGGAACGGCCGCGTGGACAGGTCTGCGTCGACGATCAGGTCGGCTGCCATCTCCGTACCCATGGCAAGCGCCTGCGCCTTCATCTGTTCCATCAGCCACGGGCCCTGGATCGGGTCCGCGAACCCCGGATAGTTCTCGACGTCGGAGGTGATGGTGAGCTGCCCACCTTCCTGCAGCCCGGCGACCATCAGCGGCTTCAGCATGGCGCGCGCCGCATAGATGGCGGCGGTGTAGCCGGCCGGCCCGGAGCCGACGATGAGAACTTCGGCGTGACGCTCGACGGTCATGACGCTGATTCCGTATTGATGCCTCGGTGTCCCGCAAGTGGCTCGCGGCGCGTAATCTTTCAATAGAGGACGTGCCGGGGCGATACAACAAGGGGTGGCGAGAAAGCCACAGGCCATTGCACCCCGCGACGGAGCCCGACGCTCGGCTTGACCGGCCGGGGTTTCGATGGCTTTATGGCGCCTCTCTCATCGAAGCAGACGGAAAGGGGGCGGCTGAATGAACAATCCGGATTTCGCACGTCCCTCGACGATCCAGGCGTAGCCACCGCCTTCCGCTCGTCCGCCGCCCATCCCGGCCGGCCCACCGCTTCGCCTCAAGCAGAGCACTTCTCCATCACTGCCGGACGTCCGATTAGTCCGCGATGAAGGGCGGCCCTCGCGCCGCATCGAACCATGACCCAGCTATCCAAGAGCGGGCGCAGCGCCTATCGCCGCGTCCTGTCCTTCACCTTTTCCAACTGGCGCAGCGAGTGGCGTCTGGTCGCCACGATCCTTGGCACGATCACGCTGGCCACGCTGGCCGACATCGCCATGCCCGTCTTCGCGGGAAGGCTGGTCGACGCGATCGCCTCTTCGGACGCAGGCGGCGGGCTCAAGACCGCCTTGCACGCGCTTGCCGCCATGGCCGTTCTCGGCCTCGCCTATGTCGTGCTGCGGCACATCGCATGGGCGGCGGTCGTGCCGATGACGTTGCGCATCATGGAACGCGTCTCGCGCGGTGGTTTCGCGCAGGTGCAGCGCTTCTCCGCCGATTGGCACGCCAACAGTTTCTCCGGTTCCACCGTACGGCAGATCACCCGTGGCATGTGGTCTCTCGACATCATGCACGACGTGCTTCTGCTTGCGCTCTGGCCCTCGCTCGTGGTGCTGGTGGGCGCCGTCGCGATCCTCGGATGGCAATGGCCGGTGATGGGCCTTGCCATGGGCGCCGGCGCCATTGCCTACATCCTCGTCACGGTCGTCCTTTCGGTGCGCTGGATCGCACCTGCGGCGCGCCTTTCCAACCGCATGGATACGCGGATCGGCGGCGTGCTGGCCGACGCGCTTGCCTGCAACGCCGTCGTCAAGGCGTTCGGCGCGGAAGCGCGGGAAGAGCTTCGGCTTGCCGACGCGACGCAGGAGTGGAAGCGGCGAACCGCCGTCACGTGGATGCGCCACACCTGGGCCGGATCGCTGCAGACCGTGCTCCTCTGGATCACGCGTATCGGCCTGGCCGGGCTGGCCCTGTATCTCTGGCACACCGGGCAGGCGACGCCCGGCGACGTCACCTATGTGCTGACCACCTATTTCGTGCTGCAGGGCTATCTGCGCGACATCGGCATGCATGTGAACAACCTGCAGCGCTCCGTGAACGAGATGGAAGAGCTGGTGGACCTCCATGACGAGGCGCCGCAGATCGTCGACGCGGCGGATGCCGGCCCCTTGCGCGTGACGGAGGGTGCGATTGCCTTCGACCGGGTGGACTTCCGCTACGGCAGCCACGCAACGCCCTTGTACGAAGGTCTGGATGTCGTCATCCCGGCCGGACAGAGCGTCGGGCTGGTGGGCCATTCCGGCTCCGGCAAGACGACCTTCGTCAAGCTGATCCAGCGTCTGTACGACGTCAGCGGCGGAGCCATCCGGATCGACGGTCAGGACGTGGCGCATGTCACGCAGCAGTCCCTGCGCCGGAACGTGGCCATCGTGCCGCAGGAATCCATCCTGTTCCACCGCACGCTGTCGGAGAACATCGCCTACGGACGGCCGGGCGCCACGCAAGGCGAGATCGAGCATGCGGCACGTCTGGCCTCCGCGCACGACTTCATCATGCGATTGCCGCAAGGGTACGAAACCCTCGTCGGCGAACGCGGCGTGAAGTTGTCGGGGGGCGAGCGCCAGCGCGTCGCCCTGGCGCGCGCCTTCCTGGCCGATTGCCCGATCCTGATCCTCGACGAGGCGACTTCGGCGCTGGATTCGGAATCGGAGCTGCTGATCCAGAAGGCGATGGAGCGTCTGATGGCCGGGCGCACCTCCCTGGTCATCGCGCACCGCCTTTCGACGGTGCGCACGCTGGACCGCATCCTCGTCTTCGACAGGGGGCGGATCGTGGAGGACGGCACCCACGCCGAACTGCTCAAGCGGCGCGGCGGCATCTATCGCCGGCTGACCGAGCAACAGGCCGGCGCGACGAGCGAACAGTTGCGGGCAGGCTGAAAGGCCTGCCCGCGCAGGGCCGCATCGCGCGGGCAGGGGTTTCTCGTCTTTCCCGACAAGCCGTAAGCCGTTAGAACGGCGAAGACGAAGTCTGCTCGGGGCGCGTGGTATTTTCAGGATCGTATCCCATGTCTCGTCGATCTTCGGCCTGGCCCTGGCCGGGGCGATGCTGCTGCCCGCGCTGGTCGACTTCGCGGACGGCAACGACGATTATCTCGTCTTCGTCGGCTCTTCGCTGCTGATCGCCGCGCTCTGCACCCTCGTCGCCGTGGCGACGCGCGGGCCGCGCGTGCAGCCATCGCCGCGCCTCGGCTTCGTGCTGGTGACGGGGGTCTGGCTGGTCAGCTGCGCGGTGGCGGCGGTGCCGCTCTACATGGCGTCCATCGGGCTGACCGTATCGGACGCCGTCTTCGAATCGGTATCGGGGCTGACCACCACCGGCGCCACCGTCATCAACGGCCTCGACGACATGCCGCGCGGCATCCTGCTGTGGCGCTCGCTCCTCAACTGGCTCGGCGGCATCGGCATCGTCGGCATGGTTCTGTTGATTCTCCCGTCGCTGCGCGTCGGCGGCCTGTCCTTGTTCCATCTCGAAAGTTCCGACCGGTCGGACAAGATGCTGCCCCGCGTGCAGCAACTGGCCAGCGGCATCGTCTCGGTCTACCTCGTGCTCACCGTTGCCTGCGCCGTCAGCTACGGCTCGTTCGGCATGGACGATTTCGATGCCGTCAACCACGCCATGTCCACGGTTGCGACAGGCGGCTTCTCCACCAAGGACGCCAGTCTCGGCTATTTCGACAATGACGGAATCCTGGCCGTCGCCACCGTCTTCATGACGCTCGGCGCCCTTCCCTTCGTCCTGTATATCCGCTTCTTCCTGCCGCGGCAGTTCCAGCGCTGGAGCGATCCGCAGGTGCCTTTGTTCCTGGGCATCTGCGTCGTCGCGACCGCTATCCTGGTGGCGATGCGCATGGTGCACAACGAGGTCGGCCTGGGCGAGGCGCTGGTCAGCTCCGCCTTCAACTTCGTTTCGATCATCACGACCACCGGCTTCATATCGGAGGATTTCACACGCTGGTCGCATGCCGCCGTCGGCGTCTTCTTCGTGGCCATGTTCATCGGCGGTTGCGCTGGCTCGACCTCGGGCGGCATCAAGGTCAACCGGATCCTCATCCTTTGGAACGTAGTGCAGGCCGGCTTCGGCCGGCTGCTGCGCCCGCGCTCGGTCCAGTCCCTGAAATACGGGCACAAGGACATTTCGGCGGACGGCATCCAGAGCGTCACCATCTTCGTATCGCTGTTCTTCATGCTGCTGATGCTCGGTACCGCCATGCTGGCCACTTTGGGGCTGGATTTCGTCACGGCATTCTCGGGCGCCCTGACGGCGGTGGCCAATACGGGGCCAGGGTTCGGCGAGGTCATCGGACCGGCGGGTAATTTCTCCGCCGTCGACGATCCCGCGCTCTGGGTTCTCTCCTTCCTGATGCTGGTCGGGCGGCTGGAGATCGTTACCGTGCTTATCCTGTTGTCGCCGGCCTTCTGGAGAGACAGGTGATGGACGCCGTCTACATCAATCTCGACCGCGCGGTGGAGCGGCGCGCCTTCATGGAAACGCAGGCCACGGCTCTGGGCCTGTCGTTGCGGAGGCTGCCGGCGGTGGAGGCAGGGTCCATCGACGATGCGACGTGCGCCACGCTGGGGCGTAGCTGGGAGCGCCCTTTGTCGCGGGCGGAACTGGCCTGTTTCCTGTCGCACCGCGCGGCGTGGCAAAGGGCAGCCGACGCCGGCATGCCCCTGCTGGTGCTGGAGGACGATGCCGTGCTGTCGCCACGTATTCCGCAGGTCCTGCGCGCCAGCGAGGCGGTGGGCGGCATGGAATTCCTGAACCTGGAGGATTTCGGCAAGCGCCGCTTCGTCCGCAGGGCGGGTGCGCGGCCGCTGATCGACGATGTGGCGGCCGTGCCGTTGGCGCGCGACAAGGCTGGCTCGGCCGCCTATATCGTGTGGCCGGCGGGTGCGCGGCGGCTGCTGGCGCTGGCGGCAAGCCGTGCCGCGCCGGCGGATGCCTTCCTGCATGCCGAAGCCGGCCTTTTCGCCTTCGTGTGCGAGCCCGCCATGGCCATCCAGCAGCATGTGCTCGCGGCGCGGGAGGGTGTCGCGCCGGGCCCTGCCGCCGGCGCGTCGTCCGTGCAGGCCGAACGAAGGCGCCCGGCGCCGACCCTTGCCAACCTGCCTTTCATGCTGCGGCGGCTGCGCACGCAGTTGCGGCTCCTGCCTTTCCATCTCGGCAGGCTGCGGGCATTGCGGTACAGGCGAGTGCATTTCGACGCCACCTCACCGAATAACACCACACGACAGAGAATGTGACCGTCTCGCGACTCCAGCCACGCGGCTTAAAGCGGTAGAGTTTGCCGTCGATCGTGATGGACGGGGGATTCGGGGACGTGAAGTCGGTTGTCTTGCCGGGCCTGTATGCGGGCCTATGCCTTGCGGTTCTGCCCCTGTCGGGCTGCAGCGGCACGGGCGAGGCTCCGGGTTTTTCCACGGCCGCGACCGCTCTCCAGACCTATGATTATTCACGGCTCACGCCGTTTCCGCGCAAGGCCGAGAAGGCGCCGCACGGACAGCCCTACATGCCGGACGAGGCCGAGCTGGACCAGATCCTGAAGGCGGTGGCCCCGCAGCTTTCGGACCCGGCAAGCGGACGCGTCGTGCGGGTGCAGGCCCGTACGCGCACGGCCGGTGTCGTCGAACTCTGCGGACTGGCCCAGTCCATGCACCAGAGCGGCGGCGATGCGCGGATGATGCTTTTCGTCGGGCATCTGACGCGCGCGCCGGATGGTAGCCCACATTTTTCCGTCATGCAGACCGATACGATGTTCGATCGGGTGGAGTTCTGCCGCTCACGCGGGCTGGTCTGACGCGGCCTTATCCCCGGGGGGCCGAGCGCCCAAGCGCGACGGTCAGCGCGGCCAGAAGGTCGTCCGAGGCGAAAGGCTTGCGGATCGCCTGGGCCGATCCGGCCTCGGCCGGCAGTTCCACCTTTTCGCCGTAACCCGTGACGAAGACGTAGGGGATCTTGCGGTCGTTCAACCGCGGAACCAGCGCAAACGACGTTTCCATGCCGAGATTGACGTCCAGAAGGGCGACATCGACGGTCTCGCTGTCGATGATGGCCTGGGCGTCGCCGACGCTGGCTGCGATGAAGACAGTCTTCATGCCATGGTCCAGCATCAACTGCTCGGCATCCAGCGAAATGATCATGTTGTCTTCGACGATCAGGCCGGACAGCCCGTCGAGACTAAGCTGCTGCGCTTCCATCATGGCGGCGGCCTCCTTCATAGGGGCTCGAAGGTCGCCGCCCTGCACCTGCGACGACGGCCGGAAACTGCGTTCCGGGAGCAGGAAAGTGGCGACGAGGCCCGACAGACGGTAATCGAGCCGGGCTTCGCCGCCAAGGTCGTGCGGTATCGAGCGCTCGATGATGGTGGTGCCGAAGCCGCGCCGCGTCGGCGCGGTGACGGCGGGGCCGCCGGCCTCGCGCCAAGTGATGCGGCAATTGCCGTCGTGGTCGATCGCCGTTTCCACATGCACGCTGCCGGTCGAATCCGAGAGCGCCCCATACTTGGCCGAGTTCGTCACGAGTTCGTGGAAGACGAGTGCAAGCGTGGAAAACGCGGATGCCTCGACCGTCACGGCCGGCCCCTTCACCTCCACGCGCGACGCCTTGTTGCCGATATAGGCCGAAACTTCCGTATGGACGATGCTGCTGAGCAGCACCGGTTTGAAATTGTCCGCGGTCAGCTGGTCGTGCGCCCGGGCCAGCGCCTGCACCCGTCCGGAAATGATGCGGCCGAAATCCTCGATCGACTTCGCGCCCGGCTTGGACTGGGCCACGATGGCGCGCATCAGGCTCAGGATGTTCCGCACCCGATGGTTCAGCTCGGCGATCAGCAATTCCTGCCGCTGCGTCGCCAGGCTCTGCTGGCGCTCGCTTTCCTCGTTGAAGCGAAGCAAAATTTCCAGGATGCTGATCCGCAGCGATTCCGCAGCCTTGAACGTCGCCTCGGAAAAGCTTTCGGACCGGCCGTAGACGGTTTCCTTCCAGGCCTCGAAGCTTTTGCGCGGGGTCAGCCTGACGCCATGCGGCCCGACCGTCCGCTCCTTGGTGGAGGGGTCGCCCGCCCAGGTGACCGTCTGCACGAGCTCGCGCCTGAAGAACAGGAGATAGTCGCGCGGCGACCGCGAAATCGGCACGGCGAGAACGCCGGCGGCGCGTTCGACGTAGTCGGCCGCGGGCGGATGGACGGCGGAAAGATTGTCGGTCGCATAGATACGGCTGGCGCCGGCGCGGTTGAGAAAGCGGGCGAGGGCCTGGACCTCTTCGGCAGTCGGCGTCTGCCCGAACAGCTTCGCCTCGCCCTTCGCCCATACGGCGAAGCCGTCATTGGGAATGATGGCGCGCAGTTCCTCGGCGAAATCGGCGATCGCTTCGATGGACGGCGTCGCCGCGACGATCTTTGCTATGAAGCGGTCGTGCAGGTCGCGCGCGGCTTCTTCCAGAAGCCGCCGTTCCTTGTTGAGGCGGCCTTCGATCGTCAGCGAGACGATCTGACCGAAAAGCTCCACGGCAGACCGCAACTCCATGCCGAGCACACGCGGCTGATAGTGATGCAGGGCGAACAGGCCCCACAACTTCCCGTCGATGATGACGGAGACCGACAGGGACGCACCGACGCCCATGTTGCGCAGATATTCCAGATGGATGGGCGATACGCTGCGCGAGCCGGCAAGCGACAGGTCCAGCAACTGCCCCATTGGGTCCTGCGTCGGCACGACCGGCACGGCGACCGCGTCGACATCGGCGATGATGCGGATGGGATTGCGCACATACAGGCTGCGCGCCTGCGCCGGAATGTCGGTCGAGGGGTAATGCAGGTCGAGGAAGGATCCGATCCCGCTTCGGGCCGATTCCGCTATGACGTGGCCTGAATTGTCCGGGGAGAAGCGGTACAGCATCACGCGGTCGAAGCCGGTAACGCCGCGCAACTGCCGGACGCATTCCCGGTAGAGGTTCTCCAGCGTATCCGTGCGGTGGATCCGCGTGATCATGTTCTTGATGAGGACGCCGGGGTTGTAACCGCTGCCCGCAGAGGGCTCCGCCTCGATGATGATCGATTGCGCCGACAGGTGCAGGGCTACGTCGAACAGGCGTCCGTCCTGGAACAGGTCGATGCCGAAAAGGCGCTCGGCGCTGTCGGGCGAGGCCAGCACCTGCAGCCGGCCACGCAGCGTATGCAGCGTTGCGGCCGGAAGCAGCAGCTCCAGCGGTTCGCCCAGAAGGTCGTCCACGGTGCGATCGACGTAATCGGATATGTTCGCGGAAATGCGCTGTACCAGCCAGTCCGTCGATACGCAGACCAGAAAGCCGATGGGCTGTATCGAGCCCAGGAACTGGATGGGCTCGCGCTCGCAATTGGTCAGGTCGGCTACGAAGGAAAGCGCATTATCCTGAGATGTCAAACCGGCACCATGACCCTGTCGGCTGAGGAGGCCGCGTCGTCGCGCGCCCTCATGAAATAATCGAAGGTAGAACGAGCGGCCCCTATGCTGCGTTCCGTCTCCTCCTGCGCAAAGGCAAGATCGTCCATTCGCGCGGTCAGGTGGGAGAAGCGCTTGCCCTCGCCGGAACAGCGGAGGTAGCGGAAGCTTGCGCCCGGCATCCGCGCGGATGCGCCGGCTTTCTCGAAGGCGCGATGCATGAAGACCGCCCCGAGCCGGGAGCCTTCGAGCACATAGGCGACGCCAACGGCTTCCGGCAGCTCGCCGGCTCCGGGCGCGAAGGGCGGCATGGCGACCGGCGCCAGACCCATGACGTCCATGTCCGCCTCAAGGTCGGCGAGCCGGCTCCATTCCGGCCATTCCGGCAGCCACTCCGTCAGCGGCGTCGCGGCCAGCCACGCCTCCACTCCGTCATGGGCCGCATGGTTCATGCGGAGGAAATGGCGGTAGGCCGCAATCTCGGGCACCGGCAGCAGCCCGGCGAAGGACCGGTCCAACGCCTCGTGCTGGCTTTGGGTCTCGGCACGCAGGCGAAACCGGAGACGTGGGAAAGCATTTGCGTCGACGCTCATTTGCAGCCTTCAGACGAGTTTCTACTGTCGGTTATCACAACCGGTCGCGGAGCGAAAACCATGTCATGGCCAGGAACAATAGCGCGGAGCGGAACCGCGGACCGCCGGGAAAGGCCGGCACGTCCAGCGCGCGCACGGGCGCAAGCCCGTCCGCCGATCCCAGCGCGAGCTCCGCATAGAGCCGCCCGAAATAGTTCGACAGCATGACGCCGTGGCCTGAAAAGCCACCGATGACCGTCAGGCCGGGCCGGGGCGCATCCACGAAAGGCATGCGGGTCATTGTTATGCCCACCGTGCCGCCCCATGCATGTGTGAAATCGACGCCTTCGAGGTGCGGATACAGGCTGCCGATCAGCCGCCGCAGCGGGCCGGCTATATCGCCTTCGCCGCTCATATAGGCCTCGCGGCCTCCGAACAGCAGCCGGTTGTCGGCGCTCTTGCGGAAATAGCGCACGACGAAGCGGGAATCGTCCACGGCTTCGCCGCCGGGAAGCACGCGCTCCGGCTCCGCCAGCGGGGCCGTCGCCGCGATGTAGGAGCGGATGGGCATGATGTGGGCGCCGGCGCGCGGCTCCAGCGATCCGCCATGGCCGTTGGTGGCGACGAGCGCCCTCGCGGCCGTCACGACGCCGAAGGGGGTATGGGCGCGAATGCCTTCTGCGACAGGCTCCAGCCGCGTCACCGGACTTTGCTCGTGCAGCGTCGCGCCTGCCTCGTGCGCAACGCGCGCCGTTCCGACGAGGAGCTTCATGGGGTTCAGGTGGAAGGTCGCGGCGTCGCGCAGGCCGCCATGATAGCTGTCCGAGCCGAGAAGCGCGGCCATGTCGGCCGGCTCGTGCCAGGACAGATGGGGGTAGTCGTAGTGGCTGGCCATATGCTCGGCGTGGGCCCGGTACTCCGCCGCCAGTCGCTTGCGATGGACGACCGACAATTGGCCCGTGCCGAGATCGGCATCGATGCCATGCCGCGCCATGAAGCCCAGAAGGTGGCGTTTGGCATCCTCGGCGAGGTCGAACAGGGCGCGGCTGCCCTGCAGGCCGATGCGCGGCTCCAGCTCTTCGGGCCACAGCCGTTGGCCGGTGCCGAACTGCCCGCCGTTTCGGCCGGACGCCCCGTCGCCCAGGCGGGCCGCCTCCAGAAGAACGACGCTCGCCCCGCCCTGCGCAAGATGCGCGGCAGCGGACAGGCCCGTGAAGCCGCCCCCCACGATCACGACATCGGCCTGCCGGTTGCCGTCCAGGCGCGGGTGGCGTGGCCGCTCGGCGATCGAATCCTCGTAGAAGGAGCGGCCCGGTGAAATGGGAGACTGGTAGCCGGCCTCAGACATTGAGTAGGAGGAACTCCCGTTCCCAGGGGCTGATGACCTGCATGAAGGTTTCGAATTCGCCGCGCTTGATGCCGGCATAGGTGGCCAGAAACTCGCGGCCCAGCACGTTCTGGAACGAGTCTTCCGCCTCGAAGGCCGCGACCGCTTCCAAAAGGCCGCGCGGCAACGAGATGACCCCGTCCTCGTTGACGGTGCGGTCTGTCGGCTGGTCCGGCTCGATCCCCTCCGTCATGCCGAGATAGCCGCATGCCAGCGAGGCGGCCAGCGCCAGATAGGGATTGGCGTCGGATGACGGGAGGCGGTTCTCCACCCGCCGTGCCGCAGGTTCGGACGTCGGCACGCGGAAGGCCGTGGTGCGGTTGTCGTAGCCCCAGGCATTGTTGGTGGGCGCGCTCATCCCGTGCGTCAGGCGCCGGTAGGAGTTGACATAGGGCGCCATCATCACCAGCGCGGCCGGGACATAGCGCTGCATGCCGCCGATGAAATGGTGGAACAGCTGCGAGGGCGACCCGTCCGGATCGGAAAAGACGTTGGCGCCCGTCCTGCGGTCCACGACGGACTGGTGTATGTGCATGGCCGAGCCCGGCTGGCCCTGGATCGGCTTGGCCATGAAGGTTGCATAGATATCGTGCTTCAGCGCCGCTTCCCGGATGGTGCGCTTGAACATGAAGACCTGGTCGGCCAGCTCGATCGGGTTGCCGTGGCGCAGGTTGATTTCCAGCTGGGCGGCGCCGTCCTCGTGGATCAGCGTGTCGATCTCCAGGCCCTGCCGGTCGGAAAAGTGATAGATATCGTCGATCAGTTCGTCGAATTCATTGATGCCGCCGATGGAATAGCTCTGGCCGCTCTGGATCTGCCGGCCCGAGCGGCCTATGGGCGGCGTCAGCGGATAATCCGGGTCGACGTTGCGCGAAACCAGATAGAACTCGATCTCGGGCGCGACGATGGGGCGCCAGCCCTTGTCCTCGTAAAGCTCCACGACGCGCTTCAGCACGTTGCGCGGCGTGTAACCGACCGCCTTGCCGTTGACGTCCACGAGGTCGCAGATGATGGCCGCCGTCGGGTCCGTCTCCCACGGGACTTCGGCGATGGTGGAGAAGTCCGGCACCAGTTTCAGGTCGCCATCGTTGGGCGAATAGCGGAAACTGCCCGTCTCTTCCGGATACTCGCCCGATATCGTGTGCATGAAGAGGGCCGACGGCAGCGCCAGCGAGGTGTTGCCGGTGAATTTCTTGGCGGGCATCATCTTGCCGCGTGCGACGCCGGCCAGGTCGGGGGTGATGCACTCCACATCCTCGATCCGGCGCTCGGCGAGCCATTCGCGCGCCTCGTCCATGTCGGCGACGCCGCGCCGGGAATCGAGGAAGGCCGGCCGCTTGCGCGTCGCCTTGGCGAAGGAGGTCACGCTGCGCCCGCTTTCGCCGATGGCGGGGGCGCCTGTCCTGACCTGTCCGTTCTTCTTGATCCTCGAGGGGGTGCCCGCCTCGGATTTGGGGGATTTCGGACGTTTGGCCATGCGATCCTTCGCGACGGGTTTCGGCGTCGGCGGATGATAGCCAGTTCTGGTAAAGGCGGGCAAGGCGGCGGTGCGGCCTCCTTGCCCGGTTTTTCAGCGTTCCGTGCGCACGATCACGGGAACGAGCAGGTCTCCCCAGCAGCCATTGCCCGAATGATGGCGCGAGGAGCGCACCAGTTCGACCGACAGCCCTTCCTCCACCGCCTTCATGACCGACTGGTTAAGCCGATGCAGATCGTTGGCGAGGGCGCGGATGGCCGCCTGCTGCGTGGTGTCCATGGTGGCGGACTGCTCTTCGGCGCGTTCACGGACGCGGGTGCGCGGGCGCTTTTCTTCCATGACAAGGCTCATATCGGTCTCTCCCTTTGAGAAAGGTTGTTGCGTTATTCGGCGGCGACGCCCAGCGGCGATGCCGGGCGGAACTGTGCGCTCTCGGTGGATTCGCCCATGGCGGTGGTGGAGGATGCACCCCCGGTGATGGCCATGCTGACGGCGTCGAAATATCCCGTGCCGACCTCGCGCTGGTGCTTGGTCGCGGTGTAGCCGTCCGCCTCGGCGGCGAATTCGGCCTCCTGCAACTCCGAGTAGGCGGCCATCTGCCGGTCGCGGTAGCCGCGCGCCAGCTCGAACATGCCGAAATTGAGCTGATGGAAGCCGGCCAGCGTGATGAACTGGAACTTGTAGCCCATGGCGCCGAGCTCGCGCTGGAACCTGGCGATGGTCGCCTCGTCCAGGTTCTTGCGCCAGTTGAAGGAGGGCGAGCAGTTATAGGCGAGCATCCGGTCGGGATGCACCTTGTGGACACCCTCGGCGAAGCGGCGCGCCTGATCCAGATCCGGCTTCGATGTCTCGCACCAGATCAGATCCGCATGCGGCGCATAGGCGATGGCGCGGGCGATACAGGGCTCCAGCCCGTTGCGCACCCGGTAGAAGCCTTCCGCCGTGCGGCCGGCATCGTAATCGACGAAGGGTCGGTCGCGCTCGTCGACGTCGGAAGTGACGAGCTTGGCCGCCTCGGCATCGGTCCGGGCGATCACCAGCGTCGGCACGCCCATCACGTCGGCCGCCAGGCGCGCCGCCGTCAGGTTGCGGATATGCGCCGACGTGGGAATGAGCACCTTGCCGCCGAGATGGCCGCACTTCTTTTCGGAGGCCAGCTGGTCCTCGAAATGGACGCCCGCCGCGCCGGCCTCGATGAAGGCCTTCATGATCTCGAACGCATTGAGCGGTCCGCCGAAGCCGGCTTCGGCATCCGCGACGATGGGCGCGAACCAGGTCTCGACGCTTTTCTGCCCTTCCGAATGCTCGATCTGGTCGGCGCGCTGCAAGGTGCGGTTGATGCGCCGGCACAGTTCCGGCGCGGCGTTGGCCGGATAGAGCGACTGGTCGGGGTACATGGAGGAAGCCGTGTTGGAGTCGGCCGCAACCTGCCAGCCCGAAAGGTAGATCGCCTTCAGCCCCGCCCGCACCATCTGCATGGCCTGGTTACCCGTCATCGCCCCCAGCGCGTTGACGAAATCCTCCGTGCGGAGCAGTTCCCAAAGCCGGTTGGCTCCGTTCTCCGCCAGCGTGTAGCGGATGGGAACGGATCCCCGAAGCCGCCTTACATCCTCGGCCGCGTAGGGGCGCTCGACCGTATCGAAACGGCCTGCCGGTGCGCTGGGAACGAGGTTGTAAAATTCAGTCATGTCCAATCACTCCCTGATATCGGCCCAGGCTTTCGCTGCACTGCGCCATGAAGGGAAGATTGACAGATCATCACACGCGACACAGAAGAAACCGGCATTTCTGGTATCGAAAAGATGTCGGGTTGTGCGCGCTTTGACAAAACCGCCATGTCATGATGTAAATGCTGTCAAAGAATGGTCTTGTAAAAATGCGGTCAAAACAGCATGGCTGACAACAAGGTCTTTGCCGGGCCACGGCTGCGCCGGCTGCGCAACGGCCTGGGGCTGACGCAGACGGCCATGGCGGCGGAGCTCGGCATCTCGCCCTCCTACCTGAACCTTCTGGAGCGCAACCAGCGTCCGCTGACGGTGCAGATTCTGCTTCGACTGACGGAGATCTACGAGGTCGACCTGTCCGGCCTTCAGGCGCGCGAGGGCGACAGCCTGCGCGCCGACCTGAAGGCGGCTTTCGCCGATCCGCTGCTTGCGGGCGAACTGCCCGGACCACAGGAAATGAGCGATTTCGCCGACGCCGCGCCCAATGCCGCAGCCGGGATGGCAAAGCTCTATCGCGCCTACAAGGAGATGGAGGCGCGTCTGTCGGACCTGTCCGTCCTTCTGGCGGGGCAGGGCAAGGCGCTGGATGCCGCGGGCTCGCGCCTGCCCATGGACGCGGTGCGCGAGGTGCTGGAGGACAGGCCCAACTACTTCGCCGGCATCGACGGGGCGGCCGAGGGCCTGAGTGCCGAGATCGCCCTCGGCGACGATGCCTACAGCGCGCTGAAGACCTGGCTGCGAACACGGTACGACGTGTCCGTCCGCGTGCTGCCGGTCGAGACGATGCCCAACTGGCGCCGCCGTTTCGACCGGCATTCGCGCCGCCTGTTCCTGTCCGAGCGCCTTTCGGCGCCGGACCGCCTGCGGGAGGTGGCGTTCGAAGCGGCGTCCCTTGCGCTGGCGCAGCCGATCGAGGCGGAGCTCGCCAGTTTCTCCTTCGCCAGCGCTGAGGCGCGGCGGCTGGCCCTGTTCGAGCTGACGCGCTACGCGGCCCACGCGCTGATGATGCCCTACGGCCCCTTTCATGCCGCCGCGGAACGGGCGGCCTACGATATCGACGCCCTGGCGGGCCGCTTCCAGGCCTCGTTCGAGCAGGTGGCCAACCGGTTGACCACGCTGCAGCGCCATGGGGCGCCCGGCGTTCCCTTCTTCATGATGGAGGTGGACCAGGCCGGAAACCGTTTCCGGCGCGCCGGGGCACAAGGTTTCCCCACGCGCCGGTTCGGCGGCGGCTGCGTCAAGCTGGCCATCCACAACAGTTTTTCCGAGGCCGGGCGCGTGCTTGTGGAAGAGGTGGAAATGCCCGACGGCGCCGTCTTCCTGACGATCTCGCGGACGCTGGAAGGCCTGAAGGCCGGCTTCGCCGAGCGGCCCCGCCGCACGGCGCTGCTGCTGGCCTGCGAAGCCGCTTTCAAGGACAGGGTCATCTATGGCAGGTTCGGCCGGATGTCGCCTGTGCCTGTCGGGCCGTCGTGCAGGCTCTGCGAGCGGCAAGCCTGTCTGGCCCGGGCCGAGCCGCCTTTGACGCGGCCTCTGGGCCTCGATACCTGGGTCGGCGGTCTGTCGGCCTTCGATTTTTAAGCAGGAGTGTCCACCGGTGGATATGCGTAACGGTTCGGCCCAGAAAACGAAGACAGAGGGCCTGGAAGATACGATGAGCCGGCAGGGCCTTGTCGCTCGGGCCGTGCAGAAGGTGGTGGACGGCGCGGAGGCATGGAACCTGTCCTGCTCCACCGTGGGCAACCCGCCGGTCTATGACAACTCGGTATTTCCCTGGGCCGCGGATGTGGAGGCCGAATGGCCCCTCATCCGCAGGGAGCTCGACGCAGTCCTGACCCGCAAGGGAGAGTTGCCCGCCTTCCATGAAATATCCTCGGAGGTACGCTCCATCTCCTCCGACCGGAACTGGAAGACTTTCTTCCTGTGCGGCTACGGCATCAAGTCGGAGGAGGCGATCCGTCAATGCCCGGAGACGTGGCGTATCCTGCAGAAGATACCCGGCATGAAATCGGCCATGTTTTCGATCTTCGAGCCGGGCAAGCATCTTCCACCGCATCGCGGACCATATAACGGGGTGTTGCGCTTTCATCTCGGCCTGATCGTTCCGAACGAGCCCGACAAGATCGGCATCCGCATCGCCGACACGCTTTGCCACTGGCAGGAAGGCAAGGCGCTCATCTTCGACGATGCCTATGAGCACGAGGCGTGGAACCACTCCGATGGGGTCCGCGTGGTGCTGTTCGTGGATTTCGAGAAGCCGCTGCGCTTTCCGGGGCGATTGACCAACAGGGCCGTCCTGAACATGGCCGTGTTCACGCCCTTCATCCGCGAGGGCTACAAGGCCCACAAGGCGTGGGAGAAGATATTCTACGGAGCAGGGCAGAAGCACCGATGAGCGATCGTGCGACGATGCAGGCCCGGTGGCGTGCGATGACGCACCGTGACGTAGCCGCCGTCATCGCGCTGGCCGACAGGGTGCATCCCGGCCTGCCGGAACGGCCGGAGGTCTTTGCCAATCGCATCGAACTCTTCGCCGAAGGGGCGATCGTGCTCCATACCGGCGATGCCATCGTCGGCTACGGCGTCGCACACCCGATCGAACGGTTGTCGCCGCCGCCGCTGGACACCATCCTCGACCGGCTGGAGCCGGCGGCGGATGCCTTCTACATCCACGATGTCGTCGTCGCGCCGGAGCGGCGCGGACGGGGAGAGGCGCGGCAGGGTATCGACAGGCTGCTCGGCATCGCGGCGCGCTTCCCGGTGACGACGCTGATCTCCGTCTACGGCACGGGGCCTTTCTGGGCCCGCTTCGGCTTCGTCGCCCTCGACGATGCAGCGCTCGGCGCCAAGCTTGCGGCCTATGGTCCCGACGCGATTTATATGCAGCGCGACAACCGCTTGTGATCTTGAGCAGTTAGGGGCTACCAAAATGCCCGACTCTCGGAAATAGTCGGGCATGCGGCCCCCTCGCGTGACTTCAGGAGATGCAGATCTTGCCCAACCGTCCCACATGCAGCCTTGTCGCCCTCGTCGCCTTCACCGCCCTGACCGGGCAGGCTGCCGCACAGCAGCAACAGCTCAACATCTACAACTGGTCGGACTATATCGACCCGTCGATCATCGAGGACTTCACCAAGGAAACGGGCATTCGCGTCGTCTATGACACGTATGATTCCAACGAGATACTCGAAACCCGGATGCTGGCGGGCGGCAGCGGCTACGACATCGTGGTGCCCTCGGCCGAATATCTGGCGCGGCAGATCCAGGCAGGCGTGTACCAGAAGCTCGACCCGTCCAAGCTGACCAATCTCGGCAATATGTGGCCGATGATCCAGGAGCGTGTCGCGGCCTTCGATCCGGACAACGCCTATACGGTCAACTACATGTGGGGCACCACCGGCATCGGCTACAACAAGGCCAAGGTGGCGGAAGCGCTGCCCGATGCGCCGCTGGATAGCTGGGCGCTTGTCTTCGATCCGCAACATGCCGAGAAGCTGGCGACATGCGGCATCGACATGCTGGATTCGCCTGGCGAGATCATTCCCGCGGCCCTGAACTACCTGGGCGTAAACCCGGACGCGGCGACGCCCGAGGATATCCAGAAAGCGACGGACCTGCTGCTGAAGGTGCGGCCCTTCATCCGCAAGTTCCATTCGTCCGAATACATCAACGCGCTGGCCAATGGCGACATCTGCGTGGCGGTCGGTTTCTCCGGAGACATCTTCCAGGCGCGCGACCGCGCGGAAGAAGCGGGCGCGGGCGTGGAGATCGGCTACGCCATCCCCACGGAAGGCGCGATGATGTGGTTCGACCAGATGGCCATTCCGGCCGATGCGCCGCATGTCGAAGCCGCCCACACCTTCATCAACTACATGATGCGTCCCGAGGTGATCGCGCGCGCAACGGATTATGTCGTCTATGCCAACGGCAACCTCGCCTCGCAGAAGCTGATCGATCCGGAGATCTTCAACGATCCGGCCGTCTACCCCGACGAGGCCACGCTGGAGAAGCTGTACATCAAGCTGCCCTACGATGCCCGCGCGCAACGCCTGGTGACGCGCGCCTTCACCACCGTCCGGACGGGCCAGTAACCGCAAGGCGAGGCTCTGTTCGATCATGGCGACGGCGCTCAAATCGCTCGGCAGCATCCGGCGGAACTTCGATCCGTGGAACGACCCCGCGGCAAAACCCCTGATCGAGTTCGACCGGGTGGTCCGGACCTTCGGCGACTTCAACGCCGTCGACGATCTGAGCCTCGACGTCTACACGCGCGAATTCTTCGCGTTGCTGGGGCCGTCGGGGTGCGGCAAGTCGACCCTGCTGCGTATGCTGGCGGGGTTCGAGACGCCGACTTCGGGCGATATCAGGCTGGGCGGCCAAAGCCTGACCGGCGTGCCGCCTTACCGTCGACCGCTCAACATGATGTTCCAGTCCTATGCCTTGTTTCCGCATATGAGCGTCGAGAAGAACATCGCCTTCGGCCTCAGGCAGGACGGCATGGCACGGTCGGAGATTTCGGATCGCGTGGCCGAGATGCTGCGGCTGGTCAAGCTGACGCCCTATGCGAAGCGAAAGCCGCAACAGCTTTCGGGCGGCCAGCAGCAGCGCGTGGCGCTGGCCCGTTCGCTGGCCAAGAAACCCAAGGTGCTGCTTCTGGACGAGCCGCTCGGTGCGCTCGACAAGAAATTGCGCGAGGAAACCCAGTTCGAGCTGATGGACCTCCAGCAGGAGCTCGGCCTGACCTTCGTGATCGTCACCCACGACCAGGAAGAAGCGATGACCATGTCCGACCGGATCGCCGTGATGCGCGCCGGCCGGATCGAGCAGGTGGCGACGCCGGCCATCCTGTACGAAGCGCCGAATTCGCGCTACGTCGCCGACTTCATCGGCAATGTCTCGATCGTCGAGGGAACGGTGGAGGATGTCTCCGGCGACCGGCTGCGCCTTGCGGCCGAAGGCGGCGTCCTGACAGTCGACGGCGCACCGCAACTGGCGAAGGGGGCGCCGGCCGCGCTGGCGGTCCGGCCCGAAAAGATATCCCTCAGCCGCCGCCCGCCTGAGGCCGGCGCCGCCAACGTGCTGAAGGGCACGGTCTGGGACATCGCCTATCTGGGAGATGTGACCCTTTTCAACGTCAAGCTCGACAGCGGCACGATCATGCGGGCCACCGTCATGAACGCCTTCCGCGTCGCGCCGGAGCAGATCGGCTGGGAAGAGGAAGTGTATCTTTCCTTCCCTGCCGACGCCGGCGTCATCCTGTCGGCATGAGGGCGCGCCATGGCGGCTGAAACAAGGGCCCGCGACGGCAAACCAGGTTCGGGCCGGTGGTTCCGGGCAGGGGTGATCGGCATCCCCTATCTCTGGCTGGTCGCCCTGTTCCTCATTCCCTTCCTGATCGTCTTCAAGATTTCGCTTTCGGAAACGGCGATCGCCCAGCCTCCCTATCTGCCGACCTTCGACCTGGGCGATCTGTCGGCCAGTTGGCAGGCCCTGCGCGAGCTGTCCTTCGAAAACTACGTCTGGCTCGGCGGCGACCCGCTGTATATCAACGCCTATCTTTCCAGCCTGCGCATCGCCTTCGTTTCGACCGTGCTGGCGCTGGCGGTCGGCTATCCCCTGGCCTACGGCATGGCCCGCGCGCCGGGCGGCCTGCGCCCGGTTCTCCTGATGCTGGTCATCCTGCCGTTCTGGACAAGCTTCCTGATCCGCGTCTATGCGTGGATCGGCATCCTGCGGGGGGAGGGCTACCTCAACCAGTTCCTGCTGTGGACGGGCCTCGTCTCGCAGCCGCTGAACCTTCTGAACACCGAGCTCGCCGTCTATATCGGCATCGTCTATTCCTACCTGCCCTTCATGGTGCTGCCCATCTATGCGAGCCTGGAGCGGATGGACCACAGGCTGGTCGAAGCGGCGAACGACCTGGGCTGCCCTCCTTTCTGGGCCTTCTGGAAGATCACTTTCCCGCTGTCGCTGCCGGGTGTCGTCGCCGGCTCGTTCCTGGTCTTCATCCCGGCGGTGGGGGAGTTCGTCATTCCCGATCTTCTCGGCGGCTCCCAGACGCTGATGATCGGAAAGGTCCTCTGGGACGAATTCTTCATCAACCGGGACTGGCCCGTCGCCTCCGCCGTGGCCGTCCTCCTGCTGCTCGTGCTGGTGGTGCCCATCATGATCTTCCAGAAGATCCAGGCCCGGAGCCTGACATGAGCGGCCGGCTGTCGCCCTTCAACATCGTATCGCTGGTGGTCGGCTTCGCCTTCCTCTATCTGCCCATCGTGCTGCTGGTGGTCTATTCCTTCAACGCCTCGCAACTCGTGACCGTATGGGGCGGCTTCTCCACGCGCTGGTATGCGGCGCTGGCGGGCAACAGCCTGTTCGTCGACGCGGCCTTCATCACCCTGCGCGTCGGCATCCTTTCGGCAACCATAGCGACCATCCTTGGCACGCTGGCGGCCATGGCCATGGTGCGCTACGGCAATTTCCGCGGGCGGCTGCTGTTTTCCGGCATGGTGGCGGCGCCCCTCGTGATGCCGGAAGTCATCACCGGCCTTTCCCTGCTGCTGCTGTTCGTGGCCATCAATTTCGACAGGGGTTTCTGGTCGGTCACGCTGGCGCACACGACATTCTCGATGTGCTTCGTCGCCGTGGTCGTGCAGTCGCGGCTGATCGGCGTCGACCGTTCCCTCGAAGAGGCGGCGCAGGACCTCGGTTGCCCGCCCCTGAAGGCGTTTCTGCTGGTGACCATACCGGTCATCTGGCCGGCCGTGCTGGCCGGCTGGATGCTGGCCTTCACCCTGTCGCTGGACGATCTGGTGATCGCAAGCTTCACCTCCGGCCCAGGCGCCACCACCTTGCCCATGCGCATCTACAGCCAGGTCAGGCTGGGCGTGACGCCCGAGATCAATGCCATATCGACCATCATGATCGGCGTCGTCGCGGTTGGCGTCCTTATCGCCTCGCTCGTCGCCAAGCAGCAGGAGGCGCGCCGCGTGCGCGACGAGAAACTGGCGCAGGAAGCGGAACGCCAGGCCTTGGCGTCCACCGCCTGACGGGGGGCTTAGCGACAGGCCGTATCGTGCGCCGCGCGGATGGCATTCATGGTTTCGTCGAGCGCGGCGGCCACGGGGTCCTGGCCTCCGCTGCGTGCCGCCATCACGACATCCAGAGCCTCGATGTCGGCAAGCGCGGCGATCAACGCCGGGCGGGCAAGGGGGTCGGTAACCGACGGAAGGGCCGGCGCGACCGCCGCCACATAAGTTGCCGCGCCACGCCCCGGGGCGGTTGCGGCAGTCTGCCGGTCCAGGTCGATGAAGCCGCCGCGCCGCGCAGCGAAGACGAGCCGACGCGCGGCACGCTCGAGTTCGCCGCGCGTCTCCAGCGCCATGGAGGGGCGCCGCGTCGCTGGCCCGAGATCGACCGACGAAAGTGGCGCGGTCGCACCGGACGCCACAAGGGTCAGCAGGCCGGAACCGTCGCCCTGCTCTTCCTCCGCGTCTATGGACGGCAGGCCCCCCGGCCCCGCGATCTGCAGGCCGGGGCGGTCCGCCGGAGCGTAGCGCGGCGCGGGCGGCGGCATCATCGCGTCGAGTGCGGCCGCGGCACTGTCGCGGGCGGATTGCGCCAGGAATGCCTCGGCCTCGTCCAGCCGCAGGTCCGTTACGGCCAGTTGGTTGGTGTAGCTGCGCAACGTGCCGAGATAATTGTCGAGGCCGGAGCAGAGGTAGGGTGAGGGGCCCTGTGACAGATAATCCGACAGGTCGGTGCGGACCCGTTCCGCGACCCAGCGGTTGGAGGCCGTCGCGGGCAGGGACCGTGCGCCGCGTTGCGCGGCAAGCTGGCCGGCAAGCCGCCTTGCCTTGGCCACCGGCGCATCCGCCTTGCCGGGAATATCGGAGATCGAGAGCTTGCCGGGCAGGCGCGCATCGCCGGGCGCCGTGCCCAGCATGGCCTTGACGTCGATGTCGGCGAGGCGCTGGAAGGCATTCGCCTTCACCGCCTGCAGGGCCACGTGATAATCGTCCGACGGGCCTGCCAGTGCGGCCGGGGCCGACGCGGAAATGGCCAGGGCGGCGGTGATCCCGATGAAGCCGATGGTCGCTCTTGCCGGCATGCCTCGAACCCGTCCTCGCGGCGCGGAGGACGGTCCGGCGGCGAATGTGTCGTTTCAGATCGGCTTGGAGCGCGGCGTCACGGTGACGTCCAACCCCGGCCACTCGCCCCGCAATATGAACTCGATGGGTTTCGATGAGGTGAACGTGGCGTTGCGATTGGCATCCGCGACATCGGCCGCCGCCGGCTCGAAGAGACCCTCCAGCGACACGGACATGTCCGCCAGCGCGACGAGGCCCTGAAGCGTCATGAGCCCGGTGGGGCCCGCCATCTCGAAGTTCCCGACGCGCAGAAAGCTTCCGGCGGTGGACAGCCGCGCGGTCAGGGTATCGAATGATGACGGTTGTCCGCCCGGTTGCAGGGTAAAGCTGCGCCGGCCTTCCTGAAGGTCGCCGACATGCGGCAATCCGGCCACCGTGCCGGAATCGATGTTCACCTGCGCCTCGATCCGGTTATCGTTGGCGATCTCCGCCCAACTGCGAACCGGCAGATCGAGCTTGCCGCTGATCGTGGCGGTGCCCGTCAACTGCATGTCCTCCGACGACAGGCGCTGCGCAAGTGCGGCGGCCTCGATGCCCTGAAGCGCATAGGTGCCGACCAGATGGGGTGCGGCGGCATTGGCATCCAGCGCGACGCGTCCCTGCGCGCGTCCACCGAAAAGGGAGACGTCGCCGATATCTATGACGGCGTTGCCGGAGGCGAACTTCACCGTGGCGGCCAGATCGCTCATGCCCACTCCGGCCAGCCGCGACCGGGTTGCGGAAAGACGCAGGTCCAGATCGATGTTGCGCACGAAGTGCAGGGGAATACGCCGCTGCAGGTCCAGCACGTTCCGTGGAAGAGGCGCGATCGCGCCTCCCAGCGTATCGAAGTCGAAGCTTTCGAATGCGAGGGTGCCGCCAAGCATGGGGCGGCCATCGGCAAGCATGGCGATTTCCAGGGCGCCCTGCGCGCGCATGTCGTCGAGAACGACGCTGGTGCGATTCAGGAAGGCGCGCTCCCCGGCAAGCCGCAGATCCGTTTCGAGCGCGATCGGGCCGAAGTCCGGAAGCGTGAAGCCCGGGCTGCCGATCCATCGGCTGAGGCGGGCAAGCGACGGCGCGTCCAGGGAAAGCCGTCCGTCAAGCTGGAACGGGGTGCCGCCCGTGCCCGTCCCTTCGAACCGCAAATTGACGGGCGGAGAACGCAACGTGGCCGAAAGCTGGCTCTGGTCGCCGGCCAGGAACGCCGCTGGCGAGCCGACGGTCAGGAGGATGTCGGCCGGCTGGCCGTTCCAGACGACACTGCCGGACAGCTCCGCCGGTTGACGCCTGCCATCCCATTCCAGCGTCAGGTTGATGTTGCTGATGCCGGCGGCGTCGCCCCGCGGACGGAACAGCCCGTCGCGAACCTCGATATAGCGTACGCCCTCGAACCGCTGCAGCACGGCGCGCAGCGTGTGCGTCGCAAGATCGAGCACGCGCGGATCACCCTCCGGTTCAAACCCTGTCGGGCTCCGCGGGGCGGGCTGCGCCGGATCGGACGTCGATGGGCCGGCAGGCCGATCTTCCGCCTCGGTGAATTCCGGCCGCACCAGCGTCAGGCGGGAAATATCCGTTCGTCCGATCAGGGCGTCGATGAGATCGAGTTGCGCGATGACGCGCGCCACACGCAACTCTCGCGAGTCTTCGGCGCTGTCCAACCGGATGTTGGACAACTCCACGACCGGGCGCGGCAGAAGCCGGAACGTAGCGCCGCCATCCACCTGCACGCTGCGCCCCGTCAGGGCGGCGAGGCGCTGCTCTATCCCGTGCCGCGCGTTCTCGAGATTCAGCGACAGGCTGGAATTGGCAAGGAATACGACGCCGGCCACAATGGCCGCAGCAACGGCGGCGAAAGTCCAGCCGAAGAGGCGGCGTTTGCGGCCGTCCCTGTGCGGCGAATTCATGGGCGTATCGTGGGCGGGCAAGCGGGTCTCGTGGCGCGGACTAAACTGTAGGGTGTATATACGGGACATCTCCGCACGATGCGAGTGCAGCGGCCCGACCGGTCATTGCGCCACGACACGGTCTGCGGGAAAGGTGATTTCGACGATGGTGCCCTCGCCCTGGGTCGAGCGCAATGCGAAACGGGCGGAGTTCGCCTCCACCATCGCCTTCGTCAGCGGCAGGCCGAGCCCGGTCCCGTCGCCCCTTTCGCGGGCGATGGCGCTGACCTGGCTGTAGGGGGTCATGGCCTCAGACATCTCGTCCTCGCTCATCCCGATGCCGGTATCGCGGAAGCGCATGACGAAACAGCCCTTCGCGTCCACGCTCGCCGAAACGACGACCTGGCCGCCTGCCGGCGTGAAGCGGATGGCGTTGGACAAGAGGTTGAGTGCGATCTGGCGGATGGAGCGGGCGTCGGCCAGGATGTGCGGAAGGCCCCGCGGCAGATCGCTGCGAAGGATCACGCGGGCCCTGCCGGCCTGCGGCTGCATGAGGGAAACGATCTCCGCCGCGATGTCGACGGCCGATACGGGCGCGATCTTCAGCGAGGCCTTGCCGGCCTCGATCTTGGATATGTCCAGCAGGTCGTTGACGAGGTCCAGCAGATGATGGCCGGAATGCTTGATGTCGCGCAGATATTGCAGATAGCGATCGTTGCCGATGGGGCCGAAGCTTTCCGCCGCCATCACATCGGCAAAGCCGATGATGGCGTTCAGGGGAGTGCGCAACTCGTGGCTGATATTGGTCAGGAAGCGGCTCTTGTGCAGGCTGGCGTCCTCGGCCTGCCGCCGCGCCGCCACGAGTTCTTCCTCGATGCGCTTCCAATGGCCGATATCCCTGATGACGACGCACCAGCCCCGCCCGGCGCCCAGCTTGCCGATGGTGATGAACAGCGGTATCGGCGCGCCGCGCGCCACCTTGCCCAGCACTTCCCTGCCATCGTTCAGGATGCTCTGCATGCCGCCGTCGCGCAGCGCGGCCAGATAGGCGGTCGCCGCCGCGCGGCTGTCCTCGGCGATGAGGTCGGTGAAGGGATAGCCGCGGCACCTGGCGGCCGAAAGGCCGAACAGCGCCTCTGCCGAGCCGTTCATTGCGCGCAGCGTACCGTCATCCTCCAGCATCAGGATGCCGTCCGTCGCGGTGTCGAGGACGGCCCGCAACTCGATCGCCTCCTCGTCGGCGGGGGCCGGTACCGGGCGCTGGAAGGTGAAAAGAAGGATCGCCGTTCCGGCAATGGTGACGCGCTGCATCTGGCAGGAGACGCGCACCACTTCCCCGTCCTGCCGCAGCAGCCGGATGCAGCCCTGCGCCTCGCCGAGCCTGCCATCGTCCGCCGCAAGAACCTCGAGCCCGCCCGCGCCCTCGAGCGCCGCCAGGTCGGCATATCCCGACAGGTCGAAGAAACTGCGGTTGGCATGCGCAAGCCGTCCGCGAATTTGCACCAGTGCGGCGACGGGCAGCGCATCCAGAAAGGCGGTGACGTCGCCCGGCAAGTCCGACGAAGCCGCGACGGGCGGCGTCTCGCCGAGCCCGCCGAGTGCCGCACCGATGGAGGCGAAGGCGTCGGCCTCCGTACCGGACAGGCCGGTTCCGGCGACCGGTTCGGGGCGGCGTTCCGCGCCGACCCGCTCGACGATGCGGCCGAAGCCGCGTATGCCCTCGAAGACCGTTCCACGCCCGTAGACGGGCAGGGCCGCAAGTTCGATCCGCATCCTGTCGTCGCTGCCGTCGATCGGCCAGTCCACCATCCGGCCCGACCATGGGGCGCGGCTGCGCAGCAGCGTCGCGATTTCGCCGGACGGGTCGAGGCCCAGCCGCTCCACGACGTCGAAGATGTCGTGGCCATGCAACGCCGTCGCATCTGCCCCGATGGCGGCGGCCAATTCCGCGCCCACTTCCGTGAAGCGGTAGGCGGCGTCGACGCGCCATTCGAAGCGGCCTTCGCCCACGGCCACGGACGGCGTCGGTTCCGCGGTCCCCGACTGCCGGGGCATCGTTTCGGTACGAAGCCTGTCGCGCGATTCCGCAGCCTTGTGGCGCAGGGTGACCGCCTTCTCGGAAAGGCGTTCATGCCACCTCTGGACGATCTGCCCGATCGGTGTCGTCGACGGCTGTGAACCGGTCGTGCCGGTTTGCTCTGCCGGGGTGGCCGGCGCCGGTTCGGCCGCCCTGGGCGCGGCGGCCTGCACGGCCGTCCAGGGGCCTGTGTCCGCAACGAGGGCAAGGCCGGTGCCGAGGCGCGCGAAGGCCAGTTTGCGGCCGTCGTCGGCGATCTCGAGGTAATCGATCGGGCCGGTCAGGAATTCTTCGGCTGCGTCGGCGAAGTCGGCAGCCCGCTCCGGGCCCAGCGAAGCGCTCATCGCCTGCAGGCCGTCGGCCGCGATCATCGCGGCCGGACGTCCGATCATGCCGGCTTCGCGCAGCAAACGCTCCGCCAGCATGGCTCCGACATCCGGGCGTGCCATCGGGTGGAGACTGGACAGGAGGGCGAACTCCTCGCCGGCCGCCGCCACCGCCATGCGAAGGCGGATCGTGGTGGAGACGAAGCCGGCGCCGGACTGCGTGGGAAGCCGCGTCGTCACCTCTCCGTCGCGCATCAGGGCGCCGGCGAACTGCTGTATGCGGGGAAGGGGAGAGAGCTTCCCGGACAGGAGCGTATCGGCCGCTTCGTTGTGCCAAAGCGTCCGGGTCAGGTCGGCGGACAGCGCCACGACCGCGCAGCCGGCTTCGCCGGCGCGGCGTACATCTTCAAATGCCATGATCTCCAGAGGGTTCATGTGCTGAAAATGTCCTGTCGAGGGCCTCGCCCATCTTGTTGGTTACGCCTTCGTTAATAACGCCCGGCACGTGCGAAATCCATTGCGATGGCCAGGGCCCGCCCATCATTCGCCCGGAAGGGTTAATATCCCCGCCATCATGCGTTGAACGGCTTGTCAGTTGTCAGAACAAAGGAAATCCGCTCATCTATGGGTCTCACCAAGGCGAGGGAGAGTGCGATGAAGGAGAAGGCAAGGCCCGCAGGCAAGGCTTCGGCGGAGTTTTCGCAAGCCGAGGACGCCTTCAAGCAGGCGATGGACCCGGAGAACGTCGCGCGCGCGCAAGCCGCGCTCGGACTCGACCCCGAACGTTTCCAGGAGGCGCTGCGCGGTTTGACGGAGCGCACGGTAGAGCAGTCGCGCAGGACCTATCAGGCGATCCGCGACAATGCCGACGAGGCGACCAAGACCCTGGAGGCGACGCTGGAGAACGCGCATAGCGGATCGCTGTCCTTGTCCAAGAAGGCCATAGAGGCCCTGCGGACGAACGCCGAACTGGGATTTGCGCATCTGGAAAAGATGACGAAGGTGCGGTCCGTGGCCGAGCTGGTCGAATTGCAGACAGGCTATGTGCGGGAGCAGACCGAACTGATGGCCGGGCAGATCCGGGACATGCAGTCGCTGTCGCGGACGGTCGCCAACGAGCTGGTGCGGCCAGGCAAGGAGGCCATGGACAAGGCGCGCGCCCGCAAGGAGTAATCCTGCGCCCGGCGGCATCGTCTTCAAGGTGGTTTCCAAGCGCGGGATGGGCTTGCGTCCCGCGCCGAATGAATTTATGTGAACCGCCATGGAGCGAAGAGCTCCTCGGTATGCGGTTGTAGCTCAGCTGGTTAGAGCGTTGGATTGTGGCTCCAGAGGTCGGTGGTTCGAACCCACCCAACCGTACCATCCCCAGATCATTCGATATCGCGTTTCTGGAAGACGGTCGGGTCGCGCCATGCAACCTGGACGGCCGCCCGCGGATCGCATTCCATACGTGCCTGAGCCATGATCGAAACCGAACGCCTTATCCTCTCGCCGCCCCGCATCGAGGACTTCGAAGACAGCCTGGCCATGCATCAGGCCGAGACGATGGCGCTATACACGGGCGGCAAGCTTCTCGGACGCGAGGATGTCTGGAAAAAGCTGCTGCAGCGAATTGGCCATTGGTCGGCCTATGGCTACGGCGTCTTCACGGCCCGCGCCAAGCGCGATGGCTCTTTCATCGGCGAGGTCGGGCTGGCTCACTTCTGCCGGGGGTTCGGCAAATCCTTCGAGGCATCCCCGGAAGCGGCGTGGATGATAAATCCAAACGCTCATGGACGGGGTTATGCGAGGGAGGCCGCGGAATGCGCGCACCGCTGGATGGCCGCGGAACACGCCATGAGCCGGTCAGTCTGCATCATCCATCCTGACAACACTGCTTCATTGCGTGTTTCCGAGGCTCTTGGATACGAGCGGATCGGCGAGGTATCGTACCGCGATGCCAGACCGTTGATGTTCGAACGCTTCGAGCCCGTCCCGATCCGTTGACGTGAAGCCGACTTCGCGCCAACGGAAAGGGCATGGCTGCCTTCAGGCGATCCCCGCGCCACCGGTGATGCCGTAGACCTCGCCCGTTATGTAGCTGGCCTCCTGGCTGGCCAGCAGCACGTAGACCGGAGCGATCTCGACAGGCTGGCCCGGCCGGCCGAACGCGCTGTGCCCGCCGAACTGCTGCACCTTCTCCGACGGCTGGCCGCCGCTGGATTGCAGGACGGTCCAGAACGGGCCGGGAGCCACGACATTGGCGCGAATGCCCTTCTCGATCAGCTGCTTCGCCAACGCCTTGGTGTAGGCGACGATTCCAGCCTTCGTGGTCGCGTAATCCAGAAGGATGTCGGACGGGTCGTAGGCTTGCACGGAGGCGGTGGTGATGACGGCGGCGCCGGCCGGCATGTGCGGCACGGCCGCCTGGCATATCCAGTGCAGCGCGTAGAGGTTCGTCTTGAGCGTCTTGTCGAAATCCTCCGACGACAGTTCCGCGATATTCTCGCGGAACTGCTGACGGCCGGCGTTGACGACCAGTATGTCGATACCGCCCATGTGCGACGCCGCAAGGTCCACCAGTTCGCGCGACCACGCCTCGTCCATCACGTCGCCCGGCAGCGCCAGGGCTTTCCGGCCCTCGGCTTCGATCAGGGCGATGACTTCGGCCGCATCGGCCTCTTCCGAGGGCAGGTAGGCTATCGCGACGTCGGCACCCTCACGGGCATAGGCGATGGCTGCTGCGCGGCCTATGCCGCTGTCGCCGCCCGTAATCAGGGCCCTGCGGCCCTGCAGCCTGCCATGGCCGACATAACTCGTCTCGCCATGGTCGGGGACGGGTTCCATTTTCGTGGCCAGTCCCGGACGGGGCTGGGGCTGATTCGGAAACGGCGGGCGGGGATATTGCGTCCGAGGGTCCTGCATGGTGGTGCGGCTGGTCATCAAAAGGTCTCCAATCTGTCGACAAGAGCAATCCCGTCGGCCATCATACGTTCCGCCGCCGGGCAGGCGGCTTGCTTCTGGAGCGTCGTTCGATGCTGGCTGTCCTCCGCTGCCGGTCCTACCGTCATCTATTTGCGGCACAGATCCTTTCCCTGATCGGAACGGGGCTGACCACCGTCGCGCTCGGGCTGCTCGCCTACGACCTGGCCGGTGAAGATGCCGGCGCGGTCCTCGGAACCGCGCTCGCCATCAAGATGATCGCCTATGTCGGTGTTTCGCAGTTCGCAGGCGTCCTGACGGCATGGCTGCCCCGGCGAACATTCCTGGTGACACTGGATCTCGTCCGGGCCGGATTCGTCTTTCTGCTGCCCTTCGTTACCGAGATCTGGCAGGTCTATGCCCTGGTCTTCGCCTTCCAGTCCATGTCGGCGCTGTTTACGCCGACCTTCCAGGGAACCATCCCGGACATACTGCAGGACGAGCGCGACTATACCAATGCCTTGTCGCTGTCGCGCCTCGCCTACGATCTGGAAAGCCTCGCCAGTCCGCTTCTTGCGGCTCTGCTCCTCACCGTGATCGGTTTTCATTGGCTGTTCCTGGGAACGGTCCTTGGCTTCATGGCCTCCGCGTGCCTGGTCGCCACGGTCGCCCTGCCGTCGGCGAAGCCGGTTGCCGGCGCCAGCTTCATCGATCGGTTCAGCCGCGGAGCGCGCATCTATCTCGCCACGCCCCGTCTGCGGGGGCTGCTGGCCGTGTCCTTTGCCGCTTCCGCCGGCGGCTCCATGGTCATCGTCAATACGGTGGTGCACGTCCGCACCGAGCTGGGCGGCTCCAACGACGACGTGGCCCTGCTGTTCGCCGCCTACGGGTTCGGTTCCATGGCGGTCGCCATGCTGTTGGCCCGTATTCTCGGTATGGTATCGGCGCGCACGATGATGATCGGCGGCGGCGTGGCGATGTCATGCCTGCTGATGATCGGCGGCCTGGGGCTGGACTGGACGTCGAGCCTTTGCCTGTGGGTGCTGATGGGAGCGGCATCCTCCGCCATCGGAACGCCGGCCGGCATCGTGCTGCGACGGTCGTCCGGCGCGGCGGACAGGCCCGCGCTGTTTGCCGCGCAATTCGCCTTGTCGCATGCCTGCTGGCTGGTGACCTATCCGCTCGCCGGATGGCTGGGAGCTTCGATCGGCCTCGACGCGACCTTCATGATCCTGGCCACGGCGTGCCTTGCCGGTGCGGCAAGTGCGGCCAGGTTATGGCCCACCGACGATGCGGTCGAAATCGAGCACCAGCACGCCGCCTTCGTCCACGACGTCATGCATGTCCATGACGAACATCACCAGCACGAGCATGAAGGATGGGAGGGCCCGGAGCCCCATCGCCATCCCCACCGCCATGCGCCGATCCGGCACCGCCACGCCTTCACTATCGACGACCATCACTTCGTCTGGCCGACCGCTACGGGACGGGGATAGCTCCGGCCTTTCCGGCCGGTCAACCGGCGATGCAGCGGTTGCGGCCCTGCGCCTTGGCCGCATATAGGGCCTTGTCGGCCCGATCCAGCCAGGTTGCGACGTCCGACGTTTCGACATCGCATTGCGCCAGGCCGAAGCTGGCGGTAAACGGCAAGTCGGGCCGCTCTTCTATCGTCGCGGCCTCGATCGCGGCGCGAAAGCGCTCGGCCGCCGTCCAGGCCTCCGGCAGGCCGGTATTGACGAGCAGGATAGCGAACTCCTCGCCTCCGATGCGCCCGATCTGCTCTTCGCTGCGCTTGACCGCCTCGCAAGCGGCGCTGGCGCTTTTCAGCACGGCGTCCCCGATGCCGTGTCCGTAGGAATCGTTGATCGACTTGAAGCGGTCGAGATCGAAAAGCACCAGTGTGACGGGCTGGCCATGACGCAGGAATCGGCTCAGCTCCCGCTCCGCGGCCTCGGTGAATGCGCGGCGCGTCGCCATGCCCGTCAAGCCGTCGCGGGAGGCGATCTGGCGCAATTCGAACTGGGAGATCGCCACCGCCGCAAACTGTCGAAGCGTCGCGTAATCGTCCGGGCCGAAGGTCCGTGGCTGCGTGTCCACGATGCAAATGGTGCCGATGTTATAGCCATCGGGAGACGTCAGCGGAATTCCCAGATAGCTTCGCAGATGCGGTGAGCCGACAACCAGAGGATGGTCGGCAAAACGCGGATCCAGGGTGGTGTCCTCGATGGCGAGGATGTCGGACGACCGGATCGTATAATTGCAGAAGGCCATGTCGCGCGGGATTTCTCCGACGTCGAGACCGTCGCAGGCCTTGTACCACTGTCGCTTGTCGTCGATCACCGAGATCAGCGCGATCGGCGCCTTGAAGATCGTTTTCAGCAGGCTGGCGATATTATCGAACTGCGGCTCGGCCGGTGTGTCCAGGATGTCGTAGCGCGCTACCGCGGAAAGCCGGCCGGCCTCGTCACCGAGCTTCAGGTCATGGAACATCGACAAACTCTCTTCACGGACATCTGGACGCAACCATACGTAATAGGACGCAGATGGCCAAGCCGAGGCTCATTCCGCGGGATGGTGCGGCGCCTTGACACAACTTTGGATTAAGTCACTATTGCGTCGATCGTTGATCGTGCAACCACGCGTGGGTGCTCGTTTGGCTGCCATACACAGTGATGGAGCCGCGCATCGGGGAGGGCCGGTGACATGGAACTGCTCGATCCGCTCGTCGACGAGGCCGTTGCCTACGTCTCCACGGGCAGGCTGCCGCCCCCGTCGCGCATAGGCTCCCTGATCGAAGACGCGTACGAGCGGTTCCGCAACGTCGATGACGGCCTCGTCTCCACGGTCTATCCGGCCCTGGCGCGGGCGGACCCGGCCCTGTTCGGCATAAGCGTCGTGGAGACGGGCGGCGGTGTCCATACGGTGGGAGATTGCGACCATGCGTTCACCATCATGAGCGTGTCCAAGCCGTTCCTCTTCGCCCTCATATGCGATCGGATCGGGCCGACCGGCGCTCGCGAGCGGCTTGGCGTCAACGCGACGGGTCAGGCCTTCAACTCGGCGATTTCCGCAGAACGCGCGCCCGGCGGCAGGACCAATCCGATGGTCAATTCCGGCGCCATTGCCGCCACCAGCCTCGCGCCCGGCGATACTGTCGAGCACAAGTGGAATTTCATCCTGAATGGCCTGTCGCGGTTCGCCGGACGCGAACTCTCGCTCAACGAGGACGTCTACCGGTCCGCGTCCGAAACCAATTTCCGCAACCGAAGCCTCGCCTGGATGCTGCGCGGCCTCGACGGCATCTATTGCGACCCGCTCGAGGCTGTCGACCTCTATACGCGCCAATGCTCGCTCGATGTCACCGCGCGCGATCTGGCCGTCATGGGCGCAACCCTGGCCGATGGCGGATTCAACCCCGTAACGCGCGAAGAGGTCGTGCGACCCGACGTCTGCCACTACACCCTGGCCGTCATGTTGACGGCGGGCCTCTACGAGACATCGGGAGACTGGCTGTATGAGGTCGGCCTGCCCGGCAAGAGCGGCATCGGCGGCGGCATCGTCACGGTTTCGCCCGGCAAGGGCGGTCTGGGAACGTTCGCGCCGCCGTTGGACGACGCGGGAAACAGCGTTCGGGGACAGTTGGCGACGCAGTTCCTGTCGCAGCGCCTTGGCCTGGATCTCCTGGTTTCCGTACCGGAACGATAACACGGCGGATGCCGCCAAGGGGGAATGCGATGGCCTATGCGACATCCACCGGACCGGACCTGCGAGACGAGGAGCGCCGCTCCTGGGTGCCCATGATCGCGATTGCGCTGGGGCAGGTCATCATGTCCTACAATGTCGCGTCGTTGCCCGTCGCCATGGGCGGCATGGTCGAAAGCTTCGGCGTCCCCCCCACGACGGTGGCCACGGGCATCGTGGCCTATTCGATGATCGTTGCCGGCTTCGTCATGCTGGGCGCCAAGCTGGTGCAACGGCTGGGCGCATTGCAGGTCTTCCGCGCGGCGGTCGTGCTGTTCGGATGTGCGCAGGCCCTTATGACATTCAGCCCCACGGCATCGGTGATGATCGTGGCGCAGGCGCTGTGCGGCGCGGCCGCCGCCGTCATCGTGCCGTCCCTGGTCGCCCTGATCGCAGAGAACTACCATGGCAGCCAGCAGGCGACCGCCGTAGGCGCGCTGGGTTCCGCACGGGCAGGGGCCGGCGTCGCGGCTTTCCTGATCGGAGGCGTGCTCGGCAGCACGATCGGCTGGCGACCGGCCTTCGGCCTTCTGATGGTCGCCTCCGCCGTCGTGGTGGTCCTGAGTTTCCGGCTTGCCCCGGACAAGGGCCGACCGGGCGTCGGCATCGATGTGGTCGGCGTGCTGCTTGCCGCCGCAGCGATCATCCTCATCAGCTTCGGCTTCAACAACCTCAACGGATGGGGCTTCGGGCTGGCCCGGGAAACAGCACCGTTCCATATCGCCGGCCTCTCCCCGGCGCCGCTGATGATCGCCTTCGGTGTTCTGCTGGGCCAATTGTTTTTCCTGTGGACGCGGCGGCGGGAGCAACGGGGGCTGACGCCGCTGCTGGCACTTGCGGTGCTGGATTCCGTCCACGAGCGCGCTGCCGTCTATGCCATGTTCGCCGTCGTCGCACTCGAAGCCGCGCTGAACTTTTCCGTGCCGCTGTATATCCAGATCGTTCAGGGGCGGTCGCCTCTCGCGACCGCCGTCGCGATGCTGCCGTTCAACCTGACGGTTTTCGTGGCGGCGCTGGTCATCGTTCGCTTTTACGGACGTTTCACGCCGCGGCAGATCGGCCGCGCCGGCTTCATCCTCTGTTCGATCGCCCTGGTCTGGCTTTCCTACGTGGTGCGCAACGACTGGAGCGAATGGCCGGTGCTGGCCGGCCTGGTGCTTTTCGGCATCGGGCAGGGCTCGCTGGTCACGCTGGTCTTCAATGTGCTCGTGACGGCCTCGCCGAAGGAACTGGCAGGCGATGTCGGCTCCTTGCGCGGGACGACGAACAACCTTGCGTCGGCGGTCGGCACGGCGCTGGCCGGTGCCCTGATGGTGGGCCTTCTCAGCGCGGCCGTCGTCACCCGCCTTGCCGAGAACCCCGTGCTGACGCCCGAACTGCAGGCGCAGGTGAACCTGGGCGAGATCACTTTCGTGAACAACGAGCAGTTCGCCGGCATCGTCGCCCGTACCGGCGCGACGCCGGAGCAGAAGGCCGAGGCGATCCGCGTCAACACCGAATCCCGCCTTCAGGCACTGCGGATCGGCTTGATGATCATGGCCGCTCTGGCCATCGTTTCGATCATTCCGGCAAGCCGCCTGCCCAATTACCGGCCGGGGGAGATACCCGCGCCATGAGACAGATCGGTCGGATAGGCCGCCAGGCATACAGGAGAACATCATGAGCCGGTTTCGTCTGGGTTCCAAATACGCCCATCTGGTCACCGGAGGCCCTTGTCCATGCCATAGCCCCGCCCTGCAAAAGGTTGCCGGACGGCTGGAAAGCTTCTCCCGGAGGGGATTTCTGATCGGCGGCGGCGCGGCAATGCTGTCAGCGGCGTTGCCGACGATGGGCAAGGCCCAGGACAGGCCGTCGGCGCGCATCGTCCTGCGCAACCTGCGCCTGTTCGACGGCACTGCGGATACGCTCGCCGATGGCGTTCAGGTGGTTGTCGAAGGCAATCGCATCGCGGCTCTGGACACCACCAATGCAACGCCGCCGGACGATGCGCGGGTTATCGATTGCGGGGGCCGGGTGCTGATGCCCGGTCTGATCGACGCCCATTGGCACACGCTTTATGCCGCCGTGCCGCTTCCCGTGCTGATGACGGCGGAGCCCGGCATGATCTTCGCGGCGTCCACCGCCGAGGCCGAGCGGACGCTGATGCGCGGCTTCACCACCGTCCGCGACATGGGCGGCCCGGTGTTTTCGTTCAAGCAGGCGATCGACAGCGGCATCATCGTCGGGCCGAGGATATTTCCCTCCGGGGCCATGATCACGACATCCGGAGGCCATGCCGACCTGCGGATGCCGTTCGAGATCCCCCGTGACGGCGCGCTGAGCGTCAGCGAACTGATGGGCACCGCGGCGATCGTCGACGATGCAGGCGACCTGAAGCGCCGTGTGCGCGAGCAACTGCTGCAGGGCGCCTCGCAGATCAAGCTGGTCGGCGGTGGCGGCGTCTCGTCTCCGCGCAGCCCGCTCGACATGTCCACCTTCGACGAGGACGAGTTGCGCGCCGCCGTTGCCGTCGCGCGCGACTGGAACACTTATGTGTCCGTCCATGCCTATGCGCCCGAAACCGTCCGCCGGTCTCTGATGACCGGGGTCGGCTGCGTGGAGCATGCGCATCTGATGGACGAGGAGACGGCCCGCCTGTTCGCGGAGCGGGAAGTGTGGCTGAGCACGCAGCCCTTCCTGACCATGGATGACGCGGCGTCGCAGACGGGGCCGGGCGTCGAGCGCGTGAGACAATTGTTCGAGGGCACGCCACGCGTCTACGAGTATGCCCGAAGATACGGCATCCGGACGGCATGGGGTTCGGACGTGCTCTTCTCGCCCGAGCTGGCCCCGCGCCAGAACATCATGCTCACCCATCTCGGCCGCTGGTATTCGAATGCCGAGGTTCTGCGCAGCGCCACGTCGGTCAATGCCGAGCTTCTGGCGATGTCCGGGCCGAGAACGCCTTACGATGGCCGGCTCGGCGTGATCCAGGCGGGTGCGCTGGCCGACATGATCCTGATCGACGGAAATCCCCTGGACGACCTCTCCCTGTTGGAGAATCCCTCGGAGCGGCTGAGCCTGATCGTCAAGGACGGGGTCATCGTCAAGACCATGCTCGAATAGAGCGCGTCCGCACCCGAAGACATATATTATCGTTTATACCAAAATTCTGCGAGCATCGACGTCCGGGCAGGAATTGCCGATGGACGAAGCGCTTTTCGGACGATAATCCTTGACCTTGCGGCGGATACGGCGTCGCCGTGAGCTAGGATTGAAGTCTTACATGAAGCTGCTCTTCGTGCATCAGAACTACCCCGGTCCGTTTCGCCACCTTGCGCCGGCGCTGGCCCGATCGCCCGATCGCCGTGTCGCCGCTCTCCATATGCGTGCGGACCTGCCCGACCGCGTCGACGGCGTTCAACTCGTTTCCTACCGTCCCTCGCGCAGCAGTACGCGGGACGTGCACCCCTGGCTGCGCGACCTGGAAACCAAGACGATCCGGGGCGAAGCGGCGTTTCGCGCGGCAAACGCGCTGCGCGAGCGGGGGTATGAACCCGATATCGTCATCGGCCATCCGGGCTGGGGCGAAATGATGTTCCTGAAGGACGTCTGGCCGCAGGCGCGCATGGTGGTCCACTGCGATTACTATTTCCGCAAGGATGGAGGCGACGTGGGTTTCGACCCCGAATTCGTCACGCCCGACCCGCTCGACGCCAGTCGCGTCGCCTTTCGTAACCTGCATCTGGACATGACCCTGCGCGAGGCGGATGCCGGCCTTGCGCCGACGCGGTTCCAGGCCACGGCCTTCCCCGAATTCTTCCGGGAGCGGATAACCGTGATACCGGAGGGTATCGACACGGGCCGTTTCGCGCCACGCGCCGATGCAGCGGTCGATGTCGGCGATGGCCTCGTGCTGACCCGAGCCGACGAGGTCGTCAGCTTCTGCGCCCCCGTGCTGGAGCCCGGCAGCGGGTATCACGTCTTCATGCGCGCGCTGCCGGACCTTCTGGCAGCCCGGCCGACAGCGCACATCGTCATCGCGGGCGGGGAGGGCGCACCGGCGGACTGGCCGGCCGCCGGACTAAGCTGGAAGCAGAAGTTCATCGACGAGGTGCGGTTGCTCGTCGGTCCGGCGGACTGGGCCCGCGTCCATTTCATCGGGCGGCCGGACCAGCGCGGACGCCTGGCGCTGGCGCAGGCGTCCTCGGTGCATGTCCACCTGTCCTATCCGTTCCCCCTGTCGCCCCATCTGATCGAGGCGATGAGCGCGGGATGCGCGGTCGTGGCCGGCGATACCGAACCTGTGCGCGAAGCGATAACGCACGGCGAAACCGGCATTCTGGTCGACTATTTCGATCCAGCCGGCATGGCCGCCTCGATCGCCTCCCTGCTGACCGATGCCGCCATGCGGGCCGAGTTGGGACAGCGCGCCCGCGCGGCGGCCTGTGCCGGCTGGGATCTGAACGAGGTGACGCTGCCCCGGGCGAAGGCATGGCTGGAGGCAGTCGCAGCCTGACCGGCCATGAGAAACCTTCTCTTCGTCCACAATAACTTCCCCGCCCAGTTCAAGCATGTGGGGCCGTTGCTGGCGCGCGAAAAGCGCTACGCCGTAGCCGCCCTCCACAAAAGGTCGGATCTGCCCCAAGAGGCGCTGGGCATGCGCCTCCACGGCTATACGCCCGCCGGCGCCATGTCGGCCGGAGTGCATCCGTGGCTGGTGCAGCTTGAAAACGCCCTCATCCATGGCGAGGCGGCCACGCGCTGGGCGCTGGACCTGCGCAAGGCGGGGTACGAACCGGACGTCATCATCGGCCATCACGGCTGGGGCGAGATGATGTTCCTGCAGGACATCTGGCCCCGGGCGCGTATCGGCCTGTACTGCGAACTCTATTACCGGCACCGGGAATCGAGTTGGGACTTCGATCCCGAGTTCCTCGACAGGATCAACCCGGCGGCCGTGTGCAAGGCGCGGATGCTGAACATTCCCTTCGACCTCAGTTTCGAGGGGGCGGTCGCGGGCCTTTCGCCGACGCGCTGGCAGGCCGATACCTTTCCCGAGACCATCCGCCGTCGCATCGAAGTGGTGCATGACGGCATCGATACCGCGCAGATCCGGCCCAACGGAGGCGCGCGGCTGGCGGTAGACGGCGGCGTACTGACCCGCGAGAACGAGGTGTTCACCTTCGTCAGCCGTCATCTGGAACCCTATCGCGGGCTCCACACCTTCATGCGCGCCCTGCCGGCGCTTCTGCGCCGGCGACCGGCGGCGCATGTCGTCATCGTCGGGTCGGAAGGCAAGGATGGCGGCTACGGCCCGCTGCCCGAAAGCGGAACCTGGAAGGACAGGTTCATTGCGGAAGTCCGGCCGCAGATGGATGATGCACAATGGGCCCGGGTGCATTTTCTGGGCCGTATCCCCTATGAGCGCTTCGTGCAGGTGCTGCAGGTGTCCACCGTCCACGTGTATCTGACCTATCCGTTCGTGGTGTCGTGGTCTTTGCTGGAGGCGATGAGCGCGGGCGCCGCCATCGTCGCCAGCGATACCGCGCCCGTCCGCGAGATGGTGGAGCACGGGCGCAACGGCATTCTGGTCGACTTTTTCGACAGCGCGGCGCTGGCGGATACGCTCGTCCGGCTTGCGACGGCCCCGCTGCAGCGGACGCGGATGGGGGCCGCCGCACGACAGTTCGTCATCGATACCTATGATGTTGCGTACTGCGCGAGGCGGCAGGCCGAGTGGATCGACCGGGTGGCGGCCGGTTAGCCGACGCCTCGCGGGCCGGAAACCTGCTAGAACAGCTTCCCCTGCTCCGGCTTGTCCGGCTTCGCCGCGCGGCGGGGCTGGCCGGCGGCGCCGTCACCGTCCAGCGCCATGGCCTCGCGGCTTTCGCCTCCGGAAAACTCGATGGAAAAGCGCTGTCCTGCGGAAAGTCCGTCTGCCCGGGTGATCGGCTGGCCGGCCGTATCGCGGATGATGGCATAGCCGCGCTCCAGCACCCGGCGCGGATCCAGGCTGGCGGCAAGCCGCCAGACGCCTGCCAGCCGTTCGGTGCGGCGGACGGCCGATCGCTCCCAGGTCTGGTCAAGCATCGCGCCAAGCGGCATCAGCCGCCGGCGCCCACCGTCCAGCCGGTGATCCAGCACCGAGGGACGAAGCCCGGCCGCAATGCCGGAAAATCGGTTCCGTGCACCGGATGCACGGCCGGAAATCGCATGGCCGGACCGGTTGGCCAATTCCGTCAGATGCGCGCGCCTGTGTCCGATCATGATGGCCAGCCGGCCGGGTTGCAGCCGTGCTGATGCCGACAGGAAGCGCCGCCTTTCGGTGGTGACGTAGGCCGTCAGGCCGCGTTCCAGCCCGGCGGCAAGGTCGTCCAGGCGGCGTCGCGGCGTCGCGAGCATCATGTCGGCGCCAGGCATGGCGCGCGTCAGCGCGACCAGCGCGCGGCGCTCCTGCTGCAACTGCCGGCTGATGCCGGCGCGCAGGCGGGCATGCAGGGCGGCGACCTGCGCCAGCAGTTCCGCCCGGACGGGGACGGCCATTTCCGCCGCGCCGGTGGGTGTCGGCGCACGCCGGTCGGCCGCGTGGTCGATCAAGGTCCAGTCCGTTTCGTGGCCGACCGCCGAGACGATCGGAATGGCGGACGCCGCAGCCGCCCGCACGACGGATTCGTCGTTGAAGCCCCACAGATCCTCGAGGCTGCCGCCGCCCCGCGCCACGATGATCAGGTCGGGCCGCGGAACCTTGCCGGCCGGGTCGATGGCGTTGAACCCGTCGATGGCGGCGGCGACTTCGGCCCCGGACGTCTCCCCCTGCACCCGGACCGGCCAGACCAGCAGATGCACGGGGAAGCGATCGGCGATGCGGTGACAGATATCGCGGATGACCGCGCCGGTGGGCGAGGTCACGATGCCGATGACGCGCGGCATGAAGGGAAGGGCGCGCTTGCGGGCCGCGTCGAAAAGGCCCTCCGCTTCCAGCTTCAGCCGTCGCTCGTTCAGGAGGGCCATCAGGGCGCCGGCGCCGGCCGGCTTCAGGTCGTCGATGACGATCTGGTATTTGGATGAGCCGGGATAGGTCGTCAGCCGTCCGGTGGCGACGACTTCCAGCCCTTCCTCCGGCCGGAAGGCCAGCTTGGCGAAGGTGGCGCGCCAGACCACGGCGTCCAGCCGGGCGCGGTCGTCCTTGAGCGTGAAATAGGCGTGGCCCGAGGCGTGCGCACCGCGATATCCGGAGATTTCGCCGCGCACGCGGACATTGCCGAACGCATCCTCGACCGTGCGCCGCAAGGCGCCGGACAATTCCGAGACGGAATATTCGGCGGCATTGGTGCCCTGTGGCGCGAAGAGCCCGTCCGACATCACCAGCCGGTCGCCGTCATGCCGGGGCGCAGGCGTTGCGAGCGGATCACCCGCGTTTCCGGCAACTGCCGCGTCAACGGCGTCTCCTCGGTCGGCGGCACGAGGTTGCGCAGGCTTTCCCTGATATGCTCGATCAGCGCGGAGATGACCGGGGTGTCGGTGTTCTTGCCCCGCATCACCGCGATCTCGGCATCCTTGAGCCTCGGGAACCCTTCCTCTTCGGTCAAGACGCGCATTCCGGGCCGCAGCGCGCATTCGGGCAGGACGCTGATCGCCAGACCCGCCAGAACGGCCGATGTGACGATGGTGGCCGACCAGCTGGTAAACAGCACGCGATGCTGCCGCCCGGCCTGTCGCAGGGCGTCGATGCCCTGCTTGCGCCAGACGCAGTCGGCGCGGCCGATGGCCAGCGGCAGAACCTCTTCCAGGTGCACCGTGTGACACGCCGAAGTGACGAAATGGAGCGGCTCGCGCCGGACGATCTCGGACCAGGCATGCGTCTTGGACGGGCACACCAGCGCAACGTCCAGATGCCCTTTCTCGACATGCTCGACCAGGCTGTTCGTCGTCTCGCAGGCGATCTGCAGTTCCACGCGCGGATTGGAGCGCACGAAGCGGCCCATGATCTCGGGCAGGAAGCGCTCGGCGTAATCGTCGGGCAGGCCGATGCGGACATGGCCGGAAATATGCTCTTCGTCGAAGGCGGTCAGCGTTTCCTGGCTCAGCGCCAGCATGCGCCGTGCGTAGCTGAGAAGGCGGGCGCCGTCGTCCGTCAGCTTCACGCTGCGGCCATTACGCTCGAACAGCTCTTTTCCGAGGCGGTCTTCCAGACGGCGGATCTGCATCGATACGGCCGACTGCGTCTTGAAGACGTCTTCGGCGGCGCGCGTGAAACTGCCGGTGTCGACGACGGCGATGAAGGTTCGGAGCTGGTCCAGATCGAGAGGCGTGGCCATGAACTCAACCCATCATTGATGATGATGGATAGCATTACAAACATTCGTTGGCCTAATCAATGAGGCAGTCTTATCTCCTTGGTTGTCAGCCAGCGTCCAAAGGCCTGGAACGGCAGGGGAAGCCCTTCTGCCGAACGGCTTCGGCTGGCTTCTCGACAGCGAAAGGGAACGAGAATGTCTATCACCCTGAAGGGTAGCGGCCGCAACGAGTTCGCCGGTCTCGCCTCCTCCGTGCGGGTCGGCTTCGCGGCCATTCCCGCGCTCTGGCGCTCCTGGCGCAATCGTCGTCAGGCCTACCGCCTGTCCGAAATGCCGGACTATCTCCTCAACGATCTCGGCATCCGGCGCGATGACGTGCACGAGGCACTGGGCGCAAGCTGGCGGGAAGACCCGACGTTCAAGCTCGCGGTAAGGGCGGCCAGGCGCCGGCGCGGGCTTTGATGCGACGACCCCGGCCGGGCGCCGGTTCAACTGCCGTAAGATGACCGCCACGGATCGACGAGATCCGTGGCGGTTTTGCGTTCAGGCCCTGGAGGCTTCCACGAACTGCGGAACGAAGGTCTGCTGGAAGGTCACGTCGGCATTGGCCAGTTCCGGGTCCAGCGTCTTCAGCATCTCGAACAGGCTGTCGAACCCGTCCTCGCCGATGATGCCGTCGGGGCTGTACATGGCGCGCGAATTCTCGAAGGCGGTCTTGTAGAACTCGCGATCGCCGAACAGGTATTCCTCCGGCACGGTGTCGGCGACGTCGTCCGCGGTGGCGTCCTGCAGCCAGTGCAGCGACTTGACGAAGGCGTTGACGATGCGCTGCGTGGTCACCGGGTTGGCGTCGATGAAGCTCTGCTGCAGGTACACGGTGGCGGCGGGGTTGGTGCCGCCGAACAAAGCGCGGGTGCCTTCCTCGGTTCTGGTGTCCAGCAGGATCTCGATGTCGCCGTCGGCTTCCAGCCGCGCGATGACCGGATCGAGATGCGACAGGCCTGCGATCTCGCCGCGCTTGACGGCTGCGACACCGCTGGCTCCGCCGCCGATGCCGATGATGGATACGTCGTTTGCCGTCAGCCCGTTCTTGACGAGAGCGTATTGCAGCAGAAGCGCCGTCGAGGAGCCGGGCGCCGTTACGCCCATCGCCCGGCCCTTGAGGTCGGCGATGCTCTTCACCTCCTCCGCAAGATCCTTGCGGATGCCGATGCAGATGCCGGGGAAGCGGCCGAGCTCGCAGACCGCCTTGATGTCCTGACCCTTGTCCTGCATGCGGATCGTATGCTCGTAGGCGCCCGTGACCACGTCGACCGATCCGCCGACGAGGGCCTGCAGCGATTTGGCGCCGCCGCCGAAATCGTTGATGGAGACGGTCAGGCCTTCTTCCTCGAAGAAGCCGCGCCGTTCCGCGATGGTCAATGGCAGGTAGTACAGCAGCGGCTTGCCGCCGACACCGAGCGCGAGGCTGGCCTTTTCCGGCGTCGCGGAGGCATCCTGCGCATAGGCCGGCAGGCGCCCGAGAATGGATGTGAGGCCGAGTGCGGCGCTCCCCATCAGGACCGTTCTGCGTGTCGTCATGGTATTGTACCTCCCTTTTTGCTTGTTAGGCGGTCGCCGTGCCGGCGGCCTGCGGACGCCAGACGAGAAGCCGGTCCTCGGCCAGCGTCACCAGCCAGTCGATCACCAGCACGAAAGCCATCAGTACGAACATGCCGGCAAAGACGCCCGTTACGTCGAAGACGCCTTCGGCCTGATGGATCAGGTAGCCGAGGCCCGCCGCCGAGCCGAGATATTCGCCGACGACCGCGCCCACCACGGCGAAGCCGACGGCGGTATGAAGGCTGGAGAAGGTCCAGGACAGGGCGGAGGGCAGATAGATGTGGCGAAGCAGCTGACGCTCGTTCATGCCGAGCATGCGGGCGTTGGACAGGACGGTCTGGTTTACCTCCTTCACGCCCTGGTAGACGTTGAAGAACACGATGAAGAAGACCAGCGTTACGCCCAAGGCTACTTTCGACCAGATGCCGAGGCCCAGCCACAGCATGAAGATGGGCGCAAGCACCACGCGGGGCAGGGCGTTTGCCGCCTTGACGTAAGGGTCGAAAACGGCGGCCAGCATCGGCTTGCGGGCAAACCAGAAACCGATGGCGATGCCGCCGACCGAGCCGATGATGAAGGCCAGCGTCGCTTCCAGCAGCGTGATGCCGAGATGGTACCAGATGGTTCCGGCCACGAACCACTCGTAGATGCGCACCGCGACGTCCACCGGCGTGGAAAAGAAGAACCGTGCGTTGGAGGGATTGCCGAAGACGGTGGTCGCGGTGAACAGGTGCCAGACCAGGATGACCACAAGCGCGACGCCGATCTGCGCCGGCAGGAGCAGATGCTTCTTCATGACCGAACCCCACTCGTCTGCCGATAGCCCTTCAGCACCTCTTCCTTCAGCGCGTGCCATATCTCGCGGTGGATATCGTGGAAGGCCTTGTCGAGCTTGATTTCGGAAATCTCGCGCGGGCGGGCGAGAGTGATGTCGTAGGAACCCATGATGTGGGACTTCGGCCCGGCCGACATGATGACGACACGGTCCGACAGGGCGATCGCTTCTTCCAGGTCGTGCGTCACGAACAGGACGGCCTTGCGGTCCTGCGACCAGAGGTCCAGCAACAGGTCTCCCATGATGACGCGCGTCTGCGCGTCGAGCGGGCCGAAGGGCTCGTCCATCAGCAGGAATTTGGGATCGCGGATCAGAACCTGGGCAAGGCCGACGCGCTTGCGCTGGCCGCCGGACAGCATATGGGGATAGCGGTCGGCGAAGGCGGCCAGCCCGACGCGCCCGAGCCATTCGCGCGCCCGCTCCAGAGCCTGCCGGCGCGGCGTGCCCGCGACCTCCAGCCCGATGGCGACATTGTCCAGCACCGTTTTCCACGGCATCAGGGAATCCTGCTGGAACAGGTAGCCGGCCTTGCCGTTCAGGCCTTCCAGCGGGCGTCCGTCGATGCGGACCGTGCCGGCGGAGGGTTTCAGAAGCCCGGCCACGGCATTGAGCAGGGTGGATTTGCCGCAGCCTGTCGGCCCGACGATGGCTACGAACTCGCCGTCGCGGACGGCCAGGTCCGTCGCCGCCACCGCGTCGAACTTCAATCCGTTGGACAGCCTGAAGGAAATCTCGACCTTGTCGAGGTCGATGGCCGGATCGGCGGCCGCGACGGCCGGCGCGGCGCGTGTCGCCGCGCTCACGAGCACCGACCCGCCGGCGCGAGGGCGCGCCCGAACGTCTGGCATGCTTGCATTGTCTCCTCCCATTGCGTGCGCAACCTATGATTATTATGCGTTTCGCGAAATACGTCAGCCGGGAATGGGCGTTTCCATTTGGCGAACGACATGGCGGACCTGGCCACCGGCCTGCGCCCCCGGCAGGGCGGCGGCCCGGTTGGCGAGCGGAACCAGCGCGTCGAGCGTCACGCCGGAAGCGACGCCCATGCGGTCGAACATCGACACGAGGTCTTCGGTCGCGACGTTTCCGGTGGCGCCGGGGGCGAACGGGCAACCGCCAAGGCCCCCCATGGCCGCGTCGAAGACGCGTACGTCCTCCTCGAACGCGGCGAACACGTTGGCGACGCCGCGCCCGTAGGTGTCGTGGGCATGCAGGGCCCAGTGCCGGACCTGCGGGAAGGCCGCCCGCGCCGCTGCGAAAAGCTGGCGCACCTCCGCCGGCGCCGCGCGCCCCGTCGTATCGCACAGGCAGACTTCCGCGTCGGGCCGCAGCGGCACCAGGCGCTCCAGCAGCGCCAGCACCGCGTCGGGGCCGACGCGCCCTTCGAAGGGGCAGTCGAAGCTGGTCGCAAGGTTGAGCCTGACCGGGATCGTCGCCGGCGTCCTCTGCATCAGCGCGGCATAGGCTTCGGCGGACTCGGCCGGTGTCTGGCGTACGTTGTTGCGGTTGTGCGCTTCCGATACCGAAAGCACGAACGCGATCATCGGCGCGCCGGCGGCCAGCGCTTCCTCGCCGCGCCTGCTCGTCGGCACCAGAACCTGCGGCAGGAGGCGCTCGTGCCCCTCTACGCCTCTCAGAAGCTCGGGCGTGTCGGCCAGTTGCGGAACCGCTTTGGCGCTGACGAAGGAGCCGATCTCGATGCGGCGCAGGCCGGCTTTCGCCGCGTCTTCCACGAAGCCGAGCTTTTGCGCGGTGGGAATGAACGGTCCGATGGGCTGGAACCCGTCGCGGGGTCCGACTTCGACGATCTCGACGTCGTGGATCGGTAGAAGAGCGTGTTTCACACGACTTTCCTTTCGCGGAGGTCTGCGATTTCGTCGGGCGCGAAGCCGGCCTGCGCCAGGACCTCGTCGGTGTGCGCGCCGATGGCCGGGCCGGGCCAGCGGATATCCCCCGGCGCTTCCGGAACATGCGGCACGATCCCGGCATGGAGCGTCTGCCCGATCAGCGGGTCGTCGATGCTGCGGACCATGCCGCGGGCGCGATACTGCGGATCTGCGGCGATATCCGCCGCCGTATAGGCAAGGCTTGCAGGAATGTCGGCGGCGTCCAGCTCGGCCGCGGCGTCGGCGGCGTTGCGGGCCGATGTCCATCCGGTGATGATGCCATCCAGCGCCTCGACATGCGCCAGGCGTGCGGAATTGTCGACGAAGCGCGGATCTGCGGCCAGTTCCGGCCGGCCGATCGTTGTGGCAAGCCGGCGGAAAAGAGGGTCGGAATTGGCGGCGATCAGCAGCCATCCGCCATCCGACGTCGGGTAGGCGCTGGTGGGCGCGGCCGTCTTTATACGCGCGCCTTGCGGCTCGCGGATCGTGCCCAGGCTGCCATATTCGGGCAGCATGCCCTCCATCATGGACAGGACGGATTCCGTCAACGCCACGTCCAGCGTCAGGGCCTGCGGCGTGGTGCGGCCGGCATCGCGCTGCCACAGCGCGGCCATCAGGCCGAACGCCGCGTAAAGGCCGGCAATTGAATCCCCGATGGAGATTCCGACGCGCGATGGCGGCAAATCGGTCATTTCGGGCGGATGGTTGGTCAGGTAGCGCAGGCCGCCCATCGCCTCGCCGATGACGCCGAAGGACGCTTTGTCGCGGAACGGGCCTGTCTGGCCGAAACCGGAAATGCGCGCAATGACGAGATCGGGCCGGACGGCGCGCAAACTGGCGGCGTCGAGTCCGAACCGGTCGAGTTGACCGGCTCGGAAGTTTTCCACCAGTGCGTCGGAGCGGGCGGCCAGACGCAGGACCACGTCGCGCGCCTCCGGCTTCTTCAGATCGAGCGTGATGCAGCGCTTGTTGCGGCCATGCATGGACCACCAGGGCGAATGCCCGTTCTTGTGCTGGCCCCATTGGCGGACCGGGTCGCCGCCGGGCGGCTCGACCTTTATGATGTCGGCGCCAAGATCCCCCAGCAGGCGGGTGCAGAATGGCGCGGCGACGAAATGGCCAAGCTCGATCACTGTCAGCCCGGTCAACGGACCGTGCCTCGGCGTATCTTCCATGATGTCCTCCCCGGCCCGTCTGGGCCGCAGGCAGGTTTGCAAGCTCGGCAGGCCGCGTTCCAGTCGCCTTGCGCAAACGCACGTTCGTACCGCGCGAAGAAATGCCGGTTCAGGCGCCGGCCAGGAGATGCTCGCGGAACAGGCGGACGGCGGGCGTCGCCTCGGACGGATCGCGGCTGACGAGCTTCAGCTCCCGGTGGGCCCATTCATCCGTCAGCGGGATGGCCTTCAGCCGCATGCCCGGGCCGATGACGGCGAAGACACGGTCGGGAATGAGGCCGATGCCGATGCCGCTTTCCACCATGCGAAGCACGGCGTCGAAGCCAGGCACGTGGAAACGCAGCTTCACGTCGCGCCCCGCCATCGCGGCGGCGATTTCGGAGCGGCGATAGATGGCGCTGTCTTGGTGCAGGCCGATATGCTCGTATTCCAGCGTATCGGCAAAGCCGATTTCGGTGCACCGCGCCAGCGGATGGTCGGCGCGTACGGCCAGCATCAGCCGGTCGCGGCGATAGGGGGCGGCGAACAGCGCGCGGCTGTCCATGGTGGCGACGCAAAGGCCGATGTCGCCGACGCCTTCCTCCACGCCGCGGATGACGGCGGCGCTGGTGCGCTCTTCCAGTTCGATGCGGATGCCGGGATGCGTCTTGTAGAAGCTCGACAGATCCTCCGGCAGGAACTCCACGATGGTCGAGATGTTGGCAAGTATCCGCACATGGCCCAGCATGCCGCCGGCGTGGTCCGCCAGTTCGGCGCCCATGCGCTCGACATTGGCCAGGATGGCGCGAGCGTGCCCCAGCAGGGCCTCTCCCGCCACGGTCGCGCTCATGCCGCGCGGATGGCGCGTAAACAGCGCCGCGCCCAGGACCGCCTCCAGCTCCGCCAGCCGCTTGGACAGGGCGGATGGCGCGATGTTCTCGCGCTCCGCCGCGCGCGTCAGATGCTGCTCGTCGCATACGGTCACGAACAGCCGGAGGCTGGTCAGGTCGATCCGGCGGATGAGGTCGAGGGACGCCAAGGCCGGCTCAGAACTCGGACATCTCGCCGCCCACGGGATGCGCCGGCTGGTGCGTGGCCAGAACCTTGTCGATGCGGCGGCCGTCCATGTCGACGATCTCGAAGGTCCAGTCCTCGTAGGTCAGCACCTCGCCGACTTCGGGAATATGCCCGATCTCGTCCAGGATGAAGCCGGCCAGCGTCTCGTAGTCGCGGTCCCGGGGGAAGGTAAGCTGGACAAGGGCGCGCTCGACATTGTCGACCGTCATGCCGGCATCCACCAGCCAGGAGCCGTCGGCCCGCCGCGTCACGCCGTGCTCTTCCTCGATGCCCTCCGGCAATGCGCCGGCGATGGACGCGAGGATGTCGGTGGGGGTGACGACGCCTTCGAAGGAGCCGTACTCGTCCAGCACGATGGCCATGTGCGTGGAGGCGGACTGGAAGCGGTCCAGAAGCTTCAGCACCGGCATCGCCTCGTTGACGTAGAGCGGCTCGCGCAGCGCGGTCCGCACGTCGATGCCGCCGGACTCGCGGAACTGGTCCAGAAGGTCCTTCGCCTGCACCACGCCGATGATGTCGTCGGGGTTTTCCCCCGCCACCGGTATGCGGGAATGGCCGCTCGTGCGGATCTCGTCCAGGACGGCGGTCGGCTCGTCCTCGATCGACACCCAGAAGACGTCCGGGCGCGGCACCATGACGGAGCGGGCCGTCCTGTCGGCGATGCGCAGCACGCCTTCGATCATTTCCCGTTCCTTCGGCTCGAAGACGCCGCTCTGCGTGCCTTCGGCGATCATCGCCTTCACCTCTTCCTCCGTCACCGTGTTCTCGGCCTGGCTGGGGACGCCGACGAGGCGAGAGACGGTTTCCGTCGATATGCGCAGGAACCACACGATCGGCGCGCCGATCCTGGCGAGCAGCAGCATGAAGGGCGCGACGAAGGCGGCGATCCGCTCCGAATGCGTCAGGGCGAACCGCTTGGGAACCAGTTCGCCGAGGATGAGCGACAGGTAGGTGATGATGACGACGACGATGGCGAAGGCCGTACCCTGCGAATAGGCGCCGACGACGGGCAGCGGATCGAGGATCTCGGCCAGCGGGCCGGCAAAGGCCGAGGCGCCGAAGGCGCCGGCGAATATGCCGACGAGGGTGATGCCGACCTGCACCGTGGACAGGAAGCTGGTGGGATCGTCCACGAGCTTCAGGGCGCGGGCGGCACCCTTGCTGCCCTCCTGCGCCATTTGCTGCAGGCGGCCGCGCCGTGCGGAGACGACGGCCAGTTCGGACATGGCGAAGAAGCCATTCAGGAAAATAAGGAAGATTACGACGACTGCGTTGAAGACAAGCATCCGGCTCGGGGAACCTTTTCAGCGGGCGCGACGGCCCAGGGAGGGCGCATGGCCCAGAGAGATCGGGAGATGGCACGCAGGCCGGGCCGGCGTGGAAGGACAGGGGGTCATCGGCTCTTTCCCGGCCTCCGGGAAGGCGGGTGCCGCTCGAAGACGGCCATCATGTCGCGCCAGTATCCGGCCTGCATCTCGCGGCCGCTGGCCATCATGTCGAAAGCCATGTCCATGGGCGTGCGCTGGCGCTCCGCCGTCGGCGCCGGCTGCGGCGTGGCTTCTTCGGCCCTGGTGGTCTGGGGCGATTCGGCGGCGTCCATGGCGAAGGGCCACGGAAAGCCCTTGAACGCGTCGGAGAAGAGACGGGTCATGGCGGCGGCGGGATCGGGCGCGGCGTCCCGGCCGGATGGCCGGCTGAAGGCCTCCATCGCATTGGCCGACCGGCGCATCACCTCCGCCATCCAGACGCCGGCGGTATCGGAGGGCAGGGGCTGACGATCGGGCCGGCCGCCGGCATTGTGCATGAACGCCTCGAGCGTCATGGCGGACAGGGTCGGCATCATCTTCATCAGCGTGTCGGGCGCCAGCCCGCTGACCATCGAGGCCTGGCGCGCCACCGCGTCGGCAAGCCCGGCCGGTCCGAACAGGCCCTTCATGGCCGTGCTGCCCGCGGCGCGACTGTCCGCCGGCAGCAGGGAAACCTTCGCCATCATGTCGGCGAATGCGGCCTGGTTGGCCTGCAGTCGGCGAAGGCCCAGCAGAAAGGCGGGGGCGAGGGCATCCGTCGCCTCGCGCATCTCGTGCTCGCTCAGGCGAAACTGCGCCTGAAGCCCTTGCATCGCCTGTTGCATCTGGGCCGTGGCCGCAAGCCAGTCGGCAAAACCGTTCATGGTCCTTTTCCGCTCATTGGCCGACAAGCATGGGGCCAAACGTCATCGCTGCCAAGAGGCAAGCGCGTTCAATAGGTCAAATGAGCGAAAACCTTGGCCATGGAGCGGTTCCACTGCGTCTCGTAGAGGCGCACCAGCTCCTCGGCCGAGGTGGTGCCGCGCGCCACCACTTCCTCCAGCGGCGCAAGGAAGTGGCTTTCGTCGTTGCCTTCCTCGTTCATCCGGGCGCGGGCCTTGAGGCCCTTGCGCGCGATGGCCACCACCGCGCGCGACAGTTCCAGCACGCTGCCGTCGCGGAAGCGCGTCGCAAAGCCGGTTGCCGGCACCGCCTCCCGCATTGCCGAGACTTCCTCGAAGGTCCAGTCGGCGCAGAGCGCCTCCGCCTCGGCCATCGCGGCTTCGTCGTAGAGAAGGCCCACCCACAGCGCCGGCAGGGCACAGATGCGGCGCCAGGGGCCGCCGTCGGCCCCGCGCATCTCGATGAAACGCTTCAGCCTTACATCCGGGAAGAGGGTGGACAGATGGTTGGTCCAGTCCCCCATGTTCGGCGTCGCGTCCGCGACGCGGCCCTTGAAGGCTCCGTCCAGGAACTGCCGGAAAGTGATGTCCGTGGCGTCGTGGTAGACGCCGTCGCGCATCACGAAATACATGGGCACGTCGAGCGCCCATTCCACGTAGTCGCGGTAGGTGAAGCCGGGCTCGAAGACGAACGGCAGCAGGCCCGAGCGCTGGTTGTCCACATCGCGCCAGACGTCCGAACGCCACGAGACGAGGCCGTTCGGCTTGCCTTCGGTGAAGGGCGAGTTGGCGAAGAGCGCGGTAGAGACGGGTTGCAGTTTCATGCCGATCTGCATCTTGCGGCGCATGTCGGCTTCGTCGGCGAAGTCCAGATTGACCTGGATGGTGCAGGTGCGGAACATCATGTCCAGACCGCGCGTGCCCACCTTCGGCATGTAGTTGCGCATGATGTCGTAGCGCGATTTCGGCATGATCGGCGTTTGTGCCAGCGTCCACAGGGGGCTGGACCCCATGCCTAGGAACTCGATGCCGATATCCTTCGCCACCTTGCGCACATCCGACAGATGGGCATTGGATTCGCGGCAGGTCTGGTGGATGGTTTCCAGCGGCGCGCCGGAAAGCTCGAACTGGCCGCCCGGCTCCAGTGAGATCGCGCCCTGGCCGGACGCGCCGGCAAGACCGATGATGCGACCGTCGTCGGTGATGGCCTCCCAGCCGGACAGCTGCCGCATCCCCTCCAGTAGGCGCCTTATGCCGCGCTCCCCTTCATATGGAACGGGCTCCAGCGTATCGGCATAGAAGCCGAATTTCTCGTGCTCGGTCCCGATGCGGAATTGCGCCTTCGGCTTTTCCCCGCCCTTCATGTAGAGGGTCAGGTCGTCGACGCTGTCGATCGGCGTCAAATCGGTCGTGTCGCGCGCCATGGCTTTCCAGTCCGCTGTCCGCCGCAGGCGGTCGATAGTCACTCAGGCTGTCTAGAGCGTTTCCTACTCATATGGAAACGCTCTATTGCCCGGACCGGCCCTCATGCAAGTACCGATCGCAACCGGTCGGCATTATGCGCGCCAGTCGCCCGCTGCCGCCTGGACCACGGCCATCGCCGCGACGGCCGCCGTATCGGCGCGCAGGATGCGCGGGCCGAGGGGGATCGCCGTTACGAAGGGCAGCTCAGTCAGCATCGAGCGCTCGTCGGCCGAGAAGCCGCCTTCGGGGCCGATCAGCAATGCAAGCGGCCTGCCGGCCAGCGGCGACAGGATATCCAGCACGGCGGCTTCAACGGCCCGCTCGTCGCAGAAGATGAGCTGCCGGCCGGCGTCCCAGCCGTCCAGAAGCCGGTTCAGCCGTACCATGTCGCGGCACTCTGCGATGGACAGGATGCCGCATTGCTCTGCCGCCTCGACCGCGTTGGCGCGCATGCGGTCGAGCTTGATGCGCGGCGCCTGGCAATGCTGCGTCATCACCGGCTGCAAGACTCCGGCGCCCATCTCCACCGCCTTCTGCACCATGTAGTCCAGGCGCGCGCTCTTCAGTGGCGCGAAGAGATAATGAAGGTCGGGCGCCGGCGTCTGTGGCCGGGTCATCCGCTGCACGGCCAGATCGAGCCGCTTTTTCGAAACGGGGGCCAGCCCGGCCAGCCATTCGCCGTCGCGCCCGTTGAACAGCAGTACCGCGTCGCCGGCGCCCAGCCGCATGACGTTCATCAGGTAGTTGGCCTGTTCCGGCGTCGCGGCCAGCGTCGCCCCTTCGGCGAGGGCGTCCTCGACATGAAGGCGCGGGGCGCTGAAATCATAGTCCGGCATGGCGGCCTCCAGAACACTTGTCGCAGGCAGAAACCGAATCGCCGCCCGTCTCGTTTCCATGCGCACATAAGGGCTGCTTTGGAACCGGTTCAATCGCAAACGCAGCCGCCATCACGGTCGAGCCTCAAGGAGACGGACTTCAATGGACCTCGGAATCAATGGGCGCGTCGCCATCATCACCGGCGGCTCGGGCGGCATCGGTTTCGCCACGGCGAAACTTCTGGCGGACGAAGGGGTCAAGCTGGTCCTTTCCGACAAGCAACAATCGGATGTCGACGAAGCGGCCGCGATCCTTGGCGGCGACACCCTGGCCGTCGCGGCCGACGTGACCAGCCAGAATGACGTGAACGCGCTCGTGCAGCGGACGATCGAGACATTCGGCACGGTCGACATCGTCGTCCACACGTCCGGCATCACCGGGGGCAAGGGCGATCCGCTGGAAGTGACGGACGAAGAATACCAGGAGGCCTGGGCAATCGATTTCATGTCCGCCGTCCGCATCGCCCGCGCGGCGATTCCGCAGATGCGCCAGGGCGGATGGGGCCGGTTCGTGTGCATAACCTCGGAGAACGTAGTGCAGCCCTATTGGGAGGAAGCCACCTACAACTCGGCCAAGGCCGCGCTGGGAGCCTTCATGAAGGGCCTGTCCTACCGCGAGGCCGAAAGCGGGGTCTTGTGCAACACGGTCGCGCCCGCCTTCATCGAGACGCCGATGACGGACGGCATGATGAAGAAGCGCGCGGAAGAGATGAACATCTCGTTCGACGAGGCGGTACGCTCTTTCCTGGACGAAGAGCGGCCCGGCATCGTGCAGAAGCGGCGCGGCAAGCCCGAAGAGGTGGCGGCCGCCATCGCGCTTCTCGTGTCGGACCGGGCCTCCTTCATCAACGGCGCCAATCTGCGCGTCGACGGCGGGTCGGTGATGGCCGTCCAGAACTGATCATCCATCGTGGCGGGGCGTTGCCCCGCCCCGGTGACCTTGCCTGCGCCGGGTCACTCGATGGTCTTGGGTGGGACGGGGTCGGATGCCGGAAAAGTGTCATCTAAGGCTTCGTCCAGACATGCGTCCTGATCATTCCTTTTTTTCGACGACTTTTCACGTTCCACCTTGTCGCTGCGGAAACGGTTCTCCTCTTCCATCTCGCGGTCTACGCGATTGACCTCGCTCATGACGCTCTCCCTTGGAACTTGATCCTTCGGATCAGGAACGGGTATCCACCCCGCCCGTTCCTGCCACCAGTGCCGCACTCAGGATCGCGGCGTCCGCCGTGGAAAACGCGCACAGCACGATGCGCGTGAAGCCGCCGCCATCGGCCGCGTCCAGGCATGCCCGGACCGCGATCCCGGCGGCTTCGCTTTTGGGATAGCCGTAGACGCCCGTGGAGATGGACGGAAACGCGATGCTGCGCACCCCGTTCTGCCGGGCGAGCGTGAAGGAGTTGCGATAGGCGTCGGACAGAAGCTGCGGCTCGCCGCGCCCTCCGCCATGCCACACCGGCCCCACGGTATGGATGACGCGGCGGGCCGGCAGGCGGTAGCCGAAGGTGATGCGGGCCTCTCCCGTGGGGCAGCCGCCGATGCTGCGGCATTCTTCCAGAAGCTCCGGCCCGGCGGCGCGATGGATGGCGCCGTCCACGCCGCCGCCTCCCAGCAGGCTTTCATTCGCCGCATTGACAATGGCATCGACCGCCAGTTGCGTGATGTCGCCGACGATAACCTCGATGTCCGTTCCGTTGCGTGTCGTCTTCATGGCTGCTTTCCCTTGCGCTTCCTCACATGCTTGGCACCGGGGCGGGCGTGGACTTGCCCGCGGTCTTTCTTTAGTTGCATTCCAGGGTAGTGATGAGATGGGAGGCCGGGAGCGTCATGACCATAGCCATGCCGAAGCCGGACCGGGAGGTTCTGTCGCGACGGGAGGCCATCGTGGCCGCATTGCGCGCCATCGTGCCCGGCGAGGGCGTCGTCGACGCGACCAACGAGATGCGCGTTTTCGAGACGGACGCGCTGACCGCCTATCGCCAGCTTCCGCTGGTCGTGGTGCTGCCGGAGACTGTAGAGCAGGTGGCCGCGGTGCTGAAATATTGCCACGCCGAGGGCATCAAGGTGGTGCCGCGCGGCTCCGGCACCTCGCTGTCGGGCGGGGCGCTGCCGCTGGAAGACGGCGTGCTGCTGGTTCTGTCGCGGTTCAACCGCATCCTGGAAGTGGATTTCGACAATCGCTGCGCCGTCGTGCAGCCGGGCGTCACCAACCTCGGCATCACGCGCGCGGTGGAGCATGCCGGCTTCTACTACGCGCCGGACCCGTCCTCGCAGATCGCCTGTTCCATCGGCGGCAACGTGGCCGAGAATTCGGGCGGCGTGCATTGCCTGAAATACGGGCTCACCGCCAACAACCTGCTCGGCGTCGAGTTCGTGACCATCGAGGGCGAGGTCATCCGCCTCGGCGGCAAGCATCTCGACAGCGAAGGCTACGACCTGATCGGCCTGATGACGGGCTCCGAGGGCCTTTTGGGCGTAGTGACGGAAGTCACCGTGCGGATTTTGCAGGCGCCCGAGACGGCGCGCGCCGTGCTGATCGGCTTTCCGACCAGCGAGGAGGCGGGCGCCGCCGTGGCCGCGATCATCGCCAAGGGCATCATCCCCGGCGGCATGGAGATGATGGACAGGCCGGCCATCCACGCGGCGGAAGATTTCGTCCATGCCGGCTACCCGCTGGACGTCGAGGCGCTGCTGATCGTGGAGCTGGACGGCCCCGAGGCGGAATGCACCCACCTTCTGCAGGAGGTGGAGGCCATCGCCCGCGCCAACGGGGCCACCACGGCGCGCGTGTCGCAATCGGCGGAAGAGCGCGCGGCCTTCTGGGCCGGGCGCAAGGCGGCCTTCCCAGCCGTCGGGCGCATCTCGCCCGACTATCTGTGCATGGATGGCACCATTCCGCGCAAGGAACTGCCGCGCGTGCTGGCCGGCATGAAGGCGCTTTCGGAAAAATACCGGCTGCGCGTCGCCAACGTGTTCCATGCCGGCGACGGCAACCTGCACCCGCTGATCCTGTACGACGCATCGAAGGACGACGAGCTGCAGCGCGCCGAGGATTTCGGCGCCGACATCCTGCGCCTTTGCGTGGAGGTGGGCGGCGTCCTGACGGGAGAGCATGGCGTGGGCATCGAAAAGCGCGACCTGATGCCCGAAATGTTCGGCGAGGATGATCTGCGCCACCAGCAGCGCGTCAAATGCGCCTTCGACGACAAGCATCTCCTCAACCCCGGCAAGGTGTTTCCGGTGCTGCACCGCTGCGCCGAACTGGGCCGCATGCATGTGCACCGGGGCCAGGTGCCCTTTCCGGACCTGCCGAGATTTTGACGAAGACCATGCCGAACACCCAAAGCAGGATCATCCGTCCCGACACGGCAGAAGGCGTGCGCGATGCCGTGCAGGCCGCGCTGGCCGACTCTGCGCCGCTGGCGGTCGAAGGCACGGGCAGCAAGGCCGCCATCGGCAAGCCGGTGCAGGCGGCGGCCACGCTGTCCACGGCCGGGCTTTCCGGCATCACCCTCTACGAGCCGGAAGAGCTGGTGCTGTCGGCCCGTGCCGGCACGCCCATGGCCGAGATCGAGGCCGCGCTGCAGGCGCGGGGGCAGCGACTGGAGTTCGAGCCCATCGATTACGGGCCGCTTCTCGGCCAGCCGGCGGGGCAGGGCACGCTCGGCGGCGCCATCTCGTGCAACCTGTCGGGCCCGCGCCGCATCAAGCAGGGCGCGGCACGCGACCATATACTGGGGATAGCCGCCGTTTCCGGCCGGGGCGAGATCTACCGCGCCGGCGGGCGGGTGGTGAAGAACGTGACGGGCTACGATTTGTCGAAGGGCATGACGGGGGCCTGGGGCACGCTGTCCATCCTGACCGACATCACCATCAAGGTGATGCCGGACGCGGAAACCGAGACGACGCTGGTCCTGCGCAACCTGCAGGACGACGAGGCCGCGGGCGCTCTGTCGGCGGCCATGGGCTCGTCCGCCGAGGCATCCGGCGCGGCGCATCTGCCCTACGGCGTCGCGGCCGGCGTGCTGGACGGGCGCTTCGGCAAACAGGCGGCGACATTGGTGCGGCTGGAGGGCTTCGGCCCGTCCGTCGCCGCGCGGGCCGGACATCTGGCCGCGGCGATGGAGCGCGTCGGTCCGGTGGAGCGGCTGGAGCGGGACGAATCCCGGCTGCTGTGGCGGCAGGTGCGCGACGTCGCGCCCTTTGCCGGGCCCGACCACCGCGCGGTGTGGCGGCTGTCCGTCACGCCGACGCGCGGGCCGGAGATCGTCATGGCGCTGCGCATGCACATGGCGGCCGACGCGCTCTACGACTGGCAGTGCGGGCTGATCTTCCTGCGGCTCGAGCATGGGGTGGAGGCGGAGCGTATCCGCGCCGTGGTCGCGCAGCATGGCGGCGGCCACGCGACGCTGGTGCGGGCCGGGCTGGACGAGCGCCTGTCCACCCCCGTCTTCCAGCCGCAGCCGCCGGCGCTTGCGGCACTGTCGCAACGGCTGCGCGCCCAGTTCGACCCGCAAGGAATTCTCAACCCCGGCAGGATGGGCTGACGCCATGCAGACACATTTTCCCCTGGCGCAGCTTGCAGACCCCGATGTCGCGCATTCGGAAGAGATCATCCGCAAATGCGTGCATTGCGGCTTCTGCACCGCGACATGCCCCACCTATGTCACGCTGGGGAACGAGCTCGACAGCCCGCGCGGGCGCATCTACCTCATCAAGGACATGCTGGAAAACGGCCGGCCCGCCGATACCCAGGTCGTCACCCATATCGACCGATGCCTGTCCTGCCTGTCCTGCATGACGACGTGCCCTTCGGGCGTCAACTACATGCATCTGGTGGACCATGCCCGCGCCCATATCGAGGAAACCTACACCCGCCCGCTGCCCGACAGGCTCATCCGCGCCATGCTGGCCAAGGTGCTGCCCTATCCGGCGCGTTTCCGCGCCGCGCTGAAGCTGGCAGCCCTCGGCCGGCCCTTCGCCCCCTTGCTGGACAAGGCCGGGCCGCTGCGGCCGCTGGCCGCCATGCTGCGCCTTGCGCCGCAATCCGTGCCGGCCGCCGCGCGCGGCCATGGCCCCGGCATGAGGGCAGAGGGCGCGACCGCCGGCCCGGCGCATGGCAAGCGGGTGGCGCTGCTGTCCGGCTGCGCGCAATCCGTGCTGGATCCCGGCATCAACGGCGCCGCCACGCGCCTCCTGAACCGGCTGGGCGTCGAGGTGGTGATCCCGCGCGGCGAGGGCTGCTGCGGCTCGCTGACCCACCATATGGGGCGCGAGGAAGAGGCGCTGGACTCCGCCCGCCGCAATGTGGACGCGTGGACGCGTGCGATGGACGAGGGCGGGCTGGACGCAATCATCGTCACCACATCCGGCTGCGGCACGACCATCAAGGATTACGGCCATATGCTGCGGCTGGACCCGGCCTATGCCGACAAGGCCAAGGCCGTTTCGGCGCTGGCGAAGGACGTGACCGAGTTTCTGGCGACGCTGGACCTGCCGGCCCCGGCCAACCCCGGCGGCGCCGTGGTGGCCTATCACTCCGCCTGTTCCATGCAGCACGGGCAGCGCATCACCAGGGCGCCGAAGGAACTGCTGGCCAGGGCGGGCTTTACCGTGCGCGACGTGCCCGAGGGGCATCTGTGCTGCGGATCGGCCGGCACCTACAACATGCTCCAGCCGGAGATTTCGGCGCGGCTGCGCGAGCGCAAGGTGCGCAATATCGAAAGCGTCGGGCCGGATCTCATAGCAACCGGAAATATCGGCTGCATGACGCAGATCGGATCGGGCACGGGCGTCCCGATCCTGCATACGGTGGAATTGCTGGATTGGGCCTATGGCGGCGCGCGGCCGCAAAAGCTGGCAGGCCAGCCGATGGCGGAGGCGGCGGAGTAGCCCCCGCCGCCTTCCCTGCGGGCGGTCAGCCGCCGAAGATGTTGGCGAGGAAGCCGGGCTGCTTGTACCGGCCCACGGCGTTTTCGGTGTAGATGCGGTCGCGGCCCGCGCCGCCGGGGCCGATCACCACCACCTTGGTGCCGGGCGATACGTTCTCGTACAGATGGGTGACATCCTCGTTCATCATGCGGATGCAGCCGGACGACATGTTCTGGCCGATGGTCCAGGGCTGGTTGGTGCCGTGGATGCGGAACAGCGAATCCTTGCCGCCGCGATACAGGTACAGCGCCCGCGCGCCCAAAGGGTTGTTGGGCCCGCCCTCCATGTAGGCCGGCAGGATGCGGCCCTTGGCGCGCTCGCGCTCGCGCATGCGGGCAGGGGGCGTCCAGCCCGGCCACTCGGCCTTGCGGCCGACGCTCATCGCGCCGCCCCAGGAAAACCCTTCCTTGCCGACGCCCACGCCGTAGCGGGTGGCCTTGCCGTCGGCATGGACGTGGTAGAGGAACTTGCGGTCGGTATCGATGATGATCGTGCCGACCTTCTCGCGCGTGGTGATCAGCACCGGCGTGCGCGCGAAGCGCTTGTCCGGCGCGGGCATGGCGCGGGTTTCGCGCGCGCCCTGCACCCAGCGCTGCTCGGTATGATCGTAGTAACGGGTGGTCTGTGCGGCGGCGGGAAGGGCGCTGCCGAGGGCGGCAAGCGAAACCAGAACGGCCCCGGCAAGGCGAAGACTTTTCATCGGAGATCCCCCATGGAAGGGGCATGCGCGCCCCGTGAGGGATAAGAATAGGACGATCAACTTATAGTTGCGTTGCCGAGTTCGAATTCCGGCGTAATTGCGGCAGGCTGTTGCCGTACGGGCACAGGGCGCGCTTGCGCGGCCGTGCCGGGCGAGGGGGCGGAAGCGCGGACGAAACCGCCCCGCCG